>CAWIIP010000002.1:0-2054119 GCA_963836235.1 uncultured Pseudomonadota bacterium | reverse complement strand
GTCTTATTTTTATCCTCAGGACAACGCTTTAATTTTTTACAATTGAAATCCAAATAGGTATTCAAATGACCGACGAAGAATATTCAAAAATCCTAAGAAAAAAAATGAAGTTCATGGGATGGCGAACAATTATCGTTTTTTTGGGATTTTTTCCAGCAATGGGTTTATTTGTTTTCTTACTTGGCTTGATAGGAATCAAGAACGTTAACTTTGCGATCGTACCGGGAATCGGTTATATGATCTTTATGGTTTATTGCGGATTGGATTATCAATACATGAAATGTCCCAAGTGTAATAGAACCTATTTCTGGCATTTTGTTATTAACCCATCTTTTCAAAAATCCAGTTTTAAACTTTTTTTTGGCCGAAAATGCGCTCACTGTGGTTTAGAACTCAAATAACTAATATGCTTTTATTTGATCTGGTACTTTCCCAAGCCAAGAGGGCCTTCTTTCGCGCCGATCCCCAGCGGTAATCCCCCAAAACTCCCGTTTCCCGGATAACCCGGTGGCAAGGGATCAAATAAGCAATCGGGTTCTGTCCCACCGCCGTCCCTACCGCTCGAGAGGCTTTAGAATCCCCCACCCGTTCAGCCACATCCTTGTAGGCCAGTAGGCATCCGGCGGGGATTTTCAAAAGCGCTTCCCAGACTTTTAATTGGAAGGGTGTTCCCTTCAATAGAACTTTGATCGACTTGGTTTTCTTGGAAGACCTGGATTGAAAAATCCGGTTCACCTCTTTGCGGTCACCAGCAGGGACAAACTGGGCCCCTGGCCAATTCTTTTTCATCAAGGCGATAGCCTCCTTTTCCCCTCCCTTACCCAGGAACCAAAAGCCGCACAGTCCCCTTTCGGTTGTGGCCGCCATCGCTTCGCCGAAGGGCGTGTCCTGAACGCGATATTCAATCCGTAACCCCTTGCCCAAGGTTTTGTATTCACCCGGCGTCATGGACTCCACGGAAACGAAAAGGTCATGCAATCGCCCCGGACCGGACAGACCGGATTCGTAAGCGGCATCCAAAACGCTCCGGGATTCCCGCAAGCGTTCCTTGGCCTTTTCCACCGTCAGGTATTGTAGAAACCGCTTGGGGCTGACCCCCGCCCAGCGCTGGAATAACTTTTGGAAGTGGAAAGGGCTCAATCCGATCGAACGGGCCACTTCTTCTAACTGGGGCTGGTTCTGCCAATGGCCTTCGATGTAACGAATGGCCTTCTCGACACGGGAGTAGTCGGATTCTTTCATAGAATTCCCCTTGGGTAATCTTGAGGGAAAGATAAAGGTTTCACCGGGAATAAACCACCCGGTTCTTGCGCTTTGTTGTCATTGCGAGGAATGCCCCGCGAATAGCGGGGCGTTTATGACGAAGCGACCCCAGTTTTAAATTTCAAGTTTTGCCCGCGGCAAAACCCACAGATTTAAACCACCCATGAACTTGGTTTGCTTCGCCGCATAATTCGCGGCTCGCAATGACCGCGATTTAAATTTTCTTAATGTAATCTCAAAACAAAACACAAAGGCGCGCCTTCGCGCTCGACGCGGTGGATGACCTTCTTTATCTCTTCCGGCGCCGGTTTGATGCCCGCCCGGGTCATGATAATGGCGTAATCGGCCAGTTCTTTCTTGGGTTCGAAAACCATGTTGGGGCTGAAATAGGTTTGGGATTGGAAGGGCTTGCCGTCCGCGTAAATCTTGTAGGTCCGGCGGGGGTCCTTGATTCCGTGCGCCCTCAGCCATTGGACGGCTTCCTTCATGCTGGCCACCCAGTAATCGGTCTCATAGTTCCCATAGGCGCCCTTGAAGCCGCCGACCAGTTCATTGAAATAGGTGTACTCATAGGGATGCAGTTCCTCCATTTGGACCGCCGTCGCCAAGCCACCCGCCAAGGTCAGCGCCGCCGCCACCATGCGGACCGGCCCTCCGAATTTTCCCCTGCAAAACTCAATGAAGCCCATGGCCGCCAGGGCGGCAATCAAGGGCAGAAGGAATAAAAAGTGCCGCAGACCGTCGTAAACGGCGGGATGAAGAAAAAGATAAAGCCCAAAGTTCAAAAGAAAAGCCCCGCTCAATAAAACATAAAGCGGGTTGTTTTTGACCGTCGTGATCAGCCAAAAAGACCCGATGAAAAAAACCAGGATGAAGAGCGGCGTGGTGATGCCGATCCAAAGGGGCAGGTAATACCAGGGATAACTGAGCGAATCGGCCATGTGCCCCATGAACAGGAAGGAAAATTTCGGTGGGAAGCGGGCGCTCAACGAAACAACCAGGGGCAAGTTATTGAAATAGTTCCGCCCGACGAAAGGCCACAACATCGCGACGAGGATTTGGGAGACTACCAAGGTCCCGAACCATCCCAAGGCTTTCTTTTGAAGCCACTGGATCGTCGGCATCCCTTTCTGCGCCCAATAGTAATAGAGGTCGTAAGCAAGAAGGAGCGGGAACAAGGTAAAGCCCACGATCCTCGAACTGATGGTAAACCCGAAAAAAAGCCCCAGGAAAAACCAGCGGAATTTCAGGTCCGGGAACCTCCGTTCAAAGAGAAAAATCACCGCCAGGCTCAGGAAATAAAAGATGGCGAAGGGGACATCCTTGGGGTTGGCGGGAATGCTCCCCATAAAAGGAAGTAGGAGAAATAAAAAGACGGGCCCGGAAAGCGCCCAAAGGGCGGACCCATAGGTGGATAAAAGCATTTCGAAAAGCGCCCAAAAGAGGAAGCCCCCGAAAAGCAGGTTTAACAGATGCAGGGTCTCGTAATGGGTTTTGCCCGTGATGAAGTTGAGAAGAAAGGTATAGGGGTAGGTGTGTTCCGGGTCCATATAGGCCATGGGCACGCCGTGGATCAGATATTGGTAAAGCTCCGCCCCGCCCTGGTAGGTGTCCTGCTCGTCCCAGGTAGGCCCGTAATCACGGTAAGTGGCGAAGGAAAAAGCCAAATAGAAGAGCAGAAAGACGAAGAAAGGAATGCGTTTTTTCATTTTCACCGGGCAAGGAATTTGATGCGCTATTCTATCAGGGGTAACCGGAACCGCCTATCTATTCAATCCGCGACGAGGAGACCATTTGAAAAGTATTTTTAAAATTTTAGCCGGTTTTTTATTTTTAGGCTCGATTTATGGATATTTTATTCTCCAACAATCCGCCGAATCTGGACCAGACAGATACCTGCCTATCGTGGCGATGGCTTTCGGGGCACTTGTTTGTGGTGTTTTGTCCATCGGTGGAAAATCTCAGTACGATGCAACCGATAAACAATGGCCGCTTTGGAAAATTTTGTTTTTGATCTTCTTGTGCCTGGGTTTTGCGGCCTATTACTTCTTTTTTACCAATAAACCTTAAGAGGGCTGTCCACAATGGGGAGAGACATCTTGCCAGCCAAAAAGAAATCAAAAAGCGGCATTACTTTTTATGCTTCCAAGAGTGAAATCGACCAAATCAAAAAAATAAGGGTTAGCACCCCTAACGAAACGCCTCCCCCCTTCATCGATAAATTGTTCAATTTATCCGGTAAGATTTTTTTGATTTATTTGATTTTGGGAAAGTCTCTTGGGATTCTAGGTTTTCTCATCTTTGAATGCGGGTCCATCCAACTTAAGCAAGAGCACCCTTTATTTGCCAACCAGTATCCCTTGAACTCGGATGGGTCGATCTATTATTTAATTCTCGCCTGCTTGGTAAGCGCGATTTCGGCAATAGCCGTCTGGAAGAAAAAACCATGGGGGCTTTATTTATTAACGGCGAACGAATTCATGATCTTCGTATATTTTTGTGTTTTCCCGGCATCTCATCGGGCTTCTTTTATGGCCGGTGAATTGCTTTTCATTTTTATTCTTTTGTTTCCCGCACGGAACCAAGTAAGTGCCCCATCACCTTAAGTGTACTTTTTAATACTTCCCTAATAGCCCCCATTTACTTTCGTTGCTATAAATTCCATTAACAGCAAAGATGGTAAAGAACGGCGTTCCCGTTCTTGGAGATGAAATGAAAAAACTTTTGTTGGTGGTGGGGCTGGGGCTGGTGGGGCTCTGGGTGGCGGGCATTCTTCTGATGAATTTCACCTACATCGATCCCGGCAAGCTATTTAACAGTCTCTCCTCTTTTAAATTCGCCATGGACCGGTTGACCCTTTTCGGGTTGTTTGCGGTTTCTGCCATGCTTTTTTGCTACGCCTTTGAGGAACGCAGCCGGTGGTTCATCTTGGGATTCGCCGGAGCCTGTTGGATGGGTTCGGCCTATGGATTTCTGCAGGGGGCCTGGCCCTTTGGGTTGGTGGAAGGAATTTGGGGGTTCGTCGCTTTCAGGAAGTTTTGGTTAATCACCAGTTAGGCTTCTTCTGGTAGTGCATCAATTTGAAAAAAATCCGTCATTGCGAGGAGGCCTGGGTTTAAGGCCGACACGGCAATCCAAACTTCCAAAAAACTGCAGTTTTTGGTCTGTTTCGGATTGCTTCCTCGGTCGAAAACTGACCTCCTCGCAATGACGACATAAATTCAAACTGAGTCAACATCCTTCTTCTGGGTCACTCAATATAAGCGGGGTCATTTTCGCCTTTTAGGCTGCGGATGGCGTCGTCCACTGTTTTTTGGAAATCCGGGTCCCCCTGGTATTTCTTTTTGAGCGACTCCAGCAAAGGCAGGGCTTTCCGGGCGTGTGTTTCGAAACCGCCCAGCGCGGCGACCAGCCTTTTTCTTTCCGCCGGGGTTTCCGCCCTTGGGATCAATTTCATGAACACCGGAACGATTTCACGGGCACGGGAGGGCGTGGCCCTCAAAGTGTCGAGGGCCGCGTCCCGCACGTTGGGGTATTCATCCTGCGCCGCCCGCAATAAAGCCCGGATAATCTTTTCGTTCTTGAATTTCAACAGCCGCAAGGCATAAGCCGCCTGCCTACAGGCATCGGGGTCCCGGAGGTCTTCAATCCATTGCGGGATACCCGCCTCCATCCCGGGGTCGTTTTTGCCTTGGGCGTAATACTGGGGGAACGAGGCGTTTTCCAAAACGAACCGGCCCTTTTCATATTCGTAGATTTTATCTTCCATGTACCGGTCCCCTAGGATCAGTTCTTTCCGCCCATCCCCGCCTAGGTCACGGATGTCAAAGCTCCAATCGCGCATGTCCGGCGGGACTTTTTGGAAAGTCGTTCCATCCCAATGAAAAGCCAATAAACCCGAACCCATGGAGGCACCCCCGACGCTGCCGATCAGGAGAACCGGGGCTTTTTCCGAAGGGTCCAAGCGGTAAGGGCCCGAGAGTTCGAGGTCCATACCTCCAATATCGGAAGGATCGAACTGGTATTTCCACAAGAGGGAATAATGGCCGTCCTCGCTTGAAAAAACCTCCAAGGCGTTCGGAAAATAAGGAGGATGGGTTTGATAAAAGACCAGCAGGTCATGAGGCCCCAGGCCCCTCAAATCCCCTTCTTGGATTTTGGCGACTTTGCAACCAGCCGGAATTTGCGCCATGATTTCATCTCTGAACGGGGTCAGTCATCATTTATTAATATTCTAAGTGTCGCGCCCATCGAAACCACTTCTCCTTTTCCCCGGGCTGTTCTTTCCACTTCATCTCCAAACGCCTAATGGCCTGGCTGACTGCGCTTTGATTTTTCCCAAAATATACCCCTATCTCTCTTTGGCTTATCCCACACCCCTCAAACGCTAGATAGGCCGCTTCTTCCATTAAACGGCTTCGGCGATGGCCTGTCGGATCTTCACTATGCCCTTCCCGTTTCAAAAGTACTTTCCATATTTCAGGTAATGTTTTCTTCACCTTCAAACTCGCACCTGACAGCGGACGTTGGGCCTTTTGATGCGCTTTTTGTTCGAATTCCTGGTCCCCCAAAATATGTCCCTGCCGGACATCATACAAATCCTCCCGATGGCCTTCCCCCATGCCTTCCTTTACGAACCTCAAATAGGCCTTTTGGGCTTCTTTCTTCCTTTTGCTGAAAAGAGCCAAAACTGGTTCAACTTCCACTTTCGCCAATGGCTTATTCTCTCGGCCCAAATATTGTTGGTGGCTGGTCCAGGGATATATTCCCGGCTTTTCCTCCAATTTCGCCCTGAACGGATTCAACCCAATGTATCGAACCAATTCCAACAGATATGAATCCTTGTCCACCAATATGGCCTTATACCGACCCTGAAAAAGATGGCCTACTTTCTTATGGGTCCGGTTGAAGAATTGGGTATAAGCCGTTTGGAGCCGATGCATATACCGGGACAAGGGATAATCACCGGCTTGTTCTACCAACAGATGAACATGGTTGGGCATCAGGCAATAGGCATAAAGCCTTATTTCACGCGTTTCCAAATGCTCGCCTAATAGTTCCAGATATTTAAGAAAATCAACCTTGGCCAAAAATGTTTTTTGACGTTGATTTCCCCTGGCAATCACGTGGTACAAGCCGCCGAGATAAAGAAGTCTAGGTTTTCTCATAGCCCCGACAAGCTAACCGATTGCCTCCAACTTGTAAATATTAATAATTGATGACTGACCCCTTTTACACGGTTGGATAAACCCCCTTCTGGGGGGATCGATCCTATCCCAAAGGCTATCCCAGGCTAGGTTGAGGGCAAGGACCAAAAGGTAAAGCCCGAAAGTAAGGCCGGTTGCCCCAAGGGGGCTAAAATAATCGGACCACTCGACAGGAACCTCATGGCGTTGAGGGAGAAGACTGAAAAAAGCCATATCCTAAAAGATTCGGTTGACGTGATAGAGGGTGGCCCCCAACAGGAAAGCCCGTAAGGCGAGGAATATAAGGGTATTAAGGACCTTGAGTGCCATGGTGGGGGGATTTTAGCATGGCGCTAGGCCCTTTTAAATGTTGGGCCTAGCACACCCAAGGCTAGCATTTCGGCTGGTGGCCTCAACGCAGGGGGGATTTAAAATGGGCACTATGACGGGTTCGACAAGCTCACCGCAGGCAGCCTGACTACGACAGGCACTAAGACACCCATAAAAACCCTTTAAAAAGAGGGGGTGTTTCCTGAGGAAACACCCCCCTCGGTTTTCTAGGTTTTTAGAGTTTCGCGGCGAAACTCAAAATTGGTCGGTTTTCACTACGACACCCACTACGACATGTCGTAGTGGGTGTCGTAGTGGTTTACCAGGCCCTTTTAACTATTGCCTGGCACACCCACCCGTTGGCCGCTAATACGGCCAAGGGCGATAGAAAGCATCGAATCTCGGTTCTCGGCTTGTGGCTTCGAACCAGGGGCCTATATCTCGAAATGGGCCCGGCCGGCAATAACCCCTACCGACCCCCTATCCTGGTTATAGGCGGGGTTGTTGAAACCCTGGAAATCCAGGGTCAGGGAAAGGTGCTCGGTGGGCTTGCAGAGATAGTAAAGCTCCTCCATCTCCTCCGGGGCATAACTCAAGGCCCCGTCCCCCAGGTCAAAATCCAGACCCCCGGCGGCCAGGTAGGCCTGGTGCACGCTGGATAGCCCGGCGACAGCCGCCCCCAGGCCCACCTGGTCTTGTCCCCGGCCCCAGGCAGTACCCTTCAATGAAAGGCCCAGGGAGGCGACCTGGTCCACGGCGGTGAACATCCAGATTTCGTTTTGGCCGTCGCTCCAGCCCAACCTACCGAAAAAGCCCAGGTCCGCCCCGGCATTCTGCTCCCAGTTGAGCCCCAACCCGAACTTTTGCCGGTAAGCCCGGGTGGAAATCACATCCGGGTCGGTGGGCGAGGCGTCCAGGGCGGCCTGGTAACTGCCCATGTGGGCCCGGTTGTCGTAAAGGAGGAATCGCAGTTTCCCCGCCCCCGCATCGGCCCCATAGCGCCATTCCAATTCGGCGTTTTCGGAATGGGCCTGGCCCAGGTCCAGGTCGTAAATCGGGCCGTTGGAGGTGGTGGAAACCATGGCCTCGCAAAACCGGATGGCCCAGTCCTTTTGGTTGAGTTCCGCCATTACCCCGATGGTGTAGCCGTGGGTGTCGGCGGCGTAATCCCAGGAGGTGTTGGTCACCAGGACCTCATTCATGAACTGGGTGCGGGGGTCGTGGGCGTAGGCGTTGTTGTCGAAAAAATCATTCAGGCTGAACTTCCCCGCCGTTACCGTGATTCGCGAGAGGTCCAATTGGGCCGCCACCTGGTTTTGGTCGTCGTCGATCTTTTCCTTCTCGCCGCCCAGGCCAAAGACCTGCTGGAAATAGACCCGGGCCTGGTTATAGGTAGGCCGCTCCGTTCCCACTTTGGAAATTTCGCCGTTGGGAAAGTCCGCCAGCCCTGTGACATGGCTGAAGCCGCTGCCCGCCGGAACTTCCGGGTCGGCGTAAAGAAACCCGCCTTCCCAGGCTTTCAGCCCCAGGAAAAGGGTAGCCGTGAAGGACATATTGAGTTCGGGGCTGGGCGAAAGGCTGTTGGCGCCCGTATAGAGGGCGGGATAGGAACCATGGTATTGGGGAAGCAGGGTCGTCTGGAAATGGAGGGTATAGAGGCCGGGCGTGAAATCCGCCTGGTCGTCCGCCAGGGAAAGGCAGGGCAAGAGCAGGAAAAAAGCTGAAATGAGCGCTCGAGTTCGTTTCATAGCCCGCGCAATGTAAATGTTTTTTAACCTTGGCGCAACTATCCGGAGATTCTTTTACAACTCTTTAACGGAGAGAAGGGTGAAAAACTGGACCCGGTCCTGTTTGGAAACGGATTTGGAAGGCGGCAGGGCGGTCACTTGGAGTTTCGTTTCTTTGAAAGGAAGAATCACCTCGAGGATTTCGCCCCCCTCAAGCTCATAGGAGGGCTTGAGGGCTTTCCCCCCGTGAAAAACCTTGCCGGTGTCGCATAGGCGCTTGGCGGCCATGCGGGTCTTGGAGATGCCGATCAGTTTCAGGTAGAGGTCAATTCTCAGACGGTTCCCCGTTTAAAAACAATTTGGGTGTTCTTAGTCGCCCTTATCCAGGTAGAACCGCACCCCCAAACCGATGTGGATCCCCGAGAAATCGACCGCGGCCTTGCTGCCGTCGCTGTTCGTCAAGGGCGAAGGGAAATCCGTGTAGGGGCCGTTATCGTTGACCGTCAGGTCGGAATTGATCGGCTGGAATTTCAAAACCCGGTATCCCACTTCCAGGTCGAAGGCCGAATCCTTTTGCTGGTCGAAGAAGAATTCCACCCCGGCGGCGGCTTCCCCGCCAAAATTGGACCCGCCCAGATTTGTGTTTTCGGTCACGGCGGCGCCCTCGACCGTCACTCCCGCGCCCGTGAGGAAGTAATAGCCTCCCCCGGCGGAAAGAATAAAGTTCGTGCTTTCATCCAGGGGAATCAGGATCTTGGCTTCCAGTCCCGGCCCAACCGCGGCGGCCGACCAATGGTCGCTATAGCTGGAGGCGTTGGTGGGGGAAAAATTGACCGATTCGCCGAATTTTTGGAGGCCCTCCAGGCTGATCCCGAAGAGAAGGGTCGGCGCCAAGGCGTAATCCAGGCTCAGGTGCAGGCCAAAACCGAAGGGAAAACCCTGGGTCGTATTGACGGAAGGCCCGTAGTAGTCGGACAGGTCTTGGGTGGCGAAGGAGAATCCTTCCACTCCTAAATCCAACACTAGGCTGTCGGGATTGGGCAAGGTCGGATAAATATCCGAGGGCTGGGAGGAATTATCCTGGCTTTCGGTGACGGCGGTGGAAGCGACGGCCGTCTGGTCGCCCGCCATGCTCGAGGGCATGGAAGGGCTGTTCGGATTCGCGGCCGGGGCGGCGGCTTTGCCCGCTTTCGGCAAACCGGCGGTTTCGGTGACGGGCGCTTGGTAAGGCACGACCTGGCCGTCTTCCACGATGTAGGCGTCCTTTTTCAAGCTCTCGATCCATTCGCTGAAGGAAGAATCCTGTTTTTGTTTGCGCAGGTGGTCCTTGATATCCGGAGCCACCGAATCGTAATCGGCCGTTCCCTTGTGGTCCACTTTGACGATGTAAATGCCGTCATCCGCGTAAACCAGGCCCATGCTATGGACGGCAATGCTGAAAATGCCGTCGGCCAGTTTGGGATTCAAATCCACCCGGTACATCGGGTCCATTTGGCCCCCGTTGGCGGCCGAAGCCTCGTCCTCGGAATATTTCTTGGCCAAGGCGGCGAAATCCCCGCCTTTTTTGATTTGGGCCAGGATGTCCTTCGCCTGCTTTTCCACTTCCTGCTTGTAAGCCTGGGCGGACTTGGCCGGAATCCGGAAAAGGATGATGGAAAACTTGACCTGCTCATAGTCCTTGGGATGCCGGTCGAAATAGTCCCGGACTTCCTCGTCGGTCACGAAGGCTGTCTTGGGAAGATCATGCTGCTTCATTTGAAGGATCCGGTTGGCCTTGATGCGCCGCAGCATTTGGTCGTGGATGTCCTGTTTCAGGTCATCCATGCCGATGCCCTCTTTTTTCAAGGCGTCGGTGAACTCCTGGTCGCCGTTGTAGCGCTTCTTCATGTTTTCGATTTCCTGGTCGACCTGATGGTCCACGTCACCGTCCTCGACCTCGACCTTTTCCCGGTCCGCTTCCTCGGCCATGAGGACTTCCCGGACAAAGGCTTCCACCACTTCTTTCTTGGCTTCTTGGTAATCGGAGGTTCCCGGGGCCGGAGGCTTGATTCCCTGGGCCGCGAAAACGGAGTCGATAGCCTCCTCCATCTCACCCCTCGTCATGGCGTCCTGATCCACGACCAGGACGATTTCATCCAATGTTTTCGGGGCCACGGCGGTCCGGCCGGGGCCCGCGAGCCCGAGGGCCGCCAGGGTCAGACACAAGGCTATCCATTTATTCGTCACGCAAATCCTCCAGGGTGATCCCGACCATCGGGGCCATTTCTTTATTTACTTTGATCATCGATTTTTTCTTCAAATCCGTCATCCACTGGTCGAAACGAAGGTCCTGTTCCTCTTTCGTCAAGTCGTCGTGGATCTGGTCTCTCACTTCGGCGAAAGGCCGCATTTGGCGGCTGCGCCACTCGGTCAATTGGAACAAATGATACCCAAAATCATCCTTTAAAGGCTTCGAAATCTCGCCCGGCTGGAGGCCCGAGAGGGCCTTGAGGTAGGCCGAGGGCAGCCGGTCCACGTCCATGAAACCCCAGTCCCCTCCCTGGGACTTTTCCGGTCCGACGGAGAAAGTGGAGGTAATCTTGGGAAAGTCCTCGCCCTTTTTCAAGCTCTCCAAAACCTTTTGCAGATCCCCAACCTTTTTGACGACCAAATGCCTCACCCGGACCGCCTGGGGCCGCCAATAATTCGAAAGGTGGGTCCAGTAGTAATCCTCTACTTCCTGCGGTGTGATTTGGACCTGGGAATTCACCTCCAAATCCACGACCTTGCGGGCCAGTTTTTCCTGGAGCATCTTGCGCTTCCAAACGTCCCGGCTGATGCCCTGGACCTTGAGGACCGCCCAGTAATCCTCCGGCACGTCCTTGAGGGCTTCCTGGAAAACCCCGTCCACCTCCGACTGGGTCAGTTTCAAGCCCCTATTCCGGGCTTGCTGAACAAGAAGCCGGCGGTTGATCACCTGCTCGAAGAGCCGCCGCTTGATGGCGCGCATGTCGCCCTCGCTCACCGCGCTGTAGTGGATTTGCATCAGGCGGAATTCGTTGTCGAATTCTTCCAGGGAAAGGGGCTCCCCGTTGACGGTTACCACCGTCTTATCCGGTGGGACGCTTTGGGGGGCCAAGTCCACGGCGGGCTCGGAGTTACAGCCGGCCGCCCATAAGCAAAGGGCGGCCGCCGCCACTAATTTCCGCATCGGGAAAACCAACGGTCCACCGGCTCGGCGGGGGTTGGTTTAGGGGTTGCCGGCGCCCTTCGTATCCGCGCCTTGCCCCTTGTCCAGGGAGAGGGCGGAGTCGTCCGAACCGAGCATTTTCTCGCTGATGGACAGGCTGGCCAGGTATTTATCGATCACGTCCGACTTTTTGTCGATCTTGGTGGCGGCGGTCAGGTCCTTGATGAATTTTTCCGCCTGGACATTGGGCTTGATCTTCTCGTCCTTGATTTTTTCGGTCAGCTTGGAATAGGGAGGCAGCGATTGTCCGGCCTGCCGGGCCTGCGCGCTGTAATCGTCGTACCAATCCCGGATGTCCTTGTCCGTCACGACCACGTCGCCGACTTTTTTGTTCGCGTATTGCCGCGCCAGGAGCATTTTTTTATAGGGGTCCTGGTAGTTCTTCTCGATGCGTTGGAGGGTCTGCATGTCCTTTTCGAGCTTGTCCTTGATATCCTTCATTTTCAAATCGGCTTCCAGGAGTTTTTTCTTCAGGCCTCCGTCGAAAGCCGAGTCCGAATAATTATCTTTCTGGGCGGCTTCCAGGACCACCTGTTGGTCGATCAAACTGTCCAGGACGGCTTTCACCTGGTCCTTGTTGTCCGGATCGATCGGCGTGGCGAAAACACGCAATAAATCCATTTGCCGCATCCAATCCTTGAAGGTGATGCTATGGTCGCCCACAATGGCCACGACGGTGTCGTCCGAGACACCGGCTGGATTGTTGTACTTGCTGCAGGCCCAGCCCGCGGCGAATAAAACCAGGGCGGCGGCGGCGTAAAAAAACACGTTCTTCAATCGCGAAAACATAGGAACTCCCTCTCTCTTTATTAAAACCGGTCAAAAGAAGGCGGTATCGTAGCACGCCCCTCCATACCCCGCAAGGCCAACGATCATGGGGTTTAAAGGACAACAATATCCTTCAAAAGCCTTTGGACGGCCTGCATTTGCTTTTCCGGGCCCTCGTCGCCCTTCATGACGCGGAAGGAAACCGAGTTGGGATCTTGCGGCGCGAAGCGGATGCGGGAGGGGGGCCATTGCTTGAACCACTTCTCCACCCTCTCGGACGAAGGCGTCAAGTCCGGGTGCCATTGGAGGGCGACCCAGCCGTTTTGGGCTTCCAGTTTTTGGATGCCCAGGCGTTTGGCTTGGGGCCGGAAGGCGGCGATTTTGAGCAGCATTTGGGCTTCCAAAGGCATGGGACCGAACCGGTCTTGGAGTTCTTCCTCGATCCGGACCAATTGTTCCTCCTCGGTGGCTTCGGCAAGCCGGCGGTAAAACTCGATCTTCAGGGTCTCATCGAGAATATATTCCTTCGGGAAATAAGCCGTCACGCCCAGGGAAAGAAGCGGGGTGAAATCGGCGGCGGTGGCCTCGCCCTTCAGGTGCGACACTTCCTGGGACAGCATGCGGCTGTAAAGGTCAAAGCCGATGGAATCCATGTTGCCATGCTGTTGGGCGCCCAAAACATTGCCCGCCCCCCGGATTTCCATGTCCTTCATGGCCACGTGCATGCCCGAGCCCAGCGAGGAGAATTCCTGCAGCACCTCCAGGCGCTTTTGGGCCAGTTCCCGAAGTGTCACGTGGCGGGGATAGAAGAAATAGGCGTAGGCCTGCCGATCCGTTCGCCCCACCCGGCCCTTCAACTGGTAAAGCTGGGCCAACCCGAAGGCGTCAGCCCTTTCCACTATCAGGGTGTTCACGTTGGGCATGTCCAGCCCCGACTCGATGATGGAAGTGCAGACCAGCACGTGGTATTCCCTGTCCACGAAATCCAACATGATGGATTCCAATTCATGCTCCGTCAGTTGGCCATGAGCCACCCCCAGCTTAGCCTCGGGCACCAGCTTGTGCAGGCGGTCGGCGATGCGCTCAATGTCCTTTACGTGGTTATGGACGTAAAAAACCTGCCCTTCCCGGTTCATCTCGCGGCGGATGGCTTCCGCCACCAGCCGGTCGTCCAAGGGAGAAACCTGGGAAAGCACCGACCGCCGGTTTTTCGGCGGGGTGTCGATCACGGAGATTTCCCGGATGCCGGAGAGGGACATGTGGAGCGTTCGAGGAATGGGGGTGGCTGTCAGGGTCAACACATCCACGTCATGTTTGAGGGCCTTTAATTTTTCTTTTTGGGAAACGCCGAAACGGTGTTCCTCGTCAATGACCAAAAGGCCGAGATTGGCGAATCGCACGTCTTTGGTCAAAAGCCGGTGGGTGCCGATGACAATGTCCACCTTTCCCTCCCGGGCCAGGTCCAGGGTCTTCTTGATTTCAGCCTTGGAACGGAAACGCGACAGCATCTGGATCTCCACCGGGTATTCGCCCATGCGTTCCTTGAAAGTGTTGTAATGCTGTTGGGCCAGGATGGTGGTGGGCACCAGGACCGCCACCTGCCGATGGTCCTGCACCGCCTTGAAAGCCGCCCGCATGGCAACCTCGGTCTTTCCATAACCCACGTCGCCGCAAACGAGGCGGTCCATAACCCGGTCGGATTCCATGTCCCGCTTCACGTCCCGCACCGAGGTGTATTGGCCGGGCGTCAGGTCGTAAAGGAAGGCGTCCTCGAACTCATGCTGCCAGGGCGTATCGGGCGGGAAAGGTCGCTTTTTTAAAACCTGGCGGGTGGAATAGAGGGCCATCAGTTCCCGCGCGATGGCCTCGACCTCCCTTTTCACCTTGGCCTTGGCCTTACTCCATTGCTCCCCTCCCAATTTGGAGAGGACCGGCGACCCCTCGCTTCCGATATAGCGCTGGATGAGGGCGATCTGGTCCGTGGGCAGGTAAATCTTTTCGCTATCTGCGAATTCCAGCTGGATATATTCCCGAGTGACCCCGTCGATGGCCAGGGGGGTGAGTCCCCGGTAGAGGCAGATGCCGCTGTCGACGTGAACCGTCCAATCGCCGATGGAGATTTCGCTGAGGGAGGAAAGGGGCTTGCCGCCCGAAACCGCCCGGATCCGCCGGAGGCGCCGGCCCCGGTAGCGGCGGAAAAGATCGTGGTCCGGCAGGACGTGAAGCTGGATGTCATCAAAGGCGAAACCCTGCTCGATTTCGCCCAGGACCATGGAAAGCTGTGGGTTGTCCTTGGGGACGATATCCTCCTGGCGCAAAAGCTCCGAGAGTCTTTCCCTTTCTCCCTTGTTATGGCACCAAAGAAGGACCTGGGATTTCCGGGAAATATCCGAACTATCCGGTGGTTCCTTGAGCCATTTTTTCAGGTCGCCGGTAAAGGTGGCGAATTTGCCGTAATAAGGCGCCAGGGACCGCCCGGGCACCGCGTGGGAAAAGTCGGCCGGTTCCTGGAAAAGATCCTGGTCGATCTGGGAAAGGCCCGAGGCCTGTCCTTTCCCCAGGGCCTTTTTCAGGAAGCCGATATCGGAAAAAAGATCCTCGGCGTCAAAAAGGTCCGAGCCGTCGTCTTTCGCCTGTTTATTGCAGCTTGAAAACAGGTCCTGTAGTTCTTCCCACTTGCGTTCGAAAGCCAGGGGTTCCATCAAAAAGACGCGGGTCTCCTTCGGCAGGTAGTCGAAAAGGCAGGCCCTCTTTTCCAAGGCCCCAACCCCCTGCCACTGCCAGCCGGGAAACTGATGGGTCTGGCCGAAAAGATCCAGTGCCTCTTGCGCCCAGCGCGAGGGTGTTTTTTCCGTTACGGCCTTCGCTTTTGTTTTGAGGGCCTGGCGCAAATTGTAGCGGGTCTCGTCCTTGAGGACGATCTCGTGGGCCGGAAAAACAAAAACCTCTTCCAGGTTGCCGCTGGAGCGTTGGTTCAGGATATCAAGGGGCCGCACCGACTCAAGCGTGTCGCCGAAAAGCTCCAGCCGCACGGGGCCCGAGGGGGAACCGGGCGAGGCCAGGTCCAGGATACCGCCCCGCATGGCGAACTGCCCCAGTTGGACCACCTGGGTGGCGGGTTCATATCCTAGGGACACCAGTTTTTCTTTTAAGTTCGCGGGGACCTCCTGGCCTTTTTTGAGGATAAGCACCTCATCGATCCATTCGTCCGGGGTCATGGTGCCTTGAAGGGCGCCCATCAGGGGGGCCACCACGATACAGGCTTCGCCCTGCGTCAGCCGGTAGAAGGTCCGCTGGCGTTCCCCGATGAGTTCCGGATCGGGCGTTTCCACGTCTTGGGGAAGGGTTTCCCAGGAAGGGCAAAGATAGACGGGAACCTCCGGAAGCCAAGTGGAAAGATCGTCTTGCAGGGACAAGGCTTCTTCCCGGGTGGGAGTCACGAGGAGCCAGGGATTTTTTTCCCGGAGTTTCCGGTAAAACCAGGCCAACAGAAAAGATTTTGCCGATCCCGGAACGCCATGAATAAGGGTTCGGGATTTTCCGGCCTTGAGGCTTTGAAAGGCCTCTTCGGCGGCGGGCCAGGAGAGCTTTTCAAAAGCGAAAGGCGACTTGGGCGCGGAGGCCGCCGCCGTTTCTTCGGTTTTTTCCATATTCCAAGCTTTTGCCGTAAACACAATAAGGGCTTTCCGCGCTCCTAGGCGCAGAAATCCCTGGGCAGTTAAATAAAATGCGGGATGATTTTTGACGAAGTTCCGGGGAAAGTCAAGAAAGGGCTAAAAAGGGCCAAGAAACAAAAAAACTCATTTTTAAGTTATACAAAAAAGCCCGCCGGGCAGGGCGGGCTCATGGCATTCAATTTTATTGAAACAGAACTTATTCGTGGCTCAACGACGGAACAAGGGTCAACAGGAATATGCATTCGGGACAACAAAGTAAATGATATTCCACGTCAGCTTTCTCTTCCTCCGTCAATTTTCCAGCCCGGTACAAGTTCAGCAGTCGGTTAATCCTACCGCAGTTCTCATCCATGGCTTCCTCGCTTTCCGGCATCCGTACCCCGTCCCTCTACCGAACCGGGTAAAACCCGGACAAAGGAGGACTGGGTGACCCTCATATCCTCTTTCTTGGCAAAGCCAAGATCGAATTAGGGGATGAGGGTAGGTGAAGCATTGGGCAACTTCCCCCCAGTTTCGCTTGCGCTTAAATTCGCAAGGCCGCTGGGCACGCCCTTTTTTCCTGAGCTGAATTGACTGTGGAAAAAAGGGCCGGGTACCATTTCAAACAACATACTTCGGTTCCGAGGCATCGCTTGCAAGCGGGTGACTCTAACTTCAGCATAATTAAAAGCATCAAATATGCCAAAAGGTAACGGGTTACCTTCTCGGCAAAAAGGCTGATTCTTTTAAACTTTATCTATGGTTTAGACGGGCGGGAAGGACTTTAGTGCAAGCCGAGTTGGAAAAACCTTAAATCCTTAGGCATATATTGAACAAATGGTTAGTTTTTTAACGGCGGCTCAAGGACTGAAACCGGCCCTTGGGGGGTTATTCGGATTTTTTAGGAGAATAACTTTTAAAAGGAAAAAAGACCATTACCGACATGAAACAAGACCACCGCGCAAGAAAGGGCCAAGGCTGAACCTATGGGTACCGTGAGGTTGTCGTCCAAATCGAACGAAAAAAGTTCGACCAAAGCCCCCACCAGGGCTCCGATAAAGGCGATCTGCCAATTCTCGAAAAGCACGTAAGCGGTCAGGAAGGCGACCAGGAAGAAGGCCAATGTTCCTTCCAGCGATTTTCCGAAAATTTTCAGGCGTCCGAAATTCTTCCCTCCTAATTCCGCGGCGGCGTCCCCCAGGGAAAGGAAAAACATGGCGGTCATGGCCACGTTGCGGGAAAAAAAGAAGATGACTAGGAAAAAAGCCAGGCAAAGAAAGGTTGAGCCGTTGAATTTGTTGGTTTCGGTCCGGCGGATAAATTCAGAAAAAATACCCATGAACCAGGAATTAAATTTATGGTCCCTCAATCTTAAAAAATCCAGGGAAAAGGAGATGAGGAAACAAGCTCCCGAAACGATTAATAGCCATTTACGGATTTCAGGTGTGCCCCAGTGAAAAGGAGGATAAAGGTAAGCCAAGGGAAATAAGGAGGAAGCCAAAACGTGGTACATTTTCCGAAACCCCTGGAATGTTTTGGTCTCAATAACTTTTAACGTTTTTTTCATTATTGGCTGTATATCCCTTTTCGTTCTTCCCTCAGGTGGCACATGAAAAAGTATCATGCCGTTTACCTTTTTGAAACAATTATTTTTCAGCCTTGCTGGACTTTTCGAGGAAGTAAGTCAGGTTTTCCAATTCGGAGGCTAAATCCACCCCTCGGACGATCACCGACTTGGGGACGGTCAAAATACAGGGCGCGAAATTGAGGATGGCCCGGATGCCCCCGTCCACCAGGTCGTCGGCGACCCGCTGGGCCTGGCTGGCGGGGACCGCGATGATCCCGATCTCGATCTTCTTTTCCCGCACGACTTGCCTGATGGCCGGGGTGGCCCAAATACGGACCCCTTCCAATTCCCATCCCACTTTGGAGGGATCCACGTCAAAAGCCGCCTCGATTTTGAAGCCCGCCTTTGAAAAGCCGCCATATTGTAAAAGGGCCGTGCCCAGGTTACCGGCGCCAACCAGCGCGATTCTCCAGGCCTTATGCAGGCCCAATATTTCCCGCATCTTCCCATCGAGAATTTTGACGTCATAGCCGATTCCCCGCTGGCCGAACTGGCCAAAGTAAGCCAAGTCTTTACGAACCTGTGCGGGGTTGATGCTGGAAACGGCCGCCAGCTCCTTGGAGGAAATCACCACTTGATGTTTCTGCATAAACTCGGCGAAACTCCGCAAGTAACGCGGAAGCCGGGCGATGGTGGGTTCGGGAATATTGCGGCGTTTGGACGGCGAAACATTTTTCGGGGGCATCCGGGAAATCCTTTATTTCAAAATTCGAGTGATGGACTTCGAACGAACGGGTTCAAGAAGTCCCGTCATTTAAAATTCAGGGCCGTTTTAAAAGTCACCATTCGTCCACGGTGGCCCCTTGAGGGAAGACCCTTTGTTCCTCAAGAAACTGGGAGCGGCGCGCGATGGCTTCGGCCACCTTGTCTTTTAACGTCTTCAATTTAAAAGGCTTCGTCAAGTAATCACAGGCTCCTCTTCGGAGGGCTTCGATTCCGACCGAAAAGGAACCGTAGGCCGTCATAATCATGACGAAAATTTTCTTGTCCCGCACCTTCAGGTATTGGAGTAATTCCAACCCCGTCATTTCAGGCATGCGCATATCGACCACGGCCAGGTCATAGAAATGTTTTCGCTGGAGGGCGATGGCTTGGGTCGCGCTCGTGGCCGCGTCCACCCGGTAACCGGCTTGCGCCAGAACCTTTTGAATCATCTTCCCGAAATCGGCCTCATCATCCACGACCAGCAAGTGGGCTTTCCCCAGGGAATTTTTTTTTGGTTTTTTCGCGGCGGCTACTTTTTTCCCGACAGCTTTCTTAACCATTCTTGTTTTCCTTCTGTGACGAGTTGTTTTCATTATAGTTAAAATCGCCCGGAGGGGAGCCCTCTTGGCGAACCAATCCGTCGGTGGGGAACAAAAGGGTGAAAACCGTGCCCTCCCCGAGCCGGCTTTCCACCTTGATTTGTCCCTGATGCTCATCGACGATTCGTTTGACGATGGCCAATCCCAATCCCGTTCCCTTCCCAAAACCCTTGGTGGAATAAAAAGGCTCGAAAATGCGCTTTAACTCCGCCGGGGGAATGCCCTTCCCCGTATCCCTGACCACCACCCGGATTTCCCCGCGGCGGTCCTCCGCGCTCAACCGCATGGAGCGATACTTAAAATGAGCGGATAAAGTGATCAGTCCGCCCTCGGGTATCGAGTCCAGGGCGTTTTCGACCAGGTTCAAAAGCGCTTGGAATAACCCCTCGGGATAGGCCTTCATTTCCGGCAATTGGGAGTCCAGGTCCAGGATCAATCGGCCTTGGGTCTTTTTCAGCTTGGGTTGGATCGCCGAGACCACCGAGTGGATGATCTGGGCTAAAGAAACAGACTTGATCTCGGAAAGGCTTTGCCGGCTGTAATCGAGAATATCCCGGACCGTCCGGATGGCCCTTTGGACATAGTGTTCAATCTGCAGGAGATTCTGGTGGGTCTTGCTGCCTTTGCGGGTTTCGGCCAGGACCATTTCCAGGTTGCCCGAAATGAGGCCCAGGGGGGTATTCACGCCGTGGGCGATTCTTCCCGTCAATTCTCCCATTTGAATCAAGTGGTGCTTTTGCTCCAGCGATTTTTCATGGGTCCTCAACCGCTCTTCCCGGTTCCAAACTTGCCGGACCAGCAACCCGCAGACGAGCGTGGCCAGGATAAAGAAAGCGGTCCAACGAACGGCCTGCTCCAGATAGATGCCGGCCCGGACCTCCGGCGGCGCGGATTCCATGATGCCATAGAAAAGATTGGAGTTGCGCGGGGTGAAATCGGAGGGGATATGGTGGTGATAGCAAAACCAAAGGGTCGAAAGAAAGAGGATGATTTGCAGCAGGGCGGTGAAAACAGCGACGGGCGGAGAAGCCACCAGGCAGGCGGCCATAATGATGAAAAGATAAAAAGGGATGTAAGCGCTCAAGGGTCCTCCCGTGATGGAAACTCCCCAGCAGAGCAGCAAACCATCCAAAAGAAATCCCAGTCCGATTAAAAATCCCGACAAACGCCGAATAGGGCTCAAAAGCATCATCAGGATATTGAAAAAACTGACGATCAGTAAAATAATCCAAACACCGGCGAAAGGATTATCGGGGAACCTTTTTTCCAATATCAGCACCAGCAGGGCGACAAAGCAAATGCAGACCCATCGGATGAGGATCAGCCGCTGAAAGGACAGGTGCTTTGATTCGAAGGAAGACATGGAGTGAAAACCCTTTCCGTCCGGAAAACCTTAAGCGAGGCTTTGGCCGATCCAATCCAAATAGGCCCGATTCCCGCCCATAATCGGAAGGGCGATGATCTCGCAAACGGTATAAGGATGGTTTTCCTTAATCCACTTTGTCAAGGCGGGCATGCGTTTTTGTTGGGTTTTAATGAGAAGCAGTTCTTCCCGGGCGGTCTCGATTTTTCCCTTCCACCAGTAGCGGCTGTGGATACCGGGCACGCGGTTGACGCAGGCCGCCAGTTTTTTTTGAACCAGGCCCTTGGAGAGCTTCTCGCTGACGGACCGGTTGGGAGTCGTGACGAGAACCAGGTAACTTTTCACGAAAGTTCCTGGTCTTTGGCGCTCAAGAGATTGTAAACCCGCTCGCCATTGGCCGATTGGGTCATTTTGGTCAGGGTGGAGAGAGAGGATTCGGGGACGCTTTCCTTGAAACCCGGCAGGGCATAGACCTTGGTGCCGTTGACCACATCCACCATCTCCGCCAGCCGGTTCTTCGAGAGAATTTCCAGGCGCCGAACGATGGAAATCATGTCCAACCCCATGAAAGCCTGCAGGTCCGTGTTGGAGGCCACTGCCCGGCCCGACTTGGCCAGGAAATAAAGGAGTTTCTTGCAAACCAGGTCCAGCTTCAGGTGCTCGTTCACCGCCTCGAACAAGTCCTGGAACTCCACCCGCTTGGCCTTTCGTTTGAACCCGCAATACATGGCCTCGGAAAGCAGATACATGAACCGGCGCGGGTTGCCGGAAGAAAGGGACAGGGCCATCGTCAGGGCTTCGGGCTCTAAAAAATCATCCAAATCCTTTTTGAATCCCGCTTGTCTCAAGCGCAGGGAAAGGATCGCTTTCAATTCCTCTTGGCCGAATTTCTCAACCAGGACCACGTTCTTGAAAAGCCCCAGGACAGTGGGTTCGGCCCCTTCCTTGACCACCTGGCTGACCTTGGAATAAAACTCCTCCTGCAAGGCCATGACAAAACCCACGTTCGGCAATTCCAGCAGGGATTTTAATTCCTCCAGTAGCTGAAGCGTTCTTTCGGAACGGGTTAAATGCTGGACCCGGTCGCTTTTGATTTTTTCCAGGTCATCCACGAAAACCAGAAGCGGCTTTTTGAGCCGCGAGACGATCGACCGGATATTGGAAAAGATCGCGTTCTTGCTCAACTCGCCCGCTTCCAGCCTCCGGCTGATTTCCTTGAAGTTCAGGCCCGGCGCGGGCGGGATGGTCAACAGCATTTCCCGCAGCAATTCCGAGAGGAAGTAAGTGGCGTCGTCCAACGGCACTCCGATGCTGACGTGATAAAAACGGGAAGGCACCCGGCTTTTCAACAACTGCATCAAACTGCTTTTGCCCACCCCCGGTTCGCCCGCCACGCCGACATTGGACACCGAAAACATGGCGGAGAGCAGCCGGTCGATCAAGGTTTCCCTGCCGACGAAATAATCCAAGTTATGTTTTTGAAGCGCCAAAGTAGTGAAGGGATCAAACTTCAGGCCGAAATGGCGGTAAGCGGCGTCCGCCTTCGGGGATGAAAGGCTCTTGACCTTTTTTGGGGGAGGGTTCTTTTTCTTCACGTTCCGTCCAATTTATCTCGCGGGAATTTCAAAAACTTAGAACTCAAAAGGCATCATTCAAAACCGGTACTAACTACCTTCCCATCGTCAGCCGCTCACCGATGACCGAATAGGGTGTTTGGACCTCCGACTTGCCCTTGATGCGCACCGGTGAAAGCGCCGTCATCTCGAAGAAGTCCTTCGCTGCGCCGGCCATCTCCTCGTTCACTAGAACCTGTCCGTGTTCGGCGATGCCGCAAAGCCGGGAAGCCATATTGACCGTGTCGCCGATCAGGGTGAACTCCATGCGGTTCGAGGACCCCAGGTTGCCTTGGATGGCCTCCCCGGCGGTGATGCCGATGCCCAGGCCGATCTTGATCTCCTGGCTATAGGCTGTCTTGAAGGTTTGGTTCAAGACCTCGAACCGGTCCTGCATGCGCATGGCGGTACGCAGGACCATTTTCGCCGCCTCCCCTTCGTTGCCGTAGGGCCGCCGGAAATAAGCGAAGATGGCGTCCCCAATGTATTTATTGATGTCGCCGCCGTTCTGGGTGATGACTTCTTCCATCGCGCTGAACATCTTATTCAATACCTCAACCGTCTCCTCGGGTTTCAAAAGCTCGGTCATGCGGGTAAAACCCCGGATGTCGGAAAACAAGACGTAAACCCGGCGCAATTCGCCGCCCAATTCCGAATTCAAAGCCTTATTCGCGGCCCTTTCGCTCACGGAGGTTCCCACGTATTTTTCCAAAGTCTGGTTGGACAACTTGGCTTTTTCCAAAAGGGTTTTGTATTCTTGGGCGCTGGACTTGATGAGTTTTTCCAGGTTGGACCCCGCGCTCCAGGGCATGGACCCCGTAAGCCTGACGAAGTTGAAAGGGATCATTTGGTTCGCGACGAAGAGGTCTTGAAGGTCAAGGGCGACGCGGTTGCGGACCCGCCAGGATAAAATACCCCACCAAAACAGCAGCAGAAACCCCGCCCCGACCGCGATATATTCCACCGTCACCGAGTCTTGGAAAAATTGGGCGGCGGCCACCCCCACTCCCACGGTGAGGAAGAGCCAAAGGGTAAACATCCCCACGACTTTCATCAATTGGGACTGGATGATTTTTAAAACGGGAAAATGCTTCAACATGGAAAAGCCTCTCTTTGCAAGAGGTAATCGGACAACATTGACCTAGTTTATCGCAAAAAGAAGGGAATAACATGGGAAGGAAGAACAAAATGTTGAACCGCCTTTGTTTCCGGCTTTAGACCTGCGTCAATTCCCTGCCCGCCACGCGCAGTTTCTCCAAATTCTCGAGCGAACGGGCTTCCAGGTAGCATCGCATAATGGGTTCGGTGCCGGAAAAGCGCACCATCAGCCATTCCCCGCTGGCGAGGATGAATTGGGTCCCGTCCTTGCGGACGATGTCGGTGACTTTTTGGCCGGCGATTTCCGTGGGCGGGTGGTCCTTCAGCCGGGCCGTCATGACTTCCTTCAGCCCGTCCTTCAACTTCAAATTCAACCGGTCGGTGTAATAGCCGCCATATTGCTGATAGAGGCCCTTCAACACCGCGGAAAGATTTTTTCCCTCCTGCGCCACCACTTCGGCCATGAGGAGGCAGGCCAAAATCCCGTCCTTTTCGGGCACATGCCCATGGATCGTCAGGCCGCCCGATTCCTCGCCGCCGATAATAATGGGCTCTTTCGCCATGATCTCGGCGATGTACTTGAAGCCCACGGGCGTCTCTTTAAGGGGAACGTTGTGGGCCTTGGCGATGGCGTCAATGAGATGGGTGGTCGGCACGGTGCGGACCACGCATCCCTTCCAATCACGGGTATTCAAAAGATGTTCAAAAAGAATGGCCACTACCTCGTTGGGGGAAATATAAGTGCCGTCCGCGTCGATGATGCCAAACCGGTCCGCGTCCCCGTCGTTGGCGAGCCCTAAATGGGCAGGCCAGGTTTTCACCAGATGGACGGCTTCCGCCAGTTCCTCGCTTCCCGGCTCGGGACGGTGCCCTCCGAAGAGGGGGTCCCGATTGCTGTGCAGGACTTTCAGGTTGACGCCCGCTTCCTGTAAAAGGGTGTCCAGGTATCCCGCGCCATTGCCGTGCATCAGGTCGATCACAATTCTTAAATGGGCTTTCTTAAGAACGTCAAACCGCACCAATTCCCGGATGCGTTCGAAATAGTGTTCTTTCGGATCAATCGAAACCACCAGGCCCTTTTCCTCAGCTTGGGCATAGGGGAGTTCAGGGATTTTGACCCCCTTGGAAGCAATACTCTCCACCAATGATTCAAGGGACATGGTCACTTGGACCGAAGCCGGCCCGCCGTCCGAACCGTTAAATTTTAAGCCCTGGTATTGGGCCGGATTATGGCTGGCGGTGAAGTTGATGGAGCCCGCGGTTTTGCGGCGGATCAACTCGTAGGAAACGGTCGGGGTGGGGGTTCCCACCGGGCACATATAGGAGGTAATGCCGTAACCCGCCAGAACCTGGGCGGTGATCTTCATGAACTCTTCGGAAAGAAACCGGTAATCCCCCGCCACTACCACGCCCTTGGAAGCCTCCCCCGTCTGCTGGAGGTGCTGGGCGATGGCCGCCACGGCGATCTTCACGTTGGCGAAGGTGAAATCGTCCGCCAATATCGCGCGCCAACCGGATGTTCCGAAGGTAATCTTAGCCAAGGCAAGGTTCCTTTGTTTTGCTGGATGAAGCGAGCGGCAAGTTTACGGAAAAAGGTTTATCAGTGCAACGCTTTTAACCCCTAGTACCGGTTCAGATGAGCCGTTATCATGTTGACAACTTAGAAACCCTAACAAAAATTCATGAACCACGAAGGCACAAGGGCACTAAGAAAGACCAGAATTAAAGATTAATTTTAAAGCCTTAATCAAACATCTTTGCTTTTTGCCATTCTTGTGCCAATTTTCAATGAATAAAGAAAAAATTGAAATCGGTACTATACCGACCTCTTTGAAAGATTTATGGAAGGTCGGCATGGTGCCCTTTGTGCCTTCGTGGTTCAAATGGCCTTTATGAAATCTACGACAAACACTACCCCGCTTTCCCTCCTGAACCGCGTCTTCGGCTATCCCTCTTTTCGGGGTAAGCAGGAAGACATTATCCAGCATGTCCTGAAGGGCGGCTCCGGCCTGGTGCTCATGCCTACCGGCGGCGGCAAAAGCCTTTGCTTCCAGATTCCCGCCATGCTGCGCCCCGGCCTGGGGCTGGTCATTTCCCCCCTCATCGCCTTGATGCAGGACCAGGTGGACGCCCTGGTTCAAAACGGCGTCGCCGCCGCCTTTTACAATTCCACCCTGGACGGCCGACAAAAGAACGAGATCCGCCGCCAGGCCCAACAAGGTGAACTGGACCTCCTATATGTAGCCCCCGAAACCCTCAACAGCCCCGGCTTCCGGGATTTTATCGAGGACCTTCCCTTAAGCCTCATCGCGGTTGATGAGGCCCATTGCGTCTCCCAATGGGGCCATGACTTCCGGCCCGAATATCTCCAGATCGCCCACCTGCGGGAACATTTCAGTTCCGCCCCCCTTTTAGCCCTCACCGCCACCGCCGACCCCCAGACCCAAAAAGAAATCCGCGGGCAATTGGGCCTCACGCAAGACCCTGTTTTTTCCTCCAGCTTCGACCGCCCCAACATCCGCTACCAGATCACCGTCAAGGACGCGGGCCGGGATCAGTTGTTGGATTTCATCCGCACGAACCATCCGGGCCAAGCTGGTATTGTTTATGTCTTGAGCCGCGCCAACACCGAAGAAACCGCCGCCTGGCTGACGCAAAAGGGCGTGACGGCCCTGCCCTATCACGCCGGGTTGGAGGCGGATTTGCGCCGCAAACACCAGGCCCGTTTCTTAAGGGAGGAAGGCCTTGTCATGGTGGCCACCATCGCCTTCGGCATGGGCATCGACAAGCCCAACGTGCGCTTCGTGGCCCATTTGGGAATCCCCAAGAGCGTGGAATCCTACTACCAGGAAACCGGCCGGTCCGGGAGAGACGGCGAACCCGCCTCGGCCTGGATGGCCTATTCCCTGGACGACGTCGTCAAAATCCGCCGTATGATCGAGGGCGGTGAGGGAGCGGAAGCCTACAAGCGGCTCATCGGCCAAAAGCTCAACGCCATGTTGGGCCTCTGCGAAACTGTGAGTTGCCGCCGCCAATCCCTACTGTCCTATTTCGGAGAAGCCCATTCGGGTAACTGCTCCGGTTGCGACAACTGCCTCCAGCCCCCCAAAACCTGGGATGCCACCATCGCCGCCCAAAAGGCCCTCTCGGCGGTCTACCGCACCGGCCAACGCTTCGGCGCCGGCCACGTGATCGACGTCTTGATGGGCAAGGAAACGGAAAAAGGCACCCAGAACGGCCATGGCAAGCTGAGTGTTTTCGGGGTGGGCAAGGAACTGGAAAAAAGGCAGTGGGACTCGGTCTTCCGCCAATTGGTCGCCGCCGATTACCTGGAAGTGGATTTGGAAGGCTACGGCACCTTTAAGCTCAACCCCAAATCCTGGGCCGTGCTAAAGGAAGGCCAAAAGGTGTTATTGAGGGAAGACCCTCCCGCCCGCAAGATCGAAAAGGTTTCCCGGAGGGACAAATCCACCCCCCGAGAGCCCATTGTTCTGGAGGGCCAGGAAGCCTCCCTTTTCGAGGCCCTGCGTGCCCTACGGGCGCAACTCGCCAATGAACAAAACCTGCCCGCCTACGTGGTCTTTCACGACAGCGCCCTACGTGAAATGGTCGCGCGGAGGCCTAAGACTTTAAATGAATTCGCTCAGGTACCGGGGGTGGGGGAAACAAAGTTGAAGCGTTATGGAGCGGCTTTTTTGGAAGTTCTTCGTCGAGCCTAAGAATAAGAAAGCTTTTCACCTATCGGCCAAACTCCACCCGGCTTTCGGCCACTTTGGCCGATATGGGGTTGTCCGGGGGTCCCGCCTTGAGCCCATGACCTGCCCTGAGCTTATCGAAGGGTCCTATAAATATCCGGTATCCGTGGCCCGACGTCCGGTAAATATCCGATATCCAGGTTAGGGCGCGTGTAGAACCCGGGGGGCCTGATAAAGCGCGCGGATGGACTCGTGGCTGTTGGTTGCGTCCAGAAAATCGGGCCAGATCATAAACCAGGCCCATCCCGGCTGGCGGTCGAAGAGGGCGGGATCGGGAACGGCGCCTATCTCGCCCAAGGCCACGGGCCTTCCCTCCGCTACCTCCTGAAGTTCCTCATAGTGCCGGTCCTGATAGTCAGCGTGGTAGATGTCCGTGGCGAGGATATCCACGTAAGCGTGGCCCGGGTAATAATCCCGGTAGGGGCCCGTGTTCTGGGCGTCATAGTTCATCTTATTGGCGTTCCAAACCCACAGGAGGTTGTTGAGGCCGTAGCGCTGGGTGAAAACCTCGAACATCAGGCGGTAAAGCGCCTGGGTGCCTTGGGGACCGGGCCGAAAACCCCACCAAAACCAGTCGCCATTCCCCTCGTGATAGGGCCGCCAAAGGACGGGGACTCGGGCGTCGCGCAACGAGGTGAGATACCCGGCCACCACTTCCAACTGCCCCAGCCAGCGTTGGTGGAGCGCGGTTCCGGGCGTGATCAGTTCTTTCCACTCGGCGTCGGTCAAACGGTTCTGGACGCTTTCCTTCCATCCATGAGGCTCGTCGTCCAAGGGCCTGACCGCGTGCCACATGAGGGTGATGATGGACCCTTCCCGGTGCTGCCGAAGGGCTTCCTGGAGGTTGGAGGCGCGGTGAAGGATGCTGTCCTTGCCCTGCACCGTAAACCCGAAATCCTGCCCCCAAAGGGCCGGGCGGCGGACGGTGATCTCCTGGGCCCGGTTGGAATACCCGGAATGGGACCCCGGGTAATTATGCTGGCCCGACAGTGTCCTTTTGCCGGAGAGGGAGTAGAGGAACTCCAAAAGCCGGCGGGCCTCGGGCGAGGCCTGGGGATTGACGGGTTCAAAAGCCATCCAACATCCTTTGGGCCAGCTTTTGTGGAATCGGTCAGAACCAACATTAGACTGATGGCTAATTAAAAAACGAAACTAAGGCTTTGACGTCATCACTCAAAGTAAAAGTCGATTCGTAGTTGCTTTCACCTTCTCCCTTGACGGGAGAAGAACGGGATGAAGGTGGTTTCGACAGTCTTCAACACCCCTCACCCTACCCTCTCCCGCAAGGGGCGAGGGTTTATTTTGTAAAGTACCCCAAGTGTATAGTTCCTTTAAAAAACACCCAGCCTTTGGAACCGCCGGCATTAAAACCCTGGAAAGAAGTGTCAGGATTAATGCTTTGAAATAAAGATATACCAAAAGGCGGGAACACAAAAAAACATCAAGGTTAAGAAGACCGCCAACCAAACCATCCCAGAAGAAACTTTTCGGCCGTAGACGGGGCTAGAGGCAAACATCAAATTTCCCCATCTGGCAAACATAAAAGCTGGAGCTCCACCCATGAGAAATAAAAATGCCGCAGTCCAAAGATCGGACCGATCCTTGGAAAAGATGTCATATGCCAATGGGAAAAAGGACAAAAGGGAAACCAACCCGGCTAAGATTCGAAACAAAGTCTCGAGTTTGTCTTTCGGTCTCTTAATAACACCGTCCGTCAAAACGGTGACGCTTGAATATCGATCAACCTTTTTGTTCTCAAAGCTTCTTTTCATTTATCCTTGCCACTTCTTGATCTTGTCCACGTAGGTGGTCACCAGTTCCTGCGCCTTTTTCTCGTTTTCGGCCTCGGCGGTGACGTGGAAGAGAGCCATGTCGGCGTCCGGCAGGATCATGACGGAGGAGCCGTTCTGGCTGATCTTAACCCCGTCGATCAGGTCACGCTTGAGATCGGCGGTGTCCTCGATGAGATGGCGCATGATGGTCCCCTTCATTTCCCAGGAACAGGGAACCTTCTGGCTGACCTGGCTTTTCTTGGGGATCTGTTCCAGGTAATGGGAGATGGGTTTGCCTTCGAGCGCGATGAATTCCATTAGCTTGGCCGTGGACATCATGGCGTCCATAAAGGGCGCGAAAGAGGGGAAAATAAAGCCCCCGTCGGATTCGCCCACGAAAGTGACATCCTTCTGAGTGGCGGCTTCCATAAGGGAATAATAGCTGATACGGGTACGTTGGAGCTTGCCGCCGTTGGCCTTGGCTAAGTCGTCCAGGATATGGGAACTGTTGACCGGAACCACCGTCTTGGCCCCCTTGTGATGGCGATAGGTATAGAGGGAGAAAAGGGCCAATAGTTCCGTCCCGTCCAACAGATGCCCTTTCTCGTCCACCACGAAAATCTTTTCCGCTCCCGCGTCGAACATGACCCCAAAATGGGCCTTCAAAGTGGGCACGATATCCGATAGCTGTTTGAGGGCGGCCTGGAACTCCTCAGGCGTCTTGGTCAGTTTGGTCTCGTCCATATAAGCGTTCAAAGCCACGACCTCGCAGCCCAGCTTGCCCAAAAGCATGGGAAAGATGGGGGAAGCCGCTGAGAAGGCGTAGTCGATAACTACCTTGGGCTTATGTTCGCTGATCGCCTTGGTATTCAACGCTTCCAGGAAGCCCTCGTGGTAGAACTCCAGCATGCGGTGGGGGAAAACCAGCTCGCCCGTTTCTTCCATGGTGGCCCGACGAAAATCCTCGCGGTAGAAAAGGTTCTCGATGCCCTTTTCCTTGCCGGAGGAAAGGGCCAGCCCTCGGCCCTCGAAAAACTTGATGTCCACGAACTGCTTGTCGAAGGGACTCTTGCGGGTGTGAAGCCCGCCCGCGTCCGAAAGTTTCGGCACGGCATAACGGGAAACCGAGATGGGCATTTCCTGCAGGTCATGCACATTGACGCCCGAGGAGAGGATGCCGGAAATGAGCGCACGGTTGATCATGCGGCTGGTTTTGTGGATGTCGCGGGCGGTCAGGACCGTCGAGCCTTTAGGCAGAGAGGCCCCATAGGCCGCGCCCAGTTTGGCGGCGAATTCGGGAGTGATGTCGATGCCCGCCATGCCGGTGACGCCGTGCTGTCCAAAGATGGACCGGGCCCACTTGTCCCCCCAAATGAGCGAGGCGGAAAGCTGCGCGCCGTCCTCGACCACCTTGTTTGGCCAAACCTTGACGCCGGCCTTGACCACCGCTTCCTTGCCGATGGTGCAATTGTCCGAAATGATGACGCCCTCGAAGATGCTGGCCTTTTCCTGCACGTCGGTGCCGGAAGCGATGACGCATTCCCTCACCTGCGCCTCGGCGCCGATCAAGACGTTTCGCCAAAGGGTGGCGTTGATGAGGACCGAACCTTCTTGGATCTGGCAGCCGTCGCCCATGACCGAGTTGGTCACCTTGGCGTTCTTGCCGATGTTGCAGTTGTCGCCGATGACGACGGTCCCCGAAAGCTGTGCCGAGGGATCGATGAAGGAACCCTTGCCCGCCCAGATTTCCTTGCCGACCTTGTTCTGCCGGGTTCCGGGAATATCCACTTCCACCTTGCCCGCGAAGACGTCCTGGTGGGCCAGACGGTACTGGTCCAGGTTGCCGATGTCGGCCCAATAACCTTGGGCGATGTAGCCGTAAAGCGGCATGCCTTCCTTGAGCATGTGGGGAAAAAGGTTCTTGGAAAAATCGAATTCGGTTTTTTCGGGGATCAGGTCGAGCACTTCGGGCTCCAGGATATAAATGCCCGTGTTGACGGTGTCGGAGAAAACCTCACCCCAGGTGGGCTTTTCCAGGAACCGCTCGATCTTGCCGTCTTTGCCCGTGATGACCACGCCGAAGGCCAGCGGGTTTTCCACCCGGGTGAGGATCATGGTCGCCTTGGCCTTATTTTGCTCGTGGAACTTGATGGCGGCGCTCAAATCGAAATCCGTCAGCACGTCGCCGGAGATGACGACGAACCTTTCCTTACCGATCATGGACTGGCAGTTCTTCACCGAACCCGCCGTGCCCAGGTCGCTCTCGGCGGCCTTGTATTGCATCAGAACGCCGAAATCGGCGCCGTCGCGGAAATACTCGGTGATGACTTCCGGCTGGTAAAAAACCACGCTGATCATGTCGGTGAGTTTATGCTTCTTCAGCAGGTCCACGATGAGTTCCAGGATGGGACGGTTGACCATGGGAATCATGGGTTTGGGAAGGTTGATGGTGAGGGGGCGCATGCGGGTGCCGAACCCGCCGGCCATGATGACAGCTTTCATATATTAATTGGACCTGTGTTACGCGGGCCCTTGTCGGGCCGGGAATTCCTTTCCGAAGGGAAAGGCCAAGGAAAAGCACCCTATTTGAAAAAGAGGGCGAAAGAATCGACCGGGTTATTTTAACGTAATTCCGGGGGAAAATATAACTTTTCCGAATCAAAATCCAATGGCACAATAGCGCCTCATTCCAAGGCGGGCAAAGGCCCGAAGTAAAACAAAAGCCGCCTTGTATTTTCCACGACAAAACTCGATTTTATACCGTCACCCAAACAAGGAGCCGCCCCCATGAGTTTAAACGAACAGAATGTTCTCGACGCCCTCAAGGTCATCAAGGACCCCGACCTGCACCAGGACATCGTGTCCTTGGGATTCATCAAGAACATGAAAATCGACGCGGGCAAGGTGAGCTTCGAGATCGAGCTGACGACCCCCGCCTGCCCGGTGAAGGACATGTTCAAGACCCAGGCCGCCGAGGAAGTGAAAAAAATCGCGGGAGTCACCGGCGTGGAAGTCACCATGACCTCCAACGTGCGGCAGGCCCCGACGGGCATCAAGAACCTCAACATGCCCACCGTCAAAAACCTCATAGCCGTCGCCTCCGGCAAGGGCGGCGTGGGAAAAAGCACCGTCTCCGCCAACCTGGCCCTGGCCCTGGCCAAAACCGGTGCGGCCGTGGGACTGATGGACGCCGACGTCTATGGCCCGTCGATTCCCCGCATGTTGGGCGTGGTCGGACAACAGCCCGCCACCGACCCCCTTTCCAAAAAGATGATTCCCTTTGAGAAGCACGGCATTAAATTCATGTCCATCGGGATGCTGCAACAGGAATCGGACACCGCCCTGATTTGGCGCGGGCCCATGGCCAGCAAGCTGGTCCAGCAGTTCTTAGGCGGCGTGGAATGGGGTGCCCTGGATTATCTTTTGATCGACCTGCCCCCCGGCACCGGGGACATCCAGCTGACCTTGACCCAATCCGTTCCCCTGGCGGGGGCTATCATCGTCACCACCCCCCAGGATGTGGCCCGCACTATCACCCAGAAGGGCCTGCGCATGTTCCAACAGCTCCAAGTTCCTATTATCGGCATCGTGGAAAACATGAGCGGTTTTGTGTGCGAGCATTGCCATGAGACGACCTATATTTTCAAAAAAGGCGGCGGGAAAAAGATGTCGGAAGAACTAGTGGTTCCCTTTCTCGGCGAGGTTCCCTTGGAACCCATTATTGCCGCCGACGGGGATTACGGCGTGCCCACCGTGGCCGCCCACCCCGACACGCCCGCAGGAAAGGCTTACGAGCTGATGGCCAAGCAGATGGCCTCCCAGCTTTCCATCATCAACAACGCCACCAGCAAGGTCTCTAACCGCCCGAAGGAAGTGGACACCAAGGACCCCCACTTGACGGTCATCACCTGGGACGACGGCAAGATCGCGCGCTACCCCAACCGTTACCTGCGCAGCATGTGCCCCTGCGCCCAATGCGTGAACGAGTTGACCGGCGAACGCACGCTTAGTTTGGAATCCGTCGACCCGGAAGTCCGCATCATGGGCGTGGCCCCGGTGGGCCGCTATGCCCTGCATTTCCAATGGTCCGACGGCCACGGCACCGGCCTTTACTCTTTCGATACCCTTCACAAGCTGGGGGAGTAAACCGGAATTTCCCAGATGACCTTCTCTGAAAACATTGCCGGGTAATTTGTTTCTCATTATATCGCCCCCCCCCCGCTTCTTCCATCCGAATCCGGAATTTTCCGTCCTGGGCCACTGAAATAAGCCCCAGGAAAAGGTTTCTGTGCCCAAAAAAGCTGAAATTGACCTTCTGGAAAGCCAATTCTCGTTGTGAGCGCACACCTATCCTGCGGTAGTCGCTCGGGTTGAAGCCTTGATGCCTTCCTGCGGTTATCGCAGTACTGGCGCTCGCGGCCTTACCATTGCCAGTAGCCGTATCCGATTGAGGATTTCAGCAAACAGGCGTCGGGAAACCATCACCTCCGCCATCTGGAAAATAACGTACCGCGAATGACGGATGACATTAGCCCCGATCTTGATGAGTTTTTCCCTCAAGGTCGTTAGCGACCAATGTTTCACCAGTTCTGGCAGTGCCAGTCGGCGCAGGAAGTTGCCCAGATTGTAGGCCAGGGCGAATAGTTGTAAGCGCACTTGGTTGTCCGCGAAGTCGTGGCAGCTTAGTCTTGTCCACTTCATCGCATACTTTCCCTCTTTGATCCACTGCTCAGCCGTGCCTCTTCCGTTGTAGAATTTCACCACCTGGGGTGCCGGTCGTCGCATGTTCGTTACGATGAAACCCACCTTTGGGAACAATTCCCCGTTGTGATGTTCGATCTTCGCCACCACGCGGCGGGGTTTGTCCCAGCTGACGGCTTGGTATTGGAAGCTGTGAAACCGGACAACCGGCTTGTGGGAGGGGCGGCCCACGGGACGGGTTAAAAATGGCTCGATTTCCCGTTGGAGTATGGCATTGGCAGGTTGGCGGATCGCGTAAAGATATCCTTCGTCTTCTAGGTATTCGTATAGTTCCTGACGGGCGAAAGCCGCGTCACCCCGGAAAAACCGGCTGATGGAAAGACCCCGGTAGCGGGCAACTACCGGTTCAAGAACCGAACGCCATTCGTGGGCACTGGCCACATTGCCGTTGCGCAACATAGCCCGTTCCAAATCGCCGAACTGGTTGAAGCAAAACAGGGGATGGTAACAGGTACAGCCAAAGTAACCGTTGTACAAGGAACCTTCCTGATCCCCGTAGGTCTCGCTCACTGAGCTATCCATGTCGAGGATGATCTGTTGTATGGGCTTTTTCTCATGGACTCCATCGATCCATTGGCCCGATAAGTCAATTAAGCCGGTCAAATTCTTCGACTGGGTGAGGACCTCCGTCTCGAAACGACCCATCTGGCTGGTGGAGGCGGCCTGTTTTTCCCTGGCCCGTCCTCCGATCACATGCCGCATCGCAGGATCGACACTCAGGCGTTCTGCGTCGTTGGTATCCTCATAACCGGCCAAGCGGCTGAATACCGACTGGCGAAGAAGCGCCGTCATCGTGTGTTGCGTATTCTTACCGGTCCGCCGATCCCAAAGGATGTTTTCTGTTCTGTCAGTCAAACCAAAAGCTTCGTCGAGTTCGCGATAGGGAATCAACCCGCCATCGGAAGTGACCTTCGCACCATGGAACTCCAACTTGAGGCCAGGATCAAAAACCACCCGAAGAGCGTCTTTTCCGCCTTCACCCATTGCATTTCCCCCTCTCATGTTCCCCAACACGAAGAAAAACCTTTGTTTATATGGCCAAACGTTGTCTTATTATACTCGAAAGGAAATTCCATCTGGGAAATCCGGGGTAAAAGGCTTCACAACGAAAAGCTATTGAACCACCTTTGTTTTCGGGGCATCCTAATTGGAAGTTTGGCTGATCTTCTGGAGAAGTTCGCTCGTTGGTATAAACCCTACCGCCCGCAGGTCCTTCCGCTCTTGCCCATCCGGCCCGATGAAAATCAAGGTTGGAACCCCCTGAATGCCGTAGGTTTTTTTCAACTCTTCCACCGGCCCGGAGGAATATTGGGTCAGGTCGGCCTTCAATAAAACCCATTTTTGAAAAGCCCGGTGCGTTCCCGGATCGGAAAAAGTTTTGATTTCCAGTTCCTTGCAGGGCAGACACCAATTGGCGGAAAAATCGATGAAGACGGGCTTTCCTTCCTGCCGGGCCTTTTGAAGCAACCCGGCGTCATAAGAGGCGAAAGGCAGCTCCACCGGTTGGGGCCAGGCCATGAAAACGGCGGCCCCCATCGCCAACACCCCTGCCCCAAAAGCATGTTGGAATTTCTTAAACCCCGGCGTGACGCCCTTTCCCGAGAAAACCCATCCCAATAAAAGGCCGCAGAGGGCCAGATAGGCGGGAACCAGGTAATGGTTGAGATCCTTCGGCATCAGGGCGTTCAGGAAATAAAGAGGCATCCCCAAAAGGATGAGGCCGAACACTTTCTTCACCCAAACCATCCACATGCCCGACTTGGGCAGCCGCTGGAGTTCGGTGGAAAAGAACCCCAGCCATATATAAGGAAAGCCCAGCCCCAGCGAGAGCGTGAAAAACATGATGAACCCCATGTAGGGGTTGGCTTTGGCCGCCACGAAGGTCAGCAGGCCGATGGAAAAGGGGTCCACGCAGGGAGCCGCCACGATGCCGAAAACCAGGCCCATTCCCAAAGCGCCCAGCCACCCCTGGGTGTTGCTGGAGGCGATCTTGTTTAATAGCCAGTTGGGTGCCTGGATTTCATAAAGTCCGAACATGGAAAGCGAAAGCGCCATCAGCGCCAGGGAGATACCGATCAAAACAAAAGGCGATTGCAAAGTGGAACCCAGGATTTTCCCCGTGAGCGCGGCCGTGACGCCCAATGAGGAATAAGTGATGGAAATGCCCACCACGTAAGCCACCGCCCGGCCCAGGATGACCGAAGGCCTTTCGGCCTTCTGGTTCCCAAAATAAGAAATGGTAATGGGAATCATAGGATAGACGCAGGGCGTCAGGTTAAGGGCAAGCCCACCGAGGAAAATCAGGACGAAGGTCAGCAAAATACCGTTGTTCTTCAGGTATTTGGCAATGATGTTTTCCCCCGCCTCGGCGCCGGATTGGGAGGCCAGGGCTTCTTGAAACTTTTCGGGATAGGCGGGAGCCACCGGCTGGCCTAGCCCGGCGACCGTAACGGGAATTTCGATCCCGACCGACGCCGGGGACAGGCAAACCTGGTTGTTGCAGGCCTGGACCCTTAAGGTAAAAGGGATGGAAAGCCCGCCCTCTTTGGCGTCCTCGTTCAATTTCACGTCGGCGTAAAGAAAAACTGTCCCTTCATAGACCGGGAAGGCCTGGCCAGCCCTCCCTACGTTTTCTTTTATTCCATCGGGATAGCGGACGGAAGAAACCAGGCTTAAGGGGGCGCCTTCCCCGAGGGAAAGCTCCGCGGGTATGAAAAACTGGGGCAGGCCTTGATGGGCGTTAATGTGCCATCCTTCCTTAACTTGTACTTGGACGGCGACCGTAAATACCGTCCCCGGATGGATGGGCTTTAAGGAAGGAAATCCCTGGGCCGTAACGACCAGGCCACTATTGGCGGGTGTTAAACCCTGCCCAGCGGTGAAACCCGCCAGGGCAAAAAAAGCCAAAAAAACCAAGGAACGGTTGATTTGATTCATATCGCTAAATACCCATACTTTCAAACGGTAGTTACCTTTTCAAAAATAACCGGACGCTGTTTTGACGCCCTACTTTCAAGAAATAGCCCCTAAAAACAAAAAACCTCATCGGCGGGCTTTTGCCCGGCGACAAGGCTTATTGTAACGCTTGGTTTGAGTAGAGTTTAATTGATTTTCCGGGTGGATTCCCTTGCCATCAATTCGGCTTGAAGGGTGGTGGCTTTTTCCACTAAAGGTTCTTCCGCGATGATTTGGAATATCTTTTGGGCGGCCAGTTTGCCCATCTCGTAGGCTGAAAAGGCCACCGTGGTTAAAAGAGGCTCGTGATAGATCGCTTCCTCCATGTTGTCAAACCCTACAATGGACATATCTTCGGGAACCGATACTCCCTTTTCCTTTAATGCCCGGACGGCTCCGATGGCCATAAGATCGCTGGCGCAAAGGATCGCGCTGGGGCGCCGGACGGCGGTCAAAATTTTCAAAGCGGCCTTATAACCACCCTCTTCCTCAAAATCCCCGTCGGCGACCCATTCCTGGTGGAATTCCAATTTATGCTCGGCTAGGTTTTCTTGGAAGGACTGGAAACGCTCCAAGGCGTTCGTCGTGGTCATGCGCCCGTTGATGATGCCGATGCGCTCGTGCCCCAATTGGACCAAATACTCGATCGCTTTTTTCACGCCGCCCCGGTTGTCGAAACCAACATAAGGAAGGTCTTCCTGGCCCGTGATCTTGCCGTTGATCAATACAAAAGGAACGTTTGCTTCCGTCAAATCACGGATGGAGGCGTCCGTCGACCAGGCGTTCAAAACGAACATTCCGTCCACGCTGCCGTCGCCCAATAGAGTGCGGTAGGAAATCTGGGCGCGGGCGGTTTCGCTCAAGGGATGCAGAAGAAGGCGGTATTGTTTTTCGGCGGCGATTTCCTCCAGGCCTTCCATGATGCTGGTGAAGAAGGGGCTGTGAAAAACGGAGGTGTGATGGGGGGCAATGACCCCACAAATATGGGAATGTTTTTGGCGCAGGCGGCGAGCATGGGCTTGAGGCTTGTAATGGAGGTCTTTAATCGCGACTAAAACTTTTTTCCGGCAATCCTCGCTGACCCACTTCTTATTGTTCAGAACCCTCGAAACGGTTCCAATGGTAACTCCAGCTACTTTCGCGACGTCCTTGATAGTTGCCATGATGTGGCTCCTCGTTTGCTTTTTGTCGAATGACTGTATTGAGAGTCTTACGGCCGGACTAAAAATCGGTCTGTGATAAATTTGACAGTATTCTAAGGTGAATTTGCTTAGGAAAACCAGACCATATCTAATTTGAAAAGCGGATAACTTACAAAATTTTTCACACCTGTCATTTTTTTATAAATCCAGGAGGGAAACTTTTACTTTTCACGCTTCAACAAGTTAACTTTTGGGCAAAAGGTGGAGGAAAAGCTTTTTTTGGTCAAAGTTGATGGAGTAAAGGCCCTTATCATCCGGCAAGAGCTTTTGATTTCCCTGTTGAATTTCGACTTTTTCACCGCCGGCTTTCAAGTCGGTGGAGAGACTCACCTTCAAAGTAACGTTGGGAGGAAAGTGATCCGGGATAACCCATGTCCAGGTTTCGCCAAAATCGTTTTTTTGGATCACGCTTTTCTCAAATGCCTTCTGCGCCTTTAAATAGGCCCCCACCTCGGTGAAGGTTCCCACCCAAATATCCTTCGATTGAAGGTCGTCCAGTATCTGCCCGAATATTTTTTTGGTGATGGGCTGCCAGCCCCACTGTGTTCCTTCCAAGCCATGGATCATCCACACCAGCCATCCCCCTTTTTGATAATCGTCGTCGATCCATCCTTGGTAGGTGGAAAAGGGAAAGGCCGTCATGGTGGTTTGGGAAGGAACATTCATCCAATCGAGGTCCTGGTCGGGGGTGATGTCGTAATTGGCGCCATAGCCGCCCCGGGCTAAAAGATCGGTCCTGGCCACCTGGACCTTGAGGCCCGGCGATATCTCGACGAAAGGATAGGCAAAGCTGTAAACCGCGATGCCAAATTCCTTTTGAAGGACATTCTGCGCGCCCACGACTTGGGCTTCCTCATCCTGGGGCGTCAATTCATTGGCGTGTTTGTGGTCCAGCGTATGGTTGCCGATCTCATGGCCGTCCGCCAGGATCTTGCGCCAATCGTCTTTACGGTCGATCTTGTTGGCGATCAGGAAGAAGGTTCCATGTAGGCGCCTTTTGTTGAGCTCCGGAACCACCACGTCCAAATGGGAAGGATCGCCGTCGTCAAAGGTCAGAGAGGTGGCCGCCTTATGCCCGTTCCAGGGGACGACCTTTAGGGTTGCGAGGGATTCTCCAGCCAAAACTTGGGTTCCGGCTAATAGGCACCAGGCGAAAAGCAGTCCATAAGATTTCAAACGCATGGAAACCTTTCTTTTTTAAAAAATAGCCCGGCCGTGCGGGGTTCACCGGACAACCAGGCCATTAGTTTAACTCAAATTGGATTAAATTGCTTTTTCTCCCTTTTCACCCGTTCGGATACGAATTACATTGGTAACGGGAGAAACGAATATTTTCCCATCCCCTATTTCTCCCGTCCTGGCGGCTTTGATAATGATGTCGGTCACTTTTTTAACCTGCTTTTCCCCGACCACGGCCGTCACTACCAGTTTTGGCAGCAAACCCTCGACGCTTTGTCCTCGATATGACTCCGTGATTCCCTTTTGCTTACCGTGACCTGATACTTCATTCACGGTGACCCCGGGATATCCAACCGACTTTAATCCATCCAAAACGTCCCGTAGCGCGCTGGGTCGAATGACCGCTTCGATTTTTTTCATTTTCATCCTCCTTTATTCAGATTAAATAAGACTTTTTTACCTTAGGTTGTAACCCTCTTCCCCATGTTGTGATAAGTCCAAGCCCAATTCCTCGTCCTTCACACCGACCCTCATCCCGATCGTTTTTTCGACCAAGAAATAAATAACGATGGTGACTAAAATCGAATAAACAGCTGTAGCGGCTACCGTTTTCAATTGGATGAAGAACTGGGCGGGGTTTCCCGCGAAAAGCCCATCCGTGCCATTGATGGCCTTCAAGGCGAACAACCCGGTGGCCAAAGCTCCCCAAGTTCCACCAACTCCATGTACCCCGAAAGCGTCCAGGGAATCGTCATAACCCAGCTTCACTTTTATCTGAATCGCGGTGTAACAAAGGAAACTCACCACAAACCCGATGATGAGCGAGGCTTTCACATCCACAAAGCCGCAAGCCGGGGTGATCGCTACCAGTCCCGCCACCGCCCCTGAAGCCGCACCGAGTGAAGAGGCTTTTCCATGGTGGAAAAGCTCTATGGCGCACCAGGTAATAGCCGCCATGGCCGTGGCCGTGTTGGTGGTAACAAAGGCGTTGCAGGCCAAGGCATTGGCGGCGCCCGCCGATCCGGCATTGAACCCGAACCATCCAAACCAAAGTAAACTGGCCCCCAAAAGGACCATAGTAAGGTTATGGGGAACCATGGATTCCCTTCCGTAACCCTTTCGGGTTCCTAAAAGCAGGGCGAGGGTCAATGCCGAATAACCGGAGGACATATGAACCACCGTTCCTCCGGCGAAATCCAGGGCGTCCTTAAAATAACCACCACCCCAAACCCAATGGGCGATGGGGTCATAAACGAAAGTGGCCCAGAGAAGCGAGAAAGCCACGAAGCCCTTAAATTTCACCCTCTCGGCATAGGCCCCGCAAATAAGAGCTGGCGTGATGATGGCGAACATGGCTTGGAAGATCATGAAGGCGTAGTGGGGAATGGTGGGGGCCAGGGGACTGACCGCCGGCATGTTGTCCAGGAAAAGCCAGCCCAATCCTCCCCAGAAATTGCTTCCGTTGTTTCCGAAAGCCAGGGAATAACCCCAGATAACCCATTGCACGCTGATGAGGGCCACCAGAAAGAAACTCTGGAGAATCGTAGCCATGACGTTTTTCCGGCGCACCATTCCGGCGTAGAAGAACGCCAACCCCGGTGTCATCAGCAAAACCAAAGCTGCCGACGTCAAGACCCAGGCCGTATCGCCCGCGCTGATGGCCGGAACCGTATTTACTTGGCCCATGGCGGAGCCGGCCATCAAGAAGGCAAAACCCGCGGTGAACCACCCAGCCGATTTTCCTCTTAATCCATCAAAAGAACCGTGAAGAAACTTCATCTTTTTCTCCTTGGATTCGTAAATTTTGAAAGAAACCAATAGGGAGAGCATTATGCATGCAAAACAACTGTTTTGTATAAAATTACAAATACGTTATTTTTCGTTTGTTTTTAATTCGCGGGCCGATTATCTTTCCTAAAATCGGATTCGTTTATGATGAGCATCATTAATAAGAAAAGGATTTCTTTTGGATCGTTTATTTGAGAAGGCTGAAAAGGCCCGAGAAGCTTCTCAATTTCGCGCCGCTCAAAATATTTATAAAAAATTAATTCTAATTCCTTCTCTAACTCTTATGGAAAAAGCTGAGGCGCTCCTAGGTTTAGCGGACGTTGAAAGAATCCAGGGCGACTTCTCCAAAGCTCTCCAAAATTATCTGAAGGCCTCTAATATTTTTGAAAAGCAACACGATGAAACTTATTGGGACGCCCAAGTCGGGTGGGCTCTTGCGGCTCGGGCTTGCGGAAGACCTAAGAAAGCCCTCGTCATTCTGCGAAAGGCGCTTACGGCCTACCAAATGCAAAAAGATGATCAAGGGGAGGCTTTCACCCATTGGGCGCTGGGCGGCACCCTAAGGATTGCCGGCAAAATGACCGCGGGCCTCAAGGAGCTTCAGACCGCCCTGCGAATATTCAAGTCGCTTAAAAACAAAGAGGGTGTTGCTTACAGCTGTTGTGCTCTGGGCGGAATTTTCCGAATGTTGGGACGCTATAAGGATTCAGGAAAATTTTATAAGGAAGCCAACCGCCTCATGCGCCTGCGCAAGGATACCTTCGGAATCGCTTATTCCTACTGCGGTTTGGGCAATGTGGAGCGGATGGCGGGCCGTTTCCAACAGGCCCTTCCCTTCTATAAAAAAGCCGAAAAGCTCTATGGAACGATCGGCGACCGGGTCAGTTACGCTTATACCCTCTGGTCTATTGGTACCACTTATAAGCTGTTAGGTGACTATTCTCCGGCTTGGTCGGCCTTTCAAAAGGCGGATGGCCTATTCAAGAAAACCGGTGACACTCGTGGTCGCATCTATTCCTTATTGGGGTTCGCGGAAGTCGAATTTTTGAGGGGTCATCGAACTAAAGGACTTAAGTTCTGGAGCCAAGCCAAAAACATTGGGGGAAAAAGTGACTACGCTTGGGAACGTCTCCATATAGAAGCCCTAAGAGGTGGACAAGTTATTAACTTGGCTTTTCATTACAAAAAAGCGGGTTCCTTATTTCACCCCGATTCCCTGCCGGTCAACTGGCCGTAAAACAAAAAAGGCGGCCCCGATTGGGAACCGTCTTCATAGACCATCCTCTTTAATCTTCCGAAGCTATCAAAGAACCCGATTCTAATCGCTCAATCCTCTTTTCCAAGGGCGGGTGGCTGGCGAAAAGGGAAAAGCCATCCCGGCTGGATATCTTGAAAGCCGCGACAGTGGCCGGTTCCGCCGGGGCCTGCACCGGATGCTCATAGGCCTTTTGCAGTTCCTTCAAGGCGTTGATCATTTTGGTTTTCCCGGATAACCGGGCGCTTCCCGCGTCCGCGCGGTATTCCCGCCAGCGGGAAAAAGCCATCAGGGGAATCATTCCAAGGATTCCAAAAACCATTTGCAACGCCATACGGACAAAATATTGGGTCATATAGTTATTTTCCCGCCGGTCGTTGCTACGGGTTAACGCGAAAGAAACGGCGTAGGCCAAAAACATAACGAAGGCGTTGATAACGCCCTGGAGCAAAGTCATGGTAACCATATCCCCATTGGTGACATGGGTGAGCTCATGCCCCAACACGCCCTCGATTTCGTCTTTGTTCATCAATTGAAAAAGCCCGTTGGAAACGGCTACTAGGGCACTGTCCCGGCCCGGCCCCGTGGCAAATGCGTTAGGGTCAGGACTGTTGTAAAAGCCCACTTCCGGCATGGTTTCCAAGCCTGCGCTCTTGGCCAAACGATGAACGGTCTCCACTAGCCAGCGTTCATCCTGGCTTCCCGGATTTGCCGGATTGATGACCTGGACCCCCATCATGGTTTTGGCCATCCATCGGGAAAGCAGCAGCGAGATAAAAGCCCCCCCAAAACCCCAAACCAGGCAAAAAACCATCAGGGAACCGTAATCCATCCCTCTTTGGGAGAAAAAAGACTGAAGGCCGAGCAATTGAATGACCGTAGTGATGGTCACCATCACCAGGATATTGACCAGGGCAAAAAGGAAAATCCGTCGAAGCCAACTCATGTTTACTCCTCCAAAAAAAATGTAATTTCAAATAAGGCAAACCCAACGTCGTTAAGTTACAAAGGGGCTGGTGGGTTTTCAAGTCATTCTCAAGCGGCTAAGAAGCCTTTATGAGTGAGGCTCTTAACGATTTTTGACGATTATTTCCTTAAGAAAATTCGAAACTTCCTTGAGGGATTCCAAGGTGATGGTGTGACCCATGGGAAATACCTTGAGAACCGGGTTGTATCCCGTCTGCTTGAGTGATTCAGCGGCGTGGTGTGAGCCTTCCAACGGAACTACCTGGTCCTCGGCCCCATGAACCAACAGGATGGGCGTTTCAAGCGGGGCTTCGGCCTTGGTCAAGGTGGCCCAAGGATCGGGCATATAACCGCTCATGGAAACGATGGCCGCTATCTTGCCTTTGTAGTTTAACCCCGCTTCCAAAGACATCACTCCCCCCTGGGAAAAACCCATGAGAATGATAGGCGATATTTTTTTCTCGCTACCGGGAGCGGGCCGTAAATTGGGGTCGTCGGAAAACCGGTCCATCACTTTAAAAAGATATTCCCGGCTATCTACGATTTCCAACCGATCATGAGCTTGAAAATCATACCAGGCATAGGCCCCTTCCGGATAACCCGGCAAATGCAGGGGCGCATCGGGCAGGACAAACCGGCAATCCGGAAGGTTCAATTGTTCACAAAAGGGGACCAGATCGTCTGAGTTGGTTCCCAATCCATGAAGAACAACGATTACAGGCGAACCGGATTGGATAATCGGCGGGTCCAGGATGATGCAGGAATGCTTATCGATCTGGGTTTCAGAAATGATCACACTATCGCCTCGAACTTTTTATGGCTTCTTGAGGGCATCCAAGGCCGCTTCCCGCACCTTTAAATCAGGATCATTCTGGCTCAGGGCGACCACTTGGGCATGTAGACCGGCATTGTTCAGTTCCTGGGCTCCCTCAATAGCCGCGATTTTGGCGGACTGGATAATTTCGTCGCCCGGCTGTCCGGTCGCCTTGAGGTTCATCATATATAACAGGGTTGGGATAGCCTGCTCATCCTTGATCCGGGCGAGGGCCACCGCCGAATCATATTTCAAGCCTTCGTTGGAACTGGTCAAATTAGCCTCCAGGGCGTTTTTCGCCGGTTCATAACGAAGGGCGCTCAAGGCTCCGACGGCCATGCGTTGAACCTCGGGGTTCGAATTCGACAGGGCCTGAAGGGCCGCGGGACCGCCAGCCGGGTCTTCAATGTTGCCCAGGGCCCATAGACTGTAGATTTTTACGTCGTCGGACTCATCCCCGACCGCGTCGGACAAGGCCAGTACCGCCGACTTCTCCTTCATCCGCCCCAGGACCAGGGCTAAATATTCCCTTACCCGGGGGTCATCCTTTTTGGCTTCAGTGAAGGTTTTCACCAAGTCGGCCCGCAGGTTTTCGTCGAACTCGACTTTTTCCCCCTGGTTCAACATGCGGGAAAGCTCATAGGCCGCCTGCCAGCGGCGGCTGGTGCTGTCGCTTCGAAGTTCTTCCAAGTACTCTTGGGCGCTTTTAGGATGTTGGATGGCCAGAGTCCCTAATAGAAAGATGCCCAAGGCCACGGCAACGATGGCGGCCGGAACGATAAACAGCTTCAAGAAAAGAGAGAAACCCGACTCCGGGGCGTAAAGGGGGTCTTGGTTGTTTCCCTGGGGTCCGGCGGGGTTGGATGGCTGGTCCGGCATATCTGCTCCTTATTCCGGCTTCTTATTCTTAAAGGCATATTGGTCATGGATTTTTAAATCAAACCCGCCAATTTTTTCTGAAATGGGCAGGCCCCGGTAAATGGCCCTGCAGTTATAGCAGAGGACGATATCACCTAGCCCAAAATAAAGGGCCAGGTCCAGGACCGCGAAAACGATCAGGATTTGGATGAACCACTTGTTGAACACGATCGCCAAAATCACCATGAGCACGATCAACCAAAGCCCCAGTTTAGTGTTGAAATCCTTTTGGCGGTAAAACTCTGTACAGCCGCAAAGGCCGCACTTTTGGATAGCCCCCTGGGCGTCCAGTTCCCCGTTGCCCGTGGCTTCCCTTCCTTTGCCGCAACGCTTACAGGGCAATAAACCCGCCGTGGGCATTTCATATAGAAAAATCCCATTCTCGCATTCCGGGCAGTAGCTGTTGATTTCCATTTAAAAAGGAACCCCCGTTTGGATTGTCAAATAAAGCCCCATACCCTCGCCGATGATGGTACAGACCATCGCGGCGTAAAGGATTCCGGTCGCGGACTGGGTGGATTTCATCCGTACCGTTTCCCATATCCAATAGGCCATTCCCAAAGGCGGGATGATTCCCCAAGCCACCCGAAAAAGGGTGAATATCACTTCTTCATGAATGAGATGGGCTCCCAAAGGTGTGGAAGGTTCCGATCCAAATCCTACATATAAGAGGTAACTAGCCGCCAATTCCAAAGCTGTTAAAACCGTCAGAAGGATATAGGCGCCCGAGTAACGCTTCAAGGGGGTGATGGAAAGTTTGGGAGTGACCAGGTACCAATGGCCCAGCATCATGGCAAGGATCCCCGATCCTAAAAGAAGGCTCGAGCAGACCGCGTGGAAAAGAAGGAGCCGTGGGCCGTCCCCGGCCTGCCAGGGATAAAACCCGATGGCGCACCCTCCGCTTACAACTGCCAGCCAATAGCAAACCCACAAAAACCAACGGACTCTCACCTTCAAAGCGATGGTAAAACAAAGGGTGAAAAAGAGGGATATACCCAGGGCCCAGGCGGCATGATGGAAATGAACGTCAAAATCCGGCCCACTGAAAATTGCCAACCCAAGAGCCAGGGTATCCAGAGTCACGCATAAAAACCCAAAAAAGCGGTAAAAACCCTGTCCTATTTCCTGAAGTTTCACGATTGGCAAAAGGGCTAGACATCCCCAAGCCATGAAACCGAAATAAAGAAAGGTAATCTTGGAAACCATGCGACCCCCGGCTGGATTAAAAGAAGGGTCATTTTAGAGGAGGCGAAGCGAAACTTCCATTTCGTTTCCGGAGTTATTTAATGACGATGGCTTTTCGAATGAAGTTCGTAACCTATCTCAAAATAAAAAGGAGCGCGGTTTCCGCGCTCCTTTCGAAATGAGGAACTCAATATCAAGGCTTAAAATCAACTCAATGTTGATACCCGTCAAACCTCGGCATCATGACAAACTTGCGCCAGTCGCCCCCATGGGCAAAAACCGCGTACATATCCTTGGCGTTGAATTTTTCCTTGGGAAAGAGATAAACCATGGCTTTAACCTTTTCGCCGGTAGAAGATAAGGTCACTTCCCGGGTTTCCCTTAAAAGGCGGCTATTTTGTGGGGCGTCCGCCCGGTAGCCTTCCTGGGAATCGATGATTACCATTACCTCATCCATATCTTCAAAAGTCATAACTTCTCCGAAAACTTTACCCCCCTCTTCTTCCACGACTATCGGAAGGCCCGTGGGGAGCTGATACAACTTTCCCGGCATCTCGGCCCGGACCCAGGTTTTCACGTAAGGGGCGATTTGAATATGCTTAACGGCATCCTTTAAGAAAACGTCGTAAACGAACACGTAGGGTGTCGGATAATCGGCCATTTATAGCCTCCGGAAAAGAGTTGGAAGAAGTTGTATGGTACTAAAAAGCTCATTAAAAGAAAACTGTTGAAAAACCTAGCCGCTAATTTAGACGCATGAATGCGCTCAAATAAGAAAAAACAAACATTCTGCTTAGTGGTTTGACGTCTGGGAAAAGTGATTTGTAATCGGCGGAAATCCATATTTATCTGCGGCTAACACTTTTGGCCGTCTCTTTTTTGGAAAGGGCCTTCGTACCCCGTTCCCCGGTCCGAATGCGGATAACATCCTTTACTTCGGAAATGAATATCTTCCCATCACCCGGTTCCCCAGTGTGGGCCGATAGCATAATAGCTTTGAGAACCTTTTTCTTATCCTTGTTCTCCACTACGATTTCCATCTTCGTTTTGGGAAGAAAATTGACCCTCATGCCCTGAGGCCAGTCGGCGTGAAGCCCCTTTTGCCGGCCATGTCCCTCCATTTCGGTGACCATCATTCCCGGATATCCAATCCGGCTTAGGCGCGATTGGACGTCTTCTAGTTTTTCAGGCCGGATAATCGCTTCGATTTTCCACATTACTTAACTCCTAAATTGAGCGATTGGCGGTTAGCCGCTGGTTTTTAGCTTTTCTTTTTGGCTAATACCAACCGCTACCCGTAAATGGCTGCCTTTAGAAACAACAAAGGGGCTAACCTTGGCCGGGTCAGCCCCCCTGCTGCAAACCGGAGGAGAGAGAGAAGTTAAGTTATCCGAACACTAAACCTTTTTCCCACTCAAACCTCTAAGCCCAGCCACAAGGCTGGGCAAGGAGATCCTCAATCAAACCTTAAAACGTGTAAGCCATGCTGGCGGTGGCGGTAGCCTGGCTGGAACTAGTGCCGGCATCGAACACATCAGCCGCAGCTCCGTTATAGCTGGCCATATCCATGCGGCCTTCCAAACGGGCAATCAAGTTTGGCATGAAATCATGCTCGAGAGTCAAAGTAACCTCGTCGCCAGTGAAAGCCTTGCCAGCCAAGGAATACGGATACGGATCATTTCCATAAAGATTGATGGCGTCATCATCCGAATCGTTCACGTATTCCAGTCGAAGAGCCACGTCCCAATCGCTCTGGATTTGATATTTGCCGTACAAGGCAACTCCAAAGTAGCTGGGTGCTGTTCCCGAAGCGACTCCATAAGTTCCAAACTGCCCGTCCACAGCGAAAGACCAAGTAGAGTCTGGCTTATAGGTGACAATGCCTTCCACGGTAACAATATCTTCGGTAGGACTCATGGTGTATGGAGACAAAATTCCATTCAAGGTAATGCCCCACATGGAGTTAGGTGTGATAACGGCTTCCAGTCCAAGCGTTTCGCCCAACCCGGTAGCAAACGTATCATTGCTCCACCCGTCCATAGCGTAGAAAGTGGCGTTAAAAGTACTGCTTGGCGCAAAATTCACGCTGAGACCGGTGTCCCAGTAGGGAAGGGCTCCAAACAATATAGAATGGCTGTAGTTCGCGTTGCTGGGACTTTCAATCACTTCGTATCCCATCCAGGTAGCCATACGGCCGAAATTAAAAGTCCATTGTCCCGGATTGTAGGACACATAAGCCTGCAAAACATTCGGCCCACTCCCACCAATGGGACCAAGGCCCCCTTCCTCACCATAGGCCAAAACCACATGGGCGCTGGCTGCGCCTTGGGTGGCGGCAACCTTGACCTCAGCCAATCCTAAGGTATAGGAACTGCTAGCGCTGTTGTACCAATACGAATTGTTACCCGCATATGGATTGCTACTCGGATTGTTGAAATTGTACGAGAAGTACGTATCCACCAACCCATCCACTGTCACCGCCGGTGTCGGAACCGCAGTCGGCGTTGCCGCCGCAGCCGTTGCCGCCGGTGTTGCAGCCGCCGTTTGCGCCATCACCGGAGCGAGACTACCGGCCAAAGCGAACGAGGCCAAGAAACTGAACAGCTTGATTGTCTTTCTCATCACTTCCTCCTTGAGTATTTACCTTCATTGGCTCTTCGGCTTGTCAGGGACAAACCGCAGCGCCGAAAAACCTTCAACTTCATAACAGATGGGATTATGAAGAGCAAGCCTTATGCCATTTACCAATAAAAAATTTGTGTAAAAAGCTTTCAAAAATAAGGCTTTTTTAATGTGGTAAAAATCCAATAACGTAAAGCGCTACATTAATAAGGAATAAATACAATTTTGTAACATTTTTGAAGAAGCTTTTTTAGCTCTCAAATCGAAATTTTCTTGAGGGGCTAAACAAATGAAAATGATAAACACCGGTGAATTAAAAAAGAGAACCAAACTCAGCGATTCGGTTTCCCCGGCTTAGAGAGACACCTTACCCAATTATCTGAGTCCCTACAATTAACACCAAGGTGGCCCACAACGGTGAAAAAAAATACAAGAATTCAATCCGACAGGTTCAATAAAATTTGGAAAAGTTAAAGCATGGTCTCCAAATTAAACTAACCAAAGACCCAGTTTGATCAGAAGAAAATAAAGGTCATGAGGATGAAAACGGGGATGAGGATCGCTCCGGACCAAAGCATGTAGCCACCGAAAGAAGGCATCTTCACGCGAGCTTGCTCGGCAATGGCGCGCACCATGAAATTCGGTCCATTGCCGATATAGCTATTGGCCCCCATAAAGACCGACCCGCAGGATATGGCCGCAAGTATCTGCGGATATTGATTCGCTAAGTCTCCCAAATGGGCCGTCGAAAGGCCGTGCTGGCCTGCCGCCAGCGATGCGTAGCTCAGGTAAGTCGGCGCATTGTCCAGGAAACTGCTCAAGAACCCCGAAAGCCAGAAATAGGCCCAGGGATGGGTGATAGCGATGGTCTGTCCTTTAGCCTCCAGCAGGGTTAGGGCGGGAATCATGGCCCCGAAAATGCCAAAAAAGAGCACCGCTACCTCAATGATGGGGCCGAAGCCGAACTGATTTTCCTCATGGATCACCAGGGGAGTTCTCTTATAGGAAACAATGGCAAAAACCAGCATTACCACGATTTGGATCAGCCTCGACAGAGCCGAGGCCCAGGTCCCGCAATGGGCCTCCAAATAGGGATTCAACGAGTAGCCCGAAAGCATGACCGTGGTCAAGATACCTCCCAGGCAAAAGACATTGGCCCACCCTTCAATATGGATGGGTTGTTTGGCCTCCTGGATGGTCTGGATCAACGAACCCCTGACATGAGTTTCCTCGTTGTCGAAGATCCGGTCGTCAATCAGGTGGAAAATAAAAAGAAGGATCAGCAGGGTCAGGGCCCAGATAGGTATCAAACGGTAAAAAGTCCACCAGAATGGGACACCCTTCAGGAAGCCCAGGTAGAGGGGCGGGTCCCCCAAGGGAGTCAGGAGACCGCCACAGTTGGAGACGATGAAGATGAAAAAGACGATGACATGGGACTTGTGTCGCCTGAATTGATTGGCGCGAAGCAGCGGCCTAATCAGCACCATACTGGCGCCCGTAGTGCCCAGGAAGCTGGAGAGGACGGCGCCCAGGCCTAAAAAAATTGTGTTGATGTAAGGAAGGCCCGCGAAAGCCCCCGTGATATGGATGCCCCCCGCCACCGTAAAGAGCGAACCCAACAAGACTAGGAAGGCCAGATAGTCCAGGTAGGTGTCCAGAACCTTGGCGAAATCGCCAGTGGGATGAACATAGAGGAATATACCGGCCCCCGCACAGACCGCAGCCGTGAGAAACTTGTTTCGCACATGCTCCCACCAACCCGCAGTAAAGGGGATGAAGGGCAATACTGCGATGAAAAAGAGGAGCAGGAAAAAGGGCAGGAAATGAAGCGCCGCCGTCCCCCATCCCATTTGCTGCCAGTAAGCCATCGCGTTCATGATCGGCCTTTCACTTCTAATGCTGGATTGGATAAACACCTTTATTAGATGACTTCATCGCCTAGCGCCCCGTCCCGGATACGGTAGGCCTGGTCGACTTTACGCACAAAGATCTTTCCATCGCCCGTCTTCCCCGTCTTGGCCGCCGCCAGGATCGCCTTCACGAGTTTTTCGGCTTCTTCGTCCAGCGCCACGACTTCCAGTTTCATCTTCGGGATCAAATCTGTTTTGATCATACGGCCCAGCCAATTCTGCGTGATGCCCTTTTGCTTCCCGTGACCCTTGACCTCGGTCAGGGTCAATCCCGGATAACCGGCGGCATCCAAGGCCGCGATGACCTCATCCACCTTCCCCGGTTGGATAATCGCCTCAATTTTTTTCATTTTGTTCTGATGCCCTTGATGTCTTGATGGTTCCAACCCTATTCGGTTTCAAAAAAAAGGAGGTTAACCTTAAGCGGGTTAACCCCCCACATTCACCCGGGAGGGAAAGCTTTTACGAAACGGCGATGTCCCCCGCTTCCCCGCTGCTGATACGATAAGCCTCGTCAATGTTATAAACAAATATCTTGCCGTCCCCCACCTGGCCCGTCGAGGCGCTGGTAATGATGGCTTTGACCAACTTCTCGATATCGGCGCTGGGCGCCACGATCTCCAACTTCAATTTAGGCAAAAACTCGACCTTATACTTGTATCCCCGAAACTGCTGGGAAAGCCCTTTCTGCTTGCCGTGACCTTCCACCTCGGTGAGGGTCACGCCGGTATAACCCGCGTCTTCCAGGGCCTTCTTGACGCTGTCAAACTTGTCGGGCCGAATAATCGCTTCTATCTTTTTCACAAAGGCTCCTTTTCCATTAAGGAAATAAAAATCAACCGAAGGATACGACTCTTTGACTCATCCTTACTTTTTCATATTCAGGCCAAAGGATCAATCATCTCCTGGTAGCCGGAATATGAAAAAGTCCCCTGAAAAGGGGACTTTTTCGGTTCATCATCTTAACAAGCTAATCGAATTAATGAGAGGTGATGTTCTCGGAGGCCTTGTCCATCTTGATACCGCAGTATCCATAGGACCCCATTTCGGGGATATCCAAGCCCTCGATTTCTGTCTCGGGACTGACGCGGTTTCCGATCGTCTTCTCGACAACCATGAACACGATCCAGGCCAAGACGGCCAAGGTGACGAAACAAACCGCCACCCCGATAATTTGAGCTATCAACTGTGAAGAGTCTCCGTAAAACAAGCCGGTGACACCTTTCAAGTTGTTGGCCGCAGCCGAAGTACCCAAGTACTTATCGGCTCCAACCCCGTTCCAACCCTGTCCGTAGGTACCGTCGGCGAACAATCCGAGGGAAATACATCCCCAGGCGCCGTTGGTGCCGTGAACAGAGATGGCTCCGACTGGATCGTCCAGTTTGAGCACTCGCTCCACGAAAAAACAGCTCTCGACAACGAGAATGCCCGAGATAAATCCAAGGATGGAAGCTCCGGTGGCGCTCACGAAGGCTGAGGGGCCAGTAATAGCCACCAGCCCAGCCAACATTCCGTTCACCATCATTCCTGGGTCGGGCTTGTTACCGCGAACAAACCAGATCCAAAGCATGGAAGCCATTGCGCCCCAGGCGGAAGCCAACATGGTGTTGACCGCCACGACCGAGATGCGAAGGTCCGCGCCAGCCAAGGTGGAGCCGGGGTTGAACCCGAACCAGCCAAAGGCCAGGATAAAGCAGCCAGCGATCGCCATCGGCATGTTATGCGCCGGGATGGTGTTGGCCGAGCCATTTTTGTTGTATTTTCCGATGCGGGGACCGAGGATCCATGCTCCGACCATTGCGATCACACCGCCCTGCATATGAACAACGGTAGAGCCGGCGAAGTCGGTATACCCATGGCCCAAGCCGAAGTTGACCCCTAACTGCGAGAGCCAGCCGCCGCCCCAGACCCAGTTACCAAATACGGGATACATGATGGTTCCAATAGCGCAACCATAGAGACAGAAGGCCGACCATTTCCATCGTTCCGCCATGGCTCCCGTCGGGATGGTGGCCGTGGTATCCATGAACACCATCTGGAAGAGGAACAAGCAGAAAACGCCGACGTCATAAGCGGGCCCGGTGAGGAAATATCCCACGTTTCCGATCATGCCGAAAGGCTTGCCCATAATGGTCCAGGTGATTTCATTGCTCAACCCGGCGTAACCGCCCAAGGTTCCTAAGGCGCCTAAACCGCCGAACATGAAAGCGAAACCGCAAATATAGAACCCCAGCATCCCGAAGGGATAGATCATGAAGTTCATCGTCATGGTATGGTTCACGTTCTTGGCGCGGGTCATGCCCGTTTCCACCATCGCGAAACCAGCTTGCATGAACATGACTAAATATCCGGTCACCAACGTCCAAACGATGTTGATGGCGACCCGGTTATGACCGACCGCCGCGGCCAATTCCAAAACCGTCGGGTTCTTGATGTCTTTGAAACTGTTAAATCCCGTCAGGTCCGAGATCGCTCCCGTGGCCGACCCGTTCGGATCTGGCCCTTGGGGCGCCGGAGTCGCTGCCGGGGCTGCTGCCGCTGCGGGAGCAGCCGCCGTGGTAGGCGCTGCCGCCTGGGCGTTTACCACCACTGGTACGGCAAGCACCAGAAGGTAGTAAAGCATAAGCCCCATGCTTCCTATCTTTCGAATTTTGGCTAACATATTCTCTTCCTCCTTAGTAATTTAGAAACAAAACTACTTGAAACCTCTCCGCCGCCTCGACCCTGCAAGCCACGGAAGGTCTCACCAACGCAAACTCAGGGCAACCTTCACCCCAACAGTCTCGGATTGAAAAGCAAGGCTTATGCCATCTGATCGAAGACCTTAAAAAACAAGTAAAAGATTCATCAAGAAGTTAAAATTAGAATAAAAATAACGTAAAATTATTAAAAATAAGATTACATTTATGTAGACATATACAAATAACGGAATTTCAGCCTAAAAATGGGGAGGCAGGTTTTGTAAGCCAAAACGGTCGCTAATCCACCCAAAATGGGCTGCAATGACTTTGGCGTCTGCCAAACCTAAACCAAAATATAAAAAATATTTAGACCGCAAATCGAGGGTTGGCTTTAGAATCGTCTCTCTTTTTACCGAACCAACAAAATGAGGAGTCTTAATTAAATGAAACTTGGAATTACTTTTTATCGCTTCGGCATTCTCGGCTTCCTCTTTGCCCCGGGCGTTTTGCTGGTGGATCCGCTCAAGACTTTATTGGCCCAAAACCATCCCATGTTGACGACCTATGTACTTCTTTACGGCTTTCCAGCCCTGGTCGGCTTTACCATGTTGATGATGAACGAGGAGGGTTTCCGGAATCCTCCCGTACCAATGGCCCGTCTGCTTAATGGCCTTTCGGCCTTAACAGTATTCTGGCTTTTGCTTTGGTGTGTCATGTGGATGGCCTTGGACTCCAAGGCTGGCAACCAGGCCGATCTGGTAGTGAAATATATGGGTTTCCTGGGGCCGATCGGTCCCTTGGTGGGGGCTGGACTTTACGCGTGGGGTTGGAAATCGACGGATCCCCAGCGGACTCTTCGTTTCCTGATGGCCATCGGTTGGAACGTGAGCTTCATGAGCATGATGAACCTGCATTTGGACCCAACCATGGGACATCTAAAGGGCCCGGGGATCGGCGGATTGCTGGTGATGTCAGGGGTCTATTTGATCATGGGCGACATCAAGCGTAACCCACGAAAGAGCTAAAACATCAAAATCGGCCTGGTGAAGTTGGTTTGAATTATTAGAACGGGACTTTTCGATTGATATATTTTTTCATTGCCTCAAACACTTCTGGAACCGTCAGGGCGTCCATGGGATCATGTTTTTTGCAATAGCCGGACTGGCAGGACATGCAGTTTGGATTTTGGGGTATGAGTACGGTGTGCTCATTTCCCCAAGGACCCCACCGAACCGGGGTAGCCTCGGGGGCCGGGGAAAAGATGGTTACGGTCGGGGTTCCCACCGCCGCGGCCAGCTGCATGGGCCCCGTGGGCCCAGATAAAAGGCAGAGGGCACCCTGGCAAAGGGCTGCTAAATCTCCCAGGCTTAAATCCCCTGTAGTAACCATGGCGGGTTTTTGCTCAGGAGCGAGCGAATAAAGCAGGGCCGTCACCTCTGAGACCAGGGCCATTTCGTCCGCCTCCGCCGTCACAACTACCCTCAAACCCTTGATTTGGCACAAATGATTTAATAATTGCCCATACCTTTCGGCCTTCCAATGTCGGGCGTGCCCTTTGGAACCCGGATGCACAAGGACATAAGGCACGCCTGGAACAATTCCTTTTTCGGTTAAAATCTCCTGGACACCGGTTTTATCCGCATCCGTCAATGGGAACTCGGTTTTCGTGGCAAAAGTTTCTACGCCAAGTGGCTTTAAAAGTTCAAAGTTGTACTCAACCTCGTTTCGGTCACTGACCGCCCGGTTGATTTTGACGGACCGAGTGAGGAAAAAGCCGTGCCATTTATATTCCATCCCGATCCGTGTTGGGATCTTGGCCAGCCAGGCGGCCAGCACCAGCGTATGGCTGGAAGTGACATGAATAAAAATATCCGCCCCTAACTGGCGAAACCGGCCCACCAAAGGAAAGAACCTTTGTTTTGGCGACAGGGTTTCCACGGCATCGATGGCGGGATTTCCTAACAAAAAGCCCTCCGCACCCTGCTGGACGAAGGCCGTAATTTTGGCCTGAGGAAAGGCTTTTTTTAGCGTCTGAAAAATAGGAAGAGACAAGAGCAGTTTCCCGGGTTTGTCAGTGCAGGCTACAACAATACGATTTGGGGTTGAGATCTCAGCCATAGATTTCTTAATCCTCAGGTCTTCAAGCTATTCAAAACCCGATAACAATACTTAATCAAACCTGTTTCGGCAATAGCCACCTCTTTAAATAAATAGTCCTCATCCTTTCTCCAAAAACAAAAAAGCCCCTGTGAGCTTCCACTGGGGCTTTAGAATATTCTGGGTTTTAACTTAAACTGCGGCTACTCCTGTTTCACCCGTGCGGACACGGACAGCTTCGTCCGTTTCTAGAACGAAAATCTTTCCGTCGCCCTTGTTGCCGGTGTATAGGACTTCCTTCATAACTTCGATAACATGCGGGACATCCCACTCATTCACAACCACGTCCACCCGGACCTTGTCTAGGAACTTGACCTTGGAAGGCATGTCGTCCGTTTTGGATCCCTTGGTGCGGCCGAAACCCTTGACCTCGGAGATGGTCATGCCCTGGACCAATTCCTCCTTATTCAAGGCGTCCGCCAGGTTATCTAGCGAATCAGGCCGGATGATGACCGAGATCATCTTCATAGCATGGGATTTCAAGGTGGAATGCGCCAAGACCCACAATCCGTAAAGCAAGGCCCAGGAAGCCGCGATGATGAAGCAAATCTTGACCTGGGTATGTTGGTCCGCTGAAGCGGCGGCGGTGGTGTTTTCATAAAAAATACCCCAACACATGGCTACGTTTAAGACCAAACCCCCGAAAGGGATGAGCCCGTGCTTGAGAAAGTTGAAATCCTTGCGGTTCTTATAAGCGATGATAGTCCAGATACAGACCGAACCGTAAAGCACGAAGGTCCCCAAGTTGGAAGCGAAGGTGATACCCAGCCAAGTGTCGACCGACTGAATCCCGACGATGCCGATGACGCAAGAAAGGGCGACCATGAACCAGATGGCGGTATAGGGCGAGGCGAATTTTTGGTGGATAAAGCCAAACACCGGAGGCAGTTCCCGGTCCTCCGCCATACCGGTGGTGACGCGGACACCCGTGTTGATGCAAGCCAGGGTGGTTCCCACTACCGCGATCAAAACAGTGAGCGCCATGATGTACATGAGTGTGAGTCCGATGCCGCCCAGCATGCTGTTGCCGATGTGCGTGATCATGTCACCGATGGGCGCCGAGGAAGCGGCCATGGCATCCATACCGTAAACGGCCTTCGTGGTCGCGGGAGCAGCGGCAACCGCAGCGACTGCTGCTGTCGTGACACCACCCGAGACGCTCATGGGTACGGCGGCAACGGCCGCAACAGCCGGTACAGGAACCGATCCCACAAACTTTTCGTTCACTACCAGGTTGGCGCAAAAATACTCGAACATGTAAGCGAATACGCACTGCACGATCAGCGCCACAATGATGGCCTTCGGTATGTTCTTTTCCGGCTCCTTGGTTTCGGCCGCGAGGGAGGTGCAGCTCTCAAAGCCGACCAGGATCAGGATGGCGATGGTGGCCTGGGTCAGCACTCCCTTGAGGGTGTGAAACTTCACGACGTCAAAACCGTCGGTAAAGGCCCAAGTGGTGGCGTGTTCCGGGTTGCTCATGCGGTATCCGATCGCCAGTAAGCTGAAGATGATTAGTGTGCCCCATTGGATGAAGTTGCCCCACATATTGGTCTTGGTTGAACCCTGGACGCCCCGGTGGGCGATGTACCCCACCCCGACGGTGAAGAGGCAGACCATGACCATTTCCCAAGTCATATCCAAAGTCTTACCATTGGTCACTACTCCATACAGGTAAGAGATCAAGTTGCCGAAGGTGGCTACCATGACGCCGGGATAAACCCAGTAGAACAAATGGGCGGCCCAGCCGGTGATAAGTTTGGCGACACGGGCCATGGAGGCTGGCCCGGGGCGTTTGAGCTTCCCGTCGTCGATAAAGGCCTTTTCGGCAAAATAGACGGCACCGGCGAAACCCGCTTCCGGGTAGATCTTCGCCAATTCGGCGTAGGAAAGAGCCGTCAACAGAGCCAAGACTAGGGCCACGAGAATGCCGAACCACATGTCGTTCGGGCAACCATTACCGGTCCAATCGGACGCGGCCGATTGCCCTTGATAAGTGATCCACAAAAAGGCGCCCGGCGCGATCAGCGCCATAGCGTTTGTGGCTGCCCCTTTCCAATCGAGTACCCGTTCGACCACTGAAGGCGCTTGGGGTGACGCTGACTTAGCCATAATTTCCTCCTGTTTTGAAATAACTGAAGCGGATGTCACAGGACCTAAAGCAAAGGTCGTGCCACTCACCCGCGTTTAAAAAACCAGTTTTTATCCCTCGAGAATTTTTAAAATTAAAATTCCGTTGGGAAAAACGAAAAAATTTTCATGAAAATAAAAAATATTTTTCCTGAGTCAAAAAAATTTACGCCCCCTTGATTTCAAAGGTAGTTTCTTGATGTTTTCTTGATGCAGAGCGAGAGGAAACCCGCGAAATGGATCAAAGGCAAGTCCCCAGAAAAGGTACCAAAAGACAACCAACGTCGTTAATGACAATTGTGTAGGCTTAAATTGAACCCACTATTTTTTTCTTGAAAGGTCCTCATTCCGCTTAATTTGAAATTCGGAACTAAAAAATTAATGAACTTTTGAACTCGGATCCTCTTTTTTGTGTCACTATTCGCAATAAAAATTTTTGTTCTTATACTAACCCATTCAAAATAGTGAAAATCAAAAGGCCCCTTAAATTCATGTCCAAACTTTTCCCAAAATTCAAAAATTTTTCCGTCAAAAAATCATCTGGTCTTCCCTTTCCCGCCTTCAAGAGACTCTCAAATCAGGAAAGCTTTCGAAAATATGTCGGGAGTGTTTTAATCGTCGCGGTTATCACGCTGCCGGGATACTTGCTACGCCAGACCCTGGATCCTTCCGCCATCGGCACGTTTTACCTTTTGGGCGTCGTAGGAATTTCCTTCTGGTGGGGGCGGGGCCCGGCCTTGACCGCGTCGGTCCTGGGGGCTTTAGCCCTCGATTTTTTCGCTATACCACCCTATTTCAGTTTAACTATCGCCCGGCCTGAGAGCTGGATGACTTTGTTGGTCATGCTGGTGGAAAGCCTGGTGATCAGCGCTCTGGCGACCAAATCCCGCCAGGCGGAAAAGCTCCGGATTGCCGCCGAGAACGAGAAAAACCGTAGCGCTCTTTTAAGCGCCGTCTCACATGATTTGAGAACACCCCTGACCTCCATTATTGGGGCCGCCAGCGGGCTTTTGGAGGATAAGGGTGTCTTGAATCCGGAGGAACGCTTCTTGCTAACAAAATCCATCTACATTGAAGCGGAACGTTTGAAGCACTTGGTTCAAAACCTATTGGACATGACCCGCTTGGAAGCGGGGGCACTGGAACCGAAAAAGGAATGGCAGTCCGTGGAGGAACTGGTGGGAGTGGCCTTGGAGCGGTTGAAACCCCGCCTTACTCAGACTCCTCTCACCCTGGACTTTCAGCCCAAGCTTCCCCTCGCCTTCATCGACGGCCTTCTGGTGGAGCAGCTTTTATTGAACCTTTTGCAGAATGCCCTTAATCATACCCCGCGGGGAACATCTATCCACTTGTCGGTGAAAGCCGGGGAGGATGGGTTGGAGATGGAAGTCGCGGACCGGGGTCCCGGCTTGAAACCGGGAGAGGAAAAATCCATATTCGAGAAATTCATCCGGGGCTATCATAGCGGTGGAAAAGGTGCGGGGCTGGGACTTAGTATTTGTTTAGCCATAGCCCGGGCCCATGGCGGGGACATCATTGCCAGCAACCGCTCTGGCGGTGGGGCTTCCTTTATTGTCACGCTCCCCACCGGGGGGACTCCCCCCGCAGTCCAAGAGGAATGACGATGGAAAAAGAAAAACTTTCAGTCTTATGTATTGAGGACGAGGCTCCCATCTGTCTTTTCCTAAAGGCAACCTTGTCGGCCAGCGGTTACAACTACCTTCAAGCCTCGACGGGAGAGGAAGGTCTTGTACAAGCCGCCACCCGCAATCCGGACGTGGTTCTGCTGGACTTAGGGCTGCCCGATATGGACGGACTGGAGGTTATGAAACGCTTGCGGGAGTGGTCCAAAAAACCCATCATTGTGGTTTCGGCCCGGGACAGGGAATCGGACAAGGTAGCCGCCTTAGACCGGGGCGCGGACGATTACTTGACCAAGCCTTTCGGCGTCCAAGAACTTCTGGCTCGCATTCGCTCGGCCCTGCGGCGCACCCAAGAAGCGATTGGAAAAAGCGAAGAAGCGGTATTCAAGCACGGTGACTTGGAAGTAGACTTGGCCCATCGTCGAATTTTAAAGGCCGGTACAGAGGTCCATTTAACAAAACGCGAATTCGGATTGCTGGCGATCCTAACTCGCCACGCCGGAAAAGTGGTAACCCAGCGCCAGCTATTGACTGAGATATGGGGTGAAGCTTACTCCGACCAAGCCCATTACCTGAGGGTCCATATGAATAACTTAAGGAATAAATTAGAAAACGAATCTGGCCGTCCCCAACATTTCCTGACCGAACCCGGAGTGGGCTACCGGTTACAGATTGATTAACCTTGGGTCAAAAAAATTCCCGATGACCATCGATTTTTCCTTCAGACATCAAACTTAGTTCTCTTAATTTCCAACCGGTTGAACAAGTTTAAAAACTTGAAAGTCACCTTCCTTTAAAACTTTCGATTCCAAATAGGGTTTCAAAACATTCGACTCGGCTACTTGGGAATCATCCGTATAAAGGTATTGGGCTCCTTGTTGTATGTCCCTTTCCAATTGGGGTGAGCCGTCCGACAAGGCCGTCAAATCTCCCAGCTCAGTAAAAGCAAAGCCTTTTTTATGCAAGAAATAAAAATAAATGGCCCGTGAATTATCCTCGCCGATAACACAAAGGGCGTTGCGGGGTACGGCTTCTTCAAGCTTCTCCCGGGAGGCTTCCACATATAGCTCCTGGGGAACGGCCTTATCCTTAGCCCAAAAGCGGGGCGGGACAATCCTGAAAAATGCCACGATGGGCTGGGCAAAGAGAAGAAAAACAAAAAGCCACGCGAATTTCGAGTCCTTTAAGGCCAATCCCCCCCTAACCACGAAAACCAAAAGCAAAGGCAGGAAAGGCAAAAGATAATAGGAATGAACGTCCATTTTGCCCAATTCAATGAAGTAATAGGCAAGAACAGCCATTCCCCAGGCTGCCAATGGCCAAAACCAGCCTGATTCCATTTTCTTTTTTTTGAACCAAGCGAAAATGCCAACCACAAAAAAAATAAAGGTCGCGTAGTTCAAAATCAGCTCGGGAATTTCACTATGGGCGTTATGCCAAACGACCTTTAGCGCCCATAGCCACCCAGGCGCGGGGGTAAACCCGATGTCATAGTCGTTTAATCCGCTCGTTTGAATCAAATGAACAGCTCGGAAATACCACCCTAAGGTTAATCCCACCGACGTAAAGGCGAAGAAAATCATCATTAAAATTTGATTCAGGCTATATTTCTTTTTTTCCATCACGACCATGACGGCGATAGGAAACCCAATCACCAAATATTGGATTTTGGTTAGCCCGCCCAAAGTCGTTAAAACGAGGCTCAAACCGTAAGGGACCTTTTCCCCGCTTTTGAACCAACGGACAAAAAAAACAAGGCCCCAGAGAGAAGCGGTAAGAGCCGTCACATCGGGCAGGGCCGAGATACCAAAATAAAATAGTTCCGGGCTCCAGCAAAAGCTCCAGGCGCCGATTGTCGCCGCCCAGGCGGATTGGAAAAGGATAAAGAATAATTCATATATCCCCCAGGCGCCAAGGAAGTAAATGAGGAATGAAACCGTTCGATGAACCCAATAATGCTCCCCAAACAGCTCATATCCCAGGGCTACCAAATATTCATAGGATGGAAACTGCGTGCCAGTCACGCCATCCCTGTCCATGCGGTCATCCAGCCTTGGCTTCAGGATGTTCATATCTTCTTCGTAAAAATTGCGCGCGACCGCCAAGGTGCTGCACTGACGCCAAACATGGATGCTTTGGGGAGGCAGGTTCATAAAGGGTAAATGAAGTAGTAAATTAATGGAAAAACAAAGCCACAATACTTTTTTCTTAGAGGAAACAAACTCGTTCAAAAATTTCAATTCAATATCCTTTGGGAGGAACTTCTAGGACCATCCCACATCACATCATCAAGCCAAGGATTAGGTATCGCAACCTAAACATCCGGCAATACTAAATTAAGGCCTGGTCTTTCATCGTCGTCCATTATTACCTATAGTTAATCAAGAGAATCATCGAAGGAGGCACTATGTCCGTTTATCCATTTAAGGCCAGGACCATCGACGAAAAAGAAATCTCTCTTTCACAATACCACGGGAAAGCTCTTCTGATCGTGAACGTGGCCAGCCACTGTGGTTTTACGCCGCAATACGAAGGCTTAGAGAATCTGTATAAAAAATACAAGGATAAGGGATTTACCGTCCTCGGATTCCCCTGCAACCAGTTTGGCGCCCAGGAACCGGGGAATGAGGAGGAGATCAAAAGCTTTTGTGACCTGAATTTCGGGATCACCTTTCCCCTCTTCGCCAAGATCGACGTGAACGGGGCCAATGCCCACCCTCTTTACCAATACCTGACGAACGAAAAGTCGGGTATTTTAGGAACCGAAGCCATTAAATGGAATTTCACGAAATTCTTGATCGACTCAAGGGGTGAACCGGTTAAACGCTACGCCTCAACTACGAAACCGGAGGATCTAGAAAAAGATGTGGAAATCGCGATACAGGGATAAAGCAAAATTCCGTGAAATATCAACTGGAAGCGGCGCTGTCCCAGTAACCTTTCAGGTCTTCCTTGTCCTCCATGGCCATTAACATCAGGCGAAGACCGGCGCCGGTTTCGTTGGCCCAAACCACCTCCGCGAAAGCGAACAATTGTTTTGATTTCTCCGGCAAAGAAATATCCATGCGGAAAACATCCCCCACCTTGACCATCTTATCCGTCTTAATGAACATTCCATCCAGGCTTAAATCTTTAGCCAGTCCGATCTGGCTTTTTAGTTCTTCCAATTCCTTCGGATCCTCGACCAGCCCGAATTGAACGGGAATCTTAACGGGAACCCGTACATGTGATCTTTTTTCCAAGAACGATTTATTTTCACTCATGGATTTTCCATCCTTCAAAAATTTTCAGTATCCTGTTAATGGCTGAACGACCCCATCCCACCGGGCGCCCCCGAATCATCCCCAGGTTTTGACGTGGGAGTCGGGTCCTTTTCCACAGGTTGGGTAGCCACTTCCTCGGTTCCAGTGGTGAATAGGTCGTCCCCTAAAACCCCATCGGGACCGCAAACGTGGTAATGCCCATCCTCCAGATATACCTGGAACTGGTCTTTTCGGCGTCCCTGCCACCACCAATAACCCCTGTCAAAGTAAAGGGACCGTTCGGCATAACTGTCATGCCACCAAAAGTGCCCCGAACGGTAAAGTACCCAATGAAAGGCTGGACCTTCCACCCAACCGTACCATTGATTACCCGACCCATCGCGAAGATGACAATAATTGGTTCCGTTAAAAGCGTGCCAGTAGTAAGTCCTTGGCTTTATCTCGGATTTGTTCCAATCCCCGATCTGATTGAAGAAATCGGGCTCTGCCATCTGGGCTATCGCCGCGCCGCGAGGAGTGTGGTCATTCGCTTCGACTTTCCAAGGGGTTCCATCCGGCCCTTTTCGCGGGGCGCTGGGATCGGAATGATATTCGGAATCGCTCAACCAGTCGGAAGCTTTAAGAACATTGGGCTTGGGTATTCGGATAGTTTCATTGGCAGCCGGGGTTAGATTTTCAGCAGCTTGGACGATAGGGGGGACACCTGGAGTTTTAATATCCGAAGCAAAAGCTTCTTGTGTCCAACCTCTTATTAGGCTCAAGTTTAACCCCAGTAAAAAGAACAGCCCAACTTTCCAACCTTTCATTTTCTTTTCCCCTTTAATGACAAGCCGACTAATGGTGATGAACAAGACTCATAATATCATGGGAGATGACTATTTTTTTCTCCTCAATGCTAAAACGCCAGTTCCCCGAAGGTGAAAACTTTTAAAATGCCCGGGCCTAACGATTGAATTGAAGATTTGGTAACTATGGGAAAGACTTGCTCGGAATAGAAAACTGAGGGTTTTCAGATCAGATTTTTCGGGACTTTTCTGAGTTCTTTAGGAATTTAGCGGCTCACTAGGAATTTGCCCGTCCCGACCACCTTTTGCTGACCGTCCTTAATGACATAGAAGTAAATACCCGCCGAAACCGGAACTCCCTGCTTGTTCTTTCCGTTCCATTGGACTTCCCATTGGTCCTGTCCTTTCCAATCCGCTGGCTGAGTTTGGGCCACTAGTTCCCCTGATAAAGTATAAAAATAAACCGTTTCGTTCGGTTGCAAGCAACCGATGTTCAGCGTTTGGTTCACGGCATACCTGGGGTTATAGGGATCGGGCCAAACGTGAGTTTCACAGGTTGGAGTGGAAGTCGGAGTAACCGTGGGAGTCAATGTGGTCGTCAGAGTTGGAGTAAAAGTGGGCGTTGCAGTGGTTGTGAAGGTAGGAGTCATGGTGGCTGTAAGGGTTGAAGTGAAGGTGGGCGTCAAAGTGGTTGTATTGGTGGGGCTGAGGGTGGGGCTCAAGGTACCGGTGGGCGTGGCGGTAGCGGTGGGAGTCCAAGTGGGAAGGGGAGTAGGCGTATCGGTTCCAAGGCCCACGATCGCGCCTGTCGCCAGGACATAGACCAGTCCCGACGATCCATCCGAGGCGGTGTAATTAGGGTCGACGGCGTCGGTGGCAATTGCCAAGGGGATGAAGCTGGCCGGCCATGAGTCGAAACCCTCATGGACGGAAAAACTCCAGTTGGAAAGCATGGCATCCGTCACGCCTGTTAGGGCGGGGCTGTTGGCCACGATGTGCGAAGAGTTGTAACCGCCCGATGCCGCGCCTTCCACGGTGAAGACACCCAGGGGGGAAAGAAGTGGAACGGCGGTATTTGCCGCAGCTCCGCTATAAACACAGCTCAAAGCAACGTAAAGGCCGGTACCCGTACCGGATGCGGCGTAATTGAGGAAATTATATTCCACGTTGGGGGACACGCCCGAGTTCGTGATATGAAAATCAGGATCCGATCCGATAATCAGGATATTGCCCGTAATCGCCGGTCCCCAAGCCGCCTGCGTGGCCACAGCGGTATTCCAGACGCCCGAACTGGTAATACAAGAAGGTGCCGGGGCGTCCCCGAAAACGATAACGTTGAATGCGGCAAAATCTGCCGTAGAGGCAGCGGCCCAAGTGGCGTCGTTCCAAACAGTTACATTGAACCCTGGAGCCGTGTTCGCAATCCCGGGGGACGTGTCTCCGTAAACCAACATGTTCAATTGTGCGTAAGATGGAAGAGGATTAATCAAATAGGCGAAGAAACCGGCAACAATGAGGACAAATGTAAAATTTTGTTTTTTCATAAATTCTTCTCGTAATAGACGGAATCGTCAAAAAAGTTAATAGACAGCATTCAATATACCCCAGTCTCATTCCCTAGTCTAATTGCTCCCAAATCTTTTTCTGAAAGAACTATGAAAGTATTGGGATACAAGAAAAAAACCGTCTGGTTTGTCATCGAATCAGGGCAATCCTTTTTATCTTTTGAGAGAAAGGCTCGACCAAGTAGAAGATATAAACTCCGCTGGCGCATTTATCCCCATATTTGTTTGTACCGTCCCAATGATAGGACTGGGTGATCGGGGAACTCATCTCCTGGTGGTCCAACGTCTTGATATGTTCTCCAGCCGTATTGTAGACCCACAAATCATACTCGCCTGGAAATTGGCTGTATTCCACATAAATGGAAACGGGGTTGTCCGTCGCCGGATTATAGGCGTTCGCCGAGATGTAAAAAGAATCTTGGGTGGGATTGGTGGCCGTGGGCGTCGGCGTAATGGTCGGAGTATTGGTTATGGTGGGAGTATTGGTGATCGTGAAAGTACTGGTAACGGTTGGACTGTTGGTTGTGGTAAAGGTGCTGGTCTTTGTCGCCGTTGAGGTGGTGGTAAAGGTAGTCGTGAAAGTAGTTGTGAAGGTAGGGGTGAGGGTGATGGTAGGAGTAAGCGTAAACGTGGGAGTGGAAGTAGGCGTGGAGGTATTCGGGGGTGTCAAAGTTAATGTTAAGTTGGGGGTAGGAGTCGGAGTGGATGTAGACGTAGGCGTATTCGGAGGGGTCAAAGTCAAAGTATAGTTAGGCGTGGGAGTATTGGTAGGATAAGGGGTGGGCGTGTTGGTTCCGAGGGCCACGATATCACCCGATGCCAGGATATAAACCAACCCCGTGGTTCCATCCGAGGCGGTGTAATTAGGATCTACGGCATCGGTGGCAATCGCGAGAGGGACGAAGTTGGTAGGCCAAACATCGAACCCCTCATGGACGGAATAGCTCCAGTTGGAAAGCATGGCGTCCGTCACACCCGTAAGAGCAGGGCTATTTGCGACAATATGGGCCGCATCGTAGCCGCCAGACGCGGCGCCTTCCACTGTAAATGTTCCAAGCGGGGAAAGGAGCGGAACAACCGTACCCGGCGAGACTCCGTTATAAACACAGCTCAAGGCGACATAAAGACCGGTCCCAGTCCCGGATGCGGCGTAATTTAAAAAATTGTACTCCACGTTAGGGGAAACACCTGAATTGGTGATATGAAAATCCGGATCCGACCCGATGATGAGAACATTACCCGTAATGGCTGGCCCCCAAGTGGCCTCGGTCGCCAAAGCGGTGCTCCAAACGCTGGAACTGGTAATACAGGATGGCGCCGGGGCATCGGCGAAAACAATGACGTTGAATTTGGCAAAATCCGCAGTAGATGCCGCCGCCCAAGTGGCATCGTTCCAAACCGTCACATTGAATCCTGGTGCCGTGTCCGAGATCCCAGGGTCGGTGTCTCCGTAAATGAGCATGTTCAATTGCGCATAAGATGGAAGGGGATGGCTAAAAAAGATAAAGAAGCCGATCAACATAATAAAGCTAGGGAAAATTTGCTTTTTCATAAATTCGTCCAATAATAACTGTAATCGTTGCAAGCTTGTTTAGATGACAATTAATATACTCCCACCCCAACCTCTTAGTCCATGAGCCTACTGCCTTTTACTTGACAGTTTTACGGCTATTTAACAAGCTTTTTGAACCATTTCTACCTAGGCGGAATTTTTCATGCCGCACGCCCCTCCTGGTCCCATAAAAAAGAACTGGGGTAATATAAAGCACATGGATCGCCGAGGTGACCATTCCACCCACGATCGGGGCGGCTACCGAAGCTAAAAGATCTCCTCCGCTCCCCCTTGTCCAAAGTAGTGGAAGAAAAGCTGCAACGTTAGTGGCCACTGTCATAAGTTTTGGCCTTAACCTCAAAACCGAACCCCGCAGGACGGCCTGTTGGAAGACTTTCTTATCCAGCCCAGCCTGGGGACCTTCGCGCTCAAGAGCCTGCGTCAGGTAAACCACCATCACCACTCCCGTCTGGACTGCCACCGCGAAAAGGGCGATATAGCCCACCCAAACGGAAACTGACAAGGGGATCCCCAGCAGGGCCTGCATCCAAACGCCTCCGAGAAAAGCGAAAGGCAACGAGAGCAGAATCACTCCCGTCTCTCGCCAGGAAGCCAGTGCCAGGCGCAAGAGGACCGCGATCAGAAAAAGACACAGAGGCGCCAACCATTTCAACCGGCCCCATGCTCTTTGCGCCTGTTGATACTGGCCGGAAATTTCAAGGTGCATATCCGATCCTGGCGGAAAAACCTGTTCAAGCCGCGCCCGGTTCCGTTGGACCCATCCGAAAGTATTGGTGGAGTCCAATTCGAGATAGACGATCACGGTGGGTTTTCCATTTTCTAAGGGAATCATGTCCGGCCCTTCCCCCCATTCCACCCGGGCTAGTTTTTCCAGAGGAACCGTTTTTCCCGGTGAAGTAAAAATCGGCAGCTGATTCAATTTGTCCAAACTGTCGCTGAATTCCGGGGCGTAAACCACGGCTACTGGAATACCGTCGAAGCCATTTGATGTTTTACCTAAGCCGGCGGCACCCGCGAAAGAAATTACCTGCCCCAATATTTCTTCCGGGCGAAGCCCCGCTTTCGCCGCAGCCATTGCGTCCACGGCCACCTCTAGGTAAGGCGCCTTCACGACCCTCTCGGCTGTTGCCGACTTGACACCCGGAATTTGAAGAATAACCTTTTCCAAATCAATCGCCCCCGCCTCGGCCCTTTCCAGGGTGGGGGCGGTGACCTTGATCCCCAGGGGGGTCCGGACACCAGTGGCCTGCATGTCAATGCGCCCCCGGATCGGTTGGGTCCATCCATTAGAAACTCCGAAAAATTGAAGGGCCGCGTCCATCTCCTGGGTCAGCTTTTCTTCCGTCATGCCAAAAGGCCATTGGTTTCGGGGTTTAAGTAGAACAGTGCTTTCGATCATCGAAAGCGGGGCGGGGTCGGTAGCGCTTTCAGCCCGGCCGGCTTTCCCAAAAACCCGCTCCACTTCGGGAAAAGCCGCCAGCCTCCGGTCTGTCGCCACCAGCCAGTTTTTGATCGTCTCCGAATCGGCCCCTGGCAGAGTAAGGGGCATGAACAACAAGCTCCCTTCATTAAATGAAGGCAGGAATTCCCGGTGCAGTGACAAAAAAAGGGGAATGGTTAGCACGATTAAAAAGAAGGCCGACGCCAGCACCCGCCGGGGCCGCTGAAGTACCCACTCCAGACTAGGCCGGTAAAGGGATTGCAGCTTCATGGAAATTTTGTTTTCTTCCTCCCGCTGGAATTTTCCCTTCAATAACTTGACGCACAAGGCTGGAAAGAGAAACAAAGTAACGGCCAAGGCAGACAACATCCCCAGGGTCTTGGCGGCGACCAGGGGCGCGAATAGCCTGCCCAACTGACCGGAAAGAACGAAGACCGGCAGAAAGGAAACCGTGACGATCAGCAAGGTAAAAACCAGCGGCCGCATCAAAGCCGAACAGGACAGTGCCAGTTCCCTTCGCCGGACGCCCTCTTTTAGCAAAGCGGGCCGGCCCGCTTGAGAGAGTCTTCGATTGGCGTTTTCCACCAGGATGATGCCCGCATCGAGCATATCGCCAATGGCGATGGCCAAACCACCCAAGGTCATTAGATTCAGGGAAAGGCCCAAAGCGTGAAAGGGAACAAAGCAAAGGGATAGGGCCGCCGGAAAAGCCAGGCCCAAAACCACAGCCGAACGGTAATGGCCCAGAAAAAGGGTCACCACCAGAGATAAAAGGAACAACTCTTGGAACAATTCCCAGCCAACTGTCTTCAGGGTGGAATAGATAAGCTGGCTTCGGTCATAAACCGTTTGAACCTCGACTCCCGAAAAAGATGGCTTCAGCCGTTCCATCTCTTCTTTGATACGCCGGATCAAAACCAGGCTGTTGACTCCCTTGCGGGCAATAACAATCCCCCCCACCACTTCCCCTTTTCCATCCAGTTCGGCGGTGCCCCAGCTTAAATCGGGCTCCAAACGGAAAGTGGCCACTTGGCTCAAGGCCATTTCCTTTCCCTTGAAACGAAATCTCAAGGCCGCCAGGTCTCCCAGGCTGTTGATGGGCCCATGCTCCAAGAATTGAATTTTTCCCGGTTGCGCCGGGGGAAGGACACCGGAAAAGTCCAGGATGGCTTCCCTTTCGTTTAATTCAATAGTCCGGCCCTTTAGTTCAGGTTCTCGCCCTTCCAAAGCCAGGCTGAGGTCCGCGGGTGTCAGCCCGTAGGCCCGCAACAGATAGGGATTGACCACGATTTGAAATTGCTTGGCGTATCCCCCCACTGTCGCCACTTCGGCCACGCCGTCCAAACGGGCGAGAGCTGGCCGAATCACATTTTCCTGAAGAGACCGCAGGCCATATAAATCCATGCCTCTTTTACCGTGGAAAAGGCTGTATTCATAAACCCAACCCACACCCGAATTGTCCTGGGAAACCTGCCAAGTCACGGGAAGATTGGCGATGAAACTATGGGCCAAGTCGGCAATCTTTTGGCGTGCCTCCGGGTTATCCGCCTTTTCCTTCAACACCACCGTGATATAGCTATAGTCGATATCTGAAAAACCCCTCACCGTCTCGACTTCCGGTAGTCCCGCCAAACGGTCCATCATCGGTCGGGTAACCGCTTCGGAAACTTCCCGGGGTGTTCCAGGTACTCGCGCGTAAAGGAGCACTTGAGGGTCGGACAAATCGGGGATGGCGTCCAAGGGACAAAGGGCTAGCGATACTAACCCCCCCAGAGTTCCCAAGGCGAAGAAAACCAATATCCATTTGGAATGTTTAATAGAGAATTCAGTGATTCGAGAAAACAAGAATGGCCTTTCAGTGTTTATACCCGCTTATAAAATCAGAGCGACTTGCTATTAGCCGAATCGTTTGAAGTATCCGCCGAACCCCTTAAAACTTTTTCGGCATTCAGAAAAAATAACCCGGATTCCGCGATAGTATCCCCTTCCGCGAGTCCTTGGGCCACTTCAACGAAATGTTCCCCCTTCAATCCCAATTGGATTTCCCGCATCTGGGGGCTTCCATTCTCCATTCGAAAAACGAAATCTTTCCCATCCTGGTACCAGATGGCGTTCAAGGGAATGGCGAGGCACGAAGGTTGTTCCCGGATGATCTGAGCTTGGGCGTAACGATTTCCAGGGGCGGGGCGGGACAATCGGAGAACGATCTGGCCCTGGCTTGAAAGACTCGTGATCTTGGCCACAAAGGCGCTTGAAGAATCCGCGTCGAGTGTCACAATCGCAAGCCCCCCCTTTTTGAAACCGGAAGCGGCCATCGGATCGACCTCGGCCTTCAGCCACAATCCGTCGGGGGAAAGACGCCCTGCCGTCAAAAGGATGCTTTCAATGGATCGGCGCTGAACCTGATAAGCCGAGAAACCCATCGCGGGTTTTCCCTGTATCTGGACCTCGTACCGCCCTTCCTGACCCGGGGTTTGCCCCTGCATTTGCGGGTTGGAGACAGGAACCAATTCCATATGGCAAACCGGGCAGCGCCCCGGCCCAGGATAGGTCTTCCCGTCCAGGCAATGCATAGGGCAGGTATAAACCATGCCGGAAAGGGATTCCTTTTTCTCCAGGACATGATGAGAAATGACAATTCCAAGAACGCCGGCAAGCGCCAGCAGGGCCAGAAGAAGGGTAAACCGAGGATATTTCCGGTAGGACATGGATCTCCCGATGCGAAATGAAAGTTTTATGGACTTTATTATCCCGTACCCAACCTGAAAGTGGGTGAAATTAAACCGGGAAAGGCGGCGAGGTGATTTGATAGGATAGAAGTATGAAATGGAACGGCATCAACAACCAAAAAGGAATAGGATTTGTGGAGATGATGCTTTGGGCCGGCTTTATCGCCCTCATCGGCTATGCGGCCTACCAGTTATACTTGCATCCGGAAACTTTGCAGTCAAAACCGGTTTCGCATAATGCCTATGAGGATGTTCCCCTAAAGTCGAACTAACGAATCCGCTTTGGGTCTCCATCCCGTACAATTTGCGAACTATCAAATTTGAAATAGTTAGGGTGTAAAGCGCTTTATTGATTAGCCTTTTCAACTGGGCCAATCACAATATTCCAGGGTAAGTGACGTCGTTTAAGGAAACCACTCAGCTTCCCGTTTAATTTCCTCTCGTTATAGCCAAATTTAATATTTGGACGTGCTCCATCTCCAGATTCATATTTTTGGGTTAGTATTTGGCGCTCTTCATTGGTAAGTTCGCGTGCTGTCCCATCTTCATTCACATAAATGTACTTGAAACCAGGTCCTGGCCATCTCCTTGTCATAAAGAGATCGATAATCAAAGCAATTATGATCCATAGAATTACCATGGGAAAATAAAGCGGATAGAGAATAAGGTTAGCCAATTTTCTATTTTTTTTATTCATGAATCCCCTGTTAGGAGCTTCCCCGCGTTGGACTCGAACTAACATCGATCAACCCTCAAAACAGTTTTAAAAAGTCCGGGCGACCATCAATTCTGTGATACCCGAAGGTGATTCGTTGAGGGATTCGCCTAATTCAAACAGCCATTCCCCCGGCTGGAAGGCGATTTGAGGGATAAAGGACCAGCTAGCGTTGCTGAAAGGCGTCGTGATGGCCGTAAAATCCGCTTCTCCCTGGATATACCAATCCGAGCCCAAGCGGTACCCCAGCGCCGTGTTGGCCATCCATTCGCTCGGAACATTGGAATCAAACCCGCCCTGGTAACAGTAGTTCCCTTGCAGGAAGAACTTTCCCACCCGGTAGCCGCCCAGGGCCTCAAGGGACCAACTGCTTCCGATCCAAGGGAAAGCGGTGTTGGAAAAACCATAGGCTCCCCCGCCCTCAATGGAAAAGGCGCCCGCCGTTTCACTGCTCCATCCCCCGAAATGGTAAAACTCGTAACGTAAGTAGACCCCGATGGGCCCCAAACCCGCCGAACCCTGGCCGAGGGGCTCCACGGTGAGCAGGTTCGGAAAATCAACCTCCAAGCCCAAATCCTTCACCAAGGCGAACAACCCCTCACCATACGAATAAAACAAATGATGGGACGAACTGTCGTTGTTGTAAGTCGCTTCGAGATAGTAGGTATTTTCCACCTGAGGCGAATCGGTTTCGAGAGCCCGGATGAGGCCCGGGTCATCCTCTTGCGCGAAGGAGGAAGAGGGCAAAAGGGCTTGGGCGCCCCAAAGAATAATACCCAGCAGAAAGGCGTGTCTGAAACTGGCTTTCATCCGGTTCATCGGATTTCGGTTTCCTTTCAAAGCCTGCACCCTTTAGAAGTTTCTATCCCGCCAAACTGTAACGCCGAATGTGGGGTTCCGCAACCCAGTAAGGTTTCTGTCCAGCGTTTTACCTCAATTACCTTGTTATTTGGCTGAAACCCATTCCCTCTCCTATCTATAATCAGTCGAGTTGATTCATCCCGTTCACCGAGGAAACCATGCGTTTAAGGATTTCCGTCATTTGGTGTTTCACCTTCCTACTTTTAACCGGCTGGGGCCACTGGGGGCCCAATGTCAAAATCGGCCTTTCCCTGGACCATACCCAGGGCCGGGAACCATTCATTCACAAGTTGCAGGAGGCCATGGAAGACAATCGGGCAGAACTTTTTATCAAAGACGCGAAGGATGACCCGGCGGCCCAGGAAACCCAGGTTCAAGAATTAATCCGACAGGGTGTCCAAACCCTTTTGGTGTTTCCCTCCGATCCCGCGAAGGCCGCACCCTTGGTAAGCGCGGCGCATCAAGCTGGAATCAAGATAATCTCCCTGGAACGTCCCATTCCCGGCAGCGACCTGGATTATCTCATTGGCTTTAACAGCGTGAAAGCGGGCGAGTTGCAGGCGAAGGCATTGGTAAAGAAGGTTCCCCAAGGACGCTACGTTCTCTTAGGGGAAGACTCCGCGGAAGGTAAGGACCTTCGGGAAGGTCAGATGAAAACGCTACAACCCCTCATTGACCGGGGGGATATCCGCATCGCCTCCGCCCAATGGACCCGCCCTTCCGAGGCGGCGAAGAAAATGGAATCCATCCTGGCTCTAGAAGGAAACAAAGTGGACGCAATATTGGCCTCGGATAGCCAAATGGCTGAAGGGGCTATCGGGGCCCTAGAAAAAGCAAAGCTTTCCGGAAAAGTCTCGGTGGGGGGCCTAGGGGACGACCTATCGGCCTGCCGAAGAATCGCCTCCGGCACCCAGACCATGACGGTCTATCATCCTCCCCAAAAGTTGGCCGAGGAAACCGCCTATTTGGCCGCCAAACTGGCCCGCAAGGCTACCCAGTTCGACTGCCAGTTCGTGGAGGTGGATAATGGCGAAAAGAAAGTGCGTGCCGTACTTCTAACGCCCGTCGGCGTGGACGCGAAGAACCTGGATGCGACCGTGATCGAGGATAAGGTTCAAAAGAAGGAAGATGTTTACGGGAAATAAAAAAGCTTAAACTTTTTTTTGGGGGGGTTAGAGTCTTATTTCATCCAACGAGAGAACCAGTAGCTTCCTATCCATATAGGAAGAAAGATCAGCACTAATAGGGGAAGCAGATGGTCCACCAGCATGTGGCAGGTTTCCCAGTGGGCGCAATGAAGTTGGATAGTCCCCGTCCCCAAGAGAAAAGCTGAGGCCCCCAGCCAAGCCCCGGTCCACCCGGGGTGAAAGGAAGCGTTCCGGGAAGCCATCCATCCCAGCATTACCCAGGAAGGAAAGGCCACCAATATCACGGTCCTCACGCAAAACCATCCGTCGGCCATATTGAGGGTCCATACTTGCGAAAGACTGTCCCGGTCAAAAAACAGGAAAGGCATACAAAAGAGAAAAAGGATCAGGACGCCGGCGAAAATCCAGGGCGCCGGGTTGGGCCGGTAATCCGGCTTACTGGAGGCTATGCCCATCCAAGCGCAGAACGCCGATATTGAAAAAGCCAAAAACAGGAACCCGCCTGACGAAAAATCGGTAAGCTTTTCCATAATCTCGAACTGCGGCCCAATCAAGGAGAGGGACACCCCCACCACTAACAGGGAAAAGCCCAGCCAAACAAACCATTGTTGTAGAACGCCCGGAGTCGGTTTGAGGGGCCTAACCTCGGAGGCAAGCTTTTCCACCAAGCGCCGTTGGAATTCGGGCATGTCATTTAAGTTGGATTTAGATTGAATCGGTTTGCTCATTTGTTTTTTCCCTGTTGCGCCGTCAAAAACTTCCTTAAAAGGCTGTATCCCCGGTGCGCCCTCACCCGGAGGGCGATCTTGGAAATACCTAGGTCCTTAGCCGCCATTTCCACCGTCATTCCCTTGAACTTCAACCTCTCCACCGCCCCCCGGTAAATCTCCGGGAGGGATTCCAATGCCCGCCGAAGACGGTCGTCGATTTTATCTTCCACCGCTTCCAGGGCGGCAAACTCGGGTAAATCTTCCATTGGAACTTCACGTTCCGCGATCTTTCGGTTCTTTTGCAAGGCGCTCCAAATCGCGTTTCGGATCACCGCGAAAAACCAAGGACCGAAGGGCAAGTCCGTCCGGTAGGTGTGCTTGGCCTTGTGAAAGGTCAAAAGCACTTCCTGGTACACATCCTCCACGTATTGTTGGTTGAAAACTCTTTTTCTCACGTAATGAAAGACCAGGGGGCTTATTTCCACCAGTAGGCGTTCGTAAGCCGCTTGATCGCCCCCTTGGGTTTGCTTCATTAACTGGGTCCAGGTTTGCCATTGGCCGTCGTTGAAATCCAAAGGCTACAGCTCCTTAACCATCAATAGTGGGCATCCGCCAGCAAAGTTACTTTAATAAGGAAAAACACAGAGTAATAGGAACAAAAAGGATTTTTTCATGTTTCCAAGAAAAATATCTGCCCCTCAAAGTTGCCGCTTCAAGCTTCCCGTTTCCCCCATATCGCTCCAAAAGCCCTGAGTGTGCCTTCACATTGCTAGTTATTCTTGGAAAAAAAGCCTCTTTTCTGTGGAAAGCACGCCCCTCGTAACATTTTAAGCTCCGGGAAACTAATGATGTTACGGCGTTATTAATCATCTCAAAGAAACAACTATCATTACGGAGTAGTTGAATGCCGCTGACACGGAAACTTGTTTTTTGCTTTTTGCTCCTTTTGGCCCCCTTTTCGGCTTTGCGAGCCGCGACAGTTTCCATTGGGGTCATTAATCCGACGGGCACCCAATACCGATATACCACAACGGGTTCGACGACTGCTATTGCCGCAGTCACCATCAATGCTGGGGACTCTCTCACCTGGGACACCACCAATACCAATATCCATCCGCTTTATCTTTATAGCGGTACGACCTGCATGGAGAACGGCTTAAGTCCCGCCAGCGGATTGACTCTTACTTTTAACACTCCCGGGACTTATTTCTTCCACTGCGGCAATCACGCCACGGGATGCGCTCCCAATAATACGACTTGTACCGCCACGGGATGCGGGGGAATGGCTTGCACTCTCATCGTCAACGCGGCGGCCATCACTTCCACACCCACGAATACGGCCACCTCGACGATGACTTTCACCGTGACCAATACCCGGACCCTAACACCCACTTCAACCCCAACGAATAGCCCGACGGTGACTTTATCTTCAACGCCAACCGGCACTTCTACTTCAACCCTTACCATGACCCCGACACGCACCTTGACCTTGACCCCGACTTCCACTTCCAGCAATTCTCCAACTTCCACTTCGACTTTCTCGGCCACAGCCACCCCGACATCCACCGCCACCCTTTCTCCCACCCTGACCGCCAGTTCGACACCTGTCAACACCTCTACCGCGAGCCCCACCGGCACCGCGACTTCAACAGCGTCTTTAACCCCGAGCAAGACAGCGAGTTTTTCCCCCACCTTAACCGGCACGGCGACTTCTTCCGCCACTTTCACCCCGACTTCGACGGTTTCCTCGACGCCCTCATCAACCTGGACAGCGACTCCCACCTCGTCCCCAACGGCAAGTCCGACGGCCACGAGAGCCAACTCAACGACACCCAGCCCAACTTCAACATCCACCTCAACGACAACGGCTACTCCAACGAATTCGCCGACAACCACGGCCACTAAAACTCCCACCGCGACGATAACGTCAACACCCACATCGACGGCGACTTCCACTGACACCAACGTGATCACACCCACGCCCACCGGAACGCCCACTCTGACGACGACCGGAACTTCTACTTCCACCGCCACTCTGACCGCAACCAGTACTCCCAGCGGCACCTCCACCAAAACGGCGACGGCCACCCCAACTTCCACGGTTACTTCTACATCCACTGACACGGCCTCAGGTACTCCCACTTCCACCTTAACTTCAACTTCTACTTCCAGCGGAACCCCTACACCTTCCTCGACAGAAACCAAAACCGCCACCAGCACCGTTTCTTCGACCTCCACCAACACGGCTACTTCCACCGTAACTTCTACACCGACTCTCACGGCATCGGTAACACCCACTTTCACTCAAACCTCGACCTTCACCTCCAGCGGAACTCCGACGCCCTCCTCCACGGCAACCCTAACCGCTACGAGTACCATCTCTTCCACTTCGACAAACACGGCTACTTCCAGCCCGACCTCTACAGCGACTCTTACGGCAACGGTAACTTCCACCTTCAGCCCGACTTCAACCGCCACCTCCAGTGGAACCCCAACCCCTTCCTCGACGGTAACCCCGAGCCCCACAAGTACCGCTTCCTCGACGGCGACCGGAACCGCTTCTCCGACGGCCAGTTCAACGGTGACCTCGACGCCTACTAATACAAGCCCGATCACGCCGACTCCAACCATCACCCCGACTTTGACCTTGTCTTTCACGGCCAGTCCCACGGCAACCGGCACATCCACCTCCAGCCCCTCACCTTCCCCCAGTTTTACGGTAACTTCTTCGGCCACCGAGTCTTCCACCCCAACAGAAACGGCTACCGGCACAGCTTCTTTCACCCCCACTTTGACTCTTACCCCGGCGGCAACCTTAACCCCGACACCTACGGGAATCATGACTTTCACCGCGACACCTGTCCTAGTGCCCGAAAAAATCCTCGTCTATCCAAATCCGGTAAACGGAACAGAACTGATCCAAATAATATTTAAATTGAATGGTTCGGGTGACGTAAAGCTTCATATCTTCACGGCGGCGTTCCGAAAAATCCAGGAAGCGGATTTAGGTAACCTTCCGCCGGGGAATCAAACGACATCGTTTGAGTTGAAAGACCATTGGGGGAAAAGCCTCGCGAATGGCTTTTATTACATCGTGATTAGCCAAGACTCCGAAAGAACGGTCGGGAAACTGCTTGTGGCTAAGTAGCTTCTTCAAGAAATTCTGCGGTGTTCTCAATTTGACCCTTCGGGCCAAAGAACATTCTTCGAGGTGAGAATATGAAAAAAAATTTGTTCGGGACGGTTTTGCTGGTTTTATTCCTTGGAACATCCGGTGTTTGGGCCGAACCCTACCTGGCGGCTTGGAAAGGGGTCAACTGCAACGCCTGCCACGTCAACCAGACCGGTGGGTGGCTGCGAAACGACTTCGGGAAAAACTACGGAAACAGCCTCCAAACCTTCGACTGGCAGGGCATTTCCGAAGCGGCCCAGAAAATCCAGCACGCGACCCCCTCCTGGATCGCTATCGGCATGGACATCCACGAGGGCTACAACACGACCCAAAACTACAACACCTTCAATAACCCCAACAATAGTTCTTTTACCGTTGGCACCCAACCCCTCAGCCGCCAGGATTTTTCAATTCAAGTTAAGGCGAATGAGGTGGTATCGGGAGTTTTCACTTATCGCTTGGACGAAAGCACTACCAAAGAAGCCTATGGCTTGATCTCGAACCTACCGGGAGGGGCCTACATCAAGTTCGGGAATTTTTTATTGCCCTATGGCCTGACTCTTTCGGATGACGCCAGCCTGATTCGTTCCCCGCTTGGCTTTTCGTTTGATAGTTCCCAAATCGGGGCCCTTGAAGTGGGAATTTATCCCGATCCTTTTTTCCTCAACATGGCTCTTACCAATGGGGACTCGGGCCCCGCAACGACCTCATCGGAAAGCGTGATCATGAATGAAAAGATTTTTTCCGCGAAGGGAGGCGTCAGTTTTTCCGAGTTTACTTTAGGCGGTTCCCTTTGCGCCGCCAACCTGGATGAACAGGGGGGAACGGATACGACCGTCCCTTCCAGCGCTCAAACCCTGCTTTATAACGCTTTTGGCTGGGGACGAATCGGGCCTGTTGTCCTCCTGGCGGAATATGACCAAGGTTACTCCGAACCAACCCAAATTCTCCCTGGTTTCGTCAATAACGGGGTTCAGGAAGACAAGCTCATGGCCTACCACGTGAGCGCGGAAGTCGACTTGGGCAACGATATTTACCTTCGCCTGGTCGATGAGAAGTTTAATGATTCATTGAATGAAAGCACGGCCGATGAAACACGCCAGGTGGTAAGCATCCGGTGCTATCCCATGCGGAATTTAAAAACCCAAATTGATTTTCAGCGCGCCGATCCCACCTTTGTGGCGAATGAACCTAATTACAGCCTTCTGGCGGACGCTTTCGTGTTTTATTGAACTGTTTTCAATAACTTTTGGATTCATGCCATCACATTTAGGATGGATTATTTTTAACCTCTTTGTCGAAATACGAGTTCCAAAAAAGCTCGTATTTTGCGGTAAAAGGCCAACCAGTCATCTCAAACAGCCTCCCGGCCCCATAATCCCCTTGAATTTAAATATTAAAAAAGTATAAAGATTCACCTTAACAGCCGAATTGACCTTGACGCGATGTTCCAGAACCTCGGAACAGGCGAAAGGCCAAACGGGGGACCCAGGTTTTTCGGGGCTAAGCTTCACCCTCTAAAGAAGAGGATTGAACCGGCGAGCATTCCCGCCGAGCCCGACAGCTAACCCCGCAGGCTTCGGAGGCGCGGCCTTGTCCGATTCAAACTCCTCATCCGTAAAAGTTCACCAGCTGGGCTGGGTCCTGGTTTTCGCGATCGTTTACGCGGATATCGGCACCTCGGTCTTTTACGTTCCCGGCATCCTCTATAACTCCATCGGCAACCTGGCCACCCTGGCCCAGTTCATCACCACCGGTGTTTTTATCTCCATCGCGCTTAAATATGTCGAAATTTGCGAGCGCTGTCCGGACGGCGGCGGCGTGGTTTCGGTGGTTCGCGAGGCCTTTTCTGCCTTCGAATTCCTGCCCCTGGTCGGCGGCTCTTTTATCACCGTGGATTATTTCCTGACATCGGCTATCTCGGGCGTCTCGGGCCTCTATTACCTCTCCAGCCTCATGCCGCAAACGAAGGACCTAGTCATCGCCGCATCCATGGTTTTGTTCCTTTGTCTCGTGCTCATCAATATGATCGGCATTAAGGAATCGGCGTCGGTAACCTCCAGCTTCGCCACCGTCGAAATCATCGTAACCTTTCTTCTCCTGGGCTGGGCTTTCTGCACCATTGCCTTCAATCCTCATTATTCCTGGGGCGGCTGGTGGCACAGCATTACCCATCCCGGCATCCCCATTACTTTCGGTGCCGTCATGATCGGTTACGCCACCACCTGGCTGGCCTATTCGGGTTTGGAATCGGTCGCCCAGATTTCCGGCTCCATGCGCTTGCCCATCAAGGCCACCGCCGGAAAAGCCATGATGTGGGTCATCATCGCCATCGCTATTATTTCCTCCCCCATGACCTCCGTCGTGCTTTACCTGCTCCCTGACTCAGTCAAACAAACCCAATCCGATTCCCTCCTGTCCGCGCTGGGTTTCCAGATCGGCGGGCCCTTCATGGGTGTGGCGGTGGTCGTGGCGGCCTCGGCTTTGCTTTTCATGGCCTGCAACACCGCGATCGTAGGCAACTACCACGTGAACGTGCGGCTTTCGGACCTGGGATTCCTTCCCTCGTTTTTAAGGAAACGGCACCCAACCCTTGGAACGCCGTATCTTTCCATCCTTATCTCGGGGCTGGTGCCCATGGCCATCATCCTCATCACCCGAGCCAACGTGGATGCCCTGGGCGATCTTTATAATTTCGGCCTCTTGGGAACCCTTTCCCTTTCTTCCCTGGCCATCGATAAGCTCCGCTGGAGGGACGGGGTGAGGGGATTCAAATTTTGGACCGGGGCCTTCACGACCATCGCCCTCTTAGCCGCCTGGGTCATTAACATGTTCCACAAACCGGAAGCCCTGATGTTTGGCGGGACCCTGGCCACCATTCTGGTAGCTACCGGAGTCTGGCACCGCATCGGCGCTTCCCGGAAAGCCGTAGCCGTCTTCGCCGAAGCCGAAGCCAACGTCGCCGACCTGCCGGAGGCCTCCAATATCCTGACGCTGGAAGAAGCCATCGAGGCTTCCGCCATGGAATCCTCCCCTATTCTCGTGGCACTGAGGCAGGTGAACACAAAACTACTGGAGGATGCGTCGATTTATATAAAGGGTTTGAAACGTAACAATATATACGTAATTTATGTGGATGAAATGCCGGGCTTGTTCTTGCCCCAGGAGATTAAGCCAACCCCCGAGGCGATCAAGGTACTGGTCGATTCCTGCGCGACACTGCAAAAGTTGGGCGTGGCCGGCATCCCCATTTGGCGCATGGCCGAGGACGCGGGCTTTTCCATCGCCGAGGCCGCCAAGGAATTGAAGGTCAAGCAGGTGTTCGTGGGATCGTCCAAGCGCACCTTCTTCTGGCGCATGGTGCGGGGCCGCATGCTAAAGAACTTGGCGGAACGCCTGCCCGAATCCGCCGACCTAATCATCGTCGGCTAGAAGCCTAACGCTTCCCCATTCTGTACGACCTGTCTACCGGAGCTTCAGCGCAGGTAGATTTACGAACCATTAAATTCGTGATGATTCGCGATTAAAGGTTATATCTAGTTCGGTTTTTCGAGCCTTTCCTTCAATTCCGTTAAGAGGTTTTCATTTTTTAGAAAAGTTTCATCTTCGAAAGCCATTTCTTCTAGTTCTGGTTGACAGCCAATAGCCAAAATCAAATCATTAACGGGTTGCCCCACGCCCATTATTTCACCCATCCAAGCCCTTAAATAATAGGAATACCCATAGGTCTTTTCGCTTTCTACAGCTTTATTTATCCATTCCCATCCAGCTTCCGGACTTTTCTTCCGCCACGCCAGAGAAGCTAGGCCACTCAATGCTCGACCGACGGGGACTTGTTCAAAATTGTTTGAATTTCCATCCTTGGGCCCCGAATATTGTTCATAAATAGTTTCCATTTTTTCTAGGACTCCTTCTTCGTTTATTTCAGATGCGCATGTACATGTTTGTTCAAATACAAAACACCACATCATTGGAGTAAAAGCCTTCGCAAAATCCAAAAAACTCTTCGGATTTTTCGGAACAAACTTTAACTTTGCAGATAAACGAGAAAGTTGTTCTAATCCAAATGAATAGCCTTCTTCGAATCTTTTCAAACGGATCAATTTGCCTAAATGACCGATTGAACCGCTGCCGGAGTTTCTTAATTTCTTTCGAAATGGGAAAGTGAAAACAAAAGTCGCATAAAGAATGATTTTGTTAATCCAAGGCCATTTTTGACCCGTCACAATTAAAAAAAAGGGACTATTTTCAAAATTTTCTTTAGATTTAATAGGCTTTATTTTTGTATTAGGCATATTAAAAAGGTTTTCCCTTTTAGTTCGAGATTTTTCAATTCTCACCGGGTTGAACTCGAACCAAATCATTACCTTCTATCTGTCTCAATTCTAACTTATTGTTGCCAGTTTCTTTCTTCCCAAATAAACCCTAATTTCCTTGAAAAAAACGGCAAAAACACCTCATCCAAAAATATTAAGATTTTATTAATATTAGCCTTCTTTTCCCTCCTTCATTGAACTCAAATTAAAAAAGTATAAAGATTCTCAGCAAATAGCCGAGTCATTCCGCCTGGAATGAACGGGGGACCCGATGATCTGGGGCTAATTCCTTTCCCGACTTGATGGGAAGGAACGGCGAGCCTTTCGCGCCGAGCCCGACAGCTAACCTCGCAGGCTTCGAAGGGCGCGTCTGAAACATGGCGGCCCGGTTTCAGCCCCCCGCTGGGGGGCCTCAAAAATTTTGAGTCAAAATTTTTTCGGGAGGCTGTCATGGTGGAAAAAGTAAGAGAACTTGTCTTTGGCAAGGCCAAAAATCCTCTCGATCAGAATGTCTTTCACAAACTGAGCCTCATCGCTTTCCTGGCCTGGGTGGGACTGGGAGCCGACGGGCTGTCCTCCTCAGCCTACGGCCCCGAGGAAACCTATAAGGCCCTGGGCGCCCAATACCACCACATCGCCCTCTACCTCGCCATCGCGGTGGCCGCTACCGTCTTCATCATTTCCGCCAGCTATAGCCAGGTGATCGAGCATTTCCCCTCGGGCGGCGGCGGTTACGTGGTGGCTAGCAAACTCTTGCATCCCGTGGCCGGCCTTATTTCCGGCTCCGCCCTCATCGTGGACTATATCCTGACTATCAACATTTCTATCGCGGCGGGCGTGGACGCTATCGCCGATTTCATGCCGACTTTTTTCGTTGCCCACAAGCTGTCCATCGAAGTGCTTCTGGTTCTTCTTTTGATTTGGCTCAATATGCGGGGCATCAAAGAATCGGTGACCGCCCTTCTTCCCATCTTCCTGGTCTTCGTGGGAACCCATATCATCCTGATCGCGGCGGGATTGCTTGGCCACGGCTCCCAAATCGTACCCGTCGTTCAAAGCACCTTCAGAGAGACCCACGAGATTGTCGGGGGGCCTTTGGGGGTTTGGGGATTTATCGTCATCTTTTTCACGGCCTACAGCCTGGGCGGGGGAACCTACACGGGCATTGAGGCGGTCTCCAATGGCTTGGCGAACCTGAGGGAGCCCAGGGTGAAAACGGGCAAGCGCACCATGCTTTACATGGCGACTTCCCTGGCCTTCACCGCGGGCGGGATCCTGCTTTTATACATGCTCTGGGATATTCAGGCCGTCCAGAACGAGACCATGAACGGTACCCTGGCCAAAGCCATCTTCGGGCCCTGGACGGCTTTCGGCCTGCCGCTGGGCCAATGGCTTATCTACCTGACCTTACTTTCGGAAGGCATGCTTCTCTTCATTGCCGCCCAAACCGGCTTCATCGACGGCCCCAACGTTTTGTCCAACATGGCCGCCGATTCCTGGCTTCCCCACCGCTTCGCCAACCTTTCCCACCGGCTGGTTCGCATGAACGGAATTCTCGTGATGGGCGTCTCGACCCTAGTGATCCTCATACTGGCCAAGGGCAACGTGGACACCCTTATCGTACTTTATGCGATCAATGTTTATATCACTTTCAGCCTGTCCCAGCTTTCGATGTGTATCCACTGGTGGCAGGCCCGCCGCGAACAAAAGGATTGGAAAAGCCGGTTCTTTATCAACGGACTGGGTTTGACTCTGACTTCCATTATTTTAGTAGCGACCGTGATGGCCAAATTCCTCGAAGGCGGCTTCGTGACCATCGCCTTAACGACCGTCCTCATCGTTATTTGTTTCTTGGTAAAGCGCCACTACAAGGGAGTCCAGCAAGCCCTAACCCGCCTGGACGACGCTCTGACCAACCTTCCTTTGCCGGATCGGGACACCAGCGAGCCCGCCCTGGGGCCCTGCGATAAAGCCAAAGCGGTCGCGGTGGTGATGGTGGAGCGCTATAACGGATTGGGCATCCACGCCATCTTTTCGATCCAAAAGCTTTTCGCCAACCGTTTCCAGGATTTTCTTTTCGTTTCTATCGGCCGCATCGACTCCAGCAAGTTCAAGGGGATTGAAGAACTGGATAACCTGAGGAAAAATACCGAGGAAAACCTAGGGAAATATGTAGCCCTGGCCCACAAGATGGGTTACCGGGCCGACTTCCGGCACGTGGAGGATATCGACGTCATCGCCGGGATGGAAAGGCTGTGCGAATTGGTTTCCGCCGACTTTTCCGACGCGACCTTCTTCTCGGGTAAGCTCATCTTCGCCAAGGAATCCCTTTGGACGAATCTGCTGCACAACCAAACCGCCTTGGAAATCCAACGCCGCCTGCTTTTCAAGGGCGTGAACATGATGATCGTGCCAGTGCGGGTGATTTAACTTCCAGTATCAGCCGGCTATTCAAAAGATTATTTAAATCGAGCGGGGACATGGACTGCCAGGACCCGCTCGTCATGCTATGATAAGCGCCAAAGCTTCTTAAAACTTTGGAACTGGCAAATTCATGAACCCCACTTTCTACGACAGCTTGTTTTCCGAGAAACATAAAATCTTGCAGGGATTGCTGGAAGCCGCCACCCAAAAAGGCGCTCCGGTCATCACCGAACACCTCTACAAACCCCGCCAGGACATCTTTTACACAGGCACCGAACCTTTCGGGGTTTATTACATCCACCACGGAATCATCAAGCTCTTCAAATCAGGCAAGGCCGGGCGCCAGCACATTACTTTTATGGGCGGCAAGGGGGATCTTTTCGGCTACCGGGCCCTTTTGACAGGGGAGCTCTACAAAGTCACCGCCGAATCTCTGCTCGATACGAAGATCGCCTTCATCGAGAAGGAATTTTTCATCAACTACCTCCAAAAAGACAAACTGTTGGTCCACCTGCTTTTGAAAAGTCTCAGTATGGAACTGGGGGAAGTGGAGGACCGGCTGGTCGGAGCCGCCCAGATGCCCGCCGAACAGCGGGTAGCCCGGGTCCTTTGTTTTTTAATGAAAAACTATGGCGTCCGGCCCGACGGTTTCCTGCAGATGGAATTGTCCCGCACCGACATGTCGGAGCTTTCGGACACCGCCCCCGAAACCCTAATGCGCTACCTGGGGGATTTGGAGAAGAAAAAACTCATCCTTCGGGCAAAGAAGAAGATCAAAATATTGAATCCGGAAATGATTCAAAAGGAAGCGGGAATTCCCTGATCCCTTACCGCTTTTCGGGCGGCAGTTTTTTGATGTGTTCGGAGAATTCAAGGTGGGTTGTGGCGTTCACCGGGTTGTGTTTGAACCGGGTACTGGCCGGATATTTGGTTAAGCAATTCTCATTTTTCCAATCGGTGTTCGGCCGGATCGGCCTGGGAGAAAAACCCCCGCCGCAATTGGGGCACACATTCTGCAGGATTCCATCCACGCAGTTTTGGCAGAAAGTGCACTCGAAGAACAGATCATCGCTTCCTTGGAGTGGGGCGGCAGGGGTCTTTTACAGTTCTCGCAAATGGGTCTAAGTTCCAGCATTTCGCTTATTCCTCTACTCTAAATAAAAATACCGACGGGCATGCCACCCATCGGTATCCAAATCTTTTTTCGCCTTGGGGCCAATCCAAGGACTTTGAAGTTAGTCGCGCAAATAGACGATGGACAAAACAAGAAAACCAACAATGAGTACGACCGGCAATATAACGTTCATTTTCCCCTCCCGCAAACTGGAATCCACGGCGACCACAAGACAACCTTAATCCCCCTCGCGGGAAAGCCCCATGATTTAAATCAGGTCTAAAACTGATCCTAAATGCCGAAAAAATTTCAATTAAATGTCCCGCAACAAAAAAGGCCCTTCCCACGGGGAAGGGCCTTTGAAAATTTTTAAATTAATAATCCTTCAAATAAAAGCCGCTCAACAAGACGATGAAACCCAGGACCACCAATGACCAAACTCCTGAATCCATTTTTCTCTCCCTTGAAATAAAATTCCCAATCGTCAGTATCCAAAGATAGGAGTCCGGGAGTATAAACCGCATGATTTGAATCAGATTCGAGACTGATCTTGAGGCGTAAAAACTTTCCGTCAAATATCTTCACAAATTAAAAAGACCCTTCGCCCATGGGCGAAGGGTCTTTTTAAAAAAATCATTTATACTCTTTCAAATAAAAACCCGCCAGTAAAAGCATGGCGCCCAAAATCAAAAACGACAGAATGCCTGAATCCATTTCGCCCTCCTCAAACTAAACTACAAACATCTAAGAAAAGCTTAGAACAAAGAGAGATTAAAATTCTCTTAGGAAGGAACCCCTGGATATTAAGAAACAATAAAAAAATGGCCTTCACCGGAAAGCAGGAAACATTATTTCCGCACCTAGCCCGATTTAATCCTCTTGCATCAAGGACATCCCCACCCTCCAAGCAAGCCCCGCTCGGAACTTCCCCTCAGGAAACAACCTTTTCCCCTTTTTCTCCGTCACGGATGCGATAGGCTTCCTCAATACCATACACGAATATCTTGCCGTCCCCCGCCTGTCCGCCGGTCTTCGTCCCCAGGATAGCCTGGACGATCTTCGCGACGTCGCCGTCGGCGGCCACAATTTCCATTTTTAATTTAGGCAAAAAGTCCACGTTGAATTTGTAGCCCTTAAACTGCTGGGCCAGGCCCTTCTGGCGCCCCTGGCCTTCCACCTCGGTCAGGGTCACTCCGTCGTAGCCGACCCTTTCCATCGCGGCTTTGATTTTCTCGAAATTCTCGGGCCGGACAATGGCCTCAATTTTTTTCATGGAACCCCCTCAGCAATCGTCGTACCGAACGGTTTACTTTGAGTCCAAAGCGTCCAGGGCGAGGTTGAGTTTCAACACGTTTACTCCCGGGTCGCCGATGAACCCCAGCCAGCGGCCATCGGTATTTTGGGCGATCAATTCTTCCACCTTGGCAGGGGCCAGGTTCCTAACCTTGGCCACGCGGGCCGCCTGGTACTCGGCGCCCGCCGGGCTGATGTGGGGGTCCAGCCCCGATCCCGAGGCCGTCACCAGGTCCATCGGCACGGGCTTGTCCGCCATGTCCGGATTGGCCTTGCGCTGGGCGTCCACGTTGGCCTTAACGGAGCTGATAAAGGCCGGATTGGTCGGGCCCAGGTTGGAACCGCTGGAATTGGCGGCGTTGTAGGCAAAAGGAGAGGTCGCGGAAGGCCGGCCCCAGAAATACTTAGGGTCGTCAAAAGGCTGGCCGATGAGTTCCGACCCCACCGTTTTTCCGTTCACTTCGATCAGGCTGCCGTTGGCTTGGCGGGGAAACACGGCCTGCCCCACCAAGGTCACCACCCCCGGGTAAATGAGGCCGCAAAAGAGGGTAAAAAACACCATGGCGGCCAATGAGATCCTGAATTGAATTCCTAATTCTTTAAACATGTAATCCTCCTAAATTTTCACCGCGAAGACGCGGAGTCCGCGAAAACACCGGCTATTTTCAAAAGCAAGTATTTCTTTTTCATCGCAATGACTTTCTTCGTGTTCTTCGCGCCTTCGCGGTAAATCTTACCTTTTCCTTTTCTTAGACTAATCCCAATCCCACTAAAATCATGTCGATCAACTTGATTCCGATAAAAGGCACGATCAGTCCCCCCACCCCATATATCAGGAAATTATCCTGTAATAGCTTGGAAGCCGAAGCGGGCCGGTACTTCACCCCCTTGAGGGCCAGGGGCACCAGGAACACGATGATGACCGCATTGAAGATGACGGCGGACAAAATGGCCGACTGCGGCGTGGCCAGGTGCATGATGTTCAGGGTGTTGAGCTCCGGATAGGTCAGCGCGAAGGCCGCCGGAATGATGGCGAAATATTTCGCCACGTCGTTGGCGATGGAGAAGGTGGTCAGCGAACCCCGGGTCATGAGGAGCTGTTTGCCGATCTTCACCACCTCGATCAGCTTGGTGGGGTTGGAATCCAAATCCACCATGTTGCCCGCTTCCTTGGCGGCCTGGGTGCCCGTGTTCATGGCCACCGCCACATCGGCTTGCGCCAGGGCCGGCGCGTCGTTGGTGCCGTCCCCCGCCATGGCCACCAGGCGGCCTCCCGCCTGGGATTCCCGGATGAGCTTCAGTTTGGCTTCCGGCGTGGCTTGGGCCAAAAAGTCGTCCACGCCGGCTTCCGCCGCGATGGCCGCGGCGGTCAGGGGGTTGTCGCCCGTGATCATTACGGTCTTGATGCCCATGCGTCTCAATTCCGCGAAGCGTTCCTGGATTCCTCCCTTGACGATGTCCTTCAAATAGATGACGCCCATGACCCTTTTCCCATCGGCCACCACCAGGGGCGTACCACCCAGGCGTGAGATGGAATCCACACCCTTGCGCACGTCATCCGGATATTTCCCCCCCTGGTCTTTCACGTAGTTCTCAATGGATTCGGCAGCTCCCTTGCGAATGGCGCGCTTCCCAATATCCACGCCGCTCATGCGGGTTTGCGCCGTGAAGGGCACGAAAGTGGCGTGCAAGTCGTGAATCTCCTGCCCCCGTAGCCCGTACTTTTCCTTGGCCAAAACCACGATACTGCGCCCTTCGGGCGTTTCGTCCGAAAGCGAGGAAAGTTGGGCGGCCTCAGCCAGTTCCTTGATGTCCACGCCATCGGCAGGGATAAATTCGGTAGCTTGGCGGTTGCCCAAAGTGATAGTGCCGGTTTTATCAAGTAAAAGCATGTCCACGTCACCCGCGGCCTCAACCGCCCGGCCCGACATGGCGATGACATTGGCCTGGATCATGCGATCCATGCCCGCGATGCCGATGGCCGATAGCAAACCGCCGATGGTGGTAGGCGCCAGGCACACGAAAAGGGCCACCAAAACGGTCACGGTCACCACCAGGCCCGAGCCCGAAACCGCCACGCTATAGATGGAAAAGGGCAGCAGGGTGGCGCAGACGATGAGGAACACGATGGTCAAGGCCGCCAGGAGGATGTTCAGGGCGATCTCGTTGGGCGTCTTCTGCCGCTTGGCGCCCTCCACCATGGAAATCATGCGGTCCAGGAAGGACTCGCCCGGATTGGATGAAACTTTGATGATAAGCCAGTCGGAAATGACCTTGGTGCCGCCAGTGACCGCGCTGCGGTCCCCACCGGATTCCCTCACCACGGGGGCCGATTCGCCGGTGATGGCCGATTCGTCCACCATGGCCACGCCCACCACTGCTTCCCCGTCCGCGGGAACGAAATCCCCCGCTTCCACCAGCACCAGGTCGCCCTTGCGCAGGTCGCCGGACAGGACTTCACTCATCTTGGAATCCTTCTCGGGCTTGGCCAGTTTCTTGGCCTTCACTTCCTGGCGGCTCTTGCGCAGGGTGTCGGCCTGGGCCTTGCCCCGGCCCTCGGCCATGGCTTCCGCGAAATTGGCGAAAAGCACCGTGAACCACAGCCACAGGGAAACCTCGAAAATGAAGCCGGCGGCGGCCTCCCCCTTGCCGGAAATGGCTTGCAGCCAAAGCCCTGTGGTCAAGACGCTGCCGACCCAAACGGTGAACATGACCGGGTTCTTGACCATGTGGGCCGGGTTCAGCTTTTTGAAGGACTCGAGGACCGCCTTACGGGTAATCTCGCCCTCAAACAGTTTTCGTTCTTTCGTGTGTTCTGTCATTTTCTTTTCTCCTCTTTTCGAATCTGGCAACTCTTGAATCAAAACTTTATTTGCTATTAACCTTCCGCCGGACCGGGGGGCGGGCTTTGGTTTGCGTTTCGGCCCCGGTTTTTTTCGCGAAATCCCTCGCGAGTTCTTGGATACCTTCAGCTTGCGTGAAGCCCTGTTTTTCTTCGCCATGTTGAACCATCCTTAATACGGCCAGTAACAACGCGGACCAGGCCACCAGGAAAAAAGAAACCTGGATGTTCTCCATCGGGGTGGAAGCCCCCTTCATCAGCAGTCCGATCATTTCCTTTTCTATCTGTAACATCTGCGCACCTTGGGGCAGTCAGTGGTTTTCAGTAAGTGCTTTGGAAGTCTTTGCTGCCGACCGCGGACTGCCGACTGACGACTGGTTTTCACATTTTCAGCATCTTTAAATGCTCCACGATAGGGCCTAGGGCCATGGCCGGGAAGAACACCAGTGCCCCGACGATCAAAACCGTGGAGATCAGCATGATGATAAACAGGGGCGTATGGGTCGCGAGGGTTCCCGCGCTTTCCGGCACGACCTTCTTTTTGGCCAGGCTTCCCGCCAGGGCAAGTACGGGAATCTTGATCCAGAAACGCCCGAACCAGATGGCCGCCGCCCCCAACAGTTCATAAAAGGTATTGCCGTTAAGCCCGGCAAAGGCGCTGCCGTTGTTGTTGGTCATGGAGGCAAAACCGTATAGGATTTCGGAGAACCCGTGCGCGCCGGGATTCGAGGGGCCGGCCTTGCCGCCGTCGGAGACCACCGCGATGGCCGTGCAAATCAAGGTCAGGAGCGCCGGAACCAGGATGGCGATGGAGGCTATCTTGGTCTCGAAGGCCCCGAGCTTCTTCCCCAGGTACTCGGGGGTTCGGCCCACCATGAGCCCCGCCACGAAAACCGCCACGACGACGAAGGCCAGCATGCCGTAAAGCCCGCAGCCCACCCCGCCGAAAATAACCTCCCCCAATTCAATCAGCCAAAGGGGCACCAGGCCCCCCAGGGGCGTATAGGAATCGTGCATGGAGTTGACCGAACCGTTGGAAGTGGCCGTACAGGCCGTGGCCCAAAGGGTGGAATTGACGATGCCGAAGCGCACTTCCTTACCCTCCATATTGCCGTCATGGAGAGTTTCCCCATGCGTCCCCATGGTCAGCTTGTTCAAGACCGGGTTCCCACCTTGCTCGGAGGCGAAACACAGGTAGAACATCGGCGCGAAGATGAGGAACATGGCGATAATCAGCGCCCATCCCTGGCGCCGGTCCTTGACCATCACGCCGAAGGTGTAGAACTGGGCGACGGAAATGAGGAAAACGGCCATGAGCTCAAGGAAATCGGTCAATGGCGTGGGGTTCTCATAAGGATGGGCGGAGTTGACGTTCATGAAACCGCCCCCGTTGGTGAAAAGCTGCTTGACCGATATCTGCGAGGCCATGGGTCCCAGGGCGATAGGCTGTTCGGTCACCGCCACATGCGTTGTCTCGGGTTTGCCGTCCTTGCCCGTCACCGGCGCCCCGGCCGCGGTCGTCACCGGCTGGTCATAGGAAGTCGGCTGGACCAGCGTGGCGCTGGGGTAAGCGGCGAAGGTCTGGGGCGTCCCCTGTTGGAGCAGGACGAGGGCGAAGATGAAACTCATGGGCAGGACGATATAAAGGGTGCCCCGGACCAGGTCGGCCCAAAAATTGCCGATCTTGGTGGTTTCCTTCCGGGCGATGCCCCGGATGAGGGCGATCATGACCGCCAGCCCGGATGCCGCGCAGACGAAGTTCTGCACCGTCATGCCGCACATCTGGGTCAGGTAGCTGAGGGTGGTCTCCCCGCCGTAGAACTGGAAGTTGGTGTTGGTGATGAAACTGACGGCGGTGTTGAGGGAAAGGTCGGGCGGGACCGCGGACTGGCCCGCCGGGTTCAGGGGTAGCCATTGCTGGACGCGCATGAGGGTGTAAAGGAAGATCCCCCCCATGATATTGAAGGCCAGCATGGCAAGCGCATAACCCTTCCAGTCCATTTCCTTCTTCGGGTTGATGCCGCAAATCCGGTAGATCAGCCTTTCCAGCCAGCCGATCAGTTTTTCCATGAAGAAGGGTTTGTCCCCGTAAACCCGGGCCATATAAGTTCCCAAGGGTTTTACCAGGGCCAGGAGTACCACGAAGAAAATGATGATCTGCATCCATTGATTGGTATTCATTCTTATTCTCCATTCTTAATCTAACCGTCTTGCAAACAACGACGGCTCACTTGAACCACCGCAAGGCGGCGAAAGGCCGCCTTAGAACTTCTCCGGCTTCAGGAGCGCCACCAAAAGGTAGGCCAGAAGCAACGCCGAAACGATTCCACTAATAAGGTAAGTCAGGTTCATGGTTCACTCCCCATCATTCCGTCCAGGGCGTAGATCAGCCAGATCGACGACGCGGACAGCCCCACGAAAATTGCTACACACCAGAATTCCAACATGGTTATTTCCTCCTCGGATGGGATAAAACTATTTTCGTCGTGAAGTCGCTCTCCCCGCGGCTCCTTTTCAGCCAGTTGAAAGTCTCCCCCAACAGGAGGCAAAGCCCGCTGAAAATGATTGGACTAAGCAGGAACAATATCCTTGTCATGGCACACCTCTTCGGGGCGGATTCATTATTCGCCCCTTTTTCAAATTGACTTATGATTCATGTCACACAAGATGACATTCATCTTCCGTCGAAGAGAAGATAAGGCGAAACCGGATAAAGATGCTGTTAAGAGGGAGTCCCAAGGCATAAGGGAAAAATTAAAATAAAGGAGTTTGATGGTCCGTTTCATGGACAGTGGCCGCCGATGAGCCGTAAAATCACTCCATGAACGACAAACGCCCCGATCCCGACCAGCTCCTCAACCGTGTCCAAATGGAAGCCGCGCAGGAAAAAAGGGGCAAGCTGAAGATTTTTTTCGGCTCCTCGCCCGGCGTGGGAAAAACCTATTCGATGCTGGAAGCCGCCCGGGCCAAAAAGGCCGAGGGGGTGGACGTGGTGGTGGGCCTTTTGGAAACCCATGGACGTAAGGAAACAGCGGCCATGCTGGAGGGGCTCGAAATTCTTCCTTCCCAGGAACTGGAATACCGCGGAGCCAAGCTGAAGGAATTCGACATTGACGGGGCCCTGAAACGCAAACCCGGCCTTCTTTTGGTCGACGAATTGGCCCATACCAACGCGCCCGGCGCCCGGCATTTGAAACGCTGGCAAGATGTTCAGGAACTCTTGGACCTGGGGGTGAACGTCTATTCCACTCTCAATGTCCAACACCTGGAAAGTCTGAACGACATCGTGGCCCAGATCACCGGCGTCGTCGTGCGTGAAACCCTCCCAGACAAGGTTTTGGAAACGGCCGATGAGGTGGAGTTGATTGACCTCCCTCCCGACGACCTCTTAAAGCGCCTCCAGGAAGGAAAGGTTTACATGGCCGAGGCGGCCCAGCGGGCCGTCAAAAATTTCTTCCGCAAAGGCAATCTGATCGCGCTCCGTGAAATGGCCCTGCGGATTACCGCTGACCGTGTCAATGACCAGGTGCAGGACTACCGAAAAACCAAGGCCATCACCCAAACTTGGGCCACAGCGGACAAGATTTTGGTTTGCGTATCCCCCAGCCCCTCATCGGCCAATCTGGTGCGGGCCGCACACCGTATGGCCAAATCCCTGCGCTCCAATTGGATAGCTCTTTACGTTGAAACGCCTTCCCAGGCCGGCCTTTCGGAAGAATTGCGCACCCGGGCCATCCAACACCTTCGTTTGGCCGAACAATTGGGAGCTGAAACCGCCACCTTAAGCGGCCAAAATTTCGCCGAGGAAGTCATGGATTATGCCCGGGAACGGAACATCACCAAGATCTTCATCGGCAAACCCCCGCAATATTCCTGGCGAAGCCTATTAAAGCCTTCCCCCGTGGATCAGCTTTTAAGGGCTAGTGGGGACATCGATGTTTACGCTACCAAAGGCGAAATCGCCGATTTAAGAGAGAAAAGACGGACCCAAACGGGTCTGTCCAAGAGATCCATCGACTGGAAGGGTTATGGCTATTCCTTATTAACGGTAGCCATCAGTACCGGTGTAGCTTGGCTGCTATTTCCGAGAGTGGACCTGGCCAATCTCATTATGGTGTACCTGCTTGGCATACTGGCCTTTTCCTACCGCCAGGGCCTAGGCCCTTCCACGTTGGCTTCCTTTTTAAGCGTCATCGCTTTCGACTTCTTTTTCGTTCCCCCGCGTTTCTCCTTCGCGGTATCCGACACCCAATATATTTTTATGTTCCTCGTCATGCTCTTGGTGGGCCTTTCTATCAGTAACTTGACGGTAAGGATCAGGAACCAGGCCAAGCTTTCCCGCCTTCGGGAACGGCGGACTGCCGCCCTTTACTCCCTGTCGCGGGAGTTGGCCTCCACCCGGGGCACTGAGGAAATTTTAGAGATCGCGGTCAAACATATCTCCGAGGTCTTTGAAAGTTCCGTCATCGCCTTTTTACCCGATGAAAACGGGCGGCTGAAAGTCCATTGTGGGGCGATGAATGAATTTAACCTGACCGCCAAGGAAATGGGCGTGGCCCACTGGGCTTTCGACCTGGGCCAGATGGCGGGCCGGGGCACCGACACTTTGCCCGGCACGGAGGCGCTTTACGTACCCTTGTTGGCCTCCGGCGCTCCGGTGGGTGCCCTGGGGGTGAAACCATCCAACCCTGAAAAACTTTTAATTCCCGAGCAATTGCACTTGTTGGAGGCCTTCGCCCACCAGACCGCGTTGGCGGTGGCCGGCGACAAGCTGGCGGAAAAGCAGCAGCAAACCCAGATGCAGGTGGAAACCGAAAGGCTGCGCAGTTCCCTTTTGAGTTCGGTATCCCACGACTTGCGAACGCCCTTGGCCGCCATCACCGGTTCGGCTAGCAGCCTGTTGGATAACGGGGAATCCCTCCCGACGGCGACTCGCCGGGATCTTTTGGAAAACATCCACGACGAAGCCGAGCGTTTGGAACGGCTGGTGAATAATCTTTTGGAAATGACCAAACTCGAATCGGGCGCGGTTCAATTGAGGAAGGAACTGCATATCCCGGCGGAAATTATCGGATCGGCCATTGCACGGGTTGAGGGAAGGCTGGGATCCCGCTCCCTCACCACCCAAATCACCCCCGAACTCCCCTTGGTCCCCATGGACGCCCTTTTGATCGAACAGGTGCTGGTGAACCTCCTGGACAACGCCCTCAAATACACACCCGACGGAACCCCTATCGATATCTCGGCGGAAGTTAAGGAAAACCGGTTGGTCATGGAAGTGGCGGACAGGGGGCCGGGAATCCCCGAAGCCGATCTTCCCCGATTATTCGAGAAGTTTTACCGGGGACCCCAAAAGGAAACCAAGAGCGGAGCGGGCTTGGGACTTTCCATTTGTAAGGGTATCATTGAGATTCATGGCGGAACGATTTCGGCTGAAAATGGGCCGGGTGGCGGGTCCCTCTTCCGTTTCACGCTGCCCTTGAAAAGTGATTTGATGACGAACCAAGAAAAAGCTTAAAGTTTAAACGAGGAAATTCATGGCTGACAGCGGAACCGTTTTGATCATTGAGGACGAACTTGCCATCCGGCGCTTCTTGAAACCCACCCTTCAAAGCCAGGGCTTCAAGGTGTTGGAATCCGTTAAGGGTGAGGAAGGTTTGGCCCTAGCCTCATCCCACAACCCCGATATTATCCTTTTGGATCTGGGACTTCCCGACCTGGATGGATTGGAAGTCGTAAAACGCCTGCGGGAATGGACCACCACACCCATCATCATCATCACGGCCCGGGGCAAGGAAAAAGATAAGATCGCGGGACTCGACGCCGGGGCCGACGACTACCTCACCAAACCCTTTGACGTGGGGGAACTCATGGCCCGCATCCGAGTGGCCCTTCGGCACGCCCAGACGGTGAAACAGGGAGGGAAACAGGACCCAGTTTTCGAAACCCCCGACTTCAAAGTGGATCTTTCCGCCCGGGTCGTCACGGTTCGGGGTAAGGAAGTGCATTTAACTCCTAACGAGTACGACCTTCTGGCCTTTCTCATCCGCCACGCGGGGAAAGTCGTCACCCAAAAACAGATTTTGCAGGAAGTTTGGGGCCCAGCCAGCGGCGACCAGGTGCAATACCTGAGAATTTACGTTTACCAACTACGCCAGAAAATAGAGGCCGATCCCGACCGGCCCAGGTATATTGTCACCGAATCGGGTGTGGGATACCGGCTCAAAATGGAATGACTGGACGTCTAAATCCCTGTGTCATCGTTCGTAAAACTACGCCGAAAGCCCCATTTTTAATAATCAGAAGTTTATTTAAAGAGCGATTGTTTCGTCGTAACCATCCCCTATTTGGGGATACTCCTTGCGATGGCAATTTCAAAGTTTTCTTTTCAAGGAATCTAATGTTTCAACGAATCGTTCTGGCGCTTTTCCTTTTATCATTTATAGCTCCCGCCTTTTCACAAAACCTCACCCACCTAAAAGTGGAGTTGTTGGCCGAACAAGCCTCCATTCAGCCGGGGGGCAGCGTCACGGTGGGCTTTCATTTCCGCATGCAAAAAGACTGGCATATTTACTGGCAAAACCCCGGGGATTCGGGCCAGCCACCCTCCATTACTTGGACTTTGCCGGACGGCTTCACGGCAGGAGATATCCTTTGGCCCACTCCCCAGCGAATCACCCTCCCTTCCTTAGCCGATTACGGCTACACAAACGAGACTGTGTTGATGGTCCCCATCCAGACCCCAGCCAACTTGAAACCCGGGCACTTTGTTCGATTCGCGGCCCATATTCGATGGCTGGTTTGCAACGAAATCTGCATTCCCGGGGACATGTCTTTTAACGTCCGCCTCGTGGTCAAGAACCACAAACCAAAGTTGAACTCCCGGCACGAATATCTTTTCCAATCGGCCCGCCGAAGCCTTCCCCTTGACCCGCCGGAAGATTGGAAAGTAAGCGGTTCTACGGGAAAAAAAGAATTTCATATCGACCTTGATACGGGAGCTTCCGTTGCCAAGACCACCGTGGCCCTTTTTATTCCCAGTCATCCGAATGAAATTGAAAACGCCCCCGTCCAGGTGTCGAAGGCTTCAGGCAATTCCATTCAACTTGCCGTCAAGAAGTCCGATCAATTGGCCCAGGACGTCAAATCCTTGGATGGGATATTGGTGGTCAAGGAGAAGAAATCGACGAAGGGATATAACGTCACTATCCCATTAGCGGAAGAGTAATGGCTTCACTAAAAATTTTAAGGAGGATTGGAATGAAAGATTTTAAGAATTGGGGGTTCTTCGCCCTGGCCCTGATCATTTTGGGAAATAGTTCTTTAGGCCACGCGGCAACGGTGGGTGATCCGGCGCCGGACTTTACCGCCATCGACAGCAATGGCAAGGAACACAAACTGGCCGACAGCAAAGGAAAGTATGTGGTTTTGGAATGGCACAACCAATCCTGTCCCTTCGTCGTGAGCCAATACAAAGGCAAAATGGAAAAATTGCAGGCGAAGTGGGTACGAAAAGGAGTCCAATGGTTCGCGGTGATTTCCTCCGCTCCCGGGATGGAAGGTTACGCGGAAGCAACCCAAGCCAACTCCGATATGAATAGCCACCATGCCCATTTGACGGCGGTCTTCCTGGATCCTAAGGGGAATTTAGGCCACGCTTTTGGAGCCAAAACCACACCCCACATGTTCGTCATCGATCCCAAAGGGGTCCTTATTTATGACGGAGCCATCGACAACGCCCCCCGGGTGGACGAGGATGTCACCAAAACTGATTCGGGTGAGCCTTTCGTGAATTACGTGGATCGGGCATTGACCGAATCCATGGTAAACGGAAAGAAAGTTTCAGTTCCTTCCACCCCGCCCTATGGCTGTGGAGTGAAATACAAAGACTAAAACCAGTTCCTCAAATTTGATCAAGCCGTCCCAAAAGCCCCTGTTTGTTTAAAAGCAGGGGCCTTTGGGGCGGCTTTTTATTTGACATTCACCCAAAAAATGAGACAATTTATTCGTTAAACCAATAGGTTAAACGCACATCCCTCTGCTGGAGGTTTTATGGCCAAAAGCCACCTTCAAAAGCAGAGCCTTCTGCAAAAGGCCCTCCGAGACAAAAAAGTCCTCACCCAGGAAGTTCTCATGTACCAGCGCTTAATGCAAGCCATGCGCGACGAGAACAGCTTTGAGGACATCCTGAAGCTTCTCATCACCTCCGTCACCAAAGGGCTGGGTTACGACCGCGCTGGTATTTTCATGGTCAACTGGGACCGGAACGTCGGCCAACGGATGATCGGCATCGACCGTTACGGTAAATTCGAGGGAGATTGCGGGGATATTCCCCTTTCCCCCGTCAAAGGAACCAACTGGTTCTCCGATATGGTTTACGGCCACCGCAAGGCCAGCTTTACCAACAATCTCCATCGCATGGTCAAGAAAAAAGATTTGAAATATATTGATCCGGGTGTTTTTTGCACCGCAGTCGCTCCCATCATCATTGGAAACAACAAGATCATCGGGGTTCTGGCGGTGGACAACCTCTTCACCCAGCGGCGCCTGAATAAATCCGACCTTCTTTCCCTGATTAATTTCGCGACCCAGGCCGGGCTCGCCATCGAGTCTTTCCAGATACACGAAAAAATCAGGAACATGACGATCAAAGACGGTTTGACGGACGTTTATAACCGCCGTTACTTCGACAATTATCTTCCCCGGGAAGTCCAGCGCTGCCGCCGCTACAAAAGGTTTCTCAGCCTTCTCTACCTTGACGTGGATCATTTTAAGGAAATCAACGACCTTTATGGACATCCCGCCGGGGACCTGGTTTTGAAGGCCGTGGCGGAACGCCTCGTCCAGGGGCTTCGCAACGTCGATATCGTGGTGAGGCTTGGCGGGGATGAGTTCGCGATCATCCTTCCGGAAGTGGGCCCAGATGGGGCCCAGAATGTGGCGCAGCGGTTATTCAAATCCTTTACCGAATCTTCCGCGCCCCTGGAACTTTTGGGTTTGCAGGGGAGGAAAGTAACTGTAAGCATGGGAATCGCCTGCCAGACCCAGTCGATGGTGGATCATAAGGAACTCATCCGAAAAGCCGATGAGAGCCTGTACCAGGCCAAGGCCGCCGGCCGTAACCGGGTGGGGGAATTGGTCCCCAGCGAATACAGGATGGTTCCATGAACAACCTTTCCGTCGCGTCCATCGCCAAAGTCATCGACCATTCCCTCTTGAGCCCCGTCATGACGGACGACATTCTCTTGGAAGGAATTGAAATCGCTCGCAAGTACAAAGTCGCCTCGGTTTGCATCAAACCTTATTTTGTTTCCAGGGCGGCAAAATCATTGAAAGATTCGGGTGTGGCCGTGGGATCTGTGGTGGGTTTTCCCCATGGCGGCTCCACGACCGCGGTCAAGATGCTGGAAGCCCAACAATCCATCCAATATGGCGCCACCGAACTGGACATGGTCGTCAATATCGGCAAGGTTTTGAGCGGCGATTGGGAATTCGTGGAGAAAGATATCCGGGGAGTCGTGGGCCTCTGCAAGGCCGGCAAGGCCCGCAGCAAAGTCATCTTCGAAAATTGTTATCTGCAGGACGATCAAAAGATTCGGCTTTGCCAAATCTGTGAGGGCATCGGCCCTGATTTCGTGAAGACTTCCACGGGCTATGGCTCCGGGGGGGCCACCAACGAGGACTTGAAACTCATGCGGGCCTACGCCCCCCCTTCTATTCAAGTCAAGGCCGCCGGTGGCATCCACGACCTGGACCGTTTGTTGGAAGTACTGGATTTGGGCGTCACCCGGGTGGGCGCCACCGCAACTGTGAAAATACTGGAGGAAGCCGCCCAACGGTTCGGGTGACTTTCAAAAACCCTCCCAGCCGCAAAAACAGGGAATAATTTCCCCCATCCCTCTGATTTCTTTTATCACCTTCTCCCGTTATTCTATTTAAGCCTTTAATGGGAGGATAGCGTTGCGCCTAGTTTGCTTTCCGAAATTAACCGCCGCCTTGATCCTGGTTTGGCTTCCATTCTTTACCCTTGCCCACGCCCAAGACGCCTACAACACAAAACAGGCCTTTGAGGATTTTCGGCAACAGAACTATATCCATATCGACAGCGAATGCGCCGCCATCCTGGCCCTTAAAGACCCTAATCCCAAACTGATGCTTTACCTGATTTATCAAGCCCTCGGCAATTATCAAAACATCTCCCACTTGGACGAATGGATAGCGGCGGATCCCCAATCCCCCGCCGCCTGGGCTTGCCTGGGCCGGGCCTGCGTTTACGCGGTCGCCGCCGATCCCCGAAGTGAATTTGCGGGAAATCTTAAAGAGAAGGGCCAGAAAGCCTTGGACAAGGCCTGCGCCCTTTCCCCCGGCAACGGTTATCTTTGGACCCTCCAAATGGAAGGTCAAATAGTCTTCCACCGGGATAACGAGGTGGAACGGTCTTTCCAAAACGCGGTGCGAGCCGATCCCGACTGCTACTCCGCCTACTGCGCCAAGATGAATTTTATGTTTTTCCACGCCCATTCGGACGTGGCGGCGGTAAAGACCTTCATCGATGCCTCCGTGGCGGCGGCCTCCCCCGGCTCCCGGGTCAGGCTCTTGACGGTTGTCTTTCAGGAGGCCCTGTGGGATTTGAGCCCTGACCGGAAGGAATATTTCAAGGACCCCTCGGTTTGGACTCCCGTCCAAAAGGCCTTCGAAGATTATCTAAAAATCAATCCCACCGATATTCCCGCGCGCAGTTGGTACGCCCGAATCAGTATGATCGCCGGCCAATATGAAACGGCCCTTCGGCAGTTTAATCTTTTGAAGGACGACGATTGGATGTACGGCGGCTGGGGAAGCCAGGAAAATTTCGAGGGCGCGAAGAAATTTCTCACCAAGAGCATAACGGAAACGTGAGGCGGAACCTTCTAGGGTTGGGCCCCAATGGTTGAAGTCGGCGTCGGTTCCACCCCTTTCACCGTGGGAGTCAAGGGGATGATCGGGGTGGGAACCGGCACGACCGGTTTCGGTGTCGGCTCAACCGGCGTCGAATTGGGACTTTCCTTTTTCCTAAACCAATAGCCCGAATAGAACGCCCGGGTCTTTTCTTCATCCACCGCGTGAAGGGTTCCCCCGTCTCCGTAAAAAAGTCCAGGGATCACCGCGTCCTCATCGGAGAGGGGCAACAAGGCCACCTTGAATTCTTGTTCCTTGAGGTCGAAGGCTTTGAAGGAAACTTTCAAGGTCACCGTCAGGAATCCCTCCTTTTCTCCCAGGGAAATTCGGCTGAACTCAAACTGCCCGTCAGGATTTTCCAGTTCATAGTCCCCTTCCCGGTCCTTCCAAGCCTGGGGGATATCCACCGGCTGGATTTTCTCAAGCGGCACGGGAAAGGCCAAGCCTCCCAGAACGCCCGTTTCCTGTTCCTGGATCCGGGAAAAGGTGATCGGGAATTGGGGCAGGTCTATGGGGAAAATAATAAAGGTGATATGGGGCACAAAAGTGTCTAGAGAGACGGGAAGCAGGTCCAGTTGGTGGCCGTCCCACTCGGCTGCCAAGTGGCCATCACGGCGGGTCACCTTCATCAATTGCCCTAGCGCCGAATAATAGCCCGTGTCCTGGTCCAGTTGATCCAGCGGAACCGTGACGGTCTTGGGCATCTCGATTTTTTTCTTCTTCAAATCTTCCTGGAGCCCGTATTTGGCCTGGAGCATGAGTTCCAAGGCCCGCACCGTCACGTCTTCCCTCGGCTTGTCCCCTTCCTCGCTGTTGGAAAGAAAAACCACTCCCAACCCCTGTTGGTAAAGCACCGTCAACTGGGCGATATAGGGCGGGTACTCACCGTCATGCCAGGCCGTGCCTTGGGAACCCGCGATATCCAGGCCGTTCAATTGCCAGCCCATTCCCACTTGATGGCCTAGGTCCATCGGGATGTCCGGATATTGGGGTTTGAACATGGCCTTCAGGATTTCGTTCCGGACCAGCGCTGGATCGCCTTGTTCCCCGCCGCCCAAAACCGCCTGGAGAAACTTCGCCAGGTCGTTGGCGCTGGAAACCATTCCCGCCGCCGGGACATCCCGCAAATGGATCAGGTCCACTTTATTGCCTTTGCGGTAGCCCTGGGCCAATTGAGGATCGTTATCGGACGAGTTATCGAAGGAAGAGTTCTCCATGCCCAAGGGTTCGAAGAGGTCTTCCTTCACCGCGTCCGCGAAAGCTTCCTTACGTTTCACTTCCACCAGGCGGCCTAGAAGGTCGTAATCCACGTAAGAATACTTATAGAGGCTTTGGGGCGGGGCGACCAGGTAGTCGGACTTCAGGTCCTGGATGAAATCCGCGAGCCCTTGCGGATGGTCCACCCAAATGCCCTTGAGGAAAAAGCCCGGGAGGCCCGAATGGTTGGCTAAAAGAGACCGGACGGTGAGCACCTTGGCTTTTTTGAACCGGCTGTGAATGGAAAATTCCGGAAGATATTTCCGCAGGGGCTTATCCAGTCCGATCCTGCCCTCCCGCGCCAGTTTCAAGACCTCCGCCGCGGTGAAGATTTTGGAAACCGCCCCCAGGTGGTAAAGGGTGTCACCCGTGGCGCGGATTTGCTTGTCCGAGTCCGCGTGCCCGAAACCCTTGACCCAAACCACCCTGCCGCCATCCACCAAGGCAACGCTCAAGCCCCTCACGTGCTCGTTATGCATTTCATCGGGTATGAAGTTTTCCAAATCCTCGATGACTTTGGAATAGTCGGTTTCACCCGGGGTTAAAACCGGCGTGGGGGTTTGTGAAAAAGCGAGGGGGGCGGAAAGGGCGGTCAATGATAGGAGAATGAGGGTGGTGCGGAAGTGCATTAACAGGATGCTGAAAAAGTCCTGAAAAAGGACTCTTTCCTATTTATGAAAGAGACACGAAAGATAAAAACCATATTTTGGGTGCCTCTTTCTATCCCATGGCTGTCGACAGGTTGCTGAAAACTACTTTTTCAACAACCTGTTAAGGATAATTTAACCGATTTTTCCTCCCAGCGCCTTGTCGATTTTGTCCAGATGGTCCCGCCGGTGCAGGGCCCGGTGGAGGTTGCGTTCCAGACCCATCTTCAGCAATTCCACGGTCTGAGGGGGTGTCAATTGTTCCACCGCGCGGTCGATGGTTTCCGCCGCTTCGACGACCAGCCGCGCCACGGCTTGTGGATAAATAGAGGCGGAGAGAACGCTTAAAGGTTCGTTGATCGCCTCCGCATCCAGGGAACCTGGTTTGACGCCCTGCTCAAGCCAACGCTTCAGCAGAGTCGCTTGGCGCAAATCCCAAAAAGCCAAGTGGCCCAGGGCCATCGTGATCGTCCAACCATTGGGCAGGCGGGTCTGAAAATCCCCCTCCCGAAGGCCCGCCACGAGGCCCGAAAGTCTCTCCCGTTCCTTGCGGTTATCCTGGACTATCGTTTGAAAATCAGGCATTTCATTCTCCCCTGGAGCCATGACGCTCCTTGCTAAATTGTGATAATTCACCCTGAATAACGGTTAAAGCCTTCCCGCCCAGAAAGACGCGGTCGCCCTCACAGCGTACTTGAAGAACCCCGCCCCGGGAGGAGGCTTGATAGGCCGAAAAGGAATTTTTATGGAGCCGTTCTTTCCAAAAAGGGCCAAGACAGCAATGGGCCGAACCGGTCACTGGATCTTCCGGAATTCCCGCCAAGGGAGCGAAAAAACGGGAGACGAAATCATAAGCTGGGTCCTTCGAAGCGGCGGTCACGATGACGCCGTGCAACTGGGGATTCAGGAAAGATTCCATCATTTTGAAATCGGGCTTGAGGTTTCTTACCGCCTGATCGGAGGACAATTCCGCCAAATAAACCGTTCCGGTAAGGCCCAAGCTGAGAACCGAGGTACCCAAGGCTTTCTCCAGTCCCTTGGGTTTTTCACAGACAACCGTCGGCTTCGCCGGAAAATCCAATTCGATCAAATCCCCTTTTTGGCCGGCCTTCAAAAGCCCGCTCTGAGTATAAAAACGGGCTTCCTCACCCTTTTTTAAGATTCCCTCATGCCAAAGCACATGGGCGCTTGCCAAGGTGGCGTGACCGCAAAGGGCCACTTCGATCTTCGGCGTGAACCACCTCAGGCGGAAGCCGTCGTTTTCGGGATAAAGAAAGGCCGTTTCCTCCTGGTTGACTTCCATGGCCAGCGACTGCATCCAAGGCCTATCCATGGGGCCCGGAAGAATACAGACCCCCGCCGGGTTTCCCGAGAAAGGTTCACGCGTCACGAAAGCGTCCACTTGAAAGAAGGGGATATTCATGAGTTTCTCTCTTTAAAATTTTCCAAAGCGTCTCTTGATGAAACTTTTCACCTGTTCAAGACGAGGCCCTTCCATACATCCCGGGAAAGTCTGGCAGATCATGGCCGCCAGGGCCGAAGCGAAGGTAATGGACTTGGAATCGGGCCAGCCGCTTAAAAGACCGTGCACCACCCCCGCCCGGAAAGAATCCCCCGCTCCCGTCGTATCCTTCACTTTCACGGAAAAAGGTTTCCCAATACGGATCAGCCCGCCCCGGCGGCCATACCAGACCGCCTTGGAGCCCTGGGTTAGGATCAACAATCCCGACATCCTCGATAGGTAAAGTTTAAACAATTGCCGGACGCTTTTGCCCCGATAAAACTGGCCGGTAAAATCCCCGGACAAGATGACGGAGGCGGCCGGGGAAAGAGCGGGGTCGTGATGGTGAATATCCATGAGGCTGTAAGGGATTCGGTGCCGCCGGGCCAATCGCGCGGCCAGGGCCGAGTCCCCTTTCAGGAAGGGATCAATCATGACATGGGCGGCTTCGCGAATCAGGGCGGCGGAAGGTGGGTTGCGGTTGGAACTATCCGCGAAGGTCTGGACGTAATTGGCGAAAACGCTTCGGGTGGTCTTGTCCGAATAAACCGCTTCCACCGCGCCCACTTTCAACCGGGAAGATTTGATTCGGGAAGCGTCGATCCCGAGCCCCTCGAGCTTCTTGAAAACTTCCCTGCCTTGCCCCCGTGTCGTGACTTTCAAGCCGTCCAGCGTAACCTGGTGCCCGAACCGGGCTAGGCACATGGCCGTCCCTACCGCTTCCCCGCCGATATTATCCTTTTCCGCGATCACTTCGGCATAGCCGTTGGCCTTGGGAAAATCCGATTGAAGGCGGTAAATGCGGCTGATGGCGGTGACGCCGTAGCAATAAATCACTTGGGCCCGTCCAAAGGTTCAGTCACCGTGATTAAAAAGGAATGGTTAACGACGCCAGATTCAGGGAAGGCTTGGGTTGGTTCCAGGAAAGGTCCCCATTCCCGGTGACGATCAGGTTATACCGCTGAACGGCCGCGAATTGGGAGGTTTGGGATTCCGCCAGCTTAAAAAGCCCGACATAATCGCCGACTAATCCAACGATCAGTCCAATCCCGCCGGCTACTTCCGCGCCGGTATCGCTGTTGATGCCGTGGTTATAAGCGACCCCCTCCACTATCCCCCCGCCCAGGGTGAGGGGCAGTCCGGCCACTAGAAAAAAAACTCCGGAGTCCTTCGAATCTTCGGATAATTTTAAAAGCCTTGTCGCTTCCGGATCATTCAAGGGAAGGATAATCTTTTCCAAGCTGGCATGGTCATTGACCTTGACGCCGGAAAGGTAGTAATTCATGCCTTTCATCGTGTTCCATCGAACGATGATGGGTTTTCGGGCCGCCGGCGTGGGTTTGGCCTCCTGGGCCATTAAAATCGAACTAGCTGAAAAAAAGACTGAAAGGACTAAATAAAAAAAGTTGATGGATTTCCTCTTCATACTCCGGCCTCCATTAAAAAATATTCAGAGCGGCATTTTACCGCAAACCATTTGAAATCAAAAGGAAGGGTAACGCGCCTTCGGGTTCAGAGTTTCCTCTTTTTCGCCCCGATGGATTGAGGAAGACTAAAGAAGGTTATTTCGAGGCTCCACTTTCCGATAATTTCCGAATAAAAAGATTCATCGGCGCTTCGAAGACGTGATAGGAAAATCCCGCGATGGCCGTGGTAAGGCCGACAAAAAGAAAATACCCCAAAAAACAGTTTATCTTCGGCAAGCTGGAGCCGATCAGGAAAAGAACGAACCAATGGAACAGATACATTCCATAACAGTACTTTCCGGGAAGGCTGAGGAGTTTCAAGTACTTCGACTGGAAAAAAGCCAGGTTCATGCCCCCCAAGAGGAAAGCGAATACTCCGGCTCCCATGGCGGTGGAAGCGTAAATTTGGTCGATTTTTTCGCTGTAAAAGGTGCCGACGTAAACGAGGGCCGTCCATAAAAAACCCGTCCCGCAAACGATGAGGCTTAGTCCCTTGTTCCTTTGGAAATACTTTTCGAAACGGCTTGAAACGATGAAAAGCAAAATACCAAAGGCGATCAGGTCGAAACAACTCAGGGAGTTAAAATAAAATTTGTAGAACCAATAGGTCGTGAAACAGAAATAAGCGCAAGTCCTCCAAACCAGTCCCGCCAGGATGAAAGCGAGAAGGGAAAAAACCAGATTTTTAGGCTTTCCGAGCTTTTTGAGGGCGATGGGGAAAATAAAATAATATTGTTCCTCAATGCTGAGCGACCACAGCACTCCCCAGAGGCTTCCCAGAAGCATCCCGGGTTTGAAAAAAACCCACCAATTTAGTGTAAAAGTGGCCATAGACAGCCAAAACCATGGGCCGGTTTGTTCCAAACCGAAACATTTTTGAACCTTTAGAGAATCATGAGACAAAAGACAGTCGAAGCAGACCCCCGCTAAAATAACCAGGACCAAAAGAGGCACGATCCGGCCAATCCGACGGGAATAAAACTGACGGAAATTAGGGTTGAAGAAATTTCCGCGGCTATCCGCGATGACATGCGAAATGAGAAAGCCCGAAACAACGAAGAAAATAAAAACCCCGTAACCGCCATTTCTTTCGAACAGGTGGAAGGCCGCTTGGGTAATGGGTTGATCGGAGGGCTTCAAGAACGAACTCGAATGAACGGCCAAAACCGCCAAAATCGAGAAGCTTCGGACAAGATCCATGATCTGCCACTTTTTCATTTTTGGATTATAACTTTCGGGTTAAGGAACCGCGGAACAAAAAGAAGAATAAAAAGCTCGAACTCAAGAGGCCGAATGACTTTGGCGCGACGTTTCGGCCCAATCCCCTTTTGATTTCCGCTAAGGTTTTTCTAACCCCAGTTTCGAATCAAGCCTTGATGTCGAACTCCGAAGTCTTTTCGGATTCATCGGCAGCTTCCACCGTATCGGGTTCGGGTTTTGCTCTTCTTTGTTTCGACTTATTTCGGTCATTGGAAAGCTCGAACCTTTTCCACTTCACCAGGTTTTCCAGGAATCGGGCGAAGACATAATAACCCCTATTTCGCAGACCCTGGGTGGGGCGCATTTGCATGGGTTCAATGCCGTGGATGGGTTCAATGGGGTCATCGGAAGCCATATATACCTCAGAGGTGTATAAGACCAGTGGGGCCAAAAGGTTTCAAGAGGATTGGTTTTTAAAGGCGTAAAGATACACTGAAATCATCGCCGGAAGCCCCAAGCCCATCCCGAATAGGTAACAAAGGGTATAAAGCAGGGGCGAGGTAACGGCGAAAACCGAGCTGGGGAAAAGGAGGTTGTAAACCATATCGGCGATGAACAGGATGAAACAAACCTGCCAGAAGATCGGCGGCCATAGCTTGATTTCAAAAGCGTAAAAGAAAACGGCCAGGAGGGAAAACAGGTTGATCACGGTGGACCAAACCAGTTCCAAATCCGCGAAGCCGATTTCAAGGGACATATAGGCCCCCACCAAATTCACGAAAAGATAAGGCCAGAAATAGATTTTCATGAAAGTTTTCATCGTAAATAGCTCCTCGTCCTAGACAAGTTCCGGCTCAATGCGCCTCAAATTGTTCGTTGAGGCTCTTTAGTGAATAATAAAAAAGACGATGGATGCGAAGGGGGCCCAAAGACGTGGCCAACACCGGGGTTTCTTTGGCGTCGAAACCCAATATAACAATCTTTCCCGCGACCCGCTTTCTATCGAAGTTCCCCTGGATAACATCAACAAAGGAAATGGAATCTATCTGGTCTTTTGCCGGCAGTTTCGCGCGTACCTGGCCCGAGGGATCGACCGGCAGGCTGTGACCCGCCATGATCACTTTATCACCCAGGAGGATTTGAGCGGGCTCGCCGAAAGCCAGTTCCAGCGCGGCCAGTTCCAAAGAGGGCACTAAAGTGTCCTTGTATTTTAGGACCATTGGAATATTGAGGACATCATTCTTTGAAGCAATGTCCACAAACCCAATACCAGCGCAACCTAGGCTGAATTTTTCCAAAGGTATCCAACCGCTTTTGGCGTAAAGAAGCGCGTGGGTATCGCCTTTTACTCGTGAGCCCAATCCGAAGCGTACCGGCAATGGATGAGGCTGTGGTTCGCCCGGATCCAATCGCGCTTGTAACAAAACCGGTATCTTTTTGATTTCCGCGGAAAGTTCATCGTCCCCGGCACCCGGCTTTGCTCGATCCAGGAAATATTTTAAGACCACGGCCTTGGCCTTTGCCTCCCGCAGGATGGAAATAACTTCGGCATATTTCGACCGGTCGTAGGGAAAGGGCCCCAGTTCCTTTTCGGTGGCATCATCGACGAACACCGCGATGAATGGGTTTTTGATCGGCTCTTGGGCAAAAGTGAAAAGAGGCGAATAGATCATCAAAGACAAGAACAAAATTAATTTTTTTATTTCCAATCCCTTATTCAAAAATAGGTGTCCCTAAAATAAAAGTCTGGGTAAATACAACAAGCCGGCGAATTCTTTTCACGGCTTCCCTTTTTCATACGTCATTTTCGCCTTGAGCTCGGCGGTTAATTTTTTAGCCAGATCGTTCCCTTGCCCAGCTGATTTTTCGTACCACTTCAAGGCTTCCGCGTCATCCCGCGCCACTCCATAACCGTGCTCATAAAAACAACCGAGGTCGAGTTGGGCCAAATCATTCCCTTGAGACGCGGATTTTTGGTACCACATAAGGGCCTCATGGTAATTTTTAGTAACGCCGTTCCCTTGTTCATACATCGCGCCGAGGTTGCATTCCGCTTTGGCGTCCCCTTGGCCCGCGGCCATTTGATACCACTTCAGGGCTTCGAGGTAATCCTGTTCGACCCCCAGCCCATTGGCGTATAAATAACCGACATGCCTTTGGGCCACGGCATTGTTTTCAGCGACGGCCTTCAAATTCCATTTCATGCACAAGGCGTAATCCTTGGCCTGGAAGGCTTTATCGGCAAGTTTCAGGTCCTCTGAAACTAGGGAGGCCTCGGCGAAGAGAAAAAAGCGGGGGCCAAGCAAAAACCCGAGGGCCAAAATCAACTTCCACGTGTCTTTTGTGAGAATTTTCTTCATCGTTTAGCTTCTTTTCAAAGTTTTAACTTTTTCTGGATTTAGTTGTCCACGAAGGGTTCCGTCGTGGACAACTTCTTTATTTTTTTTGAATCCCTAAAGATTAAGGCTGAATCAAGGCTGACGGGCTTCGGTTCAGGGTGAAAAAACCTCAATACGGTTGTTGCCGGAATCACTAACATAAATATTTCCCAAGGCATCAATGGCCACTCCATAGGGTACACTCAAATTCCCGTTTCCGGTTCCATAATAGCCCCATTCAGTGAGGTATAAGCCACTGGACGTAAACATCTGGATGAAGTCGTTGTTCCCGTCCGCCACATACACGGTTCCCAAAGCATCTATCCCGATGCCGTAGGGGGAATTGAAATGCCCTAAACCGCCGCCTTGCGATCCCCACGTCGTTAGGAATCCCCCGGTACTGGTGAACTTCTCGATTCGATCGTTGCCATAATCCACTACATAAACATTCCCGGACGAATCCAAAGCCAAACCCTCGGGGGTATTAAACTGGCTGGTGCCGCTGCCGTATGTTCCCCATTGGGTTATGTACCCCCCAATGGTAGTAAATTCCTGGATACGATCATTGTTGTCCCCCACATACACAATCCCCGAGGAGTTCACTGCCACGCCATAGGGCGTACTAAACTGGCCTGGGCCGCTGCCGGTGGTTCCCCATTGTCCAAGATAATTACCACTCGGGTCAAAATACTGGATGCGGTTGTTACCTGTGTCCACCACGTACACGTTGCCCAAAGAATCCACCGCCACACCATAGGGTGAATTAAATTGTCCATTCCCTCCACCGGTAGTCGGCGCGCTGTTTCCCCATTGGGTCACGTACCCCCCAATCGTCGTGAATTTTTGAATCCGGTTATTCAAATTATCCGCCACATACAGGTTTCCCGCTCCATCCAGCGCTATGCCTGAGGGAAAATTAAACTGGCTGTTGCCCGATCCCTGGTTTCCCCATTGACGTAAGTAACTGACAGTGGGGGTTGACGTGAAAGTAGAAGTGAAGGTAACCGTGGGAGTGGAAGTGGGTGTGCTGGTGGGTGAATTGGTGGGGCTGGAGGTGGATGTGGAGGTTGGTGAATTGGTCGGTGTGTTGGTGATGGTGGAAGTCGAGGTGGGGGTGAAGGTATTCGTGATGGTCGGGGACGAAGTCGGGGTGCCGGAAAAGGTGGGGGTACCGGTGACCGTCGGGGTCCAAGTCGGGGTACCTGTAAAAGTGGAGGTTCCCGTAAAAGTGATGGTGGGTGTCAGGGTGGGTGACACCGCCAGGGTGACGCCGAACCACTTGATATAGTCCCCACTGCCCAATTGGTCGTAAAAATAATTGTTCGCGCTGTCAGCGGCTATGCCGAAAGAATCGATGCCGTCCATTTCACTGCAATAGGTTCCATCGTTTCGGAAAATCTGGAACCGGGTGTTATTGGTGTCGGCCACGTAAACCAGATCCCCGCCGCCCACGGCCACGCCCCAGGGAGCGCCAAACTGGCCAGGGCCCGCGCCATAGGAACCCCAAGCGGAAACCTGGCTCAAACTGGTGTTGAATTTCACAATTTGATCCCCAGGGGTATTGGCCCCATAGAGATAATCATGCGAATCCACCGCCATGGAGCTGAACCCCGGCAGGGCCGTGGTGGAAGCCAGGGGGGTCCCGGAGGAAGAAAATTTCATCGTCCAACTGTTGGAACTCACGTAAAGGTTGTTTTGGGAATCGCAGGCCAAAGCGCCAAGACTTCCGAAGGTTCCCTCCGCCGAATTACTCCCGTTCCAGGAAGACACGAAGTTCCCCGCCGAATTGTATTTCAGGATCAGGGAAGGCGGCGGGCCGGTGGGGTTATAGGCGATATACAAATTGCCGGTGTGGTCCACGGCCATGGAGGCGAAGATCCCGCTTGCCAGGGTGGTACCCGCGCCCGCCGGGTGTATTTCCTGCGCCACCACCCCCGCCAGGGAAAACTTTTGCACCCGGTCGAGGACCGAAACACCTTGGTTTCCATAATCGGCCACATAAACAACCCCGTTGACCGAATCGACGGCGATGGCGTTATAGGCCATAAGGTTCACGAAGCCGCCATAAGCGGGGAGAGACCCGGCCTTGAAACCGATCGGGCCCAGGTAGCCGGGAAGCCCGGAGGGACAAGCCGCGCCCAAAGGCGGGGTTCCAACCTGACCGCCCCCTCCGTTTCCGTTATTGGATGTTGATGGCGAAGAGGGGCTATTTTTACCCGGGCAGCCGATGATTAAAAACGAGGCGAAGAAAAAAAGCGAAATAAAACCCATGACCGAAAATTTCATGACACGCCTCAAAGACAATCAATAAGCATCATTGTACCAAAGCTTGTCCACGACGGGTCCACGACGTGGATACCCTAAAGCTTTTTCTTAAAATAGAACCGGACATTCCCCTTGGGATAGGACAGTTTGCCAAAAACCCGGTAGCCCATCTTCCGGTAAAACCCCGGCGCTTGGAAGGTGATGGTGTTCAAATTGATGTTTCGACAGCCCTTTTTCTTCGCCCAGGCTTCGGCCTCTTGGAGGAGTCTTTTTCCGATGCCCCGTCCCCGGAATTTCTCGTCCACGAAGAGAAGGTCCACATAAAACCATCCCAAATAACTGGATCCGGTCAGGCCACCCATGAATTTCCCGTTCTGATCGACCATTTCCAGGTTCAGGGTCTTCCAACCCACATCGCCTACCCTGCTTTTGTTGTAGGCCGACATCTTATGGAGCAGTTTTTCCCTGAATTCTTTATGGTTCCGGGAAATGGATTTGATCTTGGACATATCACGTTTCATGAAAATTCCTTTTTTTCCTGTTCAATCCGGCCTGTCATAAGCCCTTCGATAAACTCAGGGCAGGTCCTGTCGAATGGGTCCCCGCCGTGAACAAGCTCATTTCGTATGCTTAACCAGCCAATCGCCCATGGCCTGTAAAACCTCCGGGGCGAAGCATGGTTGGTAAAACAAATTTTCGTCCGGAGTACCCGTGGTGCAGTGCAGGAAAATGTGATTGATGCCCCGGAACATCTTCAGGGTATAGTCCCGGTTTCCGGCTTCCTTCAACGCTTCCCCGATGGCGTTCAGGTTCTGTGGGTAAACCACGGCGATATCCTTGTCACCGTTCAGGGCCAAAACCGGGCATCGGATCTTTTTCAGATAGGGGATGGGATCCCAAAGCAGGAACTTTCGGAACAAGGGGGAGGCGGCCTTGTTCTCGATGGTGGCGTTATCCACTTCCAAAACCTCCCTCAACTGAGCCTTTTCCTTTTCATTTAACTCGGCGTAACCCTTGGTCAGTATTTCGTGAATCAATTTTCGGGCGGACTCCGGGTCCTGTTCCCTTTCCAGCCTGGAAAGGCCCTCCCCCAGGATCTCCTGGACAGCCTTGAGCACCTTCGCGTCCACGACATAGGCTTTACTTTCCTGGACCCCTTGAAGCGCCCGCCGTTGGTCTTCTCTTACCCCTGGCGCCGCCATGAGGACAATGAAGGCCATGTCGGGGTTCTCGGCGGCCCCCATTTCGGCGATCATCCCCCCCTCGCTGTGCCCGATCATTCCCACTTTGTCGGGATTGATCTCCGGCTGACTTTTGAGGAATCGAAAGCCCGCTATCGCGTCCTGCTTGAAATCCGGTGTGTGGGACGAATTAAAGTCACCTGTGGATTTGCCCACTCCCCTTTTGTCAAAAATCAGGATGGCGATCCCCCTGCGGGCCAAGGTTTCCGCGAACAAAAACATAAAATGATCCCGGGCCCCCGGCCCTCCGCCGCAAGCATAAATAGCCGCGGGAAAGGGACCTTTGCCTTCCGGCAAAACCAGTGTGCCCGCCAGCGTTACGCCAGCATCGGGGTTGACGAAGAAAACATCCCTTTCGATACCAGGGTACGGCGGGGTGGGCGAAGGTTCGGGCGCTGGTGTAGAGGTGGGCCAGGGGGTCGGAGCCACGGCCGGAGGAGGGGGAATTTCGTCGTCTCCAAAGGAGCTGGCTCCTAAGGGCAATAGAAATAAACCCATAAGCAAAAGGGTAAGCAACTTACCCCGACCCGGATAGGCCCGGAAGGATGTCACGGATGAATTACATGGGCGGCCATACCAGCCACCCACCCCGTGTAAGTAACGAGCATGAATATCAAGGCGAATCCCAGGAACATCAAAAAAATCTTCGGATCATATTCCACCCCGTCTTTTTTCGATTCCTCCCGAAGGACCGGGCCCAGGGTTTTCATGAACAACCCCGCTTCCTTATTTTTGGGCCGGACATAACCGGTCCCCAATTGAAAATTAGTCCGCAGGGGCACATCCCCTCTTTTTAAACGGATGCCGTTCATGTCCTCCGTGAACTCCTCGCCTAATTTTTTCAGGGAATCGGTCACGATCGCCCGAAAGGACTCTTCAGTGATTCCCATGACGGAATAGCCGGTCATCACCTTCATCAGGATCACGAAACAGAAAATCCATATGAGGCCCAAAACCCCTAACTGGGAGCCCAGTCTTGAAATGGCTTGGGGATTAAAAAGCACCGCAAGTAAGGGCCCCCCCAGGATCGGAACAAAAATGAAAAAATAGAGTTTCTGGGAAAAGACCAGGGGCTTTCGGGAGATCAGGCCCCCAAGGGCTATCCCCAAGAACATCAAGGTCAAAAGAAATGTACCGGCGATTCTCGGTAATAAAAAAACGGGAAATGTCATGGTTCGCCCCTTTTGATCTTGTCTAATATTCGACCATCAATTGATTCAAACGCCCTCCATCGCGCCAATAGAGCCCTGCCCGGGCCTTCATTATCCCACTCAAAATACTCAAGGAACCCAAAGAATGGGAATCGCGAAGTACCCAGATTTTTAGGCCAAAAATTTAGGGGGTGGAGATGCCAGCCGCTGGCACTGAAAAATAAGGGAATTTAAGGGTTCTCCCATAAGACTGTCCTCGTGTCCATGTCCGGCAATTGTCTGGTATCCGGTGAGAAAATGTCCGGTAAGCGGGGGCGATATCCGGCAAATGTCCTGTATCCAGCGGGGAAATGTCCGGTAAGTGGGAGTTATGTCTGGCAAATGTCCGGTATCCGACGGAGAAATGTCCGGTAAGCGGGGATTATGGCGAATGGGGGCCCGACAGTAGCCCCTTAGAGGGCCAGCTGAGCCTCGGATGGTGCCGTGACCTTGGGGGTTTCCCATCGTTTAAGGGTATAAACATGGTCCGCTAACTGCACGGCTAAGAACCGGGGAAAGTGCATTTCGACCATCTTCACCAGCACCTTCTCACGCATGATAGCCGCGGTCATTTTGGGCTCGGTAAAGGAACCCAACTGGTAACAGCGACGGCAATAGGTCTCCGAATGTCCGCCCGCTTTTTCGGTTCCCTTTTCAGAATCCTTTCGGATCGGTACGGCACAGCTTTGGCAAACCAATTTGGAACTTATCATTTTGGAACTTCCTTTGGGAACTACCGATGGGCGAGAAAACTCGTGAAAATCGAGGAAGCTCGTATCGAATAGGTCTGACTCAACAATAAGTCTTATTTAGGCGAAAAGGAAGGATAAACCTTCTTTACGCGTAAGAACGGCCCGCCCTTTTTTCTTTTTGCCGAAATACTAGGCGGACAGTATTTAAATGTGTTAAGTCCGACAGATGATTTTTGGCTCAAACCCGTATAAAGTTTCACCATCAACTCAGAAATAAGGAGAAGCCATGGAAGCCCCAGATTACCCTGTCGGTCCTCACCCTAAAGAAGAGGAAAACCCTCCCCTCAAAGACTTAATCGACATCATCGAGAAAACCCCCAAGACCCTGCGGGATGCCCTGGCGGGCCTATCGGACGCCCAGCTGGACACGAAGTATAAGAATTGGACCATCTGCCAGATCGTCCACCACTTGGCGGACAGCCACACGAACGGCTATATCAACTTCAAGCTGGCCTTAACCGAAGACCAGCCCATCACCAAGGCCTATGACCGGAACAAATGGGTGGATTTGAAGGAATCCAAAACAGGCCCCATCGAGGGGCCATTGGCCTTACTGGAGGGCCTTCACAAGCAGTGGGTGCAGTTGATGCGGACCATGACGGAAGAAGAGTTTGCCCGCGCCTACATCAACCCCCGGAACAATCAGGCTACAAAGCTTTCAAGCGCCTTAGGCACCTACGCCTGGCATGTGCGGCATCACACGGGACAGATTGTTTGGATGAGGGAACAAAAGAAGGTTTAGCTTTCTTTTAAAATATACTTTCCGGTCTTCTTGGTTCCGATGCGCTCGATCAAACCGGCCGCCAACAGCGGCTTCAGGATATTCATGGCCCCTTGCCGGGAAACACCCAAAGCTTTCCATATTTCACTGGGTGTCATGCTTCCACGGTCCCGCAAAAGGGCAAGGAACTTTTCTTGCCGGGGCAAAAGGACTACCTTGCCGGTCCCCTTCATGCCTTTGAGCGCTTGAACCCTGTCCCAAGCCCTTTCGAGCGTGAGTTGAACAGCCTCGGCGGTATATTCCAGCCATCCGGTCAAATCCTCGCCTTGGGTCCGCACTAAATCCAGGTTCCTGTAATAGAGGGGTCTCTTTTCCCAGAAGACCTCATCCACCGAGAAAATGTGGTGGGTGTCAAACCCCCTGCGAAAAAGTTCCCAAAGGGCCAGCATCCTTCCCATGCGTCCGTTGCCGTCCGCGAAGGGATGGATAGCCTCAAAACGGTAATGGATGATCCCCGATGTCATAACCGGTGGCCAGGATTTTGAGTGCTTGTTCCACCACTCCAATAATTCCCTCATGAGCCCGCTCACCTGCGCGGGGGGAGGTGGAACGTGGTTCCCCACCCGCACCTGAATGGACCTGTACTTTCCGGCTTCGCCTTGATCCATCACTTGGGAGGCCAAAAGCTTGTGAAGCGTGAACAAATCTTCGTGACTGATGGTTTTTTTCTTCGCGTTCTTCTCGATATGCCTCAGCCCGGCGAAATAATTGAGGATTTCCCTTTTCGACCGTTCGGCCGTGGCCGGAAGCTCCTTGCCGGATTCCAAAAGACGAACCTCTTCGAGAGTGAGGGGGTTGCCCTCGATGGCGGTCGAACTATGGCTATTCCGGGCCCGGGTGTCCTTTTGAAGGGCCGGAATCCAGGAAACTTGCAGGGTGGCCGCCTGGATTTTCTCCCGCAACGCGGCGATATCTTCCAGGGTTTTTAGGAGGTGGGGAGTTATGGTAAAACGCGGTTCATAGGCCATAAAAGCAGTCTAATTATGAGTCAAGTATAAGTCAAGTTATTGGTCAACCCAGCCACTGAAGGACCCGCGTCGGCAGTGGGTGCGGTTGATGCGGACCATGACCGAGGAAGAGTTTGCCCGGGCCTACATCAACCCCCGGAACAACCAGGCCACAAAGCTTTCAAGCGCCTTGGGTACCTATGCTTGGCATGTCCGCCACCACACGGGGCAAATTGTTTGGATGCGGGAGCAAAAGAGGGCCCGAGTTCCATAAGTAAGTGCAACACTTAGTGCCTGAAGAAGGCCGCATCAATAGGATATGCGGCCATGAAAAAGAACTACAAGCATTTAAGTGTTGAGGAAAGAGATCATTTATCCGTCTTGAAGGGAAAGGGCCTCAGCCTTCGGGCCATTTCCCGTGCCTTGAAGAGGTCTCCTTCCACCCTCTCCAGGGAACTCAAGCGCAACGCTCCCCCCATCCGTTCGGGTTACTATCTGTCCCATCGGGCCCATCAACGGTATGTGACCCGCAACCAACAACGGGCTTGTCGTTTACGCCTGAAAACAAAACGAATTCGTGCCTACGTCCGTCGCCAATTGAAACGAGGCTGGTCTCCCGAACTCATTTCAGGCCGTTTAGGCCACCTGCGGCCTAAGCAAACCATTGGCCCCGAAGCCATCTACCAGTGGATTTACGCTGAGGCCACTGATCTGATTCCTTGCCTCGTCCGTCACCACCGGCGGCGGCTCACCTTCGGTCACAGCCACAGGCACGCCAAAAACCATATCCCAGGCCGAGTTTCCATCGACAAAAGGCCCAAGGTCGTCAACCAACGCAAGCAGTTCGGCCACTGGGAAACGGACACGATGGTTTCTCGTCAAAGTAAAGTTGCTCTCCGGGCACTTGTCGAGCGTCAAAGCCGTTTTTCCAAATTGGGAAAGCTGAAACGAAAAACCGCTTCCCACATGAGTCACAGCCTCAACCGCTCTTTATGCCGCTTTCCTCAAGAGGCTCGTTTGAGCCTGACCTACGACAACGGAACCGAAAACACCAACCACCTGGAAACCAACCATGTGCTTGGTACAAAATCCTTTTTCTGCGTTCCTTTCCACAGTTGGGAAAAAGGCACAGTGGAAAATACTATCGGTCTTGTCCGCCGCCATTTGCCTAAAAAGACCGACCTTGCTAAAGTGTCTCTCAAAGAGCTCAAAGCCATTGAAAGATGGCTTAATAACAGGCCCAAAAAATGTTTGGGCTTTCAAACTCCGGCGGAAGTCTTCCGGCGAAGTGTTGCACTTACTCCGTGAATTCGGCGGGTTTAATTCGGGAGAAAAGAAAGAAATAAGCCTTTGATAAATGAAATGTCGATCGAAAATTTAATGACTAGCTAAATAATTTTAATTTATTTCTTCATAGCTTTGGCCAAAGAATGAATTACAAATTTTCCATAAAAATAAGACTTTTTCACCTCTTCATAAGTAGCAGTTGTCGGTGTTTTACCTTCGTGAATAAAATCATGGCGCCAGGTAATGACATTTTCATAACAGCTGAGAATGTCTTCGTGATGTTTTTTAAATATTCTGTCGCCTTTTTCTTTAACAACTTTATCGAATTTCCTTAAATATTTTTCTCCATATTTTTTTATATCCCCAGTTCAATAGCGAAGTGCAACACTTAGCCCCGGCAGAATCCGGGGGTTATCCTAAGTTTTATGAAACAATCCTACAAGCACCTGTCGTTTGCCGAACGTGAAGAAATCGCAGTTTGGAAGGCAGAAGGCCTCTCCATACGAGAAATCGCCCGACGCCTCGAACGTGATGTGTCCAGTGTTTCCCGAGAGTTGAAGCGTAACGCACCACCTTTACGTCCTGGCCGTTATCTACCAGCTCGGGCTCACCTGCGATCTACCCAGCGTAACCAACTCTCTCGGACCCATCTGCGTCTCAAAAAACCAGGGATCCGACAACATGTTTTGCGTAAGCTTCATCAGGGGTTTTCTCCCGAACAAATTGCTGGTCAGCTTCGCCTTGAGAACTCCAAACTATTCATTTCCCACGAGGCCGTCTACCAGTTCATTTATTCCGAAGCCCGAAACCTCATCCCTCTCTTGGCTCGTTCCCATCGAAAGCGGCTTCGCCGATGGCATTCGCACAAACATCGAAAAAGCCATATTCCAGAACGAACTCCGATCACTCAACGACCCGCCATCGTGCAGACGCGGCGTCAATTTGGTCACTGGGAAGCGGACACCATCATCTCCAGAAAAAGTAAAGCCTCCCTTTTGGTGATGGTCGAACGAAAAAGCCGCCTCGTGAAACTCGCCTGGTTGCCTCAAAAGTCCGCTTCGAAAACACGAGCAGCTATCAATCGACGGCTCACCCTCTTTCCGAAGGGGTTACACCGGACCATTACTTACGACAACGGCTCTGAAAACATCGAGCATCTTCAAGTTAACAATCTCTTAGGAACCCGTTCCTTTTTCTGTCTTCCTTTCCACAGTTGGGAAAAGGGAACCGTCGAAAACACTAATGGTTTGGTGCGGCGCTTCTATCCAAAGAAAACCGATTTTGCTACCATAACTCCAGCGAACGTGCGACGTGTGGAGCGGGCTCTCAACAGCCGTCCACGCAAGTGCCTTCGCTTCAAAACGCCGGAGCAGGTCTTTCGTCTAGGTGTTGCACTTACTGGTTGAATTCAGCTATAGTCTTTTCTTAAATTGTCCTTTTTAATTCTTCCATTTATTTTTTCAAAAAATTCACTCGTAAAATTTCCCAATATTTTGTGTTTTTTTGTAGCAAAATTAATAAATATTTCTTTGATTGCCAATTCATAAACTGTTACGGCACTAACAGCGATGAATCCTGTTAATCTAGATTTGAAATAATGATTTTGATTTTGAGCAACTACTTTATCTAGTTCGATAAAAAGATTTTCGGCATTTTTAAAGTTTTTTTTATACATATCTATTTTCTAATTAAAATTTCTTTGGCCTTTTCGAATCTCTTTTTCAAAACCAAGACGTCCGTGGTGGCGCTTAAAGTGGAATCAATATATTCTTTGTTTTTAAACAGTTTTTTAAACCTTTTATCTAAATCTTTTGGCAATTTTTCACTATTTTCCATGAGAACACAAAACGTCGAGTCTAATATGGCCGTATTTAGTGGGCCACGAATACGAAATGGTTTTTCGCCCAAATTCTGATAAATATATTTTGAGATTTTTTTGAAATTGTTTTTGAATTTTTGAACTCTTTGAGAATCACCGCCGCGCTCTTTCCTCATCGCATTATTCAGGTATTCCTTCATTGGCTTTTGATATTTTTCCCAATTTCCGCTAAGAGCAAAAACTCTCAAAACAAGTTCAACGTCCTTCTGGTGCTTATCTAAATTTTTCTTTCCTAGAATTTTTCGCCAATTAGGATCTTTATTTAAGCTTCCTAAAATTTTCACTAAACCTCCAAGAAAAACGCAGTTACGAATTTCCTGTGGTTTTAGAGGCGTGCCTCCAGTATTAAGTCGTTCAAAAATATGATAGACGGAAGTACTTTCGTCTTTTGGATGTAGTTGCCTGATATTTATAACTCTTAGAATGCAGCTCTTGAATCGCCGTTTTAAACTTTCGTCTAAATCGTTATATCCTTTGTTATAAAAAGGATTTTTTTCATCTAACCCTTGAAGACGAAATGTTTGTTTTTTACCGCGAATATCTTCGTCACCAAAATAACCATTAAAATAATAAATTATGCTTAGTAATCTTTGTTGGCCATCTATTACTAAATTTTTATTGTTTTCATCGACATGAAAAAAAACTTGCGGGATTGGAAGTCCTAAAAGAAAAGACTCAATTAACAAAGATGCTTGTTTAATATTCCAAACATAATTTCTTTGGTATTCGGGTATTTTTATATCACCATTTTTCCACATTTCATAAAGAACACTTAAAGTTAAATCTGAAGGATAGGTGGCAATGTCATAGACTACGGGCGCTTCCGTTTCCTCGGCGACTTCATCAACAATAAGATCCTCGTCTTTATCATTTTTCATTAGATGCCTCCTTGCTTCCTCGTATTTTCCTCGATTTTTGCCTGGCACAAGGCGGTTTGAGCTTCTAGTTTGAGCTTAAATGCTTTCTCGGTGGCAATCAAATAACCAATGAGAGCCCCAACTATAAAACCAAACAAGTGATGATTGGTTGTTGTGCGGGAGTAAAGTTCAAAACCATAAATTATTCCTGCTACTAATAAGCCACCAATTAGTGGGTAGGTAAATAAGACCGTTTGAGCCTGACTGTAAAGCCTATCCGCAAATTTATGAATTATTTTAGAATCATATTCTGCCAAGGTGAAACCTCCTCGAATCATAATATTGATAAGTAATTCTATGCCATCTTTAAAAGTTTATTACTTCTTTCCTTCCGTGCTTTTATCAATTTGATAATTCCTAAACTCAAAAACCACCTCAAAAGGAGTATCGTCCACCTTTTCCGTTCTCTCCACCCGCACCGTCATTTTCGTGGGCATCATGAGGCCGTCCATCGTTTGATACTCCATCTGAACAATTTCCTCGCTGGCCTTTTGGGGCAAGCGGGCATCGACCTGGGATAAGATCATCCCCTGGGGAGTATCGGCATATTGGAACTTGCAATCCTGAATGGCCGTGAGACTGCCCGCCTGAATCTCGGTTATCCTCCATTGTTTATCCACATACTCGGTCACCGGCTGGGCCCCCGTGGAAACGACCTGAAAACCCGCGTCATTTTTCTTCACTTGCAGGTCGAATTTCTCGAAATCGTCCCCGCCGAAAGGCGGGTCCAAAACGCTGGAACGCCAGGGGTAAATACTCTCGTTAAAAGAATCCTTCGCGATGGCCATGATTTTATCGATGTTTTCATCGAAAGCCCCCTCGCCGTTGGGGTCGAAATTGGAGACGTCCAAGGACAGCTTTCCATCGGTGGAATAGGTCAGTATCAGTTTCGCTCGAACGATGGCTTGGGTTCGCTTGTCGTCGGGGGAATAGTTCTTCAAACAGGCGACTTTGTACTTATCGAGGAGGGAACATTTCACTTCACATTGAAAATCAGCGAGCCCTTCGCGCGTCAAACAGTAATAATGCCCGTCGAGCTGGTTTAAAAGATCAATCGTCGCCTGGTCGGTGGCGGCGAACCCGGCGGAGCCTGATAAAAAGAAGAGCGCCCAAGAAATGATTTTCTTCATGTGAATACCTTAGAGTTGCCGACGATGACTCTTTAACCTGCTTTCGCCAATAGAGGTTTCTTCTTGTGGTGAATGCGCTGGGCTTTCCAAAGGTCAAAATTCTGTTGCATATTCAACCACAGGTCCGGCGTGGTCCCCAATACATCGGCTAAGGACAAGGCGGCTTCGGGAGTGATGCCACGACGGCCATGGATAATTTCGTTCACCTTGGCATGGGACCAGCCCAAATGAGAGGCAAGGGCGTTTTGGGAAACACCCATGGGAACCAGAAATTCCTCGCTTAAGATTTCGCCTGGATGTGTCGCAGGCCTATTTTTAGGTAACACTTCCCACCTCCTCAGTGATAATCTGCGATTCGCACTTCTTCGGCATTGTTTTCGATCCACTTGAAAATAACGCGCCACTGATCATTGATTCGAATACTGAAATAACCCTTCAAATCGCCCTTCAATGCTTCCAACTGGTTTCCGGGCGGAACCCGCAAATCGTTCAAGTTACCCGCGGCGTTCAGCAAATCCAGCTTATGCCTCGCCTTTCGGTGTAGTTCCGGGGGAAAACGCCGGGCCGCCTTCGAGTTCACACCATCAAAGACATCCTGCGTCAATTTATCCGCGATGGAATGAATCATCAGGAGGAATTATATCGACTAACGATATAACTGTCAAATAGGGCCTATCGAACCGTGAAATACCCGCGTTCGGGGTGGCGGAGGACGATGGCGCCGGTGGACTGTTCCGGCACCATCATGTGGTCTTCCGCGAAAGCCTATCCACAAACCCGTGACGAATGGGGAACCCCGTCAAGGACAGGTATTGACGTAGAAACAATTGGTGAAATTACTCGTTGTACCCGCGGGCATGGTGGACGGAAAAGATCCAAAAGCCACGGTGGAATTGGTTACGAAGATATAACCGCTCGTATTACTAATGTCCGCCCCGACGTAGGAGGTATTTTGAGCCATGATGGCAAGCCAATAGTAGCCCGGGCTTAAAACCGCGGTGGGAAGGGCAATTTCATTCCAGGCCCCGATCACGTCGGTTTGCGGGGCGGACTGGGCGATGAGGGTGGTGGGTCCGGCATTGGTACCGGCGTAGATGGCACCCCGGATGGGGCCTTGCGTGCTGGTGTCGAGGACATAAAGGCCCATGTTGAAGGCGGTTACGGGCCCGGAGGAGTTGATGCTGACGCCGCCGGAGAGGATTTTATTTAAATTCGCGGAATTGGAAGGACCCGAATAGGCGAAGCCATAAGTTCCGGTGCAGGTGGAAGCCGCCTGGGTTACCGTGACGGGCCCCGAAGTGGAATTGCTGCCGCAGCCCACGAAAACCGTATCGACCGCTAAAAGCGCCAAGGCCAGAACTCCGCATCCGAACAATATTTTTTTCATTTCATTTTCCTTTGTGGATATTCCATCTCTCTCCCCCGAAGCCCGGCCCAACCCGGAAGCCGGAGGCGGGGAATAAAATACTTTCAGCCCCGAACTTTTTCAATTAACGGAAAAAATATAAATGCTCGTTTAACTGAACATGATCCAGGCTTTCCGGGTGAAGGTTCACTGAGATAGGAAAACATCGACAAAAAAATGACCGCCCGCTTCAAATCACCTCACCGCGAAATACTCGCATTCGGGGTGGTGGATGACGATGGCGGAGGTCGATTGTTCCGGCACCATCATGTGGGCTTCGGTAAGGGTGATGCCGATAGCCTTCGTGGCGTCGAGGAGCCGGAAATACTTTTCCTGGTCCGATTGCTCGGGGCAGGCGGGATAGCCGGGCGAATAACGCTTCCCTTGCCCGATAGGCAGGTCCCATTCCTTGCGGATTCGTCGGTGAATCCATTCCGCCATAGCCTCGGCGGTCTGCACCGCCAGCCCATGTAAATAGTAGGAATCGCTGTATTTCCCGTCCTTGTTCAACTGCTCAATGATTTCCGTGGCCTTGTCGCCAATCGTAACGACCTGGAAAGCCACCACATCCTTCTCGCCCGAGGACACCGGCTTGAAGTAATCGGAAAGGCACAGGTGCCGCCCCACCCTTTGGCGGGGAAACTTGAAGCGTTCCAGTTCTTTCTTGGGATCGTTGCCGTCGTAAATCATCAGGTCGTTGCCATCCGAGTTGGCCAACCAGAAACCGTACACCAGCTTGGGCTCGAACCAGTTCTTGGCCAAAATCTCATCCTGCATCTTGAGACGCATGGGCTCGAATTGTGTCTGAATCAGGTACTTATACTCATCCCCGTCCTTGCCCTTCACGCCCCAATTGAGTTTGTAAAGCTGGGTCAGGTCCAAGAAAGGCCAGATTTCCCTCAAGGGAACCTTCTTAATAATGGAAGTCCCAGCGAAAGGGCTCTTCGGAATCGACATCGCCGGTTTCACCGTGGGCGGATACTTGTCCGGCGTGGCTTCGCCCTCTTCCACTTTCGCGTCGGCGAACCCGGCGGCCTTGGAATTCAACGCCTCTTCCTTCACCCGGTTGCGGAAAGTTTCCCTCGAGCCCAAATCCGACAGGGCGTTCAAGATGTCCAACCCCTCGAAGGCGTCCTTGGCGTAATAGACGCCCGGCTCGTAAAGCTTCTCGTCCACGAAGCTGATGCGGTAGCCATAGCGGCGGTTGATGGCGGCCCCGCCCACGACCACGGGATAGTTGAGCCCCAGCTTTTCTAGTTCCTGCACGCAGATGGGCATTTGCTTGGAAGTGACGACCAAAAGGGCTGAAAGCCCTATGGCGTCGGCCTTCACTTCCTGCGCCTTGGCGATAATGGTGGAAATGGGCACCTGCTTGCCCAGGTCATGCACGGTGTAGCCGTTGTTGGAAAGGATGGTGCGCACCAGGTTTTTGCCGATGTCGTGCACGTCGCCGTAAACCGTGGCGAGAACGACCGTGCCCTTGGTAGTGGCGGTGTTCTTGTCCAAAAACTGCTCCACGTAAGCCACAGCACGCTTCATAACCTCGGCGGACTGGAGCACGAAGGGTAGGATCAATTCTCCCGAGCCGAACTTGTCCCCTACTTCCTTCATGGCGGGAAGAAGGACGGTATTCAGGGTTTGGACCGCCGTTTTTTCCTTCAGCACTTCCGCGATATTTTCCTCGATCTTGTCGGGCTTACGGTTGACGATTTTCCAGTGGACCTTTTGGGCCTGGGTCATGCCCTCGGTGGGATCGGCCTTGGTTTGCTGTTCCACCGGGCCCTTGCCCTCGAAATGCTGGATGAAGCTGGCCAGGGCCTGGGTTTCCCGGTTGAAAACCAGGTCGTCCGCTAGTTTGCGCTCGTCTTCCGCGATGGCGGAATAGGGCTTTATGTCCGCCGGGTTCAGGATAGCCATATCCAACCCCGCCTTGACGCAATGGTAGAGGAAGACCGAGTTGAGGACTTCGCGAGCCGGCTTGGAGAGGCCGAAAGAAACGTTCGACAGTCCCAAAACGGTTCGCACGCCGGGGATTTCCTTCTTAATGGCCTTGATGCCTTCCATCGTCTCGACCGCGGAATTCCTGAATTCTTCCTCGCCCGTGGCCAGGGTAAAGGTGAGCGCGTCAAAAACAATGTCTTCAGCGGGAATGCCATATTCGTTCACGCAGATATCGGTGATTTTCTTGGCCACTTCCAACTTGCGGGCGGCGGTTTTCGCCATGCCCTTCTCAACGGGCTTGGACTTATCGTAATAAAGGTCGTCGATGGTCATGGCCACGACCGAGGCGCCGTATTTCTTAATCAAGGGACAGACCCGCTTCACCCGGGAACCGTCCCCTTCCAGGTTGATGGAATTGACCATCGCCCGGCCCGGATAGATTTTCAGCGCCGCCTCAATGACATCCGCCTCGGTCGAGTCGATCATGACCGGCGTGTCCACTCCCAGCGCCAGCTTCTTAACGACCGCTTTCATCTGGTCCTTTTCGTCCGCCCGCTCCGTCAAGGCCACGCAAACATCCAGCACATGGGCCCCGCCCTCGGCTTGGCCCCGACCCACCGCCACCATGCCCTCGTAATCGTCGGCCAAAAGCATCTGTTTGATCTTCCTCGACCCTTGTGAATTCACCCGCTCGCCCACGATGAGGGGTTTGGGTTCCTGGTCCATCGCCACCGACTTGATCATGGAGGAGACATTGCAAAGATGGGTCACGTCGCGCTTCTTGGGCGCCCGGTGGCCGATGGCTTCCACCACCTGGCGCAAATGCTCGTGGGTGGTGCCGCAACAGCCGCCGATCACGTTGACGCCGAACTCCTCGACGAATTCTTTCAGCGCCGCCGCCAGCGCCTCAGGCTTTAAGGGATAAACCGCCTGTCCGCCCCGGTTTTCCGGGAGCCCCGCGTTGGGGATGGTGGAGATGGGAATTTCCGAATACTGGGACAGGTACCGCACCGGGTCTTTCATTTCTTTCGGACCCGTGGAGCAGTTCATGCCGATGACGTCGATGGGCAGGCGTGAGAAGGTGGAAAGCACCGAGCCGATATCGGTGCCCAGGAGCATGCGGCCTGTGGTATCCAACGTGGTTTGGGCCATGAGGCCGACCGGAGAATTTTTCTCCGTGCGGGCCCGGTGGCAGCCGAAGACCGCCGCGCGCATTTCCAAAATATCCTGGCTGGTCTCGACAAGAAGCGCGTCCACGCCCGCGTCGATCATGATGCAGGCCTGTTCGTAATAGATGGCTTCCAACTGGTCCACGGTAATCTTGCCCAGGTCCGGGTCTTCCGAAGCGGGCAGCATGCCCGTGGGGCCCATGGAGCCGACGACGAAGCGGGGCTGTTCGGGGGTGGAATACTTGTCCGCCAGTTCGCGGGCCAGCTTGACGGCGGCGGTGTTCACCTGCACGATCTGGTCGCCGATGCCGTATTCTTCCAGTTTCAGGCGGTTGGACCCGAAGGTATTGGTTTCCAGGCAGTCCACGCCCACCTTCAAGAAACCCTCATGAATTTCCCGCACCACCTGGGGCTTGGTGATGACCAGGTAGTCGTTGAGCCCTTCCTTGCCGCCGAAATCCTCTTTGGTCAGGTTGTAGGTTTGGAGGTTGGTACCCATGGCCCCGTCGAAGATGAGGACTTTTTTCTTGAGGGCGTCTAAAAAAAGCGGTCGGGCCACGTTAAAACCTTTCTTTCCGGGATGAATGGAGCGACAGTTTAGGTCCTTTCCAAAGTGGCTTCAAGGCGTTATTGCCTTTTAGCCAAGGCCGGAACCCTATGGTTTTGACCGAAGGCTCGGATTGATGGGGTTCCCCGATGCTGGGCGCGGTCTTTTTCGTTTTCAAAAAGTGGGCATAAAAAAAGAGCGGGAACCTTTCGGCCCCGCCCTTTCTTTTTTACTACCCTGTTGAGCCCGGCCTAAAAGCCGGACCCCTTGAATCAATGATGGTCGTCTGGATGATCCATCGGATGTTCATCCTTTGAATGTTCATCGTGAGGGGGTTTGTGATGACGTTTCTTTTTCTTGTGATGGTGGACAACCGGATGGTCCGGATGATCCATCGGGTGGTCATCCGCCAGCACGACTCCAACTCCGGCCATAAACAAAAAGCAAAGCATCAAACGCGCGAATATCTTGGACAAATACTTCATGCTTCCTCCCTGGAAAAAATTAAGCTCCACGGTCCACCTACCCGTTGAAGAACAGCATGTAATATTTCCGCTTAAGGCGCAATCTTTTTCGTTAAACAAAGACGGTTCGTTGTGTTTTTCCATTAGGTTTCCCTTTTCCCCAAAACAAAAAAGGGCGAGTGCTTTTCAGCTCGCCCTTTAAAAACAAACTAAAAAACGAAAACTTAGTTGGCAGTCTTGGGTTGCAAGACTCCTTGTTGAGCACCTTGATTGCCCATGGAGGAATTGGCGCCAGGGTTGGATGGCGCACCACCGGGTTGGGTACCGGGATTAGCCGCAACCGGATTACCTGGCTTGGTTTGCATGTTACCGGTCTGGCTACTCAGGGCTGAACTGGTACCGGGCGCTGTTCCCGAGGTGTTTTGCCAGTCATCCCCGGCGGTTTTACCGGTGGTCGTTCCGTTTTTGTCCGACTTGATGGCCTTGTTCACTTTCTTCAGCTTCTTTTTATCCTGGTGGATGTCCTTGCGGTCGGCCTGGACGTCCTTTTTCTCCGCCATGGCGGCTTTCTCGCCCTTGATGGCGGCCTTGTCGTTGCCTTTGTCCAGGGCGTTCTTGGCCTCCGCTTGGTCGGCTTTTTCCTTTTCTTTATCTTTCGAGATATCCTTTTTATCCTTATGAATATCCTTCTTCAAATGGTGCTTCACCTTGTGAAGTTTCGCTTCGGTAGTGGCTAATACCAAGGTAACGCTCCCCAAAAACAACAGACCCGTCAAAACGATAAGTAGACCTTTCATGGCATTTTCCTCCTAAAGTTGTCCGCCGGCAGTCTCTCGCTGCCGCAATTAGGACGGAGCGCATCCCTGAAAAGTTTCAACCTACCCGGCCCTCGCATTTTCTTATCCCTCTGGAAAACGAGTGAATCCCTTTATTCGACTGGTTATCATAGGCGTAGTATGGAAAATAATTTTTTTCAACTGAACTTGGACCGGGCTCTTTTCTTTTCTACCTTCGCCTTGATCTTCCTGGCCGAATTGCCGGACAAGACCGCCGTGGCCATCGTGATTCTCGCCAGCCGACATCATCCCTACGCCGTATTTACCGGTGTCGCCCTGGCTTTCGTTGTCCAGAACATCGTTGCCGTCCTTTTTGGAAGCGTCTTCAGCCTGTTACCGGCCCATATCGTCCATATGGGATCGGGGATTCTCTTTTTAGTTTTCGCGTTACTGATGTGGTTCAAGCGTGAGGAAAAGGAAGGAAAAACCCGCCTACAAGCCCAAGGGGATTTTTGGAAAATCGTCTGGACTTCTTTTGTGGTCATTTTCATCGCCGAGTGGGGCGACCTGACCCAATTGGCCACCGCCACCCTGGTGGCTAAAACCCACAAACTCTTGACCATTTTTATTTCGGCCACCTTGGCCCTTTGGACCACCACCGCTTTGGGGGTTTGGATCGGCCATCACGCCAAAAAGTCGCTTAGTCCCCCGCTTCTCCAGAAGATCGCCGCCCTCGCGTTTGGGATCGTCGGAATCCTTCTTTTGTCGGGTTTTTGGGATAAATAGGCCTTCGGGAAAAAGCCCTTTATACTTGCGATAAAAATACGGTTTTGGGTAATATACTCGTCCTTTCCCGGAGTTTTGGGGAAGAACCGGATGCGCCTGTAGCTCAACTGGATAGAGTATCTGACTACGGATCAGAGGGTTGGGGGTTCAAATCCCTCCAGGCGCACCATCTTTACTGAGGCAGACCCTGAATTATTCTCACGAACACTTCATGCGATTGGCATTGAAGGAAGCCCGTAAGGCCGCCCGAAAAGGCGAAGTTCCCGTAGGAGCGGTTGTTGTGAAAGACGGCAAAGTGATTGGGCGGGGACACAACCTGACCGAATCAAAACAGAGCGCCTTGACCCATGCCGAAATGATGGCCTTGAATAAGGCCTCGAAGAAGCTTAAGAGCTGGCGCTTAACCGATTGTGATTTGTATGTAACCCTGGAACCCTGCACCATGTGCGGCGGGGCCATCGTGTTATCGAGAATCCGGAACCTCTTTTATGGAACCGTCGATCCCAAGGCGGGAGCGGTGGAAAGCACGGCCCGGGTGCTGGATAACCCGAAATTGAACCACCGGGTCAAAATAACCGGCGGTATATTAAAGGAAGAATGCTCGCGGATTTTGAGTGAATTTTTCAAGGAAATCCGTAGGGTCTAGTTAAGTGGGGATGTAGCTCAGTTGGGAGAGCGTCTCGTTCGCAACGAGAAGGTCAGCGGTTCGATCCCGCTCATCTCCACCAATTTTTTCACTTTTACAGGCGAGGCTTGCCTCGCCTTTGTTTTTTTGACGTGGAGAGATGGCCGAGCGGTCGAAGGCGCACGCCTGGAAAGCGTGTAGGCTCCAAAAGGGTCTCAAGGGTTCGAATCCCTTTCTCTCCGCCATGTTTTTAAGACTCATTCTTCCCTCATAACCAACGGACATGGAAAAATCCGCGCTTTTTCGATTAAGATGGTCCACTCACCCCGGCGTGGGAGTCGGGTCCTATACGGCGATGCGGCCCCAACTCCGCTAGGTCCGGAAGGAAGCAACGGTCAGGTCGATGTTCGGGTGTTGTAGGCAACCTGGCTCCCACGGCGTGGTGAAGCGCCGCCCTTTGGGCGGCGAGTGTTAAGTAATGAGTTTTAAGGATATTTATGTCCCCCCAAGTCATGGCTCTCAAATGGCGACCACAGGTTTTCGCCGACATGGTGGGCCAGGAACATATCACCCGCACCCTGCAAAACGCCATCAAGGCCGACCGGGTGGCCCATGCCTATATCTTCGCCGGGCCCCGGGGGGTCGGCAAAACCACTACCGCCCGTATCTTCGCCAAGGCCCTCAACTGCCGCAACCTCAAGGACGCCGAGCCCTGCAACACCTGCGATATTTGTGAGGAGGTGAATAACGGGACTTCTTTCGATATCGTCGAGATCGACGCGGCGGCGGTTAACGGGATCGATGATATTCGCGAGCTGCAACAAAGGGTGGGAAACGCCCCCGCCAAGGCTAAATATAAGGTGTATATTTTTGACGAAGCGCACCGTATTTCCAAACCCGCTTTTGACGCTTTCCTCAAAACCCTGGAAGAACCCCCCGATCACGTCATCTTCATCCTGGCCTCCACTGAAATTCACGCCTTTCCCGCGACGGTCCAATCCCGGTGCCAAAGGTTCGAATTCAGGTCCATGAGCCTTGAAACCTTGTTGAAGCAATTGCGCCGCATCGCCGACGCGGAACAAATTGAAATCGACGATAAGGCCCTCTATCAAATCGCCCGGTCGGGAAAAGGTTCCATGCGGGATGCCCAAAGGAACCTGGATCAATTGGTGGCCTTCTCCGGCAAGAAAATCACCATCGAAGATATCCGTATAGTGTTGGGCACCATCGAAGGTGAAGTTTATTTGAAACTGGTGGAAGCCGCCATCAACCAAGACGCCCCTTCGACCCTGACCATCATTAAAAGCGTGATCGACGGCGGCAAGGACTTGGAGCATTTCTACGCGGGCCTCTTGGAGACCTTCCGGCACCTAGCCGTGGCCAAGGCCTATCCTTCCTCCGCCCCTTCACTGATTCCCTTGGCCGCGGACGAAGCCCAAAAACTAGTCCACTATTCCTCCCAAATGGAGGAAGCCCAAATCCTCTCCTCTTTACGACTGCTCATTGAGCAGGAATGGGCGGTGCGCCACTCCGCCAATCCGCAGATCATCCTGGAAACCCTGGTGCTAGAACTTTGCCGGTTAAAACAGCTGACTTCCGTCGGAGATTTGCTCAAGCAGATGGAAAGCGGTTCTCCTGCCGTCCAGCCCGCCCCCGGCCGTTTCAAGGAAGTGGGGAACCTTGGCCCCAACAGCGGTCCTTCGGCGCCCGCTAAAACAGCCCCGGTCCCCTCTAAAGTGTCGGTTTCTGAAATTCCATCCTCTTATGCGTCTAACCCATCTTCCCCTTCGGTCGGTGAACCGGTCCTGGCGGTGGATGAAATTGAGGACCCGGTGGAAGCCGAGAAAAATCCCGAAATGGCTAAGCTTAAATCCCAATGGACCGAATTCCTCGAGAAGGTCGCCACCCAAAAGAAAATGCTGGAAGGGGTTTTGCGGGATACCCGGCCCAAGCACATCGATGAAGGAGCCTTGATCCTGGTCTGCAAAGGGCCTTTCCATCACGAACAATTGTCCAAGCCGGAGAACAAAATGTTGGTGGAAAAACTTTTGGAGGAAATGCTCGGTCGCAAAATCAGCTTGGTGCCGGTATTGCCGGAGGGTACCGCCTCGGCTCCCGACAAATCCCCGGCTTTACGCGCTCCCAAACCCCTTTCCGCGCCCAAAATCGATATCGAGAAATTGGAAAAGGAAGAACCGATTGTCGCCGCCGCCCTCAAGATGTTCGGGGGTAAGATCGTGGAAGTGAAACGAAACAGCTCTCAAAAATGATTTTATCGATTTTCAATTCATCCAATGATCTGTTTAAGACTCTTTCCGGGAATGTATGGAAAACACTTTAAAATAGCCACAATCGTAAATCTTCTGGGCATAGATATTAATATGGTAATTTTCTTTTAAGTAAGCGTAGTAATGAAGGCCTTCCTCTCTATTACAAATCATAAAGATATTGGGATTGTCGACCGCGTCCCTAAAAACATCCTTAATCTTGAATTCATCCAGGACTTTAATTGAAGTGGGGCTTCTTTCATTTACCGAGGCAAAGAAGATTCGAAAAGGCCGCAAACATTCAAGGTCATCAAAAGCATTAAAAATCTCAAATGGAAATTGTAGCATGATATAAAGCTGTTTTTCCGATGGATGAAGCTGTTTTAAACAAACCTTGACCTGGTTTTCCGTCTTTTGATTTTGTAGGTTTTGAAGGTAATAATCTTTCACCTCGGGAAAGGCCGCGGCAAAAGCCACGCACAACAGAATGATCTTAGACCAGGGAAGAAATCGCTCCAAAATCGAACCCCCTCCAAGGTCTCCTGTTGAGGGACGTTCGGCGTAATAAATTGCCAGGTTCATCAAATAGGCCAGGAGGGGAAGTGTCACTCGGTCGGTTGCCTTCATGAAATAAATCAAAAATAAAAAAATCAGGCCTATCCATAAGAATTGGACAAAAAGGAAACGAAAAACGCTACCCCTGCAAAAGACCCAAAACACACAAAAATAAAGAAAGATTCTCTTGTCCCAAGAGGAAGCGAACAATTCCATGGGCGAGCTGAAAGATCCTCTTTTCCCTTCGGTACCCATTCGGGGAAATTGGGCCCGGAATTTTCGGAAGTTCGAAATACTAAATTTTTGCTGGTCCATGAAATACCAATCCCTAAAAAGCCAATAATCGTTTTCGGACCAGCCAACCGAATCAAAAACAGGCTTTGTCTTCGGAGAATAATCGGAGGATTGGAATTCAAGGGTCTTTTGGAGTTCTACGGCAAAGCTCTGAAAATCTTTCCAATCTTGATGCTTCTGAAACCATGCAAAATTGAACCCGGCGGAAAGAAAAATCAGCAAGATGATCGCGGAAAAAAATTTCCACTGTTCTTTGAGAATCGCCTCCGGGTCCACCTTCCTTAATTCAAATAAAACCAGGGGTGCCGAGGCCAATAGGACGATCAGGAAAGAATCGGGCCGGATAAGCCAGGACGACATCAATAGAATTCCCGAAAAAATCCTGGCGTGGGTCCGGTGACCAGGGTCAGGTTTCATCGAGAAAACGAAAAGCAATATTCCCGCCGCCGCCGCCGTTGAAGCCGCTTCCGTGAATTGGAGGTACGTGAAAAAAATAAAGTGAACGCCCGCACAGGAAACGACGAATAAAAGTAAATGAAACCACCAGGTGGATCTCAAACATAAAATCCAAAGAAAAGCCCATAGTGATAAAAATTGGACGGCGCATAATAAACAACTATATAAAGGAACGGACGGGAACCAGGCGTACCACTTCATGAAAAACAGCCCCAGCAGAATATTGGAGAGGATAAAAAAGGGTGTCGGCGCGGAAGTAATTCCGATTCCCTTGACTAACAAAAGCTTGTAAATATCGTCATTCACCAAAAAATAAGGTTTAATGAAATACAATTGGAGGCATAGTAAAATGAAAGTGATCGAGAATGAAACGAGGATGGGAAATTGAAGTGAGAAAGATTCGATCCGCTTTAAATCAAGACTTTGGGCGGAATCATTAAAGGCTCGCTTCATGGGTAAAATGTTAGCAAAATAGGTCCCTGGTAACAATTTATAGATTTTTTAACGGATGATAATTAAATCTTCTCGGAGTAATTGATGCCCAACATGTTCGACATGCTCCGCCAGGCACAGGGCCTGAAGGAAAAAATGAGCCAGTTCCAAAAGGAGTTGGAAAGCCAATCCTTTATCGGCACGGCGGGTGGAGGCGCGGTTTCGGTGACGATGAACGGTAAGCATCAGGTCCAAAAAGTGGTCATTGATCCCAAGGTAGCGGCTTCCGGCGACGTGGAAATGCTCCAGAACCTCGTCCAAACCGCCACCAATGAGGCGGGCCAACAGGTGAATGCCCGGTTGAAGGAAGAAATATCCAAGATGACCGGTGGGTTGGGCTTGCCTGGAATGTTTTAACGAATGGCCGAGTACCCTCCATCCCTTGAACATTTGTTACACGAGTTGGCGAAACTTCCCGGAATCGGGCCTCGCACGGCCCAACGTTTGGCCTTTCATCTTTTGAAGCAGCCCCTCGATACGTCCAAAGCCCTTTCGACCGCTCTGGTCGACGCCCGCACCAAGCTCCACCCTTGTAAAGATTGTTTTAACCTGACGGAAGAAATCCTTTGTCACATTTGCCGAATGTCGACCCGGGATAGAACTTCGCTGTTAGTGGTGGAAGATCCCAGCGACTTAGTGGCCTTCGAGCGCACTCATGAATATCACGGCCTTTATCATGTTTTGGGCGGAACCTTGTCACCCCTGGAAGGCCGAGGCCCCCAGGATTTGACCCTGGACTCCCTGGTGGAGCGAATTAAAAAAGGGGGAACATTTAAAGAGGTGATTGTGGCTACCGATCCCACGGTCGAAGGTGACTCCACCGCCCTCTATATCCAGCAGTTGTTAAAAGACGTGCCTATCAAGGTGACCCGCCTGGCGCGGGGCATGCCCTCCGGCGGCGATGTGGAATACGCAGACGAAACGACACTCCTCAAAGCTTTAGAGGGACGCCGAGAAATATAATCGTCTTTCTGTGCCGCACTCCCAATAGGTCTATGTAACTGCGCCATGAAACGACTCTTCTTAAAGCTCTCGAAGGGCGCGGGAAAATTTAAAAACTCTTTATTGAGTCAAAATCCCGGCCTTTTCCCCGCTTGATCGACCATGGAGCCCTCCTTACTTTTGAAGGCGTTATGCGAAAATTCTGGAGCCTTTATTCCCTTTTAATCGGGGCGCTTCTTTTCCAACCTCTCGCCGCCCAGACCTCGCCACAACCGGTTCACCAGAAAAAAAAGAAAACCTATCCAGCGCTCTCCCTCTTTCGGAAAAAACCTAAATCTCCTAAGGGCCTCGTCTTTGGATCGGGCGACTTGACCTTGGAAACCCATCAGCAACCCATCACCGATTGGACCGACCGTTACGAACTCAATGAATTTTTTGCCGCCGAGTATGGAACCAAAGGGGAAAAGCCCACCGAGGAGGAAAAAATCAGCGTAGCCGCCGCGGACATTGGAGGAAAGATTTGCGCCATCATCGCCACCCTGGGAGTCTTAGGAATCACGCAGAAAAAATAAAAACCGGCTTGCTCAAAAGCCGCCTTCCGTCACCCGTCCATCCTTAACGATGAACCGCTCGCCGAACCGCCTGGATTCCTGCCCCGAGCGTCCAAAAGCGTTGAACCGCAAATCCCAAAAATAAACCGCTGTGCTTCCATCCGCTTGCAGCTCTTCCCGCCACATCGGCACCCGGGCGAACCACATAAATTGTTTTCCCCGGGGCGAATCCAGGACGGCCTGGACGGCGGCGGTCTTCGAGGGCTCCGGCCACTGGCTCCATTCCAGGGGTTGGGCGTTTTGGAGGAAATCGATCCGGGCGTTTCTTAAAAATCCGTTATCCCGGTTATAGGCCGACCAGCGGAAAGGCGAAAAGGGCTGGGGAAAAGCGGCAGTCCAGGCTCCCGGATGGCCGTCCCCCGCGATCGCCAGGGCCTTCGAATGGTTGAAGGCCACCAGGGCGTGATAAGCGAGCGTCAATGCGATCCCGGCGGCGCAAATCCGGCTCCGGTATTCCTTCCAGTAAAAGCTACAAGCGATCGGCAGGGCCAAGACGCCCATGTACCAAAGGTCGATAATGAAAAGATGGTCCAGGGAAAAACGGGCGCGGTCGGGCCAGAAAATCATCGTGCCCCACGAAGTGCACCAGTCCAACAGGATGTGGGAAAGAACCCCCAGCAGAGCCATGGCCCAGAGAAGTCGGAAGGAAGCGCCGTCCTCTTTTTTCCGTGCCCAAAGCCAGGCCGCCCCCGCCGCCAAGAAAGACATGGGCAAAAGCCCCCAGAGGGAGTGGGTGAAGCCCCGGTGTTCGGTGATGAAAAAATTCTTTCCCCAAAAGGTCAGGACAATGTCGATATCGGGAATCAGGCTTCCGAAAACGCAGGCCAAAACCAATCCCCTTTTTTTCGAGGGATGGGTTCGGGCCATGAGGGTGCCCGCCAAGGCGTGGGTTAAATCATCCATGGCGGCATTCTATCCAAACGGTAATGAAAAGGCTCTGTTTCCTCGCTCTCATTACTGATAAAATTCAGAAATTCTCGTCCAACAAACTTCAAGCTTATATCTTGAATGTCCAAGCCAATACTGAAAATTGATCCTAAAGGCTATTCTTGAAATCTTCTTCCATTTCAAAACCGCTTTTCATCTTCTTTTTCATTTCCGGTTTTTGCAGCCTTCTTTATCAAGTGGTCTGGACCCGGCTGGCTTACGCCTCTTTCGGTATCAACACTCCCGTCCTATCGGTCGTGATTTCCGTATTCATGGCCGGACTGGCATTGGGCTCTTGGTGCGGAGGGAGCTGGGTCTCAGGCCGGGGAGATCTTTTTCGACCGGCTCTTTTCCTGCGCCTTTACGGACTGGCGGAGTTTTTTATCGGTCTAGGGGCTTTCCTGGTGCCTGTCCTTTTCTCGGCAGGAGAAAGGTTTCTTCTTCCCCTGGGGGCTATGGATTCGACGGGCTATCTCCTTGTATCGGCGCTGGTCATCCTGATATCCCTCCTACCCTGGTGTTTTTGCATGGGGGCGACCTTCCCCCTCATGATGGCCTATCTTTCCCGGGGGCAAAAAAACCCTCAATATAGCTTCAGCTTTCTTTACACCGCCAATGTACTGGGAGCCTTGGCGGGAACGGTTGTGACAGCCATGGTTCTCATTGAAGTTTTAGGGTTCCGGGCCACGCTGGTTTCGGCGGCCCTGTTGAATTTCGCCCTCACCCTGGGAAGCTGGGTCCTGTCGGGCCGCGACAGAGCTCTCAGCCTACCCAATCCCCCCTTTCTCGATATCCGTGAAAGTCTGGCCGGAGAAATTTCCGCGCCGATATTGCCCTTGCTTTTCCTGACCGGTTTTTGCTCCATGGCCTTGGAAGTGGTTTGGACACGAGCCTTTACGATCATCCTCCGAACCCAGGTTTATTCCTTCTCCGCTCTCTTGGGAACCTACCTGCTTTCCACTTATTTGGGCTCGATTCTTTACCGACGGCATTTGCGAAAAGGGTCTCTGGGCTCCAGCCACACTCTTTTAGGCCTGGCTTTCGCCTCTGCCTGCTTGACCGCCGCCGTCAACGATCCCCGGATCCATGTTTCCGTCGCGGGTGTCCTGGGGAGTATCGCTCCCCTCTGCGCCTCTTTGGGATACCTTACGCCCCGGCTTATCGACCGTTTTTCGCTGGGCCGCCCCCGAGAAGCTGGCCGGGCTTACGCGATAAATGTTTTGGGCTGCATCCTGGGTCCTCTGGCGGCTTCCTACCTGCTGTTACCCTGGCTTGGCGCCAAGAATTCCATGCTGCTTCTAGCCCTGCCCTTTGGCTTCTTTTTCTTGAGGGATTTTTTTCGCGGGGATTCTCGGAGACCTTCAACCCTCGTTTCCGCCGGGTTGGGCCTTTCCCTCGCAACCCTTACCCTTTTTTGGACCGTGGGATATGAGGAAGGATTGGACTCCGGTGATTCCCGCCGGGTTCTTCGCAGGGATTACGCCGCGACAGTGGTTTGTTTCGGCCAAGGGATGGGAAAACAGCTGTTCGTCAATGGCATCGGCCTCACGGTTTTGACCCAGGAAACCAAAATGATGGCCCATCTTCCGATGGCTTTTCTTGCCGTCCCTCCCCGGTCCGCCCTGGACATTTGTTTTGGAATGGGAACCACCTTCCGTTCCCTCTCCAGTTGGGGCATCCGGGTCACGGCGGTTGAACTGGTGCCCAGTGTTTTAAAATCCTTCGGTTTTTACTTCGAGGACGCGGAAAAAGTGGCTTCTTCCCCTCACGCGAGCCTGGTGGTGGACGATGGAACCCGCTTTCTCCACCGGAGTACCGAATCCTTCGACGTGATTACCATCGACCCGCCTCCCCCTCTGGAAGCCGCGGGATCGAGTCTCCTTTACTCGACCGAATTTTATGAGTCGGCGAAATCTCGTTTGAATCCCGGAGGTATCCTTCAACAATGGGTGCTAACCGGGGAAGCTCAAACCATTCAAGCGGCGGCCCGATCCATTTCCCGGGTTTTTCCTTATGTCAGGGCCTTCTACTCTCCGGACGGATTGGGTTATCACTTGCTGGCATCCTCTTCCCCCCTTCCAAGCCTATCGGCGGATCAACTGCTGGACAAAATGCCGCCGGCGGCTGAACGCGATTTGATGGAATGGTTCTCCAGCTATAAACCCCATGAGGTGGTCCAAGCCCTGCTTTCACGGGAGTTGGATTTTTCAACCCTTTTGAACCCCGACCAATCCATCGAGATCACGAATGACCTGCCTTATAACGAGTATTATCTTTTGCGGGCATGGAAGCAGTGGCTGGGTTCTACTTAGATATTCTCCAAGATGACAAGAGAACCATTAATTTCATCGCCTAATCTCCCGCACGGGGGGTTCCTTACAGAAGAATCAGCGGATGAAGATCGGACGTCTCGTAAGCCTGGGTCACCAGCTGGCTTCCTACCCGGCAAACCCAGGTCGTCGGATCCAAGGGTCCCATGGAGCGCAGTTGCGAAAGGTTGTAGGGGCCTTCCCAATCATTGTTCCGAAAAACCATGAAAGAGGAAACCGAGTCGGACAATTCGGGCAGCGGGGACATTTTAAAGAAATCATCTTTTTCCTCCTGGATAACCTTAATTTTGGGGGGCTGGTTAACCCATTCCTTGGAAAAGGGGGAAGGAACCCTGAATAGCTTGGTCAAAATATCCTCTTTTTCAGCCGGTTTGGGGGCGGGGCTTTGGGCCATGGGTTCCGTCTCCACAGAATCGGCTTCCTGGCTGACCACGATGGCCAAATTTTCCTTCTCCTCCTCCGCCCGCAGCTTTCGGACTTCCTCGGTCAATTGGTGGAGGCGTACCCGGTCAGGCGCCGGCTTCGCCATTTCATTTTCCAATTCAATGCGCTTGACGTGAAGGGGATAGGATTTGCGGATATTCTTAAAACACTTTTCCACTTCCGGATCAATAGGATTGGCCTGAAGGGTCAAAAGGTTCAAGGCGATGGAATAGGCCAATTCCACGTTGTCGCCTTTCAGGTCGGGATTTTTTCCGACCTGGGTATTAAAACGCTTGATGGCATTGAGGTAAGTCAGGTAGGCCTTACGGAAATCCTTGTTTTCCTGGTAATACTTTCCGACCAGGTAATGGCATTCTAGGTCGAAGGCCTCGGCGTTTTCGATGGTTTCAAACAGCCCTAAGGCTTCGGCGATATGCTCTTCCATGACTTCCCGTTTCGTAAAACGGTTCAGCAGGCAGAATTTGATGAATTGGGTTTTGAGCCCCGCGTCGCCGGGATTGTGCTCGATGGCCTTTTCAAACCGCTTATATTCGGCCAAATAATTCGAGTCTTTTCGGAACAAGGATGAGAGGGGGTTAAACAAAGCCATGCGGTCCTTCTTTTAAATCAATCATTGATAGGATGAGGAACTTTTACCGGATCCGATGGATTAAAACCAGGTCCAGGGTTTGAGAATTCTCAAAAACCAATGGGACTTCTGCGGGCCCTTTTCCACCAGGGGTTCGTCAAAGTCCATTTCGATCCTGTTTTTCTTGTAGCTATTTTCCTCCGGGGTATTTTCAGGAGCCGCTTCCACCGGTTTCTCGACGCTCTTTTTTCCCCGGGATCTTTTAAATCCTTTTTCCATCGCCTGTTCCACGTTCGGGAAGGATTTCAAAATGGTGTTGAACTGCAGCAGTTCGTAGGCGTCCGTTACTTCCGGGCTCATGGAAACAAGGAAGAGGTCCCCCTTTTGGGTCCGGATCCTTTTGATCTCTCCGACGAAAATGCCCCAGCCCGCGCTGCTGATGTAGCTGGTTTCCCTCAGGTCGATGATGAGGTTGAACTTTTTTTCAGCTAAAACCGATTGGAAGGCCTTCTCAAATTCCGGCGCGGTATTGGTGTCGAGGAAGCCTTTGACCGCGAGCAGGGTAATGTCTTTGTGTTGCGGATGGGCCGAAGTGGTTACGGAGATATGCTGCATGGTTTTCCTCAAAGCTAGCCGAATCTGCCGGTATTATGGACGGGCCTTCACTTGCCTTTCAAGTCCACTCCCTCTTAAAAAAGGGATTTTACTTGGAATTTCATAAGTCGACTCAACTCCGCCCAAAAAAATTTAAAATTTCCGTGATTTTCGGTGGGCCCTGTTCGGCGGCGAACATTTTTGCCGAATCCACACTCCGTCCTGGACAATGTTTCTCGCCCAGAAACCCCGGGCCGGTTTAAAATGGCCGCCGGAGGAAATTCATGAAAATACTTTTAATCGGCGGCACAGGCCTCATTTCCACGGCCATTGTCAACCAATTGGTGGAGCGGGGCGACGAGGTGACGGTCTATAACCGGGGGGTGACCCCCTGGCGCATTCCTAAAACCGTCAAGGAAATCAAGGGCAACCGCTGGGACTATCCCGCCTTCGAGAACCAGATGAAAGAAGTGAAAATGGACGCGGTCATCGACATGGTGGCCTTCGCCCCCGAGAACGCCGACTCCCTCTTGAGGGCCTTTACGGGCCGGGCCAAGCACCTGGTGGTTTGTTCCACCGTTTGCGTCTATGGCGGCCCCATGACCAAGCTTCCCGCCACCGACGACGAGCCCCACCGGCCCGTGGGAGAATATGGAAAGAATAAGTCCAAGATCGAATCCACCTTACTCCAGGCCAACGGAAAAGACGGTCTTTACACCACGATTATCCGTCCTTCTTATACCACAGGCGAAGGCGCCGAATATCCGGGCCTGCTTTTCGACAACAGCCTTCCGAACCGCCTGAAACAAGGCTTGCCGGTGATCGTCATGGATGAGGGCAAGGCCGCCTGGGCCGTGGCCCATGTGTCCGACGTGGGCCGGGCCTTCGTAAATTCCCTTTTGAACCCCAAGGCCTATGGCCAGGCCTATCACGTCACCAGCGACGAGCACACCACCTGGGACGGCGTTTACGCCGAAATGGCCAAAGCCGTCGGCGGCAAGTTCAACCCCGTCCATATCCCCACCGACTGGCTTTACGCCCAGACCCCGCGCCGGGCCATGGGAATTAAATACATCTACCAATATCCTTCCATCTTCGACAACTCCAAAGCCAAGCGGGACCTCGACTTCAAGACCACCGTTCCTCTCGTGGAAACCTGGAAGCGCCAATTCGCCTGGATGGAGCAAACAGGCAAGACGAAGAAGGTTGAAGACGAGCGCTACGAGGACTTAATGATTGAGGCTTTCCGGTCCGGCAAGAACCCCGAGCTAACAGAAGGAATGGACTTCAACCCTTGGGGCAATGGCACAACCGGCTAGCGGTATTTCATTTCAACAACAGAACCGCCGAATAAGTCAGCTTTTGACGGCCTTTCCGGGTTTCCAAATCTTGACATTTATTAGGAGTGGTTTAGACTATCGTTCCCCCGAAAGCCCTTGGTTTTTGGGGGTTTTTATTATCATTTCACAATTTAAACCTCCCGTGTTTTCGGGAAAATTCCCCGGTAGCTCAATGGTGGAGCATGCGACTGTTAATCGCAGGGTTGTTGGTTCGAGTCCAACCCGGGGAGCCATTCGATGCGCCCGCCCTCTTTATCTAAAAAATAAAGTGGGGCTGGGCTTACTCATGGCAGGCCATCACGGGGCATCGAATGCCCCGAGCTTGTCGAGGGGCTGCTACCACCAAGAGTTCCGAAAGGAACTCTTTTTTATTTGAAACGATGAATTACTACCTTTACATTCTAAAAATGTTGGATGGCAGGCTTTACACCGGGATCACCGATCACCTGGACCGTCGCGAAGCTGAGCACGGTCTAAAATCAAGCACTCGAACCACTTACATTTTCGGCGCGGGCGAATTGATTTATTCTGAATCGCATCCGGACCGAACCAGCGCCCATAAAAGAGAATGTCAAATCAAGAAATGGTCTCACGCAAAGAAAATAGCCCTCGCCAATGGAAATTTTAAACTTCTTAAAGATCTTTCAAAAAAAGATTCAAAATTCGAAACTTCTAAAGTCAGGAATCATTCCATGAGCCCCAAATTCTTCCTCCTTTTTCTTCTCCTCGGCGGCCTTCTCCTCCCCGCCTGCGCCCCCACAAAAGCTTCCCTAAAAGCCGACAGTATTTCCTCCGCTTCGCCCATGGTTTCCGACACCCTTTATTTTGGGACCAGCACCGACAAGGGGCCGGTGACCGACCCCGAATGGAATTCCTTTTTAAACTCGGTCGTCACGCCCCGCTTTCCCGAGGGGCTCACGGTTTGGGACGCCAAGGGCCAATGGCGTAGCAAGAACGGGCGGGTGGGAAAGGAAAAAACCAAGGTTCTGCTTTTGATCCACCCGGACAGCTCTCAAGCCGACCAAGCCATCCAGGAAATCATCGACGCTTATAAAAAAAAATTCGACCAGGAATCGGTCATGAAAGTGAGAAACTCGGGCAACGTTTCTTTTTGAATCGCTTTAAACAAGTGAACTTAATAACCGCTGGCCTGGTTGAGTTTCTCGATCATGGCGGGGTCCATCTCCAGCTTCGTCCCCTCCAGCAGGTCCTTGAATTGTTCCAGGTTGGTGGCGCTGGCGATGGGGGCGGTAATACCGGGCCGGGCGATCAGCCAAGCCAGGGCAACCCGCGCGGGGGTGGAACTAAGGTTCTTCGCCACCTCGTCCAGGGCCGCCAGGATGCGGAACCCCCGGTCGTTCATATATTTTTTCATTCCCCCGCCCCGGGGGCTCTTGGTTAAGTCCGCTTCCGAGCGGTACTTGCCGGTCAGGAACCCCGCCGCCAAAGAAAAATAAGGAATCACTCCGATGTTCTTGTCCCGAATCAAGGGCTCCAAAAGGGTCTCGTAGTCTTCCCGCTCGTAAAGGTTGTAGTGGGGCTGAAGGCATTCGTAACGGGGAATCTCCAACTTCTTGCTGACGGTCAAGGCTTGGTACAGCCGCCCGGCCTTATAGTTGGAGGCGCCGATGGCCCGCACCTTTCCCTGCTTCACCAGCTGTGCGTAGGCGTCCAGGGTTTCTTCCAGGGGAACTTCCGGATCGTCCTGGTGGGACTGGTAGAGGTCGATATGGTCGGTCTGCAAGCGCTTTAGGGAATCTTCCACTTCTTTCAGGATGTAGCGTTTGGCTAGGCCCTTTTTCCCGTCCCCCATGTCCATGCCAACCTTGGTGGCGATGACCACTTTGTTCCGCATCCCGCTTTGCTTGAACCATTTGCCGATGACGCTTTCCGATTCGCCTCCCACGTGGCCCGGAATCCAGCGCGAATAGGTGTCCGCCGTGTCGATCAGGTTGAACCCCGCATCCACGAAGGCGTACAAAATATCGAAAGAAGCCGCCTCGTCCGCCGTCCAACCGAAGACGTTGCCCCCCAGAGCCCAAGGCGCCACTTCGATGCCGGATTTCCCCAGTTCACGCATTTTCATTACGCCCCCCTTAGCTCTTCTTCGAAGGATTTTAAGGATGGAGTCAGCCCAATCTCAAGGCAGTAAATATTTTTTTATATTCCGAAAAAAAAAGCGGTAAACTTTTCCAACACGAGGAGCCACTTATGACCGAATACCATGGCACCACTGGGCCGCACGAGTCCTGGGAAGCCACTTACCAAAAGACCCCGCCTTCCGAATTGCCCTGGAACGCGGAGAGCGTGGATAGCGACCTTCGGGACCTGCTTGAAACGGTTTCCGTTCCCCCCGGCATCGCCTACGACCTGGGCTGCGGGCCCGGCAACGACGCCGCTTACCTCACTCAACAAGGTTGGAAGGTCACCGCCGTGGATATCGCCGAATCGGCGATCGCCCTGGCCCACAAAACCGCCCGGAAAGCGGGGGTCGAAGGCAAGATCAAGTTCCTCACTACCGACGTTCTAACCCTTCCCAAAACGGGCGACGCCCTTTTGGTCCATGACCGCGGTTGCTTCCACACCCTGCCTTCCAAGGATTGGGACGATTACCGCCGGACGGTGGCTGGGCTTTTAATAAAAGGCGGCGTGCTGACCTTGAAGGTCTTCAGCTTCAAGATGCCCGCGGGCTTCGGGCCCTACCGTTTTACGCCCGAGGAAATTCAGGAGCTTTTCGAAAATGATTTTGAATTGGAAGACCTCAAAGAAGGTGTCTTCCACGGCCCCCGCCAGCCCTTTTCGTTCTTTTGCGTGTTAACCAAAAGGTAGGTCTTTCTAGGAATTCCAAAGGCCTGCTGGCAGTTAAATAACCATCCGAAGCCGGGCTCCCGTCCCAACTTGATATAGATCATATTGGCCTTCCAACCTTTCCCTTAGGCTGAGGGCGGTAAATAAGAAGCCGATTTGCCATTTCGGGGTAAAAGGCGTAGGATTCATTCATGGAAAAGTTCTTCTCGATCATTCGTCGAAGCCTTTTGGTCTTGGGGGTCCTGTTAGTCTTGTCCCCCTGCGACGCTTGCCAGCAACTGTCCCCTTCCGTGACGGTTTGCTCCATGCGGCACATGACCACTCCGATGAATTGCTGCCATTCCTCCAAACCCATGAATCCGATGTGCAAGGTCATGAACCAGTCGACGGTCACGCCGTCCGTGGTTCATCTTCCAGTGGTGGCCTCCTCAATGGTCACGACCAAAGTTTTTCAACCGCGATTTTTATTTGCGGTTCGCTTTAGTGTGGTTCCCGCCGTTGTGGAGTCTCCTCCCCGAAGTTCTGCCGTCCTAAGAATCTGATTCATTCCTTTTGATGTTGCGTCGATGGGTTCAAAAGAATCCATCCGTGGCTTATTTGCGTCCGCAAACAAAAGGAGTGATGCCCGTGAAAAATTCAAATTTGATTTACCCAACCCTCTTCTTAGCCGCCCTTGGGCTTTCGGAACCCTTAGGGGCCGCCGATATGGCCGGTATGGAGATCGGTTCAACCGCCCCCGCCACCATTGAAATCACCCTTCCCAAAGCGGAAGAAATGGCCCTGGAAGGAAACCCCCATATCCGCGCGGCGGACAAACGGGTGGAGGCGGCGGGAAAACAAAATCTTCAAACCCTGGCCCCCGCCGATCCCACCTTCATGGTCGACGATACTTTCCCCGATATGAGTATGTGGCAGGTGGAGGAAAACCTCGGCTTTCCGGGAAAAAGCCTTGCCCAGCTGGATGTGGACAAGGCCGAAACCGGAAAAAAACAGGCGCTGGCCCAAGATACGCGCCGGACGATCCTGCTCCAGACCCGGCAAGCCTTTTGGGATTTTTACTACCGGCAAAAGGTTTACGAGGTTCTGGCCGGGTCCCAAAGCCAATGGGAATCCTTAAGCCAGGCATTGAAGTCCCGTGAACTGACGGGCCAATGGCTTTCCATGAAGACCGTCCGGGCGCAGATGGAAATGGCGAACACCACCAACGATCTTTTCACCGTCAGCCAGGATTTGGAAGTCTCAAGGGCCAACTTCAACCACCTCTTCAGCCTGCCTCATGGGACGGCTTACACCCTGAAGGAAATACCCGCCTTGCCTCCCCTGGCCGGGACGGTTCAAGACCTGGTTCAAACCGCCATGGATCATAATCCCATGGTGGCAGAGGCCGAAAGGGACCTGGATAAAGCCGGGGCCGAGGCGCATGTGGCGGTGTTAAGCCACTTGCCGGATTTCACGGTGGCCCTTTCCGGCACCCGGAATCCCGAAGACACCGGTTTTTCCTATTGGGGGTTCAGGGTGGACGTGAGCGTCCCGCTTTTCTTTCCCCTCAAGCAAACCCAGGCCACCGACCAGGCCAATGACCAGGTGGAAGCCTCCCGGTACGAATTGACGGGGGCCAAGGACGAGGCCACCCACATGGTCGAGGAAGCCTTCGTGAGCGCCCAATCGGCCTGGCGGCTTTGGAAATTGTATGAGGAGGGCGGGTTATTGGGACAAACGCAAAAGGCATGGAAAGCCACACAGGCGGCCTACCGAAACGAAGAAATACAACTTCCGGACTTCGTGGACAACTACAACATGTACATCGACACGTTGAAGTCTTACTACAAGGCACAGTCCGACTATGGCAAAGCCCTAGCGGACCTTGATTACCGGATGGGGACCCTCCCGGGTTCCGCAAACGAAAAGGAGTAACGGCATGTACCGATTCATCATGAAAACTCGAAAAGTAATTTTCTTAATTCTGTTGGCCTTATTGGCCGCCATGGGGACCGCCCGTTGGTGTCTTGAAGGCAAACCGAAGGGGGTGGAAACGAAGGCCGCCGACAAGAAGTCGGATGATTACTATTGCGCCATGCATCCCTGGTTCCACCAGGATCATCCGGGAAATTGCGCCATTTGCGGCATGACCCTCATTAAAAGGGATGGCACGGCCGGGGGTGAAAAGGAAAGCGCCTCCCTTTCAGCCGGGCAGACGGGACAGCCCGCAGCACTTAATGGGTTAGCCGCCGTTGATCTATCCCCCTTTAAGCAGCAACTCATAGGGCTGCGAACTGCCCTAGTGGAACAGAAACCCGTCGTCAGGGTCATCCAAACCGTGGGGCGCTTTGGAGGCGGGTCCGATGACTTTTCCGCCGCCGTGGGTGATTTCGCGGCGGGGAGAAAGGTGGCGTCCGAGAGAAGCCGGTATCTGGTGGCTGACGTTTACGCCCTCGATATCCCCTATGTCAGGGTGGGACAAACCGCCTGGGTGTCCGCCTTCAGCGGGTCCGGGCCCCGGGTGGAAGGAAGGGTGTCGCGAATTTATCCTTATGACGGAACCCAATCCCGGGAACGCAAGGTCCAAATCAGCCTTTCCAACGCCCCTTCCTCCGAACTTTATGCCAACGTGGAAATAGAGGCGGCTTCCCAACCCCTCCTGTCGGTGCCTACCGATGCCGTGATGGCCACGGGGCTCCACCGTTATGTTTTCCTGAAACAGCCGCCGGAAATTTTCACGCCCCGGGAAATCACGGTGGGATTCGAGGGCGACGACCGTTGCCAAATTTTGTCCGGCCTTCAAGCCGGTGACAGGGTGGTGTCGGGGGCGAATTTCATGGTGGACGCCGATTCCAAGCTGGCGGCCAATTTTGCCGCCATGGAATCGCAAAGCGGAAAATAAAATTTGAACCACCAAGACACTAAGGGCACCAAGAAGGAAAAACCAAAAGATTTAATTTTGGCCGTTTTAAAGCTTCTTGCCTTTCGTCGTTCTTGGTGCCCTTGGTGCCTTGGTGGTTAAGAGAGTCTTTGGAGGTTTTAAATGATTGCTAAAGTCATCGGGTTTTGCGGAAGAAACAGGTTTGTAGTCGGCCTGGGGCTGTTGTTGGTCGTCGGCTGGGGAATTTGGGCGGTTAAAACTGTCCCCCTGGACGCTATCCCGGATTTATCGGATACCCAAGTGGTGGTCTTCGCCCAGTGGGACCGCAGTCCCGACATCCTGGAAGATCAGGTGGCTTACCCCATCACCCGGGCCTTGTTGGGGGCCCCGCATGTTAAATCCATCCGGGCCCAATCGGACTTTGGGTTTTCGTATATCTATGTCATTTTTGACGAGGGCACGGATGTTTATTGGGCGAGAAGCCGGGTATTGGAATATCTCTCGAAGATACAGGGCAGCCTTCCCGAGGGCGCGAAAGTGGAAATCGGGCCGGACGCCACCGGGGTGGGCTGGGTTTACCAATACGCCTTGGTCGATAAGACCGGCCAGAACAGCCTGGAACAACTCAAGGCCTACCAGGATTGGAACCTGAAATTTGTCCTCCAAAGCCTTCCCGGCGTGGCCGAGGTCTCGACCGTCGGCGGTGAGACGAAAGAGTATCAGGTGGAAGTGAACCCCGCGGCCCTGGCGGCCTATGACATACCCTTTTCGGATGTGGTCAAGGCGGTGCGGGAATCCAACCAGGAAGTGGGTGGAAGACTGTTGGAACTGAACGGCACCGAATACATGGTGCGGGGTTTGGGCTATGTCCACCGTCTCCAGGACCTCCAGGGTATCGTGGTGGGGCGCGACAAGCAGGGCATTCCCGTTTTGGTCAAGGACGTGGGCCAGGCCCGCTTGGGGCCCGCCTTGCGGCGTAACGTCACCGATTTGAACGGCCAAGGCGAGGTCGTGGGCGGCACCGTGACCATGCGCTACGGCGAAAACGCGATGAATGTCATCGCGACCGTGAAGCAAAAGCTGGAGGAACTGAAACCCTCCCTCCCCCCGGGCGTGGAAATCGTGCCGGTCTACGACCGGTCCGAACTAATCCAGGATTCGGTGAACACCCTCATGGAGGAATTGGCGAAACTGGCCATCGCGGTGAGTATCGTGTGCCTGATCTTCCTTTGGCACTTGCCCTCGGCCTTCGTCATCCTGGTCACCCTGCCCGTTTCCATCCTCATTTCGTTCATTTGCATGCGCTATATCGGCGTCACTTCCAACATCATGAGTTTGGGCGGGATCGCCATCGCCATCGGGGCCATGGTGGACGCTTCCATCATCATGGTGGAAAACGCCTGCAAGCGTCTGGAGGAATGGGAAAAAGGTAAAAAGAAGGAAGACCGCACTAGCGTCATTCTTCGCGCCTGCACGGAGGTGGGGCCTTCCCTCTTCATGACCTTGCTGGTCATCACGGCGGGTTTCCTGCCGGTCTTCGCCCTGCAGGGCCAGGAGGGCCGCTTGTTCAAGCCCCTGGCTTTCACCAAAACCTTCGCCATGTTTTTCTCCGCCTTCCTGGCGGTCACCCTCACCCCCATGTTGATGACCCTTTTGCTCCGGGGAACCATCCGGCCGGAAAAGGAAAACCCGGTGAACCGGATTCTCCAGGGCCTCTACGCGCCGATGGCGCGGTGGGTGCTGGACCACCGCCTGACCGTGATCGGCTCGGCTTTGGGCGTCATGGTTTTGACTTTCCTGCCCATGGCGCGGTTGGGCACGGAGTTCATGCCGCCCCTGTGGGAGGAGACTCTTCTATATATGCCGATCACCTTGCCGGGCATTTCCATCGCCGAGGCCGGGCGGATTCTTCAGATGCAGGACCGGGTCCTCAAGTCATTCCCGGAAGTTCAGAGCGTGTTCGGCAAGGCGGGAAGGGCGGAAACCTCCCTGGACCCCGCCCCCCTGTCGATGGTGGAAACCACCATCGTTTTCAAGCCCGAAAGCCAGTGGCCCGCGGGCATGACCCATGAAAAGCTCATCCAGCAGATGAACCAGGCCCTGCAAGTGCCGGGCTTTACCAACGACTGGATCGGGCCCATCAAGAACCGCATCGACATGCTCTCCACCGGTATCCGCACTCCCATCGGCATCAAGGTATTGGGGGATAACTTCGAGGCCATCGAAAAGGCCAGCGAGGACATTGAAAAGGCCGTCCACGATATCCCCGGCACCCGCAGCGCCTTCGCCGAAAGGGTGACCGGCGGCTATTTCGTGGATATCCAGGCCAAGCGGGACCAGCTGGCCCGTTACGGCATGAGCGTGGGCGACCTGAACGACTTCATCCAATCGGCGGTCGGGGGGGACATGGTCACGGAAGCGGTCGAGGGACGGGCCCGGTTTCCCATCACGGTCCGCTTGAGCCGGGATTTCCGCGACACGCCGGATAAGATGAGGCGTGTTCCCATGGTGACCCCCTCGGGCCAGCATATTCAATTGGGGCAGGTGGCCGACGTCTCCTTGAGCACGGGGCCGGGCATGATCCGCGATGAGAACGGCTTGCTGGCGGGTTACGTCTACGTTGACTTGGCGAACCGTGACCCCGGTACTTGGGTGGCCGAGGCCAAAAGGGTTTTGGAACAAAAAGTAAATCTTCCGCCGGGGGTGAGCCTGGAATGGAGCGGCCAATACGAATATATGGTACAGGCGGCCAAGAGGCTCAGGATCATGATCCCCCTGACCCTTCTGCTGGTCTTCCTGCTCATTTATTTCAACACCAAGTCCTTCACCGAAACGGCCATGGTGCTCCTGGCCGTTCCCTTCTCCCTGGTGGGGGCCTTTTGGCTTCTTTGGATGCTGGGGTATAACCTCTCGGTGGCGGTAGCCGTGGGGATGATCGCCCTGGCGGGCTTGGACGCCGAAACCGGGGTCGTCATGCTGCTTTATTTAAATATCGCCTACCGGGAATACCGGGAGCGGGGAAAGCTCAAGAGCCTCCTGGATTTAAAGGAAGCGGCTTTGGAGGGAGCCGTCCATCGTGTCCGCCCCAAGCTGATGACGGTCGGGGCGGCCTGGATGGGCTTGGTTCCCATCCTCTTTTCCAACGGCGTGGGAAGCGACGTCATGAAGCGTATCGCCGCCCCCATGGTGGGCGGGATTTTCACCTCCTTCCTTTTGGAGCTTTTGGTCTATCCCGTCCTATTCGTCATTTGGAAATGGCACACCGAAGTCAGGCCCCAAGTGGTAAAAAAGGAACTTACCGGCTTTTGGGGATGGTTTTGGAAAGTCGTTAAAAGGGTGGGTTAAAGAACGAGCTGTTCCCTGCTTTCCAAAATGGAAATCTGGGCAAAAAACAAAAGGAGCAAGGTGATGAAAAAATATTTGGATTTGTTGATGGTTGCGGCTTTGTTGGTCGTGGTTCAGTCGGTTTGGGCGGATGACGCGGGCAAAGCGGATGGCCTCTCCACGCCGGTAGCCGCTTCAACGCCGGCGGTGAAACATAAGGTCAAAAAGGCCAAGAAGAAGCCGGTTGCCGCGAAGGCGGTTCAGGCAACTTGGGTTTGTCCCATGGGCGACTATAGCGGCCCCAGGACGGCTGATGGCAAATGCCCCAAGTGCGGAATGGATCTGGTTGAAAAGAAATAAAGGAAACCCTTGAAGGTATTTCCAAGAAGAATTGAAAAAAGGGGGCCTTCCACGGCCCCCGCCAGCCTTTTTCGTTTTTTTGCCTGTTGACCAAAAGACAGCTTCTTCGAAGATATTGGGGGCCATGGGCTAAAGTAGAATATGTGCCCCAACCCTTTATTTTTCGATGGCCCGTGGATATAAGATAAACCATCGGTGAATTTTCCCCCTTGATCGGCGAAAGAGTCCCTATGTCGGACCCAGAATCTCCAAGCGCTCCCCTGCCCCCGGGCTCCACGCTTTTCAAAACCCATCTCACCGGCCAGCAGATCCTTACCAACCCCATCCTAAACGCCGGCACCGCCTTCACCCTTGAGCAAAGGGAGCAGTTCAAACTCTCCGGGCTCCTTCCCCCCGTGGTGGAAACCCTTGAACAGCAGTGCGACCGGGCCTATAACGCCTATTCGCTCCAGGACACCGACCTGGACTGCCACACCTTCCTGCGGGCCCTGCAGGATACCAACGAGACCCTCTTCTACGCCCTGCTCAGCCGCAACCTTACCGAAATGACGCCGGTCATCTACAACCCGGTGGTAGCCCAGGGCTGCATGAACTTTTCCAAAATCTACCGCCAGCCCCGGGGCCTCTTTTTGGCTTACCCCTTAAGGGATCGGCTGGAGGAAATCTTGGAAAACCGCCCCTACCGCTTTGTCGATGTCATCGTGGCCACCGACGGCGAGAGAATCCTCGGCATCGGCGACCAAGGGGCCGGCGGCATGGGCATCCCCATCGGCAAGCTTTCCCTCTATTCGCTCCTGGGCGGCATCGAGCCTTCCCGCACCTTGCCCATCTTTCTGGATGTGGGCACCAACAACGAACGTCTCTTGCGCGACCCCACTTACGTCGGCTGGCGCCATGAGCGCGTGACCGGCCAGGACTATTGGGACTTCATCGACCAATTCGTCCAGGCCGTCCGCAAAAAACTTCCCCACGTGCTTCTGCAATGGGAGGATTTTGCCAGGCCCCACGCCCGCCCCATCCTGGACAAGTACCGGGACAGCCTCTGCACCTTCAACGACGACATCCAGGGCACGGCGGCGGTCTCCACGGGGGCGATCTTGGGGGCCCTGAAAGTGACCGGCCAAAACTTTTCCGACCAGCAGGTGGTTATGGCGGGGGCGGGCGGTGCGGGCACGGGCATCGCCGAATACCTGCTGGCCGCCATGGTTGCGGAAGGGCTCAGCGAGGCCGAAGCCCTCGGCCACTTTTACCTGGTGGATGTGGACGGCCTCTTGCACCAGGACATTAAAAACTTGTCCCCCATCCAGATGAAATTCGCCCAGCCCACTGAAAAAATCGCCGGCTGGCCCAAGGACTCCCGGGGCCGGGTGGGGCTTTTTGAGACGATAAAGAGTATTCCAGCCACCATCCTGATCGGCGTTTCCATGCAGCCCGGGCTCTTCACCGAACCGCTGGTGAGGGAGATGGCGGCTAAGGTGGACCGCCCGGTCATCTTCCCCCTCTCCAACCCCACCGACCACGCCGAGGCCACGCCTTCGCACCTGATGGACTGGACTGGGGGTCGGGCTCTTATCGCCACCGGCGCCCCCTTCTCGCCGGTAGCCCTTGGGGAAAAGCGCGTCCATATCGGCCAATGCAACAATTTTTTCATCTTCCCCGCCATGGGGCTGGTGGTGGCCGCCTGTGAGGCCCGAAGGATCACCGACGGTATGCTCCTGGCCGCCGCCCGCGCGCTGGGGGGCTATTCCCCCGCCCTGCACGACCCCTCGGCTTCCCTGCTTCCCCCCCTGGAAGGCATCCAGGACATCATCCGCCGCATCGCTCTAGCCGTGGTCAAGCAGGCGCAAAAAGAAGGCGTCGCCCCGGCGATGGAGGAAGATGAAATAAGACAGCGGATTCTCCAGAAATTCTGGGAACCCCAATACCCCATCTATCAAAAAATCGCGATGGAAAAACAAGAAAACGATTGAAAGACATCAAAGAATGGGTCTTCCATCCGGCGAATCCTTGATTTAAAACCTCAGGCCCTCGCAACTATTGACCCCACTTTCTCTAGTGTTATCATAATAACGTAAGTGTTATCACTAAGGAGAGTGGCCATGATCCGCACCCAAATTCAATTGACCAAGAAGCAAACCGTTTCCCTGAAAAAAATCGCCGGGGAACGCCACATTTCCATGGCCGAGGCCATCCGTCAAGGCATCGATTTGTTCCTGAAAAACGGGAGCATCAGCCCGGAAGAGCGGCGCAAACGCGCCATCGCTATTTCGGGGAAATTCCATTCCAAGCACTCCGATCTTTCCGTCAACCACGACAAGTACCTGGCTGAAGATTACGCCAAGTGACCACCTTCATTGACACCTCCTTCTTTATCGCTCTTTTAACGAAGGAAGACCGGTTCCACGTCAAGGCGGATGAGGCATGGAAATCCCTGCTCGAATCGGACGCGTCCCTGCTTTGCAGTAATTACACGCTCTTGGAGACCTTCTCCCTGATTCAAAACCGCTTGGGCTTGGAGGCCGTGGCCGAATTCCATCGGGATGTGGTGCCGCTTCTCTCGGTGGAGTGGGTGGATGAGAATTCCCACGAGGCTGGCCTCGCCGCCGTGTTGACGGCCAAGCGAAGGAATCTAAGCCTGGTGGATTGTGTCAGTTTCGAAGTGATGCGGCGAAAGGGCGTCAAAAATGTCCATACCTTCGACAAGCATTTCCAGGAACAGGGATTTCATTCCTTGCCGTAAAGTTCAGAAGGTTTTCGGAGAGGATTTTGAATTGTAAGACCTCAAAGAAGGCGTCTTCCACGGCCCCCGCCAGCCCTTTTGGTTCTTTTGCGTGTTAACCAAAAGATAGGCCGATCCGCTGGGAATCGAACTGAACTTTTGTTATATTTGTTTTGAAGTCAGAGGAGGAACGCATGAAAATCAGGGTTGTTTTGGAATATGACAAGCAAGTCAAATCTTACGCCGCCTATTGTCCCGAGCTTCCCGGTTGTACAAGTTCCGGGGATACGGAAAAAGAAGCTATGAAAAACATTCATGAAGCGATTGAACTTTACCTCGAACCTTCCCCGAAAATTCACTTCCCCAAGAACGCAAAAGTCAAAGCGCTCGCCTTTTAACATTGAGTTCCAAATATCCACGTCTCAAGCCAACCGAAATTATTCGTGTTCTCCGACAAGGTGGTTTTATGCTTGTCGGAAGCAAGGGAAGCCATCAGAAATGGCGCAATCCGCAAACGGATAAGCAGGTTATTGTTCCATTTCATAAGGGAAGAGACCTTCCCCTTGGCACCCTCAAAAGCATTATCGAGGGAAGCGGTATTCCCCTTGAAGATTGGTCATGATTTTAAATTGAAGGCCTTAAAGAAGCATCTTCCATCGCCCCCGCAAGCTCTTTTCGTTTTTTTGCGTGTAGACCAAAAGATACTTCCATCCCTAGTATTTGACCTAAACCCTTTAAAAACCGATGAATGAAATGGCTGAAAGTTGGGCATGTTTAACTGATAATTAGATCGAACTTTTGGGGAAGGTCATTGAAATGGATCAAGATCAAGGCAAAACAGAAAACATAAATTCGCCCGATGTTACTCAGCAAGATTCTGAAGCGATAAGAAAATTAAAACATGATATTTCGGTAAATATTAAAAAAGCATTTCTCAACCCTCCCGATTTGAAATCATTTGAAAAATGTTTTCCTGAAAATCGATTAATCTCGAAAGAGAATCTCGAACAAATTGCCGCGTCCCTTTATGTCCATTCCTTTAAAGCGGATGAAAATCACTTACAACTTTTAAGAGAAGTAAAATTGGATGCTTTGAATTTGGAAGACAAGATACTTTTCCATCAACTTATGTATTCCGTTTATGAAAAGAACCAAGAGTATACCCTCGCTTTGTATGAGTCAGAAAAAGCGTTGGAGTCAGCCAAAAGTTTAAAAGATACGAATCTTATTTTTCATTCAATGACCGCAAAAGGTTCGATGTTAATTCGATTAGAAAGTCCCGATATCGAGAGTTATCATCGCAAAATTATAGAGTTCGCAGAAAAGAACAAATTAGATGATCAGCTCTCTTGGGCTTATCACAATTGGGGCAGTCCCCAGTTCAATAGCGAAGTGCAACACTTAGCCCCGGCAGAATCCGGGGGTTATCCTAAGTTTTATGAAACAATCCTACAAGCACCTGTCGTTGGCCGAACGTGAAGAAATCGCAGTTTGGAAGGCAGAAGGCCTCTCCATACGAGAAATCGCCCGACGCCTCGAACGTGATGTGTCCAGTGTTTCCCGAGAGTTGAAGCGTAACGCACCACCTTTACGTCCTGGCCGTTATCTACCAGCTCGGGCTCACCTGCGATCTACCCAGCGTAACCAACTCTCTCGGACCCATCTGCGTCTCAAAAAACCAGGGATCCGACAACATGTTTTGCGTAAGCTTCATCAGGGGTTTTCTCCCGAACAAATTGCTGGTCAGCTTCGCCTTGAGAACTCCAAACTATTCATTTCCCACGAGGCCGTCTACCAGTTCATTTATTCCGAAGCCCGAAACCTCATCCCTCTCTTGGCTCGTTCCCATCGAAAGCGGCTTCGCCGATGGCATTCGCACAAACATCGAAAAAGCCATATTCCAGAACGAACTCCGATCACTCAACGACCCGCCATCGTGCAGACGCGGCGTCAATTTGGTCACTGGGAAGCGGACACCATCATCTCCAGAAAAAGTAAAGCCTCCCTTTTGGTGATGGTCGAACGAAAAAGCCGCCTCGTGAAACTCGCCTGGTTGCCTCAAAAGTCCGCTTCGAAAACACGAGCAGCTATCAATCGACGGCTCACCCTCTTTCCGAAGGGGTTACGCCGGACCATTACTTACGACAACGGCTCTGAAAACATCGAGCATCTTCAAGTTAACAATCTCTTAGGAACCCGTTCCTTTTTCTGTCTTCCTTTCCACAGTTGGGAAAAGGGAACCGTCGAAAACACTAATGGTTTGGTGCGGCGCTTCTATCCAAAGAAAACCGATTTTGCTACCATAACTCCAGCGAACGTGCGACGTGTGGAGCGGGCTCTCAACAGCCGTCCACGCAAGTGCCTTCGCTTCAAAACGCCGGAGCAGGTCTTTCGTCTAGGTGTTGCACTTACTGGTTGAATTCAGCTTTTATATTTAACGCCTTTTAAATATCTTATGTTTTAATTTCAGCAAAATAACAAAAAGGCAAACCCATACCCTTCACTTTAAATTCGAACAAAAAAATCAGGGCGAAGAATCAAAAAATTTAAACCAGAGGACGACGTGTCAACCAATAAGATGAATAAAACCCTATTCTGGATTTTTACGATTTTGTTTCTTTTGCCCACGGCGGGTTCGGGAGTTTTTGAGCTTTTCTCGACTGGCCCGGAGGCCGTGATCCAAACTTTTAAGCTATTGGGATATCCTCTTTATCTGATGAAAATTTTGGGGGCCTCGAAAATCCTGGGAGCTTTGGCGATCTTAACGGGCCGGATTCCGCTGATGAAAGAGTGGGCCTACGCCGGTTATACCTTCATGTTTCTGGGCGCGACCGCGTCCCATTTACTCGCCGGGGACTACGCCCATGCCCCGATTCCCTTCACCGTTTTGATCCTCATGTCGGCTTCGTACTATTTCTCGAATAAGGCTTTTCCGCGAAAAGCCTAAAAGCTCATGCCGCTACCAGGTCCTTATAATAACTATGGACCTGGCACACCCAAGGCTTGTGCCTCGCCTTGTGGGGCTCAGCACAGGGGCCCTCTTGTTACTTCCTGGTAAGTCCATTGCTATTTTCCCCGGCTCTGGAGTAGTTTCAGGCGGTTGAACCAAACCCCAGGAGGATTCTTATGACAACCATCAAAGCCTTTGCCGCCCAAAATTCCGCCAGCCCGCTCGCACCCTGGGATATCCAGCGCCGGGAGCCGGGGCCCAAGGATGTGGTGATCGACATCCTCTACTGTGGGGTCTGCCACACCGACATCCATTTCGCCCGCAACGAATGGGGTTTCACCATGTTCCCGGTGGTGCCGGGCCACGAGATCGTGGGCAAGGTACTGCAAGTGGGGGCCTCGGTGAAGGGCTTCAAGGCCGGGGACCCGGTAGGGGTGGGCTGTTTGGTGGGATCCTGCGGCGAATGCCAAACCTGCCGTGACGGGGAAGAGCAGTATTGCGCCAAAGGAAATTTTACCTACAACGGCATGGAAGCCGACGGCAAGACCCCGACCTACGGGGGCTATTCCACCCGCGTGGTGGTGGACGAGAAGTTCGTTTTGCATATCCCGAAGAACCTTCCCTTGGACAAGGCCGCGCCGCTTCTTTGCGCCGGTATCACCACCTATTCGCCCCTGAAGCATTGGAAGGTGAAGGCGGGGGACGCGGTGGCGGTGGTGGGGCTGGGGGGCTTGGGCCATATGGGGGTGAAACTTGCCGCGGCCATGGGCGCGGACGTAACGGTGATCTCCACCTCGGACAACAAGAAAGACGATGCCCTGAAGTTGGGCGCGAAACATTTCCTCAACAGCAAGTCACCCGAAACCTTCACGCAGAACGCCGGGAAGTTCAAGTTCATCCTGGGAACGGTCTCGGCCAAATTCGACGTGACGGCTTTCCTGACGCTGCTTCAAAAAGACGGGGCCATGGTGCAGGTCGGGGCCCCGCCGGAGCCAGTGCCCCTGGGGATCTTCCCCCTTTTGATGGGCCGCAAGAGCCTGGCCGGGTCGCTCATCGGGGGCATCAAGGAAACCCAGGAGATGCTGGATTTCTGCGGCGAGAAAGGTATCACCTCCGACGTGGAAGTGATTCCCATGCAGAAGATCAACGAGGCCTACGAGCGCATGCTCAAGGGGGACGTGAAATACCGCTTCGTGATCGACATCGCCTCGTTGAAATAGAAGGGCTCCTCCCTTTTACCGGGCAACCACATTGCCCCTGCCCGCGATTCATCACATAATAAAAGAATGAGCCAAGGCCATTCTTTTGGGGATTTTGCCTCGCCCACGGTCCAAACTTTCCGGGCTTTTGAGGCCATATTCAATAACTTCCGCTACTACACCGAAATGTCCTGTTTTTTGGTGACGAAGGACAAACCGAACCAATGGCTTTGCCTTCAGCCTCCCCCCAAGAATTTTGGAATCGTGAACTATGAGAACCGGTTCGGGCAGGACCACGACCATTACAACCAGATTAATTTCAGGCGTTTGATAGCGGACAAACGCCCGGTCTGTACCCGCTTTTCGGGCTTTTACAATTATTTCGTCCCGGTTTTAAGCGGGGGAAAGTGTGTGGCTTTTATCACGTCTGGATTTTCCCTGAAAGACATTCCCAAACGAAGGCAGTTGGAACAGCAATGGAAATCATGGACCGGCAAATTTCCTCCCCCCGAAGACCCGGACTTCAAGGGTTTCGTCTTCAACGCTGTGAACATGCCGCTTTTGGACGGACCCCAAGCCCGGGCGCACCTGGAACTGCTCGGGATGGTAGCTTCCCTGATATCGGGCGAGGGGAATCCGGAGGAAATCATCTCGCGGGCGACCGAACTCAACCACAAGGTCTTCACGAAATGGAAACTGAACGTGGAATGGCCCCGCAAGGCGCTGGGATTGGATATCCAGGGATCGGACCAACCCTGGCCGGACAAGCGTTTCGGCCAGAACGACATCACCGTCACCAAAATGAGGCGGATGCCGACGGTGGCCATGGCCCTCCTGCTGGTGGATGAGCGGGGCCGCGGCCTGGACGATGTGGACAGTATGATCCGCCAAAAGCACCTGGAGCGGGAGGGCTTTTTCCTGGCCCAACGCCTGGGTGAGACCGTCGCCTTTCCCTTGGGGGACGAAGGCTTGGTCTTTCTCACCTCGCCCCGGCCGGGCGCCAACCCAACCCAAGCCAAATTGCAATTAATGGAAAAAGCCCGCTCCCTCTCCGAAAAGATGGGAAGAATCTTTCACACCCAGGCCCTCATCGGCATCGGATCCGTCCGGTTCGAGGGGGATGGGCTGAACGCTTCCCGCCAGGAGGCCCTGCTGGCCCTGCAGTGGGCCATTCATCAAAATAAAAAACAGTTTTCCTACGATGAGATCGCCGCTTCGGAAAGCCATCCACCCTCGCAGGGGACGCCCTGGCCCGATGCCCAGGGTTTGACCGAGGCGTTCCTCAAGGATTCGAAGGCGGAAAAAGCCGCCGCCCTGGACCAATATATCCACGACGTCATCCACCACAGCGCCGGGCGGGCGGACCTGGCGCGGGTACACCTGATCTGCACCCTTTCCCTCTACGGCGCCCAATTGGAAAGGAAATTACTGCTGCCCTCCGGCAGGCTTTCCGGGCTGTTGGGCGATTGGATTTCCCGTTTGGAAAAATCGCGCGCGACCCACGACCTGATCGCCGCCTTCAAGGATGCTCTCGGGGTATTCCTTAAATTCGCGCTGAAGCCTTCCACCGCCGAAATGGCCGCCACCGTGAAGGATTTGAAGGCCTACGTGGCGGGGCATTTCCGGTCGCCCCTGACGGCTGGCCAGGCGGCCCGCCAAATGGGGTTTTCCCGCGCCTCCCTTCACCGTTACGCCCGGAAATGGATGGGAATGGGATTCAACGAGTACGTCCAGCAGGTAAGGCTCGCGGAAGCCAAAAGCCTGCTTCGGGCCAGCCGGCTCAGCGTCGCGCGAATCGCCCAGGAATGCGGATTTTCCTCCAGCGGTTATTTCATCCGGGCCTTCAAAAAGAAAAACCGCGGGACTCCCCAGCAGTTCCGCAACGCCTCTGGCGCCTGACGGTACCATCCTTGGACTGTTTCAGGAGTGTTTAAGTCTTTAAGTTATGCGTCAAAAATACCATCCAGATGATTCAATAGTGAAATACCACATCCTCCTAAAGGTGTAACTTTATCCCATCAAAGAAACCGCTTTCAGGTGGCGCTGTTATGGGAATCCGTTCAAAAATCCTTTTCGAAAAATCCTCTTTCCCTACCTTTTTCCTTTCCATCATTTCCAAAAATTAGGACGAAGGCCTTCATGAATCTTTTCGGCGGAATTGCAGTAAAAGGAAAATCGTTTTTTTACCCCCTGATCCTCGGCGCCTTCCTCTGCCTTTTCCCTTCCCACGCCTGGTCCCAGTCCGGCTCCTGCACCGTGATCAGCGCCACCCTTCAATGGGCGACGGATGACGAGGGTTATATTTTCGTGAACGGCCAATCCCCCGTGAGTTGTTACTGGATTGGCTGTTGGGAGGGGGCCGATGCGGGAAATAGCGCAACGGGTCAGGCCACCCCCCTTACGATTTGCAATGGGAACTGCTCGAGCTACTTCAACAGCGGCTGTGATAACGTGCTGACCGTGTACGGTTGGGCTTCGGACACGGGCTGGAATGGCTCCATGTGGCTCTTGACCCTGAATTTGGGCGGAGCCGGATGCACCCTGGGCACCCAATACGTGGAATCTGGAACTTCCTGCGTCTTTTCGCAATATGTTTTCAACGACACGAACGGCAGTTCCTACAACTTGCCCACTACCCTGCAAGGGGGCGGGCAGGGTGTTTACGCCGGATGGACGACCCCGGGTTATAACGATTCCGGATGGGCGGCACCCTATTCCAGCGCCGTTACCAGCGGTTTTGGTTATGACTGGTGGGCCCTTCCGGATCCGTCCTCGCCCGGTAACTATGTCCCCTGGACCTGGGGAGCGAACGGTTTTAACACCACCACGGCTCCGGGGGATGGATACATCTACCGGGACCACTTTAATATCGGCACCAATGGTTGTACCGGTTGCGTCACGCCGGCTCCAACGGTGACGCCGGAAGGAACCCTGGTTCCCACTAACACTCCAAACGGCACTCCCACCTTCACCAACACGCCGACCCATACCATTACGCGCACTCCGACTTTCACACCCACCCGGACACCCACCCCGACGAACACCAACACTCCGACTCTCACACCCACCCCCAGCCCGACAAACTCAACCACCCCAACCCTCACCTTCACTCGCACGAACACGGCCACTAATACGGTAACCAATACGGACACTTCCACGCCGACCAATACCCATACGAACACGCCTACTAATACACCAACGAATACCCTCAGCCCCACCCCCACCAACACGGACACCGCTAGTCCGACCTATACCCATACAAACACGCCCACCAACACTCTCACGAATACCCCTACGAATACGCCCACTCCCACGCGCACTAATACTCCCACCAATACTTTGACCCCTACACCTACCAACACAATAGCGAACACGCTTACGAATACCGCTACGAATACGCCCACTGCCACCCGCACGAATACCCCTACCAATACGGTAACGAATACTCCGACCAATACCGCCACCCCGACACTTACCAATACGCCCACTCCCACGCGCACGAATACTCCCACGAATACGGTGACCAATACCCCCACTAACACTGATACCGCTACGGCCACCAACACGCTCACCAACACCCCGACCCGTACGCCAAGCCCAACTCCCACGAACACGGCCACGAACACGGCTACCAATACCATTACCATGACGCCGACGAACACCAACGTCATTACGCCAACAGCCACAAGCACACCCACTAAAACCCCCACACCTACAATTACCAACACCCTCACGAATACGGCCACCAATACCGCCACCATCACCCCCACTAAAACGCCGACCTCCACGGCCACCAACACTCCCACCACGACGCCCACCAATACTTTCGTCAATACGCCCACGGCGACGAACACCCCGACTAATACCGCCACTTCGACACAAACCAACACGCTCACCAATACCATGACGAAAACCCCAACCGCTTCACCTACCAATACCCCCACGAACACCGCCACAGCCACGATTACGATGACCCCGACCAATACCAATGTCATTACGCCCACAGCGACCAGTACCCCCACCAACACGCCCACCTTCACATCCACCAGCACGCTCACGAACACGGCGACCTATACCTTCACCCGCACTCCAACTTCCACCGCCACTAACACGCCAACGAACACTTTGGCGAACACCGCCACCAATACCCCGACTAATACCTCGACCGCCACGCCCAGCAATACGGCTACTTTCACCCCTACGGAAACCCTGGCGAATAGCGCCACGAACACTCCAACGAACACAGCGACAGGCACCCCGACTAATACGGCCACCGCCACGGCGACGAACACTTTGGCCAATACCGCCACGGATACCGCTACGAACACTCCGACGAACTCCTTGACCAATACGCCCACCGCCACAGCCACGAACACTTTGGCGAACACCGCCACGGATACTCCCACCTATACCCCCACTTCCACGACCACCAACACGGCTACCGCCACTCCCACCAGTTCGCCTACCAATAGCCGCACCGCGACCGCGACCTTTACCGCGACCAATAGCGCCACCAACACTTCGACCAGGACCGCGACATTGACCCCGACCAACACTTCAACCACTACCCCGACATTGACCCCTACTTACACCGCCACTCCCACACCCCCGACTTCGGTTTCGATGAACAAGCAGGTTACCGCCACCTCGGCCCAATCGGGCAACACCTTGACTTATACCCTTAACTTGGTGGTTACGGGCAACAGCGCCCAGAACTTAGTAGTAAACGACCCTTTGCCTGCCAGTGAAACCTTTGTTGATTTCGTCTCCAGCCCGCCTGGAACCGCCACCAGCTCAGCTGGGAGCTTATTGACTTGGACTTTACCCTCGCCCCTTGCGACTGGGAATTACCAGCTGGTCTACCAGGCACAATTGAATAACCTTCTGACCTCCGGAAGTACCATCACCAATAACGCCCTATTGATCTATGCGGAAGGGGCTCCCGTCACGGCCAGCGTGAGCGTGCTGGTGACGGGCCAATACTCGGTCAAAATCGGGGTTTACAACGAAGCGGGTGAGTTGGTGGATACGATCCTGACGGAACAACTATCCCAACCGGTCGAGAACATCACGCTTGCGTCCAGCAACGCCATCACCAGCCTGAACGGGCCCAATAACGCCGTGACGATTTATTACGACGGTATGCCCCTGGGCAGTTGGAACGGGACGACTTCCAGTGGAACCCTGGCGGCCAATGGGGCCTATTACGTGAAGGTGGACAGCCTCAGTAGTTTGGGGTCCGAGGTGAGCACGACCCAGGAGGTGATGGTCAACCGGACGCTCTATACCTCGACCATCCTCATTTATAACGAGGCGGGGGAAGTGGTGAAGCACCTTTATGCCTATACTGACGATCCCGGCCAGGTGGGGGTAGCCTCGGTGAACCTGTCTTCCACCGTCATCGAACCTGGACTGGCGCCCAGCCCCGGCGCGCCCAGTCAGTTGACGATCACGCTGAGCAACGGAACGACGATGGTATGGAACGGGACCAGCGACAACGGCTCCTACGTGCAGAGCGGGCAGTACCTGGTGGAGGTGCATACGGTGGACGGGAGCGGCGGGGAAACCACAGTGATTAAGGAAGTTTCGGTGGAAGACCGCAATACGGCCAGCGGGATGGGCGTGGTGACGGCTTGGCCCAATGTGTTGAACGCTTCCAAGGGATCAATGACGACGACCTTCCACACTAACTCGTCCTTGAGCCTGACCTTACAGGTGTCCATTTACACGCTTGCGGGGGAATTGGTCCAAGTGAGTAGCGGCGACGCCGGAACCGGCCTTGTTTCCTGGGACGCTTCCCATGTGGCCAGCGGCGTCTACCTGGCGGTGGTGGAATCTATTGATCCGGTCAAGGGTGGCGTGGTTAATCGTCAGATCCTAAAAATAGATGTGATCCGATAGAAAAAATCCCTATGTCAGGGCCTGCTTGAAATGCCCTGACACCTTGAAGACCATCACCTCTCTCCTTACATTGGCCCTGAAGCATCGCTATGAAGAAGGTGAACCATGAATCCAACAATAGAAATTAACGAACCCCAAACCGCCGTCCTTTTCGACGACAAGTCCGCCGTCGAGGCTTTCATTAAAAAGGGCTGGCTGGAAAAAGTCGCCAACGGAATTAACCCGGAAGAATCCCTGTGCCGTTACACGCCCGCGAGCCTGGAGTTTATAGCCGTCATCAGCCGTTTCCAGGCGAATTAACGAATTCCAGCAATAGCTTTTCACCACCAAGGGCCTAAACGACTCTTGGCCTTCTCAAGTCCAGCGTGTGGGGAAAATCATGATTCGGCTCTTCCGGCGGGGGGCCCATTCGGCCGCTGGCGCGGCCGTGCGGCTCGAAGCGCGCCTTCCAACGGGATTCGGCTTCCTCGACATTGACCGGCATCAGGTCGAAACTGCGTCCGCCCGGATGGGCGCTGTGAAGGGCGCAGCCCCCCAATGAAATCCCCTTCACCGGGTCGATCAGGTCCAATTCCAAATAAGGCTCGGCGGGCATGTCACCATAGAGGGACATGGGTTGGTCCCAGGCCTTATAGCGGATACCCGCCACTTGCAGCCCCGGCGTGGTGGTGGCCATTAGGGGCACTCTTCGGCCATTGCAGGCCAGCACCAGCCCGGGCCGGGCGTCTTTCAAGGTCACCTGCACCCTATCGGTGGAAGAGTCGATGGCGCGGCTGACCGTGGAGCCGACTGTTTCTTCGCCCAACACCGGCCAGGGCTCCAGTGCGGGGCGAATTTCCAGCTCGGCTCCCTCGATCACGACTTTCCCGCAGGAGGGAAAGCGGAAATTATAGTGCGCTCGAAACCATTCCAAGTCGAAGGGAAAACCGTCCTGGCGCAAGTCGTTTAAAACGTGCGACAGGTCCTCCCACATATACCAGGGCAAAAGAAATTGGTCGTGAAGCCGGGTACCCCAGCGCACCAGGCTGGATTGGAGCGGCGCTTTGTAAAGATGCGCCACCAGGGCCCGAACGAGAAGCTGCTGCAACAGGGCCATGTGGGGATTGGGGGCCATTTCAAAAGCGCGCAATTCCAGCAATCCTTGGCGGCCCCGGCCCGAGCCGGGATCGTAAAGCTTGTCGATGCAGAATTCGGTGCGGTGGGTGTTGCCGGAGACGTCCACCAGCAGGTGGCGGAAAAGCCGGTCGAGCCGCCAAAAGGGCAGGTCCCCTTCCTTGGGGATGCGGCGCATGGCGTTTTCCAATTCATAGAGTGAATCGTGCCGGGCCTCATCGGGCCTCGGCGCCTGGCTGGTGGGGCCGACGAAAAGCGTCGTGAAGAAATAGGACAAGCTGGGGTGCCTCTGCCAATAGGCGATCATGGCCGGCAAAAGCCGGGGCTGGCGGAAGAAAGGGCTCAGTTCGGGACGGACGGCCCCCAGAACCAGGTGGCTACCGCCGCCGGTTCCCACGGTCCTTCCGTTGACGGTGAACTTCACGGCGGTCAGGCCAATCTGTCGGGCTTCCTCATAGATGATTTCGGTGTTATCCCTCAAAGCGGGCCAACTGGCGGCAGGGTGGATATTGACTTCCAATACGCCGGGGTCCGGCGTGATGCGAAAGGACATGAGGCGGCTGTCCGCCGGAGGTTCGTAACCTTCCAGGACCACGGTGAGGTGGAGCGCCGCCGCCGCCGCTTCGACCTTGGCCACCAGTTCCAGGAAATGCTCCAATTGGTAAAGGGGCGGCAGGAACACGTGGAGCTTTCCCTCTCGCACCTGGACACAAAGGGCGGTGCGAACCGCGCCCCGGGCCTCTGGATTCTCGTTCGGCGGAACGGCCGCGAATTTCTTATAGGGAGGCAGAGGCTCCGGATTCTCAAAGGGATCCCGGGCGAAAGGCACCGGCTCCAGGGGCTTGTCCTTGAGGATGTCGTTGAGGGACAGGCGGTAACCCAGGGGGGAGTCCCCCTCGATCAGTGTCAGGCGGCCCTTCTCGAAACGCCACAACTCGGTGGCCCAGCCCGCCTGGGCCAGGCTCCAGTTGAGCGGCAGGACGTAACCCACGGGCTGGGAAGACACTTCCTTGTTTTTTTTCGAGGGCCTTTTTCGATCGGGCCCTGCGGCCTTGGTGACTTCCGTAAGTTGGGGGGACAGGGGCAAGGGGGCGGGGGGCGCCTGAGGGACTTCCTCGTTGTCTTCATAAGCGGGTTGGATGCGGGAGGGGGAAACACCCAGGTCCTGTGCCAGCTTGGTCAAGAGGGCCCGGGCGGCGTTGGGAGGCGTCTTGCCGGAAACCGAGGGGTCCGCCAAAAGAGATTCGTTCATCCAGACCGGCTCGCCATCGGGACGCCAAAAGCTGTTGAGGGACCAACGGGGAAGGGGTTCGCCGCCGTACCATTTGCCTTGGCCCGCCTGGGCGAGGGAGCCGGGGGAGAAACGCTGGCGAAGCCGAGAGAGCAGTTCCCATCCCTTCCTCAATTTTTCGGCCCCCAGGGCCCCGGTCTGCCATTGGACATCGTCGCGGTTGCCCACCGACACGAAGGTCGGTTCCCCGCCCATGGTGAGGCCCACGCCCAATTGGTTCAGCCGGTCGTCCACCGCCTCTCCCAGCCGGTCGATGGATTCCCATTGGCCGTCGCTTAAGGGAAGTGTGGCGCGGGGCGTGTCCAGAACCCGTTGCAGGGTCATCTTGTGTTCCATGGCCGTTTCGCAATCCTCCAGGCTTCCGCTGATGGGGGCGGCGCTGGTCGGGTGCGGCGTGCAGCTGAGGGGGATGTGGCCCTCGCTGGCGAAAAGGCCCGAGGTCGGGTCCAGGCCCACCCAGCCCGCGCCGGGCAGGTAGACTTCCACCCAGGCGTGCAGATCCGTGAAATCTTTTTCCGGGCCCTTGGGGCCGGTGACTGGCTCCTCGTCGGCCACCAGTTGAATGAGGTAGCCGGAGGCGAAACGGGAGGCGATACCCAAATGCCGGAAGGCTTGGCAGGCCAGCCAGGCCATATCCCGGCAGGAACCGCTTTTCAGGGAGAGCGTTTCCTCGGACGTCTGCACGCCCGGTTCCAGCCGCACCAGGTAGCGGCTCTGCTTGTTGATCTTCTGGTTCACCTCGGAAAGTATTTCCACCATATGCCGCTTTTTACGCCCGAAGCTCTTGGCGAATTTTTTCAGGAGCGGCCCCTTTTCCTCCACCGCCAGGTAGGGGCGCAGGTCCTGGGCGAGTTTTTTTTCGTACTTGAAGGGATAGTGGAGATATTCGTCTTCGATGAAAAAATCGAAGGGGTTGATGGGGTCCATCTGGGCCCGAAGGGTTACCGTCACCTCGAACTCGGTGCAGGATTCGGGCAGCACCACCCGGGCCACGTAATTGCCGAAGGGGTCCTGCTGCCAATTGAGGAAATGTTTTTTCGGAATGATGGTGAGCGAGTAGGACAAGATGGGGGTGCGGCAATGGGCGGCGGGTTTCAGGCGGATGCTGTGGGGCCCCAGACGCACGGGGCGGTCGTAGCGGTAGCGGGTGGTATGTTCGAGGAAAACTTGCGTTGCCATGGTTTTTTTGGCTCCGAACCGGGGTGGAAAAGGCGGTCACGCCCCTCCCGGACTTAAAGAATCATTTTTTCGGAGTGGACTTGTCCTTACCTTTCGGATTTTTGGAAGGGCATATTTTGGAGATACATTCATGGGGTTTCAATAGTAGAATATCCCGCATGTCGAATTTCTTTTCCCTCTCCTTCGATAATGTCGCTTCACCCTCTTTGCGCCTAAAGGCCCCTTCCGAAACAGACTCCCCCAGCGATTGGGGCATGGTTTGGTATATGGGAGACGACGGCCCCGCCACTTTGGTCCGGGGTTCGGGAAGCGGCGACGAGGACCTGAAGCGGGTGCTGGCCGATTGGAATCGTTTCCGTTCCGCCTCTTTTTTTGCCATTTCCGGTGAGCGCCAGTCCGGCAAGAATATCCCCCCTTTCCTGCGCAGTTATGGCGGCCGCCAGTTCGTCTTTATCTTTGACGGCATCTTGAAGGGTGACTTTCAGAAGGCCCTTTCCCTGGGAGGCGATCCCAGTTTCGAGCCCTTGGGCTCCTCGGCCCAGGAACACGCCTTTTGCTGGTTTTTACACCAGCTTTTCCTGAGGCAGGCCCGGCGCCTTTCCGACGTGCCCTGGAGGGACTTGCAAGCCTGGTTCGCCGAGATCAACGCCCTGGGCGAGATCAATTGCGTTTTGAGCGACGGCAAGAACCACGTGGCCTACCGCGACCGGGAGGGCCGGGGCGGCCTTTACGGCCTTCGCCGTATTCCCCCCCATCCCCCGGGCCATCTGGAGAGCGACAAGCTCACCATGGACCTGGGCAGCGCTATGGACGCCAATCGTACGGTTTACCTTTTTTCCAGTACTCCCTTGTCCAACGAGAACTGGCAGCCGCTGGAGCCGGGAGGCCTTCGCGCCGTACGCAACAGCCGCCTGCTTTTCGACAGTTCCATCGCCGGCCAAATCGCCGGGACCTGGACCCTGGTGGGAAGCCAGGCCCAGCAGACTTCCCTCTTCGTGCCGCCCCCTCCCGCCATCCGCAAGGGGATGGACAAGTGCGTGATGAACGTCAGCCATGAGACCACCTACCATTACCGCATGCCGGTGGAAAGGTCCTCCCATCTTCTGCGCTTGAGACCAGTGCAGGACCGCTTCCAGGAACTGCTGGAATTCAATTTGGAGATTTCGGTGGAGGGACGGCGCCAGGAGTTTCAGGATGTCTTCGGCAACTCGACCCTTCAGCTGGAAGTGGACAAGCCCTTCAGCGAGATGGTGATCCGGTCCTTTTCCCGCGTGCGCCTGACCGAGGGCCCGGCCCGCTGGCTGGCCCTGGCCCCCAAGCGCGAAATCCTCCCCCTGGTTTGGATGCCCGGACAGCGCCAGATGATGCTGCCCTTTCTTTTGCCGCCTGAGCTTCCCGAAACCCAGTTGAAGGAACTGACCGACTACGCCTTGGGTTTCGCCCAACGCAACGACATGGACCTCTTGGATACCCTGTTGGACATGAACCAGACAATCCACGACGACTACGCCTACGTGACCGGTTCCACCACCACAACCACCACACCCTTCGAGGTTTACACCAGCCGCCAGGGCGTCTGCCAGGACTTCGCCAATCTTTTCATCTGCATGGCGCGGCTCTTGAACCTTCCGGCCCGTTACCGGGTGGGCTACATTTACACGGGCGGGAATTATGAAAATAAAATTTGGTCCGAGGCTTCCCACGCCTGGGTGGAACTCTACCTGCCCCAAAGCGGCTGGGTGGGTTTCGACCCTACCAACGGGAGCATCGTCGGCTTGGACCATGTGCGGGTGGCCAACGGCCGCCATTATCTGGACGCCACCCCGACTTCGGGCACCCTCTTCAAGGGTGGCGGCCTGGAGACCCTGGGGGTTTCGGTCAAGATCGAGATGGACCCGCCGCCAAATTTCGCTTCGTGATTCCGCTCCCCACAGGGCGGGGCTGGAGACAAACGACCCAATATTAACCCTTTATTCCCTCCTCCTCCATTACCCCGATTTAACAACCTCCGGGCCCTTAAAAAAGCTATAATACATCCCTAAATTAAATTGAAATGACGAGTGACTCCTCCCCTGCGGTGTTATACGTCGATCGGAAAAACAAATGGCCTTTCTTGATAATGTTTTGGACCCGCCTTCCTATGGTTGGGCCCGGGAGCAAAAGTTGTATGTCCCGACCCACGGTGAAATTTACAAGGAATTCTTCACCCGTTTGAACATCTTCAAATCCAAAAAAAACTGGCTTCCTCTTTTCAGCTGGACAGTGATCGTTCTTTTCGCCCCTTTCTTCTTCTTGTTTTTGTTCCATTACATCACCGTGAAGCTTTTCATCATCGGGTTCCTCTATAGCATGGTGGTCCTGGGTACTCACGGCACCATTTACCTGCACCGCTACGGTTCCCATAACGCCTTCACCTTCAGCAACAAGTTCTGGCTCTTCTTCACGAGAAGCCTGGTGGTCAAGACCATCTCGGAAGAGGCCTATGTGGTTTCCCACCATGTCCACCACTACCTTTCGGAAAAACCCGGCGACCCCTACAACGTGTACGGCGGGTGGCTTTATTGCTTCCTGGCCGACGTCAACCACCAGGCCATCTCCAGGGACTTTTCCCGGGAAGAATACGCCAAAACCGCCAACCTGATCGCCCACATGGGCGTCCGCGTGAACAGCTATGATCAATACCAGAAATGGGGCTCCATTACCCATCCCTTCTGGACCTTCCTGGACTTCGTGACGAATTGGGTTTTTTGGTTCGCGATTTTTTACTGGATGGGGGGCATGCCCCTCGTCGCGACCCTTTTTGGGGGGACCGCCTTCTGGGCGGTCGGCGTGCGCACCTTCAACTTCGACGGCCATGGCGGCGGCAAGGACAAGCGCCGGAACGGGGTCGATTTCAACCGAGCCGATCTTTCCATTAACCAGGCTTGGCCGGGCTTGGTCACCGGCGAGTGGCACAACAACCACCACCTCTATCCCAATGGCGCCCGGGCGGGGTTTCTTTCGAACCAATGGGATTACGCCTGGATTTACATCAAGGGGCTGCACCTGATCGGCGGAATAGACCGCTACCGGGATTTCAAGGAAGAATTCATCGAAAAACACTACCAGCCCTATTTATCCCAAAAACGCGTAGCTCAAGTGGCTCTCCCGAAAAATTCATAAGATTTTTCGAGCCGCTCCCTTTCATCCCATGGAAGACCTTCACCTCATTGCTGCCGTCCATGAGCCCCTGGTGGCCGCCATTGAATCCCTCGCTGGAAAAATCTGGCCAGAATATTACGCCCCCATTATTGGCGAGGCCCAAGTGGCCTATATGCTGGAAAAATTCCAATCGAAAAAGGCCGTCCTGGCCCAACTGCAAGAAGGCTTTCTTTACTATTTAATCCAAAATAAAGAAAACGGGGATATCGGTTACATGGCCATCCAGCCCCGTGGGACCGAGCTTTTTTTGAGCAAGCTTTACCTTTTAAAAGATGCGAGGGGGAAGGGCTTTAGCCGCCCTTTGCTCGAATGGCTTAAATCCTTTTCCCAAGAGCGGGGCCTTTCCAAAATCACCCTGACCGTGCACAAGCGAAATCCCTCAGTGGGAATCTACCAAAGGCTGGGATTTCGGATCACCGGCCCCCGGGTAACGGACATTGGGAACGGTTTCGTCATGGATGATTACCATATGGAACTGGTTCTTTAAGATAAAATAGCCGTCAAAATCCCATCCGGCTCCTCAACCGGGGTAAACTATTCGCAATCGGGTGGCTTTTTTTGGAATGAGTTTGAATTGGCTTTTATTGAAGTCTCTTATCTTTGAGGTCCCTTTGATTAAATTATTTTTTTTCCTTTCCTTTCTTCTGGTCTCTTCCCCCCTCTTTGCCCAGGTCCCGTCTTTCACCCCGACTCCGACAACCACCGTCACCTGCTGCCAGGGCCTCACTCAAATCACGGGTTTCTTAGGCTCCGCCGGAATGGCCATTGACTACCCCAACTTACGCCTCTACGTGGCCGATTTCGGCAACCAACAGATACAGGTTTTCAACAGCGATACCGAAAGTCCGCTGACGATTTTAAACGGCGCTAATTCGGGGGTAACCTTTACGAATCCTATCGACGTCGCGGTGGACGCCAACGGCAATCTTTTTATCGCGGATCTCGGGGCACCCCAGCCGCTTAAAAAATTTAGCTCCAATTTCACTTTTTTAGGGGCCATCGGACCGGCGGGAGTGACCGCTAACGGAGTTTGGGCGGACACCTCCTCGGTTTATCTTTCGACCCAAAACGGGCAAATACTCCAATACAACGGCAGTACGACCGTCTACGCAGCGGCGGCCACCTATGGGAGTCCCGGAACATTGAACAACCCCGACAATATGGCAAAAATTGGTAATTGGCTTTATGTAGCGGATAATTACAATTTTCAAATCGTGAAATTCAATACGAGCCCCCCTAATCCCATACCCGTGACCGTCTTGACCAATCTCCTCTATCCTTCCGGCTTGCGAACCGATTCAGCCGGAAATATCTACGTGGTGGAAGACAACAACGGAAGCGGACCCGAATATTTGGACGAGTTCAGCTCGGATTTCAGCGTTGAAAAGCAATGTCCCTTCCCCGCCCTGGGCATTTGGAGCGTCGCGGTGAACGATCTGGGACAACCCTTCGTCAGCATGTTTAATGGCGGATCGGTAACCGTTCTTCAGGGATGCGGAACCTCCTCCCTGGCCACCGCCACTCCCACGGTCACTAACACTCCAACCGTCACGCCCACCTCCACCAACAGCGCTACTCCAACCCCAACTTTTACACCGACGGCCACTTTCACCCCAACCTCAACCACCACCCTCACTCCTACCTTCACGGTCACCGCCAGCCCAACCGTCACGCCCACGCCTACCAACAGCGCCACTCCCACCGCCTCTTTTACGCCAACCGCGACCCTGTCCACCAGCACATCCGCTGCGCCCGACGTTCCTTGCGATGAAAGTTACGCCTATCCCAATCCCATCGTTGGAAACACCCTGAAAATACACCTGCACCTTTGCGAAGCGGCCCAGGCCACCCTTCTTATCTACAATACGGCGGGCGAAAAGGTAGGCCGGGCCTCCTTTTCCGCGACTCAGGGGCCCAACGACTTTGTCCTGCAGGTTTCGGGATGGTCCCACGGGGTTTATTACTATTTCTTCCAGTTGGACTCCGCTTCAGGCAGCCGCCGGTTGAAGCCCGAAAAATTCGCGATCGTTCGCTGACAGGGGGAAAAATGAAACCTATCCAATGGGGAATATTGACCACCGGCCATATCGCGAAAATCTTCGCTCGCGGGGTGGCCGCTTCCCGGACCGGCCGCTTGGCGGCGGTGGCCAGCCGCTCGATCCGGCCGGCCCAAAAATTCGCACGCCGGTATAAAATCCCCAAGGCCTATGGAACTTACGGCGACCTCTTGAAAGACCCTTCCGTGGAAGCCGTCTATATCGCCACGCCCCATCCGATGCACGCCGAATGGGCCCTCAAAGCCGCGAAAGCGGGCAAACATGTTCTTTGCGAAAAGCCGCTGACCATGAATTACCGGGACACGGTCCGGGTGGTCCAGGCGGCCCGCCGCCACCGGGTGTTCCTGATGGAAGCTTTCATGTACCGCTGTCACCCCCAGACCGCCAAACTGTTGGAGCTCATCCGTAAAAAAGTCATCGGGGAGGTCCGCCTGATCCAGGCCGCTTTTTGTTTTGACGCCCCGGTGGACTTGAAACACCGCCTCTTCAACCGCCGCCTGGGCGGCGGGGGCATCCTGGACATCGGTTGTTACCCCGTTTCCATGACCCGGCTGATCGCGGGCGCCTCCTTGGGGAAACCCTTCGCCGAACCGCTGGAAGTGAAGGGCACCGCCGTCATGGGCTCCCGAAGCCGCGTGGATGAAATCGCCCTCGCCTCGCTCAAGTTTCCCGGCGGCATCCTGGCCGAGCTTTCCTGCGCCATCCGGGTCAATCGCGGGCAGTCCATGGTAAAAATCGACGGATCCAAGGGAACGATAACCGTGCCCTCCCCCTGGTTCGCCCGGTGGGGCGGCGGAGTTTCGTATATCCTGGTCCAAAAGAAAAACGAAAAGAAACCCCGGAAATTGTCCGTGCATTGTGACCGCATGCTCTATGCCGTGGAAGCGGATACCGTGGGCGCTGCTCTGCGGGCGGGACGCAAGGAATCTCCCGCCATGACCTTGGCCGACACCCTTGGCAACATGAAGGTGCTCGACCAATGGCGGAAATCGGCGGGAGCTATTTAATTTCAGCAGGAACCTCCTGTAAAGGACCCCGTAAGGACTTGAGGCGATATTTCACCTTTTGTTAACATGGGCCTTAAAAAAACGCCTAGAAAGCGGATATCTGTCAAGTTTTCAATGTCAATTTTGAAATGATTTCGCTTTGCGCTTTTACCCTTTCAGGGTGAAATAGTGCCCCTGTCGCTCAATCCTTAACGATAAAGAAAAAAATGCATTTACTTCAAATCTTAGTCTTGGCTTTAGTTCAGGGATTCGCCGAACTACTACCGATTTCCAGTTCCGCCCACGTCATCGTCGCGGAAAAGTTAATGGGCATGGATCCCACCTCCCCGGAAATGACCCTTCTATTAGTCATGCTCCATACCGGAACCATGTTCGCCGTGCTTTTTTATTTTTGGAAAAATTGGCGGTCCCGCTATTTCCAATCTGTTTCCGATACCCTGGCCTTCGGCAAGCAGGTCTTCCTGGCGACCCTGGCCACCGCCCTGCTGGGCGGTGGCTTGACGGTCCTGATTGAAAAGCTGGTCCAGGCCGATGTGGAAACGATCTTCGGCAATCTCAAGCTGATTTCCGTTTCCCTGGGGGCCGCCGGTTGCCTGATCCTTTTCGCTTCCGGCTTCCAGGAAACCTCCCGTGGGAAAAAAGGGCTAGGGCCGAAGGAATCCCTCTGGATCGGCCTGGTCCAGGGGCTTTGCCTCCCTTTCCGCGGTTTTTCCCGCTCCGGCGCCACCATTTCCACCGGGCTGATCCTCGGCCTAGCCAAAGCCAAAGCGGAGGATTTCAGTTTCGCCCTGGCGGTCGTTTTGACGCCCGCCGCAGATTGGAAGGAAATTCACCGCCTGATGAAGGCCCACGCCTTTTCCGGCCTCTCCTTGGGAGAAAAGATCGGCCTCTTTTCCCCTGGATTTTTGGGCATGGCCTTCAGCTTCCTGGCCGGCCTCCTGGCTTTGAAGTGGCTTTCCAGTTGGTTGGAAAGGGGCCGCTGGCCCTGGTTTGGTTTCTACTGCTTGGCCGCCTCGGTCGCGGTTTGGATGCTGGCCTGAACAAAATGCTGTTATCTCCAAGAATCTTGAAGTTTGTCTCCCTGAAAAGCGGGATCTCTTCTTCGTGAATAGCTCCAATCCATCCTCATCTCCCCACCAACAATAAGTTTTCGGTTTCACCCCAAACCTTTGAAAACCTCCTGCGTCTTTTTTACCCGCGTGGGAAAAGAAAACGCTTTTTAAGGCGGCTCCTTCCCCGGTAAATCGATTGAACCTTGAATTCTTTTTGGCACCACTCTTGCGATGAATAAGGCATGAGTCCTTCAACCCAAGGGAGAATGAAAATGCCAACCAACCTGCTTTCCGACGCGCTCACACACCGGATTCCCCTCACCTTTCCACGAACACTCGAATTAAAGGTTCTCTTCCGGGAATTTATGGCCTACTGGAGCCGTCTTGGGACCGATATCTCGGATAGGGTGCCGGTTCTCCCCGCGCTGAAGCCGGTCGAATTCATCGTTCGATGGAATGGTTCGGTCAAAGGGGCCTTGACCATCCGCTGCTCAAACCGTCTTTTGGACAAACTGATGGAAGGTTTCCAAGATCGGGATAAGGATTTTCCGAACAAGGCCGCCCTCTTCGGAGAAATGGCGTCCCTTTTCTCTCTCTTTTTAATTCAATCGATCTGGATGGATGACGCTTTCAGCCTGGGTCCCATTCTGGCCCGGCCTTGTGAACCGAAAGACCGGCCGCCGATGGCCGAGTCCCACGCTTTTTGCGCGGTGACGGTGGATTCGGAACCCGTGGAAATCCGCCTTTGGCTCGATCCGGCGGGCGCTCACAACCCCATCTTGGCCGTAAGGAACCTCGGATCATGATGATCGGCCTAAAGGAGACAATCCACATGGGCTTTTCAGGTCTTCATACCATCGATTTGGTCCGGCCTTTCGAAAGGATTATCCGGTCCTGGGACGCCCGGCAGATCCGGCGGTTGGGCGCACCCGAGGGGCAAATCACCGAACTCCCCTTGGAAAGAATGGTCACCTTAACGGGAGCCTTGAATGGCCTCCTGGTGGTCCGAAGCACGCGGGATTTCGCGGTGCACTTGAGAAGCCAGAGGGACAACAGCCCTTTGGGCCGTTATCCCGAGGAGGAAGTGTACGAGGAATTGATATCGCTGTTCTGCCTATATCTTTTTCACGATTTCTGGCACCCCCATCTTTTTGAAATCGGTCCCATCCACCCTTTCCGCTCGATCCCACAGGATTGGCCCCAAGCGGCCCCCGCCTCGGCTTGCAGCCTGGAGGTGGACGGTTTTCCGGTCGAAATCAGGCTGTGGCTCAAGGCCTAGGACCCCTTTCCCGGCGGTTACCGGTTATTGAAAACCATGCCTGGACGCAAAGGCCTTTTTTCCCTATGGTTTGGGATCAAAAGGAGATCGCCATGGAAACAACCGACCGTAACATCACTCAAATCATCCGGGGTATGGATACTTCCGACGGGGCGGGCGTGAAACTTAAGCGCATCCTCGGCTCCCCCGAGATCAATATGTTGGATCCGTTTTTACTCCTGGATGAATTCAAAAATGACAACCCGGATGATTATGCCGCCGGCTTTCCGGACCATCCTCACCGGGGTTTTGAGACCGTCACCTACATGATGGCGGGAGCCTTTACCCACCGCGATTCCAAGGGGCACGAGGGCCATTTGACCGCCGGTTCCGTCCAATGGATGACCGCCGGGAAAGGACTGATCCACAGCGAGATGCCGGAGCAAACCGACGGCTTGGCCTGGGGTTACCAGCTATGGCTGAATCTGCCCGCCAAACTCAAGATGACCGAGCCTAAATACCAGGACATCCCTTCCGAGAAGCTGCCGGTATTCGAGAAAGACGGGCGGCGGGTGAAAGTCCTGGCGGGCGAGTATGAGGGCGTTCAAAGCCCCGGCCGGTCTTTCATTCCCTTCACTTACTTGGACATCAAGTTGGAACCGGGAAAGCTTTTCGCCGCGCCAGCGCCGGCGAACCAGAACGCCTTTCTTTATGTCATCGAAGGCAAGGCTAAAACGGGCTCCGGGGAGGTGCCTTCTTACGTAAAAACCGGTTACCTGGGAGTTTTCGGGGAAGGGGATAGGGTGAAAATCCAATCCGACGGGGACAAGCCTCTCCATTTCCTTTTCGCCTCGGCCCAAAAGTTAAATGAGCCGGTCGCTAGGGGAGGCCCCTTCGTCATGAACACCGTGGGCGAGGTGAAGAAGGCTTTTAGCGACTACCAGACGGGAAATTTCGCTTAAGCCTCCACGATGATTGGACTTCCAAGGGAAAAGAACTTTCGAACCACCCAACGCTAAGGGCGCCAAGGTCAATCAAAGCCGAAAATATTTAAAAATATTTTAAATTTGATCTTTGTTTTTCTTGGTTCCCTTAGCGTCAGGGTGGTTCAATCCATTTCGATTATCGGTTTTAATTGTGTCGGTGGGGTGCCGGAAACTTTTTCTCCACTTCCAACCAATCCGTCAGGGGATCATCGGAAGGGCATCCCCTTTCCAGCCAATGATAATAAGCCGCCAGCTCGACGTTTTCCTCGGTCACTTCCATTTTGAATTTGGCCGCGGATTCTTTTTCTTTTAGCTTTGCCATATTTTCACCCCCTTGAAAATCGCTTAATTGAATTCTAGCCATCTTATTTAAAAAAATTCAATGGTTTATGATCCCGATTAGGTTTGTGGTTTTCCCGGAAATCGGTTTAAACCCCATCCTCTTAACGGAAACCCCGGGTTTACGGCGAATCGTTTCAAGTGACTGAAAGGTGAAATTATTTTTTTGTGATCCGGATCATGGAAATTTTTTTCCGCTAGTCCTAATAATGGAATCAAGAACCAAAAACAAGGAGGTGGATTATGGCCATAATTAAATACGAACCAGCGGAAGAAAGATCGCTCTGGCGGCCCTGGGGCTTGGACAAGAACATCCGGCAGATGTTCGACGGCTTCCTGGATTTCCCGAAGGACTGGGAATTTCCGATCAAGGGCGGTGAGCTTTTCCCGACGGTGGATATCTCGGAAACGCCGCAGGAATACACCATTCGCGCGGAAATACCGGGGATGAAAAAAGAGGACACAAAGATCGCGGTCAACAATAACGTCCTCACCATTTCCGGCGAGAAAAAGTCCGAGGCCAAGCACGAGGACAAGAAGTACCACCGCGTGGAAAGCTATTACGGCTCCTTCCAGCGCAGCTTTGTCCTCCCCAACGGGATCAAGGCGGACAAGGTGGCCGCGGCTTTCAAGGATGGAATCCTCACGGTGACCGTTCCCAAGGCCGAGGAAGCCAAGGAAAAGAACGTGGAGATTAAAATAAATTAAGCCGGCGGGGCTTCCCCGTTAGGCCTTCGTAAAAAGGAGGGCGTATCCGCCCTCCTTTTTTATTTCCCCAATCCGCGAAAACCATCAGAATAACCCCTATGAAAAGCGCCCGAATCCCTTCCTCTCCTTTTACGGGAAGAATCTGTCACAAATACCGAAAACTGTTTTTGACGAAACCGGGGTCTTTGGAAACCTTTCCTTTTGGCCCCCAGGTCGCGGTCTATAAAACCAAGGGCAAGATGTTCGCCACATTGTCCCTGGAAGAGAGTGTCTGGTACGCCAATTTAAAATGTGATCCACTTTGGGCACAGACGCTGCGCAAACAATATCCCGCCATTCAACCCGGCTATCACATGAACAAAAGGCATTGGAACACCATCACCCTGGATGGTTCCCTTCCGGACAGTCTGATCCGCAAGATGGTGGAGTTGTCCTACGTGTTGGTGTCTCCCGCTAAATAAAAAGAAAGGGGGATGATTAACTTTTCGGACTAAGCGAACCGACTTCTCAGGCCAGTGGCGCGCTTCCCGGGGCCGAGGATGGCTCCGCCTTGAGTGGGGTCCCGCTTTTTTTCGGGGCCGCGGCTTTGGCCGGCAGTTTTTTGGCGGTTTTCTTGGCGGGAGGATCAGCTTTGCCCGGCTCCAAAAGCTTTTTGATTTCCTTCAAAAGAGCCTCGCCCTCTTTGCCGTGCTTTTTAATCTTTTTCACCAGCTTTTTCGCTTCTTTAAAAAGCTTCTTCGCTTTTTTATCTTTCATGATCCTTCCTCTCTAAAAAATCGTTTGAGAACGGCCTTCCCCTTTTGATGGAAGTTATTATGGTACGGCTTTACCTATTTTTCCATTTTTGCGTTTTCGGGGAAATGAGCACCCAGCCTAAACAGTATTGAATCTCATTACGAGGACGTTAAAGAAGTCCAAAAGAACCTATTTTCTCAACACTTTGTTGAATTAAAAAAACCGTTCTTTCAGCAAGGCCTGCCCCAGGATGAAGTAGCATCCCGCGTCGGCCATGGAAAAGATCCCGAAACCCACCAGGGTCCAGGTCGTGAGATAAACATTCAGGATTTTGGCTTTTTCATGCAGGTCCTCTTGATAGCCCTTGGTCTTGCGCAGAACCGTCAGGTAGGCCCCCAATATCAGGAGCATCGGCAATGCGTAGCCGATGTTGTAAATCAAAATAAACCCGGCGGCGGCGGGAAGTTCCAGGTGAAGTGTCGCGTAGCGGCCCAGCACCACCAGGTAGGGAACGGAAACGGGAAAGGACGAGACCGACATAAACAAGCCCACCCAAAAGGCGATCCAGCCCTTCATGAAACTCAGTTTGGAAAGAATTTTATTTTCCGTCCAGCTCCAGCCCTGGTTTTTTTTCCGGTAATAAAACCAAATCGCCAGCCCCACCATCACCAGACCCGTCAAAAATTCCGATTGGTAATAAATCGAATTGGGAATGGCGGAAGGAGAGGGGAAAAAACGCCCCAGGAAAAGGCGCAGCTCGTCCAGTGTCAGGTAACCCGCCACCCCGCAAAGAAAGTAGGCCCCGCTCAACCCGGCCAGGTAATACAAGGCGTTACGGACCGGGTCGGCCGTTGTCAGCAACAAGATGAAAATAATAATTTGCAGGGTCGTCGATAGGCTGTCGAACAAGGAAATCGAAAGAGAATACAAAATGATGTTCATTTATTTTTGGGGTATTTCATGCCGCCCAAACCTTTACATAGTTTTTTAAACTACCCCTTACCCAACGACATCCGGGAACAAAAAAAGCCCCGGAGTTGCCCGGAGCTTGAAGGATTTGACTGAAATCTAAATTCAAAACATTCTCGCAGGTTAGATGAGTTTGTTCAGGTTCATGCCATTGTTTTCATTCCCCGTCGACTGCGGTTTCACGGGCGGCGGCGGGGGAGTCGGAATGGCTTTCTCTTGCGATCCTTTGGGTTGAGTCTGGCTGATATTTCCATTGTTCGGTTTTGGGCTTTGGTTTTGAGCCAAGGTTTGATCGATGGCATTATCGAAAGCGGAATTTTTCGTCTTCGGCGGGGCTTCGGTGGAATTAGCGGGAGCGGGGGCCAGAGAGGGATTTACTTTGCTGTCCTTGTTTTGGGAGTGGATGGGGTTAATCATTCTTTCACCTCGGTAACGAAATGGACTTCCCTAAAAGATCTTCCTTATTATAACAACTATTCAAGATAAGCCTGGCGATATTGATGAGGTCAAAAACCGGCCCTTTGCCCCACTTTTTCGGTTCCTTGGTCAGTAACCCTCGTGTTTTTCCTGTCACCTATTACCTTCCCATTTCATGGGTTCATCCTGGGGAGGATGCAGCTTCTCCCGTCGTGAACAGGGTTAAGCTTATTTACCCAACAATACTTCCATTTTTCGCGCGCACAGAACCAATCCGGTGGACCAATTCATCTTACAAACATGAAAATCTTTTAACGCGTCCAATTTTCGGAGCAATTCGTCAACGGCTTGAGGATGCCCTTCCGGCCAATTGGGCTGAGGCAGCATGTCGTCAACGACATAAAATCCGCCAAGAGCCACGAGACGAAGGGTTTCTTCCAAGGTGTTATATTTTCCGGGCCAGGAATCGGCAAAAATAAAATCAAATGTTTGGCCCACCAAGGATTTAATGAATTCCCCACCATCCGCTACTCGAAGATTCAGCCTCGAGTCGAAACCTAAAAATTGTTTCGCCATGGAACTTAAATCCGGGTTGTTATCAACTGATAACAAGGTTGATTGGGAATCCATCCCGCTCAATATCCATGCGGTCGATAATCCCGTGCCCGTCCCGATCTCCAAAAACCGACCTTTGGGTTTTGTGGCCGCCAAGGTTTGCAACAAATTGCCCGTCGGGACGTCGGAGCTCATCTTAAAATCCATTGCCTCGGTTGCCTTTAAAATCTCAAGGTATTTAGGCGGGAATTGAATCTTTTTTTCGTCGTTCAAAGTAATACTCCAAAATAAGGCTTGTGATCATCCACTTCAAAAGGCATCTTTTAGGTTGATTTCCATTGTCTATTGCGGATTACCGTCGTGGACAAAACATTCATACTTATTTTTGTTTTAGTGGAAAGAGCTTGGGTGGATCGGGAAAATCTTAGTTCCGGTTAACCCTAAACCTTATTCATCCCCGAATCAGGGAGTGGGAAAAACCCCGGGCTTCGCCGGGGAATTGCTGGGCAAGGGCGTGTTTAGATTGCAATTGGCCGCGCCATCGGCCGTTTGGTCGAACTTCATGTAATTCAACCCCTCGTTGTTATAGACGAAAACAAAACTATTCAGGGAACTACTGGGCGCCGCTACGCAATCGTAAGAGGGTGGGTTCAGTTGGACCCAGGCGATAGCGTTGGTGGAAGGAACTTTGACCACAAAAATATCGTCTCCAGCCACGGTTGCCGCGGCCGAGCCCACCACCGCCGTCTTCGCCAACATGGTGTTAGGATAATAAACCGTGCCTGCGGGAATTACGGGGAAATTCACCAGGTCTCCATTCCCCAGGTACGTGAAAAGGGAGGGCGGAGTCGGCGGAGGACCCGCTGTAACGATGGGTGGCGGCCCCGACAGGTAAGTAGACTGGGTGGTCTTGTCAAATAAAGCTTGTATGTCTCCCGTCCCCCCAAATATCGAGGATGTCGCCGTCCCGTTATTAAAGGAATAAAGGTCCTCCCAGCTTCCGGTATAGAACGTGGTGCCTCCGCCTAGATTGTAATCGCAGTTCGTGGAATCGGTGAGATTCCCCGAATAACAGGTATATTCCTGATAGCCAATATCCTCCATGTTCAAGGTAAAGGCAGTGGTCCCTTGGACATTGACCATATCGGCGCCCACGAATTCCGGAATAGCGGCCAGACCGCCGGTCAAGGCCAGTTTCGCCGTGGGCCGGGTAAAACTTGCGGAAGGGTTATAGACATAAAACCATTCGCCCGAAACAACCCAGTTCCCTGCCTTGGGAAGTTTAATGAAGATATTGCCCACCTCGGAGCCGCTGTTGAACAGGACGTAACCTGTGACCGGGGCTTCCCCATCCGCAATCAGGTAATATTCAAAAGCCCCCTCGCTGGTATCGGGAACTACGTCCTTCGAGATAGCTTTCAACACTTTGGCCGAGGGTTTGGCATTCAGGATTTTCGAGGGAATCACCAGGTTCAACACCGCCGAATTGGCGGGAACCACTGGATTCCCCGGCTTATTGCATCCGGCCATCCATCCCGCCAGAACGAGAGCCCCGGCGAACAGCGAGAAAAAAGTTTTTTTCACCATTTGAACCCCACATTCGTTCCTAAAGTAAAGCGCTGGTAAGTGATGGTTTGGTTGTTTTCCCCAGCATTGATATTGGCGATGTTGTGATAGAGCCCCGCGAGGTTCCAGAATAATCCAGGGGAGAGCTGAAAGGTGATGCTTTGCTCGCCTCCGAAAAGGTTTCCGCCGCCTTCATATTCGTTAAGCCCTCCCTGAAGGGAGGATTGAGGATAACCGTTGGGTTGGATCCAATCCCAGAGAAACCCCGTCTCCAAGACCACTCCCGGGGCTATTGTATAGCCGAGGATGGGGTGGATTTCCAGGCGGTCGCCGAAGTAAGCCCCCGGATCTGGCACCAGGGAATTGGGGGACTGGGTTTGGGCTGTGGAACCCGCATCGTAAAAACTGTAAGAGACGTTCACGACCAGCTTGTCCTTCCCCATCTGGCTAATCCATTGGGTCGTGAAGATGGTCCCAGCTCCTTCGGTAAAGTCCTCCGAAGGGTCCGAATAAGTTGATTCGAAAGGAAAAGTGTGCACCAGCCGAAAACCCCAAGTGTCCGCACTTGACATACGAAAGCCCAGCGTGGCAAGGGCCACTAAGTTGTCACCGGGGCTAAAGGTGCTTTCCGTGGAAAGGTTTGTGTCATAAACGCTGGTAGCCATGAAGCCGGCGCCAAGGCCGAAGGAGGAACCGGCGGTCGTTTGGGAAAGGGTATAAAAAAAGTTTCCTCCCCAACCTCCGCCGTGATAATAGCTCGGCTCGAAGATAAAGGGAATGGACCCGTTTTGTTCCGCGATCTCCCAACTTTGGTCACCCGTTGGAAAATTAAGAGTTCCGTATAGGTTGGACCGCCAGGAATTTCCCATGTCCAAAGCCCAATTGACTCCCAAGTCGGTGTCGGAAAATTGGCTGGATTTGTATTCCGACCCCGTGATGCCATAGGTGGCGTCGGAATCTTCCACGTAATCCCCCGCGACGAAGGCGGTGGTCAGGGAAAGGGTGAAATTGGGCGAGGAAAAATAATAGCCCAAGGGCACTCGCTGTTCTGTTCCGTGGTAGAGGGAGTTGCTGGTCCAAGAATCGTAGACATAGCCGAGTTGGAGTTCTTCCTGGTCAGCCCAAGCCGGGCCCCCGAATAAAAAAAGTCCCACCACCAAAACCACCCAGATTCGGATTAGGTCTAATTTCATGAAATCTTTTTCCTTAAATTATTACTTGATGTGTCCCGACAACGCGCCTCATTAGTGCTAGGGAAGATATTGGGGAAACCCCAACTGCAAATTCAGGACGTTGTGAGCTCCCAGGCCCGCGACTCCGTGGCTCCCAATTTCTCCTGTAACCCCACCAATCCCACCGGGAAGGTCGGTGAGCGGGTTGTTAAAATCATCAGAGCCCGTGCCGTTAAAACCGTAAAAGGGATTGGAAGTGATGAACCCCAGGCCCCCCGGATTTCCGGCGGCTGGCGGCAGATGAAGGTCCCAGTTGCCGTTAAAGTAGGTTCCCCCCTGCCCCCCGTGGAATTCCTGTGTCTTGCCATCGGCGGTTGTCCAAACCGTCCCATCCTTCACCACCACGTCCACCTTACCCGTGGCGGGATCGTAAAAGACCGAGTATTGGGTTCCCCGGACGCCGCAAACGACGCCCCCGGCCTCGATTTCGAAGGAGGACTTGGACGAAGCCAGCTTCCGGACGGAAGCGAAAAGTTTGCCCACGAATAACTTAAACTGAATTACCTTATCCACCGCCGACGGTTTTTGAAGTTGGGTGAGCTGGAAGTCCGTATTAGGGCTGATTTGGATTTCGGACCCGTCGAAAGTTTTCAGGGTAGCTTTGCCGTCGGAGCCGGTCATGATCCTCTGCCCTTCTACCACCGTGGCGTCGGGACGGGCGGGACGGGATTTGTGTCCCTTTTGACCTTTCAATTCGACCTTGCCGGTGACGGAGGTGAAGATAGCCTCGGTCGCGGCCCTCAGCAACCCGGCGGTGAGAAACAGGATCAAGAGCGACAAAAGCATTCTTTTCATGACAGCCCCTTCTGTAAAGTGCACCCGTAAAGAATCGGGAGTATCTTAATAAAAAACCCAATAAATTTAAGGAAGATATTCAAATTTAATGTTCGAGACCTTTCATTAAATGCCTTCCAAAACAAGCAGGCCAAGGAAGAGGGCGATTATATCATGGGTTATTTCCCAAGTCTGGATTCAGGCGAAGTAGGGAAGTTTTATTCATCTCAAAAGATTACACTTCCATCCCATAAGCCTTTTTCATCGAATCCACGTAATCCTGGTCGGCCAATTCCCTCTTGGCCTTGAGGAAAGGCGGGATATCGTGGCCCACGGTATAGCGCAGGCGATCGGTGCCGTCGGTGGCGGCGTCATAAATGGTTTTGGCCACCTCTTCGACGCTGGTGGAAAAGCCCTGGCGTAGGCCTATGAACCGGGTGTTGGCTTGGGCGACGGCGGCGGTAAAGGCGTCGTAATCAGGCAGGGACAGGTGATGGGCCTGTTCCGCCACCAGCCTGGGGCCGAACCGGGTAGCCACCCCTCCGGCAGGGGCGATAATCTTGACCGTGATTTTCTGGGAAGACAGCTCGTAAGCCAGCGCCTCCGAAAAGCCTTCCAGAGCAAACTTGCTGGCGCAATAAAGCGACATCAGCGGTAGTCCCACCATCCCGCCCCGGGAGCTGACGTTAAGGATCAGGCCCCCACCGTTCTTTCGAAAATGCGGCAGGATAGCCCGTGTCACGTTCATCACCCCGAAGACATTCACGTCGAATTGTTCCTGTACTTTTCCAGGAGAAATGGACTCAAAGAGGCCGGACAGGCCGAAACCCGCGTTATTCAGGAGCGCGTCGATCTTCCCGAACCGGGCCAGGCCCGCCTTGATCACCAGGCCGATGCTGGCCGGGTCCTGAACATCCAGGCGCAAGTTGAGCCAATTGTCCGAAACCGCTCCTTCCTTGTCACCTGGAAGCTGGCGCATGGTGGCGATAACATTCCACCCCTTTTCGACAAAATGAATCGCGGCCTCATGGCCGATGCCGCTCGAGGTGCCTGTAATGAGAACGGTTTTTTTAATGAACGTTTCCTTTTCGGATTTCGTGAAAACGAAAATGTTATTTTATAAAGAGCGGAACAGACGATGATAGCCCAATATCGATTTTTCCCAATCTGTCGGGGCAAAGGGAACTCTTGAGTTGGGACTCGCCCTGCTTTAAGATCAAAAAGCCTCCGGGGAACCGAAGGCTTTTGTTTCTATTTCACCCGGAAGGAACTCATGCCGACCCCCATTCCCCACCACCACCATCACCACGAAAAGCATTCCCTTTCCACCCTGGCTCTGCGGGACATTGTGGTAGGCATTTCCGACGGCCTGACCGTTCCCTTCGCCCTCGCGGCGGGACTCAGCGGAGCCGTTTCGAATAATTCCATCATCCTGATCGCGGGGCTGGCCGAAATCATCGCCGGAACCATCTCGATGGGGCTGGGCGGCTTCCTAGCGGGTCAGACCGAGATCGAGCATTACGAGGGGGAACAGGAAAGGGAGAAAAGGGAAGTCAAGGAAATCCCCAAGGAAGAAGAAGAGGAGATCAAAAACATCCTGGAGACTTACGGCATTTCACCTGAAGTACGCCAGCGGGTGGCTGACGACCTGGCTAAGGACCATGAAAAGTGGGTGGACTTCATGATGCGCTTCGAGTTGGGCCTGGAAAAGCCCGACCCGAAACAGGCTTACTTGAGCGCTTTCCGCATCGGGATTTCCTACGCCCTGGGCGGCCTGGTGCCCCTTTCGGCATATTTCTTTTGCGCCACTCCCCGCCAGGGCCTGGTGGATTCTTCCGTCATCACCGTCGTCTGCCTGCTCCTCTTCGGCTATTTCAAGGCCAAGTTCACGGGCCAGAACCCCTGGAAAGGTGCCGCGATGGTTACCCTGATCGGCATCGCCGCCGCTGGAGCCGCCTTCCTGCTGGCCCGAGCGATCAACGGATGAAATTGTTTAAATCAATCCCTAAAACCGTCTTTCAGCTGGGGCTCGTGAGCCTTTTCAACGACCTAGCCAAGGAAATGATTTATCCCGTCGTTCCGCTATTTTTAACCCTGGTTCTGGGCGCTGGCCCAGTAGCATTGGGACTCGTGGAAAGCGTGGCGGAGGCCACCTCCTCCGTCCTCAAAGTTTTTTCCGGAATCCGCGCCGACCGGTTAGGGCGAAGAAAACCCTTCCTCCTCTGGGGTTACAGCATTTCGGGACTCTTCCGCCCCATGATCGCCCTGGTCCAAACCTGGCCCGCCGTCCTTCTCTTCCGGTTTCTAGACCGCATGGGCAAGGGCTTGCGTTCGGCGCCACAAGACGCCTTGATCGCGGATGTCACCAATCCTTCCAACTTGGGCGCTTCCTACGGCTTTCACAGCGCGATGGACAACGCGGGGCAATTGTTGGGCCCCTTCTTGGCGGCCCTGCTGGTGCTGCCCGCCCTGGGGTTTTCTTTTCAGGCTATCATTATGTGGTCTATTGTTCCGGGGATCGCCGCCTGGCTGGTTCTTTTCTGGGTAAAGGAAACCCCGGCCAAAAAAATCCAAAAAACGAAAAACAGAACCCTTTTAAAGGATTGGAAAAAACTGGGACCGGATTTTAAGTTTCTTTTGGGAGTCCTGTTTCTCTTTACCCTCGGCAATTCCACCGACGCCTTCTTAATTATCCGATTGTCCCAATTGGGTGTCTCCGCTTCCCTCATTTTTGCCCTTTGGGGCTTGAATGGGGGAGTGCGGATGCTCTCGTCCTATTACGGGGGGACTTTCTCCGACCGCTTCGGCCGCAAGTCGGTCATCGTCTCGGGATGGCTCTATTACGCCCTCATTTATCTAGCTTTCGGGCTGGCGGACCAAAAGGGGATGGGAATCTTCCTTTTCATGGCCTATGGCCTTTATTACGGCATCTGCGAACCCTCCGAAAAAGCCTTTATCGGGGATTTGGCGCCCCAAGCCCTGCGCGGCACAGCTTTCGGCTATTACTACCTGGTGACGGGGTTGGGAGCACTACCCGCCAGCCTGATTTTCGGTTTCGTGGGCGGGCATTGGGGCTATCCCATGGCTTTTAAGCTGGGAGCCGCCTTCGCCTTATTGGCTTCCCTTCTTCTCTTTTTCATCAAGAAATCCGCTTCTCTTCGGGCCGCTTAAACTTCCTGACGCCCTTCATCTAAAGTTTTCAGCGGTTTTCGTTTAGGGCTTCCCCTTTCTTCGGCTCTCTGGTTATGATTCTTGGGAATGACACTCCCTAAAACTCAGGCGGACAAATTTTCACTCTTTCAAAACATGAGGATTCCCTTCCGTGTCAAAATCGCCGCGGTCATGGGCTTCGGCTTCCTAATTGTCTTATCGGCCACTTCCATCATCCTTTACCGCCTCGCCGCCCAAAGCATTATTGAGGAATTCGGCCAGAAGCTCGTCACTGTCGTCGTGAACGGCGCCCAAAACATCGATGGAGACGCTTTCGCCAAACTCACCCGGCCTTCCCAGATGAGTTCGAAGGATTACCGAAAAATCCAATCGCGTTTGCGCCGGCTAAAAACCGTCAACGGCCAAATCCGTTTCCGTTTTCTCTATACGATGGCTCCCACGAGCAAGCCCGGCCTCTGGCGTTATGTGGTGGATTCGGCTTCCGAGGATTCCAAGGATTTTTCCCCGCTCGGCGCCACCGAGGACTTCACTTATGACCCGCGCTGGCTCAAGCCCTTGAGAAAGCCCATGGCCGAGGACCAATTGCGGGATTACCAAGGCTGGGGCAGCCTCATCTCGGCCAGTGCACCCATTTTCAATCGGGCGGGAAACCCCGTAGGCGTTTTAAGCGTGGATGCCAGCGCCCAAACCGTCGCCGACGCCCTGCAAAGCTTCCGGAGGCGCTCCCTGGGATGCGCCTTGGTGGGGTTGTTTCTGTGCCTGGTTTTGAGCCTTCCCCTAGCCAGGCAGGTAACCCGGCCGATTAAGACCTTGATCGCCGGAACCCAGGCAATGGCCAATGGTGATTTCGATTACCGGGTACCCATTGCCCAAAACGACGAGGTGGGCGACTTTGCCAAGGCCTTCAACCTGATGGCCAAGGGTTTGAGGGAACGGGAACTTTATCGCCAGCAATTCGGGCGCTACGTCAGCCGCCAGATCGCCGATAAAATTCTGGCCAACCCAGAAAAGTCCTTCTGGGATGCCGAACGGCGGCGGGTCACCATCCTCTTTTCCGATATCCGGGGTTTCACCTCCATGTCCGAAAAAGTCCCACCGGAGGTGATCGTGGCCCGCTTGAACGAGTACCTGGCTCTGATGATCGACATCGTTTTCAAACATGAGGGTACTCTCGACAAGTTTATCGGGGACGCGGTCATGGCGCTCTTCGGGGCACCCCTCAGCCTGGGTAATGACGAGGAACGGGCGGTTCGGGCCGCGGTCGACATGCAAAAGGCCGCTGCCGACCTGTCCTGGCGTTGGGCCAAACAGGGACTGCCGGAATTCAAGATCGGTATCGGCATCCACACGGGAGAAATCGTCGTCGGGAATATCGGCTCGGAAAAACGAATGGAATACAGCGCCATCGGCGACGCGGTCAACCTGGCCTCTCGCCTGGAGAGCCTAAATAAAGAATACAAAACTTCCACCCTCATCAGCGAGGAAACCTACAATGCGGTGAAAAAAATCGCCGAAACCCGTTTCGTGGATAATGTGAACGTGCGGGGCCGCGTTGAACCCGTGACGATTTACGAGGTGACAGGAATGCGGGTTTGACTTTCTTTCGGGTCAAATAAAAAAGGCCGTCTCCCTGATGGGAGAAGGCCTTGAACCCCGGTTTTAAAGCTATCGACTATTCTTTTTCGCCGAATCTTGTCAAAAAAAGGTTTTGAATTTCATCGCTGGCGAGCTTGGCGTCCTCCCCCTGGAATACGATGGTCAGTTCGGAACCGTAACTGGCCGCCAAGGTCATCAGGTTGAGCAGGCTCTTGCCATCAACCGGGCCCATGTGGTTTCTCACAATGATACGGCACTTGAATTTGCAGGATGTTTTGACGAACTGAGCCGCCGCCCTTAAATGCAGCCCGAGACGGTTGAGAATCTTGACCTTCTTGGTAATTTCCATGTGCACCCCCTGGTTGAGAAGTTCTAAGTCGTCGTGGATTGGAGTTGAAAAACTTTCACCGAAATAAATTCCGGCGTAAACCGGTTGGCGATGAAAGAAGTTTTGGAATGAGTCTATTTTAATCCCGGCGCTCGAAACGGGCCTAGGCTTTTAAAAAAATTTACATAGCCCTTTTTTATTGGGTTAAACGCAACTTTCCCGTTTGGCCCGCTTTATGCCATGGTCAAACAACTTATGAACAGTAAATATTTTCAAACCTTAATCCGAAGAATTGAAAAAATTCAAGACAGGTTTAAAGCGGCGGGGGCGGAAACTTGGGTAAAAAGATTTGGCCGATTGAACTTGCGGAGGAACCGTTAAATCTCGGAAGACTCAGCTTTAGATTCGTTTCGAATCCAAAGATAAAGGCCATAAGCCAGGAGAAACGGAATCGGCAGAAGCACCGCAACGGCTATTTGCATTCCCGTTTTGTAAGGTGTGGCATCCACGCACCGGGGGCAGGCTTCAGACAAGACAGGGAGAAGTCCGAAGGCGAGAAATAAAAAGAACTTTGGGAGCTTGGTTTTAAGTTGAATTTTTCGAGTCATTCTGAATCCTCTATCAACAGCTTACAGATAAACGAGCGCGAAAAGAATCGGCCAAAGGCCGACCACAAAAAACCAATACATCCGGCAGAGTTCCACTCCTAGACTTTTCCCGGCGCTATAGGCTCCCTGCCAGGCACGGGCCAACACGAAAAGAAGGGCGGCCAATCCCCCGGCCACATGGACGGCATGGACACCCACCAGGCAATAAAAAAAGCCGCCGAAAATGCTGTTGTGGAGGGTCAGGCCGAAATGCAACAGTCTTATCCACTCGAAACCCTGAACCAGGAGGAAAACCAGACCCAGGACCGCGGTCAAGGTAAGGAGTTTTTTAAAAAGCACTTCCTGGGAAGCTTTCAAAGCCCTAAAGGTGAGGAAAAAAGTAACACCGCTTAAGAGCAGAATGAGGGTATTCACGGAGGTCACTTCCAGGGGCAGACGGGGTTGGCCCGCGGGCGGCCATTGGACGGGGCTGAAACGGAAGACCACGAAGGCGCTGATTAATCCGCTGAAAAACATGATTTCCGCAGCGATAAACAAGAGAATCCCCAGCTTGGCGGGTTCCATGCGGCGGTTGGAAGGAGTCCCGGCCAAAAGGGTGACCGGGCCCGAAACAGGGCCCGCCACTTTAGAAGTACCTTTTGAGGAAATCGATGGAATAGTGGCAGACGTCGGGAATGAAAAGAACGAACAAGATGCCGAACAAAACGAAGGGGATGACCATAATCCAATAGATAAGCTTTCCTTCCGATTTTAGATCCATATATTGGAAGAAAACTAACCCCGCCATCACGATCGCGACCGCGAAAATAGCCAGGTTATTGGGAACGATGGGCAGGTGTAAAAAGCTGATTCCCACCGCACAGAGGGCCATGACCACCAGGGCCGAAAAGATGGCCGTATGATTGTTGGAAGATGTTTTTGAGTTCATTTGATTCCTCCTTGAGTTAAGCCAAAAGATAAAGCATGGGAAATAGGAAAATCCAGACCACTTCAACGAAAGACCAATAGATTCCAGTTAGGGCCACCCGGCCCTGCATGGATCCCAGGGTACCTTTCATGGCCTTGACCCAAAGGATTCCCAGGGCCACGAGGCCGCCGATGATATGAGTAGCGTGAATTCCGGTCATCAGGAAGTAGAAGGACCAGAAGCCCAGACTGGAGGGAAATTCCCCATGGGCAAATTCATTGGTGTATTCATAAGCCTTGACTCCAAGGAAGACGATCCCCATGAAAATGGTCAAAAACAGGAATTTCTTCACGTCATCCGCACGGCCTTCTTTTACGGAAGTCGAAGCCTTCATCATGAAAAAATTGCTCACCAAAAGAACCAGAGAATTAAGCGTACCGGCGGCCAAGTTCAGATGCCGGGCTTCCTCCGCCCATTCGGGATGGATCATCCGCATCAGGATAAAAGAACCGAAGAGGCCCGCGAAGAGGACAATTTCGGAGGAAATCAAAGCCCACACGCCCAAACGGCCTGCCGTTAGCCCCGCGGGTGAGGAATTGTGACCGCAAGGACCTTCATCCAAGGCGTGAACAGGAGTCAGGGAGATTCCGGCGCTGTTATCCATTATCTTCTCCTTATTGAATTAAATGTTTTGGGCCTGAGGATGCCAATCAGTGGCTTCCCCGGGTTTGCTGTATTCATAAGGGCCGCTGGTGACCACTGGCAGGGTGGGGCCCCAATTGCCGTGGGGGGGAGGCGAATCGGCCAGCCATTCCAAGGTATTAGCTTCGTAAGGATTCTTTCCTGCCAACGGACCGTGTTTCATGCTCAAGATCAAGTTCCAAAGGAAAATGGTCTGGGTGGCGATCAGGCAGAGGGCGGATATGGTGGCAAAAATATTCCAGCCCGCGAATTGGTGGTACTGAGGATAGAAGGAGGGATCGGCGATACGGCGGATCATTCCGCCCATGCCAACCCGAAAGAGGGGCCAAAAGGTTCCATTGAAGAAAATGAAGGTCAAAACTAAGTGTAGGAGCCCCAACTTGTCGTTCAACTTGCGGCCATACATTTTCGGGAACCAATAATAAACGGCGGAAAAACCACCGAAAAAGACCGAGGGAAATAAGGTGTAGTGGAAGTGGGCCACCACGAAATAGGTGCCGTGTAAATAAATATCGGCGGTGGCCGAGCCCAGGAAGATTCCCGTCAATCCCCCAATGAGGAAAGTCGACAAGAAACCCAGCATCCAAAGCATGGGCAGTTCCAGGCGGATCGACCCATGACGAAGCGTGGCCAGCATGCAGAAAATAATGATGGCGAAGGGAATAGAAATGAGGATGGTGGTGATGGAGAAAGGCGTGGCCAATACCGGATTCAAACCGGACATGAACATGTGATGGGCCCAAACGATGAAGCTCAAGAGGATGGCTGAGACAGTGCTCCAAAGGATGAGCTTGTAGCCAAAAATGGGCTTACGGGTAAAGGTGGAAAGAATGTCCAGCCCCATCCCCAGCGCTGGAAAGAAAAGAACGTAGACTTCTGGATGCCCGAAGAACCAAAAAAGATGTTCCCACAACATAGGCTCACCCCCCTTGGCCGGAAGGAAAAAACCCGTTCCGAAGACGTTGTCCATCATGAGCATGAAAGCGCCCGCGATAAGGGGTCCGACCGAAAAGAAGAAGGTCACGGCGGAGGCTAGAAGAAACCAAACCGTCATGGGAAAACGGGAATAGGTCATGCCAGGAGCCCGTAAGGTGATGGCGGTCACCAGATAATTCAACCCGCCTAAGCTCGATGAAAAAAAGGCGCACGCAAGGGCCAAGAGCCAAAGCACTGCGCCAATCTTCACACCCGTGAATTCCGAGCTGGCGGAAAGGGGCGGATAGCCGACCCAACCGCCCGCAACCGGGCCTCCGGGAACGAACAAGGAGGAAATCAGGCTGGCCGCACCCGCAAAAGTCAGCCAGAAGGAAGCCATGTTCAGCTTCGGGAAAGCCATGTCCCTCGCCCCGATCATCAAGGGAATTAGGAAGTTCGAAGGAAAAGCCGCCAGGAAGGGCATTCCCACGAAAAAGATCATGATGGTTCCGTGGAGGGTGATGATGGCGTTGAATTTGTCTGGGGTGACAAGCCCGAAAAAGGGTGCCGGGACGTTGGGATAAGCCACTTCCCACCGGATCAAGTAAGCCATGAATCCCCCGAAACAAGCCATGACGATGGAAAGCAGAAGAAACTGCTTTCCGATCATTTTGTGATCAGTGGAGAAAATATAATGACTGATGAAACTCCGCTTATGCTCGTGGCTATCGTGGTGTTCGCCATGTTCCTGCGTCATTGTTGACCTCCATGCTGTTCTTTGTCTTTCTGGGCCAGCCAATCGTCGAAAGTTTTCTGGTCATCCACTTGAAGGACCCCCGTCATGCGGGTATGGCCGAAACCGCAAAGCTCGTCGCAAACAATATGGAAGGTCCCGGTTTGCGTCGTGTCGAACCACTCGTTGATTTCCCGTTGGGGCATGACGTCCTGTTTCAACCGTACTTCCGGCATGAAGAAATCATGGATGACGTCAAGGGACGTCATGATCACGTGGATTTTCTTTCCGACCGGAACGTGAAGTTCCCGGTAGGAGGAAATGGCCCCCGGCGTGTCGAACTTCCCGTCCTTGTCCGGATAAAAGAAGGTCCAGTCGAATTGTTTGGCTTGCACCTTGACCGTCAAATCGGTGGTGGGCATGTCTTCCTTAACCTGGGCCCAGGTTTTCCCCCCTTGATGTCGATGCTCAGGTCCAGGGCAAGAATGACAACTGAGAAAACAATGATCCATTGGATTTGGGCCCAAGTGTTGCCGGGTTCATATTTAGCAACCGTTCCCTTTTTTTGGCGGTAACGAACCACCAAGTAAATGAGGTAACCTTCCATCCCAATAAAGAAAGCTCCGGTGATGTAGTAAATCAAGTAAAGCATCTGGTCGATCGAGGGGGCGAAGGACGAGATGGCTTGAGGAAGGGTATCGAGCATGAAATTTTCCTTTCAATAAATTAAACGGAAGCAGGTCTCGGCAATCTGACCGCGGTAGGCGTTGAAATCAAACGAGGTCCTCAAGACCTCCACGAAGTTGCATCACCGCGAAAGACCCTGGAAAGAAACCGGGTTATTTTATGAGATAGATCACAAAAGAACCATAGCAAAAAATGTTGATTTCCCTGCTTTTGGCCTTCGCCTTTTGGTGTCCTGTTTATTTCACCGCCCAAACGTTAAAACCATTGGATACATTCCTAATATTTTAAAGTTTTTTTCGTGAAACAAAAGCTCTCGGAGACCGGTCCTAAAAAATTATTCCAACAGCTTTAACAGAAACATTAATCCGGCCCCCGAAATAATGGCAAGAATCTGAAATAAAGCCCGGAAAGTTCTGACCTCTTTATGGAGTTGGGGAACGAGGTCCGACCCCGCGATATAAATAAATCCACCGGCGGTCAATGGGATCAAAAGCCGGATGAAATCCACGGTCTGTCCCCCTACCCACCAGGCGATGAGCCCCCCGGCCATGGCGGTTAAAGCCGTAAGAAAATTGAGGAAAAGAGCCCGCCAACGGGTAAACCCGGATTGAACCAGAATTCCAAAATTACTGAACTCATGGGGGATTTCGTGAAGCATGACGGCCAAGGTGGTGGCGATCCCCATTTTGGTCCCAACCAAATAGGAGGCGCCGATGATAAGCCCGTCGATAAAATTATGGGTCATGTCGGCCAAAATATTCAGGTATCCATAGGGCGCGATGGTTTCATGCTCGTCCGAATGCTGGTGCCGCCAATGCAAGAAATTTTCCAGGACGAAAAAAAGCAGAATTCCGGCCATCACGAAAAGTGACGCGGTATTGGCGCGGGATGGGTCTTTATAAGCTTCCGGCAAAAGGTGCAAAAAGCTATCCCCAAAGAGGGCGCCCACGGCTAGGGCGACCAGGCCAAAAACAATCTTATGAAAAGACTCGTGGCTTAAAGATAAAAGTGAAATACCAATCAACGAGAGCAGGCTGACCACCACCACGCTCAATATCATATAGGAGAATGCCGGGTTCATAGGACATCAAGCTAACCGTCTTTCCGGGTTGAATCAACCACAACTTTCCCTCCCCCTTCCGGCGGAAGACCAATTCGTCCCTTTTTTAAAAACTTTTGTTTCTCCCTTGATAATTAGGGGTCTTGTTTCCAATTGTTAAGGGGACAAGGAGCCTTCCATGAAACCTCACCGAATACTCTCGGATGAAAACTTGCCGGTTCAGCGCGCGCGAAGCGAACTAGCCCCCTACGACAACGAAGGGCTGTTGGACGCCTACTCCAGCGCGGTTATCTATGCCTCGGAAAAGGTGTCGCCCTCGGTTGTGAATATCGACGTGTTCCAAAAGGGCGGCCGGTGGCGTCCATCGGATACCACCCTTCATAAAGCGGGAAGTGGTTCGGGATTCTTTTTTACTCCTGACGGTTTTATCCTGACCAACAGCCATGTGGTACACGGCGCCCAGGACATGGAAGTCACTTTATTGGACGGCCAATCCCACCATGGCCGCTTGATTGGGGAAGACCCGGATTCGGACCTGGCGGTCATCCGCGTGGACGACGCCTCCGGCTTCCGGCCTGCCGCCCTGGGTTCTTCCCAACCCTTAAGGCCCGGCCAGCTGGTGGTGGCCATTGGAAGCCCCTTAGGTTTCCAGACCACGGTGACCGCGGGAGTGGTTTCCGCCCTCGGGCGTTCCTTGCGGTCCCAATCGGGCCGGCTCATCGACAACATCATTCAAACCGACGCGGCCTTGAATCCCGGCAACTCGGGTGGCCCATTGGTGAACTCCCGGGGCGAAGTCGTGGGGGTGAATACCGCCACCATTCCATCGGCCCAAGGCCTTTGCTTTGCCATTGCCATCGATACCGCCAAAAGAGTGGCGATGCAAATCATGAAATACGGCAAGGTCCGCCGCAGTTTTATAGGCATCGGAGGTCAGAACATTGACATTCCCCGGAAGATCGTCCGGCATTTCGACTTGCCCGCGGAAAAAGGCGTTTTAATCGTAGCGGTGGAGGAACCAAGCCCTGCCCAAAGAGCCGGTCTCATGGAGAGGGACGTCATTGTGGAATTCGAGGGACACCCTGTGGAAAGCATGGATGACTTGCACCGGCTCCTAAGCGACGAACAATTGGGAACCATCTCCTCCCTTTCCATTGTCCGAAAATCAGTCAAGCTCGATTTAAAAGTCATACCCGAAGAATCGCGCCGAATAAACTAACTGATAGTTCCTTTAATCGGCTAATAGATGGGTAGTTGATGACGCCGCGATTTTTTTCAAAACCGGGCATGATCCCAAAAACTCAGAAAATAATGTTAAATTCTCTTTTTACCGCTTCTTTACTTTCACTCCCCCTCTTCGTGAAATAACATTCCACCCAATAGGTTCCAACAGAGTCCTCTTTTCGAAAAGGATACGCTAATGATGAATCACGATTCCGATCTGGAACAACGAATCCACACCCGCATCCCCGTGAAGCTTCCTGTCCAATACCGCTTACTCGACAGGCCGAAAGCGGTGGAAAGGTTCCGGAGCAATGTCGCCTTGGCGAAGGACCTGAGCCAGGAGGGGATGTATATTAAAATCGCCCGGGATAGTGATGTTAAAATCGGAGAAATATTCCGGCTTGATATTTCCCTGCCTGAAACCCTTAGCCGTTTGTTCGCTTACGGCGAAGTGGTTTGGATGAACGGACTTGGAGTTGGCCTCCACTTCATGCTCATGCCCGAGGAAGACAGGGAATTCTTAAAAACCTACCTAGCTCGGGCGGTTTAACTCCAACCTCGAAAACCAGGTCGTTGGCTAAAAAAACTACACTCCAAATCTAAAGTCAGCCCAGGGAAAGTGCCTCGGCTTTAGCGGGTTTGGAAACAGCTTCCTTGGAAACGACATGGCGGTGAATCTCCGTTCCCACATCGGCGATAGTCTTTAGGATTGGATTCAGCTTATGCCCCAAATCGGTCAAGGCATATTCCACGGTCGGGGGGGAGGTATGTTTGACTTCCCGGGTGACAACTCCCCTTTTTTCCAGCTCTTTCAACCGAGTGGTCAAAACTTTAGCGGAAATATTTCCCAAATCCCTTTTAAGGTCGCCGAAACGACGGGGTTCGGTCCGTAAATACCAAAGGATTTGGGGAGTCCAAGCCCCGGCTAACAATTTAAGGCTGGCTTCTAAGGGGCATCCCACGGGCGGGGGTCCTGATTTATTGGCGCGATGGCGGATCATAACTTTCCTTTCAATACAAACGTCCAAAGGAAGCAGTTGAGGAGCGGTAAAACCGCATGGGTAGTTACCTTCGGGTACCTACTTTCTTTTAGTAAGCACATTCGTATATATAAAACCAAGTCGGATTTAAATCAAGAAAGGAATTAGAAAGATGAAGAAATATTTTTTGCTGTTCGCCGCCTTTGCTTTTTGTGCCGTCACTTCCGTTAACGCCGCTGAATATGGGTTTGATAAAGCCCATTCCCACATCGGATTTTCGGTGAAACATATCCTCAGCAAGGTGCCCGGGGAGTTTAAGGATTATGGCGGAAGTTTTAGTTTCAATCCCGCCAATCCCGAATCCGGAAAGATCAACGTCACGATTCAGGCCGCCAGCATCAGCACCGACAACGAGATGCGCGACCACCACCTGCAATCGCCGGATTTTTTCGACGCTGAAAAATATCCTACCATTACCTTCAAGAGCACCGGCGTCAGCAAAGGCGACGGCGACAATAAATATAAAGTGGTCGGCGACCTGACCATGCATGGCGTGACCAAGTCCGTGACACTGGATGTCGATTACATGGGCGCGGATACCATGCCCATGGGCAAGGACGGCAAAATGGTGGCTAAGATTGTTGGCTTTTCGGCCACTACGACCATCGACCGCAGGGACTTCGGCCTAGTTTGGAATAAGACCCTGGCCAGCGGTAACCTAATGGTGAGTAACGACGTGGATATCACGTTGGATGTGGCTGGCATGGACAAAGCCAGCTTGGACGCGATGAAGAAAATGATGGATAAGATGAAGAAGGAAAAACCGGCGGACAAACCCGCCGACGCTCCCAAGAATTAAAACAACTTTCCCAAAAGGCCGAAGCCAGAAAGCTTCGGCCTTTTTTTATTTTCCCCTCTTTTCATTTCTATAAAATTAGCGGGAAAGGTAAAATAGATTCGGGTCAGATCAAGGGGGATTTATGTCCGATATTAATTTTGAGGCCAATGATGAGGTATTTAACCTGTTGACTCGAAAAGTGGGTACCGTCCTGAACGTCAAGGAAGTTAATTCTTCCCTCTCCAACCATAAAAAATATGTCCGGGTTTTCATTAAATCGGATATGCCCGATGAGATTTGGGCCGTGGACGAGATTGCCCTTTGGGTGCGTCCCAAAAAAATGATGACCTAACTTTCAATCCATAAATTCAAACTATGAATAAATCCTACTTTTCTCCATCCTTCTTTAAGTTCCTCAAGGAACTTAAGCTAAACAACAACCGTCCTTGGTTTCAAGCCAATAAGGAACGGTACGAAAAGACTGTCCGTAATCCCCTGTTGGATTTCATCGGGGAACTTGGCCCGCCTTTAAGAAAAATCAGCAAGCACCTGATCGTGGATAACAGCCCCATGGGCGGTTCCATGTTCCGTATTTATCGGGACACTCGCTTCTCCAAGAACAAGACCCCTTATAAAACCGCGGCTTCCGCCCACTTCCAAACTTCCCGGAGTAAGGATGTGCATTCGCCCGGCTATTACATCCATTTAGAGCCGGGGGAGGTTTTTGGAGGAGGCGGCATCTGGCATCCGGAAGCTCCGGCGCTGGCCCAAATCCGGGACTATTTGGCCCATCATCCTTCGGCCTGGAAAGCGGTATTGACGGATAAAAATTTCAAGAAACATTGCACTTTGGAGGGGGAAAAGCTTCAGCGCCCTCCTAAAGGTTTCGATCCCAACCATGAGCTCATCGAATATCTGAAATACAAGGACTTTACCTTCTTCACCCAATTCACCGAAAAAGAAGCCTGTTCACCCGGCTTCATGGACCGATTCGTCGGAGCCTGTTCCGATGGCGCGCCCCTCATGGAATTCCTTTCCAAAGCCTTGATGCTGGAATGGTAAAAGGCCGCGACCTCCCCGAAGCTTTCCTCGAAAAACTCCGGCGCTTAATTCCAGCCAACCAATGGGACAAGGTTTTAAAGACTTTTTCCATGGAACGTCCCGCCACTTTCCGGGTCAACAGCCTGAAAACTTTCCCGAGCTCTCTCAAGGAACGCTTGGAACCCCAAGGTTTCAAGATTGAAAACGTGCCCTGGTATAAAGAAGCTTTCCTATTGCGAAAGGGAAAGCAAAAGGACTTGGAGAAGACCGATCTTTACTTAAAAGGCGAAATTTATGTGCAAGGCCTTTCCAGCATGATTCCCCCTTTAGTCCTTTCACCCCAGCCGGGCGAAAGGGTTTTGGACCTTACCGCGGCTCCCGGAAGCAAGACCACCCAATTGGCCACCCTTATGAAAAACCAAGGGCATATCCTCGCCAATGACAACAATCCGATCCGCCTGGAGAAGCTCAAAGCCAACGCCGACACCCAAGGAGCTTCCAGCGTGGAAACCTTGCCCGCGGGCGATGGAGGACTGGTGTGGAAGGACAACTTCGAGAAATTCGACCGGGTGCTTTTAGACGCGCCTTGCAGTTCGGAGGGCCGCTTTCAATTGGACACACCCTCTTCCTATGGTTATTGGAAAGAGGACACCAACCGTAAGATGGCCAAGGACCAGCGGCGGCTCTTCAAATCCGCTTTCCTCTCATTGAAGCCCGGCGGGACCATGGTTTATTCCACCTGCACCTTCGCCCCCGAGGAAAACGAAATGGTCCTCAACTGGGCCTTGGAAACTTATGGCGACGCCCTGCGAATGGAGGAAGTTTCTCAAGCCCTTCCTTCCCATACTCGGGGACTTTCCGCCTGGGGAGATTTGAAATTCGATCCGGCAGTGGTAAAGTCCATCCGGGTTTTGCCCACGCCGGATATCGAGGGCTTTTTCGTGGCCAGACTGACGAAAACGAAAAGCGTAGAGGCCCCGGAACCCTTTATACCCTCAGAGAATATTAAATAGCCGTCATTGCGAGGAGGCCTGGGTTTTAGGCCGACAAGCTTGTGGTAGTTGGCCTTTGGCCAACCATGCTTGGTCGAAGACCAAGTACAATCCAAAGCATTCAACAAACTGCAATTTTTGGACTGTTTTGGATTTCTTCCTCGGTCAAAAAACGACCTCCTCGCAATGACAGCGTGAAATCAAAGCGAGTCACTCCCCGAAAATGGGCCTTGTTGGAAGCGCGCCTTCGCTCAGGTACAATAAGGCGGTTCTAACTTTCAGTATCCATTCGGGCTAAAGGGGGGCGCTCCATGTCAAACATTAAGGATAAAATGACCGAGGTCATCCAGTCCCAGCCTGAGGACGCGACCTACGATGAAATCCTCCGCGAGCTCGCTTTTGAGCGGATGATTGAACGGGGCTTGTTGGACTCCAAGGAAGGCCGTGTGGTTTCCGACGATGAAATGAAACGTCGGGTCCAGACATGGCGGAAATAAGGTGGACGGAGGAAGCACTACGGTGGCTCCGGGACATATACGATTACATTGCCGCCGACAACCCGGACGCCGCGAACAGGGTCGTTGAGGAAATCTACGATAAAGCCCAGCTTCTCCGACAGTTTCCCGAAATGGGCCACAAATACCGTTCCGACCCTGGTGAAGAAATCAGGATTCTTTTATACGGCCATTATCGAATCGCTTATCTTTTGAAATCCCCATCCCATATCGACATCTTGGGCGTTTTCCATGGCGCTTTGGAAATCACCCGGTATCTTTCCTAACAGGGTGCTGTTAAAGGAGAAAAATGCCCCGCGACCTGCGCTGCAAGAATTTCGCCGATATCCGAGCCGAACTCGACCGTTTAAGCCAGGGTCCCGTGGAAACCACCGGCAGCTGGTCTTATTACCAGATCCTCACCCACCTGACCAAGTCGATGGAAGGCAACATGAAAGGCGTGAAGCGGGACATGCCCTGGTGGAAAAAGCGTGTCGTGGGGCCCCTGCTTTACCGTCTCTTCGCTTTTCGGGGTTATATCCCCCGGGGCATCAAGGGCCCGCCTTCCGACCGCGTCGAGGGAAACGAGGCCGAGGCCCTGGCGGCTTTCCGGAGGGCCTTGGAGGCTTTCGAGAAGTTCGAGGGCCCCTTGAGCGGCCATCCCATCCTGGGCCTTCTCAACAAGCGGCAATGGCTGGTTTTCCACTCCATGCACTTCGCCAACCATGTCAGCCACGCAAAACCGAAAACTTAAATAATTCTTAATCTCAAGCCCGAGTTCCATAAGTAAGTGCAACACTTAGTGCCTGAAGAAGGCCGCATCAATAGGATATGCGGCCATGAAAAAGAACTACAAGCATTTAAGTGTTGAGGAAAGAGATCATTTATCCGTCTTGAAGGGAAAGGGCCTCAGCCTTCGGGCCATTTCCCGTGCCTTGAAGAGGTCTCCTTCCACCCTCTCCAGGGAACTCAAGCGCAACGCTCCCCCCATCCGTTCGGGTTACTATCTGTCCCATCGGGCCCATCAACGGTATGTGACCCGCAACCAACAACGGGCTTGTCGTTTACGCCTGAAAACAAAACGAATTCGTGCCTACGTCCGTCGCCAATTGAAACGAGGCTGGTCTCCCGAACTCATTTCAGGCCGTTTAGGCCACCTGCGGCCTAAGCAAACCATTGGCCCCGAAGCCATCTACCAGTGGATTTACGCTGAGGCCACTGATCTGATTCCTTGCCTCGTCCGTCACCACCGGCGGCGGCTCACCTTCGGTCACAGCCACAGGCACGCCAAAAACCATATCCCAGGCCGAGTTTCCATCGACAAAAGGCCCAAGGTCGTCAACCAACGCAAGCAGTTCGGCCACTGGGAAACGGACACGATGGTTTCTCGTCAAAGTAAAGTTGCTCTCCGGGCACTTGTCGAGCGTCAAAGCCGTTTTTCCAAATTGGGAAAGCTGAAACGAAAAACCGCTTCCCACATGAGTCACAGCCTCAACCGCTCTTTATGCCGCTTTCCTCAAGAGGCTCGTTTGAGCCTGACCTACGACAACGGAACCGAAAACACCAACCACCTGGAAACCAACCATGTGCTTGGTACAAAATCCTTTTTCTGCGTTCCTTTCCACAGTTGGGAAAAAGGCACAGTGGAAAATACTATCGGTCTTGTCCGCCGCCATTTGCCTAAAAAGACCGACCTTGCTAAAGTGTCTCTCAAAGAGCTCAAAGCCATTGAAAGATGGCTTAATAACAGGCCCAAAAAATGTTTGGGCTTTCAAACTCCGGCGGAAGTCTTCCGGCGAAGTGTTGCACTTACTCCGTGAATTCGGCAAGTATTATCACTCAAAGTAATTATTTTAAGGTCTTGTGGAATTTTCTCAGGGTTAAATAAATTGCCCTTATAAATTATTGTTGCATCTAATTGAAAATACCAAATTGCATCGCCATCAATATTCTTTTCAATCCAAAAATTTATAGTTTGTATTCGATCTCTAATGCCCAAAGTTCTTAGTGCCTCTTCGTACAAATCGACCCTTTCCTCAAAAACTGCCTTAACATCTTGAATAACAATTACATTGCCTAAAAGGATTTTCAGAATTCCGGAGAAGAAACCATGCCAATTTTCTAAATCTTCAAAACCGCCTATGGGAACATCAATTTTCTTAAAAAGATTTATAAATTCTTTTTTCAACTTATTTGCCGAAAGTTGTTCTGACATTTTTAAGGAAATATAAAAGGCTTTCTTACTTCCCATACTTTTACTATCAGATTCGGCCCTAACAAAAGAGCTGAATACGTTCTCAAGAAAAACCTTGGCTCTTGATTTATCAAGCTTTACATGCAGGCACCAATTGCAATAAAGAGCAAGAAGTGGAAATTCAGAATAAATATCTTCTATTTCTAATACCTGCCGTATCAAAGACATCGCATAACATATTTCGCTGGCGCTTATCCCCATCTCGTTTCCGACAATCTCATCAAACAGCTCTATCAGTTTTTCTATTGGATGTGTTCTTTTTTCCAAGTCAGCACCTACATAATTCTTGATTTAGCAAAAATCAAATTCACTTTTGCTTTTTCATAAAATCCTAATCGCATCAACAACATATCGTTTTCTTTCACCTCTTTATAATTATAATTAAAGACCTCTTTGTTTTCGCCCATTGGCATTTCACTTATAAAGGCATTTTGGACTGCGTTTCTAAAATTCTTCCAAAAATTTTCTTCTTCGATCGTTCTTTCAGCAACCAAAAACTCCATATCTACATAAACGCCATCTAACCATTTGTTTTTGAAAATCTTATAGTAAATTCCTCTGCCAATCTTATCCATTATTGATACAAGCCTTTCAAATTCGGCTTGTATTTTTAGCGTTCCAAATTCCCCGACTTCGTCCTTGAAAATTACTGGCTCAGATCCAGTTAAAAGACGATTCATTAAATTTGGATTTCGTTTCATCGCCCGTTTTACCTTCAAAAGGAAATAAGTTTCACCAAGTTTATTTATTGAATGGCCGGTACCTAAAGCGTACAAAAGATACTCATCATCTTTAGACTTCTCCGTATTGTGGGCATCACACGAAGGCACCTTTATTAGATTCTTCCTTAAATCAAGATCAATTAGCCCCATTTCTTTCAAATAACTAACTTCAGGGAACAAGCATTTTGGCGGAACATGCTCTTTCGAGGTTCGAAGTTGATCGCACATATAACAAGTTTCGGGCTTAAACACTTTTTTTAATTCCCAGAACAATGGTGCCAGGCCACCATTATCCATTTTTGGTTTATGACCCTAAACATCTCAAATTTAAAACCCGATCAAGCTCTTCGCCTTATCCGTAGCCGATTTAGCATCGGTGGCCGTGCTGACCCTCCTTCGCATAAAGCTACGGAGGGCAGGCCGCTTCTATCTTTTGGAGGCATGTTACCCCATCTCCAACGGCCTTGAGCGGGTCCTCCACCTTCGCTGAAGCTTCGGGGGACAGGTCTTCCTTGGCCGGGCCATGATCCTTTTCGACCTGGGCCGTTTCTTCCTCGGGGCTGACGTCTGCCACCTTCCCCACCAGGGCCTGGGCTTCCTGGAGGGTCCGCTTATTCCAGAGGCGGGTCAGCGGAAATGCAACATCCTCTAAAAGACCCCGTTTTTCCCCATTTATTGATGTTTCGGAAGTCTTCCGAAATATCATTATTCCCCTTATTTTTCGATGGGTCTTCCGCCACACTTTCCCCAATCAACCGGCGGGAAGTAGCGTTGAGCACCCCAAGCAAGGGTCCAGCCCTCATAGCGGTCCAACCAATAAAGCGGTACCCCCTCGATGTACCACTTATTCCAGAGGCCGGTCAGCGGAAATACGACTTTCTCTAAAAGTACCCATTTTTCCTCATTTTTCGATATGCATTTTTTCAGGGGTTTTTTGATGTTTCCGAAGCCTTCGGAGACATTCTTATTCCCCTTATTTTTCGATGGGTCGTTGGACGATTCTTTTGCCAAATTCTCCCGGATCAGCCTTTGGGGGCGCGCCCCGGCCTCAATATTTCCCACAACTCCTTGCGCCCGAAAAGGCCCTTGGGCCTCAAGAGCATCATCAGAATCAGCGCCAGTGAGTAGATCACCATGCGCAGGTCCACATGGGTGATGTCCTGCAGGGGCCGCAGGGCTTCCGGCAACAAGGTCAGCAGGAAAGCCGCGATGATGGAACCCGAAACCGACCCCATGCCGCCCAAGACCACCATGATCACGATTTCCACCGACTTCATGAAATCGAATGAGCTGGGGTTGATATAGGAAAGGTAATGGGCAAAAAGCCCTCCCGCCACGCCTGCTCCCGCCGCCGAAATGACGAAAGCCTGTACTTTATAGAAGGTCGTATCCACGCCCATAGCTTCCGCCGCGATCTCGTTTTCGCGGATGGAAAGCAGGGCCCGTCCATGGGACGACAGGACAAACCGGTGGGTCAAAAGCACAAAGAGAACCAAAATGAAAACTGCCAGGAAAGGCGTCGAGGAGGTGGGAATACCGATGAAGCCCCTGGCGCCTCCTACCTTTTGGATATTGAGGATAATGACCCGGATGATCTCGCCGAATCCCAGGGTGGCGATGGCCAGGTAGTCCCCTTTCAATCGAAGGGAGGGCAGCCCCACCAGGTATCCCGCCAGGGCGCTAATCAAAGCCGCCGCCGCCAATGAAATGAGGAGCGAAACCTGGTCCCCCACCGGGCTGCCGTGTAGGGACGAAAGAAAAAAAACATTCACCGAAGCCGCCGTATAGGCCCCCACCGCCATAAACCCCGCGTGGCCTAGGGAAAATTGCCCCGAAAGCCCGTTCACCAGGTTCAAGGACACCGCCAGAATGGCGTTGATGCACCCGTACATGAAAAGCTCGGTGAAATAATCCGGCATCACCATGGCCAGCCCTTGGGCGGCGAGGGAAATACCCACGAGAATGAAAAGGGATTTAAGGTTGGATTTCATCGGAAAGGTTCAACCTCGCTTTAAAGTTCGTAACCCGCCAGTTTAGTGACATTGCCGACCGAGGGATTAAAAAAACGCTGCCGGACCTGGAGATAGTCCGGGTTTTGGAAAAAAGCGTCGTGGGAAGCCTTGTCCTTGAAAGAGATGATAAAAACACGGTTGATCGGAGCCGGGGTTTCGGACCGAAGAACCTCCGCCACTTTAAAGTCGTAACGGAAACTTCCGCCATAGGGGGCAAGCATCGGGGTCATGCCATCCCGGTATTGCTGGTACAAGGCCTCATCTTTGATTTCCAAACCCATGCATCTTTCGTAAGACATAGTTTCCTTTCCCGGGAAAAGGGCGGTTGGCCCCAATCCTTTTCAATACTTTCATATTTCGGCGGTTTCAAAATCCCGCCCTTGTCACACCTTCTCCGGCTGGTATTTTCCGAACAATCCGGCGGGCTTGAAAATAAGAATGAGAATGAGAATGGCGAAGGCCAGCGCATCCCGGTAAGTGGAAGAACCATAACCCACTACCATAGCCTCCGAAATACCCATCAGAAACCCGCCCACGACCGCGCCCCGGATGCTCCCGATGCCGCCCAACACCGCCGCCACGAAAGCCTTAAGGCCGATCATGACGCCCATCAAGGGGTCCACCCGGGGATAGGAAATACAAACCAGGATGCCCGCCGCCGCCGCCAGTGCCGACCCGATGATGAAGGTGATGGTGATGATAGTGTCGGTCGGTATCCCCACTAGGGATGCCGTCTCATGCGAATGGGAAACCGCCCTCATGGCCCGCCCCAGTTTGGTTTTCTGGACGATCCACTCCAGGACGACCATCAAGAAAAGCGAGGTCCCGAAAACCGTGACTTGTTGGTTGGTGACGGCCACCTGACCGTATTGAATAAGGGTAATATTGGGCAGGATGTCCGGAAAAACCCGGGGAGTCGCCCCAAACACCACTTGTCCCAGGTTTTCCAAAAGCAGGGATACTCCAACAGCGGTAATCAAAAGATTCAAGCGGGGCACGTTTCTTAAGGGCCGGTAGGCCAGACGTTCGATGAGAAAGCCCAAAAGAGCCGAGGCTAGCATGGCCACAACCAACACAATCAGGAAACTGAGGATGCTGGGATGGTCGGAAGAGTGGAGGATCAGGGCGGTAAAAAGCCCGGCGTAGGCGCCCACCATGACCACATCCCCGTGAGCGAAATTAATCAGGCGCAAAATGCCGTAGACCATCGTGTAGCCCAAGGCAATCAGGGCGTAGATGGAACCCAGCGCCGTACCGTTCAGTAGCAGTTGAAGAAACCCTTCCATAGCCAAAAACACCTCAAAGAGTTTAACCACCAAGGCACCAAGGGCACCAAGAAAACTTAATCATTTATAGTCTAAAAAAAATCATTCAACCATTTAATTTTGGCCAGTTCTTTCTAAAGCCTTTCTTGGTGCCCTTGGTGGTAAAAATTTTTCTTTTTGTCCACCCTTGACAAAAACACCCTCTCAACTAAATAGTACGTTGGCTTTTACAACCCGGAGGAACTCTTGGCCACCCGTCGCACCGTTCTCATCTTCAACCTGGTCTTAAGCGTGTTTTTCCTGATGAACGCCCTCGCCATTTGGGCCGGCCTGAGCATTTACCCCGCCGGGGCGCATTTCGTCATGCTGGGGGCGGTCCTGGGCAATCTCCTTTGGCTTCTTTTGCCCCTTCTTCTAAAGCGCCACTCCTCCCCCTTTTTCCGCCTATCCCGGGCCATCCTGGGCCCCTTCTGGGTCTTTTGGAACTTCCTGATTTTACTTTCCTCCGTTTTTCTTTTGTTATTGGGGCTGGTTTGGCTGGCTTCCTTGGGATGGCGGTGGATTCCTTTCGCCCAATTCGCCCATCTGCCGGTCACTATCTTCCTGGGGCTGATCGGTTTCATGACGATCGTGGGTCTCTTTCAAGCGCTGTTCCTGGTGAAATTGGAAAAAGTCTCGGTGCGCATCAAGAACCTTCCGCCCGAGTTCTCGGGTTATAAAATCGCCATGGTCTCCGACCTGCATGTGGGCCTTTTCACGCCGCTCTCCCGGCTTCAAAAATTCGCCCGGGTGGCCCAGGAGGCCAAACCTGATCTCTTCGTCGTCTGCGGCGACATCACCGACGACGACCCCCAGTATCTTCCCAAGTTCCTGAAAAGCCTGGAGGTCTTGGACCCCTATCTGCCCGCCATCGGGGTGCTGGGCAATCACGACGTTTACGCCAACCCGGAAAAAACCCTTCAAGTGCTGGAGGACAGCCGCCTGCAAATGTTGGTGAACGAGGGAATGGCTATCCAGCGTGGGGAGTCCTTTATCTGGATCGCGGGAGTCGGCGACCAAGGCGCGCGACGTTTTGGCAACTGGGGTTCGGTGGCCCCCGACTTCGACAAGGCTTTGGAAGGAAAACCCGAGGGGGCGCCCACGATTTTGCTGGCCCATCAACCCCAGGGCTTCAAGGAAGCGATAGAACGGAAAGTGGAACTCACTTTAAGCGGCCACACCCATGGCGGACAGGTCGGCTTCAAGGCCTTGAATTGGTCCTTGGCCAAGCTCTTCATGAAATACCACATGGGACTTTTTAAGGAAGGGGAAAGCCAGCTTTACGTGACCCCGGGAACGGGCTATTGGACCCTTCCCGTCCGGTTCGGCCTCACCCCGGAAGTCAGCCTGATCGAACTCCAACCCGGTTAAAACCTCTTAACCACCAAGGCACGAAGACACCAAGAATGGCGAAAGACAAAAGTTTCAAAAAATATAAATTCAGGAATAATTTTTATTTTTCTTGGTGCCCTTGGTGTCTTGGTGGTAAAGAATTTTTATTCGGTTTGTTCCTGCCCCAGGGCATCCGTGTTGATATCCAGGCAAAGAATATATTTTTTCTGATTTTCATTTTTGACGACCGAAGAAAGCGTGACGCAGCTGTTCCCCGACGCCATTGATAAATAAGGCTCCGTCACGTAGCTGGTCTTATTCAGCCCCGCCTCCATGAGGAAATAATAATAATCCTTCATTGTATGATCCGAGCCCTTCGGCGCGGGCCTAAAAACCACCGGGTTGCGTTTGGTTCGGCCTTCGTCATTGAAAACACTTTCCGAAACCTGAAGGCCCGATTCATCCAGTATATAAAGGCTCTCCACATGCGGAAATTCGCCCGCCATCCGCTTCAAGATGGAATCAAAATGGACCGGGTTCATCCGGCTGAGTTCCGTCTGTATCTCGAGAAGCGTGGCGTAGTAGCGGTTCATGTTGAATTTTCGGGTTCCCAGCCGCTTCAGGAAATTACGCTTGAAGGCGCCTCCCAATCCGTCGATACGGGTCAGAACCGGCTCGTACTCCAACTGGTCGGGCCTTTGGGGACGGGAGAAGTAATAGCCTTGGATCATGTCCACATCCATGTCTAAAAGGCAGACCGCTTCTTCCTGGGTTTCCACCCCCTCGGCGATGATGAGCGTTCCCAGGTGCCGGGCCATGCGGACCAGGGATTTCAGCACTTCTTGTTTGTAAAAATCATCCTGGATATCTTGCACAAGAAAACGGTCAATTTTAAGGATATCGGGCTTGATCAAAGGGATTCGGTTGAGGTTGGAATGGCCCGCGCCCACGTCGTCTAACGCGATGAGGAAGCCGTAACTGCGGTGGAGCTGGACGAACCGCTGGAATGCTTTCAGGTCTTCCACGTCGGATTCGATAATTTCGATGCAAATATTTTCGGGTTTGAGGCCCATTTCTAAAACTTGCTGGCGCAGGTGGCCCGAACCCACCACGCCTTGATCCAAAATGGAGGCGTCCAAATTAACGGAAAGAATCAGGTCGGGGGAACAGGCGTGAATCCGGCGGAAACCATCCATGATTTTTTTGCGGCACAACCGGTCCAAATCCAGTTGCAGGCCCTGGATGGCGGCCTGGTGGAAAAGATCCATCGGGGAAATCAAATGGCGGCTTCCCGGTTGCAGGCCCCGGGTCAATCCTTCCAACCCCACGATGGTACGCCGCTTGAGGGAAACGATGGGCTGGTAATGGGCTTCAACCCACTCCCCTTCGATGATCTCGCGGAGATTGAAAAAACCCGGTTGGGTATCGCGCGTCAGCGTTCCTTTAGCCATGAGGAGGTCTCCTTCCAGAAAATCCCCCCTTTAGCCGAGGGGAATTCAATTAAAGGCCGGGCTTGAGTTCTTTTCAAGAAAAATGGAGCTCAACAAGGAGAATTCGAAAGACTGCACAAAAACCTGCCGGGGTTTTCGCACAAAGACCGACCGATCCGGGCCCCCAACGCAAAAAAGGCCCAGGAACTGTCTTACTTTTCCAGGATCCAAAAATACCAAAATATGCTGTCATTGCGAGGGGTGTCCCGCGAATAGCGGGACGGTGACGACAGGCTTAAAGTAATTGGCCTTAATTCGGCCAATCATGCTTGGGCCAAAGGCCCAAGTACAACCTCAGTTTAAATAAAATTCAAAATCAGCCGAGGACACTTAAAACCAACCACAAACTGAGGTTGCTTCGACACAAAATTCGTGTCTCGCAATGACAGCGATTATGGATTTACGGTTGTGACGAAAGAGGATTTGTTGCCGGAAATTTTTAACACAACCGCCGGTTTGACGGCGTTTCGGTCCGCGTCTAAGCTGATGGAGCCGGTCACTCCCGCGTAGTTCTTCGTGGCCGCGATGGCGTCACGGATATCGGCACCCTCCAGGGATTTCGCGCTCTTCAAGCCCGCCACCAATACTCCCGCCGAATCATAACCCAGCGTCGCCAGGGCATCCGGCACTTGGCCGAATTTAGCCTGGTACTTCTTCACGAAATCCTGGACCTTCGGGTCGGTCGAATCCGGGGAATAGTGGCTGGAGAAATAACAACCGTCCAGCGCCGCCCCGCCGATCTCATAAAGTTTGGAGGAATCCCACCCGTCGCCGCCCAAGAGCGGAACCTTGACGCCCAGTTCCCGCGCCTGCTTTGCGATGAGCCCCACTTCGCCATAATAACCGGGCACGAAAATCACGTCGGGCTTTTGTTCCCGGATGTTGGTCAGTTGGGATTTGAAATCCACGTCTCCCGCCACGTAACTCTGGTCGACCAGGATGGTTCCGCCCTTATCTTTGAAGCGCTTGATGAAAAAATCCGCCAGGCCCATGCTGTAATCGCTTTTCTGGTCCCGCAGGATAGCCGCGGTCTTGGCCTTCAAAGCGCCCATGGCGAAATCCGCCATCACTTGGCCCTGGAAGGGGTCGATGAAGCAGACGCGAAAAATATAATCCCCCACTTGGGTCACCTTGGGGTTGGTGGAGGAGGGGGAAATCATAGGAGTCTTGTGCTCCTGGCAAATCGGCGCCGCCGCCAGGGAAAGGGAACTGGCCACTTCCCCCAGGATCACTTGGGCCTTTTCTTGTGTGATTAACTTCGTCACGACCACCGCCGCTTCTTCGGGCTTTCCCTGGTCGTCCAAGGCTATCACTTTGAGAGTCTTCCCGTTGATGCCGCCCGCCGCGTTCACCTCGTCCACCGCCAGTTCGATACCGTTTTGGGTGGAAATCCCGAAAGTCGCTTGGGCACCCGTGAGGGAACCATATTCCCCGATGCGGATTTCGTTGGGATTCAACTTGGGCCCGCAAGCCACGCTCAAAACCAACGCCACTAACACCGTCGCTACCCAAAACCGTCGTTGCATGATGTACCTCTTTGAGTTCGAAGAATGAGGAAGTCGTATGTATATAGAGAAGAGTCAACCTCTTGAAACTGGGGGTTAGGATAGCAAGATTCCGGGGGTCGTCAAGAATCGCAAAAGAGGGGTAACCTTTCGAGGCGTGAGGTGTAGGCCTGGGCATTGACTCGGCTTGGGAGGGCCTATAGCATTGCATTCATGTATTCCCTCTCGAAATTTATCCCGGCTTTTATCGCCCTTGGCTTAAGCTTGGCCGCCGCGCCCGGCATCACCTGGGCCGATAGCGATAACACGGTCTCCACGCCTATTGCCGCTCTCCTCCCCACGCCTACCGCCGCCATCCCTCCCGACCAGACCCCCCCGGCCAATGCCTTGCCTAAAAATTGGGTCGGCGAGAAAATTTACGCCTTCGACACCCTCTTGGGAACCAAGGGATCGGGCCCCAACGAACTCAACGGCCCCGAGGGAATTTGCGTGGGACCCGACGACAACCTTTACATCGCGGACACCCAAAACAACCGCGTTCAGGAATGGACCTGCGACGGAAAGCCCATCAAGTCCATCGGCTCTTACGGCCCCGCCGCCGTCTGGCGAAATGACCCTCAATTCGACCATCCGGCGGGGGTACTGGTCGTTCCCGACGGGCAAATCTATGTCGCCGATACCCTCAACAACCGCATCGTGCTGCTGGACCCCAACGGTCTCGTTCTGCTTTCCTGGGGAAGATTGGGAACCCGGAACCGCCAGTTCACCGCCCCCCGGGTGGTGGCCAAGGACCATTTCGGGAATATTTGGGTGTTGGATTCGGGAAACTCCCGCGTCTCCAACTTCAGCAATATGGGGAAGTTCAACTTCACCTGGGGGACCTTTGGCACCCAGCCCGGCTCCCTCAACTTTCCCCTGGGTTTGGCTTTGAACAACATCGACCAGGGCATCCTGGCGGATACGGGCAACAACCGCATCCAGGTCTTCAACGACCGGTCGCCCGCCGGCATCGACCAATCCCCCGTCACCACCGATTCGAGCGCCACCACCATTGAGCCCACCCCGGTCAACAACGCCCCCGTCACGATGGAGGGCTGGTATGGGGACGGTCCCGACCAATTCAAGGAACCCGCCGGGGTGGTCGTCACCAAAACCAAAATGATCGCCGTGGCCGACGGCCTGACGGGCCGGGTGAATATCTTCAACGCCCGGTTTGATTTTATCGGCGAATGGAGGGCCGCGGACGAGAACATGAAGTTGGCTTCCTCCCCGCGGTTCCGGGGCCTGGCTTGCGACTCCCAGAACCGGCTCTATGTCACCGATATCCAGAACAATTGCGTCATCCGCTTGAAATTGATCGCGCCCAATTCATCTCCAGCCTCGGCGGAAAATTCCCCCGTCGCGACGGATACTCCCCTTCCCACTCCCACCTTCACACCCACGCCCGATGACGCCAGCCCCTTCGGGGGCGGCTTTCCCATTCGGTAGAAATGCCGAAGAATGGTTGCTGGTTTCTACCGCAGAGGGACTGAAACCACCCGCCTCACTCAAAACCCTTGAAAAAAAAAGGGGTCAGGCCTCCATAATCCACTTTACTACCCGGGTTAAGCCGTTAAAATACGGCTGTGCCAAGACCCAAACGCATCCATTATGAGGGCGCTGTTTACCACGTAACTTCCCGCGGGAACGAGCGAAGAAAAATCGTCCTCGATGACGCTGACCGGAATGTGTTTATCCGTGTTTTGGCTGAAACGGTTGAACACCATGACGTCACCTGCCACGCCTGGGTCTTGATGGACAATCATTATCACCTGCTCCTGGAGACACCCGCCGCCAACCTCTCCCTTGCCATGAAACATTTTAACGGCATCTACACCCAGAAATTCAACAAGAAGCACCGCCGGGTGGGACATCTTTTCCAGGGCCGATATAAAGCGATCGTGGTGGAGAAAGAAAGCTATTTGAAAGAATTATGCCGGTATGTGGTGCTGAACCCCGTGAGGGCCAGGATGGTTAAAAGTCCGGGTGAATGGAAATGGAGCAGCTACCGGGCCACGGCGGGGTTGGAGAAATCTGAAAAATGGATGGAAACCGGCTGGCTTTTGGGACATTTCGGTAAAAGCCTAAAACAAGCACAAAAAGCCTACCGGGTTTTCGTGGCGGAGGGGGTTGGAAAAAAAGAATCGCCTTGGGAGGACTTATATTCAAGGCTTTACTTGGGAGGAAAAGGGTTCCTAGATAGGGTTCATGAGGTGGGACAAAAGCATAAGCATTTGGACGTGCCAAAATATCAAAAACACGTGGTCAAACAGGATCCGCAAAGGCTGATCGCCCGGGTGGCAAAAGCCTATGGTGAAAAGCCGGAAGAACTTTTAAGGGCCGGGAAAAGGGGCTCGGAAGCGCTGGACGTGGCGATATACTTGTTGAAACGGGAATCAGGATTAAGCTTAAAGGGGATAGGACTGAGGATGGGAGTGGGACTGACGGCGGTGGGAAACCGTTGGGTGAAGATGAAGCAGAGGCTATTGAAGGACAAAGGCTTAAATGAAAAGATCAATAAGTGGAAAATGGACGCCTGACCCCTTTTTCACAAGCCAACTCCACCATCCGTCCCACCAAAACAGGTTCATCTGATCTAACCTGCGGAATATATCGCTGGGTACTTCTGGATTGTCCTAATGCCCGGCAGGCACGTCTTTGGGAAACCTGTACTTTTTCACAAGCTAATTGGATTCCACGGCGACGTTTTTCCGGGCTTAGAAGTTTCCCCGGGCCAACTCTTTCAGAATCGCTTTATCCAGCACCAAATCAGCCACTACCTTCTTGAGCTGGGCGTTTTCTCTTTCGAGGTCTTTGAGCTTTTTGGCTTGGTCCATCTTCAGCCCACCGTACATTTTGCGCCAACGGTAGTAGGTGAAAGACGTGATTTGAACTTCGCGGCAGACTTCCTCAACGGAACGCCCTTTGGCCTGCTCTACTTCCACCTGGCGAAGTATGGAAATGATCTGTTCTGCATTGTGCTTTTTTCTCGGCATAAAGCCCCCTTTTCAACCAACCTTTCGGATTATTATAACCGTACAGGTGGATTAGTTTTTTGGGGGCAGGTCAAGGGGAAGGCGGGAAGCCGTTGCGTTTGAGGACGTTTTGAACGGTTTCCGAATTGGCTTGAAACCCAAGGGTTTGGAGCTTGCCGACGAGGGAATCGTAGCCGTCTTGAGGGTTTTCCAGGGCCAGTTTGACGATCAAGGCTTCGAGTTCAGCGGAAATCCTGGGCCTGCCCGGCTTTTTTTGAATGCGGGGGTAACGGCATTTTTCCCGAACCAATTCCCGATACCACCGGTAAAGGGTGGCGGGAGTGAAGAGGTTGAAGGTTTTTTCGAGGTGGAGGGGGTTCATGGCCTTGGCGGCGCGGGCCAGGGCGGCTTTCTCGCTTTGGGTGGGTTTGGGCCGCCGGGCCAGGTGGCAATGAGCCCGCCAAGCCTTATATCCAGGTTTCCATACGGGATTTTTTATGTTTGCGGAACTTCGACCATTCAAATTTTTGCTGTGTTCCATCTGAAACAGGACCCTAAAAAATTGAACAAACGCCTTTAAACAATCATCCCCCTCACTCAAAACCCTTGAAACGGACCACATCCCGGTTGTCCCGCCGGGGGCTTTGGAACCCGACGGCATCGGAACGGTCCATGCCATAGCCCAAGGCGACCCCGAATACGACCGAAAGCTCCGGGTGGATTCCCAGCTCTTGCCTCACCAGGTCGGGATAGGAGACCAGCCGATAGGCGGGGGCCGTATCCAGCCCCTTTTCCGTGGCAGCCAGCATGAGGCTTTGGGTGAAGAAGCCCAGGTCGAAAACCGACCAGGAAGTAAGGGCCTTATCCATGCAAATAAAAACCACGACCGGCGCGTTGAAGAACCTCATCTGGCGGGTCAGGTAAGCCTGGGGGTCCGAGGAATTTCCCGAAAGGGCCTGGGCTTCCTTTTTATGGAGGACCAACAGCTCGTCCATGCGCTGTTTCAGGTCCGCCGGCCATTGGGTCGGAGCCGGAATATCCGGGTGGGGAGCGACCCCCTTGGCGAAGTTGGCCAAGTAAGCCTGGCGAAGCCTCTCCAAAGCGTCGCCTCCCGCCACGAAGACTTCCCAAGGCTGGGTATCGGCCCAAGAAGGCGCCCGGCCGGCCGCTTCAAGGATTTCCGATATCACTCCCTTGGGCAAGGCGGTCGGTTTGAAATCCCGGCAGGTATAACGGCTTCTCAAAGCTTCATTCACGTCCATGGCGCGTCTCCTTGGGTTTCCATCCAAAACCGATGGGGCTGATGTGGGACATTTTGGGGTGGAGGAGGGGAAAAGCCTAGCGGGCCGGTGAAAAAATTAAACCGGGACCTACAAAGAAGTCGGTTACTTCGAAAATTGAGGAATTTGAAAATAGAGAGACGGTCATATAACCCTCTTTTAAAAAAGATGGCGGGGCCGAATTTTTTCTCCGCAACAAAAAAGGGCCCGGCCTTCTCAAACCACCGAAGTGATGGAGGGCCGGACCCTTGGTGCGGATAACTTAGGCTGGAATCAGGTTCCGGCTTGTCCGGGACCGGGCGCCGCCGGGGCGTTGGAGCCCGCGGGCGGCGTTCCTCCATCGGAAGGCGCCGAGGGCTGGGACCCGTCGGAATAGCCGCTCTGGTCGGCGTCGGCACTGCCGGGATTATAAGAGTTCCCCTGCCCATCGAACATGTCGAAGGAGCCGTCGTTGAGCTTCAAGATGATCTCCAGCGGTCTCCCGTTGCTGGTGTCGGAAAACTGGACGCTTTGCACTCCCGAAGCCATATAGATAGGCTGGAAGTTGGGAGGAGTAGCCGTGTCGTAGAGAAAGGCATCCTGGGTATCGGTTGAGATTTTCACCATCCGGCTGCCATCGGGGCTGGTATAGGTTTGGAAGCTGGAATTTTCAGGGCTCGTCACGACCACCTGGTCCTCCGCCGAGTTGCAGGGGATGTAGTTGTCGTTGTTGTAGCAATAGAGGTCGCCCACGTGATAGGGATCCTGCCACCACCAGAAGCCCTCGTTCCAGAAGCACCATCGGTCGAAGCCCGAATCGTACCACCAATAGCGGCCGCCGAAATTGCGGGTCCAGAAAAACTGGCTTCCGCCCACGTACCAGCCCCACCAATGGTAACCCGAGTTGTCGATGTAATGGCAGTAGTTGAAACCGTCGCCGGCGTGCCAGTAATAACGGCCGGGTTCGAATTCGGTACGCTCAAATCCGCCGATGCGCAGGCGCCAATCCGCCCCGTCCACCAGGGCCATGTGGTTGCGGACCAGGGGGTCGTTGAAACGCCGGGGGGAGAAGGCATTGGCCGAAAGGGCCATATGGTCCGGCCCCACGCGGGGATAACCGATGATGGAATGGGCCCGGTCGGTGTGGATGATTTCCGCGCGGTCGGTGATATAGCTGGGCTCGTGCTTGACACCGATGTTCTGCAGTTTCTTGCGCACGTAACCCTGGGTGTAGGGATGGTGGTGGACCGAAACCGACGCCCTCACGCCGGGGCTCGAGTAGGATTTCACATCGGGCCGGGAAAAGTGGTTGGGAGCATTGTGACTGGAGGCGTTCCATTGGACCCGCCCGTAGGAGGGCTGGCCGCTGAAACTCGAATGCCCCTGCTGGGACGGGAAGTTGGTGTTATGGCCGCCGCTGGAAGGGTGCGTCATGTTGATGACCACCGGCTGCCGCGCGGCGTGGCCGCCGCCATTGCCGCCTCTCGGATGGCCGCCGTTGGATCGGCCGCCGCCCGATCCGCCGTCATGGTTGTTATTCTCGCCAAAGACGCTGAGTGCCGGTATTAAGAACAACGCCAAAACCAGTAGAGTCTTTCGTTTCATATCTCTTCCCCTTGTTCAAATTTCAGGGCTGCCAAGGCCCCCTCAAACTTCCCCATTCTACCAACCGACGCAAAAATTAAAAACAAAACCCCTTTGAACCACCAAGACACCAAGAACACTAAGAACAGCAAAATAAAAAACATTGGAAAACCTTATAAATCCAGCCTTTGTTTTTGACTTTCTTGGTGCCCTTGGTGTCTTGGTGGTTCAATCGGTTTTTGTGGGAAGTTCTAAATCAGCGGGCCCAAAACTCGCCCCACGCTCTCGGCCATATCCCGGAAATAATTCACCTTTAAATCGGACTTTCCCGCCGCCTCGAATTGCGCCTGGAACCATTTTTCCAAAGCCGCCAGCGGCCCGCCGGCGCGGGTCAAGACGCCGATCTCGTAATTCAGCAGCAGGCTCCTCATATCGAAATTGGCCGATCCAAGAATGGCGTAATTCCCGTCCACCAGGAAGGCCTTGGCGTGCAGCATTTTCTCCGCCAGATCGACCTGGCACCCGGATTTCAAAAGCTGGCGCAGATAGGTCCCCCGAGCCAGGTCGGCGAGAAGATGGTTGGAGTTCCGGGGAACCAATACCCGCACTTCGATTCCCCGGCGGCCCGCCAGCTCCAGCGCCCGGGTGAGGGATTCGTCGGGGATGAAGTAAGGCGTAGCGATCCAGATTCTGCGCGAGGCCTGGTAAATCAACGAGATGAGGGTGTCGTAAAGGGGGTCGAATCTCACGTCCGGCCCCTCGGCGATCACTTGAAGTCGGCAGTCCCCCCTGTCTTCCACCGGGGCGGGCGGTTCCCCGCCCGGCTCCTCCTGCGTGGCGAATTTCCAGTCCTCGGCGAAGACCGCTTCCATATCCCGAACGCAGGAACCCTCCACCTCCAGGCAAAGGTCGGTCCAGCGATTGGGATCGGGGTTGGGGCCCATATATTCCTTAGCGATGTTCATCCCCCCCAGGATGGCCCTTTCGGAATCGGCGATCAGGAGCTTGCGATGGTTGCGCAGGTTGGCCCTCCCCCGGAAAGGCAGGTGGAACACGGGATTGAAAAAAACGACCTGTCCGCCTTTTTCCACCAAACCCTTGAAGGAGGGCCGCTTGGCCATGAGCGATCCCATGGAATCCAGCAGCACCCGCACCGCCACGCCCTCTTCGGCCTTTTTTTCCAGCAGTTCGATGAGACTTTCGGCCACCGGGTCCTTGGCGAAAATGAAGGTGGTCAAATGGATGCGCTTGCGGGCGGTGGAAATCATCCCGGCGATCCGGGCGTAGGCCTCCTCCCCGGTGGAAACCAGTTCGGCCTTTTGGCCGCCGCGGGAAGGCGTCACTCCCAGCCCGGCCAGCAACTTTTCCACCGCCCCCTCCCATTGGCCTTCTTGAGGTGGATTGGGCTCGTAGAGAGATTTCTTTTGGTGGAAGCGGCTCTTGGTCTTCCGGTCGGCAAGGAAAATAAAGAAGGGAATTCCGATATAGGGCGCCGCCAGCACGAAAAAAAGCCAGGCCAGGGTGCTTCCCGGCGGCCTCTTGGAGCGCAAGATGAAGGAAACGAAAAGGACGGCCAAAAGAAAATTGAAGATCGCAAAAACATGGCCCAGGGACCAGGAAAAAAAGATCGGCATTCAAATCTCCCCGAAGTCTTATTTCAACCCATGCTAAACAGTTTCCCTCGGCATACCTAGTCCTCGGGATATTTTAACCGGAAGGTGAAAAAGTCAAAAGAAGGCGCGGGGGTTCCCCGTAAAAAAGCGCCGGGCTCGTTATTCCGACGTGTACTTCCGGACACCGGGAGATTCCGAATCGCGCCCGTTCACCAGCCCACTCACAGAGAAGCCGCCTTTTTCGGGGCGTCGGTTCCGGCCCGTCGGAAAGCCGGCCTCGGTCCATCCCCTCATCCCGCTGAGGTAGACTTCGGCTTTGAAGCCCCTCTTCAACAGCGCGTCGGACGCGTCGATGGCCGTCCGGCTGCCGATGTTGGAGCCATAAATGATAAAAAACCGCTTCTTGCCGTACTGCTTTTCAACCGCCTCCGCGAAAGCCCCATGGTCCGTGGTTAAAGGCAGGTTACGGGAGCCCTCGATATGAAGCTTTTGGAATTCCGCTTCCGGAAGCACGTTCAAAACCATCACATGGTCCTGTTTTATCGACTCTAATACCGTTTCTTTTGAAATGGACATCATCGCCTTCTTTCTTTTTTAGTGCCGGGGAAAAAACAAGACTGTTACTTCAGCCGCAGTTGCATCCTCATGAAATGGGGTGTCTGATTCCCCAAAGAATAGGACAGCCTCACCCAATAAATCCCGGGCGGCACCAAAGCCGTCTCGGGAATCTTGTTTGAAATGAACCAATATTTCTTTTTGAGATCTTTTTTGAATTTAAACAACGGGCTGGTGAAAATTTCCAGCACTCCCGTGACCTTCTCCGCGTCCATCGGCGCATTCAGGACGAACAAGGCCCTCTTCCCCCGGACCGCCGGGTCCGGCTCGACCTTTAATTTCAGTTGGGGATCATTGATGCCGAAAGTGGCGCAGCCCGTGAGGGTCAGGATCAGCCCAAAGATGAAAAAAATTCTCATGACGCGACCTTTAACGGAAAGATAAAAAGTCCGCTCGCGCGGACTTTTTAAAAACCTCATCCCTTCAAGAACCTCGTGGCTTAAGCCTCAAGCCGTGGGGTTTCTCAGAAGTTAAGCCTTCCGGCCCTGTAAAAAGCCGACAACTAAAACAATGAGGGCTATGACCAGGAGTATGTGGATATATCCCCCCAGGGTGTAGGAACTCACGAAACCTAAAAGCCAAAGAACCACCAGCACGGCCGCGATCGTAAATAACATTTCGAATATCCTTTCTTTTCACTGATCAGAAGTAGTAATGCGCGCCCAATTCACCATAGACATCGAACGTCGTCAGGCCGCCGCTAAAAAACCAAAGGGTTGGTACCGCCTGCAGGTAAATATCCACCGGCACGTTCCGCTTGTCGAAAATGTAGGAAATACCGATCGGAACCCGGCCCGCGATTTGCACCGTGTCTTGAAGCAGGAGATCTCCGCCCAGTCCAATATAAACCGGCATTTCGCCGTCGGTATCCTTCATGTGGATGATGTCGAAGTTGTGCCACAAATAATCCAACTGCAGGAGGGCGTCACCCGCGGAGTCGAATTTCACCGCCGGCTGAAAGGCGTTCACCCGGTCGATCCAGATTTTGCCCGTGATGCCCCAGTTGCCCGGATCACCCACCTCCAAGCCCAAGCCGAAATTGCCCCCCGAATTCGTCGGGTTATAACCCGAGTCCGCCCGGGAACAGAGCGGCAACAAAAGAACTCCCGCCATCATCAAACCGACCGACCAAACTTTTCTCAAATCCGAAAACATAACTTCCTCTTTTCTTGCTTGTATGAACTGGTTAAAAAAACTGGTTTGGAAATCCTTCGATCCGGCTGATTCCGGATCCGAATCCGTCCCTAATTCAGCGGCACGGTGACAGGATATTCCTTGCTATCAAACCGCCTCACGATGAGCACGGTAGCGGCTTTAGTGCCGTCAGCGGTCTTGGGAGTTACTTGAAAGGCGTAAATAAAATCCCCGTCCATCACGGGAACTCGCCCGGTCGCGTCGCTCGTCCCCTCGCTCAGGAAATCCGACCCGTTCAAGTCGCCGTCGTCGCTTTTGGACCAATAAATGTAGGACTTAACCTGGATTCCCGCTAAAGGATTTCCTTTTCCATCCGACAGCTTCAAAAACCGGTCATTGGACTTTCGAAAGTTCACCGGGAAAGAAACCGCCTGTCCTCTCGAGACCGCTAATGTTTTGCCGCGCGGAAAGGAGATGACGACATCCTTCCCCAAACCGTCCGTTTCGGTTCCGATCCAATGGATCGGGTCCGAGCAGATCGAGGCATATCCCGGGGCTTTCAGGAACACATAGGCCCGGTCCATATTCTTAAAGCGGCTTGTGCCCCCGGGCCAATTCGCTTTCAGCCAGGAAGCGTCCAGCGGAAGATCCAGCCCATGATTCGCGACTTCCAACGGCAATTTATCAATGTAACTGCCGGCCACCAAAACCAAGGTCGCCCGGGTCACACTGACCGGCTGGCCCTGCTCATCCTGGAAATCCAGGTGAAGGAGGGTGGGTTCGGCGGAAAGAACTTTCGTTCCGACCATGAAAGAAAAGGCGAAGAGGAGCAAACAGGCTCCCGTGTACTTGAGAACGCTTAAAAACATCGGTTTCATAATCTCTCCTGGTTTAATCTGTGATTTTCTAACGACCGTGGTGACGCCTAGGTGATCGCCCCGACATGAACCTCGCCCATGCGGACGGCCCTTTTAACGGGTGGTTTTAGGTTTTCATGATGTGTTTGCCGGCGGGCCTGTCTTTCACCGGCCCCTTGCCGCCATGCCTTTTCGCGGCTCTTTTTTTCGCGGCTACCATTCTTGCGCCCCTGGTTTTTTTCGCCATTTTTGCTTTTCCTTTTCTTGATGGAAGGGGATGGACCTTCCCTGAGGCCCATCACCGGGTTGGTTGTTTCGCTGGATGTGACGAAGGACTCTTTCGAATCCGGTTAAGCCCGCTGCCTCTTACCAAAAAGGCCCCGAAATATGACGATCAAAATCATGGAGCCCAAAATCGAAACACCCAGTACGCCCCAAAATCCATAGATATTCCAATTGAGAGAATCAGCCAAAACCCCGCCGACCATGGCCCCCGCCACACCCACGGCGATATCCGCGAAGATTCCCATGCCGCCGCCCGTGACCACGACGCTGGCCAGCCAGCCGGCAAAACCTCCTACGATTAAAAACCAAACCAAGTTGTGGAACTGCATCGAGTAATACATTTTTCCCGCTCCCTAAATTTTATTTTTCCAACTGACATCATCCAACTTAAAGCAACTTCCGTACCGTCCGCCAATCCGCGAAAACATCACCCCTATTCCCTCAAGTGAGGACCGGACATTCCAGCCGGGTCAATTCGTATTTTTAACTCCATTGGTGGTGGTGAGGTTTTTCTCGTTCGCGTCCAACTGGTTGTTTAAATCGGTTTTTTGGTCGCCGCCCAATTCATTTTTACCATTTTCAGCGTAATCGGCCTTCTTCTGCTTCTTGATCTTTTTCAAGGAGCACTTGAGGGGCTTCGCCTGCTCCAGGGTCAGCTTGCCCACTTTCGAATCCGCGTCAATCCGGGTTTCTTGGTCCGTGATCCGCGCGTTTATTTCGGTCTTTGAGGCGGGTCCATCGGCGGCGGCTCCCGTAATCGGTATCGCCGATGTTGTCATTGATGCCGGCGCCGATGGCGTCGCGACCATGATTTGGGCCGAAGCCAGACCGGCGGACCCCATCAGCAAAATGGACAGGGCTAAATAAGTTGAACCGTTCATGAGCTTCCTCCTTGAATTTTCCTAACATGAATAGAGCAAGTTCAATGCCGTGTGGCGATGGGTCGAAGGCAGCCGTAAATCCCATGACTGCCTCGAAAAAAGACTATTCTTTGCCGTGGAAAAATATTTTCAGCGGCCCTATCACCGATAGCCGATCAAAATGATTATTCCGGACTCTCATTTTGATTCCTTTCCGAATGATGAACCGCGAAGGGTTCCAAAGAAGGCCGTTAAGAGCGGTTCAACGCGCGGCCTGCTTCTTGCTTTGTTAGAAGTCGTCATCGGTCGGACCCTTGAAGATGGGGACGAGCCCGTCAGAAAGCAAAAATGTCACGAAAAACAACGGCGGTCATTCCACTTTTCAGCCGCCTCCGGGAAATGGCCTTTTTAGCCTTAAAAAACATCGGTTCCATCGAGGATCGAGCCGAAAGGTCCTTGGAAAAACACAAAGGGGAATTTCAAAGGTGGGTGGTGAAGCTGGCCGTCGTGGTCTTTTCGATTTCCATGAGCCTGACCTGCGTCACGCTCGGCTTATTTTTCGTAGCGATGGATGATTGCGGCATCCCGCGCGGGGTCGTTTTTATCGGCGGCGGTCTTCTGGGATTGTTGGTTTTGAGGTTGTTGATTCCATCCACAAAATAAAGATAGGGGAACAAAAGATGTCCACGCGTGAACCGGTCAAAAAGAAACTCTTCGATTATTTAAACGAAGGCAAAAATAAAATTTTATCGTTGAAGCAAAAAAAAGCCGTGGGTAAAAATTTCAAGGGGTTTCTGGCCGAGTTGGGCCTGTCAAAAATCACGATGCGGGATATGTTGGGAAACTTGAAAAAACAGAAAAAAAAGGCCGAACAGTTCATCGAGGAAAACCCGAAAAAATCTGTCGCCTGGGCCGCCGTCGGCGGAATCCTCGCGGGAAGCCTTTGGTCCTCTCTGAGAGGCAAAAAGCCGGTCCTTAAGAAAAGAACCCGTTCTCTTTCCATTAAACCCTGAGGCTTGGGCGCTGAAGTTTCCCCGGAGAAGTCCCGAACCCAACGGACCTTCTTAATTCCAGGTCACTTCGAGGGTGGCCGTCCCCCGGATGGCCACGCGCACTTCGATTCCCTCATTGTCCGCGAACCCGTCCAATATCCTTAAATAATTCACCTGGGTCTGGAGGCTGGCGAATCGGTCCAGGGGCCGGTTGAGGGCCTTGTTTACTTTTGCCTTGATCAGATCCACTTTGGGGCCGATGGGAAGCACGGCAATTTTGCGCAATTGGTTTCTGAAATCCGACTTGAAGAGCCAGTCGGCCACTTGGACCATCAGGTCGCTGGACTTGATGTCGTAATCAAGGTCCGGCATGTCGAACATGCGTTTTTGCGGAAGAAATCGGGGAGTCCCCCGGAGGTAGATCGTCAGTTTGGCCGGTTTGGTCCCTAAATTGACGATCAGCGGGTTGTAATGAAGCTTCACTTCGACGATCACCTTCCCGCCCGATCCGTACAACCGGATCCCATCGAGCGTCACCTTCTGGCCCCCCGTCCCGGGCAAAACCATGCCGATAATCTTCAACCGGGGGTCCCGGAAATAGTCATTGGCTTCTTTATAACTGATGCGGACATTGCTCATCGCCCGGAAGGTGCCAGGACCCGGCCGAAAGCGGCCGAGTGGGGGCATGGCCGTGGGGCCAGCCAGGGGCTTGGGCCCGAAAATAATTTCGGGGTTGGCGGTCATTTCCAAAACGCTATGGAGGGTCGCGATCCGCTTCAGGTCGGTCCTCATCATCCCGATGGCCAAAGTCCGGGGGTGGATGACAAGCCAAAGGTCCTTATCCAAAAAGATCGGTGCCTCGATGGTCGCCCAGAGGCTGGCCACGTGGGATTTCACGTCTAGCCCCGGCGCCCGGCTGATATCCGGCACCAGTTGCTGGAGCCCGCCCTTGAAAAGGTTGGAAAGATGCTGGAGGAAGTCGCCGCCGCTGGGAAAGACGATATCCACCGGCAAGCGAACCAGACCGGGTTTGACCGGAGGGAAACTCGTCACCGGGGCCGGCAAGATCGGCACGTAATGAGCGGGAAGGGTGCTGCATCCCCCGACCCAAAGTGAGACAAGGGCCAGGAAAAAGCCGACCCCCCTCGTCTTTCGACTCGATGTGAAATAAAACCGTCGGCGCTTCAACGGATCAACACCGGTCGTTCCTTTTTTCCCTGAACCAGGCTGTACTGGCACAATCCATTAGCCGGGCACCCGGCGCAATCCGGATGAACCTGAAAACAATGGAACTTTCCAATTTCCCAAAAAATCGGGTCAAAAATCCCCGGGTACTTCGGATACATTTCCCGGACGGTCAATTGGATATATCTTGGTTTTTTGGAGTCGACGATGCCCATTCGGGAAAGAACCCGCTTCATGCGCCCATCCACCGTCACTTCAATGGAATAATAATCGCTCATCTTGATTTTAAAATAGCGCGCCAGAATATTAGCGGCCATGGTCGAAACCTTGGGGCCGATTCCCTCAAATTCCAGGAACCGTTTGATCATCGTGGCGCTGGAGGGCTTGTCACTCCATAAACGCGACGCATTGCCGCCATATTCCTTGACGATACGTTGGACGGCCGCCATAACCGTGCGGGCCATTTCGTGTGGAAAGCCGTGTAAGGGGGTGGGTTTCGTGAAAGCCTCTTCCCAGTCGCCCAAGGTGAGGCGGCTCAATTTCTGGATGTCGAGCGTGCCGGTCCTTTCTTCCAGGTAAGCCATCGTTTCCCAGGCCTTCTCATCGTGGAACTGGCGGCCCAAGAGGCAGGCCATGACGAAAATATGGGGCATCTTCTCGATGTTATTGATGATGACGTTGGCTCTTTCGTTCTTGGAAAACTTCCCCAATTCCCAAGGGCCACGATAAACCTTTTTGGCCATGCTGACCAGTTTGTCCTGAAGCGCTTTCTGTTGTTTTTTCTCAAGCATGATCATCTCTCCTCTTTCCCGATGATTTTTTTAAACATTCCCGGCCGCCATTCCAACGCCTTCACGGCTCCACCATTTTCAAAGACTCACTTTCTTCCTTCACCCGGTCCCCGGATATCTCCACCGCGATGGCGGCGGATTTCTCGGCCGAAACCCCCTCGGTCCGGCGTTCATATTCCTCTTCGCCCCGGTCATCCTTCTCTTTCAACGCCTCATCCGCCACTTGCGCCTGTTCACCGGGCAATTGCACCCTCAGTTCCTCAATCAGCATCATGGCGGCCGCCGCGAAAGGAAGCGCCAGCAGGGCGCCCGTGATTCCCGCCAAAGTCCCCCCGGCCAAAAGCGAAAAAAGGATTACCGTGGAGGGCAGGCGCAGGGCCTGGCCGTAAACCTTCGGCACCAGCACCCGGCTCTCGAATTCCATGTAAATGAACATGAGGGCGAGGACGACGATCGTGACCACCGGGCCCCGGGGAACCGCCGATAGGATCGCCGCGGCGATCGGGAGGAAGATGCCGATATAGGGCAGGATGTCGGCGACGGCACCGAAGACCGCCAGCGCCACGGCGTTCTCGACCCCGCAGGCCACCAGGAGGATCAGGATGAAAACGCCGATAGCCGCGCTCGTGATCAGCTGGCCCCGGATATAAGCGCCCACGATGGTTTCCAGGTTCATCATCACCCGGGAAAGCCGGATGTGGTGCGACCGGGGAACGGCGGCGAAAAGCCCGCCCCGCAGCCGGTCGCGGTCGAGCATGATATAGAGGGCCAGGAAGATGGCGCTGAGGCTGTAAGTGACGAAAGCCAGGGCGTCCATGGAATAGGCGAAGGCCGTGGCGCCCGCCGTGCTGATAGGACCGCCATACTTGAAATTACGCAGCCATTTCCCCAAGGCCTCGCTGAGGGGAAAGCCGGAAAGCCGGTCCGCCAATTGGGCTCGCAAAGCCGGTTCCTGTTCCAGGATCGACGAGGCCTGTGCCAAAAGCGCCGGAACCGTCAATATCGCCATCGTCAGGGTGACGACCAGGAGCGACCCGAAAACAATCCCGATCGCCAGCATCCGGCTGACCCGTTTGCTTTCCAGCCAATGAACGGCCGGGTTCAGGGTTCCCACGATAAAAAAAGCCGCGACCAGCACGAGAATGACGGGCAAAAGCTTGAACAACAGCCATAAGCCGGCGAGGACCAGAACCAGCGTGATCATGGTCGAGGGCGCCAGTTCAAATCGAATGACCCGCTTCGTGTCCTTCTCCGTATTTTCCAATTCGGTCTTCGGTAATGCGTTCATGGGACTCCTCAATTCGGGGTAAAAAAATCAACCACGGATGGTTTCATCCGTGGTTATGAAGCTTTTCGCTGATGGGCGTGAAGCTCTAGAAGTAATTAACCGGAAGGGTCGTCCTCGGCTCTTCGTGGGACACGAAAGCCGGCGTGTCGCTGGCTAGCTGGCGGGTATGCTCGGTTTGCTCCGCCGTTTGTCCCCTTTGGATGACGAGAACCTGTCCGGGAGTGATCTGATCCGGATCGACGATTTCATCCCGGTTCGTCTTGAAGATCAGCGGCCACTCGAAAGAATCGGAGTAATTTCCCGATTGGTTGGAGATCGCCCACAAGGTGTCCCCTTCCTTGACCACGTACTTCTCCACCGGAGCCGGTGCGGCCGTTTCGACCTTCGCCGCCTCGTTGGTTTCCGGCGCCTTCGGCACCTCGGTATTCTCGACCTTCTTCTCCCCGCAACCGGAGAATAGGAAGGCCATCATTCCCAAGGTTAAAAACGCCCCGAAGCTTAAAAAAACCCCTGCTTTTGTGCCCTTTTTCATTTCTTTTTCCTTTCAAATCCCAACAAATTTAGGCAGCCTGGCGGGGAGAACTCCCAGCTAGGCCGCTTGGCAATATTTACTTTAAAAACCATCCCTTAGGGATGGGTGATGGTATTGGTCAGCAAAGTCACATTCGCGGTCTCAGCCAAAGCCCTACCCGTCAGCGTGGCCCCCGTATTGAGGGTCACGGCTGTATGGGCCATGATGTTTCCTTTGAAAGCAACCGTGGTATTCAAGGCTCCGTAACCGGCCACCGCCCAAAAAACATTGGCGGCGCTCGCGCTATTGGCCAGGATGACCTGTCGGCCCGGTCCCACGACCAGGTTGCCGCTGACCTTGAAAATAAAGACGCCATTGCCGCTCAGGTGAAGATCGGCCGAGGCGATATTTAGGTTGCCCGTTTCAGTGTAAAGTCCGGGATAAAGAGTTTGGCCTCCGATATCGGCTCCGGGCGGCAGGATGGCCCCACCGGTCCGTCCCATGGCGTCCGTATAGGCGGTGCCCAAATCCCCTTCAGCGGTATTGGCCGCACCGTCGGCGACATCGATATCCCCGCCGCAGCTCTCCACGATAGCCGGTGACCCGGTCACCGAAGTCAGTCCATCCGGATAGACCCCGTAACCGCCGCAAGTGGTGCTGGGTCCGCTGTTGGTGATCCCGGTCGCGGACAAGATCACGTAATTCGCGGCCGAATTAAGGACGACCATCGCCATAGGCGTCTTTTGGGGCGTCGTATAGGGCGCCGGAGTCGCGGTTGCCGAACTCGTCGGGCCTGAAGGGTTTGAACTGCCGCATCCAGCCATGAAAATGATCGGAAGCGATGCCATCAAAATTAAACCAACTAGAATCTTTTTCACTTTGACTTCCTGAAATATTTATTTGAATCCCAAAACCAATCCTGAAATCCAGAACAGGGGTTAGAGCAAGGAACGTGCCCCGCCCTTTCAAGCGCCCGGAATCGCCCAAACCCCTCTCGATAAAAGGAAAAGCCCGCCGGAGGCGTCGAGGAATTTTCTCCCCAAGCAAAGGCCGCGCCGATCCCGATCAAAATGATCGCACCGAGCCCTCATTTTGATTCCTTTCGGGGGCGTCAAGTTCCCGGAAGGTTCAAAAGGCGGTCGAATGCCGCCCAAGGGGGCGGCTCGCTTCTTGCTCTTAACTCAACCAGACTTACGAATAAGGAGAATGTATGAAAAGTTTATTGAAGGTTTCGCTGGGACTGCTGTTTTTAGCGGTCACCGGAATCACCGCGGCCGATGAAGTTCGTGGTGGCGCCGTTATCGTGGTGCCCGAAAGGCATTATTACCATCACCACCATCATCACCGTCATTATTACGACCATCATGACCAGCCCCGCAGTGGAGTGGACATGAGGATCGGTGTCGGCGGTCATAATTAAGGGTGATACAGATGGCCGAAGCGGCAGGGGCCCAAATCGGGTGGGGCGAAATACTTTTCCGCCACCCGGCCCCTTTCTTCCGGCATCGCGGTCTTCCATTTCCTGGCTTTACCCAGAGGAGTAAAGAATGAAATTTTTAACATCCATGATTTTCCTATCGGTTCTGGCCGCTTCAACCGTTCAAGCCCAGAACAACCCCACTCAAACGCCGACCTATTCGATTCAAGATCAAAATGCCCCGTCCTCCCCTCAAAGCCAAAGCGTCTCAAGCCCTAATCCCGATCAACCCGCCTTGACTCAGGACCAAAAATGGGTGGAACAAGTCGACGGCAGTTTCTCCATTCCTTCCTTCAGCAGTATGGTGAATCCTGCCCTGGGTCTGGGGGGCGACATCAACATCGGCTATCGCCTCGACAGGACTTTTTGCGTCTTCATCGGCACCGGTTATTACCAATACAACATCGCCCCCTCCTCCGGCGCGACGAACGCCCTCTTGGCCTATATTCCCCTGGTCGCCATTCTCCGGGTGACCTTCGGCGACGGCCTCTTTCGCCCCTATGTCTTCGGAGGGGCCGGCGTCGCCCTGAACACCTACGTCCAGAACAACGCCCCCGGAGACCCCACGGCTAAGATCGACGAAGCCGAAATGGACTTCTATTTGGCGCCGGGCGCGGGAGTTCTTTACCGCTTTTCCGGCGACATGGCGGTTTTCCTGCAGTCGAGGGTCGACATCGATTTCACGTCCCCCAAAGGCTTGGGCATTCCCTTGCCGAATCCTTCGGTTTTTATCCCTTTGCAGGCGGGTATCAGCTTTTTCGCACTTTGACGCCGGATGGATTGGATAGTTGTTTGAGTCGCGGCACAAATAAGATTTGAAAGGTTTAAAATGGCACACGAAACACATTCGAACTCAAACGATGTCGAGCTGGAATCCCTGATCACCAGCCGAATCCGGCAAATGGGCGAGCACATGCACGTCCAAGTGAAGGACGGCGTGGTTCACCTGTCGGGCACCAACAACGATTACGAGGACAAGCGGGCGATCACCACCCTGGTTCAGGGCATCGGCGGGGTTCACCAGGTCATCAACAATATCCGGGTGGCCCATGTGAACGACCGGTATTAAATCCCGGGCTGCGGATCGTGAATCAAAATGAAGGCACTTATCAAAACTTAAGGAGGCGGGACAAATGATGAAAATCGGAAATTCATTTTCGAAGTATTCGGAAGAAGCCTATAGCTTATTGAGGATCATGGCCGGGTTTTTATTCTCGTTCCACGGGGCGCAGAAGATTTTAGGGCTATTGACCGACCCCAACATGAGGCCTCCGGTCGGGTCCGAACTTTGGTTCGGCGGCATGATTGAGCTGGTTTGCGGGCTGATGATTTTGGCGGGCTTTCTCACCCACCTGGCCGCCTTCCTGGCCAGCGGCCAAATGGCGGTGGCCTATTTCCAATTCCATTGGAAGTTCGCGACCGATAACAACTTTTTCCCCATCGTCAACCACGGCGAGCTGGCGGTGCTTTACTGCTTCTTGTTCCTCTTTATCGCCACCAAGGGCGGGGGCAAGTGGTCGGTCGACAGTTCAACCCGGGGACGGACTTGGAAATAAAGTCTTTCAACCGGGCAGGTTGAAGTAAAGAAAGTGCGAGTCCTTTAGTACCTGGACACTGACATGGCCTTCCTCGCTGATCGCCAGTCCGTCGCCCTCGGATAGCTTTTGGCCGTTCACCGTCAATTCCCCGGTGGCCAATTGCAGCCATCCCTTGCGGTCCCAGTGCATCGGCAACTCCACCTTCTCCCCCGCCTTCAATTGGCCCAGGTAGAGGTTGGCGTCCTGGTTCAAGGTGATGGACCCTTCCCGGCCGTCTTTGGAAGCCGCCAGGAATAGCTTTCCTTGCCCCAGTTCCTTCGAGAAATCCTTTTGGGCGTAGCCCGGTTTCAGGTTGTCCTCTTCCGGCAAAATCCAGATTTGGAAGAAATGAGTTTCCTGGTCCCTCAGGTGGTTATGCTCCGAATGCCTCACCCCCGTGCCCGCGCTCATGCGTTGAACTTCTCCCGGCAATATCGTCGCCGCCGTGCCCATGGAATCCTTATGGTCCAGCGCCCCGCTGAGGACGTAGGAGATGATTTCCATATCCCGGTGCCCGTGGGTCGAAAAGCCGGTCCCTCCCTGAATGCGGTCCTCATTGATCACTCGCAGATCGCCGAACCCCATTTGGGCGTCGTCAAAGTATTCGCCAAAGGAAAAGGAATGCCGGGACTTCAGCCAACCCAGGTCGCTCAAGCCGCGTTCGTTAGACTTTCGTAGGGTCATCATGGAGATGGCTTAATTTCTTTATCCGGCTTTCGCTAAAATCGGTTTTTTCTTATGGTGGATTTTCTGAGCTTTCGACAAATCATAATTTCTCTGCAAATTCAGCCACAAATCAGGAGTTGTTCTTAAAACATCCGCTAAAGACAATGCCGCCTCGGGGGTAATTCCCCTCCGCCCATGGATGATTTCATTTACTTTGGCGTGAGACCATCCCAAGTGCGCGGCAAAGGAATTTTGTGAAACTCCCAAGGGTTTCAAAAACTCTTCGTTTAAAATTTCCCCGGGATGGGTCGCAGGACGGGACTTCGGTAGCATAGCCTTCTCCTTTTAAAAAACTGAACCTCAATGGTAATCCACAATTTGAACTTCTTCCGCTGCGTTTTCAACCCAACGAAAGGCAATTCGCCATTGGTCGTTGATGCGGACGCTATAAAACCTCCGCCAATCACCCCTTAACGCTTCCAAATGATTTCCCGGCGGCACCCGCAGGTCATTGATATTTCCAGCGGCGTTGAGGAAGTCCATTAAACGCCTGGCTTTCGGGTGCAGTTCCAAGGGGAGGCCACGGGACGCCTTGGAGTTGATTCCATCGAAAACATCCCGCGTTAATTTATCGGCGATGGAACGAATCATTTAAGAGGATTATATCGGCCAACGATATAATTGTCAAATCTCGAGGCTTGGTTAAGCCTAGTCGTGATATGCGCCGAAGGAAAATGAATGCCGGGACTTCAGCCATCTCAGGTCATGCAAGGATTCGCGCAAAACCCCACCCAATATCCCTTAAATTTTTGATGATCAGCCGCTGATTAAAAAATAAGGTTTTTTTTATTTGATCTCCACCGCCCCCTATTTGGCGTCGGTATCCACCAGGGGAAGCCCTTGTCCCTGGCCATGAGGCCTTAAAGACAGATTCAGGGTGGCCACATAGACCCCCATGGCCACCAGCATCAGGAAGACCACGGCCAGGAAGCGCCAGTCCCGGTGCGCCCGCCGCCAATAGGGGGTGCGGACCTCGCTGACTTCCGGTTGGGGGTAACGCGTGTGTTGATGCTCGTACTTATGCTTTGTCATAGTGCCGTCTCTTTCCGTTGAAACCCAAGTTGGTCCATCCCTAAACCAGCCCTACCGCATCCGGGGGCCCGCGAAATACCAGATGATCAGCCCCAAAACGGGCAGCACTAGGACCAAGAGGCACCACAAAGCCTTCGCGCCCGTGCTAATCCCACTCTTGAGAATCGCGATAATGGCGTAAATATCGCCGATGAAAATCAATAAACCCAATAAGCCTGAAAACATATTCCACTCTCCTTCTGTTTTTTAATAACGGTTCAAAAGCCGAATCCCGTTAATGCACTTCCACTTTCGGCAGGTGAATGGTGAGGCCGTTGTCCCGGTCGTGAAAATACTTGACCGCCACAAACAGCCCGACCGAGATCAAAAAACCGAGGACGACGGCATAGGTGGTCGACTGGCCCTTTTGGTTGCCGCGAACGCCTAGGCGGCCCGGCTTGCGAATGAGTTTCATTTTTTTCCTTTCCGGGAAGAACAATCCTTTGGGACGGCTTGCGGCGGATGTTTTTCCATTATTTGGCACCGAGGTCCAACAGTGGAAACGCCTCACCGCGGGGCATCATGGACAGGTCCAGGTTCAACACATAGGCCGCGATGGCCGCCAGTATCAGGACCACCAAGATGAGGAACCACCAGTCATGGCGCGCCCGCCGCCAATAGGGATCTCGCGAATCGTCGCTCGGCTGCTCCATATCCTCCGGATGTTGATGTTTATCGTTCGTCGTCATTTCGAATCCTTCGGGGAAACGCCAGTCCAGGGGGTTAGGGCCTTCAGAAGGTCCTCAAACTCGAAGGGCTTTTCCAGGAAGGGGTTGGGAACCGTTTTGAGGAAGTTTCTCGCTTCTTCCGTATAGAGGCCCCCCGTGATGAAAACGAACCTTTTTTCCAGCCCGGGGAATTTCTGGGACACGACTTTATAGAGGTTTATCCCGTTCATGTCCGGCATGTTGAGGTCGCTCACGATGGCGTCCACCTTTCCCCCCTCCCTTTCCAGGATGGCCAGCGCGTCCAACCCGGTCAGGGCGGACAGGACGTCGTTCTTCTTTCGCAGTACCCGGTTCAAAACCTCGAGGTTGCCGGGCTCGTCATCCACGATCAAAATCCGGCAGCGCTCCGGGAGGGGTGGCGGTTGGAAAGTAGCCGTCGCGGCCTGGAAGCCGTTCTCCAGCGGCAGGCGCACCGTGAAGGTGGTGCCGTGATCGGGCCAGCTTTGAACCTCGATTGTCCCCTTATAAAACTTCACGATCTTATCGCAGATGGGAAGGCCTAGACCCGTCCCCACGCCGGTGGGTTTGGTGGTGAAAAAGGGGTCGAAAATGCGGGGCAGGATATTTTCGGGTATCCCTTTGCCCGTGTCAGTGAACTCGGCGAAAAGGCTTCCGTCCTTTTGTCCCGTGCGGATGTGGACCTTATTTTCCGCCGGGTCGTTGCCCCCCATGGCCTGGGCGGCGTTGATCAATAAATTGATGAAAACCTGCTGAAGCTTTCCGGCGTTGGCTGTTAAAGGCGGAAGGTGCAGGGCAAAATCCTTCTCCACCCGGGCTTTGTGCTTGAACTCATGAAAGGTCATGTTGATGGCCGAATCGACCGTTTGGTTCAGGTCGACCGGCGCCACTTCGTCCTCGTCCGAACGCACAAAGGATTTCAATCCCCGGACGATGTCCCGGATTCTTTCCCCGCCATGCCGGGTTTCGGCCAGTTCCTCCTGCATTTCCTTGAATATCTTCGGGTAGGCCCCATCCGCATGGCCCTTCTCCTCCATCTGGTGTTTTAATTCATCCAAGTTTTCCCGCAGGAAGACCAGGTTGGCCAGGACGTAGGTAAGGGGGTTGTTGATCTCGTGGGCGATACCCGCCGCCAAGGTTCCCACCGTGGCCAGTTTCTCGTTGAGGACCGCGTTGTTTTCCATTTGCTTTTGCAAGGTGATATCCCGCAGGACCGCCATAACCGCCGGTTTCCCCTCAAACTGGATGGAGATGCTAGACGACTCGAAATCCACGGCTTCCCCACCCCGGCTGAGCATTTTCAATTCCAAGAGGGGATTGACCCCTCCCTTCCCGATGATCCGGTCGATCCGGTTCCCGACGATGGAATGGTAATCAGCATGAATGAAATCAAACTTCGGACGGCCCACCAGTTCTTCCGCGGCGGCGTAGCCCAAAAGACCGGCGAAGGTTTGGTTCGCGAACAAGACCCTTTCCCGGTCAACGATCAGGACGCCGTCCGGCATTTGCTGGATGATCGACCTGAAATTCTCCTCGGACTTTCGCAGGATTTCCTCGGCTTTTTTTCGGGGGGCGGTATCCCGCAACACCGCCATGACCGCCGGTTGGCCTTCATAGAGGACTGAAATGCTGGAGGCTTCCACCGCCAACCGGCTGCCGTCTTTCTTGAGCCATTCGGTTTCAACGAGCGGATTGACCCCTTCCTTGCCGTAAATCCTCGCGATACGTTTCTGGAGGACGGGATGGTAGTCGGGATGGACGAAAGCCAGGGGCGGATGGCCCACCAACTCCTCTTCCCTTTCGTAACCCAGCATCCGCACGACGCTCTGGCTGACGAAAAGGATACGTTCTGGATTCTCGATGAAGATTCCGTCCGGTATCTGCTGGATGATGGCCTTAAAATTCTCCTCGGAGTTTCGCCGGGTTTCATTGGACTTCTTCCGCTCCTGGATGTCGCGGAAGAAAACCATGATCGCGGGCACGCCCTGGTGGATCACAGAGATAGATTCCCCTTCGACGTCAACCCACTCCCCTTTTTTATTTTTAATCTTCAGTTCCATCACCGGGTTGGCAAGCCCTCCCTCATCGGAAAGATTTTTGACGCGGTTTTTGATTTTTTCGTGGAAATCAGGATGGATCAGGGACAGGGTTGGCTGGCCGGTCACTTCTTCGGCATTGGGATAACCAAGCAATTGAACCAGCCGGGGGTTGGCATAAATGATTTTTCCCCCCCGGCAGACCATCAGGCAGACGGGCAGCAGGCTCACGAGGGCCCGGAAATGTTCCTCCGAATCCCTCAAAGCCTTGACCAAATCATTCTTGAGGTCGGTCGTGACAATATCCCGCAAGCCTTCGGATGCCGAAATGGCCGGATCAGTCATTTAAATCACCGCCCCGGAAAGCCGCTTCATTCTTTCGTCGGCTCTGTTTCCGTCACCGTCACTAGGCAGGAGAGGGACTTGAAGTAAGGTTTTTCCTTCATCGCGGCGTCGCCGATGTTGAATTCCAGCACCCGGATTTCCACGTCAAAACCGTCGTAATGGATGACCCTCAAGGCGCCCCGATCTTCCGGCGTTCCGGGACCCGGCTTCAGGGGGCGGGCGGAGAAATTATCATCGCTTCGAAAATCCGCGGCGGAGACTTCCCGCAGGGTGGGAGCGTCCTTGGATTCCTTCGCCGTCAGGTTATCCTGGTTCCCCTCATCCTTTGAAAAAGTGAACATGTAACCCGTGGTGCCCTTTTCACCCGTTTCAGTGGTGACTTGCAGGTAGATCCCGTCCCAAACCTTGGAGTAGAACCGCGTCTCCTCTCCCGAGGGAGTAGCGGGCAGGCTTTGGGCCTTGGCGCCTTTGAAGGACAAGTAGAGTGAAGCGTCTCTCAAGTGGTCCTTCGCCGAGTTTTGTCCCAATTTGCAGATAACACGAGCGTCGTCATCCGCCCGGGCGATCCCGGCGAATCCGGCGAACAAGATGGAAACCATCAACCAAATCAAATTTTTATTTTTCATTTTGCGTTCCTTTGACTGAATTTTAACTGCCCTACCACTTCCTCTACTTGAACCTGGATTTGGCTTCCTCGATCGAATCACCCAGGTTTTTCCAAGCCGTCCCGATCCCATCCCGCAAATCTTCCCAGGCGACTTCGCCCCGGGTGTGGAGGTTGGACATCTTCAACTTCAGATCGTCCCGTTTGGCCTTCAGCTCCTCGATTTGTTTGTCGTACGAAACCCGGGCAATGTCATGCGCGCCCTTGGCCTTGGCCTGCAACTTGTCGATTTCCGAATTCCACTCGTCCAGCTTCGATTTGAACTTTTCAATATAAGCTTCCCTTTGCTCGCCCATAAAACAGCCTCCTGTCAAATTCCAAATTTTCTACGCGTTCGATCGACGTTCATCCGGGATCGCTTAAACCCGGGCGGAGCGGATGTTTCGGCCCAGACGGTTGGGAAGCAGGACCAGGGTGGACTCGTCCCAAATCTCAAAACTCTTGTTTTTCAGCCGCACGAGGAACCCGGTAAAATCGCCGCCGGCCCCCTTGAGGGACTCGGACGCGATTGTCCCCACCTTGTTGGTTTTGCAATTCCCGACGTTTTGCCGCATTTTGAATTGATCCATAAAATCCCCTTTTCTTATTTAGAACCTCGAACAAAAAACCATTTCACCGCCAACTTCAACCCGCCACCCGTGATTCAAGCCGTCAGGATCACCTTCAAGGCCTTTTCCTTGGCTGCGTTACCGAAGGTGTCATAGGCCTTCATCACGTCCGATAGCGCGAACCGGTGGGTAACCAGCTTCTTTGCGTCCAGCTTCCCGGACCGCAATACCTTCAGCAGCATGGGCGTGGTAACCGTGTCCACCAAACGGGTGGTCAGGGTCATGTTGCGGTCCCACAGCTTTTCCAGGTGCAGTTCCACCGGCTTGCCGTGCACCCCGATGTTCGCGATTCGCCCGCCGGCGGCGATGATGGATTGGCAGGTATCAAAGGACGACGGCGCGCCCACCGCCTCAATGGCCACGTCCACGCCCTCGCCCCCGGTCATCGCCATCACTTTTTCCGCCGCCTTGCCGTCGGCGCTGTTAACGGTTCGGGTCGCCCCGAAAGCCTTCGCCGTCTGGAGGCGGTTGTCGTCCATGTCGATCATGATGATTTCGGCGGGCGAATAAAACTGCGCGGTCAGGAGCGCGGCAAGCCCGATGGGGCCGGAACCCACGATGGCCACGGTGTCGCCCGGTTTCACTTGGCCGTTCAAAACGCCGCACTCAAAACCGGTTGGAAAGATATCCGAAAGCATCGTCAAGGACTCTTCGTCCAGGCCCTCCGGGGCCAGGTACAGGCTGTTGTCGGCGTGGGGAATCCGGACATATTGAGCCTGGGTGCCGTCGATCAGGTAGCCCAAAATCCATCCGCCGTCGCGGCAATGGGAGTACATGCTTTTCTTGCAGTTGTCGCATTTCCCACAGGCGGTGACGCAGGAGATGATCACCTTGTCCCCCTTCTTAAAACGGGTGACGCCTGTTCCCGTTTCCTCGACGATGCCGACCCCTTCATGGCCGAGAATCCGTCCGTCCGTGACCAGGGGGAGGTCCCCTTTCATAATGTGAAGGTCCGTTCCACAGAGGGTGGAGGTGGTGATCCGCACGACCGCGTCCGTCGGCAGTTGGAGGGAGGCCTTGGGTTTATCTTCCCAAGCCTTTCTTCCGGCGCCGTGGTAGACCAAGGCTTTCATAACGACTGTCTTTTTTTCTTCCAAAATCGCGGTTGTCATAACAACTCCTTTTTATTTGTTGTTTCGCTTCAAACGATGGCTCGCTCCAACCCGTTCAACCGGGACGGTGGTCTCCCTTCGTTTTTTCCGCCTGGCGCCGGAGGATTTCCCGGCGCACGGCCTCTAGCAGGTCCTTCACACCGCCGCGCGTATAGTCCCCGGCAAAGGGGGCGTCAAAATTTTGCTCGGCTTTCAACCGGTAAGTGATGTTCAACCCCTTTTCCGCCCCCGGCGACAGGTTCCAGGAACCCTGGTAAAACTTAAAATCCTTGCCATCGATATCCGTGAAATCGATGGACCGGTCTTCGGTCTCATGGACGTCCAGGAGGACCCGGACCCTTTTGGTGATGAAAAGGAACCCGCCCTCGAACTCCTGCTCCAAAAGAAAATGGTGGGGTCCCAAGTCCTTTTCCACCCGGCTCCTTTTCAAATTTCCAACGAACCGGGTGAGTTGTTCGTAACCCGTCAGGACACACCAGGCAACCGCCGGGTCGGCTTCCACCTCAAAAGACCCCGCCATCTCGTAGGAACGGTCTTTCCCCTGGAAAACGAGAGAAACGGGATCGGCGGCGAACCCCGCGCTGGGAAAGAACGCGGCGCAGAGCGCCGTCAACAAAGCACCAGGAAGAATCCCGTGAAGGATTCTGTTTGGGGGCTTGGTCATCATGATTTCGGATCCTTCCTTGAAAAAAGACCCTCAGAAGATCCATTGCCTTGTCCTTTCGAGGGCCACGTTCTCTGATTTTCGTTAGAAACTAAACTGCATTTCCATGTTGCCGATCGGCACAAAAGCGCCCCGGCTTTCCACGCCGCCGCCAAACTGGGACGGCATTTGGGTGATCAAATAGGTGCCGTCGCCCGAGGTGGAGTTGGCCGGCGTGGAAGTGACTTCCGGCGCTTGGATCAAGAATTGGGTTTCCGCCACGATCTTTGTGTCCTCGTTCATATGCAGGGTGACCGAAGGGAAAGTGACTTCGAATATGGGATTGCTTCCCATGCTCTCGACCTGGGGTATGCCTTTTAAGGGACCGGCGGTGGGAGTGAAGGCGGAAATCATATTGGTGTCGGGGATCACCACCGCGAAACGGCCCGCCAATTCCCAGGGTTTGTCCCCCATCGAGGCGATCAATTCGCCGCCGCCGATATTTAATGATCCAGAGGAAACCATGGCGCCGCCCGGCAGGGCAATCGGCGTGGGCAGGGTGGACTTATAGCCCGCAATATTAACTTGGGCCGCCAAGGTAAAGGTTGTGTCTCCCATCGGCGTCCGGAACTGGGTATCAAAGCTGGCGTTCCAATAGCTCGCGTGAACCGGAGCGATTCCGGCGGCGCTCAAGTAGGGATTGAAAATCGACGTTAAGAGCGCATTACCATAGGGGCTGTTCGCCGAGAAGGTCGTCAGGTAAGAAGACTCCAGACTCAGGTCGGTGGAATGGCCCGCGTTGCTGTCATTCTCGTATTCGCCGTTCACGTGCATGGCGAATTCGGTTTGTGTCGGCTTGGCGAATCCCGTCTGCATTTGATGGAAGGGATCGTCCGAAATGCCGTCGTTGAACCCGATCCGCAAAAACATCAGCGGGGGAAACTCGAAAAGTTCCGGCAAATAACGCTGGGGCAGATCAGGCGCGCCGCTCAACACGCCTCCCGCGAAATCCATCATCCCCAAACGGCCCCAAAGGGAGAGGCCGTTGTCGTAACCTTGGTTAAAAAACAGGTTCATGAGGTCCGAATGACCGGTAAAGAGCTGGTTGCCCTCGTAATAGGCGCTTTCCAAATTAGTCGGAACCTTGAATTGGCCGACTTTCACATAGGCCATATCGGGAATCACCGGAATGTCCACGTTGTATTCCAGCAGGCCCAAGTTATTATTGCTGCTGTTGATGTCTTCTCCACCCAAAGCTTCCTCGAAGTGGAAGAGGTAGCCTTTGTAGTCGCCCGAGAGGATCAATCGGTCCTCAACATTGAACAGGTAAACCTGGGCTTTGTCGCGGACCGTTTCGTCGCTGACATAATCCAATTCACCCAGTTCCTGGAACCGTCCTCCGATGCTCAAGTCCAAATCGTCGTTTTTAAAAATTTCAGCGGCTTTCCCCCGGGTGGAGAATCCCAAGATCAAGGCGGCCACGAACATCCACTTCTGTGATTTTTTCATTTCTTCTCCTATGTTTTTTAAAAGGCCTCTTACTTTTTCGTTTCTGTACGGCTTTTATTCTTCGGCCCAAAGATAACATCGTAATGGACCGTGATTTCGTCCTTGCAGGTGATGGAGACGATCAAAATGGAAACGGAAGGAGGAGTGATTTTAAAATCGCTCATCTTCAGGTTTTGGACCCCTTTAAACTCGACCCGCTCTCCCTGGATCACGGCGTCGCCGGACAAGGTGACGGGAATGGAGGTTCCCGCCACCGTCAGGTTTCCTATGGCTGTAAGGAGGTTGGAACCCATTTCCTTGCCCGCCTTGAGGCTTTCACTCTTCAACACAAACTGGATATTGGGGTTTTCTACGGCTTTGAGGGCCTTATCAGCGTTGTCGTCCAGGCCCTTTTCCCGTGATTTGAAATTCACGACGGGGATGGTCAAAACAATGGAACCGGCCCGTCCAGCCTGGAGGGCTTTCAAAAGGTCTTCATCCTCCCGGGCCTTCACCACCGCGGACCCGAGCAGGGCGTTGGCGTTCATCTGGTACTTGTGCAAGGTCGAATCGCCTTCCATGTAAAGAACGCTCCCCGTCTGTAGGACCAGGAGCCTACCGCCCTTGGCGCCGATCTCCTGCGCCGGACCCACAAGGGTGGCCGGCTTTTCGTACCATTGGGTAGAACCCTGCTGTAACTGGTTGCCGCTGAAGTGGGTAACGGTCGGGGAACCCACCACCGGATCGGCCCAAACCCCGGGAGACAAAAGAGCCACCAACCCGGTCACCGCGAACATCACCCATACTGGATTTTTCATGACGCAATCTCCTTTAGAGTTTTGACTGCCTACACTTCAGAAATAGTTTTTTTAACCACGTTCAAGAGAGACTTGTCCTCAGGGCCGGCCAAATAGGAAACAATGAATCCCAAAACCGGGATCAATAAAACCAGAAGACACCAAAAAACCTTGGAACCCGGGGGCGCGCCGCTGTTGAAGATCGTGGAGATGGCCCATAGATCGGAAAGGAAAATGAACAAAAGCAAATATCCCCCGATCATGTTTTGTCCCCCGAAGCTCCGGTTGGAACCAGGGCCAGCGGGGCGGGTTTCACCGACTCCCGTGGAATCAAGACCAAGGTTGTCTCATCCCAAATTTCATAACGCTTCTCTTCCACGACAATGAGGTAACCCTTGAAGTCCCCGCCGCCGCCTTTAAAATGTCGGAAGCGATGGTTCCCACTTGGTTGGTTTTGCAATTTCCGACCCATTGGTTCATTTCCCAGTGAGGCATGAAACTCTCCTTGTTGAATGTTCAGGTGTGAAACAGCTGGTTCAAGACACTGTTAAAGCAAGAATCGGGCCCTGAAAACCGTGGCGATTCCAAGGGCCGTCGCCCTCCGAAAGATCAAAATGATATTTTTAAATTCTCACTTTGATTCCTTTTAAAACCGGCGATTGTTCCGGAACAGGTCAAAAAAAACCGCCCAACCTTGAGGTTGAGCGGTTTGATCAAATCTATTGCAATCGTCGGGAACAGATATGTTCCCTTTTACCGGGGGTCAATGATCCCAGTCATGCCGGTCATCATGCCACGCGTGGTGGGCGCGCCAGTTATCGTCATAATCATGGTCGTAATGCCACCGATTATCGTGAACCGCGATATCGACTCCCACGCCCCGATGATAGGGATAACAACCCGATACAATCGCTCCAATGATCACCGTCAAAAGGGCGAGGATTCCTAAGTTCCTAGACTTCATTCAACACCTCCCATTAAAAGTAAAGTGCCGATGCCCGCTAAGGTCGGCCCTTTTGATGACATCAACAAGCATGTTTAAAGCAAGGAACGTGCCGTCGGAAAATTCACGCACCGGACCCTTCTCTCAACTTTTGGCTTTCGTGATTCTTCGCGGGTCACGCTTTTTCAAGAAATATTTTTTCAAGTTGGTCGGCACGAGCGGGAACTTCACGGCAGAGGCGGTCTGCGCGGCCAAGAAGATTTCGTTGTAGTTTTTCATGTTATTAAGGATCAATCTTCGTCCACCAGTACGAATTGGGATTTCGGCGCGCCACAGGAGGGGCAGGGGCCCAGGACCCACTTGGTTCGAGGCTTCAGTTCCCCGCATTCCAGGCATTTCCATAAAATCTCGGTCCGGTCGGCGGGAGCGTCGTAACCATAGTTTGCCTCGGCCGGCCCGGAAACCGGGAGGGCCGCCCCGCCTTTCCGAACCGTCAGCGGATAGCCCGTGACTTTCCGCTTCGAAAAAGGTTTCGGGTTTTTCACGATCCAATCCCCTTTGAGGTCAATAGGCATGGGAGATCGTCAGCTTGGCCATGCCGGTGAATCTTTTCTGTGCTTCGCCCCAGTCAACCACCTTCAGGAAGGCTTCGATATAATCTTTCCGCTCCGAACCGTAATCCGCCAGGTAGGCGTGCTCGAAAACGTCGTTGACCAGGATAGACACGCAGTAAACCAGGTGCCCCGCGTCGTGCTCGTTGATCCAAACGTTGAAGAGCTGATGCCCCTCCGGGTCCCAGGCCAGAACCGCCCAGCCGATGCCCCGCATCGCGGAAACCGCCTTGAAATCCTTCTTCCAGGCCTCGATGGACCCGAAGGACTCCGCGATCTGGACGCCCAAATCCGAGTCCGGGTCCAGTTCGGCGGGCTTCGCCGTCATGTTCCCGAAATAGGCCTCGTGGAGCCGCATACCGTTGAACTCCCAGCCGAACCTTCTTTTGACTTCGTCATATTCCTGGGTCTCTTTATCCGCCCCCTTGAGGTAGTCGATCATCTTGTTGATGTGGGCGACGTACCCTTCATAGAGCTTGAAATGGGCTTTCAGCAGTTTGTCGCTGAATCCCCGGATGCCCAGCAGCCGGTCGTAGTTTTTCGCGGTATACATTTTCTTTTCCTTTTTGATGGAACGTCTAAGTCAAAACCTCTTGAACTTTTTCTCCCGGCTATTAAATAAACGACAGCCCCGCCAAAAAGGTGAAGGTGCCGTTTTGGACGTTGGCATCGGTAGTCACGTCCGTCAATCCCACTTCATAGCGGCAGCTGAGAAGAATCGGCAGAAGATCCAATTGGGCGCCCAGGATCAGTCCCACGTCCGTGCTGTTGGGATTGTTCACGCCCTGATTGTCCACGTTGGCGGCGAAGGAAGGCCCCAAAAGAATTCCCAAGGGCCCCAGTAAGGAAACGTCCAGGAGAACCGGGACTTCCACATAGTCCAGCCGGTAAGGATTGCCGTTGACCTGCCCGCCCTTCTGTTCGTAAAGAAGCTCCGGCTGAAACGCCAGCGTCGGCCCAAGGGGCAAGTTCAGGAAAGCTCCGCCCACGAATCCCAAACGGGAGGCGTACACATCACCCACCGGGCCGTTCAGGCTCGCGACGTTGAACCCACCCTCTACTCCAATTTGCGGGGCGGGCAATCCAGGCGCGACTCCATCGGCGATCGCGAAAGAATTCGCGAAGGCTAAAACAAGCAAATAACCGGCTGTCAAAGCAAGCTTTTTCATTTTTTTATCTTTCTTCCTGCATTCTCATTAATTTGAGTTTCATTTGAAGCCACAACGGACGTTTAAAGAAAGCCCGCGCTCCCCCTTGGGACCGCGGGCCTTCAAAGAAAAAACTACTTCGCTGCTCCTGCGGGTACGGCCGCTACTGCTGGTGCCGGAACGGTCGTCGCTACGGGAGTAGCTGCCGTGGCCGCTGGGACTGCCGCTACGTTCTTCGCTTCGGTTCCCTCGGTGGGAAAGCCCGCTTCGGACCATTCCTGGGTTCCGCCGGCATAGTCATTCGCCTTGAAGCCCTTTTCCTGCAGGGCCTTGGCCGCGCTCGGGCCTGCGTTGCAGGTCAAACCGGCGCAATAGGTGATGATGAACTTGTCTTTCCCGTATTTTTTCTCGACCGCCTGGACGAAATCGGCCGTGTTGAGTCCCATCGGAAGGTTTTCCGAGCCCTTGATGTGGAGCTTCGCGAAATCCGTTTCCGGCAGGACGTTCAATACCAGGGTGTTCTTATCGTTCATCTTGTCCTTGACTGCTTCTTTGGTCATCGACATGTTTTTTACCTCTTTTTAATTTTTTTACGAGCTAATGCCATGCCTTAAGGCAAGTTCCATACCGTGGGAATTTCCCCACGGGAATCGTTCCAAATCCTCCGCCCGCCTCGAAAAGATAGAACGGCTGGTTTTGAGGTTCCACTTGAAAGAGGCCTGCCCGGGAAACGAGCGATCAAAATGATCTTAAAAATTCTCGTTTTGATCACTCCTGGAAGTCCGGGCCATCGAAACGCATAAAAACGATATGGGTCCTGCCCAAGTCGTGGCTTGCTTCTTGCCTTATTGCCTGTGCAATTAGTTTGCGGATGCCCCGAAAAGGGGCTCAATCTCCTTCAAAGGGGCTTTCATGAAAAGCGGGAATGTCGTCGAAAATAAAAACAGCGCCGATGACGCGGCCCGGCTGGCTTCCATCGTCGAATCCTCCAACGACGCCATCTACTCGGTCTCCCTGGACGGCATCTTATTAAGCTGGAACCCCGGCGCCCAACGGATTTACGGCTTCACGCCCAAAGAAATCATCGGCCAAAACCTTTCCATGATCGTCCCGGCGGACCGCCTGGTCGAGTTTCCACGGATTTTGGAGTCCATCCGGGAAGGAAAAGCGGTGGCTAACTTCCTCACCAGCCACCAGCCCAAGAGCGGAAAGGAAGTCCTCCTCTCGCTGACCGTTTCTCCGCTGGAGGAACCTCAAAACCGGGTCGTTGGTGCCGCCGTGATCGCCCGTGACATCAATGAAAGCGAGAGGGCCGAAGCCGTGAAGGAAAGGCTTTTGGCGGAAAAGAGCGAACTTTTGGAACGGCTCCAATTGCAGATGGAATGCATGCCCATTGCCTGCGTGCTCGCCGACAAGGACAACCACTTCACCTATTGGAACCCGGCGGCCGAGCGGACCTTCGGCTATTTCTTCAATGAAGTACGGGGCAAGAAGCTGGAGGAAACCCTGATCTCGCCGTCCGACTTATCCCGGGCCGAGGCCAGCTATGAGCGGCTTCAAAAAGGCGATAAGACCATTCAGGGGGAGGTCTCAGCGCACCGTCGCAAGGACGGCAAGACCATCCTGTGCGAATGGTACGTCACCCCCATGCGGGACTCGAAGGGGAACCTGCTGGGCAACATGGGCATGGCCCTGGACATCACCGAGCGCCGCAAGTCCGAGGAAACGCTCTCCCAATTGGCCTCTATTTTGGAACAGACCACCGACGCCGTCATCGGCAGCGACCTGGACGGGAAGATTTTCAGTTGGAACCACGCCGCCGAAACCATGTTCGGCTACCATTCGGAGGAAATCCTGGGGGAAAACACCGCCCTCCTCGTCCCCACCGACCGCAAGATGGAAATGGAAAAAGTAAGGGCCCTGGCTACCAAAGAGGAGAACGTTTCGAACTATGAAACGACGCTGTTGAAGAGGAATGGGGAGATGGTCGAAGTGGCCGTCACCGTGTCGCCCATCAAGGACGCCCTGGGAAAAATCGTCGGCGTTTCCTCCATCTCGCGGGACATCACGGAGAAAAAGAACGCCCTGGAAACCCAGAAAAAACACGAGGAGCAGATGCGGCTGTCGCAAAAACTGGACGCCCTGGGGCGTTTGGCCGGGGGCGTGGCCCACGACTTCAATAATCTCCTGAGCGCCATCGGGGGGAACAGCGGTTTTCTCAAGGCCGCCCTGGCGCCGGGCGATCCCCATCTTTTGGACGTGGAGGAAATCGAGAAGGCGGTCAAAAGGGGGGCCGACTTGACGCGCCAACTGCTGGCTTTCGGGAAAAAACAGATTTCCCAGCCCCAGCTTGTCGACCTCAATGAAATGGGCTCGGAAATGAGCCTGATGTTCAAGCGCCTGATCGACGCTTCCATAAACTTCGACCTCGTCCAGGAGAAGAACTTGAGGTCGGTCAAGGCCGACCCGGGCCAAATCCAGCAGGTCATCCTGAACCTGGTCTTGAACGCCCGGGACGCCATGCCGAAGGGGGGAAAGCTGATGCTGGCCACTAAAAACATCGAGCTGGCCGGGGCCCTCGAGATTAAGGGAGTCACTATCCCCTCCGGCGCCTATGTGAGCCTTTCGGTGACGGACACGGGCACCGGGATGGACGACGAAACCCAGAAGCATCTCTTCGAGCCCTTTTTCACCACCAAGGGGGAAAAAGGAACGGGCCTGGGCTTGGCGACCGTTTACGGCATCGTGCACCAATGGGGGGGGTATCTCTGGGTCTACAGCGCCCCGGGCATGGGGACTACCTTTACCATTTATTTACCCGCCGCCAAGGAAGTGGCCGGGGCGGCCGCCCTGCCCAAGGCGGAGTCCCCCTCCATCGGCGGATCGGAGACCGTCCTCGTGGCGGAGGATGAGGAACAGGTACGCAAAGTCATGGTACGGGCGCTGGAGCACCGCGGCTACCGCGTCCTGCAGGCGCGCAACGGCGTGGAAGCGGTCCAGCAGGCGGAGACGTACGGGGACGTCATCCACCTTTTATTGACCGACACCGTCATGCCCAAGATGAACGGCAAGGAACTGGCGGACCAGTTGAAGAAAACCAGGCCTAAAATGGTTGTCCTCTACATGTCCGGCTATCCGCTGGATGTGTTGTCCGAGGAGGGAACGATCGACCTAGCCATCCATTTGATCCAAAAACCCTTTTCCAACGACGAGCTGGCGGAGCGGGTCCGCAAGGTGTTGGACGCGAAATGACGGTCATGAATGGCGGGGAAAAGCCGGCCCCGGGCCTGCGGGTTCTTTTGGTGGATGATGAGTCCGGGAACGCGCGTTTGTTCACGGAGATGCTGCGCTCAAACGGGCATTTCGTTATTTCCGTCCCATCGGCTGTCGAAGCCTTGAACATCCTCGCCCGCGGAATCACCAAGGTGGAAGTCATCGTGAGCGACTTGAATATGCCCGACATGAACGGGGTCGAATTTTACCAGGAGGTCGAGAAAAGTAATCCCGGCCTGGAAAAAAAGATCGTGTTCATCACCGGCGGGATCTTTTCCGACGCGCGGGCGAAATTCTTGAACAATATTCCCAATCCCAAATTGGGAAAGCCTTTCAAGGTGGAGCAGCTTCTCCAGGCCATCTCCGATGTCCTGTCCACGCCTGAAAAAAGTTAGACTTCATCGGGCGCGGCGGTCATGGAAAGATCAAAACGATTCGTTTTTTTCTCAACTTGATTCGGTTTGGCGGACCCGGCCGCGAAAAACAAGCAAAAGAACCATTCCCTTATCTGGTTCGTTTCTTGCTGTATTTAATCCTTTTGTAGGCCGCCTCATGTTCGATAAGTTTTGGAACCCTGAGTGGTTGGATTGAGTTGGCAGTAACGTCTTGCCCGCCTTGATTTGAAGGATGGGCTGAAAAACCGGCGCCCAGGGAGATGAAGAATGATTACGATTAGAAGGTCGGAAGAAAGGCGCCATATCGCCGACGGTAACCAAACCACCTGGATGACTTTCGACTGGGAAAACCAGGCCGATCCCCTTCAAAACGGATTTGGCGCGCTCAAAATCTTCAACGAGGAAGTCCTTTCCCCGGGCCGGGGATTCATCTTGCACACCCACGAAGATATGGTTCTTGTCACCTATGTGCGCGAGGGCCTGATGGTCATGAAGGGCCTGTTGGAAAGCCCCGAATTGGTGAAGACGGATGAATTCCTCCGCGCCAACGTCGCCGGCGGCACGAAACTATCCGCCTTCCATATATTATCCCCCGAGGACGCCCATGTCTTTCAAAGCGGATTTTCCCCCTCGGCCGGGGTCATGGAACCGGGTGGCCGGAAAAAATTCTTCACCCTCGCCGAACGCAAGGGAATCTTGAAGCTCATCGCCTCCCCCGACGGAAAAGAAGCCTCGCTGAAGATACAGCAGGACGTTCAAATGTACTCCACGCTCATCCACAAGGGGAACCATATGATCCACGAGCTCAAGCCCGGCCGAAGCGCCTGGTTACACGTGGTCAAAGGCGGGATCGAACTGGACAAGCTTCAACTTCAAACAGGGGATGGGGCCGGTTTTTCCGGCGAAATGGCCGTTTCTTTCACGGCCCAGGAACCAACGGAGATATTGCTTTTCGACTTAGCCTAAACCCAAGGCGGTTGAACCACCAAGTACACCAAGAAGGACTGAAAAAGTCGATTTCTAAAGTTTCATTCTCTGCTTTTTTATCTTCCTTGGTGCCCTTGGTCGTAAAAAATTTTTTTAAACTGTGTTCTAATCTTTCACCAAATCCAACAACTTGTAGGTCTTGAGCTTGCGGTAGAGCGTCGCGACACCCACTCCCATTAAATCGGCCGCTTTTCTCCGGTTACCGTCCGTTTTTTCCAGGGCGCCCAGGATGCAGTCCTTCTCCACGTCCCTTAACAACCGCGGTATTCCCTTGTGGGTGACAATGGGCGCCACTAGGCGAACTTCGGAAGGAAGGTCCCCCAGGTCGACTCGGTTCGTCTTGGCCACCGCGACCGCCCGCTCCATGGCGTTGGCCAGCTCGCGCACGTTGCCCGGCCAGGCGTAGCCGAGCAATTGGTCCGCCGCCGGGGTGGTCAGGCCGTCCACGGCCCTTTTCATTTGGACCGCGGCTTCCGCCAGAAGCAGGCGGGCGAGGGGGAGGATGTCTTCCCGGCGCCAACGCAGGGGCGGAACGGCCAGTTCGACGACGTTCAGGCGGTAATAAAGGTCCTCCCGGAACCTTTTTTCCGCCACCTCGGTTTTCAAGTTTTTGTTGGTGGCGCTGACGATACGGACGTTGATGGGCCGGCTTTTGTTCTCGCCCACCCGCCGCACTTCCCTCTCTTGCAACACCCGCAGGAGCTTGACCTGCATATGGAGGCTGATCTCGCCGACCTCGTCCAGGAAAAGGGTTCCGCCGTTGGCGGCCTCGAAGAGCCCTGGGCGGTCCGCCGTGGCGCCGGTGAAGGAGCCCCGAGCGTGGCCGAAAAGCTCGCTTTCCAGCAGGGTCTCGGTGATGGCCCCGCAATTCACGGCGATAAAGGGGCCCGCCGCGCGCGGGGAATGGTCGTGGACGAAGCGCGCCAATCGTTCCTTCCCCGTGCCGCTCTCGCCGGTGATCAGCACCGTGGAGTCGATCGCGGCGATCGTCTTGGCCAGTTCCATGAGTTTGCGCATCTCAGGGCTTCTCGCCATGAGTTCGGTGGGGTCTTCCTCGATCTTGGCGATGACCGCCAACTTCCGGGTCCTCTCCTGCAATTCGCTTTCCGTGCGCTTCAGCGTGGTGGTGACATCCCGCAGGGCTTCGTCGATCCCGACCCGCTTGAAGACCGCCAATTCACCGTCGGCATCGCTTCCCCATTCCTCCTCGGACTTGATCATCACATGGCAGGCCGTGTCGCCCTTCCCGGTGCACTTGTCCTCCAAGGCGTACATTTCCTTGCCCGTGGCGAAACTCAGATAACCGCTGATGAGTCCGCTGAGAGTCCAACAAACCGACTTTTCCGAGCGGCCCTTGAGAAGAACATGTTGTTCGGCTTCATAAGAAACGAGCCAAGTTCCGCCCTCGGGGCCAAAGGCGATGGGGCCGTCCGGGTCCAACATAAAAAGTCCCTGCAGGGCGTAGATACGGGCTCCGGCCCTTTGCCAGTCCTCCTCACTTTCCCACTTAAACTTGTTTTTGAGGGTTTCGGCCAAGCGCCTACCGTGGATATAACCGTAACGGCTGAGGATGCCCCTTGCCGTTCTTTCGCCGAAACTATCGATAAGTTCCTTGCGAAGAAGCCCATGGGACACCGCATCGAAGATTAAAGCCCGCTGGCCGGCGAAATGAACCATTCCCCCGACGGGGTCTAATTCCAACAGCTCTTTTAAGTCGAGGTCTTCAACGCGCATAAACGGCTCCATTCAAGGATCGCAGGTTATTTTTAAATTCGTAAAAATTTTGAGTATGATTCCCGTCAGGTGGCCTCTTTTTTTTGGAATGGGAGGGCCTATCCTGCTGGAGATTCATTGAAATGAACGTGATTTGAAAAGGCCGAGTTGGTTGAACCAAATGGAGGTAGAAGCTTGGTTCGGATTCCCTTAGGACATTCTCCGGGGCCGGGATCTGGGGTAAGAAAGCTGAAATAACCTTTTGATCAATTTGATTGTACTCTTTCCCGCCCGTGAAAGTTCAGGTTATGTTTAATTTCTTGTTACTTTTTTTCGGGCGGCCTCTCATTTTGATAGGCCCCTCCCTTTCTTAAGGTTTCCTCCTGCCACTCGTGGATGGCCGACGGAGGACGGCTTTTGAATTTTTTTGTTCTTTCCCCGCTTGGCTTCTTTTCGGGAGGAAAAACTATCAAAAAAGTCGCGGATTGAATGTCGTAAAAATAGGCCGAGGGAAAAGAGGGCGGCGGCAATGAGGATCGTGTAAAGGGCGACCGGACCGATCCAACTTTTGAAGAGTTCCCATCTTTGCCCGAAAAAATAACCGACCAAAGCATAGAGGGCGGAGTAGGCGAAAGCCCCGGCCAAGTTATAAAAAAGGAAGAGGCGGAAGGGGGTTCTTCCCATGCCCGCTAGGAGGCCGGTTACGGGATGGAGCAGGGCCACGAACCGGGCTAAAAAAACGGCTTTGGCCCCATATTTTTTGAAAAAATATTCAATTTGTCCGATTCTTTGGGGCGAAACCTGGAGCCAGCGGTTCTTTTTCAAAAAGCGGTACCCGAACCGCGACCCGAACCAATAACCGCCATTCCCCCCCAGGAAGCAACCTCCTGTTCCGACAGCGATCACGGCCCACAAGGAAAGAATCCCCTTTTCCGCCAGAAAACCTCCGCCCAACAGCATCGAATCGCCCGGCACCGGAAAACAAAGATTATTCAAGAACACGACTAAGAAGATAACCCAATAACCTTGATGGGCGAGTAAGGCCTGCAACCAGTGGAACACTTTGATGATTCTCCTTCTTGGAAATCATTTTGAAATTAAACGACGGCTCTTACGATATGTTCGATGCCCTTGGCAACCCTTATAACTATGAAACATCCGAGCCGGACTAACACCAACCGGTCAAAAAGGGATACTTAGCCCTGTTTTAAAACCTTTTCCGATAAAGCCTCAGCGCGTTCAAAACTACCGTCACCGAGGAAAGGGACATGGCCAGGGCCGCAACCGCGGGTGGAATCCGCGTGAAGATGGCGAGGGGCAGGGCTACTAGATTGTAGGCGAAGGCCCAGAAGAGGTTCTGCCGGATGATGGAAAAAGTCGCCCTGGAAACTTTGAGGGCTTCGATGACCTTATAAAGCCCGCCCTGGGTGAGCACCATGTCCCCCGATTCCTTGGCTACATCCGTGCCCGAGCCCATGGCGATCCCCAGGTCCGCCGCCGTCAAGGCCGCCGCGTCGTTATAGCCGTCCCCTACCATGGCCACTTTCAAACCTTGTTTTTGAAGTTCCTCGATGTAGTCCAGCTTGCCTTGGGGGTTCACGTTGGCCCGCACCACGTCCACCCCGACCCTTTCCCCCACCTTTTCGGCCACCACTTCCCCATCGCCGGTCAGGAGGTGGACTTTAAGCCCCAGGCCTTTCAGCTTGGCGATCACTTCCCTGGAATCGGCCCGGGGCGGGTCTTCCATGGCGAATAGGCCAACAATCTTCTTATCTAAGGCCATGAGGGAGACCGTTTGGCCGCCCAGCCGGTAGGCTTCGACATTAGCCCGGACTTGGGGGGAAGGCACTATTCCCTCAAGGGATTCGATGAAGGCCTTGGTCCCAATGGCTACTTCGTGGCCCTCGACGAACCCTTGCAACCCCGCGCCCGGCGTTTCCACCATGCGCTCGACACTGGGCAGGATCAAGTCCAACACCATCGCTTCCTTTAGTACGGCCGATGCCAGCGGGTGGTTGGTTCCTCTTTCCAGGGCCGCCGCGTAACGAAGAACCTTTTCCTCCTGTTCGCCGTCCAAGGGCAACAGGTCCACCAGCCGGGGTTTTCCCTCGGTGAGGGTGCCCGTTTTATCGAACACGATCACGTCCACTTCGGATGACTTTTCCAGCACTTCCGCCCGGCGGATGAGGATGCCCCGCTTGGCGGCCACCCCGATACCCACCATCAAGGCGATAGGGGTTGCCAGCCCGAGGGCGCAGGGGCAGGCGATGACCAGCACCGAAACCGCCCTCTCCAAGCCCTGGGAAAGCGGATGCCCGGCTAAGAGCACCCAGCCCAGAACAGTCAAAAGGGACAGGAGGAGGACCACCGGCACGAAAATCGCCGCCGCTCTATCCGCGGCTTTTTGGATGGGGGCCTTCGAGCCCTGGGCTTCTTCTACCAAGCGGATGATATGGGCCAAAGCCGTATCCGCTCCCGTCGCCCAGGCTTTCATGTTGAGCGTGGTGGTCCCGTTGATCGTCCCCGCGAATAACGCGCTGCCCGGCCGCTTCTCAACGGGCGCCGATTCGCCGGTTAAGAGGGATTCATCCACCCGCCCCTTCCCCTCGACGACGTCCCCATCCACCGGAATGGCTTCCCCCGGCCTGACGCAAAGGGTATTCCCCAGGACCACCATCTCGACCGGAACATCCACTTGGTGCGTTTCCTTGATGACATGGGCGACGCGGGGCTGAAGGTTCGTCAGCAGTTCCAGCGCCCGGTTGGCCCGGCGCTTGGAGAAAATTTCCAGGTATCTGCCCAAGGTCACGAAAAAGAGAATGAGTCCCGCCGCGTCGAAGTAAACATCCACGGGGGCGCCCATCAAAGCGGGGAGGGAGGCGAAAAAGGCCGTGGAAGAACCCAGGGAAATGAGCGTGTCCATGGTGACTTCGCCCTGACGCAGGCCCCTCAAGGCCGCTTGGTGGAAGGGCCAGCCAACAATAAAGTAAACCGGCGCCGCCAGTAGAAATTGGACATTTAATGGAAGCTCAAAGGGCCTCAAAAGCATCAGCAGGTGTTCCACCAGGAAGGGCAGGACAAGAAGCCCGCCCAAGATTAGCCGCCACCCCAGCCGGTTTTGCTCGGTTTGGTACATCCGTAAAGCCCTATGTTCGGGAAGATAGGGCCTGGCCTTATAGCCCGCCTTTTCCACGGCGGATTCCAGGACCTCGAGGGGAAGCCGTGATTCGGCTTGGACATAAGCCTTTTGGGAAGCGAAATTAACAGTAGCGCCCGTAACCCCCGGAACGGCCCTCAGCTTACGCTCGATGCGGGCGGCGCAGGAAGCGCAGGTCATCCCTTCCACCGAAAGAATGACCGAATTGGATTGGTTTTCGGGGGAAACTTCCGGTCCGACAAAGGTCTCAAGGGACATGCGCTTGATAACCTTCTTCTTCAACGGCTTTTATCGCCGCGGATAAGTCCAAGGGGCCTTCGGATTCCACCAGGGCCTCTTTTTGGGCCAGGCTCACCCGCGCCCTTATCACCCCCGGAAGAGAGGACAAGGCTTGTTGAACTGAATGAACGCAATGGTCGCAGGTCATGCCTTCAATTTTTAAGGTCGCCGCCAACATATCTTCCCTTTCTTTCTATAAATTAAACATCCCTTCATTAAATTTAAAGGACCCTTCTGTTTTTATCGGGGTGAGAGGCTCTAAATCCTGGTTTCAACGCAAAAGAAGAGGCAAACTCGTTTGGTTTCACCGTTAACTTGACGTAACCTTTATAGGGTTGAATTGGGCGGCGGCCCCGACCCATAATGGGCCCCTCAAAAAAACGGGCGGTTCATCCTTATTCATTATATATACCTATTTGGAGGCATTCATGGCGACAAACGACAAGCGGTTTAACCTGGTTCAAAAGATCATCAACGTCCATTTGGTTTCGGGCAATCCCGTCGCCGGGGAGGAAGTGGGCATCAGGATCGACCAAACCCTCACCCAAGACGCCACCGGCACCATGGCTTACCTGCAGTTTGAGGCTATCGGCGTTCCCCAGGTTCACACCAAGCTTTCCGTTTCCTACGTCGACCACAATATGCTTCAGACCGGTTTTGAGAACGCGGACGACCATCGCTATCTTCAATCCGTGGCCGCCAAGCACGGCATTTACTTCTCCCGTCCCGGCAACGGCATTTGCCACCAAGTCCACCTGGAACGATTTGCCATCCCCGGCCAGACCCTCCTGGGTTCCGATTCCCACACCCCCACCTGCGGAGGGGTGGGTGAGTTGGCCATCGGCGCTGGCGGTTTGGATGTGGCGGTCGCCATGGGCGGCGGTCCCTTCTATATGACCATGCCCAAGGTCTTAAGGGTGGAACTCAAAGGCAAACTCCAGCCTTGGGTCACCGCTAAGGACATCATTTTGGAAGTTTTGCGCAAATTAACCGTCAAGGGCGGTGTCGGCAAAATCCTGGAATACACCGGCCAGGGCGTCAAGAGCCTCTCGGCCACCGCCAGGGCCACTATTACCAATATGGGAGCCGAACTGGGGGCTACCACTTCGATCTTTCCCTCGGACGAGAATACCCGTGAATATATGAAGGCCCAAGGCCGTGCCAAGGATTGGGCCCCCCTGGCCGCCGATCCTGGCGCCGCCTACGATGAGGAACTCATCATCGACTTGAACAAGCTGGAGCCCCTGATGGCCCAGCCCCACAGCCCGGACAATGTCATCGAGGTTTCGAAGCTCAAGAATATCGACGTCCAGCAGGTTTGCGTGGGTTCCTGCACCAACAGCTCCTACAGCGACCTGATGATGGTGGCCAAAATGCTCAAGGGCAAGCATATCCATCCCAGCGTCTCCATGACCGTCACCCCTGGTTCCAAGCAGGTTTTCGAGATGATCGCGAAAAACGGGGCCTTGGCCGACATCATTTCCTCCGGCGCCCGCATCATCGAGTCCGCTTGTGGGCCCTGCATCGGCATGGGGCAAGCGCCTTCTTCCGGCGCGGTTTCCATCCGCAGTTTCAACCGCAATTTCGAGGGCCGGTCCGGAACCCGTGACGCCAAGGTTTATCTGGCTTCCCCCGAGAGCTGCGTCGCCTGCGCTTTGACGGGCAAGATCACCGACCCCACCACCCTGGGCAAGGCTCCCAAGATCGAGATCCCCGATAAATTCGTTTGGGACGACGACGGCATTATTCCCCCCGCCAAGGACCCCAAAAAGGTCGAGGTGGTCCGGGGGCCAAACATCAAGCCCCTGCCGGTGAACGAGCCCTTGGCCGAAACGTTGGAAGGTCCGGTCGTTTTGAAGGTGGCCGACAACATCACGACCGACCACATCATGCCCGCGGGTTCCAAGGTATTGCCCTTGCGCTCGAACATCCCCGCCATTTCGGAATTCGTTTTCAACATCATTGATCCCACCTATCCCAAAAGGGCCAAGGAAGCGGGAAAAAGCTTCGTGGTGGGCGGCGACAATTACGGGCAGGGTTCCAGCCGCGAGCATGCGGCTTTGGCGCCCATGTACCTGGGCTTGAAAGCGGTCATCGTGAAAAGCTTCGCCCGTATCCACCGGGCAAACCTGGTCAACTTCGGCATTTTGCCTTTGACCTTCGTGCAGGCCGCCGACTACGACGGCATTTCGCAGGGAGATAAACTGGAGATTCCGGACTTGAAACAGGTGATCAAGGTGGATCATCCCTTTCCGGTGAAGAACCTCACGACGGGCAAATCCATCCAGGTAGTGCATGGCTTGACCAGCCGCCAGCAGGAAATCATCCTAGCGGGGGGCTTGCTGAACTGGACCAAGCAAAAAAGCGCGGAAGCCTCGGCTGCTGCTCCCAAGGGAAAAGCTAAGGCCGCTAAGAAAGAAAAAGTAAAATAGTTAAGAAAGTTTTCTGAGTTCCAAGCCCCGTCTTCTTGAGGCGGGGTTTTTTTATTCCAGTACCAAGTGAGAAGATTTTGGAAACTTTACCGTCCGGCACGCCGCTGGATCCCAACTCTAAAAACAAAATGAACATCGACATCTCGGCCCGAAAACCGGGCGAGAAGTTCCTTTACACCGGCCCGCACCTCTGCGTGACCTGCGCTAATGAGAACAGGATTATGAACCGTTACTTCAAGGCGGGGGATAAAACTCCCGAATGCGAAAACTGCGGACCGCGCGCCCTTTGGGAGCCCTGATCAACGTTCTTCTTGGTTTCCATTGGCGTTTATGCCGATTAGCCCGGTTTACGTCCTGAAACCATTGCCAAACCGGTTTTTTTTGGAAATAATAAGCCTGTTTTTACCGCTAGTTTCAACGACAAAGGAGCTGAATGGCGCACGATTTCACTATAACGTTCCGGGGGGTTCGGGGAAGCATTCCCGTCCCTGGTCCGACCACGCTTAAAATCGGCGGCAACTCCTCCTGCGTTCAAGTGAATGTCCTGGACCACACGATTTTCCTGGATGCTGGCACCGGGATCGTCGCGGCCGGACAGCAGATGGTCCGCAATTTTTTCGCCAACCGCGAAAAGATGAAGCGTCTCACCACGACTATCCTGATTTCCCATACCCATCACGACCACATCATGGGACTGCCTTTTTTCCCGCCCCTTTACATCGGGGATTCTTCCCTTTCCATCTTCGGGCCTTCGGTTTATGGACCGGTGGATTCCAAGACCGGCCTGGAATATGTGTTAGAAATGATGATGGACCAAATGTTTTTTCCGGTCGACTTGAAGGAAACCCATTCCATCAAGAAAATCGCCACACTCAAGCCTTTCGACCAGATTCTCCTGGCCGAAGGCAATGAAGCGGAACTGGTGAATTTGCAGACGGATTTCAAGGCGACGTTCAAGGACAAGGTCATCGTCAGCCAATACCGGGCTTACAACCACCCCAAGAACGGGACACTGGTTTACAAGCTGCAATACGCCGGAAAATCGGTGGTTTACGCCACCGATATTGAAAGCTACGCCGCGGGAGACCGAAGGCTGATTCAGTTTTCCAAGGGAGCGGATCTGCTGATCCATGACGCCCAATACACGATGGAACAATATACGGGAGTCGTCTCCACCCAGGGCTACGGGCATTCCACCCCGGAAATGGCCTGCTTCGTCGCCAAGGAAGCCGGCGTGAAACAGCTGGTGCTTTACCACCACGACCCCAACCACGACGACGCTTTTATCCAACGCAAAGAAGAGGACGCCAAAAACCTCTTTACCAATACCATCTGCGCCTACGAAGGCTTAACCATTCCAGTCTAGTTCATCCACGAAATCGTTAGCCCGTCGATCTGTCACCCAACTAGCATTCAGTGACTTCATTTAAAAACTTAAGTTGTCTTTAGTTCGTCTTGAATTTCTGAATTTTTTCGTGGAGTTCCCGTAGTTGTTCCGCCGTAGACTCGATTGAAAGATTTTCCATCTCCCCTACCTGGTTGTAAACATCGAAGAGAATGGACCAGAGTTCCTCCTGCGAGAAATTTTTCTTGCTCATAAAATACTGGAGGAAAAGCTGGAAGCGGATGCTGCTTTCGTAAAGGTCGATGCATTGAATTCCCGAAAGATCGCCGCTTACCAGTGAGAAAGACTGTAAAACCATTTCTACTTCCTCGATGATTTTCTTAAGCAGCACCCTCAGTTCGATATTCTGGATGGCGTCGTAATAAACCGTGTCGAATTGGTCCTGGGTGAGGGCGGAACGGGTGAGGGCGTCGTATTTCTTAAAAACCTCCCGATAATTCCGTCCCGCGTCCTGAACATCCTGGACCAGTCCAACCAAATGGGCGACTTGGGGAAGGAAATTCTTTCGGTCGATTTCCTTCGTGGTGGCCAGCTCGTGGATGTATTGGATGTAACCATAGGTGCTGTCGGAACAGCGGCGAAAGGCCCGGCCCAGTTCACCGACCAGTTCCTCCGGGGCGTGGGCCGCGCGCAATTGCTTATCGACCCGGGTCTTGAAATCCTCCTCGGGTTTCCAGGTCTTGGCATTTTCAACGAATTGTTCGGCGGTGATCTCTTCCATGGCTTTTATTATAGGCTTCGCCTTTTCAGGACGAAAAGGGCAAAAAAACAAATCCAAGAAAAAATGGAAATCCATTTGCCAAAATTAAAAAGTCCGGGGCGGTATTCCATGTAAAAATGATGCTGGCCCGTTGAAAGGGGCGTCGCCCTTTGAAAACCATTGGCGGGCATAACTTGATATTGGCCCTGGCTATCCATGGAAATCGGTTCGATCTTCCATCCTTGGCTATAGTTATCCGTGACCACTAAAAGAGTCGGCCTGGAAATGTTCGCCTCGATTTCGATTTTATCGCTGGAAATATCTTTCAACGAAACTCGGTTATCGCCCACTCCCGTCCCCGGTGTAATTCCGGGTTCCGATTCCAAAAGTACTTCTTTCATCGGATCAAACCCTGGATCGAGGGTTTGGCTAAGAACTTCATCCGGTTTCAACACCTCAAAATGGTCGGTTAAAAAAAACCGTGGCGGCTCCCGGAATCCAGTCTTTTCCAATATCTCCCGGCCCGGTTCTTCCTTGAGAACATATCGCAATCTCAGCAAACCCAGCGTGGACGGCCATTGATGGAAAAATGGAATGAGGAGGGCATCTTTGTTGACATCCAAACCCTGGGTTGCGCAGAGAAACCGCGCGTAACGGGAACTGTTAACAGGGTCTTCCCCCCAGATGTCCCATCCACGGGCCCCCAATGTTCTATCGGGTATGGGGGTTGAAATCCGGTATTCGCCCGGGTCCTTGGTGTAGATATCTTGAATTTCCGTGGCCTTCGCGGTTGCCGCCTTAAAATCAAAAAACGGCAAATTGTCCTTGGCGAAAAAGAAAAGTTCTAGGAAGACCGCTACCATGAACAGCCACTGTAACGCCGGCTTTCCTTGGCTCACCCGCGCCAATAACGCTAGTCCCGCTGATAAGGCACCACAAAGCAAAAGATGGAGGGCCATGGAATCAGCGTAAGTTAGGTATTGCCGGAACAACCAGGCCCCTCCAAAACGGGGTGTCGCGAAGAAAAGACCTGCCGCCAAAAGGGATATCCCGCTTATCCATCCGGCCAGGCGCCCAAATCCCCTCAAGCTTTGGGGATTGTTGAAAATCTCATCCATACCCAAGGAGGCCAAGACCAACAGACACAAGGTGATCAAGACGTTGAACTTTCCGACCCCCCGAAAATCCCCAAACAAGGGTACCCACTTACAGAAAAAAGCGAAAAGCGGCAGCCGGGTACCGATGGCCAGGGAAACTAGGAATAAGGCGAGCCCCGCGAAGATTTTCTTCTGGGGATGGGGGGAAACCTTCAAGGCGAAAAGGGCCATCAGGAAGGCGGTTACGCTGATGAAAATCACCCCTTCCCAATAAAAACTTCCGCCCCAATAATCCCTCCAGCCCCCGAAAAAATTTGGCATCAAGAGGCACCAAAGCCTTTCGGGCGTAAGAGAAGCGATGTTGAGGAAGTCCATGGAGAGGTGCCGGGTCCGAATGCTTTCTCCCGCGGCTTCCCACCCCGCTAAAAGCTGTATCGCGGTCAACAATCCCGCTCCGATTCCCATAGCCGTCCATCCCGCAAAAAAACTTCTTTTTTCTCGAACCCAGGGGAGGTTTAAAAACGCGTAGAGACTCGCGGTGAAAACGGTGTAATAGCAGTATTGGATGTGGCCCGACAAGATTTGCATGGAAAGGGCGAACATGCCTAAAAGAATCCATTTTTTTTCCACCCCGTCTAAACACCCGTCAAGCGCCAAAAAGACTAGTGGAATCCAGGCCATCGCTTCGAGATTGGGCAAATGCCCCGGCACCAAATGAAGGAAGGTAGCTCCCCCAAACATGAAGCCAAAAGCCGCGGCTAAAGCGGAAGCGGGATTTGACCCCCTCCAACGCACCCAAAGGAAGGTGAACCACCCAGATAGAAAAACATGAAGCGCGAAATTGAGATTTAACGCGAAGGGGAGAGGCAAAACCATGAGCAGCCAATTCGGGGGATAAAGAAGCGCCGATTGAAATTCACCGAAAAAAGGAACTCCACCGCAAAGATAAGGATTCCAAAGCGCCAGATGGCCTTTTTGAAGCTCCCCGAAACCGAACTGGTACCACCAAATCAAGATACTGCTCAAATCCCCATCGGGGAGGGACAGGACTTTTGAGGTCTTAGGGGACAGGAAACTCCAAAAGACTGCCAAGGTGGAAGCCAGTAATAAGCCCGGGAAAACCCAAGGTGATTGGAAAAGCCGACTGCCGGTTCTTTGAGTCCGGGTTAAAATTTCACCTGGGTTCAAGATTCTTCTCGAAAATTATTTTTCTTTTCCAAAATAAGAACCCCGCGAAAGCCAGCCAAGCGGTGGTCGAAATCCATTTGCCGATGACGAAAGCCGCCGGCCTGTAAAACATCCGAATATGATGCTCCCCCGCCGTCAGTGGAACGGCCCTTAAAAAACCGTCGGCGGGAAGAACCCGATAAGTTTCCTGGCTCGGATCAGGATAAGACTCGGCTTTCCATCCTTGGCTATAATTATCCGCGAGAACCAGCACCGCCGGCTTGGAAACCTTGACGTGAATGAGAATCTCATCGCTGTTGATATCCTTCAATGACACTTGGCTCACGAGTGTCCCCGTGGCCCGGGAAGTCCCGAGATCCGTTTCCAGGAAAACCTCCTGTTGCGGGTCGAAATCCGCTCGCATCACTCTTTTTAAACTCTCCGCTTCCGGCAAAATCTCCCATTGGTTGGTCGCGAAAATCCGGGGGGCCTCTTTCAAATGCAGGCGCTGGATATCCCAACTATCCCCCGCGTTTCGAAAAACATAACGCAACCGGAGCAGCCCCAGCACTGGAGGAAACCGGACCAAGTCGAATTTCATGAAAAAATCCACTTTAGGATCGCAATCCTGGGCCAGCGCCAGGAAATGTGCGTAGCGGGATGGAACGCTTGTATCGTATCCCCAAACGTCCAGCCCATCCGCTCCCAGGGCGTAATTGTCCGAATTGGCCAATACGCGGTAATCTCCCGGATCTTCTTGGTAAACCTGATGGATTTTTGAGACTTTTGAGGCGAGAACTGAAAAGTCGAAAGAAGGCCTGTTCTCCATGGCGAAAACCAAAAGTTCTATAAAAGCTAAACCCAAAAAACCATAGCGGAGGATGGGCCATTGCCGTGCCTTATCCGAAAGCCAATACAAAAGAACCAGCAAGAGGAAGCAAACAAGGAGGCTCACCTCCATGGAAACCCAGTGGGAAGCGAATCTAAGATAAAGTTTGCTTTGAAACCACGCGAGAAAGACAAAGACAAGCCCCAGTGTTCCCGAAACCCAAAGGGCGGTTCTGAGTCCCCGGCCTAAGACTAACAATGACTGTGGATTCTCTAGGATTTCGTCCAGGCCCATGGCGGCCAAGGCCGCGAAACAAAGGGTGATCAAGATATCGACTTTACCGATACCCCGAAAGTGGCTGAAGAAGGGGAAGTATTTATAAAACAGGATGAAAAACGGCCCCCTTTTTCCAATGGCTAAGAGCACGAGGAACAAAGCCGCCCAACCAAAAAAAAATTTTTGCGGGCGGCGCGAAACCTTGAGGGTGAAAAGCGCCAGAACAAAAGCCGTCAGGCTCACATAAGTGGCCCCCTCCCAATAGATGCCGCCACCCCAATAGTCCTTCCATTCCCCAAAAAAATTGGGCATTAAAAAACACCAAAGCCGCTCCGGAGTGATGTCCGCGATATCGGCGATATCCAAAGGCATTCCTTGCCCCCGCAGGCTTTCCCTGGCGGCGTCCCAGGCCGCCAACACTTGAACTGCCCCAAGGGTGAGTCCCCCCAAGCCCATAAGAAAAAAACCCCTCAAAAAGCGGACCGCCTCTTTTGTTCGTGGAAGTGTCAATAGGACATAGGCACCCGTGAAAAGAGCGGTGTAATAGTAGATTTGGAACTGGCCGGAAAAAATCAGCATGGCGAAAGCGAAAATCCCGCCGACCACCCAGCGGACCTTGCCCCAAAGCCGGTAGGAATCCACGCAAAGTAAAAGAAAGGGGATCCATGGCATAGACCCGATATTGATCAAATGGCCCGGCACGATGCGCAGAAAGAAAGCGGCTCCGAACATAGCCATGAAAGCCGCCAGAAGGGCGGAGGGCACCCGGGACCCCCTTCCCAATATCCATAGATAAGTAAAGAACCCCATTAAAAAAGTGTGTAGCGCGATGAAAGAATTAACAGCGAAGAGCAGGGGCAGGAACATAAAGGGCCAGTTGAGGGGATATAAAAGGGCGGGTTGGAGGTTTCCAAAAAAAGGCATGCCGCAAAAAAGATGGTTGTCCCAAAGGGCCAGGTGGCCTTTGGCCAGTTCCCCGAATCCAAACTTCCGCCACCAGGCATATTGGGTGGCAAGGTCTTCGGTCCCCTTGGATAGCATTTGGCTGTTTCCGGGCAATAGGAATGGCCAAAAAACCACCGCCGTTGCCAGGGCTAAGAAAGCCGGGACGATCCAAGGATTGGTTTTAAAGGAAGAAAATGTTCCGGAGGAAGATGCTTCACGGGGAAAGCCTGGCATTTAAACGAGGTAACCCAGTTCTTCGAGTTTTTGGATGACCTTGTCGACACTTTCCTCAATAGATTCGGTATCGGTCTTGCAAACCACTTCAGGGTTCAAGGGTGGTTCATAAGGATCGTCCACGCCGGTAAACCCCTTAATCTCCCCAGCCTGCGCTTTTTGATAAAGCCCCTTTAAATCCCTTTCCGCGCAAATTTCGATGGGGCAGCGGGTATAGACTTCCACGAAATTCCTGATTTTTTGCCGGTTATGGTCCCGGGCTTCCCGGTAAGGCGAAATCACGGAAGCGATGGCGGCCACGCCGTTTCGGGTCAAAAGTTGGCATACGAAGCCGACCCGTTTGATGTTTTCGTCCCTGTCCTCGTGGGAGAAGCCCAGCCCTTTGGATAGATGGGTGCGCACCACATCCCCATCCAAAATTTCCACCGGCAGACCCCGGCGTTCGAGCTTCAAGGCCACCCTTTCGGCGATGGTGGACTTGCCCGACCCCGAAAGGCCGGTAAACCAGACCGTGAAACCTTTTCGCTTTTCCGTTTCGCCCATCAAAATACCTCACCGAATTTTCAAATCCAACCGCGGACCCAACCTAATGGTGCCATTCATATATGTCAAGTAAACCCAGGAAATCCAAATGACATTGGCAACCTGCCGCGCATCATAGACAGGCAAGAAGCCTTTCGCTAGACTACAGCTTCATTTTTGGCGGATTCCATTCCCTTTCATTGAAGGAGGCCTTATGTCCAATCGTCCCAAAATCACCGTGGTCGGAGCCGGTAATGTCGGCGCTTCTTGCGCCGCCTGGATGGCGGAAAGGGATCTCGGGGACATCGTCCTCCTGGATATCCCGGCCACTAAAGACATGCCGAAGGGCAAAGCCTTGGACATGCAGCAAGTCGGGCCTATATCAGGCTATAACTCCCATCTGACTGGCACCACCGATTACGCCGACACAGCCAACTCGGATATTTGCGTCATCACCGCGGGCGTACCCCGCAAGCCCGGCATGAGCCGGGAGGATTTGGTCGCCATCAACCAGGGCATCGTGGCCGATGTCGCCAAGAAACTGGTGGCCTCTTCCCCCAACACGATTTTGATCGTGGTAACGAATCCCTTGGACACCATGTGCTATGTAGCCTATAAGGCCGCTGGATTGCCCAAGCATCGCGTCATCGGCCAAGCGGGCGTATTGGATTCGGGCCGGATGAGGACCTTCTTGGCCATGGCCACCGATGTCGCCGTTGAAAACGTCCATGCCGCCGTCATCGGAGGCCACGGGGATGAGATGGTTCCCCTCGTGCGCTACTCCACCATCGCTGGGGTTCCCATTTCCAGTATCCTGAAACCCGAACAGGTGGACGCCATCGTCGACCGCACCCGTAAAGGGGGCGGTGAACTGGTGAACTTACTGGGAGTTTCGGCCTGGTACGCTCCGGGAGCCGCCGCCGGTTCCATGGTGGAAGCGATTCTTAAAGACAAGAAGCTGATTGTCCCCTGCTCCGCTTACTTGGAAGGCGAATATGGCTTAAAGGACATGTATTTTGGCGTTTATTGCAAGCTCAGCCGTAAAGGTTTGGAAACGATCATTGAGATTCCACTGGAACCCAACGAGCGTAAACTGGTGGAGAAATCCGCCGACCTTATTCGGGAAACGATGAAAGCACTCAAATAATATTTTGGCTTCTTTGGAAAAACTTCTGTGAAAAAAAAAAGCGAACCTAGTTATTTTCCTATGGAAAAGTGGTTGGTTGCCGTCCTTTTCCCTAAATCGGATAACCCTGAAATAACTTATGGAAAAATTATCCAATTTGTCCTGGCTTTCATGGCCACCATTGGAATCGTCCTTTGGATTTCCAAAAGCTATTCGCGTTTTTACGTCAATTATGTCGATCCATTTGGAACATTTTTCGGTTTCTTTTTCCTGATATCGCTTTATTACTTCTTTTATGGAATTCAGGTGCTTCTCATGAACCTCTTAGTTCCTAAGAAAAAAAGACGCTGATTTATTCCAACTAAAATCCGGAATCCGATTCGGGGTATATGTTGAACTCATCTCTGAAGAACGAGATTGCGGCCAAATCCAAACCTTTCAAAATGATTTTCTTGTTTTTATCCGCCTTTCTTTTCAGGGTTATCTTTGGCCTTTACTGTCCTTCGGTCACGGCGGATGAGGATTACACTCAAACTTATGCCATCGGTTTAAAAACTTATACCACCCACACCTGGCCCTACTATGGCCCGGATGTGCAGGGTCCAGAAACTTCTTTTAAAACCCAGATTCCCGGCTCCTTGGAAGGCCTGCTCATGGCCCTGCCGCTAACCTTATGGCCCGCCCCAGAATCACCCTATGTCTTCCTGAACTTATTATCATTCTTCGCTTTGAGCTTATTGGGTTGGTATTGTTGCAAACGCCTGCCGGGCTTTCCGCCTTGGTTCATTTATACTTGGCTTTATATCGCCCCCTGGCTTACCCATTATTCCACCCAAGTCATCAACCCGTCCTTTGCCTTTCTCGGAAGTGTTTTGTTTTTCTTGGGGTTTTTTGAAACCGTCCCGGCCCTTTCTATCAGCCTTCTTCAGCCCGCCTGGGCCAATGCTTTTATGGGCTTTGGCCTCTTTTGGGTCATGCAATTGCATATGTCTTGGATCGCTATGGTCCCCCTTCTGGGGGTCTCCCTCTACCTCCAAGTGCGGGCCGGTAAAATTCTTTCCGCCCTCTTATTCACTTTTTTGGGAAGCCTCCCCATGCTGGCCCTTCTTCTGCCTACCTATCTTCATTACGGATTTAATACAGGAAAAGACGTGCATGGGTTTATGTCGGGTTTGAACTGGGATAACGCCAAAGATTTGCTCGGCACCTTGGCCCGCTTAATTTCCATCGCTAGTTTCGAAATGGCCCGCTTCGTGGGTGAAAACACTCATCTTCGGGTGGATTACTTCCTTCATTCCTACTGGCTTTTAATCCCTGGTTTTTTCCTGTGGGGCATTTGGTATATCCAGGCCTTGGCGATGTTGGTCTTTTTCTTTTTCAAGAAACATCCCCGGGCCGATTGGAAAAAAATCAAGACTTTGATGGGAGGAATCTTTTTATTGCTCTACACCTGCTTTCTTTTTACCCCCGACATGGCGGCATCCTTCCGAATCCTGCTTTTTTTCCCACCCCTGATGCTTTACACCTTTTACGGATGGGATTGGGTTTGGCAAAAGCCCTGGGGGCGGCTTCTGGGCATGGCTTTTATCCTTTGTGGTTGTTATTTCCAGATGGGCTATACCCTAAATAATATTGGAACTCCTAATTCCACCTATGCCAAAACCCGAAACCTCATGGCCAAAGCCATCGCGGCTAAGGACTATCGCCTCTTCGCCGAAAGGCGCGAAGGCAGTCTTTACTAAATCTTGCTCCGAAACCTACATATTTTTTGAATTAATCGTCCCAGCCAAGAAGATATGACCCGAGATTTAACTTCGGGGTTAACTGACCTTCGCTAAAATAACCACATTACAAATCACCCAGGAGGTAACGATGGATATTCATATCAATTACTTGGCCGTGTTGGTGGCGGGAGTGGCTTATTTTGCGGTTGGAGCTCTTTGGTACATGGGCCTCTTCGGAAAGACTTGGTCTAAACTGATGGGCTTCGACAAATTGAACAAGAAGCAACGCGAAGAAATGATGAAAAAAGCGGGTAAGAACTATATCTTCGCTTTCTTGGCGAATCTTCTGGCTGCTTATTGCCTGGTCTTTAACGTCTTGTCCGGGCAAAGCTTCTTCCATGTTTCTGGAATCATAGCGGGCCTGAACGCCGGCTTTTGGACTTGGTTGGGCTTCATCGCTACCAGCCAGTTGAACAGCGTCTTCTGGGACGGCAAACCCTGGAAGCTTTATTTTATCAACGTGGGTTATTACCTGCTGTCCTTCCTCGTTATGGGCCTCATCCTGGGAGCTTGGCAGTAATATTTCGGTTCGAGGCTGACAGTCTAGGGCTAAGTTATTAACCCTAGACTGTCAATTTTTAATAGTGTCGCAGTAGTTCCAGCATTTTTCTATCTAGCTGATGTCCCTGAAAATCCTCGTAATCTACATCTTCCCTTTTGCTATCCAAAACCCCGAAATCCCCCCGGAAATTCCAAAGCACCCAGCCCCAACCCGCTTCCTTCCAAAGCTCCAGATGGTCTTTCATCCAGCTTAAAACCACATCATGCGGTGTCTTGTTGTAAGCTCCCCACTCGCCCACGAAAACGCACACGCCTTGGGATTCCAATTGTTTCCAGGGTTCGATGAATTCCCGCCGCATCCATTCCTTATCCAATTTCTTCCCGTCCTTTTCCATCGGCCAGACCGGCTTGGTATATTGCCCCCCTCCCGGCGACCAAGGTGCCAGGTAATGGCTGATTTCCATGGGCTGGTAGCCCCGGGTGGCTTGGGCGACTTTCAAGGAAATCAATTCGGGCACCGGGCGGTTCCCCACGTCCGTGCCATCGGCGATGATGAGCCGGCGGGGATCTTGGGCACGGATGGCCTCCGCCAGGATTCCCACCACCTTGGCATAGGTAGGATTGTCCACCCCATTGGGTTCATTCAATAAGTCAAAGCTCATCTCAGTATTGGAAATACCCTTATAACGCCGGGCGATGAAGGCCCAATGGGAAGCGCAAATTTCCTGGGGTTCCGAATCGGTCCATAAGTCCTTGGGTTCTTTGGGTAAGTTGATGCAATAGCCCGGAGCCCGATGGATATTGAGGCTGACGTGAAGCCCGTAACGACGGGCCCATTCCACGGCCCGATCCATATCCCGAAAAGCGTCGGAGTCAATTTTACGCCAATCCCCATCCTTGATCCAAAGCCGGTAATCCATGGGGAAACGCACAAAATTAAAGCCCCATTCCGAAATCATTTGAAAATCCCATTCCAAAAAGGGGCCGAAATGTTGTTGGTGAATCGAATATTTGCCGAGGAGGTTAAACCCCCGCCAGCGGGGCAGGCGGGAAGCCGTGGGGCCGCTACTCAAGAATTTCCATAAAGGAACAACGGGGGCCGCAAATGGGCGCAAATCCTCGCTGTTGTTTTAAAGAATTCGAGGTCTTAACTGCGTCAATTTGCGTTGATTCGCGGCTGAGAGTCATGGGGCCAACCCGCCGGTTTCCTTCTGTTGGATAAGGTAATCACCGATACGGTCCACGTCGCCCTTGTGAATGGCCAAAGTACGGATACCCGCGTGAAAAAGGGTGCGTCCCATTTCCACCGTAGTTTCCACATGCATGATCTCAGCTAGGAATTTCAAGGTCGTCTTATAATTGGGAAGATGGAGGGATATCTCCAACAGGGTTCCTTTTTGGATCGGCTGTTGGCTCACCAGAGAAAGCCCGCCCAGGGAAATATCCTTGGTGACCGCGCGGTAGAGGGATGACTTTTCGGAGAGTTCCGGCAGGTGTTCTTTTTGCGTAAGCTTATAGTTTTCGTGGCCCAAGAGTGTCTTGGCCTCCGGGCCGCTCACAACCTGATATTCCATCTTCAATGTCGCCAAAACCCGCTCATGCCGGCGTTTCTCAACCCAGCCCGATTTAGGCCCCATAACCTTCTCCGCGCTCCGAAAATGGACTTCTTTCCGGCCCATAGGATACCAAAAGAAAGACACCCGTGGGTCAACGCGGCTTGAAAAGGCGGAATTATAAGAGAATTTTAAACAGTTTGGCTTTGTTGAATAAGTCTATGGGCCAGGCTTTCAACGTCGCCCTTGTGGATGGCGAGAAAGAGTAAATCGCCATGGAAAAGATTCCGGCCCATTTCCAAAGTTGTTTCCACATGAACCGCTTCGGCCAAAAGCCGAAGGGGAGTTTCAAATTGGGGGAGATGGAGGACAATTTCCAGCCTTTCCCTTTGGGACAGGGGGCTTTGGCTGAGCAAAACCAATTGGCTTCGAAAAATGTCTTTTGTAATGGCACGGTAGAGGGAGGATTTTTCCGAAAGCTGTGGCAGCTGATTCACGGTGGTTTGACCGTAAGACTCCTGGGTTAATAATTTTTTGGCTTCCGCCGGAGTCAAGAGCTGAAATTCCGCCTTGAGAGTCGCTTCCACTCGGCCTGCTTGGAATTTTTCAATCCATCCTGTTTTCATTACGTCCTCCTGGTTTCAGCCGGAGAGCTGCCTGGGTTCTTAAAAAGCATATCACTTGCCTTGGAAAATAACCGGTAAAGAAATTTAACCGCCAAACGGATATCGTTTGTCTTAACCTTAAAGTTTCAGGTAAAACGCTCGCCATGTTTTTTTGGAAAATGATTAATGTGGAATCAAACTTGGGGTTCTTCGGGCCGAACCAAAAGCCCACAGGCTACCAAAATCAATAGTGTTCCCAAGACAAAATGCGGCGTTAAACCCTCTCCCAAAAGGAAAAGTCCAAAAAGAGCCGCAAAGACGGGCACCAAAAGGGAAAAAAGTGCGCCCGCGGCCAGGCTCGTATAGCCGTAACCATGGGTGAAGAGTACCTGCGCTAACATCCCCACCAGTCCCATGCAGAGAAGGAGGATCCATCCTCTTTCGTCCATGGGATGCCAAGCCGCCAGCAAATTCATTCCCAGGCCCGGTCCCCACCACAAAAATAAACCAGCGATGAAGAAACCGAAAATCGAAAAACTGGTAAAAACGCTCAGGGCGTTGTCGGTACGCCGGGCTTCCTTGACGGACAAAACTGCCGCCCCGCTCGTCATGCCGGAAATGATTCCAGTGGCATCCCCCCACTGGAAACCCGACCATTGGATCCCCAGGACCAGCCAAACTCCGACGCCCGCCATCAGAAGGGTTGGCCAAAAAAACCTCGGCGGCTGGCGCCGAAAAACCGCCACGTCGAACACATTGGCCCAAATTGAATAAGTGTAATTTAAAAGGGTTGCCTTGGCGGCGGTGCTATGTTGCAAAGTGATAAAAAAAAAGAAGACGCTCCAACCGCCGAAAAATCCCCTCCAGAACAGGGCCTTGTGATTGACAATCCCTATTTTCTGCCAACCCCAAACCGTAAGTATAAGAATTCCCGCCAAGGCGAATCCAAACCGGAAGAAGGTGGCTTGAAGGGCCGAATAACCCTGATGGTTGGCCCATTTGACCAAAATCGGAAGGAAGCCAAAGAAAAGATCGCTGAAAAAAATAAAGAGAAGACCGTTTTTTCGAAAACTCATAGGTGCCTGAGGATAACCCGGATATCCCGGGCTTTCAAATCCACATCCGCGATTTTCTTAAGGAAGCCGTCCTGGTTCAGGGCGATTCGAAAACCCGCAATCTTGAAGACTTCCCGGTCGGATCGGCTGTCCCCTACCGCTACCGTTTGGGTGAGGGTCAAGCGGTGGTTTTTCGCCAAGCGCTTAAGGAAGAGGGCCTTCTCATGTTCCTCAAAAATCTTGAGCTTCCGGCCCGTGATGATTCCCCGGTTGGTTTCCATTGTGGTTCCGCGCACTTCATCGAAACCGTAACGTTTCTGAAAATACCGGGCGCTCAACTCATAACCGAGGGTGGCCAAGGCCGTGTAAAACCCCTTCTTTTTAAGTGCTTTCACGGTCTCACCAATGCCCTTCACTTTGGGGATTAACTGCAGGCTTCGTTCCATATCCCGCACTTTCCAACCCGCCATCCGTTGGGTGACCTTTTGGGCCAGGGTCAGATGATCCATCCGGTCTTCCAGCCATTCTTTTTCGAGGAAACGGAAAAAAGCCTCATCCCCCGCCCGGCGGAAGAGAAACCGGGTCGTGGAAATGCCGTAAGTGAGGGTCCCGTCGAGGTCGAAGAGGATAATATGGTGGGGTATCATGAAGGGTCCTAAAAAACAAGGGAAGGCCCCATAGAAAGGCCTTCCCTTAAATGAAATAGAAACAAATCGAGGTTAATGAATCAAGCCATGTTCCCGATGACTGCCGTGGCGAACTCGGAGCACTTTACTTCTTTCGCGCCCTCGGTCAACCGCGCGAAATCGTAGGTAACGACCTTTAGGCCGATGGTTTTTTCCAGTGCCTTCACGATCATTCGGGAGGCTTCCAGCCAGCCCATATACTCCAGCATCATGACACCCGATAAAACAACCGACCCCGGATTGACTTTGTCCAGGTTGGCGTATTTAGGGGCTGTTCCATGAGTAGCCTCGAAGATGGCATGGCCGGTTACATAGTTGATGTTGCCACCCGGCGCAATGCCGATACCGCCCACCTGGGCAGCCAGGGCGTCGGAAAGATAATCGCCGTTAAGGTTGAGGGTCGCGATGACGTCAAAGTCCTCAGGGCGAGTCAAGACCTGTTGGAGGGTGATATCGGCGATAGCGTCCTTGATGACGATCCCCGCACCCGGTTTCCCTTCGGGTATCTTGCACCATGGCCCGCCGTCCAGTTCCACCGCGCCGAATTCCTTTTTGGCCAGTTCGTAACCCCAGTCACGGAAGGCGCCTTCGGTGAACTTCATGATGTTGCCTTTATGGACGAAGGTGACGCTCTTGCGCTTGTGCTTAATGGCATATTCAATAGCCGCCCGAACCAGTCTTGAGGTGCCTTCTTGGGAAACGGGCTTTATGCCGATGCCGGAAGTTTGGGGAAAACGGATTTTCTTAACTCCCATTTCCTTCTGAAGCCACTCAATAATCTTTTTGGCCTCAAGCGTGCCCTCCTGCCACTCGATACCGGCGTAAATATCCTCGGTGTTTTCCCGGAAAATCACCATGTTCACTTTCTCTGGATGCTTCACGGGCGAGGGAACACCCGTGAAATAGCCGACCGGACGCAAGCAGACGTAAAGGTCTAGCATTTGGCGAAGCGCTACATTGAGGGAACGGATGCCCTTGCCCACCGGCGTGGTCAAGGGACCCTTGATACCCACTAAATATTCCTTGAAAGCTTCCACTGTATCGTCCGGCAGCCAGTTCTGGAATTTATCGAAAGCCGTCTGTCCCGCGTAAACCTCAAACCATGATATTTTTTTCTTGCCGCCATAAGCCTTTTCCACCGCCGCGTCAAAGACTCGTACCGAAGCTCGCCAAATATCCGGACCCGTGCCGTCACCCTCGATAAAAGGAAGTACGGGATTGTCCGGAACCTGTAAAATTCCGTTCTGGATGGAAACTTTTTCGCCCTTGGGCGGCTTCACGTTTTGATAGGTATAGGACACGGAAAAACTCCTTTGGAATGGCTTATCAAGCGGGATAACTAAGTGGTGGGCAGTTTAAAACGCTGTCGGGGGGCCGTCAAGAAGCAGTTGAAAGTTCGCCCTTCATTGATGCGGCCAAAGAATCCGGCAAATGAGTCGACCATTTTTTTACTTCGGTGACCCGCCGACAGTGAACTGCCAAGTGGTTTTACTCCGGAAGGTTTCGGAAATCCTCAGCCTTGAATCCGTATTTTTTCATTTTTCGTTGAAGGGTTTTCAGGCTTAATCCAGCGTGCTTAGCCGTTTGGGCTAAAACTCCCCGGGTTTTTGTCAAAGCATCCACTAAATAAGCTTTTTCCGTGGTGTCCAAAAGGTCGTCCAGCTTTTCCATCGTCGGCGCGCAAATAGGCAGGTCCAGATGGTCGATTTGAGAGCCCGATGCCATCAGGCAGGCGCGCTCAATCTGGGTTTCCAGTTCCCGGATATTGCCCGGCCAGGCGTAAGTCATCAATTGGCAGAGGGCGTCCGGCCCCAGCTTTTCCGCGGGCGAACCGGTGAGGACTTTATAAGTCTCGATGAAATGTTGGGCCAGAAATGGCAAATCTTGCTTGCGTTCACGCAAGGCCGGAAGGCGAAGGACCCGGGAGGCGAAACGGTTATAAAGGTCTACCCGGATGGTTTCCTGATGAACCAGGGAAAGAATATCCTCAGGAGTGGCGGCCACCACCCGGGGATTGCTTTCGTCGAGGGGGGTGGAAAGTTTCTCCGAGAGTTTTTTCTGGCTGGCTTCCCCCAGGTGGCAGATGCCGTCCAGATAGAGGGTTCCTCCCTTTGCCTTTTCCCAGGCACCGGCCTCGCCGAAAAGACCTTCACAACAGTCACCACTGGAGTTATCCACGCAATGAAAAACTCTGAAGGGCCCTCCCGCGCGCGGACTGCGCTGGTGCAAAGCTTGGGCGAAGGATTTTTTGCCCGTTCCCTTTTCACCCTGCAGCAGGACCGGCCTTTCATCCTCGGCCCATTGGGCCATATTTTCAAAAACCATGCCGAAGGCCTTGTCGCGGCTCGATATCTTTCCCGCGTTTTGAGGAAGCGCCGCGCCCTTGGAGAGCGCCGTGATGTCCCTCACGATTTCCACCGCGTAATCAATTTTTCGATTGGCCCCATAAAGCGGAAAAATGGAAACTTCAAAGTCTCGATTGGTTCCACGGATGGCAAGGGTGCAATAACTTGTCAGGGATTGGCCTTGCTCGAAAACCTTCCCCATGTTGCAGAAAAAACATTTTTCCTTGAACCCATAGAAAGCCTGGTGGCAAGAACGGCCCCTCAGTTCGTTCAATTCTTGGCCGAGATTTTTTCGCGAGGTTTCGTTGGCGTAAACGAGGCGGTAGCGGTTGTCGATGATTTTGACGGACTCCACCATCCCATCCAGAACTTCCTGGAGGAACGGTGCCTTCATATAAAGGGCCGGTGGCCTATACCGCCGAGGGCTCACGGGAGAAAGGTAGCCCTATATGAATTCAACGAAAGCGCAAAATACACGTTTAGCTGCTGTCCTTTAATTCTTCGAAAGCGTCTGAACGGAAACAGGCGCGTGCGGTGCCGATTTTTCAATCGATTTCTCGACCTTTGAAAAATCAGGCTTATCAACCGAATGGCTAGTTGAAAATTGTTTCATCCGTTTTTTGATTTCCAACAAGTCCTTGCGAACTTGGGTTAACTGATCGGCCAATTCCTGTTCCTCGCCAAAGACCTCAATAGCTTTTTCCAAAAGCTTCAAAGACTCTTGCTGGTAAGAACTTTCTTTTTGGAGAATAGTCGAAAGCTCGTGGGCGGAGGGTTCTTGGGAACCATTCAATGTGAGACTAACTGGGATTCCGGTCAATTCGAAAAGGGTCTTCACCAAGTCTTGATAGTGTCTCTGGGCCAAGGAGAGCATCAGCCAAACAGCCTTCACCGAATTTTCGTCGTCTTGGCCGACATTGGAAGTCGCGGCCGACAAGTGAAGGACACGATGATAGAAAATTTCAAGAAGTTGGAAAAGAATAGCGGCTTTGCGAAGCGTAATTTTGCTGATGTGGGTTTTATTGTTGAGCAAAACGCGAACTTCCCCCATCTTGCTGTCGCATTGTTCCAAAAGCTCTCGATTAGCCCGGGCATCCCTTGGGCTGATTCGGAGGGCGCGGCTAGCCAAATGCTGAACATCCCTTTCCAAACGCTCTACCGTTTCAATAAGTTGAAATAACGAGAAGTAGAAGTTCATCGCAACCTCCTTATGAAGGCTTTAGACCTTACGTTTGATGTGTCGAAAAGCAAAGATTTGTAGGCTAAAAACCGATCAGCTAAGAATACACCTTTTGTACCTCAAAGGTTACATCTAAAACAAGACAGGCTACAAAAAAACACATAAAATAAGGTTTTTTTAACTTTTTTAGTTAAACGAACAATCAATGTTTATTTTAAATTGAGTCATTTCTGTCTCAATTATGTCAATTTTTACACGAATTTTACTTAAAAAAAGCCCATTTCCTGAGCTGCATCTACCTTTGACAAGCTTGCTTTCAAAAGAACCCTCCCTAATGATGGCCGCATCAAATTTTAAATTGAGGTCACCTAATGATTAAAGAAGGCCAAAAAGCACCCTTGTTCTCATTGGACGACGACCAAGGCCAAAAGGTGTCACTAGCGGATTTCAAGGGAAAAACAGTTGTGCTGTATTTTTACCCGAAGGACATGACTCCCGGCTGCACCCAGGAAGCTTGTGATTTCCGGGACAACTGGAGCGCCGTGAAAAAAAAAGGCGCAGTCGTTTTGGGCGTCAGCGCCGATCCGGTAAAAAAACACGGGGCTTTCAAGGAGAAGTACAAACTTCCTTTTACACTTTTATCTGACGAAGATAAAAAAATGCTGAAGAAATACGGGGTCTGGCAGAAAAAAAAATTCATGGGCCGCAAATTCATGGGTATCGTGCGTACTACCCTCGTCATTGATAAAACCGGCAAGGTGAAAAAGCTTTGGTCACCCGTGAGCGTGAAGGGCCATATTCAGGAAGTATTGGAAAATCTTTGAGGCCGGGAAGACCTCGGACTTCGGTTTATCACATCCAAATAAATATATCCGACGCAAGTCGGTCTCTTCCCTTTTACCGGGAGTTTTTTTCTCACCTGGGTTATCGGATAGTGGATGAAAGCCCGGAACATTTGGGTGCGAGTAATGGCACGACCGACTTTTGGATTATTCAATCGGCCAAGAATCATTCCAAAAGAAAATTCCACCGTAAGGCTCCCGGTTTGAATCACATTTCCTTTGGAGTTGATTCCTTACAAGCCGTCAAGAACTTTACCCGGGATTTTTTGAAAAAAGGAAACATCAAGATTCTTTACGACAGCCCTCGTTATTTTCCCGAGTATCATAAAAATTATTACGCGGTTTATTTTGAAGGCCCTGATAGGATCAAATTGGAAGTGACTTGTGTCCCACCGAATGAGACTCGATCATGATCCAGCCCTATCAAAGCCATAAACCCACTTTCGGAATAAATGTTCGTGTCCATGAATCAGCAATCGTCATAGGCCAGGTCGCTTTGGGCGATGACGTCAGCCTTTGGCCATCAGCCGTGTTACGGGGTGATATGGCCGCCATTTGGGTGGGAAACCGCACCAACATCCAGGATGGTTGTGTATTTCATACCGATACGAACTATCCAGCCACCATTGGGGAAGACTGCGTGGTCGGCCATAAGGCTTGCGTGCATGCCTGTACCGTCGGAAACCGCTGCCTGATCGGCATCAACTCGACCATTCTGACCGGCGCCGTGATCGGCGACGAATGCATCATCGGAGCCGGAGCGATAGTTTTGGAAGGGGCAAAAATTCCGGCTCGGTCTTTAGTCTTGGGAGTTCCCGGAAAAATCGTCCGACGGATAACGGATGGAGAAGTTAAATCCATCCTAGCGGGCGTGCAGGAATACCTTCACCTGCGGGAACAATTACCAAAGCTTTAAAGGACGTCGGTTTCTTGGGTTGAGCTAGGTTTGCGGCGAATATCCGTAATCGGAATATAGTCCAGCTTCACGTCGCCTAACACTGAAACCTGACAGGCCAAGCGCCAAAGAGGTTCCGCCTTAATGGCAGCAAGCGTTTGTTTTTCCCGTTCCTCCGCTTCCGAAAGATTTTTCATTCCTTCCAGAACTTCCACCAAGCAGGTAGTGCAAACCGCCCTTTCACAACGATAACGGATAGGCAGGTCATAGCGGAAAGTGGCATCAACCAAGGTGTCGTCGTAATCCACTTCGCATTCTTCACCCGTTTTTGGGAAAACAATTTTGGCTTTTTTTTCAGTTCCCATCTTCGACCTTTTTTCAAAAGAAGTGGGCCACATTATAATCGATTCGTTGAAAATCACTGGGAACAAACCCTACAATGTCCCATCGATAAGGAGGCCCAATGATTTTTCTTCGTTTCGTCCACTTCTTTACCTTCACTTTTTGGTACGGCACCCTGCTTTATTTCACTTTTATTCAGGCTCCCGTTCTTTTTAAAACCCTCTCCCGCCCTCTTTTTGGCGAGGTCCAAAGCCATCTTTTCCCCGCCTATTACCTGATCAGCTACATCTGCGGAACCCTACTGGTCGTTACCTTCCACTTGCTCCATCCGCTGAAAAGCTATGTTCCCCAGGACTGCGTCAAAATTACGATGCTGTGCCTGATGCTTTTGTTCTCCTTGGGCCAGGGCCTTTGGATCGGACCCAAGGTCTCGCGGCTACGGATCGAGAGGCAAGCCGCCAAGGAAGCCAAGGACCAACCCAAGATAGACTCTCTTTCAAAGGATTTCGGAAAGGCCCATGGCATTTCCAGCCTTTTAAACTTGGTCGTGATCATTTCCGGAACGGTTTACTTTTTTTATTTACTTCGCGATTTCGGGGGTTAATCCGCCATGGCCATCTTCCAGGAGCCGGTTAAGAAATACCTCTATACGCTGGGCCAAATCGACCACCCCATCCTCAAGGAAATGCAAGCCTATGGTGAGTCCAGGCATTTTCCCATCGTCAATTGCGAGGTGGGGCGGGTTTTATACCAGCTTGCGGTTCTTTCAAAGGCCAAAAAGGTCTTTGAGTTGGGTTCGGGCTTTGGTTATTCCACCATGTGGTTCGCTCTGGCTCTACCGCCCTCCGGAATCGTCCACCATACCGACGGCGACCCTAAGAACACCAAGCTGGCTTATCACTATTTCAAAAAAGCGGGTCTCTTGAAAAAAATCCGTTTCCACGCCGGTGACGCCATCGAAAGCCTCAATAAAACTCCCGGAAAATTCGATATCTATTATTGTGACATCGACAAGGACGGCTATCCGGACGCCTATCGGGCCATTGCCAAGCGGGCACAGCCCGGAAACATCGTGATCACCGATAACCTTTTGTGGTCGGGTAAAGTGGCTCAAGGTAACCCCGATGCCACGACAAAGGCTATCCTGGAATACACGAAACTATTTTGGAACGACAAGAACTTTGCCTCTTCAATGTTGCCTATCCGGGATGGCGTGGGCTTCCATCTTCGGTTGAAGACTCCCCGGAAATTTTGATCCAAAGGTATCCCTGCTTGAATAAGCTGTTCATTTTGGTCCTGATCGTAACCGCCATTCCTTCGATCGCCCTTTCGGACTACCGAGAAGATTTTTATGAACAATCGAATCAAAAAAACTTTCCGGCTATGGAGAAAACATTATCCGATTGGAATCGTTCCGATTCTACCAATATGGAACTGCGGGTAGCTTACGGTCATTTTTTATGTGCTAAAGGCTTGGCCCAAAACGATCACCGCTTATTGATCAAATCCATTTCTTATTGGAAAAGCGCCCTGGTGACTGATCCCTGGAGGTTGGATGTGGATTTCGCCTTAGCTGAAGTTTATCAGGACTTGGGCGATTTCGAGTCCCAATACAATCTCCTGGCCCAAACTCTCCAATCGGCGGATAAGGATTGGAAAAATTTGCGGTGGGCCAATGGTCAAAAGTTACCCAGGCGTTCTTCCAAACTCGTCCCGGAAACTTTAAAGGGTTATATCTCCCATTACTTCGGCCTTCAGACGGAACAGGGGGATGAGGAAGCTTTTCGCCTGTCAAAGCTCTCTATCACCTATTATCCCGACCGCTCTTATACCTACAACTCCATCGCCACCTACTTTTCACGACGAAAGGACTTGGCCCGAGCCTTGAAATATCTCCTGCTTGCCAATCTCAGAGATCCCAAGGACAGCCAAGTCCTTTGTGGAATCGGTGACACCCTGGAGGCTTTGGGTAAAAGAAAAGAAGCTGGAATTTATTACCAGAAAGTCATTGATTTGAATAAAAATGTGGAAATGGTGCAAAAAGCGAAAGAAAAATTAGGGGAGTCGGAATAAACTTCAGGTTATTCCCACGGAATAGCGGGATAAACCTTTCGGCTGACGAGTTTGAAAATATTTTCACGTACCCGTTCCTTATCCTGTGGATAGGTCACTCCGAACCACCGGTCTTTGGTAGAAAGTACTTTCACAGTAGCCTGCCTTGTGGCGATGGCTTCGTCCACGACGCGGGGGATCAGGAATTCGGATTTAAGATCTTGCCCTTTTTCCTTTAAAAATTCGCCGAATCCCTTGTCGAGTTGCCGGAAAAGAAACGGCGTAAACCCCCACATATTCATGGATACAATTTCCGTTTTTTTCAAAGGATACTTCTTGGCCAATTCGTCCAGGTAAAAGATCTTGTAGCCTTCCTGTCCGATTTGGGTTCGTTCCACCACTTCTTTCAACCGCTTTCCCGTCCCAATCCGGCAAACACCCCGGGCAACCGTCCCATGTTCCGACAGAGTTTTTTTTAAGGGAAAACCCACCATGCTATAAGTGGGGAGATCATTTTTTTTAATCTTTTTAAGGAACGAGACCAGCGCTTTAAAGGAATTTCGCCCGTAATAATCGTCGGCATTGATGGCGGCAAAAGGCTCTTGGATGGCTCCCTGGGCAACCCATATCGCGTGGCCGGTGCCCCAAGGCTTTTGGCGGCCTTCCGGAATCTTAAAACCTTCGGGAACCATCGCCAATTCCTGGAAAACATACCGCACGGGTATTTTTGATTCCCATTTTTTCCCCACGATTTTCTTGAAATCCCCCTCGATATCGTGCCGGATGACGAATACGACTTTGCCAAATCCCGCCCGGATCGCGTCATATACCGAATAATCCAAAAGGGTGGAACCATTAGGGCCCATGGGCTCCATTTGCTTCAAGCCCCCATAGCGGCTTCCCATGCCGGCGGCCATTATCAGTAACGTAGGTTTCATTTTTTACCCTCAGAATCGTTCAAAAATTTTGCGCCTGCGAATGGAGTGAAAATATAGCTTTCAGGCTTTCGGCCTATTTGCTTCTCGTAACCATTCCCCACAAAAGAAATAAAGTTCGCCACCACTTGGTCATCCGAGGGGATCAGGTGCACCGTGCACCCGCCAAAACCACCGCCCGTCATTCGTGAACCCTTCTGAAGCGGGTGTTCCTGCGCCAACTCCACCAAAGCATCCAGCTCGTGACAGCTCACTTGATAGTCATCCCGGAGGCTTTCGTGGGATTCCCGGAAAAAAACCTTGACCCTCTCAAAATTCTTGGCCCTCAAGGCTTCCACCGTGTCCAAAACTCTCTGGTTTTCGGAAATCACGTGGCGACAGCGTTTCATCGTGACGTTATCCAACCGGCCCTGGTATTTCTCGAAATCGCAAAGGGAAACATCCCTCAGGGATTTGACATTTGGCAAAAATCCGGAGAACTGTCGAACCCCTTCCTGGCATTGGCGGCGGCGCTCGTTATAGTCGGAGGAAGCCAGCTCACGCTTGACACCCGTGTTGAAAACCACCACTTTGACCTCCGTTCCCAAAGGCACCCAGTCATGTTCCAGGCTTCGGCAATCCAGGAAAAGGGCGTGGTCTTTGCCTCCCATATAGGAAGCGAACTGGTCCATGATGCCGCATTGGACTCCCACGAACTCGTTTTCTGCCTGTTGAGCGAGGCGCACTAGGTCTAAATCCTCCAACCCCAAGTTGAAGAGCTTTTGGAGAAAGACCACCGCCGCCACTTCCAAAGCGGCCGAGGAACTAAGCCCCGCGCCCTGTGGCAGATCACCCTTGATGACGGCTTCACACCCACCTATGGTAAGGCCGTTTTTTCTTAGCATCAGGGCCACGCCCTTGAAATAATTGGCCCAAACTCGGCTCAAATCGGGCCGGATGGAATCAATGGAGAACTCTTCCGATTCTCGGTAATCAGCGGAATAAAGCAAAATCTTGGAATCCGCCCTTTTGCGGCCGACAATGGCAATACCTCGGTTGACCGCCATCGGGAGCACAAAACCTTCGTTGTAATCGGTATGCTCGCCGATCAGGTTGACCCGGCCCGGGGCCGTCACCATCACTTCCGGTGAACCCGTAAAGGTTTGGGCGAAAATTTCCTTGGCTTGTTCGGAGAGGGCGGAGGCCATCAGTTGACGGAAGGAGCGGAAGGCGGTTGGTTCCGGCGTCGCTCCTCCTCGATATAGCGAATAGCGGTGGAAAAAGCATAGGCGGGCCCGTCCACAAGGGCTTTGAGATCGTTTGTTTTCCCAATCCTCTCGTAATATTCCATCATCCCCCCCAAAACCAATATTAGAAAAAAGAGGGAAGCGTCGTTCAAAGTGCGAATGAGGTATTGGAAATAAAAAATGAGGGCGGCGGGATAAAAATGGCCCTCCTCCCCCAGGGGCAAGGTGATTTCGGCCAAGCGATTTTCTTCTTCTTGGATCAGGTTTAGGATCATCAGTTTCTCCGGTTTTTCAGGAAGGGCTTCCATTAAACCTTGACCCGGACCCAGGATAGTGGGGCGCTGGAGGCCCTTAGGGGTCACCGTATCGCCCATGGCGGTTTGGATATATTCCAGGAGCATCGGCGCCTGCTTGTTCTCCCCCAATAGGAAGAGGACACGCACTAGGACCAGGGAGAAAAGCTGGATCGAATCCCGCTCACGGGAAAGGACGTCAGTCTCGGCGCTTTGATAATCCACGAAAGCTTGGAATCGGTTGGCGAAAGTCACCCGCGCCACACCGATTTCTTTTTTGATGGACTCAGGCATTGATCATCCGTTAATACTTCGGAACGGAAGAGTCAACCTGGTCACTCCAACCCAGGATTCCCCCCGCGACGTTGACGAGATGGTCAAAGCCCTGTTGCTTCAGAAAGTTAATGGCCTTGGCGCTGCGGGTGCCGCCCTTGCAATGCACGACGATTTCTTTTCCTTTGACCTTGTCCAGTTCATGGAAGCGGTTGGGCAATTGAGATAAGGGAAGAAGGGTGGAGCCCGGAATACGGGCAATTTCATACTCGTTTGGTTCTCGAACGTCGAGTAGGAAGAAATCCTGTTTCTCGTCCATTTTCACCTTCAGTTCCAGCGCGTCGATCTCGTCCTTACCCACGGCCACCTGCTTGGTCTGGGTTTCCTCCACCTTCATGCCGCAAAATTGCTCGTAATCGATCAAGGCTTTGATTGTGGGGTTGGTTCCGCAGATGGGGCATGCCGGGTCCTTATGGAGTTTGAGGGTCCTGAATTGCATATCGAGTGAGTTATAGATAACAAACTTCCCGATGGCGGGCTTACCCGCGCCAGTGATGAGTTTGATGGCTTCGGTAGCCTGGATGGCCCCGATGGTTCCCACCATCGCCCCCATAACGCCGCCCTCGGCGCAGGAAGGCACTTCGCCCGGCGGAGGTGGTTCGGGATAGAGACAGCGGTAGCAAGGGCCCTCGGGAGCTTTGAAAACCGTCATTTGGCCGTCGAAACGGAAAATGGAGCCGTAAATGTTCGGTTTCTTCTGGAGAACAGCCGCATCATTCGTGAGATAGCGGGTCGGAAAATTATCCGTCCCGTCGATGATCATGTCGTAATCCTTCAGGATGTCCATGATATTGTCGCTTTTCAATGCCACCTGGTAGGTGTTGATCTTGACGTCCGGATTCAAGGCTTTCAGGCGTTTGGCCGCCGCTTCCACCTTGGGCTTGCCCACGTCCTCGGTGGTGAAAAGAACCTGGCGCTGCAAGTTGCTGGCATCCACTGTGTCGAAATCCACCAAGCCGATGGTACCCACCCCCGCCGCGGTTAGGTAAAGGGAAATAGGGCAGCCCAGACCGCCCGCTCCAACCACGAGCACCTTGGCGTCCAGGAGTTTTTTCTGGCCTGTGACTCCCACTTCGGGAAGCAGGATATGTCGGGTATATCGCTTGATCTGGTCTTGACTGAGGTTGCTCATGTCTTTCTCCGTTACCTTAAATATGCGGCGCGTTAAAAGTTAAAATAGGAAGCTTATAATAAGAGGGCAAGAGAAGCTAAATCAACCTTAAGATAACACTCTGTTTGATCCATATTAGTCTAGGCTTTAGGGGAAGGCGGTAAAGTGGAACAACGGCAAACCAACCTAGATCTTCTCCGGGGCTTGGCGGCCCTGGCGGTCGCCGCTGGCCACATTCAGTCCTATTTCCACGTGGATTACTCCAAAATCATAAAACCAAACGCTTTCGACGCTTTTTTTTATTTTGTCTGTAGCCAGCAAGGCTTGGCGGTTATGTGTTTTTTCATCCTGAGCGGCTTTTTCGTCGGCGGCAGTGTCTTGAACAGCTTCTCCCAAAACCGCTGGTCTTGGATTCGCTATGGCATCCAGCGCCTGACACGTTTGTGGACCGTTCTAATTCCCGCCTTGATTTTTACCCTGGCCTTGGACTTGATCGGAAAAAGAATCGGGGATCATGCCTCTTACGCGGGGGCTCGGGATAGCTTTGATTGTTTTTTGGGCAACCTATTTTTCCTCCAAACGGTCGCCTGCGCGGATTACGGTTCCAACGGGGCCCTCTGGAGCCTGGCCAACGAATTTTGGTATTACCTTCTATTTCCCCTGTCATATTTTTCGATTTTCACCCGGGGGAGAGCCGGAAGAAGAATTTTTTGCGCAGCCGCGGTGGCCCTTGCTTTGGTTTTCCTACCTAAACGGCTTACGGCCTTGGGCCTGATTTGGCTGATGGGGGTTGCGGCCTCCTGGTGCGTCTCAAAACCCTCCCTCTTTCGAGTGGCCGGAAGCTTCCCCTTTTTTATCGGTTCAGTTTTGCTTTTCTCCCTCACCCTTGCTTATGCCGGCCGGGAATCGCCTAACCTCAATGATGGCCTAATAGGCCTTTCTTCGGCCTGCCTGCTTCCTTTTTTAGCTTCGCGGGAGGTGCCTTTCCAGTGGTACAAAAAAATCTCGAAAATCCTCTCGAAAATGTCTTATACCCTTTACGCCTTCCATTTGCCGATCGTGTTTTTTTTATTTTTCGGCCTGGGAATCGCCCGCCCCCGGCAGCCATCCTGGGAAGGTTATCTGTTGTTCGGGTTATTGCTTTTGGTAGTCTTCGTTTGCGCCTACGCCCTTTGGTTTCTTTTTGAGCGCCGTACGCCAGAGGTCCGGCGGTTTGTCTCGGCTGTTCTTTTACCGTCCGCAAAGGGATAACTCAAGAATTTTTGATTTCCAAGTGTTTCTTCAACATCCTTAGGGTTTCCATCGTCCGGTTACGGTGCGCCCGCGTCCCCAATCCAAGCATGAAAAACAGCTTAGGTGCCCAGCCAAGGGGTTCCACTTTCATCCAATGGAAAGTCACTTGGCTTCCCTGTCCCTCCGGATTGATCTCCAATGCGGCCCGGCCGGCCAAGGGTTTTCCCGTGTATTCCATGTACAAACGCCGGGGCGGTTCCAGCCCCATAATACGGAATGAAAAAGAATAGGAAAACAAAGGTCTTTTCACCCGGAAGGTCACCTTTTGATTCAGGAAGGCCTTTCCTTCCTCTTCCCAGTCGATTTCGATTCCCCGGCGCCATTGGGAACGAACCGGCCAATTCGTTAAGGCCTCGTAAACTTTTTCCGGGGCCGCGGGGACGAAAATAGATTGGGTGGATTGGTAGTAAGAAGCCACGGACCTTCCTTCAAGCCGGGAATCGCTTCGACTTGTCTTTCTCTTGACCTTTCAGGACAGAATACTGATAATTTATTTCAAAATGAAATCTATTCTCACTGAAGTAAAAGTTAAAAAGTCCTCAAAACCTTCCGCCACCTCCCAAAAAACCTGCGAATTGGTCTGCGAATTGTGTCGTAATTTTTACGATCTGGGCTGGGCTTCCGGCACAGGCGGCGGCATTTCCATCAAGGAGGGGGATCACATCTACATGGCTCCCAGCGGCGTCCAGAAGGAACGTTTAAATCCGGAAGATATCTTTGTGTTGGACGGCGACGGCGCAATTGTGGAAGAACCGGGACGGGGCTTGAAACTTTCCCAATGCGCTCCCCTCTTCATGCACGCCTATAAAATCAGGAATGCTGGCGCGGTTTTGCACAGCCATTCCGTCAACGCCGCCACCGCCACCATGCTTTTCGATAAGCAATTCCACATCAAGAACATGGAAATGCAAAAGGGCGTGGAAGGTTATGGCGCCTTTGACACTTTGGAAGTTCCCATCATCGACAACACCGCCTATGAGTGTGAGTTGGCCGATTCTCTGGGCGAATCGATTCAAAACAACCCCAAAACCCGCGCCATTCTGGTGCGGCGCCACGGGGTTTATGTTTGGGGCAAGGATTGGAAGCAGGCCAAAACCCACGCCGAATGTTACGATTATCTTTTCGAGGCGGCGGGCCGGATGAAACAGCTGGGCATTTCATTAGATTAAAGGAGGATGCATGAAAGCGATTTGGCTGGAGACGGGCAAAAATATCTCGGCGGAAGAACTCAACTCCCACGGAATCACCTACGAGCAGATGCCGACCGAGGAATCGGTTTATAAATCTCCCCTGGAAAAGCTCATGAAGGAGCGGGGTTATGTCACCATGGATCAGGTAGGCATGAAACCGGATATGCCCAACTTCGAAGCCCTCTGCCAAAAGTTCGTGGGCGAGCATCTCCACACCGACGACGAGGTCCGTTTTGTCCTCCAAGGTTCAGGTGTTTTTGAGATTCGCAGCCTGGACGATCAATGGATGAAAGTCATCGTGGAGCCGGGCGATTTCATCCTGGTGCCCGCCAACCGCTTCCACCGTTTCTATCTGACCGACGAGAAGAAGATCCAATGCGTGCGCCTTTTCAAGGACCAATCGGGCTGGGCGCCCCTTTACCGCAAGGACTTGGAAGCCACGGCAGCAAAATAAGAACCCGATTTTTTTAACTTATCCGCAGGGGCGGGAAATTTTCCGCCCCTGTTTTTTTGTCCGGAACCGACAAACGTTATGATGGAGTGGCGGAAATAAAATGGCTGAATATGTTCTAACACCCGAAAAAAAAGACCAGCCCCAAGGAACCCAATTGATGGAGGATCTCCATCGCCGGGGCTTCCCCGTGGAAATCAACCTGAAGGGCCCGGACCAAGGCTGGGACTCTATCCGCTTTTACGAAGCGGGCCCGCCCGAAGTGGAATGCCTGCTCGCCTATGACCGGGAAAAAGGGCGGTACAAAATTTCCGTTTCCCGGGACGCGTCTGCGCAAACCCATGAGCTCCAGCTTTTCCTCGTGGACAGCCTCCTGCGGGAATTGGGAGGCCAGGTCGACAACACCTCAACCCTGGAACGCTTTACCCCCTCCCAGTTCTCCGTTAAATTGCGGACCCTCCATAACCCGATGAGAAAAATGAAAGACCTAGTATGGATCGGGTTTTCCTGGGCCGTGGTTGTAGCGGGCTTGATGGCCTTTTTTTCCAAGTCGGGACAATCCCGCGGGGTGGTCGGCCTCGTCCTGGTTTTCGCCTTAATCAGCGCGGTGGGCCTCACCTATTCCCATTTTAAAAACGAATGAAGGCCCTAGAACGGGCTCATCTCCTGAAACAAAAGGCTTATGAGCTTGGTTTTGAGCTGGCGGGTGCCACCCCGGCCATTCCGCCCGAGGGTTACTCTTCATTTTTGAATTGGCTCCAACGGGGCTACGCCGGTGAAATGGGTTATCCCGTTCCTTCAGCCTACCCTTTCCCGGAGCCAAGCTCCGGGAAGCAAGGTGAACGGGATCACCCAGCCCCCCTTGCCCGGGCCTTGCCCGGGGATTCCAATGGAAGGGCAGGGTATTTATACCGCCGCAAGGAGGAACGGGGCGATCCGCAGTCCCTTTTGCCCGGGGCCCAATCGGTTTTCTGCGTAGCCTTAAGTTACAACCCAAAACCCGAGCACTATCCCCTTTTGGAAAAACATCCCATATCCTGCTACGCCTGGGGCCGGGATTACCATGAAGTCTTATGGGAAAAGCTGGATATCCTCGCCGCTTATCTTTGCCGGGAGCTGGAGCCCGGCGCCAAGGCTAAAGCTTATGTGGACACGGGCCCTATCCTGGAACGCAGTTATTCCGCTTCGGCGGGCCTGGGATGGACCGGAAAAAATACCTTGCTTTTAAACAAGAAGTTCGGTTCCTTCCTCTTCTTGGGTGAAATCCTGACGGATGTGGAACTGGCCCCGGACGAACCGGTAGAGAATCTTTGCAAGTCCTGCACCGCCTGCCTGGACGCCTGCCCCACGGGCGCCCTGGAAGAGCCAGGGCTGTTGAACGCCACTAAGTGCGTCAGTTATCTCACCCTGGAACACCGTTCGGACCTTCCGGACATCGGCCTTCACGGTTACCTTGCGGGCTGTGACCTCTGTCAGACTGTCTGCCCTTATAACGTCAACGCCCCCGCGGGGCGCGAGGAAGCCTTCCAACCCCGTCCCGAAGTCCTGGAACTCACGAGGGAAAGAGCCGCCCAAATGACGGAACTCGCATTCAAGGCTTTCACCCGCGACAGCGCCTTGGCGAGAATCAAATACCCCATGTGGAAACGCAACCTCTCCCATTCATAGCACTTTTGTGAAAACCCCCACCCGCCGATTCTTCCACCCCAATCGCCTGATTTGCCCTATCCCTTGGGATTATACTGAGACGGTCTAGAACCGAATCTTATTTAGGACTCTCAATGCCTTTTCGCCTTATTCTTTTCATTTTCTTCCTTTTCTCGTCTCTTCCCCTCCGGGCCTCAACGAGTAATGACTACTATGTGGCGGGCTTTGACGCTTATGCCCATAAAGATTACGCGAAATCCATTCCTTATATGAAGGCGGTGGTCCAGTTGGACCCAAAAAATTGGAAAGGCTGGCAAATCCTGGGATACGACTATTACCTTTCCAATCAATCCGCCCTGGCTCTGGCCGCCTTCGACCAGAGCCTTCGTTGGAACGCGAAAAACCCGGAATTATGGAACCTGGCGGAAAGCCTCCGGGCCCGGATCGTTTGGGAAAATGAAAGGAACGATATCTATCCACGGGTTTTCCGGAACTACGACATTTGGGTCCGCCTTCACGCCGGGGTCATGACGGCCGGCCTGGGGGACCTGTCCAAGGCCGCCACAGCCTTTAGTAACTATTACGCGAAGATCAAGAGTCAAAACTCCGCCGTGGCGAATGGTTTCGGCCCCTTCGGTGGAATGGAAGTGGGTTTCATGCTGGACACCTATAACGCCTGGGGAATGGTGGTGGATGGCGCGACCTTAAATGGTTACAGCGCCCAGATCAAGGAACCCACGGGTTATTTAACGGAAAGCGTCCAGCCCCAAATGATTTCCGTTCAGGCCGAATACTACCGTTTCTTCAAGCTAGGCCGCACACGCCTCTACGCAAACCTGGGCGGGGGCTTTTATAACACCATCGTGAATTTGAACGGCTTGAACAACGGGACGGTATCGGGCCAAATGCAGGGCATCGGTTTGGGGGGATTTTTGGGGTTGGGCTGGGAAGTCGCCGTCGGCGGCCAATTCTCCGCCAGCCTCTTCGCGCGGGGGCGCGTCGCGACCACCGGTGATATCGAAGGCACTTACACCAACAACAGCGGATCGGACCAAACGGCGGTTTTATCGACCGATTCCAACGGCCTTCTGGGGGGCAATCCCACTGGAACCCCCGGCATCAAAGCCGTGAACGTGGATTACACCGGCGTGGATGCGGGGCTTTCGTTCAGCTATCATTACTAAAATAATATTTATTATTCGGGCAGCGGAATCTTCGGCACCAAAGCGATATCCACGCCCCGCATGCCGGTGGGCCCGGCCTTTTGGATTTGGCCAAAGAAGACATCCAACTTCCCCTTCAACCACTTCAAATCCACCCCCATGAACTGGGGCGGCATCTGTTCCCATTTTTCGCAAGCCTTTTGGTAGAGGCCCACGGCTCCCGTCCAGTTGTCCTTGCGAAAATGCTCCACCGCGATGGCGGCCTGGATTAATCCCTGGTAATGCAGGCGTTCCAGTCCTTCCGAAGGATGCCATAAATCCTCCAGCATCTCGTGGCACTCGAAATATTGGGCCGAATTGAACAATCGGATTCCCTCCAGGTATTCGTGGGGATATTTCAGGTTGTCCAAATAAGTGTCCCAATCGTCGCGTTGAGCCAGTTCCTGGAGAAGGGTCTGGTCCGCGTCGGGAAACTTATAGGAAGACAGGTCTTTAGGTTCGACCCAGGCCAAGGCCTGGCATTCAATCGTTTTGGGTTCACCGGATTTATGGGAGCAAAAAAAGACATTCAACCGCACCGAGCGCTGGGGATAGTGATAGGTGAGGATGCGGAAGAAATGCTTGATCTCCACTTCAATATCCAGCTCTTCCTTGAGTTCCCTGTGGACGCACTCTTCCAGGGATTCAGTGGGTTCTTTCTTACCGCCGGGCAGTTCCCAATAGCCGCCGAAGGAATCATTTTCTTTGCGTTGGGTGATAAGGAATTTGCCGTTTTTAAAAATAAGGGCCGCGCCCACTTCCAAGGCACTTTGAGTCATGGCTTCCTTCTTAAAGAAACATATTGTGCAGAAGCTTTATACCCTGAATTTCCCCAAATTCTCTACGAGAAACAAAACTGAGTAACGGAATAGGGCATCGAAAACGGCCTGGCTTTTAACCTGTTATTCCTGCCTGAGTCTATCGTTTTCAGGCGGGGGCCCTGGGATGGCTCCCCGAAAATCCAAAAAATCAGCAATAATAAGCTCTTCCAAGGCAAAGACAAACCCTCCGGGCCAGGTCCGAAAATGTATAACTGCGGTAGAATAAGGGATATATGAATGCCTTTCTCCGTCGCGGGCAAGGTCTTTGGAATACCTGAGTTTACCGAATATGAAATCAGGAGAGCTGATGAAAGAGCTTTCTCTTATATCTTTTTTCACCCTTTTATTTTGTGGTTCATTCCTTTCAACCGCTTTGGCCCAAACCCAGGGGCGCCAGCAATTGCGTGGCCACCGGTCTCCCTCTATGTCGATGGCGCCGTTGGTGGGCCACCATTCCGGCTCTTCCCGGTTGCGATTGGCCATTACCTTGCCTCTACGGAATACTCCTGACCTGGAGGCCCTTTTAAAGGAAATTTATAACCCCCGCAGTCTCCGGTACCACCATTACTTGACCGTCGAGCAGTTCACGGAAATGTTCGGCCCCACCGAGGGGGATTATCAGTCCCTCGCCCGATTCGCCCAAGCACGCGGCTTGACGGTGGAGAAAAGCTATTTCAATCGCCTGGTCTTGGACGTGAGCGGCAAAACCTCCGACGTCGAAAAAGCCTTTTACGTGGCCATCAACGATTACCAACGCCCTGATGGAACCCTGTTTTTCGCGCCCGACCGGGAACCCTCACTCGATTTGGACACCCCCGTGGTTTGTATCTCGGGCCTCAACAACGAAATACCTCCCCATCCCCGTTTCCACCGCTCCATTCCGAAAGGGACTTTGCCCCCTGTCAAAACCTCCCTGGTCCCCCACTTGGGGGGCGGTTCGGCCCCCGGGGGATACTTTGTTGGAAGTGATTATCGAAACGCCTATGTTCCGGGCGTCGCGCTCACCGGGACCGGCCAGTCCGTTGGGCTCTTTGAGGGAACCGTTTATTGGCCCGTGGATATCACCGATTATGAATCCATCTGCGTCCCGGCCCTCAATGTTCCCGTTTCGAACGTTTATTGCGACAGCTCCTATTCCGCTTCCAGTACCCCCGACTGTTCCATTGAGCCAGAAGTGGCCTTGGACATCGAATTGTCTATGTCCATGGCGCCCGGCCTCACCCAGGTGGTGGCTTTCATCGGCGGCGTGAATCTCGACATTTTCAATGAAATGGCTACCTACACGCCTCTTTGTATGCAACTCAGTAATTCCTGGGGCTGGCAACCCACCGCCGCCGAAAGGACGTCGGAAAACAACGACTTGGCGGAATTCGCCCTGCAGGGCCAGTCCTATTTTCTGGCCTCCGGTGATGGAAATGCCAACGCTCCCCACGCCGGGGCCTTCACCGCCGACCCGCCTTACGGGCAACCCGGCGAGGCCAACGATAGCGAAATCGACCAAACCCTCGTGGGCGCCACCGACTTGACCATGACCGGCACCGGGGGGGCTTGGTCTTCCGAAGTGGCCGTCAACACCACGACGGACGGCTGGAGCTCCACGGGAGGCATCCTGGCGGGCGCCATCGTCGGCGACGCCATTCCCAGTTACCAGGTGGGGCTGAGTGTGGCCACCAACTTCGGTTCCACCACTTACCGGAACGTCCCAGACGTTTCCTGCGCGGGCAATGACAGTTACTTGGTCGATTGCGACGGCAATATCGATGTCCAGGGCGGCAGCAGTTGCGCCGCGCCCCTTTGGGCGGGTTTCATCGCCCTCGCCAATCAGCAGGCCGTGGCCGCTGGAAAACCCACCGTCGGCTTTCCCAATCCTTCTTTCTACACCATCGGCCAGGGCCCCAATTACACCCTCGATTTCCATGACATCACCAGCGGCAATAACGGCAGCGCCACCAAGTTTCCCGCCGTCACGGGTTATGATTTGGCCACGGGCTGGGGTTCTCCCAATGGCCAGTCCCTGATCAACGACCTGACCGGCACCACCCCGGTGTACACGCCCACCCCAACCCCAACTAGAACGGCCACCAAAACCGCCACTTCCACCGCGACCAACAGTCCTACCTCGACCGCCACCCGCACGGCCACGAACACTCCCACCAATTCCGCCACCAACACCCTGACCTTCTCCCCGACGAATACGCGCACCAGCACCGCCACCTCGACAGTTTCCAACACCCCGACGCTGACCCCAACCCCTACTGTCACCAGTTCGCCCACTAATTCCACCACGAATACCCTGACCTTCACCGTAACGAACACGGCCACGATCACCGCCACCTCAACCGTGACCAACAGCCCGACCTTGACCGCCACCCCCACGGTCACAGGCACTCCCACCAATTCGGCCACATTAACTCCGACCTTTACCCCGACGGTCACGGCCACTAACAGCGCGACCTCGACCGTAACCAACAGCGCCACTTCGACCTTAACTTCGACGCAAACAGATACTCCGACCAACAGCGGGACTCCCACCAACACGGCCACCCAAACCCCGACCTTCAGCCCCACGAATACCGGCACGAACACCGTCACCGCGACGGTCACCAACACCCTGACCCTCACTGCCACCCCGACTCTAACGGGTACCCCGACCAACACGCCCCTCGGTACGCCAACGGGCACGGCCACCCCCACCCATGTCCTAACCCCCAGCACGACTCCGGTTATTTATCCCAATCCGATTGTGGGTTCGGGCCCGGCCCACCTACAGGTGCCTCTCACTTTCCTCTCCGACGTGACGGTACGGATCTACACGACGGCATTCCGCCTCGTGCAGGCGGAACCCTTCCCGCAGACGCCTCCCGGAACGGTGCTGAATATGACTTTAACGGATAAATGGAACAACCCACTGGCCAACGGACTCTACTATTTGGTGATTGAGGCTGGCGGCAAACACTGGGTGGTGAAGCTATTGGTCACCCGGTAATAAGGTGGGAGCGGCACTGAACGGTTTTTATTACTCGATGACGTCCATTTGATTGGCCCCCGGCCAATGGGTGTATTTTTCCCCGGGGACACTGCTTAAAAATTGATTTTCCGAATCCCCCGCCGTCTTTTTATTCTTGTCGATATTCCAACGAGCCTTCCTCTTCTTTCCCTCTTTGGTATCAAAATAAGAAAGGGTTATGACCCACCCTGGGGAGGCTGTTTCTACCTTCGCTTTGGACCATTGGAGATTTTTAATTCTCCCCGCGGAAACGTAACTGCGGACGATATAACCCACGCTGTAGCCGGAATAGCCTTTCCCCTTGAACCAGCATTTGCTTTCCTTCAAAAATTCGATGGGGTCATTGGTCGATTTTCGGGCGCTCAAGCCTGTAGGCGAAGGGGTGGTTTGGGCATTTAAAGCCAAGAATGGAAAGAAGAGAAAAAAATAAAAAAAATAAAAGCGATGTCGTCGAAAAATAGTTTTCAATTCACTCTCTTTAGACTTTAGAAGCAGCCTTTTCGCCCATTATTTTTCTTGCGCGGCGAATTGGGAGATGACCAGTTTTCGAATCAGTTGGACCAGGGTCTTTTGTTCCTGGGGGGTGAGGCTGGATAAAATTTTAATCTGGGACTTCCGCACCCTTTGGGCGAGGATTCCCTTTCCCGCCTCGGTTAGGTTCACCTTGTTGGAACGGCTCTCCACCATGCCCAATTTTTTCAGGTCCCTGACCAGGCCGGCCAGGGTAGTGGGGTCGGCATGGACGGTTCCGCTGATCGCCTTTTGGCTGACCGAGCTTTTTTTCTCCAGCATCAAAAGAATTTCCAGGTGCTTTCCCTTAAGCCCCAGGGGCTTAAGGGTTTCCTTTTGAAACTCATTCAGCCTTTGAACGCCCTTCTCCAGCAACAGACCAAACTGTTCCAAAAACGCGGGAGGAAGGGCGAATTCCGGTAATTTTTCAGTCTTTGGATTTTTCAATGATTCCCCTTCAATGACCCGGCGTGGACACCGCCATCGGCGTGGTTTCCGCCGCGGGGGCGGCCGCGGGCTTTTTCGAACCTCCACCGACGATGGTGACCTTTTCCATCTTATCCCCAACCTGTATCTGTTCCACCAGGTCCATCCCCTTCACCACCTGTCCGAACACGGCGTACTTGCCGTCCAAAGCCGGTTGGGCGTCCAGGCAGATGTAGAACTGGCTTCCCGCCGAATCGGGTACATTAGTGCGGGCCATAGCCACCGCGCCCTTCACGTGGGTCTGGCTGTTGTTGACGCCGTTTTCCGTGAACTCTCCCTTGATGGTGTAGCCGGGGCCGCCGCTGCCGTCGCCGTTCGGGTCCCCGCCCTGCGCCACAAAGCCCGGAACCACGCGGTGGAAGGTCAGCCCGTTATAGAAGCCCTTCTTCGCCAGCTTGATGAAATTGGCCACGCTTAAGGGCGCGTCCTGGGGATAAAACTTGATGACGATCTCCCCGCCTTTGGCCAGCTTGATGATGGCCTTTTGGGCCGCCCAAAGCCGGGAACCGGCCAGGGAAAATAACAGCGATGCCGCAATGACAAACACTCGTTTCATGGAGCTTCTCCTTAGGATGAAATCTAACGGATTGAACCGAGGGCAAGATAAATCAAAGACGGGCTTCTGACAAGCCTCCTGGGCCCCGGGTTGGAATTCGGGGTGGCTATGGATGGATCAGAATCAATTTGGCTTCTTTAACCGCGTTCCCCACTTTCGCGTCCTTGTCCACTTCATAGGTTCCCGAATAGTGGACTTCGTCGATTTGGCATCCTTTGCCGATCTTGACATTGTCCCCCCTCACGGTATTGGCGTGGGTATCCTCCAATTCAATGTTTTGGGCTTCCAGGGTATCAGCCGTCAGGAGGTTGGTAGGTGAACCCATGAACCACTTGACCCATTTGGTGGAAGTGGTTTCCTTCACCGTCAGGGTGTCGCAGCTCAAATCGGCCAGGGCGGACTGGCCACTGAGGTAAAGAACCGCCTTCTTCGCCGTGGCGGGGCCCTTTACCTGGAGGCTTCCTTCCAAGTTCAAGTCTCCCAGTTGGGCCCGGCCTTCAACGGATAGGCTTCCCGAAGAAGTGACGTCGGGACATTTAAAATTTCCGCCGATGTCTGCCGACCCAGAAAAAGCGGCGGTCTTTGAAACCACGTTTTTTTGCGCGCTGAAACTGCCGGAAGCGTCGATTTTGTTGGCCGTAACGTTGTCGTGGGCGGAGAAACTTCCCGAAGTGTTCAAAGCATCGGCCGCCAGCGGCCCCTCGGCCGTCGCTTCTCCCGAAACCTCAAGGATATCCGTTTCGATAAGACCCTGGAGGTCACCCGATCCGGAAATATTCACCTCGTGGTATTTCCCCGCCGGAACGTCCCCCGAACCCGAAATATGGATAGTGGCCTTATCGTTCAAGGGATCGGCCCACAAAGTACCACCCACCGCCACCCCTATCGCCAAGCCCAGAAACACCCCGCCCAACCGAACCTTGAAATTTTTCATTCGTGTCTCCGTCTTTCCCCGCAGATTCCCTTTAGCCAGGGATATTAGAATCCTCTTTAACGCAATTATGAACCATGCCTCTCATTCCAGATTTTTTTAATCGATAGGAAAATTTCCACCTGGTGCCCAGCCCATCCTTGAAGGTAGCAAACCTCCCCTTTGGTGGTCTCTAAGGTGACGACAAATGATTTCGAGGACGTTGATTGGGACCGTTCCATAACCCAACTGAAATTCCTAAGTTCCCCCCAAGGAATGATCATTTTATGGACCGGTCCATAAAGCCTTAAGGCCTGCTTGTCCAAAACCACCGCCCGCGTGCCGAACAGGGACGCCACCAGCGCGAACAAAGGTACAAATAAATAATGCATTCCCCCAATTGAAGCATGGGCTTCATGCATCATCACCACGAACCAAACAATACCCCAACTTACCAAGATCAGGATTGCCGCGAAGATCAATTCATAGGGAACGAGCGGAATACCATACTTGATGGGCAATTCAGGAAGTTGAAATTTTTGAATGTATTCATGAAAAATGAGGGTCAACATATCCTCAACGTTTTCATAGTTATAGCTAATGACGATCTTTTTTCCGTGAGTGGCGTCCAATACCGTAATGCGGCTCATAAAACTGTTCGGTTTTATTACCGTTATTTCTTCCCATTTAATGAAAACCTGGTTCTTTTCCCCTTCCAACTGGGTTATTCCCTCTCTGGAAACCTCTATTTGGTTTTTGCCGTATCCCTTGAGCTTTAGAGAACAGTAAAGGATCAAACCCAAAAATCCAGTAAACCAAATACTGTAGGGCAACTTGGAAAGGGAGGCAAAACCGTTTCCTTGCCAATCACACCATAGACAGAAAAACCAAATCCCTAACCCAATGACTCCTAAAGACAAAAACAACCAGTAGAAGCCGCCGCCCGATGGGGGTAGGTTGAAGACATCGGCTTTTGAGTCGGATGATTTTCGATTGGGCACAAAGTTCCTTTTTCGAGTTATCAAGTAATCATAAGAAATAAAGGGGTCCGGCCCTTCGGTCTCTTCTTAAAAGATACAAAAAATTACCTAATAAGTGCGGGAATGTGTGGTCTCATTTATTTTATTGTGTTGTGGATTAATAACGTGCCCTATTAACCCCAAAATAAGTAAACCCAAAATAATCTTAATCCACAGTGGGAGTGACTTAATATTTTTAATTGCGATTTTTACGTTTTTATTTTTGCCAACCTTGAATACTTCTTCTAAAAAACTACCAACGTTTTGGCCCATCAAATTTGAGAACGGAACAAAGTTATTATCCTCATTTGCCGAAACAATCGACTTTTCTTTTATAAAATATTGCAAGTTCTTTTGGCATATTAATTCGGCGATCTTTTCGCCATCAATTAGAACTACTTTCACGCCTACTTGTTCCGCGTATTCTTTAGCATCTTTGGTGAAAGAAGACGTGGTAACAAACACGCCTTGAGAAGCTTTCTTCCCTTGCAACGCCCCTACAAAGCTGTTCATTTCAGGCCTACCAACCTTGTTTTCCCACCTTTTCGCCTGAAACAAAATATCGGATAACCCTAGCGAACCTCTTTTCACATATCCGTCGATACCACCATCACGGCTTCTTTGAGTAACTTCCCCATCAGTACAGTCCTCTACCTTTTTAAGAAATTCTAAAACAAACTGTTCAAACTCTTCAGGGGAGTATCTTTTAAGTCGCTTTAATATTTCCACTTCATCTAGTTGAACTACTGTTACGGAGTCTAATTCCTTACCGCAAAATCTACAAATTTTCGATTCAGCCTTAATCAACTCAGCGCAATGAGGGCATTTTATTCGATAGTCGGCCGATTTTGTTTCGTCGTTACCAATAACACTTGTAGGCAAATAACCTTCTTTTAAAAGATGATTCCGATACTGTTTGTTCGCAAAAAAAGGAAGCAGCAACCATCCAATGCCAGAAGTAAGAAAACTAACAATAGTCCAACCCCACATACCTTTAAACGCATACCAAAAAAACCATAGACATAAACAAGGCCAAGAAAAGCCATCATAAACTTGAACAGTTTTTCCATTTTCAGGATTACGAAACTCGCCAATCAATCGAGACATTTTTGTATTCCCTTGTCTTTAATGATTTATCCATGTTTACGAAGCTGATTTAGTCAGGCCCTACGGAACAAAGGAGCCAATTCCCTTTGTTGCAATTATTGAAATTTCGTTGAGACCAACTCTCTTGTATCAATTTCCAGGTCTTTTCTCATCTCTTCAAGCAGAGAGTCAAAATACTGGCTGCGTTCTTGCGTTCCCGGTTCTGTGTCTTTCATGCCTTGTGCGTTCTTTATTACTCCAGATGAACCAACTAAAATCGCCCTTGTTTCCCAAAGAGCATACTTTTTAGAATTCACGTTCGAATTTTCAGTCGCTAATGCATGCATCGCATCAAGAAAACCAACATATGCTTCTTTCTTTTCCTCGAAAGAACGTTTCTTTTCATCGTTTCGTTTTTGAAAATACCATTGTGCGATAGTGGTTAAGGCTACCGATTCCGAGACCACTAATAAGTGGCAATAAAAATTGAGCGTCCATACAAACTCCTTTTTAAAAACTTATTGGAACAAAAATTTCGTTTACGGTTTTTGCTTCTGCCTGGCCCTCAGCCATTCCAAATCGGCTTTGTCCTTGGGCCGGCCTGTGGCCATTTTGTTGAGGATCAAGTCGCCCAGGGATAGAACTGGCAAATTCAAACCTTCCACCTGGGTCATTTGGCGGTGGGCCCAGGCTTCCGGAAAAGATACTCCCGAAATAGAGGTCAAAAGGTCGATCCGGCTCGGAACGACGCCGATTTGAAAAACAAGGCCGGGTTGGGTGAAGGTTTCAGGTTGGGCCTCCGAAAGGGGCGCTCCAAAGCGCTTCAGGGCTTGATAAACTTTCCGGGAGTTTCCGGGATCGATACCGATAAAGAGGTCGATATCCCCGGTGGCCCGGGGGAGGCCATAGACGGCCAGGGCGTAGGCCCCGACGACAAGGAACTCAGCTTTTTCCTCGGACAAGGCGGACAACATGTCTTTGTAGTCGGGATTCAGCATGGGTCTCCTTCATGAAGGCCCAAGTGTCGAGGGCCAAGCGCCACATCATTCCAATCCCTTGCTCGGGGGTCATGGCCGGGGACAGTGGGCTGTCCTCGGTTTCGGACAAGGTCCCTAATTTAATAACCATTTGTTTTCGATTCATCGCGGTGCTCTCTTTAATAGATGAACCCATTATAGCAAAACCCCATATCTCCCAGGCCCGTGAAAAGGAGGGAAAACCGGGTCAAATCTTAAAGTTTTGTTGCCAGAATCGAGGAGGCTTTCCCGAAACTGGCACCATTAATAACCCCATCCACATTTAACCCTTCGGGGTTTCCCTTAACTTATATACCGTCGCCCTACCTTTTCCCGCTCTCTCCAAACGGCCCTCCGAAAGCAATTTCTGTTGGCAGTAATTCACAGCCCTTGTGGTAACCCCTAACGCTTTGGCCAATTCCCCGGTGTTGGCTTGGCCATGATGCCCGATATAGGCCAGGATTTTCTCTTCCAATGCGACTTCGTCCTCTGGGTCGGCTTCCGGGGTTATGCCAGGCCTTACAACCTCTGGGCCTGGCACAACCAAATCTTGTGCTTCGGCTGGTGGCCTCAGCACACCAGGCTCTTCAACCTTTAAACCTGGTACACCCAAACCTGATGTTTCGGCTTGAGGCCTCGACATAGGAGCAGGTAGGGGTTTAGGGGCCCGACGAAGGAGCAGGGCTTGGACGACTTTTTGGCTGGCCCAAAGCAGGGCGCAGGCCGCCAGGGTTGGCTTGAGGTAAAAAGGGAAAAAGCGGCCAACAGGACCCAAAAGCCCAGGTGGTAAGCCGCTATCCCCGGCTTGATATAGCCGGGCTTCCGGCTTTCGGGGCCGCCGCCGAGGGACCAAACCCAATAGCCGTCCCAAGCCAAGTTGAGGATAAGGGCGCTAAGGTAAAAGCGGAAGGTGGAGGAATCGGCCCCAAAGGGACTCAAATATTTCCCCCAGCCGTAGGGGAACCCCATATCTTCCGGGATATAGGCGTCATAAGCCATAGACCACAATATCAGGCCCCCATGCCAAAAGCTGGCGACCAATAAGAAAGCCCTTAAAGCGAGGTGGAGGACGGTGGCGTTGAAGGTGGTCAGGAACTTGGGAGCCATATTGGGGGCATTCTAGCATCGCCCTACCAGACCCTTCAATCATAGGCCTGGCAGACCTAGCACAGGGCCTATCGCGAAATCGCGAAGTGAAATTCTGGAGAATCTCCAGAAAAGCCATTCGAGAAAAAGGCCCATAAAAGGCTGGAAAATACGGGCCACACCTCTAATAAGGGCCAAACCGAATCGCGAAGTGAAATTTTCACCAAAAGGCGGTTTTTGAAGAAAAGCCAATAAAAGGCCGGGTAAAATCGCGCAAAACAATCGCGAAGTGCCTGCTTCGTGATTCGGCAAGGGTACTTCACGATTCGACTGGGTGAATACCCATCTCCGACAGGCCTACAGCAGGACACCCTGGGGGCCGGTCCCAAGGAGGGATGTCCGACACAGGGCTTTCCTCAGGGCGGCGGGGGGATATCGTCTCCGTTGTCGGATTTCCCTTCATCCCACCCCATATCGTTACGGAGCGCCTTTACCAGCTCATCCGCCACTTCCTGCTGGCCCACCCGGTCGAAATGTAAATAGCAGCCGGTGAGGTGGGCCGCGGGCCAATCCGCTTCGGCCAAGCCGACTTTGGCGTCACCCGCCTTTATTTCCTGGGCCGCGACATCCTGGATATAGCCGGTCCCGGGCGGCGAATTGCGGAAAGTGAAACAGAATATCCGGGCCTTGGGATAATCGGCCCGGAGGACGGCGATAAATTTTTTGTAGGCGCCCTCGAAGTCATCCCGGCTGGGAGGGTTTGCTGAAAAACAGTCGTTCCCGCCCAGTTCAATCACCACGGCATCCGGTACCCATTGCCGGGGGTCCATCACGGGTGTTTCCTGTCCCGCCAATACCCGTGGGTAATAACCGGGCATCGGGATATTCGCCGCCCCAAATTTCGCCAGTATTCCCGTTCCGGAAACCGAAGTGACCCGGTAATCCGCGTTAAGGGCCCTCGCGGCCAGGGGGCCAAAGGCCAGATAGGCGTTTGAGGTCGGGCGGAAATGGGAAGGTTCGCAGCTTTTATTGGGGTCCTCAACCTCGGCGCCACAGGCCAGGGAATCCCCCACGAACTCGATCCGGCGGGATGGCGGCAACGGCGGTTTCAAAAGGGACATCCCTTTTTCCAGCATCAGTCCCTTAAAAGTGGCGATCCCGTTGAAAGCTTCGTTGCGTTTCACCAACAGAAGGTGATGGATACCGGGTTTCAAGCCCCCCACCGTATATTGGGTGTCGCTGTCCGTCACGATGACTTGTTGGAGCTCCCCGTCGATGAAAAGGTCGAAATCGTTGTTGCCGTCGTTGAGAAGGATTCCAATGGAGGTTCCCTGGAACATGGCGGGGATGGAAACCGCCGGCCAGTCGAAACGGGGGGCAAGGGGATCGGAAAAATCAAACCGCCCCGAGTACTGAATGTTGGGGTCATTGGCCGGAACGAGGACGGAACTTCGGGCGATCGACCCCGTCATATAAGAAGAGGCCAGTACAACCGTACCCAAAAAGAGGCCGAGGGATGAAATCTTTCTTTTTCTCATTCTGATAACTCCATTCTAACTTGCTTTGTCCAACGCGGGTTTCCGCCTTTGACAAACCTAAGCGCGGCCCGGAATACCCGGAAACTAATTTTTAACCGCGCCGAGGATATAGGCCTTGAAAAAATCCTCGCTGGCAAGCTGTGAACCGTCGTAATTATTCGCCGTCAAGACGCAAACCAGGTCCAAATCCGGCGCCACGAAAATAAACTGGCCGCCCCGTCCCGCGGCGTAGAAAACGGAAACCTTTCTATTTTGGAGGGGCATCTGTTCCTGCCACCACAAATAGCCATATTCAAAAGTCCGGGGATTCTCTTTAGGATTGGGCACCTGGGGCCGGGTAGCCCTTTCCACCCAATCCTCCGAGAGGATTGGGTGGCCGTTCCATTTCCCTTTTTTCAGGTAGAGATAGCCCAGCTTGGCCATGTCCCGGGGCCGCAGGCAGTGGCTCCCCCCCACTTCGGTAACCTGGTTGGGGCCGGTCACCCACTGGCGGGCCTGGATGCCTAAGGGGTCGTAGAGGTACTTTTGCGCGAAGTCCGGGATGGTCAGGCCGCTCTTGCGGGCGATGATGGCCCCCAAAAGTTCCATGCAGGAAGTGGTGTAGGCGAAATGCTCCCCCGGCGCGTGGTCCATGGGCAGGGTGAGGTCGTAGGAAAGCCAGTCCTGGCTTCCCCACATGCCTTTATTGCAATTGTCCCCGGGCGGCAGCCAGTCGTCGCAGGCCAGGCCCGAACTCATGCTCAGGAGATTCGCCAAGGTGATGCGGTTTTTATCCGCCTGCCAGCCGGGCTGGGCGCGGTAGTCGGGGAAATAATCGTAAAGCTTGTCGGACAGCTTCACCAAGCCCTGGTCCCGGGCAATCCCGAAGAGGGTGGCGAGGACGGACTTCGTGCAGGATTGAAGCTGGTGGTTGTCATCGGGCCCCAGGCCCCGGAAATATTCGTCCAATAACAACTGCCCCTTTTGAACCACCAACAGGCTTTCGATGTGAAAAAAGCGCTGGTTGAGGATTTGGCCGATGCCCTTCCCGACGACAGCGGAGTCCAGCCGGCTTTGGTTTAAATCCCCCACCGGCCAGCCGTCCGCCAGGGTTTGGGGAAGCTGGTAGCTGTACTGGGTAACCGGGTTGCCTTGCGCGTCCACCCGGGGCACCAGGTATTCCAAGCCCCGGTGGAAGCTAATGGGATAGATTTTTCCTTGGGAAGGCGAGGTGTCTTTGGAGCCCTGGCCGACTTCTTCACCTAGATGGGTCTGGAGGGTTCCCTCCAAGACGGTTCCCGAAGGGTCTAGGCGCAGGTTTAAGAGAACCTCCTTGCCCTCGGCGCGCAAGGTTCCTTTTTTCCAGGCAGCCTTTTCCAAATAAACGTCCTGGCCGCCCCCGTAAAGGTCGTAGTCATGGCTGATGATCTCGTATTTTCCTTTTTTTACTTTTTGGATTCGAAGCATCATCCGGTCGGTCCGGCTCGGATTTTGGAGGCCTCCCGCCCTCGCGCACCAGGTGCCCGACAAATCCTTTGAGGCCTTCGGCGCCTGGGTAGGCGGGAGGGCGAACTCACGGTTGAAGGTCAGGGTGAAGTCGAAATCCTTTTTTTCACCGGCCTTCCAAACCCAGAGCTTTTCGCTGGTCTCGCCATGGCTGAGAATGGCGGAAAGGGAGCCGCCCCACTGCCGGCTGTCCTGAAGGATGGTGCTCAGCTGGGGCGCAACGAGATTCGCCGTAAGGCCGTCGTAATTGGCGGCGGGGCCCATGGAAAGGGTCGCCGAATCCCCGTTCGCGATCATGATGTTGGAGGATTTTTCCGCAGGTATTGCGCCTTGGGTGCCGCCCAACTGGAAAGATGCCCCCATCCAATCGTCATAGGGAAAGTCCAGGTTCAACCGTGCTGCGGTGACCGTGACCGGGTCCAGGGCCGTTAGGACCGCGTGGACATGGACGCCCGATTTCAGGACTTCCAGGCTGGTTTGGAGGCCCACCCGCCCCCCTTCGGGCAAAACCGCGACGCCGTCGTAAGCGGGATCACCCGGCGAGAGGGTGAAGGGATGGGGTTTCCATCCTTCCGTAAAGATCAGGGGCCATGCCGAGGCGACCTTGCGCTCGTTATCGGTCAGGTAGACACTTCCGGACTGATTCACCTGCGCCGTGAAGGGAAAGGGGACGGCGGGATGGCGGGAAGCGAGGATTTTTTGGACGACGGCTTTTTTCTCGGCCGCGGAGATTTTTTTCAGGCTCAGGGCCAGGGGTTGGCTTTGGAACCATTTGCCTTCGATCCGGGTGCCGTCGCCGCTCATTTGCCCGTCATAGGAACCCTTCACGAGGGGGACTTCCAGGCGCAAATGGCCTTTTTCAAAAGTGGTCAGGCTGACCGGAATGCCAAAAGCGTTCTGATCCAGGCTGTCGATCGTCGTCTCGAGGGAATGGCCGGATTTTTCCGAAATATTGAAGATCACCTGGAGGCCGTCTTTATCGATAGTCCCCAACCAAAAACCGGCGGGGCTTTTTTCCGTAGTTGTTTGGGCCATCACAGGGCCGGATACCAGGATGAAAACCACTAAAGCCGAAACCAAAAATACCGGCCTCAAACAAAGCAGAAGAATTTTTTTCATTTTCCCTTCCCTGGATACTGGAGTCCGCCGACGGTCCCCCAATATAGGGCTTGGGTATCGGGCAATGAAGGCCGTTTTTAAAGGCTTTCCCGAGAAATCGCGGGCCGCCTTTTTCCCTCATGCGATATTAAGAATTCTCTAAAGTGATTCACGTGAATCAAAAGGCCTGGAATTTTAACATGAGCCGGAACCTTCGAAAGCGGCGTCCTTTCAGCCCGGGGCACGACTTGTCTGAAACCCGGATCCTCACCGCCTCAGGTTTCTTCCTCCATTTGGTAATGAACCGCCAGGCCCAGGGATGGAATGGCGAGGGAGCTGAGGTCCTCCAAAAAAGGAACAGCGATGGGGGCCACGGCCATCCCGAAGAGAAAATAAACCACCGGAAAAACCATCCAAGCCAGCGTCAGCCGTCCCATCCAATTTTTAAGGGGGTGCCTTTGTAAATAACCGAAAGACTTTTCTCCACGGTACCCGACCGCCGGGCCCAGGGTTTTCACGATGTGGGTAAAGGCCGCGGTACAAAGGACGGCGGGAAAGAAAGCCAAACCCAGCAGGAAGGTCCGGCCTTCAATGGTGGTAAAAAAGGACGCGTCAAAGGTGGATAAAAAATAGCCCAGAACATACATCAGGAGGGCCAAGAGGGACCATTCCACGAAAAAGGTGCCATGAAACACCCTGAGCCCGAAGAGAAACCCCAATAGCATGATAAGGCCACAGAGATAGGCGGCGGCCGGGTGCAGAATCTGGTTGGCGTAGAGGGGTGGAAGGGCCAGGTAACTGCCGGAAAGAAAAAGGCTTCCCACCAGGGTCGCGGCCAGGTAGAGGATATAACCGAGGACCAAAGCCAGAGCCCAGGAATAGATCGAACTGTTTTTCATGTCCCACTCCTTGCAGGGTTGGAACTTTGACTAAAGAGGTTGAACCGGAATTAATTTATTCAATTTTAAAAACAAATTTTATGACCCCACTCATAATGGCCGCTTTTTTCGCGCGGGGCCCAAGTGCTATGATCCGGATCACATTCCCTTTCGCCAGGGTGGTTTAATTTTGGTTGGTTGTCGATCCTTTCCAAAAAGGAACCCAAAGAGGCCCCCTGAAAACAAAAAACCCCGCCCTCCCAAAGGAAAGCGGGGTTGAAGACTGAAAAAGCTTAGCTTAGATCGACAAATTCACGCCCAATTGGACAGGGATCGACATGAGCGGGCTGTCCGGCGAGGCCGTGGAGGAAGCGGCGATGCTTTCGCCGTTCTTTCCCGTGGAGTTGAAATCCATGGCCAGCTTGCCTTGGACAAAGAGATTGAAATCCTTGGCGAGGTTGAAGGCGACCCCAATTCCCGGATCCAGCTCAAAATTCGTCTGGCTCGGGATGAAGTCCGTGGACCAGTCAAAGGCCACGCCCACGCCCAAGTCAATATAGGGAACAATTGACCCGCCCGTGAAGTTATATTGGCCGAGGAGTTCCAAGGGAATATGGTTGATTCCCCCTTGGCCGTACTTGGACTGGGTGATCCATTCTTCAACGCCGCTCTCCACGCCCAAGGTGAAATCCTTGGAAAAAGCGTAGCCGATCATCCCTCCGAAGCTGGGTCCGGCCGCGGTGAAAGTGGACAATCCGCTGCTGGTCGGGATCGTCAACCCACCCTGTATCTGAAGCACTAACTTTCCATTGTCCGAACTGGAAGCCGTGCTGCTCGCCGCTGTGCTGCTGGTAGCCGTCGTCTTGGCTGCCGTGCTGCTGGAAGTCGCGTCGGCGGCGAACGAAACGGATGCCGTCAACACCAACCCCATGGCCAAAGCTAGAGTCTTTCTCATTCTTTCTCTCCTTAAAATTTTATTTCATGCGCCGTCAGGGGACGGAACACGAAAGAAAAACCACATAAACCCGGCGTTCGAAACCCTAAAACCTCCGGCCGGTCTATGGTCCCGCTGCCAGGCGGAACCGCACGAAGTTACAGATATTTAACAGGGAATACAAGCGTTTGAACGATTTTGTCCAATTAAACGAAAGAGTCGAAAAACTCAATTATGGTTCTCGAACTCTCAACAGGCTGAGTGTTGGGCCCCTGAAATCTTATGCCCTTTTTCTTTTCGCCCGGGTTTTGGGGGCCCAGCGGTTTTGACGGCTTTCTTCAAGAAAGGGATGGGACACGGAAGGAGAGGTTTAAGCTTTTCGCTTTTGATTCCGTTGAAAGCTCATCTTGGCTTTGCGGGCGGGCTTCGGTAGCTTTTCCCCGGCGATGAACCGGGCCTTGCGATTTTTGGAAAGAGTTTTGACTTGGTATTCGCGCCGGAGAGCCGTGGAGTAATTGGCCTGGGGTTCCTGGAAGATCAGCTTGATGGGCCGGTGGGTGGCGGTGTACTTGCTTCCCTTGCCCGAATTATGGGTCTGGATTCGTTTCTCAACGTCCTTGGTGATGCCGGTGTAATAGGAACCATCGGCGCATTCAGCGACGTATAAATGCCATGGGTCCTTCCTTTTCTTTTTCAAGAAACCCCCGATGGGCTAACTGACGAATTCGATCTCGCCGACGGTGGGAATCAACTTCTTCTGTTCACCCTGTTTCAAGAACTCCCGGATGGCCGCCTGGCCTTCCTCGCCCATGTCCACCGTGCGGTCATTGACCCACATCCCGACGAACTTATCGGCCACTTCCTTGGAAAGACCCCGCCCGAAGGCCAGGGCGTAATCTAGGGCGGCTTCCCGGTGGTCGAGGGAATATTGGATAGATTCCTTGAGTTGACGGGAAACCTTTTTCTTCACGTCCTCGGGCAAGTCCCGGCGGATGGCGTTGACCCCCATGGGCAAAACCATTCCCATTTTCTTAAACCACCACTCGCCCAAGTCGATGATCTTATAAAGCCCCTTTTCCCGGTAGGTCAGCTGGCCCTCGTGGATGATGAGCCCCGCGTCCACGTTGCCCTTCACCACTTCTTCCATGATCTCGTCGAAATTCACCACGACTTCCTGGAAATCCGGCAGGCAGAGCTTGAAAGCCAGGTAGGCGCTGGTCATTTTCCCAGGGATGGCGATCTTCTTTCCCTTGAAGGCCTCAATGGGCTTGTCTTCCATGGCCACGATCATGGGGCCATAGTTCTTCCCGATGCTCCCCCCGTGGGTCAGGATGGCGTACTTGTCCTTCACGTAGGCGTAGGCATGGGCCGAGATGGCGGTGACTTCCATGCGCCCTTCCTTCGCCCATTCATTGAGGGTCTGGATGTCCTTCAAAACATGCTCGTACTCGATGCCCTCGGTGTCGATCTTGTTTTTGGCCAGGCCGTAAAACATGAAGGCGTCGTCGGCGTCCGGGCTGTGGGCCAGGCGGATATGGGTGGTCATGGCTTTCCTTTGAATCCGGGATGGAATGCTGATGGACCGTATCTTCACGAGTTGGAGGGCTTTTTGCAAGAAGGTTTTAAACGGGGAAACGGAAATAAAAAAGGGCCCCCGGGAGAGAGTCTCGGAGGCCCTTCAAAACAAAGGAGAGTGGAAATCTATTGGACGATGACGTCCGCCGTCATTCCGGTGCAAATGGCGCCCGGACAAGTCGAGTTGGAGGGGCTGCAGGACCCATGGTTCCCACAATGGAAATGATAGGTGCCCACTGAAAAGCTTGAGTAGGTATAAGAGCCGCCGGTATTAAGGTTGGTGACGAGACAGCTGGCCCCGTTATCCAAGTAAAGGGGATGGATGCTCGGATTCGACAGGCTCCAAAGAATGGAATCCCCGTGATAAAGGGTAATCGGCGCGCTGAGGGCCGTGGTTCCATCCAGGGAATAACGGTAGCTTCCCGAGGCGGAAATGACCATGATCGTGACGGTCTTGGGGGTGGGGGTATTGGTGACTGTGGGGGTATCGGTAATGGTAGCCGTGGGCGTAAGGGTGGCCGTATTCGTGGGTGTGTTGGTGATGGTCGGCGTATTAGTAACGGTGGCAGTGGGTGTGACCGTTGCCGTGTTCGTGGGCGTAAAGGTCAAAGTCACGGTCGGACTGTTGGTGGGAGTGGAAGTGGGGCCGGTGGGGGTCGGAGTCGGGGTGAAGGTATTTGTCGCCGAACCATAGGGTGAAGAAGGGCTATAACTATTTTGGGAACAACTGGTCAGAATGGCTGAAACGGCCATGAAAAGGACGGCGAACGACAGCAAAGATATTTTCTTCATAAAACCCTCCAGGCGATGCCTTCGAAATGGTGTTGTAAATGAATAGAAGGCCCAGAACGGAAGGTTACAGAAAAAAATAATTTTTATTTTTTAGAGATTCGAGGATTTTGAAGGGGGAAGCGGGGTTCCCCGGCTTTTGGCGGGGAATTTCGGGGTTAAGCGGATGGGGGAAATAAATCCAAGATGGCCGAGAGAACCTTGGCCTTGTCCCGAAAGTCGGGAAAAACAAAATCCGGCTTCTCCGCCGAAAGTTGTTCCAGGGTAAAGGTGCCGGTGGCGACAGCCAGGGTTCGGACATTGAGGTCGCGGCCGCAATGGATGTCGTTGGGCGTATCCCCGATAATGACGATTTCTTTTTCGAAAAATTGAACCCCATGTTTTTTTTCGGCGGCCGCCAGGGCTCGGGGAGGCAGGTCGGACCTTTTTTGCGTGTTCTCCCCGAAGGCCCCAAAATCGAAATAACGGTCCAGCCCATGGGCGGAAAGCTTTAAATAGGCCCCTTCCTCGAAATTCCCCGTCAGGAGCCCGAGCAGGACATTGGGATCTTGGTGAAGGTCCTCCAAAAGTGTTTCGACTCCCGGCTTCAGCAGAATATAGTCCGGCCTTTCCTTCACCTTGTCCCGCAACAATCCCATATACGTTTTGCCGATAAGCGGCAGCATCCTCGTGATGGTGGCTTCGTCGATGCCGTTTTGCGACAGGATTTCATGGATGATCTGGGTGTCGGTCTTGCCGCCCATCCGGTATTGGTGAGTATCGATGATGCGGGGGTCGCCCGCCTCGCGGAAGGCCTTTTCCATTCCCTCGCGGAAGGGGTCTTCCCAAATGCCGCGGTCGGTGGAAAGGAGGGTTCCGTCGATATCGAATAAGACAAGCCGGTTGGGTTTCATGGGGCACATCTTAGCCGCAGATTCGCGCAAATCAACGCCGATTAAATCTTGAACCCTATTTTAAACGGCGAAAATCCGCGCGGATTTGCGGCCCTGTTTCCTATTATTTATTTAAGAACTGTTCCATCGGTGAAGGCGATCATGTAGGGATACCAAACCTGCTTCATCTGCTCCAACTTCGTTTTTTTCAGCTTGTCAAAAACTTCCGGGCTCAATCGGTCCGTGGGGATGTTCCAATTCACCCCGATCACCTGGCCGGAAGGAATGGCGGCGGTGGTTTCGATGGCGATATCCGCTATCTTTTCGCCGAAGAAAGTCGTGAACCTCAAGGTGCCCCGGACACCGTGAATCTCATTGCCCGTTAGGTTCTTTAGTTCGCACTTGAGGGTGATTTTTTGGGCTTTGCTGTCGAAAAGCCCGGTCACGTCGTTCACGACATCGGTGCTTTTCTCATAGACCCAGAACCGGAGCGCCTTGGCCAGAACGGCCTGGTTTGGGGAGATGGCTGGGGCGGTGGATTGTTTCGTGGTTTGGGCGAAAGCCGGGTGAAGTGCAAAAATCAGCAGAAGCGCCGGGGGCCAAGCTTTCAAATGGATGGGATTCCCCATAAATAGTCCTTCTTGCTAATTGCTGTTTGCCAACAGCTGATTAAATGACTCTCTGGTATTCGTTCAAATCCTTCTTCCACACCACTACCCCGCAGAAGCGGTCCCCTTCAGGACATTTGGGCAGGGTGCCCGCGAAGGCCCGGAGAGTGCAGGGCGGCAAGAGCCATTTTCCGATTCGGGGATGGATTTCCCTCACCTGCTGGGCCTCATCCAAGGAAGCCTGCCAAATTTCCTCCTGGGCGTTATAGCAAAGCCGCATGGCGTGCTTGTGGTGCAGGTTCAAAAGGTCCGCCGATTCGGTGAAGCGCACCGAAACCGCGTTGGGCAATAGGTAGGCGGCGAACTCCTCGGAGACGCCCATCTTGCGGAGTTGGACAATGCCTTCCCAGCTTTGGTTCATGACTTCGGCGAAACGCCTTTCCAACATCTTGTCCTGCTTAAAGAGGACGGGAACCAGGTAATCCGGCTCGTCCAGGGTGAGGGCGTGAAGAATTGGACGGGAAGCGGGCGTCATGCGGTGCCTTTGGTCCTGCGAATCCCCAGTGTGGGAAATTTTCTTCCGGAAGGTGTAATGGGGATGGAAGAGGGCCCGGGAAAGTTTACTGTGGGTGGTCACGTTCAGGGTTTCGCCCAGGTATTTATTTTTGGAGGGGTCCAGCGCCAGGGTGATGGCCTCGTCGTCGGAAAGGGCGGAGGAAGGCAGTCCGAACACTTCCCGCACCGCCGAAGCCAGCATCCTCTCTCCCTCTTTGGAATAATCCACCAGCTTGGAGGTTCGTCCGCCCAGGGAGGCGTCGAACTCCTGCCGGAAAGCCTTATGGGTGGCGGCGGTGGCATGGAACTCCTCGTACATTTTCGCTTCGGCGGTGGATTCGAAGGCCAGCGGTTGTTCCATGATCGCCTTGTAAGCGGGGGCTTCTTTTAAGACCGCCTCCACCATCTTGCCTACCACCAGCCTTTGTTCCAGGGGCGCGTCGAAGGTTTGGCAAAGGCGCCAGTAACGAAGAAGGGTCAGGCCCGATACCGTGTGGTACAGATAGGCGAAGGTGGCTACCGGTAGTACGTACCGGGCGACTTCCTGTGATTTCTTTTGGACCGCCATGAGGACCTTTTTGCCCTTGGGGTCCGCGTGTTTGAAACGGCTCAGGTATTCCCTCTCGACTAAAGGTTTCAGGGATTCGGTCAACTCTTCATAAGCCTGGGTTTGAAGGGCGATGGTGTGGAGGTAAACCCTGGCCGCGTCATGGGATAAGGGCGGCATGGCCATCTGGGTGGGATTGACCGTCACGTAGCGTTGAGACACCTGCTCGGAATTATAGAAAGGATGGCTGTGGAGGAAACTCCAAATGAACTGCCGGGAGACGTTCTCGAGGGCGAATTGGAAATGGGCGTGTTGGAGCGTGGTATGGTGCCCCGCCTTGTAAATGGAGCGGGCCAGGTCGTCGCGTTTCTGCCGGCGGTCTTCCTGCTTTTCCTCATCCAACCCCTCCCCCGCCACTTGGCCCGAGGTGATGATGCCCTTGCTGGAATAACAAGTGCGAGCGGTGGCCACCGCGTTGTCGAAAGGCTGGTGAAAGGTATTGACCAGGGTGACTTTGGGTTCGGCGGAGATAAAATTTTGGCTGGGGGCTTCGATCAGTTCAGGCATGGATTCTCTTTAGGGATATTAGGTTGGCGTTGAGGAGTCGAGTGGGATTATTTTAACCCAAAAGACCTTTCCTGTTTCAAGGATTCGGAAAACTCTTTTACTTTTTCACCAGTTATAATGCCATCGAGGCCAACCTTGACCCAGCCCGATCGAAAAACCCCTTTCCATCATTGGCTTCAAATTCTTTGGAAGCCCGTTCTTTTACTGGGTAGTTTTGAAATCTACCTTCGTACTTTGAATCCCGTTTTCCCCAACGACGATTCGGCGGAAACTATAACCGCCGGAGCCACTTTAGGGCTCCAACATCCGCCCGGATATGCCCTCGCGGCCATTTTCGGGAGACTCTTCTCCCTTTTGCCCCTCGGCAACCCCTGCTTTCGCGTCAATGTAGGGTCCGCCTTGTTGGCGTCCTTTTCGGTCGTCCTTCTGGCCGGGATGATCCATTTCACCTTGAAATCCTTTTGGGAAAACAACTCGGAAGGCGAAAGCCTTCTTCTTTTTTGCGCCGCGTGGGGTTCGCTTCTTTTGGCCTTTTCACCCGCTTTTTGGCGAAATGCCTTGGGCGCTAAAGGGGGAATTTACCTGCTCGGTGTCGTGCTTCAGTTGGCTCTTACCTCCTGCCTCCTAAGCCAGGTGATCCCCGCCCTCTCTGTAAATCGCCGTTGGATTTTTCTTTCTTTTTTTATCTTCGGACTGGGGTTCGCGAACCATTGGGAAACCCAAATGGTCTTCCTGCCCGCCTTCCTTTTATTTTTTTTCTTGCCGAACGGCGAAAATTCGAAAATCCATTGGGCCTCACCCCTTCTCAAAAGCCTTTCCCTTTTTCTTTTGGCCCTGTCACCCCTGCTTTATCTGCCCCTACGGGCCCAAGCCCATCCGGTCTTGAACCTGGGAGCCCCTGGTACTTTTTCCCTTTTTATCGCGGACCTTTCCAGAAGTTACCTGTCGTTCCGGGAAACCAGCCTGGGGGAGCTGCTGGCACAGGTCCTCAAAGGAACTTCGACCTGGGATCAATTCGCCGATTTATGGCGGCTCATCTTGAAAGTCCAAGGCCGTCCCATCTCGGACCATCTCCTGAACAACACGGGACTCTTGCCCCTAATACTGTCGATTCTGGGCCTCTTGGCTTGGCTAGGCTTGAAAGAAAGGAAACTTCTTTTATTTCTGTTTCTTTCCTTCGCTGGTCTCCTGATGGCCTTGCTCACGGCTTTGCGGATTTCAGACAACCCCCATTCCACTTGGATGCTGGATAACTTCCTCATTCCCGCGGATTGGATCCTGGCCCTCCTGGCGTCCGTGGGAATGTTTTTCCTTCTGTCCCGCCTCCGTCATTCCCCTTCCAAGGTGGCGCCCCTGGTCATTCTCCTCTTGGGTGCGATTCCTTTTTTGATGGCCTTCAAGGGGTTCGACCAATGGAGCCAGGAAAAACAAACCCTTCCCTACGACTATGGCGAGAATCTCCTCAAATCCATCCCCCGCAATTCGGTCTTTTTCGCGGAAGCGGACGAGGATTATTTCAGCCTTTACTATCTTCAAAATGTCGCGCGCCAGCGGCCCGACATCCGAATGATCCCCACCTTTACCCTCTTCGAAACCTGGGGCGTGGAACAGACCGAGCGGCTTTTTCCGGATCTGGGGCTGACCGCTTCCTCTATGGTCTTCCCCGACCATTTCGACCGCGTCATTTACGCGACATCGGAAATAGCGGTCAAGAACCGGGATAAAATTCCCATTACTTTTTCTTATTTCGATGGGGCCTTCCACCGTTTTTATCTTTCCCGCAACCCCTCTTTCCTCCTGCGAAAGTCGGGAAACATCCTGGAATTGACCGGGCCGACTTTCGTGGAAGGCCCCGTCTTAGCTTTGGGGAATCTGCGATTAAGGCACGCGTCGGATGACCCCTCCAACCATCACCCTTCGCTTTTCGGTATATGGGATATTTACAAATCGCTGGGCTTTTAGACCCTAGTGGCCTTGCATCCAGTGCTTTTGAACCCGTAAGATAAAAAGAAATCATCTCAATTGAAGGGTACTTCATGTCTTCCAAACCAATGAATTTGAAAGAATTGCGCGCTTCCGGCTACGGTGACTTCACCGTAAAAGAAGAACTCGAGCGGAATCTTTTGAAAAAAATCCGTTCCGGCGGACCCCTTTTCCCGCAAATTCACGGGTTTGAGGAGACAGTCCTTCCCCAGTTGACCAATGCCCTGCTCTCGCACCATGACATCGTACTTTTGGGCGAGAAGGGCCAGGCCAAGAGCCGCATCATGCGGTCCCTAATGCAGTTTTTGGACGAGGAAATGCCCATCGTAAAGGGCTGTGAAATCCACGACCATCCTTACCACCCTATCTGCGCTTCCTGCCGCAAGAAACTGGCGGAGCACGGGGAAAACCTGGAGATCGTCTGGATCGGCCGGGAAGACCGCTACGCCGAGCGCCTGTCCCCCGGCACCAAGATCGCCGACTTGATCGGCGACCTGGACCCCGCCAAGGTGGCGGCGGGGAATCCCCTGGCCAGCGAGGAAGCCATCCACTTCGGCCTGATCCCCCGCATGAACCGGGGCATCTTCGCCGTGAACGAACTGCCCGACCTGGAATACCTGGTACAGGTGGCTCTCTTTAACATATTAGAAGAAAGGGACATCCAGGTAAGGGGTTATCCCATCCGCTTCAACCTCGACATTCTCCTGCTCTTTACCGCCAACCCTGAGGAATACACCCGGGCGGGCAAGATTATCACCCAACTCAAGGACCGTATTGGCGCCGAGATCCGCACCCACTATCCCTTGACCCGGGAGTTGGGAATCAAGATCATCCACCAGGAAGCCCGCGTCCCTAAGAATGACGAGGTGAAGCTGACGGTTCCCGATTTCATGACCGAAATTATCGAACAGATCACTATCGAGGCGAGAAAGAGCCCCTACGTGAACCAGAAGTCGGGTGTCTCCGCCCGTCTCTCCATCGCCAATTATGAAACCATGATCGCCAACTCCCGCCGCCGGGCTTATGTCCTGGGCGAACCGGAGGCGGTTCCACGGATGTCGGACTTGAATTACCTATACACTTCTTCTTCCGGCAAAATCGAGCTGGACCCCTTCCGCGAGGAAACAGTGACCGAACACCAGGTTTTCGGAAAAATCATGGATAAAGCGGTTTTGGCGGTTTTCAAGGAACACATGGAAAAAGACCACTTCGAGCTTTCCGTTCCCGACATGGCTGGGGAAAAGCACATCAGGGTGTCGGACCTAACTCCCGCTGCCGACTACAAGAACGTCATTTCCCAGCTCCCCCAGATTTGGGAGCCGGTTCACCATTTAAGCGAAAAAGGCTCGGACCCCTACCAGGCTTCCTGCGTGGAATTCGTGCTGGAGGGTTTACACCTGTCCGGCAAGTTGTCGCGGAACAAGGTGGGTGAGATGATGGACTACCAGACTTCGGCAGCACCCAAGAAGAAGAATGTTTAACCACCAAGACACCAAGGGCACCAAGAACAGCTTGAATCTTTTAGTTTAAATCAAAGAAGTCTTTTCTTTTCCAGGTGTACTTGGTGCCCTTGGTGCCTTGGTGGTTCAATAGGTTTAGGAGTTTGAATTGATTACACACGATTATTCCGAATGGCACGAGCCCGAAACCCCCCCCTTCACCCTGGAGGACCTGGTCAATGCGGTGAAAGAATTGATGATGCAGTACCACGTCACCTTTGACGAGGCCCTGCGCCACCTGCAGGAAAAAGGCATTCCCTACAACCAATTCATGAAAACCAGCGGCCTGCAGGATTTAATACAGGGTTACCTGGACGAGGTGGAGAGGCACAAGAAGGAAATACTGGAAGGCCACCGCCTGGACGAGCTCCTGAACAAGATGGAACAAGAAATCCTCCGCAAATCGATGGCCTTGGAACAGTTGGTCTCGAAACTCAAGGACAAGACCCTGTCGCAAAAGCTGGAAGAAGCCCTTCAACAGCGCAACCCCTCTCAACTTTACAACCTGGATTGGCAGTTGGCGCGATTACAGAATAAGGCCGCCAACGAGGCCCGGGAACTTTTGCAGGAATTGAATTACCTCATCCAGCAGATGAATTCCCTCAGGGACCTCTATGACCGGCATGACTTCACGGGCCCCAAGACTCCCACGCCCTCGGAGGCCGAGCGCCTGAAGGAAAGGCTGAAAAGCCTCGAAGAATTGGAGCAACAATTGAAGGACGCCCTGGAATATGGCGACCTCTTCAACATGGAAGTAGAAACCTTGAAGGATATCCTGGGCGAGGAGGCGGCCCAGGCGCTCCAGGCCAAGCGGGACGAGCTGAAACAGCAATTTACGGAAGCCCTCAAGGCCACCGGTGATGTGGATTATGACGAGGAATCGGATATCTACAAGATCACTCCCGGCGCCGCGCGCAAGATCGGTGAGAAAGCCCTGAAGGAAGTTTTCTCCCGCCTCTTTACCGACGGCATGGGCCGCCACCACGCCACTTACACCGGCGATGGCAATGTGGAAATGACCCCCACCCGTCCTTATGAATTCGGCGATTCATTGACAACACTGGACCTTCCGGGAAGCCTTTTAAATTCCGCCATCCGCCAAGTGGGTAACCCTGGGGGGGTGCCGAAGGGCCGTATCCAAATCGACAGCCGGGATTTCATGGTGCACCAGACCAAAGGCGCGGCCTCTTCCGCCATCGTGATGCTCATCGACCAGTCCGGCTCCATGAGCCGCTACGGCCGTTTCTATAACGCCAAAAAACTGGCCCTGGCCCTTGATTCCCTCGTCCATACCGAATATCCCGAGGACAAACTGTACTTCGTTTGCTTCTCCACCTTCGCCAAGCAAATTAACGTGGGTTCTATCCCCGAGTTGGCCCCCAAACCCGTTTCCATCATGGGCGGAGCGGTCAACATGCGGGTCGATTTTTCCAGGGGGCTCACCCAGCGGGATAGGGATTCCATCCCCCAGCATTTCACCAATCTGCAGAAGGGCCTGGAACTAGCCCGGGTGCTTCTGGCCAATACTGAGACCCGGAACAAGAGCATCCTTCTCATTACCGACGGCGCCCCCACCGCCTTTTACGAGGGTTCCTACCTCTACCTGACTTACCCTCCCAACGAGCGTACCTACCAGCGCACCTTGCGGGAAGTGAAGGCCGTCACCGACGAGAACATCACCATCAACACCTTCATGATGGGCAACGAGGTGGACATGGGCTATTTCGGCGAGGGGGATTTTTTGGAGGACATGCACAAGATCAACAAGGGCCGCCTCATCTTCCCCGCCCCCGAAAAGCTGACCCAGTATGTCTTACGCGACTTCCTGGACCACAAGCGGAAGATCATTCAGATTTAATCCCTCTCTTTCGATTGATTTAACAAAAAAGCTCCCTGGAAAGCGTCTTTTCGGTTCCTATAATGAACCGTCACTCACCCTAAGGAGGATTTCATGAACCACAATATGACGACGACAACCTTTGAGCTGGACGGCTATCAGACGGTCAAAAACGCCGGGGTCGTGCGGGGAATCGTGGTGCGGTCCCGTTCGGTGATTGGCAATATCGGGGCGGGCCTCCAGGCCATTTTTGGGGGCAACATCACCCTCTTCACCAACCTTTGCGAGCAGGCTCGGGAGGAAGCCTTCGACATGATGATGAAGCACGCCGAGCAATTGGGCGCCAACGCGGTGGTCGGGGTGCATTACGACGCTACCGAGATCATGCAGGGCATCACGGAGGTGCTGTGTTATGGCACGGCGGTGGTCGTCAAGGAAAAGTAACCCTTTCTAAATCCCAAGCATCCGTCATTCGCCCAAGTCCTAAGGCAAATTGAGCGAACTTCGGCATTTGAGGTGCCATGGTTTTGTCGTGTATTTTTTCAACCATGGGTAAAATCCCTCCGCTTCTTTTTCATTGGTATAATCAAAACAACTTCCTTTGAAAAGCGGACATGAAATTTTCCCTCAAGCAAAAATTGCTCGTCGGTTTCGGGTTCTTGACGGCGATCATCCTCGCCATCGGCGGCCTTTCCTACTTCAGCATCAACAAAATGATGGAGAGTGACGCCCTGGTGGACCACACCACTGAGGTTATCGACCATCTGCAGGATTTGGAATATAACCTCAAGAAGGCCCAGGCCGCTTACCGTTCCTATTTGATCCTGGACAAACCCGGATTGCTGAAGTCCGTTGAAACTTCGCTGAATCTTGTGGAAAAGGCCGCCTTGGAAGCCCAAGGGATGACCGAGGATGACCCGGTCCAAGTGGGAAACTTCAACCAATTTATTCCGATACTCCAATCCCGCCTGTCACGGAGCCGCTCGAACATCCAGATCTGCCTTTCGGGCCGCCACAAGGAAGCCATCGCCAATTTCAAGGACTCCCAAAACTCCCTTAACAACGACCTCCTTGACCAATCGATCGACCGGATGATCCTAGAGGAGCAAAATCTGCTGGCCAAGCGCCGTGACGCCGAGGACGCGAACGCCCGCGACACCCTCGGCATCCTTGTCTTGGGAGCTTGCACTGCCACCTTTTTCGCCTTCGGGGCGCTCCTGACCATCCGCTCCGAAATCGGGCATAAGGAAAAAGCCCAGGAACTGCTCCAGATCAATGAATACCGTCTCTTCCAGTTTCTCGAAGCCGTTCCCCTGGGCATTTTTGTCATGAACAAGGAAGGGGCTCCCTTTTACGCCAACCAAAAAGCCCGCGAGCTTTTGGGCCACGGAATCATTAAGTCGGCTGGTTCGGACGAGATGGCCGTCCTGAACCAAGCCTACCGGGCGGGAACCGACGAGCCCTATCCTTCAGAACAATTACCCATGAATCGGGCTTTGAAAGGGGAGAAGTCGGTCGTTGAGGACCTGGAAATCCACCTGGCCGACGGGCATATCCTTCCCCTGCAAATCTGGGGAACACCCGTATTCGATTTGAAAAAAGATATCCAATATTCCCTGGCGATTTTCAGCGACATCACCGAGCGCCGCCACGTGGAAGAAATGAAGCAAAGCCTGATCTCGGTGGCTTCCCACCAGTTGAAGACGCCTGTGGGCGAGATCAACGGCTACGTCGAGAACCTCTTGGACGGTTTGGCCGGGGAGTTGTCGCCCAAACAGTCCGAATACTTGATGGATATGCGGGAAATTGGGATGAACAACTACCGTTTGATTTCCGATCTTCTGAACCTTTCCAAGATTGAGAGGGGCTTGACCAGCGCCAACCTTGGAAAAATGCCATTGTTGGAAATCATTCAGTTATCCATGAGGGATTACGAATCCATCCTGGCCCGCAAGGGCCTCACACTGACCCTGGAAGGGATGGACGGCATCCCCGACATCCTGGCCGACCGGGACAAGATGGTGGAAACCCTCCGGAACCTCATCAACAACGCCATTAAGTTCACCGATAAAGGTGGCCTCACTCTCGGCGCCGAAGCCAAGGATCGGGTGGTTTTACTGAAGGTCAAGGATACGGGCCGGGGCATCAGCGACACCGCCATGGCCCAGCTCTTTACCCAAAAACGGGTGTTGGGGGAAGAAGCGGGAAGGGCGGGTGCGGGATTGGGTCTATATGTGGCAAAGCATTTCATGAAAGCCCAGGGCGGGGATATCAGCGCCATCACCCAGCCGGGCAAGGGCAGTTGCTTCACCCTTACCATTCCCCGGGCCCTCTAGTGGGCCGCGGCCACGCCTTACATTCTTAAAAACATAACCGGGCCTTTTTTATTTCCGGCAAGTGGAACCTGATAAAATGCGGTCATGATTCCGAAAGACAAGCCCCCTTTTGACTTCAAAAAACTGGACCAACCCTGGGTTTGCTTTCTTTTTTTTTCTATTTCCTTCACCCTGGTGGCTTATACCTCCTGGTCCTTGACAGTTAAACTCCTGATCGTCTTTTATGGGCTTTTGTTCCCCGGAGCTCTATTCCTCTTGGGGCGGATGAACCGCCCCGTTCAAAATTCTTCCAACCGTGACTTTCTTTCTGCGAATGCTAACCTTCTTTCACCTCCCAATTCCGTCCTTTGGTTGGTTTTTGGGGTGGTTTTTCTTTTCACCCGTTTTTACCAGATAGATTCCAACCCCCTTTGGCCGATCAAGGATGTGGGCCATTTTGGCATCTTGGGCTGGTCCCTTTCCCAACATTGGGACTGGCGGCTGTTATGGGGCGAATGCCAGTCCGAACCCCTCTATCTTTGGGGTCTCGGGCTTTTTTTAAAATGCTTGGGGCCATCAAATTTTTCCATCCGGATTTTTCCGGCCCTTGTCTCCGCCCTCACGATACCGCTCGCTTATGGGGCGGCCCGGCAGTTCTTATCCAAGAGCCTTTCCTTTCTGGCGGCCTGCTTTTGGATGTTGAGTTTTTGGAACTGGGTTTTTAGCCGCACGGGCATCGGCCCCCTGGCGGTACTGCCCATGGAATGCCTGGTCCTGGGTAGCTGTGGCTGGGCCTTGAAATCCCTCTCCCAACCTGGAAAGTCCAAATCCTGGGCCTTCGGAACACTGGGAATCATGGTCGGCCTCGGCTTTTATTCTTACACCGTTTGGCCCGTGGTTTTCCTATCGCTGTTCATGGTGGTTTTGGCTCAAACTCTCAAACCTTATCCCCGTTTATGCGTTTTTTTTCTCTTAGGAGCATTGGGAACCGCCTTCCCACTCTTTTGGGCAAGGCTGGGCCAAGGCGGCCTCCACCATCTTCAGGAGGAATTTTTACAACTTCCCCTCTCCCAATCCTTGCCCGCTTACGGGAGCCTTCTTTTCGGAAATGGCGTCGGAAGCCAACCCGATGGACCGGCCTGGGGGGGGATTTTTAATCCCCTGGAATCCGCCTTGATTGGAGTAGGTCTGGTGCGATTGGCCTCGGCGTGGAAATCGGCTTTTTCCGCGTGGTTCTTCTTAAGCTTCGGATTATTTCTTCTTCCGGGGATCCTGAGCAATACCGTCGGCATGTGCCATATCATTCAAATTCTTCCTCTTCTTTTGTTTCCGCTTTTGGCGGGATTGGTTGAACTTCTGCTCCATCTTCCAGCAACACGCCGATGGGTGGCGGTTGGAGCGATCCTCCTGGTTTCCTCAGTCCTCAATGCTTACCACTGGTGGGTTCCCTACCAGGACTGGAAATCCCTCCCCGCCGGCAAGGGCGATTGGATTTCAGGCGAATATGCCAGGGCCTACGGCCTGTTAAAGGAAACGAGCGGACAGGACGGCCCTCTTTATGTTTTTTCTGAATTCAACTTGGACTATTTCAACAAGACCCTGAACCTTTTTTGCTTTCCCTTCGATGCCCTTCAAAATTCCAAGCTATCCGGCTCAAGCCCTCGATGGGCCGCGCTCTTGGTCAATAAATATTACGTTCCCTTCCTTCAAAAAAGATTTCCCCAAAGCCGGTGGGAGGTTTTGAAGAAAGATCCCCTCCCCAACAATTTCAACTTGGCTTTGGGCTTGATACCGGTAAGTTCCATGGACAGTGAAAGCTTGGAAGAATGGAAGATTGCGGACCGGTTTTGTCGGGAATTGGATTTGGAAATTAAAAAAAAGAGTCCGCCTATGAGTTGGGAAAATTTTCGGGCGGAACTTCAGGCGGCCTATCCCTCTTTTGAGCGGGATCCCTTCCTTCGGTCCGTCTTTTGGGAAAAAGCGGGAATGTTCGACGCCATCCTTTCCCGATACCCCGATTGCGTCCAGGATTTGGAAAAGGCCGTCCATACCGGTTATCCCGCCGCCCATCTTTATTACAATCTTTCCAAAGCCATGGAATCGGTGGGACGGCCCGTGGACTCCCAACAGAACTTGAGAAATCCTCTCCTATTCCAAAATACGGCACCGATTCCCTGATGTTTTAGCGCCAGGGATAGGCGGTTTCCGACTGCCGCGCCTTTTGGGAAGCCTCCCGTGCTAAAACGCTTTGTCCCCCCAGTTGATAAAGTTCCGCCAATTCGGCGTGTAAATGGGCCGCCGGGTAACCCCTCTCGACGGCCAATTGAAGCGCCCTCAAATGCTCCGGATAATGGCCGCTATAGTAATAATAAAAAAAAGCGGCCTTTTCCCAATAAGCCGATTGCAGAAAAGGATCGCCTTGAACCAAGGGATAATCCTTGTGAATATCCTGGTCGACCCTGGCCAGGCAATCCCGGTCATGAACGTGATCGATCCCCCAGTTCAGATCCCGGAAGGCCGGGTCGGCACGGGCCCATCGTTGGAATGTTCCCTGGTTTTCGGGGGAATCCTGAAGGACCACCAGCATCCGGTTTCCATCCTTGGAAAAATCCCCGTCCAAATCGGTGAATTGGGCCTGGGGAAACCTTTTTTCAAGGAAAGGGTAGTAATGCCGGTCAGTCAAAAGGGCAAGCCATCGTGACCGGCTAAAATCTAATGAAGCGTTGAAAGCCGTGTTAAAGAAATAAGTGGTGGCCTCAAGTGTTCTGTCGGCGGGAATGTCCCATTCGCCCAGCACAATCCCCGGACCTTCCGCCTGTTCCAGTTTTTCCAGCATTCCATAGGCCCGGTAACGGGCCAAGGATTTCGAGGTTTGAAGGAACCTTTGCGGATGGCCGGCTATTTCCTGGTAGGGCATGGTTAGGCGCGCGAAATCGAACAGCGCCGTGAAAACCAGAAATAGAACGGTCACCCAAATTCGCTGGGAGGGCGCGAGCAGTTTCAAAAAAGAGGCCAGCCCCCAAGCGGTTACCAACAAAACAAGTGGCATCAGCTGGACGATACGGAAGCCTTCCACATTCAAGGAAATCCAGCCCGGAAGGAGAAATAGAACAACCGCTGCCAGGGTCCATTTCTCCATGGCGGAGGAACGGCGGCGGTAAAACTCCACGAGGCCTAGGCAAAAGAAGGCTCCCAGTAAGGGATTCAGGAACCCGCCCAGGGTCGGGATATAAAATCCGCCCTGGCCAAAGGTTCCCCATAAAAGGACACTTAGGTATCCTCCAGCCACCGGTAAAAAATCCGATCCGTGAAAGAAAGGGCTTCCTATTGAAACTTCGATCAAATGTTGGCCATAGCCTTTTTGAAAGACGGCCAAGAGGAAAGGGGCCAGCCCCAAGAAGACACCGGCTGAAAACCAGGCCAATAGATTTCGTGACCACCCGGAAGCCCTTTGAACCACGATGGCTACCGCCGCCATGACGACAGGCCAAGTGACGAAAATAAGGCTGTGGAGCCCGGTACAAAGTCCCAATCCAAAGGCCCAACCACTTTTTCGGGAATCGGACGTGCCCAGAAATTTCCCAAGGCAAAAAAACGTGAATAATTCCCAGGGGGGCATGAGGACCCCCTGCAGACAAAGCCTTCCCAAATAAAGAGGCCAGTAACTCAAAGCCAAGAATCCCGCGCAAAGAAAGGAAAATGATTTGGAAAAAAATTGCCGGGCGGCCAGATAACCCAAAAGAACCGCCAAACCCGAAAAAAGGGCGGGGGGAAGCCAAAGATTAAGGAAAACATGGCTTGAAAACTTGAAGAAGAGGCCGCAAATCCAGTTTAAAACCGGGGGACTTTGGCCTGAGCTGTAAAAAAAATCCCAGTTCCATTTCCGGCTCAGATCAAGCGCTGCCGCGCCGCTTAGGCCCTCATCTCCCGTGGGCCAAAGGAATAAAGTGCCGATTTTCCAAAATCTCAGGAAGAGCGCGGCCCCCATGAGGGCTATCCACACTCCTGGCGGAATGGACGGCAGGAATTCCTGCTGGTGGAAAGGTATTTTCTCCGTTTCGGCTCTTTTGGTTTTCACCGCCCAAGCGCCAAGCGGCAACAAGAGTCCCAGAATGAAAATAAAGATTTTCAATGGATTTGAAAAAGGGCAGTAGGACAATAAAAAATGGGAGGCGGTTAAAAAACCCAGGATCAGCCAAGAAAAACTCGACCCATAATGGGCCTCTTCCTTTTTCCTCAAAACCGGCTCCTTGGGACTTTTTGGTTTGCAATCCCCTTCCCCAACAGTTTAAATGAGGGCATTACCGTTATAAATCAAATAACCCCCTAGGAATCCATGTCCAAATTCGGCATGCCCCCCAAAATCGCTCTCGCCGTCTTCGTGGCCGCCCTCGGCTATTTCGTCGACGCCTATGACATCATGCTTTTTTCCATCATCCGCACGAAAAGTCTATTGGGAATCGGCGTGGCGGCCTCGGATGTCTTCGGTTTGGGGGTGGAACTGTTGAATTGGCAATTGATCGGACTCCTGCTCGGCGGAATCTTTTGGGGGGTCCTGGGGGACAAGAGGGGCCGGCTTTCGGTTTTATTCGGTTCCATCCTTCTTTATTCCATCGCCAACATTGCCAATGGGTTCGTGGAAAGCGTGGAAGCCTACCGTTGGCTTCGTTTCCTGGCTGGCGTCGGCCTGGCGGGGGAATTGGGTGCGGGAATCACTTTGGTTTCCGAGATCATGTCCAAGGAATCCCGGGGATGGGGCACGACCGTCATCGCCACCACCGGCGTGACGGGGGTGGCGGTGGCTTGCCTCGTGGGCCAGGCCTTTGACTGGCGTGTCTCTTTTTTCGTCGGCGGCGGAATGGGCTTGGTGCTTTTGGTCCTGCGCCTGGGGGTTTACGAATCGGGAATTTTCCGGCAGTTATTGGCTAAGCCCGTGGAACGTGGAAACTTCTTCAGTCTTTTTACTTCGCGAAGAAAAGGCACCCTCTACTTCAGCTTCGTGCTGGCGGCCCTGCCGGTTTGGTATGTGGCGGGGATTTTGATGACCTTTTCCCCAGAGATCGGCCAATCCTTCGGTTTGACCCCTCTTCCCGCCGCAGGACAATCGATCTTTTTCGCTTATCTGGGCCTTACGGCCGGAGACTTCGTCAGCGGGGCCTTAAGCCAGATTTTTAAAAACCGTAAAAAAGTGATCTTTTCCTTTCTTGTCCTCAATTCTTTAATGATTATTGCTTTCCATCTCTGGGCGGGTATTTCACTGCGAGTTTTTTATGGTTTCTGTTTAGGCCTAGGTTTTTCCGCGGGTTACTGGGCGGTGGCCATCGTCTCCCTGACAGAACAATTCGGCACCAATATCCGCGCCACGGTCACCACCACCGCTCCCAATTTCGTGAGGGGATCCGCCATTCTTTTGACCCTGGCCTTTAAGGGCCTGACGCCCGCCTGGGGGGCCCTGGGGTCGACCGCCTGGATAGGCTCGGGAGTGCTGGTGATCGCTTTCCTGGCCTTGAGGAATCTCAAGGAAACCTACGGCACCGACTTGGACTATACCGAACCGCTTTGAGGGAAAATTCATGGAAGATTCCAAAATCTTAAATCTACCCGACACCCTGGAAGAGGGTTTGATTCCGGTGAAGGGCTGGCGTAAGACTTTTGTGGCCTTTCGCAACGTCAATTACCGTTACTTTTACGCTGGCCAAGCCCTTTCCTTGATCGGCACTTGGGCCCGCTCGACGGCCTTGGGATGGCTGGCCTTCCAGGTGACCCATTCCGAATTCATGCTGGGATTGACCTTCACCCTGAATTCCCTCCCGATCCTGCTTTTCTCCACTTACTCGGGGCTCTTGGCCGACCGCCTGCCGAAGATTAGGATTTTCACCTTCACCAGCTGGTTTTCCCTTCTATCCTCGCTCTTGATCGCCCTCCTTTTTCTCAAAGGCAGCGTGAGCATCGGTATCCTTTTTTTCTTCTCCGCCTGTTGGGGCCTGTCCACGGCCTTTGAGATGCCCGCGCGGCAGTCCTTGATCATTGAATTGGTGGGCAAAAGGGACCTGGTGAACGCCATCGCCCTCAACAGCGCCATGGTCAATTCCACCCGCGTCATCGGTTACGCCCTCGGCGGCCTCCTGACGGCTTTGGGCCCCAGCTTGTGTTTTTTCCTGGATGCCTCCAGCTACGTCGCCGTGCTTTACGCCATTTACCGCATCCAACTGCCGCCCTTCGTTCCCAAGCCCTCCATGAAGGGCTTGGGGCGCCTTCTGGAAGGATTCCGTTACCTCAAAAAAAATCCGAAAGTGGGCCGCGCGGTGTCCCTTCTTTTTGTGCTGAGCCTGGGGGGCTGGGCCTATATTTCCCAAATCTCCGCTTTCGTGCGGGTCCAATTGGGGATGGATTCCTCGACTTATGGATGGCTTCTGGCCATGACCGGCCTGGGCGCTTGCGTGGCGGCCCTGACGGTGGCGACCATGGGAGCGGTGTTGGTCAAGGAACGAAGTCTTTACGTTGGCGCGTCCATCTTCAGCTTTTCGATTATTCTTTTCGGCTTCCAGCACGCTCCTGTGGGTGCCGCCTTCTTCCTGTTTTTCGCCGGATTCGGGTTGGTGCTGTTTTTTTCCGTCGGCAACAGCCTGATCCAAACCGAATCACCCAACGAGCTCCGGGGGCGCCTGATGGGCATCTGGGCCCTGGTTTTCGGCGGGGGCATGCCCATCGGCAGTTTTTGGATGGGGGTCATCGCCCAAAAAATGGGCTCGGGCCACGCCCTGCAGGCGGGCGGGCTTTTCTGCGCTTGTGGGGCCGCCACCGTTTATTTTCTGGGCCGTCACCCGGGGAATAAAACTTCAATTTGAGGAAAAGAATGGCTTCTTCACGAAAGAAAAAAAGATACGGGTTCATCGCGGGGGCCGCACTCATGTTCGTTTTGATTTTGCTTCTCAAGGAATTTCAAACTTATCTAAATCACCGGAAAGCCCTGGCCTTCGCCGATAAATCGAGTTCCTTTCAACAACCCGCCCCGGGTTTTCTCATGGACATGATGGCCATGCAAACCCACATGGCCCATCTCAGTCTCGCCGGAAAGGCCCGGAACTGGGATTCGGCGGGTTTTGAGCTGGAAGAACTAAAAAATGCCATGGAAGCCGCCGGAAGCCTGCGCTTCATCAGGAACAGCGTGGATATTTCGGACGGCTTGAATTCCACCCTCCAATCGCGGATCGAGCCTTTGGGAAAAGCAATTCAAAACCACGATTCCATCGCTTTCCAGAAAATGTACGGCGAAACACTGGCGGCCTGCGTTCATTGCCATCAAATCACTTCCCCTTACTTATCCACCTTAGCCAAGCCTTAAACAGTTTTACCTGCTGGCTTAACCTTTTTAAAACTCCTTTTATCCGCAGTCTAGAACGGCAAAGGAGTTCAACTTTCATGAATTCTTGAGCACACTTGCCTGTTTTTGTCCCAATTAGGGTTCTCAAAGTGATAGTCCAGTTAAAGGTACCGCCCACTATTTTCCATTAATGCGCCGTTCTTATTTGCTTATTCCCATAAATGTTCCTATTCTCTAATCAGATACTAAATCAAAGTCGGTTGTTGCGTTCTCATCGCGTCTCGCATTCATGCTAGATCCCTTTTGTTCCTCCAGCCTTCTGAAAAGGAACTTGCATGATTTCCACACCACAGCGTTGTTTGTTCGTTTATCCCCGTTTCACCTCCCAATCCTTTTGGAATTTCCGTGATGCCTGTGAGCTGGTCGGCGCCAAGTACCCCGAGGCCCCTTTAGGATTAATGACCGTGGCCGCCATGCTGCCTCCCTCATGGGATATCCGGCTCAACGACATGAATGTCGAAAAACTGAGGCCCAAGGACGTCGAATGGGCCGGCCTCATCTTTATTGGCGGTCAAATTTTCCAGCAAAAAGAACATCTGCGCCTCATCGATTACTTCCGGGGCTTGGGTAAAACCGTTATTGTCGGCGGCCCTGACGCCACCTCCAGCCCCCACCTTTATGACAAGGCCAGCCACTTGATTTTGGGCGAGGCCGAAGTGACGATGCCGGAATTTTTGGCGGATTTCGCTGAAAACAAGGCCCGGCACGCTTACGAGCCGGGGGAACGCAAGGCCGACATGAAAACCTCCCCCACGCCACGTTTCGATTTGTTGAAATTTTCCAACTACCTCAATTTAAGCATTCAATGGAACCGCGGCTGTCCCTTTATGTGCGAGTTCTGCGACATCATCGAGCTTTTCGGCCGGGTTCCTCGGGGCAAGTCCACCGTTCAATTGGAGACAGAACTCCAGGCTCTCTTCGACCTCGGCTACCGGGGACAAGTGGGCATCGTGGACGATAATTTCATTGGAAACAAGAAAGCCGTCAAGATCCTGCTTCCCGCCCTCATCGAATGGCAGAAGCGGCACGACTGGCCCTTCGATTTCAGCACCGAGGCTTCTCTCAACCTGGCCGATGACGAGGACCTGATGAGTCTCATGGAGGAAGCGGGTTTCACCTGGATGTTCACCGGCATCGAGACGCCGGACATGGAAACCCTCTTGATGACCCAAAAACGGCAAAACACCAACCGCTCCATCGCCGAGAGCATTCACAAACTCAATCGCCACGGTTTGATCGTGATGGCGGGTTATATCGTGGGCTTCGACGGGGAAAAGGCCGACATAGCCCAGAGGATGTTGGACAACATCGAGGAAACCAATATCGCGGTCAACATGGTGGGACTGATGATGGCTGTCCCCAACACCCAGCTCACCCGGCGCTTAAAGAAGGAAGGCCGCCTCGACGAGGGTTTCGAGACCCCCATGGACGGGACCGGGGACCAATGCGTCAGCGGCTTGAACTTCATCACCACCCGTCCCCGACTGGATATCCTCAAAGATTATGGACGGATCGTGAAGGAGATACTCACGCCCAAGAAGTACTTTAGCAGGGTCCTGCGCAGTTGCCTGATGCTCAACGCGAAAAAAAGGCGCCAGCATTTCAACTCCTTGAACATCTTCAATGACTTGCAGGCCATCCTCAAACTTTCCATTCGGATGATGGCCAAGCCCTCCACCGGATACCATTATTGGAGAGTGCTGGGAGTAACCTTGTGGAAAAACCCCATGGCCTTCCGCGACGCCCTTTCCCTCATGGCCCTTTACCTCCATTTCCAGAAATTCCGGGATATCGTCCTGAAGAGGCTGGAGATGGACGTAAAAAAGCTGGAAAGGGAAGGCGACTTTCGTATCAAGGAGGGCTACCCCGGGGTCCTGGAGCCGGTGCCGGCGTGAGACGGCTTAAATACAAAGTCTCGGTTTGGCCTTTATGGCTGAAGAGAGCGGTTACCCGCCCGTTACCCCTTTCTCGATACTCTTGGTAGCAATCCAAAGGATAGGTCTGTATAAAAGTCTCCTGTTTTATTTTTAACGTCCAGGAGACTTCATGAAACTTTTATCCCCTTACAAGCTGGGCCCGCTGGAACTTCCCAACCGGATGACCATGTCGGCCCTCACCCGCTGCCGGGCGGTGGAAGGCAACGTGCCTAATCCCCTGGCCGTGACCTACTACTCCCAAAGGGCCTCGGCGGGGCTCATCGTCTCGGAGGCCACGCAAGTAACCCCCATGGGCCAGGGTTATCCCAACACTCCCGGCATCCATTCGGACGATCAGGTCAAGGGCTGGATCAAAGTCACCGACGCCGTCCACCAGGCCGGCGGCAGGATATTTCTCCAGCTTTGGCACGTGGGCCGGGTTTCCCATCCCGATTTTCACGGCGGCAAGCTGCCGGTCGCTCCTTCCGCACTCCCCGTGGTGGGCGAGCTTTTCACACCCCTGGGAAAAAAGAAAATCGAGACGCCCCGGGCCCTGGATTTTGTGGAAATTCCACAAGTGGTGGAAGAATTCAGAAAAGGGGCCCAAAACGCCATGGCGGCGGGCTTTGACGGCGTCGAGATCCATGGCGCCAATGGCTATCTTTTGGATCAATTCACCAAGACCGGCTCCAACCACCGGACCGACGCCTATGGCGGAAGCCTGATGAACCGCCTGCGCTTTCCGCTGGAAGTGGCCGACGCGGTCATCGGCGTTTGGGGCCCGGAAAGGGTGGGGTACAAGATTGCCCCCTATTTCGACCACTATTCCATGTCCGACGCCAACCCCGTGGAAACCTTCACCCACCTCGCCCGGGAACTCAACCGGCTCAAGCTGGCTTATCTCTGTATCGCCGAAGGGGCCGCCGGACCGAGAAAACCTCCCGCTGGAACCATCCTTTTGACACCGCTTTTGAGAAAAATTTTCCAGCAGGCCTATATGGTGAATGGCGGCTATGACGCCCAATTGGGAAATGAGATCGTTGAAAATGGCGGGGCCGACTTGGTGTCTTATGGAACACTTTTTCTGGCGAATCCGGATTTACCCAAACGGTTCGACCAAAAAGCCCTACTCAATCCCGCTGATCCAGCCACTTATTACGGCGGCGATGAAAAGGGTTATACCGATTATCCCACGATGGGGTGATAAGGATTGTCTAAAATTAAATTTGGTTTAAGATTTTGAACGTTGGTTCCGTTGTTAAATTCACTTTTGAAGAAGCATCTGTTCCAATTGATTTTTCTGGTCGTCCGTAAATGTTCTTCCGTGGTTTTGTCTGAAAAAACGAATCTGTTGCTTGAGAACGGCAAAAACTTTAGTCCTGGCCACCTTAGCCTGGGCGAGCGTTATGTTCCCTGCCCTTTGATTGGCATGGATCTTCTTCAATTGGATGGATATTTCAGAAGAGACCGCTTTGACATTCAGATCAGTCGGCCCTTGGGTATCGGGGTTGGCAACTGAAGCAACTGTCGAAGTCCTCCGCGAATGTGAAGAAGGTATCTGTGGATAAATGATAAGAGACCAATCTCCATCTGCAATACCCGAATAATTAACATAAAAAGTGTTCTGATCCCCTTCATTATCGATCATTGTACTATCCCCAATTAAGCTGCCACTATTTGAGGCACTGCTAATATCAAGTGTTCCAGGCCCGCCAGAATCTATTTCCCATGGCGATGGTGTGGGTGTAGAAGGACAAACATTAATTGTACATGCAGCAGAATTATAATTATTAAAATCGCCTTCCCACCAAACAGCATAGTTTCCATTCGCATCCGCCAATTCGACATCAGATGCATCAATAGTAAAACCAAGACCGCATTGCCCTATAGTCACGTATTCGCCCACGACAGAATTGAGTTGCAACTGAATATCGCCGATCGTGAATGGACATTGGATCTGGAAAGAACCATTATTCCCCGCGTAATAATCAAATCCGCAATTACTGCCCACCAATGTATTTGGCATGCCCTCCCCATCTCCGTCGAGGAACACGACGTTAACAACATCTCCGCCTACCCCCTCAGCATGAATGGTGATAGGGTCGGTTGTCGTCCCCGTCGTTCCCCCACCGCAGAGAAGACCAGAACAAGTAGGAATGGTATAGAAGGTACTTGTGGAATTAGAAGTATCCACATAAATACAGGTTCCATAATCGCAATAGGGAATTGGACATGAACTAAATGTTTGGGTTTGGCTGTAAACTTGTCCCCGATAATTAAATGACGCAGTCCACGAATCTCCAGGATAAACAGACGAAACGGCTTGGCTGAAAGCTCCGTAAATAGAAAAATATCCGCCATAAGTTATGGGAACTCCCCCATGATCAAAAACAATCGTGACGGGGACAGCGCCGAGACATTCATAATCCCCTGGGTCTCCCGGGCCCAAAATTGCATTCCCTATTTGAACGGTTAGATTTGTGGGAACGCTAAAGGTGACATGCGGATTGCAAGTCGGAGTGGGGGTTGAGGTTGCGAGTGTTCCCGTTGGGGTCGTTGTATTGGTTGGACTATTCGTAGCTGTATTCGTGACGGGAGGCGTCAGCGTTCCAGTATTCGTCGGTGTAGAAGTAAGCGTATAAGTAGGGGAAAAGGTGTTCGTCGGTGAGTACGTAAAAGTTGGGGATAAAGTATTAGTGGGAGTATTGGTGGCGGTAAAGCTGTTGGTGAAAGTAAAAGTGAAGGTCGGCGTGCAGGTGGGGGAAGTTCCCACGAAACAAGCTTGAGTGGGCGTGAAAGACGGGGTAGCGGACCAATAAATAGTTACGGGTGCCGGGGCCGTAGGAGTGGTGGTTTTACCAGGACAACCGACAATCCAAAAGGAACCAGTGACGAGAAGCAAAAAAACCACTAAGAACTTTGGTTTCATCCGATTTCACCTTTGAATCCACCGAAATTGTTTCTTTTGCATACGGCTCGGTAAGAATCCAATCTCTGCTTTTTTTAATCAGTTCAAATTAGATTCATCACACTTACTTAAAAGGTGCCTCTAACTACTGCTGCCGCTAACAGAAAGATTACACTGATTTGGCTCAGTAACAGTCCCACTAAAAGATTGATTGTTGTTACCAAAAGTTAAATTAACAGTGGCTGTCTCGCCGTTTGAATAATCATAACCAGTTAGTACTGCTGTAGTTCCTGATATGGTTCCAGTTAAAGTAATTGGAGATCCACCTGCGACAGACAAGTCAAAAGTAAGATTCGATCCGTTTTGACTTAGCGTGCCATTCCAAGCATAAGAAAGTCCAACCCCACAAACACAGGAAACCCCGCAAGTACCACCCGTAACAGTTACGTTCCCCGACCAAGTGCATCCCGGAACAGTAAAATCAGCCCCAAACTCTGCCCCACCAACCCCGCCAAAAATATAGGTTCCGCATCCTGTCAGTGACGAACTTGTATATGAACCCGAATAAAGTGTGCCCAAATAATTAAAGCTCACTTGGAAGCCATCACCGGGGCTGACGACCGGCAAGGTTTGGTTAAAGACACAGCTGGTTGACCCGCCATCCGCTATAAAACTTCCCAAAATAGTGGATGGATTACCCAGGTGGTTGAACACGATCGTAATCGGAACACCGATTAGGCAAGAGTTTGTTTCCCCGACCCCATAACTGATGGCCGCGTAAACTTGAAAATTCCAGTTTTTAAGACTGACATTTTGAAATACCGTAGTTAAATCACAGGTGGCCGTAGGTGTTACTGAAGAGACAACAGTATTCGTAAAGGTAGGTGTGTTTGTCGGGGTGGAAGAAAACGTATAAGTCGTCGATAAGGTATTAGTTGGCGAATAGGTTGGGGTCGGGGAAAAAGTATTAGTCGGTGTGTTAGTGATCGTAAACGTGTTCGTGAAAGTAAAAGTGAAGGTCGGCGTACAGGTAGGGGAAGTTCCCACGAAACAAGCCTGGGTGGGGGTAAAAGACGGGGTGGCCGACCAGTAAATAGTTACTGGAGCGGGGGCGGTAGGAGTGGTGGTTTTGCCAGGGCAACCGACGATGAAAACTGATCCCAAAACCAAGAAACCCGCAAGGCAAAATAAACGTAGTTTCAAAAAGGCACTCCAATAAAAGATTCATTCAACATTTCGGATCAATAAAGCTCCACGTTAGAAACATAAACATTGGCGGTATTGAAGGAAGCGGTCGCGCTGGCTCCCGTATAGAACGAGAGCCCGATTTGCTGGACGTTCGTGGCATCCGTTCCGGTAAAGGCCGGCGCGAAATTGACTTGGGTCCATGTACCGGCGCTCGATAAATTGACATAACCCCCATTGTAGTTGTCCGCATAACTGTTGGTATTAACGAATAAACCCGCCCCTGGATAGCCGTTGGAAAAAACCGCGTCCGTTTTGATCCAGCCACGGAAACCCGTGACCCCCAAGGTCGTGAAATTGGCAGCGTTAGAACCCGTCCCCCAGGTGTACTGAATATTGTCCTGCTGGCCCGCGGCGGTGAATTGGATATTGTCGGTTACGCAATTGGCGCTGTTGTACCCCGGTGAGGATGAAGAGAGACCCGAAACCACCGGAGTCGGTCCGGTGGTAACCCCACTCAGGTAGTAATTGGAATAATCCGACCAGCCGGTCAAGGCCGTTGAGGAGCCAGAATCAAACCAGGTTCCGCCCGCAACAGGCGTCGGCGTCGCCGGTGTGTTACTGATCGTGACATCGTCGACATAAATGTGTCCGGTTGTAGCCGAGGTACCGGATTGCACCTGAACTCCAAGGCGTTCGACTTGCGCGGCATTTTCCCCCGAAGTGGCCCAATTAGGGGTGAAGGTTAATTGAGTCCAACTGCCCGCCGTCAAGTTGGTTCCGGCATTGTTCTCCCAGGTATATCCCGTTCCGCTCTCTGTAAAGAGTTGGGCGAAGCTTCCCGCACCCGCGATCACAGGGGCGTCCACATAGACCCAAAGGCTGATGGTTTGGCCGGAAAGATTCGCTGGGGAAGCGAAAAGAATATCGATATTGACCGTCCCGGTGCCAGAGAAGGGCGCGGTAGCTTCAAAAGCCCCTATTCCCGAGTGAACGGTGGTTGAGGAATAAGAATCCGTGACCCCTGAAAGGGAGCTATCGGCGGTTGACCAGCACTGCAAGCCATAGTCAAAAGTGTAGCTCGACAGGAAAACCGCGCTTGAGCATGGCGCGGGTGTGTTAGTAGAGGTCAAAGTTGAGGTAACGGTGAAGGTGGGAGTGAATGTAGAAGTATTCCCGCTCCCATTGGTTGCGGTAGGAGTATTAGTGGCGGTTGACGTTAGTCCACCCGTATTGGTCGGCGTCGAAGTGGGGGTGGTCGTCGGGGTAAAACTGGGTGTCCCCGTGACCGAGTTTGTGGGCGTAAAGGTTTTTGAGACGGTATTGCTAGAGGTTGCGGAAGGGCTGTTGCTGGGAGTTAAAGTGGGTGTCGCCGTGGTCGTACTCGTGGCGTTATTGGTCGCGGTCGGGGTATTGCTGGCCGTGAACGTTGGACTGTTTGTGCTGGTGAAAGAAGGGGTGCTAGTCGTCGTTCTTGTATTGGTCGCGATTCCCGTTGAGGTCGGTGTGCTTGTGGCCGTAAGGGTAGGGCTGTTGGTAGGAGTAAAGGTAGCGGTAAATGTGAAGGTCGGAGTGAAGGGTGTTAGGGTTCCTGTCGGAGTCGAAGTCGCTGTGCTGGTCGTGACAATGATTACTGTTACGGGAGCAGGACTGGTGGGGTTATCTTTCCCAGGACATCCAATGTTTGAAAAAGCTATTCCAGCCAGAACCGAAAAAAGCCCAATAATGCGATATTTCATAGAGTTCCCAAGTTAAATATCCAAGAAATTGCCCCGAAATTTGACTTGGGGTGTCCGTTAGCTTCGACATATTAAGTGGAGGGTATTTAGTTTGGCAACAAATTAAGGTCGAAAAAAGAGCGCTTTTCATGGGAGTTTCAACTAATGAAAATCCGCGCTAAATGAAGCTGATCTGGCGGCCTATATTAGGAAACGAAGGTCTATACCGACTATCCCACGATGGGGTGAGACTCACCCAAACGTGAAGGCATAAACCGAAGTTCCCGCGTTCTGGAACTCGATGCGAAGGCGGTGGGAGCCCGGCTTGCCCTTGAAGTCCACCAGGTTGTAAAGCCGGTGCGTATCTAAAAGAACCTTCCCATTTGCCACATCCGCCCCCGCGCCTTCGCTGATCGCCTTTCCATCCAGAAAAAGGGAAACTTGGTCGCCCTTCATCGCGGGCCCGATCACCAGATAAACCTTGTCCGCGGCGAACTGGATTTCCAGGGCCGAGCCCTGGGTGGCTTTCGCCGCCTCATCACTGAGCGTCCAGGCACCCTGGTAGGAGATATGGTGCAGGGCCAGGTTTTTCGGCAGTGAATAGGTTTTCATTCCCTCGGTGGCTTTTTCCGGGGAAGCGAAACGCTCCAACCGGTCCAGCCCCAAATAGGATTCGGGGGTCTGGTCGTAGCCGATGCCTTCGGCTTCCACCAGGGCGGCTCCTCCCGTGACGGGATGGCCGGCCTCGGCCAGAAGGGTCCGGATGGCGGCGTCCATCTCCCCGTAATGACCCTCGCCGAAATGAGCCAGGCGGATATGCCCCTTGGCGTCGATCAGATAGGCGGCCGGCCAATATTCGTTGTGGTAGGCGTTCCAGGTTTTGAAGTCATTGTCCTGGGCCACCGGGTAGGTAATGTTGAACTGCCCCAGGGCTTTTTGGACGTTGGCGGTTTCCTTTTCGAAGGCGAACTCGGGCGCGTGCACGCCCACCAGCACGAAGTTGTCCGGGCCGTATTTTTGGTACCATGCCTTGTTGTTGGGCAGGGTGCGCAGGCAATTGATGCAGCTATAGGTCCAGAAATCCACCAGCACGACCTTGCCCTTCAGTTGGGCCAGGGTCAGGGGTGAGCCGTTGAGCCAGTTCGTGATGCCGGTGAATTCCGGCGCGGGCCCCATGTCGGTCAGCTTTCCCTCGTCCATGGCGGCCTCGGTCCGGGGCGCCCGGCCCCGCAAGGAATCCAACTGTTCATTGACGATCTTGTTGTTCTCCACCCCGTTGACCAGGTTCCCATAGGAAGGAAAGGCCTCGAGGATTTTCAGCTGTATGGTCTTGTCGTAATTGGTGTAAATCAATACCGCCACCCCGATCATGATCACGCCGAAAACCTGCTGGACGACGCCGGTATATTTCGTCACCTTGCGCATACGCGCGAAAATCACCGAGCCGCCGAGGGAAACCAGGAACAGCGGAATGCCCAGGCCCATGGCGTAAGCCAGGGTCACCAGGAGCACCTGAAAGTTCACCGATTGGGTGGCGGCCAGTGTGGCGATGGTGGCCAGGATGGGCCCCGCGCAGGGCGCCCAGACCAGGCCGATGGAAAAACCCGCCACGTAACCGGCCCCGAACCCTTCCCCTTCCGCGTTCCCCTGAAGTTTGTTTTGCAGGGGCTGAAGGACGTTGTTGATCCAGGCCTCGAACTTCGCGCCAAGCGAGGGAAAAAGCAGCGACACGCCCAAAAGACTGCTGATGACAACGGCCATCAAGCGAAAAACATTGGCGTCGATATGGAGGATGCGTTCCAGGTAGGAGACAAAAAGGGTGAAGATGGAAAAGCTGGTCATGACCCCCAGGGTCAGTCCGAAGGGCTTTTTCTTGCCACCCGTGGAGGAAACCGAAAGCACCAGGGGCAGGAGCGGCCAGATGCAGGGGGCGAGGATGGTGGCGAAGCCGGCCAGGAAGCTGAAGAACAAAAGAAAAAGCATAGTCACCTCTTTCGTGTCGTGGGTGACTTACTTTACGGTAAACCGGGGAAAAAAGTTACGGAGTAACCCACGAAAGATTCCAACTAAGGGGTGGGTGGTCTTTCGCTCCCAGTGGAATCAATCCTCAGTGGTTTAAGAAAAAGAACCGGCCTGACGGCCGGTTAAAGGCTGCTTAAGATGGCCGCCAAGCTGGCTTCGCTTTGGTATCCCGTCGCGTCGAGAATTTCGGTCCCATTCTTGAAGAAAATCGTTTCGGGAAGCCCGTAGGTATTGGTGCCGGCGATGGGCACGCCATACTTGGTCAGCAGGGCCATATTTTGGTCGGCGTTCACCCTCACGACGAGGACCTGGCCGGCGTAATCCGTGGCGAACTGGGTGACGACCGGCGAATAGTAAGTGCAAGTGGCGCACCAGGAAGCCCAGAATTCCAGCACGACCGGCACCGTGGAGTTGGCGAGGATTTCGCTAAAATTAGCGGTGGTCCCGATCACCACTGTGCCCGGGGGAATGGTCGTGGGCGTGGGGGTAACGGTCGGCGTATGGGTGGAAGTGGGCGTGTGGGTGGGGGTCCGGGTGTCGGTGGGCGTATGGGTGGCCGTCCCGGTTTTCGTGGGCGTCCCAAAGGGCGTATCGGTAGAAGTCGCCGTGGGGCTGGGAGTATTCGAGAAAGTCGGGGTCGCGGAAGCGGCAACCCAACCCCCGGTCGTGGTAATGGTCGCCGTTGCGGTAAAGGTATCCATGGGGGTCGGGGTTGAAGTGGCGGTAGCTAGAACCCATCCTCCGGTGGTGGTAATGGTGGCCGTGGCGGTAAAAGTATTAGCGGGTATCGGAGTATTTGTCGGGGACGAAGTGAAAAGCGAAGTGATCGTCGGAGTCCCGATGGGGATTAAAGTAATAGCCACCGTCGGGGAGGCAGTCACCCCGGGGGTCGCAGAATCGACTGGTGTAGCTGTCGAAGAAGGAAGCGCAAGGGGCGTATCGGTCTTGGTGAAGACCGCCGTGGCGTTAGGAACCACCGAGGGGGTGGAAGAAGGCGCGCCTGGAACGACCGTAAAGGTCGGGCTTGGGGGAATAAAGGGCGGGGCTGTGGGAGTAAGATCAAAACTCTTCTGGCAACCGGCTCCGAGAATGACCAGCGAAATACCCAAAAAGACAATCATGTTTCTCATAATGGAAACTCCTTCATATTTTTGCCTAAATATTCGATAGCAACCTGCAATATAGAGCCTCAACAAAAAGCATGATCCATGCCATCCCAAAAGCATTGCTTTCACTGCTTCCATCCTGAAATTGATTTTTGGTTTTTAGGGGGACTGGTAGAAATATGGCTCTCAAGCGCCGGATTTGAGTGAAATTTTGACAATAAAATAAGACGAGGCTTCGGAAAGTGTTTGAAGTTCTTTCGGCCCGAAGTTGGGTTTATCCTCATCCGCCGGATCAACCTTCAGGATTCGCGCTCAGAAAAACGAAATGAGAAAAATCTGAATATTTCTGCCTGGAAATTTGTAAATTTTGTGGAAAGATCGAAGCGGGACGATAAAATGCTGGTAGTTCGCTGGCCCTTTGGAAAAACCGAGTTGAACGGAAAAAACATGCAAAATCTCGTGGAAAAACGCAGATTTGATCGCTTTGAATTTCAAAAATCAGTTCAAGTTTTTCCGGTATTGCCCTCCCTTTCAGGCAATATTTTCGAGATCCAAAATAAACCCATCGAGGCTTGGGCCAATGACATCAGCGAAGAGGGCTTGCAACTCGAGGTTTCCCAAACCTTCAACCCAAATTTTCTCCTCAAATTAAATTTCGATTTCGGGAAAAACAAATCCGTGGAAGCCTACGGAAAAATCATCTGGTCCTACGACTACCATAGCGGGCTCCGTTTCATGCTCGTGGACCAGCACCTGCGCGAGCAAATCCAGTCGATCGGCGAAAAGAAAAATAATTAAGGGACTGCCGACCTCCCCTTCCACCCTCCTTTAAATCGTGAGTTTCCTTAGATCCCCCAAAAGATTTTCGGGAAATGTAACTTGGGTCCCGTGCTTTTTGGGCTGCCCTTTGGTAGAAAGAACCCCAGCAATTCAATTTAAAGTCTTATCCCTGGGATAAGGCGGAAGGAAGCATCTATGTCAGTGAAACCCATTCCGGAAGGTTACCACACCGTGACGCCCTATTTGACGATCAAGGGGGCTTCGGACGCGATCGAATTTTATAAGAAGGCCTTCGGGGCCAAGGAGATAAACCGCATGAACGGTCCCAACGGCATGGTGGGCCACGCCGAAATCCAGATCGGCGATTCCCGCATCATGCTGGCGGACGAGTCCCCGATGATGGGCACCCACAGTCCCAAATCCCTGGGTGGAAGCCCCGTTTCCATCCTTCTTTATATCGCGGATGTGGACCATTTGTTCCACCAGGCATTGGCCGCGGGCGCGAAAGAAACCCGGCCCCTGAAGGACCAACCCTATGGCGACCGCATGGGAAGCCTAGAAGATCCCTTCGGCCACCAGTGGCACCTGGGCACCCATATCGAGGATGTGGCCCCTGATGAGTTGGAACGGCGCATGAAAGCCATGATGGCGGCCACACCGGCCTGATCTGATCGGTTAATAGAAAAAGCCCTTTCCGGTCGTCGGAAAGGGCTTTTTCTATTTGGGATAATTCCTTGGATACTCATATTTACTCTTCCCCATCTTGATCTTTTTCCCGCAGGGCAGGCATCCTGTCCATCATTCGATTCCCTTCCGTTGAAAAAAGGAGGCGTCCTTGAAGACCGAATATACCGCTGCGGCGACGGCCCATGGCGGCCGCTCCGGCCACGTCCGCTCCTCGGACGGGATATTGGATTTCGAATTGAAGCGGCCCGTGGAAATGGGCGGCCCCGGCGGGGGCACTAACCCCGAACAGCTCTTCGCGGCGGGCTATTCCGCCTGCTTCGAGAGCGCCTTCCGCTCGATCGGCGCCAAACAAATGAAACACCTCAGGGACGTGGAAATGACCGCCAAGGTCAGCTTTAACACCGACGAGGCGGGCGGCCATTTCCTCTCGGTGGAGATGCGCGGAAAAGCCCAGGGCCTGACGCCGGAGGAAACGATGGAATTGATGAACGCCGCCCACCAGATTTGCCCCTACTCCAAAGCCACCCGGGGAAACATCGAGATCAGGCTTTTTGCCGATTAAATGACTCAGAGGGGGGATTCGTTATGCGAGCCAAGCCATCCGTCAAATCCGGTTTATCCCCCAATTACCGTTATGACGCCAACCAGGACCAAACCGAAATCCTTTGGAAATGCCTGCGATGCGGCGAACTGATGCCCCGGGGTTCCAACCCGCCCAACGTCTGCCCTTCCTGCGACGCGCCCAAGACCGAATTCGTTTTGTTGGATGAGGATTAACAGGGGGAAAACCATGGATAAAAAAAGGGAAATGACCAAGCATTACTCCAACGACGAACTGTCGGTGGTTTGGAAGCCCCACCTTTGTTTCCACGCAGGCTACTGCTTCGAGGGCCTGCCCAAGGTTTTCGACCCCCGCCGCAAACCCTGGATCGAACCCTTGGCGGCCTCTAGCCAGGAAATCAAGGACCAGGTGGCCAAGTGCCCCTCGGGCGCCCTTTCCCTGGGTCCGCCCCGGTCCCCGGACGTGGGCAAGGGTTTAATATAAAAAAGGAGAACCCGATGGCTATATTAAAAGAAGGAACCCCGGCGCCGAATTTTACCCTGCCTTCCACCCCGGACCAGAAGGTTTCGCTGTCCGAGTTTAGGGGGAAAAACGTGGTGTTGGTTTTCTACCCGGCGGACTGGAGCCCGGTCTGCGGGGACCAGCTGGCCCTCTATAACGAAGTCCTGCCCATGATCAAGAAGCACCAGGCCGAGGTCATCGGCATCTCGGTGGACGGCATCTGGTGCCACCTGGAATTCACCAAGGAACGGAAGTACCGCTTTCCCCTGCTCACCGATTTCGAGCCCAAGGGCCATGTGGCGAGGCTCTATGGGGCCTACCGGGAAGTGGAAGGCACCAGCGAGCGAGCCCTTTTCGTCATCGACGGTGAGGGGATCATCCGCTGGAGCTACCTGTCCCCCGTGGGGGTCAACCCGGGGGCCGACGGCATCTTGGACGCCCTGGAAAACCTCTCGAAAAAGGAGAAAGCATGAGCCCCTCCCCCAAACTCAAAATCCCGGTTTCCAAGGAGGACCATTTCCAGGGCCCGGACAAAGCTTCCCTGGTCCTGGTGGAATACGGCGATTACCAGTGCCCCCATTGCGGCCGGGCCTACCCCATCGTCAAGCGCCTCCAAAAAGCTTTGGGTGATAAGTTGAAGTTCGTCTTCCGCAATTTCCCCCTTTCGGAAGTCCACCCCGACGCCCTGAACGCGGCCAAGGTGGCCGAGGGGGCGGCCCTCCAGGGAAAATTTTGGGAAATGCACGATATCCTTTTTGAGAAACAGGAAAACCTGGACGTGGACAGCCTGACCCAGTATGCGGAGAAACTAAAGCTGGACGTCGAGGAACTGAATGAGGCCGTGGCGGCTTCGGAGGTGGAAGAAAGGGTATCCACCGATTTTGAGGGAGGAGTCCGCAGCGGCGTCAACGGCACCCCGACCTTCTTCGTGAACGGCTTTCGCTACGACGGAGACTGGTCTTACGGGCCTTTCTTGAAATCCCTCCAGGCGGTCCTTGGGGAAGAGGAATCGGACGATTAAACCTAAAAAAAGTATTAGCCGCGGATTTGCGCGAATGAACGCCGATTTTCAAAATTTTGAAAGAACCAGGATAGACGATAATCAAAAGGCGGCTTCTTCCCTAAAAGGTGAATCCGAATTCTTAAGATGGTTGGCCTTAAATCCGCGCCAATTTGCGGCTAAAAGGCCTTTTCAGGTTAAGGGGGTTTCCATGGCGATCACCAAGGAAGCGATTCTGGAAAAGATGAAGGAAAAGGACGTGGTAGTCCTGAATGTCCTGCCCAAAACCGATTATGAAATGCTGAGGATCAAGGGCTCCCAAAGCCTGTCTATCGTCCATATCCGTCCGGAGGATTTCGCGCTTGCCGCCGAGCAAGCATACGGCCGGGACAAGTTTTTCATCACCTATTGCTCGGGTTTCCCCTGCCGCCATTTCCAGGAAGCGGCGGACGCCCTGGTAAAAAGGGGCCTGAGGGCGGAAGGTTACGCCGGGGGCATTCAGGAATGGGCCGAATCGGGCTTGCCGGTAGAAGGCACTCAGGCCTAAACTCCGCCGGTTCAAAAATCTTTCCCCGACCGTTGACAGTCCGCTTCCCATACCTGATAACGTCAGACCGATTCCATCGGCATCCCGAGCACCCGGGCAGACATGGCCACTCAAAAAAGAAACCTCACCTTCATCATCCTCATCCTGGGCGCCCTCTCTACGCTGAGCCCCTTTTCCATCGACATGTACCTCCCCTCCTTTCCCCAGGTCGCCCAAACCCTGGGCTGTGACACCGCGCGGGTTTCCCTTTCGCTCTCCAGCTATTTCATCGGCATGGGGCTCGGTCAGATTTTGTACGGGCCCTTCCTCGACCACTTTGGCCGCAAAAGGCCCCTTTATTTCGGGCTCGTGCTTTACATCCTGGCCTCAGTGGGCTGCCTGGCTTCCAGTTCCCTGGAAATTCTCATCGCCTTGCGTTTCCTGCAAGCCTTGGGGGGCTCGGCGGCGGGGGTAGCCTCCACGGCCATGGTGCGGGATTTCTTCCCGGTGAAGGAAAGCGCCAAGGTTTTCTCTCTGCTCATGCTCATCCTCAGCGTCTCGCCCCTCTTGGCGCCCACCGTGGGCGGCTTGATCGCCACTGCCCTGGGCTGGCGCTGGATTTTCATCCTCCTGGCCGCCATCGCCTGCTTGATCTTGGCGGTCACCTTTTTCTATTTGCCGGAGGGCCACAAACCCAACCCCAAAGCCGTCTTGAGCGCGCGCAAAAGCTTGTCCAACTTCGCCATGATCCTGCGAAAGCCGAAATTTCATGTTTATGCCGTGGTGGGTTCGCTTTCCATCTCCGGCCTCTTCGCCTATATCGCTGGCTCGCCGGTTATCTTTTTGGAACTTTACCATGTGGGCCCTAAGTTCTATGGCGCCATTTTCGCCTGCCTGGCGGCAGGCTTCATCGGGGGAAGCCAGGTGAACATCTGGCTTCTCAAGCGCTATTCCAGCGAGCGGATTTTGGAAGTCGCCATGCTGGGCCAATGCCTAGTGGCCATGCTCTTCGTGCTTTTCGCTCTTCTGGGCTGGCTGAACCTGGCGGGAACTCTGGTCTTCTTATTCGCCACCCTCTCCTGCGCCGGGATGGTAAACCCCAATGCCGGGGCCCTCTCCCTGGCTCCCTTCGGCAATCACGCGGGAAGCGCCTCGGCCCTGCTGGGTTTCATCCAGATTGCGGCCGGGTCCTTGACCTCGGCGGGGGTAGGTTTTTTTAGCGTCCAAAGTTGTCTCCCCACGGCCGCGATCCTCGCGGTCACGGCCCTGGCGGGTCTTTTGACACTGGCACTGGTTAAAAAGCCCCGATAAGTTCGGTTCCAAAATAGTGGATAATGGCGGGGATAGTTTTTTTTCAATCAAGGTCTCAAAAGGCGGGAATCGGACGATGAAAATATTTTTAACCGGCGGCAGCGGCTTTATCGGGCATTGGGTCGTGAAGGAATTTCTGGCCCAGGGCCATGAGCTTCGTCTTCTTATCCGTAACACCCATAAAATCCCCTCGCTTAAAACCTTGGCCGGAGTCGAGATCGTGGAAGGCAACCTCTATGACCAGCCGATCATGGAAAAGGCCTTGAAGGGTTGTGACGCTTGCGTGCATATCGCCCTGGGTTGGGGGGAAACGCCCACCACCATGCTTCAAAAGGACACGGTGGTCACGGCCTTTTTGATGGAGAAAGCGGAAGAGGCTGGCGTGAAGCAGTTTCTCTACACTTCTTCCACGGCGGCGGTTGGAGAATTCCGCCCCCACATGACCGAAAGTATCGATCCCAGGCCGGTAGACCTTTACGGGGCCACCAAAGCCTCTTCGGAAGCCTATTTATTGGGCTTCGCGGCCAAAGCGAAGATACGCTGTAACATTATCCGCCCCGGCTATACCTTCGGCAATCCCGCCTATCCCGATGGAGTCACCCAACCGGACAAGCGTTTCAACCAAATCGCGGCGGCGGCGAAAAAGAACGAACCCATCACGGTCACCAAGCACGACGGCACCCAGTTCATCTGGGCGGGCGACCTGGCGAAATTGTACAGCGCCGTTTTAAAGAGCGATCTTAACCGCCGGATATTCTTTGGCCTGTCCACTGAGTTCGTGACATGGGAAAAGGTGGCTCAAAAGGCTATTGAGATCACGGGCTCTAAAAGTAAGGTCGTGGTTGAAGACAAGGGCTGGGACGCAACCCCCATGTTGTTTGACATGAGCCAGGTCAAGAAGGAGTTCGGCCTGGAATTTACGGCTTCACCCGAAATCGCGAAACATTTGGAATATTTGGTTTGTCTACCGAAGCTTTAACGTCAGTGAGGCTTTATGAAAAACAACAAAAAATTCAAATACGCTTTAAGGTTGTTTTTCGGGACCATCCTATTTTTCCCCAGCGTGATGCAGGCGAATTCCGCCAACAGCACCCCAACCGTTGAGGGTAAACCCCTTCATGTTCAAATCCTGGACAACGGCTCGATCAATGTCTTGGAAAATATGAAGCAAGTTATGTTTATAAAACCGTTGATTTACTCATCCCAAAACTGGCAGGGCTTCAATGGCCGCAGTTGGTACGGTGTCTCAGGCAAATCTCCCGATACACAAGTGAAGTTCTACCTGCCGAATCATGTTTCGGCCAACTTAAAAACCTCGATTAAGGTCCTGAAATCCGGAATTCATGTCCGTTACACCCTCATCCCCACGGGGCCGATTACCATCCTCGGTGTCACCGCCCAATTAGATTTTTTATACGACGACTGGGCCGGGGATCCATACCAGATGGACTCAATCCCGGGGACCTTGCCTGAGACCCAACCTCCGAACCGGGAAATCGATCTGGCGCATACCGACGGGCCTTTTTTATTGGGGCCTTCATCCACGTTTGGGAAATTAACCGTTAAGCTCAAGACCCAAGGGCTTCGCGCGACGCTTTACAGCTCGAAATGGAGAGAGCGGTTCTATGTCACCCTCTCCCACAATGAACCCATCGATAAAACCTGGGAATGGAAGGCCGGGAAAAAGAAGGTTTTCGATTTCACCTTGGCCTTTAACCGGAAAGTGGTCCGGGAGCCGGCGAATTACGAACCGAAAAGGCCCTTCCCTTACCGGGAAGAACAGGTGACTTTTACCAATCAACAAGCCGGCGTCACCTTGGCTGGAACCCTGACCCTTCCCCATCGGGGCGGGCCCTTCCCGGCGGTATTGCTGATCAATGGCTCGGGAAAACCCGACCGGGATGGATATGGTTGGCCAAATAACTTTCTTGTTCTTTCAGACTACCTGACAAGGCACGGCCTGGCGGTATTGCGTTATGACAAACGAGGGGTGGGAAGCTCGTCCGGAGATTTCAATAAGGCAACGGTCGGGGATTTTGCCGACGACGCCTGCGCCGGTTTTAAATATTTGAAGAATCGAAAAGAGGTGAATCCCCTCCAGGCCGGCGTGATCGGCTTCAGCGAAGGGAGTATATCCGCGCCCCTGGTGGCATCGCGATCAAAAGATGTTGCCTTTATCGTATTGATGGGAGGACTCGGTCAGGATTGTAAAAGCCAAGACCTCATTGAGTGGCTGAGGAGTTGGACGGTGGAGAGGCGCGGCGACGAATACATCGCTTTCTACACAAGGATATATAAACGAATGATGGATGAAGTGATCGGCTCCAAGACCGAAGAGGAGGCCAAATCTAAAATACACAAGTTCATCCAGGAAGAAATGGCGAAGAAATACGATTCTAAAGAATTAATGGAACTTCAAAGCGCGGTGCCCAATTGGGCGGAATATCCCTATCCCTTTGCTTATTACAAACATTGGGAGAAATATGATCCGGGTCCCGCCTTAAGGCAGGTTGCTTGCCCTGTTTTGGATGTGGGCGGCGAGAAAGATTTATTAGTCCCCCCCGATGTCAATATTCCCGCCGTCGAAAAAGCCTTAAAAGAAGGGAAGCATCCAGAATTTACTTCCAAGGTCTTTCCGGGTTTGGATCACCCTTTACGGCACGCCATCACGGGTGATTTAGAGGAATTTCCGGATGTCACTGAAGCCATCGCGCCGGAAGCGCTGGAATATATAACCGATTGGATTGAAAAACATACGAAGTAGAAATCGGAAGTTGTCCGCGGCGGGGAGCACCAAGCCCCACGGCTTGGTGCAGTGGGATTGGACTAGAAAAGAGGAAGGTTACCGGGCCGATGGGCCTGCTCCTTTTTCCATCCCCGGCACAGGGGATCGAAAACGCCCTAAAGTGACGATAAACTCCCCGCCGGTTTCACCCGGTAAAGGCCGCCCCGAAATCCAAGTTTAAAACCCCCAACCCGGCCCGAAAAGCCTATGGTATAGGGAGAATCCCCGGAAAGCTTGGCCCCATGGAGTCCCCGACGCCCCTCACGAAAGAAGAAGTTCAAAAAAAAATGAAGGACCCCGCCGTGGTCCTGCTGAACGTTTTGTCCGAAAGTGATTTTGACCGGCTTCACATCAAGGATTCACAAAGCCTGACGTTGGGCGCAAACGTCCGCAGTTTCGCGATTGAGGCCAAAAGGAAATACGGGAAGCAAACTTCTTTTATTACCTACGGCGCGAATAAAGAAGGCACCTTGGGCCTGAACGCGGCCAAGATCTTAGCTGGCAATGGTTTTAAGGCGGACCATTATCCGGGAGGGCTGTTGGATTGGACCCGGGCGGGTTTGCCCACCGACACCACCGAGCCGCTGATCCAAACGCCCAAGCCGCCTAAAGCAAAAAGAAAAGGAAAATAGAAATGGCCCTGACCAAAGAAGAAGTCTCCGTGAAAAGGCTGGAGGAAGGCGTGGTTCTCTTGAATGTCCTTCCGCGAGAGTCATTCCAAAAGCTTCATATTCAAGGCTCCCAGAGCCTGCCCTTGACGCTGGATTACGCCGCCTTCCTCCAGGAAGTTGAAAGCAAGCATGGGAAGCAAAAACTCTTCATCACCTACGGGGACCACTTAAGCCGCGCGGACGGCGCCAGCGCGGCCCATGCCATGCGCCTCAGCGGTTTCATAGTGGAAAACTATCCGGGCGGTATCGACGAATGGTTTGAGGCCGGTCTCCCCACCGAAGGCACCCAAGCCCATCTTTCCCCTATCGAACCGGTGGTGAAATAGTTTTTCAAATGGGAAGCACCACCGAAAGTTTCCCATCCGTATGCTTATATTTCAGCGGCATATCTCTGCGGGCTCAACCCCTTTCACCTTTTTGCCATTGCTCATAATTTAACCTCTGAATCTCAAAAAAGGCGTCCCGAGTGTGGACGTAATAATTCAAGGCGTTCATGCGGCCGATGGAATGAAGTTCCTTCGCCAGTACATAAGGCCCCTGGGGGTCGATAAACTTGTCCTCTACATAAATCGCCACCACGTTCCCTAAAACAATGCGCGCCTGGCCCGGGCCGGGCTTGATAATTTGAAAGAGGCGGCATTCCAGCGCCGCGTGGGCTTCCTTGATACGGGGCGTCTTGACGACCAGGGATGGCTCGGGGGTAAAGCCCGCCATCTCCATCTCGCTCACGTCCGAGGGAAAATCCACCCCGCAGATATTCATTTGCTTCCCGATATCCTCCGTCACCACATTGACCACATACTCACCGGTTTGTTCGATATTGCGGACCGTATCTTTAAGGGTCTGGCTACCGTCAGGCCGGGCCGCCACCCCAAAGCCCAGTATGGCCGGATCGTGGCAGAGGTAGTTGTAGGAACTGAAGGGGGCGGCGTTGAGGACGCCCCCGGGGCCCTGGCTGGTGACCAGGGCGATAGGGCGTGGGGCCACTAGACCGTTGATAAGATTGTAGATGGTTCTCTTGGGAACTTGGCTCAGGTCGAATCGCATAGGAGCCTCCTTGGACATCTATTATTGGAGTAAGACAATCCAATTGGGTAAGGCCTGGATCAGGAAACCCAGTATGGCGAAAGTGACCCCTACTACCGCCAGCCAGCGCCGGGACATCCGGTCCACCCAATATTCCACCCAGGGGGTGAAAGACCCGACGAAAAAGCTGGTGCCGCCGATGGTCAGTCCCACCCGCCAGGCCGGGGCGAATGAAAAGCATAAGTGTTCCAAAGCCGAAACAATGGAAACCGCCGCCCAAAAGGAAAGCCCAGCCCCCACCCCCCGCAGGATCGACACCCAAAAATTCACGGCCCTCAGTTCCAGCCGTTTGCACACCTTGAGGTTATCCGCCGGGGAAAAACCTAAAAAATAGGTCCCGCAGATGAAAAGGGCATAAAGCGGGAAGAGGAATAAAAATATCCGCCAGTTGGTGATGGACATCAAACCCAGGGAAAGGATGAAGGCCCTGCTGGCGCCCAAGGCCAACACCGTGGCCCAATGCCGGGGCTTTCCCTTGGTACGGACGCGGCGGGATTCCAGGTAGAACTCGTACCCCAGGATGACCCCCATCCCAAAACTGGAGATCAAGCCAAACTTCAAGCCCAGCCCCGCGCTATAGGCGATGGCGAATAAGGCCGAGTAGGTCACCACCCGGGTCACCCCGGCCAGGGGCCCGTCCTTCCCGCCCAGGATGTCATAGGTCAGGTAAAGCCCGCCCAAGGCGCCCAGGAGGGACCCCCCCAGGTTGCACCAAGCTTCCCAATGTTCCATGCCAAGCCTTCCCCTGAAAACCGTTGATTTTCCCAAGGGAACGATAATCAAGCGGGAGGGGGGTGTAAATGGGAAAGGAGGCTTTTTATTACCGGGTTATAAAACGACTCCCATTGGCGGGTTCAAGGTGGTTAGGGCTCCTAATAAATGTGATCAGATCACACTATTGGAAGAATAGGCCTGCTTTACTTCTCCATTCCCTGCCCTGCCGAACGCCCCGAAAACCCAATCTAAAAACGAAGGCCTATTTATGATCAGATCATAAAATTGGAAGGATAAGCCCGTTACTTCCCCGTTCCCTGCCCCAACCTTTCCCTAAAAACTATTCATTGGCCTAAGGAGAAAATTCTTAATCAGGTTTATGATGTTGTAGTTACAAAAGCCGGTTTGAGGAGCTTATGTTGCGTCCATGGCTCGCGGCCGTCTTACTTCTTTTTCCCGGCTTTTTGTGGGCCGACGCGGCTTCCCGCCTTTCCACCCTGCCGGGATTCCAGGTTTCGGTTTACGCGTCCGACCTGGGCAACGCCCGGGGCATGGCCCTCTCGCCGGAGGGGAACCTTTTCGTTTGCGACATGAAAGGGGGCCACATCCTGGAACTGCTGGACCCCGGGCAAACCGGAACTTCCACGGAAATGAGAGTCGTGATCGACGGGTTGATGACGCCCCACAGCCTGGCCTTCCATCAGGGCTTTCTTTATGTCGCCGAGACCGACCGGCTGGCCCGCTTCACCCCGGGGGACCGACAACTTTCGAAAGAGGATGGCCAAACGGTAGTGGAATTCCCTCCAGGCGGGCGGCATTTCACCCGCACCCTGGCTTTCGGGCCCGACGGGAAAATTTATATTTCCATCGGAAGCACCTGCGACGTCTGCGTCGAGCCGGACCCCCGCTACGCCGCCATTTGCCGCTGCGACCCGGACGGGTCTCATTTTGAGGTTTACGCCGGCGGCCTGCGCAACGCCGTAGGGCTTGCCTTTAGGCCCGGCACCGGGGAACTTTGGGCTTCAGTGAACGGCCGGGATTACCTGGGCGACGACCTGCCCCCGGAGACCATCGACCTCATCCAGCAGGGCAAGGATTACGGCTGGCCCTATTCCTACAGCCTGCCGGGAAAGGCCGTGCCCGACCCCGATTTTGGGCAGTACGGTGTGCGCCAGACCGGTTTCCCGGTCTTGGAGTACCAGGCCCATTCGGCCCCCTTGGGAATGACCTTCTACACCGGCGCGGCATTCCCCAAGAAATACCAGCGTGGCTTTTTCATTTGTTTTCACGGAAGCTGGAATCGGAGCATTCCGACCGGCTACAAGGTGGTCTTCGTGCCTTTGAAGGGCGACCGGCCCTCCGGGAAACCCCGGAATTTTTTGTGGGGATTTCTCCAAGGCGCCGAGCACATCGGACGGCCCGTGGATGTCCTGACCGGCCCCAAGGGCGAGCTTTTCGTGTCCGACGACCACGGCGGAAGGATTTTCAAGGTGATTTATACGGGGAAGTAAACCGGGAAGCGAAGAAAAAACATTTTGAACCACGAAGACACGAAGGGCACCAAGAAAAGCGGAAAAAAATGTTGGACCTATAACATCTTTTAACCGGGGCTGAAAAAGACTTTAGATCACACGGTTAAAGATTTTTGCTTTTCGTCGTTCTTAGTGCCCTTCGTGTCTTCGTGGTTCATCAGCTTTTTATTTTTTGAAAAGCTTCAGGTACTTTCCGTAGCCTTCCTTCTCTAAATCCGCCTTGGGGATGAACCGCAAGGAAGCGGAATTGATGCAATAGCGCAATCCCGTCGGGGCCGGGCCGTCGTCGAACACGTGCCCCAGGTGGCAATTGCCGTGCTGGCTTCGCACCTCGGTGCGGTCCATGAACAGGGTTTTATCTTCTTTTTTCTGGATATCCCCCGACTCCAGGGGCTGGGTAAAACTGGGCCAGCCCGTTCCTGAATCGAATTTGTCGGTGGAGCTGAAAAGGGGTTCGCCCGAGACCACGTCCACGTAAATGCCATCGGCGTGGTTGTCCCAATAGGTGTTATGAAAAGGCGCTTCCGTGCCCTCTTCCTGGGTCACTTGGTATTGAAGGGGCGTGAGCTTTTTCTTCAGCTCCTCCTTCGTGAGTTTCTTGTACTTCATCCCCTCGGTCGGCGTTCCCATATTGTCGCTGCCCATGGCTTGTCCTCCATTCATTGAATCAGCTTGCGCCGGGTGAACCCGGAAAAACAGACCCATCACGGCCACCATAAACCACTTCATCATTCTTTTCACCGCTTCCCCCTCCATAATCCATTCTTTGACCCAAAAGGTTCTACCGGAAAGGCGGTTGAAAAGTTACCGCAAAAGATCAGATGAGGCCGCCGTAGAACTGCCCAAAGTGATGGGCCAGCATCACCGCCATCAGTAAGGCGCCCAAGGCCGTGACCAGAACCTGTCCCGTCTGGCGAAGGTCGAACTGGCCAACCCGGCACAAGAGCCAGTAGGCCACGGCGAAATTGAACGATCCCCACAACACGTTCAAGGTTGAGGAGGATAATCCCACGCCAGGGGGCGAGGCGAAGGGGCTTTGAAAGGGATGCCCCGTGATCCCGCTGACGAAATGGGGGACGGCGTTGGCCAAAAAGGCCCCGCCCCAAAAATAGGAAAAGTAGTGGTACCAGCGCATATCAATGTCCTCCTTGGGTGAATAATCCCCGTATTTTAACTCAAGGTCCGCGAGACGACAGCATTTCCTAAGAAGCTAGGTCTGGAATTTCCGGCTTTATAACATCTTGCCGATAGGCGTCCGGCAAGACAAGACCTAGAATGGCGTTTTCTCATTCGAAGTTAGGAGCCATCATGCAGGAAAGAAAAATGGAAGAAATCGTCCTGGGCAAGACCCTGGACCCCATGAATAAAGACGTCTTCCACAAGATTTCCCTCATCGCGTTCCTGGCCTGGGTGGGCTTGGGAGCGGACGGCCTCTCCTCCGCCGCCTACGGTCCGCCGGAAGCCTATAAGGCCCTGGGCGCGGCCTATCACCATATTTCCATCTTCTTGGCCCTGGCCACCGCCGTGACGGTCTTCATTATTTCCGCCAGCTACAACCAGATCATCGAGCAATTCCCCAGCGGGGGCGGCGGCTACGTGGTGGCCAGCAAGCTTTTGAGCCCCGTGGCCGGGCTTTTCTCCGGCTGCGCCCTGCTGGTGGATTATATTTTGGATATTTCCATTTCCATCGCCGCCGCCGTGGACGCCATCAGCTCCTTCGCTCCCCCCTACTGCCCCACAAGCTGGCCCTGGAGGTGACCGTGGTGATCCTCCTCATTTGGCTGAACCTGCGGGGCCTCAATGAATCCATCAAACCCCTACTGCCCCTCTTCCTGCTTTTCGTGGCCACCCATTCCCTCCTGATCGGGGCGGGGCTTTGGAGCCACTTCACCCAGATTCCCTCGGTGATCCAGGGCGCCTTCACCGAGACCCACCAGATCATCTCAGGGCCGACGGGGCTTTGGGGCTTCCTCGTGATCTTTTTCACCGCCTACAGCCTGGGCGGCGGGACCTATACGGGCCTGGAGGCGGTCTCCAGCGGGATGGCCAGCCTCCAGGAACCCCGGGTGCGAACCGGCCAGCGCACCATGATGTACATGGCGGTGTCTCTTTCGCTGGCGGCCGGGGGCATCCTGTTCCTCTACGTGCTTTTCGACGTCCAATTCCAACCGGACAAAACCCTCAACACCTCCCTGGCCGACGCTGTTTTCCTTCCCCTCTTCGGCAACCAGTGGGGCGCCTGGATTTCAACCGTGACCATCCTCTCCGAGGGGCTTTTGTTGTTCATCGCCGCCCAGACCGGCTTCATCGGCGGCCCCATCGTGATGGCCAACCTGGCGGTGGATTCCTGGCTGCCCCAGCGTTTCGCCAACCTTTCCCATCAATTGGTGCGCAAGAACGGGGTGCTTTTCATCGGCGCCGTTTCGCTGGTCCTGCTGGTGCTTTCCAGGGGGAACGTGGACTTTTTGATCATTCTCTTCGCAATCAACGTCTTCATCACCTTCAACCTCTCCCAGCTTTCCATGTGCATCCATTGGTGGAAGGTCCGAAAGCAAAAGAAGGGCTGGTATTTGAAGTTTTTTATCAACGGGCTGGGCTTTTGCCTGACCACCATCGTGCTGACCGCCACCCTGGCCACGAAGTTCACGCAAGGGGGCTTCATCACTCTGCTCATCACGGGAGCGCTAATCGTCCTTTGTTTCCTGGTCAAGCGCCATTACAAGGGCGTGGCGAGGGCTTTGAAACGCCTGGACGACAACCTGGAGGACTTGCCCCTGCCAAAGGCTTCAAAAAAGCTGAAAAAGGTCGGATGCGACAAGGCCAAACACACGGCGGTGGTGCTGGTGGACCGCTATGGCGGGTTGGGCATCCACGCGGTTTTCTCGACGGAAAAGATCTTCGAAAACCGCTTCAAGGATTTTCTTTTCCTTTCCATCGCCCGGGTGGATTCGGGCAAGTTCAAGGGCGTTGAGGAACTGGAGAACCTGAAAGCCGACACCGAAAACAACCTGAAGCAATATGTGGACCTGGTAAACCGCATGGGCTGCCGGGGGGAATACCGTTACGCCGTGGCCACCGACGTGATCGAGGGCATGGAAGGCCTCTGCGACAAGGCAGCGGCGGATTTCCGGAACCCTACCTTTTTTATCGGAAAGCTCATCTTCGCCAAGGAATCCCTCTGGACGCCTTTACTGCACAACCATATCGCCCTAGAAATCCAGCCCCGGCTGGTCTTCAAAGGGCTCAACATGATGGTGGTGCCGGTGAGGGTGCTTTAAAGGCGTTGAATCAAGAGGTAACCTTTTAAAAATCCTAGCCGTATTAACGAAAAAGAGCGTCCTGCCTTTCAACTCATTTGAGAACCTATTCACAGGAGAAATGAATGATTAAAATTTTTGCCGCCGGCCTAGTGTTACTTTTGCTGTCGGTGGCGATGGTAAAAAAATCCTTTGCCGGGACCATGCCTCTTTCCGCTCAGGACGTCCATCCCTTAGGAGTAGGAGATTCGGTGCCAGAGGGGACCCTAACGACCTTGGAGGGCAAAAAAGTTAAACTCAAAACCCTCATCGCGCAAAAACCCTCGGTCCTCATCTTTTATAGGGGAGGCTGGTGCCCCTACTGCAACCTGCAAATGGGCCAATTGGTGAAGATCGAGCCCGACCTGGAAAAAATGGGCTATCAAGTGCTGGCCATCTCCCCGGACCAGCCCCAAAAGCTGAAGGAAAGCCTCGACAAGCACCAGATCAATTACACCCTCCTGTCCGACAGCCCGATGGAGGTCACCCGGAAATTCAAACTGGCATATAAGGTCAGTCCCAAAATCCTGGCCAAGATGAAGGGCTTCGGCGTGGACCTGGAGGGGGCCACGGGCAACCATCTCCACATGCTGCCGGTGCCGGCGGCTTACGTGGTGGACCCCAAGGGCCTCATCCATTTCGTTTACTACAACCCCGACATCAAGGTGCGGGTGAATCCGGATGATTTATTAAAAGCCGCCAAGGAGGCAAAACCATGAATATCCTCAACGCGAAAGTCCACGGTGTCCTGGATTACCTGGTAGTTCTCATTTTCCTGGGAGCGCCCACCCTGCTCCACCTGTCGGCGGTTCCCGCCGCCATTTCTTATACCCTGGCGGGGGTCCATCTGCTCCTGACCCTCTTGACCGATTTTCCCCTGGGTGCCCTGAAGGTCATTCCCTTGAAATGGCACGGGATCATCGAGTTGGTCGTCGGGCCCGTCCTGATCGCCCTTCCTTTCCTCCTGGGTTTCGGCCCCGAACCGGCGGCGGAATTTTTTTACGTCTTGAACGGCGCCGTCATTCTGGTGGTCTGGTTCTTGACGGATTACGGCCTTGCGAAAAAGGCCTGACTTACTTTGGGCCTGCCTCCCGTTTCTTTTAGCCGCCTCATCCTGCCGCCTTCAAAACCCCTATCCTGAGGTTCCCGGAACCCTATTCATCCGCCAGCAAATTTGCGACATCGACGATTTCAAGAAAAGTTTCTTCCGCCCACAAAACGACCTGAAAGGTCAGGGTTTTTTGGCCTTTAGCTTCCTGCGCGACCCCCAGGACCCCAAGACCTATATCCTGGCCTTTTCCTGCGCCGACCTGAGAAAGGGGGTGGACTTCGTCCGGTCGTCCAATTTCCTCACGGCCTGCATCGGCTCCGGCATGGGCCTGCCCCTGATGTGGGCCGGTGTCCCTGGGGAGAATGGTCCCGACCTCAACCTGGCCCAAAGGACGGGCGGCATGGTGGTGGCCCGCTATGAAGTGAAGGATCTCGGGACTGGGGAAAAAATTTTGGACGCCGAAAAGGACCTGATCCCGCGAGAAAGTGGAGCCGGCCTTTACCGCTTGGAAGGAAATCCCGAAGTGATAATCGAGACCCGGAGGGTGCCGGATATCACCCAAGCGCCGGACCTCATGGACTCCCAGGCTGAAAAAGGCGCCCTAAAAGCGGCCGGTGTCATTCACCGGGACCTCTGGTTCGGAACCCACTTGGAGAACGGAACCTTTTAACCCCGGAATGTTTCCTATTCGAAGGTGGTTCAGTTAGAATTTTAAAATGATCAAGAGCCTCAAAGAGCGTTTGGAAATCATCAAACTCACCCTCGGAAACCCGGTGCTCCTGGGGGTTTTCGCGGTCCTGCAAGCGACCCGGTTTGTTTTCGGGCGGATTCCCCCCTCCAAAGCCAACACCCGGCTCTGGGAGATCGTCCTCTGGCTTCCTTGGTATGGCTGGGTGATCGGGTGGCTGGTCATTCTTTGGTTCGTTTCCATCGAATACGCGGTGAAGCGTAAGGAAGTGTTCGACCAGACCTCCATGGCCTTCTTCAAGGCTTACCTGGATTCCCTTATCAAGCAGGGCAACGGCCTTTTCGACCTTTCGGAGGAGAAGGATTTTTTCTCGAAAATCAACGATTGGCAGCACCGGGTTATCCAGGGGCTGGCCATCGGCTTGGGCCCTGAAGCCTCTCAAAAATATTTCCACAAGATGGATAAAAAAAATCCGGCGCCGGACCCGAAACAAGGTTCTTCCTTGGCTTTGAAGAACAGCGACTCGCTTTGCCGCATCCTCCAGGAAAACCTTGAGGAATTGAACCGTATCCGGATGGATTTGGCGGCAACTTCAGGGGAGGAAAAGGCCGACCTGGAAGCGGATAAAAACATCAAGCGGCTGGGGGAGTCCAAGCGGTAGAACCTCTCCCGGGACTCCCTTCCTCCGCCTCAGCGCTTTCCTGTTTCCACGGGTTCCTTGGCGGGCCGTTCAGGGGTGGACGGGGTTTCGAATCCTTTCCCGATGGATGTTTGACAGAGAAAGCTGTTCTTTCCCCCCATCTTCACCCGGTACATGAGCATATCAGCCTCGTGTAGGGCATCCTTCGCGCTGGGTGGGGCTTGGAGAAAAGTCACCGCCCCCAGGCTACAGGTCATGGTCCCCTTGGTTTCCCGCAGGGCTTGGTTCAAGAGGGCGTGGAATTGGGGAATCTCGATCGTGGCTTCTTCCTTGGAAAAGCCGGGCAGAAGGACCGCGAATTCGTCCCCGCCGATCCGGGCCCGCAGGTCGTTTTTGCGGAACTGTGCGTTGAGGACTTTCCCGATTTTTTTCAGTATCTCGTCCCCGGCGGTATGGCCGAAACTGTCGTTCACTTCCTTGAAATTGTCCACGTCCAGGTAAAGGACGGTGAAGGGCCGGCCGCTTTGGGCGCAAACTCGCACTTCCCTATCGGCGCGCTGGTAAAAGGAACGGGCGTTGAGCAGGTTCGTTAAGCCGTCAATCTCCGCCATGAAAGTCACTTTCTCCAGGTATTTCTTCAACTGGCCCAGGACGGCGGAAAAAGCCACGAAGAAGACCAGGTTGGCTAGCGCGTTGGAAATTTCCAGGGAGGTCGGCCGGGTGAAGGTGGGTTGGATGGTGACAACAAAAATGACGAGGGAGCAAAAGAACGAATAAAAGAGGCCGGGAATGAATCCTGAGTTCCAGACGATCAGGAAGAGCGGCACCAGGTGAAAGAAAGAGACGTTGAGCTCCGGCCCGGTGCGGTAGTCGATATATTCATCCAGCAGAAACAGGAAAGTCGCCAGTAGGAGGATATGGGTTTTCGATTGGTTCTGAATCCATCGCCCGATATTCATCAGACACCTCTTGGCCACCACAGGATTCATTTTCGCGGAGGCCCATAAAAGTTCCGGGCCTGGCTGAACCATCGGGATAAATCCCCCGCCTTTCAAGCGGGAAACCTATCTTTCTAACTAAAGCCACTTCTTAGATTTATCAGTTTAAGGGATAGCAAGAACCCCCTTTATGACCTGGATCATAAAGGGGTATTGGAAGGATGCGGCCCCTTTTCTAGGCTAAACCTCACTTGATCAGAACGATTCGCTTGACCTTCGTGCTGGCGGGTTCGATCAGGTAAAAGACGTAAACCCCGCTGGCGCAAGGGGCGCCGTAACGGTTGGTCCCGTCCCATTGGTAGGACTGGAGGACCGGAGTGGTAAGCTGGCGGGAATCCAGGGTCTTGATATATTCGCCCGCCGAATTGTAAATCCGTAATTCGTAGCTTCCCGGGAAAATGTTGTATTCCACGAAGACGGAAACCGGCGAGGAGGGGCTGAAGACATTTTTGGAAACGTAAAAGATATCGGCGGTGGAGAGCGTGGAGGTGGGCGTGGGGCTGTCGGTGAAAGTGCAGGTATTTCCCGGCCAGCCGCAAGGGGTGAGGGTGGCGGTGGGGGTCAAGGTGAAGGTCGTGGTATCGGTGGGGGTGAAGGTGGGAGTCGAGGTGGGGGTGAAGGAAGGCCTGACGTCGCTGGTGGAGGTGTTGGTGGGAGGCACTGTCGGGGTAAAGGTAGCGGTGTTAACTGTGGGCGTGAAGGTGCAGGTGTTGCCCGGCCAACCGCAGGGCGTGGAGGTGGGAAGGAGCGGAGGCGTGGTTGGCGTCCCCGTGGGGGTGCAAGTATAGAGTGGAAAGCCGCAGGGAACCGGTGTGCTCGTGGGGGTGGGGGTAAGGACGCTGATAAAACTGTTGGCCGCGATAAGGACGTTGGAATCCATCAAACAATCCCCCACGTCCGAGATGGCCAATTTAATATGGTTGACCACCCCCGCCGTGACGGGCGCGGTGGCGGTCAAGACGGTGGTTAACCCGTTCATGGCGGTGGCCAGCCCCGCCGCCGGCCGGACAACCGTGCAGGAGCCCCCTTCAGGCGACCCGACATTGTCGATGAAATAAGCGGGATTGACGCAATCATTAACGTTATTGATGGAGACGTTCGTCGTGGTTCCGGGGATGAGGGCCACGTTGGTCCCATTAACGAAAAAACCGAAGACATCGTTATATTCGGACCCAACGAATTCATTGTATTCCTCGGAGGAAAAGACGTATTGGAAGGAAACCGTGTTATAAGTCGGGATGAAATCGAAGGACAGAACCGTGGCGTCGTAGAGATCTGTCACGGGAAGACCCTCCAAGAGGGCTAAATCCGGATCACCCGGAAGGCCGTTGCAGGTACTGCTGGTTACCCCGGCGCTTCCCTCGACCCCTGCGGCCATCCCGGTGCTCAGGATGATCCCCGAGTTGATGCCCAGCATGGAGGCCGCCCCCGCGAAAATGCCGGACGAACTGCCGTTTCCCTGGTAGGTGATGTTGAAGGCGGAGACACCCGACCCCATGAGCGTGGTCACGAGGACCGAAGGCGGCTGGGCCCCCAAATCGACTTCCACGATTTGTCCCCAGGCCGCCCTTGCGCCCAAAAAGGCGAAAAGAACCAATACCAATAAAACGAAGGGGGAAGTAAATAACCTATTTTTCATGCGCAAACCGTTTTGATATATTCAAAGGCCCATATGGATTTTAAATTATACCACTTCCAATGAAAGGGCTTCTTTGACTGTTTTTCGTCTTGATTCGCCCTTTAGAACATATCAATACCTAACGGCAAGTACCGTAAAAAAATACTGGACGGGAGTCTGAGTGGCTTGTGGGAAGGAATGGTCCACAAGGCTTTTAATTGCGCCACTCTCCTCCTCAACCTAAGACTAAAATGAAACCATGGCTCGACTAAAACACTTGAACCTTCTCCCCTTGCTGTTCTCGAGCCTTCTCCTGGCGGGCTGCGCCACCTCTTCGCTTTATATTCTACCCTCCGATGCCAAAGTACGCGCCTTTGAGCCCCCTCCCCCGGCTGTTATCCGCCTGCCGGTCATGGTCTCCTTTCCCCGTTTGAGGGACCTGCCAAAATCCATCACCGATTTTTTGAACGCGGAATACGAATCGATCAAAAAAACCATGAACACCCCTATCCGCGAAATGAGCTTTGATCGGTCCTTCGGGGAAATCTCTGATTTTTGGGACGCGGCGCAGGAGCCCCTCTTTATCGACAAGGGAATCTGGCTTTTGATCGGGCCCCAATCCATTAGTACCGGCCTGACCCGGTTTGATCCCAGGCATCCTTTGGATTTAAGGACGGTCCTGGAAATGACAGCCTATCCCGTTCTCGTCTTCGGCAAGAAACCAGAGACCCGTAAGAAAATCTTGCCGCCCTTTCAAATGTATAAACCCGGGCCCTCCGGATTCCATGCCGTCAGCAACACCGTCATCCCGTTCAAGGAAGCCAACCGCCAGTTGGTGGACCCCCATTTCGGCCTGGTGAACCGGGTAATCCCGGGCAGCGGGGATTTCAAGCTTCGCATCAAGGGCGTCCGGCTTTACGGTTCGGGAGGGCAGGTCATCGCCGAGGTCAAAATCGAATATAACCCCGTCCTCAACCTAGGCTCCCAGCCGGCCCGGATGACCGTTTATTTCCGGGGAGTGCCCTGGTACGATCCCCAAAAAGAATTATTCGAGCTGAGACAGCTGGATTTCGACGTCAAAACGGGGGACTTCTTGATGCAGGTGGCCAATTGGATTTTCAAATCGGACATCCTAAAGGTTCTGCGCCAAAAGGCTCATGTTCCCCTCGGTCCCAAATTGGCTCAATTAAAGGAACGGATGAACGTGGTTTTAAACCGCCCGGTGGGCAACCATAGCCGCCTTCAAACCCGGGTGGAATCTTTCCGGGTGTTGGACGCTTTCGTGGACAAGGATGGAATCCAAGCCCAGGTTTCTTTGGAGGGCGACGCCCTGCTGAATCTCTTCTGCCGGTAACAGGAGGAGTTCATCCTGTTTTTTTCGGGGGAAAAGCGGCAAGTCGGACCCCTTCCTCATACCAGTCCCCATTTGATCCGGTTCCACAGTCTTTCGTAGAAGAAATAGACCGTGGTCGTATAGATGTTGCTGACGATGACGAACCCGACGGCGAGGTCGCTTCGCCCGGTAAAGAGCCTGATCGTAACAAAGTCGAGAATCATGATAAGAACTCGGTAACAAACGGATTTCACCAGCGATCTTTTCCACTTTTCCGTCGCTTTATTTTTCCCGATTTTCTTTCTCACTTTCAAACCGCCTTTCGAATTGGGTTGAAGGAAGGATTCCCGGCCACGAGCCCAGGTTAAGGGAATAGTGAACGGTTAAACAAGATCATCCCGAAAAGGCCCGGCCGGCGGCCGAAAAAACGGGAGTTAACTTTCTTTCGACCCTTTTATCCTGTAAAATCCGCTGTGTTTTTTACGGTTTGATTTCTGGAACGATAGACTGAAAGGAATCGGGTTGAAAAAGAAATCCACCTCTTGGTTCCAGAATCTTCAAAAAAAAGCCGTCTCCCTTTGGCAAAACCCCAAAAACCTCCAAACCCTGGCCTTTTGGGTCTCGGCCTTCCTCGCCAGTTTCGTTTCCGTCATCTACGCCGGGCTTTTTAAATGGGCTGAAAGGGATTACCGGTGGCTTTACGCCCTCCATCCCCATGCGGTTTGGATTTGGACCCCCCTCTGCCTTCTGGGCGCCTGGGCCCTGGTGGCCTTCCTGGCCCCGGAGGCCACGGGCAGCGGCATTCCCCAGGTTTTGGCCGCCAATGACCTGGACTACAGGCGCCAAGGGGGATGGGTGGACCGCCTGCTTTCCTTGAAGGGGGTCGGGGTGAAGATCGCTAGCTCCCTCCTCACGAGTTTGGGCGGGGTGGTGACCGGCCGGGAAGGACCCACCATTCAGATCAGCACCGGGATTTTCCATGCCGTGGGCCGGCTTTTTCGCCGTTTCCAATCAGAGGCCGATGCCTCGGCCTGGATTGTCGCCGGCGCCGCCGCTGGGCTGGCTTCGGCCTTCAACACCCCCCTGGGCGGGATTGTTTTCGCCATCGAGGAAATGTCCATCCGCTTCAAGCGCTTCCGCACGGTCTTGATCAGTTCGATCGTCATCGCGGGCCTGGTGTCCCAGTGGATTTTGGGAAGCTACCTCTACCTCGGAAACCCCCAGGTGGAGAACGTGACTTTTTCAGTGCTGGCGCCGGCTTTGGGAGTGGGGCTGGTGAGTGGGGCTTTCGGGGCCTTTTACGGCTTGTGCATCAAGTGGCTTTTGACCTGGCGCGCGAAGTTGAGGACCAAGCTACAACTGGGAATCCTGGTCGTCTTCTGTGGGCTGGTTATGGCTGGCCTTTCGTCATTTACTCTTCACGCTTCAGGATCGGGTTTGGAATTGATCAACGGCCTTCTTTTCAAGGGTGAACAGGCCGATTGGTATCTTCCCATCTTGAGGGCGGTGGGTTCGCTGGTCTTTTATGTTTCGGGCGCCGCGGGGGGCATTTTCGCGCCGGCCCTGGCCGCCGGGGCCTGCACGGGCTCGGTGCTGGCTTCCCTTTTCCTCAGCGATTCGGCCAACCTGCTCATCCTTTTGGGCATGGTGGGCTTTTTAACCGGCGTCACCCGCACGCCTTTTACCGCCTTTGTGCTGGTGGTGGAAATGACCAATGACCACGCGGCCATTTTTCCCATCATGCTCTCGGCCCTGACCGCCGAGCTGGTAGCCCGGATCATCGACAAAGATTCCTTTTACGAGTGGGCCCGCAAGCGTTTCATGCCCCCGGCCCGTTCGAAATCTCATTAAAAATACTTTGAATAGGGCCGGGCAATGCTGGAAACGAAGAATTTGATTTTTCCGCCGACTCTACTTAATATCTAGGCCGTGCACTTCATGTTCCCTTTCCTACATTTAGTCTTTGTTGGTTTCGTTTCCCTTTTTCCGCCTGTTAACCCTCCCGGAACCGCTCTTATGATCGACCCTCTTTTGGAAGGCTTAACACCCCCGGAAAGAAAAAGCGCCTCCATCAAAATCGCCTTATATGCCTTCCTCATTTGCACCGCCACGATCTTTATTGGAAGCTGGATATTCAAGTTTTTTGGCATCTCCCTACCGGTAGTTCAAATAGCCGGGGGTATTTTGATCTGTAAAATGGGTTGGAGCCTGCTTTCTTCTGATGACAGCGGCAAAGGAACCCAGGAAACGGCTCAACCGGTGAATCCCACGAAAAAGGTTGAGAATATCCTCTTCTACCCGGTGTCCTTCCCCATGACGACCGGCGCGGGCACCATTTCGGTTCTTCTCACCTTAAGCGCCCATGGCCACGATAACGACCTGCGGGTTTACCTGACCAACCTTTCCGCCCTGATCGTCGCCACCATCATCATGTGCTTGCTGATTTATTTTTGCTACTCCTATACCCCCGCCCTCATTCGGCGCTTGGGCCCCCGGGGCTCACAAGTGCTGAACCGCCTGAGCGCTTTCCTGGTTTTTTGCGTGGGAATCCAGATCGCCTCCGAAGGCTTGACAAGCCTATTAAAGGGTTAAAACCGGGTCCCCTTCATTTGAAATCCATCAGGGGTTGGGCTATCTTGAACCTTCCAACCAAAGGAGAATCCAAATGAACGTGCTTCCCCTGATCCTGACCGCCCTTTGTGTCATGACGGCGGCCTACGCCTTTTATGGCCGTTTCCTGGCCACGAAGGTCGTGGTCTTGAACGACCGGCATATCACCCCCGCCCACCTCTTGAAGGACGGCCACAATTACCATCCGACGAACAAGTGGGTGGTCTTCGGCCACCATTTCGCGGCGATCGCCGGGTCCGGCCCCTTGATCGGCCCGGTTCTGGCCGCCCAATTCGGTTACGCCCCCGGTTTCCTTTGGCTGGTGGGGGGCGTCTGCCTGGCGGGAGCTGTGCAGGATTTCATGATCCTAGTGGCGTCGTTAAGGCGTAAGGGCCGCTCGCTGGCCGAAATCGCCCGGCACGAGATCAGCCCCCTGGCCGGAGCCGCGGGGTCTCTGGCGATCTTCTTCATCGTGGTCATGGCCCTGGCGGGATTGGGCCTGGCCGTCGTCAACGCCTTGAAGGAAAGCCCCTGGGGCGTTTTTTCCATCGGCATGACCATCCCCATCGCCTTCCTCATCGGCTTTTGGATGCACAACTTTCGCCCGGGCAAGCTGGTGGAGGCCAGTGTGATCGGGGTGGTGATGGTGATGGCGGTGGTGATTTTCGGCGCCTGGGTTCCCGGCTCGCCCCTGGCCCCCTTCTTCACCCTTTCCCGTGAGGGAGTGATTGGATGGCTGGCTCTTTACGGTTTTCTTGCTTCGGTTTTGCCCATCTGGATGCTCCTGGCGCCCCGGGATTACCTGAGCTCTTATATGAAGGTCGGCACCATCGCGGGGCTCGTGATCGGCATTATCTGGGTCCACCCGGACTTGAAAATGCCCGCCTTCACCCAATACGTTAACGGCGGTGGGCCGATCGTCCCGGGCAAGCTCTTTCCCTTCGTCTTCATCACCATTGCCTGTGGGGCTATATCAGGCTTCCACGCGCTGGTCTCTTCCGGCACCACGCCCAAAATGTTGGATAAGGAAAGCGAGGCGCGGTTCGTGGGATACGGCGCCATGCTGATGGAAGGGTTGGTCGGGGTCGTGGCCTTATTGGCTTCCTGCTCTCTCTTTCCCGCCGATTATTTCGCCATCAATCTTTCGCCTGAAAAATTCGCCTCGCTGGGAATAAGCTCGGTGCATTTACAGGAGCTGTCCCAGGCCGTGGGTGAAAATGTGGCAGGCAGGCCCGGCGGGGCCGTTTCCCTGGCCGTGGGTTTCGCGCAAATCTTCTCAGGAATGCCCGGTCTTCAAAGCCTGATGTCCTACTTCTATCATTTCATGATCATGTTCGAAGCGCTTTTCATTCTGACCACGATCGACGCGGGAACCCGCGTGGCGCGGTTTTTGGTGCAGGAGTTCGGAGGTCGCTTTTGGGGGCCCTTTGGGAACCAGAATTGGCTGCCCGGCACCCTGCTTTCGACTGGCTTAGTGGTTTTCCTTTGGGCCTATTTCATCTGGACGGGCAATGTCAGCACGATTTGGCCTATGTTCGGAACCGCCAACCAGCTTTTGGCCGCGGTAGCCCTGGCCGTGGCCACCAGCGCCATCATCAACGCGGGCCGGGCCAAATACGCCTGGACGACCTTGGCCCCCCTTCTCTTCGTTTCCACCACGACCCTGACCGCGGCTTTCTTGAACATCAAGGACAACTTCCTGCCAACCGCTGCCGTCCATCCGGAAAAGGCGGCCCAATGCTACATCGACGTGGCCGCCACGGTCGTCATCATGGCCTGTGCGGTCGTGATCCTCTGGGAATCCTTCCACCGCTGGTACCAGATCTTAGTGCTGAAGAAACACCCCAAAGCCGTTCACGACACCAGCCACAAGGGACATGAATTGCCGGAATATGGTTGTTGCTAAGAATCAGATCGATCTCAACGCATGGAAGTAAAAAATGGTTTTTTTAAACATAAAATGCTTTTTGAACTTTTATTTCGCTTTTAAATCAGCAATCCCTCGATAAAAAAAATAAGACCAATCCCGCCGAACCCCAAACTGACATACCAGAAAATTTTTCGGCGGGCCAAGGCTGCGATGGCACCGATAGCGATAGCCACTTGGAAGAGGGTCACCGCGCGGGCCAGAATAATGTGGTGGGTCAAATGAGCTTCCGAGGATTCCTCGTCTTTCTTGGCTTCTTCCGAAATCTTGTCCTGGTCGTCCTTGTATTGGCTTATTTTCTCCTCATCCTGGGGGGAAACCTTGTGATGTTCACCTCTTAAAAGATCCATTTTGGAGCTCAAAACCGCCGATTTGATTCCCTTGGCCTGGTAATAGTTCCATTGGTCGGAAGCCTTGAGTTGGTCGATCATGGCTTCGTTGACATGATGCCCCGCCAAAAGGGAAGCTACCGCCGCGAAAGCGGCCAGAAAGGCTGAGCTTAAGGCAACCCCCAAAACCCATCTTTCCTTGCCTTCCTCGGCCTCGTGTTCCAGATGTTCGTGCAGGTGCTCGGTGGGAACCTCAATCTCTTCGGGCATGGTTTCTCCTTCAATATTTTTATCGCCGCACAAGTTAAGTAAGGAAGCCCTCTTCTGTCAAGACGGGGAGATCGCTTGCCCTCAAAACAAAAAGGAGCGAACCGAAAGGTTCACTCCTTTTTAACTCGAGTAAATGGGTTAGAAACTTACGCCGCGGTTCCCTTGTTGGCGGTGCCTTTGGTGAAAAGTTCTTTGGGATGAATTTGGATGTCCCAAACCAAGCCGATCCAGGAGAAAACTTTCAGGACATAATGGGACATATCAATCTCCCACCAGTAGATGCCCTGGGATTCGGCGAAGGGAAACTTATGGTGGTTATTATGCCACCCTTCCCCCATCGTGATAATCGACAGGATGAAGTTGTTCTTGCTGTCGTCCCCCGTCTCAAACCGCTTTTTTCCAAAAACATGGGACAGGGAATTAATCGTAAAGGTACCGTGGTAAAGAAGGGTGGTGGAGGTGAAGAAGCCCCAGGAAATCATTTGAAGACCATTGGTATGCAGCCCTGGCGCAACGCGCGCCAGGAAAGAACCGAAGAAAAAGATGAGCGTGGCCAGCGCGAAGGGGGCCAGGTGGTGATATTTGTTGATGAACTTGAGCTCGGGATATTTGGCCAAATCCTTCACGGCTTCCTCGTTGGTATCCGCGTAACGCTTGCAGATCAGCCAGCCCCAATGGGCCCACCAGAAACCCCGCAGGCGGGGTGAATGGATGTCCTCCGGCGTGTCCGAAAACTTGTGGTGATGGCGGTGATGGGCGGCCCACCAAAGCGGCCCCTGTTGGGCGCAGGAGGTTCCCCAAATAGCCATGATGGCCTGGAAAAACCGGCTGGTCTTATAGGTGCGGTGGGAGAAGTAGCGGTGGTAGATACCCGTGATGGCGAACATGCGAGCATAGTACATGAAAAGACACATGGCGATGGCCGCCCAGCTGATGCCGGTGAAGATAGCCAAGACGCCCATCACATGCACACTGAAAAAAGGGATACTACCGGCCCAGTCGATTTTTTCATCGACCGTAAAGGTCCGTAAAAGGTCCTTCTTGGTCTTTGAATCTTTGGCGGCCGGTTGGGTGGATGGTTTTTGGGTTGGTTTAGGGGTTAAAAGGGTTTGGGTTGGGTTGATTTCTTGGACTTCAATTTGTTGCATAGCTTAATGCACCTCACGAATCAATTTTAACGGCAAGGAAGGGTCAGCGCTATTTGAAGCCATGAAACGGTCGGTCGAAAAACCGACCCGCCACAGGCAAAAAAGCAATTCCACATCCCTAAAACTTCTCATCAAAACCGGAGTTTTGGACCCGTTCGCGTTCTTTCAGGAACTTCTTACGCATTCGCGCAAGGTCCGGGTGTAAAGGAAGCCGATATTTCCGGTCTTCCCCACCATGAAGGACAAGTGGTCTCTCACTGCCGTCGATAAGGCTTTCATCAACGGAACCCGCCGCCCTGGGGAAAAGAGGCCTTAAAAACCCCTCTCTTTCTTAAAAATATTATACCCCTCATCCAGCTTCGTGATAACCCCTAAAAAAAGAGAGGCACATTTTAGGGTGTCAGTGGCTTGAAAAGAGGGGTGATTGTTCTTAGCCCACCCCCTTATCGCAAAGGAATTCACGGGTAAATGAGGATTCAAAGGCGGGAGACAATGGAACCGAGTTTACGACAAATTAAAGGTCCATTCCAAAACATTGGGCCACGGCTACCGCCGATTTCACCGCGTCCTCATGCAAACTATAGCCGAAATAAAACTAGTTATTTTTTGTGTTTTTCTTCTGACGTCCTTGGCCCCTTGGCATTTCAGTAGATTATTTGCCAGGCTTAAGAGTGATTAAAACCACGGCCGCCACGATGAGGACTGAGGACAAAAAAAGCGATGGGGTCACAGATTCCCCCGCCCAAAGCCAGCCCAAAAAAACCGCGATAACGGGATTTACAAAGGCATAAGTGGAGGCCAGTTCGGGCGTGGATTTTTGAAGCACCCAAATGTAGGAGGTAAAGCCCACGAGGGACCCGATCAAAGTCAAATAAATCCAAGCTTCGAGGGACGAAGAAGTCATTTGGGAATAATGAAATTGGCCGGCTTCCCCCAACCCCAATCCCACGAGCAATTGCATCACGCCGCCTGTGATCATTTCCATGGAAGTGGCCAGGAGGGCCGAAGAAGGCAGGGCGGCCGAGCGCGCGTAAAGCGACCCATAGGCCCAGGACAGCGACGTGAACACCAGGCAAGCCGCGCTCCAAGGATTTACTTGAAGTTCTCCCGGACTCTGGCGGGAAAAAACCAGCAGGATAATGCCCAGCATTCCTAAAAAAATTCCACACCAGGTTGCTAAACCCGGCCTTTTCCCTCCTTTGCTGGCCCATTCCAAGAGAACCATCCAAAGAGGGACCGTCCCAACCAATAAGGCCGTGATACCGGAGGGAACCTTTTGTTCCATCCAGCTCACTCCCCCATTGGCCACGACGATCAGGAAGAAACTGATGATGGTGGCGGACCGCCAGTGATCGAACCGGGGCTTTTTATCCCCTTTCCATCGCATCAAAAAATACAAAAGAAGCCCCGAGGACAAGAACCGGGTTCCCGCCATCAGGAAAGGTGGAATCGTGGCGATAGCAAAACGGATCGCCAGGTAGGTGGAACCCCAAACCACATAAACGCAAGCCAACGCCAGCCAAACGCTGGGGGGATAGGATGTCTTTGGGCTTTTCACGTTCTTTCCCCTGCTTTATGATAAATATTGTCGGCCGATACAAGACATTCGAATAAAAAAATGGAGGCCAAGGCTACCATGAGCGGACTCCAACAAGCCACACCCCACGTTAAGAAAAACATCTTCCTGATTCGCCTGCTTCTAGCCCTCATCCTTTTATGTTTTGCTTATTTTTTCCTGTTGGCCCACCCGGAGCAAAAAAAGTTGGCGGTGGTTTACGCCTTGGTCCTGGCGGCGTCCTTTATTCCCTTTTATTTCTTGGCGGCGGAGAAGTTTGAGAAAGTCCGTTTCCAATACATTGTTTTTTCGATGGACTTTGTCTTTTTACTGGCCGGGATTTACCTTTTCGACCATTTCGACACCAATCTTTTGATCCTTATTTTTCTCACTTTTTTTATTTCCGCCCTCAGCCAATCGGTGGGCCGAAGTGTTTTCGTCTCCATCGCCGTCATAGCGCTTTACGTCTATTTAATTTATTACAAAAGTGACAATTTCAATTATTACGATCCCTTCCTGTTCCTTTCCTGTGCCTTGCTTTTCGTGGTGGCCATTCATTCCGGGTACCTGGCCTACCGTACCGTCCAAGAAGAAAAAGAACTCGTGGAATTGGCCCGCAAAACCAGCCTTCTCACCGAAAGGGTAAGGGAGGGCGACCAGGCCGCTTTGGAATATGCCGCAACCTTAAAAAATGTTCTGGATACTCTCCCTATCGGAGCCATCGCGGTTTCAATCGAAGGCTATACCATCTTCGTCAACGCCCGTGTCGGGAAAATCCTCGACGTGAACCCCAAAAGCCTTTCCAATATTTATCTTTTCTCGAAGGACACCCCCTTGGGGGACATCGGCGACCTCATGGCGAATTCCATTAAAAATCGTCAGGAATTAAAGCGGGAGTACCTGGACACGCATTGGAATAGTAAACCCAAGCGTTTTCGGCTGGATAGCGCTTCCGGATCCGGCCCTTCCGGCAAGGTTTGGGGAACTCTTTTTCTTCTCCAAGAAACCCAAAAACCCGTGGAAGAAAAACCATTTCAAGTCTGACACTAAAATAAGCCATCCAGTATTTAAAACCTTACCCAAATATTTTACTTTTACGGACTTATCCACAGGGCGGTGGCTTGTTTTATGCGTCGCAATTTTATTATTTACCGAAATTTTTCTTGAGAAGGAAAAGCCTTTGGAGAAAGATAACTCTAGGTCGCACCGTCCATCAGAAACCGGGCCACTATCACAAACAGTTGGGTGAGCCCCTGATCTCCGGAATTCCGGAGCGTGCGGCCTTTTTTATTTGTAACCCCTAAATAAATTACTATTTCCAAATAAAAACACCCAACTGCCGTCAGACGGTTGGGTGTAATTTTTTGTAAAAACGAAAATAATCTCCATTATCAAAAAATAATACCCAAACACCGCAAGACGTTTGGGTATAAGCTTCGGGAATCACTTAAACTTATAAACATTCCAATCGCAGACTGGCTGGTACCCAATCTTCTGATAGATACTGTTGGAAGTGGGGTTTAAAAGATCGGTGTAAAGACAGCAAAACTTTTTGCCCGAATCCAAAAGGCTTTGACTTAAAGTTGCCACCAGGGAGGTGGCATAACCTTTTCCCCTGAATTCCGGCGGCGTATAGACCATATTCACCCGGACTCCGTTCAGCGTGCTTCCGGCGTAGGCCGCCATGGCCCGGTATCCCTCGTCTTCCCAGACAAACATCCTTTGTTCACGAATATAATTTTCGACCATCTTCTTCTCGTCCACTTCCTCCGAAATACTGATTTCGTCGTGAAATTGAAGGAGCCATTCCGTGAGAAGACCCATGTTTTTTTCCTGTGCTTTTTGAAGGGTTCCGGGACTCATTGGTACGCTTATAATTTTTTCCACTTGATAAATCCGCATGGAATGCTCCAACAACGGTGATTTTTGGGTTTTCAAGTTCCAAAAATGGGAAAAATGTTTAGCCGGTTCTTTGGGTCCTCCCACCCCGGGTATATGGGGATGGCTGTCCCGAACGGCGTTGGCAAGGGCCATGAGGGATTCCTTGTCCATGTCGCTCACGGTGAACTTATAGGGTGGAGTCCAAAAAGCCGTCCCGACGACAGTCTCCTCCTGCTCGATCACCCAGAAATAATGTTCCGGGCGCTCCGATGCCGGCTTGGGGATTAGGTTGGAAGCGACAATTAGGCAGCCATTGTTCTGAACTTCTTTTTGGGCGAGCCAATTCCCGGCTTTTTCGAGAAATGCTTCGGCGCTGGCGCAACGGACAATGGTCGGCACTTTATTTCCTCTTTTTGACGGGAATGACCATCTTCAATCCCGACCAGGTTTCGTCTACCGCGCAAATCTTTACGTCTACCAGCCCATTTTTTAATCCCGTATCCCGGACTACCTTTTCCGTCACATCCGTAGGGACTTTGGAGGCGGCTTTGGGCCATGACACCCAGATCATGCCGTCCTGGGCTAATTTTTTCTTGAGCCCCGGAAGCCGCTTTTCATAATCTTTCCGGTCCTGGGCGAAAAAATGGATGAAATCCACTGGGGTTTGAGGACTGGAAACAATCTTGACGTCCTTGGGAAGCCCGCCTAACTGCTGGAAATAGTTTTTCGGCGCGTTAAGAACCATCATTTGTTGGCCGATTTTGAGGCCTAATTTTTGGATCAGGGGTGTACCCGAATAGCCCGCCATATTCGATTAGGGCGTAGCGGTTGGGGTGGGGGTAGGCGTCATGGTTGGAGTATGGGTCGGCTTGGGAGTATCGGTAATAGTGGGAGTATTGGTGGGAGTTCCCGTTGGAGTGGCTGGTTGGAACCGGCAGTGGCAAGGTGGGATTGTTATTATTGACATTGCAGGACTGTTGGAACAGCAGAAGCCCCATCCCGCCGAGCATCAAACAAATGAAGAGGGTCTTTTTCACTGCAAACCTTCCATTGGAATTTGTGAGGGTACTGAATTATATCACCCCCGCTTTAAAGTGGTTAAAATGTCCCTCTTGAACCTGCGATAATCTAAAAAGAGGTTTCACTTCGGATGAAAAAAGCATTATTGATCCTGGCACTAACGGCGGGATTCCCCCTATCCCTTTTCCCCCAATGCCTGCCGGTTTCCGCAAAAATTTGTGTGTCGGGAGACGATACCACTCAAGTCTGGGTGAATGGTTCTTATGTGGGGTCCAAGGAATACTGCGCTTCTTCCGAGGGCTGTGATGGATCCAATCTTTGCCTCTCGGTTCCCTTAAACCTGCTTCAAAACCCCCGTGTTTGCCTAGCCTTGAAAACCACCACGCTCAACCCCCCGATGGTTTATAGTTCCTGGGAATTGGAGGTGGATTGCCAAGGCGCCACCTTCATCGTGAACAACGAAGAGAACGTCAAAGCCCCTCCCGCCCTTTATTGGGACCCTACAGGAGGTTCCAATTGCGCTCAGGGATCGCCTCCCCTCTCGGACTCCCAGGGCCGTAACTGGATGGATTCACAGTACAATCCGGCCTCAAATCTCTTCACCCTGCCGGCCGTTATCGTCACCGCGGATACCGGAACCGCCGTCCAAATAAATAGCGATCTTCCCGGCGCCACGCTTCATTTTGTTTCCCATAACGCATCGGCCCTGGGTGCCGGTCCCTATAATGGTTGTGGCGTCCTTTACTGGCGCCAGATAGCTTTTTTACCTTCCTATATCGCTACGGCGACTCCGATCATCTATTTAACTCCCACTCCCACCAGGACACCTTGGCCTACCGCCATCCCCACTAACACTTGGACCCGTATCCTAACCTTTACTCCCTGGCCGACTTCGACCCCTACTTTCGTCCCACGCCCCTGGTTGACTCCGGTTCTAAAACCCGTCTTCGTTTCCCAACCCCTTCCCAGACTTCAACCCCGGCCTTTGGAAAAGCTTCCTGTCCTTTCCGCCAGAATTCGCCCCACGCCTACTCCCGTCTGGATTCAAACCTTGCCGCCCAAACCCTTACCCATCCGGACTTGGACCCCCTTGCCGGGAATGGCTCCGAAAGCCGCCGCCCCGGTGGCCGCTTCATGGCTTCCCAATTTGGATAAAGACCACAACATTGTGTTCGGCTCCTCCCCCGCCGAAATCTATATCACCTTCGCCGATGGACCCGGGTTGTACCAGTTGGAAGTTGTGGATACCCGGGCCAAAGTGGTAAAAGTGGTTTATAACCGGCGGATTGTTTCAGAGACCGACGCCTGGGTGGAATGGGACGGAAAAGACTCTCAAGGACGGGATATGCCCGCCGGCCAATACTTCGTGGTGTTTTTCGAAAACGGCAAGGCGCTGAAGAGCATTTCGATCCAAAGATCCAACACGGCGCCCTAAGCGATTACCGATCCCTCAAGGAATATTATTAAGTGATAGCTTAATAGTTAAGAGTTAACTAATTCATTGCCTTTTGAAACTTTTCGGTCGTTAATCGAGACGCGAGCTCTCATTTTATTGACCTCTGTTTTTAGCACTTTTTCTTATAAAAGGAATGAACCCTTTTTCCGCAACTTCTTTGAACCTGGCGTGAATCTCATCACGGACTTTTCGGAATTCAGCCAATATTTCCGGGGACTCCTCCTCGGTTTGAGGTGGATCATCAAAAGGCCAGTACAAACGCTGTGAAACTCCTGGAAAAATTGGGCACCTTATATCAGCATCGGAACAAACCGTAATAATGTATCCAAAGTAATCGCCCAGGAAATCCGTAACATCCTTTGCTTTTTGTTTGGAAATGTCGATTCCTATTTCCTTCATGACCTTTATGGCATTCTTGTTGACATGCGTTGGTTCAAGGCCCGCGCTTTCCACAATGAACTTATCACCCCCGTAATGTTTCAACACGCCTTCGGCCATCTGCGACCGGCAGGAATTCTTGGTACATAAAATCAGGACTTTTGATGCCATGATATTCTCCTTAATTCTTTTTCTTTCTCGACCAACCGCCCAAAATTGGAAACTGGTCCAATTTACAGAATCGTTTTAGTGGTTTTCATTTTGAACTCCGGGGTAAGTATAAATGCTGGAGTATGCTTTAGAGTCAAGGCGGAATTTTGATTGATTCTAAAGGGTTTAAGGCATGAGGGTATTCTTAAACTCGCCAAAAAATCCAAAAAAAGAAGAGCAAAATTGGTGAAACGATCCTTTTTGACCAATTTTAGATGTGGAATCATTTTTAAGACTTATGGGGTTTTGGGGGAAATCTTTTGGCAAAGGAAGAAACCACCCAAAAAGCAAAGCCAATGATCAGTATCATCCAACCAATCAGGGTGATAAAGAAGGCGGTTTCAACCAGCCAAGTTATTTTTAATCCCCAACCAAATGCGAAGATGGAGGCCCCCACCGCCATCGTGAGGAGCCCGCTCCCCATGGCAACTCGGGCCACTTTCTTTTCCTGCATCAGGCTGGCCCCGTAGGGCAGTTGTTCCACAAGGGAAATGAAATTGTAAATTCTCTTCCCCACGCCCGGTTGGGATTGGCGGGGGATTTTCCACCCCCCGCTTTTTTTATTGTGTCGGTTCAATTTTTGATTTTGACCTTATTTTACCCCAAGAGTGTTCAAGACCACGTTCAGGATAAAGGCGAAGATCCCAGCGCCCAAAAGTACGCAGACCGGAAGGGTTAATACCCAAGCCAGTAATATATTTCGGAGCGTTTGCATCTGAAGTCCGGAACGGTTGGCCGCCATGGCTCCGGCAACTCCAGAAGAAAGAATATGGGTTGTGCTGACCGGCAGGCCAAAAATATCCGCTGCTTCGATAGTGGCGAAAGTCACCATTTCAGCCGCGGCTCCCTGTGCGTAGGACATGTGGGATTTTCCGATTTTCTCTCCCACGGTCGTCACGACACGCTTCCAGCCGATCATGGTTCCCAAGCCCAAAGCCAAGGCCACCACGATTTTTACCCAGAGGGGAATGAACTTGGTGAGTTTGTCCATGTGCTTTTTCAAATCCACCGCCGATTTCTTTTCATCCGCGTCAGTAATCAAATTCTGTTTGGTGGCCTTTCCAAGGGCTTCCGAAGTTAGGTAAAGGTCGTTGCGCAGGGTACGGCGTTGGTCGTCGCTCAATTCATTCAAGCTTTTATGGCCTTCTAATTCTGCTGAAATCTCACGGCACTTGGTGCCAATGGCCGCGAAAGTGTCTGTGGCGGCCTTTCCTGATGGTTTCAAGTAGTCGGAAATATACTGGTCCGCCACCGGGCCGCCTCCCATTGCCGCTCCCGGTGAGTGCTTGTCCATCTGGAAGGAAATGGTTTGGGTGGTGGCCGAAAGCTCCTGAAGAGCCTTCTCGCTGGCGCTTAAGTCCACCGCGAAAGTACCCGGTACAATGCCGATCAGGATCAACATGATGAGTCCCATGCCCTTTTGGCCGTCGTTGGAACCATGGGCAAAGCTGACGCCCGTGCAGGTAAGAACCAGCAATCCCCGAATCCAAAGGGGAGGCGCCTTATCCTTCTCAGGGGATTCGTAAAGGTCTTTTCGTTTGACAAGGGCTTTCATAATAAGGAGAAGCAGGCCCGCGCAGACAAAACCGATGATGGGTGAGAGCAAAAGTGCCATGCCGATGTCCTTGGCCTTGGCCCAATTGACGCCCTCCCCGAAAACGTGGCCCGGGGACATCATGGCGTTGGCCAAGCCGACCCCCATGATGGAGCCGAAGAGGGTATGGGAGCTGGAAGCCGGGAGACCAAAATACCAGGTTCCGACGTTCCAAATGATGGCCGAAATCAAAAGCGAGAAAACCATGGCGAAACCGGGGCCCGAACCCACGTGAATGACCAATTCGACGGGTAAAAGGGAGATGACACCGAAGGCCACCATCCCGCTGGAGGTCAAAACCCCGGTCAGGTTCCACAAGCCGGACCAAACCACCGCGATCCAGGGTTTGAGGGCATGGGTGTAAATAACGGTAGCCACCGCGTTGGCCGTATCGTGGAATCCATTTACGAACTCAAATGACAGAGCCAGCCCCAGCGCCAGCAAAAGAAACACGACATGTTCCAGCGATAACATTTGCCCGAAAACTTCCATGAATGGCCTCCGATATGAGATATAAAAGATAAACTCTCAACGTAGCCGGAGGACTATGTCGTTTGGTTGTTTCGCCAATATTACATAGAATGACCCATGTGGTTAAAAGTGATGGAAAATGGCCTGTAAAGTTGAACGTAAATCCCGGATAAGCGGCAATTTCAGGAGTTAAAAAAATGCCCCAAAAAAAACGATGATTAAACCCGTGAGAAGCAGGCCATCGGCGATTTCCCCATTCCAGCCGAGCTTTGACCGTGATCGGGCCAATTTGATCACGTAAATATTCCAGACTACGGATAAAGTTAAAGCCCCACAGCCGAACCATGTGGTGTTATTAATGGAAAAAAGGCCGAACTGGTTGAGAGCATAAAGCGAAATGAAAATGGCCAGAACGATGGCGATAGACCAGGGCCGCCAGCGGACGGCCGCCTCGAGATCGGACATTACTTACCCGTGATCTTGCTCCACAAAATCTTAAGCGGATCGTAGTATTTGTCCACAACACGTTCCTTGAGAGGAATGATGGCGTTGTCCGTGATGTGGATGGATTCGGGACAAACCTCGGTGCAGCACTTAGTGATGTTGCAGAAACCCAGGCCATGCTCATTTTTCAAAAGTTCCGTGCGGTCCAGACCGTCAATGGGATGCATTTCCAGGCTGGCGATACGCACGAAAAAACGTGGGCCCGCGAATTTTGCCATCTTGTCATGGTCGCGCAAAACATGGCATGTATCCTGGCAGAGAAAGCACTCGATACACTTGCGGAATTCCTGCACCCGGTCCACGTCTTCCTGCTCCCAATGCCAATCGGCTCCCTCTTTCGGGGTGAAGGGAGGTATGCGCTTGTTCACTTGATAGTTCCAGGAAACATCCGTCGCCAGGTCTTTTAATAAAGGAAAGGTCTTCATGGGAGTGATGGTGATGCTTTCCCCCTCTTTGAATTCGTTCATCCGGGTCATGCACATGAGGCGGGGTTTGCCATTCACTTCGGCCGAGCAGGAGCCGCATTTGCCGGCCTTGCAATTCCAGCGGCAGGCCAAGTCGGAGGATTGGGTGGCCTGGATCTTATGGACCACGTCCAGCACCACCATGCCCTCTTCGGCCTCGACGTGGTAATCCCTCAGTTCCCCGCCCTCCGAGTTGCCCCGGTAGACCTTCATGTGAACTTTACCCATTTAAACCATCCTTTATCTTCATTTCGATGCGGTTTCTCCGCGAAGCTGTTGAAGAATTTCCGGCTTCAAGAGGTGCGCATTAACTAATTCTTCTTCCAGTTCCTTGGGAATTTGGGGCAAATCCTCCCGCACCACTTCCATTTTGTCACCCTTCCGACGCACCACCACCCGCTTCTTCGCGAATTCCTTGGAGTAGCCCGTGTAATCGGTGCGGGTGTGACCTCCACGCGATTCCTTGCGTTCCTTGGCCGCTCGAACGATGGCTTCTCCCACTGCCAGCATGTTGCGTAAGTCCAACGCCACGTGCCAGCCGGGATTGAACATGCGGTTGCCCTCCGCGGAAACCTTCTTGACGCGTTCCTTCAGGCCTTCCAGGTCCTTCAGGCATTGGTCCATGGTGGGTTCTTCCCGGAACATGCCCGCGCCCTTTTCCATGATGTGCTGTAAATCGGCCAGGATTTTATAAGAAACTTCTCCCTCCTGGTTCTCGAAAGGCTGGTTCATTTCCTTGTTCAAGCCTGCCAACTGGGACTCGTCGATTTTGGGGAAATCCTTCAACTTTTTGGCGTAGTTGGCTGCGTGCTCGCCCGCCAGCTTTCCGAAGACCACCAGGTCAGATAGGGAGTTCCCGCCTAGACGGTTGGAGCCGTGCATCCCGGCCGAGCATTCGCCCGCCGCGAAGAGGCCTGGTACGTTCGACATTTGGCTTTCGGGGTCCACTTTCACTCCGCCCATCATGTAATGACAGGTCGGGCCCGTTTCCATGGGCACTTTGGTGATATCCACGTCCGCCAGCTGCTTGAACTGGTGGTACATGGAGGGAAGCTTTTTCTTGATGTCTTCGGGGGTGCGGCGGGAAGCAATATCCAGGTAGACGCCGCCGTGCTCAGTTCCGCGCCCCTCCTTGATCTCATTCCACAGGGCCCTCGCCACCACGTCTCGGCTCATGAGCTCGGGGGGTTTGCGTTCCTTAACTGTTTCTTCCTTCACGCCCTCAATGACGACTTTCTGGAACCAGGCATTGGCTTCTTCCTCGGTTTCCGCGTACTTACCCTGATACTTGGGGGGGATATACTTGAACATAAACCGCTCGCCCTTGTTGTTTTTGAGAACCCCGCCCTCGCCCCGCACGCCCTCGGTAATGAGAAGGCCGCGCACGGAGGGGGGCCAGACCATCCCGGTGGGATGGAACTGGATATATTCCATGTCGGCCAGTTCCGCCCCCGCCAGGTAGGAGAGTCCGAAGCCGTCCCCCGCGCATTCCCAGGAGTTGGAATTGATGAAATAAAGTTTTCCAATGCCGCCAGTGGAGACAATGACAGATTTGGCCTTGAAGAGCACCGGCCTTCCCGTCTCGCGGAAATAGCCATAGGCCCCGGCAATCCTGTCGCCGTCCTTCATTAAGGAATAAATAGTACATTCCATATGGACGTCGATACCCGAATGGACCCCTTTGTCCTGCAGGGTGCGGATCAATTCCAGCCCCGTTCGGTCGCCCACATGGGCCAGGCGTTTGTAGGTATGGCCGCCGAAATGGCGCACGTTGATGTTGCCCTTGCCGTCGGAGGTCCGGTCGAATACCGCGCCCCAGGTTTCCAGTTCCCTAACCCTGTCGGGGGCCTGTTGGGCGTGGATTTGCGCCATACGCCAATGATTGCCCAGATTGCCGCCGATCATGCTGTCACAGAAATGCTGCTGCCAGGAATCACGCGAGTCGACCGTGGCCAGCGCCGCCGCGATGCCCCCCTCGGCCATCACCGTATGGGCCTTGCCCAAGAGGGACTTGCAGACCAGCCCGGTCTTGCAACCCGCCGCCGAAGCCTCAATGGCGGCGCGAAGCCCCGCCCCGCCGGCCCCGATGACCAGCACGTCGTATTCAAAAGATTGATAGTTATCGCTCAAATCCATCTCCTAAAAAGATTTCACCGCGGAAGACAAAGAGACCACTGAGTACGGCAAAAAACCTTGAATGAACAAAATCTTTAACTCCGTGATCTCCATGTATTCCGTGGTTAAAACAACCTTATATCGTGAATCACGCCCATGGCGCACAACCGGATATAAAGGTCCGTCAATCCAACCCAAATCATGGAAACGAGCGCCCATTGCATATGCCGCTCGTTCAACTTGGTGACGATGCTCCAAAGGGCGAAACGAATGGGATTATTTTTTTTCACGCGCAGGAAATCCAGCCCACCGCCTACTAGGTGACGGAAGGCGTGGCAGCCCAGAGTATATCCGCTTAAAAGATAAGCGTTCAGGCACATCACCAGGGTACCAACACCGATACCAAATTGGTGGGGTCCGGGAACCGCGTTATTATCGGCGGCAACGCCGTTCACCGGCCAAATCATGGCCAACAGGCCGTCCCAAGAAAGAATGAAAATAAAGAGAAGGGCTACATAGAGCAAGTAACGGTGCAGGTTTTGGAAAAGGAAAAACTTGGTTTCCCCCTGATATTTGGTGCAGGATTCCCCAACCGCGCAACCCGGCGGATCCATGAAGACGGACCGATAATAGGCCTTGCGGTAGTAGTAACAGGTGCCTCGAAAACCACCCGGCGCCCAAAGGATCAGGAGCGCGGGCGTGGCCAAGAGCGCCGGAAGCTTGTGTAGCCATTCGGGGTTGAAAAAGGGCGAGAACATCGGAGACAGGTAAGGGCCATATTCATAATAATGCTGGCCATTGGGCCCATAGGGGTGAAGAGCCGCCCACGTCGCGTAAATGGTGAATCCGCCGAAAAGGCACTGGTAAAAAAGCGGCTCCAGCCACCAAGCGTCCTTACGCAGTGTGAAGAACAGGCCTTTCTTAGTACGGACATCCATGGACATAACCATCTCCTCGAAACATTTTCACGAGTAAGCCACTAGCTGATAGCCGTTGGCTGACAGCTAAAGGCCAACCGCTATCAGCCGACTTTTACCATTTGAGATTTGAGCTATGGCCTGGTGAGGCTTTCTCGTTGGGGTTGATGTAGGTTTTGGAGAAATTGACGGCCGTGGCGCCCTCGGCGAAGCCCGTGGCAATCAGGTCCAGCTTGCCGGGGTGGGTCACGATATCTCCCGCCGCGTAAATACCCGGGACGTTGGTTTCCATCTTATGGTTCACGGGAATCTTGTTCTTTTCCAGCTGGATGCCCCAATCCTTCAAAAAGCCCAGGCTGGCTTGGAAGCCAAAATTGAGGACCACAAAATCCATCGGGATCGACTCGTCCTGATTGGTATGGTTCTCGTAGATCACCGCTTCTTCCATCCTCCCGTTGCCCTTGACGGTGCGAAGCTCATACCACAATTTGATGTCGACGGTAGAGGCCTTCAGCTTTCGGACCGATTCCTCATGGGCCCGGAACTCGTCCCGGCGATGGATGAGGGTGACTTTGGAACAGATGGGTTCCAGCATCAAGGCCCAGTCGAGCGCGGAGTCGCCGCCGCCGACCACCATGGCCCTTTTCCCCTTGAAGGGCTCCAGGGAAAGGATGCCATATTGCACGCCCTTGCCCTCAAAAGGAACCAGTTCGGGATTCGGATGCTTCTTGGGCGTGAAGGAACCCATGCCCAGGGTCAGGACGACCGCCTTGCAATGGTGTTTGTTTCCCTTGTCCGTGGTCAGCTCAAACACGTTGTCGGGACGCTTCACCACCGAAGCGACTTTTTCCCCAAGGCAAAGGGAGGGCTTGAAGCGCATCAACTGCTCTTCCAGGTCCTGCACGAGTTTTTTGCCGGAAACGCGGGGGAAGCCCGCCACGTCGAAGATGTCCTTTTCCGGGTACATGGCGGACACCTGCCCGCCCAATTGCTCCAGGGAATCGATGATTTTGAACTTCATGCCGCGAAGCCCCGCGTAAAAGCCGCCGAACATGCCCGTGGGCCCGCCGCCGATAATGATGATGTCGAATATTTCCTCAGCCATGGAATCCTCCCGAAATGACGATGATTTTCAACCAATGAAGCGACGACACTTTAATTTGCAACCCCTGCCCTGAATATGACCTGCAACATAATTGTTCGTAAAATCAAAACCCTGTCGATAGGGCTAAAAAAAAGAAAACGAACCCAAGGTTCGTTTCCTTCAACTGAAACCCGCCAACCATTCTTAACGAGGGTTGGGTTGGTAGCTCATCAACTCCGCCGGGCGGGCCACGGTGATGCTTCCCTTGATGCAGACCGTCTCGCAAAGCTTGCAACTGACGCATTTTTTCTCGTCGACAACAGCGATTTTGAAAAACTCGGGATGGTCGGTGCGCGGCTGCATGGAGATGCAATCGAAAGGGCAGACGTCGACGCAAAATTCGCAGGCCGTGCAGGTTTCGGCCTCGACCTTAGCCTTCGGGATGGCGAGCGGCTTGATCTTTTTGACCGTCTCTCCCTCGGGATTGATGATGGCCTCAACCGGGCAATGGATGCCGCAGACGCCGCAGTCGATGCAGAGGTCCGGATCAATATGGAACATCGCTTTCTTTTCGCCAGCGATGGCCTCCGTGGGGCATTTCACCGCGCAAAGGGTGCATCCGATGCAGTTGTCGAGGATTACATGGGGCAAAACCGAACCTCTTCTCAACACCAATTTGTAAGCATGGCATTTTAACTAATCGTGGCCAAAAAAGAAAAGGCCCTTCTTTGTTAAGAAGAACCTTTTGTCGTCTCTATTGCTTTAAAACTTAAACGTATTCTTCGATCAACTTTTTGCGTTGCTCTGCCGTTAAACCCAGCTTCTTCGTCTTGGACAAGCCCGCGCCCTGCAGGGCCGGATCCGCCGCGTCGAGAGAAGGTTGGGGATTCGGATTCTTGTAGAAGACCCCGATCGGAATCTGCGTTCCCCATTCCTTGGAGCGCTCCATGCCGGAAGCCCAGTCGGTCGGGTTGTGGCCCTTATCTTCCAGCTTATAGACGCGTTCCTTGAACCAGCCGAAAGTATTCTGCTTGTTGAAGGTGACGCAGGGGCTGAAGACGTCGATCAGGGCGAAGCCCGGATATTGGATGGCCTGGGTATAGAGGCTCTTCAAATGGTTGATGTCGCCGGAGAAACCGCGCGCCACGAACCCGCAGCCGGCGGCCAGCGCCAGGGCGATGGGGTTCAATTGTCCCTCGGGGTTTCCATTGGGGGTGGACTTGGTCTTCATGCCGGGCTCCGAAGTCGGCGAGGTCTGGCCGGTCGTCAGGCCGTAGATCTCGTTGTCCATGACGATATAGGTCATGTTGACGTTGCGGCGCATAGAATGGATGAAATGACCCTGGCCGATGCCGTAGCCGTCCCCGTCGCCGCCGCAGGCGATGACGGTCATGTCATGGTTGCCCATCTTGGCGCCGGTGGCCACCGGCAAGGAACGGCCGTGCAGGGAATGCATGCCGTAAGACCGGAAGAAGCCCGGCAGGTTGGACGAGCATCCGATGCCCGACACCACCATCAATTGCTCGTTGGGAATTCCCAGCTCGCCGCAGGCGCGCTGGAGAACGGTCAAAACCCCGTAGTCCCCGCAACCCGGACACCAATCGGGTGGGATTTCCGGTTTATAAAGTTTCGCGTCCCTGGGTGCTGCTATTACCGCTGTCGCCATAAATGCCTCCTAAAGGTTGCCTCCCCTTTCAGGGAGATGAATAAATAAGATTTAGTGCGTCGACGAAGTAGCCATGACTCCCGGACCCGGAGGGTGCGGCGTGCGCCAGCCCGGTTCCAACGACTCGGACTCTACGACCGTTTTTCCCTTCAGGACTTCCCTGATGCCCGCGACGATATGCTTGGGCTCGAAAGGCTCCCCGTCGTATTTGCGGACGTTGCCGGTGGCCGTGATGCCCGTTTCGGCGCGTAAATGGCGGGCGAACTGGCCCGACTTGTTCATTTCCACGACGATGATGTTCTTTTTGCCCTTCAACAGCGCGGTGATTTCCTTGTCTTGGAAAGGCACCAGGTACTTGACCGAAAGATGGCCACACTTCACGCCATCTTTGTTCAGGCGCTCGACGGCTTCGCTGGCGGCGCCGTAGGTGGAGCCATAGGTGACGATGACAGTTTCGGCGTCCGCTGTTCCTTCCAGCTTCGGCTTGGGTAGGGCGGCGAGAACTCCCTGCATTTTGCGCTCGCGCTTGTCCACGACCTTCTTGCGGGTGACGGGGTCGGTATAGACGTCAGAGATGGTGACACCGTCCTCATCATGCTCGTCGGTGGCGGAAACATAAAGATGGTTCGGCAATCCGGGGATAGCCCGAGGCGACACGCCCGAGGGGGTGTCTTTATAACGAAGGTAGGTTTTCGGCTTTCCATCGTCTTCGAAAATCATCTCGCCGCGGTCGATCTTGAACTCGCGGTCCAGAAAGGAGGTTTCCAGCGTCATATGGCCCTCGCTCATCAACAGGTCGGACAGGATAAGCACCGGCATCTGGAATTTCTCGGCGTAGTTGAAGGCTTCTTCCATGGTGGTGTAGCAATCGGCGATGGAAGTGGGGGCGATGATCACGCGTTGGAAGTCGCCCTGGGAGGCCCCGATGGCCTGGTTCAGGTCGCCTTGTTCTTGTTTGGTCGGAAGCCCCGTGGAAGGCCCGCCTCGCATGACGTTGATCATGACGACCGGGATTTCCATGATGGAGGCCATGCCGATGGCTTCGGTCATGAGGGCGAATCCGCCGCCCGATGTGGCGCACATGGCGCGCACGCCCATTTGGCCCGCGCCGATGGTCATGTTGGCGACGCCGATTTCATCCTCCACTTGGCGCACGCAGATGCCCAAGTCCTTGCCGTGACCCGCCATCCAGTGAAGAACACCAGTGGCCGGGCTCATGGGATAGGCGCAATAAACTTTGCAACCGGCGTTGGCCGCGCCGAGGGCCAGCATGTTGTTGCCGTGCACCATGGCCAGCTTGGCCAGGGTCTTACCAAGGGGACTCGCGATTTTCTTGTAGGTCTTCACCGCGAAATCGTAACCGGCCCTGGAGGCCTCGATGTTGGCCTTGACGACCTGGGGTTTCTTTTTAAAGGTATGCTCGAAAACGGAAGAGAGAGATTCGAATTCCAATCCCAGGAGTCCGGTGAGGGCGCCCAGGGCCACGGTGTTTTGCATGATCGGAAGGGCGTCTTTGCCCGCCAGCTCGAAAACCGGGAGGGGGCAAAGCTGGACGCCCTCGGGGGCCTTGCCAGGCTTTACCTTGTCGCCGTTGTAAACGCAAATGCCGCCGCTCGTCAATTCCTGCAGATGGCGATCCATCGAATCCTGGTTCAGGGCGATCATGGCGCCAACTTGGTCGCCGACGTTTGTGACGTTCTTGCTGGAAATCCGGAGGCGTATCCAGGAATGGCCGCCGCGGATCAGGGATTGGTAGCTCGTGTAAACATATACGAAGAGACCTTGTCGGGCGCTGGCCAAAGCCAGGTTGTCTCCGGTGGACGCTCCGCCGTCTCCGGCCGCGCCGCCGATGCCTACGATAATTTCATTTTCCATTGAAACTCATCCTCCTCAAAAATATTTAAATTGCAAAAACGGCCTGGAAAAACCATGGGGACCGTTGAAAGCCTCGAAACGTATTAAATCAGGGAAAATCCTTGATTGGATGGAGGCCAGGGGAAGCATGATACCCGTAGAAACGCTTGAATCGCAACCCTTTTGAACAGGCTAAAGGCTAAAAATTTTTGAAATTAATTAGGAATCGACAGAATTGAAAACTCTTTCCTTTCACTACAACTACTAGTGGCCCAAAGGATGAAAAACACCATAAATTCCCTTAAAACTTTTTAGGGGGCGGCCCCCTCCCCCGCCGGGGCCAGGGAGTAGGATTTGTCCTGTGACAGTTTCATGTTGGGGGAATAAACCTCCATCGACACCAGGCCTTTTCCCTTGGCGTAATCATAAATAACGGTGTTCACCGTCTGGCCCTCCTTGATCACTTTTTCGGTCACCACCACGCAATCGGGATAGGTCTTGGGGTCCAGTTGGCTCTGCCCAAAGACAGCCTTGGACTTGTGAATCGTTCCGTTTTTTTCTGTTACCGACCAAAAGGCCTCTTCCCCCGGCTTCGGAAGCTTGAAGGCGAAGTCTCCGGTAAAGGCTTGATCGCCGGTAGCCTTATGTTCCACTTTATTATCGTAGAGAGAGTAACGGTCCCGGATGGATTGGCCCCCCTCCGTGGTTTCCTGAACAATACGAATGGTTCCGTTGGGCATGGTTTTGACGCTGGCGCATTTCACCGTAAAACTCGCGGCCTGGCCGGAGGCCGGCTGCGTATATTCGTAAGTCCTCAGGGCGCCCTCAACCACGGGGAAGTAATCCGTCAATGTTCCCGCTGAAACGGCGGCACCGGGGTTGGTGGTTTCCGCGGCGGCGGCCTGCGGCGAGCTGGTCGAAACCGATTCGGTGGATTCAGCCATCGGGGCTTCCGGCGCGGGAGAAACTTCGGCCGCGGCTTTTACCGCTTGGGGCGAACTTGTCGAAGCCGTCGGGGTAGCGGCCTGCCTCGAATTTTTTGCAGGGGTAGGAACAGGTGTCGGTTTATTCGTCGCTGGCTGGGGCAAAGGCGTGAAGGAACTCAAATCCACCGGCGGCAGCAAGTTATCGTCCCCCGCGGGAATAGGAACTGGAACGGACGGCTTACCATCATCCGCCCAAACCACCGGGCCAAGAATAAAACAGGCCATCAGGCAAAGAATTTTTTTCACCGAGGACTCCAATGAGAAGAGAGGGTTTATCCCCTTTTTAAGTCTTAAGAATATACGGACTTTGGCTCGGCGGATAAACAAATTATCCAGGGTAGACGCAGTATATTTCAGGATTTTGCAGGGATCCTACTTGGCTCCAAAGAACCGGGGCGGTAGAGGCCGGAACCGCCACTCCCACTGCTTCATATATATATATCACGTTCGTTTCCCCGGGGTTGCAGGGGCTTCCAGGGGGGGAAGGCGTGGCGGTCGGGGCGGGTGTCGGCCAAGGTATCGGGGTTAAGGCGATGGGAGTCAAAATAATGGGCGGCCCTACCGGGCCGATCGAAAGAGAACAGAGATTGGCGTATTGGTCATAAGAAACCGTCACTTGGCTGGGGGTCCAACAAACGTTTTGGACTTTGACGGTGTAATTGTAAACCGGGCCTGGAGTCGGGTAGTTCGTGTCGCTTTCGTAAATGTCCGTTTCCCCATCGCAGATCGTGGTATAGGGAAGATAAGGAAGGATATATTGGGTCACCGCGATACTTTGCAGGTTGATGAGGATCATCTGGCTTCCGAGGGTGGCCTCCGGGGCGGGCGGCGAGGCGGAGCCAAAGTAATTCTGCCAATCCGCCAGGGTTCGGATCACGTAAAAGAAAGTCCCGGGGCCGCTTGGCGCGGTAACCGGGGTCGGAACATAAATGGACGTGAAGCCGCAGATGGGGGTTGAAGTAACGGTCGGGGTTGCGGTGAGAGTAGGGGTTAGGGTAATGGTAGGGGTTGGGATGATCGTGCGGGTGAGCGTGATGGTCAAGGTGGCCGTGGGGGGAACGGGCGTGGGAATCGGAAGCGGCCCCAGGGTATAACGCCGCTCACAGGACCAAGTCGCGATCAGGAGCAAAGAGCTCAATAACGCCAAAGCCGACATTTTTTTCACTTCATACCGCCTTCTATATATAAGACAACGCTGGACGGTTTTAAGTATACCGCTATTCCAAATAAACCTCCTCCCTGCTAATCCGCTTCACTTGACCGGTATTTCTAAGCATTTAAGGGATATCTATGGCTAATTCGTAATGCCTCGTTATCTACCTCAAAGCTCTGTTCTATTCTGATAAAGTGGATTTTGAAAAAGGAGTGGAAATCTTTTGCGTCCCTTTTTAACGGCGATTTTCTCAATCGGGTTTCTGGTCTTTCTAACCGCTGGAACCAAGCTTTCCCGCGACCAGGTTCAATTTACCTTCCGCCAGGAGCTGGACCATTACGACTTCAACGGCGCCTTTAACGTCACCGCCGACCCGCAGGTGGTTTGGCAGGTCCTGACCGATTACAACCATTTCTCGAATTTCATCTCCAATATGCATTGCCATATCCACCAACAGGACGGCAACGATCTCTTGGTCCAACAAACGGTAGGAGGCGGGTTTCTCTTTATCCGCGAGGAGATCAAGGGCCTTTTAAAGGTGCATGAGGACCCTTTTACCGCCCTTTCCCTCCAGGAAGTCAGCCAAAAAAGTTTCAAGCTTTACCAGGGATCATGGAAAATCAAACCGGACCCTTCGGGGAGTTCGGCGGTCGTCACCTATGAGCTGGAAGCCGAGAAAAACAGCCACACGCCCGGTTTCGTGACCCCCGACCTTTTTCGCCAGAGCACGGAAGATTTAATGGTGGAGATGAAACGGGAAATCGAAAAGCGTGAAGCGAAAAGGCGGAAAGAAGCTCTGGCGCTATTAAAATAAGGCAAAACAAATTCGGTTACTGTTCATTGCCACTCAAACCAAGTTGAGGAGTGATGTGGAGGTGGACGAGACTTATTATGGCGGTCAGGAAAAATTCAAACACTTGGCTGATAAAACCCCTGGAACACAAGGAAGAAGCACCAAGACCAAAACACCTATTTTGGGAATGTTTCAAAGGGATGGTGTTGTTATCGCCTAGGTGGTAGCCGATACAAAGCAGTCGACTGTTACGCCGTTGATTCGGAGAAACGTCAAGATCGGTTCAAGACTAATGACTGACGAATATATGGCTTATGACTTGGTGAAAAAGGAAGGCTATAAACATTTGAGCGTAAATCATGGTGCCAAACAGTATGTGAATGGTGTTGCTCATACGAATTCGATTGAAGGTTTTTGGAGTCAGTTGAAGCGGTCGATTAACGGGACTTACCACGCCGTTTCGCCAAAGTATCTTCAACTTTATTTGAATGAATTTTCTTATCGCTACTCGAAACGGAATTCTGAACAGCCTTTGTTTTATCCCATTATGAAACTGGCTGGGAGGCCTGTTTAATGAGCTTAAGAAATTGTCCCTTGGAAACAGTCATCGGCGTTCTCGCTTCATGAATTGAAGAACAATACCATAACTCAATCCAGTAACATCATGTGACGTGGAATGAACAATGTCTTCTTCTTTCCATCCCATCTTACTTGCCCATTCTCCGTTAGGTCGTTGAATTGCGGCATGCCTCACAATTTTTCTGTTTTCTCTTTCGACCCCATATAAGGCTATTTTTTCTATTCTGGGTTCCAAATCTCCATTTTCACAGATTTGATAACCATTTTGCCGTTCAAAACAATCAATGAAATGATTTAAATCGTCCCACTCATCTTCATTCTCCGGCAAAGGAAAGGGCCACTCAAATCCTTCGTCAGGAGGACGCATCCAGATTTTTTTGTCCGTAAACCCAAGCGCATATCCGACACAGTTGTAGGCAGTGGATTCTTCGCTGTTCCACCTATGATTTTTGTCGTTTAAATTTTGAAAGAGGTCCGGGTTATACTTAAACTTTCGCATCTTTTAAAAAACGAAGCCAATCATTGGCCATTTGGTCGTCATTGCCATAATGAGAAGGGTCAATGACATCATTTCGACCAGTTATTTTTTTAAGTGCTTTGAACCAAAAAGAAGATTGTTTTTTATCGTTTTCTAATATCTCACGAATGTAAGGCAATGCGTCTTCACCCAATCCATCCACGATTTTTTTATAGGCCGGACACGAAAAAACATCGGTGGGATTGGACATAAAAGCTCTTTCTTGTTCCCACTTTGCTAATAGATTTAAAAATTGATTTTTAGTTTCATCGATAACATTTATCTCATTCTTCATATTATTGAATTTTGAGCTACTTTCCCAATTAACCGAAAGAAGATTTGAAACCACCACGTAATTAAAAGCATTCGTAGTGTTTTCATACGCCATTCCTAAGTAAGGGTTAAATTTTTCTTGAATCTTAATCTCAGCCATTTTATTCCTCCGGTCTTTTCAAATCAGGAGCGGATTTGACGATATTGGTTACTTGCGCATTTTTAAGCAAGTAAAAAGGATTGCCTTCGGGATCGTATTGGCCCGGTATTCGTATCGCTCCTAAAACACTTACCTTAACACGCAAAACAGTTCCATCTTCAAGCTCGAATTCACTCCAGTATTCCGTGGACTTAGTGACAGGAACATCGATTCCGTCTATTTCTTTCAACGATCCATCGGGTTGTGGAACTTTAACTTTTGTTTTTCGTTGTACCATTCACTCCCCCACAACTCCTAACGGTTGGTTTTTAAAAATGTTTACTTGGTTAGCCATCCCGTTTGTCTCTACGGCTATTGTAGCATAAGGGTATAAGGGTATGTCCACGCTTGACAACGAAGACCTTCTGATACTATTACAAGTATGAAAACTGGTCTAAAAATTCAATATCCCGTGTTACTTGTCATAAAGGGATAGTCACCTAAAATAATAAGGTGATATCCAATTGGGGAAGTTCGAGCCCTTTTCATCAATCCCAGCCCAGCTAAACAAACTCAGAACGGATTTGTGATTCGGTCTGCTAAGCGTTACCCATCCTCATTGATAAACCAAAACCGAAGCGGTAGCGGATTGATGATTGTGGTACGCCACATAAGGTGTCCCGTTGTAAACAAAAAGTGAGGTGCTATCTACTCCTGTCGTAGCGGTGAAAGCGGGAGGCGTCCCAATTTTTTGCCAAGTTTGGTTCAAAAACGCCATGACGGTAACAATATTAGAATTCGATCCGTCGGAATAAGCGATATAGGGCGTCCCGTTGTAGATATAGAAAGATAACGCGCCAGCGGGGCCGCTGGTGAAGCCAGGTGTCCCTAAATAAACCCATACAAGACCGTTATAAAACATGACCGATGCTTTCCCACCATAACCGCCGTCGGCAAAAGCCACGTAGGGATAGCCGCCATAAGCGGCGACAATCGGAGTGGCGGCGCTGGAAATAAAATCAGGTGTACCGACGTAAGACCAGCTGCTCCCGTTATAACTCATGACCGACGGCCTGAAGGCATTATTAAAATCGGAAAAGGCGACATAAGGGGTCGAGCCGGAGAATGCAAGGGAAACGGAATTGATAGTCACGGGGCTAAACCCAGCCCCTCCCAAAACCGACCAACTTGAACCATTAAATTGGTACAGAGTCGCCTTATAACTTTGGGACGCATCTTGAATTACAACATAAGGAGTATTGTTATTCATGACGAATGAATATGTATCATTTCCCGGAACGGGTGAAACATAAAAATTCGGATTCCCCACCGTAACCCATGAACCTCCGTTAAAACCAAGCAAAGAATACCAAGGCCCCACGGTGGCATCATCAAGGGTGACATAGGGAGTGCCATTCGAAAAAAATAATTGGGGAGCGTAGCCGGTATTAGTCGGCAATTCGGAATTTCCAAGGGTCGCCCAGGCATTATTGGCATAGTCGACGACTACGGCCTTACCGTATCCATCTTGGTATGCTAAATAGGGAATGCCGTTATTTACCTCGAGTGAAACAGGAATATAATTAAATGTACTGAAAGTAGTATTTCCAACCAATTGCCAGCTTGGAGTGGATTGGGGATTGGCATTTGGCGAAGCTGGATTATTTTTTTTTGAGCAACCCAGCGAAACGACAAATATTAATGTGAAACACCAGATAGTGAACGTCTTAAGCATGAGTCCACCCTTAACAAATTTCATTCATCCCACAATCGCATTTAAAATGATTCATTTCTGCTTTCCCCGGATTAATTATCAATAGTAGCTAACCATTAAAGCCGCATGGTTGGAGGCGGTGGCGTCGTTGTATGGATAAAAATCCACGCTGGAAGCTGTTTCTCCAAATTCCCCCTCGCTCTTGAGGATCAATCCATTGTTGTTTGAGGAGGACGTTAACCACGATTGGACAACTGAAGGATCGATGCTCCATTTATAAATGCCCGACGTGCCATTTACCGAAGATGAAAAAACAACGATGCTGATAGTGGTGGGATTGATATAGCCTTCTTGCTGTGGCGAAGAGTCTCCGGTACATGAATTCCATCCACTACTCCCTATGTATCCAAGCCAAGTTGCGTTAATATTCCAATGACACCCAGGATTTGTGTCAGAAGCAAAATTATGAAGGCCGACCGTGACTGGATTTGAACCAATGGTACTGGCAGGATTTAACCTCAACAAAACTTCTGCTGTTACTATTTGAGCGTTTACCGGAAGGCTGGTTACATCAAACCTCAAAATAACCCGCCCGTAATTAGAATAGGTTGCTCCCGTGTTGACTTCTAAGTAAGGTGAAGCGGTTGTAGGTGATCCGCTCCCGCCAACAAGCCAAGTATCTAGCTCTCCGGAATAGCTGGTGTTGGGGTAAGCCCCATTCTGAAAAGCAACTTGAATGGTGTTGGCGGCAGAGATTCCCGCTGGACCCGCTGGACCCGTTTTGCCTGTGCAACCCACCAAAAAAATTAAAGAAACAATAGAAAAAATCCGAAGTAAATTCATTTTCTTCTCCCTTGATAAAATTAATTACCAGCTGCCCGCTCCGTAATTCTGCCAAGTGTCCCAAGATATATTTGCAATTTGGAAGGAACCCGATGAAATTTGAGACCCGTTGGGTAACGTAACTGTAACGGTAACTGTATAATTGATGCCACCGTCTACCTTCGTAAGCACCCCGCCGTTTGCTAAAACCGCTCCGGTTTCGTTAGTCCCAGACCAATTCCAAGCAACGGGATACAAGGACTGACCGCAATCGTTGTCAGAACCAATCATGACTTGGAGATTTTCTGCGCTTGAAACGTGAGTCTTTTGTATATAAAGAGTGACGGCGCTCGAAAACCCTTTGGTGATAACTCCATTTGTTATCGATACAGGATTGCCAGAAAAATCATTAGCGGAAAGCGTTAGAGTGATGGGATTGTAATAACAAGAGTTTTTTCCGATGGTATCGTAGGCGACCAAATTTTCATCACCGAGCACCCAACTAGCTGGGGTCAAGAAGTTGATCCCGCTAACCCCTGGATTCATGGCCAGAGAGACGCTAACAGGAACGTCTAAATTACCATTCTCATAGTAAGAAACTGTTACAGGAATATTTGATGGGATACCATATTGATAACCTTGGCTTATTGGGGAAACCTGGACAGTATTTTCCCCAGTGGTGAAAGAGACCGCATATTGCCCTCCACCCGTAACGGTTATAGGCAATACGCTATAACCATAAGTGTGTTTAGTTGTTACAGGCCCAGCCGTAACATAGCTAATACTTTGGGCTGGAATATCGGCTGTCCAAACCCCACTCGTAAGTTCAGGTGGGTTGAAAGCAGCATAACCCACGCCGGGTTGGGTTATCTCAGAAGTAAAAGTATTCCCGGAAGGTTCTAACAGGTAGATACTCACGCCTTTAATTGCAACATTTGTATCCAATACATAAACCTCAATGGCACCAATTTGAGGTGTTGGCGTATAAGTAGGCCGGTCCAACCCATAAGGGGCGTCAACCCCAAGGGGCGATTCGGTCTTTTTGCAGCTAGAAAGTCCGGCCAAAAGGACCGTAGCCAGGATGGCCAGGATTGAGATAAAACCTATTTTATTCTTCATAAATCGACTCCGCTCAAATCGAACCAATTCCCCGTATGGTGATTTTTAAGGTTTCACTTGTTTTTTGTAAGAAGTGATTGTATTTTTTTCGTCTAAATTATTCAACACTTATTGAACTAAAAAAAATAAAATACCTGGGTTATGGTGCAATAAAACTGACCTGTTCTTAAGACCATATCTGTGCTTTTCCATGGAGTTTTCTGAATGAAAAACCTTTTCCTTTTTTTCACCATACTTTCAAGCCTTGGCTTTCCCCCCTGTTCCATCTGCGCCGCGGAGGACACCACTTTTTTTTCATCCGATTCCCAGGAAAACAAATGGGTGGCGCCCCCGCCGGTTGATGAAAGCGACCGGCAAATCAAGCTGACACTTCAAGCGGACTTCGAGCAGGACGCCGATATCCAAGGACAGGCCTTTTCCGTGCTGGATATCTCCGCCAAGCGGCAACTGGACGAAAACGCCGTCACCGCCGATGCCTTATTGCGGGTCGAAAAAGACCTTTCCACCTCCGACGATGTGACGGACTTTCAATTGCGCCTGGCGCGGCTTTCCTATCTACAGCCCTGGTTGCAGGTTTCGGCAGGCCGGTTCGACCTCTTCCAAACCCTCACTCCCAATCTTTTTTTCGGAGGCTATCCCATCATGGGCATCCACCGGGTGGATGGCGTCATGGTGACCCTCCCCTTTTCCTTCTTTTTCAACGTCGGCGAATCCAAAGCGGTGGAAACTCATAATTCCTCCCCCTTGGCCCTGACCTTTTTCTATACCCCCAGCCTCTTTTCAGCCGAAGATGTCCAATATGATTCCACCCAGGCCTTTTGGCTCTCCCAACTGCGCTGTAGAATTGAAACCAAGGATTTCGAGACTACTTTCCGGGGGAACATCGGCGGCACTCAAACCAACTTTTTCACCGACTCTTCCCTCAACGGCAAACTAACCTATTCCCTTTCCGCCGATTTGGCTTACCAGCAAAATTACGACCTCACCGCCGAGTTCGGCTCCCAAAACGCTTCATTGCCTTCCGAAACCGGGGTTTTATCGCTGGGCTTTCAGATGTCCCGTATTGGTACATGGGGTGATTTCTCCATAGACCAGGTCGCCCTGGAAGGTCAGTTTCCATTGGAACACTCTTTGGATAATCCCTTTACCGGCGGCAATAATTTTGATCCATATTTGTCTCAGGCCCCCCAAAACAGCTGGTATGCCAAGATTCGCGCGAGGCTTCGGGTCCTCTTTATTGAATTCCATGTGACGAACAACCAGGATGATTTTACTTTTGGAAGGTTGGTACCCGGTTCAGTGGCCGTTCCTTTCACAGGAGCCTTTGGCCCCGGCAATGAAACCGACGGTCCCGGAATAGGGCTCAGGTCGGTTTCCTACAACCAACTTGCCTATTTTGTAAGAACAGGTGTGGAATTTTGAGGAACCGGTTTCTGTTCCCCTTTTTAGGGCTAGGCCTGGTTGGGTTAATACTTTCTTTCGATTCCCGTCAAGCCATGGCCGAAACACTTATGGCAACCCATTCCCCCACCGATGAAAGCCTTTACCGTTTCCAATCCGATACGGCCTGGGGTCCGCTAAATATCCTGGTCCGAACCCTGAGCGGGAGTTTTAAGGTGGAAGTGAAATCGGACTCTACCGCTTTGGGTTGGATATTGAAGGAAGAATCGGATAACCGGACGATTTCCAAGGGAGGCTTGAGCCCCGAAACCCAGTTCCAATTCGGGGTGAACCAGCCCTTTCAAGGCCCCTACCGCCTCACGGTTTATTTGGACTCCGATCACGAGGAGGTGCCGGCGTCAATCCGCCTCTCCATCCAGAACGGGAATAAAGGAGAAAACCCGGGGGCTGACTCCCTGGATGACTACCAGGAAAACCCCGACCACCCTTACAACGCTATGGTGAAAAACTTCTATGAACAAGCGGTAGTGAATTACGGCAAGGGTGATAACCTGCATGCTTTGGAACTCTTAAAAAAAGCCGAGGAGTTGGATCCTTCCCAACCTCAGGTAGAGGCCCTAGTCCAAAAGATCCAAGGTCCTAGTGATGCGCCTTCCAACGGCCTGTTGGACCAGGTGCACGCCGCGCTTAAAAAAGGAAATCAGGAAGAAGCTCTCGCCAAATTGGAAGATTATCTCGACGAGCATCCTGATGACGAAGAAGCCCTGGAACTGAAGGAACAGATTGAGGGCAAAAACGGGTCCGCAAGCACGCTCAAAACCGCCCTGACCAAAGCCGAAAAAGCCGATCAAGCCGGTGAAACCCCACTGGCTGTCCAATGGTATAAAAAAGCCTTGAATCTGGACCCGAATAATAAGGAAGCAGCAGCGGCCTTAAGCCGCCTTAAAACCGACGCCCAACCCTCCCACAAGAAAACGAAACTCAAACTCTCCGATGCAGACGCGCAAGCCCAATCCGATCAGGCCTACAACCTGGGCCTGGAAAGCTATCGTAAGAGCGATTACGCCGCCGCGAAAAAGTTCTGGGAAGAAACACTGCAAATCCTGCCCACCCATCTTCAGGCCCGGCAAAATCTGGACCGCCTTATGACTGAACACCCAGAATTGAAATAAAAGCTCAATAAACGGCTTTCAAAAGCTTCTTGCTAATGAAATTAAAGGATTCCATAAGCTGAAAACAAAAAGCAGCGGAAATCTCTTGGTCTCTCAAAAAAATTAAGATACTCACTGAATCGCGGGAAGTCCAACCTATCTTTTTTCTCAAACCGATCAATAAGTGAAAAAGTCGAACCATTGAGTCTAAATGTCTTTTTTGTTTTCAATTCGCCCCAAATCGCTAAGTGCTATACTTAAGGCGATTTAATTATCCCCAGTTCAATAGCGAAGTGCAACACTTAGCCCCGGCAGAATCCGGGGGTTATCCTAAGTTTTATGAAACAATCCTACAAGCACCTGTCGTTGGCCGAACGTGAAGAAATCGCAGTTTGGAAGGCAGAAGGCCTCTCCATACGAGAAATCGCCCGACGCCTCGAACGTGATGTGTCCAGTGTTTCCCGAGAGTTGAAGCGTAACGCACCACCTTTACGTCCTGGCCGTTATCTACCAGCTCGGGCTCACCTGCGATCTACCCAGCGTAACCAACTCTCTCGGACCCATCTGCGTCTCAAAAAACCAGGGATCCGACAACATGTTTTGCGTAAGCTTCATCAGGGGTTTTCTCCCGAACAAATTGCTGGTCAGCTTCGCCTTGAGAACTCCAAACTATTCATTTCCCACGAGGCCGTCTACCAGTTCATTTATTCCGAAGCCCGAAACCTCATCCCTCTCTTGGCTCGTTCCCATCGAAAGCGGCTTCGCCGATGGCATTCGCACAAACATCGAAAAAGCCATATTCCAGAACGAACTCCGATCACTCAACGACCCGCCATCGTGCAGACGCGGCGTCAATTTGGTCACTGGGAAGCGGACACCATCATCTCCAGAAAAAGTAAAGCCTCCCTTTTGGTGATGGTCGAACGAAAAAGCCGCCTCGTGAAACTCGCCTGGTTGCCTCAAAAGTCCGCTTCGAAAACACGAGCAGCTATCAATCGACGGCTCACCCTCTTTCCGAAGGGGTTACGCCGGACCATTACTTACGACAACGGCTCTGAAAACATCGAGCATCTTCAAGTTAACAATCTCTTAGGAACCCGTTCCTTTTTCTGTCTTCCTTTCCACAGTTGGGAAAAGGGAACCGTCGAAAACACTAATGGTTTGGTGCGGCGCTTCTATCCAAAGAAAACCGATTTTGCTACCATAACTCCAGCGAACGTGCGACGTGTGGAGCGGGCTCTCAACAGCCGTCCACGCAAGTGCCTTCGCTTCAAAACGCCGGAGCAGGTCTTTCGTCTAGGTGTTGCACTTACTGGTTGAATTCAGCTATTTTAATACTACTTATTCGTCAAACGGACCCATATGCGTAACCCGGCAATTCTCTTTTGGCTAGGTCTTTCCCTTGGCATTACCTCCACCGCTTCGGCCATGACCTCCCAGGAATATTACGACGCGGGCTCATCTTCCTACTAAAACAACCGGTTAGACGAGGGGGTGCAAAACCTGACGGCGGCCGTCCAGGCCGACCCCCAAAATTGGCGGGCCTATCAAGTGCTGGGCAATTGCCTTTACCATCAAGACAAGCTCCAGGCCGCCCTTACGGCCTTTGACCAAAGCCTGGCGATCCATCCCGACAACCCCAAGCTGAAGTCTTTCGCGGAATCTTTGAGGAGTAAGTTAGGAGGCGCGCCTCCTGTCCCGGTCTTGAATTCCAGCTCGACGTTAAATAACCCACCCCCTTCCTCCAGCCTCTATTCCAGGGCGCTGGAGGACGCCCAGTCGAAGGTCCAGGCCGAGAAGATGAACCCCCAGGACCATTCCCTACTAACCGATTTTTACGCAGCCAAGCTCATGGAGGAGCGAAGCCGGGAAGGGCTGAAACTGGAGAGCGAAAACCAGACGCTCGCGGGCGATGAACAATTCATCGCCAAATACGGCGCTCCCCAAAGCGATTATTTATCCCCGCATTTCACTTTGGATTTCGGCATCCTGACCCCGACATTCGCCAACCTGGATTTGGGAGTTTTTCTCGACCCGACCACGAACCTCGGTTTGGCTTTTTTCTACGTTCCTTTACCCACTACCGATTATGAGGAGTCCCTCGTGAACGGGAATTATTACATCAGTCAACCCGTCTCCATCCCGGGGGACTTGATTTATTTGGAACCCCGGATCAAGTTTTATTCAGCTCCCAGCGGGCTGACCACCTACCAGGGATTCAGTTTTATTTATTTCGGGTTGCACCAAGGCTCGTTAGCCGACGGATACCAGAATACCGATTTCGACGTCCTGGGGTTGGGTTACCTATTCGGGTTCCGGACCCTTCCCATGGATGGCTTCACGATGGAGTTGGGCTGGAAGCTGGGGGTGGCGGTCATCTTCGTCCATAATGCGACGGAGGTTATTCAATACAACGGCTCGGGTTACACGACTTCGTTCGTGCCGACGACAACGACAGTTCCCTTTCCTTATATCCTTCCCGAATTCAGGTTCGGATTTACCTTTTAATAAAAGCGGAACGTCTCAAATGACTATTCAAAAAGTAGTTGGGTTCTTGGACGCCTTGGGTTGGAAAGGGTTTTAAACTAGACGAGCCCGGTTACTCAAACCCATAAAAGGAATAAGGAATGCCTTTGGAATCCGTAACGGTACTGTTGACGTAAAATTCACCGTTCGTGCTGTCATAAAGCCAGCCGGTTGAACTATCCACTGGGGCACCGGCTTGGACCGTCATCGTGACCAGGGACCCAGTCGGGCTGGTGGACCCGGCGACAAAAGCGCCGGTGACCTTGACGGCGTCGACATTATCGAGATATTCGCTGAAAGCAAAACTGGAGTAGGTGTTGAGAGTCGAGGGCCAGACGCCCCTTTGGTCGCCATAATAGATGGCCGCCGCTGAATGAATGCTGTTGAGATTGCCCCTCGTTTGGCCTTCCCTGGATTTTTCCAGCATCTGGGCGAAGCGCGGAATCGCGATAGCTGACAGGATGCCGATGATCGCGACCACGATCATCAATTCGATCAAAGTAAACCCTTGAGGATTTTTCCGCGCCCTCCGCATAGCTTCTCTCCCCCCATGACATAAAAGCTTTCCCGACAAGGAAAGCTCGACCCGGTTCAAGTTTATCTTATTTTTCCGGTTTAGTTTATTGAATAAAACAAGGCTTACGGCGGGGGATTATCCTTTGAATAATAAAGGCTTTAGGGGAGGCGTTTTTCGACGCTTTTTACTTTTTCTTCCATGCTTTGGTCCCGGTCCGTCCGCGTGCCGAATTTGAGGGTGGTGGAAATGCGGGGGGCGCCCATTTGATGGACAACTTCGTGGCATTTTTTGATGGCGGCGAAAACCGCGTCCCACTCCCCTTCAATGTTGGTGCCATAGGCGTGAAGCTGGGTTTTAAGCCCCGCCTCTTTCAAAACCTTCTCGCAAGCGGCCACATATTCGGAGACCGATACGCCCACTCCCAAGGGAACGACACAAAGATCGGCGATGACTTTCATAAAACCTCCAAAATGTAACCGGGTTTAATCACCAAGGACACCATGTTCGCCAAGAAAAACGAAAACGTGGAATAAAGAGAAATCTTGAAATCGAAATTTTGAGTTTTCGCCATTCTTGGTGCCCTTGGTGGTTCAAAAACCTTCGTTTTTCAGAAGGGAAACTTCAAAAACCCCGCAGCCAGCACGCCTAAACCGCAAAGCAGAAATGTCAGTCGCAAGTCCCAAGTGGGTGAAAGGGGGGGCGTTTCCTTTTCTTCCACCGGACTTATATAGAGAGTAACCACCACCCGCAGGTAGTAATAGGCGGACAGAAAGCTGTTCAAGAGGGCGATTAAAACTAGCCCCATCAATCCATGATCCATTGCCAGCTTAAAAAGGTAGTACTTCCCGAAGAATCCGGCGGTGGGCGTCATGCCCGCCAGGGAAAACATGAAGATCGCCATCATGATTCCCATCCAGGGGTACCGCAAGCCCAAGCCTTGGATATCCCCGAAGCCCGTTCCCTTTTCACCCTTGCCCGATGCCCAGGCCATCCAGCCGAAAGCCCCGGAGGTCATGAGCGTATAAGCTAAAAGGTAAAAAGCCACCGCTCTTTCTACTTCATCCGCGGGCGCCAGGGACGCCGCGGCCAGGCCCACCATCAGGTATCCCGCGTGGGCCACGCTGGAGTAGCCCAGCATCCGCTTGACGCTCGATTGTCCCAAGGCCCCCAGATTGCCCAAGGTCATGGTGAGGACCGCCAGGACGGCGAAAACAGGAATCCAGTTACCCGGCAGGCCGAAGGCCTCGGTGAAAAGCCGGGCGAAAGCTCCGAAGGCGGCGGCCTTCACTCCCGTGGAAAGGAAAGCGGAGACGGGCGCAGGGGCCCCGTCATAGACGTCCGGCGCCCAGCCGTGGAAAGGAACGAGGGCCACCTTGAATCCCAGGCCCACTAAAAGAAAAGCCACACCCAGTTCCACGAAAGGCGAGGAAAGGTGGCCCTGTTCTAAATAGTGCCGCAGGTCGGGAAAATGAATGGTTCCCGAAACCCCGTAAAGCACCGCGATGCCGTAAAGCAAGAACCCGGAAGCGAAAACCCCCAACATAAAATACTTGAGGGCCGCCTCGGTGGACCGTTCCTTCACCCGCAGGTATCCCGCGAGGATGTAACCGGCCAGGGACATCAGTTCCAGTCCCACGAAAAAAGTAAGGAAGTCGGCGGCCAGGACCAGCGTGAACATGCCGGCCACCGCCAAAAGCAGGAGGGCGTAAAATTCACCCGTCACCGCCTTTTTCCTTTTCAAATAAGAGGCGGAAAAAACGCAGGTCAAGAGCGCCGACAAGAGGCAGATTCCCTCCAGCGTCAGGGAATAATAATCCACCACCACCGTCCCGTTGAAAAGAGACCCCGCCATGGCCCCTCATGGAAAGCAAATGGAAGACGCTTCCTAAAGACATCACTAGGATGGTTCCGGTTAAAAGGGGGGCTATTTTGCGGCCCTCTTCATGAAGAAGGACTTCCACTAAAAGTAAAAGAAGAGCTCCCCCCGAAACCAGCCAAAGGGGCAGCAATGCCCGAAAATTCCGGGCAGGAAAAATTCATTACCTCTTCCTTTTCTTGTCTTTATCCATCTCTTCTTGGACCCGCCTTTGTTGGGCGGCGAAGTCCGTCATCGGAGGCGGGGGCTTGAGTTTCTCGATCACCTTCATTTGAAGGGACTTTTCCATCGGTGCCAGGAAAAAGTTCGGGTTCAACCCGATCCAAAGGGCCGCCAGGGCCAGGGGCAGGAGGGACAGCCCCTCGCTCAGGGAGAGGTCATGAAGTTTCTGGTTTTCTTTCTTGAGAGGGCCGAAGAAAACCTTCCCGTAAAAGTTAAACAAATACCAGGCCGATAAGACGAATCCCGTGATTGCGATGATGGCCAGCCAGGGAGCCGCTTTATAGGCGGAGAGCAGGAGCAAAATCTCGCCCACAAAACCGGCGAAGCCGGGCAAGCCCGCCGCCGAAAGCATCATCCAAAGAAAGGCCGCCGCTAAAAGGGGTGTCGCCTTGGCGATCCCGCCGAAAACGCCCATTTCGTGCGATTCACGGCGCTCATAAAGCAGGCCCATTAAGAGGAATATACCCGCCATATAAATCCCATGACCGATCATTTGCAGGACGCCCCCCTGAAGGCCCGTCAACGAGAAGGTAAATATCCCCAGCACGATCAACCCCATATGCGAGAGGGACGAATAGGCCGCCATGCGCTTGAAGTCCGTCTGGATGGAAGCCATCAGCGCCCCGTGAACCACCCCCAGCACGGCCAGCACCATGATCCAAGGCGCAAAGGCCTTCGCCGCGTCGGGGAAAAGCGGGATGCAAAAGCGCAACAGTCCGTAAACCCCCAGCTTGACCATGAGGGAAGACAGCATCACCGTGCCGCCCGCCGGCGCCTCGGTATAGGCATCGGGCAGCCAGGCGTGGAAGGGAAAAAGCGGGACCTTGATGAGAAAAGCCAGGGCGAAGGCGAGGAAGCACCAAAACTGAACGTCTTGCGGAAAAGCGTGCTCGAAGATTGTTGCGTAGTCGAAGCTTTTCACTTCGTGGGTGACGTAAATCAGGGCCGCCAGCATCAGAAGAGACCCTAGCATGGTGAAGAGCACGAACTTGATCGTCGCCTTCACCCGGTTGGGTCCGCCCCAGACCCCGATGAGGAAAAAAGCCGGGATCAGCATCAGTTCCCAAAAAAGATAAAAGAGGAAAATATCCGTCGAGGCCAGTGTGCCAATCATCGCGGCTTCCAACAGAAGCAGGCAGGCGTAAAAACCCCGGAGGTTTTTCTGGACCGCGCTGAAACTGCCGAGGATCACCAGGGGCGTGATAAAGGTCGTCAAAAGAATGAGCCAAAGGGAAAGGCCGTCCAACCCCAAGCTATAGTGGATGCCGAAATTCGGCACCAGGTCCACCAGTTCCTTGAATTGGAACCCGCTGTCCGAGGTATCGAAGCGGCTGTAAAGCGACAGTGAAAAAACAAAAGTGGTGGCCGAAACCAAAAGCGAAAGCGTTTTGGTGGCTTTGACCTGGGGGAAAAATCCCACCAATAAAGCACCCAAAACTGGCAGGCCGATAAGCAGGGATAGGATCAAAGCGAACCCCCTTTCAGCCGCGGATCTGCGCAAATTTTCGCTGTTAAAATCAAAGGCCTAATCCTTTTGTTTCAAATCAGTCTTCGTGCTTTACCAAAAATCTTTTCTTCGTCTTTTACGGCGCAAATTTGCGTCAATCTGCGGCTAATCTTTTCTTTCGTTAATGCAAAATCAAGTAAATCAATAAAGCGGCGCCGGCCACCACGTAAGCCAGATAAATCCGCACCAATCCCACCTGGGTCTTTTGGATCATCTTGGCTAAGTAAGACACACCATGGGTAACACCTTCGACAATACGGTTAATGAGGATCTGTTCCACCAGTCGGTTGGAAACCCATTGGGCGAATCCCCTGACCATCCGAACCACCAGTACGTCGTAAATCTCATCCACGTAGTATTTCTTCTCGATGGCCTTCTTGCCGCCAGGAATCAGTTTGAGAAGCATGGGGCTGATCGTGTGTTTCCAGCCGTAAACGTACCAAGCCACGCCCACGCCCAATCCCGCCACCAAAAAGGACATCAACATGAGAAGCGGCTCCATTTTTGCCGAGACATTGGTGGCTTCGATCGTGGATAGGTGGAAGATGGGTTCCAAAAACTTGCCCAGGGTGTTCCCGCCCCCGATGGCTTCGGGCATTCCAATCCATCCGACGACAACCGATCCGATAGCCAGGATGAGCAGCGGAACCGTCATAATCTTCGGCGAATCGTGAAGATGCTCGAAAACTTCCCGGTCTCCCCGGTAATCGCCGAAGAAAACCAATACGACAAGACGGGTCATGTAAAAAGCGGTCAGGAAGGCGGTGAAGAGCGCGGTGAAGTAAAGAATTTCCGGCAGGAAGGGAATCACCGGATTGGGTGTGGCTAGGGTCTTCCAAAGAATGGCGTCCTTGCTGTTGAACCCCCCGCAAAAAGGCAGGATGCCGGAAATCGCCATCCAGCCCAGCATAAAAGAAACGCTCGTCATGGGAACATGCTTCAACAGCCCACCCATTTTGCGGATATCCTGTTCCCCTTTCATGGCGTGGATGACCGACCCTGCCGCCAGGAACAGGCAGGCTTTGAAGAAGCCATGGGTAATCAGATGGAAGATGCCGGCGCCATAAGCGCTCACGCCGACCCCCAGGAACATATAGCCCAACTGGGAAACGGTGGAATAAGCCAGGACTTTTTTAATGTCGGTCTGCCCCAGGGCAATGGTGGCCGCCAGGAGGGCCGTGAGGGCGCCAATGACCGCCACTACCGTGGAAGCCCAGGGCGCCAGGACGAAAAGGAAGTTCAAGCGGGCGATCAGGTAAACACCCGCCGTCACCATAGTGGCCGCGTGAATCAGGGCCGAGACGGGGGTAGGCCCGGCCATCGCGTCCGGCAGCCAGACGTAAAGGGGGATTTGGGCCGATTTCCCCGCCGCCCCAAAGAAAAAGCAAAGGCAAATGATCGTGGCCGACAGCTCGGTAAAGGCGTGCTTGCCCAATTGCAGTTCGTTGAAATTAAAAGTGCCCGCCAGGACGAATACGATCAAAAGCCCCGCCAAGAACCCCGCGTCGCCGATGCGGTTGACGATGATGGCCTTCTTGCCCGCGTTGGCCTTAGCCTCATCCTCAAACCAGAACCCGATTAAAAGGTAGGAACAGAAACCCACGCCTTCCCATCCCAGGAACAAGACCAGGAGGTTCTGGGCCATGACCAGCACGAGCATGGAAAAAAGAAAAAGGTTCAAGTAGGTGAAAAAACGGCCGAAGCCCGGATCATCCTTCATGTAGCCGATGGAGTAAAGATGGATCAGGCTGGAGACGAAAGTGATGAAAACCACCATCGTCATGGAAAGAGCGTCCAGCTCGAAGCTCATTCTCACGTGGAACATCCCCGACTCGATCCAGTCGAACAGTTCCTGGGTGAGAACGCTGCCGTCGGACAGGTCCTTGAAGTGGACAAAGGTGAACCAGGCTGCCACAAAAGAAAGGATGGCCGCTCCGCAAGACAGGGTTGCGTAAAGGCCCGGGGGGACAATATCCTTTTTCCAGCGGGCGCCAATCAGCACTAATAGACCATTGACCAGCGCTCCCAAAAACGGGGCGGCCAAAATCAGCCATATCCAGTCGAACTGGACAAGGTTTTTATATTGAAAAGAATCCAAGCCCATTTTTAACCTTTCAAGCTTTTAAAGATGTCCAAATCCACGCTTTCCTTCAGCCGGTAAAGGGCGATCACGATGGCCAATCCCACGCAGGCTTCCGCCGCCGCGACGGCCACGACGAAAAGCACGATCACATGCCCCGTCAGGTCGCCATTGATTCTTGAGAAAGTGACGAAAGAAAGATTCACCGCGTTCAACATGAGTTCCAGCGACATCAGGACGATAAAGAGGTTCTTGCGGGACAAGACCCCCGCCGTGCCCACGCCGAACAGGACCGCCGACAATACCAGATAGTGGGTGGGCGTGATGGGATAAAGTAAATCCATTAAAGCTTCCTTTTGGAGAGCACCAAAGCGCCCACCACCGCCGTTAAAAGCACCAGAGAAAGCATTTCAAAAGGGAACAAATATTCGGAAAAGATTTTTTCGCCCACGCTGAAAATACTCCCGAACCCTTCCGGCAAGGCGGCGAAGCTCCAATTCCCCTGGGGTAAAACCATCAGGAAAACCGGGCCGAAAGCGACTCCTAAGACTCCCAATAAGGCCAGCGCCACAAGGACGCCCTTGGCTTTCATCGGCTTCAAGTCATCGAGGTGGAGATTCAAAAGCATGATCACGAAGATAATGAGCACCATGATGCCCCCGGCGTAAACCAATATCTGGAGAATCGCCACGAAGGTCGCGGACAAAAGCGCGTAAAGGGCCGCCAAGGCACCGAAGGCTCCCACCATGGCCAGCGCCGAAGCGATGGGGTTGGTGCGGGTGATGACTACCAATCCTAATCCCACCAAGACCGCCGCCAGGATATAAAACAAAACCGCTTCGATCACAGTGAACCTTTCTTCAAATTGATTTTCACGGCTTCGCGTGCGGACCGTGCGTCCATAGCACCGGCCGGGGCGGATTGTAATCCGGCACCACATCCTTGTTATCGTGATCCATCAAAAATTCCTTGTGGTACACCAGGGCTTCCCGGGTGTAATCGGCCACGGTGACCTCAGGGATATCCATGCGGATGGCGTCCAGGGGACAGGCCTCCACGCAAAAACCGCAGTAGACGCAGCGGAGCATGTCGATGTCGAACTTCTCGGGCAATTTCTCCACATTGGGGTCGGGCGATTCGGCGGCCTTGATATGGATACATTCCGCCGGGCAGGCTGTCGCGCAAAGCATGCAGGCCGTGCAGCGGGGGGATTCGTCCTCCCGCTTCATCAGACGATGCCGTCCCCGGGTAGCCGGGGGCAGGTCCTTGTGCTCCTCGGGGAAGGAAACCACCGGCATGTCCTTCGGCTCAAAAAGATTGTGCAGGACATGGCCGATTGTCAGGGCTAATCCCTTGGCGATTTCCACCACATAGATTTTTTCCGAGTTCTTCATTCCCGGTCTTTGAACCACTCGCATCGCGTTTCCTTTACTTTTGAGTCAAAACAACCACGCCGGTCACCAGCAGGTTCGCCAGGGCCAGCGGAATCATCACTTTCCATCCGAGTTTCATCAATTGGTCGTAGCGAAACCGAGGCATGGTCCAGCGCACCCACACGAAAAGCCAGCAAAAGAACAGGACCTTCAAGGTCAGGCAAAGAAGCTGGAGCAAGGCGGCCAAAACCGCGACAAGACCGGGTGGCAAATCCACACTCAATCCAACGGCCAAGAAAATGAGAGCAGCGAAAGCCGCCGCGAAGCAAAGTCCCGCCCAAATAAAGGGCTCGTTTCTTTTCACGCCGGTATAGAGATGCTTTTGTTGGTTCGCCCCCTTAAGAAAAATAAAACCCGCGGTTCCCTTCAGTAAGGCCACCAAGCCGCAAAGAAGTCCCAAGACGAGTTTGGGATTTTGCGCCAGGGCTTCGGTAGAAACAAACGGCACCTGGTAACCCCCGAAAAAGAGGGTGGAAATCACGAAGGCCGCCACCACCATGTTGGAATATTCCGCCATAAAGAAGAGGGCGAATTTCACGCTGGAATATTCCACGTGATAGCCCGCCACCAGCTCCGATTCGCCCTCAGCCAAATCGAAGGGGTTTCGGTTGGTCTCGGCGAAGGACGCCACGAGAAAAAGGAGGAACCCGACCGGCTGGAGGAAAATTCCCCAATTAGGCAGGGGCAAAGTATGGCCCCAAGCGGAAAGCAAACGGCCCTGGGTCTCCACGATGGAACTGAGTTTAACATCCTGATAGACCATGAGAAGTCCCACCACGGCCAGTCCCATGGAAAGCTCGTAGGAAATCATCTGAGCCGAGGACCGGATACCCCCCAATAAGGAAAACTTATTGTTGGAGGACCAGCCCGCCAGCATGACCCCGAATACCCCCATGCTGGTGATCGAAAGGATGAAAAGAATCCCCACTCCTAAATCGGCGGCCTGGAACCGGATCGTATGTCCCCCCAGGAGGATAGGCGTCGCGAGGGGGATCACCAAAAGGGGCAGGAGGCTCACGGCCATGGACCAAAAAGGCGCCAGGATGAAATAAAAGCGATTGACGTGGGTGGGCACGATGTTTTCTTTCATCAACAGCTTCACCACGTCGGCGAAATTATGGATCATGCCGAATAGGCGGAAGCCCATGATCTCCGCCCGGTTGGGCCCGATGCGGTCCTGGATGATGGCGCTTCCCTTGCGTTCAAGCCAGATGAAGATGGGGATGAACTGCAGCGGGATCAACCACGCCACCACGGTCATGACCGTGATGTTAATCAGCGTGAATAGTTGGTTGGAATCGATCATACCTTGGCCTTCCCGAGGACATTGGGCTGGGCCTTCACGCCCTGGAAGGGCTCGGCCGCCAAGGGTTTCAAGTCCAAGACTTTTCCGGTGGGGGGAATGGAATAAAAGGTAAGTCCTTTTAATAATTCCACTTCCTTAGCCATAGCGTTAAAGATGGAAGGCGTATCCTGAAAATCAAATCCCTCCACTTTCAAAGCCTTCGCCAGGCGGCAAATCCACAAGGAAGCTTCGATCACATCCGGATTTTCGGGCTCGACGGCTTGCTTGAAGCGTTGCAGGCGGCTGGTGGCGTTGACAAAGGTCCCATTTTTTTCGGTGAAGGGCCTCATGGGAAAAACCATGGAACCTTGCTCCACCATCTTCGTTTTATGGACGGAGAGCACAATCAAAGCCTTCACTTTTCCGTAAATCTTTTTGGCCCTTTCCTCGTCCTGGCCGAAGGGGTTGTTGTGCATGACGATGACCACCTTAAATTCGCCCTTTTCAATGCGGGAAAACAGGTCTTTTCCCTCGGCATCGATTCCCAGGAGATTCAGGCCCTGGGTATTGGGCGTTTTATCCGCCAGCTTGAGGATTTTGTCCTCATCGCCCCTTTTACCCCAGAAAGGCGCGGTTAAATTTTTCACCTTGAACCGCTTCTCGAAAAGTTTCTTCATCATGTAACTGTCTTCGAGAGCCGCCGCGGGGGAGGCAATGCCCGCCACTTCTTCGGGCGCGACTCCTTCCAGCAAGTTGGCCAATTGAGCGATCCCATTGGATAGGTCGCTGGTCGCATGCCCTAGCCTTACTTCGGATACCCGGTTTTCCTGCCAATGATTGAAGGAGAAACGGCCCTCGTCGCAAATCCAGGTCTTGTTGAGCTCGGCGTTCTCGCGGGGCATAAAGCGATAGATATGCCCATGGTTTTGCTCCACGGTGATGTTGCATCCCCGGGCACAACCGGGGCAGACCGACTCGGTCTTTTTGAGGAACCAAACTCGTTGCTTGAAGCGGAATTCTTTCAAAGTGAGCGCGCCCACTGGGCAGATGTCGGTCACGTTGCCCGAGTAGGCGTTGTCCAACCGAACGCCGGGGAAGATAGTGATTTTGGATTCATGACCCCGGTTGACGATGCCCAACTCCGAGGTCTTGGGTATCTCGTCCACGAAGCGGATACAGCGGGTGCAAAGCACGCAGCGTTCCTGGTCCAGCATGATGTGCTCGCCGATATCCTCGGCTTTGCCGCCCTTGAAGTAGCGGGGCACGTCCCGGCGAAAATTATAAAGTCCGTATTCCATATATTGGTTCTGCAGTTTGCACTCCCCCGCCTTGTCGCAAACCGGGCAGTCCAGCGGGTGGTCGAGGAGCAGCATCTCCAGCGCGCTTTTTTGGGAAGCCTTGGCCTTGGGTGACTCGGTATGAATGACCATACCCTCGGCCACCTTGGTGTTGCAGCCGATGGTCAGCATGGGGCCCTTGGGCCCCTCGATTTCCACCATGCAGGTGCGGCAATTGCCCGCCACCGGCAGGTAGGGTTGGTAGCAGAAATGCTCCAGGGGAACGCCGTTGTCCAGCGCCGCCTGCAGAACGTTGGTTCCGTCCGCCACTTCCATGGGTTTTCCGTTGATGGTGATCTTGGCCATTAGGAAACCGCCTCCGGCACGGCTACCAAAGCCGGTTTGCAGTATTTCTCGAAGTCGGCCCGGAATTTCTTGAGAAAGCTCCGCACCGGCATGGCCAGGGCGGCGGAAAGCACACAGATGGTCTTCCCTTCCATGTTGTCGGCGATCTCCAGCATCAGTTCCAGTTCCTTCGTCGTGGCTTCCCCGTCCAGGATTTTTTTCATGATGCGGTCTTCCCAGGCCGTTCCCTCGCGGCAGGGCGTGCATTGGCCGCAGGACTCGTGGGCATAGAAATGGGTCAGGTTTTTCAGGACCTTCACTATGTCGGTATGCTCGTTCATGATGATGGCGCAACCCGTGCCGAACATGGTCTTGTGGTCCCTCATGCTCTCGTAGGTGAGGGTCAGGTCCTTGCATTCCTCGGCGGTCAAGACCGGGCAGGAGGACCCGCCGGGAATGACGGCTTTCAGCTTGCCGCCCTTGACTCCTTTGCCATAGTTATTGATGAAATCCATCATGGGAAGGCCGAAGGGCATTTCCCAGAAACCCGTCTGGTTCACGTGTCCCGAAAGGCCGAAAATATGGGTGCCGGGGGATTCCTTGGTGCCCAAGGCCGTGTAGGCGGCGGCGCCATTGGAGATGATCCAGGGTACGGAGGAAAGGGTCTTCACGTTATTGATGATGGTGGGGCATCCGAACAACCCCACCACCGCCGGGAAGGGCGGCTTGATGCGGGGTTTGCCCGGCTTGCCTTCCAGCGATTCCAAAAGTCCGGTTTCCTCGCCGCAGATATAGGCTCCCGCGCCGCGGTGAACATAGACTTCCAGATCGAATCCCGAGCCCTGGATGTTCTTACCCAGGTAACCGGCCTTCTTGGCTTCCTCAATCGCGCCGTTCAACCGCTGGACCTGTTGGGCGAATTCGCCCCGGCAATAAATATAAGCCGTATGGCAGTTGATGGCATAACTGGCGCAGATGATTCCTTCGATGAGCAAATGGGGATCGTTTAAAAGCACATACCGGTCCGAAAAGGTGCCGGGTTCGCTTTCGTCGGCGTTGACCGCCAGATAGATGAGCTTGCCGGTATTTTGAGGCACGAAGGACCACTTCATCCCGGCGGGAAAACCCGCCCCACCTCTTCCTTTAAGGCCGGATGCCTTCACTTCCTCGATGACCTCGGGGGGCTTCATAGTGAATAGTTTCTTCAAGGAGGCGTAGCCGCCCGTTTCCAGGGACACCTTCAAGGTGTGGCTGTCCTTGATGCCGAATCGTTTGGTCAGTTGTGGTTCAAAGTCTGCCATGGTCTTCTTCCGTTATTTCTTTTGTAACTCGTCAATTAACTTCCCGACGCCTTCCGGCGTCAGGTTTTCGTGGTAATCGTCGTTCACCTGCATGCAGGGCCCGGTATGGCAGGAGGCCAGGCATTCCACCGCCTGGTAGCTGAATTGGCCGTCCTTAGTGGTTTCGCCGTTCTTGATCCCCAACTTAGCTTGGACGGTCTTCTTGATCTCTTCCGAACCGTTCAAGAGGCAGGAGATGGTCTGGCACACCTGTAGGTGGTACTTGCCCGGCTTTTGCTTCTGGTACATGGTGTAGAAATTCGCCGTCTCCAATACCTGGGCGGGCGAGCATCCCACCAGGTCCGCCACCGCCTTCATGGCGTCGAGGGAAACCCAGCCGAACTCCCGCTGGGCCAGCCAAAGGGCGGGCAAAAGCGCCGCGCGCCGTTGGGGATAGCGGGAAGCGATACCTTCGAATTCTTTGACGACTTCAGGTTTAAAAGTTACCGGCATAAAAATCCTTAAAAGTTTTATCGATCCAATTCGCCCGCGATGATGTTGATCGACCCCAAATTCGCCACCGCGTCGGCGATCATGCCCCCCTCGATCATCCCGTGGAAAGCCGCGAAGTTCATGAAGCAAGGCGGCCGACATTTGACCCGGTAGGGGTTCTTGGTCCCGTCAGCGATGACGTAAAAGCCCAACTCGCCGTTGGCGGCCTCGGTGAAGTCATATATCTCACCCGGTTCGGGGCAGATGCCGTGCATGATGATCTTGAAGTGGTTCATGAGCCCCTCGATGTTGCCGTAGGTGGTCTGCTTGGGCGGCAAAGCTACCCGCTTGTCATCGGTCATGATGGGTCCCTTGGGAAGTTTCCTCAGCGCCTGCTCGATGATGGAGGAAGATTCCTCAATTTCCAAAAGGCGCACGAAGATGCGGTCGTAAATATCACCCTTGCTCCCGACGGGAATCTCGAATTTGAAATCCTCGTAATGGTAATAAGGCTCGGCCTTGCGCAAATCGTATTCGACCCCCGTCGCCCGGAGGGTGGGCCCGGTCCAGCCGTAGGAGATGGCCGTCTCTTGGGAGATCACGCAAATATCCTTCGTCCGGTCCAAGAAGATACGATTCTTGGAAACAAGGCCTTGGATTTCTCCTACGCTTTTCTTGATCTCCTTCAGGACGGCTTTCACCTCGTCCCCGAATGCGGGGTAAACATCGCGGGACAGGCCGCCCAGGCGGGTATAACTGGAAGTCAAGCGAGCGCCGCAGAGTTTCTCGAGGATGTCATAGACCTTTTCCCGGGCGTTGAAAGAATACCAAAAGTTGGTCAGAGCCCCGATGTCCACCAGGTTTGCTCCTACCGCGACCAAGTGGTCGATAATGCGATTCAATTCACAAGTGATGAGCCGGAGGTAAAGGGCCCGCTCGGGGATTTGGATCTGGAGCATCCGTTCCACCGCCTTGCAGAAACCCACGTTGTTCATGATGGCGGAAACGTAATTGAGCCGATCTGTATAGGGGATCACCTGCTGAAAGGTATGGACTTCGCAGTCCTTTTCGAAACCCCGGTGCAGATAGCCCATCTCAGTCACCGCCGCCACGATAGTTTCCCCATCCAACGCGCAAAGCGCCCTTAAAGTACCGTGGGTCGCCGGATGGCTGGGTCCCAGATTCACAAAGACCAGGTCTTTTTTGTCCTTATGCCGGACCGAATCCAATCCCGACGCGGAATTTTCAGAGACGGTTGGGAGAAGGGTTTTCGTATCAAGTACGGTGGTCATTCGTAATCCTTTTCTTTTAACCGGACTTCCATTTCATCCATCAGGGACTCGTTTGCCGAAAGCCATTGGCGCCGGGTGATGGGATAGTCCTTGCGAAGCGGATGCCCCACAAACTCGTGGTGGTTCAGGAGCCGTTTCAAATTGGGGTGGTTCGCGAAGCGGATTCCCATTTGGTCATAAGCCTCCCGCTCCAGCCAATCCGCGTTGCCGTAAAGTCCCGAAAGGGTTGGAACTACCGCCTCGTCTTCCGGCGCGGTCGCTTTTAACTGTAGCCGGTGCCCGAGATTGAGCGCCTTTAAAAGATAGACAATCCCGAATCGATCCCCCGTCCATCCGGGGTAGTTTGAATAATCAATCGAGACCAGATCGATCAGCATGTTGAATTCGAACCCCGGGGTATCCCTCAGGAATTTCACCACCTCGGCGATAGTCGCCCGGTGCACTTGAATTTCTAATGCCCCAAACCGGTCACAAGAACCCAGCACGGCCTTCGGGTACTTTTCAGTTAATTGCGTTAACAGATTTTCGTTATTCAATCTTTTGCCTAGTCCATGAACTGGGTTTAGTAATCAAAATGCGGTTCGGCTACCTTGAACTGCGCCGGCGGCGTAGTGTTGGGGTTTTCAATTTTATGCTGGAGCTTCATAACAGCCTGCAGTATGGCTTCCGGCCGGGGTGGGCAGCCGGAAATATAGACATCCACCGGAATTACCTGGTCGATGCCCTGCACGGTGCAATAGTTGTTGTAGAAACCTCCCGCTGAAGCGCAAACTCCCATCGAAATGACCCACTTGGGCTCGCACATCTGCTCATAGATTTGTTTCAGGATAGGCGCTTGTTTGAAAGTGACCGTACCGGCCACCAGGAGGAGGTCCGACTGCCGCGGGGAAAAGCGCACCAACTCCGCCCCGAACCGGGCCAAGTCGAATACCGAGGACACAACGCCCATAAACTCAATAGCGCAACAAGCCGTGCCAAAAGGCATCGGCCAAAGGGAATTCTTCTGTCCCCAGGCAATGACCGCGTCTTTGCGTGTCGTCATGACGGGAAAGGTTTCTACTCCCATTCCAAGGCCCCCCTTTTCAACAGGTAGAACCAGCCGAAGGCGAGAACCCCAAGGAAACCCAGCATGGAAAAGAACCCTCCCCAGGCCATCTTCTGGAATAGAACCGCCCAGGGAAAAAGGAAAACAACCTCCACGTCGAACACCAAGAAACACATGGCGGTCAGGTAAAACTTTACGTTGAAGTGGTGTCGGGCGTCGCCCGATACCGCCGGGGACTGGATGCCGCATTCATAAGAGGAAAGTTTGGTTTCGTTGTCCCGCCGAGGGCCGAGTAAAGCGGACAAAAGCAACATGGCTGCGGGGACTGCCATGGCCAAAACGAAAGCGAGGACTATGGGAAGTAGATTTTCGAGTGTGTCGAAATTCATGCCCGGAACCCCCTCTGTAAGTTACTTCGCCCCTGATGGAGTTTGACAGGCTTTGGGGAAACTGAAGGGCGAAATTTGAGGGATTATAGGGGCCTAAAGGCCGAAATTTCAATGTGAAATATTTCACAAACTAATCTATTTCAGTCGGCCTATTGGGGTTTTTGAGGCGGAAATGACCCTTTCGACAAATTTTAATGTGAAAGATTTCACAAGCCCTAGAACGCCCATCTTCATCCCTACTATCCATAGGTAGAAATAAAAAAGGCCCGGGATTTCCCGGGCCTTCAGTCTTTTCAACCTTTTCAACGACTTTTTATATAAAAGAATAGCCGACCAGGAAGGTAAGGGTGCCGTTTTGGACGTTCGTATTGCTCTTCACGTTATCCAGCCCCAATTCATACCGGCCCGAAACCAGGAACTTGTCGATATCGATTTCTACTCCGCCGACTAAACCAACATCCGAGCTATTGATCCCGCTCAAATTAGTTCCACTCGATTGGGCTAACAGGTTCCAACTAAAGGAAGGTCCCAAAAGAATAGAGGGATTGAACACCGGCGACCCCAAACCCACCTTTAAGAGCACCGGAACCTCAATGTAATCCAGTTCGGTCGTGGTGCTGGTCCCCGAAATGGCGTTGCCCTTTTGTTCGTAAAGCACTTCAGGCCGAATAGCGAAAGAATTTCCAAAATTGAGGCACAAAAATCCCCCTCCGACAAACCCAAGCTTAGAATCATTCACGGCTCCGATTTGGCTTACACCACTCCCGATAAAGTTCGAGAAGTTGGCGCCCGCTTCCACTCCCAAATTAAAGTTCTGAGCCGAAGCCTGAATCACTGTCAAACCCATTAAAATGAAAACTATGGCAAAAATTTTTGTTTGCATCCTTCTCCTCCTTAAATGGCGGTCTTTATCCCGCTTTCTTTAGACGTCCTGATTGGCTTCCCGGTTTCGCCTTTCTATATTGCTGACAGCTAAGGGTAAACAGCTAACCCTTCTATTTTGTTTTTGATAGCCAATCAGTATGGATAAATCCTCTCTCCGGGTGGTCCGTCCGTTCGTAGGTATGGGCCCCGAAGAAGTCCCTTTGCGCCTGGGTCAGGTTTTGGGGCAGGTCCGCCGTGCGGTAGCTGTCGAAATAAGCCAAGCTTCCGCTCATGGCTGGCACCGGAATACCATTGGTCACCGCCACCGAAACCACCTTGCGCCAGTTGGCCTGGGTGGATTCCACTTGCTTCTTGAAAGATTCATCCAGCAATAGGGATTGTAAATTTGGATTGCGGTCATAAGCCTTCATGATCTCATCCAGCAATTTGGCTCGGATGATACACCCACCCTTCCAAATGCGGGCCATTTCCTTCAGGTTGACACTCCACTTGTACTCATCCGAAGCGGCTTTGATCAGCCTCATGCCCTGTGTATAGGAACAAACCTTGGAGTCATAAAGAGCATCCCGTACCGCGTCGATCAGTTGTTTCTTATCCTCTTTCGTCACGGATGCCGGACCCTTGATTTGCTTGGAGGCCGCCACACGTTCTTCTTTGATGCTGGAAAGCCCCCGGCCGTCGATGGCCGCGGCAATCGTGGGTATTTGGATTCCCATGTCCAACGCGATTTGGGCCGTCCACTTGCCCGTGCCCTTCTGTCCCGCCTTGTCCAGGATCATGTCTACCAGGGGATTCCCCGTCTCATCGTCCTTCACGGTGAAGACCTTGGCGGTCAGCTCGATCAGGAAAGAATCCAGGATTCCCTTATTCCACTCGGTGAAAATCTCCGCCAGTTCGGCAGCCTTCAACCCTAATACTTTTCGCAAAATATCGTAGGACTCAGCGATCAACTGCATGTCACCATACTCGATACCGTTATGGACCATTTTCACGAAATGTCCCGCTCCATCGGGACCGCAATGGGTCACACAGGGGCCCGAGTTGGTCTTGGCTGAGATGGCCTCAAAAATGGGCTTCACGAACTCGTAAGCTTGAGGGCTTCCGCCCGGCATGATGGAGGGGCCGAACCGGGCTCCCTCTTCACCGCCGGAAACGCCGGCGCCGAAAAAGTAAAAACCTTCCTTAGTGAGTTCCGCTTCCCGGCGCTGGGTATCCTTGAACCAGGAGTTCCCTCCGTCAATGATAATGTCGCCCTTGGACAAGAGGGGCTTCAAAAGTTTGATGGCGTCGTCAACAGGGTCGCCCGCCTTAACCATGAGCATCACTCGACGAGGGGACTTCAGGGCCTTCACGAAGTCTTCCAGGGAATGGGCTCCGATGAATTTTTTACCCTCGTTGCGCTTCATAAAGGGGGTCACTCGGTCGCTACGGAGATTGCAAACCGCCACTGAAAACCCATGGTCCTCGATGTTCATGGCCAAGTTCTCGCCCATGACCGCGATTCCCAAAACCCCGAAGTCCGCCTGTTTCAATTGCTCCGCCATAGTCCGCCTCCCCTTTTGAAGTTTGCCCTTTTAAATGAGGGCGCATTTTAACATGAACCTCCGCCGAAAAAAGGCCACCCCCTCTAATTAACCAAGCCGATATCAATAGCGACAAAGCTATCTTTATAAACTTTCTTGACGCTTATCTTAACCATTAAGTCCACTTTTAGGTCTTCCGCAAAAGTCTTTTACCACTAGGGATCTGGAGACAAATTGGCTTGATCCAATGCCTCTTTCAAACTTTCCACCACTTCCGTTTCCTCACCCATGATCCAAAAGTTCAAAAAGAAAAACCGCGGCTCTTCTTTCGAGCCTTGGTTTCGAAACGAAGTGACAGTGATATGGTGTCGGATGAGGTTTTCCATGACAATCTTCGCTTTCTCATCAGCTAAAACAAATGTGCCCATCGCTGCGAAGGAACCCTCTTGCGTCTTTTGCAGAAAAAGGGTGGCGGTCGGATCCCCATCTCCTTGAATTTCAACTCCTGGTCCCGGGGTAGCTTCCTCCGACGGAAATGTAAATTGGATTGTTCGTCCCTCGATCTTTCCTAGACCCAGGATGGCCACGGTTTTGGACCAATCCAAGGCAGTTTGGGGTCCTTTATAAGGGGTTTCAATCGCAATCCCCTCCCCTGAAAGGGGTAAAACTGACGGGCCCATGGGAGTACCGGTGGAAGAAAGGATCAGCTTAACCGCCCAAGCCAGGCTGGATTGAGCGCCTTTTCCCCGAACCCGCAGGCGCTTAATGCCCGGGGATTCATTTAAAAAAGGATTATAAAGAGCCGTTATTTCTAATCCGTTCCGCAGCGCTTGGGCCATTGTTCTCGGCACTTCCCTGTCCAGCAAAACGACGTCACCCACTAGGCGGGTCTTTTTGCCTTCTGGCCTAAAAATAAACCAACTGGTCAAACCTTCCGGCTCCAATGGCATGCCATTGACCACGACATTCAAATCGGTTCGGGGAAAGAGGGCTTGAAGGGATCCACTTTGTTTGGCTCCGCTTCTTCCAAGGATATCCTCCGCCGACTTCCATTCCATAGGGCCCGTCTGGCCCCTCATCAGGGACGGCAGACCCAAACATAAAAAACCTAAAAGAAGAGTGGAAGGAACCAACCGGTTCATGCGTTTCACCTTTGTAAAATCTCCGGGGCCTTCAGTTTTGTTTCCATGGTTGAGCCCAGTTTAACATCAAGTCTTTCCGGCCATTTTAAAAAGTTTTTACTTTGTTCGTCCACGCTCCGGGCTTATGATTTCCAGGCGGTTCACCAGGACCCATCGGAAAAGGAAACCATCCGACGTTCGGATCATTCTTTTCCAAGTCCCTTACGAAAGATGTCCTGCCATGGAAATCAAAAACATTTGGGGCGGGAACGCACCTAAACAAATCCGAAAGATCTGGGGTGAAGCCACTTCGTTTCTTTCTTTCTACCAGAAAATCTGGTGGGTGGATTTGGGCCTTCTTTTGGGCCTCATCGGTTTGATTTTCGGGATCATGAACGTCGCCGGAGAATGGACGGGCCAGCACCGTTCCACGGTTGAGATCGATCTTTCACCCTGGGCACTGCCCAAATATACCCTCTTCACCCTTTGCCGTGGCTTAATGGCTTATGTTCTTTCCTTTTTTTTCACGCTGGCCTACGGTTATTGGGCCGCAAAGGACCACATGGCCGAAAAAGTGCTCATTCCCCTCTTGGACATCCTCCAGAGCATTCCGGTTCTGGGCTTTATGCCGGGACTGGTTCTGGCCCTGGTCGCACTTTTTCCTAATAGTAATGTGGGATTGGAATTGGCGGCTGTCATCATGATTTTCACCGGCCAGGTTTGGAATATGACCTTCAGTTTTTACCAATCCCTCCGGGCCGTCCCCCTTTATCTCCAGGAAGCTGCGGCGGTTTATCAGTTTAATTGGCTTCAGAAGGCGCTTAAATTGGAAATCCCTTTTTCGGCAATGGGACTCATTTGGAACAGCATGATGAGTATGGCGGGTGGCTGGTTTTTTATCACGGTCATGGAAACTTTCCAGTTGGGAGACAAGGATTTCCGCCTGCCGGGTCTGGGGTCTTACATGAGCTACGCCAACGATAAGGGAGACGAAACGGCGAAATTCTGGGGCGTGATCGCCATGATCCTGATGATCGTGGCCTTGGACCAGTTTCTCTGGCGGCCCCTGGTGGTTTGGGGTCAGAAATTCCGTGTGGAGGAGGGCGGTGCCGAGGAGGCGATGCATTCCTGGTTCCTGGATTTCCTTAACCGCTCTCAAGTCCTCCGTTTTTTGGAAAACCTCTTTAAGCGTAAGCCAAAGGAACAATTGGGGGACTCGGCCGTTCCCACCGCAACACTCAAGACGAAAATCCCCACTATTTCCATCCCCACTTCCCTCAGCCGTATCGTTTCCTTATTGGCTTTTTTACTGCTCATGGGCTCAATGTTTTTTGGAGCCTGGAAAATTATTGAGCTTTTTTCAAAAGTCCAGTTGGCGCAATGGCTTTTGATCGTAGAAGAAGCCCTAGCCACTCTAGGACGGGTGGTGGCGGCGGTTGTCCTCTCCTCGCTCTGGACCATTCCTGTTGGGCTTTGGATCGGCCTTTCTCCCCGTCTTTCCCGCGTCAGCCAGCCCTTTGTACAGGTGGCCGCCTCCTTCCCCGCCCCCATGCTGTTTTCCTACGTCATCATCGTCATGAAGTTCATGGGCATTTCCCTCAACTGGGGCAGCGTGGCTTTGATGCTTCTGGGGGCTCAATGGTACATTTTGTTCAACGTGATCGCGGGGGCCATGAACATCCCTTCCGACTTGCTGGAGGCCGCCCGGATGTACCGCATATCGGGTTGGCAGAAATTCACCAAAGTATTGCTTCCGGGTATTTTTCCCTACCTGGTGACGGGTATGGTCACTTCCGCCGGGGGGACCTGGAACGCCAGCATCGTGGCCGAATACGTGACGGACAAAGGCCAGTCCTTGACGGCCTTCGGGATCGGCTCCCAGATCAGCGTTTCCGCCGCTAAGGCGGATTTTCCCATGCTGGCGGCCAGCGTGGTGGTGATGTCCCTCATGGTGGTGACTTTCAACCGGTTGGTCTGGAAGAAGCTGTACCGTTTGGCCGAGGAGAAGTATTCTTTAAGCAAGTAAAGGAGCGGCACAATGGCGGTGGACGCGAAGGAAATAGCGGCGGTCCCGACGGACCAAAAACTTATCGAAGTCAAAAACGTCAGCCAAGAATTCAACATGCCCAACGGCAAGGATTTAAAGGTCCTGGAGAATATCAACCTATGTATTAACAAACGCGAAGTCGTAGCCTTGCTGGGGCCTTCCGGTTGCGGTAAGTCCACCATTCTTCGAATCCTCGCCGGGCTCATCACCCCCACCAAAGGCGACGTTTTTTACCACGACCAACCCCTTCATGAATTGAACACGGGAGTTTCCATCGTATTCCAAAGTTTCGCCCTCTTTCCCTGGATGACGGTGGCCGAGAACATCCAGACCGCACTCCAATCCCGTGGATTCCCCGAAAACGAGATCGAGGAGCGCGCGCAAAAAGCCATCCAAATGGTGGGTTTGGCGGGCTTCGAGGAAACCTATCCCAGGGAACTCTCCGGCGGCATGAAACAGCGCGTCGGCATGGCCCGGGCGCTGTCGGTGGACCCGGAAATCCTCTTCATGGACGAGCCCTTTAGCCATGTGGACGCCCTCACCGCCGAATCCCTCCGGGCGGAAGTCATCGATATCTGGGCCGCTCACGATAAAAACCCCTCTTCCATTCTTTTGGTGAGCCACGACATCCCCGAGGTGGCCTTCATGGCCGACCGTATCGTGGTTTTAGGGGCCCATCCGGGACGAATTTTAAAAATAGTCGAGAACAAACTGCCTCGCCCCCGCGACTACAGGTCCCAGGATTTCATGAAGATGGTGGACCAACTGCACGAAATCATCACCGGCCATGAAATTCCCGACGCTCCAGAGCCCGTGCTGGCGCCCAACGAACTTCCCGCCGCCGAGCCCCTTCCCGACAGCCTCCCCAGCGTCATGGTGGGCTTGTTGGAATACCTGGACGCTCGCGGTGGAAAAGAAGATGTTTTCCGGATCGCTACCGAAACCGATAAGGAATTCGGCGAAGTCATTAAGGTCGTGAAAGCTCTGGAGCTTTTGGATTTTGTCGATACCCCTAAGCGGATGGTTGTCCTGACCTCCGACGGCCAAAGGTTCGTGAAGGCCACCTCCCAAGAGCGGCAGAACATCTGGAAAGAACAGCTTTTGAAGCTGAGGTTGTTCAAGCAGGTCAATGACATGCTGACCAAGCATCCCCGCGCCCGGCTGGACGCTGATCTGGTCCAGGAAATCATCATCTTCAACCTGCCGACGGAGAATTACGAAAAGACCTTTGATACCTTTGTCCTCTGGTCCATGTTTGGAAACCTTTTCGCTTATGACGAGGACACGCAGAAAATTTTCTACCCCCGCAAGCGCCAGTACAAACCCAAGGCGAAAACCAACGGCAAATCCGATGGAAACGGGGATTCCGGCGTTTCGCCATCCGGTGAATCTCTCTCCGAAACTCTCATAAAAACGGAAACTCCATCCGTTGTCGCCGAAGCCGGGGAACCGGCTAAAAAGGACGAACCGCCCCAGGCCTGACCGAAGGCTCCGCCGGTACCTCTATTTTTTTGTGGTACACTATCGGCGCCTTTCACCCTTGCCGCAAAAGGAAACCCATGGATTCCCTGCACGGTTTTGTCGACCATATCCTTCACCTGAATAAATACCTGCCCGAGTTGGTCCAGGCTTACGGGACTTATATTTACGCCGTACTTTTCGGCGTGATCTTTTGCGAGACGGGCCTGGTGGTGACCCCCATCCTCCCGGGTGATTCCCTGCTTTTCACCGTAGGCGCCTTGTGCGCAACCGCCCAATTGAATGTGGTCTTTTCCTGGTGCCTCTTAACCGTGGCGGCCTTGATGGGGGACCACAGCAACTATTGGATTGGCCGGGTCTTCGGGGAAAATATTTTTGGGAAGCTCATGAACCGCAAGTACCTGGACAAGACCCACGAGATCTACGAGAAACATGGGGTGCAAACCCTGGTGCTCTTCCAGTTCGCCCCGATTTTCCGTACCTTCGCCCCCTTTGTGGCGGGGGTGGGCCGCATGACTTATGGCAAGTTTGCCCGCTATAACCTCGTCGGGGTGCTGTCCTGGACCATTCTTTGCATCGGGTCGGGCTACTTTTTTGGAAACCTGCCCTGGGTAAACCAACATTTCGAGGTGGTGATCTTAGGGATCGTCTTCGTGTCCCTCATACCCACCTTCATTCAAATCGCAAAGGCCCTGATGGGCGGCCCCAAGGCCAAGAAATCCGTCCGTAAAAAATAAGTTATTTCACTTCCACCCGGTAAACCGGAACCGTCCGTTTGGCCCATTTGGTTTCAAAGCCAAGCTTTTCATAGGGCAAGCCCTGTTCCTTGAGGAAAGGAACGATTTCGCCATCGTTGAGAACGCTTTCGGTAAAACCAATCTGTCCCGCGTCGGCGATGGATTGGATCTTCGCCGCGAAATTCACCGTGTTCCCGAAATAATCGATGTTGCTGTTCAGGTTCACCGCCAGGCAAGACCCGCTGTTCAAAGTCACCCGCAGGCGTAAACGAGACCCCGGATTGTCCCCATTGAAGTAACGTTGAAGTTCCACCGCCGCCCATAGGGCGTCCAGGGGCCGCACGAAGGCCGCCATCACCGCGTCCCCGATGGTTTTCACCACCGCGCCGTTATGGTTTTTGACCACCTCGTAGGTCTTGAGAAAATGCTGCCGCACCTCGGCGAAAGCCACCGTATCCCCTTCCTGTTCATAAAACTTAGTGGACCCCACCAAATCGGTGAAAAGGATGGTTTGGACGCCGATTTCCAGCTTGATGTCGGCGGCCAGGGCCTCTTGCGAGAAAAGGTCGCGAAAACCCTGGAAGGAAAAAAGGTCCACCGGCCTCAAGGTATCTTGGTCCGTTTTGTTTTCTTCCAAAATGAAAGTCTTGGCCTCAGGCGAGGTGTTTTGGAGGACCACCGTGGGGAAATGGGCGCTCTGAAAGTTTTGTTGGGCCAGCGAATCCTTCCAGAAAACCTGGTCCGCGGAGGATTCCTCGCTGATATCCAGCAGGTTATAGATTTCCATGCCTTGCACCCTTAGGCGATACCTTCCCAAACTCAGAAGCGTCTTGAGAGCCAGTTCGTCCTTAGGCCGGATGGTTTTTTGCATCTTGATATGGGGCTTGGTACCGGGTTCGGCGGCGCAATAGACCCTCTTTTCCACAACCCGGATGGAGGGATGGACATGAAAGGTCACTTCCAGCACGTTAAAGGAAGTCGCGTCGAAATCGATTTTGCAAACTTCGCAGTTTCCCCGCTTGGGAAGGTCTCCCAGGTTTTTGGTCTCGTTGCGGACTCCCCGGCAATGGGGGCAAAGCACGTCCCAGGTCAAATTGAAAAGTCCCAGTCGGGTGGCGCAGAGAAAAGCCAGGAGTAGTTCTTTCTCGTTCACACCCCATTCCCTCGCCAGGGCTTTCACGCGGATGCGGTAAAGGGTCTCGTCCGGCTCGGTTTCGACATAACGGACTAATCGGTCCGCCAGTTCAGAAAGCGTCCCTCCTTCCACCAGCTTTTGACGTATATTTTTTAGCTGTTCAATAACCCCCGGAGACAATTTGACGGTCGAAGCCGGAGGCTTTAAGACCTCCTCCCGCTGGATGGCTTCGGTCACTTCCTTGAGCGCCTTCCCGTACCCTTTCTTGATTTGATGCAGGCCCATATTGATCATGAACCAGGCCTTGGGCCCACGGGGAATGAACCCCATGTAAGTATAAAGGCGGGTTTTACCGGGTTCGGGCTCCTCAAAAAGGTACCGGCCCATCATGTAATGGGGCAGGCCCCGGCTGTAAACGCGGGCGTGGTGGAATTCTTTACCGTATTCCCATTGCCAGGGAACTTCCTCCCAAGACATGCGGATGCCCATGACGGAGGAAGAACCCTGCAGCCTCCCGTTTTTTTCCGTGAACTTCATCTCCCCCATCTCCGCCCTTTTGTTGAAGGAGGAAAGGTCCGCGATATAAGGCCAAAGCTTTTCCACGGGGACGGGCAGGTCGAACATCCAGAAGAAATGCATGGGCTTGCCCTTCTTCAGCCATTCGGTGGGCCAGGGATATTTATCCAGGAACTTCTGAAGGGTCAGTATTTCCGATGCGGTGGCCGTCATGATTTCTCCAGTGAGAATTTTGGATTATTGAAACTTAAAATAACCCAAACTTATCTTTTGAGCAGTTCTTCGATTTTCGCCGCGCAGATGAAGTCGTTCTCCGACAGGCCCTTGATGGCGTGGGTTATATATTTCACCTTGCAGGTTTTGTAGCCCACTTCCATGTCCGGGTGATGGTCCTCCCGGTTGGCGATCCAAGCCACCGCGTTCACGAAAGACATTGTTTCGTGGAAGTTTTGGAAAGTGAAGGTCTTCACGATCCAGCCCTCCACCAAATCCCAGCCCGGCAATTGGGTCAGGTGTCCCTTGATCATCACCAAATTCAACGGCTTGGTGCTCCCCTCGCAGGGTTTGCATTTTCTTTCCGAAAGCTTTTCGGGTGTGTTGGATTCCATAGCGAAACCTCCGACGACTGGTATTAGGTCATAAAAGTGAATAAGGTTACTAGCGAATGAGGGATTTTATCCTGGAAACCGAAGATTGAACCCTATTTAGTGGCGGCAGTTGGAGTTGGAAGCGGCTGGACGGCCCTATCGCTTTCCTTGCCGTCGGGCGTCAGGGTGGTCACGCCGAAATAATAGGCGGTATCGGCCTTGAGGGGGCCCAGCACGGCTTGAGTTTTGTCGGTTCCGATGGGGGTTAAAAGCTTGAAGCTGGCCCCGTCGTGGGACACGTAAACGTTGTATTTCATCCCCGCCCCCGCGTTATCCCAGCTCAAATTCACCTTGGCGCCGTTCACCTGAAGCGTCAGGTGGGCGGGCGGCGGCAGCAAGGCGGCCATCATGGCTTTTTTCAGGTCCGTGAAATTCACGGTCAGGGGTGCCGCCACGCTCTCGCTTCCGGCCTTATTCACGGCGGTCAAGAGGAAGTGGTAGGTTTTTTCGGGGTTTGCTTTTTTAAGGACCACGATGTTGTCCGTGATCAGGTTGGGCGATAATTTTCTCACCGGCTTGCCCATATCGTCGGCGATGTAAAGGTAAGAACCCGTCACGTCGGTGGAAAGCGCTTTGTCCCAGGTGAGGTTGAACCCTTCCGCCGTGGCCGTCGCCTTGAACCCCGTGGGGGCCTGCAGGATCGGCGCGGGCGGGACGGCCGCCGCTTCCGGCGCCGTGGCCAGGGTCGCCAGGGAGCTTTCGCGCCCCGCCGCGCTGACCGAGACGATTCCAAAAGTGTAATTCTGCCCGTTCACTAGGTGGTTCAACCGGACCGAGAACTCGCCGACACCCAAGGGCCTTTTGGTGACCAGCACCAGGTTTTCACTGTTGGGCTTCTTCACGTAAATGTTATAACCCACAACCGCGTTGGAGGGGACCGGCTTCCAATGGAGGGAGATGGATCCGTCCGAGGGAAGGGCGCTGAAGCCCGTGGGGGCCATTAACCCTTCCATGGCCTCCGGGCCGAAATTCAGGACGAGGGAGAAGCGGTGGGTGTCGCCCAGGGTGCCCTGGGGCGAAAAGGCGTAATCGAACTCCACCGGGTCCACATTGATCCCGACACCGGCGGTGGGATGCTGTTGGTAGGAGTCGCCCGTGAAACCCGCCCGCAGGGCTAGGGTTTGGTCGTACCAATATTCGGCCCCGGCCGCGCCGGTGTAGGTTTGACTTCCGAACTGCCAGCCGTTATCGGCGGCAAGCGTCAGGCTATTGTGGGGAACGTCGAGTACCTTCCAGGCCAGCCCCAACCGGCCGCTGAGGGGCAGGGGGTCGGCGGCGGAAATGAACTGCACCTGCTGGCCGAAATTAAAAACACCCAGCCCGATACGCACGCGGTCCCCCGGGGTTAAGAGGACGCCCGCGTCCCCTCCGAAAGCGCTGGCGTTATATCCCGCGAGATCGCGTAGGATATATTTTCCCGTCACCCCGAAAGAAACGATGCTTTTCACCCGGTAAGCGAAGGAAAGTAAAAAGGCGTTGTCCCCGGCGGAAACCGCGGGGGCCAGCCCCAAAGTGCTGTCGAAACTGCCGGTTCCCAGGTTGACGATCCCAGCGCCAAGCCCGAAGGTGTCTTCCCCGGCGCTCAGGGGCACCGCCACCCCGCCGAAGTTGTAGCCGATGTTGCTCAAGTAAAGCATGTGCAGGTAGCCCGCTTGGGGGCGGCTTAAAAGGGCCAATCCCGCCGGGTTCCAGGTGAGCGCCGTCACGTCATCCGCGATAGCGGTAAAGGCCCCACCCATGCCCTCGCTTCGCGCGCCACTATCGATGGTGAGAAAATCGGCGCCGCTGGTGAGCTGTTGGGCCCGCACCGCGCCCACCGTGCAGAAAACAAGGATGAACAGGTTAACCGCGAATAATCGTTGTGTGGCGAGTTTTAAGTTTTGAGTGTTAAGTGTTAAGTTAATGAAATTTTCAATTTGCACCTCAAAATTGAAAATTCTCTTTAACTTAGAACTCAAAACTAAGAACTCAGAACTTTTTTGGTCGTTCATTACTTAACCACCAGCACTTTCTTGATCTGGTGAAGGCCCGGAGCCTTAATTTCAATCAAGTAAACCCCGGAGGCGGCCCAACTGCCGTCGCGGTCCTTGCCGTCCCAGGCCAGGTTAACGGCCACGTCGGCGATGGCGGTGGCGTAAAGGGCCCGGATGGGATGGCCCGAGATATTATAAATGTCAATTTCCACAGGCCCGCTGTTGGGGGCCATGAAATAAATCCCCAGTTGCTGGCCGGTCAGGGGTTTCAGAATATTGGCGTCGAAAGCCATAACCCCCACAGTGACTGGCGGCACGCCCGCGGTCGGGGCGGGAGCCGTCGCCGTGGCGTTGTTGGAATTGGGGCTGTCCAATGGGCCAGGGCCGGAAGGCCCGGAGGAGTAAACCGCCTGGATGACATAATAATAGGTAGTACCCGGGGTCAAGCCGCTGTCCACATAAGAAGTGACGGGGGTGGTGTTGGCCAGGGTCACCAGGGGGCTCCCCACCGCGGTAATAAAATTACCCGCCCGGTAGATGTTATAGGCTGTGACCGGGTAACTGGCCTCGTTCGCGGGCGCGACCCAAGTAAGCTTGATGGCCGTCGTTCCTGAGAGGGAGGCGGTTAAGCTCGTGGGCGGGTTCAGGTCCGACGCGCTGGTATTGACCGTAATGGGTCCCACGACCGTGCTCTCGTGGTTTCCACTGGCCAGACCCGTGGTATCCACGGCCAGGATGCTGACGGTAACAGCCTCTGGATTGGTCAAGCCCGAATCCAAATACCAGGTTTGGGTCGCGGGGACCGTAACCGGGGCCCCGTTGATGGTCACTATATAGAAGGAAATAGGCAGGGATCCGCTCACTGGCGCCGAGGCGGGCCAGTCAATGAGAACCTGCTGGTTACCCGGGGTGACGACTAAGGTTGTGGGGGCGGCGGGGGGAATCGAAGGAATCCCGAATACTGTGGCGCTGCTGGCGCTCACATTGCTGAGGGCGGCGGCGGTCACGTAATAATAATAAGGAGTGCCGTTGGTCAGACCCGTGTCGGTGACAGCCTGGGTCGGACCCGACACCGGCACAGGCGCCAAGGTCACGGGGCTGGCGAAGGTGGGCGAAGTGCTCCGATAAACGTTGTAACTAGTGACGTCGGCCCCGCCAATCACGGTCACCGAATCGGTCCAAGTGAGGATCACCTGCGCGGCCCCCGCGTTGGCGGCCAAATTGCTAGCCGGGTTAACGTCCCCTAAAACGGGGGTTTGGGACACCAGGGCCGAAGGAGGGCTGATATCCAGGCCCGTGGTGACCCCCGTTGAATCGACCGATTGCATGTAATAGCTATAGGAGGTCCCGTCCGTCAGTCCCGTATCCAAATAGCTCGTCGAGGTGGCCGTGACCGAAATGGGCGCTGAAGTTACGGGCCCGGAGGTAATCCGGTAGATCAAGTAACTGCCGATAGGCAAGGTCCCCGGCGTCCCCGCTTTCCAGGTCAATAATAGTTCCTGGTCCCCCGCCCCGACTCCCAGGTTTTGCGGCGGGCCCGGTGTGTTCAAGGGCGTGACGGTTACCGAAGCTGTCGCGGGGCTCAGGTTGCCTTGGCTATCCACCGCTTGAAGGAAATAAACATAAGTGAAGCCGTTCACTACCGCGGTGTCGTTGTAAGTTATTCCCGCCGTGGGAATGACCGTGGTAACCCCCGCGTTCACCCGGCTGATATCGTAACTGGAAACGGAATAAGTGGTCTGTGATCCCGTGGTCCAATTAAGGGAAACCGCCCCGTTGGAGGGAACGGCGGTGGGCGTCCCCGGCGGGTTGGGCAGGGCGAAAGCCGTGACCGCCACCGCGTTGGCGGTGGAAAGGAAGCTTTCCTGGCCCATGTTGTCGTCCGCCGCGAGGATATAGAAATAAGAAACGCTGCCCGAATCGGTGGAGTCGGAATAAGTGAAGCTGGTAAGCCCTGAAACCGCCGCCGTATAAGGCCCGGCCAGGGCCGTGGCCTTGTAAACCGTATAGGCGGTGACGCCTTGGGAGGCGGAAACCGGATCCGACCAGGAAAGGACAACCGTGACTCCCGTGTTGCTGGTTCCCGAAACCGCCGTCACGCTGACGGGGGCTGAGGGAAGGCTGCTGAAAGTTTGGCCGTTGGAAATCGGCCCGACCCCGGTGGCGTTGGTCGCCGTGACATAATAGGTATAGGTAAGTCCCGGCTGGGTGGCGAGGGCCAAGGTGACGGGGGCTCCCGCCGCGTTGGCCGGATAAGCTTGGGTTTGGGTGACTCCCCCGTTAACTTGGTCAACGGTATAGCCCGTCACGTCCGCCGGAAGGACGTTCCATTCCAAAATCCGGGAAACTCCATCCGTGCCCAGGGTTACCGGCATCAAATTGACGGCGGCGGGATAGGTCAATTGGGCGATGGGCCCTTCCAAAGCGCTGGTACCGAAAGGCGCGGTGACTTGAAGCCAATAGTTATAGGTGGTATCCGGGCTTTCTCCCGTGACACTGCTATTAAAAACTCCGCTGTCGGTAACAGAAAGGCTTGAGACGGGTGAAATGGGCGTAAGGACAGCTCCCGTCGTGACGGCGGAGTTGGCGTTGACGAACAGCGAGACCGCCGTGGCGTTAGGGTCGGTAGCCGTGACATTGTTCCAAGCCAGCGTGATGGCATTGCCGGTACTGATCCCCGAAATGGCCAGGCCGGTGGAAGCCGCGGGCGCCAAGCCCCAGGTGACGAAACCGGAAGGCCCGCTTTCCCCTCCCGGTATGCCCGGTCCCCCTCCGGGGTTGGTGGCCGTCAGGTCGTAAACATAGGTGACACCCTGGGCCAGGGGGCCGCTGTCGGTGAAGCTGGAAGCCGTTCCGGGCGTGGCCGTCCCCACCACCGCTGGGCTCCCGGCAGGCAATTGGGAGCGGTAGATGGTGTATTGGGAGACGTTCTGGCCGGCGATGGCTGTCCAGGACAGGTTCACGGCGCTGGTGGAAGAGGTGGCCGTCGGGGTTCCCGGCGGATTGGGCGGGATTTGAAGGGCTTGTTCGGTCACCGAGCCCACGCCGTAGGGGTTCACGGCCTGGAGGAAATAATAATAGATGGTTCCTGGCGTCAGCCCCAGGTCTTGGGTGGAGGTCACCGGGTTCCCCGCTGTCGTCACGGGTATCCCCAAAGCCACGGCCACCGCCCCGGCGGGGTAGCTGTTGGTGGTGTTCCGGTAAAGGTTATAGCTGACCGCGTTGGCGTTACCCGCGATCAGCGGGGCCCAGCTTAGGTTGACCGTCGTGTTCGGGGTGGGCGCCGCCGCGACCGTAAAGCCCGTCTCCCCCACGGGAAACAAGGCCGAGGATACGGCCAAGGACAGAGGCGAGGTAACTCCTCCCCCGATGGCGGCCAAGGTATAGCCGTCGTTTTGGCCCTGAACGGCGGTAGCGGAGGGAACCAGGAAGCTGACCCCCGCCGTGGCGGTAATGGAAACACCGTTTTGATAGACCACATATTGGGTGACGCCTTGGGTTCCCGGGTTGGCATTCCAGGTCAGGGTAACACCGCTGGCGGAAGGGATAGCACTGAGGCCTAATGGCGCCGAGGGCCCGACCGACTGGGTCGCCAGGTTCGAAAGATTGGAAGTCACCCCCGCGCTGTCGATGGCCGCCACCTGGTAGCTGTAACTGTTCCCCTGGGCCAAGCCGGTGCTGTCCGCGAAGGTCGTGGCGTTACTGCCTACCGACGCGTAATAAATCGGAACTCCCGGAGCCAAAACCTTGTAAATCAGGTAATTCGTCACCGGACCGTTCAAAAGAAGGGTGGAATCGGGGGCCGTCCAGCTTAAACCAATCGTGGGGATGCTGGGTGAAACCAGGCTGGGGGTAAGCCCCGTAGGAGGCCAGCCGTTGGGGAATCCGGTGACGGGGGCGGAAGGCCCGCTGTCGTGGGGGCCAAAGGTCGCTCCGCCGCTATACTGATTGTCCATGCTGGAGAGGTAATAGTAATAAGTGGTTCCCGCGATTAAACCCGGGTCATTGTAGGTCGTCACCAGGCCCACTTGGGCCACGGGCGTCGAGCTTTCGCCTCCCGGCGAGGTTCCCCGGTAAATTTGGTACCCCGTCACGGGATAGGAACCGGGCACGGCGACGGGGGTCGCCCAGTTGAGTTGGATTGTCGCTCCGCCGGTCAGGGCCTGTAAGGCGGATGGAGGCCCTGGGTCGGCATAGGGAGTTACCGGCCCGGCAGTCGCTGGCACCGTCGACTGGGCCACGGCGTTAAAGGCCGTCAAGGTATAGTTATAAGCCGTCAGGTTGGCCGCCGTGGAATCGACGTAACTGAGGGTGCTGTTGGGGGTAAGAGTCACCGCGTTGGCCACGACCATCCCATTGGGAAGGGTCACGGAGTTGGCGAAGAGGCCTCCCACCGGGCTTCGCGTGAGCACATAACCAAGGGCCCCATCAAGGGTCACTTGCCCCCAGTTGAGGGCCACATTGCCGCCGCCGAGGGTGATGTAAGCGGCCGCCGAGGCCGTGAAGGACCCTGGAACCGGCGGAGGCGCTTCGGAAGTGATGACCGCCCCGCCGGAAACCGAAGGCACGCTAATATCGGCGTTGGATAAAACTGTCTGAAGGGGGAAAGCCCAGGCGTTGGATTGGCTGGAACAGGTGATGGTCAGTGGAATTTGGATCACCTGATCCACTGCGATCGGAGTCGTCCCGGAAATCAAGGTAATGGCCCCGGGGGCGGAATTGGTGGCCTGGAGCACGCCGAGGCTGCTGCCGGGAAGGCTGGCCAGGGAGCCGGGCAGGCTGACGCTAAAGGGTGTTCCCGAACCCGAGGGATTGTTGGTGGGAATTTGAATGGTCAGGTAGCTGATGGGCGAGGAATATTGGTTGTTGATGGTATAGGTCACGGGAATGTTGGTGGCGCTGTCCAGGACGACCGGGGGGCTCATGGCGGCCGTCACCGGCTGGACGTTGCTGTTGGAATAAGGAACGATAATGGAAGAAAGAAATCCCTGGCCCTCGTAGTCGCTCCACTCGAGATTGACCGTGTTGGTGGAGGCGGCGCCCGTCCAAAAGCGCAGGATCACCTGGCCGTTGGTCATGAAAGCCGGGGGGGAAATTCCGGTGACGGTGGAAAGATTGGTCAAAAAGCTGCTGGGCGCCGCGCTGTTGCTGCCGAGGTTGGGAATGGACCCGGAATAAACCGTGTCCTGGCTGAGGTCCGGGGTGTTGTAATCCGTCAAAGTTCCGTTGTAATCCAGGATCACCTCAAAACTAACCGGGGCGGATGAGGTGAGATTGGACCGGTAAGCCTGTAAATCAACCGATACCCCCGCGTTCAACCCCGCGTATCCCCCCGTCACTCCCGTTACCGCGAAACAAAGGGAGTTGCTCACCGCGGCGGCGCTGGTGAGGCCGATGTCGGAGATCACTGTCACCGAGGTGTAGTTGGCGTTATTCGTGACCGGGCTGGTCAGGAGCAGGTCCGTCGGGCCCGGGGTGGGAAGGGGCGAATAAAAGGCGGGGATGCTGGTTCCGCTGGAAGTGGCCAGGAAATACTGCTGGAAATAGCCTTCCACGTTATAACCCGGCCCCCCCACATTCCCCATGGTTCCCGGATAAGTGGCGGTGGAACCGGTGATGGAGGCGTCCTGAATGCTGACCTGCATGGAATTGGACCCGGCGGTCAGGGTGACGCCAAAATTCAATATCCCGCTTTGAAAGGTCATGGGGGCGGTCGCTCCGATGACGGGCCCGTGGCCGCTGGGAACAAAGACGGCTGTGGGGTCGGACAACTGGCTCGTGGCGGTGTTGTAGAGGCCCACCGTCACCACGTCATTGAAACCATTATCCACGGACGCCCCGCTCAGGGCCTGGACGTTAAAAGTCACCGGGCTGTTCGTTTGATAGGTCACTCCCGCGTAAGGGGAGGTGGGAACCACATAATTAAAGGTGTCGACGGCCAAAGCTTGGAGAGGGCTCAGGAGAAAAGCGGCTAGGAGAAAAGACGAAAACAAGGATGAACGAATAGGATTAGGTGGAAGTTTTACCATCGGTTTTGAATCCATTTAATAAGAATATCCTTCTTTTTAGGGCTAATCAAGAAAAGGGTTTACACCCCAAAAAGGCCTGATGAACCACAAGGGCACTAAGAACGACAAAAGAAAACAGTAAGAATCTTTTTAGAAAACAGGTCCGGTTTTTTTGCTTTTCTTGGTGCCCTTCGTGCCTTCGTGGTTCAAATTTCTTTTGAGGTTTACCGGCGGGGCTTTCAAGCCCCTTACCAGATATTACGCACGTTATTGACCATCGTCTGGTCGTTCCAAACCACCCGGGGGGCGGAACCTTGCGCCACCAGGAGGGACCGAATCATCACTTCCGTTCCTCCCGAGGTTCCAGAAATTCCCGTCTCGAACCCGCCCGGAAAACTGCCCGAGCTCACCCCATATTCGGGCACCGAGTCCGGGGTTCCGCCCCAAAGCGAGGTGTTGGGGCTGATCCCGTAAAAAAAGCCGTTGCTCAGGAGGCCGGAGGAAGTATGGGTCAAGTAGGTGACAGTTCCTTCTTGGATGGTGACAGGCCAATTCGCCGTACTGGCGTTGCCTCCGCTGAAGGTGTAAAAAGCCGCCTGATTAAGGCTGGGATAGGATTGAGGATCGGCCTGGGTGGGATCCCAGCCCCAGGTCACAGCATAGCTGGGGTCATTGGGGGAAACATTGCCAGGAGTTTCCAGCCACATGATGACGCAGGTAAGGAGGGTGGGATCGGTAATTTCATTGATCTCGTTCATATCGGCGAATTGGACGCTCTGCCATTCCACCAGCCCGTAGCTCGGCACGCCCCTCAGGGTTCTGGGATTATTGGCCGTCAGGTAATAGTAGGTAAAGCGGTAAAGGTCGATGATTTGCGTGGCGAGAGTCCCATTGCTATATATGACCGGGATCGAGGCGGTGCTGGTGGCGGTGGCAGGGGCGTTATAAATTTTGGTGCCGAAAGTTTGGGGGGTATCGTAGCCACCCACGAGGATGCTGTTGCCGTAATAGGGCGCGAGGATCGTGGAGGGGGAAAAGGACGCGGTAAGGCTGGCCGGAAAATCCGATGGCAGCTGGGTGCCGGTAAGGATCGGGTAGAGGCTCTTGGTGTTGGACGACATGCCTAATGTCACGCATCCCAAATAGGAAACACCCGAGGAGTCCCCCTGGAATAAATGGCGGCCGGTGATCAGCTTTTCGTGCATGCGAAGCATGGTTTGCTCGTTCAGGGACTGCAGTTGGAGGTGCATTTCGTCGGCGGCCATGCCCTGCTGGACTTTGCTGAAAAGGTAGGTGATGGCCGGGGTGATGATGGCGATCAAAGCCGTGACCAGCATCAGCTCGATCAGAGTCCAGCCCTTCTCATTCAGTTTTGAGTTCTGAGTTTTGGGTTCTGGGTTACAGGGGTTTATGGGCTTCCGGCGGGAAAAGCCTCCGAAAGCCGAAAGGAAGGATTTAAAACTTAAAACTTTTCTTTTTTTTGTCATATCCGCCTCATTCATCCACCGAAACGGTAAGGACGTGGTAAGCATAATTCAGCGGATAGCCCTCCCGGTAGGCTTCGACCATAAAATACAAATTACCCTGTGAAAAACCGCCTGGTGGGCCCGTCCAGTTGAAGGCAAAGGGAAAGCTATTGGAGGTTTGCATCACGTTGACGTTTGTATTTAAAATCCCCTTTTGATGGACTTGCCCGTTATAGGCAGGATTGCTGCTCATATACAGCCAGGTATTTCCGCTGTCGGTGGAATAGAGAAAGTTCATCTCCAGCGGAAGGGCTGTCCCGCCGCTGGTTTCCTCGTAGGTGCTGCTGGAAAGGGTGGGATAGCCGGGATATTCCTCGGTGTAAACATTGGCCGTCGTGGAGGTGAGTCCCGGAAAACGGAACCAAACGTTGTTGGTGGGCCCGACATAGATACTGGTGACGGCGCCGCCCGTGGTCGTGACCGGGGCGGCGGTTCCGGTCGTCACCGCCCCATCCACGAAGAGGTCGATGCTGGTGGGTTGGTAATACTGGTTGGAAGGGCTGTCGGTATAAAGCTCGACCAGGGGAATCTGGCGAACATGGCCGGGGCTTCCGGAAGCCGCCAGGAGTCCGCCGTCCAAAAAGGTCCTGAGCATGGCCACCAGGGCCGTTTCGCCCAGGTCGGAGGTGCCCACTTGGGCGGAAATGGAAAGCCCCGATTCCACCACATAGGCGACCTGGTTCGGGGTCACGTTGGTATTGGTGATCTGGACCACCCCTGTTCCCGTGTCCGTCGGGGAGTTATTGCTGGTCGTGTAAAAAATGCGAGAGGTCGCCCCGACCGAGGGGATGGCCAGGGTGTTATAGGTGTTATAAGGCGCGGTCCCAAATTGGGGGGGATTGTTTCCTTTGTCATTCAAGTGCCAAGGACGCCCGTTACTGTTGGCGTTGACCACGTCGGACGGCAGGGGATACTCGTAAATGTTGTAACAGGAGACGGCCAAATTGCTGCTGGTGTCGGTATCGGTGGCCGAATCATGGTTCATGGTTCCGTTCGCCGTGACGCCACTGGTCGCGCCCTGGTAAAAGGACGAACAGCCGTTCGGGCCCAGCCGGTTGCTTTGCAGGCGTCCCAACCCGTTCAAGGATTGGCCGGACTCGTTGGAGATGGTCGCGGAAACTTCGGTAGGAAGATTGGCGTAATCCTGCCGGTAAAAAGTGAGGGAAGTCGGCCCCCCAATGTTGGCCACGGGAAGGTTTCCATAAGTGTTCCAGGCGGCGACCATGCCGTCGGGATAAAGCTCCCCCAGCCAGGTTTTGGCGTACCAAGTGTTGACCGTGTTGGCCGGAATATGGACGTTATAAAGCTGGGCGTTGTTCCAATTGACCATTTCCGAGGCCTGGGTAACCCCGCTCGTGGACGTGGTGTTGTAGACCGTGGAATTGATGGTAAGGCCGTGGGAGAAAGGCGGCTGGTCCGATCCGAATTCCCCTCCCAAGCCGAAATAGTAATAGGTATAGCCGTTCATGGTGGTCCAGATGCTGGTGCTGTTTAAAAGCCCTTGCCGGATCATTTGATGGAACCGGGGAACATCGATAAAAGTGGCGTCGCTTCCCGACCAGCCGTTGGTATTTCCCGCCGCGGTGAATCCGTTGTAGCCGTCGGTGAACATATTGGGGGCCGCTCCCCCGCTGGTCCCGTTCTTGAACCACCAGTTGTATCCGTTGGGCTGGATGACGACGGCCTGTCCGTTATTGATACCCCCTACTTTGACGTCCAGGTAGGGTTCATGCCGGGGGTCGCCCAGGAACTGGTATTGTTCGGTGGTGGGCGGGTAGACACCCTGGGTGACGCCGCTTGCTGAGATGGAAGACCAGCCGGTCCATACATAGGTTCGGGAAAGGTCGCTGGGAGCGCCGACGATGGTGGTGACGGGGGTGCCTGTGCTGGTGTTGATGCTGACGGTATCGCTGGTGTAATTATTGGCGCCGATGCGGGTTTCGATGGTGTGGATGCCGGTGAAAGTCTGGGGGGAAGTGTAAACGGAAACTCCCGAGACGTTCTGGATGGTTAAGGGCGCGCCGGGAGCGACGTTGGGAAAGGCCGAGGTGATGGGCATGGAAAGGCTCACCAGCCATCGGGCCGTGTTTTTGGCCGCGGGGGCGCCGGCGGAGAGGGTCAAATCGGAAGCCGTGAAGGTAACCGGGCTGGTTAATTTTTTCATGTCCGGACTGCAGGGAATATATTCCAGGCCGTATAAACGGTCCAGGGCGGATAAGCCGGCGTTATTCCCCCCAACCGAGGCCTCGCCGTTGGGACAGCGCAAACGCGAATTGTAAAGCGTGATCAGCAATTGCTTATTGGGCCCCACATAGGTAACGCTCACTTGAACGGGGCCTTGGCCCGTGATGTTGGTTCCATCCGCGAGGGAACCGGAATAAAGTCCGGCCGTGCCGGGGGCGATGGGAAAGGCGGCGAACTTGTCGTAGTTATAAATGACGGGACCCGTGGCCGGGGCCACGTTGGAGGCCGTATTCGAGTTGCCGACGATGGCGGTAACCCCCAAAACCTGGGTATCGGTGGTAAGGTCCGGGAAGAAAAGGCTGATGTCGGTTTTCGGGTCGTTGGCCGGGGGATAAAGCGTGTCTAAAGTGGAGATATCGTCCAATCCGGCGTAATAAGAGTAGACATTCAAGGTAACCGCGACGCTGGTGGCGATCGAGGAGGCGCCAGGGTAGTAGAGCATTTGTGGGTGGGTGACCACCCGGATGTTGGTGTTGGCGGGGACACCGGGGTTGCCGGCGAGGTCCAAACTGCCTGGGTCTTTGGCGGCGTCCGAGTAGTTGCGCATGGGCGGCAGGGGCAGGTTTTCCCCGTGCAGGTTGATGACCATGGCGTTGGTGAAGGAGGCGGGCTGGTCCAACATGCCTTCCATCAGCATGCGCCAGCTGATTTCGGTGACCGAATCCTGGGCCGGAAGGTAAGCGGTCGTGACGCCCGAGGCGTTGTCGGCGGCGGCGGCGGCGGTAACGGCCTGGTACATGGCCAGCTCGTCGGGGTAGCGCATGCTGTTGTTGTACTGGTCCGCCACGGCGTAATTGGGGCAGCCGGTGAATTGCAGGCCGGTGTTTTCGAAAGAGCCCCCCACGTTGAAATTCCCGTCCAGGCAGACTCCCAGTGGCGGAGATTGTTCCAACCCGGGGTCGAAAAAGCTGTCGCTCACGCTTCCGTCGGCGGTATCCTCGAGGGTATAGCCGGGGTACATGTAAACGAAGGGGAAATTTCCGACCGTGGTGCCGTTGGTGACGGCGGCGCCGGTGACGTCGTTATTACCGTCGGTGTTATAAGGATAAATGTTGATATAAGGCTGATATTGGCTGTCGCGGCCGTAGGAAGTGCGGGTGATATAGTGGGGCCGCAATTCCAGCCCCGGATTGCGGGTTTGGATGTTGTTGATGATGCTCTGGAAGGTCTGGTAAAGAACCGGCTCATGGGCCCACCAGCCGGCGATGTTGTTGATGGCCAGCACGTAAACGTCCATGACCTGCGTCGGCGGGAAAGTGCTGGCGATGGTCCTCAGGTTGCCGCCCACCTCGCTTAACAGCGTGCCGGGCAGGTTGGGATTGGTGTCCGACTGGTAGAGCCAAACCTTGATGATGATCTGGCGGGTGAAGGCGTCGTTGCCCAAATGGTTGACCTGGATCTGCCGCAGATAGCGCCAAGCCCCGCTTTGGGTGGGCTTGTTTCCGCTCAGGGAATTCGCCGGATTGGCGGAAGCCAGGCCCGTATCCACGGTTTTATCCGTGGTGAGGACCGCGTTGTAGCCGGTGCCGTCGCTGTAATTGTCCAAAAGGTTGATCGAGGTCTCGCTGCCGTTCACCAGGGCCTTGAGCTCCTCGAACATTTGGATGGCCTTTTGCGTGGCGTAGGCCTTGTCGCTGGTGGCGACCGTCTGCTTGGCCATGTAGGACCGGGCCATCATCACGGTGGAGGCCAGGCCCGCCATGATGCCTACCGCGATCAACAGTTCAACCAGGCTGAACCCGGCTTGGGAAAGTTTTTTGATACGCATGTTTTTAAACCCTTCGGTTTTCCCTATTGGGAAAAGGGAATCGCCAGCAGTTTCTTCGTTTCACTGATGTCTTCCCGGTACACGCCCACCAGTTCCTCAGCCGACGTCACCAGGGTGGGGCTGTAGATGACCTGCCCGAAATTTCCCGAGCTTCCCTTCAGGGTGATGGTTCCGTAGTTGGCCCCTCCATGGTAATTGGGGGTTCCCAAAATGACCGCCCCGTTGATGGCGCAGCCGTCCCCCACGAACATGTTGCCGGTGCAAAAAATGACTCCGCCCCAGGAACTGGGGAGGGTGCTTCCACTGGCCCCTTCCAGGGTCAGGTCGCCATTGACGACCAGGATCCCAAACCCGCTGGTGGCGGGGGTGGTGTCGGTTTTAGGGGCGCCCAGGGTGGTATAGGGATAGGGTTGGTCGGGGCCATAGGTGAGGTCCCCATCGAAATAGGATAGTTTCCAATCGGAGGCGATATTCAGGACGACGGACTGCCCGCTGGAGGAACTGCCGATATAGTCGGCGATGTTTTTGACGTCGGCCAGGGACATTCCAAAGACGCTGTTCGCGGAAAGGAGGGAAACGGGTCCTTCAAAGCATTTGACCCCGCCCTCGAAGTCGGTCGTATCGGCCCCTTGAGGCTCATTGCAAGTACAGAGGGTTTTCACTCCGCCGCCACTGGTGATGTAACAGGGAGTCGGGGTATTGGTGATGGTGGGAGTAAGGGTGAAGGTCCGGGTATTGGTCGGGGTATGGGTGATGGTGGGGGTGGGGGTGATGTAGGGGGTGAAGGTATTTGTGGGTATTCCTGGCGTATTGGTACAGGCCACTTCAACCCCGCCAATAATAACGAAGCACACGGTATTGGTGGCGGTCGCGGTGGGGGTATAGGTTCGAGTTGAGGTCGGCGTTTTGGTCGGGGTAAAGGAGGGGGTAGCGGTTCGGGTGTTGGTGGCGGTATAGGTTAAGGTGTATGTCGCGGTGTAGGTGCAAGTTTTAGTGGGGGTGAAAGTCGCGGTATTGGTGAAAGTATAGGTCGCTGTACGAGTGAAAGTATTCGTGGTGGTGTTGGTCGTGGTGAAAGAGAAAGTGGTCGTCGGGCTGAAGCTGGGGGTGCCGGTCGGGGTTTTGGTTAAGGTTTGGGTGATGGTATAGGTCGCGGTTTTTGTGAATGTTGGGGTAGCGGTGCCCGTTGGGCTTTGGGTCGCGGTGTTCGTTAAAGTTTGGGTGATGGTAGCGGTCGTGGTTTTAGTGGCGGTTTGCGTCAAGGTTTGGGTAATGGTAGCGGTCGTGGTGTTCGTCGGGGTGTTGGTGGTGCTGTTCGTTTGAGTGAGGGTCGGGGTAAAGGTAAAAGTAGGGGTGGGGGTATTGGTGGCGGTTTTCGTTAAGGTTTGGGTAATGGTAGCGGTCGTGGTGTTGGTCGCGGTATTAGTCGCGGTTTTCGTTAAGGTTTGGGTAATCGTAGCGGTCGTGGTGTTGGTCGCGGTGTTCGTTAAAGTTTGGGTAATAGTGTTGGTCGGAGTATTGGTGGCCGTTTGGGTGGGAGTAAAGGTCGGAGTAAAGGACGCGGTTTTCGTCGGGGTTTGAGTGATGGTTCTGGTGGGGGTTTTGGTTGGTGTGGAGGTTGGGGGGGCGGCAAAGGAGCCTTGGGCCGGAAAAAACAAAATCAGGACAAGGGCGGTCCATGGCTTCAGGAAACCCTGGCCAAAGGCGCTTTCTAAATTTTTTTTACCCCGAACCCTCATCTGTCAACTCCCTCGAAAAATTCAACCCTTCTTGTGGAACAACCACCGGCTCGGCGGCTTCCTTATGGACTCGATAGCCCGATCACCCCGAAGGTATCGATTTCAGATACCGCCCCATCCAGGAGGCTTTCGCTGGAAGTCAACGTCACGCATTGGCCCGCGTTGTATACGTAAAGCCCCGAGGAATACACCGTGGGGCCGGGAGTGGGTACGGGAAGGTTCAAGCCCAATTTTCGGAACTCGGTGGTGAATTGGGCCTTGGCGACAATAGTACAGTTGGGGGGATTGGTGACGGTGTTATAGGGGACTACCCAGTTGCCGGCGGGGTCGACGGCGGTTTCTCCCCCACTGTTCACTCGGATCAGCCTTTTATAAACATAACCCGTCGAAGTCACGGACCAAATCAACCCGTCGCCGTTCACGTAACTGCCGGTGCGCTCCCCGGTGACGTCGTGCGCGGCGTTCGTAACCTGGGTGCCGGAACCCTGCATAGGCACCTCGAAACGGGCCCAATAAAGGCAATTGGCCGTCACCGGATCGCTCAAGGGATATTCGCCGACGAGGCCGATGGAGGCGTCGATGGTGTCAGCGACTTGGGGATTGCTGGTGTTGCCGACGGGCTCAAAAGGTTGGTCCACGTAGGTAAATACGGCGCCCGCGGGAGGCGTGGGCTGGGGGTTGGTGGCCCAAGTGACGGAGCCTTGCCCTGGTAAGGCCGTACCTTCATAAGCGGCGACGACACCGCCGTTGCCCGATTGCCGGCGGAACCAAGCGAGCGCGTCAATGAGCCCGGCGCGGGCGACGTTTTCGGCCTCGCCGACATAAAGTTCTTTTTCCTTAGCCGACCGGGAAGCGTTGGCGACCAGCTTGACACCGACGGTAATGAGCACCGTCGCCACCAGCATGAAAATGGAAGCCATCATCAGGGCCGAGCCACGGGAATTTTTGATTTTGAATAAGGAATGTCTTGAAGGAGATTTGGAGACCCCCCCCAATATCCGCCCAAAGGCTTTGGAGAATCGTGAAAGCTTAGATTGTCGCGAGGCATGACCCATGACGCCGCTCCAAAAACTGGTGTTTTTCAGCTGAATTTTAGCATGAAATAAAGAAAGGGGGGAGCGGCAACTCCGGAAGGAAACTGGTTTAAATCCAGCCCAAATTGATTATCTACCCATGGGTTTTATTAGTCAATGAAAGGAAGAAAAAAAGGGGTAAAACGAGTAAAACCAAATGTCCATCCAAGGTATTTCCCGGCGGAGGAACCCCCTAGGGTGCTACCGGGAAAATTCGGCGATTAAAAAGGTATGGTCGGAGGGTTTTTCCAGACCCCGGGGCTTGGTATCGATCCATATTTTTTGAAGGCGTTCCACCATGGGCGGGGTTCCCAGGATCAGGTCGATTCTCCAGCCCAGGTTCCGCTCGAAAGTGGCGGGCTGGCGCATGTCCCAAAAAGTATAGTGGCCCGGCCCCTTTTCTTTTTCACGAAAAAGGTCGGTCCATTTCCCTTTCATCACTTCCTCCAGGGCGTTGCGGGCGTCGACGTGGAAGCAGGGATGGTCCCTATTACCCTTGGGGTTGTTCAGGTCGATTTCGGTGCGCGCCACGTTGAGGTCCCCCATCCAAAGGGCGGGCTTGGAGTTCGGCACGTTCTTCTCGAAATATTTTTTCAGGTCCGCCAGGTACTTGAGCTTGTACTGGTATTTATCGGATTCGATGTCGAATCCCTGCGGGATATAGGTGTTGAAAAGCTGGACCCCCTCAACTTCGCAGGTGATAAACCGGGCCTGCTCATCCGGTTTCTTGTAGAAACCCATGTCCACCTTTTCGACGGGCTTTTGGGAAATGAAGGCCACGCCGTTGTAGCTTTTTTGCCCGTGGAAGACCACGTTCCATCCGGCGGCCTCGAAGGGTTCACGGGGGAATTCATGGTCTTGAACTTTCGTTTCCTGTACCGCCAGGACGTCCGGTTTTTCTTTTTTCAGCCAGTTTAAAATAATGCCGGTCCGCATCCGAATGGAATTGGCGTTGAAGGTGGCGATCTTAAGAGGACCCTTGGCCACTCCGATGGATTTTATTTTGGACGGCTTAGCCGCCGGAGCGGAGGACTTGCTTTGAACGGTTTTAGGGAGTTTGGATCCAGGTTTAGTTTTCTTCGGCATTCGGGTCTCCTAAGGGTACCGTTAATGGGCGCGGATAAAAAATTTCAGCGCCAATCCACGTTGATGTGCGGCTAAATTTTAAGCCTCGTAATCCGACACACGGCGCTCCATCGTCACCTTCTTCACCAACTCCACGACCCTCAAATGTTCCGGATGCTTCTGGTACTTTTCCAGGTCTTCCCTCGTTTTGAACTCGGAATAAAGGGAAAGGTCGCAAGCCGTGTCCGCCGGATTAAAATTCAAACCCACTTCCAGCGCGTGGATCTCCTGAAGCTTCCCTTTTAATCCTTCCAAGGCCGCTTTTAGCTCCAAGGCGTTTTCCTGCCGGCTCTTTCCTTCCGCCGCCTCTTTTAATTTCCACAATACGAGATGCTTGATCATCCCTGGCCTTTGCGTAAATGAAATTCCTTCGTGCCCACATTATTCGGAAAGCCGGTCCTAAAATAAAGACCCTCCTTTTCATTCGCGGTCTTTTTGTCCTTTAAAGTGCCCTGAAAAACCGTTAAGTTAGGTCCGCAAAGAAGCTCTTCTCAAAGCAATGGAGGAATGGAAATGGGATTACTATCCGGGAAAAAAGCTTTCATTTTCGGGGTCGCCAATGACCGGTCGATCGCCTGGGGCATCGCCAAGGCTTTTCACGCGGAAGGAGCCGAACTCGGCTTTAACTTCCTGGGAGAAGCCCTGGAAAAGCGGGTACGCCCCCTAGCCGAATCGGTGAACGCTAAGCTGATCCTTCCCTGCGACGTCTCTAAGGACGACCAGATCGAGGCGTTATATAAGGAAGTGGAAAAAACCTGGGGTAAGTTTGACATCCTCATCCATTGCGTCGCCTTTGCCAACCGGGAAGACCTGTCGGGAACTTTTACCAATACCAGCCGCGCGGGTTTCCACCTGGCCATGGATATTTCGGCTTACAGCCTTATCGCTATCACCCGTCCTGCCGTTCCCCTGCTGAATGATGGCGCGAGTATTATCGCTTTAACCTATTACGGCGCCGTCAAAGTCATCCCCAACTACAACATCATGGGCGTGGCGAAGGCCGCTTTGGAAGCCAACGTGCGCTACCTGGCCTATGATTTAGGGCCGAAAAATATCCGCGTCAACGCGATTTCGGCGGGCCCCATCAAGACCCTCGCCGCCTCCGCCGTTGGCGGAATCAAGACCATGATGAAAGCCGCTGGCGAAATGACTCCCTTGAAACGCAACGTCAGCCAAGACGAAGTGGGCTCCACAGCGACTTACCTGGCCTCTTCCTGGGCATCGGGCGTTACAGGCGAGATTATTTACGTGGACGCGGGCGCCAACATCGTGGGCATGCACTTCGACGAGAAGAAAGAAGAAGGCACGCCGGCTTCTTGAGGATTTAGGAAGCCAAAGGGCAATAGGTTTTAATCTCCGCCTTGTGCGGGGGCAATGCCCGGGAGCGAATCCTCAAAGGGATGCTCTGTTCCAAACCCTTCTCGAAGAAATAAGGCTCAATTTCAAACCGGCGGCGCGTCAGCCAATCCCCATCTTCCAGCCACGACACTTCAACCACCAGACAGCGCCAGTCGTCGGTTTGGAATGTCAGCTTGTAATAGGGCGAGAAATCCAGGTTCCATCCCTTTTGCTCGGTAAAAACCTTCAGCTCGGCGGCGCTTTGCGGCCAGCAGCCGTGATCCAAGCGAAAAATACCCGACATCATCAAGACCTTATAAAGATTCTTATCCCTTTCCATTCCGCGGCCTCCCTTTTCGATTTATGAAAATTGCAATTCTTCCACCCAGGTTGGGTCAAAGCTCTCCAGTTTCAATTTGGAAAGAACCCCATCCCGCCTCGTTAACTCGTCGTCAAAAGAAGTCATTTCCAATTTACGACAGGGCGTCCATTCGTTTTCGCCGGTGAAAACCGAATATTCGATCAGTAATTTTTGGTGGGACAGCGCCTCAATCTTCAGCTCATGAAACTCCGAGAGTTCCACCGGGTATCCCAATCCGGAGATGCAATCCTTCACTTCCCGCCAATGTTGAGGCACACGCTTTTTGACCTTTTGAAAAAGATCAACCATCAAAACAACTTTCATCGCGGCTTCTTCCATAAAAAGACCCTCCTTGAATTAATTTTTAAAATCGAGCGCCCGGCCCTAAACCAACAATCCCGCCTGCCGGAAGGAAAAGTGCCCCTCGGTGGTTAAGATGAGATGATCATGCACCGTGATGCCCATGGCCCGGGCGGCGGCCAAAACCTGCCTCGTCAATTGCTTGTCGCCCTCGGATGGTTCCAAACTTCCCGCCGGATGGTTGTGGGAGAGGATCAGGCCCGTGGCGTGCAGTTCCAGGGCGCGCTTGAGAATCTCGCGGGGATAGACCGCCGTATGATCGACGGTTCCTTCCTGTAGATGCTCGAAGGCCAACAAGTGGTTCCGGTGGTCCAGGAAGATGGCGGTAAAAACCTCCCGGGGACGGCTGCCGATTTGTTCCTTTAGGAAGGAAGCCACGTCCTCGGGGCTCGTGATCATCCTTCCCCGCTTGAAACCCTCTTGGTTCGCCAGACGGTATAGGTCCCCGATAGCCTTAAAATGCAAGGCGCTTTGGGGGGGCAATTCCCCAAGGGTTTGGAGGGAGGCTGAATCCGCCTCCAATATCCGGCGGACGTTTTGAAAAACCGCCAACAGCTTTTTCGCGTAAGGTTTGGTGTCCCGGTGCGGGATGGAAAAGGAAAGCAGCAGTTCGAGAAGCTCGTAATCCTGGAGGGCCGAAACCCCCGCGGCGGCGTATTTTTCCTTGAGGCGCCGGCGATGTCCCTGGTAGGAGAGTCCCTTTTCCCTCGCGATTTCCACGCTCAGGTTTTTTTGTATGTCCAATTCCACCATGATTTGCACCCCTTTTTTTGCTTGACGAAGAATACACTCGTATACTAGTATACAGCCGTATTCTTTTTCAAGAAAATTTTAACCGGAGGAACAAGATGGCGCCATCCGACGAAACCTTGACCAACATTCAAAGGGATGTGCTGAACTACGTCCAAGAACATCTCACCCAAACCCACCGTCCTCCGACGGTGCGGGAAGTCATGCGGCACTTCAAATGGAACTCACCCCAAAGCGCCCGAAAACATTTACTGGCCCTCGAGGAAAAAGGCTATCTCGAACGGGAGGATCATACGGCCCGCGGGTTGAAAATCGTGGACGATTCCTCCGTCGGCGTTTCCATTCCTATCTTAGGAAAGGTAGCGGCTGGCTTACCCTTGTTGGCCGAGGAAAACCGCGAGGGAACCATGGTCGTGGACCCTTCTATGGCGCGCGGTGGTCGAAACCTTTTCGCCCTGACGGTTCGGGGCGATTCGATGTTGAACGCCCATATTCTTCCCGGCGACAAGGTGATCGTGCAGCAGACCACCCATGCCTCGCCCGGGGAAATCGTAGTAGCGCTCATTGAAGGTGAAGCCACGGTAAAGACCTTCCGCAAGACCAGTTCTAAAGTGATTTTGGAACCCGCTAACCCAAAATATTCACCTATCGTGATTTCCGAGGGCCAGGATTTCCGGATCATCGGGAAAGTCGTGGGTGTCTTTAGCCCCCGTTAATGGACGTTTTGACTTTGAAACTTAAAAATAATGGTGGAGATGTCTATGCCTTATTATTCGGTTCCCCTGCTTCCGCAAGCGCGGGAAACACCTTTTCGTTATTCTTTCTCTAAAGAAAATTTCACTTACGAGATTGCGCTACGAACGGCATCTTCTCGTCCGTTGCTAAAGGAACTTCCAGCCGCCCACCATCTAGTTCAGTCGCTGTTAAAAGGCGAGCTATTGGGACAGTATGAGCTTTTGGATTTTCTCATTTGGCCAAAGGGGCTTTCCACCCGAGTTACCCTGAAAGGATCTTTTTCTCTTTCCGAATTTCTAACCTTTCTGAAAGAAAAATCTGCGCCTACCGGAGACCGCGGGGGGGAATTTTGGGATGAGGAACCACGATGGATTAAATTGATTACTTCCGAAAAACTTTCTGAATCCACAGAGTCTTTTCTGCGAACCGCCGAACGAATCCATCAAAGTCTTCAACTGTCGGGCGGACTTTCCCCCAACCTTTTCTTTTTTTATCGAAACTCCAGCTTCACCAAATAACTGTTTTTCCTTCCGGCGGTTTTATTGATGGAACCTCCCCTTTCAACTTCTTTTTCGCCCACTTATACCGAAGTGGATGATGATCCCCGGGAAGTGGAATACATCGAAATAAAGGTAAAATCCGCCCTTCACCACACCCGGCTGCCTTACAGTTCCAAACCTTTTTACTACACCCTTAACTTATACCGAGGTTGCCGCCATGGCTGCCCCTTTTGCTTCGCCCGCTACACCCATTGGTTTCTGGGTTTCCAAAACTCTTTTGATTTCCAAAGGAAAATTCAGGTCAAAGTCAATCTGTTGGAGGTTCTCGAACTGGAACTTTCAAACCCCCGGCGGAAAAGGGACTGGATCAGCCTAGGAGCCGCCACCGATCCCTACCAACCCGCGGAAAAAAAATACGGTCTGGCGCGGGGTGCTTTCAAACTTTTGGCCAAATACGCTTGGCCGGCTGTTTTTTCGACTAAGTCGGATTTGGTCTTGAGGGACTTGGACGTTTTAAAGGACGTGGTGGACCGGGCGGATGGGGGCGTGGCCATGACCTTGACCACCTTGAATCCGGTTTTACAAAAATTTTTGGAACCCCACGCGGTTCCTATTGAGAGGCGCCTCGAAGCCCTTCGCCGGTTAAAGGCCCATGGAATCCCCTGCGGTATCCACCTCATGCCTATCATCCCCTTCGTAACCGACACTGATGAAGCGATCGAAGGAATGGTTCAAAAGGCGGCTGAAATAGGGGTGGATTATTTTGTTTACAACGTTCTGAGGCTTCGAGGACAAGTGGTGAAAGGCTACTATTATCATGTGCTAAAAAAATATGACAGGTCCGCTTTTGAACAAACCTTGAAGCTTTACGGCTCCAGGGCTTATCCCCCGGAAAGCTACATTGAATCGCTTTATGGAAAAATAAAATTTTTCAGGGAAAAATGGAGGTTGAGGACGAGGTGGAGGGCCCTTTTTGGAGACAAACAATTGGATCTTTTTAGAAACAAACTGTCTTAAAAACAAAAAGTCCACAAAGCGGACTTTTAAATATTTTCCAAAAATTAAATGATTGTAAAATTTAACAAGGCGCTGAAAATGTATTTTTCAGCGCCTTGTCGACAGCCATGGAATGGAACGAACCACTAAAAATATAGGTTTTATTACCCGTGGCTCGTTCGCATAAAGGAAAAAGTCTGTTTTTCAGACTTTTTCAGCATCCTTTTAAACGCCGAATGCCATTTCCGCGTCCGGCGCGCGGTCTTCCGCATTTTGGGACGGTGGGAAAATATGGGCCGCCTGGCCGTTAACGATTTCATCCAAACTTAAAATCTTATCCGCTACCCGGATCATTTCCCGGCTTTGAGCGTCTGGAAACACCGCCAGTTCCACGTGCTTGCCCAGTTCCTTGACCAGCCCCATCGCGGGGGAAAAATCCTGGTCCTCGGTCACCACGATGGCCGTGTCGTAAAAATCCCGGGCGGCGTAATAAACCATGTCGGCGGCCATGCGCACATCCACGCCCTTCTCCATTCGGTGGCCTTCCCGGTTTTGGATAATGCGTCCGAGCCGAAGCTCCAAATAAGGCGTACGGTCGAGGGAATCAAAAAAAGATTGCTGGCTTTTAGCCTTGTCGGAAAAATGGGCCGCGTCAAACACCGCGTTGTAATAGTAAGTTCGGACCAGCTTTCTGCGCTCTCCCGTGAGCGCGAGTGAAAATTGGTAATAATCCACCCGGGTCATCTTATTATTACGCTTGAGGGCGAAATAAAGATTGCTTCCATCGATGAAAACACAAATACGGGACATAAAACACCTCTTTCATATTATGACGAACATTGGAAAGGAATCGTGAAACTACGCTACTCCTCTTTTGAAAAGCCCGCAAGTGGGTCTTTAGGGTTTTTCTTTTTCCGCCCTGAACTGTTTAACAGATTAGGCGGAAAGAAAGACTAAAATTGTTTTTTTAAACTTTGCCAGGATTTTCTTTTTGGAAAAGATCAAATAAATGGAAAGCGGCGACTACTAGAGAATGTTGGATTTTGCCACTTCGAATAAGGCTGGAAATTTCGTTCAAGTCATGCAGGCTAACTTCCAGTTCTTCCGCTTCGTCCAAATCCAAATCCGCCACATGTTTTGCGTCCAAAGCCAAATATAAGTAACAGGTGTTGCTCAAGATGGCCGGATTGGGGCGCACTTGCCCAAGAAAATGCCATTGGGAGGATTCGTAACCAGTTTCTTCCCGTAATTCCCTTTGGGCGGCTTTCAAGGGTTCTTCCTGAAGGTCCACGGCCCCACCGGGAATTTCCAAACTTACCTCGCCCGTTCCATGTCGGTATTGGGAAACCATTAGCATTTTTTTATCCTGGGTGAGCGCGACAATATTGGTCCAATTTCTTGTCGAAAGAACATAAAAAGGATGTTCCTTACCTGTCGTAGGGGAGGCGCTTTGGTGCACCTGGACTTGGAAAAAACCACAGTCATAGTCCACGGATTGTTTATTCTTTTTCCACGGTTTGATCACTTTTTTTTCTTTTTGGGACGGCTTTTTTTTACCGCCTTCCGCAATTTGGGGGATTTTCCTGAACCCGTTTTTTTCGCCGACCCCTTTTTCAACTTCTTATTGGAGAGTGCCGCCAAACGGATACCGGACATGAAAACAGCTTGGATTCCTTCGTCGGAGGATAAGGTCTTGACCGGGAGGCCGAAATTAACCTTGTATAGCTTTTCGGATTTTTGGACAGTTGAAGATGAAACCTTTTCTCCATCGCCTGCCGCGCAATTAACCGCCGCTTGGTTTAAGTTACGGATGCCGGGTATAGAAGTTGAAACCGCCGGATAGTTTAAGGTCCACTTAATCGCCGCTTCGCTGAGGGGCATGGATTTCGAGGAAAGAAATTTCAATTTTTCTACTTTTTTCAAAGTGTCCTTCAAACCTTCACCGGAATAAAGATTCCGTCGATGGTCGTCCCCATAAAAGCGGGTCTTCGGTGTAAAGCGTCCGCTCAATGCGCCGAAAGCCAAGGGAACCCGGGCAATGACACCCACCCCATATTGTTGGGCCAGGGGAAAAACCTTCCAAATAGGGTCCTGGTAAAAAAGGTTGAAAAATATCTGGAGGCTGTCCACCTGCCGCCAACGGATGAGATCATTGGCTTCTTCCGGCCCCTTGTCCCTTAAAGAAATGCCAAACGCGCGTATCTTCCCTTCTCGCTTCAAACGGGCAACCGTCGCCAAAAGAGGTTCCGCCTGGTGGTTCCAATCCTGGAGCCAAGTATGCATTTGCAGGACATCCAGGCAGTCTACTCCCAAATTCTGAAGGGATTCCTCGGCTTTGGAGACCACCCACCCCGAGGGGAAAGTCTCCGAAAGAGGGGTGCCAGGCCGATTATCCCAATTCCAATTTTTGGGGGGCACCTTCGTGGCAATCACTGGCCGTTCGTGGCGATCTTTGAGGACTGAACCAATTAACTTTTCACTGTGCCCATCTCCGTAAACCCAAGCGGTATCGATAAAGGTACAACCCATATCTAATGCCTTATGAAGGGCCAAACGGGAGTCCATATCATCCTGGGGACCCCACCATTTTCCGCCGATGGCCCAAGCCCCAAAACCGATTTCACTTACTCGAAGCCCGGTGTTTCCCAGCCAACGGTAGCGCATAGTTGCTCCTAGAAAAAGAAGAGTGGATTTCACATCATTTTTGGTCAATCTTTATGTAGAAAGCAATCGTCCGAAAAATAAAAAACCTTTTCGTTAAAAAAAAAAGATTTAAGCCCTAGGATTCAGCGCTCCCCCGGTGGGAAAGCGGTTTTTTCAAATCCAAGTAGACTTCACGATAAATAGCTAGAAAAGCCATTCCCAGGGAAAGAATAATCGGACCCAGGAATATCCCCAAAATGCCATAAACCTTCAAACCGCCGATAGTGGTGAAGAATAGCCAGAAAAGGGGTAGCTTGGCCTCGCTCCCTATAATCCAAGGCTTCAACACATAATCCACAAACGTGATAACAATGCCCCAAAGAATGAGTCCCACCGCCGCAATGCTATGGCCTTGATAAATAAGCCATACCGCCACCGGAACCCAAACGGAAGCGGCTCCGAGAAAAGGAATAAACGAGTTTACGAAAGCCACCAACCCTAAAAGAATGGGAACCGGCACACCCGCCACCACAAAACCTATTCCCGCCATGAAACCCTGGGCCAAAGCGGTAAGAAAAATGGCCCGCACTACCGCCGTTACCGTCACGGAAAAGGTATGAACAACTTTTTGTCGGTGGTTCTTTTCAAGCGGCAATAATTCCGTCACCCGCAAGGCCAGCCGGGCCCCATCCCGAAAAAAGAAGAAAAGAGCGACGCAAACGAAAGCCACCTCCAAGGAAAATCCGGCGATGTTTTGAAAAGCCTCAGAAAATTTTTGTAAGACCAAGTGGGAAAAATTCTCTAAGGCCGTGGAAATTTGCTTTTGAATGACGGCTTCATATTGGCTCGAGTCGATCCCCCAATTTTGAAGCCAAGATCCGACGTTGAAATCTTTCAGTTTCCCCATGAACCATTGGCTTGTTTCATCCCATTGGGCCGTGGAAAGGAAAGCGTAAGCTTTAGGAAGTTCCCTTCCAAGATTGATGACAATAAAAAAGCCAGGCAAGGCAAGGAAAGCCAGCACGACAAGGGTGGAAATAAAGGCCGCCAGGCTCGAACGCCTTCCCGTCTGGTGGTAAAGCCAGGAATAAAATGGGTAAAAAACCATAACGAAAATGGTGGCCCAAACGAAAGACCGGAGGAAAGGCTCCAAGAGGGAAAAAAGAAGGCTTAAAAGCCCGATCAAAAAAACGAAGAAAGCAATGACAAAAATATTTTGACGGGATATCTTGAATTGGTCGGCCATGGGAAACTCCTTGAAATTCGGGGCTTATTCTACATTTAATTCGGGGTTCAACCAGAAGAATTCAAGAAGGAAAAACCGGCCGTAAATTGCTTTTCGATTAAACCCCTCAAACTTCAGGCCTATTCGAACGTTTCTCGAAATCGTCGTTGCTTTATTCCGTGTCTATTTCTTGAAATATTCATTCTCAACCCTACAATAGAAATACTTATGAAACTATCTCGTTATTCCGCCGATTCAAAAACGATCTTAAAAATCCCATCCCTTCTTTTTTTCCGGCAAGTTATCCGTCAAGCTTGGGGAATTTTTATTTTCTCTGCAATTTCCGGGGTCCTTTTCAACGCTTTTTACGCCGATGGCATTGAGCTTAAATTTAAACCGATCCCTAAAACCGGATTTCATCCTTCCGCACCCATTTCCATTTCCGGCTTTGATTCAAACGTTCCACAAGAAACACTTCGGGTAACTCCCACGCCCATCCCTGCCGCTTCGGACAATATCATCCGCCTCAGTCTCGCGGGAGCCAAGGATCGTTTCGATAAAAAAAATTGCGTCTTCCTGGATGCCCGAAAACCCGAAGAGTACGGGGATGGCCATATATCAGGGGCCTTGAATTTCTATGGCAATGAACTGGATCAATTCGCTCCGAGTGTCATCCCTCAAATTCCGGACAAGAATAAAGAAATTATCGCCTATTGCCACGGGGGGGATTGCGATCTTTCACTTTTGGTAGCCAAGTCCCTGGTGGAGACGGGCTATAAGCACGTAGAGATTTTTGTGGGTGGCTGGCCCGAATGGAAAAAAGCCGGTTATCCCCTGACTTTTGGTGAAAATCCATGAACATTCAGGCTCATTTGACCGACCCCGTTCTTTCTCTTTTGGGCTTCTTATCTTTGGCCTTTTGGGCGGCTATTAAATATGGATTAAGCCGGTCAACCCGGGAGGAAAACGGCTCGAGCCAGGAAGCCGCCACGGCTACTTTTTTGCGCGCCCTTTGCGGTTTTATCCTTATTTTTGCCAGCGGCGATAAATTAGGAAGCCCGTCGACTTTCGCTCAAATGATAACCAATTATCAAATTCTTTCTCCCCATCTGGTTCCCCTGACTTCGGTGATTATCCCTTGGCTGGAATTTTTCGCTGGGCTCTGTCTAGTATTCGGCTTTCGTTACCGCGGGGCGGCTTTGCTTTTTTGTGGTTTAATGGCGCTTTACACTTTAGCGATTAGTTTTGATTTAATTCGGGACGTGGATATTAATTGCGGCTGTGGGTTGACCGACCCGACGGAAAAGGCAACTTGGTGGTCGGTTATTCGGGACCTGGAATTTTTTTCCATGGGGCTGATTGTTTTGTTTTCACCACGATCCTACGCGGCTTTGGGCCGTTTGAACGATCAATAGCGGTTTCCCAAGCCGGTTTCGCTCTCCGGTTGACCGTGAAGCTTGTAAATCTGATGATTTTCGCCATTCAAACCGATTTTTTCCTTAACTCACCGTGATAAAATATTTGAAGAACGTTGCTTTTGAAAAAACGACGCTCAATACCATTCAACACTGACGAAGGTTGTTCTTATGGCTCTCGATCATATGACTCCGGAGCAAGTCGATGCGCTCGGTCAGATGAACAAAAAAATTTACGACGAATACCGCAACCTGGGTTTTGCCGGAATCGCGGTGGATCCCGTTCGTTTCCTTGCGTTCCGCCAGCAAACCAATAACGACCGTTTTATCGAACTGGTGGTTTCCGACGCTGGAGTTTTTTTCATGGACACGGCGCGTAAGATCAAATACAAGTTTGACCCGAATTATTTCTTCGTTTATCACGACGGTCTCCACCCCGTGGAGGAAGAAAAAATCAGGAACATGGAAGTCCCCGTTGTTATCCTTGAAAATTTACTGGAGTTTTGGAAACGCCAAGGGACCGGATTTTGTCTTGTGGCGGACCATTTGAACAATTGCGGTTTCTTATCTGAAACCCAAAAAACCGAACTGGCGAGAATTCAAAAGCTTTATAGCGGGGAAGGCTTCGTGATCAATCCAATGCTTCAAAAGAAGTCCAAGGAAAAACCCTCTCCTTCCATCCAGGTGCTCTCGTTGGATGATTAAGTCGGGTTACTTCTCAAATTCCTCGAGGATCGTTTTTGCCCGGTTCCGATCTAAAGGATCCATCTGAGATCTTTCTAAAAATGATTTCAAAACCTTTTTTCCCTCGTCCAATCGGCCGTCCTGGCTGAAAGCCAAAGCTAAATTGATGGTCAAGGAAAGCGGCAGGGGAGTGGATTCGGCTTGAAGCGTTTGTATGATCTCTTTCCTTTGGCCCCTCTTTCCCAACTCGGAAGTTAGAAAAAGAAGGATTTCCTCGTTATGGGGCGACCGTTTCAAGGCTTCTTGGAGGATTTCTCTTGCCTCACTCCATTTTTGGTCATCGGTAAGGGCCCAAGCCTTCACCAATAGCGGGGCGTAACTGGAAGGATGTTCCAAAGCCAATTGGTCCAGCCATTCCAAACCTTCCTCTTTCCGGTCGGTTTGGAGGTACATAAAATAAAGTTGTTTTAAGGCTTCCAATCGTTCTGGGTCCAGCTGGACCGCGGTTTGAATTTCCTCCAAGGCCAGTTCCCGTTCCTCCAAGGCCAAATAAACCTTGAAAAGATTCAAGTGGGCTGTGGCCGAGTCGGGGTGTGAATCCAAATATCCCTGGAGAAACCCTTCGGCTTCCTTGAAACGACCCGCTTCCAAATGAGCGGTCCCCAGTCCCAGAAGAATATCCGACGGGCTTTCCGAAGATCCAGCTGTTTTAGCCTTTTCAAAACATTGGCACGCGAGATCGTTTAGTCGGTCATGAAGAAGTTTCCAGCCAAACTTTATGAGATTCGCCGGATTTTTTTCCTTTTCAACTGCTTCTCTCATTTTCTTTTCATAGTCCGACCGGCGGACAAAGGATGGCGGAGCATCGGCCTTCTCTTCTGGCGGGGACAGCATGAAAATTTCACCTAAACCGATCAATTGTTCCAATACAAAGTGGTCGCCCGGTAGAAGCTCGATGGCCTTCCAATAAACTTCGGCGGCCTTTTCCTTATTTCCCATGGCCAGATAGGTGCGGCCCAGGTTGCTATAAATCCATCCCGCCTCCGGAGCCATCCGCAGGGCCTTTTTGTAGAACGATTCGGATTTTTCCAATTCACCGGTCGCCCGAAAACAATATCCCAATTGAAAAGAGGCCAAGGGACACTCGGGGTCTATATCGAGAATCTCCACAAGCTTAGGAATCGCCTCCGCCACCCGGCCCGAACCGAAATAGGGATTAATCATGGCCAGCTTCGGCCATTTCTTCACGAACAATTGGTAAAGATAGGCTCCTGGAATTCCAGGCGCTTCTTGAAGAAGCGCCCCCATCACCCGGACTCCTTCCTCGAAATCATATCCATTTTTTTCGATTTCTTCCTGCCGATGGATCCAAATCGGTACATGCAGGGGCAAATGGTGGAATTGAGCCAGGGCTTTGGGAAGGGAAACAAAGGCGAATTCAGGCGGAACCTCAGCCGGTCGTTGAAAGGATGGTACGCTCAAGAAATCTCCTAAACAGAATTTTAGCGGTTCGTTAACAAAATAAGAACCCTGAGTGATGGGTTCAACAACATGTTAAAAACAATCTGACGATTATCCATTGATAAACCGCGCCTTGCAACTAGCCACGTTTTTTTCAATCTCTAGGAAGCTTTCCCGTTTTCTCGGCTTCTTCCAAAAACACAAGTCCCACCGCCGCCGAAGTGTAATTGGGATTACACTTCAAGGCCCGCTCAAACGCCTCGCGAGCCTCCGGTAACCGGCTGCGCCTGAGGAAGAGAGCCCCTAAATTATTGAAAAGATGGGCGGTGGGATAGCCTTTGCCAATGGCTTGTTTTAAAGCGTCTATTTGATTCTCGTAATTTCGGTCGCCATATTCATTTTCAGCGATCTTCTCCCAAAAACAAGATTCCAAAAATCGGTCCCCCCTGAACAAGGGATAAAGCGAATAAAGCTTTTCAAGAATGGGCCGCCTAGACTTGTAATCCCGACAATCGAAGACCAAGGGTATCAAATCATGGCAAGCCCTGTCGGCTCCGATCCAGTGGTTGAGGGTTACCGAATGGTTGGATGGTAAAGGGAAAACCGCCAACATCAGTCCACCGTCGGGGCGGTCCACATCCGGTGCCAGCCGGTACCACTTCCCTTCCGGGAAAATTCCCGCCAGATAAGGCTGGTAATGGATATTGATGAGTAGCGCGGCCCATTGGGCTTGGCTGGCGTTCAATCCCGGGTTTTGTCCCACATTAAACTCGTAAGCGGCAACGGAGAGGCTTTGGTCGTAAAGATCGGGGACCAGTTCGGAAAGGATGAAACCCGGCCCATCTTGTTGCCTCAACTCCTCCAAAATTTGAAAAGCTCTCAATCTTTCTAAAGACTTGCTGGCAAACCAATTATCCTTGGGATGGGTCCAAACCCCGTGGTAAACCCCAAAAAGGTGGATAGTATCCAACCCCAAGGAAAGGGTAAGGATTAATGCTAGGGCCATCCATTTGAAGTGAAGTTTTAAGGATTCCAGAAAGATTAAAAGTCCCCAAGCCACTCCAGCCAATAATAACGGAAGCAGGGGAAGAATACGGAACATTTCCACCCCGCCCGAGAGAAACCCCGGCGCATAAAAAATCAAAAAGGCCGAAATAACCAAGAGGGACTTAAGTTTAGACTCCGTCCGGAAAAAAACGAGTGACCCCAGGAAAAACAAAGCTCCCAAAAGGGGGTTTAAGTAACCGCCCCAAAAGGGTTTATAGGCAAAAAGATTTAGGGGAATGGTTGATTTCCAGAATAGGGCCGAAAAATCCGAAAGGCTTTGAAGCGTCTGTGGAAGCCAAGGACGGGCTGGATCCAAAACCCACAAGTGCTTAATATAACCCCCGTAATCCTGATGGAACCAGGACCAACCAAGGGGAAGGTAGGCCAAAATCACCCCCCCGAAAAAAGGGAAGATCACCTTCCGGCGGAAAAGAAAGATCCAAAGCGCCAAGACCAATGCCACCGTCGGCCAGGAAGTGAAGGTGTAAAAACCCAGCCCCGTCAGGAGGCCCAAACCCCATCCATAATTCGTTTGTCCACCCGAAGCCGCCGCCGAGGCAAGCCTGCCTGCCATCCCCAAAACGAGAAATTCCCACAAAAGAAGCAGCGAACCCTGGTGCGAAAAACGTCCGGCATAGAGAGGCCAAAAACTGAAAGCCATCAGCCCCGAAAAAATCAGCGCAAACGTTTTATTGAAATTTACCCTGGCCGCGAAATAAGCCGCCGCTACGGTCAACAGGGAAAGAAAAGCCGGAAAACACCAAAGAGAAAATAAGGAAACTCCGGAAAGCTTAAAAAATAACCCTTGGAGCCAAATATAAAACGGCGGCAACTGGCTGAAGTCGTAGAGCATTTGGAAAGAGCCATGAGCGGCCAATTGCATGGAGTAATAGGCGCTTTTGGCCTCGTCCGTCAGCGGCCATAAGGAAAGGGTGGTGAGTTGGGTGAACCGCAGAAACGCCGCGCCCAAAAAAAGAATCGCCAAGAGCCAAAAAGGCGGCGGCGGAATCCAATCCTCCAAAAAAAGAGTTTTTGAGTCTTTTTCAGGCTTTTGATAAAAAAATAACCCCAAGCCCCAAGGAATGGCCAGCCCCAAAATTCCGATAGCCCATTGCCAAAGAATAGGGATGGCGGCATAGGCCAAGAGGGTGTTGGAGATGGCGAATATCAAGAAAAGAAGCCGGAAACTTTTGGGGGAAAGGCCGGGAGTTGGAGGGAAGGAATTCAATCGATATGCCTTTGAAGTGGTTTTCTGGAGATCGCAACACTATAGAAAAAGGCACGGGCGCCATTTTCCATTTTTAAACCCTGCGATGGATCGGTGCGAGGCGGAGTTTAGTCTTCTTTCCCCAGGGGCAGCTCCACAATGAACTTCGTCCCATGAGGCTTCACGCGTTCAACCTCAATCTTTCCCCCATGGGCCTCAGCGATCTTTTGGCTGATGGAAAGCCCGAGCCCCGATCCTTGTTTTTTTGTGGTGAAAAAAGGCTCAAAAAGCCGGGGCCGATCGGTCTCGTTAATGCCGGGCCCGTCGTCCTCAACTCCCAAGAACATTATTCCGTCTTTCGCTTCGGCTGAGATACGGATGTGCCCTTTTTCATCCACCGCTTGATAAGCGTTCACCATCAGGTTCACCATCACCTGTTCCAACCTTTCGCCATCGGCGAAAAGGCGGGGCAGGTTTTCAGCGCATCTCCACTCCACCTGGATGGTTCCCTGTTTGGGCCCCACTTGGGATTGGGCTACCACTAAGGATTCTTCCAGGGCGTTCCTCGAATCAATCTCGGATTTCCGGATTTCCATCTCCCGGGAATAATCCAAAATATCGTTCATGAAATACTTGAGGCGGTCGGCCTGGGCCAGGATGGTTTTCAGTTCCTGGGAATATTCCTTCCGGGCTTCCAACTTGGCCGTGAGGATTTGGCTCATGCCCGAAAGCACCGCCAGGGGATTGCGGACGTCGTGGGCGATGGCCGCGATGACCTTGCCCACTGCCGCCAGCCTTTCATAGCGCAGAAGGGTCTGGTGGTTTTTTTTGCTTTCCGTGATATTGCGTAGAATCGCCATGATGGCGGGACGGCCCCGAAAGGTGAAAGGGATGTCCTTGATTTCCACGTCGACTGGCTGGCCGTCAAAACTTTTCCATTTTTGTTCCATGGGGGGGGTTGGACGGCGGTCCCTGAGGATGGACTCGACCCTTTTGCGGGCCACTTCCCGGTATTCGGGATCGACCAATTCCCAGATGCTTTTCCCTACAACCTCGTCCTGGTTTTGGGCCCCGAACATCCCCACGCCGGCGGGATTCATGTAAAGTATTCTTTCCCCGTCATGAACCATGATCGCCTCGGGCGAGGACTCTACCAGGCCCCGGTATCCTTCCTCGCTTTCACGCAAAATACGCTCGGTTTCCTTTCGCCAGGTCAGGTCCCGGACGCTTAAAACCCTTAGTTCCTTTTCTTTGTATTGGAAGTTCCGTCCCTGCAACTCAATGGGAAAAACACTCCCATCCTTACGGAGGGCCAAAACCTCGTAAGCCTCGGAGGATCCTTCCAGCATATGGAGCCGCGCCAATTCATGGCTTTCGGGGGCAAGCAGGTCGAACCCGGTTTTTTTCAGCATTTCTTCCCGCGTATACCCCAGCATTTGGGCCAACGCCGGATTGGCGTCGACGACCTTGGCATTTTCATGGATCAAGACCCCTTCCCGGGTGACTTGGACCAACCTTTCAAAACGCTCCTGGCTTTCCTTGAGGGCCGTTTCCGTTTTCTTGCGCTCGTCGATGAAGGTAAGCGAGAAACAAACGCCGTCCACCCCGCCCTTTTCGTTGAAAACCGGCTGGTATTTCACCTCCACCCAGCGCTGATGGCCCTCGGCCGATTGGATGGACCTTTCACCCTTGGTCTCCCGTCCTTCCAGGGCTGCTTTGAAGCTCATTTGGAACATCTCCTGGCTGGCGCCCGGAGGAAGGGTTTGGGCGAAAAGCATTTCCTTTTCAATCCCCCGGCCTAGGACGCGGGAGGCCATAAGCTGGGCGGTCTTGTTGAACCCTTGGATCATCCCGTCCGGGCGGATCAGGACGGTCACCTGGGAGCCGCTGTTGAAGAAGGCCCTTAACTCTTCCTCGGACTTTCGCAGGTCTTCCTGTGCTTGTTTACGCTCCGTGATATTTTGAACCATGATGAGGGAATATAATTTTTTACCCGCACTGTCCCGAATAACGGTACCCGAAACATTGGCCCAAATATTTTGGCCATTTTTCCGGAGGTACCTTTTTTCGACTTGAAAACTGTCTTTCTCTTGATCATGGACTTTGGTCGCGATTTCCCGGGTTTGGTTTAAGTCATCCGGATGAGTGATCTCAAAAAGGGTTTTTCCGGTTATTTCCTCTTCCGTGTATCCCAAGAGTTCCTGGAAGGCCCGGTTGACTTTGATGAACTTATAATCCAAGACCATCGCCATTGCCATCGAAGCATCTTCGAAAATCCGGCGGAACTTTTCCTCGCTTTGGCGGGAAGTTTCTTCGGCCAGTTTCCTTTGGGTGATGTCTTCCACCATCCCAAGGCTGTAGAGCAATTGCCCCTTCTCATCCAGGAAACTGGTAACCGTCAGGTTGGCCCACAAGACGCTTCCGTCCTTGTGGAGATAGCGTTTTTGTCGTTGGAAGCCCTTGCCATTTTTAACCTCGTTCGAGAGAGCCGCTTTCTGGGAAAGATCATCTGGATGGGTGAATTCCTCAAAGGTTCTCCCAATTAGCTCCTTCGAAGCGTAACCAAGGAAATCGCAAAAGACGCGGTTGACATGGGCGAAGTGGAAATTTTTGTCGACAAGGGTCATTCCGATGGAAGCCTTCTCGAAAATTCTCCTGAATTTTTCCTCGCTTTCTTTTAAGGATTCCTCGGTTCTTTTTCGATCATCGATGGAAGCAATGACCAGGCAAGCTCCCGTAACTTTTCCCTGCCGGTCAAAAACCGGGTTATAAGCGAATTCATACCAAACATCCTGGCCATCCTGGCTCCGAACGGTCCTTTCCAAGAGTACGTTCTCGCCGTTAAGAACTCTTTTGAGTCTTTCCTGGAAAGGTTTTACAAAGACTGGTTCGACGTAGTCCGACAAGGGGCGTCCCAGTTCCAAATTCAGCCCCATGAGTCCCTTTAATACTCGTTTGGCGTTTTGATTGAAGTCCCGGATTTTTCCATTACGTCCCGCCAGGATAATCATTTGGTGGCTGCTGTTGAAGATGGCCCTTAGGTCGGCTTCCGATTTTTGGACGGTTTCTTCCGATTTTTTTCGGTCATCAATATTGAGGGAGGTCATGCAAATTCCATCGATTTCACCCTCGCTACCAAAGACCGGATGATAGTTAAGCTCATACCAATGGGATTCGCCATCGCCCATCCGATAGGTCCGTTCCAAATGTACGGCCTCTCCCTGAAGGGCCTTGGAAAGATTTCTTTTCAAAAGATCGGCGTTTTCAGGATGGACGTAATCGAAAAGGAATCTCCCAATTTCCAAATCTTTTCCCGTATTTTCTTTGATATCCGCGGCGGCGTTGGTATTAAAATCCCGAATCCGGCCCTCCCGGTCCATGAGAACGATATTTTGAAAAGTGTTCTGGAAAACCGCCTTCAGGTTCAGTTCGGATTGCCGCAGGGCTTCTTGGATTTTTTTCCGTTCCGTGATGTCCCGGATGACGCCCAACCCTCCCAGTATTTGACCCTGGGCATTTTTAATGGGCATATAATGGGCCTCGAAAAACCCCTGTTTTCCGGCCGGGGTGCGGTAAGGCCTCTCCTGAGCGAAGGAAGTCTTTCCTTCCAAGGCACCGTAGAAATGCGCGTCTTCCCCGATCTGCTTCAGGAAGGGGAAAACATCGAAAGCGCACTGTCCCAGCACCTCTTCCCTAGAGTGGCCGCTGATACGTTCCATCGCGGGATTCCAAAGGGTATAGCAGCATTCCGGGTCGAAGGCTAAGAGCCCATCGGTACTGCTGTTGATCATGTTCTGGGAGAAATCCTTCTGGCGAAGGATCTCATCTTCGATTTTCTTGCGCTGGGTGATATCCCGGAAAAAGGCCAACCGGACCCTCCGGCCCTGATAAGTTGTCATGCGCGGGGTGATTTCCACGGGAAAACGGGTTCCATTCTTCCGCAAACCCATCACTTCATAGGTGGTTTCAACCTCCTCCAGGACCTTTTTTAAAAGCGTATCCCGGAAGTCGGGAGCCGTGAATTCCAGGGCATTGTGGCCGACCATTTCGGAGACCTCGCGCTCGAACATCTGGGCCAGGGCGGGATTGGCTATGAGGACCACTCCCCTTTCGCTGACGGCGATGCCGTCTTTCGAGGCCTCGGCCAGTTTCCGGAACAGCTCCTGGCTTTCGAAAAGCTCTTGCTCTCTTTTTTTCATTTTGGTGATGTCCAAAAAAGTGGAAACCCGCACGGAACGGCCCTGGTATTGGATCGGTTTGCCCGAAAGCAGGCAGTTGAACCTTGTCCCATCTTTTCGAATGCCGATTACCTCATAAGGCTCCTCCGACCCCGAAAGGATGTTATTTAAGATGAGTTGGTGGTATTCGGGAGCGGCAAAATCCAAACCGCTCAATCCAATCAATTCTTCAGGTTTTTCGTAGCCCAATATCCGGGCCAGTGCCGGGTTCGCCTCCAAAATAATGGCCTTTTCATGGATGGCGATTCCCTCGGTGGTGGATTCGGCCAAGCGCTTAAATTTGGCCCGGTTTTCTTCCAAGGCTTTCTCGGCTTCCTTGAGTTCGTTGATGTCTTGTCCGGTTAAATAAAAATGCCCCTCCTCCCGGGAAAAAAGGCAGGTCCATCGGATCCAAAGGATAGCTTGGTCCTTTCGGCGCAACCGGTTCTCAAAGATGAGAGGTCGCAAATTCGTAAAAAGTTTTTGGATTTCAAGCTGGGTTTTCGACAGGTCCTCAGGATGGATTAAGTCAAAGAAAGGAACTGAAACCAGTTCGGCCGGGCGGAATCCGACGCGTTTTTCCCAGGCGGGGCTGGCTTCCAAAAAACGGCCGTCTTCCGTCAGAACCGCCATCAATTCCGATGAAAGATTGAAAAAGGAAATGAAAATTTTTTGGTCAAAAGGAAGTTCCATGCCGTTCGCCTTCACCGCCTTGGGAAAACAAGGGCGTATGCCAACTTCAATAAAAGGAAAACTATCTTATCGGAGAGAATAGGTCTAATCAACGAACAAGGGCGGTGTATTGAAATGCCTTAATTCGAAGGCTTTTTCCATCGTTCTATATCAGTTTCGGTCAAATTGAACCAAAGGCGGATTTCAACGGGCTGTTGGATCACGAATACAACCAAGTGGGAATCCGGCTTGCGATCGGGCCAATGTTTCGGGATGGATTTTTTGAGAAGCCCGGCAGGCAAATTCCGGCTGTCCAGCGCCCAAAAATGGGAAACAAATCGGTGCCAAAAAAGAACGATCATTTCCATGAAAAGATCATGAGGGATGTCTTTGATTTTTGCCAATTTTGCCAACCCCTTTCCGAATTCATCGGAAGTCCGGATGATGAGGATGCCCTTCATGGGATGCATGAATAGGAGACTATGCTCATTAGGCAATGTTTGGATGTCGTCATCGACGATATCCACTCTTTGGGAAGGTAATTTCAACCACTTCAAAAGGAACGAGTTGAAAAAATCGTACAACTCCAAAGAGGTTGGAATTTTGAGGGGGGAAGAAGAATTTTCATCCGTAGAATTGTATGAGTTCATCAAAAAAACCAACCCTTCCGTTTGGAATCCGTTCAATACTATTTTCCGGAATTCCAAGGTTAAACGGGCAACAGGGCTAGCATAATCAAATTTGAACCATAAGACAAAATCTTTAATGGAATTCAACCCTCATTTCATCCGAGAGAAATAAGTTAGTGTTTGAATTCTGTCTTGTTTTTAAAAATGATCAATTTTTTAAATGGGTTTGTAGACAAGGTTTTAAAAACGACCTCAATCAACAACTCTTCTAGCGAAAGCGGATTGGACGAGGGGCCAACCCCAAAAGGATTCGCCCAGAATCCACTGGATGACTTTGGCTCCATCCACGAGGCGGGGTCCGGGACGGTTCAAAAGGGTTTCCTCAATAGTGAATATCCTTCTTTTTCTGACGGCGTTGATTTTTTCCCATCCGATGCGTTTCAGGACATCCGCGGGATCGAAAGTAAGCCCAGCCCCGTAAACGGAAAAAATGATGATCTCCGGATCGAATTTCAGCATTTCTTCGATTTTCACCGAACGGCTGAGTTCCCGGGACAACATCGGAAAATAATGGGCACCTACCAGGGGCATTAATTCGGAATACCAGCCGCCCGCCGCGGAAGGGGGTTTATTCCACTGTTCCACGTAAAGTTTGGGCCGGTAGGCGTTGAGGGGAATCTTGGATTGAAGGGCCGCCAATCCCCCGGTGAAGTCCTGGGCCAACCGCTTGGCCTGGTCCAGTGTCCCCGTGGCTTTCCCGATCTGGATAAAGGAATCCTCGACTTCTCTCAAAGAGCGGGGATCCAGGTGCAGAACATTAAAACCCTTTTCCTTGAGCCATTTCTGTAAATCCTGTTGGGTCAAAGAAAAAGTCACTGCCAGGTCGGCCCTGAGGCTTTTGAGGCGCCCCTCCGCCATGGTGAACCAATACTCCGGTTTGTTGCGGTCAATGGCGGGCGGTTCTTCCTCACAATATTCTTTTAAAGTGGTCACTTCGTCGGAGAATCCCAAGTAGGAAAGAATCTCAGTCGTGACGTGGGAAAAAGAAGCTATACGTTTGGGTGGGTGAAAAGGCATGGAGCGAGTGTAGGGGAAAGGGTCTCCCTATTTCCACCCTTTTTTCAAGTTCAAAAAATCAATTTTGAAAAGAACCCGGTCCCGTAAAAATACTATTTCCCTTCATCGTAAAAAACCTTAAAAGCCAAATCAGTCGCGATGATGGGCAGGGGGACTTCCGCCGCGCCCTGAACCACCTTTACTTGAGTTCCACCCGTCTTCATTCCCTTGTCCGTGTCCCACCATTCGAAGTTCCATTTCCCATCACGATTCAACCCCTTGAGTTCCAGCTTCCCACCCTCCACTTTTTGGCTTTGGGGATTGTTGAAAGTATAGGAACGGGACTGCACCCGGCCCAGTACCCGATCTGTGCCATTCAAAGCCTTACACCGCAGCGACCCGACGTATTGGGTGAGTGTATAGGAAGCCACCTGAAACCAGTCCGTACCCGTGGAATCCACGAACAAATCATGGGCTCCTGGAGGAACCTTGATCTCGTAAGCGCCATTAGCCGTCACCGGAGTATCGGCCAACGACGTGGGTTTGCCGTCCAAGGTGATGGTCAACTTTTGCGTACCCCAGGAAGAAATTGTGTTGAGGGTCACGCGGAATTTTGCGGATTGAGCTAGGTCCACGTGAAAGGTAGGGGGATTACGAAATTCCGCCTTGGCCGTGCTATAAACAAACCCGGTCAGGTTTGATTCCGCCGGAACCACCCCACCGTCCGAGGTCAAGTTAAAGTGATTTTCGGGGGCTTTCACGCCCCAACCGTTATTTCCGGGGGAAAAACTGAGGTCTGACAGCCCAGGCGTCACCACTTGGAAAGCTACCGGCTGATAATTGCGGCTGTCGATATCCTCTCCTACAACGAAATTTGCGATTCCCGTCCAACGCCAATAAAGATTATTGGGATCCACGTAATTATCCCACCACCAGGGGAATCCGCCCCCCGCCGCCTTGGCGGTTAAGGATCCCCAATTGGTATTGTGAATGAAGATGCCCGTGGGATCCTTTTGGTTCTCGGCCCCGCCGGCTCCACCAATCCCCATTTCCCCGACATAAAAGGGCTTGCCAGGGTTGCGGAAGCGCATTTGGGAGGTGATCGAATCCACCACCTGGGCCATGTCCAACCCGCCATAATTGTGTTCCTGGCTAAATTGCATGCCGCTGTCCCAAACCCCCGTGGGCCACTTCAGCGCGTTGGCGTAGCTGGTGGTGACTAAGTGCTTGTAAGGATCGTTCGTCTTGAGATAATCCCCCATCTGCTGGTGGAAGGTCGCCGAGTCCGCCACATGGTCGGAGTAATGGTCGGTCCATTCCATTTCGTTAAAGATTTCCCAGGATTCCAGCGAGGTGCAATGGGCGTAGCGCGCGATCAAGTAACGCCAGTTGCGCTGGAGATAGCTTTTCGCCTGGGGGCTGGTCCAAACCTGGTCAGGCGTATCCAGGAAACCGCCCTTGGGGTTGGCTTTTTTATTGTAAGGATTGTTATCCCAATTGGGATTGGTAGTGGAAGAAAACTTTCCGTGATTAATGAGGCACAAAAGCGCGTAGACTTTTTTTTGCGAGCAGAGGTCGAGGATATAGTCAAGTTCCCAAGCCTCTTTCAACCGGTCACTGTAATCCCCAGGAAGTTTGGTGCTGGCGTCGTAGGAATAGGCCCATTCGATTTCCGTGCTCCAGGGTGCCTGCCAGAGACGGATATAATTGCCGCCCGCTGAAGAAAGGGCCATCAACCACTTATCATAATCAAAAGTTTTTCCACCGCCGCCCCATCCCATATTTTCGCCTAAGGGGAAATAAGGTTCCCCGTTGTCGAAGGCGAAATATTCCGGATCCTTGGAGGAAACCCGAACGAAGCCTTTGTTGGTGGAAACGGAAACAGTGAAAGACCGGGCGGGCACCCGGGCGGTACCGGAGGCGTCGATGGCTTGCAAGCTATAAGTCCAGGTACCTGTTTCGTTAGGCGTGAACCGGATTTTCCAAACCAAAGGGCCGGAAGGGGTAAGAATTTCGGATTTGGAATCACCGCTCCGGGTGAAATCCTGGTAGATGAATCCCTTCACCTGGTGGCTTATCCCGGAAGGAGAGATGAAAACCGCTGTCACGTCGATCTGATCCGGATCAAAAGGGTTCAGGTAGGACTGGCCCAGGCTGTAGGTGGCTTCAAACTTTTCAAACTTTCCAACGGGCCCGTTGTCGATGATGGAACTGAATTGGGCTGAAAAGGCAGGCGTTCGGAGGCTAGCCATCATCAACACAGCGAGACAAAGGGCTTTACGCATGCGGTCTCCTTGAACGGGATTATTTTTTTTTGTAGACGTTCAGCCCAACCTTCTCATCGCGGTCGGGAACCGAAATATTGCCTTCGGTGGAAGCAATAATGGTGGTCTTGCCCGAGGCGGACGGCCCGAATTCCTTCGAAAGGTCGATCTTCAGGGTCAGGATGTTGCCTTCCACTTTCATTTCGACGTTTTTCATGTGAAGCCTCCATTTGTTAAAGTTAAAGTTTGAAGATTCTAGCTTTTTACTTGAATAAATCCTTCCATTTTTCTTCCATGCCGCCCTTATCGCTTTTCCCGGAACTCTCTCCGCCGCTGGGGGAGATAAATTCAAACTCGTCGCAAAAGTTACGCTTTTCCTTATCTTTCACATATTCCGTCGAACGGCTGGAACATTGGTTATTCAATGAAGGGTTATGAAGGGAACAGTTGAGACAACAATGCATATCCGCCCCGCATTGGGCGCAGGTTTCATTTCGCCCCGGCTGGGTGCCAGGCGAACCCTCTCAGGTTTGGCCGCAGGCATGGCACTTTTTCATCGCTTATTTTCCCGCGCGGCCCGTATTGGCGAAGTCGATCCAGCCTTGTTCGATATTCACGCTGATTAGCTTGACCCGGATGCGGTCGCCCACGTCCAGTCCCCGGGCGTTCTGCACCAGCTTCCCTTCCACCACCGGCTTCAAGAGCCTGATCCAGGTGCCCTTGTCCGAGGCTCCAGTCACCAGGGCCTCGAAATGCTCACCAACGCGTTTGGAAAGAAATGAAGCGCTGGCGGACTTCCGCACCTGCCGTTCCACTTTGTCCGCCGCGTTTTCCTGTTGGGTGCAATGGAAGGCGAGGGAATTCAAATCGTCCCGGCTATAGGGTGGCTGCCCCTTGGCCAGGGCGGCTTTTAAGAGGCGGTGGGTAATCAGGTCCGGGTAGCGGCGGTTGGGCGCGGTGGAGTGGTTGTAATCCCGCACCGCCAGGCCGAAATGGCCCAAGGGCGCCTGTCCCGGCATCTCCGTCACATACTCGCCCCGGCCCATGAGCTTGATGACGGTCAAGGACAGGTCCGGGAACCGCAGCGGGTCTTTTTGTTTTTGCCGCAGGAGAAACTCATTGAGGGCCTTGGAGTCGGGTTCGGGCGGCAGTTTTTCCCCATGGTCTTCCGCCACGGAAACGATGCGGTCCCATCGTTCCGGCGTTTTGACCACCCGGCGCAGGGTGGGAAAACCGGCGGTCGTCAGGAACCGCGCGGTGACGCCGTTGGCGGCGATCATGAAATCCTCGATAAGTTCCCCCGCGCGGTTCTTGGACTCCAGCGCCAGGTCCACCACTTCGCCGTCCAGTGTCACCGGCCTGGGCTGGAGGGTTTCCAGTTCCAATGCTCCCTGCTGATGTCGAAGGGCTTTCAGGCGTTGGGCGGCCTCGTCCTGTAACTTCAAGTTTTCGGCCAGGCCCGGCACCTTGACTACGGCAACGGGAAGGGGGCCTTTCCCCTCGAGCCAGGCTCCAACCCCGTTGTAGGTAAGCTTGGCCTTGTTTAGAACCCAGGCCCGGTAGACCAGGGAAACGGCCACATGGCCTTCGGCGTCCAAAGTCATTTCAATCACCAGTGCCACCCGCTTCTCGTTTTCATTGAGGGAGGTCAGGTCGGTGGAAAGCTTTTCAGGCAGCATGGGGAAAATTTTGACGCCGGTGTAGACGGACGTGGTGTTTTTTTTCGCGTGCAGGTCCAGCGGCGTTCCCAATCTGACCAGTTCGTCCACATCCGCCACGGCCACGTAAACTTTCAACCGGTTCTCCGGAAGATTTTCACCTACCGTCAACTGGTCCAAATCCTTGGAGTCGTCGTTGTCGATGGAGCACCAAAGAAGATGGGTCAAATCTTTCAAGCCATCTTCCCCGCTACCCGAGGGTTCGGTTAGGCTGGCCAATTGTTTCAGGGCATCGGAAGGAAAATCAGGCTCAAAGCCTTTGTCCACCATGGCCTTCACGGCAATGTTGAGCAGAAGATTGGGATGGCCGGGGGTTTCCATGGACAGTGATTTTAATGGCCAGGAGCCGCTTTTCCCCCTTAAAAACAACCTATTTTCCCCGATCATTTCCAGAAAACCGCAATTTGTTACTTTTAAGTAAAAACACCCTGCTATTTCCCCATCCCAGCTCCACTCTTTGCATAATGATCGCCTTCCGTTAACCCGAATCCCTTGAGGAGAAACGCCATGATGCAGAAAAGTTTCCTGAACAAGTTCGTCGTGAAGCCCGGCAAGCGTGTTTACTTCAAGGACCTGGACCCGGGTTGGGCTTCCCACAAGGACCTGCTGGACAAGTTCGGCGAGGAACGGGTCATGAAGCTGGCCAAGAAAATCCTCAAGCGAAACCTGGAAAACCTGGCCGAGGCCCAGAATCTGTTATGGGCATCCGACACCTATGGCATCCTGATCATCCTCCAGGCCATGGACGCGGCGGGCAAGGACGGTATCATCCGCCACGTCATGTCGGGCCTGAATCCCCAGGCCTGCCAGGTGCACAACTTCAAGAAACCCACCAATGACGAGCTGGACCATAATTTTCTCTGGCGCTACATGAAAAACATCCCCCAGCGCGGGCGCATCGGCATCTTCAACCGTTCCTATTACGAGGACGTGCTGGTGGTAAAGGTGCATCCGGAATATTTGGACACCCAGAAACTGCCGCCCGGCGTGAAAAGCGAGAACATCTGGAAACACCGCTACAGCGACATCAACCACTTCGAGAAGCACTTGACGCGCAACGGCATCATCGTGCTGAAGTTTTACCTTCACATGTCGAAGGAAGAGCAGCGCAAAAGGCTTTTAGAGCGCCTGAACAACCCCGCCAAGCACTGGAAATTTTCGGATTCGGACCTGCCCGAGCGGGCCTATTGGGACGATTACATGAAGGCCTACGAAGACGCCCTGGCCGCCACCTCCACCGAATGGGCCCCCTGGTACGTCATCCCTTCCAACCACAAATGGGCCTCGCGCACCTTGATCGCGGATATCCTGACCGGAACCATCACTACCCTCGGCCTGGAATTCCCCAAGATCACTTCGGACAGGAAAAAGCGGCTGGAAGCAGCCCGGATTCAGTTGGAAAACGAGATGGAGGAATTGGCCGAAGGAACGATGACGGCCTAGCCTGTTCAGTCTTTACCCTTCCAGGCTTGGCAGGGACGGGGCTTGGGATGGGAAAGCGTGATTAAATTGTCCGCTCCACGAATGCCCTTGGCGTGATGATCAACAGGCGTCCAAGACCCGCCGATTCCAGTTTTTCTTTTTTGATGGTTAGGAGGTCCTTGTCGCCCGTGACCAGGAAATCGGCTGGGGCGGCCTTGGCCAAGGACAGGTAAATATCGTCCTTGGGATCGCGGGAAAGATGAATGGGATGAAGCGTGCCCGCCAGCCGCATTTTGGAAATAAGGGGGAGTAAGGCGGCGTTCCAGGCCAGAAGCTGCTGTTGGGATAAGCGCTTGGGAAGGTGGCGGCTGACCGCCAAAAGTTCCTTTTTGACATCCGTGGATATCCAGACCTCCCCTTGGAAAGCCTTCTTCACGGCCAAAGCGGGGAATCCGCCGAAAACGGCTGATATTAGCACATTGGCGTCCAAGACAACCTTAACGGTAGACCTCTTTGCGGGCCTCTTCCAAGGCGTCCAGCGCTTCCTTTTTGGAAAGCCCCGCGCCCTTGAGGGCGGTCCGAAGCTCCAGAAGAAGCGAGTCAACGGAATTGGATTTGACGTGGGTCAAGACGGCGATGGGCTTGCCGTGGCGCGTGACCACGACTTCCTCATCATTGTTAAGATACTGGGTGGCCTTTGCCTTAAAATCACGAACCGACGCTACTTTCATGGGTTTCACCTCCCCAAAAATGTTACCACAAATGTAGTCTAACTTAAAAGGATTCGTTCCTTGACGTGGGGTCGGCAGAATCCGCCTTAATCCGGCAGGTCAGTTGGCGAACTCGTCACTGTTGCCGTATTCGCTGGGGCCCCGGGGTTGACCGGATTATTTTTGGCCGGACAGCCAATGACGAGAAAGATCATTCCGATGAGAAGCGAAAATATTCCGGCGATGCGCATTTTCATTTAAATAACATTATTTCGAATTTAGGCGCCGAAGGCTGCGGGAAAGTGGTTAGCTTGAGAAATTCTAGGGTAGGCTAGGGTAGGCGTCAAAAGGAAACTATTTAATTCTGAAGTAACCGCACAAGAGCCGACATCAATGAAGGAAGCGTTAAAATCAGGGCATTTAGTAACCTTATTAAATTTCTGTTTGTCTGGAGAATGGTCAGGTAGGATTTTCTAAATCAAAAAACTGAGATAATCCGGGTTACTTCTTAACGAGCTTGGGTTCCTTGACCGCCTTCACCTCATCTAGCCTTGACACCGGCGTCGAGTAAGGCGCGTTTTTGAAAACATCCGGGTTGGTTTCCATTTCGGTGCGGATCTTCAGCATGGCGTCCACGAATTCGTCCAGGGTCTTCTTGGTCTCGGTTTCGGTGGGTTCCACCATGATGGATTCGGGCACCACCAGCGGGAAATAAATGGTGGGCGGATGGTAGTTGAAGTCGATGATGCGCTTGGCGATATCCAGCGCCGAGATGCCGTATTTCTTCTTCAGAGGCTCGGCGGTCAGGACGAACTCGTGCTTGCAGAGCCGGTCATAGGCCACCGGATAGTGGTTTTTCAAACGCGCCAAAAGGTAATTGGCGTTGAGAGTGGCGATGCGGCCTACCCTTTCCAGCCCTTCTTTTCCGTTGCGCTTGCAGTAAGCCAGAGCCCGCAAGAGCACGCCGAAATTACCGACATTCCCCTTCATGCGACCGATGGATTGGGGCGAGCCGGACTTCAAGTAATAGCGGTTCCCCTCCTTGGCCACCCGGGGCTCGGGCAAATAAGGCTCGAGGGCTTTCGTGCAGCCCACCGGCCCCGATCCCGGACCCCCGCCGCCGTGCGGCGTGGAAAAGGTCTTGTGTAGATTCAGATGCACCAGGTCGAACCCCATATCCGCCGGTCGGCAGATCCCCACAATGGCGTTCATATTGGCGCCGTCATAATAAAGAAGTCCCCCCGCGTCATGAACCAGCTTGGCTACTTCCAAAATATGTTCCTCGAACAACCCGAGCGTGCTCGGGTTTGTCAGCATCAAAACCGCCGTATCTTTCCCCAGCTTGGCCTTCAGGGCCGGAATATCCATATTGCCCCGGCTGTCGGTGGGGATGGAGACCGTCTTCCAGCCCGCCATGGTGGCGGAGGCCGGGTTGGTGCCGTGAGCCGAATCCGGCACGATCACGTTCACCCTCTGGTGCTCGCCCCGGTCGGCGAAATAACGCTTGGCCATCAAGAGGGCGGTCAGCTCCCCATGCGCCCCGGCGGCGGGCTGCAGGGTCAAAGTGTGGCATCCGGTGATTTCCTGAAGCCAATGTTCCAGGTCGAACATGACTTGAAGCGCGCCTTGAACCTCATCCTCGCGCTGGGCGGGGTGCAGATTGGCCCAAGCGTCAGCAAAAGCGATTTCCTCGTGCACCTTCGGGTTGTATTTCATGGTGCAGGAACCCAAGGGGTAAAAGCCGTTGTCGATGCAGAAATTCTTGCGGGCCAGGTCGGTGTAATAGCGTACCAAGTCCACTTCCGGGTGTTCCGGGATGGCGGCCGGGTTCGGGCCTTAATCCACTTGGGAAGCTCCGTGGGCTTTTGATGGACTTTGCCCGCGTGCCCCTTGGCGGAAAATTCCTCGCAGGCGGAAATAAAGGATTCCATGTCTTCCAACGACGTCAGTTCGGTGCAAGCCACCAGTACGCAGTCTTTGAACTCAGGATAATCATTGGACAAATCGTAAGGGGCCACCAGGCCCCATTCGGCCATGAAGTCGGCGAAGCCGGATGAGGGGGGCCGGACCACGAACTCATTGGCGTAACGGACGGTTTCCACCTTGAAGCCCGGTATCTTTTGGATCTCCGTGGCCAAGAAGTGGGCCGTGGCGGCGCCGTCTTTGGCCACCTGTTGGGCGCCCTTGCCACCCTTGAAGTAAAGCCATGCGGAGGCGAAATTGGCCATCAGGGACTGGGTCGTGCAGACGTTGGAAGCCGCCCGCTCCCGGCGGATATGCTGTTCGCGGGCCTGAAAGGTAAGAACACAGGCACTTTTGCCGTTGCGATCGACCGTTTCGCCCACGATGCGCCCCGGCATCTGCCGGATGTCGTCGAAGCGGGCGGTCAAGAATCCCGCGTGAGGGCCCCCAAATTCCAGGATATTGCCGAAGGATTGGGCGCTCCCGGCGCAGACGTCCGCGCCCAGGGAAGCGGGCGTGGGCAGCAAGGCCAGGTTCATGGCCTCGGCCACGGCTATCACCAGATAGGAGTTCTTTTCCTTGCAGATTTTGGATATGGCCGCCAGGTCCTCGATGGTGCCGAGGAAATTAGGATATTGAATGATCACCACCGAGTTGGGCCAAAGGTCCGTTTTTAATTGTTCGATATCGGTTTCGGTGCCCTTCAATCCGATTTCACGGATTTGATGGCCCTGGGGGTTCAGGTAAGTCTGGATGGTTTGGCGGTACTCGGGATGAACCCCGCGGGAAACATAAAGGAAGGATTCGGCCTTCTTGATGCGGAGGGCCAGGAGCGCCGCCTCCGCCACGGCGGAAGCGCCGTCGTAAAGGGAGGCGTTGGAAACTTCCAACCCCGTCAATTCGACCATATAGGTTTGAAAATCAAAAAGTACTTGCAAGGTACCCTGGGCGATCTCCGGCTGGTAGGGGGTATAAGAAGTCAGGAATTCGGGCCGGGTCACCACGGCCTTCACCGCCGCCGGCACCTCGTGGTAATAAAGCCCCGCGCCCAAAAAGCAGGGACGGTCGGAAACGGGCTGGTTGTTCTTTCCTATAAGATTAAACCAGCGTTTCAGTTCGGGTTCGGTCATGCCGTGGGGAAGGTTAAGGCCGTCTTTAAGAATTTGGGAAGGGGGTACGTCGGCGAAGAGGTCGTCCAACGCTTTCACGCCGATGACCTTCAGCATTTCTTTTTCGTCGTCGGGGGTGATGGGAATATAAGCCAAGAAAATCTCCGTTTAGTGAGAGAGCGTGGCGAGATATTGTTCTTCGGTTAAATACTCATCCAACGCTTTGGGGTTGTCCAACTGCACGATGGCGATCCAGCCGGCCCCTTCCGGGTCTTGGTTCACGAGGGCGGCTTGGTCTTTCAGTTTTGTGTTCACTTCCACCACGGTTCCGGCGGGGGAATAGGCGTCGGCCACGGCCTTTACCGATTCCAAAACGCAAAGGCTTTGCTTGTCCGCCAGTTTTTTTCCCACGTCGGGAAGCTCGATAAAGACCACATCAGAAAGTTCATGGGCCGCGTGCTTTGAAATGCCGATCTTGGTCTTGCCGGAGCCTAAGTCTTCGTACCATTCATGGGTTTTGGCGAACTTGCGCATGAAAACTCCTGGGTTGTGGAAATGTCTTAGGCTTGGAAAGCGTGGAGAGGTGTGGGGACGGGAATGACTATATCAAAAACCGAAGCGTTTTCCAGTTTTATCCTGAGAGATGTTCTTTTTGTAAATTACGAACGGTGATCGGGTTCGCTTCGGAGAATGTCCAACTGCCGTAAACCGTCCAAGGCTTCCTTCTGCTGGGGATTGAACCGCAGGGATAAGTGAAAGGCGTCTTCCGCGTTCACGTAATCCTTCTCCATTAAAAAGGCATCCCCCAAACGAGCATAGGTGTAAGGAGCGTAAGCCTGGGGCAGAGTGGAACGGAAGGCCATTTGATAGTGGGAAACGGCATCCACCGGGCGGCCCATCGCCATTTCGGCGTCCGCCAGACTTAAATAGGTGACTCCCCTTTGCTGGGGCTGGTGGTACTCCAGGGCTTTCGCGTAGCTCCACTCAGCTAATTGGGGGCTTTGGGTGTTCATGGCCATGGCGCCGGTAAAGGAACAGGCTTGGCCATAGGAATCCTTCATGACATCGGTGTAATCGTCCCAGTATTTTCCCTTCGGGGGCCCCAGGTTGCGCAGATCGTAATTGGACCAAAGTTGGTTGAGCCTGACTGAGTTGAAGGTGAAATTTTGTCCCTGGGTATCAGCCAGCCGCCACAACAAGCCATCCGGAATCATAGGATGGGTCTTCCCAAGCCAGGCCGCACCCTGGAGAAAGATATTAGTGACGTAAAAGGGCCTCTCGAAGCCGTGGGCCTGGATCATTTTCTCTACCGCCATGTCGGGCGGCCCATCGCCTTGAAGGACTGTCTGGAGGGAAGGCCAGTTGCGAAAGATGTCGTCCCGGTACCATTGAAGACCCACCAATTGGGTGGTGAAACTGGCCACCTCGGGCCGCTTCCCTTCCACAAACTGTAGGTACCAAAGCGGGAGAATATCGATGTCCCCGTTGCAAACGATGACCCCGTTCCGGCTGGCGGTCTTGAGCATGTTAAGCCCCTCATCGTAGGAAACGGTATAGGCGCTCTGGTCGTTGGCCCCGTAATTCAATGCCAACGGCATCAGGGCCAAGCCCAGGCAAGAAGCTCCCAGGCTGAAGCGGGCTAGGTTGGACAACTCTTGTTTTGAGAACCAACGGCAAAGGGCCGCCATCCCCGCCGCCGCGAAGCAGGCGAAAGCCAGGAAAAAGGGGGTAAAGAAATTATCCAGCGTCCACTCGTATCCCGCCTTGGGAGCGTTGTAAAAAACCACCCCAGCCCCTACCCCTCCCCCAAACAATAGAAACCCCAGGGCTATTTCTTTCCGGCGGTGGTAAAGCCAAACCCCTCCGGCCAAGGCCAAAAGAAAAATCGCCGCCGTGAACCCGGCGCCATACTGGTTGTGGGCGTGGACCCAAAAACGGTCCAGGTTGCGGTGGATGGTATCCAGGGAACGGGGGGCGTCCGTACCCGCGTAATTCTTTCGCAGGACGACCGTGAGGAAGCGGCTGAAACTTCCCGGATTCCACCAGTTAATGACCGGATTGCCATGGGCCCGAATGGGCAGGTAAAGATAAGTGGAAAGAGGCAGTAGAAGAAAAACCACGGCACGAACCAGCCCGGTCTTCCCGCCAAAAGCACCGGCCAGTTTTTTAACCCTTTCCAACAAATCAAAGGGCCTCAGGAGATTGCGGACCAAGTCCCCCACCGGCACCCGGTTTTGAGCGGTGATCAAAAGCCAAAAATAGGCAGGTAAGAGCACGGCTTGGGTTTCCCAATGGACGGAAAGGCTCAATCCGAGGACTAGCCCGGCGGATAAAAAGTTGCCCGAGAACCGGCCCGGCTCCCGCATTTTTAAGAGCAGGAAAAGCATGACGGTCGCCAGCAAGGTGTTCAAAGTATAGATGCTACCCTTCGCCCCACAAGCTTGGAACCATTGCTGATAGGAAAAAGCGAAAACCAGCGCGCCAAAAAGGGAAGGTACTTCCCACATCCAGCTTTCTTTATCCAAGCCGGTGCCGCCGGAAGATTCCGGCGTTGTTTTTAAGACAAAGCGCAGGATTCCGTAAACCATCAAGACGGAAAAAGCCCCCATCACGGCGGAACAAAAGGTCAGCCGGAACATGGGCTGGCCCAGGGGAAGCAGGCAGCTCAAGCGCCCCCAAAGGGTATGCAGGGGGTAGCCGGGCGAATGGGCCAGGGCCAAAAGGTCGCAGTCCATAATGGTTTCGCCCGAATCATTGATGTTGAAGGTGGCGCAGAGGGTCCGCAGATAGAAGAAGAGAGTAAAAAAGAATAAGCCCAGGCTAATGAACATAGACCCTGCCTTAAAGGCGCTCAATATGTTTTAATATTCCCACGGATGAATAAAACTTCAAGGTTTGGACGACAAATTAAGGTTGGAAGTGTCGTTTGGATTTGCTTCTGCGGATTAATGCCGAAAAGGGAGGCGGGGAACAAAATAAAAAGCCGGGGGCTTAAACGCCACCCGGCTTTTCCCCTGAAAAAACAGCTTATTAGTTGGTCGCCGGGGCGCTTCCAGCAGCCGGGGAAGTTCCGGCGGGCGATGAACCGCCGGCGGGAACGGTGGAGTCATCATGTTTCTCGCCATAAATAGTCTTTGAATTCGCGTCCAGCATTTGGTTCAACTGCGCCAGCTGGTCGGGCGTCAGTTCCTTTTTGCCGTTCGTGGTGAAGTCGGCCTGCATTTGCGCCCGGACCGCTTTCAGTGAGGCTTTCAGGGCTTGGGCCTGTTCCTTGGTGAGTTTGCCAGACTTGACTCCCGCACGGACCCGGATCATCTGATCGTGCATGCGGGCGTGGACTTCCTTGATCCTTGGATGGGGGACCGGAGCCGTGGTTTGGGCCAATACCAACGAGCTGGTTCCCATGAATAGCGCCAAAGTTGCCATCAAGATTAATCGGTTCATGACTATTCCCCCAAAAATGAGTTGATTTCTCCTACGCTACATTTGACGAATCGAAACCTCTAAAAGTTTCCCAGCCCTTTACCCCACGCGCAGTTGGAAAAACTTATAAAAATGTCTTTTTATTGGAGTGAATCCCGTCTCTCAATCAAAGTTATATAACAGGGCGAAGGTGTAGCCCTTGAAGGTCTCGGCGGTGGGTTGGGTGAGCGTGATGGTTTCCGCCTGAACCCGGCTATAGACCGTTCCGGCGGGCAAATTCTCCACCCCGGTTTGCCCCGTCAACTGTAATTCAAAATCTTTCAAGAAAGTCAAATCCACCATGAGACTAAGGGAATTGATTTGGTCGGATTCATTGAGCGAAACCGTCCTCAGGTGCCGCAAGCCCTGGGCTTGATAAGTTTCGTCATATTCTTCCTCCCCCGTAAGGGTAAAGCTGAGGAAATCCCAGGGATTGTATTCGGCCATCACGCTGGCCGACCCATCCCTATCGTCAATTTCCACTGTCGTTTCGGCTAACGTCACCGCGGTGGCGCCCACCAGGGAAGCGGGACCGTCGTGGCTCTCAAGCGTTCCGTTAAAGCTCATCCCCAGGGTAAGTTGTTCCAGCACCTGGAAGTTCAAATTCGCCGTCAAAGCGTTGGAGTTGAGCCCTGTTTGACCCCGTTCCAATTGGACATTCAGCGAAGGCAGGAAAAAACCCAGCCCCAGACCGCCTTCCAGGGTCGCTTTCCCGTAATTCGGGAAAGCCCCTTCCTGCTTTTGCCTCCCTGCTCCGACCCCGGCGGAAAAATAATGCCCCCCTTCGGTAATGTGATAGGTACCCGTGAAATCCAGTTCAGTCTGGACCTGGCCTTGCCCCGTTTGGGAAGGTTGGCCGGAACGGCTCAAACCCAATTGTCCCGTCCAATTGGGATGGAACATCTCCGTTTCAATTTCATCCATATCTTTCTCGATTTCTTCTTTGTCCGCGTCACTCGCCAATTCGGTGGAGGGGGCGGCGCCATCTCGCAGGCCAGCGGCAAATTCGGTCAATTGGGGATTGTCCGGGTTGAGGGCGAGGGATTGGTCAAAGGCCTTCAAGGCTTCCGTAATATGGCCCAGGCGGTAATCACAGTTGCCTAAACCCTGGTAAGCGGCGGCGGATTTCGGATCGAGTTTGATCACGGCCTGATAATATTGGGTGGCCGTCTCCAATTCCCCCGCCTGATAGGCTTTAGCGGCCGCGGCTAAATATTTCTGCGCGTTTTCAGTTTGTTGAGCCCAGGCCGGCGCGAGACAGGCTAAAAGCATATAACCCAAAACAAGCGATCGATTTAAGGTTATTTTCAACGAACCTCTCCTTTTGAGTCTTGGGTATAGACAAACAGCGATGCCTGCCAAATGGATGCCGATTTATAGACGGTTAAATCGCCGTTTGGGTTACAGCCTTCTTAATCTACTCAAAATGCCTCAAACCGGCCCCAGATAAGCCTTCTTAAAATTTACCAAAACAATACCGAAGTAACATTCCCTTTTTCGCGGGGTTTAAATAGACTCGGCCTCATTGTGTCAGCCAAAAGGAACGCGATGTCTTTTAAAAAATCTTTTTCCCTCACTGTTTTCTTTGGACTCTTGTTAATTTTAGCCTGGTCCTGCAGCAGCAAAGACAATTCGGCCTCTTCCCCGGCCCCGGTCACGATCTACTATGTGCCGGGAACTAGCACTTCCACCCCGACTTCGACTCCCGGCTCTCCCACCATCACCCCAACGCGGGGACATCCCGCCGCCACGAATACGCCGACAGCGACTCCAACGGGGTCCGCGACGCCGACGATGACCTTTACGCCTCTTGCCGCCATGACACCGATTGCTACTTTTGGCCAATCGGGTAACGATGGAATCAATGGTGATTTTGAGGCCGCATGGGGCATCGCCGTAGGCGCGGGCTTCATCGCGGTGGGTGATTTTGGTTCAAACGCGGTGCAAATATTCAGCCTTGCCGGCACTGTCACGACTTACCTTTATTCTATTCCCGCAAACAATCCCCAAGGATTGGCCATTGATTCTTACGGGGAACTTTACGTTGCCAACCAAGGCAATGGGGTAGTCGATGGGTATATTTTGACTGCTTCGGCGGCAACCACTTATACCTATGATTATAGTTGGAGCGGCCAAGGCCAAATAAATGACCCGGTCGGTGTCAAAATCGACGCCGGTGGAAACTTGGTTGTGTCTGATAATTCGTCCGGAATTATCTATAACCTTTTATGGAATGATGATTCCATTCTTCACCAATCCTCGGGCTCTACCACCGCCATTTATCCAAATGACGTAGCGCTCGACGCAAGCGGAAATATTTACACGGCTGCCGGCAACGAAGTGGCCGAATTTAACAATAACTATCACTACATCCATTCTTTTACCGGATCAAATTGGGTGACGGCCTTATCTTCCGCCATAGGCGTCGGGGTGGATTCAAAGGGCAATCTTTATATTTCGGATTCGAACAATTCCCGCGTTGTTTACGCCACGGCTCAAGGAGCCTATCTCGGGGAAATAGATGGTTTCACCTATCCGGCGTTTTTAACCTTAAATAGCTCTAATGGGTTATTTTTGGTCGACTTTGGCAAGCATGTCGTGGATGAATATACTGGTTACTAAGCGAGTGAGGAGCCGTTCGATGGAAGGCTTGAGCTTAAGGAATGTTTTCATGAAAAAATGGCTTGTGATCGCGATACCTCTGCTTCTTCTGGCGGTATCCGCTTGGGCATTTCCGAACGAACGGAAACATACTCGTCCTCCCTATTCCGGTCTGAGAAAGATCGTGAAAAGAAACCATGTGCCCCCCCATCCTCCATTCCAAAAAGATGGAAAGTCCGAAACCCGCTAAACCTGAACCCTCTTCTCTTTATTCCTCAAGCCAAAATAAACCTGTCCTAAACCTTTCGCGGAAGCCAAGACACTAATCTACCCTCTTGAACGGAGAGAAGGCCTGTTAGAATCCTGGTTATGAATAACTTTGTCAAACGCTACTGGTTATGGGGGCTTCTGGCCTTAGGCCCCTTTCATCCGGCTATCGCGACGGCAGATAACAGCACCCCTTCCTTGACCACCGAGGTTTTCGATAGCGGCACCATCGTCGTGAAGGACCATCTTCAAGAGGTTGTCCATATCAACCCGGTCATTTTCACTGGAAATTTTGTTGAGAAACATTGGGAAGGAACTTTCGAATTTCAGGCGGGGCGTTCCTCCGAACTTGAACCGGGTTTCAACGCTATCACCCGGGTGCATGGGGTTCCGGTGGACCTCCAATATAGTGTCGAACCCTCTGGCACGGGCCTGCACATCCATTATCATCTGGTGCCCCGGGAATCGGTGGAAGTCAGCTGTATCGATGTCTACGCCAGTTTTCCCTATTCGGATTGGCAAGGCGACTCCTACGAGTTCAATGATAATGAGGGCCTTATTCCGGTGGACCGGGTGACCGATTGGGCTATCCGCCAGGCCGATTCGGCTCCCCTTTCCATGGGCCCCTCCCACAACCATGGGGGCCTGACAGTCCAAATGACTTCGGAAGGTCTTCATTTGGTGATGGCGGATAACCGGTTTTACAGCCCGCAATTGTCCATGGTCTATTCTCACAACGATTCCAAACCCAACTGGATTTGGGAAAAAGGGGAGAAAAAAGATTTCGATTTCACCATCACTTTTAACCGGCCCATTGGCGCCCCCTCCGATGGGGCCCCGGCCCTTGGGCCAAGCCCGATGTGGAAAGGCTGCCCTTCGACCTTGATCGACGACTTTCAGGACCCCAGCCGCAACGGTAAATCACCCGACCGGGCGAATTTTTGGGGTGGACATTGGAGGACGAATATTTCCAGCGGCAGCATCGGCGTGACTTACGGCGGACCGGGACAAAGCGCCGGCCAAAGCTCTGCGGGGGTTACCGGAACAAGCTCCGGCTTCGCTATTTTTCAATGCCCCCTTTACGAATGGCGTACTCCCTTTAACGCCACCTGCCATGGATTGACGGGTGTTCAGTTTTACATGAAGGGGGATGGCCGGACCTATCGGGTCGAGGTGCCGAACATGGCGGTGACCGACAATTGGACCTGGTATGGGGCTAATATCCATACCTCCCCGGGGCAATGGACCTTTTACCAAATCCCCTTTGTCCAGATGACGCGCAAATCCCTGGGGGGCCAGCCCGACCTGCCACAAAACCCCGACGGGACCGACGTGACGGGAATCCAATTTTTTCCCATGGAGTCCGGCGACTTTTCCTACAGCCTGGCCCAAGTTTCCTTTTACGGTTCTTGCGTTCCCGATTGTTCCACTCCCGGAGCAAAGGAAGCCTCGACTCCCACTATCACTCCCACACCCCTTTCGGACGACTGCCTGGACCGGGTGATCGACGATTTCGATGACCCGAGCCGCATTGGCTCGCCTCCTACCCGCGTCAATCGTTGGGGCGGGAAATGGAACACGGTCGCTTCTTCCGACAGCCACATGAGCGTGTCTTACGGCGACCCCGGGGCGGATGGAACCCGCCTTTCCGCCACGGTATCAGGGGAAAACCCACTGGATTCCAAAGGCGGCGACGCCGTTTTCCAGACCCTTCTCTTCGCCAACGGCACCCCCTTTAACACCGTGATCCACGGCCTCACCGGCGTCCAGTTTTGGATGAAGGGGGACGGCAACAGCTATTGGTTCAATGTACTCAGTTCGGCCGTGACGGACATCAACGGCTATTCCTTTAATGTCGTCCCACCCAAAGGGGTTTGGACCTTTTTCAGGGTTCCCTTTAAAGAGATGAGCCTCAAGTCCTGGTGGGAAACGGAAGGGGGAGAAGCCACCCACCCCGACGGAAGTAATATTACCGGCATCGGATTCGAGTCCAAAGGCCGCGGGTCCTTTGCTTTCAACGTGGATCAGATCGCTTTCTATGGAAATCCCTCCAATTGCCCCAATCCCAAAGTGCCGGAAGAACCAACTTTGGTACCTACCCCATTACCTACGCTTCGATCCACATGGACCTTTACGGCCACCCCTTCCAATACACCTTGGCCAACCTTCACACCTATTCCCATTCCAACCGCAACTCCGCTTCCGAGAGTTGTTCCCATTTCGGATTTAAGGCCATCCCCCACTCCTTATTCATTTCCGGCAATAGTTCCGCTTCCTACGTCAACTCCAAGGCCTCAACCCAAGCGGACCAGAATTCGACCCACACCCACTTGGGTTTGGCGTCCGCCAAGGCCAGCCACGCCCTGGCCTTGGCCGGCGAGAACGCCCATTCTAAAAGCAGTTCTTCCAACACCCACTATAGTCGCGCCCTCCCTCCTTTCCCTGCTCGACAAGGAACAAGCTATTGACTTCACCACCCCGCCCGCCAATATCTATGTGACCTTTGGGGACGGCCCTGGTTGGTACCAATTACAGATTGTGGACAGAGGCGCCAACCTGGTTAAAACCATTTACGATAAGCATGTGGTCGCCGAAACGGACGCCTGGGTGGAATGGGATGGCCGTGATGAGAAGGGCCATGACATGCCCCCAGGCCAATATTTCGTGGTGATTTATAAGGACGGAACAGCCTTGAAAAGTATTTCGGTGGTTCGATCCCCGGTGGTACCTTAAATCATAGTGAGTGTGATTTAAGTTTTAGCCTTCGCTTTAGTAACGTGCCTGACCCAGGGGAGTTTCGTCTTTTGCGCGGGAACGGCTTTGCCCCGGATATCGACCGCTAGGGGTTTTTCTAAAAACTCGCTTTTCACGTAAGCCAAGGCGATTCCCTTTTTTAAGGTGGGGGAAAAAACACCGCTGGTCACTTCCCCAGCTTCCTGGCCTTCCGAAACAATCTTATAGTGGGAACGGGGGATATTTTGGCCCTCGAGGGTCAATCCGATCAGCTTCCGGTTCGGTGTCTTGTTCAGGGCCTCTCGCCCGAAAAAACCGCCTTCCTTCTCCATCTTGACCGCCCATCCCAAACCCGCCTCATAAGGCTGGGTGGTCTCGTCGATGTCGTTGCCGTAGAGCGGTAGCCCTGCTTCTAGGCGCAGGGAGTCCCGCGCTCCCAGGCCACAAGCGGTCACCTCCGGCTGGCTGACCAGCAAGTCCCAAACCATCGGGGCGTCCTTCACATCCACCATTACTTCGTATCCGTCTTCCCCTGTATAACCGGTGGCCATGATGAAGACAGGTTTTCCCTGGATCGTGCCGTGGCCGAAACCGAAATAAGGGATTTTATTCAAATCAGCGTTCTTTACTAACCGTTTCAGAACTGTGTCGGCCTTGGGGCCTTGGAGGGCCAAGAGGGCGGTCGAATCGGAAAGAACCTCCATCGTTAGGTCCTTGCTGACAGAAAGGCGTACCAAGTGTTCCACATCGATTGCCCGGCCTCCCGCATTAATGATCCAGAGAAACCGGTCATTGGCTTCTTTATAGATGATGACATCGTCGATAATGCCGCCCTTGGCGTTTAGGAGAAAACCATAAAGGGCGCTGCCGATGTTGACCTTGGAAAGATCGTTGGTAAAAGCATATTGGCAAAGCTTGTAGGCCTGGGGCCCATAAAGGCGAATCCGCCCCATGTGGGAGATGTTGAATAGCCCCGCGCCGGTACGGGTCGCCTCATGCTCGAAGAGGATTCCCTTGGCGTAGGAAACCGGCATATTCCAACCGTGGAAATCCACCAGTTTGGCGCCGTGTTCTTGGTCCCACTTCAGGCAGAAGGTATTGCGCATGAAAATCCTTTGGATGAAATTTCCGTTTACTTTAACCCACTACCCGGCGGAAGGAAACGGCTTAACAGGGTATTGAAAAGGAATTTTTCAATACCCTGTCGACAGTCATGGGATAGAACGAGCCACTTAAAATATGGTTTTTGTGATCCGTGGCTCGTTTGCGAAAAAGAAAAAGTCTGATCGGCGGACTTTTTCAGCATCCTGTTAAAGTTCAGCCCGGTATTTTCGCAAGAACTCCTCCAACCCATTGGCCAGGCGGTAGCTGTGGGCATAGGCGTCAGCTAGGAATATGAAGTCGGTATAGGCAATGGGCTTGTTTTCGATGTAATCCAATATTTCAAAAAGCGCCGAGTTGTGGATATTCTCAAGAATAAGGATGAATTCCGTATCAAGATGATGCTCATAGGTCAGTATCCTATCCATTGAACGTTTAATTCGATTTTTCTGGTGCTCCAGGTATTGAAACCAGCTGACGAAACCCAGAAATTCAAGTCGGGTGGACTTATCCTGGGGATTGATGATCCGGAAAACCTTCTCAAAATCCCCTTCGTTGACTTGGCTGATGTCGCATTTTTCGTTGGAAGCCGCCAGGAAAGTATAAAAGACCCCCTTGATGTCGTTGATGATGGCCTGCAGGTAGGGCACGACGACCCGGTGGATGTTTTTCTGGTTTTTCCGCTGGGGAAGATAAATAGTGAGCACGTAAAAAACGAAAGAGGTCACATAGGACAGGCTGCTCCAAACCCAGAACTCGCTTCCCCTGGCGGCGGGATAAGCCAAAAGGGCCAGAATGAGGAGTAGCACCAGGAACCAGCATTGCTTCAGGAATACGGCGATTTCTTTGAGAATCTTTTTGAGGAATTTCATGACGGCCTTTGGCTTAATTAAAACGGGGTCAGTTTAGTCAGGCTCGTCTTTCCTATCAAGGCCCATGGCGGTTGAGGAACTCTAGGAATTTGGTAAGATACCGCCCCTATGTGCCCTTTCACCATTTCTAACAAATCCAAAATGAAAAACTTGTTATATCGGCTTCCGCTCATTTTCGCGCTGCCTATTAAAGGAATGTCGGCATGACCGATCCGGCATTGACCAACGAAATCAAAAACGCGATCGCGAAACGACGCACCTTCGCCATTATCAGCCACCCGGACGCGGGCAAAACTACCCTTACGGAAAAACTGCTGCTTTATTCCGGCATGATCCAAACGGCCGGGATGGTGCGGGGCCGCAAAGGCGGCAAGGTAGCTGTTTCGGACTGGATGGGGATGGAGCAGGAGCGCGGCATCTCCATTACGGCTTCCGCCATGCAGTTCCCCTACAAGAAGGCCATCATTAACGTACTGGATACCCCCGGCCATCAGGACTTTTCTGAGGATACCTACCGCACCCTTACCGCCGCCGACTGCGCCATCATGGTGATCGACGCCGCCAAGGGGGTGGAAACCCAGACCCGCAAGCTTTTCGAGGTCTGCCGCCTGAGGGGCATCCCCGTCATGACCTTTATCAACAAGATGGACCTGCCGGGCCGGGACCCCTTGGACTTGATGCAGGAAGTGGAACAGGTGCTGGGCATTCATTCTTCCCCTATCAATTGGCCGGTGGGTTCGGGCCGCGAATTCGCGGGCGTGGTGGACCGCCGCACGCAGGACCTATTGCTGTTCACCAAGGTCTCCGTGGGCGGTGCCGCCAAAGCGGCCGTGGAACGAGTCGCGCTTTCCGACCCCGGCGTGAAAGACCACGTTTCGGAGGAACTCTGGGAAAAACTGCATCATGACCTGGAACTTCTGGAAGTTGCCGGAAATCCTTATGAACATGCCGAGTTTTTAAAAGGCAAAGTAAGCCCTGTTTTCTTCGCCTCGGCCTTGACCAACTTCGGGGTGGAACCCTTCTTTGACGCCTTTGTGGAAATGGCTCCGCCGCCTAGCGCGAGAATCGCCGACGCTCCCGAAGGTGAAATTCTAATAGACCCTGTTGAAACCCCTTTTTCCGCTTACGTCTTTAAACTGCAAGCCAACATGAATCCCAAACACCGGGACAGCACGGCTTTCCTCCGCATTTGTTCAGGCCGTTTCGAGCGCGACTTAGTAGTGAAGCACCACCGCTTGAACCGAGAGCTTCGCCTGTCGAGGCCGCACTCCATGCTGGCCCAGGACCGCAACACGGTGGACTTGGCCTATCCGGGTGATATCGTGGGCGTCATCAATCCCGGCACCTTCGCCATTGGTGACACGATTTCGCTTTCCGGCGGTTTTAACTTCAAGCCCCTTCCCTCCTTCCAGCCGGAAATTTTCGCGCGCGTGCGCCCCAAGGACGTGGGCAAGCGCAAGTCCTTCGACAAGGGCGTGGAGCAAATGACCGCCGAGGGAACGGTACAGATGTTGAAAAGTTGGGATGAGCTGGACTTTTACGTCGCCGCCGTGGGACGCCTGCAATTCGACGTCCTACAGTACCGCTTGAAGAGCGAATACGGCGTGGAATCCGACTTGGAACTTTTGCCCTATACTTGTAGCGCTTGGCTGAAGGGCGACATAGATTCCTTCGACCCGCCGGTGCAGGTTTTAAAAACCAAGGATAAGCTGAACCGCCCAGTCATCCTTTTCCGGACGTCTTGGGACAAAGACTACACCGCGCGCAAATGCCCCAACCACTCACTGGCGGACATGGCCTAAACTTTATCCACTCGCCTGATAGTTCAACCTAAAATATTTCAATGGATGCCGTATAATTTAAGGGGTTGTTCGTGATTTTCTTGAAACCATACTCATCAAGGAAAGAATTGAAATCGACCGAAAAAAATCTTCTAAAAGATCTGATTTATGACGCGCGGCTCTATTTCCTGATTTTCACCCTTTCAAATTTTCTTTTGTCTTATTCTCGCTTCAACCTTCAAACAAAGTTTTGGATCTGTCTCATCGGCATTTTATTCCCCTTGACGCTGGGGCTTTTGACGTCCATCCCCATTTCAACTCATGAAAAAATCTTTTTCTCGGAAGAGTTCCTGGATCGACGCGCAAAATGGTTGGGAATCGTTTTAGTAGGGTTGGCCGTTTCCTCTCGGTTTTACAAATTAGTTTCACTTCCAGCCTGGCCGATGTGGGATGACGCCTTGATTAGCTATTTCAGTATTCGGCAGTTCCAGCATTGGACTTGGCAGTTGACCTATACCTCTGAAAAGCTTGGTCCTCTTTATTTTTGGTTGCAAGCCTTATTCTTCAAGCTTTGCCCTCCATCCTTTTTTTCAATCCGTCTTTTTCAAGAAATCCTTTCAACCCTGGCTTTGCCGCTGGGTTGGTGGACGTTACGGCAATTTTTTTCCAATTCTTATTCCCTTTGGGGGGCTGCTTTTTTAGCCATTGGTTTTTGGCCCCTTTATCTCGGACAATTTTGCTCGCCTTTGTCTCTCGTTGTTTTATGGCAGCTCTTTTGCGTAGGGTTGCTTGGGCTTTGCCTGAAAAGCCTCAAGCGGGGTCCTTCCCTGGTTTTGGTTTTCGCTTTAGGCTTGGGTATGGGCTTAGGAATTTATATTTGGATTGTAAACTTGGTAACGTTTTTTTTTCTTGCTTCACTTTACCTCTGGATTTACGGTTGGAATAAACCTACGGAACTCCAAACTCCAGCTTGTTTCATCTTTGGGGCGTTACTTTTGATTCTCCCTATAGCTTCCGACGTTTTCACGAATCTTTCAGCGGGGCATGTTTACAGCCATCTCATTTTCAGCCAGCCCAACCCCCTTAAAGATCAATGGACCCTTTGCGCTTCATACCTTTCGTCCTTCCTTTGGGGCTCTCCTGCTAAATCTTTTTGTTTCGGCCCTTTTTGGGGTGGATTTCTGAACCCCATTTGGGGCTCCACTTTTTTACTCGGCCTGGTGGAACTTTTTCGATTCCGCAAAAAACCTTTTTTTTATTGGATAATTGGTGGATTGGGGGTTTCCCTCTTGCCCGCATTGCTTTCCAAGAACTTGGAGCTAATGCGGTTGCTTCCTGTTCTTCCTTGGGTGGTGGGTTTGACCACCCTGGGAAGTAGCCATTTTTTAATGGGCATTCCCAAAGCTGGCAGAATACCGATCATAATTTTTTTATTTTCAACTTCCTTTGGGCTGGACCTTTACCATCTATGGGGACCTTATCACCAATGGGCCATTCCGGGCCTTCAATCCGGGCCTTATAAATCTCCTGAACGGTTCAACGCCTTCAAGGTCTTGGAAACCAAAGAAGGTTCTGGTTTCCTTTTGGCCGATCTGGTTCCCGATATTTTTGATCAGTCCCTGTTTACAGCAACCTACCCTTTTAATGCGGCCGTTAACCCAAGCCTGGAACCGAATCAGGTTCGGTGGACAGCCCTATTTATTAACGCTAGATACCAAGCCTATTTAGTCCAGCACTTTCCGGAATGCCGGATCTACCCGCTTTCCGAAGGATTTCCCCGGGCCGATGGCCCTTTAATCTTGGCATGGTTTCCTCTCTCTCCTCTTTCGAATCCACTTTTGAACCGGTGGCTTCAGGCTCATCAATCCCTAGATGCTATCTTTTCTTTGATGCCCTATCACACTTGGAAAAGCAACTATGGTCCGGTTCTCCAAGCCCTAAAAGACCGTTGGCATTATTTTGAAGGAGATTCTTTCTTGGAATCTTGTTTTTGGGACAAACTGGCGAGTATCGAGGAATCGGACAACGCTTTAATGGATCAAGCCCGCCAATCGGCGCTCCGCGGAGTGGCGGCTTGTTCCGCCGACCCGCTATTGGATCTTCAATGCGGGCACTTCTGGCAAAAATTGGCTAATTATGATGAATACTACTATCGAAACGATGTGCGAACTATTGATGCCCTTCACCATGTTATCCAGAAAAAATATCATGTGGCCCAAGCTTACCGCCAATTAATCGACCCTCTCACTCGGATGGGGAAAAAGGAAGAAGCGGCTTCGGCCGCAAAATTCGCGGATCACTACCAACTTCTAGCCACCTCGCTACAACCGTAAAAACTGGTAAGATTCACGAAATCTATCTTGCTCACCAAATGATATAATGACTTTAGAAATTTATATATTCCTGGGATCTTCATGGCATTGAATCATACCCTTCGACCTTGGTTTGGATTGATCCTTTGGTTTTTAATTCTTTCTGTTTTTTCCTATTTACCACCGTCTTCTCCTTGGATAATTTCTTTGCTCGTAATCGGTTTGATCCTGCCACTGGTTATGCTTTGGAAAAATCCGTCTTTTGCTCTCGAAAAAACCGAGGCTCCCTTTTCAGTTTCTCCTTGGCTATGGTTGACAATGGGATTAACCGCTTGTTTTTTGCGCTTTTACCGCTTGACCACTCTTTTAACCTGGCCTTTGTCCGACGAAGGCTTTCATGCCGCTTTGGCTTTGGATCTTTTCAAAACCGGGAAATTTCATTTCTTTTATACCGTTGCCCAATTTCCTCCTTTTTTTATCTGGTTTCTGGCGGCCTTTTTTAAATTTTTTTCACCTTCCCTTTTTACCTTGTGGTTTTTTCCAGCACTTCTTTCATGCGCCACAGTTGTATTCGCCTTCCTTGCCTCCCGTCGTTTTGCTTCTCATTCTTTTTCGATCCTTTTCACCCTACTCACGGCTTTTAGCTTTTGGCCTCTTTATACCGGTCGCTTTTGCCATCCGGCGGCTTTGATGTTGATGTGGGAATATATGGCCCTTTGGCGATTGGCTTGTTTCGTCGGAAGCCCTGAGAAAAAACGCCTTCCACAAGTTTTTCTTCTAGGTTTAGCGGTCGGAGGGGGATTTTATACCTTCACGTCCTGGCCTTCGGTGGCGTTGGTTCTTTCCTTGCCGGTAATGGCCTTGACCTTCCGAAAAAAAAATGCCTCGCCCCGGATTCTGCTTGTTTATTTCTTAACCTTGTTGATTTGCCTGGGACCTCTTGTCTATGGCGCCTTCCATGAAGGATTCGGAAATTATATCCGTGACGTCTTCTTGACCACGGGATCGGAGAATTTCATCCAAAATCGTTTTCAAACGATCCGGGGCTATGCTTTTGCTCCCTTTTCGGGACTTTCTTTTACTTCTTTTTATGGACCCGTCTGGGGTGGATTTTTGAATCCAATCCTCGGATCCCTCTTCTTGGCGGGAGTCTGCATTTCCTTATATCGCAAACAAAGGACAGATATTTGGTTCTTGGTTTCCCTTCCTATTCTTTGGTTACCCGGAATACTCACCCATGGCTTTGAGATGTTCCGAATCGTCCAACTTTGTCCCTTTCTTTTGGCGGGCGCGGTCTTGGGCTTTTTATCGCTGCGGTTATTTTTTTCAGAAGGGATGGCGATAAAAATTGGGTGTTTGTTGCTTTTTTTATCTGTCTTATTGGACAGTTATCATTTATTTGTCGTTTATCCCGACTTACAGTCATTGTCCGATGATAAAAAAGAATGGAGGCCAGTGGAATTCGCCAAGTCCCTCCAAATCTTGGAGCGTGAAAATTTAACGAATGGGCCTTTTCTGATTTTTGACAATTTCCTTACGAAACCCACTTTTGCTTTTTCAGTCGCCGTTTATGAATTTAACACAGGTGAAAAAAAGGATCCTTTTTCCGCCCCACCCCGTTGGGCCGCCTTGCTGGCTAACGCTAATGACCAGCCTTTTCTCGCGAAACGCTTTCCGCGGGCTCACTGGCAGTGGCTTCCTTCTATCGTTTCTTCCAGAAATAGCGGCTTGCTTTTAGGTCTCATTCCTATTGATTTCGTCGACCAGGAAACGTTGAAGCACTGGTTCCAGGCCGACCAAGCGCTTCAGATGGAACGCGATAAGACCCTGTATGAAAAGATCGGTGATGAGCAGAATCGTTGGAGCGAAAACTTGAGATTGTCCTATGGCTTATTTAAAGGAGACCCCTTCTTGGAGTCGGTTTACTGGGAAAGAACTGCATTGGACGACGCTTCAGCCGGACAACTTTCTAACACAGTAGGGGATCTCCAAACGGCTTTAAAACGGGGCTATCCTTCGGCGAACTTGTATTACTCCTTGGGAATATTTTTGAACTTTGAAGGAAAGAAACAGGATGCCGCCCAAGCTTTTCAGGCGGCTATAAGGGCCCCTTCCAATCGAACTCCGGCGGCCTTAAGGCTTCAGGATCTTGGCTTAAAATATCTTTTACCTTAAACCTTGGAGCCGTCGATTATGAAGCGGGCGTAAAGATAGCTTACTATTTAATTCAAATGGATTATCTCTGTCTTAATCTGGCTCTTGCGGAACACTTGATAAACCAGAAACAAACTTTTCAAACATGAATTGATTTAATAATTAAGAACTATATTCCGCTCATCGGTTACCAAGGTTGTTTGGATTTTACCCTCAAAATCAAATCGATAAAAAGAATTTTAACAATTCATCAGTATAAGTTTTGAAAACCAAGGGCAAGCTAAATCACCTAATCATCTTCTTCAATATCCTTAGAATCAAGAACACACAACGTAGGACTGCCCAAGCAAATAATGGCTGATAGGGCGCGAGGTCCTTTTTCAAACGACCTCAAGTGTTTGTGCTAAAATCGACTCATGCCCACTCCAGAATTCACCTTTTCTTCAATTTGGAAAAACCAACTCCCCTATAACCCGTGGGTCTATTTCTTTATTTTTCTGTTTGCTAACACCCTTTTATCATTCGGGCCTATTTCTCTTTCCGCAAAGCTATGGATTGGCTTGTTGGGCTTGTTTCTTCCAATGATCACGGCTCTTCATTTTATTTTCCTTGAACGTCGTAATGAAAAACCAGGAGTTCGCTTCCTCTTAGACGAAAAGGTGAATTCCATTCCTCTGTGGCTTTGGATCCTATTCCTTCTATTGCTTGTCTTGACACGATTTTATGAATTGACCTCTCTGCCATTTTGGCCCATCTCCGACGAGGGTATCGTGGGTTTCGCCAGTTTGAGGCTTTCCCATCACTGGGATTGGAGATTGCTTTATTCCCCGGTACAGGTGGAACCCCTGGCTTTTTGGCTTTTAGCACTTTACTTCAAAGTCATCGAACCCTCCTTTTTCTCCTTTCGACTTTTTTCCGCATTGGTCTCGCTGGCTACCGTGGCGGCCGGTTACTGGGCTGCCCGGCAATATTTTCCCAGGTCCCTGGCTTTCCTCTTTTCCTGGCTTCTGGCTTTTTCATTCTGGGAAGGGACGCTGTCACGCCTAAATATTCCCGTTATTTGGGGCCCTCTTTTTGAATGCCTCTGTTTTGGTTTTCTCGGATACTGGCTCCGATCGGACAGTTCGAAAAGGAAATGGGCGATTCTTCTATTTCTAACCCTCTTCTCGTCGATGGGGTTCTATGCCTGGATAAATTGGGGGGGGATCTGGCTTGGGCTCGCTGGGATTCTTTTTGTGAATTGCTTTTCAAATGAAAAAAAGGACAGAAAACAGTTCGCTGTTTTTGCCGGTATGACTTTCTTTATCATCCTTCCCCTCCTCTTAGCCCGCCTTTCAGCCGGGGGAGCCACCCACATTCACCAACTATTAAGCTCATCCATTTTTACGTCGCTTGCTTTTTATGGGAAAGGAATCTTTTGGAATGGAATTTACAGCTTTCCTTATGGGTCCAACTGGGGGGGGTTTTTCAACCCCATTTTAAGCGCCTTGGTTTTCCTAGGGTTCATTTTTCTTTTTCGCCAAGTTTCCAGTGGTTTTTTTTTCGGTTTTATCTTTTGCGGGTTGACGGCCGCCCTCCCGGCATTATTGACGAACAACATCGAACTTTACCGTATCCTGCTCACCTTCCCTCTCCTTACCTTCTTGGCGGCCATGGGCGCTTTTGGCTTGATCGCTAACCGGCATCATTTCCTGAGTTTAGGGGGAGTATTTTTATTCGCGATGGGATCTTTTGCCTTAGACCTCGATAACTATGTGAACCACTATTGCAATACCCCACTTATCCCTTCCGGCAAACAATGGCGTAATATGGAATATTATGATGCTTATAATATCCTTTCCAATTTAAGCCGAAAAGACGGCCCCCTTTACGTTTTTTCGGAATTTAACACCGATTACGACAATAAAACTTTGGATGTGGCTTGTTATCCGTTCGATGCGCTTCAAAATCCTTCCCTTCGTTCTTTCCATCCCCGATGGACGGCCTTGATCACCAATATTCAATATGAACCTTATTTTGTAAAAAGGTTCCAGGGAATGCAGGCGAATATCCTAAAAACGGACAAAACGGGCCCCGATGACCCAAAACCTTTCGCCCTCTTTCTTATCCCCACATCCCAAATCTCAGGTGACCTGTTGGACCGTTGGATGAAGGCGGATGGAATTTTTAAAGAAATCGATTTCGAGGTTAAAAATAAAAAATCTATCGAATTATGGGCCAGTTTTTTGGAATCCCACCCATCTTTAGGCGACATCTTTCCGGGAGACCCCCTTTTATCCGCCGTTTATTGGGAAAAGTTGGGGTTTTTCAAATTTTTAGACGGTTATTTCATCCAAGCGACCCAGGCTTATCAGCAGGCCATTCAACAGGGGATTCCAGCCGCCCATCTATATTATAACCTGGCCGTTTGTTTGAAAATCCAAGGCCGGACAGGGGAATCGAGAAGGGATTTCAAGAAAGCCTTGTCCCTTTCAAATAAGATAGACGAGATTCCTCCTTCCCCTCTTTACAATTAGTCACCCAGTCACCAACCAAATCTTGGTTCTTCTTAAATTCTATGCTAAAAGGATTTTCATGAAACAGCCTATCATCGAGGTGAAAAACCTCACCAAGAAATTCGGTGATTTCACTGCGGTCCAAAACATTTCCTTCTCCGTTGGAAAAGGCCGGATCTTCGGCTTCTTGGGCCCCAACGGCGCGGGTAAAACCACGTCCATTAAAATGCTGACGACCTTATTGAAACCCACGAGAGGCCAAATCCTTTTGGATGGGCATGATCCCGTCACCGAGCAAAACGATGCTCGTCGCTCTTTCGGAATTGTATTTCAAGATCCCAGCCTTGACGACGAGCTAACGGCCCGAGAAAACATGGATTTTCATGGGGTGCTATACAAGGTGCCAGCGGAATTGAGGAAACAACGAATTGAGGAATTATTAAAAATTGTCGAGCTTTGGGATCGGCGAAATGATTTGGTGAAGCAGTTTTCCGGAGGGATGAAAAGGCGTTTGGAAATCGCCCGGGGCCTGCTACACCATCCAAAAATTCTTTTCCTGGACGAGCCCACCGTGGGGCTCGATCCCCAAACCCGCAACCATATCTGGAATTACATTAAGAACCTGAACCGCAAGGAAAAGATCACTGTGTTTTTCACAACCCATTACATGGAAGAAGCCGAACGGGTGGCTGACCAAGTCACCATCATCGACCACGGGAAAATCATCGCCCAAGGAACGCCTGCCACCTTGAAGAAAAAGGCCAGGGCCAAGTCCCTGGAAGACGCCTTTATCCAGGTGACTGGCCATACCTTGCGTGACGAGGACGCTTCCAACATTGAGGGGCTTCGGATGCAGAAAAAAATGTGGAGGCGCTGACATGAGCACCATTTACATCATGTGGCTTCGGCAGTTGAAGCGCTATTTCCGTTCCAAGCCAAGGATGATCGGTTCCCTGGGCCAGCCATTGATCTTTCTTTTGGCTTTCGGTTTTGGCTTTGGGAAGATTTATTCTCAGGCTGGTAAGGGAGACTACTTGCAGTTCTTGGCGCCGGGGGTTATTTCCATGGGAATCCTCTTTACCGGTGTTTTTTCGGGGATTGAGATAATTTGGGATCGGCAATTCGGATTCCTAAAGGAAACCCTAGTGGCCCCTGTACCTCGGCTCCATATCATGATTGGCCGCACGATGGGTGGTGCCACAGTGGCTTTGCTCCAAGGTTTGATCGTTTTCGTCTTGGCCACTCTTTTTGGTTTTAGGCCCTCGCTAATAGCTCTTCCGTTGGCGCTGCTTTTCATGTTCCTTATCGCTGTTCTTTTCACGGCTTTCGGCACGGCTCTGGCCTCCCAGGTGAACGATATGCAAAGCTTTCCCCTCATTATGAACTTCCTCGTCATGCCGATGTTCTTTCTGTCAGGAGCCATGTTCCCTCTTGCGGGGCTTCCGGCGGGAATGGCGTTAGTGACAACCTTAAATCCCCTTTCCTATGGGGTAGATGGTTTAAGGTCGGCATTGGGGCAAGCTTCCTTTTATGGATGGGGAACGGATTTGGCGGTGTTAACCTTGGTTTCGGCTTTCTTTTTGGCGGTCGGAAGCTATCTCTTCTCGAAAATTCAAATATGATTCGGACCAAAATAAAAAATTCCAACTCCCAATCGGGATATGGAATTAATAACCGGAATAAATTTTAAAGTTCGACGATGGTTAAACGCCGGTAAGAAAGCCGACTTTGGCTTTTTTCCAACCAACAGGTTAAACAAAAGTGGGTTTTTGTTTCCGTAGTAAAGACAGATCGCGAATCGACTAGGATTCGACAGTGGAAACATTCTACATTCGTCTCCAAAACTTGGCTTTCATTTAATGGCATATTTTCCTTTTTTTACCTCCTTTCCTTTTTTTCGGTTCATTTCGGCTAAGCAACCCCAACAATAGAAAAAACCCTCATCTTCCACCACTTCGGTAATCAGTTCCCCGATGTGCCTACAACGATCACATTGAAACAGGATGCTTTCCGAATAAGTGTCCAATCTCAACATGGTTCCTCCTCAAAACGCTTGTGGTCCTTGGCGTTGAGGGGAAAGGTAGAGCGGGCCACCGGCTTGAATGAATAGTCTCAAACCCAGGTTAAACTGTTGTTACAAAAAAACCTCTATCGGGTTACAAGTAGAGGATAATCTAGGAAGCTTCGGCTCTTTTAGCCATGGAAATACCAAGAAATTCTTCCAGGGCTTTCGCGAATTGGGTCTCGCTGTACTTATCCGTCGAAAGACGAAACAGGGAGTAGCGTTCCAAATCATCCAAGCGAATCCATTCCACTGCGGTCAAAAGACCCTTTAAGGTAAGAACCTTCAAATAAACGCTTTCTGGGATTCGCGTCAAGGTTTCCCATTGGTTTTTTTCCCGCTTCGACGTTTCGGGGTCTGACCATTCGACTTTTTCTTTCAATCGGTGGAGTAAGTAAAGAAGGTACTCCTTATAACATTCCACCTCCCCTTGGCTTCGGACGGATAAATGACAAAGAACCTGTTTTTCCTCGCTTGAAAACCGGTTCCAGCTTTTAGCATTCAACTTGAGGCCAATTCGGTCCAGTTTAAAACGGGTGGACATCGGTATTGCCTGGAGCTTCTCATATAGGTCTTCTTCGAATTTGAATTTTCGGAACATCTTCACCCCTCGATCGACGGGTTTTAGAAACCCTGTTCTCTCCTTGGAGTAAAGCAATTGTCATACCAGCGGGGAAAAGTAACATTCTCTAAAAACCGGGCGAAATTTTATCCCGAATGGATGTTTGAGGACAAAAAAAAATCAAAAAGAGAGGATTTTTGTGAAAAACTTTGGAAATTTTGAAATAGGAAAAAAGCCTTTGAACAAAATTGTAGGAATAACCTAAACTGAAATTGAGGGTAGGATTCCCTCTCGAAAGCTTAATCTTCCACCGCTACAGTTTATTTCTGGTAGATGACTTCCGTATAGGCCTTGGGATCGTCAAAAATAATGGCGGGGCGCTTGGGACAAAGCTTGGTCCCCCGTGGAAAAAAATAACCCCATTCATTCCGGCAGGTTCTCTGCGGAAAATAGAACCGGTATTTAGAAACGTCTTCATCGCTGAGATAAAGGATGTGGCCCGTATAGTAATAAGGTTTGGTCTGAACAGCCGTATATTTTTCAACAGGATGATAGGGCCATTTCCAACTGAAATGGGTGGAAGCCGAAGTGCTATAGACAACCTTCATAGGAGGATCCGCCAGGACGGAAGCCCCAACCGTTAAAGAGAGCATGAATAAAAAACCGGCAAGCCACTTCATTCCGACTCCTCCCAAAAGACCAAACAATTAAAACCAACCCGACCCATTTCCTCCACATTCTAACGGTAAAAAAGACAAAGACTGAACCAAAATGAAGACCCTAAAAAGGCTTTAATGGGCCCCCAAATATCTCGTTTAAGGTTGGATGGGGATGAACCACCCTACCGAGTTGGTCTATGGTCATTTTCTGCGACACCAACAGACAGGCTTCACCAATTAGGTCCGTCGCTTCAGGTCCGGTCATATGCAGGCCTAAAATCCTGCCGGTATCCCCGTCATAAACCATTTTGGACCAACCGCCGATTTCCCCTAGGATGCGGGCCTTGCTGTTCGCGGCGAAATGGCGTTTGAGAACTTTCACGTTTTTAAAATTCATCTTGGCTTCGCTTTCGGTATAACCCACCGCCGCGATTTCCGGTGCGGTGAAAACCACGTGGGGAACTTTCAAATCGTCCATTTCCTCGGTTCCAGCCTTTAACCGGCCCGCCGCGATACGGGCGTGCTCGTAAGCCGTATGGGCATAGGGATATTTGCCTGTCAAGTCACCCAGCGCGAAAACGCCAGGAATCGAGGTTTCCATGAACCCATTGGTTTCGATTTTGCCGCCCGGTGCCTTTAATCCCAAACTGCCAAGGCCGGCCCTATCCGAGTTGGGCAACCTGCCCGCCGACACCAAAATGAGTTCTTCGTCCTTGGGTTTGACTTCCAATAATCCTAACTCTATTTCCACTCCCAACTTGCGAACCGAATTCAACAGGACTTGTCCCAGCTCTTCATCCATGTTGGGTAGGAGCTTCGGTAATACATCCCCCATGCGAACCTTTACGCCTAGCTGGGCATAGAGACAGGCGAATTCCAATCCAATGACTCCCGCCCCAACAATCAAGAGTGATTGTGGAAGTTTAGGTTGGCTCAAGAGCTCATCGCTGGTAACTATCGGGCCGCCCACTGGAAAAGCTGGCAAGTGGCGGGGCCGGGAACCTAAGGCTAAAACCAAATTGATCCCTTCGTATTCTTCCCCATTGCACTTCACCAAATTCGGTCCCTTTACTTCCGCCTCACCCTGGACCACTTCCACCTTGGCGGCGGAAAGTTGGGATTGAATGCCTCGTTCCAGGAGGGAGACTGTTTTTTGGGTGCGTTCCACAAGGGTTTGAAAATTAAACCGAACGTTATCCGCTTCGATACCCCAGCTTTTTCCTTCTTTAGCCAAGGAATGATAGCGGGCTGCGGCCGATTGAAGTAATTTTGTGGGAATGCAGCCCACATGCAGGCAGGAACCACCGATTTTCCGTTTCTCGAACAAGGCGATAGTTTTTCCTTGTTGGGCTAAAAGCAGGGCCGCCGTATAGCCCCCCGGCCCGCCACCGATGATAAGCGCATCAAATTTTTTCATCTCATTCCTTTTTGCAATAATTCCAAGGGAGATAACCCATCCTACACAGCGGCCATCGGCTTCTCAAAGGTAATTCCGGCTTCCTCAAACGCCGCCACGATGGCCTTTTCCAGGTCTTGGCGGCTTAAGGTTACGAGAGATGGATCATCATTTAAACCCGCCATGTGGCTTTCGGTGTTTTCCGAAAAAAGATTTTTCCATTCGGATGCGACAGACAAAAGGATCACCCCTTGTTGGAGAAAGCTATTGCCTTCCCGGGCCTGGGCGCCACCCGCTACTTTTTTCCCATGAAACGTCAGTTCAGCGAAAGAAGGCGAAGAAAAACAATGCCCTGTTTGCGATCCAGGATGCCTTTCCTCAGAAAGACGGACATCGCGGTCAAGTCCCCGAAGCGTATAGGCCAAAAGATTGCTGATCTTTCGGTAGCTTTCCAAAAGTTCCCCACCCACCAAAGGGTCGTAGGTGGAGGCAATAACCGAATAGCAAAGGTCGCCCGCGCCATGGAGAACAGCGCGCCCACCGGTGGGCCGAATTTCATAGGGATAAGGCAGTTGGGATAGGTTGAGCCTTTTGGCTTCCAATCGTCCCAAGGTCAGCGTAGGTCGTTGAAAAAAGAAAAACCTTAGAATTGGCGATTGGTTGGGTTGAAACCTCTTGAACAATTCTTCGTCATAGGCCATTTGACCCGGGGTGGGGACCACAGTTGAGTAAATGAGTCGCCAGGATGCCATGGGAGCCTTTGTTCACTTTTGAAATAAAAAAGGGACGGGGCTTTCACCCCGTCCCTTTTGGAAGAATCGTCCTTAGAAGCTAACCGAATGCCCGCAACCGCAGGAACCGGTGGTATTGGGATTCTCGATAACGAATCCCGTTCCCTTATAGTCCTCCACGTAATCAATCCTGGCGCCGTTTAAGTACTTGGCGCTTTGGGGATCTAAGAGAATATCAATATCCCCCGCTTTATTCACTTCATCGCCATCGCGCTGCTGGTCAAAGGTGAAGCCATAGGAAAAGCCATTGCAGCCTCCGCTTTGGACGTAAACCCTAAAATTTTTTCCTTTATAAGCTTCGTTCTTGACTCCGAAGTCCTTCACTTTGGAAATTGCGTTATCGGTTAATTGAACCATTTCAGCCTCTCTTTAAGAACGAATGCCGCTCTATGGCGGTTTTGATATCTCTATTATATGGGCTTTCTCGGGGGAGCCGTCAAGCGTCGACCAGGATTCCGGCCTGTCCATCTACTTTTTTACCGCGAATAAACAGTAAACCCACCCGGCAGGAGCCCTTCTTGCCGTGAAATCCCTCCGGCAGGCCGCCCGAAAAAGAACCGGGACTGAAGAAATAGGTGCCCCCTATTTGCCGCGCGGTGGGTTCGAAGTTGCGGCCATAAACAATGACCTGGACCGGGCTGGTTTCGAATTGCTTCAAAAGCCAAGCCTTTAACCCATGGGGCTTACCATAACCATGAATCAACCCTATTTTCAAAAGTCCTGCTTTCCAGGCTTGCCACGCAAAAAGTTCGGAACGAACGATGGGACTTTCTGCGTTTCCACAAACAGCCCGGGTCGGCGCGATTTTCGTCAATTGTTCGATCACTCTCAAGTCCCCCACCGGCCCCGCGTGCAAAATGTAATCCACCCCTTTAAAAGCTTTTTTGAGCGAGTGGATTTGTGCGGGCGTCAAGACACCCCGGGTATCGGCTAAAATGCCGTAGTTCAAGCGGCCACTCCTCTTTTTGACTTAACAACCTGTTCACCTTACACTAAGCCCCTCAATTTAACACAAACTGGCTAGTCTATAACTTCAAGCCGGTTACCGGGGTTCCATGAAAATCGCTCTTTGCCAGATCAATACGACCGTTGGGGATTTCGACGGGAATGTCGCCAAGGTGCTTGAAAACTTGAAACGGGCTAAAGAATCTGGTTGCGACATCGCTCTTTTCCCCGAATTAACGCTTACGGGTTACCCTCCTCGCGATCTTTTAGACCGCTTCTCCTTTTTCGAACGCTCCCGTAAAAGCCTGGAAAGGGTGGCCCAGGAATCCAAGGGCATCTTAGCGGTTGTAGGCACCGTTCTGGAAAACCGAGAAGGGGGAAACCCTCTCTTTAATGCCGCTGTAGCCGTCGCGGACGGCGCCATCCTTCATGTCTATCGCAAAGTCTTACTCCCCAACTACGATGTTTTCGATGAGGCCCGCTATTTCACGCCTGCGCCAAAACCGGAGCCTCCTTTCCAATATAAAGGACTCAAGATCGCTGTTACGATTTGCGAGGATATCTGGAATGTGGAAGGGGTCTTCACCCATCGGCTTTATACCAAGGACCCGGTGGAAGAATTGGCCAAGGCTAAACCCGACCTGGTCCTAAACCTCTCCGCATCCCCCTTTCATTACGCCAAGCTCTCGGTCCGTCAAAGCCTCTTAAAGGACGTCACCCGCAAGACCCATTCACCCATCCTCTATTGCAACCTGGTGGGCGGCAACGACGAGCTAATATTTGATGGATGCAGTATGGTCATGGACGCGGGTGGCAACCTTTTTCAATTGGGCAAAAGCTTCGAAGAGGATTTTTTTGTTTACGACACCGAAAACCCCTCGGTGAAGCCTATCCCTTCCCCGGAAGCCGAGATCGCCAAGATTTACCAGGCCCTGGTCACCGGCACCCGAGACTACGTCCGCAAATGTGGTTTTGAGAAGGTACTCATCGGTTTGTCCGGGGGGATCGATTCGGCCTTGGTGGCTTGCCTGGCGGCGGAAGCCTTGGGACCAGACAACGTCATGGGAGTCACCATGCCCTCTCCCTTTTCCTCCTCGGGTTCCATTGGCGATTCCCGCCAACTAAGCGATGCTTTGGGTATCGAGTTCAAGGAAATCCCCATCACCCCGCTTTTCGAGGAAGCCCTTAAGACACTTCAACCCATTTTCAAGGATAATCCCAAGGACACGACGGAAGAAAATCTTCAGGCCCGCTTGCGGGGTTTACTGCTCATGGCCCTTTCCAACAAATTTAACCGGCTGGTGCTGTCTACCGGCAATAAAAGCGAGATCGCCGTGGGCTATTGCACCCTCTATGGCGACATGTGCGGGGGGTTGGCGGTCATTTCCGACGTTCCTAAAGGGATGGTCTATGAGTTGGCCCGCTACGCCAACCGGAAGAATCGGTTCATCCCGGAAGCCACCTTCACGAAAGCCCCCTCGGCGGAATTAAGGCCCAACCAGACGGACCAGGATTCCCTTCCGCCCTATGAGGCCCTGGACGCTATTTTGCGTTTATATGTGGAGGAAAACCAGCCGCCATCCAAAATACAGAAAGCGGGTTTCGAACCCAAACTGGTCCGGGAAATTTTAGGCAAGATCAACCAGAACGAATATAAACGGCGTCAAATGGCCCCGGGTCTTAAGGTGACCACCAAGGCCTTCGGCATGGGCCGCCGGGTGCCCATCGCCCAAAAATTTAAGGAAGAACTATGAAAAAACCGATGGCTGAAATTACCAAAGAAATGACATTTGAGGCGGCCCATTACCTGCACAACCCCCGATGGGACCGCTCGAAAAATATGGAAGTATTCCGCAAATGCGCGGGCTACCGTAAGGATGACACTAAGGCCGTTCATTATCCCCACGGCCATTCCTACCGGTTAGCGGTGCGGGTTCAAGGGCCGATCAAGGATGAAACGGGCTTCGTCATTGATTTCCGGTTACTGAAAGAAATATTACACCGGGAAATTTTCTCCCGCTTCGATCACCGGTTCATTAACAAGGAAGTTGAACCTTTTAAGTCGGATCCCAAACTGCAGCCAACCGCCGAGAACATGTCGATTGTTATTTGGAAATTGTTGGAACAGCCCCTGAAAAAGGAAAAGGTCCGTCTGGTGGAAGTAGCCCTTTGGGAAACCCCTGATAGTTCGGCGGTTTTTCGCGGCGGGAAGAACCGTTAAAATTCAAAAGAAAGCGTCTCGGGTTCGGTGGAAGGCTCGATGCACTTCTCGTCATCATGGGTAACGTTGTTCACCCAGGCCCCCACTTGGTGGGCTTCCATTTCCTCGGAAGGATAGGGCCTGAATAGTTTTTCGATCTCACGGAAATCCCTCACATCGTCTGAATTCAGCCACAGATCATAATTTTTGGGGTTGATGATGACGGGCATCCGGTCATGCACGACTCTCACCACGTCATTGGGCGTGGTGGTCAAGATGGCGCAAACCTCCAGCGTCTTTTCTTCCAATTTTTGGGGGCACCAAAGGCCGGCCAGGGCGAAAGGCTTTTTGTCTTTCATTTGGATGAAGTAGGGATGGGTTTCCTTGGCTTGGTGGCGCCATTCGTAAAAACCGTCCACGGGAATCAGGCAGCGCCACTTCTCGAAAGATTCTTCCAAGATCGTCTTCTCCCGGATGTTCTCACTTTGCACGTTGACCAAAAGGCGCCCACCCTGGCTCCAGGAAGCCAGGAACCCCCATTGCAAAAGCTTCATTTCCCGTTTTTTATCCTCCAGGGTTTTAACCACGGTTGGGATCTTTTGGGACGGAGCAATGTTATAACGCGGTTTCCAATCGGCGGTTTTTTCCAACTTGAAGAGGTCGGCGATGGCTTTCGGTGGGCTTTTAAGGACGTAGCGCGAGCACATGCGGGCATTATAACAGAAACTTAAACTTGAAAATCCGTGAGGATCCCGACTGAGGAAAGCGCTTTTTAAGTAAAAAGCCCCACCTTTTTATAAAAGGTGGGGTCGGGATGGTGGACGTTACTGGACTTGAACCAGTGACCTTCGCGATGTGAACGCGACGCTCTAACCAACTGAGCTAAACGTCCAAGGTCAACGAACTATCAGGCCTAGGGCCTGATTTTACAACTGGCTTGGTGTTTGACCCTCAGAGTAAAGCTCTGATGGGTAAACCGTCCAAGGGTTTAATGGATAAACCAAATTCTTGGAGGGGACGTAGTTTATTCAGAAAAAGGAGGCTTTTCAAGGAACTTTCCAAACAGTGAAATGTCCCAAGTTTATAAACCTGTCGAAGCTTTTAAATCTTATGGATTTTTACTGGTCAAAAGTCCGCTTTAAAACTGAGATAGTGGTTGTAACTTTGGGTCAAATCGTCCACCGCGTAGGCATAATCCATTCCCAGGAAAGGAACTCCAAATCCAACACTTAGGTTGCTATTGGAAAGGCCTCCTCGCATCTGCAGGAAACCTAATAGGCTATAGGCGGCACCTAATTTGACATGGGAGGTGATATCCAGGCCTTCATAAATGGAAGTGTTGGAAAACAGGTCGTCGATGTCCATATTCAAAACAAGCTTATTGAGAGGGCACCAGGAAGCGCCGAGCGTGATCACGGTGGGGGCAGGGTCCGTGATAATGCCGTAAAGCGGGTCGCCGGGCTGGGTATTGATAGTCGCCGACGAATGTAGAAGGTCTTGGGCCGATGCGCCCACCGCAAGCCCCAGTTCCTCGAATTCATAAAGCATCCCCAGGTCAAGCCCCCACCGGAAAGTGCTCTGGTCGATGTCGTTTTTCATTTGGTTCGTGATGGTGGAAAAGTCGTTGAGGTTTTGCTGGCTCAGCCAAGTGGTGTTGACATAACCGATACGTCGGTTGACGATCTTGAAATTAGCGCCGACAGTCAAGGGTGTTTCTTCCTCTAAGGGATTGAAACTATAGGTGGCCATAGCCACCGTGTCGACATAGACCAGCCCGGTCACCTCGGCGATGTTGTTCAGAAGCGCCTGTTGGAAAGTGGTTTGGTTGACGCTCGACACGATACTTGAGACGGTGTTCGCGAATTGGCTGACGCCCCCCGAAGTTTGATTGGCTTCCAAAGTCGTAACTGCGGCTTGCAACGAAACGGCTTGGGAGGGTAGCAGTTGTTGGAAAACCGTCACCACCCCACTCAAAAATGTGCTGGCGGCAGAATAGATCGACTGTGGACTGGACCCGTTTACGGTAGGCAAGGCCGCCATATTCTCAAGGGCCGTGAGGGCGCCTTCCTGGGTGACTTGAAGGACTCCATGACTGCTGTTATAAACCTGGAAACCCCAATGGTCGTCGAATTTCATGGCGATGTTAAAGGCCGCCCCTAATTGGACGTTCTTGTTCGTCAGGGTAGCGGCCGCGGTTTGAAGGTTGGAAACGGCGTTTTGGACCCCGGAAAGGCCTTGGTTGATCTGTGACACGGCGGCCGCAGTCACGGCGGCTGAACCGGTCCCAAGCTGTTGCAGGCCCTGATTGATGTTTTGCATTGAAGGCGCCAGATTCTGGAAGGCGTTTTGAAGGTTATTAATGTTGTTGGAGTTTGACGCGTAATTCGTCATCGTGAAAATATCGTTGGAGATGCTGAGCCCTAAAAAGGTAATTTCCCCGAAATGCGGCCAATTAGCCAAAAGGGCTGGGTTCAACGCGGTACTATTGTAAAGGCTCCCATCGGCGGCTCCCGTTTCCCCCATCCCTTCCGCCGTGACGTTGAACTGGGCCGGGGGAATGTTAAATTGGGTCCCCAAATTGCCTAAACCAAAGGCCCAAGAGAAGCTGGGGAGAGCCAGAAGAAGCAGAAGGAAGCATCCGAAAGGTTTCATCTTAATCTCGCTCATAAATGGCTCCTCCAAGGTATGGGTTATCGGGTTGCTTCATGGGAGCTGTTCAGGAAATCCACTATCGCGTACCCATCCCTCGCCTTGGCCGTATAGGCCGGCGTATCGTCCATGTACTTCGAATCCTTCACCTGGTCATTGGCTTGCAATACCATCTGGTAAGACGAATGGCTATCGAGGATTTCATATACTTGGGCCGCGATATCGCTCCCTTTTTGGATCTCTCCCAGTTTGCTCCCCTGGTAGTCGATCTTGATATCCTTGAAATCAACCGCAACCTCTATGGCGCCGTCTACTTTGCAATCGTCTCCGCTTTGCTCGAAAACCGTTCCGGCCAGTAGAATCCAGGGGTTACGGGGACCGCCGAATTCCAGTTCGTTCACTTCAAACCGGGCGTAGGCTTTCTTTCTTTCCTTGTCATCCCTGTTCGAGGAAACCTTCTCCATATCCAGGAAAACCGTGTGACTGTGCTTTAAGGAAGCCCTATTCAAGGTCTTGACGGCATAGGACAAGGTACGACGGAAGTCCCCCGGCATATTGACATGGTCGTAAATCTTGGAACTGTTAATGGCTCCCATGGTGGTGGGTTCAGGAACGGCTGTCGGCATGGCCGTGGGAGTCGCGGTAGGCTTGGCGGCAACGGCTTGTGTCGTGGCAGGGCTCACCGTGGGTGAGACGGTCATCTGGACGGTGGCCGTGGCTTGGGCCGAGGCTTTCTTCTTCTTTTTGTGGTGCTTGGTAGTCGAAGAGGGTGTCGTGGACGCGGAGGGGCTGTTCACCGAAGGCGTCGTGGATGAACTTTGCGCCCTAACAGTGGAGACTCCCGACAAGATGAACAACAACACCCAAAAATTAATTGTCTTTTTCATAAAAACCAACTCCTTAACTTTTTTAACAACCCTTTAAACCAATTCCATCAAAAGCATCACTGAGTCATGAAAACTATTTCATGCCCTGCCACAACCACGGAGAGGGTCACTTTTCGACTTTAAACCCAATGAAGTAACTATAAACCGGGCTAGTGTTATCCACCGCGTTTAAGTCATCAACCGCGTAGGCGCAGTCCAAACCTAGGAACGGAATCCCGATTCCCGCGCTTAAATTGTTATTGGAAAGACCACCCCGTAATCGAAAGATACCTAACAAATTGAGGGACGCGCCCAACTTCACGTGGGACCCCAAACCCTGGCTCGGGGAATAATAAGCGGTGTCGGAAAAGAGATCGTCCAGGTCGGCGTTCAGGACGAAGAAATCGATCGGATGCCAGGACGCACCCAACTTCACCAGGACGGGAGCCGGGTCGAGATTGACGCCGTAAAGCGGGTCTCCCGCGGTGCTGTCGAGGGTACCCGCGGAATGAAAAAAGTCCAGCATCGAAAGGCCCAGGGCGGCATGGGCTTCTGGGAGTTCGTAAAGCAGTCCCCAATCCAGTCCCCAACGCACGCTAGCGGGGTGGAACTCGGTGTTTAAGTTGGCGAGATTACCAGGGTTGCCGGAACTATTGATCGTGCCGATACGGTGGTCGACAATCTTTAAATTGACACCGACCGTCAGGGGTGTTTCTTCCTCCAGGGGATTGAAACTGTAGGTGGCCAGTGCCACCGTATCGAGATAGTCGGGCCCGGTGATGGTTTCCACGGTTCCGGGGAGCTTGATTTGAAAAAGAGCGTGGCTGTTGTTGTAGACCTGGAAGCCCCAGTGGTCATCGAACTTGAGGGCCAGATTAAAGCCTCCCCCGAAATTCAGGGTCATGGGGGAAAGATCGTTGGCCCCACTCGATAGGTAATTGCTAATTCCGGTAACACCGCTGGAGGCGTCAAAGGCCAAGCCAAATTCTCCTGAATAAGGCGCGTTGGCAAGAAGGGCGGGGTTGAAGGCGGCGCCATTGAAAAGAGTGCCGTCAGCAACCACCGCGTCCCCCATCCCTTCCGCTTCTATATTCACGGGTTCGGGCGGATTATTTAATAGAGGGGCGAAATTGGGCGGGATCGCCCAGGAAAGACTCGGGAGAGCCAGAAGAAGCAGAAGGAAGCATCCGAAAGGTTTCATCTTAATCTCGCTCATAAATGGCTCCTCCAAGGTATGGGTTATCGGGTTGCTTCATGGGAGCTGTTCAGGAAATCCACTATCGCGTACCCATCCCTCGCCTTGGCCGTATAGGCCGGCGTATCGTCCATGTACTTCGAATCCTTCACCTGGTCATTGGCTTGCAATACCATCTGGTAAGACGAATGGCTATCGAGGATTTCATATACTTGGGCCGCGATATCGCTCCCTTTTTGGATCTCTCCCAGTTTGCTCCCCTGGTAGTCGATCTTGATATCCTTGAAATCAACCGCAACCTCTATGGCGCCGTCTACTTTGCAATCGTCTCCGCTTTGCTCGAAAACCGTTCCGGCCAGTAGAATCCAGGGGTTACGGGGACCGCCGAATTCCAGTTCGTTCACTTCAAACCGGGCGTAGGCTTTCTTTCTTTCCTTGTCATCCCTGTTCGAGGAAACCTTCTCCATATCCAGGAAAACCGTGTGACTGTGCTTTAAGGAAGCCCTATTCAAGGTCTTGACGGCATAGGACAAGGTACGACGGAAGTCCCCCGGCATATTGACATGGTCGTAAATCTTGGAACTGTTAATGGCTCCCATGGTGGTGGGTTCAGGAACGGCTGTCGGCATGGCCGTGGGAGTCGCGGTAGGCTTGGCGGCAACGGCTTGTGTCGTGGCAGGGCTCACCGTGGGTGAGACGGTCATCTGGACGGTGGCCGTGGCTTGGGCCGAGGCTTTCTTCTTCTTTTTGTGGTGCTTGGTAGTCGAAGAGGGTGTCGTGGATGAACTTTGCGCCCTAACAGTGGAGACTCCCGATAGGATGAGAAAAGCTCCAGCGAAACTCAAAATCCTTTTCATCATTCCACTCCTTAAAAAATTATTTCGGCTTCACGTTTCAGAAAAAAGCCCAGGCCTCTTGGCCTGAGCTTTAAGTCTTCAAACTTCTAAAGCTTGAGAAAAAGAAAATCGGAACCTTATTCAACCTTTTACCAAGTACTGGAATCATCAAAGGTAATGTTGATGGAAGATGGATTCGTGCTATTAGCATAAGGACCGACTACCGTCCAAGGCTCGCCGGCCGCGGGTGTGCAGCAACCCACGCTATTTGAGTCGAACCAAACTCTCAGGTAATAGCTTTGGCTCGTCGTTCCCGTTTCCGTGGCGAAAGTTTGGCCGTTATTGCAGACATTTTGGGAATTACCCGTTGAAAATGAGCTTTCGGCGGTACCGTTAACAGGCACGATGTACATACTGTTGCCGTAACCGCTGCCATTGCAGTTGGGGGTGCCTTTGGAACCTGTATAAGTCACGGTGCCGAGATAACCATAAAATTGGCCGCAGGAACCGCTGAAACTCAGGTTAGACACGGCGGCTCCACTAACGGCGATGGCGGCGCCAAACCCATTGGGTCCTGAACCACTACCTATACATGTTCCGTCGGAATTTTGCCCATAACTGCCCACAATATTATTCCCACCCCCCCCCCCCGCCGCGTAAGCCGTAGGATCGGTCACATATTGCTCGGTGACGTAATAATTACCCGTCGTCACTCCCATAAAGTAAGTGCCGCCGTTGGTGGTCACGACGCAACTGGCGTAATTTTGGGTGTTGCTCCCGTTATTCACATAAGCCGTGATGACGATGGGATTGGTTGAGTTGACCGAGCCGCTTCCCGTCCAATTAACGGTACCCGACAAGCTGCTCGTGGTGCCATAGAGGTTGGCGTCGGAAAGGGTGATGGCATGGTTGGTAGTGTTCGAGTTGAAGGGCGAAAACGAGCCCAAGTTCGTTACCGGATCACCGGTTACAGGACCATTGCCACAGTTGCCGTTACAGCTATTGCTGTTTAACCAGGCCTGAATGTAAACCGAAGAAGCGTTGTTCGTATCAAGCAGGCTGTAGGTGCCGCCATTTACTGAAACCCCTGTCCCGTAAGCGACTGGTGTTAAGTAATTCGAGTCCGCGTAACCTTGGACAGACAAATTAGTGTTGCCGTTGACCGCGCCCACGCCGGTGTAAGTGACGGGACCCGAAACACCCTCCAGCTCACAGCTGTTGCCAAAACTGATGTTGGCGGTGTCCGTCACGGGCGCGCTGATGGTAATGGTCGTGGGGCTTCCACCCAAGCAGACAGCGGTTCCGCCTGTGGTGTATTCCGTGTAGGGATCGCCCACCGATGGCGAGCCATTATTGAGGGTACTATCCGCCGTCCAGAAGGCTAGAACGATGTAAGAACCCGTCGAGGGAAGATTGAGGGTGTAGGAAACAGCACCGGTTTGTGCGGGCACCGACCAATTGACACCATTGCCGTTGCTGATGTTTGTCGTCGCGTAAACCACGAGATTTTTCCCTGTCGGGCTGTTGCCTCCGGTGTACTGGACCGTGCCCTTGATAATGTAGGGCGCGGGCGTCGGTGTGGAAGTAAAGACCGGAGTCGCGGTCTTGGTCGCGGTGGGACTGTTCGTCGGCGTGCTGCTGGGAGTGAATTGGAATGTATTGGTAGGCGTGCCGGTGGGGGTTGAAGGGAACGTGTTCGTCGGCGTGCCAGTCTGGGTGGGAGTCCCGCTGTTCGTCGGTGTTTCCGTGATCGTGAAGGTGGGGGTGATGGTCGGCGTGTTCGTGATCGTGAAAGTGGCGGTACTGGTGAGGCTGTTGGTAGGAGTCGCGGAATTGGTGGAAGTGGCGCTATTGGTGGGCGTGTTGGTAATTGTGTAGGTATCGGTTGTGGTGGCGGTATCGCTGGGGGTGCTGGTGGGAGTCACCGTGGCCGTATTGCTTGGCGTTGCGGAAAAAGTCGGGGTGCAAGTGTGGCCGGAACCATCGGTACAGACGGTGTAGGTGGCGGTAAAGGTATTGGTGGCTGTCGGCGCCGCGGGGGCGGAAGGGCTGCTGCTCTTGGAAGGGCAACCGATGGTTAAAAAAGTGATTCCAACCAGAAGCGAAAAAATTCCTAAAATACGTAACTTCATGATGAACTCCTCGGGCTAAAATTTGCAGGTTATTGTTGCCCCGAACGACATAACCCGACCCACAAAGGCGTTGTGTTGAAATGAGGTGACAATTCTAGCTCTAGGGATGCCGGTTACCTAAGGGAAAAACGATGGGAAACGGCTTATTTTATGTGAAAATCAAAAATTTAATGTCGAGAACGATTCTCAATAAAACTCAAATTTATCGAAAATCTTTTTCATTACGGTATCGGTAAGAACCTGTTTCTTCTTGGCGGGTTTGAGAGCTTTGGATTTCAAGAACTCAAAATGAGCCACCTGTTGCAGGCTGTCCCACTTGGGTTGTCCATAGGAATCCCTCTCCAACACATAAACGATATCCACCTTCACTTGGTCCGCTTTGGCATCCGCAGGATAAAGACGCTTTACCAGCTCCAGAGCCGCATCGGCTAAGCGGACTTTTTTATCTTGCGTCTCGAAGTTGACCTTGAAGTCCTGCGCGTTCCAAAAGAAATGAACGTAATCGGTCTTGTCCGTGACCATCGCGTTACTCTTGAACCAATCATCCCAAGTTACTTTGGAGGCGTTCCATTTTTCGATAAACGTTACCGGAGGAGCGGTGGGCGTTGTCGGGGCCGAAGACATTGAAGTTACTTGAGTTTCCTGGGCTCCTGCCGAAACCATCAGGCCGAAGAAAATAAAGAACAGAAATTTTTTCATCTTATAACTCCTTGGTGGTCCCTATTTGGGCGAACCGGCGGGGGGGCTTGGGCTGTCCCAAAAGGAATATATTTCCCTGCGACCAAATAATAATCCAGCAGGTAGGCTATCAGCATATCACCATAAGCGGTGAAGTGGCTATGGCAGCAGGCGTCGTTCGTCGGGTAAAAAGCGGTTTTGAGAACCCAGAAGTCTTTCGTTGATTTCCCTTGGCCATCGTTTTTCCTGGAGGTCAAAATTGAAATAAATGTCCAGTGAACTTCACGACTTGATCCATGGGGTAAAAAAACAAAAGCCAGCCATAAGCCACGAAAACATTCGTAACGCCGATATCCACCCATCGGCTAAAAGGCAGGGACGCCCATTTCTGGCCTATATTGGATTTGCCCCAGGCATTGTGAACCGCCAACCCCGCCCCATGGTACATGCCCCAAAGGCCGAAGTGCCAGCTGGCGCCGTGCCAAAGCCCGCACACGAACATGGTGACCATCAAGTTGAAGAATTTTCTCACGGTACCGTACCGGTTCCCGCCCATGGGAATGTAAATGTAGTCCCTGATCCAACTGCTGAGGGACATATGCCACCGGCGCCAAAATTCGGTGATATTCCTCGAGATATAAGGAAAGTTAAAATTCACGGGCAAATCCAACCCGATCATCTTGCCTAAGCCAATGGCGATATCCGAATAACCGCTAAAGTCGAAAAGAATACGGATGGAAAGAAGCGTCAGTAAAAGGCAGGTCGAACCAAAGTGAAGGTCCGTCCGTTTCTCCAGCAAATGTATAAGCATGGTCGCGTTGTCGGCGATGACGAGTTTCTTAAAAAAACCTAGGAGCAATTGGGCCAAACCCAATGCGGCTTTTTCGACCGGCGGCTTCTCCAAACCATTTTCCACCTGGGCGAGGAAGGGCTGGAACCGCTTGATGGGGCCTGAAACGATAGAGGGAAAGAATATACAGAAAATACCAAACTTGAAGGGATTCCGGATCGGCTCTCCATGGCCATGGTAGACATCCGTGAGGTAATGGACGAACTCAAATGTAAAAAAGGAAATGGCCAAGGGCATCGCTGGTTGGATGGCGTTGGCGGTTAACCACCCGCCGAAGGCGCCCCCAACAAGGGGACCAATGGATCCCAGCAAAAGCGCCCGGTACTTATAAAAGAGAAGCCCGAAGACGGGCACCAAAAGGGCGGCGCTAAAAACCCATTTCTTTCGGGGGCTTTCCGAAGGAAATTTCGGAATCCAAAGAGCGAAGAAAAAAGTGATGGCCGCCATGATGATGATGGGGATCACGCCCGCCGGACCGGCAAAATGATAATGAAAAATGGCGCAACAGGTCAGAAGGTATAAAAACCGCGCTTTGGCATTAGGCATAAACCATAAAAAGGAATAAAAGGTGATAAAAAAAAGTAGGAACCAACTGGTATTAAAGATCATTTAAAAATCCACATAGATGAATTTGGAAGCTGATAGGTCGCCTGAGAAAAGAAGGATCGCCAGGAACAGGGCGAACAAAACAATCCCGATTCCAAACCCTTTCCAGAATTCCTTGTTCTTCATCGTGTCTCTTTTCCTAAAATCTGAATTAAATCTTTGGCGTATTGTTCGTTGCCCCGAGGCGTTAAATGGCAATGATCTAAAAAAGAGGTGGTGCCATACCGGTCCGCCCAATCGCGATAGACCACCCCTTGTTGGGCGTAATTCTTCATAAAGACCGCCAAGGTTTTTCGGTTCTTCTCGAAGCTGGGTTTATCCAAGTAACTTCCTAAAAATTTTCGGTTCTGGGGTGTCAATATCACCTCGACGGGAATATGTTTTTCCGTCCATTGATCCAAAACTCTTTTCAGGCAATTCAGAGGAAGGGCCTCTGTATCCCAAAGATAGGGTTGATAGTAGGAAGCGATTTTTTGTTTTAAAGCCGCCTCGATCATGTCCGACTGGTCTTCGTTTTTTCCCACCACTTGCTCAAGCAAGCGTTGAAAGAAATCCTTTTGGCTGGGGTAATACCATAGGGTCTTTAACATTTGGGTTTCACGGAACAGAAACCAATGGTCACACATGCCCGCGTAAAGCCGGTCACTCAATTGGGCTTCCGCTGTAGGTAATTTATCCGGACTCAGCCTTTTTTGGATTTCGTCCGGCAGATCCGAAAGAAGGAAATTCCGCGAAAGAGCTTTGGCACCTTCACCAAACTCCTTGGAAAACATCCGAAAATTTAATAGAAGGAGGATCTTTTCATGGGGAGCGGTGGAGAATTCCGCCGTCAAACCCTCAATGTCAGGCAAAAGTAGCCCATCCGAACCTAAGCTGATCGCGTTGATATTGGTGGCCCTAAGGCTTTCTTTTAATAAACTGGAAAGGGTCTTGGATCGAGCTTCGGGAATTCGGTGTTCCATCAAGGCACTCGCGCCTAAAACACTGTCTCCTAATAAGAGTACTCGGTGATCCGATAGCGCCGCGAAGGAAAGGCGGTCCCGAAGTTCGGCCAAGCTGGTCATATCGCCGGATAAATCGAAATGGCGGTACCAAAAACCGGCGGGAACGGTCAAGCGGAGGAATATTTCAAAAAAGAATAAAAGGCCCAAAAAGGCGGAGAAAGCTCCAAGAAGAAAGGATTTATTTAAATTCATAGAATCGGGAAATCCGCGATTGATAACCGAAATTAATAAAGAATTCGGAAGAAGTTTATCATTTCCAATGTTGGAAATGGCTTTTTTACCTATTCCCAAGGAAAAAGAAAGTAGATCGTCACTACAAAAGCCTTCCGAAAGGCTAAAATTATCTAAAAAACAAGGGACCTCACTTTTACAAGAAGGACTGGGATTGACCTTTACTAAACAGCTCTTTCTTCACCTCTCTTTCCTCTTTTTATTTTTTCATTTGATTATTAAAGATCCTTTTGAGATTTGGAGGAATTTTAAAATCTTTCCTGCCACTGTTCCATGGCCGATTGGAAAATTTAAGCGTTTATCTTCCGGCCTGTCTCCCTTTATCCTGATGCAATGAATTTCACCATTTCCCCGGAATTGAGATCGGCTTACGAAGAATGTCAAAAACAGGCTTTTTCCCACTATGAGAATTTTCCGGTAGCGTCCCTGCTTTTACCCAAGGAATCCCGCCCCCATGTGGCTGCCCTTTATTCCTTCGCCCGCACCGCCGATGACTTTGCCGACGAGGAAGCTTTCGAGGGAAAACGCCTGCCCGAATTGAACCGGTGGGAAAAGGAATTGAAAGCAGCAACAAAGGGAGAAAAAGCGTCCGTCATTCTCCAGGCCTTTGCTAATACTTTGAAAACTTTTAAAATTCCCTTATCCCTGCCATTGGATTTATTGAAGGCCTATCGGATGGACTTAACCATCAAGCGTTACGCTTCCTGGAAAAACCTTCTTTTTTATTGTCGTCACAGCGCCAATCCGGTTGGCCGTATGGTTCTTTACATTTCCGGCATCCAGGATGAAAAACTCCATGAATACTCGGATTTTATTTGTAGTGGCCTTCAACTCATCAACTTCTGGCAGGACACCGCCATTGATTTGAGGCGGAATCGAATTTACTACCCCCGCCAGGAAATGGAAAAAGCGGGTGTGTCTGAAAAAGACCTTTTGGCATTAAAGGATTCCGCCCCGGTCCGCCATTTGGTGAAAAACGCTGTGAAATATACTGAAACCTATTTTCAAAAGGGTTATCCCCTACTGGAATCGGTGACGGGGCGGCTCAAGCTGGAATTGAAGGCCACTTACCTTGGGGGCCAGGGAATCCTCAATAAAATTAAAGCCATGGACTACAATGTAGTTGAAAATCGGCCCTCTTGGCGCGCCATGGACAAGATTTCCCTGGTTTTGAAATCTCTTTTCAGCCGGGTTCATCCATAAAATTAAACTATTGAGGATTTTTTTGAATCCCAAAATCGGTTCCCTTGAAAATAAAACAAGTTTTTATTACCCGCTTCTTCTTTTAAACAAGGAAAAACGGCAGGCGATGGCACTGCTCTATCGTTATTGTTGGATAGTGGATGAGATTTCGGACGGTATCGGTTCTCTCTCTGAAAAGAAACGAAAATTGGCTCACTTTAAGCAAAACTTAAAGAAGGCCTTCCACGGCAACCCCAAAGATCCCTTTTTTCAACAGTTTCAACCACTCATCTACCATTTCAGACTTACTGAGAAACCCTTGGAACGAATTGTGAAAGGGGTGGAGCGGGACCTTAAGCCTGTCCGTTTCAAAAAATTCGCCGAACTTCACCAATATGCCCTTCAGGTAGCGGGGGGACCTGGGCTTGCCAGCATGGAAATATTTGGTTTCAAGGACAAACCTCATCGGGACTACGCTGAAAACCTCGGAATTTTCCTTCAAATCGTTAATGTGGTAAGGGATTACAAGGAAGACAAGTCCCTTAACCGCCTTTATTTTCCGGCTGAAGATTTCAAGCTCTTCCATTTAAATCCAGACCATATCGAAGAGATGGATTCCCATTGGAAACCTTTCGTCGAATTCCAACTGAATCGAGCCTGGGGCTTCCTGATAAAGGCCCGGCAATCCCTCACCCGCTCCCAGCGGACCAAATTAATGACCGCCGAAGCCATCGCAGCGGTTTACGTGAAGCTCTTTCAAAAGCTGAAATCTAATCCCTACCGAATCCTGAAAGGCCGAACCAACTTGTCCAAATGGGACAAACTGCTTTCGGTGACAGGAACTATAGGCCGCTGTTGGCTGTGGAAATGGACTGGGGATTAATGAGTAAAGTCATTGTGGTGGGAGGAGGTTTCGCCGGAATTTCCGCCGCGACGGCCCTGGCTGAAAAAGGCCACCGGGTGGAACTGTTGGAATCCCGGGGTTTCCTGGGAGGGCGCGTTTATTCCACGGCTCCCTCCGAAAATTTCCCTGCGCCGGCGGACAATGGTCCCCACCTTCTCATGGGGTGTTACCATGAAACCCTCAAACTTTTCCAAAGACTTGGCGTACAAGAACCTTTCCACTGGCTGGATCCCTTACGGCTTTCTTGGATGGTAAAAAACCGTTCCCCCGTTTCATTGAATTGCGCTATTTTCCCCGCTCCTTATCACATCGCTTGGGGACTTCTTTCGTCTGATGCTTTTCCTTTCGGTGAGAAACTTGCCCTGGCCCTAGCTATCAGGGCTTTTTCTAAAAAGCCTTTCGTCTTAAAACCGGGTGTCAAAACGGTGGACCAATTCCTGAACGCTACCCAGCAGGGGCCCCTTGTCCGAGAGAGGTTTTGGATTCCCCTTTGTAACGCGGTGATGAATGTGCCGGTGGAAAAAGCCCCGATGGAAGGTCTAGGGGAAGTCCTTCACCGAATTTTTTTTGGGAGCCGGAAGGACAGCGCTCTAGCCATCCCCACCCGTCCCTTAAGTGAATTAGGCTTTCCCCAAGTGATCCCATACCTGGAATCAAAGGAGAGTTACGTTTATTTCCATGAGGGCATTCAAGCTTTTCAAGTAGAGGGAAAGACTTTTCAACTAATATCCCGCTCCGGTAAAACTTTTACCGGCGACGCACTGATTTGGGCGGTTCCACCCACCTCTCTTTTTGCCCTTTGGCCATTGGACACTTGGCCGGCGATGGAAGCATTGCCAAAGTTGGGTAAATCCCCCATCCTTTCAGTGCATTTGATTCTCTCCAAAAAAGTTACAAGCGGACAAATGGTGGGCCTTTCCGGCGCCCGGTTCGACTGGGTTTTCAATCGCAATGCCAATTGGGGCTGGCAAGGAGAAGGCCAATACCTGAGTTTCACGGCCAGTGCCGCGGGGGATTTGGCCGGTAGATCGGAGAAAGAATTGGTCTCCCTGGCATTGAAAGAACTTCAAGACCGCTGTCCCCCATTTCAAAGTTTGGAGATCCTATACTCCAAAGTGACCCGCGAGATGGCCGCTACCTTCACTTGGACAAAGGAGACAGATCCCCTGCGCCTGCCCTGTGAGACGCCTTTCCCCCATGTTTTTCTCGCCGGAGACTGGACCAACACCGGCCTTCCTGCCACCATCGAGGGCGCTTGTCTTTCGGGCCATCGTGCGGCGGAAAAACTATCGGCTTACCTGAAAAAATCTTACAATAAAATCTAATGCCTGCTTCTTTAAAGAAAACTCTGATGTTTGCAACGCCTGCCTGGTTTTACTTTTTCATTTTTTTAATTTCCAACACCTTACTTGCCTACGCGCCAATAACTCTGGGGGTTAAAATCGGCATTGGGCTAGTAGGAATCTTACTCCCGTTCCTTTTCCTTTGTTTTTCTGTCCCACAACAGCTACCGGCGGAAAAACATCCTTATCGTTTGGAGATTTTCACTTCCACTCCTAAATGGACTTTGATTTCCGTTTTAGCCTTAGCTTTCTTTCTCCGGTTTTACCACCTTACCGCGCTTTCCACTTGGCCTATCACGGATGAGGGCTGGGTCGGTTTTTTTGGAATCCATTTAATGAAGCACTGGGATGGCTCCCTGCTTTATGGAATCAGCCGAATGCCACCGGGTTATTTTTGGGCCTTAGCGGCTGTTTTTAAGCTTTGTGGCGTCTCTCTCTTCAACCTATGGCTTCTACCGGCATTCCTATCTTTCCTTTCTTTTGTCTTCCTTGCCATGGCGGCCAGGAAATTATTCGGCCTGTCGTTCGGTTTCCTATTTTTCAGCTTGGCGGCATTGAGCTTCTGGCCGCTTTATTGTGGAAGACTCTCCCATCCAGGAATGATGGCCCTTTTTTGGGAATCCCTTTGCTTATGGCTTCTCCTTGGTTTTTTGAAAATAAAAGAACCCGAGGGACGGTTTGGCTGGGCGGTTGGATTGGGCTTTTGTGTTGGTGCCGGTTTTTACACTTTTACCTCCTGGTGGAGTGTCTTCCTGCTGTTAACGGCCTTCGTCTGGATACAGGGGGGGCGCGGGGGGAAAAGTGGATTAAAGGACGCCTTTGGGTTTTCAGCCGCGCTCCTCGTGACGGCGGGGCCCTTTTGGGTAAATCTCGTGCGGGAAGGCTATGGTCACTATGTTTCCAGTTTGTTTTTATTCCAAAATATGGCTTCGCTGAACTATGGCTGGAAGTTGGCATTGTCCAATTTCACCATGTTATTTTGGGGCGCTGATCCCTTGGGGCAATGCTACCGCCCCATTATGGGGGGCATCTTGAATCCTTTTTTAGCCAGCGCCTTCTTCATCGGACTAGCCTGGACAATTCAATGCCGAAAGGAGGCTTGGAGCCTGTGGTTAATGGCCGCCTTGGGAATATGCCTGATTCCGGGCATCACGACAATTTCCGTGGAAATGTACCGCATCCTGCCCGTCCTTCCATTTCTATTAATCGTTTGTTGCATTGGGTTGTTATGGCTTTTATCACCCTCAAATCCGAAACATGCTCTGCCATGGTTCATTCTTTTTTTAATTTTTTCCACGGCCATCGATACTTATCATCTTTTCGGCCCTTACCATCAAAAGTGGGGTGTGCCCAACCCCGAATGCGCCGACTTCAAATCCGTCGAGCGATGGAGGGCTTTTGAGAAACTGCAACTGCAATCCAAGGAACAAGGCCCCGGAATTTTATTCACGGATTTCTCCCCGAAAACCTTTGATCAAACCCTCGCAATCGCCGGCTTTTCTTTTGATGTTCTTCGTAATCCCGCCCTTCCCATGGATAAGGTTAAATGGTTTGCGGTTCTGGCGAATCCCCATTTCATCCCTTTCCTACAAAAGCGATTACCCCAAGGCCAATGGTCTTGGCTTTCACAAGATTTATCCCGACCTGATGGTGGCTTATCATTGGGGATTATTCCCATTACTCCCGGCGTTAAAAATGTTCTCCAAAAGTGGACCGCCGCCAACTTGGCTTTCCGGAAATTGACCCTGGAAATGATTTTTCAAACTGAAAAAATGTCAGGTGAAAATATTGTCCAAGAATTGGAAGGTTTACAACCGCTGGCTCAAGGTGATCCCTTTTTGGAATCCTGTTTATGGGGAAAAATGGAGTTCTATAACGTACTAATGGGCGATATCGATGGAGCCATTCATTCCATACAGGAGGGTTTGGAATTAGGATACCCCAACGCCTTTTTTTACGACCAAATGGGGCTACTTTTGTGGAAAAAAAACGACCTAAAAGCCGCCCGTCATTACTTTCAAAAAGCTTTAAAATGCCCGGTCAACTTGACACCAGCTTCTCAAAACTTAAAGGAACTGGATAATGTTTCTTGAAGAATTTCTCTCAATCATTCATAGCCTTTTCAATAAATGGATAAATCTTTCATGGAATTAATATTCTCCTCTTTTTTCCGTAAAAATGATCGCTTCGCTCGAAATCCCTGGACTTATTTCTTTGTTTTTCTGGTCGCTAATACTCTTCTTTCCTATTTTCCAATTTCCCTAGAAACCAAATTGTGGATTGGATTAATAGGTCTTGGAATACCTTTTGTTATAGCTTTAAAAAAAATTTGGACCCCTACCGTTCTTTCGAAAACGGCTTTTTCCTGGGAATCTATCCCGCGCGTTTCTACATGGGTCTGGGTAGTATTTTTGATTCTCGCCATTCTATTACGGTTTTACAAATTAACGACTTTATCTACCTGGCCGACAAGCGAAGAAGGATTGGGCGGGTACTATGGGATCGAATTAATTGAAAATGGGGATTGGCATTTTTTTTATTCATATGCTCAGTGGCCTCCTCTTTTTGTTTGGAGTCTAGGTACATTTTTCAAGATATTAGGACCTTCTCTTGAAACCTTGTGGCTTTTCCCGGCGATTTTATCCTTATTAACCATTCCATTAGCCTTTGCGGCTGCCAAAGCTTTTTTCTCCGAAACTTTTGCTTTCGTTTTCATCTGCCTTTGGGCCTTTAATTTTGAGCCTCTTTATTTGGGACGTTTCTGTCAAGGCCATGAGATTGAGGTTTTGTGGCAGTTGGCCGTTCTTGCTTTGCTGGGTACCCTACTACGCCAAACATCCAACAAAATAAAGAAAATAACCGCTGCATTCTTGGGTTTTTTTACGGGAACGGGATTTTATACTCTTCACCATTGGCCGGTGATGGTCGCTTTCATTTTTTTAGCCGTTTTAGGGATGGTGATCCCCCATTTTGAAAGTCGAAAAGGAATTTTGATTTCTTTTCTCACGCTTTTGCTTTCAACCTCGCTTCCGTACTTGATCATCTTCTTCTCAACTAACCATGGAATTTACCTGAAATCTCGCTGGGTCTTCCAGGGGGGAACATCTCCAAAAGAACAGTTTCATCTTATCACCCAATACCTCGGGAGCTTATTTTGGGGGGTAAACACTGATCGGTTCGCTTTCAAACCTTTTTGGGGAGGATTTTTAAACCCCCTGGCCGGAACTTTGTTCCTTTTAGGCCTCATTTTCATCTTTCGTAGCCAGGAAAAACACCTTAAGGCTTGGATACTCTTTGGCCTTTGCCTTTTTTTATTGCCAGCCCTACTTTCAAACGATTTGGAAATGCTTCGTATGCTTCTGGTGTTTCCTATGTTATTAACTGTTTGTGTCATGGGTTTATACGAGCTTTCCGAATGGATGGGAAACGGCCCAATGGGCCTTACTGTTGTTTTTATTCTTTTGTGTCTTTCTTCTGGGATGGATATTTATCATCTTTTCGGACCCTATCAAAAGATTTGGCATTCCGGTACCCAGACCGCTATTCTCGACGTTAAATCCATGGAAAGGTTTCGCGCTTTTCAACTTCTGGGATCCGTGTCGAGAGCTCGCGGACCTGGCCTTATTTTTACCGAATTGGAAACAAGCCCTTTCGACCAGACTCTTGCTATAGCGGTTTACCCCTTCAATGCGGCACGAAATCCGGGCCTTGCGCCGGAAAGTGCCAACTGGGCGGGTCTTCTCACCAACATTAATTTTGCCCCTTTTCTTTCCCAGCGTTTTCCCCAAAGCCATTGGTTTCCACTAACTTCTGATGCAGCCACACCCCAGGGAACTCTGGTATTGGGGATCTTTTCCATAACACGAGACAATCAAAAAGAATTTTTCAACTGGTTGGAAACCGAAAGGTTGCTTCGTCGAATCACTTCTTTATTGTTTGATTCCCCCTTTGGAAAGCCGCCTCGAGGGGTTCTAGAAAAATTAGTTCAATTGGAACCTTTGGTAAGAAAGGATCCCTTTCTGGAATCCTTCATCGCCGAAAGAATATTTTTTTTCGGATTGTCCTGTTCCGATAATTCAAAATCGATGGAAGCCCTTAGCCGTGGAATCCGACTGGGATACCCTGCCGCCAATTTATATAATGATTTAGGAGTGCTTTGGTGGACGTTGGGCGACAAGGACAAGGCTCGTGAATCTTTCGAGGCGGCTTTACATTCCCCTTTAAACCATACTCCGGCGCTTTTAAATTTGAGGAAGCTTCCATGAGACCATTACCAAGGCGCCTCCCTTGAGCCAAAATCGGCGGAACTTTTTCTTGTTCCTCGTCTTTTTGGCGGCGAATACGGTTCTTTCCTATTTTCCCTTTTCACTGGAGGCTAAGCTCTGGATTGGCTTGCTGGGTCTCTTGGTGCCGGGGGTGCTATGGCTTGGAACCGGTAAAGCCAAAAGCTGGGAGGAGAAACCTAAAGATCAGTCGGAATTCCTTCCCCCGATTCCCGCCTGGATGTGGATCCTCATTGGGATCTTGGCCTTAGTCGTGCGGTTTTCCCAATTAACTACTCTTTCGGTTTGGCCCCACTATGACGAGGGGGTCTATGGCTATTATGCTCTCCAGTTAAATGAAAAATGGGATTGGCGGCTATTTTATGGCGATAGCCGCGTTCCACCCCTTTATATTTGGCTTCTCAGCTTAATCTTTCGAGTTTTCGGGACTTCTTTATTCTCCCTTTGGCTGCTTCCCGCCTTGGTTTCCATTTTGGTTGTTCCTACCGCCTATTGGGCCGCAACCCGTTTTTTTTCTAAATCTTTTTCTTTCCTTTTCGCCCTTCTGATGGCCTTTAGTTTTTGGCCTTGGCTTTTGGGAAGATTTTCTTTTATGACCGGTCTTGTTCTGTTGGCTGAATGCCTGGCTTTCTACTTTTTAGGTAATTTTCTTCACCCTTCGTCTCCCTCGACCCAGAAAAAATGGGCTTTGGCTTTGGGGTTCCTCTTGGGTTTTGGCTTTTTGATTCACATCCATTGGATGATCATTGCCGGGGTTTTGGCGGCCACCCTGCTTTATGGCTTGAAAAGCTCGGGAAAAGTCTCTCAACAAGCCTTTTTCTTTTGGGCTTTTCCCTTTTTCTTGCTATTCCTTCCCTTCTTTTACCTCTGCGCCACCCAGGGTTACGGTTCTTATCTTCGTCATCTGGCCATTTTCCATCAAAGCTCTTCTTGGATTCAACAAGCCGCCGTTTCAATTTCCTATCCTTGCGCTCTCTTCTGGGGAATGGACACTCATTTTCATACTTATCAACCCCTATGGGGAGGCTTCTTGAATCCAGTTCTTGGTTCTCTTTTTTTTCTGGGGTTTTTGGAAACATGGAAAAACCGTCAACTTGCTTTGAACCGTTGGCTCCTTTGGGCCTTTTTCATTTTTCTCCTTCCGGGGCTTTTGACAAGCGACCGGGAAACTTTTCGCATGGTCCCGGTGATTCCGGTTATGTTGGTCATCACGGCTTTGGGTTGGCAAAAACTTTGTGCCTCCTTTCCCAATAGGAAAGGAATGGTTTTAAGCCTCTTTCTTTTCCTCCCCGCAATGGGCCTGGACTCTTACCATTTGTTTGGGGTCTATCACCATCTATGGGATACTTCCGACATTTGGCGGGGTTATACCAAATCCGTGGAACGCTTTCGGGCCTATGAACTCCTCAAACAAATCGCCTCGGAAAAGGGTCCAGGGCTCCTCTTCGATGATTTCATTCCGGGTTTGCCGGATCAAACCTTGACCGTGGCCGCCCACGATTTCAACGCCGCCGAAAACCCGGATCTTTCCTTTGAAAAGGCCCAGTGGGCTGCGGTATTGACCAACGTCAATTACCAACCTTTCTTGGCTAAGAGATTCCCAGATGGCCGTTATGCCTGGCTCTCCAAAGATTTGTCATCTTCGGACGGGGGCCTTATGCTTTGGGTAATACCGCTGGATTCTTCCCGTATAAAGGAATTGAAAAACTGGCAAGAGGCAAGTTTGGCTCTTCATCCATTTATCGACGAAACCATCAGTTACTTCCCAGACCGCACCTACCAGGAAAGCCTGAAAACCTTGTTCGACGCCAAACCGGCCTTTAACTCGGATTCCTTTTTGAGGTCCTGCTTTTGGGAAAAAGCCGCGGACATATATTTTAAGGAATCCGTTTTAACACCAGGCTCTTCCGACCGACAAGCCGTTCAAGCTTTGGAGAAGGCCACTCAAGAGGGATACCCGGCGGCACATTTATATGAACATTTGGGGATTTTTGACGCAATGGCCGGTAATAAAAAAGAGGCGGAAGAAGCCTTTCAAAAGGCCTTGAAAGCTCCTTTCAACCATACGGATGCGGAGACTTTTTTACAAAAACCAAGAACCACGGCGAACTAATTAAAAGGTGAAAACTATATTTTAAAACTTTTCTTTTCCTCCCATGCTCAAGGAACACCTCGGACTTTCTTTTTCATTTTCCTTATGGCTTGTTTCTTTCCTATGAGCCCCTTTCAAAATAGTCCGTGTATAAAACTTTCGTCTGGCTGTCAAAATCCCTATAAATAATTCTATTACCCATCCCAATAAAGTTTAAAATAAAACCCTCTTGTGAACGCCGTTCCCAGGCCTCCTTTACGGGTTTTAAAAACCTTAGGAGTCAAAAATTAAAAAAAAGCTTATGTTTTTCAACCGATTTTCCATTTTATGCGCCCAACAAACTATAAATTGTTCATAAGACCTATATCATCTTTTCAGTTTTTTGTTTTGAGCTTTATGGCCAATATAATATTGGCTTATTCTTCCGTGCCACTAATTGTAAAAGTATTCACATTTGGATTCCTGGTCATTGTTCCTTTTGTGATCGTTGTTAAAAAAACTCCACTTCCAGAAATAACTCCTCCCTGGAAATTGGAATTTTTCAATCCTCCGTCTTTTTTATCTTTTTTTTTCCTCTTTTTATTAGCCTTTGTTGCCCGTTGGTTTGTAGCCAATAACCTAATTATTTGGCCGATTTACGACAATGGTTTTTTAGATACTTTCGCCTGGAAAATTTCTCAGCACTGGAATCATCAATTTTTTTACGGTTATGCTGACGTCCCGGTTGGTTATCTATGGATAATTTCAAGTTTTTACAAAATCATTTCTCCTTCTTTGGGTGCCGTTTGGCTTTATCTTTGTTTTTTTTCTTTTTTTTGCTTGTTAATAGGTTATGGGATATCTCGTTTTTTTTTCAATCGGTCTTTTTCCTTCCTAATGTTTTTTTTCCTTGCTTTCAGTTTTTGGCCGCTTCTCATCGAAGCGATGTGCCCTAACGTTAGCTTGGCTTTGGCCTTGGAATGCGTCATAGGGGGAGGATTAACGGCTTGGCACTTTTCATCCGTAAACCATAGGATCGTTTGGGCCACGATTATCGGTGCGACTATAGGTATCGGATATTATTTCACCAATTTTTTGATTGCCATTCCCCCTTTTTTAGGTATTTGGTTACTTATTCAAGGGAGAAAAAATGGCTACATCTCCTTTTTCGCCTATTTGGCCTCATTCTTAGTTTTTATGGGGCCATTATTATGGCAAGTTTATCATTCCGGTATCGGCCATCATATGACCCAAAACTGGCTTTTTAATTCCTCGACAAAACCGCTTTTTGATCGGCTACGGGATTCTCTTTCTTATATCACCGCTCTTTTTTGGGGGACTTGGAACGGGAATTTTCGATTCACGGCATTTTGGGGTGGATTGTGGAATCCTGTCATCAGCTCGGCCATTTTTCTTGGAATAGCTGAAGCCGCTCGCTTCAGGAAACATGCGGAAGCTTGGGGAAGCCTTTTCGCTTTTATATTCCTGCTCCTGCCAGGACTTTTATCGGGAAATCAGGAAATGATGAGAATTGCTGCGGTTCTTCCCATTGGCTTGGGATTAGCTTGCGTGGGATTTCAAAAACTCTTGGCGGACACTCAGCCTGACCGTCGCACTTTAATCTTGGTAATCTTACTCTTTCTCTCATTTTCACTTGATACTTATCAGTTGATAGGTCCTTTTCGGCAATGGCAATTACCTGGAAATCACAATCGCGAGTTCAAATCTGCGGCAAAATTCCAGGCTTATCAAATCCTGAAAAAAACCGCCGATGATTTGGGGCCGGGGCGGGTGTTCACCGAGTTCGCCGCCGACTTTAGTGGGGACGTGCACTTGCCTGATCAAACTTTACGAATAGCCTGCTATCCCTTTAATCTTGTAGAAAAATCCCAAATCACTTCTGGTCGAACACCCTGGGTTGCGCTTTTAGTGAATTCCTTTTATCGCCCTTTCCTCCAAAAGCGATTTCCCAGGGGCCAATGGACTCTCCTACCTTTCGACTCTACCCAACCCTATGGGGGCCTTATTCTGGGTTTCCTTCCTTGGGACTCCATGCTCCCGGAAGACCAGCAAAGGTGGAATAAAATTCATCTTGCCTTTGAAGAAGCCAATGCTTTATTCCTAAACCGTTCGACTGGCGGTGGTTATGCCCCGGCCCTAGAAGCCCTGGCGCGATTACAGGCTCAAACTTTGGGTGACCCTCTGTGGCAATCCTGTCTGATGGAAAAGGTACTCCAATGCTTTCTTGACCAGGGAAATCTTCCAGCTGTGGCCCAAGCACTTCGTTGGGCTAGAAGAAACGGTTATAACTGCGGTCTTTGGGATTATTATGAGGGATCCTTAGAGCAACAAAAAGGGGCCATTCTAGCCGGTCAAGGTCGTTACGCTGAAGCTTTGAAACTATTTCAGAAGGCCGGTCTTCTCAATCCCCGTTACCGGATATCCCCTGAAATTCTCGAACAACTCACAACCCTTTCTCGAGTTGAAACCAGCCAACAAAAATAATGATATTAATCAAAAAAAAACGAGTCTTGCCCTTAAAAACTTGGGAAGGGATCGACATTGCCATAAAATGAGTCCATGCCTTTATCGGATTTCTTGAACGTCGACATAGCTGTCCTTTGCGGTGATCTAGCTAGCGAAATCAATAAAACTTACCGGCACCTGCCTTGGGCCTTGAAGCATGAAGCCGTGTCCCGTCTGAAACGCCAAATCCATGAGTTATCTCAAAAGGTTGGCGCTGCCCAGGATTCTTCCAGCGTGGCCCGCACCGAAAAATATCTTCAGGATTCTTTGGCTCTTACCCATGAATGCGTTCCCTTGATCTCTCTTTGCCTGAAGAAGAACCTTTTGTCATCCGAACTTCATGACCGTTGGGTGCGACGTTTGAATGAGATCAGGAAATATCTAGAGGGATGGCTCAAGGCCTGTTCAACTCAAAAAAGTTGAGCGAACTTCGATCTTCTCGAAAAATGGTTCAAAAAGATCTAAGCGTGCACAATAAAAATGACATTTTTTGGGAACACCCTTTTTTAGTTTGTTGGATTTTTCGGACCTTGAATAGGAACGCGGGCAGGTGGTTCCAATTGAAAAGTGCTGTGATGGATTGAAAACTTATGTTCGAGTACTTCCGAAGCCTCCTGAATGATGGAAAGCCCTTGGCTGATAGGCCGGTCCATCACGACAAGGTGCGCGGTTAAATGCACTTCGCCGGACCCTACTTCCCAGAGATGGACATGGTGGACTTCCTTAATTTCTGGAACATCAAGGGTTAAGGCTTCACTGATAAGGTCGGGCGTAAGTCCCTTGGGCGCGGACTCCAAGAGAATATGAAGAGCCTTCATGAAAAGTTTGAAGGCGCTCATGGCGATCAGCAGGGCGATACCCAGGCTTAAAACCGGGTCCACCCAGGTCCAGCCGGTTTTGGCGATGGCGAAAACACCGATCAAAACCCCTACGGACGAGGCTAGGTCGCCCATCACATGCACCCAGGCGCTTTGAATATTTAAGTCTTCTTCTTCCGCTCCATGGAGGAACCAAGCTGAAAGGGCGTTGGCCAGTAGTCCGATGGCCGCGATGATTCCCATGGTCTTCCAATCGGGCAAGGAGGGATGGGCAAATCGGCTCAGCGCTTCCCACCCCACGCCCACCACCATGAGGAAGAAAGTAATGGCGTTTCCAAGCGCCGCTAGTACTTCCAAGCGTTTGAAACCATAGGTATGACGGGCGCTTGCCGGCTTAGCCGACATGATCATCGCGACTAGCGAAATCAAGAGGGCCGCCAAGTCTGTCAGCATGTGGCCCGCGTCGGACAAGAGGGCCAAAGATCCCGATAGAATGCCGCCCACAACTTCCAAAATCAAAACCAAGCTGGTGATGGCTATGGCCCAAAGCAATTGCTTTTGGCGGGGAGGGTGGGGGTGGGATTCCATGGTTAAATCACTTTTCAGCTTCGAGTTTTTTCAGAAAGATTGTCATTTTCGACTCCTGTGGGGTCAATGAGCTTTCCATTTTTTGTCCGCACCCGGTAAACGGCGATTCCGTCTTTTTCTTCGATCAACTGTAAGTCGAACCTAGCGATAAGGCCTAAAAGAAGCTTTTGCTCAAGGGTTGATTTAACATTCCGAGACACTCCTGAATAATCATATTCATAATAGACTTGGTTTAAGTCCTCTGACAAATAAATATAATCCCCGGTTTTCAGAAGCGGATCAAAGGCCATGATCCGACGGGAGACGCTAGGAATTGCGTCAGCTTGAATGACGTCGTTGTAGGGATAGGTTTCCATTTTTCCCGCGTAGAGGGAGACTTCTAAATCTTTTTTGCCAAAAAAATAAACCAGGGACTTTTGATCGCCGGAATATTTTTTCATCAGCCGGGCGGCATTGAGGGCGAAATCATTGTCACGAGGAAGGTCCCGGGCGGTCAAATAAAGACGATTCAATAACTTCGGCAGGGGGATAATCCGCTTTTCAAGAATACCCACCGCGATAGGAAGGGTTTGGGAAAGGCCTAATCCCCCCAGAACCACGACCAAGGTAAAAAAACCTTTTTGAACACCCTTGGGAACCTCGGAAGGCGCCCAAGAGCGCAAGTAGTACAACCAAAAGACCAGGACCAAAAGACTCGGCATAGCGATATGAAACAAGTTAATGTAATGGGACCGGCCAAGGAAATAAAGGAATTGGGTGATCCCATAAAAGGTCAAAAGGACCGCCACGTTCAAGTCCACTGTCTTCTTTTCTTTCGATGAGAGGAAAAAAAAGCCCAAAAGGGCGAAAACCGAAAAATAAAGCACACCGATAATGACCCACCAACCGCCAAACCCCGGTGTGGGAAGCATCCCTAATCCATTCCGATAGGTCGAGAGATAATCCCAGTAATAGGACCAATTGGGCCATTCATGGGCCCTTTGGAAAGTATAAAGGTAAAGCAAGCCGCCCACGAGGGCCGTTAAGCCCAGGAGCGTCGAAAGGCGTCGGCTGAGAGGAACGGTCTTAAGCCCGATTCTTTCATTTTCAAATTCCGCCGACTCATAAAACACCAAGCCCACGTAAGCTATCACCGTATAAACACAAACCTCGAAACTCCAAAAAAAAGCCACTGCGGTGACGGCGGCTTCCATAAGGAAGATCGGCCTTTCCCACGTTGGTTTCCGGTTGCGCAGGACGACCAGCCCCGTCAGAAGATAGATGAATCCGAAGCGCAATGGGCCCGTAGAGGGGTAATAACCGGGCAAATCCTGTTGGGGACAAAAATGGTTGATGAGCAAAAGCGCCAGTAAACAGAAGTAGGCTAGCGCCTCTGAACGGAACAGCTGCCGGACGATAAAATAAAAAACGAGGTATTGCAGGATGATAAGAATGAAACCAACCAGGGTGAAGGACATAAAACCCAAGGGCAACAGATGGAAAATGAGGTTCAAGAAGTAAAAAACAATGACTCCATACTGGGCATTGATGTTGACCAATAGGGTTTTACCGGCGGACATGTCCGCCAATGGCCCTAAGTAAAAGGAATGGTGCGTCAAGTCAAACCTAAAATAGGGATCGATGACTACATAGGCGATAAAAAGAAAGGTGAACCCATAAAGAAATATTTTTTTTCCCACACCTCCCAGTAGGGAAGAAGGCTTTGGCGACGGGGTCCTGGAAATATTGGGAATACCGAAGTGAAACAGCCAAACAGTCCAAGCGAAAAAAAACCAGTTATAAACGGTTTGATGACCTAATAAATTCCACCAATCCCAAGGCAGGCACAAAACCCAAAGCACCAGCAGTGGAAATATTGAAAAATATAACTTTTTTCTTCCCTGGGTCCTTTCCCAAAATCCCTCATTTTTATTCATCACTTTTAAGATGATTACCCCCGAGACTTGTAAGAAAAAGAATCCCATCAGCAGGATGAGCCCGGTATAAGAATCCCACTGACGGGGATAAAGAATGAGCAACATAAGGTTGAAATTCAAAAAAATAATCAAAGGGTAAAAATGAGGACTCGGAATTCCTTCCTTTCGTCGGAAGTCTTCCAGGACCCGGCCTGCCAAAAGTCCCGCCACGGGAAAAACTGTCCATCCTAAAAAATAAATTTTAAATACGTTATCTTGTATGTTCAAACCCGGGTTGGATGGTGAGCCCCCGAGATAAAAACTCAAAAATAATCTAAAAAAAATAATTCCAAACAACGCGCTCAAAAATAAAACTTGGAATTTTTCTTGGCTCTCCGAGCTTGAAAAAATATCGTTTTCTTTCAAGTCGAAACTCTCGGGGGCTTTTTAAACAAGGAGAAGCCATGAACCAGCCCATGGGAATCGTGGTGGTCTTTGGACATGGATTTATTTTACCGGCACAACATGCTGATATCTTAAAAAATAAAGGTAAATTTCCTTAACTTTACAATCGGTGAATTTTTCCAAAAGCTTACGGTAATATCCCAGTTGTTCTTGGTACTTGTCCCTTTCCTTTTCCATATCCCGGTCCGTCTTGTAATCCACGATCACCCATTCGTCGCCTTCCAGGAAAGCCAGGTCGATGATGGCGTTTAAATAGGACCCATCTTCCCGCTTTCCGGTAATGGGCAGTTCCCGAAAAACCTTTCCGGAACTTCGTGCCCTTTGAATGAGTTCACTTTGAAGGGTTTTCTTGACCCACTCCAAGCCTTGTTCGGCCTCGGGCGTGGCTATCCCCATCTTCTCCCCATAAGCCTGGGCGGCCTTCTGAATCTGAGGTCCATCCCAATCCCATCCCTTTTCCAATAACAGATGGGCGAAGGAACCCAAGTCCTTCCCACCCCAAGGGGAAGAGGCTTCCGGCTCGGTGAATATCCGCTCTTCCCTTTGTCTTTTTTCTTCGTCCCCCGAGAGAACGGAAGTCACGGACTTGAATTCCCTTTGGCCTCGAAGGCTCTCTAGTCTTTCCTTCCGGACTTGTTGCTGGGTTTTCAACTTCTCTTTTTCCACGGCCAGGGCCGGGTCGCCGGATGGAACCTCCAAAGGAACCACCCAAGAGGGCGGGTCCTCCAGGGCTTCGGCTCCCTCCCCAGCCTCGGCCCAATGCACTGGCGTCTGTAAAGACGCCAGCACCGTCAAATCTTGCGCCTCGGCTGGTGGCCTCAGCGCAGACTGCACGGGAGCCCCCCCTTCTTCCAGCGCCTTCAAAAGCGGCCCCGTAAAAAGCCCTTCATTCTGGAATTTGCATTCGGGGTGCATGTTGAAATGGGAGAGCAATAGGCAATCCCGGGCCCGGGTGGCCGCCACGTAAAGTAAGCGGGTATCCTCGGCCTTGCGTTGAAGCTCTTCTTCTTGTTTCACCCCATCGTAGTTCAGGCTCTTAAGCCCCAGGTCGGCCCGGCCCGCCTTAAAGGCCCCCGCCGAATGCTTGCGGTCCACCAGGCTCCCCGAATCCTTCGGGTCGGACGCCCAACCCGAAACGAAGACAATGGGAAACTCCAGTCCCTTGGCCTTGTGGATGGTCATCAAGGTGATACGGTCCTCGGAAGAATCGGGCCCGGGGGCTTCGCCTTCCATGGTCTCCTCTTCCTGCTGGGTGGTCAGCCATTGGGTGAAGGCCCGGTAGGTGAAATGCTGGGAGGTTTCCAGGTCCCGGGCCTGGTCCAACACCTTCATCAAGTTGGCGACCCGCTGTTCCCCATGGGGCTGGCCCGCCGTGACGGCCAAAAGGTTGGTCTTCTGATAGATGACGGACAGGGTTTCGGAAACCCCCTGGGTGCGGGTGGCTTCGTAAAGCTCCCTCAAAAGTTGGAAGGCTTCTTCCATTTTCTTACCCCCGATGTCCTGGAACCGGAAGGAACCGCCGGCGGAACGGTGGAGGAAAAGGGCTTCGTCGCTGAACCCGAAAAGGGGACCCCGCAATACGGCCACGCAGGCCGCCTCGGCGGCGGGCGAGGAAAGGCAGGTCAGCAGGGTGGACAGGGCCACGATCTCAGGCCGGTTATAGAACCGCTTGCCCCCCACAATCTGGTAGGACATTTCCCGCTTGCGCAGGGCTTCTTCCCAGAATTCCTCGTTCTCGTTGGAAAGGTCTCGGAACAGAATGGCGATGTCGCCTTTTTGGACCGAGCGGAGGAGGTGGGTCTTGGGGTCCGAAAGGGTCCAGCCGCCCCCGAGAATTTTTTCTTTAAGGAAAGCCGCCACCCATTCGGCTTCCTGTTGGCGGAAATAACTTTTGGTCTCCGGTGCGTCCGGCGGCACGGGAACACTCAAGCCCCAAATAATAGGTAGGGTGCCCTCGGTCTTCCCCTTCTCCCGGTTGGCGCTCAAGGGGTTGTAACCGATACCCGTTCCCTCAAAGAGCGCCGGAAACCGCCCGTTGACCCATTCCACCAGCCCGCCCACAGTACGAAAGTTCTCGGTGAGCACCTCCACCTTGCCCCCGTTGGCCAGGATCCGGTCTTTGGTTTCTTCGTAAATAGCCACGTCCGCCCGCCGAAAACGGTAGATGCTTTGTTTGGGGTCGCCGACGAGGAACAACTTGCCAGCCTCAAGTTCAATCTTCTTCCAATCAATGACTTGAGGCTGCCCCCCGGAGCCTTGGCGTAGGGGGGCCAGTTTTTCCGACAAGAAGAAAACCACTTCCACTTGCAATGGGTCTGTATCCTGAAATTCGTCCACAAAGAGATAATCGAGTCGCTTCTTCATTTCTTCACGGGCCTCGGAATGCTCCCTCAGGAGGTCTCGGGTTTTTAAAAGCAGGTCGTCAAAATCCAGGAATCCGCCTTGAGCCTTTTGGCTTTCCCATTCGACCAGGTATCCCCCGATCCAATGGACCAGGTTCAGGATCACCGCCTCCTTGAAAGGCGCGAAGGCCTGGCCATGCTCCTCGGCCAGCCGAACGAACCCTTCCCGAATCGCGGCCAAACGTTCCTTGCCCCAATTACCTTGGGCCCCACTTCGACCTGTCTTGGGAACCTTCAAACTCGCAAGGTCAAAATCCTCTTTGATCGATTCACACTGGGTCCAAAAGGCTTCTAAAAGCTCATAAAGACTGTCCTCGTGCTTGGTACATTGGGTGGCTTCTTTTTGGCTCCAAGCCAAGAAGGCCTTCCATTTTTCCCGAAAGGGTTCCACCGACGGCAGGGTTTGGGGGGCGGGGACCGATAAAAGGGTTCGGTTGCGCTTCAGGAACTGCTTGAGTTCTTCCACCAGCTCGAAGGTTCCCCCCATCCGCAGGAATTGGAACAGGGGCTCGACCGGGTGGGATAGGTTTTTTTTCAGCCAATGTTCCCAGGTTTGGGACTCGAAGGCTCCCGATTGCACCTCGTCCAGGAGCGTAAATTGGGGGTCCACCCCCGCTTCCACCGGGTATTCCCGCAATAGGGCCGCGCAAAAGGAATGAATGGTGGAGATGGGCGCCCTTTCCATGTCTTCCAGGGCCTTAAAAATCAGGCCTTTTTGGCCGGGGTTTGCGGCCAGGGCTTCTTCCAGCTTGGACCGAAGCCTCTCGGCCAACTCGGCGGCAGCCTTTTCGGTGAAGGTGATGGCCGCGATGCGGCTTAAGGGTGCCGCCTTTTCAAGCAATAGGGCGATAAGCCGGGACACCAGGAGCGTGGTCTTGCCCGTCCCCGCCCCCGCGTCCACCGCGAAGAGGGTTTCGTGGTCATGGGTGACCCGTTCCCGGACCGTTTGGTCGGAGATCATGAGAAAGATCCTTCTTTTACCAGATCACTTTGATGCCATGGAAGCCGCGGATGCGTTCATCCTTGCTAACCAGGGGACATCCCTCTTCCGCCGCTGCGGCCACCAGAATCCGGTCCACCGGGTCCCCATGGAAGTCGCCGCCCAATTGGGTGCTTTTCACCGCGATCCGGGGAGTCAATGGAATCAATTGGACCTTGGGGAGTTTCAAGGCCTGATCCATCCAAACCTCGATGTCCCGGTCCAGGACCAGCCTTTTTTTGGCCACCAGCATGGCCACCTCCCAACAGCTGATGGCGCATACCCCCAGGGTTTCTTCGGCTTTAATGGCCTTCAACGCTCTGGCGGAAAGTTTGGGGGAACCCGAGCACCACCAGACCCAGGCGTGGGTATCCAAAAGAATCATCGATCGGCTTCCCAGGTATCATCAATTGGGCGAAGGAGGTCCTTTTCCGACAAAACGCTCCCACGAAGGGTTCCCTTTTGCCCGTCTTTTTCCCTCGAAACCGGGACCATCCTGGCCACGGGAATTCCATGCTTGGTCACGACTATGGTTTCGTGGGCGCGGTTAACCTCGTCCAACAATGAAAGACATTTAGCTTTGAATTCACCAGCGGCGATGGTTTTCATGGGTTCCTCCTATGACCATAAATTATGGTCATATTCTCACAAAGGAAAGGGTTTGTCCAGCAGCCCACCAACCCTGGGTAAAACAGCCTTTTGTGAGGGAATTTTGGCGATGAGCCGGGACACCAGGAGCGTGGTCTTACCGGTTCCCGCCCCCGCATCCACTGCGAAGAGGGTATCGTGGTCATGAGTAACCCGGTCCCGGACGGATTGGTCAGAAATCATTGAAGACTCCAATGAATTTGAATCATTGCCACCACTTTTGAGGAATTTGATCCTTCGCAAATTGGCGGAGAACCTTTCCATTTAAAGAATCAACGACATATGCTTTTTTTATTCCTGTTAAAAGAATGCGATTATCATCAGGAGAAAAAGTTGGCTCTACATTGCCTTGATCATCACCAGAAATATCCTGGTCGATTTGGAACTCGGTATTCTTGGATAAATCTACGAGCCAAACCGTATAGGGCGTCCCGACAGGATATTCGTAATTTTTGACTGCGATTCGTTGTCCCAGGTTTCCCATCACCGGTTTCGCGTCTAAGTCATCGGTAAAATAATGGATGGGCTTTGGATCGCCTTTTCGTTGGACAAATTCCAGGTTCCCATAGATGGGACAGTCTTCCACCTTGCGCATGGTAAATTGGGCGCCTGACTCTTGACGCCTCGAAACTTCCTTGAATTTAGTGTTCGGGAAATTGGATAGCCCGCCTGTATCCCTTCCAGTCACTTCGGTCCCCGCACATCGAGTCACCTGGGCGTCCAGGTTATTCCCGATAAAATAGAAATTACCGTTTGCGCTTGAACTGAAGCTGTATTGGGCTATCAAATTCACCGGGGTGTTGTATTCGTCGCCATATTGGATGGTAGTTCCATCTTGGTATTCAGCGTTATAGCTGTGCCAACCCTGGAAATCATTGCTAACGGCTCTGAATCCGCTTTCGGGCATTTCGATGCGATATTGGCCATTGGAAATCTTTATCTCTTCCTCCCCAGATTGCTTCGTCTTCAAGCATATGATTCCCTTATAGCCGTTTGGCAATACCATGACGATAGGTTCTCTTGTTCTATCCGACCAAGCGGTAAGGATGGCTACGCCTGTAGCCAAAACATAAAAAACAAGAACAATATATTTCGGAAGGTTATTTCTTGATTTCTCCAGCCAATAACCAGTCAGAAAAAATATAAAAAAGGTTTGAACCGGCTCAATAAAAATGTGATTTAAATTCGAGTCTCCAAACAAAATATATGCGAATGGAAAGTGCCAAAAAAAAGGAATCCAACAGGCGAAAAGAACTTGAAAAAATTCCCCGATAATAAATCCATGGCCACCAGCAAAAGAAAAACGGACAATCGCTAAATAAAGGAGGTCCAGAGAAGTAAATAGAATCGGAAGCTTCCAGCGCCAAGGTAATTTTTTAAACCAATTCATTTCAATTCCTCCAACCTAAAATAATCCCCAACCCTCTTATCCTCCCTCTTCCGTTCGCCCCGCTTTACCACCCCCGGTCCGCAGAGGGTCCGGTAGTCGCATTGGTCGCAGGCCTTGGCCGCCGCCGGAAAGAGGCCCTGGTCCACCGCCTCCGAGGCGGTCGTCAGGAGGGCGGTCAGGGGTTCTTCCACTCTTTTCCAATCAGCGGCATCGAAGGGAATCGAACGGTAGTTTCCCTTGGCCGTGATGAACTCATAAATCGCTTGTTCGGGGTTGACCCCCGGGTAGAGGGTCCGGCAGGCCCAAAGGTAGAGGGGCATCTGGATCTTGGTGCCTTCCTTGACGCTGTCTTCCTTGAAGCCCAGGTTGGAGCCCGTCTTATAGTCCACGACCCTTAACTTTTTGCCGTCGGGGGAAAGGTCCACCCGGTCCATCCAGCCTTCCAGCCGCAGGCTTCCCGTGGTGGTCTGGAACAAAACCTCGGGCTGGCCGGGGCGGCCGAAGCCCTTCTCAAAATCCACCGGGGTCCAATCCCCGTCCTCCAGCACCTTCTTCAGGGCCCTTTCCAGGTCCCGGCCCAGGTTGAACTGGCTCCACTGCCATAGGGCCGGGGAGCCGGGGAGCCCCTCCTTCTCGAACCTTTGGAAGGCCTTTTGGGTCTCTTCCGCCAGGGCCTTTTGCCCCTTCTCCCGGTCGCGGGCCCTCAGCCAGCCTTCCTCCACCCCGCGCGAAAGGGTTTTTTCCAGCACCTCGTGCATTAAGTTGCCCTTCTCCGCCGGGTCCAGCTGGAAGACCCGCTCGGGCTCGGGATGCACCTTGAGACCCAGAATATAGCGGTAGAAATAGCGCAGAGGGCAGGCGGCGTAGGTTTCCAGCCGGGAGGCCGAGAGGGGCTTGTCCCTCAGGGAATGTTCCCGGCTGAGCTTCTGGATGGCTTCCGCGCCCTTAAAAACCCCGTCATAGGGGGTAAATTGGCGGCGGCTTTGGCGCTCTTTTAGCAGTTCCCGGGCCTGGGCGAAGAAGGGTTTGCCCTCCACATAGGCCTGGGCGGGCAGGGGGTTCCCCTCCCGGGCCTGCTGGAAGCGGCTTAAGAGCTCTTCCAGGTCGTCCACCCGGTCGGCCTCCCCGCCCCGGACCCAATCCGAAACCGCGACTTTGCGCAGGAAGGGGGAATCCCCGTCCCAATGGGCCTGGCGCCGGCCCGTCACGGCCCGCAGGGCCTCATGGAGGTAGGCGCTGGGCACCCGGGGGGCGCCCGTGGCCGGATGGAGATGGGAGGCGGTCAGGAGGAGGGCCTTGCGGGCGCTACGGACGGCCAAGAGGAAGAGGAGCTTTTCTTCCAGCCGCCCCTCGGCCTTCTCGGGGATATGGGCCTTGCCCTCGTGGAGGCCGTTGAGGATACGGCGTTCCTCGTCGAGCAGAAGCGGGTCCTGTCGGGGCACCTTGGGGAAGCCCTGCTCCACTAGCCCGGGCATGACCAGGATGTCGAAAGGAACACCCCTCACCTGCATCAGGTCTTCCACCTCCACCCCGCCCGAACCGGAGCTCTTCCAGGGAATCTTCACTTCTTCCATGAGCCCGGTCAGCAGGGGGCCCAGTTCGTCCTTTTCCACGGTGAAGGAATCCTGCGAGAGGATTTCCACCCCCCGCTGGAGGGTCTTCAACTGTTCCTTGGCGTCGGAAGGGCGGAAGAGCTTTTCGGCCAGGCCGAAGAGCACCTTGGCTTTCCCCGCCCAATGCTTTTCCCTGTCGAACCGGTGGCGGCTATCGAAGAGCGCCTGGAGCACCTTGGACTGGAAAGCCGAAAGGGACTGGGTTTCCTGGGTGGAGAATGCTTCTTCCTCGCGGGAAGCCGGGGAAGGCTTGAGGAATTCCCGCATGCGGTCTATCCAGGCCCCCTCGCCCTCCACCACCCCCGCTTCCTTGGAAGCCTGGTCCCAAAGATGGGGGTCCCATTCCCCGGGCTTCAAGTGGAAACCCTCGGGGTTGAGGTTGGGGCAGGAGAGGAAGTCCATAAGCGTTTCCCGGGGAAATTCCCCCTGGAAACATTCCAGCAAAAGCAGGAGGCACTTGGCCTCGGGGGTTTCCATCAGGAAGACCGTGGGGTTTTTGGCCAGGGGGACGCCCTGCTGGTCGAAGGGGGGCTTGATCATCCGCCGGTAGCTTTCCATTTGGCGCAGGACCAGCCCACAGTCGGAAAAGTGGGTCTGGCGCCTCCCGGCTTCTTCCGTAATGGCCCGCGCCGCCTCCCTGATTTCCCGTGGCTCTCCAGGGCAAAGGAAAATTTTCACGTCGGAATCCACAAAATTTAAACTGCTGTCATTGCGAGGAGCCTCGTCCGAATAGGACGAGGCTTGCGACGAAGCACCCTCAGTTTTAAATAAGTCGTTTTGTAGTTTGCCTAAAGGTGTTCCCTTTTCACTTTTAAACACACCTTCCCTTTTCACGGTTCCCTGTTGTTTCGCCCAATCCACGAAGGGCTTGGCATACTCAAAAGCGGGATGATCTTCATAAGGAATAAACCAATAGCTTTCAATTTTTTTTCCAGTCGTTTGATTTTCTTGGTGCCCTTGGTGCCTTGGTGGTGAACAAAGGTGTTGTAGTACCTTCCGCTGGAGTTCCGAAGCGTCATAGAACCCGTAGGTCCAAACCGAAGCCGGTGGCGATGGAAGCGTCAAGGCATCCACATAGAGGTCTTCCCGGTCCTTCCATTGGTGGCTTTGTTTCCATTTCGCGTACTCCGCCAGCAGTCCGGCGAACTCGGCGAGTTTATGGGAAAGCCTCTTTCGCCCCTTATCCCGGGCCACCTTTTTGGAGGAATCCAGCAGGCCTTGGGGCGTGAAATCACCCTGGCGAAGTTCGGACAAGGTGGCTTGGAGCGTTCGGTAAAAGCCCGGCGTCCCCTCAACCGCGGCGAAGGGGCCGCCCTTGGACTTGGAAGCCCGGGCGGTCTCCTTCAATATCCAAGACACCAGCGATTCGGGCAGGGGCCGGAAACCATCGATGATCCATTTTTCCTCGGTGAATTCCTGCAAATATTGGTGGAGCGTCAGGACCCGTAGGTTGAAGACGGACCCGTTTTTTCGGGCCAGTTCCTCCCGCAAGTGCCGCACCAGGGACCGGTTGGGAACAAGGACGACCAAAGGCGATAAGGGATCGGACTGGCGCAACCCTTCGACAGCGGCGGCGAGTTCCGCCTCCAGGAAAGGCTGGTAAGGTCCCAAATAGAGGGAAAAAGCCACGGAAAGTCCTTAAAGAAAGATTGAACCACCAAGACACCAAGGGCACCAAGAAAAGCTAAAATTCTTGGCCCGGGAAGGCCTCTATGGTTTAGGGACGTCATTATATATAATCCACTTTCACAAAGGCTTTTGCCTTTGGCCTAATCTTCCTTGGTGCCCTTGGTGCCTTGGTGGTTCAAACTCCTTCGAGGTTTTTATGCCGCGTGAAATCCAAATCGCCAATGCCGCCGGGTTCTGCTTCGGCGTGAAGAAGGCCATCCAAAAGGCCGAAACCATGGACCGCGCCTTCATCTTCGGCTCCCTCATCCATAACCCCCAGGAAGTGGCCCGGCTGGCTTCCCTGAACAAGAAAATCGTCCATTCGCTGGAGGACGTGGAGGACAACCGGGTGGTCATCACCGCCCACGGGTTGGACATCAACGTGATCGGCCAGATGAAGGAACGGAACCTGGAAATCATCGACACCACCTGCCCCCTGGTCACCAAAATCTACAACGAGGGCCACAAGCTGGAAGCCCATGGCCTGCAAATCGTCATCATCGGCGACCCCAAGCACGTGGAAGTAAAGGGCATCGCCAGCCGCATGAAAAACCCCCTGATTGTGTACCACGAAGAGGATATCCAGACCGTGCCGGAGGGATCGAAAGTCGGCGTGGTCTGCCAAAGCACCCTTTTAATGGAAAAGTTCGATAAGTTCGTGTCGCTCTTGAAGGCCCGTTGTGCCGAGGTGGTTACAGTGAACACCATCTGCAAGCCCACCAAGGACCGCCAAACCGCCGCCGCCGCGCTCTCCAAAACTATGCAAATTATGATCGTCATCGGGGGCCGCAATTCCAGCAACACCCACAAGCTGGCCGATACCTGCAAGATGAACCTTCCCAACGACACCTACCACGTGGAAACCGCCCAGGAACTGGACTCGAAATGGTTCGAGGGTAAAAGCAAGGTGGGCATTACCGCCGGGGCCTCGACGCCGGACTACTTAATTGAGGAAGTCATCTCTAAAATCCGGACTTACGACGAATTGGTTCCTGCCTAAGTCATTTCCATTTATCTTGAATCTCCATAAAAATATGTCGGTCCATCATGATTGATACCCGGAGCGGGATTTTATGGCCAAAAAGAAAAAACAACCTTCCCCCTTTTCCCAAAACCTGGAACAGGGCCTTCAAATCGGCCTGCGGGCGGCTTTGGCGAGCCTGCTCTCGGCCTGGGTGGCCTTGCGGTTGGGCATGGATTTTCCCATTTACGCCGTCATCGCGGCCATCGTGGTCACCGACCCTTCGCCGGAAGTAACCCGGCGCACGGGGCTTCTCAGGCTGGTGGGAAACGTGATCGGGGCCGGCTTGGGAGGCGGGCTGGGAACGCTTCTGGGGCACACACCCCTGGTGATGGCCGCCGGGGTGCTTTTGGCGATCCTGATTTGCCCCCTCATCGGCTTGAAGGACGCGGCCAAGATTACCGGCTATATCACGGGCATCGTCATCCTCTTCCATGGGGACAAGCCTTGGGACTATGCCTGGGCCCGCTTCGTTGAGACTTCCATTGGCTTGGGCTTCGCCATCCTGGTGGGTTCGGCGGCGGAACTTCTGGGACGATACACCCCCAAAAAGCCATTGAACCACCAAGGCACAAAGGGCACCAAGTACGGCAAAAGATGAAGAGGGATCATATTTTTTGGAGAGCGTTATGAATTCACCTTCACCCTATGGGTCCTACGTCCAACCTATCTTGTTGGCAGCGGTTTTATTTTGGGGCGGAACTTCGCTTGTCCAGGCTGAGGACGGCTATCGGCTTTGGCTAAGGTACGCAAAGGTGGAGGATAGGACCTTGTGCGACAGCTACCGGTCCAAAATTTCCTCCATCGTGGCCCAGGGGAACACGGAAACAGATCGCATCCTGACCGAAGAACTGCGACGGGGCCTACAAGGAATGCTGGATACCGCTATCCCCACAACGGCCACCCTTAAAGACGGCGCGCTGGTGGTTGGCACCCCCGAAACCTCACCCCTAGTATCCGGTTTGAAATGGGACGGGGAGCTGGCCCGGTTGGGCCCGGAGGGCTATCTCATTCGTTCTTCCATCATGGAAGACCACCGGGTCACCGTGATCGCTTCGCGAAACCCCGTCGGCTGCCTCTACGGCACCTTTCACCTGCTGAGGCTCATCGGAACCCACCAACCTATCGACAAACTCAATATCACCGAGAAGCCTCACATCCACCGGAGGATTCTGGACCACTGGGACAATCTGGATGGGAGCATCGAGCGGGGCTACGCGGGCAAGTCCCTCTGGAAATGGGATGAGCTTCCCGACCAGGTGGATTCCCGCGTCACGGACTACGCCAGGGCCTGCGCTTCCATCGGCTTGAACGGAACCGTGCTGAACAACGTGAACGCCGATCCCTATATACTGACCGCGCCCTATCTGGAAAAAGCCGCCGCCCTGGCCAAGGCCCTGCGGCCTTATGGCATCCGGGTTTACCTTTCGGCCAACTTCGGCGCACCCAAGGCCATAGGCGGCCTGCCCACCGCCGATCCCCTGGACCCGGCGGCTCAAAAATGGTGGAAGGCCAAGGCCGAAGAAATTTATGGCCTCATACCCGACTTCGGCGGTTTCCTGGTGAAAGCCAACAGCGAAGGCCAGCCTGGGCCCCAGGACTACCAACGGACCCACGCGCAGGGAGCCAATCTGCTGGCCCGGGTCCTCGCCCCCCACGGCGGCATAGTGATGTGGCGGGCTTTCGTTTACGACGACAAGGTGGACGCCGACCGCATCAAGCGGGCTTACAAGGAATTCAAACCCCTGGACGGCCAGTTCGATCCGAATGTTTTCGTGCAGGTCAAAAACGGCCCCTTGGACTTCCAGCCCCGGGAGCCCTTCAGCCCCCTTTTCGGCGCCATGCCCCAGACCCACCTGGCGGCGGAACTGGAAGTGACCCAGGAATACCTGGGCCATTCGACCCACCTGGTTTACCTGGCGCCGATATGGAAGGAATTTTTGAATTCAGACACTTACGCCCAAGGGCCCCGCTCGACGGTAGAGAAGGTCGTGGAAGGAACGCTCGAGAATCATGCGGACAGCGCCATCGCGGGCGTGGCCAACACGGGTGACAGCCGGGATTGGTGCGGCCACCCCTTCGCCCAGGCCAATTGGTACGCCTTCGGACGCTTGGCCTGGAACCCGTCTTTAAGCGCCGAATCTATCGCAGAAGAATGGGCCCGTCTTACCTGGAGCAATGACCCGGAAGTCGTCTCGACTATCACCACCCTCATGATGGGCTCCCGCCAAGCCTTCGTGGATTACGCGACTCCGTTGGGTCTCAACGGTGTCTTCGAGAAGGATATCCATTACGCCCCCGACCCCAGCATGGTGGACCCCCGCCGAGTCGACTGGTCAGCGTCTTACTATGTGCGGGCCGACCCCAAGGGATTGGGATTCGACCGCACCCGCCTAGGCAGCGACGCGGTAGACCAATACCATCCCCCCCTTCCCAACCGATGGAACAGACTGACCACCTGCCCCGAGGATTACCTGCTTTGGTTCCACCACGTTGCCTGGGACCACCCCATGAAATCGGGAAAAACTTTTTGGGAAGAACTGATTGGCCGCTATGGTCAGGGAGTGGGAGAAGCCTCGGGAATGGAAAAACAATGGGCGACGCTGAAAGGACGGGTAGACGGCGAACGTTGGCAGGTTGTGGAGAACAAGCTGAGCCTTCAGGTGAAAGAAGCGAAACAGTGGAGTGACAAATGCCTGCTCTACTTTCAAACCTTCAGCAAAAGTCCCCTGCCCGAAAAAAAGAATGACGAGTATTGATAAAAGAATTTGGGAAAAACAAGACCCGACTCAAGTCTTCAAGGCTTCTTGAAGTATCCGGGACAAAGTATCGCAACAGCAGTCAAAAGACATCTTTTTCTCCCCCGGGCCCGAATCCTCCGAGAACTTTAGCTTGGGGCTTTGTTGGTGGATCGGACAAACCAGGGAGGCGATTTTTTCTTGGACCGTCTTGACCGTGGCTTCCAAGGCCTGCTTTTGAAGCTGTTCCTTAAAACTATCATCCATGGGGGTTTCCATCGCAGAGGAGCACAATTTTACCGAAGGCGCCCGGTTCCATCACCAGTTGGTGGGCTTGGGCGGCCTCGGCAAGCGGAAATTCCTTACCGATGACGGGTTTTAACTTTTTAGCCTTTAATCCTTTCACCAGGTCCTTATGGATTTCAACTCTTTGCTCCGGTGTCGCGTTGAAGAGGGTCATGCCGAGGATGGCCGCGTCCCGGCCCATCAGGTCGCGGGGATTTATCTCCACCGGCCCCCGGGAGCCGATCACCACCACCCGGCCATGTTTGGCAAGAAGCGGTAGGTCTTTTACTAAATTGGCATGGGCGGCCATTTCCAAAATGACGTCGACACCTTTGCCGCCAGTAAAGGATTTCAATTCTTCCAAATAACCCGGCGACCGGTGGTTGAGGGCTAGGTGGACTCCCTGTTCCTTGATGAGCACCAACCCTTCCTCTGTTCCCGCCGTGCCGATCACCTTGAGGCCCGCCGCCCTCGCCAATTGGACGCAAGCCACCCCCACACCGCCGGACGCGCCATGCACCAAAAGGGTCTCGCCCTTTTTGGCTTTCGCCCTTTCGAATAAGGATTGATGGGCCGTGCCGTAGGGAACACCCAGTGCCGCGCCTTGGGCGAAAGTAGTGAAGGACGGCAAGGGATGGACGTTTCGCGCGTCGGCCAGGCAGGCTTGGGCGTAGGTTCCGGTGAGGGCGCCCTCCACGTAGACTCGGGCGTTGATTTTAATTTTCTTTACGCCCCGTCCAATGGCCGTCACGACTCCCGCTCCATCCGCGCCGGGTGTATAGGGTAAAACCGGGATACGGGCGTAATTGCCCGAACGGACATAAGCCTCCACGGGATTCACGCCCGCGGCTTCCAACCGGACTAACACTTGGCCTTTTCCTGGTTTTAAATCGGGAACTTCTTCCATTATCAATACTTCCGGCCCGCCGAATTCCTTAACCAGAATGGCTTTCATTAAGTTCTCCCAAGAGCGATGATTAGGACATGACCATCTTCAGGTGTTTCAAAATCCTTTTTCAATCCCCATAAACAAAAAAAGCCCGTCCCCTTTCGGGAACGGGCTTGGAAAAACCTTGATCAAAAATAATCCAACGGCAGGGTTTCCCTCGGCTTGCTATGGGGAACGTACTTGGGAGTCTTCATGGCCAAACTCTTCGCTTGGGAAGTCTCTTCATCCGACAGGCCCTTTTGAATCGCAAAGTCCTGCTTGGGATAGATCAAATCCGGATCCTTGATGGTGTCCCGGTTGGCCTTGAAGATGAGGGGCCATTGGAAGTTATCACTATAGATATCCGTTTTACCGGCGATGCTCCAAAGCGTGTCATGATCAGCGACCATATAATGGTCTGAGGTGACGGCCTTAACCGGCTCGGCGGCGGGAGCCGCTTTCGGCACTTCAGTGCTTTCAATCCGCTTGGTGTTACCGCAACCGACCGCCAGAGTCGTAGCGGCCAACAGGGATAAAGCCAGAACTAGTTTGCGTTGTTCCATCTTAATTTCTCCTTCGAGTTGAGTCTGACCCGCCTCTATTTTCCTCTTGGGCATTAGGACGAATCAAGAGGTCAGACTGTTTTGAGCAGAACCATTTTACCAATTAAAAACCCGGAGACGATAAAAATAATGCGGCGCTTTCCGCGGAATGGCCCTAAAAAGCCCATTTGCTGGTGGGAAGGATGGAGAGGGGCCACCAATCCTTGCATCCGACAGGATTAATACTATTTCAAAGAGCTATTCAACCATCTTTAACGGGAAAACGAGTTTCCCTTTTTCTGAGCTTTTTCACTATTTTTCGCTTTCCTATCAGTGCTAATTTTGAGGTGAAGATTGTATGACGACCAATTAATTCACCGCTTGAAATACGGTTCTGATGTTATTCCCCCTCGGAGGAGACCATGAACCTGATTCAAGTGAAGCCTGTGTCTAAAGCCCACCAAATTTCTTTACCCCAATTGATAAGGGATTTCAAAGCAGCCCTCAGTTACGTTTCCTTTTATTCCAGTGACAGCCCCTTTGTGGTTCAAGCCGTCCAAAAATGCCACAAGGATATCCAAAAATTACTTCTGGCCTTCGGTCCCTTAGCCCTCTACCTGGAAGGGGACAAGCTTCTGCTCAATGGCTCCGATCTGTCCGAATTGGACGACCTCTTGAAAATTTTCCAGGACAAGAATATCCGGGGAGTTGAATTGATAAATGGAGTGACCGCCGGGGAATTGACGTCTTGGTTGAGACAAATTTCCCTGCCGGTCTCCAGCCCGGTGGAATCCCTAAAAGATCCCTCTTGTATCCATGTCCTTTCATTGGAAGACGCGGTTAAAGTCCTGGAAGAGGTGGAAACTCTGGAAGAAAAAACGATAGCGGCGCCGAGTGACCTGTTCGCTCAAAAAGAAAACGTTTTTTTAAAACCTTTTGAGATCCCACCGGTGGAACTCCCCACGCTGTCGGCCATGTCCCTCAATGAAACGAAGGACGCTTCTTTCTCCCTGAAGGAAATCCTTAAAGATGAAAATATTTCCTTGGCCTTCACCAGGACATCTCCTGAAACTGAAGTCCGTTCCAGTGAGGCGCTTTTAAGTTTTGTGGCCGAAGCATGGCAATATTCCCAATTACAAAAGAAAAATTTAAACGCTTCTCCAGAAATGGCGGGCTTGGCCCTTTCTTTCGATAAATTATTCGACCGGCTCTTGGACCGCATGGAAAAATCCTCTCCTGAATTCGCTCATATTTACGAGTGGTTCCGGACTCCCCAAGGCGAACTGATGCAAGGCCATGTGTCTTCGTCCATGTATCCCCTATTGGAACTCGCGGTCAGGAACAACTGGATGGCCGTCCTTTTGGATCCCGCGACGGAAGGCCTGGTGAATGAGTGCCTGGCTTATTGGGGGGCCAATGGAAAACAGGAACTGGTGGAAAAAACGGTCGATTGCTTGGCCCAAAATTTGAGCGGTAATTCGTTCGAAAGACAACTGGCCTTGACCCATCTCATGGACGCCCGCCCCTGGGTGCGGCAGGCCGATTTGCTGCGAAAAGTTCTGGATCACTTGAACGCTTTATTAGCAACAGAAACAACGCCCGGGCTTTACCAAACGGCCCTTTTGCTGGCTTGGGACCTGATGGAACCTGCCATGGCCGATGGGAACGAACACTCCGCCTTAACCCTCTTGTCCACCCTTCACTTTCACGCCGATGAGGATGTAGCCTCTTTCCCGGAAAGGGCGCATATCGCCCGGCATTGGCTTTTCGAGCGGTCCACGCCCGACCTCATCCGCCGATTTGTCCTTTGCGCCTGCAAGGCGGAACAGCTTGACCATTTCCCGCTTCTGGGGGAAATGGCGGCGCCGATTCTTTTGGACGATTTCCTCGTTTCGTCGGCCCCGGACAAAAGCGGGTACTTAAAACTGTTCGCCGGGATGAAAGGACCGGTCCGGTCCGCTTTGACCGAATGGCTGGCCTATATCCAGAATGAAAGCGAAATACCACAATTGATGCCGATTCTTAGGGTCTGCGGCATGGACCCGGGACTTTCGCTTCTGCTTTCCGCCTGGCTTTCCCGGGGAAGCCGGGAATTAAAGTTGGACCTGTTAAGTTTGATTGAGGAAGTAGGTGACCCAGCGGGTGGACCAGCCCTGAGGCTGGCGGTATTGGACGATTCGGAGGAAATTGCCGCCATGGCGGCGAGAGTGATCGGAAAGATTCACTTTACGGCCGGGGTTCCGGTGCTTTTAAAAGCGTCGAAAATGCGAGAAGGACGGTTCTCAAATAACGACATTTTTCTTGCCTCGGTATGCCAAGCCTTGGGGGATTTGGCCGTTCCGGAAGGCATGGATTTCCTCCAAGACATCGCGCGGAAAAAACCATTGTTTCGGGGGAAAAACTTCTCCCTTCCCGTGCGGCTAGAAGCCATCCGGGCTCTGACCAAGATCAATCAGCCGGAAGTTTGGAGTTTTCTTGAATCTTTGATGGGGGAGAAAAATCCGACTTTGCAGGAAACGCTGGACAAAATTATTCATGAAAAGATTCAAACTCTTTAGAGTTTTTTATTACAAGAAGGGTTGTTCCGTTAAAAGCGGTGCCCAATGCTTTTAACGGTGAATATGCCCTCCTTCTCTTCATTGAGGGGGAGGGTTTTTATTTTTAGGGTCCCGCGTGAACACGACTTCAATTTCCGGAAAGTAATTTTTCCCACATGGTTTCATTAATCAGGATTTTGCTGACAAAATCCCTTTCCTCAACGGAAGACCGCTTTACGGCGGGATTCACCGGAAAAATCAAAGTAAATATATTTCCCCGATTGGCCTCGCGGTGCGCTGAAATCCGCCCGCCATGGTGATAGACAATGAAAAAACAAGACATAAGGTAAATACCGAACTCCTGGGGATTGCCGGACCGGACAAAGAAAGGATCGAAGATGGAACGCAGGGCGTCCGAGGCCATTTCAGGGCCATTGTCTTCCATCTCCAGTTGAATCTCAGAGGGCCCTTCCTTGGGGCCTGTGACTTGCGCGGTAAATTTTATCCGCCCGCCAGGAGCCAAAGCCGCGGTTTCTTCCTTAAGAAGCATCTCGAAAAGACGCCGGAATTTTTTACCGTCCACCTTCAGTTCGGGTAGCTCGCTGGAAAGCTTGTTTTCCACGATGATTCCCTTTTGGTCTAAATGGGTTTTCATCTGGGCGATGACCTCGGGTAACAATTGATTCAACTTGACCTTATCAGGAAACTCGTTGACCGGAAGTTCGGAGGACTCCCAAAGATCGCTTAAGAGATGGGCGACTTTATCCATCTGGTTCTGGACTTTTTTATAATAATCACTCCAAAAATCCGGGTTCCTCAATTGTTCCAAATTGAGATTTTCCTCCTCCAATTTCTTGGGGGTGAGGTCGAGGAAGGTTTTGACGGCCACCATGGAGTTGCGAATATGATGGCTTAAGCCTGTTGCCAGAATTCCCAGGCTCAATATCCGGTCCGTCAGCATGACATTGTAAAGCGTGGACATTTTTTCCCGTAAAAGCTGGTCTCTTTCGTTTTGGACGATGAAAAACTCAATTCCGCGTTTTAAAGTGACTTCCAATTGAGGGATATCCCAGGGTTTAGTGACATATTTATAAATGGCGCCCGTGTTCACGGACTCGATGGCCGTTTCAAGGTCCGAGTAAGCGGTAACCAATACGCGAATGATGCGTGGCTTTAATAGCCTGGCCTTTTCCAAAAGCTGGATGCCTTTTTCCCCCGGCATGCGCTGGTCCGTCATGAGAACCGCCACGCGGTCCTGATTTTCCTTTAAGATGCGGAAACCTTCCTCGGCATTAGGAGCGGTCAAGACGGCGAATTTATCCCCAAAAGTTTCCCGGAAATACTTCAGGGATTTTTCCTCATCGTCCACATAAAGAACATAAAATCTTTTGTAATCGTAAAAGTCTTCCATAAACTTATCTCCTTGAGATCTCATCTTCTATTTCTTTGCCGGTATCTCCAAATCAACCTCGGTGAACTTGCCCTGCTCGCTCTTCACCGCGATACTTCCTCCTTGATCACCCATTAACCTGTAACAGAGGCTCAAACCCAACCCCATCCCTTGGCCGACGTCTTTGGTAGTGAAAAAAGGGTCGAAAATTTTGTCCAGGTTTTCCGGGGCGATTCCGGCCCCGTTATCCCGGATGCTCACCAAGGCCTTGCCGTCCGCCTCTCGGCTTTGAATGACCAAGAGAGGTTCCTCTACTTCAAATTTTTTCTCCTTCAATGCGTCCGCCGAATTTTGGAAGAGATTCACGAAAACTTGAATCAGTTTGTTTCGGTCCACAAAGACCCGTTGGTCTTTCTGTATTTTTAAATCCACCCTGATCTTGTCCTTCAATTCGTAGCTTAAAAAACGCAGGGCTGTCGTGATAATCTCCTCCAATTCGACCAGATCCACCGCCCCGCCGAATTTAGGGTGGGTGAAAGTTCTCAAATCCGAGACAATTCGTTGAACCCGCCCGATCCCATCCTCGATATCGGCCACGACCTCGGCGTATTTTTCCCGGTCCCCCTGGGGTAAAAGGTCCTTTTTCATTCTCAAAACATGGAGTGCCGAATGGGCGTAATTTAAAGGATTGTTGATCTCATGGATGATACCGGCGCTCAGACGTCCAAGGGAAGCCATCTTTTCATTTTGGACCAGTTGTCCTTCTGTTTCTTTTAATTGTTCAAGTGTCGATTCTAGTGCACTTTTTTGCCGGGTCAGGTCCCTTTGATATTGATAAGATTCCACAAGGTTTTTTACTCGCACATGTAACTCGGTGGTGGAAAAGGGTTTGGTCAGGAAATCGCTCGCTCCCGCGTTTAAGGCGGATAACTTGGTCTCATCGTCAGCCCGGGCCGTTAAGAGAATAACGGGAATGGCTTGGGTGGGGGTAGAGTCCTTGATTTCCTTACAAGCTTCGATACCGTCCATTTCCGGCATCATCATATCGAGGACAATCAGGTCGGGCAGGAACTGGCGGGCTTTTTCCACCGCCTGCTTACCATCCACCGCCTCTAAAACTTCATAATATTTTTCCATCTGGGTTTTCAAAAATCGCAGCATATCCGGCTCGTCGTCGGCGATGAGAACTTTCGGCCTTTTTCTCCTTCCAAATTCGTTCGGGCGCAGGGTGGCGGCCAACGGCGTCATAGCTGGGAAAAGTTCCGCGCGGCGATAAAGTTTGGTAAGCCAGTCCGCGGATTGAATATGGGTGGAATCCTCTTGTCCAGCCAATTGCGATTCCGAAACTAGAACTTCAACCGTCTTTTCCATGGGAATTTTCACGGTCATGGTTGTTCCTTTCCCAAGTTGGCTTTCGGCGGTAACCGTGCCGCCTTGTGCTTCGGTTAATTCCTTGACGAGGGATAAACCGATACCGGTTCCTTGGTATTTGCGTTGGGCGGAGGCATCCGCCTGCCAGAAGCGGTCAAAGATATGTGGTAGGTCTTGTTCCGAAATACCCATCCCCGTATCCACAACTTTGAGGACAAGAAAGTTCCCTTCCGCTATTGCCGAAAGCTCGACTTTTCCCCGGGCAGGCGTGAATTTCACCGAGTTGAAGACTAGATTCAAGATAATTTTTTCCAGCATATCGCGGTCGGCCATGAGCGTTCCTAAGTCTTTTTCGATGTTTGCGGAAAGATGAACCCTTTTATCTCGGGCGGCACCTTGTACCGAGAGAATCACTCCTTTGATAAACTCCTCGACTTTCAGAGGCTCTTTACGGACTTCCACCCGGCCGGACTCTAACTTAACGAGGTCTAATAGGTCATTGATTAGCTTCAGGAGCCGCATTGCGTTTTCTTGCATGGTCTTCAAAACATCACGGGCTTCGTTATCTAAAAGATGGGCTTTTTCCGATTGGAGCATTTCGAGGGGTGCGATCAGAAGGGTAAGAGGCGTCCGTAATTCGTGGCTGATATTGGCGAAAAACTGGCTTTTGATCTGGTCGACTTCCACGAGTTTGCGGTTGGATTCTTCCAGCATTTGCTTGTTCTCATTCAGCTCGAACCTTAAAACAAACTCGCTCAACCGGATGCGTTCCTGGAAGTAACTGCCCGTAATCACGATGATGTCGGTGAGAATTAAGAAGTAGAGATGGGATTTGAATTCTTCCGGGAGAGGATGGGGGCCATGGAGCCAACAAGCGACCACATACATGGTAGTGACAAGAACTCCAGCAAAAATATTCTCCTGATAAGTCCAAGGAAGCATCAAACCCACAGCTAAAAGGACGATATAAAGGCCTAAGTAATGGGGGCAGGCATACCCATTAGAGGCGTAAATGATCCAACAAAGGGTCATGAGTGGAAGGATGTACCAAACCTGGCTCAAAACCTTATAAAAACGACGGCCCATATTGGTATAAAAAACCGCCAACACGCCACCAACCAAAAGGGCGCACAATAGCCGCAACTTGAGGAATAGAAACGCCTTCTCGGGATAAAGGCCCGCGTCCAAACTGTAACCGGCCGGCATGAGCACGATGGCTAACCAGCACCCTCCCTTGGAATTCGCGATTCGAACGCGCCTTTCTTCGTTGATAAAGGCGCTTCGTAAGAGGGGTGAAAACTCGGAAAATTTCATGGTTCGGGTTTCCTTATTTCGAGAAAGAGATTGACTCCCGTAACTTCCGACTTTACCAACACGGCATCCGGGGGAGCCTCATCCGGGGCTAAAAGCTTAAATTGGGCCGCGTCACGGTAAACCAAGTGCCATTCTAATACGTAATCCATCAAATATCGGATAGGATTGGAAGGATCCACATTTGTAGCCACCACAATCCCTCCTGGCGTTAGGGATTGATAAAAAATAGTCATAAGTCTTTTACAAATACGGTCGGAAAGGTAGTCAAAAAGTCCCGCACAATAAATGAAATCAAACTTTCCATCGGGATTTGATCCAAAGCCCTTGAGTGATTCCTTCAAAACTTGGTGTACTGATTTTTTAACTAACTCAATTTCAGTGCTTCGGTTGTTTTCCTTTTTTGTTTTTTCCAAGATGCCACCGGCATTGATCAGGGTTTCCTCGTTGAAGTCCACCAGGATCAAGCGGGCTTTCTCGCACAATTCGTCTTCCCTCAGAAAATCCCGGACTTCACGCGCTGGGCCACATCCTAAGTTAAAAATAAGGGCCTTTCGTCCTTGAAGCGCAACCCTCCGGGTCTCTCGGCTTAAAAGTTCCGTCATGTACTTCACTCGGTTTCGATGAGCCTCGGCGGGGGCCCGGCTCAAGATATACAAGTTCAATATTTTGGCGAAAAGCGATCCTCCCTCATGAGGAGGCCGGAAAATCATATCTACCGTTTCATAATCTCCCGCGTATCCCATGGGTTTTTGAAAAGTGCGGTAGATAAAAGGCGAGCAAAGGATCAACCAATGGATTTGTCGTTTGACGTAGGAACGATGTACTGGCTGCAAGTCTTCCTCAATCTGACAGGCGGCTTCTTCAAATTGCTGAAAAATAGACGTCACGGTTGGAATCACGGGTTTCTTCAGGTTCTCAAGAATATCAACTTCCATTTTCAACCGGTCCCTTCCCGGCTCGGCGCGAATGCTTAATTCCACTTGTTCCAGCCAACGCCGAAGATCCATCAACATGGTTTGGATATCGGCTACGATCACTTTAAATTCTGGCTGAACCTGCCGGACCTTTTCCCACTCTTTAAGGAATTCGGCGAATTCGGCCTCTAACCAGTCGCCCTTCTGTGTTGGAGAAAATACATCCACATCCAGCCAAGCATCTTCTAAGGTGGCTTCGCAAACGAGCATGATTCCAGTATTCAAAAGATTACTGACGACAGCCCGGCCCGAATAAACAATCCGGTCATTCATGATGAGTTTAAAATCAGTTAAAACTTCGGACAATTGGAGGATGCTATAAGGATTATAAACTTCAAAAACGACCATGTACCGCGTCAGCCTCAGGAGGGTGGCACGGAATTCCATGCCTTGGCTGTTACGACAGACAATAAAAGTATCTTTTCCCGTGGTATTTGCCATTTTGACTCTTTGGGGGCGCTTTTATAACACTACTTTTCTCGGAATAAATAATGCGTGTCATAGGTTAATCCTTTAATAAAAATAGCATAAGAATATTTTTCTAGTGGCTTCATCCAGCCAGGTTATTGAATCTGCTATTTGCCTAAATATCTTCCTTCTTTTTGAAAAGTCATATTTATTGCCGATTATTTGACTAATTTTTGTTGTTCTGATGGCCGACTTAAAAAAGAGTTAGTTGGTCAGGCGAAACTTCTCCACGTGAACCTTTTTTTCGCCTTGTTTTTAACGTAGAAATGTTTGAAATCGGCAAGTTGTCAGAGATAGGCATTAAATCGCTTTTAGGTTTCTCCATCAAGGAAACCGACGGTGTTGGAGATTCATTAATCTTGGCTGAGCCTATCGAAGTAGTGGATATGGATTCCCGATCATCATATTTTTTCTTTCGATTGGACACGAATTGCTGACCATCCGCGCAAACCGTCAGGTATTCGCACCAGGAGCAAAGAACTCCGGGCTTGGTTGGATAAGTTTTGGCTTTCTCGATCGTTTGAATCTTGGAGATATATTTTTCCTTAAGCCAACCAATCTCCTTTGGATTCCTTTCCCCGATGACTTGGTCTTTCTCAAACGCTACAAAGTGCCAAATTAATTTAATCTTTTCAGCTGGCCCGTACCGGTGATTTTGGGTCAAACCAATCTGGTAAAGAGCCAATTGGTCTTCCGTTTTCACGTCCTCTTCTGACATCTTACGAGAACTGGTTTTATAGTCGTGAATCCAAAGGGTCCCTTCATCGTCCCTTCCTAATCGGTCAATAAAACCTTGCATTTTATATTCACCTTTTGAATCCAAATCAAAGGCGACTCTTAACTCGATGCCCTCGGTCTTGTCTTGGTCAAAGGGGTGATATTGGTGGTAATAGTTTTCAACAAAAAGCAGGCCTTTTTGGAAATAATCCTCCGCCGATTGCCCTTCATTAACGATTCTTAAGGTTACTTTGAAGTTTTTGTCTTTTTGTTTTTGAAGGGATTGTTGCCAATGCTTTTCCCAATGATTCTTGAAATAATCCACCATCTCATTGACGGTTGGAACTCGTTTTGGAATCTGATGGTAAAGGAACTCCATGGTCTCGTGGAAGCGGGACCCGAGAAAAAGTTCAATCCCCTCCGCAACGGGTGAGGGTCTTTTTTCGATATAACGGAATTGAAACTGGGCGGGGCAAGTAAAATAGGTATTGATACGGGAATAAGAATAAATCGTCATGCCGACCCTTCATTATTCAAAATGTTGTAAGTTGGTCGGTATAGTGCCGAATTCTTTAAAATATAAAATAATGTAAATCGGTACATGGGCCGATTATAACGATACCCCTCTCAAATGTCGAACATTGGAATATCTGATGGATTCAATTTAACTTTTGGATCAAATGACAAATCCCATCGGCCAAGTAGAGTTGCAACTGAGCTTTTCGGTCATCCCAAACATAAACCTTGCCTTCCCACCGCTGGTGATAAGAAGGATTCCAAAGTTTTTTCGCCCAATAGTCTAAAAGTTCTTTTTCTTTGGCTTCCGTCATACTGGATTGATAACGCCATTCAATTTGGTGAAGAATTTTTGTTTTAGAATTGAAGAAAAAATAAAAGCCCGTGACCGCCGGGTCCCGACTGACGCCGCGATAGACGATATCGGAGTCAGTGCTCATCAATTGGTCCACAACCAGCTCTTTGGTGGAATACAGAAACCATTGCTGTTTGCTGTCTTCCATGTTAGCGCCCAGCATCAGATCTTCCGCGACTTGGAGTTTTGAAAGGCCCCGGTCGCTTAAATTGCACCCGGTCAGGGTCGCTGCTATAAATAAGACCGCCATCCAACGCATAAGAGCTGTCCTCCCTGAACGGTTTTATCATACAGCTTTTTTTCCCCATGGGCTTTTGATAAAGTGCCCGCGCGCCTGATTAACCAAAGGAAAATAAAATGGCCCTCTTGGATGCCCAAACGCTTCCCCATCCCTATCCCCGCCAGTTTGTTCCGTTGAAAGCCGATCTTGGAAGTTGGGTAATAGTCGAAAAAATTTTCGAGGAGCTCCAAAACCGGGATCTTTTATCTTCCGGAGATTTAGAGAAATGGTTGAAGGATCTGGGGGAATTACAAGATTGCTTAAATCAGGAAGGGTCTGTTCGCTATGTCCGCATGACCTGCAAAACCAACGACTCCGAAATCGAGAAAAGCTACCTGGATTTTCTCGAAAAAATCTCCGAACCCAGCAAACCCAAATTCTTCGCCCTCTCCAAAAAATATTGGGAATGTCCTCACCGAGCCTCGCTTCCGCAAAGAGAGTATTTCCTTTACAATCGTTCCATCGGAAACGACCTGGCTTTATACCGGGAGGAAAACATCCTCTTGGAAACCGAGCTGGAAAAACTTTCCCAGGAATACCAGAAGCAAAATGGGGCCATGAGTGTGCAATACGAAGGCAAAGAACAAACACTTCAACAGATGGGACGTTATTTAGAGTCGACTAACAGGGTTCAGCGGGAGGAAGCCTGGAGGTTAGTGGCGAAAAGGCGCTTAAACGATAAAGACTTCCTTGAGGACCTCTTTGACAAGATGCTTAAGCTTCGCGCCAGAGCTGCCGAAAACGCGGGTTTCCTTGATTACCGGGACTATATCTTTCGCCGCAAGGAACGTTTTGATTACAGTCCAAAAGACTGCGAAACTTTTCATGAAAGCGCCGAGAAGACCATCCGTCCCTTGGTCATCAAAATACAGGAAAAGCGGAAAAAAAAGATGGGATTATCCGCATTGCGGCCCTGGGATCTTTCCGTGGACCCAGATGGGTTGCCTCCCCTAAAACCCTTTGAAAATACTGAAAAACTCGTCGCAGATTGTGAAAAGATATTATCGAAAATTGACCCAGACTTCGGGAAAAACTTTAAGCGGATGAAGGAATTGGGCCTTTTGGACTTGGAATCCCGCAAAGGCAAAGCTCCCGGTGGTTATCAAGCCGATTTGGAAGAAGCCCGCATTCCTTTTATTTTTGCTAACGCGGTGGGGCTGGACCATGATGTTCGTACATTGCTTCATGAAAGCGGCCATGCCATGCATAGTTTTGCCTGGCGAAATATTTCCTTTTCCCCCTACCGCCACGCACCCATGGAATTCTGCGAAGTGGCTTCCATGAGCATGGAATTGATGGCCGATCCCTATTTGGATGAGTTTTATCCCAATTCTCGGGAAGCCGCTCGATCCACCATCCGTCATTTGGAGGATGTGATTATCCTGCTTCCTTGGATCGCCACGGTGGACGCCTTTCAACATTGGATTTATACCCACCCCAACCATAGCCGAAAAGAACGGTCCAATTACTGGCTGGATTTACGCCATCGCTTGGGAGGCCTTGAGGATTGGAGTGGACTGGAAGAAATACAATCCTACCTTTGGCATCGACAGCTTCATATATTTGAATATCCCTTCTATTACATTGAATATGGCATCGCGCAATTGGGCGCCCTGCAAGTTTGGAAAAATTTCCGTAAGGACAAGACCGAAGGCGTGCGCCTATACAAACAGGGGTTATCTGTGGGTGGCAGCCAACCCTTGCCGGAGATTTTCAAATCCGCCGGTATCCAATTTGATTTCAGCCTGAAAATGATCGAACCGCTCATGGAAGAAGTCGGAAAGGAACTGGAGCACCTGGAAAAAGTTAGTTGAAAGCCAGCTTCAAGTCCATTTGTCCAAGTCCCGCCGAAACAGAAACGTCCTTCGGGGCGTAAACCACCGCGTTGCCGATAACGATCCCCAGCGTAGCCCCGGCGAGAACATCAGACAAGTAATGATAACCACCCTCCACCCTGGCGAAAGCCGTCACCGTGGCCAAAACGTAGGCGGATATCCCCGCCTGCCAGCCAAAATAACGATTGACCACCGGCGCCACGCAAAAAGCCGTAATGGAATGGCCTGAGGGAAAGGAGTCAGAGTTACCGTTCGGGCGGGTCCGATTGACCGCCACTTTTAAACCCTCCACCACGATAAAAGAGGCGCCCAAAGTTTCGCAGGCGTCTCGGCCGAATTCCTGAAGCCGAAGGTTCTGGGTGATCGCTCCCAGGGACCAACTCCCCAAAGCGGCTCCTCCTTCCACCCATCCCTCCCCATAAAAATCGCCAAAATCGAACAAAGGTTGAATATTTAAACTTCTCAAATCAGGCTCTAGATTATTTTGTTGGTCAAAGAGAACCCAATCGGAAACGGTTAATAAACTTCCAGTGAAAAAAGGAATGGCGTTATCCGGAATGAAAAGATGCGGGATATCCGCGAGAAATTTTGAGGGGAAATGCCCCAAAGACGTATCGGAGTCGGGAGATTGCCAGGGCTCATCCGCTTGGGAAACCGCCGTGGACGAAAACAAAAAACAAAAAGTCAGGAAAAAACAGAGACCCGAGAATCTCAACAAACCGTTTCTTTGGTGGAATCGGGTTTATATTTCGGATAAGCCCAAACACCTGCCACGATACCAATGACGGTGAAGATCGCTACCAATTTTCCTTCACCGATTTGGGCCAAGGAAGTTCCGGGGCAAGTCCCCGTCAAAGCCCATCCCGCTCCAAAGATGAAAGCGCCGATAAGCCGGTCGGGATCCCACTTCAAGGGCTCCCAGTCCAGCTTTTTTCCGGACAATGTGGGCTTCTGGCTATTTTCCAAAAGAAAAAGTCTCAAAGCGATCACCGCGATCGCCATGCCGATAACGCCGTAAAGCCGCAAGGAATCCAAGTGAAAAACAAACCCACCGGGAGTCTTGTCGATATGAACATCGCTCGGACGGAACATATTGATGACCGTGTCATAATCCGTTGCTCCGGCCTTGGAAAGAAAGTATCCAAAAAGAACCCCAAAACCAAGATAGGGGAGGGGATTGGTACTTTGGTTCCTGGCAGGAGTTGAGGTTTTCATGGCTGGTTTCCTAACCGCTTTTCTTCGTATGGGGGTTTGTTTTTTGGTGGCCATTTACATCACCCTGAATAAAGAGAAAATAATATTAGTGACTAAAATCCCCGCCGCGAGAAAGCCGACTGTCACCAACATGGCCATCTTATTGCCGGTAGAAATTCCCATGAGGCTGTTGCCGCTCACGCAACCGCCGGCCCAACGGGCGCCAAATCCCACCAGGAATCCTCCCACCAGCAGCCAGAGGCTCTTGAAGAAAAGACTGCCGTAAGTGATGGCGTCCAAGCGGCCGTAAAGCCAAGTCCAGTTCCAATGGCCCAAGGTAGCCAGGGCCCCGCCAAAAACGATTCCGATGATGAACCAAAATTTCCAAGGAGAGGATGAAACTTTACTGGAAGACTCGGGAACGGCGGCCGAAATGGCTTCCACAAAGCCCCCCGTCACGCCCAATCGCTTTCCGGTAAACCAAGCCAGTCCCAAGGCGGTCAGCCCGATCCCAAGCCCCGCGGCCCACCAGGACCAGGTATTGGAAAAAAGCCAATTCCCCAGGTTGGTGAGAAAAAGATGAAAATTAAAAGGCGTTTCGCTTGGATTCAACTTAATCCTCCTTGGTTCTTGCGAGCTGTACTATTGTACCGGGGACTGGTGCGGGGTAAAGCCCGGCTTTTGTTTTTTTAAACGGCAAATTAAAAGCGGAAATCCCCGAATTTTTTGCCGGTGATCCGCTCATAGGCGTCCACGTATTTTTCACGGGTTTTAGCCACTATTTCTTCGGGCAAAACCGGACCGGGTGGAGTCTTGTTCCAGTCTTTCAGGGTTTCCAAGTAATCCCTCACGAATTGTTTATCAAAACTTTTTTGGGAGACGCCTTCTTTGTATTCAGCCTTGGGCCAGAAGCGGGAAGAATCGGGGGTCATGACCTCGTCGATGAGGATCAATTCCCCATTCAATAATCCAAACTCAAATTTGGTATCGGCAATAATAATCCCCTTGGCGTCGGCCACATCCCGTCCCTTCTGGTAAATAGACAAGCTGACATCTTTCACCTTCTGGGCCAACCTATCGTCCTTGAGGATCTTTTTCATTTCCTCGAAGGAAATATTGAGGTCATGCCCTTCTTCCGCCTTGGTGGAAGGGGTGAAAATGGGTTCGGCGATGCGGGAGGACTCCACTAAACCCCTCGGTAATTCGATACCGCAGACCTTGCCGCTCTTCTGGTATTCCTTCAGACCCGAACCCGTCAGGTAACCCCGCACGATGCATTCGGCGGGAAGCGGTTGCGCTTTTTTGACGATCATCGAGCGGTTTAAAAGCTGGTCCTTGGCCTTTTGAAAGGGCTCCGGTAGGGTGGAAAGTTCCGTGGAGATGACATGGTTGGGAATGATTCCTTCCACCTGCTTGAACCAATAATGGGAAATCTGGTTTAAGACAACGCCCTTGTTCGGGATGCCGTTGGGCATGATCACGTCAAAAGCTGAAATGCGGTCAGTGACGACGATGAGGAGCTTGTCCCCCAGGTCATAGATATCCCTCACTTTGCCGCGCTTGGGTTCCGGCACTCCGGGAATATTGGTCTGTAAAACAATTTTTTCGGACATCGATCTTGGCTCCCCTTATTTGGTTTTTAAGTTATAACCAATTCTTGGATCATTAGATTTATACAACAAAATAAACTCGGTTTCTTTTTTATTTACCTCTTTTGGGTCCATGGTTTCTGATTCCCAAAGGATTTCTTTTGTACAGGTGAATCTTTTTCTTTCCTCGGTCGTAAAATCTTTTGCAATAAGACTACTTTTTGCGCTCCCAAAATAATTTATGGAATTGGTTACATCCTGACCAATATATATTTTTCCATTGGGGTAAGTAATTTTATAAATGACCTTGATACCCGTTGGAAGTTTTCGACCGCCGGTGCTCACACCTCCACACTTTGCAGCCATTTCACGTAACGGGCGACGCCCTCTTCAACCGGCAAAAAGGATTCTGGATAACCGGCCGCTTTCATCTTCCCCATGTTCGCCTGGGTGAAATATTGATAACCCGCCCTGAATTTTTCAGGCGTGTCGATCCACTCGACCTTGGGCTCCAAGCCCAGGGCCTTGAAGAGCGCCTTGGATACATCCAGGAAAGTCCGGGCCTGTCCCGTCCCGCAATTATAAATCCCCGAGGGAGGGTTCTTCTCCAGGCAGAACAAGCAAAGTTTTACGATATCGTCGACAAAAACAAAATCCCTTTTTTGTTCACCGTCCGCCACGCCTTCTTTATGGGAGCGGAACAAGGTTTGCTTTCCGGTTTTTTGGATTTCGTGATACCCGTGGAAAATCGGCGAAGCCATACGGCCCTTGTGGCTTTCATCCATTCCATAGACATTGAAAAACTTGAGCCCATACCAGCGCGTCGGGGATTCCTTTTGTTTAAGGGCCCAAAGGTCGAACTCCTGCTTGCTTCGTCCGTAGACATTCAAAGGCTTGTATTTGGGAATGTCCCGATGTTCGTCGGAGTAACCCTCCTCCCCCCGGCCATAGGTGGCCCCGCTGGAAGCGTAAAGGAGGGGGATTTTGTTTTCGGAGCACCATTGCCAGAGCGCCTTGGTGTAATCCGTGTTCATTTTCCACATGTAAGCCTGGTCATGATTGCCGGTATCGGTGCAGGCGCCCAGGTGGATAACGGCGGTGATGTTCTTGAGCTTGGGAAGCTCGTTCAAAAACTTTTCCCGGTCGATGATGGGGAGATTTTCCAACCCCCTCACGCAGGAGCGGTTCTTCCGGTAATCGGGCTTGTCGACGAGCAGAAGGTCCTCTTGGTCTCTTTCCAGGAGGGAATGGGCCAAACGGGCTCCGATAAACCCATAGGCACCCGTCAAAATGAGGCTCATGAACTTCCTTTATGAGAAGATTTGGAAGGGCATTATAAACGAGAATAAATTTTGATTAATAAATTCTTAACCCGCTTATATCCCGGCCACCGGGTGGGGCTGGCGGTCAGTCGCGAAGGCGCTTAAATCCAAGGCCGGCCTCTCTCCCGATAACACTTGCGCCATCACTTGTCCCGTCACCGCCGAAAGTAAAAGTCCATGGGTAAAATGTCCCGTGGCGATCCAAAGCCCTTCAAAGCCCGGCACCCGGCCCAGATAGGGCCATCCATCCACCGAACCCGGCCTTAGGCCAGCCCAGGTATCCTCGATGAGTTGTTGAGAAAGCCCCGGCAATAATTTGACCGCCCCGTTTTTGAGCTTATCCATGCCTTCCGAGCTGGTGTTCTTATCGAAGCCCTGGTCTTCCAGGGTACTGCCGACATAAATATGCCCGTCCAGCCGGGGCACGAGGTAGGTAAAGGCCTTTTGGATGCCGGTGAAAAGGATGTGGCGCAGGGTTCCCGGTTGTCCCCGGAACATCACTACCTGGCCCCGGTAGGGCTTCACCGCCAGGGGGATTCCGATTTTTTCCGCCATCAGGCCCGACCAAGCGCCCGAAGCCAAAACCACCGCTTCCCCCTCCAAGACCCCTTTGGAGGTTTTCACCCCGACGGCTTGGTTTCCTTTAAAAAGGATGTCCTCGACCGGTTCCACCTCCCTTAATTCCGCTCCGCTCTTTTGGAGGACTCGAAGAATGGCCCGGGTCAATCGGGGTGGGCGCACCTGACTGGTGGCCTTAAAGAAGAAAGCCGATTTTAATCCGGTCGAGAGTTTCGGTTCCCTTTTGACGGCCTCCGGGGCGGTCCACCATTCGCCCGAAAAGCCGAAGGTTTTCAGGTTGCTTTCCATTTGGCGGATGGAATTTTCTTCTTCGGTTGAGAAAGCCACGTCCAGGCTTCCCGAATTTAAAAGTTCCGGGTCGATCCCGCTTTCCTGATGAAGACGAGCGGCCCATTCGGGAAAAAGATCGTAGGATTTCCGGCAAAGGTCAAAAAAGGCGCCCCCCACCCGGGAAGCGCTTCGAAGGTCCAGGTATCCGGCGCCGGCCCAGGAAGCTTCCTTGGCGAAAGACCCCTTGTCCAGGACGACCGGTTGGAAACCCCGGCGCAGGCAATGGTCCGCGATCGAGAGGCCGATGACCCCTCCCCCAATGATGATGATCTTGCCACGACTCAAGCTATTCCCCCGAAATGAAAAAAGGTAAAGGGATTATAACGATCCTCAGATCGAAAAGTCTGATCCTCCTCATAATCCCGCTAAAATAAAAAAGCCTTCCCCCCAGAGGGAGGAAGGCTTTGAAAGATTTCTAACAGCCGGTTTATTTCGTGCTGTCGTCCTTCTTCGAGTCGCTATCGGGGGCTGGCGGAACGGTCGAGTCCGAAGGCGTGGTGGAAGCAGCGGCGGGAGCTGCGGCGGACCCATCCGGCGCCGGCAAGAAGGCGTAAGGCCGGACCGCGCGAGCCATCCACTTGCTGCCCCGTTGGACGAGGACCATGTAAACATGGAATTCCTTCGAGGGAGCGTCGGTTCCGTCGGCGTTCTTCATCCCGCCGATGGTTCCGGTCGTATCCACCAAGGCGCATCCACCCAGAATCCAGTCGATCTTGGGATCGCTGAAAGTTTGGGTGCTTCCCTTCATCATTTCGAGGTCCCCGGCGATGGCTTCCTCGACTTCGGCGCGGTTCCAGGCTTCCTTGCCGAAAGGCGTGATCAGCGATCCTTTTTCCAGCCAATGGGAGGCCATTTTATGGGCGTCCCCGGAGGCCCAATCGGCGGAAATCTCATCGAGGGTAGTGCGAATTTCAGCGTCGGAGCCGGTTACCTTTTTCCCCATCGGCGTCGCGGCCACACTTGGGATGGTACCAGCCGCGGGAGCGGCCTCGGTGGTCCCGGCGGCCGGGGCGGCAGTTTGATCGTCGGCGAAAAGAGGAGCGGCAAATAACAGCAACAGGCTGGCAGCGGCGGCAAATAACTTCTTCATCGTTTCATCTCCTTAATTTTGTTCCGGCGTCTTAACAAGCCCAAAATCCACAGGCTGTCCGGAAGAAGGCGTCATGCCGACTTTCCTAGAAATGAAAATTTTTCAAAGAGGTCGGTATTGTGCCGATTCCCATACATGAACTGTTGATGGAAAATCGGCACATTATCCCCAGGGGGTCTACCAGCGTCAACTTGCTAAAATCGATCTTCCGGGTTTTTCTATTTTCCCGGAGGGAAGCTATACTGTTTTGGAAAGTTCAGGCGATCGGGAGGCTTTGGATGAGGAAATTCTTAACTTTCTTTTTACTTTTAACCCTTTTTCCCTTCGGAATGCCTCTTCTGGAGGCCAAACCCCAGCCTTTTTTCACCGTCGGTTGGAAAGACGGCAAGGCTTGGTTTACGGCCCCTTCGGGCAAACCCTTCCTTTCCATGGGGGTCAATGCCATCGGGGACCAATCCTACCGGGCGCCCAACGATCATTATTACAACCCCGTCAAAAACCAATATGACGGGAACAAAAAAGCCTGGATCAAGGGCGTCTTCACCCGTTTAAAGAAATGGCATTTCAACACCATCGGTTGCTGGGGGGATGAGGCCTTGTTGGGCCAAAAATTTCCTTACACGGATATGCTTTACTTGGGCCGGGGCAACCCCTGGGATGACGTGCTCTTGTCCGTTTTCACCGACGACTTCGCGACCCGGGCGAAAGAGAATTCCAAAAAGGCCGCCCTATACAAGGATGATCCTTATCTGATCGGCTATTTCCTCGATAACGAATTGCCCTGGTGGGGGGATTACGGCTGGCACGACAACGGACAAAAGACCCTGCTCGAAAAATACGCCCTTAAGGGCGTGGACGACGCCAACAAGCAGGCTTTGGAAAAATTTTTCGAGGACCGCTACGACCAGGACGTCCAGCAATTCGATGAGGCCTGGGGCCTTCAACTGCAATCCTTTGGAGAATTGGAAGCTCCCGTCACCTTGTCGGTCAAAACTAAAAGACAAAAGGCCGACGCCATGGCCTGGGTGGGCGTGGTGGCGGAGCGTTATTTCTCGGTGACCACCCAAGCCCTCAGGGCGGTGGACCAAAACCATTTAATTTTAGGCGTCCGCTTCGCCGGCGAAAACCCCTGGGAGGCCGTGGAAGCCTGCGCCAAATATTGCGACGTGGTTTCGGTGAACACTTATGCGAAGTCCGGCAATATCAACCAACCCCTCTTGGATAATTTTTACGCCCGGGCCAAAAAGCCCGTCCTCATTTCGGAATATTCCTTCAGCGCCATGGAAAACCAAAGTGGCGATCCCAACGACCACGGCGCGGACGTGGCCCTCCCCACCCAAAAGGACCGGGCCGGTCATTTGGATAACTACGCCCGCCAGCTATTGAGCCTTCCTTATATCGTGGGCCTGCATTGGTACGAATGGGCCGATGAGTCCCCCGAGGGGCGTTTCGACGGCGAGGATTGCAATTACGGTCTGGTGGATCTTAAGGACCATGCCTATCCCCTCGTCACCCAGGAACACACGAAGCTAAATTTGATCGCGGCCCCGCTCCATAAGAAATCCCTGGTTCCCTTGCCTTCGGAATTCAAGGAAGACTTGGGCGCCGATTACCGCAAAGCCGATGCGGGGATGAAGGTGCCCTCGTCGCGCGATTTCCTCAAGATTGATAACAGCGCCCACGTGGACACTTGGGGTGATGGCGCCAAGGGCGGAAAAGCGGTCGCCAATACCACGACGGGGACCATCGTGATGGATTACGAAACCGGTGTCGGTTGGGGCTGCGGGGCTTCCATTCCTTCCAACATTCCTCCCTTTGCCGATGGTGGCACCGTGGATTTGAGGGGATATAACTTTTTCCAGTTCAAAGCTTTCGTTCCCAAGGGTGTCAGCTTCACCATCTATATGAGCGAATCGGGTTGCGCCGCGCCGGACCAGGCCCAATACGACGGCAAAAACGGCGCGGACGGCGAATCCTACGCCTTTCCCCCTTTCACCGGCACGGGCAAATGGGAAGACTACCGGGTGGACCTTTCCGAGCTGGAACGCCGCACGGTCTGGGGCAACCAGCACGGGAACAACATCTTGGACTTGCAGGCCTTGCAGGATGTGGAGTTTTACCTCCCTCAAAACCAGGGTTCTGGCCGGATGCTGGTGAAAGATTTGAAGTTCACAGTGAAATAAATGTAATGTCTCGGCAATGTTGATGAGCCCGTCGAACAATTCGAGTCCAACGCGGGGAGGTATTAAAAGTGAAATTAGCGATAGTGGTTCTGATTAATGTTTCTTTGATGTTAGTAAATGCTAATAGTTTTGGTGAAAATCCTGAAACGACAAGAATGCCGACAGAATCAATTCAAACAAAAAAAATTGAGCCCAAAAAGCCATGTAACAATCTCGAAGGAATTGTTAGCGGTTGTTTCACATTTAAAGGTCGCGCTTCTTTGTATAACGGTAATCCTTCTTTAAGAATTTGGAGAATCGGCACTAAAAGAATTTTGGGCGTTCACGAAACTTTTAACGAAACCACGGGCGAAGAGCCTTGCATCCCTGAAAATTTTAAAAAAGCAATAAACAACAATTTCAGCGTTGAAGTTTACGGTAAATTCACGGTTTGCCCCTTAACCAAGTCTGAACCTGGAGTTATGCAAGAGGTTTGCGTGGATTCTGTTGAAATCACAAAAGTCGTGAATCTTGACAATAAGTAATCGCCGAACGGTAATAGTTATCAAATTATCGCAAATTTAATGGTTCGCAAATCGTACGGAATGGGGAGCCATTCTTTTAGGCCATCCACACTTCATTTGTTTCTATAAAAGCAGAACAACATTTTCCCCACATATTCTCGAAGCTTCGGTTCGATACCCAACCTTTTTAAAGCCTGGGGTTCTTTTCTATACATTTCCGCGAACCCCAAGCTTAGGTCAATATCCCCGCCTGTAGTGGTGTCACTGAGCTTTCTCCATTGCTTCGCCAGTTTTTGGACCTTCCGATCGTTCGGATGGGTTTCCCGCTTCATTTCAGCCCGCACGGCCTTGATGAGCTTGGGCCATTGGTCCCTAAGGTCTTTTAATTTTTTATCGCCCAGGGACTTCCTGATCTTGGAAAGTTTATCAAGCTGTTCTTTCGTGAAATATTTTTCATACATCGTGATCGCTTCCATGGTTTTAATCACCTCATCAATTGAAATTTTCTCCTTTGCCGCCAAAGCCTTTTCCAGGCTGGAAAGGAGCCCATACAGATTTTCTATCCTCGCTTTTTCCTCCTCGATTCGCTTTTTGTGCGCCCGAACGATCTGGACCGGGAACATCTTTTCCTCGTTAAGACAGCTCTTGATGTCTTCCAGCGGAAAACCCAGCTGTTTAAGCGAAAGAATTTGTTGAAGCCGCACCAGGTCTTTCTCGCCATAGACCCGATGGCCCGAGTCCGTGCGGCCCGATGGGATTAAAAGCCCCATCCCCTCGTAATAGTGAAGGGTCCGGATGCTGAGGCCCGTGATCCTCCCCAGCTCCCCGACTTTCCAGATTCGAATACCCATGCGAGTAAGTATAAGACCTCACGTAACGTGAGGTTCAAGTTCTATGGAGCGCTCTTTCGCGTGCCTGGTAAAATAGCCATCCCATAACGTTTTTAAGCCTTAGAGCCAAAAGCGCGGAACGGGAATTCTCGGTAAAAGGCCTAAAGCCGCCCTTTCGTGGTAAATTTGAAAGCTCTATCTCTTCATCTATTCCATGTAAGGATATTTGAATGCCGCTAGACCTACCTTCCTTTTTTCTAATCAAGGCCCCCAAACGCTTTCAATTACTTTTGCGATGCCTATTGTCTTGTTTTCTGGCCCAACCCGCCGGTCTCCTCGCCTTTTCCCTGGACCGCCTCCCGGTTTCCTCATCCCCTTCGCCCAAGGGTTCGTCTTTTAGGCCCGACATCCAGGCCCGCAAGAGGATTTTCCGGGCTTATGGGGACTTGCCGATGAGCTTCGAAAAAAACGAGGGCCAGACCGATCCCTCGGTGCGGTTCCTGGCCAAGGGCCGGGACTATCATTTGTTCCTGACCCCGGCGGAGGCTGTCCTCCGTTTTCGCTCCACACCGTCCAAAAGTTTTTCGGCTGGCCACCACCATCAAAAAACCGCTTCTTTACAAACATCCCCCTCCGGTGTTATTCGGATGCGCTTTCAAGGCGCAAACCGCTTATGCCGCATGGAGGGGCTGGAAGAACTAAAAGGCAAATCCAACTATTTCATCGGCAATAACCCGGACCATTGGCGAAAGGGCGTGGCCCAGTACGCCCAGGTCAAGATGGAGGAACTTTATCCCGGCGTCGATATGCTTTACTACGGCGACCAAAGGAAGCTGGAGTATGACTTCTGGGTGAAACCGGGGGCGGACCCGAAAGCCATTCGGCTGAAGTTCACCGGGGCGAAACTCGTGAAGGTCGACTCTCGCGGCGCTTTGGTGCTTCAAACTAAAACCGGCGCCCTCACCTTTCAGGTTCCGGCGGTTTACCAGGTTGAGAAAGGTGAGGGAACGAAAATCCAGGGAAAGTTCGTGAAGCTCGGCCGGGACGAGGCGGGTTTTGAGGTTCAAAATTATGACCGGGCTAAGCCCTTGGTGATCGACCCGATCCTGGCCTATTCCACATATCTGGGCGGCAGCGGGGATGATAATGGCATGGATATCGTGGCCGACGCTTTGGGTAACGCTTACGTGACAGGTACCACCGACAGCCCCAACTTTCCAACCACAGGGGGAGCCTTCCAAACAGCCTTTAAAGGTGGAACCTCGGATGCCTTCGTGACGAAGTTAAACCCCACGGGAAGCGCGGTGGTTTATTCAACCTATCTCGGTGGAAATGGAGAAGATGATGGCTTTGGCGTCGCCATCGATGGCGCCGGGAATGCCTATGTGACGGGCGCAACGGATAGCTCTAACTTCCCCACCACGGGCGGAGCCTATCAAACGGTTTTCGGCGGCGGGACCTCCGATGCTTTCGTGGCCAAACTGAATCCCGCCGGAAATGCCCTAGTTTATTCGACCTACCTGGGGGGAAGCGGCAACGAGCAGGCCAACGGCATCGCGGTGGACGGGGCGGGAAACGCTTATGTCACCGGCTATTTCACTGGATCTTTTCCCGTCACGCCCGGCGCTTTTCAGACTGTTGCCGCGGGTGTTCAGTCCTCTTTCGTCACCAAATTAAACCCCGCTGGAAGCGCGTTGCTTTATTCCACCTATGTCGGGGGAAGCGGCAACGATATGGCGGAAGCCATTGCGGTGAATGCCGCCGGAAACGTTTATATCACAGGTCCCACGACCAGCCCGGATTTCCCCCTCACGCCGGGAGCCTATCAGACCGTTTATGGAGCCACGAGTAGTTGGGACGTTTTTGTCACTGAGTTGAACCCGGCCGGAAGCGCCTTGGTCTATTCCACCTACCTGGGGGAAAACAATAACGACGCGTCTTATGGCATCGCGTTGGACGCCGCCGGAGACGCTTACATCATTGGTTCCACGGGTGGAAACTTCCCCACCACCGCCGGTGCCTATGAGACGGTTTTCCCGGGTGGCGTGGAAGTTTTCGTTACCAAATTGAATCCCAACGGAACAGCCCTTATTTTTTCGACTTACTTGGGTGGAGGGGGCATTACCGAAGGGGGCGGTATCGCCGTGGATCCCGCGGGGAACGTCTATGCGACTGGTTTGACCTCGGGAAGTTTTCCGACCACCGCCGGCGCCTACCAGACGGTTTATGGCGGCGGGACCTATGATGGTTTTATGACCATTTTCAATCCCCTGGGAACGGCTTTAATTTATTCCACTTATTTGGGGGGATCAGGGGAAGACTCCAGTTACAAAGTGGCCCTGGACCCTTCGGAAAACATTTATTTAACGGGTTATACCAGCGGAAATTTTCCGACCACGGCCGGAGCCTTTCAAGTGAATTACGGGGGAGGAACGGAGGATGCCTTCGTCATGAAGTTCGCCGTCAATACGCCCACCCCCACCATCAGTCCCACACCGACACTCACCTTTACACCGACTTTCAGCCCCACCCCCATCTGCCAAAGCGGACTTTCCGCTTCGCTGAACCTTTTTACCCCGCAAGCCGGCCAGCCCCTGACTTTAACCTCCTTCCTTTGCTTTCCGGGCGCCTGTTCGGTGATGGTGTACAACTCGGCCGGTGAGCACATCCGAACCCTGGGTAATTACGCCAATCAACCGGCGGGATCGTTTCAGCTCACTTGGGACGGAAAAAATAAGTACGGTGATCTGGTGGCCAGCGGCACCTATATCCTTCGGCTGGTCGAACCCACGGGTGTCCACCAGGCCAGGGTTTTGTTGGTCCGATAAAGAGACAAAACCTACCCAGGAGTTCCCATGCCCGGTTCCAAGCAAACGGTTCGAAAAGGTTATAACCGCATTTCCTTTCGTTACCGTGACGACCAAGGCCGGGGCGAGGACGCCAAGAACATGCTTCCTTGGCTGGCTTGGGTCGGACGGCGATCGGAAAAGGGCGGGAAGGTTTTAGAGCTGGGTTGCGGGATGGGTGTCCCGGCGGCTCAATATTTCGCCCGGAACCATTCTTACTTGGGTGTGGACATTTCGGACGTCCAAATCCGTCGCGCGAAAAAGCTGGTGCCCCAGGGCCGGTTCCGGCGGGCGGACATGACCCAGCTAAGATTTCCGGCGGAAAGCTTTGATGCCGTCGTCAGCTTTTATTCGATCATCCACTTGCCCATGAAGGAACAACGCCCCTTGTTGCGGCGTATTTGCCGCTGGCTCAAGCCGGGCGGGGCCTTTGCCGCCATGCTCGGCCATGGCCGCTGGACCGGCCGGGAAAAAAATTGGTTCGGCGCCGAGATGTTTTGGAGCCACGCCGACCATGAAACCTATACCCAATGGCTTGAGGAAACGGGCTTCAAGATCGTTCGGCATAAGCCCGTTAAAGAAGGAAAATCAGGGAAGGCCATTCATGATTTATTCTTTTGTCTCAAGAAATAAAAGATAATGGTCGGCGTGAATTTAAAACACGCTTCGAATTAATGAGAGGACTTTCATGATCCGGTTTTTTCTCGCGGTTTTTTTAATTTCTTCGTTGGTGCCGGTGGCTTGGGCGGAAGATGCCTCCCCCGATTCCACTCCAACCTATTCCCCCATCCAAACCCACTGGACCACCCTGGGCGGGATGCAATATTTGCAAAACGACAAGGTGCTTTCCGGGCCGCAGTTGAAAAACGCGATTGATTCTATTAGCGACCCGCAAGCCAGCTCCCTCTTGAGTAAATCCGAGTCGGATGAAACCCTGGGGTTTTTTGGCTTGGGCGGTTCGGTGGCCCTATCGGTTCTTTCCCTTTTCTTTCCCAACACCCACATCTATGTGGTGGGCCTGGATATTTCCACTCCCTATTTGCCCATTGCCATTCCAGGGGCGGTCTTGGGGGTTGCGGGCGGGCTTCTGGAATTGGAGGCGGGAACCGCCAAGTACACCGCCGTCCAACGCTATAACCGCGTGACGAAGCAATCCCCTTCGGTGACTTGGAATCTGTCTCCCCAAAATAATGGTTTGGTTTTGGATTTACGTTATGGCCTTTAAAAGAAATTTAAAGGCCCGCTAGGTCCCTGCGGTTACGGTTTTATAAACCTCACTCAAAAACAACGCCCAACAACTCTCCCGTTTTTTTCCATCCCAGTTCCCGGGCCTTTTGGCGGGCCTCCTCCAAAACCTCCTTCGGCAGGGCCTGGGTTAGGCTGTCCAATTCACGCTGGGCGGTTTCGCGGGTTTCGGCGTCGCAAGCCTCCTCCTCCACTACCGCGAAGAGGGCCTGCACCGCTAAAGACGGTTCTCCCCGGGCCGCTTTCACCACCGCCAGGCGCTGAAGGGCGGCCATGGCCACGGGAAGGGCTTCTACTTTGGCGGCGGTCTTGAAGGCCGTGGAAAAATGCTCGGCGGCCAGGTCCTTGTCCCCGGCGGCGGCCAAAGCGCTTCCCAGTTCCAGGTGGGCCAGGGCCAGGCTTCGGGGCATGCCTAAATTAGCGTAGGTGTCCCGGCCCCGGGCGGCTAGGCGCAGGGCGGACGGCACCTTTCCCTCCAGGCGCTCGATCTTGGCCAACAGCAGGTCGTTGGAAGCCATGCCGTGGGGCTCGCCCAGCTGGGCGTGAAGTTTTCGCGCCGTATCCAAAGCCACCCGGGCCTCCTCCAGTTTTCCCAAGGGCACCAGGACGGACGCCAGCCGGATATGGCCCCAGGCCTGGCCTCGCGGAAAGTCCGCTTGGATGGATTGCCGCAGGCTTTCCCGGGTCAGGTCCAAGGCGCGGGGATATTCGCCCAGGGCGGCCAGCACTATCGCTAGGTTTTCCTTGAACCAGGAACCGCCGTCGGCGTACATAGTTCCTTCCTTCAAACCCTGGTCGCAAATGTCGGCGGCGCCCTTGAAATCGCCCTGTTGCAGCCGCAACTGGGCCAAGAGGTTGAGGGGCCAGGTTAGGTCGATCCGGCTTTCGGGGGCGTTCTTGGTGTCGAGGGATTCGCTCAGCAGTCGCTCGGCCTCGGCGTAGTCCCCCAGCGCCAGCTGGATTTCCACACTGAGGTTTCGCAGGTTGAAGGCCATCTGCGGGTCAAGCCCCAGGCGCATGAAATATTTCTTGCAGGCCTTGAGGTAATGGCGGGCTTCCCGGTATTCGCTTTGAAGCTCGGCGATACGGGCCAGCATGTTGTTGGTGCGGGCAAGGGCCCAAAGCTCCTCCAGGGGGCGGGCCAGTTCCAGGCTTTTGTAGCAAAGGGCCCGGGCTTCGTTGATCTCCCCGAGCATGAAGATGTCCTCGGCCAGGATGCTCATGGACCAAAGCTGGCCCGAAATGTCCCCCGCCGCCTCATAAATTTTGACCGCCGCTTCTCCCCGGACTTTCGCCGGCTTGTACTCGCCCCGCCGGAAATGACCCTGGCAGAGATAGGTCATGGCCCAGGCCTGGCCCTTGGCGTCCTTCAACTGAAGCCAGATATCCAGCGCCTGGGAGGCGTTGCGGATTTGGGCGGCGAAATCCCCCCGGGAACTGGCCACTTGGGCCATCAAGGTGAAGGTGGCGGCTTCCTTCTCGCGGTTCCCCTCAGCCTGATAATAGTCCAGGGCCATGGCCTGCAGATGGTCCGCCTCCTCCAGGCGGCCCAGGAAAGTCAGGCAGTTGGACTGCCGAATATACATCTCGGCGAGGGCCCGGCTTCGCCCCTGGGCTTCCAATTTTTGCAGGCCCATGCCGTAAAGCCGCGTGCCTTCCCGGTAAATATGGCGGAAGTCGACATATTGGCAAAGCGACTCCGACCCTTCGGTGATTTCCGCCACCCCGTCCGCCTCGCAAGCCAGCCGCCAGGCTTCGCTGATATTGGCGAAGTCGCGGTCCATGATTTTCAAAAGCTCCACCTTGCGGGGGCCACCCTGCAGTTCCAGGGCGTGCTCGCGCAGGAAACCCATGTAATAACGCCGGTAGGCCCGCCAGCTGGCCTCGCGGGCGGCGGGGTCCAATTGCAGTTGGGCCAGGGCCATTTGGCGTACCGACTCGTGCAGGTGATGGCGGCCCTCCAGGGATAAAAGTAGGTGCCGACGGCCAAGGCGCGCCAGCTGATCCTCAGTGGCCTGGCTCACGGCCCTCGCCGCGTCGGTGGAAAAGCCAGCGTGGAAAACCGAAAGCCTCGCCAGAACCCCCCGGGTGTCATTGTCGAGGGTGCACCAATGGGCCTCGAACGCGCCCTTCAATCCGGCGCTGATTTCCAGGGAACGATCGCCGCCCATCTCGCTAAGAATTTCCCGCAGGAGATTCAGAAGGGATTCTGGCTCCATTTCGGCGCAAAGCGCCACCGCCAGGCGGATGGCCTGGGCGTTGCCTTCCAATAAAACGCAAATTTCCCGCAGGGTCGCGCGCTCGGCCTTGTTCAAGGCCCGTCCCGAGGCCAGCGCCACCGCCACGGCCATTTCCAGCGCCCCGCCTTCCGGCTCCACGGAGAGGCCCAAGAGATTGAAGATTTTTTCCCCGGGCAGGTTCAGCCGCACCCGCGAGGTGGCCAAGACCGTCACGAAGGGCGCGGCCTTGAGGAGCCTGCCCACGAAGAGCGCCTTGGTGGTCAGGTGTTCGAAATTATCGAGGATCAAGAGCAACTGCCGCTCTGCCAGATATTGGTAGACCACCAAATCGGTTTCTTCCGTATGGGGTAGGTTCAGCCCCAGGGCCTGGGCTACGCTTTTGCCCAGGGTGTCCCGTCCGTCGACCGTGGACAAATCGATGAAGCAGGTGCCATCGGGATAATGGGAACTCAAGCGCTCGCCCAAGGCCAGCGCGAAGCGGGTTTTGCCCACCCCGGCCTGGCCCGTTATGGTCAGCAGGCCTAACCGCCCGCTTTCAAATAATGCCAGGGCTTCCTTCAACTCATTCTGGCGGCCTTGCATTTGTTCGGTGGCGGTGGGCAGGCCGGAGAGGGTGACATCGTCGTTTTTGATCTGTTGGAAAACACGCTGTTCCATCTGGGGATGGTGCAGTTGAAAAAGCCGGTGGGGCTTCTCGATGCCCTTCAGGCGGAAGACCCCCACGTCGGCGGCCGTGGCTTGCTCCGGCAAGGCCCCTTCCTGCACCGCCTCCTGGGTCGCCAACACCTGCCCGCCCCCCGCCTTGGACATGACCCGCGCCGCGCAATTGATGACAGGCCCGAAAAAATCCCCGTTACGCTCCTCGGCTTCGCCCGCGTGCAGCCCAATGCGCACTCGGAAACCCGCAAAGGGCTCCCAGTGGCAGGCCCCCACGCGCTTCTGAATATCCAGCGCGCACCTTAAGGAATCCTCGCTGGAAAGAACCGCGAAAATGCCGTCGCCGGTGTGCTTGACGATTCTCCCGCCCGCCGCCTGAACCGCCTCATTCAAGACCCGATCATGCTGAAGCAGGGCCCGGCTCATGGCGCGGTGATCCGCTTCCCATTTGGCGGTGGAGTCCTCGATGTCGGTAAAGAGAAAGGAAAGGGGCATGGGTAGCTTTCAAAAGTGGTTTTATCTCAGACCCAATTATCCCATAAAATCACGGCGGCCCCAAGAAAAGGCCTTCAAATAAAGGTTTTTACTGGACCCAGGCCCGATGTTTGGAGCGAAAATATTTTGGAGCCACGACGATCATCCTACCTATGCCAAATGGCTAGTGGAGGTTGGCTTTAAGACCGTTCCACATAAGCCCGTCAAGAAAGGAAACTCTGGAAGGGCCATTCATGATTTTTTTGTCTTTTTTAAGAAGTAAGTCGAATGAGTATCGCCGAAAGAATCGGTTGTAAACAAAGTGGCCGATTTTCGTGCGGTTTATTTTTTCAACTTTTGGACTATCCGTTAAAAAGGTATAATGATTTTCATGAGAACCAAGAAAAACGTCTTAACGCTCATCAAAAAAATCGAGGCTCTTCCCGCCGACAAGATCAATGAAGTTGAGAATTTCGTGGAGTTCCTTGGCCACAAAGGTTCCGACAGGCAATTGGCCAAAGCCGCTTCTAAACTTTCCGAAAAGTCTTTTTCAAAGGTCTGGGATAATCCCGAAGATGCCATCTACGACAAACTATGATTTTGGAGATGTTCTCCTCGTTCCTTTTCCCTTCTCCAACCAAACCGCCGTTAAGAAGCGTCCTGCCGTTGTTATAAGCTCAAGAACCTACAACCTTTCCCGCCCCGACCTGATTATCCTGGCCTTAACCAGCCAACCCGCCGCTTCGACCGTGTTTGGGGGAACTAGTCTTTCCCACTGGAAAGGAGCAGGCCTTTTAAAGCCTTCCGTTTTCAAGCCCATCTTGACTACGATTGAGAAGAATTTAGTGATTCAAAAAATGGGCCGTCTTCACGCCAGCGATCAAAAAAACTCTCCAACAGATTTTAAAAACGATCATTCAGGTTTAATTTACTGACTTGAAGCTTGTCCATATGGAGATCTAGTTGCAAGCGAATAAAGATATTAGCGGTCCCACCCGGCCATCCCTCCCATTGCTCAGTTCCTATTGGCGATATTTAATCGTCATCAACTATCAAATTAATCCCGCCCTGTTGAAGCCCTTGGTGCCTCCTGGAACCGAATTAGACTCTTACCAAAAGAAAACCTTCATCAGCTTGGTCGGATTTTTGTTTCAAAACACAAAACTTTTCGGCGTTATTCCGATGTTTCCTTTTCAAAATTTTGAAGAGATTAATCTTAGGTTTTATGTCCGTAAAAAAGTGGGTAATGAAATTCGCCGGGCGGTTTGTTTTATCCGTGAGATTGTTCCGTTCGCCCCCATTGCTTGGGGCGCACGGGTTTTATACAACGAACCCTATGTGGCTTATCCCATGGGGCACCTGATACTTCAGAAAGATGTATCAAACCCGAAGAATAGGTACGAGTGTACCTATGAGTGGAAAATAGGGGAAAAGTGGGTCGGGTTCACGGCCAAAACAACCGGAAATCCGCAACCTCTCCGAAAAAAGTCGATCGAAGAATTTATTTTGGAGCATTATTGGGGTTATACCCGGCAAAAGAATGGCTCCGTCAAAGAGTATCGGGTACAACATGAACCCTGGAGATATTGGAGCCACCTCAAGATGACGGTAGATAAAGCGGTCCGTTCTTTTTACGGCGACCGGTTTTCGGCAGCCTTAAGCCGTAAACCCCATTCCGCTTTTGTGGCGGAAGGTTCTCACGTAAATATCTATCCCGGTCGAAAGGTCTAGCCGAATGAAAACTCCAAAAGAAATCAAAGGCTGGGTGCTTTACGATGGGGCCTGCGGCTTTTGCAGTTGGTGGATACCCTTCTGGGGCGACTTACTGGCCTCAAAGGGTTTCAAGATTGAACCCCTGCAAGCGAAGTGGGTCCAAAAGCGCACCGGCTTTACGGATGAGGAATTAACCCGGGACATTCGAATATTGTTTGAGGACAACAGCATCATTTCTGGGGCCGACGCTTATCTTTATATCTTCAGAAATATTTGGTGGACCAGCCCAATCGGTTACTTTTTCAGCCTTCCAGGTTTGAGAAGTCTTTTTTGGATGGCCTATCGCGTCTTCAACCGCAACCGGTTTTTGGTTTCAAAAGTTTGTAAGATGAAACCGATTGTTCCCCAAAAGCCTCAATAACTTTAAGGAGAAAGGCATGAAACATTCTTTTGCCCATAGCTATTTAACTCTTCTACTTTCATTCGGGATTGTTTTTTGGAATTCCACTTTCCTTTTGGCACAAACCTCGGCTGGTTCCGATGAATTAAAAGTTGGTTTAAGTGCTGCAAAAATCGGGGATTATGTCCACGCTATGCAATCGTTCCAAAAAGCCGCAGCACAAGGAAATGACCAAGCCGAAAAAGAAATAGGTGACTTATATGCTAATGGTTTGGGAGCAACCCAAGATCAAGATTATGAACAAGCCATGATGTATTACAGGCAATCCGCTAGTAAAGGAAATATTGGTGCCGAAAACGCCATCGGTATTTGTTATGAAAAAGGTCTTGGGGTGTGGATGGATTACACGGAAGCCATGAATTGGTTTCAAAAAGCCTTTGCTCAGGGGGACAAAGCAGCGCTAAAAAACATTGAAGTCCTCAAAAGTCTTTCCTTTTGCGCGGAATCTTCTCCCGGGTTGGTGGAGTTGAACAAGGGATTAAAAGCTGAAAAGTCCGGGGATTATACTCAAGCAATGATTTGGTATCGAAAAGCCGCCGATCTTGGAAATGCCAATGCGGAAAACAGCATAGGTGAACTATATAGTACTGGACGCACTGAAAATGGAGATCAAGACTTTCATTCGGCGATGAGATGGTATCGAAAAGCCGCCAAGAAAGGATTCGCACCGGCCGAAATTAACATCGGGTACCTTTATGACGATGGGCTTGGCGGGGTTATCCGTGATCATAAAGAAGCGATGAAATGGTACCTAGAGGCTTGCGGAAATAATTTTAAAATTCCCTTGGGACAAACCGATTGACGAACGAAAAGAAATTAAACATCAACTCCGCTGCTGCGCAGGGCTTTCAAGCGGGGGCGGATACTTACGAACGGGGCCGGCCGGACTTTCCTGCGGAAGCCATTGAGTTCCTTATACGAAACCTAAATATCAACCAGGGCTCCTATGTGCTGGATTTGGCGGCGGGGACCGGCAAGCTCACCCGGCGGCTGGTGCCCACGGGCGCCAAGTTGACGGCGGTGGAGCCGGTGGAAGGAATGCGGCGGAAGTTCTCGGCACTCCTGCCCGGCGTCGAAATCCTAGAAGGTACTGCCGAGGCCGTTCCCCTTCCCTCCGAGTCCTTGGATGTAGTGGTCGTGGCCCAAGCCTTCCATTGGTTCGACGGGCCCCGAGCCCTGGCGGAAATCCACCGGGTCCTGAAGCCCGGGGGGAGGCTGGGGCTGGTTTGGAATGTCCGGGACGAATCGGTGGATTGGGTAGGCCAACTGAGCCGGATCATCAATAGCCACGAGGGGGCTACCCCCCGTTTTAAGACCTTGGAGTGGGAAAGGGCCTTCGAGGCCAGCCTCCTCTTTACCCCCCTAGAAAAGCGGGGTTTTCCCCAGCTTCAAAAGGGAGACGCCGGGATGGTCGTCGACCGGGCGACCTCCGTCAGCTTCATCGCCGCCCTACCCTCCCCCGCCCGGGAAAGGGTAGCGGATGAGGTAAGGGCCCTCCTGGCCGCCCACCCCCAAACCCAGGGCCGGACCGAGTTCGAGATACCCTATGAGACCCAGGTTTATACCTGTTCCAGAAGATAAGCTCAAAAGAAGCCCTCTTCGTAATTGGGACATAATTCGGGTTAATTGAGACATAATTCTTCCCCAACCCCCTGGAAGGGCCCGAATCCGGTTGGTAAAATGTCCCGTAATTATGGTGATCATTCCCATTACCCTGCTTTTAGAGGCTTTTTTGTGGCTTACCGCCTTTTTCCACGGGAGCCATATCCTTTCGTCCCTTTTCTGGAACCCCCAGCTCAACGGGGAGCACCAGCCCCCCGAAGGGTGGGTGGACTACCTGAACCCCCTGTCCTGGACCCAAACCTACCAAGCCTATCTCCTGGCCTATTTCATCTACGTGGTTTGGGTAACCGCCATGCAGGTGTGGTTGGGGCCAGACTCCGACACGAAGCCGCCTTTCTTGCTACAAACGGTGGGCCCCGGGACTTCCTCCCTGCTGTTATGGGCCGTCTTGTCGGGAATCGCCCACTATTACCGGGCCAAGGGCTTGATCCAGGCCATGCCCACCTTCCTGGACGAAACCCTGGCCATCTGTGCCGCGCTATGGGGGCTTCAGCATCTCTTGGTGGCGCTCCTTCGCGGTAAGGTTTTAGCCCCGACGGCGGCTCCCGCCCCGGCCAAAGAACAGGTATGGTCGGGGGTGTCCGACATCATGATCGATAAGCCTGCTCCCGCGCCAGAACCTCAAACGCCTGAGACCCCATACCACCTTCTTGCCCCGGTTGGAACCGGCTACCCCAGCCAACCACAGCCAATTCTTCCCCAACCTCCCCCTAGCCTGAACTCTTTCGCCCCCCCGGCGGTTATCCCCGCTGCCCCAACCCTATCGAAGGGTAAGGCCCCGGGCCGGCCTCCCAAGGAAACCACCTTCGCCTTGGAACTTCAAATCATGTCCGTGCTTGAACTAAAAGGGGAGATTAAGACCAGCGAATTAGTTAAGGGATTGGGGATGAATCGAAAAGCCGTCAACCGGCTCCAGGAAAAGCTCCTGAGGGAGGGACGCATCATCCGGGTGGGCCGGGGCCGCAACGCGGCTTGCCGGCCCGCCACCCCCCCGAAGGCCGCCCCGGCCAAGACTCCGAAGAAGCAACAATCCCCCTGGAAGCTTTTCGAGCTTTTGAACAAAAAGCCCTGGGGGCCCCAAAAAAACGATCCCCTCGTGATCGCCCAATGCCTGGAGGACATTCTTTCGGACGACATGTTCGCGGATTACAGGTATCCGCCAAAACTGCGGGGTGACATCAAGGAAATGAATTACCGGGATACGGTGATTTGGATTCGCCTGACCTACAAGCAGACTTTCCGCCGGATCTTCGAAAATCTCCTGCCCCGCTTGGTGACCCGGCCCTCGGATGTGGATTTAACCATCATTCACCGGCGCGCCTTCCCTTTCCTGTCGCGGTACCTGGCGAAGCGGGGCTTCAGCCGGGCCGACATCGACTTTTTGGAGAAAGCCTCGAACGAACTGGTTTATCACTTTAACAGTACGGGAGGGTGGGACGAGTAATTGCGGGGACCGGCGGCTTATTCCATCAGCCCCAGTTGGGCGCTGCGGCGGAAGAGTTTGTTGTTTTCCAGTTGGATATGCTTTTCGTTGTCTTGGATGAGGGCCTCCACCGCCTTCGCCAGGGCTTTCAGGGAATCTCCCGCGCTTTCGTCATTGATCAGGTACATAAGCTTATCCATCTCTTGAAATCCCCGGTCCATGAAACGGTGCTCAAAAAGGATTTCGCGGATCGAGTCGGAAAAACCCTTGTTCATCTGAAGAACGTCCCCAATCACCTCGCCCTTCTCCAAGGCTCTCTCGGCGTAAATGAGGTAAGGGAAGATCACTTTTTCCTCGTCCAACATATGGTCCCTCAGTTCGTCGTCGATTTCCTGGAAAAGATTTCGGAGGACATCCAATCTTTCGCGTTCCTTGTGGCTGTCTCGCAAAAGGGCCAGTTCCCGCCCGATGTCGTCCAACAGCGCCCTGGTTTTGACATGGTGGACATGAATGATGTAATGGATCAGCGACGCCATGTTTTCCCGCGACCAATCGGGTTCCCGCTCGCGCCAGGAGGCGGGAATCGTGTATCTCTTTTTCAATTCCGTCTCGACATGGCTCAAAGGCACGCCGACCATGGAACAAGCCACCTTCAGTTCCCGGTTTCCCTCGCCGTAATAATCGATCCCGAATTTCTCGAAGAGAGTGGCCGCCCCGCTGACTTCAACGGCGATTTGGCGGATGGGTTTGGTAGTGTCTATTTCCATTTTGGTTTAACGGGTCCTTCCCTGTCTTTTAAAAAAGATATCGCCCCTTTTTCCTACTCCCTATGACGGGGATCATAAAGGGGTGTCATTTACATCGTTTTGATTCATGATTTTTGGGTGGGGTGGAGTTTAATTTCTTTTAGGGAAGAACCGAGGGGGTCTACTTATTCAGCGGCCTTTTTTAATCCATCAGCCCCAGTTGGGCGCTGCGCCCGAAAAGTTTTCTGTTTTCCAGGTGGACATGCTTTTCATTGTCTTTTTTTAAAGCCGACAACGCTTCCACCAGGTTTTTCAAGGATACCGCCGAGGCTTCGTCATTGATCAAGTGCATGAGCTTCTCAATCTGTTCGAACCCCCTGTCCATGAACCGGTGTTCGAAAAGAATCTCGCGGATCGAGTTGGAAAAGCCCTTTTCCATGGGCGCGAGATTCCCCGGGGCTTGGCCCTTTTCCAAAGCCCTCTCGGTATGGATTAAATAAAGGAATATGGTTTCTTCTTCCTCCAACAGGTGATTGCGAAGTTCGGCCTCAAACTCCAAGAAAAGGTTCCGAAGGACCTGCAATCTCCCGGGCTCTTGTTTCGTTTCCCGCGAGAGGTCTAACTCCCTCACGATGTCATCCAAAAGCGAACGGGCTTTGGTGTGGTGGACCTGGACGATGTAGTGGATCAAGGAGGCCATGGTTTCCCGCGACCAGTCGGGTTCCTGCTGATACCAAAGGGCAGGTATGGGTTCCTTGATTTTTTTCAGCTCGGATTCGACCTGATCCAAGGGTGCCCCGGCAATGGAACAAGCCGTTACAAGTTCCTTTTCAGCTTCCCGGTAATAATCGATCCCGTATTTTTCAAAGAGCGATACCGCCCCGCTGATTTCAACGGCGATTCGGCCTATGGGCTTGCTGTAGTCAATTTCCATGGTCATTTTTTTATCATAACGACCTTTTCAATATCAATGGGGATATTACGGTCCCAACCCGGTAATTGCCTTAACAAGCCTTAATTTAAACACTTTTTAAGTTGGTTTTCCCTTTCGGAGGCGTGAAGGAGGAGGGAGGAATGTGGTTTGCCTAAAAACCGCTCCGAAACGAGATGGACACAAAGGGCCTCGCTTGGGCTATTAAATTTTATCAGGTCGGCGTGGCGGTGGGAGTGAAGGTGATTGTCGGCGTGGGAGTCATGGTCGGGGTGGCGGTGAACCAGCTTCCTATCGGCGTGGGAGTCGGCGTGAGGCTGTCGGTGGGCGTCGGCGTGACCGTGAAAGTGAAGCTGGAAGTGGGCGTCATCGTCGCCGTGTAAGTCGGGGTATTGGGCAGGGGGGTGAAGGGACAGCCGTTGACGTAAAGGGACAGGACGTAGTTAGTTCCGACGGGATTGACGGTTCCCGAAAAACTGGAGGGCAAGGATTGCGGCGGGGCCGGATATTGATAAGCGTAAGTCACCGACGTGGTCGGACTGTAAAAGAAATAACCCGCGTTGAGGCTGTACCCAAGCCAATAATATTTCCTAGTCGTGACGGTGACCGGAGTCGCCAGGTTGAAGGTGGCCCAAGGATAGCTGTAGGCATAACTGCCGCTGGTGGAGGGATAAACCGCCTGGCTCAACAAGGTGGTCGGCGCGGTTCCGCTTCCGTTATCGTCGTAAACGGCGAAGGTGAAATCCGGCGTGAATCCTCCGTTGTAATAAGCGCCGGTGATGCTATAGAGGGTCGTGTTATAAGGCGCGGTGTAACGGTTGAGTTTCAGCCTTTGGGTGTCCGTATCCTCATAAAGCCCCACGCTGTTGTTCCCCATCACGAAACCGGGAGGGCAGGAAGTCGCCGTGGCGTTGGGAGTCTGGGTCGGCGTGCCGGTAAAAGTGGGCGGTGGCGGCAGGGTGCTAGTCGGGGTTCCGGTGTGGGTGGGCGTGCCGGTGAGAGTGGGAGTTCCGGTGATGGTGGGAGTACCCGTTGGGGTGGAGGTATACCAAGAACCGATAGGAGTCACCGTGGCCGTATTGGAGGGGGTAGGTGTGACAGATAAGGTGGCGGTGTGGGTCGGGCAGGCGGTGGTGGTAAGGGTAAAGGTGAGGGGGACGATGCCGGTCGGACTCCAGGTGAGAGTCGGGGTGAAAGTGTTCGCCCCGCTAGTCGGCGTATTCGTGACGGTGAGTGTTGGGATGGGGCTCAGCGTAAAGCTGGGCGTAAAGGTGAAGGTCGCGGTGGAAGACAAGGGGGTAAATGTCGGACTGTTGGTGGCGGTACTTGTTACGGTTTGGGTGGGAGTCCCCGTCAGAGTGAGCGCCGGGGCGGTTGCCGTGGGCGTTAAAGAAGGGCTATTGGTCGAAGCGAAGGTGGAAGTCGCCGTCAAGGGAGGCGGGGGCGCGGAAGGAACCCCGAGGTGGCTGGGGCAACCTGTTAAAACCAGTCCGGCCGACAACATCCAAGAGACCACTACCCCGAGAAAGAATTTCCGTTCCATATTTTCCCCCGTAAGAACCATCATCTCCTCCCAGGGGATAATGGAAATAGGACTAGCGTCATAACCGCCAACCTTTAGACGGGAAAAGGCCGGTTAAATCCAAATTATTTTAAAGAAGTGAAAAAGGCCTGTTTTAAAGGGATGAAAGGGGCATGGATAGACCCCACCAGCCAAGCTCTTATTTCACCTTTTGCAGGTCGGGGTTTTGGGTTCCATATTGGGTGCTGCTTAAGTCGGCGTCTTCCAGGGGGTTTTCCTTGTAAAGCCGGTAAGCGGTGGCGTAGCCCGTGTAATAGAGGAAGCCATAAAGCAGCTTGCCTGTTTGAATGCTTTCAAACACCACCGCGTTGGCCCCGATTTCAGCGGCTTTCTTTTGAAACTCCCCGACAAGTTTCTTATCGGTCCATTGGCTGTTCTCGGGGGTATAAAGGGTGCCCACCGGGGTCGATTGAAGATCCGCGGGAAAAGCCTCTTTGGAAAGAAAAAAGTAGACCTCCTCGGATTTCAACGCGGGAAAAGAAACCTGGGCATCCACCCCTTTAGCCACCGCCGGAGAATCGTAAAGCCCCACCGCGCAGCCGCCCAGGCCCAACGCCAGTGAGGCACAAAAAATGAAGCTAATGATGCGGGGGGGCCAACTAGATTTAAAAGTACTTTTCATTTTTTCTTCTTTTTTTAAGCCATTCAATGCGGTTCCCGTCTTAGACAGGATTTTTCAACCTTTCGTAAAAAGTACTTTTAAGGTATCAATGGCTGCCACTAATGAGTGCGAACCGCCTTCAAAGGGTTGAAACCCGTATCGGTGGTAAAACTCCTCAGCCTTTTTGTTTTTGGCATCGACGATCATATACTTCGCGGCCACCGATTGGACGGCGGCAACAGACCGGCGGATGGCATCGATCAGTAATATCTCCCCCAATCCAGTTCCTTGCCATTGGCGGTCAACGGCAAGGCGTCCCAATCGGACCGCGGGGACCGGATACTTCGGGAGGTTTTTGCGTTGGGATTCCGGCAGCGAATGCAATTCCACCTGAGCCATGCTCAAGGTGTGATAACCAGCCGCAACCGGTTCTCCTTCGGCCGGAACGAGGACATAAGTGCTTCCTAACCCCTTGCGGTGGTTCTGGCCCGCGTATTTTTTCAGATAATCATTGAGTTCAGGAATGCCGGAATCAAAACATTCGAGGTCCGGTTTTTCTGTGATGGGCACAAACTTCCATTTTGGGCCTGTCATAACGGAAAATCAGGATATTTCTTTTTGGTAGCGCCGTGCCGCCGCCTTAAGCTTTTCGTTAGGCGCGGGAGGGTTTTCTAGAAGCCTCAGGAATAAGTCCACGTCCCGTTTAGGCGGAACATAGGTTTTAACCGGGATCGCGTCTTCCTGGGCCGCATGGAGGGACCGCGTCACGAGATAGGAACTCAGGCTCAAACCCTGGGCCTGAGCCGCCTTTTCCAGCAATCGCTTATCCTGGGGTCTTACCCTTAGTTCAATGCGTTCTTCCTTGGTTTTTAGGGCTTTCGTCATGGCCATTACCTCTGTTTTAAATATACCATATGTACGGTATTATTCCGTACATATTAAAACATTTTCCTTGTCCAATGTGGGTCCCCGTCGTGGACAAGCTCTAAATGACCAAAGACCCCATTCCGATTTACGAACCAACAAATCCCAGGTAATTCGACCATAAAGGAGCGCATGAAGAAATTTATGTTCGATCAATGGCTAACTTCTTTTTGCCGCCCTTTTTGACTAAAACAATAACATCAATCAATATCCAGATAAGAACAAACAGAGAAAAAGCAAACAATGCCCCTAATGTTCCATCATAAGTAGTGCACTCAAATGTCGAAAGAGGAAAACATAGAGTTAGAACGATCAAATCTTTCCAATCAGAAAATGAAGCTATTTTTGTAAACCCTGCGCCTGCTAAGCTAGCGCTCGCCATAGTTGCAAATGTTCCCAAAATCCATATCCCCAAAATAAAAATTAAGGAAATTAACCCTTTGGGAATTAAAACGAATTTTTTTCTAAACCAAAGAAGCATTAAAAGTGAAGTTATAAAAGGACAAATGAATATTAAAAAAAATTCTGGTTTCGAAAATTCCCCATTCCCGGAAAAAGCGTGACCCACAAAGCTAGGGAAGTAGAATGCAAAAGCTCCAACAAAAAATATTAAAATTCCTGATAATATTTTTTTTATAATTCACCTCTCCAACGCAACAACTTACGGCGTCTTTATATTAACCCTTTTGTGGCAGAAATGATTGTCCACGACGGGTCCCCATCGTGGACAAGCATTTTTCAATTTTTAGCCATGCCGTGCCAATTCTCCATCTTCAGTTGATCGAAATGACGGTAATTCCGGATGTTGTTGGTGACCAGGATCAAATCATGGACTTTCGCGATGGAAGCAATCTGCCCATCCGCGAATGCCGGTGTAAGTCCCAGTCTGGATAAACGGGCACGCTCCCGGCCGTGCCAAGCAGCCGCTTCCGTGTCATAAGGAAAAATTAACATGGAGGAGTTTGCTAATTCCGAAAGGAATTCCTCTAAAAGGGTCCGTTTTTCGGAGGGTGGCAAGCGGTCGCAGCCGAAGACGAGTTCATGCCAAACAATACTTGCGATTCCCATTTCGTCTTTGTGCCGCTCAAGTTTTCTCATCACATTGGGATTTGGTTTTACACGGGCTGCTTCCGAAACGACATTGGTGTCTAACAAGTACCGGGGCTTCACCACTTAAATTCTCTTCCGGGTCCGGTTTCGCGGATTCCCCGGAGATCTTTAGGTTCCAAACCGGCCTTACTCGCTTTGATACGGCCGTGGAAGGCCGAAACAACCTCCCAAAACCCGGGACGGGGTGCGGTCAAATGCCGGTAGGCATCCACCGATACCAAGACGGCAACCGGTTTCCCTCGCCGGGTTATCTCCACCGGCTTCCCTTTTTCCGCATCGTGGATGAGCCCGGGAAAATGGATTCGGGCCTGTGCAATGGTAAAGCTAGTTGGTGTCACGAGCAACTCCTTATGTACATGATGATGTACATTTTATGCCCAAAGTTTCTCCGTGGCAAGTACTGATTATTGCTTTCTTAGGTGTCCACGATGGGTCCCCGCCGTGGACAATATTGCTTAAATAAAAACTTTTCGTTTCATCATCTCGTCCATCAATATTTTTGGATTTTGCAGCTCAATCGTTTTCGAATCCATTTTCGAAGGATCCAGTTTGTTTTTTAAATAAATCAGGTATTCGGGATATTTTTCATTAGTCATAGAAATCGTAAAACTTTTTTCTTTCAAACTGTCCGCAATCCTCACGTAAAGTTTAGTTTTTAATATAAACAAATCATTCAACTGAATCTCCGAACCCCATACCGCCCCCCCAAAAGCGGGACTTTTAGGTTGCCGATATTCCCATTTTTGCATCAACGTTTCATAGGTTTGAACTTTTGTCACATCCTCCCATTTAGCATTCACTTTTTTCGTAGCCAGGATAAAACTTTGCACGGGAATCGATTCGAAAAATTGGATGGAATCGGGGCTTAAAAGGACAGCCGTTCTGTTTAAATTCAATACCCTAAAAATCAAGAATGAGCCGGAAAGCAATAAAAACGCAAAGAAATAATTAAAGCCAAAACCAAAAGTAGTAAGCGTTCGCGTGATGACAATGCCGGCCATAAAACAAAGCAAAAGGGTCGCGCTTGGCGATTCTTTGACAAAACTTACCATTTTTATTCTTAGTTCCCGGTCATGCATAAATGCCCTTTCCGTCAATTAAGTGTCCACGAATAGAGTAAAGCACTGGCGCGTCACCGGATAACCGGCACGTTTCCAACGCCTCCTCATCAAACCGTACGTGCGGTTTTCCCGCATACGGCTTTCCAAGGGTATTCACCGGAGGCCCTTCGTCTAAGCCACAGCGGGTTGAGAAAACCGTTTCACCCGGTATTCCTTAAACAGGCCCAGCTTCCCATAAAGGAAATCCTCGCTGATCCTGTCCCAACCTGGCCCGCTTTGTTTCTTCCTCCTGCGAATAAATCGCAGGACTCTCTTCTTTGCAAAGTTCCGGAGATTATTAAAAGTTTTGCTGGAGTTTCCGATCCGAAAGTAATTCACCCACCCTCTCAGAATGGGATTAACTTTCTCTCTGACCACCTTACCCAGTTCATTTAACTCCGGGCTTGCTGTAGCCAGTCTGATTTTCTCCCGCACATTCTTTTGGGCCTTCTGCGAGGGTTGAAACAGGCATTGGCTTCTCCCTGTTCGGGGATTCTTCCGCTGTCGGAAATTGAACCCCAGAAAGTTAAAATCCCCTGCCTTTGCGTTCACCACCCGCGTCTTTTCCGGGTGAGGCTTCAAATCCAGTCTGCCCAAGGTTTCCCTCAGCAGCCTTTCCGCCTCCCGGGGGCTCCGATCCGTGAGAATTACCATGTCATCGGCGTATCTGACCATTTGGGCGTTGTATCCGCTTTTGGAATCCATCTTCCGCTTCTTCCAAAGTTGATCCAGCGCATCCAGGTAAATATTCGCCAGAAGCGGCGAAATCACCCCTCCTTGAGGCGTTCCCGTGGTCGTTTCTTGGAACTGCCCTTCTTCCATCACCCCGCATTTCAGCCATTGCCGGATCACCCTCAGGATACCTTTGTCGGCTATCCTGCGAGCCACCGCTTTCAACAGCCTTCCATGTGGGATACTTCCGAAGCAGTCCACAATGTCCGTCTCAACCACGTTCACCATACCCCAATTTAGGTATGTCACCACTCTGGTGATGGCCTGATGGCAGTCCCGGCCTGGCCTGAATCCAAAGGACACTTCCGAGAAGTGCGCCTCGAAGATCGGCTCCATAACGAATCGTACCGCTTGCTGTACAATCCGGTCTTTCACCGTCGGTATCCCCAAGGGCCTTTTCTTCCCGTTGGCCTTTAGTATCCAAACCCGCCTGAGCGGCAATGGCTTATATTCCTTTTCCTTCAGCTCCGTCCAGAGTGCCCGCAGGTATTCCTTCTCTCCGGTGGCCTTTATACCTTCCACCGTTACCCCGTCCACTCCTCCGGAACCTCCATTGCCCTTCACCTTCTGCCATGCTTCCCACAGAACCTCTTTCCGGCACACCTTGTCGTAGAGACTGTAGAAACGTTCTTTCGGCTTTGACTTACTCCTCCCAGCTAGCTTGTGCTGAAGATCCTGAACTTTTTGTAGGGTTACTAGGCTCATCGCCAATCCCTTGTCCCTCTCTCCTGGCCAAGCTCTACCCAGGTCAAGCCCCTTTGCTCTGACTAGGTTTAGTCCTAGCCCTCATAGCTACTGTAGGCTTGTCTGACTCCCATAGGCTCTCCCTGCCATTTCGCCGCTTAGACTTATAGGCAGGTACCTTGTGCTTCCCTATGGGTCTCCCAAGTTCCGTTGTTCTCCGTCTGGACGTGTCGCCCCTGTTACCCCGAAGCAGTCCCATGCGTATTTCTGGCTCCCGCATGGAATACTGGTTTCCCCAAGACCCAAAAGGGTCACCCTCCTCAATCTCGACGTTACGAGGTTACACCTAGGTTCACACGTGTTACGACCCGTCCTTTCGCATCGGGCGCTTTGCCGCCCTTTGTCGAGCCGCTTGAACCTGGCAGGTTACCCTGCCCGATTCGGCTCCCTGCTACCAGACTGCCAAATTTTGTCTGGGTCGGCACATTTCAGCCGACTGGATGAACAACAGCTTTCTTGGCGCGCTGGGTCCCCATCGTGGACAACGCCCATTATCTTTTTTCAGGCGGCAGATTCTTAATCGGAAGAGAAAACTGGGCATGTTCTTTTAAATCAACGGGGCGGTGCTTGATCTTAGTACTCGCCGGGTCTTTCCCCAGATAATTATCGCCCTTCCAATTGGTTTTTGGCCGGATGGGCCTGGGACAGAATCCACCGCCGCAACTGGGGCATACATTTTCAAGAAGCTCCACGCAAGCCGAGCAAAATGTGCACTCGTAGGTACAAATCCTCGCTTCTAGGGATTCAGGCGGCAAAGGTTTATTGCAATTCTCGCAAGTGGGCCTCAATTCCAGCATTTGTTTCTCCTTTAGTCCCGCATTAAATTTACCTGTCCACGAAGGGTCCCCGTCGTGGACAACTTTACAGAACGCTTCGTTGGTCCTAACAAAGAATCCACCGACTTTTTTAATCCATGCGCAATAGGTAAAGGCTGACAAGCCCCAATAGGATTCCCACGGCACGGTAGGCGTTGACCGGTTCCTTAAAAAGGACAAAGCCGCCCAAGATGGTCAGCATCGTGCTTCCGATCAAGACAAAGGAACCGGCCGCTGAAAGCATCCCTCCCTTGGAAAAGACGACGAAGAACCCGATCGAACCGGCGGCGGCGCAAAAGCCGGCGGCCATGGAATAGGCCGCTCCCAGGGAAGTCACCGGCTCCACCGACCCGTTCCATTTCCGCCAAAGGAAAAACAGCAGGAGAACCGCCGCCGCGAACCCCTCCACGAACAAGGGCCCTAAAATACCGCCGATCTTCGGCCCCGCCGCCCGGATGAAAATATTAAAAAAACCAAAAGAGAGGGTGGTCAATAAAACAAAAGCCCATTGTGAATTCATCAGCGACTCCTATTCAAGTTTCTCACCAGGACATTGTCCGTGACGGGCCCTGGGCGCAATATTCTACCCCCGCCGGAGGGCGCAATTTGCTTTTCCGGCCGCGTTTCACACCCTTTTCAAGGCGATTGTAAAAGTTTATTGGAAATTTAAAGGTAGCCGCTCACCGGCGCCGTGGTGAAGGTCACCGTTCCGGGAGCGCCGTCGTCGGAAGAACTGCTGGCCGAAATGCCGCCCACCACGGAAGTTGTTCCCGGAAAGGAGGTTAAATTTTCAAGGAAAGAGATTAGGCCCCCCCCGCCGCCGCCCGAATAATTCGCCGCCCCGCCGTTGGCCTGCACGAGCCCGGTTCCGGAAAGGGTGCTGGCCTCAAGGTAGACCGCTCCCCCCGCGCCCCCGCCGCTATATTCGTCATCCGTATAGTCGCTCCCGCCCGCGCCCCCGGTCATGTCGATGGTCCCATTCACGGTCGCCGGGGCCACCGCGTTTGCGACAGGGTCATAAACAATGATTTTCAGCAGCGCTCCACCTGAGCCGGAACCGATTAAAAGACCTTGGACATTTCCCCCGGCGCTTCCCATTAAAGTGGGATTCGCGGGATTGTCGTTGGTGGTTCCCCCGGGAGCGCAGGAAGCGCCATCGCAAAAAGTCGCTCCCGCCCCACCATGGCCCCCGCCCCCGCCAAAACCCAACAGAGGCGGAACACAGGCGCAAGTCACCGCGCCGCCCCAACCGACACCCGGCCCCCCGCCGGTATTTCCTAAGTACCCATTCCCCGTTCCCGAAATAGTCGCCCCGGCGTCCAGGGTAAAGCAGGTCGTCATAATGGTGACGGCGCCGTAAATGGACACCACACCCCCGGCCCCAATATGGACGCAGCTAAAAGTATAAAGGCCCGTCGTCAAATTGGTCACGCCGGAAGAAAAGTCGAAAGCGGGAGGAGTGAAAGTGCTGGTCGGGGTTGAGGTAGGACCGGTGGGAGTCGGGGTGGCGGTTGGGGTGTTGGTGATCGTGAATGAGGGCGTGGCCGTCGGGGTGAAGGTGGCCGTAAATGTATTCGTGGAAGTGGCGCTGTTGGTCGGGGAATTCGTCGAAGTGATGATCGGGCTATTCGTGGCCGTGTTGGTGGCGGTCGAGGTGGGTGTTGGGGGGGAAATGGTATTCGTCGGGGTGAAACTGCAGGTCGAAGAAGGCGTGTGGGTGGCGGGTGGCGGGGTTCCTGTGGGCGTCAAGGAAGGGCTGTTCGTCGAGACGAGGGTGGAAGTCGCTGTCGGGGGAGGAGGAGGCGCGGTAGGAATGGTTAATTTACTTGGACAACCCGTTAATACCATCCCGGCCAATAGCAACCAAGAAGCGGCCGCCCCATAAAAAAATTTCCGATTCATATTGTCCCTCTCAACCACATCAACCTCATTAGCATCCATGAAAATAAGAGAAGCGGCATATTCGACTACTTTTAGACAGTAAAAGCTTAGTCCAATCCCAGGTTTTAGGGAAGGGGGAGAAAACCTGATTTAAGTGGGATAAAAAAGGGGGTTACTTACCCGTTCCTTGGGGGAAGGTAAATCCACTCGGGCTTCCGGGCGGTATCGAAAGCTGTTGCATCGACATGGTTCTTTTGGGCGCCTTAGATAAGTTGGGTTTCTTGCCGTTGCCCAGGGCCTTCTGTAACTCGGTCACGTGTTCCTTCCAATAGGGGCAATTAGGATCCCTCACGATGCAGGCGGCAACCGACATTTTGCAATTACACCGGCAAAGCTCTGTATTAAAAGCCGACAAGACTTCGGCTTTCTTGGTTTCCGAGACGCTCGTGAAATCGATCATCGGTAAGGCGGATTCCGGAACCACGGCCTGAGGCATGGAAGGTTGAGGCGTGGGGATTTGGGTGAAGGTATCGGGAACCGAAGGTTTGTTTTGGACGGAAAAACGCCCCGCCACAAAGGAAGCTCCCATTAAGAGGAGAACGACGGTGGCGGCAAGGATTTTATTCTGGGCCGCCGGCGATAAGCGGGAGGGTTTCGGTTCTTCCGCCTTGGTTTCTTCCATCGGTATCGGATTTTCCTCGATCATGCTTCCCTCTCTTGGGTTCTGATTAGCGGTATGGCCCGAAGATCATACCTGTTTTGGGCTGGGATAAAAGGGGCCTGGACTTTTTAAGGTGAAATCTCGATGGGAAAGCCGCTCCTCCACTTTAGGAAAATCCCCAGAAAATAAGTGGTTTGGAATGATTCAACTATTGTAGTGGGCAACCACGCGGCTGATTTTTCCCTTCTCATCAAAAAACATAACTTCCGCCGCCATGAGGTTTTTCACGCTGAGGTAATAGAGGATAACACTGTCGACTCCTTCCAAAACCTCGATCAGCTCAAAATGAAGGTCGGGATAGGCCTGCAAGCCCTTTTCAAAATAAGGCCGCAACTTGTCCTTGCCGGTGATTGTTCCCGAGGGTTCGTTCATCAGCTTCACGATAAAGGGCGAGGTGAATTGGACCTTATCGGCGTAATGCGAAAGGATAGCGTCTAATTGGCGGCTGTTCCAAGCCTCGACCCATTCTTTGGCGAAGGCTTCAGCGTTGACGTGGGGATACATGACTTTTTCCTATCTTTTAGAATCGACGGCTAATTGTTCCAGGGCCTTTTCCAAGGTCGGCTTGAAATTGTCCTTGCCGATCTTGTCCACCTTCTTGGCTTTGTGGAGCACCGAAAGGGGCTGGGGCTGGACCCCCGCCAGCATCAACCGGGTTCCCCGGGATTGGCACCGCTGCCGGATATCCCGAACCGTTTTCAAGCCGGTCGAGTCCATGTAAAAGACACCGGCCATGTCCAAGACGAGGGCTTGGGGAGCCTTAAAAAGCGATTGTTCCACTTCCATTAATTTTTCCACGGCGCCGAAAAAGAAACTGCCATTGATGGAATAAACTTCCACTCCAGGAGGAACCGGGGTCTTAGCCTTCCTTTCCGATTCCCTCTCGTGGGTGAGTTGCTTAACCTCGCTCAAGGCCGACACGTTGCGCATAAAAAGAAAGGCCGCCAGGACCATGCCCACCCCCACCGCCGTGGTCAGGTCCACGAAAACCGTCAGGAGAAAAGTGGTTAAAAGTACCGCCACGTCGCTCAAGGGGCCGGTCAGGATAAACTTAAAGGAATGCCATTCCGACATGTGGTAACAAACCACCACCAGGACTCCGGCCAGGGCCGCCAATGGCACGCGGGCGGCCAAGGGGCCCGCCGACAGGAGGATGATAAATAACACGATAGCGTGAATCATTCCGGCCACGGGAGTGCGGCCGCCATTCCGCACATTGGTGGCGGTGCGCGCGATAGCCCCCGTCGCCGGGATGCCTCCAAAAACTGGGGATATGCAGTTGGCCACACCCTGGGCCACCAGCTCCATGTTGGACTTATGCCTTCCCCCAATCATTCCGTCCGCCACCACCGCGCAAAGAAGCGACTCGATGGCCCCCAAGGCGGCCACAGTGAAGGCCGAGGGAAGAAGAAGCTTCATTTGGGACCAGGATTGGAGAACGAATTGGGGATGGGGAAGGCCTTGGGGAAGGCCCCCAAAACGGGTGCCGATGGTTTCTACCGGCCAATGGCCCCAAGCCGCGGCGGCGGCGGTGACGGTCAAAGCCACGATGGACCCCGGAACCTTCCACTGGCGGGGCCAGAAAAAAATACAAAGGGTGGTGAAAGAGGCCACTCCCAGGGCGTAAGGACTAAAGCTTGGAAGTGCCTTCAAGTAAACGGCCCATTTATCGATGAAATCCGCCGGAACAGCCGCCATTTGAAGGCCGAAAAAGTCCTTGATTTGAGTGCTGAAAATGACCACCGCTATGCCGGAAGTAAAACCCGTGATGACGGGATAGGGAATATATTTCACTAGGGTACCCATGCGGGTGAGGCCCATCACGATCAGGATTAACCCTGCCATGCCCGTAGCAACGGCCAGGCCGTCATACCCGAATTTAGCGACGATACCCGCCACGATCACGATGAAGGCACCGGTAGGTCCGCCAATGGCCACCCGGCTTCCGCTCAAGGCCGAAATGAGAAAGCCCGCCACTACGGCGGTATAGAGGCCGCGCTCCGGTGGAAGCCCGCAGGCAATGGAAAAGGCCATTGCCAGGGGCAGGGCCACCAGGCCGACGACGATTCCCGCCACCAAATCGGAATGGAATTGTTTCCAGGAATAGTCGCGCAAGCAAACGATTGATTTGGGAACAAACATGGAATCCGCCCTTATGTATTGAAACTCATATTAAAAACACATCACTTTAACGGGTAAAAATACCGGAAATATGACGGAGGTCACATAAAGAAAAGATCAAAAACCGGGTTAGGCGCTGAATTGGGCTTTCACGGCGAGGATTTTCTCGATGTTGTTGTCAAAAGCCTGCACCACTTGGGGATCGAAGTGGCGGCCCATGCCTTCCTTGATGATCTTCATGGATTCTTCCAAAGAGAAGGCCGGTTTGTAGCAGCGTTTGGTGGTGAGTGCGTCGAACACGTCGGCCAAAGCCACGATGCGGCCGGACAGGGGAATGGCCTCCCCCTTTGTGCCCCGAGGATAACCGGAACCATCCCACTTCTCATGGTGGGTCAGGGCGATGACTTCGGAAACCTTCAAAAGCTCCGCCTTGGCGTTTTCCAAAATCTTGGCGCCGAAAACCGTGTGGTTTTGCATTTCCTTGAATTCCGCCGGAGTGAGTTTGCCGGGCTTCATGAGAATGGCATCGGGCACGCCCAGCTTGCCGATGTCATGCATGGGTGAGGCGTAGCGGATGCTTTCCACCTCCGCCACGGAGAGTCCTAATCCCTCGGCCAGGATGGCCGAGTAACGGCTCATGCGGTGGATATGAACCGCGGTATCGTCATCCTTATATTCTGCCGCGATCGACAGACGGAAGATGGTGTCGAGATAGGCTTCCTTCAGTTCCTGGGTCAGCATGGTGTTCTTGATGGCGATGGCCGCCTGGCTGGCCAGGGAGGAGACCAGGTTCTCGAAATGCTTGTCGAAGGGAATGATATTTTTTCCCTTGTGGGCGTTAATGAGTTGGATGACTCCCACCACGTTGCCCGAAGCGTCTTTCATGGGGACGATGAGCATGCTCTTGGTGCGGTAATTGTTTTTCTCGTCGAAGGAACGGTTGAACTTGTATTCCTTGCCAGAAGGGATCTTGTAGGCATCGGGAAGGTTGAGGACTTTCCCCGTCACGCCTACATAACCGGCCAGGGAGCTTTTATCGAGGGAGACGTAAAAACCGGTGAAGGTGGAAGGCACCACTTCCAAAGGCTTCCTGAGGGCCTTCAGCTCCGCTTTTTTGCGGGCTTCCAGAACGGTGTTCTGGGAAACAGAGAAACGCAGTTGCTGGCCCTCGCGCACGTAAAGGCTTCCGGCTTCAGCATGGGTGAATTGGCGGCTCTCGGTGAGGATGAGGGTCAAAAGCTGGTTGAGGTCTTGTTCTTTGGAAAGGGCGATTCCAATTTTATTCAGGGTCAGCAGTTGTTCTTGGAGCCCACGGGCGTTCATTTTGGCTGGCATAAGAATCCTTGTCATCACTTTGCGGCAGGCCGTTAAAATACCCTTGAACCGGCCTCAATACAAGGGCCTGCTAACCCAAATATATAGCTCTTTTTTCGGGTAAGTTACAATTTTTTTCGAAGGTGGGCGGGGATAGGCGTGGGCTTTAAATCCGTATTCACGAAGACCAACACTTGTTTGGCGTCCGCGATCAGGCGTTTCACCCCTTTAAGCCTAAATTCATAACCCAGGGTCAGGGACGTATTGCCGACCCTCTCGACCCATCCGGTGCCCAGCATGATGTCCTCAAAGCGTCCCGGGGTGTGGTAGTTGATCTCCACATGGGCCATCACGGTCCAAAGCTTGGCGTTGCGGACCTGCTTAAAGGAGAAGCCCAGCTTTTTGGACAGGGCGTAGCGCACCCTTTCCACGAACCGGATAAACTCGGTGTTGTTCACGATGCCCTGATAGTCCGTCTCGAAGGACATGATGGCCATCTCAATCGTGACTTTTGTCTTAGCGGGTTTTTTCATGGAAGAAATATAACCTTTCCAAGCCATTTAATTCAACTTCGGGTGACTGATTCGGACTAAGTCCATTTTAGAAAGATGTTATTTCAAACAGTTTTGGATTAAGGTTACTTTTTTGAAGCCCTCTCGAAGGGAGAAGACCCGCATTTCCCAATGATTCACGAGGCATGACTTTTGCTTTAGTTTATTCCCAAGGGAAGTGGCTTTCTTCGCTTCTCTCTCCGGGTCCTCCAGCCTGCCCCAAACGGGTTGGGGGGCTTTCTCTCTATCCCCAACTCACCGGGCACTTCACGATCTCGCCCGACTGTTTGTGCTTGAACAACACGTGGCCCTTCTCCCGGCCGAACTTCCAAAGGTCGTAAGTCAATTTCACGTCCTGTCGGCAATAGTCGATGACCTGCTCATACTTTTCTTCCCGCCACCATTGGACCGCCAAAAGACCGTCGGCGCTTTTTTCAGCCCCACCCAAACTATGTTCGGCTAAGTGCGCCAGGGACAGGCGGTGGCCCAGTTTTTTCTGTAAGTCCGCCATGAGATCCAGCGTCGGTAAGTTTTGGAGTTGGAAGGTGGTATAGCCCTGCAAGACGCCATAGTCGAAGCGCAGGCTGTTGAAACCGATCACTCGACTGGAGGCGCGCAGGTGGGCGATCAGGTCCTGCACGTTTTCTTCCACGTAGGTGTAGTACTTGTCCTGGTCCACGTCGTAGGCCACCGCGCAGGAAAGCTTCATTCCAACTAGGTTGCTCCATCCCCCGGGAATTTCCCCCGCTAAAAATTGGGTCTCGATGTCGAACACCACGGGACCGGTTTGGGAGGGCGGCGGGGGCTGTTTCGGCAAGGGCACCGCCGAAGTTTGGGGCGCCGGTGAAAGTTCCAGCTCCTCGCCTTGGGGCAAGAGCTCAATCGGGGCAAGTTTTTCAGGCCGGGGGTGGGAAGGCACCGATCCCGACTGCGATTTGAAATCCTCCCTTCCAAGGATATGGCCCAAGATGAGAAGAGCGCCCCTTTTGTCCAACGGATGGTTCCCGCTTCCGCATTTGGGGCTCTGCACGCAGGAAGGACATCCCTCCTCGCATTCGCAGTCCCGGATCATTTCAAAGGTCGTGGTTAAAAGTTCTTCCATGGTCTCATAGGCCCTCTCGGTGAGGCCCACGCCCCCCGGATAACCGTCGTAAATAAAAATGACGGGCTGGGGCACCTGCGGATGGGCGGGGGTGGAGATGCCGCCCAGGTCCCACCGATCGCAGACCACGTGCAGGGGCATCATGGCGATGGTGCCGTGCTCCGCCGCGTGCAGGCCTCCCATAAAATGAAGCTTTCGGTCGGCCAGGTGCCGCTGAAGCCAGTCCGGCAGGACCATCCAAAGGGCCCGGGTCTCGAAAGTTTGGGGCGGAAGGGTCAGGGGATAGGTGGAGACCAGCGACCGATCCACGATACGGTGCACCTCGTAATTGATAAAGCGCTGGGTGATCTTGACCTTCCCCCATTTGATGGAGCAATTGGATTTTCCCGGCCCCAAGGGCCGCCTTTTCATTTCCTCCAAAATCTCCGTTTCTTCCTCGTAATTGACCTGGGTGTAATAGTCCACCGGCTCATCCGACACCAGGATCTTGTGCTGTTCCCACTGGAATTCTTTGACTACATATTGCACCCCCTGGTGCAGGTAGACCGCCCCCGGGTGACAGTCCCGGAAAGCTCGCATTCCGTCGATGGTGCCGATGAGTTCACCCGTTTCCTGGGTGATGATTTGATAGCCCTCCCCCATGTCACGGATATTAATGCCTCGCTGGGGGTTCTTGTCCGTCACCAGCCATTTGTTCCCGCTGGCCGATTCCAAGACCTTTCCCTCCTTCACCATGGGAGGCAGGAGCTCGTCCAATAATTTGCCGTAGAAAAACTTGTCTTCCGATGTCAGGGGAACTTCCGAGGCCCCGCAGCGCAGGTGGGCCCTCGCGATATTCTCGTTCTCGAAGCCCACCATGAGGGATTCGGGCTTCATGGTGAAAAATCTGGCCGGGTGCTTCATCCAATATTGGTCCATGGCGTCGGCCATGGCCACCAAGAAAACCACCGAGGGGGCTTCCCCCCGTCCCACCCGGCCCGAGCGCTGCCAGGTGGAAATCATGGTGCCGGGATAGCCCACCAGGATGCAGGCGTCCAGCCCGCCCACATCGATGCCCACTTCCAGGGCCGAGGTGGAAATGACGGCTTTGAGTTCGTCCTTGAAAAGCTTGGCCTCGATTTCCCGGCGCTCCTCGGGCAGGTAACCGGCCCGGTAGCTTTTGATTTGCGGGGCCCACTCGGGCCGAGCCTGGGTCACCCAAAGGCTGATGAGTTCGGTAATCTTGCGGGCCTTGGTAAAAACGATGGTTTTCATTCCCGCCTTTAAAAGTTCAATCAGAAGCGTCACGGCTTCCGAGTAGGGCGAGGTGGTGTCGGGGTTCCAGAGCACGAAGGTCTTGGCGTTTTGCGGGGCGCCGGTTTCGGAAATAATCTCGAAATTGAGCCCTGTCAATTGGGTCAGGAATTCTTCCGGGTTTCCCAGAGTGGCCGAACAGGTGACGAATTGGGGATCGGCCCCGTAATAGCGGCAGACGCGCCTCAAGCGGCGAAGCACATGAGCCACATGGGAGCCAAAGATACCCCGGTAGCTATGGGCCTCGTCCACTACCACGTACTTGAGGTTCTTGAAGAATTCCGCCCAGCCGTCATGGAAGGCCAGGATGCCGAGGTGAAGCATATCCGGGTTGGTGAGCAGGATGTTGGGCGGGTTTTTCTTGATCTTGGCCCGCACGCCCGTGGCCGTGTCCCCGTCGTAAATTTCGGCGCTGAAGGGCGGGAGCTTGGCGGCCTTCAGCCGCCCCATCCATTCCTGCAGGGTTTTCAATTGGTCCTGGGCCAGGGCCTTCATGGGGTAAAGATAAAGCGCCCGGGCCTTGGTGTTTTCCAGGACCGACTGCATGACAGGCAGGTTGAAACAAAGGGTCTTGCCCGAGGCCGTGGGCGTGGTCACCGCCACGTGGCTGCCCCGGTGGAGGGCCTCCACCGCGTGGGCTTGGTGGGACCAGAGCGCCTCATAGCCGGATTTCTCCAAAAGTTGGACGAGGTCTTTTGAAAGGGTCTTGGGCCAGGCGTGGAATCGGGGCGGCCGGGAAGCGATCATCTCCACGTGTTTGATGCGGTCCCTTAAGTCCTCACGTGATTTCAAATGGGAGAGTATCTGATTGGGTGTGCGGGTGGAGGGAGCGGTTTTTAAAAACATGGAAAGATTATAAGCTTGGCCTTCCCTATCGGGTAGGGTATCGGCTTGGACCTTTTTACTTGAATGATCGAACAGATATTTTATCTCAAATGTAAAACTTGAGTTCACCGGCCAAGAAGCCGCTATCTGTTACTTTTAGGAATAACAGCGGTGAAGTCGCGGAATCGTTTGTGGCAGGCCTAAGTACAGAGGATGAACAAGCGCCTTTATCACAAAAAGAGGGCTTTTGACCCAAAACCAAGGCTTTAAATCCATAAATTATCTTGGAATAAAAGGCTTATTGCCGGTCTATAGAGTGAAGTTATCCCGGAATCAGGAACCTATGGATGCGGTGGATTATTAAATTCTTTTTATCGGCATGCTTTTTTATTTTTCTAGGATTCGGAAGCTTGTCTTTAACTTCGGCTTGGGGCCAAACGATCACCACGATCGCCGGCAGCGGCCCAAGCACTTTGGCCGTCTGGTATTCGGGAGATGGCGGGCCCGCCACCCTCGCCCAGTTTGAAACCCCCGACGACCTTGCCTTTGATTCCCTTGGGAACCTTTACATCGCCGACGCCAACAATTGCGTCGTCCGGAAAGTCGCCGCTGGAACCGGCATCATTTCGACGGTCGCCGGTTCCTACGTGATATCGGCGGGAGTCACCAGCGGTGATTGCGGATATTCGGGGGATGGCGGGCCCGCGACTTCCGCGGAACTGAATTATCCGGCCGGTCTCGCTGTGGATTCTAATAACAATCTTTATATCGGGGATTATTACAATGACGTGGTCCGCGAGGTCTTCGCCGCTGGCGGCGCCATCACGACTGTGGCGGGGAATGGCTTCCAAGGATATTCTGGAGATGGGGGCCCTGCCCTTTCAGCCGAGCTTTTTGGCCCCTACGGCCTTGCGTTTGACGCGGCGGGCAATCTCTTTATCGCCGATTCCTCCAATAACGTCGTCCGGGAGGTCAGCGCGGGAACCAGCCTTATTTCAACGGTGGCGGGAATGGGCGTTACCGGATACGCGGGCGATGGGGGCCCCGCCACCCTGGCGGCCTTGAACGCCCCCCAACGGCTGGCTTTCGACGCGACCGGAAACCTTTTCATCGCCGATCCCGGAAACTACGTGGTCCGAATGGTGGCCGCCGGAACGGACTTGATATCCACCGTGGCCGGGACGGGTGTTTCCGGAATCGCTTCGGGAAACGGCGGCCCCGCCACCCTGGCCACCAACAGTGGGCCCGACGGCATCGCCATCGGCTGTGACGGGGACCTATTCATGACTGACGACTTCAACCATGTCATTCGGGAAGTGGTGAAGGGGACGGGTACAATCCTCACGGTCGCCGGAAGCGGGGTCGGAGGTTATACCGCCAACGGACCGGCCCTCTCGGCCAATCTGTCCCACCCTGAAGCCCTCGCCTTTTATCAGGGTAATCTTTACGACGTGGATTACGGCAATGGCGTGGCTGAGGTGATTACGGGACTTTGTTCACCCACCCTTACTCTGACCCCGACGAATAGCCCTACCCTGACAACCACCCCCACCGCTACTTACACGCCCACCAACACCCAAACACCAACTCCAACCCTGACCCCAACCAGCAGCCCCACCGTTACTCCCACGCCCACCTCGACATCCACGAACACCCCTTCCAGCACGCCCACTCTCACTGATACGCCAACGCCCAGCTTTACGCCCACGAATACGCCTGCGATCACCTTGACGCCTTCTTGGACAACCACTTCAACCCAGACTTACACTTCAACAGCCACACCCACGGCCACCCTGGGTCTTTCGATGGGAAAACAAGTATCCGAACCCCAAGCCAAATCCGGCGACACGCTGACTTATACCTTGGGGGTCACTTTGACGGGAACGACGCTGAGTAATGTGATCGTGACGGATACCTTGCCCGCCAACGTCAGCTTTGTTTCCGCTGGGACGCCCAGCGCCGGAAACGCGACTTTTTATTCAAACCTCTCCCAAATCAGCTGGAGCTTGCCATCCACCCTGACACCCGGAATATATACCTTGTCTTACAAAACCCAGGTTGATCCCTTCACTCCGAGCGGGACCAATATCGTGAATGGGGCCCAACTGACTTTTCCGGGATTAGGAATTCCCCTGACTTCCAGCGTCACGGTGCAGGTGACCGGCCAATACGCTGTCAATGTAGGCGTTTATAACGAGGCAGGGGAATTGATCAACCAAATTAAGGTAGTTCAATTATCCCAATCCGTGAACAGTTTGAACTTACAAGGCAACGCCATCACCAGCCTCACCGGGACCAGTGGCAAGATTTATATCTACTCGCAAGGATACCTCTTAGGGGTTTGGGACGGAACAAACTCCAACGGAGATCCGGTGTCTAATGGTGTTTATTTCATCAAAGCGAACAGTGTCGACCCTTATGGAGTGGTGACTACCATCACACAGCAAGCCACGGTCAGCCGGAGTTTGGCGAAAATATCGGTGAACGTCTATAACGAAGCGGGCGAGGTGGTAAAACATCTTTTGGCCTGGGTGGACGATCCACTTGGCGCGCAAATGAACAACGTTGTTTTAAGCAGTGCCGTGTTGCAACCCGGCGCCCCGGCCGGAGGAAGCCAGCCTTCTACTTTGCTGATTGCGGTCCAAACCTCAGGAACGGCCGTTACCTTGTCTTGGGATGGGACCAACGACAGTGGAGCTTATGTATCCGCCGGTTATTACCTGCTGGGAGCCCATTGGTTCGACGGACAAGGCGGAACATCGGATATTTCTAGAGGAATTTTGGTGACGGCGAATGGAAACAGAAGCGATGGAACTCTTGTTGCGCAACCCAACCTCTTGACGGTTTCAACGGGCGTCACTAGGACTACTTTTAAGTATTACTCCAGTCAAAATTTAACCCTCAGGGTAAGGATATATACCTTAGCGGGTGAGCTTGCCGCTGAAACCCAGGGAAATTCAGGGACCAACCAAGCTACTTGGGACGCCAGTGGCTACGCCAGCGGGCTTTACTTGGCAACCGCGGACCTTTTAAGCAATAACGGCGGAAAGGTTGGCCAACAAATCTTAAAGATCATGGTCCTGCATTAATAAACCATTTCATCCTTCTGCTTTCCTTCCTTTTCGGCGGTCGGAATGGCAAAACTCTAACAACCACTTGTGAAATCTTTTACGAAAAGTAACGTTTTTGTTGTTTCAAAGCTCGATCACTTAATCCCATTTATGAAGATTCGAAAAAAACCAGGAGCTCACCTTCTATTAATAAGCCGATTTAACATTAATTCCGTTGTTACAAAGACTTTACGATTTTTGGCACGAACTCTGCACTCTTAGGGAATTGGGTTAACTGTTCTTCCCAACTGAAAGTCGGGAGGTGAGTTTATGGAGATTCAATGCGAACAGGTTCGCAAAAAGCTGGCGGATTATAGGGAATTTCGGTTGGATCACCCCGAAAAGGGAATGATTGAGCGCCATTTATTCTATTGTCCCGATTGTCTCTTTCGTTTGGCGATTATCACGGCAATGAGTTTGGAACATCAGAAAATACCGGCAGGTTACGAGAGTTGAGTTTTATTCCCTGATTCCTAAATAAAAAAGCCCAGAAAGTTTCCTGGGCTTTTCTTTGGCTTAAAATATCCAACTCGCCAATAAGCTTTACACTCGCATTGGCATAATCACGCAAAGATAGTCCGTATCACCCTTGGGGCGGAGAATGCCCGGGCTCAAAGGCTGGGTCAATTCGATATTGACCGAATCCGTTCCCACGTTTTTCAGGACATCCAGCACATATTTGGCGTTATAAGCAATCGCGATTTCCTCACCCTTGTAATTCACGTCCATCTCTTCTTTGGCTTCGCCCATATCGGGTGTTTTGGAAGAAATAGTTAGTTTCCCCGCTTTAATTTGATACCGAATAGAATTCGATTTTTCAGAAGTTAGGATGGCCACGCGGCGGGTAGCCGAAGCCAACTCAGAAGTCGAAGCTTCTACTTTTTTATCCGATTCCTTGGGGATGACCTGTTCATAATTGGGAAATTGGCCCTCGATCAACCGGGAAATGATTTCCACTCCCTCAATAACAAATTTAATTTGGTTGTCTGTAGCCATGATTTCCACGATGACTTCATCTTCTTTGCCCTTGCCTACGTCCGTGATAACTTTGGTCAATTCATTAAGGGTTTTCGTAGGAATAATGACATTGCATTTTTCTTCGGCTTTACCTTCCACCTTCTTTTGAATAAAAGCTAACCGGTGTCCATCCGTGGCAACCATTCTTATTTTTCCACCTTCGACTTGAAAATAAACACCGTTCAAGACATAACGGGTCTCATCCGTGGAAACGGCGAATATGGTTTTACGAATCATCTCCTGAAGTAAAGAACCTTTTACTTTAAAAACCTTATCTTTTTTAACCTCGGGTAAAATAGGAAAATCATCTTTTGGAAGGCCATGTATCTTAAAATTTGATTTTTGGCAGATTAAAATCATCTTATGATTATCATCTATTTCTAAATCCACAGAGGCTTCCGGTAATTCCCTAACAATATCCGATAATTTTTTGGCATTAATCGTGATACTTCCCTTATCCACTACTTCTGCCTGGACACTACAGCGAATTCCCATATCTAAATCAGTCGCCACAAATTCTAGTTTTTTATCCCGGGCCTCTAATAAAACATTTGCCAAAATAGGCATGGTATTTTTAGCCGCGACAGCGCTTTGAACGGTCGAAATTCCTTTTAAAAGATCGCCTCTTGTTAGAACAACTTTCATCGATAGCTCCTCTAAAACTTATTAACGGATTTACGACTAATTCTTCTAAAAAGATTTTTAAATTTAAAGACTAGTAGTAGTAGTAGGTGTGGGGGATATGTGTATGAAAAGCTTTATTTTGTTTTAATCTAATGTCGGTAACGATTTTAATTCCTGGGAGTAATTTGGGGACATTATAGGGTAAATTCACAAGCCCGCAACTTTTTTGGTTTATCTCATTACTTGTTCTCATTTTATACCGGTCTTATCCCGAAAGAGATGTGGAAAAGGATGCGTATTTCATTTAATCCACAAACTAATGGGGACATGTGAGTAGATTATTGTGAATAAATGTGGACTGAAAAATGAGATAAAGTTGACAGGGGTTTGGAACAAACAAGAGTTGAATTCAAAAAAAGTATTATTTATTGATTTGACGGATAAATCAAACGAAGTAATTTCCTTCGGAAAGCTGTTTCTTAATACTGTTTACTTCGGCTAAAAGAGTGATGTCTGTAGTTAAGAGTTCTTCTATTTTTTCGTAAGCATGAATAATCGTGGTGTGATCTTTTCCACCGAAAGTCGCCCCTATTTCACTTAGAGAATGGGCGGTAAGTTCCCGGGAGAGATACATGGCGATTTGCCGGGGAAAAGCGATTTGTTTGGTTCGTTTTTTAGACTTCATATCGGAGAACTTACAGTTGTAACGTTCTGCGACTACCCTTTGGATTGAGTCCACGGAGACTCTTCTATCCTCGCTGGGCAAAGTGTCTTTCAAGACTTCTTTGACGAGTTCCAAGGAGATTTCTTGGCGCGTTAGGGAGGCGAAAGCGATCACCCGCAACATAGCGCCTTCCAGCTCACGAATATTGGCTTTGGCGTGATTGGCGATAAAAACGGTCACCTCATTGGGAACCAGAATACCCTCACTCTCCGCTTTCTTGCGAAGAATAGCGATTCGAGTCTCAATATCTGGTTCCTGAATATCAGTGATAAGACCCATTTCAAATCGGTTTTTTAACCGTTCTTCCAGCTTGATTTCCTTGGGATGACTGTCGGAGGTGGCGACGATTTGCTTTTGGGCTTCATATAAAACATTGAACGTATGGAAAAACTCTTCCTGGGTTGATTCCTTACCTTCCCAAAACTGAATATCGTCGATCAGGAGCACATCGACTGTCCGGTATTTATTTCGAAAATCCTGATGGCGGCCCGATTGGATGGCTTGAATGAAATCATTCATGAACTTCTCTGAAGAGATATAAAGAACCTTGATATTAGGATTCTGTTCCACGACGAAGTTACCAATAGCCTGAAGCAAATGAGTTTTCCCCAAACCAACTCCCCCATAGATAAACAAGGGGTTGTAGGACCGGGCCGGAGACTCCGCTACCGCTAGGCATGCGGCGTGGGCAAAACGGTTACTATTTCCCACGACAAAACTTTCAAAGTTAAATTTTGTATTAAGCGTGAACTCAGAATCTCCAGCTGATTTGGTAGGCGTGGGCATGCTCAAGCGGGGTTTTTCAACGACTTCCATTGATAGCTTTTCTTCGACTGATCCCGGAAGAGGAAGGGTTGTTTGATGAGGCTTAACGGGTTCTATTTCAAATTGAATTTCCAATTGCTCTGGATGAAGGGCTTTCAAAGCCTTTTGAATTTGAGGTTGGTAATGGTCCCGGATCCAATCCCGGAAGAATTCATTGGGAACCTGGACTTTAAGAGTGTTGTTTTCGGTTACGGAAGCTTTGGTAGGCTTGAACCAAGTTTCAAAACTTTGGCGATTTAAGTCTTTTTTGAGGTTCTCTAGACAGCGATCCCACAGATCAGCTGAAGCATTCATCCACAAACCTCCGATTGATAAGAAACGCGTGAAAACCCTTTAAAATATGGGTAAATAAGCTCTCGTTAAAATCTATCCCCTGTTTATCCCCAGAAAATCTTGCTACCTTTTGGTGCCTCTATCGAGAGAAGATAGCAGCCAAGTTATTCACAGCTGTGCATAGTTTTGTGGATAACTTTAAAAAGCGTCTTCCGTAAAACCCTTGTTAAATTTAGGAAAACAGATCCACTGGATATCCAATTCGCTACAGCTTCTTTCAGAGCTGTTTAAGCGCTAGGGTAAAAGTCTTTTTACTTTCTGCCTTTTTAAGCCTTACTTCAAGATCGTTCACAACATATCCACATGAATCCACAAAATTGCTTTTGAAATTTTGTCCAGAGACGAAAAAAATTTTTTCGTTTATCGGAACAATTTCCGGTTACGAAAAAATTTTTAGGAGTGGTTAAAATTTTCAAAAAGTGAAGTTGCTTCACCTCTTTTAAATCTTTTTTGGTTTAAGTCAAGAAAATTTTGTCATCGAAGCTGAAATTCTTTTCCCTGAAAAGCTTTTTGTTTCGGGCTTTTTTGTCGTCTTCTAAAAATATTTCCGCACAAAAATATATTCGGCTCTTCTTTTGTGAAAAATTATTTTTCCGGCATTGGAAGAAACGCTTGACAATTTTTCGAAACAATTCTTGGAAAAAGGAATCAATAACTATGCGGATCCAACTTCACCTTGCCGCGGAAAATCCAATAGATGCTGGCGGTATAGGAAGACACCAAGGGCATTCCAATGGCAGCGATTAAGGTCATGATCTTTAGGGTCTTCAGTGAGGAAGCGGCGTTCATGATTGTGAGGCTGTTTTCGGGAAATGGATTGGAATAAACCAGGGACGGATACATTCCAATTCCAAACAAAGCCATCAGAGTGAGGAGGGCGGCGATGGAGGAAAGAAAAGCCCCCAAGCCTTGGCCTTTACTGACGTTCCGGGGGATATTGGCGATGGAAAGAAGGCTCAAGACCGGCACGATGAACAGAAGGGGATATTGCTGGAGGGTCTTAAGCATATGCGGCACGTAAAGCAAGGTGGCCATAGTGGCGAGGACGTAGCAGAGGATGAAGAAGATCATGGTGTTCTTGACCCAACCTTTTAGTTTTTTTTGTAAGGGCCCCTCGGTCTTCAATACGATATAAATGGACCCGTGCATCATGAATAGGGCGACGGTCGTCAGACCCAATAAAAGTGGATAGGGTTTTAAGAGGGACAGAAAAGTCCCCGCGTATTCATGATCGGCGGTCAGGGGAACTCCCCAGGCGATATTTCCGAGGGCCACACCGATCAAAAAAGAAGAGGCGATACTGCTGATGGAAAAGCTCGTATCCCACAAATCCCGCCACCATTTCATCGGTTGCTTGCTCCTGAACTCGATAGCCACACCGCGGAAGATGAGCGCGACGAGTAACAACATGAAGGCCAAGTAGAAGCCGGAGAAGACGGTGGCATAGACGTCCGGGAAGGCGGCGAAAAGCGCGCCGCCACCGGTAACGAGCCAGACTTCGTTTCCGTCCCAGATAGGTCCGATAGCGTTCAAGAATGTCCGGCGTTCCTTATCGGATTTGACGAAAAGATGGAGCGCGCCTACGCCGAGGTCAAAGCCGTCCAAAATGGCGTAACCGGAAAAGAGAAGCCCCACCAGGATGAACCAAAGGGTCTGCCAGCCGAAGTTCATGCGCGATGTCCTCGTTCAACCTTCATATGAAGCCCGTGTTGGATTTTGTCATTGAGTAAATAAATGAACAGGATGAACAAAAGAAAATAAATGAAGCCGAAAAGCAGGATGGAAAAGAAAATTTCACCGGGTTTTACGACCTTGGAAAGGGCGTCCGAAGTTTTCATCAGGTTATAGACGATGTAGGGTTGGCGGCCCACCTCGGCGGAAAACCATCCCAATTGGTTGGCGGCCTGAGGCAAAAGCACCGACCCCACTAGAAGGGCCAGGAACCAGCGGGTCTCAAAAAGTTTTCCCCGCCACCAGAGGAAAAGCCCCGTCCAGGAAATGGCAATGAGGGCCATTCCGATAGCCACCATGGCGTGGTAAGTCTGGAACACGGTATTAACGGGAGGCCTTTGATCCCTTGGAAAAAAATCTAAACCGATAACAGGAGTGTCGGTCTTGCCGGTCACCAACCAGCTTAACAAGCCGGGGAGAGCCACTCCATGGGTCTTGCCTTCCTTTTCATCCACCCAGCCAAAAAGGTAGAGGCCCGCCGGAGCGGTTTCATAATGGCCCTCATAGGCGGCCAACTTAGCCGGCTGAGTCGAGCTGACGACTTTGGCGCTCTCATGACCGGAAACCAATTGGAGAAGGGAAGCCGTCGCCGCCACGAGAAGCGCGATCTTAAGCCCCGCCTTGGCGAATTCGACATTCTTTTTTTTCAAGAGATAATAGGCGCTCACGCTTAAGACCGCGAAGGCTCCGGCTTGCCAGGCACCCATATAAACATGCCAGATACGGCTTAAAGTGGAAGGGTTTAAAACCGCTTCCCAAAAGCTCGTTACTTCAGCCCGGACTCCCCCGCCTGGTTGGCCTACTAGATGATAACCGGCAGGCGTTTGTTGCCAGGAATTGGCTACCACGATCCAAACCGCGCTGAAATGGGCGCCTAAGGCCACCATGCTGGTGGCGAATAAGTGGATTCGGGGGCTGATACGATCCCAGCCAAAAAGGAGGAGGGCCAGAAATCCCGATTCCAAGAAGAAGGCAAAGATACCCTCGGCGGCCAGGGCGCTGCCAAAGACGTCTCCCACGAACCGGGAATAAGCGGCCCAATTAGTCCCAAACTCAAATTCCATCACGATTCCGGTGGAGACTCCCATGGCAAAGATGAGACCGAAGATACGAGTCCAGAACTGGGCCATTTCCAGATAAAGCTTTTTTCGGGTGAAGTAGTAAAAGCTTTCCATGAGGACCAGGATGAGCCCCAAGCCAATGCTTAAGGGAGGGAAAATATAGTGGAAAGCGATGGTGAAGCCGAACTGCGCGCGGGCTAAGGTTAAAGCGTCCATCCAGGCTCCTTCTTCTGAACCGGCGAAGGACAGCTTAATTCTTGCTGGATCGGGATTACAAGAGAAGCTAATCAATCCACCCAAAGTTGACGGTCTTTTCAAAGCGGCCTACACTGACCTCCCTTGAAATTAACTTTACAAAAGGTTTTCCGTGGCGCTTTTTGAAATCCAAGAACTTTCCTTTTGTTACCCTTCCCACTCCAACTTCGAGTTTCACCCAACCGACCTTTCGATTAACCAGGGCGAATTGGTCGGGCTTCTAGGCCCCAATGGAGCGGGAAAGTCCACTCTTCTTAAATTGATGGTGGGCTTGGTTTCCCCGATATCGGGACGAGTTCTTTTTGAGGGAAGACCGCTGAAGGAAATCGCGGTTAGGGATCGGGCCAAGAAAATCGCCTATGTACCCCAGTCCATGCATTTTACTTATCCCTTGAGCGTCATCGAGATTGTGGAGATGGGCCGGCATCCCTATTTGGGTCGTTTTCAACCGCTCAACCGTGAAGATCATTCCATTTGTGAAAGAGCTTTAAAGCTTTGTGACGCGTTAGAATTTAAAGATAGGTTTTATGACGAGATCTCCGGCGGGGAACGTCAGCGGGTTTTATTGGCCTCCGCTTTAGCCCAGACCCCACAGGTTCTTCTCTTGGACGAGCCCACTTTGTCTTTAGACCTTTCCCACCAAATCCTTTTATTTGAAATCATCCAAAAGCTCCACCGGGAAGAAAGTCTTACGGTCGTGGTTGCCACCCATGAAATGAATATGGCGGGGCGTTTTCTGGATCGCCTAGTGTTGATGAAAAGTGGAAAGATCATGGCGGATGGTCCTCCCCAAAAGGTGTTAACGCCTCGAATTATTAAATCGGTTCTCAACGTGGATGTTGATAGGTTGAGTCATGGGAAAAACTTGTCCTATTTTGTCCCGCGAAATAAAAAGGCAGTCAAGACATGAACCAAGCCGGAACAAAAAATATCGTTCTGCTTCTGACGTTTGTTTTTTTCGGTTTCGTTTTATTTGGCTGTCCTTTCGTGGGGCCCACGACTCTTTCTTACGAAAAAGTTTTTCATGTCTGGCCTCCGGCGCCGGATAACACGGATGCCCAAATCTTTTTCAGCGTGCGTCTTCCACGGTGCCTTCTGGCCGCCCTGGCGGGCGCGGCGATGGCCTCCGCGGGGATTATTTTCCAGGCGGTTCTGCGGAACCCATTGGCCTGCCCCTTCACCTTGGGTGTGGCGGGGGGAAGTTCTTTTGGCGCGGTTATCGCCATCCTTTTGGGTTTGACCACGGCGGTTCACGGGTTTTCCTGGATTACTCTCTTCTCGTTCCTGGGAGCCCTTTTTTCCCTTTTTCTGGTCTATTCCCTAGCCACCCTGCTCAGATCCTTTTCCGCCATCACGCTTTTGCTGGCGGGGGTAGCCATCAATTATTTCTTCAATGCCTTGGTGCTTCTCGCCTATTACATCGCGGATTTCACCCAGGCCTACGCCATGATCCATTGGATGATCGGGAGCCTCGACGTGATTGACTTGATGACGGTAGAAAAACTTTCGCTGGGAATCGTGGCGGGGTTTATGGTTTTGATCGCCTTAGCCCGGGAATTGAACTTGATTTCAGCGGGAGAGGAATTGGCGAAGGTGAAGGGCGTGCCGACTTCCCGGGTGATCTTGGTTTCCATTCTAGTGGCGTCGCTGATGACCAGCGCGGTAGTGGCCTTAACCGGGCCCATCGCCTTTGTCGGGCTCATCATTCCCCATATCTACAGGCTTTGGATTGGCAACGACCATCGATTCCTTTTGCCTTGCAGTACCTTAGGAGGCGCGGCGTTCCTGATGATTTGCGACACCGTGGCCCGGTCTTTCTTCGGCCCCACAGAGGTACCAGTAGGGGTTCTCACCTCGCTATTGGGAGTGCCCGTTCTCTTGTGGCTCTTATTTCGCCGCAAGGCCTATCTTCAAGGTTGAGGTTTTTTAGCGTGGTTTTTCTTCGGAGCGGTTGGCGGCATTCTCCCCGATAAGGGGATTCCGGGAAGAGCTGGCTGAGCCTTTTCTTCCACATTGGCGGGATAGCTTACCTTTGGCGGCTTGGATTTCTTATCCACAAACGCGAAGGAAGTCATCTCATGCGGTTTCTTGGAAGTCGGGCTCATCAAGTGTTCCACCGCGATGCCCAGTGACATTTCCGAGTCCGAGATAAGGGACCGGTGACAGCGCCAGGGCACGGCCTCCGCGCACATGATGGCGGTCTTGAGATCCGAGAGCATCGAGTTCAATTTTTCCAACCCCTTTTCAAACTCAGGTGTTTCCATGTAGTCGGCGAATCCACGGAAGCTCTCGTTTTTCCAGCCCAGGTTGGTGGAATCTTTCTTCGGATGCCTTAAGCCTCCCAATTCAGGGAGGTGGGCATAGCGGATATGGGCTTGATTGAGCGCTGGGGCCAGAGCTTCCTCATTGAACCAAGGAACACGGCGAGATTTAGGAACGGTTCGAACATCCACGATTCGCCCAATCGAATGGGCCCTTAAAAGCGTGAGGAAATCTTTGAGGTCGCGATTGGAATGACCGACGGTGTAAAGGATGGGTTGGAAGGTTGGAGGGGTCATGAGAATTCCACTATATCTTGATCTTGGCAAAGGCGCCAAGGGGGCCTCGCCAAGAGAAGATTTCGGGATGAATCAAGTAGGCCAGCAGTTCCACTCCCTCGACCAGTCGGGGACCCGGTTTGGCGAAATAAGCGTTGGCGTCCACGGCGAAGACCTGGTCGTCTTGCACGGCCTTGATATCTTTCCAGCCGGGGCGGGTTTTCAGCAGGTCTCCTTGTTTCAGGGCGTCCTTCGTGCTGAAGCCGCAGGGGGAAACAATCAGCACTTCCGGGTTGAAACGTACAACTTCTTCCCAGGCGATACGAACCGAATCCACACCACTCCTGGAAATCCCGTCCACTCCTCCGGCCCATTGAAGCATTTGGGGCACCCAGTGGCCACCGCAATAGATCGGGTCCACCCATTCGAGAAAGAAGACCTTCACGGTGGGAAGTTTGGCCGTGACGGAAGAAACTTTCGTGACCCTTTGGCGCATCTCGGTTACTAGTTTTTCGGCCCTTTCCTTTGTGCCGGTCCTTTCCCCCAGGGCCAAAATGTCTTTCAGTACATCCTCAAAAGAGTGGGGTGTTTGCCAGAGTATCTCGGGTTTAGAAACGAGGGACTTCAATACTTGGGTGGCTTCGTTGCCCGAGGGGGCGCAAACCTGGCAGAGGTCCTGGGTGATTACCAGGTTGGGAGCGGCCTTGCGGATTTCGACCTCGTCCACCGCATAAACGCTTCCGCCCTGCCCCACTCTTTCGCTGACAGCCTTATCAATCTGGTTTAGATTCAGCGAAACTAGGTCCATGGCGCACTTTACAACGACCGGCTTTCCCTTCACTTCGGGCGGATAATCGCATTCGTGGGAAATGCCCACCAAATGGTCGCCTAGTCCTAGCGCGCAGACCATCTCAGTCGCCGAGGGTAGGAAAGAAGCGATTCGAAGATCATTCATGATTGATTTATATTCACCGAAGGCTGGTCTTGGATTTCTTTCTTCAAGCAGTCCGGGCAAAGGCAGTCACAGTCCGGGACGGCCTTAGTGAGGGGTGGAAGGCTTTCGCACCAGCATCCCCCCGATTTGGAAAAACAGTCGAAAGTTTTACCGCAACGGCCGCAGGTTTTGATCTCGGGTTTGTTTTGATTCGCCACGAAGCCGATTGTACACTAGCTCCCCGTTAATCCAAACGAAGCGAAGGCCTATTATGCGATTGTTTTCCGCCTTTTTTCTAACGCTCTTTTTCACGGGTCAAAATCTTTTTGCCCAACCCCTCTCCATGCCCATTCCAAAGCGCGTCATTTCCATGGCGCCTAACCTGACACAAATCGTCTACGACATCGGTGCGGAGAACCTTTTGGTCGGGGTGACGGATTTTTGTAAGTTCCCCCCCGCGGCCCGGTCCAAGGCAAGAATAGGCGGATGGATTAATCCCAATTACGAGAAGATCCTTTCCTTGAAGCCGGATTTGGTTCTAGCGTTGAAGTTCCACGGCAAAGCCGTGGATAACTTGAGGGAATTGAAAGTTCCGGTTTTGGTGTTGGACTGCATGACCGTCCAGGATGTTTTGGACGCTTACGATATTCTCGGGAGTAAACTGGGGCGCGAAAAGGAAGCACAGCTTGCTAAAGCCAAGCTGGCTAAAAGGTTGGATAAGGTAAAAACCGAGGCGAAGAAGCGCAAGCCCGTACCCGTGCTTTTCGTGATCGACCGCACTCCCGGGGCCTTGGAACAGATCTACGGAGTGGGCCCGAATAATTTCGTGGACGAGTTGATCCGTTGGGCGGGGGGCGTGAATATCCTCGCTGACGCGAAAGAACCCTATCCCTTGGTTTCCAAGGAACAACTGATCAAGAGGGACCCGGAGGTTATCGTGAACGCGCTGGCGGAAGCCCACCTGAAATCCGATGGGATTGTCGGGGAAGCGGCTGTCTGGGACGCCATGCCCGGTTTAAGGGCGGTCAAGAACCATCAGGTCTATTGCTTCGACAACGAGGATTACCTGATCCCCGGGCCGACCATGGCCAACCTTGCGGAGTACCTATCAAAAATTTTCGAGGCCGCTCGAAAAAAATAATAAGCTGTCATTGCGAGGAGTGATCCGCGAATAGCGGATTGATTACGACGAAGCAACCCAGGTTTTAATATGACTTTTCCAAATTTTTTAAACTGGGGTTGCTTCGTCATAATCGCTCGCCTATTCGGCGAGCATTCCTCGCAATGACAGCTAACTTCACCGTTGACAAGTTTGGTGAGCAGGAGTATCACCAACCTACAACTCAAGGTGTTCGGGAAGCCGGTGTGAATCCGGCGCGGACCCGCCACTGTAAGGGGCGAAATTTTTTCTTGTGCCACTGTTTGAAAGAACGGGAAGGCTCAAGGAGCAGAAAGCCCCAAGTCAGGAGACCGGCCTTGAGAAATCTTCGAATGCTTCTTCGGGAATAAGAAGCGGAGAGTCCTTCCATCGGAAGTCCCTCTGCCGCTCCCCCGTTTGAGCCTTCGGCCTCGGGGAGTGGGCCATGAATAAAGGTTTTTGTTGTGTTTGTCTTTGGGTTGTTTCGTCCGCCGTACCCTCTTTTCTTTGGGCTGATCCGTCGGTTGTCGAACCGGCCGGAAATACCCCCACAGTTGAAGCCTCCACCAATACCCCTCCGGCCCAGTCTTCCCTCGCGCTCCCGGAAGTCGTAATTACGGCTAATCGTTTGGACACCCCAGTTTCACAGGTGACCGATTCCACGACCGTGATTACGGCCAAGGACATTGAGCAAAAACAAGCGGGCACGGTAATGGAAACGCTTCAAGGCGTCCCGGGATTGGGTGTTGTCCAGAGCGGCCAGCCAGGTCAAATATCCGCGGTTTATATCCGCGGCAATAATTCCGAAAATACACTGGTCCTCTTGGATGGCATTCCGCTCAATGACCCGGTCGGAACTCCTTTTGATTATGAGTATTTGGATGGCCTTTCCCTGGATGGCGTGAAACAAATCGAGGTGGTACGGGGGCCCCAGAGCACCCTTTGGGGTTCCAACGCCATCGGAGGGGTCATCAACATCATCCCGCAAGGCGGCCCCGTCCCCTTGGGCGGCTCCGTCCTCGTGGAAGGCGGTTCCTATGGAACTTCCCATGAAGCGGTTGCGGCCCAGGGTGGCGATAAAGGCGGGTATTTCAATTTTGACGCGTCGCATTTCAACACCGCGGGTTTCCCGGTTTTGAATGTCAGGGGATTGGATGCCTCTGACGCGGCTTTGGAAAGCGCCAACGCGGGGTCGGTCAACAATGGGGACGATAACAACACCGCGTCCCTTCGCTTGGGCTCGAATCTGTCCTCTAACCTTGAGGAAAAGGTTTTTATCCATTACAGCCAGTCCAATACCAGTGTGGACGCTTACAACAGCAGCTATGTTTTGGGGGATGATCCGGATGACTTCGCCCTTCAGAAACAATTTCTGGTGGACAGTCACGCGGACTGGAAACTTTTGGATGGAACCTGGAACCAACAATTAAATGTTTCCTTCTCCGATGACAACCGGATTTATACGGCTACGGCAAATTCTTATAACACTTATTACGCCAATGGAAATTACGACGGCCAGACCGCCCAGGTCAATTGGCAGAACACCCTCCGCGTGGCTAAGGAAGAAACCCTGATTCTAGGAATACAAGGACAGGAACAATGGGCCTATGAGAACTATACGAGCGGGTACAGTGACTTAGGGCCTTATCCGCCGGACGCGATCCCGGTGACGAACGTTCAAACCGGTTCAGGTTTTGTCGAGAGCCAAACTTCCATTAACGACCAGTTGTTTTTCAATTTGGGTGGCCGATGGGAAAAGAGCAGTCAATTCGGCGTTCACACGACTTACCAGGCTGGGTTGGCCTATTTCGTTCCGGGTTTGGAAACCAAGCTCAAGGCCAATTATGGAACGGGCTTTTTAGCCCCCTCTTTGTACCAGCTTTATGACCCCTCCTATGGGAATCCGAATCTTCAACCCGAAACCAGCCTGGGTTATGACTTCGGGCTTGAGCAGCCCATTGGTGGGAAGGATTTTCTTCAGGTTGGGGCCGACTATTTCGACAACGACCTGACGAACCTCATTACCTATGATCCGGCGACTTTCATCGCGGCGAATATCGGTCAAGCCCGGACTTATGGCGTGGAGAGTTTCGTGGAATTTAAAGGGATCCAAAACTTGAATATGAGAGGCAGCTATACCTATACCTACGCGCAAAACTTGATCACCAATACGCCCCTCGTGCGGCGTCCTCAAAACAGGGCTGGCGGCGATATGGATTATCAATGGGGTGCCTTGGGAGTGGGGGCTTCCCTCACTTATACTGGAACTAGTTTTGACACGGATTTTTCGGGTAATTCGCTGATTTTGCCCAGCTATTTCCTGGTGAAATTGAGGGCATCCTATCAGGTGAATTCCCAGGTCCGGCTGTTCGCGCGGGTCGATAACCTTTTCAATCAATGGTACGAAGAGACATATGGTTATAGTGCTCCAGGATTGTCAGCCTATGGAGGGACGAAGATTTCATTCTAAAGTGACAGCGGCGTGGGGACGCCGGGCTTCAAAGAGGGGGGGGATTCCTTTGGGATACGGGTGCTAGTTCCAAAGGGGGAAGAGATGACAGAACATCGGTTTCCGGAAGAATGGCGGCAGGGAGTTTACGAGGCCATTGCCCGGCGGCGGGATATGCGCTCTTTTAAATCCCAACCCCTGGAAAAAGAAGTGCTGGCTCGAATTCTGAAGGCCGCCCACCAAGCGGGGTCGGTGGGCTATTGCCAGCCTTGGAACTTTATCGTTATCGAAGATAAGGGCCTTCGTTCGAAGATCCACAGCCACGTGACTCAGGAAAGGCTCAAAGCTGCCGAAAATTTTGAGAGTGAGAGGCGGGAAAAGTACCTCTCCTATAAGTTGGAAGGCATTCTGGATTCGGCAGTGAATGTCTGCGTGACCTGCGACCGCACCCGCTTCGGCCCCACCGTCATCGGCCGAAATACCATGAAGGACACCGACATTTACAGCACCTGTGGTGCGGTGCAAAATCTTTGGCTGGCGGCCCGGGCTGAGGGCGTGGGAGTAGGCTGGGTCAGCATTCTGGAACCAGAAAAATTAAGAAATTTTTTGGGTTTTCCCAGCCACGTGGATCCGGTGGCTTATTTGTGTCTGGGTTATGTGGAAGAGTTTCCCGAAAAGCCCCTGTTCCAGACGACCGGCTGGCTTCCCCGAATCCCCTTATCCGAGGCGGTTTATTATGACGGGTGGGGGCTGGCACCTTCCCAAGAAATAATGGATTTTCTGCGGCAAGCGGAAGCGGAATAAATTTTTCACTGGAATTCCCGAAGATCAGCTCGATATTTCATCGAGTCTTTCATCCAAAATCTCCAATAACTTTGAATCCGAACCCAAGGGTCTGGCCAATTTCACCTTGGTTTTTGGGTGGTCTTTTTGAAAGGCCTTCAGGATTTCAGGGATATGCTTTTTAATGTGCTTCGCCGCGAAGAAAAATAGGGGCAAGACAAGAATCTCATTGGATTTTAAGGCAAGTACTTCCAAAGCTTCCGGAATGGAAGGGCTGGCCATCTCCAAATAGGCGTGGGAAACTTTCCAATTGGAATGGAGCTTCACGTATTTTCGAACCAGGCGTTTGAAATCGTTGTTGGCGGATTTTTCCCGGCTGCCGTGGCTGATGATGAGGACGCATTTTTTCATCGATTCATTTTACCCGATTAGAGGGAAAAAAAAGGTTTGGCCATAGCCAGGCAAGCCATGAAAAGAAGCGAGACCTCGCTCAATTCAACGATGGCTCCCATGCCGTCGCCCGTCAAGCCGCCGACGCGGGACCGGGAAAGAAAACCCACGGCAAGCGCCACCGCGGCTGCGATAAGAATCGATTCTACTCCCTGAGTTTTCAAAAGCCCGATTCCAATGGCCAGAGTGGCGACCGTGGAGGCCGCGAACCAGGGGGCGGGCAGGCCCAGCACTTGGGAGCCCAAACCCTTATCCCCGGACGGCGCTTTAAAGAGAAGACAGGCGAGGGTCACGGCCCAGCGGGCGGCGATGGGAACCAGAAGAAGCCATTTCCAATTTTCCCCCTCGGCCAGAAGATGGGTTAAAAGGACATATTTAAAGAGAAGGTCCAGGGCGATGCCCGTGACGCCAAAAGCGCCGATGGTGGGATCCTTCATAATACGCCGCCGCTCTTCCGGTGTTTTGCCTCCGAAGAAGCCATCCAGGCAATCACTCAGGCCGTCCAAATGGAAAGCCACGGTGATCGCCACCCAAAGCAGCAGAAGGAGCAGGGCTTTTAAATCATGGGCCATGGGCATTTTACCAGCCAGGACCAGCAAGCCGCCGATCAGCGTGCCCACCAGCGGATAGAAAACCACGGATTGTTTCAGGTCCTTATCCGTCCATTCCTTCGGGGAAAGCGGAAGGGCGGTGAGGGTCGAGAGGGCGACCAGCAGGGATTTCATTTTTGGGTGGTTTTGCGGGCGGCGGCTTTTTTCTTTTCGATTTTGGTGGGTACTTTGGCGCTTTCAAAGGTCGCCATTTCCGCGTGGGCACGGAGCGCGGCTTCCAGGATATTCAGGGCCAAGGCGCCGCCCGATCCTTCCCCTAGGCGCATTTTCATTTCCAGCAGGGGTTCGACGCCCAGCATCTCATAAAATTTCGTGTGGCCGGGTTCCTCGGAACGGTGGGAAAAGAAAGCGAAATCCTTCACTCTTGGGTTGAGGCGGTAGGCCACAAGGAAAGCGGAAGAGGTGATAAAGCCGTCCACCACCACCGGAATCCGGTTTTTGGCGCAGCCCAGGACCACGCCGATCAAGGCCGCGATTTCCAGGCCGCCGACCTTTTGGAGCGCATCCAGGGGTTTTTCGGGTTTTAAAAGGTGAAGCCGCAGCGATTCCTGGATCACCCGGCATTTGTTCATCCACTGGGTCCGGTCTATGCCGGTTCCAAAACCAGTGACATCCTCCACCGCGCAAGGTAAAAGGGCGGCCATGAGCGCGGCGGCGGAAGTCGTGTTGCCGATTCCCATTTCACCTAAAACCACGAAAGTCACTTTCTCTTTTTTGGCTTGATCCGCCAGCTTTAATCCTAATTCCAGGGACTTTTGGCATTGGGCTTCCGTCATGGCGGATTCGATTTTAAAATTTTTTGTTCCCCGCGCGATTTTCGCGGAAAGAAGTTGCTTGTGCTTGGGTAGGTCCGTCGCGACACCGACGTCCACCACCTTCACTTCCGCCCCCGCCTGCCGGGCGAGAGCGTTAATGGCCGCCCCGCCTTTCAGGAAATTAAGAACCATCATGGGGGTGACCGCCGAGGGAAAGGCTGAGACGCCTTCCACCGTCACTCCGTGGTCGCCCGCGCATAAGAGAACCTGTTTTTTTCCAAGCAAGGGAATGGCTTGGCCGGTGATACCCGCCACTTGGATAGCGATGGCTTCCAGCCTTCCCAAGCTTCCAGCGGGTTTGGTGAGCTGGGCCTGCCTTTTTTGGGCCTTCTGCATGGCCTTGGAATCAAGCGTGGGAATGGAAGCGATGGTTTTAAAAAGTTTCATGAGTTTCCCCTTTTTGGATGTTGGATATTTTAGCCGCAAAAGGGATAACCAAAAGAGGAATAAAAAGCCGACTTACTGAGTCTAAACATGCTTTTGAAAACTTAGTGTTTCTTCTGGCCTAAAAGGATGGTTTGATAGCGGCGTGAATAGATTTCCTTCACCTGAGGTTTTAAAGGGGAAAGCCAGAAGCCATCCCTTGTCTTAGGTTTTGGAAGGCTGCTCAATAAGCGGGCCCGATGCCGGTAAGAATAGCCCAGCTTTTTTTCCACCCAATTCTTCGGTTTTCCGCTGCGGATGGTCCAGAGGAGATAATGGGGGGTGAGGGTTTTAAAGGGGAACTTGGCTTGCCACAAACCCACCAAGGCGGCGTTTTCTTGGGCCGAGAATCGGGGCTTCCCGCCGAACCGGTTATAAAAATTGAAGAACTTAGTTTCAAAAGTTCCTTTTTTGGCTTCCATTTCCTGCCAAGTGTGCCGCAGTTTGACGGATTTTTTGGAATATCCCAATTCTAAGAAATGCCCTTGAATGGTATTGCGGTGAATATCCAGAGCTTTCGCCGTTTGAATAATATTTCCTTTGTAAATCACGAACCAGTGGAGGAAATAATGGCGTTCCAAGTCTTCAGGAAAAAGACCTTTTTTCCATAAGCCATTTAAGATGGAAAGGCCCTGAAGCCATTTGGATTTTGGGACACCAGAAGGTATTTTGAATGACAAAGTGGACTCTCTTTGTGCAGATTTTAAGGCCGGAATAGTTAACCAAGTTTTGAAAATATTTTCAAGTTTTGAGATGTTGTTTATTTTATTTTTTGAGGAATGCCCGCGGTCAAAAGAATAACTTGATTGGCAATGGAAGCGACGGATTGGTTGAATATTCCTTGAAGGTCACGAAATTGGCGGCTTAACAAATTATCAGGAACAATTCCCAGGCCGACTTCGTTTGAAATGAAACGAATACTTCCTTTTAAAAGAGGAAGTATTTGAAATAGTTTTTCAAATTCATTTTCGATTTCGGTGACTGATTTTACTTTTCCGCCCATTCCACACAACAAATTTGAAATCCAAAGGGTGGCGCAATCCACAACCACCAATCCCTTTTCGTGGATGGCCGACCGGCTTAAGGCTTCTAGCAGTTGGTAGGATTCCTCCAGGGTTTGCCAATCGCTCCCTCTCTCGGATTGATGACGATGAATGCGCTGTCGCATTTCCTCGTCTCCCGGTGAAGCGGTGGCGAGAAAAATTCGAGGCTCAAAAAGGTTTTCATTGCCCTGGCTTAAAGCGAACCGGGATTTACCTGATTTCGCGCCGCCAAGGATTAGTTGAAGAGAGGCACTCATGGGGTCCTTTTACCATTGATAGCGGTTAGGGCCAAGGCCAAACGCATCATTTGGGGGCCACTGTGCGGCGCTTCAAGCTTACGTTGACCTTTTGAATATATATAGGATAAAATCAGCGCTCTTTTCACCGGCTTGCCGCACCAAAAAGGGTTCCCCTGCGGAACCTGTATTAAAGGAATGGTTTTTCTCTTATGAAACGAACCTATCAACCCAACAAACGTAAACGCCAAAAGGTTCACGGTTTTCGCAGTCGCATGAAAACGGTCGGGGGTCGCCGTGTCTTGAGCAGCCGCCGCAAAAAAGGCCGTCGTAAAGTCAGCGTCCAATAAACGGGCGCGTCCATTGGTTTAATCTATGCCGCGATATTTAAAGTCGGAGCGGCTGAAACAATCAAGGGAGTTTAAAGCGGTTTTTCAGCAATGTCGCAAGTTGGAAGATGGTTGTTTAGCTTTCTACGTACAGTTCAGTGAGGATGCCGCCCTTCGGAAATTTGGCGTCTCGTTGAGTCGGGCCTTAGGGAAGGCCTACCTTCGAAACCGCCTGAAGCGGCGCCTCAAGGAAATTTACCGGGTGGAAAAAGAAAGATTCCGCGGGGGTTACCAGGTCATCCTGATCCCCAGGCGCGGAAGTGCGGCGCGCACCTTCGACGAGTTGAGAAATTCCTTTCTCTCACTCGCGACCAGGGCGGGCCTTCTCCCCCGGATGAAGCAGGGATCTTAGAATGGACAAACTCTTAAAGCAGGGGCTCTTAATTTTCATCAAGGGGTATCAGCTGATGATTTCGCCTTACCTACCCCCTTCCTGCCGGTTTACGCCCTCTTGCTCTGAATATACCCGTCAAGCCGTGGTTCGTTATGGCGCCGGGAAGGGCCTTTGGATGGGCCTAAAGCGTTTGAGCCGTTGCCATCCCGCTTCATCCGGAGGATTCCACCCCGTCCATTAATTCAGTCACGGGGGAATCGTTTTGGATAACAACAGCCGAGTGGTTTTCTTCTTGGTTTCTTGCATCGTGGTCCTGGGTATTTCCCAATTTTTTATCCCGGTGCCGCCGCCGGTGCCTGTCAATCCCTCAAACCCGGTTTCGCAATCCGCAGCGACGGTGACGAGTTCCACGATTCAAGCCCCCGATGAATCGAACGCCGGCATCTCCTCGAAAATCCAAGAAACCAAGCCCTCCAATATTCCCGCGGCTTCGGTGACCATTGATACTGACAATTACACCGCCGTGTTCTCCAATGAAGGCGCCGTGCTTACCGGTTTCGAATTGAAGAAATACCAAAACCGCCAAACCCATCAACCCATAGAATTGGTTAACTCCGATCCGGCACACCCTAAGCCTTTCACGGTCCAATATTCTATTCCCCAATTGAATGATCAAAAATTTGAAATTGTGGGATCCTCCCAAAAGCTCGACCATGCGAACGAAGAAGCTCAACTTCTTTTCCGTTACCGCGATCCCCAGGGATCGGTCCTGGAAAAAAAGTTTACCTTTAAAAACGGCAGTTACCTGATTGGCGCCGAAGTCACCGTCAGCCAGGCAAAACCAGGCACCCTTACCGCGGGAATGCTCACGGTGGAATGGGCCGATACATTGGGCCAAGAGGAAATGACAGCGGGAACCAACTCCAGGGTTCAGGGTTATCGCGTGGCGACACTGGCAGGCGACCATGTGGATTCACAGAGCCCGAAAAAATCCCAGGAATCCGCCGAAATCCCATCTCCCATCACTTGGACGGCCTTAGCCAACCAGTTTTTTATGGCAACCTTGATTCCGGATCCGGCTTCCGGAGGAGCCTCGGTTAAAGTAGTGCGGGATAATAACGCTTTTAAAAGCCCCACGCCGGAAGATCCCACTCCAGGCCTGGATCCCAAAACTTTCACGCCCCGTCCCCTTTTAATTTTTCAGACGCCTGAGTTGAAACAAGGCCAAAGCTTTAAAGAAAAATTTCAAGTTTTCATTGGCCCCCAGGACTATTCCCTTCTCAAAAGCCTCAATCTTCAATTGGAAAAAGTGATCGATTTGGGCTTCTTTGGTTTCATCAGTGTTTACATGCTGGCCCTTCTGCAGTGGTTCTTCACCATTGTTCATAACTGGGGCCTGGCGGTCATCCTCCTTTCCGTCTCGGTTAAGTTGCTGCTGTGGCTTCCGACCCATAACAGTTACAAAAACATGTACATGACCCAACAAAAAATGAGGGAAGTCCAGCCGAAGGTGGACGCCCTCAAGCGTAAGTATCCCGATGACAAGCAAAAACAACAGCAGGAACAAATGAAGCTGTTCAACGAGGCGGGAATCAATCCCCTGGGGGGATGCCTGCCCATGCTGTTCCAATTGCCCGTCTTCTGGGCCCTTTACGCCACCCTGAATCACAGTATCGAATTGCGCGGAGCCCACTTTTTGTGGCTGGGGGACCTTACCCTCCATGATCCGATTTACGTGCTACCCCTTCTGATGGGCGGGACCATGATCCTCCAACAGAAGGTGTCGGGCCAGATGGCCACCCAGGCCGCTGGTCAACAAAAAATGATGATGTGGATGATGCCGGTTGTGCTCACGTTTATTTCCACCAAGTGGCCCTCGGGGCTTTTGCTTTACTGGGTGGTGACGAACGTCCTTTCGATGCTGCAGCAGAAAGTGGTGAACCGGGAAGTCCAAAAAGCCAAGAAGAAAGTCGAGGTCGTAAAATCATGAGGAATTTTTCAAATCAGAACAGCGACAGGCCGTCCGGCGGGGCAAGACCCTCCGGGGGCAATGGAAGGCCGCCCAGCGGAAACCGCGGTGGTTATAGCGGGAACCGCCCTAGCGGTGGTGGAGGATATAATCGGGAACAACAGGGTGGTCGCGATAATCGTGGCGGCGGATACCGTGGCGCCGGAAATCGTGAAGGGGGATATAAAGGCAACAACCCCCGCTTCGAACGCAACGATAACCGTGGTGGCGAGCACCGGTCAGGCGGCTATCGCCCGGGGCCTTCGCATTCTTCGGGCAACTACCGCAACGACCGTTCGGGGCGTCCAGAACGTTCCGAGCGTCATGAAGGTCCTTACACTCCCCGCACAGGCAGTTCCTGGGTGGAAGTGACCGGTCGCACGGTGGAGGAAGCCATTGAAGAGGCCTCCCGGCGCTTCAACGTCGGCAAAAACGACCTGAAGACCGAAGTTCTCGAGGAAGGAAGCAAGGGGTTCTTAGGGATAGGTTCCAAGCCCTCCAAGGTGAAGATTTCCTTGAAAAGCCATGCGGTGGCTCCCTTCGCGGAAGGGGTCCTCAGCCGGCTTTTGCGCGGCATGAGCTTGCCGGACAAAGTGAAGGTCCAAAAGGATGATGACGGCAATACGGTCCTGAACATCCAAGGGCCCTCCAGCGGTACCTTGATCGGCCGCCATGGCCATACCCTGGACGCGTTGCAATACCTGGTTTCCAAGACAGTCCAACGCATGACGGGAGACGAAAAATCCATCATCATCGTGGACGTGGAAAATTACCTGGAGCGCCAGAAGGACAAGTTGAAGGAACTGTCCGTCAACCTAGCCCAAAAGGCCAAGGAAACGGGCGTGGAAATTCCCATGCGCCCTATGAGCTCCAAGGACCGCCGGGTGGTACATATGGCCTTGAAGGAACACGAGCATGTCACGACTGAAAGCCGCGGCGAGGGTTTGCGCCGCAAGGTCGTTATCGTGCCCAAGGTGAAGGCCGAGAATGTGACGCCCGAGGCCACCGCCGCCGCGGAAGCGGCTGGCAATGTCGGAGTTGAAGGTTCGGCTCCGGTGGAAGATCAACCAACGGTTTCCAGGGAAAGCCAACCCATGGTTGAAAAACAGCCGATTGTCGAGAACCAACCGATCTCTCCGGCGGCGAAGGTGGAAGAGCCTGTGGTTTCAGATCGTCCTGAACCGGGTAACGCCATCCCGAATGAAAGGCCAATTGACGACAACATTGGCAACCGAGTTTAACCTTTTCTAAAAATTGGGCGTTTGATAATCGAGGCCTTTCCCTAACGGGAGGGGCCTTTTTTATTTTGAGTTTCGGGACGAACCCCTGGGGTTCCCGCCTCTGTGGTAAATTAGGTTTCCTATGTATGAACTTAACGACACGATTGTAGCCATCGCTACCCCCGTCGGAACGGGAGGGTTAGGCATCGTCCGTCTTTCGGGTGCGAAGGCCCTGGAGATCGCCCGCCAACTTTTCGCCTCTTCCAATTCATTGTCTTCGAAACGGCAGATGCTTTTCGGGAAATTCAAGAATCCCCAAACCGGCGAAACGCTGGATGAGGGGCTTTTGCTGGTCATGCCCAAACCCCACAGTTATACCGCCGAGGATGTGGTGGAATTCCACGCCCACGGAAGTCCCATGCTTCTCGCCTACCTAGTGGAACTTATAGTGGGTCTCGGCGCCCGGACGGCGGGGGCGGGGGAATTCACTTACCGGGCCTTCGTGAACGGCCGGTTGGACCTGGCCCAAGCCGAGGCGGTGGAAGCCCTGGTAGCCGCCCAGGGTGACGCGGCCCGGCGGCAAGCCTTGAGTCAATTGACCGGTGGCCTCTCAGCCCATTTAGAGCCGATGGAGGAAGCCCTCAAGGCGCTTTACCTGAAAATTGAGGCCCGGCTGGAGTTTTCAGAAGACGGTATTCCCCCTTTGGACCTGGCGAAATTCGATAAGGACCTGGCGGAGGTCCAATCCGAACTTCAGAAACTTTCGAGAAGCTACCAGCAGGGAAAAGTCATACGGGAGGGTTTGAAGGTGGCCCTGGTGGGCCCGCCCAACGTGGGAAAATCTAGCTTGTTGAATGCCTTGCTGGGAAGCCATCGCGCCATCGTAACGCCTTTGGCTGGAACCACTCGGGATGTAGTCGAGGGAGAAATCCGCCTCAAGGGAGTGAAGGTCCGATTTTTTGATACGGCTGGAATTCGTGAGGCCAAGAATGTTGTGGAAGTGGAAGGCATTCGCCGCAGCCACCAAGTCATCGAGGAAGCGGATATGATTTTCTGGTTAGTGGACGCGGCCGCCCCCCAAGAATCCTTGGGGGAATTGAAAAACAACAGACTTCCCCCCGAAAGAACTTGGTTTTTATTTAACAAAAAAGATTTAATCAAGCGTGGACAGCCTTGGATAGACTCAGGCTTGGATCCCGAAAGATGTCTTAGCCTTTCCTGCCAGACAGGCGAAGGCCTGTCTCAGGTAATCGAAAAGATTGAAAACCTGATCCAAACGCCACTCGCAGCGGAGGATGTGGTTTTGACCTCCGCCCGCCATCAACAGGAAATTCAAAAGGCCTTAAAGGCTTTGGAAAATCTTAAAGAGCTGATGGCTGCCGGGCAGCCTTACGAGATTTGGGCTGAAGAACTAAGGGAGGCCGCCCTTGCGATAGGCCGTATCCGTGGTCGCAACCTACCCGCCAAGGCTTTCGAGGATATCTTCACGAAATTTTGTATCGGGAAGTAGAGACCTGTGGAGGTTTTTTTGTGTTTCCGGTTTGAATGGAAATGTTTTTGTCTTTAATCCTTATTCCCGTCTCAGACCGTTCCTTCTTCGCTTTGCTTAAACTTAGGAATGACAAGGGTCAAACAGCTTCCCTTACCCGGTTCCGAGGCCGCCCTTATGTCCCCGTTCTGCAGTTTCATGAACTGTTTGCCGATGAAAAGACCCAAGCCCGCTCCCGACCGGTGCGCCTCTTGACCTAGCATCCGGCCTTTGGTGAATAATCTGTCCAGGGTTGCGGGATCCATCCCGATGCCGGTGTCCCGCACCTGTATGAGGCCATTGGCCTCTTCCGAATCCAAGCGAACTGTCACCGATCCCTGGTCCGTGCATTTGATGGCGTTGTTGATGAGGTTCCTTAGCGCTTCCACTGTCTTGTCCCGGTCCGCGTGAACCCAAATATCCTGCCCCGGGTCTTCCACCAAAAAGCTTAAGCCCTTTTGACGGGCTAATTTTTCGTAATCCCTTGTCGAAAGTTCCACCACTTCCCGGAGGGAAACCCGCTTCAAATCCACCGTGATGACGCCCCTCTCGATCTTCGACGCGCTTAATAAGTCACAGATAAGACGGTAGTTATCCCAGCCGATGTCCCGCATCTCCTCCAGGTATTGTTTTTGCTTGTCGGTCATTTCACCCGCCAGGCCTTCCAACATGTTCTCAATGAAACCGTTGATTTCGGCCACCGGTGTTTTCAATTGATGGGATACCACTGAAATCAGGTCCAGTTTCATATCCGAGACGGTCTGCAGTTTTTCGACGAAAGTATTAAAGGCTTCTGCCACCTGCCCCATCTCATCCTGGCTTTGCACCTGAAGTCTTTGAGTCATATCCCCCTCGCCCCGCGCGATATCCCGCATCCTTCCCACCAGATGGCTCAAGGGAGTGGAGACGGTCCGCTGCAGGTGCCTGGCGACCAAGAGGGAAAGGGTAAAAATGCAAAGGAAGGTCCAAAACCCCATCCATTCATAATAGGAGGTGTGAAAGGCCGCTTGGTTTTCCTGGGCCAATTGTTTGGAAAGCCCCAACTCATAATTCAACAAAAGTTGAACCCGATAGCTGACCGGCTCAACCGAGGGGTATAACGCACGGTCTAGGGCCCGCAAGGTGGTTCCATCGTGTTTTTGAAGAACCGGTTTCAACCGCGCCAGGAAAGCGTTGGCCACCACCGTCTTGGCCTCGATGTCCCGCAGTAAATATTTTTCATCCTCATCCAAGGCCGCTTGGTGAAGCGTCTGGAGATTCGTCCGGATCTCATCCTCGATTTCCGACAAGCGCCCCAAACCGACTTCCCAGGGATAAGCCCCCGAGGACAGTTTGTAAACCAGGGTTACCAAATCCTTGGAGTAAGCGTCCGACAGCCCCACGCCCGCGATGGTCTTCACGTTTGTCTTTTCGTAGACCCCGTTGAGAGTTTCATAGGCTTTGGACGAAAGGTGATAGCCCAGGCCGACGATCAGAACCATGGAGACGGCCATCACCGCCACGCTGAAAATAAGCCGGTCCTTCAATTTTAAGTTCGCCCAGGGTGCCATTCGGATTTCCTATTCCAGGGAAAGGGTGGCGACCAGCACCCCGATGGTTTTGGGACCGTCCCAAACTGGCACCGACACTTGGACCGAATAAATCTTGGTGGAAACGTCCAGGCCAGCGGGGTTCACGAAGACCCGGCCCGATCCTTTGTTGTAACATTTGAGGAATTTGTCCATTTGGCCGTGGATGAAATCCTTGCATTCGGGCGAGGTGCCCACCACATTGCCTTGGTCGTCGAGTAGGAAACACTTGACCATGAATGGAATTTTGGACTCATAAGCGCGGATCGTCTGGCTGGCGCTGTTGTAAAGGAAAGGTTTCTCACTGTTCGCGTGGCCGATTTGGACCCATTCGGCCTGAATTCTCTCTTCCTGTTCGGGGCTAAGAGGTGAGTTATTACGGCCCTGGACTTCTTGAACAACGGATTTTTCCGCCGCTAATTGCTGAAGCAAGGGTAGGTATTTTTGAACCACCTTTGCGACTTTTCTTGAACCATTCCCGTCAGTTTCCGAAAAAATAGGAGCCGCCAAGATTCCGAAGAAAACCAAAAAGATTATTTTTTTCAAGTATTCCTCTCCTTACCTTCTATTAAAAGGCAAAGCACATGCCAGGAAAAGGATTAAAACTCGAAATAAGTTGGGTGGAATGGGACTTTTGTGACGGAATTTGGGTCTTTTTTAGCCTCCTGTGAAAAACGAACCCGGCCCCAAGTCGTTGAGACGAGGATAATCCCAATAAATCTATCCCAAGTTTAATATCGGATGAGGAGAAAGTGAGTCGTTCGCGCGGCTAACTCCCCGAGAAAGTTCGCGAGCACCCTATGTTTGGAAAAGTTGTTCAAATCGGCAGGCGGATCTTGAAAATAGCCGTCATCCCATAAAATCTCGAAGTATTTCTAAAACGCATCTGTCTTGTTATCAGCTTCTCATTAAGTTTTCCCGCCGTTGCTATTCGCCTTTTGGTTTGAATTTTTCCGGTCTTCAAGATTTGGAGGGTATGCGTGGTTCTTGAAAAATAAAAAATTAAACTAAATAAGTGATTCGGGGAGAAACGCCTAATTTGATGTCTCTTTTAAAGTTAAATCAAAAAAAACAGTAACCGGTTCAAAAACTCATAAAAATTGAATTTCGAGTATGATTATCAACAAGGTTATTTCCTGAAACGAAATGAAAATCGTTTTAAGGAGTTTGGGGCCAAGAGAAATTTTTTTGGCCAATTTATGTGGGAGCTTTCAAAAAAATGAACTGGCTTAAATTGCCAAAAGGCCATATTGGTTGGCGCTCTCTCTACTTGCCTTTTTTCTCATTACTTGCCATTGTTTTTTTCCTCCCAATCTCTTCTTATTCCCAATGCGCTTGGAATGCGAATTCCGGTGGAGCCTGTACTTTCACCCAAGGCTCCTCTTCGGACAATTGCACCACCTCCAGTTCTGCCGCCAGCACCGAGGCCATCAACCAATTTTATAGCTATGGGGCTTCGGGTGTGTCGGTTCTTTATTGTGGTGGTAGTACGGCTGGGGCAAGCGCTTCTCCCCAAGTAATCACCATGCAGTGTTCACCCCCCACGGGAGCCACCATCGTGGCGGCTTTCTTGGACGTAGTGGAATACAACACCAGCGGCACTCCCAGCCCTTCCACGGGCGCGGTGGTATTGGGAGGCAAAACGACCTCCGCGGGAACAATGACGGGAATCGGAAATCTCTGGAATGTTTTTGACGATCCGAGGGAAGGGTATGGTATTTCCAGCTATCCGGACCAAACGGCCTACAATATCCGCTACAACGTTACCAGTGATGTTTCCTTGAACACGAACAGTTACACGGTGACTTATCCCAACATTGGTTCCAACACGGCCTGGTCGGCTTCCCTGGTGATCGTCTACACGGTTCCGGCCACCGGTGTCTGCGGGGCGGTGGCATTGGATGACGGACTCTTTTATTGGGATACGGGAGAAGGGGCGTTTCGAGAGGGAGTCAGCCCTTATGCTCCGACGGTTGATTGGAGTTGCACGGATCCCACCTCCAGTTGCGGGACAAACAATTTTTCCGTTTTTGGAGGCAGCCAATATGGGCTCAATAGCAGTCAGACCCCGCCCTTTACGGATGACTTTTACGGAACAACTTCGGGTGGGACCGCGGTGCAATCGACCAAAGCGAGCGAATGGAGTAATTGCACCGCCTTGGGAACTTGCGGCCAGCCGACGGCTTTTGACCAAACCTACACCGGTGTTCCGACATCGGGAACCAATAAGATCACTTGGGGTTTGGGAGATCCGATCACCACGAATAAACAAGAATATTGGGTAAACATGCTGGCGGCCGGCTGTAATGCCAAATGCACTACCCCCACCCCTACGAATACCCCCACTCCGACCCACACCAACACTCCCCCTCCAACTCCCACTTCGACTAAAACTTCCACTGCCACGGTCACGGCCACGACGACCTCAACTTTTTCAGTTACTTCCACAGCGACTTCGTCCAATACCTCCACCTCAACGAATACCAATACCACAACGGCGACGGCAACTTCGACCAAAACGACTACTTCAACCGTTACTAATACCTCAACATCAGTTCCGACTAGCACTTCAACCGCTACGGCTGTTGCGACCGCGACCGCCACGGCCGTACCCCATACGGCCACCGCAACCGCAGTTGCCACGGCTACAGCAATCCCCACATCTACCCCTACGTCCGTCCCCACAGCCACTGCCGTTGCTACCGCCGTGCCGCCTACCGCTACGGCTACCGTGATAGTTGCCACCAGCACCGCCGTGGCCACTGCTGTACCTCCAACCGTGCCGCCTACCGCGACCGCTGTCGCGACTAGTACTGCCGTGGCAACGGCCGGACCGCCAACAGTTCCTCCTACCTCCACTGCTGTCGCAACCAACACGGCTATCGCCACGGCGACTCCGGTGGCGACTCATACGGCTACTTCAACGGTTACCACAACTGATACCTTTACGGTTACCAATACTAGGACTTTGACTTCGACAGCAACCGATACCTCAACGGCCACCAACACATTTACTCCGTCGAATACAAAAACATCCACCAACACCTACACCATTACAAATACCTCGACGGCCACCAACACCTCGACTAATACTTTTACAGCCACTAATAGCTTCACTCTTACTGATACGAGGACTCCCACAAACACTTACACACTAACGAATACACCTGTGGCAACTAACACCCCTACCAACAGCTTTTCACCCACCGATAGCTTTACTCTTACGGATACGAAAACCCCTACCAATACTTACACGATAACGAATACACCTGTGGCGACTAATACCCCTACTAACAGCTTTACGCCTACGAATAGCTTTACTCTTACGAATACGAAAACTCCCACGAATACTTATACGATCACTAATACTCCTACCTCAACCAACACCTCCACGGATACATTTACGGTTACTAATAGCTTCACACTCACGAATACAAAAACTCCGACCAACACCAACACCATTACCAATACGGCGACCGCCACTAATACACCCACGGACAGTTTTACGCCCACCAATAGCTTTACACTTACGAATACGAAAACCCCTACCAATACTTACACGAACACGAATACTCCAACCGCAACCAACACTCCGACTGATACATTTACGGCAACCAATAGCTTTACTCTTACCGATACGAGGACTCCGACAAATAGTTTCACGCCCACGGACACCCCTACGGCTAGCTTTACCCCAACGAATAGCTTCACTCTCACCGATACAAGGACTCCTACCAATACCAACACGGTGACCAATACCCCGACGGCGACACACACGCCAACGGATACCTTTACGTTCACAAACACCCATACACCTACCGTTACTTTCACTCCATCCAATACTCACACGGCCACGAACACCCCGACAGTGACGGATACACGGACGCCGACGAATACGGCGACGAACACAGCGACGGCGACGGCAAGCTCGACCCCGACGTCGACCTATACCTTTACGTCTACCTATACCTATAGCTACACCCCGACGCCGACCTTTACCTTCACACCAACGCCAGGAGTGAGCATCGTGAAGAAAACCTCGGAAACGGTGGCCCAATCGGGGGATTTGGTGACTTATAGCCTGATCTTGAACGTGGTGGAGGCGGCGGCCAGTTCGGTGACGGTGAGCGACCAACTGCCGGCGAATATGACTTTCGCGAGCTTCGCGTTGGTCCCGCCGGGTGGAGTGACGAGCGCGGTGGGAAATAACTTGAGCTGGACTTTCCCGAGCTTGCCGGTGGGAGCGGTGACGCTGACGTACCAGGCAATAGTGGGTAATCTGTTGCCGGGCGGCACGGTATTGACGAACAACGCGCAATTGACCTACGCGGGTAACCCGGTGCCGCAGAAGGCGTCGGTGAGTATCACGGTGGCGGCGATTTATAAGGTGGAAGTGGCGGTGTATAATGAGGCGGGAGAGCTGGTGAAGGATATCTGGGTGCAGGAGCTGTCGCAGGAAGTGAAGAGCTTCACGCTGACGGGAGCGACGATCACGAGCCTGGAAGGGAAGACGTATGTGATGGTGGGCGGGGTGGTGATCGCGTCGTGGGATGGGACGAACCAGTCGGGGACGCCGGTGAGTAACGGTACTTATTACGTGAATGTGACGAGCACGGACCCGAGCGGAGTGGTGACGAACGTATCGCAGACGGTGACGGTGAGCCGGTCGATCGCGCAGGTGGTGGTGGATGTGTACAACGAGGCGGGAGAAGTGGTGAAGCATTTGTATAGCTACGCGGATGACCCTGGGAACGTGTCCTTGGGGGAGGTGGCGTTATCGACGGGGATGATCGCGCCGAGGGTTGGGACGCCGACGCCGGGCGGGGACAATTCAGTGACGATTACGTTCAATGGGACGTCGGTGGTGTGGGATGGAACGAGTGATAACGGGTCGATCGTGACGAACGGGGTATATGAGATATCGGTGAACTGGACGAATGGGAGCGGTGGGGAGGAAGTGGTATCAAAGAGCGTGATTGTGCAGAGAGGGAACAGCCCGGTGACGAACGGGAACGTGTACGCGGCGCCGAACATCCTGAAGGGGACGGACACGACGAAGGTGAAGGTGGAATCGACGACGGACATGACGTTGACGGCGAGTGTGTATGACGTGGCGGGAGAATTGGTGAAGAAGCCGGTCACGGGAACCCCAGGGACGAACGAAGTGGACCTGAACCTGTCGGGATTATCCAGCGGCCTTTACATCGTGGTGGTGAACTTGAACGATCTCAACGGCACCTTCGTGCAGAAACAAACCACCAAAATTATCATTCAGCGGTAAGCCGTTCTTTTTATTTCCCTTTAAAAATCTGAAACTTATTTTTTCCTGGGCTGACATGGCCGAGTCGGGGTAATGGCCCGCGCCATAGCCCATGATTTTATCCTTGAATTAGGTTATAATTTTTTAAGCATCCCGCCTATTCCCCAAAAAGTTTAATTCCATTATTTTCATGAAGACTTAAGGGATCAGGGAAGACGATTTAAACGCGCCGAACGCTCAAGAAAAACAATCACAAGACAAAGGGGACCGGATTTGGCCATTACGATTTATGACGTCGCCAAAAAAGCGGGAGTTTCGATTTCAACAGTTTCGCGAGTCCTGAACAAGAATCCCAATGTATTGGAAAAAACCCGGGAAGCCGTTTTGGCCGTCATCAAAGAGATGAACTTCAAGCCTAATCCCGTCGCGCGCAATTTGGTGGTGAAACAAACCCAAACGGTCATTATCGAAGTCTTTTTTTCCTGGGCGGGCCGCCAGTTCAACATCCAAAGCGATTGGTACACGAAGTTATTGAACGGCATCAACGAAGTGTTGGATGAGCATCAATACGGCCTTTTGGTGAACACGATTGCCGGCGTCTTCGCGCCGCAATTGGTTTACCGGAAGGTTTTTCAAAACGCGGTGGACGGCGTTTTAATGGTTTCGCCCTATTTAGCGGAAAAAGACGTTCTGCATATGCTGGATAACCGGATACCCATCGTTTTAGTCGGCTACCGCACCGATGATCCTGGTGTCGATTTTGTCGATACCGATAACGCTCAAGCCGCAAGCCAAGTCGTGGATCATTTGGTGAAGCTAGGCCATCGAAAAATCGCCTACATTTCGGGCCCAGTCCAGTACTCACGCAACGCGGCGGACCGCCTCCAGGGTTTCCAACAGGCCATGCAAAAACACGGACTGGCTGTTCCGACGGAATATATTTTTGAGGGAAATTTTTTGAGGAAATCCGGGGAGGAAGGCATCCAAAAGCTGTTGGAATTGCCCGAAAGGCCAAGCGCGGTTTTTGCCTCCAACGATTTAATGGCCTTAGGCGCCTGGGACATGTTGGAGAAAAAGGGACTCAAGGTCGGAACCGACATGGCTTTAGTGGGATTCGACGATATTCCTGAAGTGGGCACGCCTCCCTATTCCCTTACCACCATCCAGCAGGACTATCACCAAGTCAGCGTGGAAGCCACTAAGGTGCTGATCGACAAAATAAAGAATCCCGACGATTGGAAACCGCGTCAGATTTTAATTCCCTCCCAGTTAATCGTGCGCCAGTCTTCCGGATCCCTACGAACCTAGTTAAGGTTTTTTTATCGACAAGGATCCGTCCCAAATTTTGCCTAATCACTGACACCCGTTACAAAAAAGAAAGCCGGGTCAACGTTATTGTCGCTTATCTTTCTTGCTTGTCGGGGTTTTACTTTTTTTCCACCGAAATCAGACATTAAATAAAGGATTCCCCCCTTTCCGAAAAGCGAGATTTCCTGGCATGGTTATTGATTAAAGAAAGATGATTTCTTTGTCGTTCAAGACCAACGCCGCCCAAGGAAAGACCATGCCAACCGCCGAATTCGACTTACATGAAATTTTTTCAGGAGAATCCCTCGAAGCCCATTTCCAGCCGATCGTGTCCCTGAGAAAAAAAACCATTTCGGGTTACGAAGGCCTTATCCGAGGGCTTCATCCTGCCAGCGGGGCCCTCATCCCACCCCTCGAGCTTTTTTCCCAAGCTGCCGAGTCGGGGGAAACCCTGGAGCTGGACCGGCTTTGCCGCAAGAAGGTCCTGGAAAGTTTCGCCGCGGTGGCGGGCACGAAATCCGACAGCTTTCTGTCCCTAAATTTTGAGGCTTCCATCATCGACCAGGGGGTCGTGGGATCGGGGGTTCTCAACCGCCAGGTGGAGGCCGCGGGCCTCAAGCCCTCCCTCATCGCGCTGGAGATCATCGAATCCAACGTGAAGAACATGGGCCAACTGCAGAAGTTCATCCAGACCTACCGGGACTACGGATTCCTGATCGCCCTGGACGATGTGGGGGCGGGTCACTCCAATTTGAACCGGATACCGCTCTTGAAGCCTGATATCCTGAAGGTGGACCGTTACCTGGTTCAAAACATCCATGAGGATTTTTACAAGCAGGAAGTCTTCAAGTCCCTGGTGGGGCTATCGCATAAGCTCGGGGCCTTGACCCTGGCCGAGGGTATCGAAACCGAGGAAGAAGCCCTGATGGTAATGGATCTAGGCGTGGATATGATCCAAGGTTACTTTTTTTCGAAGCCCCGGCGCTTGGGCGAGGTTGATGAAAGGGCGGTGGGAGCACGTATCGGGGATATTAGCCAGAAATATAAAGAAGTTCTTTTCAAGAAAATAGACATCAAGCAATTCAACTTGAATAAATACGAGGTGATGACCCGGGAAGTCCAGATTGAGCTGTCCAAAATTCCGGAGCAAGATTTCGACGAGAAAATCCGCGAGATGTTCCACTATTTCCCCTTGGTGGAATGTCTTTATGTTTTGGACGAGAAGGGTGTCCAAGTGACGGAAACGGTTTTGGGAAACGCCGTGAAACTTCGCCGCCACAGCCATATGTTCCGGCCCGCCGCCAAGGGGGAGGACCATACCATGAAGGATTATTTTTACATGTTGGTCGATGGGGGGCTGCGCAAAACGATTTTCATTACCGAGCCCTACCTATCGCTGGCTACCGGTAATATCTGCATTACTTTCGCCCGGTTATTCCGGAATATGGAGAAGAAAAAGACCTTTATTCTTTGCACGGATATCAACACCGAATTCCTGCATAAGATTTCCATGGGTTTGGCTGAATAAGGGGGAATCCTTTCCTTATCCTTTCTTTTAGGGGAAAGCCTAGTCCCATGCCCGAACGGAACCGGTTAACCTGAAAAGAGCGGCCCACTTGCTTTTCGAATCCCCTTTCCCTCAGGCTACTCCCCATCATTCACATCGAGCCCCGAAAGGAGTTTTCCATGGAACAGGCTAAATATATTCCCGGCATTTGCAACATCGGCCCGCAAGAGCGTGTGCAGCGTGAAAGAGTGGGATGGATCGGCACGGTCGCCTTCATGGGGCTGGCGGTTTATTTTCACCTGGCCCCTTTTCCCCGATGGGCGAATTTTTTTCTTTTCATCCCGGCCTTGGCGGGAAGCATAGGCTTGTTGGAGTACTATTCCCATTTTTGCGTCAACTTCGGTCTGCGTGGATTGATGAACCTGGACAAAGCGGCTTTTCAAAGCGAACCCGTAGAGCAGGCCGAGGACCGGCTTCTGGACCGCCAAAACGCCTTGAAAATTATCTCCATCGGCTTTGGCATATCCATAATCGCCACACTCGTGGCTTATCTCATTTTTAAAAAATTTTGAACTTTTAAACGGACAAATCCGGTTAAGGGTTTTTCTTTTCCTCGGGTCCCCAGGTCCAATAAAGCGCCAAGTAAGATACGGTTTGATCCTCCCCCACAATGGAATGGCCGCCGGAGAGGAGCAGGCTGAAGCCGGGGGAAAAGTTCAACTGACCACCTAGGTTTACCAGGAGAAAGCCCTGGGCGGCTTGGGTATCCGGGCCTTGGGCGAAGAGTTCCCCTCCTAAGGTCAAGGTTTGGTTCAAATCCCTTTGGAGAAGCCAGCCGCCGAAGGGATAATCACGCGCGCCAGGCGCGGCATTGAAGGCATAGCCGCCCCCGCCGTAGGTAGTCCAAGGTCCCCAGCTTTTTTGAATCCAGAGGGGAAGCTTGTACCAAGTGAGCCCATTACCCAATCCCTTCGAAGCATTCCCCGTGGAAATTTCCGCCAAGGGATAGATGGCCATTTGAGGATGGTCGGGGGTTTCGTCCAGAAACCGGAATTTGGCGCCCATTTCTGAGTCTCCCAGGCCGTAAGCGGAAGCGCCTGGTCCGGGAGAAAAATAAGTCAGACAGGTTGCCACGTGTAGTTGCAAGTCGGGCAAGGCGCCCCAATTGAACTCAGAGGCGGGCGTCTGAATCAGGGCGCTGCCACCGGACTTGTCCAATGTGGAAAAGACGTAAAACTCGAAATGGTTAAAATCCACCGGCTCCGGGTCGTCGGTTAAAAAAGGAGGCCCGGCCCATGCTTGAGGAGTGGAGGCTAAAAAGACCGTAAGGAAAATATAAAGCCAATGATCTTTTCTCATTTATTTTCCCCACACTCTTTCGTTACTTCAGAAGATGGGCTTTTTGTAAGAAGCGATTCAAAAGGTCTTCGATCAAAAGCTTATCTTTCTTGCTCAAAATGAGGGAATTGCCCTCAGTAGCCAAAGAAGCGATTTCGGTCAGCATTTCATCCCGCACTTGAAAATCCGTTATCTTTTGGTCGGCGGGACTTTGCTCTTTTAATCGCGCGAACCATTTTTCATAAAGTTCAAGGCCTTCCTTTTCCAGAAGATCCCCCACGAAAGAGCTGATGCCCGAATCCCTGTTAGCCTTGGTTCCCATTTTTATTTCCCTTCAAAATCGAAGTTTATCTTTTTTTCTCATTCTCTTATTGAACCGGTGAAGATTTCCAAAAAGTTAATGGGGAACAAAACTCCGCCCCGACTTTTTCAAAAGATATTCTTTGACGTAGTTTGCGGGAGCAGCCACCAGATTGCCATTTTCGTAAATCAGATATTCCACGTAATGGTAGCGGCCCCTCACGACCACCATATACTCACCGATGTTTCCCAGAAATTCGACAGTCAGGGTATCGAAACCGTCCAAGGGCTTGAGGCCCACGGACGAGAAGGTCTTGCCGTCCCATCGATAGGCTTCCATGTGGACTCCGGCGGAAGCCCCATAAGCGTGGCAGAACAAAAATACCTCCACCCGGGAACCGGGACCGAGGAAATGAACCCCCGAAAAAGGTTCGGGTATGGCATGGATGGGGGCCGATTGCCATACAACATAGGGTCCGTCCGCCCCATCGGCGAGAAGAGCCGCCATGGCCTCGGGTCCTTTTTTTACCCCGGACAAGGGGATATAGGTGACGACCACGGCCTTGGGAAGCCCTGGGAACCGCATGTGCTGAACGGTCACCAGTTGAAATTGAATTGGCAGGAGTTCTTGATATTTGATTTCCAGGGATTCGGTCGGTGGGAACGTAAAGGCTTTCAAGGAATTAAAGAGGAATAGAAGAATAAGGATGAGAGGAATTATTTTCATAAGACTCCGTCCGAATGGATAACCTTGAATAGTGTAATCCGCCTTTCGAACTTCACTAGGTTTTTTATTCGAGCTGGAAATAAAGGAAAAATAACGATTCTTCAATGCCCAAAGAGGATTAGAGAAACTGTAAAGTGTCGACCTTTCTTGTGCACGCGGCATAATCTCGAAAAAAGAGATTCAATTGGGAATTAATAAAATTATTAAATAGTTGTCGTTATTTATTCCCTAGGTTTATCTTTAATACCTCTCTCATTGCTTTCACTCTCTCTACTACCTACATTGAAGCCGTTCCCGTTTTTCCCTCGTGAATAGAAAAGGTAAATCCATGGCTGATTTCTCGGTTTTTGACTTAGTTCCCGTTACCCAAGGGTCCAATCCGGCGGAGGCGCTTCGGCGGTCGCTGAAGCTGGCTCAGAAGGCCGAAGCTTGGGGTTACAAGCGGTTTTGGGTGGCGGAGCACCACAACATGCCCGGCATTGCCAGTGCCGCCACAGCGGTGGTCATCGGCTATTTGGCTGGGGGTACCCGCACCATCCGGGTGGGATCGGGCGGGGTGATGCTTCCCAACCATTCGCCCTTGGTGATTGCCGAACAGTTCGGCACGCTGGAAACCCTTTATCCCGGGCGCATCGACCTGGGGCTGGGCCGGGCGCCGGGTACCGACCAGCGCACCCTAATAGCCCTGCGGCGCCCACCGGGTAACTCGGACCATTTCCCGCAAGATGTTTTGGAACTGGAAGAGCTTTTGAGCCCTGCCCTGCCGGGGCAGGCGGTGAAGGCCGTGCCGGGAGCGGGCACCAACGTGCCCCTTTGGATCCTCGGGTCCAGCCTGTTTGGGGCGCAATTGGCCGCCCAATTGGGGTTGCCCTATGCTTTCGCCGCCCATTTCGCCCCGAAGGACCTCAGGGAGGCCTTGCCCCTCTACCGGGCCCAATTTAAGGCTTCGGGCAAGCTGCAGCGTTCCCGGGCCATGGTCTGCGTCAATGTGATTGCCGCCGAAACGGACGAGGAGGCGAAATGCCTTTTCACCTCAACCCAGCAAACCGTCACTAACATTTTTCGGGGGAAAAGGGGCCAGATGCCGCCACCCCTGGTCGATATCGAAAGCTTTTGGACCCCGGAAGAAAAGGCCCAGGCGGAGGCCTGGCTGGGCTGTTCCTTCGTGGGGTCGCCCCAAACCATTGAGAAGGGCCTAAAGGCCTTTATCAAGGAAACGAGGGTGGATGAGGTAATGGTACATTCGGCCATCTATGACTTCCCGGCCCGGCTAAGGTCTTATGAGCTCTTAAGCCAGGTGATGGATGGGCTTTAAGGGGCTCAAACTCTAGGAAAAAAGGCTAGATTATCCTTATGCATCTTTAAAGAGTTTGTTTTATAAAATTTTTATAAAACAAGATTTAAAAATGCTCTTCAAATCTGGTATCTGGAACGTCCACCTGGATAGGCCTTATAAGTGACCAGACCCCCCCTACTCCATTGGGTCAAAATAGCTTCAAAAGCGTAACGAGTTTGAGATTTTCAAACTCGTTACGCCCGAAGGGATGTTTTTGGCCATTTTGACTCAAAGGAAAGTAGGAGGTAGCCCTTGGACGGCTAGGAGACCCCCTTTGGCCCCAAGAAGGCTCGGAGGAAAGCCAAACTAATCGAAGTTGGCCTTAATGCCGTGGGTGGAAACCGGCAGGCCCTCAAGGCGCAGGTGGGAGGTATCGCAAAAGCCGATACAGCGGGGCACGGCCCACTTTGGGGAGCGCCTGTCGAATAGTACTGTGGTGACCGAAGAGGGCGCCATCCAAAAACCGGACCACATGAGGGGCGGGGGAATTTCCAAAAGATGAGAAAGCCAGGTGAGGCCGAAACCCCCATGACAAAAGACCGCGACCCTTTCCCGGTTATCCTTCAGCACCCGGTAGCGCCCACCGGAGCGGCGGTAGCCGTGGCGTTGGAGGAAGGCGTCCGAATGGCGGTTAACCCGGGCGATCACCCGCCGGAACTTCTTCGAGCCCAGGTGGGGGATTTGGTGCCAGGCTTCGTGGGTCAGGACTTCCCTTTTCGCCCGGATGATTTCGCCGGGCAAGTCCCAGGCGATCAAAGGCTCCCAGGGCGGGATGGATTCCATCTTCAATTCCGAAAGTTCACGGGTCCAGTTTTCCACTTTCACTTTCAGGCCCGTGGCCTTGGCGGTGTAGTCGGCGGTGTGAAGCGCCCGGCCTAGGGGCGAGGAATAGATCCGGGTAAGGCCTTCACTTTTTAAACGCTTGGCCAGTGCTCGAGCCTCCTTGTGGCCTTGCTTCGTGATGGTGTTATGTTCGTAATCGGGTTCGGCGTGGCGGATGATGTAGAGGCGCATAGGTTTTCTTTCTTCGGATCAAATCCAGTGAATGGTGAGTTCTTTTTCGATGGCCTTGAATTCTTTATCGCCTGTCACCAAGTCTCCCTTTTGCCGCAGGGCCAAGGCCGCAGCAAAGGCATCCGCGTATCCTAAGCCGTGACTTCCTTTAAGCTTGGCGGCCAAGAGCGATGTTTCAACGTCCACCGGGGGCATCTCAAAAAATAACTCGTCCAGCATTTGGACGAGGCTTTCGGCTTTTTCAGGGCTTTCTTTTCGGGAAACGATATAAAACATTTCCCCTAGATTGATCGGCGAAAGAAAAAGGGAGGCTTCTTCGTGAACCGCGGTCTTGAGGAGTTTTTGGACTTCCGAAGCCCCCTCTTCCCCCAGGAAATAACTGAGAAGGGCACTGCTGTCAAAGATAAGGGGGTTCAACGCTGGGTCCAGCGTTTTACTTTTTTATCTTCCCGGATCCGTTCTTTACGTCGCTCTTCTAGAAGGGCTTTGGTCATGGAACCTTTGCCACCCTTGAGAATGCCGGCATATTGTTCAATCAGCTTCGCGTTCAGGGGGACCAGGTAAATACGGCCGTTTTCCTCGGCAAAATGGACCCGGGTGCCCTTTTGGATCTCGTATTTTGCCCGTAAATCCATAGGAATCACCACTTGGCCTTTGGTCGTGACGATGCTATCCATAAGGCGTACTCCTTTTGAAAGTATTACTTATAATAAAAGTAATACTTAAAATGGGACTTGTCCATTGAATTGTTCCATGTGGAACAAAAGGCCCTAAAGGCTTTTGAGAATTTTTTACCACCAAGGGTGTAAACGAGTTCAACCAGAACAACGAAAACGAAATTTTAAGAAGCGGTTTTAAAATCCAATTCGCTTTTGCCTCTCTTGGTAAGCTCGTTTACGTCTTTGGCTTTCAGCCAAAGGGCGGTGCTCTTGGTGGTTCGAGCGCAGTTCCTTTGGAGCGGCGTTGTACCTCTTCCCTACTTGTGTTATAAACTCGATCCGAATTATTTTTTCTTAGAGGTTTTTCGTGGCGAGTACTTTCTTATCCTATGACGTGATCGTGGTCGGAGCCGGACACGCCGGTTGCGAGGCCGCGCTGGCTTGCGCCCGCATGGGGCTTTCCACGGCGCTCCTGACCATGAACCCGGACACCGTCGCCAAGATGAGCTGCAATCCGGCCGTGGGCGGACTGGCGAAGGGCCACCTAGTGCGTGAGATCGACGCCCTGGGCGGCGAGATGGCCAAGGCCACCGACGAGACTTCCATCCAATCGCGCGTGCTGAACAAAACCCAAGGGCCGGCGGTCTGGGGCCTTCGCGCCCAATGCGACAAGGAACAATATAACCACCGCATGAAGCACACCGTCTTGCGCCAGCCGGGTTTGGAAGTGAAGCAAGCCATGGTCGAGCGCTTGATCGTGGAAGGCGGTATCGTGAAGGGCGTTCTCACCCAAACGGGCGAGGAGATCCAGGCTAAGGCCGTGGTGATCACTACCGGCACCTTTCTGAACGGTTTGATGCATATCGGCGAAACCAAAATCGAGGGAGGCCGCAACGGCGACCTTTCCTCTAAGGGCTTGCCTACGAACCTTCGAGAACTGGGTTTTGACGTGAGGCGCCTAAAAACCGGCACCAACCCCCGGGTGAAGCGGGAGTCCATCGACTTTTCCAAAACGGAAGAGCAATGGGGGGACGCGGATCCGGTTCCCTTCTCGCACTTCACCACCACTTTCCCACTGCAGCCCCAGATCGCCTGCTATATCACCTACACCAATGACCGGACCCACCAGGCCATCAAGGACAACATGTCCCGCTCACCCCTCTATTCGGGGGTCATCAAAGGTATCGGGCCCCGCTATTGCCCCTCAATTGAGGACAAGGTGGTCAAATTTCCGGATAAGGAAAGGCACCAGATCTTCCTGGAGCCCGAAGGGCTCTCCACTAACGAGTTTTACCTGAACGGCCTCTCTACTTCCCTCCCCCTGGATGCACAATATGCCTTTCTCCATACGGTTCCGGGGCTGGAGCAAGCGGAAATTGTCCGGCCCGGTTACGCGGTGGAATATGACTTTGTCCCCCCCACGCAGGTTTCCCATAGCTTGGAGACTTATCGGGTGAAGAACCTCTTCCTGGCGGGCCAAATCAATGGGACTTCCGGGTATGAGGAAGCTGCCGCCCAGGGCTTGATGGCGGGAATCAACGCCGCCCTGGTGGTCAAAGGCCTGGCTCCTTTCACCCTTTCCCGTACTGAAGCCTATATTGGAGTCCTGGTGGACGATTTGGTTACCAAAGGCACCGAAGAACCCTACCGGCTTTTCACCTCCAAGGCCGAATACCGGCTCCTTTTGAGGCCTGACAATGCCGACTTACGCCTGATGGAGAAGGGTTATGAGCTGGGATTGATCCCTCGGGAGGCCCGGGAAGCTCTCATTGAGAAAAAAGTTCAGATTGAAAGAGGCCTGAAGGGCTTTCGCACCCGGGTTTTGCCCCCTGAAGCGGCTCCCAATGAGGCCTTGCAGCTTACGGTTCAAGACCGGGCGCTCTACCTGGACAATATCCTGCGGCGGCCCTGGATGACTTATGAGGGTTTAAAGCCTTTCCTGCCCCCCGACCTGCAGTTTGAGGGTGAAGTCGCCTTTCAGATCGAAGTGGAGCTGAAGTATGAAGGCTATTTGCGCAAGCAGAGGCAGGAGATTCAAAGGCAAAGCCGTAATGAGACCCTTCCCATCCCTCGGGACTTCCCCTACCTGGAGGTCCGGGGTTTTTCGCGCGAAGCCAAGGAAAAACTGAATAAGATCAGGCCGGAAACCTTCGGCCAGGCCACCCGCATCCAGGGGGTCAGCCAAGCCGACTTGGCGGTTTTCCTTTTGGCGATCAGCCGCTACTCCAAACAGCAAGCGGAGGCCTCTTCTACTTTCCCGGAAGCTGAAATTTGAGCCTTACTCCTGAGCTTCTGGGAGAAACGCTGGAGAAAGCCGGCTTAACCGGATTGATCTCCAGCGATGCCCTTTCGGCCCTTACCCGATTTTCCCTTCAGATGCTTCAAATCAACGAAAGCCTCAATCTCACCCGTTGGACAGAAGATGAGGCCTTTCTCAATAACCATCTCCTCGATTCCGCTTATGCCCTGCCGGAAATAAAGCCTTTGCTCAAGGCCCCGCAACGATGGATGGATTTGGGGTCGGGCTGTGGCTTTCCGGGCGTGGTTTTGATCGCGGCTTTTGCCGAAACCGAAGTGACCTTGATGGATTCGGTGGCCAAGAAGACCAAAGCCCTGGAGCTATGCCTGGAAGCCGCGGGATGGAAATCCAAGACCCTCACGGGCCGGGCGGAAGAGATAGGTCGTAACCCCCAGACCCGGGAGACCTGGGACGGGGTAACGGTCCGGGCGGTTGCCGATTTTCGGACTGTTTTGGAATATGGTATCCCGCTCTTGAAAACCGGTGGATATCTTGTGAATTGGATGACCGAAGACCAAGTAGGCATCGTGGATAAGGCCCAAAAGGCCTTGGAGCTCCTTCGGTGTAAAATCGTTCATAAGGCTTCATATTCGCTTCCCGGATTAAATCGGTCACGTTTTATAGTGATTGTGGAAAAACAGGGGACAACTTCCCCGACTTATCCACGGCCTGTGGGCCAGCCTTCCAAGAAACCCCTCTGAATTTTTTTCCAGCCTATCCCGATTCCCTTTTCAAAATTCTGAGTTCCAAGGCGGTGTGACTGATGGCCTTGTTTTGTTCCACATGGAACAATTCCCCGAATGGACTCGAAAGTGGTTCCTAAAAGGTCTGTAAATAATCATTTTATTAATGCCCATTTATTTGAGCTATTTTTTATAAAGGCTTTTGAAAAGTGTGGAAAAACAATCACTTTTAAAATGTAATTCAAAGCGAGGCCGACTATAATAAGCATCATCTTAATGCGCTGTTTCGCAACCGATTCTGATCAAAAAATAAAAAATCCGGGCCCATTTCGGGCTAAAAAGTGTCTTTTGAGGCCGCAAGAGGTGTGCAGTGAAGCCCTCCGTTATCGTTAACAGCGGTCTTTCGCCTCCTCAATGAATGGCCGATATAAATAAGAGGTTGATGAGTGCATGTTTGCTCCTTACGGTTTTCCCATTTTCGAAATTATGAATCCTTGGAGGTTGGGTTCCACCCGCAACTGAATCTCTTTTTGGGGTCCAATGCCCAGGGAAAAACCAACATCTTAGAAGGACTCTATTGTCTTTCGACCACTCGTTCCTTTCGGGCGGCTTCGGACGAGGAAATGATCCAGTTTGGCCAAGAAGCGGGAGCGATTGAAGGACTTTTGCAACGAGAAGAGGGACAGGAACAAATCCGACTGGAATTGAGAAGGGACAAGAACAAAGCCCTCCTCGTCAACGGCAAGAAACAAAAGAAACTCTCTTCCCTTCTGGGCCGCCTGCCAGCGGTGGTTTTTTCGCCGGATGACTTGTTTTTGGTCAAGGGAGGGCCGGCTTTGAGACGGCGCTACCTGGACGTAACGATCCTTCAAATGGATGAAGGATATTTAGGACACTTTCAACAATATGAGCGAACTTTAAAACAACGCAATTCCCTCTTGCGCCAAAGAGTTCCCAACTTGGAATCCCAGTTGGCGGTTTGGGACGCACCTTTGGCCGAACATGGGGCAGCACTGATTCTTAAACGGGCGGAAATGGCCCAGCGGCTTTCGGAATTCGCGGGACAGGCACTTAAAGATTTAACGGGCGGTGTCGAAAAATTTGAAGTTCGGTATGAACCTTGTCTTTCCTTGGATGGCGGCACAGGGTCTCTGAAAGAAATCATGCTTCAGGCTTTAATTCAAGCCCGAAGGGAAGAACTGGCCCGGGGCGTGACGGTGGTTGGGCCTCACAGGGATGATTTGGGACTCTGGGTGAACGGAAAGCCTTTGCGCAAGTTCGGAAGCCAGGGCCAGCAAAGAACGGGAGCCTTGGCGCTGAAGCTGGCGCAGTTGTCCCTTTTGACCGAGGGTTGCCACACGGCGCCCCTGATATTATTTGATGACGTGATGGCCGAGTTGGATGAGAAGCGCCGGGCTTTTTTCCTGAACCGCTTACAACAGGGGGGCCAGGCTTTTTTAACCGGAACCTCCGCCCATGATTTTTCGGCGGCCTCGCAAAAGGCCAGGATCTTCCGGGTGGAAAAAGGACAAGTGGCGATGACCCAAGAGGGTCCCGCTTCCTAAAAGGTCGCTATGCGCCGCAGAAAAAAGCATCAAGGCGGGTTGGTGGAAGTCGGCGCGCTTTTGGAAGGCGCCCTTCAGACCTTGGGGGTTAAGGGTGATTTCGAAAAGTTCCGCGTGGAGAAAAAGTGCAGGGAAGTGCTGGGGGATAAAGCGTCGAAAGCCCTGACGGGAGTCGATCTCAAGGGCCGCACGGTCCAAATGGCTTTTAACCATTCCATTTGGATGAACGAAGTGAATTTCCGAAAAGTGGAAATTCTTCAAAAACTGCAGAAGGAATTTCCTGAAATCGGGATCAAGACGCTGGCTTTGACGTTGTCGAGAGGCTCAAAGGCGTAGTTATCCATTTTGAGTTTTTAGTTTTAAGTTGATGAGGGTTATTTACTTTTTGGATATTTAGAACTTAAAACTAAGAATTCAAGACTCTTTGCCAAGCAAAGGAAAATCATGGCGAAAAAAGCGAAGGCGAAAGTGGCTCCGAAAAAAGAAGCGCCCGTGAAAGCGCCCGCTTCCGGAGCGGCGGAAACGGCTTCCGAAAAACCCAAAAAGACCAGCGGGGAATATGGGGCCAGCAACATTACCGTCCTGGAGGGTTTGGAAGCCGTTCGCAAAAGGCCAGCCATGTATATCGGTTCCACCTCAGGGACCGGCTTGCATCATTTGGTTTACGAAATCGTCGACAACTCAGTTGATGAAGCTTTGGCTGGGCATTGCGATTCCATTGAAGTGGTCATTCACTCGGACAATTCCGTTTCCGTCACTGATAATGGTCGCGGCATTCCCGTAGGCATCCATCCCACCGAAAAAATCTCAACTATCGACGTTGTCATGACCAAGCTACACGCGGGCGGCAAGTTCGACCACGATACCTACAAGGTGTCAGGCGGGCTGCACGGCGTGGGCGCCTCGGTGGTGAACGCGCTTTCCGAATGGCTGGAAGTGGAAGTACGCCGGGAAGGGAAGATTTGGCAGCAAACCTACAAGCGCGGCAAACCCGAGGGCAAGGTCAAATCTATCGGCGACGCCAAGAAAACCGGGACGAAAGTTACTTTCCTGCCCGATTCCCAAATATTCACCGAGACCGTTTATTCCTTCGACATCCTGGCCAAGCGCCTGCGGGAACTGGCCTTCCTCAACAAGGGCATCTACATCAAACTGACGGATGAAAGAGGGAAGGGTAAAGAATCGATTTTCCAGTACAACGGCGGGATCATCCAATTCGTCAAGGCTTTGAACGAAAGCAAGGAAACCCTTTTCGCCACGCCGGTTTATTTTGAGAAAGAAAAAGACAAGGTGATGGTAGAAGTCGCCATTCAATACAACGAATCCTACGCCGAAACCGTATTCTCCTTCGTCAATAACATCAACACGGTGGAAGGCGGGACCCACGTTCAGGGTTTCCGTTCCGCCCTGACCCGTACTATCAATGATTACGCTAAGAAGAATTCCCTCATCAAGGAATCGGACCCGCCCATCTCGGGCGACGACGTGAGGGAAGGATTGACGGCGGTCATCTCCGTGAAAGTTCCCGACCCGCAATTCGAGGGACAGACCAAGACCAAGCTGGGCAATGGGGAAGTGGAAGGCATCACCCGCCAGGCCTGCAACGACGGAATGGGGACATTTTTTGAACAGAATCCGACCGTGGCCCGCCGCATCGTGGGCAAGTCCCTCATGGCCGCCAAGGCCCGGGAGGCCGCGCGAAAAGCCCGGGACCTGACCCGCCGCAAGGGAGCGTTGGAAATATCATCCCTGCCCGGAAAGCTGGCCGACTGCCAGGAAGAAGACCCGGCAAAAAGCGAAATCTACCTGGTCGAGGGAGACTCGGCCGGAGGCTCGGCCAAGCAAGGAAGAAACCGGAAGTTCCAGGCCATCCTGCCCTTGAAAGGAAAGGTCCTCAACGTCGAGAAGGCCCGCATCGACAAGATTTTGAACAACGAGGAAATCCGGACCCTTATCACCGCCATGGGTACTGGCATCGGCGAGGACGATTTCAAAGTAGAAAAGGCTCGCTACCACCGCATCATTATTATGACGGACGCCGACGTGGACGGTTCCCACATTCGCACCCTCCTGCTCACCTTCTTCTACCGCCAAATGAAACCCCTATTGGAAAACGGCTATATCTACATCGCCCAACCGCCCCTCTATAAGGTGAAGCGCGGCAAGAAGGAAATGTACCTGCAAGCGGAGCCGGACATGACCCGCTTTCTTTTGGAGGAAGGGATGGACGGGGTAAGGCTCTATCGCCTCAAGGGCAAGGCCCGCACCGAATTTCCCCAGGAGAAATTAAAGGACCTGGTTTCGGACCTGATCCGGATGGAATCCATCGGGGCCGCCCTTCAAAAGGCCGGGCTCAACCTTCAGGAATTTTTGGAAGCCCTAACCGGCAAAAAGAAGAAGCCGCTTTACGAGATCGAGAGCCCCCTGGGTATCGACCACGCCTATACGGAAAGCGAAAAGGACGACAAGGTCGAAAAGGTGAAGCAAAAGCTCAAGGACATGAAAAAGGCCGCCGAAAAGGGCAAGTCCGCCGACGAGGGCATGGATTTCGTTTACGACACGGGCCGCGACGTGAAAGACATGATCAAAGTGAAAGCCATCAAGGACATGGCCGAGGTGAAGCAACTTGAGGATATCCTCAAGCGCATGGACTTGCGGGGCGTGGAAGTCGCCGAATTATTCCCCCCGGAAAAAGAGGACAAGTCCGACGCCAAGGTGAAGGAAATCAAGCCCCAATATGTCATCGTCCATGGGAGCCACGATTATTTCCTCGAGTCCATGTATGAGTTTATCGAGAAGGTGAAGGACTTCGGAAAAGAAGGACTGGCTATCCAGCGTTACAAAGGCTTGGGCGAAATGAATCCGGAACAGCTGTGGGAAACCACCATGGACCCGGAAAAGCGGACCCTTTTGCAGGTGAAGCTGGAAGACAGCGTAGAGGCGGATAAAACTTTCGACATCCTGATGGGCGACCAGGTGGAGCCGCGACGTAATTTCATCCAGACCTACGCCAAACAGGTGAGGAATCTCGACACCTAAATTCAAAATTGGTTTTAAAGGAACGACATGGCCCGGCTGAAAAAGAAAAAAGAAACCCCGCAGAACGACGGCAACGACCAACTTCCGCCAGGGAAGAACCCGCCCGCCGCGGGCGGCGAGGGCGGGGATATCAACCGCGGGAACATCGTCTCGACGGACATCGAAAACGAGATGAAGGATTCCTACCTCGATTACGCTATGAGCGTCATCGTGGGCCGCGCGCTGCCCGACGTTCGGGACGGACTAAAGCCAGTCCATCGCCGCATTTTCATGGGCATGCACGACTTAAGCTTGACCTCCCGCAAGCCCTATCGCAAATCGGCTAAGGTCACCGGCGACGTCACGGGTAACTACCATCCCCACGGAACCGCCTCGGTCTACGACACCATCGTCCGATTGGCGCAGGATTTCTCCATGCGCTACGTGCTGGTTGACGGGCAGGGGAACTTCGGCTCCATCGACGGGGATCCGCCCGCCGCCGAACGTTACACCGAAGTGCGCATGTCGCCCTTGTCCGAAGAGCTCCTGAAGGACATCGATAAGAATACCGTCGATTTCGTCCCCAACTATGACAATACCCGCGAAGAGCCCCTGGTCCTGCCTTGCGCATTTCCCAACTTCCTCGTCAACGGCTCCACCGGTATCGCGGTCGGTATGGCCACCAACGTCCCACCGCACAACCTGGGGGAAGTGATCGACGGATTGATGCACCTGATCGACCATCCCGAAGCCACCGTCAAGGATCTCATCAAGTTTATCCATGGGCCGGATTTTCCCACTGGTGGTTACATCCTGGGCCGAGAGGGAATCGTTGAGGCCTACACCACGGGGCGGGGATCAGTGCGCATGCAGGCCAAGGCCGCGGTGGAGACCGACAAGAAAGACCGGGAGCGAGTCATCGTTTCCGAACTGCCTTACCAGGTCAACAAGGCGCAACTGATCGAAAAAATCGCCGAGTTGGTGCGAGACAAGAAAATGGAAGGCATCACCGACCTCCGGGATGAGTCCGACCGCGACGGCATGCGCATCGTCATCGAAGTTTCAAAGAACATGAACGCCCAAGTAGTGTTGAACAACCTCCTCACCCAGACCTCCCTTCGCACGTCGTTCGGAATCATCATGCTGGCGCTCGTCAACGGGCAGCCGCGGGTCCTCAATTTGAAAGGCCTCCTCTATCATTACCTGGAGCACCGCAAAGAAGTGGTCATCCGCCGCACCAAGTTCGATTTGGACAAGGCCGAGAAGCGCGCCCATATCCTCGAGGGCTTGCGCATCGCCATCGACAACCTGGACAAGGTCATCAAGACCATCCGCGCCAGCAAGTCCACCGACGAAGCAAAGGCCGCCCTTATCAGTAATTTTGACTTGTCGGCCATCCAAGCCCAGGCCATCTTGGAAATGCAACTACGCCAATTGACCAACCTGGAAATCAAGAAGATCGAGGAAGAGTACAAAGAAATCATTAAGACCATCGAGATGCTCAAGGGCATCCTGGGCTCCGAGAAAAAACTCTGGCAGGTCATCAAGGACGAGCTCACTGAAATCAAGACCAAGTACGCGGACCCCCGCCGAAGTGAGATCATCGGCAAGGCCGAAGACCTTAAAGTGGAAGATCTGATCGAGGACGAACAGGGAGTCATCACCCTTTCGCACGCCGGTTACATCAAGCGCATTCCGGTCGACTCCTATCACAAGCAACGCCGGGGCGGCAAGGGCGTGGCGGGCGCTACCATGCGGGAGGAAGACTTCATCGAACGCATGTACACCGCTTCCACCCACGACTTCCTGCTCATCTTCACTAGCTTCGGCAAGGTGCATTGGCTGAAGGTTTACGAAATTCCCGAATCCTCCCGCTACGCCAAGGGCACGGCCCTGGCCAACGTGCTGAAGCTGGGCGAGGGCGAAAAAATCTCAGCCGTCCTGCCGGTGAAGGAATTCACCGAGAAAAATAGCATTCTCATGGCCACCCGGGACGGTCTCATCAAGAACACTTTGCTTTCGGCTTTCGACAAGCCCCGGGCGGGTGGCATTATCGCCATTACCTTAGGCAAGGGGGATAGCCTGGTCTCCGCCTGGATCACCGATGGAAAACAGGACATCTTCCTGGCCACCAAGCAGGGAAAAAGCATTCGCTTCCAGGAAAAACAGGTCAGGGAAGTGGGCCGGGCTGGCAAGGGTGTCCGTGGCATCCGCCTGGCCAAGAACGACCTCGTGATCGGTATGGAAGTGGTCCGTGAGGGAAAATCCATTTTAACCGCCACCGAAAAGGGCTATGGAAAGCGCACCAAACTGTCGGCCTACCGCCGGCAGGGGAGAGGCGGCAAGGGTATCCTCAACATTAAGACGACCGCCAAAAACGGGCTGGCCATCAGCATCACCTCCGTGGGCGACGAGGACGAAATCATCGCCATGACCAAGGAAGGCAAGGTCATCCGGCAGAGAGTGAAAGAAATAAAAACCACGGGACGTCTGGCGCAAGGCGTCCGTTTGATTAAAATGGGCGACGACGACCGGTTAGTCTCGGTGGTCAACGTGCCTAAGGATGAGGAAGGCGAGGGAGGAGCGGGAAGTGAAAAGTAAATATTTCCTCACCCTTTTCCTGATCGGGGTTCTGCCCCTGCTTGCCTTGGCGGGTGTTTATTATTGGATGGCCTACATTGAAAAGCCGGCGGCGCCCTCCTCCGCCAGCACCGTCAATACCAACGCCCTTCAAACCACTATCCCGATTCTTCAATCCCAGCTTTCCACCATGTCCTCCACCCTCAAAGCCGCCATCGAAGGGACCTACCAAAGCGTTACCGGGCTGGTGGCCAACCATTCGGACGAAGACTTGGACAATTTCGTGAAATCTCATCCCGGGCTGGCAGGGGTCGCTGTTTTAAGCATGGATGGCAAACTGCAAAAAACCATCCCTGCCACCGCCCAACTGGCCGATCCTTCCTATGGCTCTTCCGAAGAATTCCAAAAAATGATTTCCAAATTCAAGGACAACGGCGGCAAGACGGACCTTTTCTACACCCAAAGGCTCAACTATCCGGCTTTTATTTTTTCCATTCCGCTGGATTCCAAGTCGGTCGTCCAGGCGGTCCTTAATCTTTCTTATTTCTTCCGGGACATCGATCCCAAAAGCGGAGAGATATTCCTTCTCGACGCCGATTCGGGACAATATTTTTACCATTCCAACCCCGCCAAATTGCAGACCGCTTTTAATCCCAATCAGGAAGCCTGGCTGACCCATGTGCAACAGGCCCTCATGGGAAAACTCAGCGGCTCGGAACTGAATCCACCCCTTTCCGCCGCCATTTATTCCTATGTGGGGCTCAAGGCTTTCGGCATCGTCCATGTGGTTCCTTTCTCGGTTCTGCAGCCTCCCTCGCCGGTTTCGGCCCCCGTCGCCCACTCCGGCGTCCAGCGGTTGCAGGAAATAGTTCAGGCCCCCACAGGCTTCATGATCGGCATCGCCGCGGTCGCGTCGCTGGGCTGGATACTGCTGGTGGGTTCCCTTTGCCTGGGGATGATTCTCAAGCCCCTGCGCAAGGCCAGCGCCCTAGTCCTCAACGCGGCCCAAGGAAACGCCGAACTTTCCGCCCAATCGGCCAAGGCTTTCGGAAACGACGAGGTGGGACAAATGGTTCAGGCCGCCTCCCTGCTCCTTCAAAAATTGGAAGAGGATAAGCAGCAGGCCAACCAGGAAAAAGAAGAAGCCCTCCGACGCGGCCGCGCGGAAGTGGAAGCGAAATCAAAGGAAGCCGCCAACCAAGTCGCCGCCGCCCAACAACAGGCCACCGCAGCCAAGAACGAGGCGAACGAGAAGAACCAACAGCTCAACGACAAGCTCAAGGAACTGGACGCCTTGAAAGGAATGTCGGAAGGGCTCCGCAACCAAACCGACCAGGCCAAGGCGGAAATCGCGAAACTCAAGGGCCAGGCCGCCACGGCGGAAGAGGGAAAAGCCGATGTCCAGCAAAAGCTTACCCAGGCGCAGGCCCAGTTCGAAACCCAATTGAAGGAAATGGAAGGCAAACTGCTTTCGGTGGTCGCCTCTTCCTCGGCCATCCAGGTTTCGCAAGTTCGGGCGGCGGCCATCCGCACCATGTCGGAAGAATTGAAAACGACCTTGGGCATCATCAAGGGATATGTTTCCTCGGCGCTGGGATCCACCCAAGGCGGCATCAACGAGAAGCAGCAGGAATTTCTCGGGATGGTCATCAACCGCTCCGCCCGGCTGGAAAAATTCATCAACGACCTGGTGGACATCTACCAAGTCGAGATCGAGCAAGCCAAGGCCCAATACGAGGAAATCAACCTGGCCTCGGAAATCGAGGGATTGGCCTTCAACTTCCAGGCCCAGTCCGAAGTGAAAAACATCAAAATGAAGGTCGAGACCAAAGGGACGATTCCCAAGATCCCCGTCGTGCGCCGCCGCTTTACCCAGTTGTGGAACATTCTTTACCTGCAGATGATCAAGGACGCCCCTCGCGGGTCCAGTATCCCCATCACAGTGGAACCCCTCGGCGAAAACGTGAAGGTCACGATCCAGGACCCGGGCCTGGTCGTCGTCCCTGAAAGTTTGCCGCGGTTGTTCGACGAGTTTTACGATCCCAAGCACCCAGCCTCGACCCAGCTGGCCGGAACGGGGCTCAAGTTCGCATTGGTGAAAACCATCTTGGCCGCCCATGGCGGCGGGGCCGTGGCAGAAAAGGGCGATCCTGGAACCCGGATGATCCTCACTTTCCCGATGAAGATTAAAAAGCCCGGCGAGGTTCCCATTCCCCCGATGGGCCTTGGACCCAAGCCGTCCATCGGGGTATCGCCTATTGTTCCACCAGCATCACCAGATGCCGGACTGGGCCTCTTCAAACCAGCCGTTCCACCTCTGGGTGCCCCCAAACCCTTGGGTCCAGTTCCCCCCGCCGGGGTTCCCGGGCCAAAACCAACCACTCCCGGATTACTGGATTCCCTCATTGCCAAAGTCCCGCCGGTGACCGCGCCGGGTCTGAAGCCGCCTTCCCCAACAACCGTTCCGCCGGGTCCGGCCGCGGGGGCCCCACCCCCCCCGATGGTACCGGGGCTTAAACCATCCAGTTCCACCTCCAACTTGTTGGACTCTTTAATGGAAAAGAAACCCGGTCCGCCTTCCACGGGGGTTCCGGGAATTCCTCCAAGTGGCGGCCCTTCGATTCCTTCTATACCCCCTTTAGGCGCTCCCAAACCTCCCATTTCCATTCCGGGTATGCCCACTATCCCTAACCCCTCGGCGGGTTCGACAAGCTCACCGCAGGCGGGGCTCGGGGCGAAATCCCCGGTTCCACCCGTTGGGGCTCCTTCCATGGCTCCAAAACCCGCCGCCCCTTCAGTGCCGGGAATACCCGGAATTCCGCCGATGGCCCCCAAGCCCGCCGCTCCTCCAGTGCCCCCCTCTTTGGGGATCCCCGGAATGCCCGGAGCCCCTCCAGTCGCGCCAAAAGTTATTCCTACCAACATCAAACCGACGACACCGCCGCCGGGAATCCTTGATATGGATAGCATGGATGGGATGAAATTGAATGTGGGCGCCCCTAAACCCCCGATGCCAGGCGCTTCTTTGCCGCCCCCGGGAATGCCGAAGCCTCCGGCGCCGGGGATACCCCCCGGTGGATTGGACGCCTCCAAACCCATGAAGGGCAAGGAAACCGACGGGGAACTCATCGAATAGTTTAAAATCAGCTTACTGATTTTCCAGGAATCCTGAACCTCCCCCGGTTTTTTAGCTTTCCATTCACCTCAGGGCCGGGAATATTTATTCTTCCAGGGGAATCAAGAGGACCCTAACCCATGGTTCACTCAAAAAATCGATCCCCTCATTACCGGCTTCTTCTCCCTTTCATTTGCCTAGGCGCGGTCCTTCCGCAGGCCGGATGGGCCCTTCGGCCTATTTCTTGTCCCATCGCTTTGGCGGCGGGGGAAGGAACAGCGGGTTTCCGGGACGGCAGCTTTACTTCGGCCCTTTTCAAGAAACCCCTGGGGATGGCGGCCAGTACGGACGGCACCCGGCTCTTCGTGGCGGATTCGGGCAACAACCGGATCAGGATCATCCATTTAGACCAAAAAAATTCGGTCACCACCCTTACCGGACAGGACCAGCCGGGCCAGAAGGATGGCCCCCTGGATTCCGCCCTCTTCAACCATCCCCAGGCCCTGGCTTACCTCGAGGGCGAACAACTGGTGGTCTACGAATCCGGGAATAAAAGGTTGCGCCTGATTGATTTGACGAAAGGAATTGTCTCCACGCTCGCCGGAGGCGCTCCCGCCACCCTGACCGAAGGTCCCGCTTCCTTGGTTTCCGTGGAAGGCCTCCAGGAGATGGCCTATCTGCCGGGGGCTGGATCCCTTTTCTTCACCCAGGCGGGAAAGGATTCGCTGAAAAGGCTGGATTTGAAGACAGGCCAAGTTTCCCTAGTGCCCCTTGGCACGATGGGAATCGTCCATCCAGATGTTCTTTGCGCCGCTGGGGACCGGCTCTACCTGGACGTGAACGCGCAGGCCCAGGTCTATTCCTTCGATTGGAAGGACGGCGCCTTGTCGGGCCCGGTTTCAGCCGCCCAAACCCAGGGCGGTATTCTGGCCCTGGTGGGGAGCGGTGATTACCTTTACGCCCTCCAGGGCGGGGATCAAGCCCCCCTGCAACGCCTTTTGCCGCGCAACGAACCCGTTTCTTTTACTTCCATTTGGGGGGACAACATCCCGGACCCGGGAATGTGGCTCGCATCCTTCAACCGAATAGGCCTCCTGACGCCGGTGGGGTTCGCCTCCGACCCCTCGGAGCCGCGAAAGCTTTACATCGTCAATCCGCTTTGGAACCTGGTCACTTCCGTTCGGGATTTATACGGCAACCAGGATATCAACGGAAATATCGGAACCATCGAATCCCCCCTCCGCAAACCTCCCCGTACCTTCCGGATTCTTTTGGTGGGGGACTCCCGGTCGGTCATGATCATCGGCTACCAATTCAAGACCAGTTACAACACGCATATCGGGGATAACTATCCACCTGAGGTGACCTTTTCCCACCGGCTGGAACAGGAACTCAACCTCCTCGCCTCGCTGGAGGACGCCCCGGTGAATTTCGAGGTCATGCGCTATTCGGATTCCGCTTCCATCCCCCTTTTCCTATGGCCCTATTACCGGGTTCCGCCGGTGGCGCAAATGGAAGACGCCGATTTGGTGATCATCATGCAACCGCCCACGCCCGAGGGGCAGTATCCCTTTAAGTTTTATTACTTGCGCCCGATCACGCCGGAGGGAATTCCCGCGGCCACCAACGACATCGAATATATGCTCAAACCCCCCGCGCCCAGGATACCCCCGGGAGCGCCGAGGAAGTTTTACGACCTCTGCAAGGCCAAGCATTTCGTCCATGTCCAGGGCAATAACTTCGTCTTCGATGACGGTCTTTTCTCGGACCCGGAAATCCACGAGCTCCTGTTGGAAATGTACGGGAAACCCCTGGACCTGCTGAACCAAAAGCTCTCGGCGATGAAAAACTCCGCCGGCCAGCCGGTGCGGCTGCTGCTTTGGTCTACCCATACGGGCCTGGCGCGGCCTGTGGCGGAGGATCCCCAAATTTGGGCGGACCTGGCTAAAAAATTCCACATCCCTTTTCTGGACGACAACGACGAGATGACCGCCTTGCGGCTTTCCTATTTTCCGATGTCTGAAATTGGCGGAAACGACCACATGAATTCCGATGGCCACGCTTTTCTCGCCCGAATCCTGGCCCATGATTTAATCAAAAACGGGCTCATTCCTTGGAGCGGGACCATCCCTTCCACGCCCAGTTCCACTCCCAATCCCTGAAAGACCGGGGGTTAAGCCGGTTTGGGGCTTTCGCCGGAAAGGATATTCCAGACCGCCTGGTGGTGTTCGGCGGGGTTCTGGCGGTGGGCCACGCTGATCATGGTCGTCCCCGGCAACTGTTCCTTCAGGGCCCGGTAAAGGCGATCCTGGGCATCCTCGTCCAGGGCCGAGGTGGCCTCATCCAGAAAGATCCATTGGGGCTTCTGTAAAAAAACCCGGGCCCAAGCCACCCGTTGCTGTTCCCCCACGGATAAAATCAAGGCCCAGTTTTCGGGTTGGGCCAGCCGGTCCTTCAAATGGTCCAAGCGGCAAAGGGAGAGGACCTTTAAAATTTCCGAATCCGGAATCTCGGATTCGTCCTTCGGATAAGTGAAAGCCGCCTTCAAGGTGCCCACGGGCAGGTAGGGCTTTTGGGGCATGACCATGACCTCGGCTTTTTCGGGCAAAGTCACCCGGCCCTGGGTGAAGGGCCAGATACCATAGAGGGCCCGAAGCAGAGTGCTTTTGCCACAGCCCGAGGGACCCGAGATGAGGATGGATTGCCCTTTCTTGAACTCGATGTCCAATGGTTGGGTGAGGGGATGGGGATTGCCGGGAAGGGAAAGGACCACTTGTTCCAGACGGATGCCGTTTTGGGCCGGTGTGGACCGCAGGATGGATTGGGCTTGGGCGTGCATCTGTTTGGTGCGGTCCACCTCCGCCTCAAACCCTTCCAAACGTTCGACGACCGAGCGCCAATAAGCCAGCGTCACGTAATTGTTCACGACCCAGGAAAGCGCCCCCTGCACCTGGCCGAAAGCGTCGCCAATCCGCTGTAACCCTCCGATTCCGATTTTCTTAGCGAAATATTGGGGGAGGCGACCGCCAAAGGAACGATCAGGGCCAATTGCCCGAATCCATTGGTGAACATGCCTAAGTGGAGCTGTTTAAAAATAATGGAGCGGAAGTTTCCGAAGACCCATTGAAAATGGCCTTTCAGGCTTTGTTCCTCCATTTTTTCCCCATTGCTCAAGGCCACGCTTTCCCCGTTTTCCCTCAGGCGCACCAGCCCAAAACGGAAGTTGGCTTCCAACAGTTGCTGCTGGTAATTGAGGCCTATCAAAGGCCGTCCGATCTTGTGGGTCAGCCAGGTACCGCCGATGGAGTAAAGCAAACAGGCCCAGACCATGTAACCCGGCAGGGAAAAGACCCTGCCTCCGCCCAGGGGAATGGCGAGGGGGCCGGACATGGTCCAGAGAATCGTGAGGAAGGAGAAGAAAGTGACCACTTGGTTCAAGAGCCCCAGGGTCAAGCCCAGACTGTTGCTGACGAAGTCCCGGACGTCCTCCGCGATACGCTGGTCGGGGTTGTCCGTTTTTTTCTCCGTGAGCTGCCAAAGGTAATGGCTTTTCTCCGAAAGCCAATGTTCCAGGAACCGGCGGGTCATCCAGAGGCGCCAACGGTTCTGGAGCTGCAGGGTGAAAAACTGCCCCAGAACCCCCGACAAGACATTCAAAGCCCCGAGCAGGCAGAACATCAGCATCTGGTTTTCAAAGCCTTTTAAGTCGAATTTTTGAAGATCGTCCCAAGTGGTTTGATACCAGCTGTTGAACTGGACCGTGACAAAAACCGAGAACAAGGTCAAAACAACGACCAGTGAAAGGATGCCCAAGGCGGGCCAGCGTTCTTCCGAAAACCAAAAGGGTTTGGCCAGCTTCCAAAATCCGCCGAGCAATTGGCGGTTGGAATAAGTGGCGCCGAAAAGTTTTTCTTCCCTGCGTTCCATAGGAAACTCCTTAAATTAACCACAGAAGTCACGGAGATCACAGAGTAAAGCTTAAGGATTTTTAAAAATAAAGACCAAATCTTTGCTTTAAAACTTCGTGTACTCCATGATCTCCGTGGTGAGAATTTTTTTAGTCCTTAATCAATTTGATTCTTGAGCGACGGCTTGCGTATGATTTGAGCCTATCCGACCGCCCAAGTCTAATCCCAAGGAGCTCCCGTGCCAAACCTTATCCCCCGTGAACTGTTGTTCGGCAATCCCGACGTGATGCAGGTCAACATCAGCCCCGACGGGCAATGGATCAGCTATATCGCCCCGGACGAAGGCGTCCTGAATATCTGGGTGGCGCCGGTGGACAAGCTGAGTGAGGCCAAGGCCATCACCCGCGACCGCAAGCGGGGCATCCGGTCCCATGGTTGGACGGTGGACAGTCGGAATTTGTGTTACGCCCAGGACCTGGACGGGGACGAGAACTGGCACATCCACCTGGTGCCGGTAGGGGGCGGGGAAGACCGGGATCTGACGCCTTTTCCCAAAACGACCGCCCAAATCATGGGTGGGTCCTTTGACCAGCCGGACAAACTGCTGGTGGGCCTGAACAACCGGGACGAGCGCTTCCATGACGTCCACCTGCTGGACCTGCCAACGGGAAAGCTTACCGAGGTTTTCCGCAACGACCAGGAATACATGGACTTCACCTGCGATATGGACCTGAAGGTGCGGCTGGCTTCCAAGTTCAAGGCCGACGGGGGCATCCAGTATTTTGAAAAGACGGCTTCCGGCGAGATGAAAAAATTCGTCGAGGTGGCCGAGGAAGACACCATGACCACGGGGCCGACGGGCTTTCCCAAGTCGGGGAAAAGCCTTTATTTTACCGACAGCTCCGGCCGGGATACGGGGGCGCTTTATCGCTGGAACCTGGAGAAAGGCACCCGGGAAATGGTGATCGCGGACGACAAGTCCGACGTGGGCCGGGTTTTGAGGAACCACTTGACCGGGGAACTGGAAGCGGTCGCCTTTTATTACGAGCGCCAGGCCTGGAAGGTGCTCGAACCCAAGCTGAAAGGCGATTTTGAATTCCTTCAAAAGCAGGTCAGGGGCGATTTCGAGATCATGAGCCGCACCAAGAACGACCAGAAATGGGTGGTGGTGGAATGGCAGGACGACGGCCCCAGTTCCTTTTTTTTATACGACCGCCCGGCCAAGAGCCTCAAGCTTCTCATGGTGAGCCGCAAGGCCCTGGTGGGGAAGCCCCTGGCGAAGATGCGCCCATTGGTTTTATCCTCTCGAGATGGCTACAAGTTGGTGAGTTACCTGAGCCTGCCGCGGGAGGAGAAGGGGGAGAAACCCGCCAAACCCCTGCCCATGGTTTTGGATGTCCACGGCGGGCCCTGGCACCGGGATTCCTGGGGCTTCAACCCCACCCACCAGCTTTTGGCGGACCGGGGTTACGCGGTCTTGTCCGTCAATTTCCGGGGATCGACCGGCTTCGGGAAAAAATTCGTGAACGCGGGTAACCTGGAATGGGGCCGCAAGATGCATGAGGACCTGATCGACGCGGTGGAATGGGCCATTCGGGAAAAAATCGCCGACCCTAAGAAAATCGCCATCATGGGCGGCTCCTACGGGGGCTATGCCACGTTGGCTGGGCTAACCTTCACGCCGGACCTCTTCGCCTGCGGCGTGGATATTGTGGGCCCGAGCAACCTGAACACCTTGCTTTCGTCCATTCCCCCCTATTGGACATCCGGCCTCCAGCTTTTCTATACCCGCATGGGCGACCCCAGGACGTCTGAGGGAAAGAAACTGTTGGAAGACCGGTCCCCCTTGAGCCACGTGGAGAAGATCAAGAAACCCCTCCTGATCGCCCAGGGGGCCAACGACCCCCGGGTCAAACAGGCCGAATCGGACCAGATTGTGAAGGCCATGAAGGACAAGGGAATCCCCGTGACCTATGTGCTTTATCCGGACGAAGGCCATGGCTTCGCCAGGCCCCAGAACAACCTAGCCTTCATGGCGGTCACGGAGGCCTTTTTGAAACAGCATTTGGGCGGCGAGGCCGAGCCCGTGGGCAAGGCCTTTGAGGGTTCTTCCATCACCATCCCTGAGGGCAAAGAGGGGATACCAGGGGTTTAAAGACTGCAAAAATATCCATTTTGACCCCCGCCACGATTTCTCAAAAACATCTGTCTTTTTAGATATCTAGTAACGGGCCTTTTTACAAAAATTTTGTAAAAACGGGTGCGATATCACCTTATCAAGTTAATTGATTTGTAATACAATTATGTTTATCATATGTATTACAAATTGTATTTGAGGTGTAAGCCATGAACTCCGTTACCATCCGGCTTGATGAAAAATTGGAAAAGCTCCTGGAACAAGAAATCCAAATGGAAAAGATATCCCGTTCGGATTTGGTTCGCCAGGTGCTCCAAGCCTACTTGAAACAGCGTAAAAAGGACCGGGTAATCCAGGCAATGGTCAAGGAAATGAAAAGCCTAACACCGGAAGCCCGGCAAGAAGACCTAGCCATGGCCGAGGAATTCCTGCCCGCCGAGAATGAAGCGCTTGAGCTGGGTGAAAGTCCGGCACCCTATGGGTCTTCGCCCGAAGGTAAGGATGATCGGTGGTGGAAATGAGGCGGGGAGAAATATGGGTGGCCCGGCTAAGTCAGTCCCAAAGCGGGGAAGTAGGCAAAACCCGTCCGGTCCTCATACTCCAGGACGATTCGCTCAACCAGGAAAATTCGGAAACCCTCATTGTCCTCCCGCTGACCTCCCAAATCCGCCCGGGTGTTCAACACTTACGCATAACCGTCCCGGTCCGTGACAGGCTGTTGAAGGAAAGCCAAGTGATCGTCGAAAAACCCATGACCTTGGACCGCCGCCGTTTTGGGGAAGGCCCTCTCGCGGCCCTTACGACCGATGAAATGGCCGCCGTGGAGCATGGTTTGTTGGCCGTCATGGGCATGGCCGGTTATCTGCCGGACACATAACCAATCTCAAGATTCGAAAAAGGATTTTCGGTACCCGGCCCCAAAACAACCTAGCCTTCATGGCGGTGACCGAGGCTTTCTTGAAACAGCATTTGGGCGGCGAGGCTGAGCCCGTGGGCAAGGCCTTTGGGGGTTCTTCCATCACCATCCCCGAGGGCAAAGAGGGAATACCTGGGGTTTAAAGGGTGGTTCAAAAGTTATGATATGAGGGTTCGAGTCCAATATAGGGAGGTGTTAAGTTTGGAAAAATTCAAAATAATTACTCCTTTAACTCAAATCATTGGGATTGGGGCTTTGCTCTATCTTTTGGAGTTGTTTTTGGTTGAAGGCTATAAAAATGGTTTCGGTGATTCATTCCATATTGTTTTTGTTACCCTACCAGCTTGTGGAATGATCTTCTTGGTTATTTATTTTTTTGCTTGGGTTCATTATCAGTTGTTACTGGTCTCTTTTAGGAATAACTTGAATGAAAGATTGCTTGGTGTTGCAAGATTAGGAACTTTTGTTTTAGTCGGTTTAGTCGAACTCTTCATTTTGATCACCTTGTTTCAAATTAACTCAACCTATTCGTTGGTAGTTTTATACATTCCGCCGATGGCTTTTCTAAGTTTTATTGTCGTTTTTTTAATAGCTAAGTTTTGGAAATTCAGCAATTAATCTCCTGCTTCAGTGACTATGACTATTTACCAAATTACTTGGAACTTGATGGTTCGCAAATAATACGGAATGGGGAGCCGTTGATAAACTTGGTTGTTTTCGACATCGACGGCACTCTCGTCAAATACCACCCAAAACGAAACGATCAGGCTTATGTTCGGTCTGTCCATGAGGTTTTCGGACTGACGATCCAGGACAGTTGGTCGGGATATGTCCAATCCACGGATTCTGGAATTCTAGATTAGATCGCCCAAAACGCCGCCTTTTCAAAATTAACACTTTCTCCCGCTAAAATACCTATAAACTGCCCTATCTAAAACCTCAACATCTCGGAACCATAATGACTTTATCCGAACTCTCCATTAAGCGGCCCGTATTCGCTTGGATGCTCATGGCCGGACTGATCGTTTTCGGCGGCATCTGCTTTATGCGCATGGGGATCAGCCAGCTTCCGGACGTGGATTATCCCGTTGTTTCCGTCAACATCCGCCTGGAGGGGGCGGCCCCGGAGGTGATTGAAACCTCCATCGTGGACATCGTCGAGGACGCGGTGATGGGCATCCAAAGCATCCGCAACGTCACTTCCGAATCGGAGGACAGCGAGGGGACCATCACCATCGAGTTCGAGCTTGACCGCAATATCGACCTCGCCATCCAGGACGTCCAGGCCAAGGTCGATTCGGTCCTGCAGAAGCTTCCCAAGGAAATCACCTCACCGACTATCCGCAAGTCCAACCCTGAGGACCAGCCCATCCTGTCGCTGACCCTCTCCAGCGCCCAATATGCCCCCAAGGACCTCATGGCCTTCGTGAACGACCGGCTGAAGGACCAGTTTTCCATGGTGGCGGGCGTGGGGGATATCACCCTGGGCGGCTACCGGGACCCCAACTTGCGGGTTTGGGTGGATGGCAAGGCGCTCAACCGCTACAACCTCACGGTCAACGACGTCATCAATACCATCCAAAACGAGCATATGGAGTCCCCCTCGGGCCAGCTGGAGGACGGAAAAAGACAGCTCAACGTGCGGACCATGGGCGAGGCCAAAACCATCGACGAGTTCGGCGATCTGCTGATCAACCAGCGCGGGGGCCAGCCGAACTACATCCCCATCCACCTCAAGCAGGTCGCGCGGGTGGAAGAGGGCACGGCCGACGCCCTGAGCCTCAGCCGGGCTATGGGGGTGCCTTGCGTGGCGCTGAACATCCTCAAACAGCGCGGGTCCAACGCGGTGGCGGTGGCCAAGGCGGTGCGGGCCAAGGTGGTGGAAATCCAAAAGGGCCTGCCCGAAGGGATGAATCTGGCGGTCAATTTCGACAGCACCCTCTATATCGAAAGGGCCGTCAAGGAACTGAACTTCACCCTTCTGCTCTCGGCCCTCCTGACCGCGTTGGTCTGCTGGATGTTCCTCGGGAGCTGGTCCTCCACCTTGAACGTCATCCTGGCGATCCCGACCTCGGTGGTCGGAAGTTTCATCGTCCTTTATTTCGCCGGGTTCACCCTGAACACCTTCACCCTGCTGGGCCTGAGCCTTTCCATCGGGATCGTCGTGGACGACGCCATCATGGTTTTGGAAAATATCATCCGCCACCAGGAAAAGGGGAAGAGCCGCTTCAAGGCCGCCCTGGACGGTTCCCGTGAAATTACCTTCGCCGCCATTGCCGCCACCCTTTCCATCGTGGCGATCTTCCTGCCGGTGGCCTTCATGAGCGGCGTCATCGGGAAATTCTTTTTCCAGTTCGGGGTCACCATCACGGTGGCGGTCCTTCTTTCGCTCCTAGAAGCCCTCACCCTGACCCCCATGCGCTGTTCGCAGTTCGTGGATATCAGCCCCCGCCATACCCGGCTGGGCCGGCTGATGGAATGGCTTTTTGAGGTGACGGCCCGCCTTTACGCCCTGACCCTGGCCCGGGCCCTGGCGCACAGGGGCAAGGTGATCCTGGCGTCCCTTTTGGTTTTCGGCCTCAGCTGTTCGGCCTACCTGGCGCTTAATAAGGAATTCATCCCGCCTGAGGACCAGAGCCGGTTCAATATCCGACTCAAGACCCCGGATGGATCGGCCCTTTCCTATTCGGACCTGAAATTCAGCCTGGTCGAAAAGTTCCTAGCCTCCCGGCCCGAGATCGACCGTTACGTCCTGCAAGTGGGGGGAGGTTCCCCCGGCGACTCGAATGGCGGTTCGGTGCTGGTCACGATGAAAGACCCGGGAGAAAGGGGGAAGGACCCGGAAGCAGGCCGGGAACTTACCCAGCAGGAATTCATGGGGGTCTGCCGGAAAGAACTGAAAAAAATTCCCGACGTTCGCGTGGTTATTCAGGACCTTTCCACTAAGGCCTTCACCGCCTCCCGCGGGTTCCCGGTGGAATTCACGGTTCAGGGGCCGGAGTGGGACCAGCTGGCGAACTACACGAAACAGATCGTGGAGGAGCTCGACCAGAGCGGCTATGTCACCGATCTGGACACCAACTACGCCTTGGGCCAGCCCGAACTTCACGTGGTTCCGGACCGGAAAAAGGCCTCGGATTACGGGGTGAGCATCGCCAGCATTTCCCAAACTGTGGAGGCCATGATCGGGGGGCTCCTGGTCGGCACTTATGAAAAGGGGGGGCACCGCTACGATATCCGCCTGAAATTGGAGGATAATTCGGAGGCCCCGCAAGCGAAAGTGAAAGGCCTTTTCGTGAGGAACAACCGGGGTGAACTGGTTTCTTTGTCCCAGCTGGTCACCATGGAAGAGCAGACGGGCATGGTATCCATCTGGCGAAGCAACCGGGAAAGGTCGATTACGGTTTACGCCAATGTCAAAGCGGGCGAATCCCAGCAGAAGGCCTTGCAAGCGGCCCAGGAGGCCGCCAAACGGATTCTGCCGCCCGAATACCACGTCACCCTGACCGGAAGTTCCCAAACCTTCGCCGAGTCCCTCCAGAGCCTCGGCTGGGTGATGCTGCTCGGCATTCTGGTGGCCTATATGGTATTGGCCAGCCAGTTCAACAGCTTCATCGACCCACTTTCGGTGCTCATGGCCCTGCCTTTTTCCGTTTCCGGCGCGCTGATCGCCCTGCTTGCCGCCCACCGGTCCATCAATATCTACAGCGTCATCGGCTTGATTTTGCTCATGGGGATCGTGAAGAAGAACTCCATCCTGCTGGTGGATTTCACTAACCAAGTGCGGGCGAAGGCCAAAGGAAAGGGCTCTGTTCTTAACGCTCTTTTGGAAGCCTGCCCCATCCGCCTGCGGCCCATTTTGATGACTTCCGTGGCCACCATCGCGGGCGCCGTTCCGGCGGCCCTGTCGCTGGGCCCCGGCGCCGAAAGCCGGACACCCATGGCCGTCGCAGTTATCGGCGGCGTCCTGGTTTCCACGTTACTGACCTTGTACGTGGTTCCTTGCGTTTATCTGGTGTTGTCCCGGTTTGACAAAAGAGGGACATCCGAGGAAAAGGAATCAAAGCCTCTTCATCGGGAAACCCGGAAGAAAGCCACCCCCAAAAATTGAAGAAGGAATAGTTAGGTCGCGCCCCACCATTGGAGCAGACGAATGAATTTGGTTGTTTTCGATATTGACGGAACCCTCGTCAAATACCATCCCAAAAGAAACGATCAGGCTTATGTTCGGGCCGTTTCAGAAATTTTTGGCCTGATGATTCAGGACAGTTGGTCGGGATATGTCCAATCTACTGATTCCGGAATCCTCAATGAGATCGCCCAAAAACAGAATGGAAGAAATGCTTCGGAAGATGAGGCGACGCGCTTCAAGGAAAGCATGGTGAAGTGGCTGGAAGTAGAATATGAAAGGGAACCTTTTGAAGCCCACGCGGGGGCGAAACCGCTTTGGGACAATCTTTTGAATCATGCCGATTGGAAAATCGCGGTGGGAACGGGCAATTGGGGATTCTCGGCACGGTTTAAGCTAAACAGCGCTGGATTCGAGATCGGTCAAGTTCCCTTGGGATCATCGGACGATGGTGATACTCGCGAGAAGATTTTGAAATCAAGCCTCCACAAGGCCAAGACCTTTTACAAAGCCCCCGAGTTCGACAAGATTGTTTACGTTGGCGATTGGATTTGGGATGTCCGGGCGGCCAATGCCTTGGGTTGGAAATTTATCGGTATCGCCCAGGAGGATGAAGCAAAGTCTCTCCGGGAAGCCGGAGCGGAAACCATCCTGCCGGACTTCCAGGAGTTGATGGCCTGTTTGGAGAGGGCCTAGAGTTTTTGATTTTAGATTAGTCGTTGCGAGGAGCCCGTGATTTTCGGGCGACACGGCAACCCAAAACAGTCCAAAAACTGCATTTACTAAAACCTATGGATGGCCACGTCGGCTCAGAAAGAGCCTCCTCGCCATGACAACAGTTGTTTCATGGTGTGTGTGAAATAGTCCCGGCCCAACATCTCCGGAAATGACCATATTAAGGCCCAATTTGAAGGTTTTTTTTGGAATATGGGCTCAGGATTCCGGTAGAATTTACTCCAATTCCACATCTTTCCTTTCCATTGAAAGCGACGGTTCATGCGGCTTCAGAAAACCATCTTATTCGTTCTGTTGGGGGCCTGTTTGTCTGGACCTTCCTGGTCCGCCGTTGATTCCCAAACGACTCAGGCTTATTTCGCTTCAGTCGAAGGGAAAGTCACCGTTTTGGGTTCGGATGGAGCCAACGAAAGGAAAGCTCACCAGGATTCTAAAATTCAGGAAGGCGAGCGGGTCATTACGGGCAAGGAATCCTCGGCGACGCTGGTGATGTTCGACGGTTCCCAGTTGAAAATCAGCGCCAAATCGGCGGTCACGCTCTCCAAACTCCAGAAACCCTCCCCGGAAGATAAGATTTTAGAATTCAAACTTTTGGTCGGCCACATCTTGGCCAAGGTCAAGAAGCTGACTTCCTCCAGTTCCTCCTTTGAAGTCGACGCAGGCGGGGTAGTTTGCGGTGTCCGGGGGACCCAATTCGCGATGGAATATATTCCTAAAACGCATTCTTTGTTCCTGAATGTCGTGGAGGGTTCGGTCTTCACCCGGTTTGGGCCCAAAGAGGTTACCTTCGCGGCGGGTCAAAAGGCGCACTTCACCCATGTACCCACCACAAGCCCCAACGGCCAAGGCACGGGTGGTCAAGTCCCCAATACTAAAAAGGGAACAACCCCTAATGGCAACGGACAGAACAACAATGGAACAGGTTCGGGTAGCCAAGGTTCCAATAACCCCGCTCCCAATTCGAACGGAACGGGAAACAATAGCCCTGGGACCGGCGGCAACAATCCGTCCCCGGTCAATCCCGAAACCAACCCCCTCTCGAACCCCGCCTTGGGAGATTTGAACAACAACTTCCAGCAGGGAATCCTCATCAACAGCAATAACAACCTGAGTTCGGCTCAACAAACCCTGAACATCCAGCTTCATGTCGGAGCGGGGGAGACGGTTCCATGAAGACCCTTCACTTTATCACCCTTGCCCTTTTGTTCTTGAGCGCCGCCTCTTGCGGCTTTGGCGCGGGGCAATTGGATTTGGGCGCCCAATATCAAAGCTGGAACGCGGACACCAGCCTGCCTTTTAACGGGCGGGAAATCCTGGTGCCCATGACCTTTTCCATCAACCCCACGAAAGAACTGAACCTCTACGCCCAGTCGGAATTCGCCAGCGGGAATTACACCGACTCCACCGCCGGAACCCAGACCCTCAACCTGACCGGAGTCTCGGACACAGTGGTGGGGGGCGAGTTCGGCTTCCAGAATTTTTCCCTTCCCTCCATATTGAGCCTGGGGTTCAACCTACCCACGGGGAATCAGGCTTGGGAAACGGAAACGACGCCGTCCAATATCCCCACCGAATTCGTCGACGACCGTTACCGGGGAAGGGGTTTTGGGATGAGCGCACTTTACGGCATCTCCTTGCCGGCGGGCGGCGCCCAGTATGGCGCGGCGCTGGGTTACATGTATTCCGGGGCCTTCAACCCCGATTACGGGTTGGGGCTTCCCGCCCAGGACTTGAAACTAGGGGATTCGGCCTTCTTTTCGCTGAACCGGGTGACGCCCTATCCCTCGGGCCAAAGCGAGGCTATCCGGGCCTCGGCCTTTGTGTTCTTCCCCACCTACCAAAACGGCCAGGATCTTTTGTGGATGGGGCCCAATTTCAACCTTTCCTATACCTGGGTGAATCCCTCGGCCTTTTCCTTTGAGGCGGGAGTGCAGGAATTCCTGCCGGTTCAAAGACCGGTGAACGGGGCTTGGACCACCGAGGCCCATGATTCCCTGGCGCCCCGATTCTATTTCAATCCCGCCTGGTCTTTTGGCGACTTCACCTTGGCGGGCCGGGCCAAATACGTGATGGCTAACGGCTACAATCCCAATAGCACGGGGGACATTGCTTATTACGACGGGGGAGGTTTCCTCTTCGGGGCCGAACCTTCGTATAAGTTCAAGTTGGACAGCCAATCAGTTTTAAAACTGTCGGCTTCTTACGACTATATCGACTGGTTGGGGGCGGGCGGCGAGGTGGGAAGCCGGGTGGATATTTTCTATAACCGATGGACTTTCGGGGCGAATTATGAAATCAAACTCTAACCCTCTCTGGCGCTACGGGACTGGGGCCGCTCTCCTGGGGCTTTTCGCTTTGGCGGGCTGCAACAAACCGGCCACGGCACCCGTGATGCCCCTGAAGGGGATTGCCATGTCCATTTCCATGCCCGTGACCGGCTCGCTCAAGGCGTCCCTTTTAGGGGTCGCCAGCAACGAGGTCTATTACGAAGTCACTGGGTCTGGCATGGCGGCGGAGGGGGGAACGGTGGGGCCCTTCAGCACCTCGGCGGATTCGGGAACGGTGGATTTTTCCATCAATGTGCAGGAAGGGCCCTCGCGGCTCATGGCCTTCCAGATCAACGACTCCTCGAACCACAATCCCCTGGCCCTGGGCGCGGTGGATATGGACGTCACTTCCCAGCCCGCCAGTCTGATCGTGGTGGAAATGGGTTCGGTGGCGAGGAACTGCTACGACATCAATACGGCCTTGTACGCGAACGGATCTTATTTCGCTTTTGAAACAGACGCCTTAGTGCCTTCCGGCGGGCCGACTACGGGGTATGACGTGATCTTTCAGCCGGTGGGGGCGGGCGGATTCCAGATGAATACCATCGGCGCGGACAGTGTCGCCTATATGGGCAACGGCAACTTGGTGGATTTCGCGGCGGCGCCCACAGCCGGTTACGTCGCTTCCTCGGGCGTTGCCAAACAGGCCGCTGGGGCTTCGGTGACTTTGCTCCAGGCGGGAGACGTCTATTGCGTGGCATTCGGCACAGGGGGGCATGCCTGGGTCCAAATCATCAACCCTGGTTCAAGCCAATCGGGGCCCTCGTTTAGGTACAGGGTCAACACGACGCTGCCTTATTTCGCCTACGAACAAACGACGGAAGACCTGACGGGCAATTGCCCAACGGCCCTGCCAACCCCCACGACTTTCTCCACTGTGGCCTTCACCCCGACCTTAAGTCCCACGGCGACTTCTACCTCGACGGCGACCTTGACCCCCGTGCCTCCGACGTCCACCGCCACGTCTTTACCGCCCACCTCAACGGCCACCTTAACCCCCACTGGCACGGTCACCAATACACCGTCATTAACGGTAACCGATAGCGCCACGGCGACCTCCACCTTAACCGCCACTGGTACCATTACAGATACACCGTCACCCACCTCGGCCAATACGGCCGTGCCCACGGCGACTTTCACGGTTACCGGCACCTTAACTAATACACCTTCCGTTACGGCCACCGGATCACCTACCAATAGTCCCACTTTTACCGCTACTGGTACCGTTACGACTACACCGTCTCCCACTTCCACCAATACGACCGCGCCTACGGCGACTTCCACGGTTACTAGCACTCAAACCAATACACCTTCCGTTACGGCCACGGGGACTCCAACATCCACGGCCACCGGTACGGTGACTAGCACGCCTTCCTTTACCGTAACCGGCACTTCAACCGCGACCTCAATCTCGACAGCCACCAGCACGTCGTCCTTCACGGCCACCGGCACTGTTACAACCACGTCTTCCTTTACCGTTACCGGTACTTCGACGGCGACCTCAACCTCAACCGCTACCAGCACGCCGTCCTTCACGACCACCGGTACCGTTACGGCCACCCCTTCTTTTACTCCCACCAATAGCGCCACGGCGACTTCCACCTTCACAGCCAGCGACACGCCTACGGCCACCGGAACCCCCAGTGACACGGCGACCTTAACTCCCACCGATACCCCCACGGACACATCAACGAGCACGCCGACGGCGACGCTGACCCCCATTCAGGTTTGGAATTTCGATGACGACACGACCGACGGCTGGCAATTGTCGAATATTTCCGGGGAGGTCGCGAGTACCATCACTATCCAGCCGGGCGGGGTTCCCACCGCGAGCTCGCTTTATTACCTCAACTTAAGCAGTCCCTTTACGGCGAACGCCCAGGAATCCGAAATCTCTCAAAATTTCGCCACTCCCCTCAACGTGACGGGCGGCGGCATCCGCGCCCAAATATGGCTCGACGTGGGCGTGATGGATGGAAATCCCATCGGCCAAATCTACGTGGAAAGCCCCAGCACCAGCCTCGTCACCAGCGGCCAGGCTTACCTGACGCCGGGCGCTTGGACCCAAGTGGATTATCCCGCGTCGCTCATGACTTCATCCGGTTATGACGTGACCAATATTAATTATGTGGCCGTCGGCTGTTACTCCTTTGGCGGAACGACCTTCACGGTTGGCAATGTCCGAATCGATGATATTGAGGCTTACTAAGGGCCGGTCACAAAAGGTCTTTGCCATTTGAACAAACCTGTCCCTCTCGGGGCCCTCTTCAAAATTTAAATTTAGGTTCCGAAGTTTGTTTTAAGGAATTGGCGGGGGAGAGTTGATTTATTAAGGCTTTCCCGCGCCAGGGACGGAGCCTTCCTTATTTCCCGAGGGGTCGGGAGTATCGGTGGGAATAACTTTTAAAGCGGGCGTCGCCATTGATTGTGCCGTTGGCAAGGGAGCGGGCTCTTTCAGGGCCTCCAGGGGTTCTTGGCTTGTTTCCGGCGGCGCTTTCCATTCGATTTCCGTGCCTTCCATTTTTAAATCGGCGCTTTTTGAAAACTTGTGAAGATAAGCGAAGAACTTCTGCGCGTTTTTTTTATCCATGGGCCTGGCCGCGAAACGCACCTGGTAGTTGAGCACGTTCAAGGGCAGGATTCTTCCGCCGAGCCAAGTCCCTTTTTCTCCAAAGGTCAGGTATAAGATTCCGCTTTGGCTGATGGAGGTCAGCGTGCCGAAGCAAAAATTGCCGATGGCATAGGCAATGGGTTTTCCGTGGTAGGTTTCCAAGGTCTGCCAGATATGGGGGTGGTGGCAGACGACCGCGTCCGCCCCGGCATCGATGGCGAGGTGGGCTAAAGTAGGCTGGTAGCCACGAAGGCGGGTATGTTTTTCCTGGCCCCAGTGGCAGCAGACCACCACTAGGTCGGCGCCTTCCTTACGGGCCCGGGCGATATCTTCCCGCATGTCGGGGCCGGAGGCCGCGGCGCAGCCTGCCCGGGTGTCGGTGGCCCAATATTCGGTGGGCTCGGTCAGGGAGTAAGCCAATACAGCGATCTTGTGGCCCTTTATCTCGAACCAGGCGGGCTCGCGGGCCTCACCTTCGTTCATGCCCGCGCCGCAATGCTTGAGTCCCTGGGCGTCCAAAGCTTCAAAAGTGGATTGCAGGGCCGGCACGCCGAAGTCCATGGTATGGTTGTTAGCTAGGGTGAGAAGCTTGAAGCCGGCGTGAGCCAGGCCGATGGCGCAGGAAGGGTCCACCAGGAAGTTATATTTTTTGTGGGGGAACTTGTCGCCGCCCGTTCCCAAGGGGCCTTCCAGGTTTCCCATGGCAAGATCGGCCTGCTTCAAGAGCGGGGCGGTGTAAGTAAAGAAAGAGTCCGGGCCCTCGGTTTTCAGTTTGTAGGCCGCCGAGTCACCCATCATAATGTCCCCAGTGAAAGCCAAAGTCAGGGGCTGGTTGGAGGTTTCAACCGCTTCCGGAGCCGCCGTAGGAGTGGGGGAGGGGGCCGGAGCTGGAAGGCTGGGGGATTCCTGGACCAGCTTACGCGTGGGCGCGCAACCCACGGCCAAAAGCAGGGCCGCCGCGACGAGAAACAAGATTCGTTTTTGGAACATGGGCGATATTGTACAGAAAAGAGTTTTAAGTTTTGAGTTTTAAGTTTTAAGTTAGGGAAATTTGAACCTTTAATTCAAATTAACCGGGACTCAAAACTCAAAACTTAGAACTTCGAACTCAAAAATCCGATTTTAAGGATTTTTGAATGAGCCAGCCTAACCGTAAAATCCTGGTGATCCTCTCGCTTTTTATCGTGGGGTTCATGGTTCTCGCGTTGGTCATGGCCTTTTTCACCGATATCCCCAAGCTTTTGGAGTCGGTCCACCAAATTCAGTTCCTCCAATTATTATTCGCCCTTCTATGCACGGCCACGGCCTACCTGTCCTTCGCCCTTTCCTTCAGGGGCCTTTTTCAAATGACTCCCCACCGGGTTCCTTTCACCCGGTTTTTCTCCATTATGTTTATCTCCTATACGATCAATTTCATTGTTTCCTCGGGAGGATGGGCCGGCATTGCCATCCGGGCCTTTCTTTTGAAACATGAAAAAATCCCTTATTCCGTTACGGTTCCCATCTCTTTCGCCCAAAACATGGTCTTTAACCTGGTCCTGGTTTGCGTTTCCTTTGGGGGCCTCATTTTCTTGAGGGAACACCCGGAATTCGTGGGCGGTTCCCGGGAAGTCCTGGTCCTGCTCTTCATGCTGGGGTTGATCGCCCTGGTGGCGGGAATGCTTCTTCTTTTCTTTCATGGAATGCTTCGAAAGTGGTTCTTGAAAGTAATGATTCAATTAGGGGATTGGCTGGGGCGTACTTTCCTGAAGAAAAACACGAGCCATCAAAGGCTGGTGGAGATCCGCGATAACCTGGAAAAAACCATCCAATTCCTCCACCGCGACATGGTCCGGCTTTTAGGGGTTTTTTTCTGGGTATCCATGGATTGGTTCTTCACCGCCATGACCCTTTTCTTTTGTTTCCGGGCGGTGGGGGTTTCCATGCCGCCGGGGCTGCTCATGTTGGGTTTTACGGTGATGTTTTTGACCTCCACCATCAACCCGGTTCCGGCGGGCTTAGGGATCAGCGAGGTTGCCCTAGCGGGAACCTTTAAATTATTAGGGGTGGGCTTTGAGCCGACGCTGGTGGCGGCCCTTTTATTCCGTTTGGTTTTCTTCCTCCTGCCGATGGCGGTTTCGACGATGCTTTACCTGCCGACCATGAGAGCCTTTCTGAAGTCCGAAGAGGCTATTGAAGGGGCCGTCAAGCATTCCAAGACACCTTAAGCCCATTTCCTTTATCTAAAAAATAGCCCTAAACCCCAATAAAAAGCCCACTTTTATTAAAATCAGGTTATTAGTAACTTTTTGGTTTTACTTGACATATATCGACTCATATAATCTGTTTTATTAAATAAAGATTATATAGGAATTTAGGATAATAGTTTCTAAAGGTCAACAAAGGAGACCGTCATGGAAAAGATGCCATTCTTCAGTGAAGAAAAATCAGTGGGGACGTACCTAAAAGAAATCGCCCGTATTCCCCTTTTAACTCCCCCGGAAGAGAAGACCCTCAGCCGCCTCGTCCAAAAGGGCGAGGAAGGAGCTTTGAACCGCCTGGTGGAATCCAACCTGCGATTCGTGGTTTCCATCGCCAAGGGCTACCGCAACCGGGGACTGTCGTTCCTCGACTTGATCAACGAAGGGAACCTGGGGCTGATGAAAGCCGCCCGGACCTTTGACCCGGAACGGGGAGTCCGGTTTGTCTCCTATGCCGTTTGGTGGATTCGCCAGTCCATTCTGGCCGCTATCTTGGATAAAGGCGCCATGGTGCGGATTCCTCAGAGCCAAACCAAAAAGATCCGCAAGATCAACAAACAGGTTCAGGCCCTTCAGCTTAAAGCCGGGGGTCCGGTCAGCGACGAGGAAGTGATGAAAAAGGCTGATATCAGCCGAGAGACCCTGAACGAGGTTCAGCAATTCTCCTATGGCTACCTAAGCCTGGATACTACCCGCGTGGGGGACAGTGAAAAGCCCATCGTGGATTTCTTGAGCAATCCCAAAGACACGGAAAAGTTCGAGAAGGATATGATGGACAAGGACCTGACGGAAAAACTTCAACTGGCCCTGAAGGCGCTGGACCAAAGGGATGGTAAAATCCTTACCTGGCGTTACGGCCTGGACGGCCGTGGCGGCCAAACCTTGGATGAGATCGGCAAGCGCCTGCGGATTTCCAAGGAGAGGGTGCGCCAGATTGAGGAAAGGGCCATGAAGAAAATCCGTGGCTCGAAAGAAGCCGAGTTGTTGAAGGATCACGTCGCTTAAAAGCGAGAACCGTTCCGGCCGTTCACCGCCTAAACCCGGCGGTCGGCGGCCGTCCGACGGCAAGTAAGGAAAAAAATGGAAGTGCATCCGACCCACCCGGTTTATACCATCAGTGTCGTGGCCCAGCTTTTGAGCCTGCACGAGCAGACCATCCGGCAGTATGAGCGGTTGGGACTTATCTCCCCCTGCCGCACTATCCGGAAAACCAGGCTCTATTCGCAAAACGACATCGAACGGCTCGAATGCATTAACTACCTCGTCAAAACCTGCGGGGTGAACTTATCGGGCGTGAAGATCGTCATAACCTTGTCGCACCAGCATCCGGAAATCGACCAGATGTTGAAGGGCAGGAAAATGCATTTGCCAAACCATCATGGACAGCATGAGGTTTGAGTCTTTATTAATATTAATTTAGGGGAACGAAAATGAAACACATCAAAAATAAAATTCGTAAAGGATGGTTGTTAGCCGCCCGGTCTTTGGCCTTGGCCGCTCTCTTGTTTTCCGGCCTCGCGCCGGCCTTGGCCGAAGCGGCCACATTGAAACTGCCCACCGAAGCCCCTCCCGCCACTGCGGCTAATAGCGCGGCCGTCGCCCTTCAAAACGCCTTCATTGATGTCGCCGCCAAGGTCAGTCCGGCAGTGGTCAATATCAGTTCGGAATGGACCGAGGACCTTCGGGGCCTCAACGATCTCGGCAACATGAATGATTTTTTCAATTTCTGGTTTAACGGTCCGCGAGGCGGCCAGCAGCACCCGCAATTCAAACGAAAGCAAGGCGCTTTGGGGTCGGGGTTCATCGTAACCTCCGATGGATACATCGTGACCAACGCTCATGTGGTGGCGAAAGCGGAAAAAGTCACCGTCACCATGGAAGACGGCACCACCTATCCGGCAAAGATTGTGGGCAAGGATGAAAAAGTGGATATCGCGGTCATCAAGATCACCGACGGAAAAAAAACATTCCCCATCGCGTTTTTGGGCGATTCGGATGCCATCAAAGTGGGCCAATGGGCTATCGCCATCGGCAATCCTTTTGCCCTGGATCATACGGTGACAACCGGGGTCGTTTCCGCTAAGGGCCGCAGCCATATTGGAGACACGGAGATCAACCAGGCTGGAGGATATGAAAGTTATATCCAAACCGACGCTTCCATCAACCCCGGCAATTCGGGTGGACCGCTTTGCGATATCGAGGGCCGGGTGATCGGCATCAATGTGGCCATCTATACCCAGTCGGGGGGGTCGGTTGGGATCGGGTTCGCCATTCCCGCCAACATCGCGCGCAAGGCCGCTGAGGACCTGGTGAACGAAGGGAAAGTCGTGCGCGCGGGCTTGGGCGCCATTGTGCAGGGCCTCACCCCCAAGATGGCCGAAAGCTTCGGGCTCGCCACGACCGAAGGAGCGTTACTGGCCGGCGTCAATCCGGGAAGCGCGGCGGAAAAGGCCGGACTGAAGGCGGGGGATATCGTGCTGGAAATCGACGCCGAAAAAGTCACGGACGAGGGAGATTTGGTCGCCAAGCTTTACACCCGTCAACCGGGCGATACGGTGAACGTGACCATTCTCAGAAACGGAACCCAAAGCACCCTGCCGGTTACCCTTCAAAAATTGGATGAGGCCGCCATGAAGCCGAATTCTCCTTCCGAGGGTAACGATGAAAATGGCGGCGGTACCCTGGGACAAAGCGACAGCCTGGGATTGGCCTACCAAGACCAAACGCCCGACATTCAAAGCCAGCTCCCGAAGGGGGCCCCTAAAGGGCCGGTCGTGACCAATGTCATCCAACAAAGCCCCGCGGCCCAGGCTGGGTTACAACCGGGCGATATTATTTTGAAGGTGGGCGACACCGCCATTTATTCGGCCAACCAACTGGCGGTTGTCTTGAAAAAGAGCGACCTCAAGGCTGGTGTGCGCATTTATCTTTGGCGCGACGGTGGAACCTCCTTCACTATCCTGCAAACGGGAGACGAGTAAGAACGATTTTAATGATGGGTTTTTCATTTTGAACTAGGATAAAAAAGCCCCGGCCTTTTGGCCGGGGCTTTTTATTTTGCCTGAAGTTTTGCGAGCCAATCCCAAAAATTTTTTAGCCCGTCTTTTGTCTTGGTTAGGACAAGAACCTCGCTTGAAATTCGGGTAGCCCTCTGGATAAAATCATCCCTATTCCGAGCTTGACGGCATGGAACGAGGATAAAATGTACCTGAATTACCGCTTAACCGAACTCAGCGACTTGGAAGCCTGTTATCCCTTTATTCGTGACCGCTTTCATTATGAAGAAGCCCTCAAGAAGGACGTCCTTTCCCTCTGGAAAACCCTGATTGAGGAAGGATGCTGCATCTCACAGGTCATCGAAGACCGGGACCAGCCGGCGGACAAACGGCATGTCGGCTTTGGGATCAGCCTTTTCGCCACCGACCGTTTCATGGAGGAAGCCAAAAGCACCCTCCCGCCATTTCTTCATTTGCGTGTCCTCGAGAAATGGAAAAGAGGCATCCGGCCCTTTCTCAAAAAAGAAGAAGTTCCCAAGGCCCAGACCGGTTCCGGTCTCAACGTGGTGGCGTTGCATTACGGCTGGGATTTCCAAAGGTACAACCTGGAAAACTTCATCAAGATCCGCCAGTTCTGCACCCAGGCTTTCTTGACCCTGGTGAGCGGTTACCGGGTCAAGGAATTCGCCGAGGAAGTCTACGAGGTCGAGGAAAGGGACATCATCACCAACCTGGGTTGCGATACCTATCGCGACTATAAGGAATTCCTCGGCACCAAGTATCTCCCTTCGACCATGCAAAAGAGCCATCCTTATTTGATGGGAGTGACCGCCGAGGCGGCCCGCAAAAAACCCGGAACCGCCGCCGCGGCCATCGCCCTTTTGGGGTCGCCCCGATTTAACTTCCAGCCCCCGGAACAGGAAATCCTCCGAAGAGCCCTTTTAGGCGAGACGGACGAGGAAATCGCGCAAGCCCTTGGAATATCCCTCATCACGGTAAAGAAGCGCTGGCAGGGGATCTACGACAAGGTCGAGAGGGTGGACGCAGAGATTCTCGTGGAAGCCTCAACGGAAAACCAGGAAAGTGGAAAAATGAAGCAGCGCCGCCGTTACCTGCTGAAGAACCTAAGGGACCATCCCGAAGAACTATGGCCCGCTTCAACCTCCGGGGCCGCAAGCTAAACCAAGTCTTTCGCGCTCGATCCCTTTTGAACCGAGCCATCCCTATTTGATTTGAAACATCTCCTCTTTGCCTGTTTCAAGCTCGAATGGATAACGTTTTTCGGGCGCGAAAATATTTCCTCGAAAATATACCAAAGGTATAAGACCAAATTCCCCTTCCCGACCACAATGTGCCCTCATCAAAGGGTCCGAGTGGAAATTTTAAAGTTTCCACGGAGCCCAAGCCAAGGGGGACTTATGCGAAAGTTTTCAGCCGATATCGTCTACAACAACCAGTATCCGGATTTCATCACCCTTCGGATCAAGGGGGACATCAATATCAGCACCTTGAACCAAGTCGAAAAAAACCTGGATTCTATTTTCGCCTCCTGCCGGGGAAAAAGAGTCCTCTTCGACTTGACCGAGACGAGCTACGTGAGCAGCAGTGGTTGGAGCCTGTTTCTGATCGCCTATAAACGCATTCATGACCTGGGAGGGCAATTTCTCCTGACCGGAATGAATACGGAGATTTACTACGCCTTTGAGCTCCTGGAATTTCAGAACATCATGGACCATTACCCCGACAGCTTGACCGCCATCCGGGAAAGCATGAAGCAACCGGTTTTGCCACCCCCGGATCCCCCCAAAAGAAAGTTGGGAAAAGAATTACTCAAGCTGGTGTTATAACCCGGTTTCTTTCCCTGGATTCTCGGTTTTTATTCAAGGGTTCAGGGTTTTAAACGCCATCCATTAGGCGGCCTAGAAGCATCAGCCAAATGAGGCTGTTGCAGAGATGGCCCGTCCAGCAGACCCGGCATTCCAGTTTGTCCCGGATGAGAACCCAAGCCAGCCACAAGGTCATTAAAAACGCGAAGGTCGCGGCCCCGAAAAGAATTTCCCGGGGCCAATGGAAAAAAAGGCCCGCGCCCAACAGTGGGTAGTAAAGAACGCCGAGGGCCGAGTTGGGTACGCCGAGGAGGGCGGCGTTGGGAGTGCGGAAAAGCACCTGGCAGCCGCCCGCCTCCAAGCGGCAGATGTTTGGACCGGTTAAAAAAGACGGCAATGTTCGGTAGCGGCCGTAAAGGGCGATGGCAGCGGAAACAAAACCAACCATCAGGGACATGACTAAAACAATAAAGACCATGAGATTACCATAACGCAAAGATTCTATATTTCAAACTTGTCTAAAGAATTTATGATCATGGATCAACTAAAATCAGGCCAACGCCTCATGTTTTCTAAGATGATAAACGGTATAAAGCCCGGAAACGCCGGACAGGCGGGTCTTCCTCATCCATGAAATCCTCAAACGAAACGCACTTTAAATCCGCCTGAAGAAAATAAGCCAAGTCATTTTTGGTCAGGGGCCAGGGCGGCCCTTCGGGTAACTCGTTAGGCTCCTTGCCCCGGCAAATCACCAAAAGTTTTCCTTGAGGGTTGATAAAACGGGCCAGACAGCCAATGGCCTCCTCCCTCAAGGGGGACTGGAGCGACTGGAGGGTATAGGCCTCGAAAACGAAATCAAAGTAACGGGTCCAGCCGGGGGGTGCTTGGTAAAGATCCAAAATCTCGTACCGGACCTTGGAAAGAGGAAAGCGCCTTTTACACCAGGCGATGGCGGTGGGAGAAATATCGAAGGCGGTCACGGAAAGGCCTCGGCGAGAAAGTTCCTCGGCGTCATCCCCCAAGCCACAGCCCACGACGAGAGCTTTTTTCCCCGGTGACTGCGGATTTCTTTCCAGCCATTCGACCAGATGAGGATTGGCCGCCAGATGGGCCCAAGGAATGGCCAATTCATCCCCGTTTGCCTCAGCGTAAACGGCCTCAAACCATCCTAAGGGGTCCTTTTTTTTAAAGTATTCTTCAGCTTTGATTTGTACGAGAATGCGGGTGACTTCCATGGACCTTTCCTTTCCAACAACACTTAAGGGGAATAGAAGAGCAAGAGAAGTGCCATCCCCAGAGCGCAGATCAAAGGGATGAGGGCCTCTTTTGGGGGTTTTTTGTAGGCATGAATAGCACGTAGAAGACAATTTTGTTGAAAGCGCAGGACGGTCAGGGAACGATGAAGTTAAATTTAGGTAAGGAAAATTCGTAGTGAATATCTTGCATGTCTTAAGTGGGGACTTCGTGGCCGGGTCGGAAACTTCCACTGCCGCCTTGATCCAGAGGCAAACCGAGGCGGGACATAGCGTCTTCATTGCCGCCGGAAGCTTCAGCCAGCCTACCCAGGCCCGTGTGCTCCAGGTTCCCATTTACGACCGGGGATTTTTCCAACGGTTCCTCAATATAAAGAAGCTTATTCAAATCATCCGCCGGGAGAAAATAGACATCGTCCACGCCCATTCCCGGGCTGCCAGCTGGGTTTGCCATTGGGCCTGCCGTTTCACCCAAACCGCTTATTTGTCCACCCTGCATGGGCGCCAACACCTTCACCTGTCCAACCGCCACCATAACGTGTACGGCCCCCGCGTCATCACGGTTTGCGAGAATATCCGCGAACAAATGCTGAATGAAACTTCGGTTTTCCAACCGGATCAACTGGTGGTCATCCGTAATGGCGTCGAGATCTAATCCTACCGTCCTCATCGTGGGCCGGCTTTCGGGGCCGAAGAACGAGGTCTTGCTGACCTTTTTGCGGGCGGTGGCCCCGGCCGTCGCCCAAACCATCCCCCATGTCCGGTTCCAGGTCGTGGGGGGGCCGGTTACGGATGAACACCGGCAGTTGGAAAAACGCCTCCCGACGGTCCATTTTGAGGGCCACCAAAAAGACCTGAAATCTTTCTACGAGAAGGGGGATTTGGTCATCGGCGCTGGCCGGGTGGCATTGGAGGCCATGGCTCTCCAGCGTCCCGTGGTAGCCATCGGGGAACGCGTATATGTGGGACCCCTCCTTCCCGAGAATATCGAGAAGGCCAAAAAAACCAATTTTGGGGATTGTTGGGAGAAAGAAGTTTTCGACTGGGACCAAACGGCGAAGGATATCCTCCAACTTTTGAAGAGCCGGACAAAAAGGGACCGGACGGCCAAGACCGGCCTTCAGTTGGTTCGTTCCGAGTACGACATGAAAAGAATCTATCCCGCGACGGATGAATTTTACCGGCGGGTGATACTGGAAAAGAACCTGGGCGCTTCGCATGAAATCCCCGTTTTGATGTACCACCGGGTGGCGGAAAAGGCTCCCGCCTCCTCCAAATACAATATCTACATTACCCGAAAGAATTTGGAGAAACATTTCCAGTTCCTCAAGGTTCGGGGCTTTGAGCCCATTACTTTCGAGGGACTCATGACGCGCCGGGTGCCGCCAAAGCCCGTCCTGCTCACCTTTGACGATGGTTACGAGGACAGTTATAGCCAGCTGCTCCCACTGCTTCGCCAATACCAAATGAAAGCGGTGGTTTACATCCTGGGTAATCGGAAGCACCGGAACAATTTTTGGGATATTCCCCAAGGCGAGCCGGAAGCGGCACTTCTTAAGGAAAAGCAGATTCAAGAGATGTCCCAAAGCGGCCTAGTGGAATTCGGGGCCCATTCGCTGAACCATGCCCGCCTTACTCTTTTGAAGCCGGAAGAGGCCCGCAAAGAAATAGAGGGCTCCAAAAAATCTATTGAGAAGCTTTTGGGTAAACCCGTCATTTCCTTCGCCTATCCTTACGGCCTCTTCAACGAGGAGATCAAGAAGATGACGAAGGAGGCAGGATATAGCTTCGGGATCGCCGTCAAGGGGCGTTTCACCCGCTTTGGCGAGGATCTGATGGAAATCCGAAGGGTCCATATGTTTCCCAATACTTCTATTCTTGATCTTTGGAAGAAAACCAGCGGGGTTTACCACCGATACCGAAAACTGACGGGAAAATTCGATGCCGATTAAACTCTCGGTCGTCATCATCACATTGAACGAGGAACGCAATATTGAGCGATGCCTGAAAAGTCTTCGATTCTCCTCCAAGGCTTTCGGAAAGTTCGAAGTCCTCGTCGTGGATGCCCGGAGCAAGGATAAAACCGTAAGCTTGGCCCGTAAGTTGGGTGCGAAAGTTCTTATTCGATTCTGGAAAGGATATTCGGATCAGAAAAATTGGGCTTTCGGCAAAGTGAAGGGCGATTGGATTTTGTCCCTCGACGCGGACGAGGAATTAACCTCCGAACTTTGTCGGGAGATCGAGGAAAAAATCGGTAAAACCCCGAAAGAGATGGACGGCTATTTCATCAAGCGGCGGGCTTATTTCCTTGGCCAATGGATCAGGCATTGCGGCTGGTGGCCGGACGCCCAGTTGCGGTTGATTCGCCGGGGAAGAGGGAAGTTCACGAACCGGCCGGTGCATGAAGGCTTGGAAGTGAAGGGTCTCACGCTCGAACTGGATGAACCGATGAACCATTACACCTATGATTCCATCGCCCAGTACCTGGAAAAAATGGAGCGCTACTCGGATCTTTTCCTCCTCAACGCTTCCGAAAAGAAAAAGAAACTCTGGTGGGCCTATCTGGCCTTCATGCCCGGCTGGACCTTCATCAAGATGTACCTTCTGCGCTTGGGAATCCTGGACGGTTGGCGGGGACTGCAAGTCTGCGGACTTTCCTCTTATCATGAAGCCGTGAAATACGTTAAGCTAGGAAAGCTTTGGAGGCCCTCGAAAAATGGATGAATTCAAGGAAATAGCGGTGGAAGAAGCCAGCAAAATGCTGGAAGAAGGTAAGGCCTTTTTCGTAGATGTGCGGGACCCCGCTTCCTACGAGGCCGCCCATGTGCCGGGAGCTCTTCCTTTAAACGACGCCAATATTGAAGAGTTCGTCACCAAGACCGACAAGGCCAAACCTATTGTGGTTTATTGCTACCACGGGCACACCAGCCAGGGCGCGGCGGCCTACCTGCTGGATCAGGGTTTCCGGGAAGTCTACAGCGTCATCGGCGGCTTCGAGCGGTGGCGGCAGACGGAAAAGATCGAAAGCTGACCGGCGAAACAGCGTTTTGAGGCGGTGAAAAATGGGTGTATGGGATAAAGAATACAGGCATTGGCTGATGAAGGCCGAGCCGGATGTCTATCCGGTGGAGCAATGGAAGAAGGACAAGGTCACCTTCTGGGACGGGGTGCGCAACTACACCGCCCGCAATTTTATGCGGGACAAGATGAAGAAGGGCGACGGCATGTTCTTCTACTATTCCGGGGGCAAGCCTAGCGGCATCGCGGGGGTGGGGGAAATCGTGAAAGAAGGCTATCCGGACCACACGGCCTTCGATTCCAAGGACATCCATTACGACCCCAAGAGCGACCCGAAAAAGCCCTCCTGGTACATGGTGGACGTGAAATACGTGAAAGCCTGTAAACAGATCCTCTCCCTGGATTTCCTTAAAAAGGTCCCGGGTCTCAAGAACATGGCTTTATTCAAGTATTCCCGTCTGTCGGTGCAGCCCGTCACCGAGGCGGAGTGGAAAATTATCACCCGCCTTATCGACAGCCAAGATTAGTAGGTCCCTTGTCAGCTCCGCTTGGTAAAATAACCGTCACTATGTCCCACTTTAAAAGTCTGAGCTTTTTTCTGGCGGGTCTTTTTTGTTTTTGCCCCCTCTTGGCTGATCCCCCGTCTTTCCTCGAGCTCCAAGAGGACGTCCCCCTGACCGGCGGCACTTCCCGGTTCGACTACCAGGCCTTTGACCCTGATACCGGTACGCTCTTCATCGCCCATATGGGGGCGGGACAAATCATCGTCTACAACACGAAAAGCGGAAAGGTGGAAGCCACATTGGCGGGCTATCCGGGTGTGACGGGGCTCCTTTATGTTTCCGAACTGCACCATCTTTACGCCAGCGTCACCCGCCTTCACCAAGTGGCGGTGATCGATACCCAGCGCCTGCGCGAACTGGCCCGGATTCCCGCCGGCCATTTCCCCGACGGCATGGCCTATGTGCCTGACACCCATGAGCTTTATGTTTCGGATGAAATGGGAGGCGAAGTCACGGTCATCAATGTGGTGAAGAATAACCGGGTCGCTTCCCTGCCCATGGGCGGGGAAGTGGGTAATGTTTGTTACGACTCCAACAGCCACCTGGTTTTAGTGAACGGGCAGACCAAGAACGAACTCATCGCGGTGGACCCCCGTTTTCGTAAGGTCGTGAACCGCTATCCCCTTCGCGCCGGCAAGCATCCCCATGGACTTTATGTGGATTCCAATTCCCACCTGGCTTTTATAGGATGCGCCGGGGACGCGAAACTAATAGCCATGGATTTGAATAATTTCCAGGAAGTCGGGGTGTCGGACGTGGGCAAAGACCCGGATGTGCTAACCTTTGACCCCCAACTGGGATACCTTTACGTTGCGTCCGAATCAGGCGTGGTTTCCCTATTCCAAGTGCGTAACCGAAAGGTCGAAAAGATCGGCGACTTTCCCGTGGGCCGAAACGCCCACACGGTCGAGGTGGATCCCTCTACCCATTTCGTTTATTTTCCGCTCCTGAAGGTCAACAAGGGGCCGGTCTTGCGGATTATGAAACCGGCTCAATAAATGTAAGGGATGAGCCGTTTGATCTTCCGGGAATAAACCTCGTAGCCGCCACCGAAATGAGACAGCTGATAGCTTTCCTCCATCCCCATCTTTCGGATCATCGCGAAGGTTAAAAGCGCCACGCCCAAAAAGTTTCCCAATTGGCCGACTGTGATAGCTGCGCCCAGAAGGCCGGTGAGGATACCGGTGTACATGGGGTGTCGCGACAATCCATAGGGGCCCTTTTGGATGAGTTCGTGGTCTTTCTTCAAGGTTACCGTACCGCTCCAATTGCTTCCCAGAGTCCGGCGGGCCCAAAAGCAGAAAGCCATTCCTATCGCGCAAACCGCAACACCCAGGAAACCGGAAAAAAGAGATTCCGGGAGTAAGGGAAAACCCAGGAAGCCCCATGAATTAAAAGGAGCGAAGGCCGCGAAAAAGGAAGTCACGAGCATGGCCACATGGACGGCCCGGCCCGAGCGGGATTGGCGCTTCACTGCCTTTTTCACCCCTAAGGCCGCCCAAAACATATAGGCGCTGAAAGAGATGAAAATAACAACACAGGTTTCCGTAAAGAGATTCATGACTCCCCTCCTGTTTAGGGCTTAAAAGCCTGCGACGTAAGGTAGTTTCTTCGCCACCTCTGCGGTTTTGGCAGCGTTGCCCAAGAGAATCGAGGTCGAGTCCCAGGTCCCGTTGACGAGCGCATTACGCTTGCTCTCGTGGATATCAAACTTCAGATGTTCCTTGCCCTCGCTGAGTAAAACCTTTTTGTCCAAATCCAAAGTGAACTTGGTTTCGGGTTTGGCCTTCACCAGGGCCTGTAGTTTTTGCATTTCCCCCTGGCTGACGGTGGCGGTGGGGATGCCCAGCATGGTGCAGTTGCCCGCGAAGATCTCCGCGAAGGATTCCCCGATGATGGCCAGGATGCCCCAGCGCATCAGGGATTGGGGGGCATGTTCCCTCGAGGAACCACAGCCAAAGTTTTGGTTCACGAAAAGGATATGGGCGCCCGCGAACTGGGGCAGGTCGAAGGGATGGCCCGTGGGTTTGCCTTCGGCGTCGAAACGCTCGTCATAGAAGGGGTACTTACCCATATTGGTGAAGGTGATTTCCTTCAGATAGCGGGCCGGGATGATCCGGTCCGTGTCGATGTCATTGCCCTCGACGGGTATGGCTTTGCCCTCTACTTGATTGATCTTGCTCATCACAACCTCCTGAGCCGCAAATTTGCACGAATTTTCGCTGATTAAAAAACAAATACGTCTATGGTTTGAAACAATGATTTCCCCCCCGGCCCTTTTTATAACAGCGACAATTTGCGTTGATTCGCGGCCAAGCTTTTACTTCATCATTTCCCGGACATCCGTGACGGCACCGGTAACGGCGGCGGCCACCACCATGGCGGGGCTCATCAGCATGGTGCGCCCATCCTTGCTCCCCTGGCGTCCGATGAAATTGCGGTTGGACGAGGAAGCGGAAATTTCCTTTCCCTGCAATTTGTCCGGGTTCATGGCCAGGCACATCGAACAGCCAGCGGCCCGCCACTCGAAGCCGGCCTCGGTGAATATCTTATCCAGCCCTTCCTTCTCCGCCTGGGCCTTCACTTGCTGGGAGCCGGGCACCACGAAGGCCCGCACGGTCTTCGAAACCTTGCGGCCCTTGGCGACTTTCGCCGCTTCCCGAAGGTCCGAGATGCGGCCGTTGGTGCAGCTTCCGATGAAGGCCACATTGATGGGTGTGCCCTTGATGGGCGACCCTGGCTTCAAGTCCATGTGTTTGTAGGCCAACTCCACGGTCTTCACTTCGTCAGCGGAGAATCTGCCGACTTCGGGCAGTTTGTCGTTCACGCCCACGGACTGGTCGGGCGTGATGCCCCAGGTGACGATGGGTTCGATATCGTCGACGTTAAAATTGACGACGTCGTCGAACACCGCATCCTTGTCCGAGGCCACGGACTTCCAATAGGCCACCGCCTTATCCCACTTGTCGGCGGCGGGCGCGTACTTGCGGCCCTTCAAGTAATCAAAAGTCGTTTGGTCCGGATTGACGTAACCCACCCGAGCGCCGCCCTCGATGGCCATGTTGCAAACTGTCATTCGCTCTTCCATGGTCATGGCGTCGAAAACCTCCCCGCCGTACTCGTAGGCGTAGCCGATGCCGCCCTTCACTCCCAACTTCTGGATGATATAGAGGGTCACATCCTTGGCGGTGACGCCGGGCTTTAGCTTGCCGTTCACGTTCACCCGGCGCACCTTGAGGGCGTCCATGGCCAGGCATTGGGTGGCGAGAACGTCCCTGACCTGGGTCGTTCCGATACCGAAGGCCAGCGTGCCGAAGGCACCGTGGGTGGAGGTGTGGGAATCCCCGCAGGCGATGGTCATCCCCGGTTGGGTGAGTCCCATCTCCGGGCCGATGATATGCACGATGCCCTGGTTCCCGGAGTTGAAATCAAAAAAAGGAACGCCGAATTTCTTCACGTTCTTCTCGATAGCTCCCATCATCTGCTCGGCTTCGGCATCGACGAAGGGCCGGGCTTGGCTCTTGGTGGGAACAATATGATCCACCGTGGCGAAGGTGCGTTCCGGATAGGCCACCTTCAGGCCCTTCTCGGCGATCATGTCGAAAGCCTGGGGGCTGGTGACCTCGTGGATGAGGTGCAGACCGATGAAAAGCTGGTACTGACCCGTGGGAAGTTTTTCCACCACGTGGGCGTCCCAGACTTTGTTGTAGAGTGTTCCTGTTGCCATATCAACCTCGCTTGCTTGGAGTAATACCGCAAAGATAGACCGGATTCTATTATTTGTAAAAGATATAGTTACTATGATATAAATAGTTAATAACTATGGAAACACATCAGCTTCACTATTTCCTGGCCGTGGCGCAGGCGGGCCGGTTCACCCAGGCCGCCAAGGCCTGCAACGTGTCCCAGCCTTCCCTCAGCATCCAGATCGCCAAACTGGAGGACGAACTGGGCGGGCCGCTTTTCGAACGCACCCGCAAAGGCGGCAGGCTGACGGCGAGAGGCGAAACCTTTTTGCCCCGGGCCAAGGCCATCCTGGAGCAGATGGAATCGGCCCGGGAGGACGCGAAGGCCTTGTCGGGCTTGTCGATGGGCAAGGTCAGCCTGGGATGCATGCCGACTACCGGCGCCCATTTACTTCCACCCATCCTGACAGCCTTTCGAAAGGCCTACCCTAAAATCCAGGTTCAATTGAAGGAAGAATCCTCACCTGACCTGGCCAAGGACCTGGAACAGGGTGAGGTGGAACTGGCCATCATGGACGAGGCGGGCTTAACCCCCAGGCTTGCCCACCAAACCATCTTGACCGAGGAACTGCTTCTGGCCCTACCCGCCAAGCACCCCTTGGCCGGGAAAGGGTCTTTGACCCTCAGACAAGTGGCGGGAGAACCCTTCATTTTGATGAAAGCGGGCCATGGTTTCCGCCAGATCACGCTGGATTTTTACCGGAAGGCGGGCTTGGAACCGAAGGTGGTCTTCGAGAGCGGGGGTATCGAGACTGTGCAAGCCTTAGTGTCGGCGGGGTTGGGGATCAGCCTTGTGCCACAAATGGTGGCGAAGTTTCCCGGCGTGGCCTACGCGGGGATATCCCACCCCAAAGCGGCCCGGACCCTGTCCCTGGCTTGGCGCAAAAAAGCCCCGCTCTCCAGCGCGGCGGAGGCCTTGAAAAAGACCGTTCTCCAAGTTCTTAAAGGATGATCCTTAAAGCCGTAAGGGGCCTCGCCGGGGAAACAAAGGAAAAAAAGCTTAACGCCATTTCCAACTTGGAATCCCATCGGATTCCACCGAAAATAAGGGGGTTGGAGTAAAGGGGCAAATTGAAAAAGCATCCCAAAAATCCGGATTGGAAAGTCGAGCTGCGCAGGGGAAGGCTCAAGACCCCTTACCGCCATTTCTCGGCCATCGTTGAGGGGGTCGCGGGGGAACTGGCCCAAGGCTATACCTGCCGTCCCGGACGGGCTTTCATGGCGATGAAAGTCTGGGCTTCTTCCCCCGATGACGCCATCGATATGGTTCGGGCCAAGGGCGCGCAAATCGGATTCGTCCCCACGGGTAATGTCCATGTTTTCAGCACCGAACCGGAACTGCCGCCCCGAAATTACCCCTACGCGTATGATATCGACTTCACCCCCTTCCTCAATCCTGGGGGCAAATAGAGCAAAGCTTCTTTTTCCGCCCAAGATTTCCCTGGATTTAATTTCACCCGCGTCTTGAATTTCCCAAAGAGCACTCCCTATACAGTTTATCCATGAAAATGGGCCTTCGGCCTTAAAAGAGAAAACTGCATAACCCTCATAATCTTTATCGAGTCCCGCTCGATTTTAATAAGGAGATGAGGGTAGACTTGCCGAGTCATTCATCGACAAATGTTAGGAGGCGTTATGTTCCGATTCTCCATAAAGAATAAGTTATGGAAATCGGCACTATACCAACCTCCGCAATATCTTTTTATTTAAGGAGGGTTGGCATGAAAATCGGCATCATCGGGTCGGGAGTGGTGGCGCAAACTTTGGGAACTAAGCTGGCGGAACTGGGGCACGAGGTTTTCCTGGGCACCCGCGACCCCCAGAAGCTGGAAGAGAAAAAAAACATGGCGGTCAGCCTGAAAGAATGGCTGGCAGCCGTTAAAGGCAAGGCCAAGGTCGTTACCTTTAAGGAAGCGGCGGCCCAGGGCGAACTGCTCATCAACGCCACCCACGGGCAAGCCTCGGTGGAGGCCCTTCAGTTGGCGGAAGCCGGCAAGGCGGGCCCCAAGGTGCTCATCGACACGGCCAACGAACTGGACTTCAGCAAGGGCGCACCCCACGCGCTGGCCAGCGAGGCCCGGTCGGTGGCGGGAAACATCCAAGCGGCCTTTCCCAATCTCAAGGTGGTGAAATGCTTCAACACCCTGGCGGCACCCCTCATGGTCAACCCCCAGATGCTCCATGGCGGCGACCATACCCTGTTCCTGTCCGGCAACGACGCTGGGGCCAAGGCGCAGGTGACAGAAATCTTAAAATCCTTCGGGTGGACGGACATCCTGGACCTGGGCGACATTTCCGCGGCCCGCGGGCAGGAGATGTACATGGGAATGTGGGTGAGGCTGTACGGCTCCTTGAAGAACGGCATGATCAACATAAAGGTCCAGCGCTGACAGCGATATTGGGAAGGGCCTCTTATTCCAAGGCTCTCCAGGCTCTGCGCCGCCACGCCAATTCGAAGAAAGCTAAAACTTACCGAGGGTTTTTCAAAAACGCCGAAAAGGATATTTTTCTCGGCGTAACTGACTAGGAAAATTTCGGACTCAGGTAAGAAGACCACCGGTTTGTCGATGGATTGTGTTTTGTACGTTCGTGTTTCAAGCAAAGAGCAAGCAGACGAAGGCTTCAGCATCCCCTCCCAATACAAACTCCTCCGCGAATTCGCCAAAAGCAAACATTTCAAGATCATTAGAGAATTTGAAGATACAGAAACAGCTAAGCGTTCCGGTCGATATTCCTTTGAACAGATGCTGGCCTATTTACGGGAAAACCAATCTTGCCGAACATTGTTGGTTGAGAAGACAGATCGTTTGTATAGGAACTTGAAGGATTGGGTCACGCTTGACGAACTAGGCCTTGATATCCATTTGGTAAAAGAAAACACCCTGATCTCTCCCGATTCACGTTCGAACGACAAGTTGATCCACGGAATCAAGGTTGTGATGGCGAAGCATTACATTGAGAATTTGAGCGAAGAAGCCCGAAAGGGTCTGCATCAAAAGGCTTCCGAGGGACTTTGGCCGAGCAATGCACCGCTTGGGTACCGGAACGTTATGGGACCGAACGGGAAGAAAATAATTGAGATAGACCCGGTAATGGGGCCGTTAGTTACCAAGCTATTCCGAGAATTTGCCGAAGGGTATTATTCGGTAAAGATGATTGCCAAGAAGTTCAACGATTCTGGGTTGGTTTTCCGAAAGAGTGGGAAATCGCTGCTTACTGCATCAATTCACAAAATGCTTCGTAACCGAATATATACCGGTGACTTCGACTATGCGGGGAAGACCTTTAAGGGGACGCATGAAGGCCTTGTTCCATTTGAGATATGGGAACGGGTTCAGAAAATTCTGGATGGGAGGAGAATCAATAAGGCCCAAGCCAGGTATAGGTTCCCCTATTCAAGTGGGATTATTAAATGCGGTCATTGCGGTTGTGCGATTGTGGCAGAGGCGAAGAAGAAGGGCAGATACATTTATTATCATTGCACGAACTCAAGGGGTTATTGCTACGAGCCCTATGTAAAGCAGGAAGATTTAACCCAGATGATCGCAAAGGAACTGGAACAGCTATACATCAAGCCGGAACAGTTGAAGACAATGACAAAAGCCCTTCTGGAATCCCATCAGGACGAGAAGGAGTTCCACAATGTAGCCTTAGACCGTTTAAATGGGGAGTTTAAGGAAGTGCAGACCAAGATCGACACGGTTTACGAGGACAGGCTAAGTGGGCACATAGACGTGTTCCAATATGAAAGGAAGACAAAGGAGTTGCGGGAAAGACAGCAAAGGATCGCCGGGGATATTAAACGCCTTGGGAACGCGAACCAGAACTACCTTGAATCGGGAGTGCGATTGTTGGAAGTGGCATCGAATGCGAAGGAGATATTTCTGAAGTTGGAAGGTTTTGAACGCCAAAAGTTCTTGAGACTGATATGGGCCAAAGCGCATTGGAAACACAGAACCCTAACAATAGAGTTCGAAAGTCCATTTAGCCTTATTGCGCTCTCGAACTCGCAAATCCCTACTGGCATAAGGAAAAAGTCGCGGTTAGAGGCGGAAAATAAAATATGGCGGAGAGAGAGGGATTCGAACCCCCGTTACGATTGCTCGTAAATCTGATTTCGAGTCAGACGCATTCGACCACTCTGCCACCTCTCCGGGTCATGCCAAACCCCTTTGTTGAAAAGGGGATTACAACTTTTCTCTTTAAGCTTGGACTTCCTGTTTCGTGGTCCGTGTCATAACCGTGTCATTCAAACCGGCTACCCGGTTCAAAGCGGCTTTCCGGTCCTCACGATCCACCCGGTCATAACGCTTAAAGACCGCGTAGGTCTTATGGCCCGATATGGACATGATTACCGTATCGCTGACCCCGGCCTTGCGGAAGTTCGTCACCGCGCAATGCCTCAGATCGTGGAACCTGAAATTCTCGATTCCCGCTTTCCGGCACGCGGTCGCAAAACCATTCCTGGGGTCTTTTACACGCTTTCCTTGGTAGAAAAACACGTAAGGGCTTCCAAGAGTCCTGGGTATCCGTTGAAATAGGGCAACTAGCCTTTCGTTCAACGGTATTTCCCGCTTTTCCTGGGTTTTGGTGTCGGTGGCTTCCAGGGTGATGACCCCGTTTTTAAAATCCACCTGATCCCAACGTAAACCCAAGATTTCCCCCCGCCTCATCGCGGTCCAATAAGCCAGTTCCACGATCCTATGCAAGTGGGGAGGGCAGCAGGCCAGCAAAGCCTGGTACTCCTCGGGGGTCAAAGTCCTGTCCCTGGATTGTTCCTTAAAGCGTTGAAGCCCCACAATCGGGTCACGGTCCAACTGCCTGTTCAAAACCGCCCGGCTCACGATGGTTTTCAGGCAGGCAACGTCCCGGTTGAGGGTCGCGTTCTTTAAGGTCTTGCCCGGCTTAACTTGGCTTCCTTGTTGCCGCCTTTGAATCAGGTAGGCGTCCACCAAGTCCACCGTTAAGCTCTCCAAGGGCCGGGTTCCAAAGTAGACTTTCAGCCTTTCCACTATCTGGGCGTCGTTCCTAAAAGTTTTTTTCCGGGCCTTGGAATAGGCCAGGAAGGAATCCGCCGCTTCCAGGAAGGTGGTTTGGGGCTTGTCGCTGTCAAAATACTTTTGCTCAACGATAGCCTGCATTTTTTGGGCTAGAACCCTTTTAGCTTGGACCGCCGGAATCTGGCCCAACCGGACCCTTTTGCGCTTCCGCAATCCTCCTTCCCGGATGAAATAATCCAAAAAATACCCCTTGTCGTCCTTGCGGAGATGTTGGGGCAATCCATAGACATTAGGTTTACTCATGACTGCCTCCTAATGTCCCCATCAGCAAGAGGTATTGTATCAGCGGCACCCGCTAAATGTGGACTGGCTTTTTGAAAAATTTGAAGGAGCACGGAATACCAAACCCTAGGGTATTTGCCGACCTTCTCGAAAGGCAAGACACCCGTTTGCCGCCAGTAACGGACCGTATTGGGAGAAACCCCGGCCCATTCAGCGATATCCTTATCCGACATTAAATAATTCCGCCGTTCTACATTCTTCCTACGATCTACCAAGGTTTACCTCCGCTTATAAGGTTTAAAAAATAACAGGCCCCAAAGGGGCCACCTTCGGGGAAAGGTGTGGAAAACCCCGCGTCCATAACCTGTTTCATTACCAACAGGTTGTTCGGGGGGTTTTCCACGGTGTTGGTTTTGCCGTTGCCTTTGACTTTGTCTTTCGTCTTAATCCTTAAATTCTTTAATTCTTCTTCATCCTTCGCGCCCGCGCTTTTAGGGGTGAGTCTGTCTAAGAGGCCAGACCCCACTACCGCTTTCCTGCGATCTGAACTTGATCCAGGGGGAGTGGGGTCTGGCGTCGCAAGACAGGCGAACCCCTGGTTTTCGCGGGCGTTTCCGTGGATTTTCGCCATAAGCTGTTTATGGGTCCGCTTACAGTTCATGACGCCACCTCCTTTGTCTTTTCCTCCGCTGGGGCCGTCTTCAGGATGGGGTCCTTCACGAAGGGAAGGTATTCCCATTCCAGGTTCACCCAAGGCACCCGCCTAAAGGGCAGGTTCGCCGCCTTTTCGAAAAAGGAAAAAGCCCAAAGGTTCCGGTTCCGGAGGTCGTGTTTCAGGAAGGTGGAAAGCCCCTGCACCAGCCTTACGGCCTGGGTCTTGTTTTGGCTGACGATCAACCGGCAGGCCTCCGGGAAGTCCTTGTTGAGGTTCAGGACCAAAGCCGTCATCTGGTCCCGGTTGTAGGGGGAGTGCTCGTACTCCAAGACGAAGGCTTGGGGCCTGCCTTCCAAGGCGGCCTCAAAGTACCCGTCCGGGGTCCGGCGGTTCAGCCTTTGAAGCTTGGTCCCGGCCAAGTCCCACCCTCGCCCTTCCTCCAAGGCCTTCTTCCAGGACATCTTGAGGCCGCACCGCATCTCGTAGTCGGACAGCCAAACCAACCCCTCCAAAGCCTTGTCCATCTCCCAATGGACGCGCATTTGAATAACCCGCTTGTCGTGCTCCCTCTCAAAGGGATTGATATGGGGGGAGCGGATTTCCTTGGAGGTAAGGATTCGGGCAAGATCCGAAAGGTTCTTCAGGGCGGGGCGGGACAGGTAATGAAAGGTGTCGTCGTTCGGGAGGTTTTGGGTTTTGAGGAGCCATCCCCGGCTGACCAGGCTCCTAAGGTGGACACAGGCGGTCGTATAGCATTGGGCCGGATGGAACTTCCGGTGAAAGAGCCGGGTGGTGATGAATTTGTTGGAATGGATGTAAGCCAGGATGTCCAGGTCCCTCGGTTCGAGGGCGCTCTCAGGCCGCATCTTCATCCCCCATGGGGCTTCCAGGGTTTTTGGGGCCTGGCTCCGGGCCGCCATTGTTTTCGCCTACCAGCTCGGGGAGGGAGCTTTCATTGATTGCATCACGGCGGGTCCGGTGGGCCACGCCGTTTTGGGTGTTAAAGCCATCCCATGGGTTATCCGCCGGCCGCAAGGCAGTTTGGAAGACCTTGACCCCCGATTCACCCACGACCTTGACGATGGCTTGGCCGACCTTCAATTCCTTGATGCGGTTGGGGTGGAAACGGAACTTCTCAACCGGGGGCTTGGAATAACCCATCATCTGTCCATCCTTCCCAAAACTCTCCACCCGGTAGTCCTGGTCGCGTTCGGTTCCGAATTGCCGGGCGAAGCCCTCCGCCGTGTCCGGGTCGTTCACCCGCAAAATGATCTTGTTGCTGGCAGTGTTCATCACCTGTTCCAGAAATTCCTCCGAAACGCCCCTCAAATCCCCCATGGACTGGTGGGCCAAAAAGAGGTTCACCTGGGCTTCCCGGCACTTGTTGATGAAGTCGATGAACTTGGGATAGGCCAGATTGTAGAACTCGCTAATGGCTTTCAAATCTTCAGTCGATTTTTTCTTTTTTGAATTTATTGGCCGAAACCCTCATTTGAAAAATCTTAAATTTAACCTTTTTGGACAGCTCTATTAACTGCCTCTTGTGTTCATCGTTGATTTTGGTGCCCAAGTAAATTGCCTTGATGGGATATCCTTTTATTTCGATTTTCTGATCATCTCCTGTGTAAAAAACAAGCCGCCACTCGCGTTCATAACTCCAATCCATATTTTTGTAAATGGCGGCTTTGATTGCCAAATGGCCACTATTGCCTGGCAGATTCATTAATTCGTTGGTGATGTCCAAGGGCACTAGTGCTTTAGAGTAAATGACTGGAAAAAGGGGAGCAGTTCGTCCTTCGGATTCATTGGAAAGATCATATTCAATACAAAACCCCTGGTGTTGATCGGCGTAATGCGCCCACATTGGTAATGAATCCCACCGCTGGCTAAAGCACGCAACTTTTGTTTCGTCTTTCATCGCGTTCCAGCTTTTTTCCTTGTTTGCTACTGCTGATTTTACTTCTAAATTCAACAGTCTTGCGTTTTCAACATATTGCAAATCGGGGGGGACAACCCTCTGAGCAAGGTAACGGGAAAGATACAGGACTGGGTCATCGCTCTCCTCTACTTCCTTCCAAGTTTTATCCGAAATATTTGTTGTTTGTGGCAATTTTCGAAACAGCGAAAGGACGACCTTTTTATAATCTGCTGAGACAGAGCAATCATAAGGATCGTTAAATGTTCTTGGGTTCGAAAGCCAAATTTTGTTTTCGCTAATTTCTTTTAAGCTGTAGTCTTTCCAAGCTCTGAACCTAAAAAGAGATTTTGGAAGTTTAGAAAACTTTAATCGATTGGCTTTGTCGAAATTTTCAGGGTCTTTGTTTTGGAAAAACAAAACATTACAAAACTCGATTTTCCAATTCATAAATGTCCAATTTCACAAACCCCTTATTTTTTAAGGGGCTTGTGTTTTTTGATTTTGGCAGTCATTTTTAATAGCGGATAAAAACGCAAATACTTTTTAAAAAGTATATGCCCTTCTATCCATGCATACCTCAAGAAGATGATGATGAAAGGGGCTTGGGGCAAAGCCCCAGGCGAAGGGGGTGTGCCGAGGATCACCGAAGGTAGCCGAGGCCAGGGGGAAGGCTTCCCCCCAAAAGGATTACACGAAAGTCATAGTTTGAAAACCTTTATTCTGGCAAGCACCCATTAAGTTTGGTTATTGAAAAACGAACATTTTTTTCAGGCATCTTTTCTGGTATACCTTTAGCATGAAATACAGGCATTTTTCCAAACCGCCTATAATAGAATCCCTGGTCGATATCCAAATAGCGCAAAATAGCAACGTAACTTTCGAAGCGCTCGAATCCTTATTTGATAAAATAAAGTCTGATTTTCCTCAAAAGAATATCCTGAGCCAACATCAAATAAAATTTGGGCCGATAGGCAAACAACTAAAAGCAGAAACATCTGAACTTAAAAATGGTTTTATTGCAAAATCAAAAGATGAAAGTAGGGCTGTTCAATATCGCACTAATGGATTTACTTTCAGTTTGTTGAACTTTTATGAAAAGTGGGATATTTTAAAAAATGAATCACACTCTTTTTGGAATCTATATTCTGAAGCATTTAAGCCTTCGATTTTTCGTGTCGCAACAAAATACATAAACAAAATTACCATCCCCGAAACCGTTTTCACTCTAAACGATTATTTTTTGAACCTACCTCAAGTAAACTCAGAGAAATTGGGCGTTCTTGAAAATTTTATGTTTCGGTATTCTCTTGATAGGAATGGGTTTAAAGCAAATTTAGGTTTATCGACCATCCCAAAAACAGATGAAAAACCCGAATCAACCTTTATTTTCGATATAGATGTTTTTAAATTAACTACAGAGTCAGATGATAAAATATGGGATAACCTGGATTTATTAAACAAATATGCTGATGATGTATTTTTTGAATCTTTAACAGAAAAAACAGGAGAGCTTTTTAAATGAGCAATACCAACACAATTAGAACTTTTCATACTTACCCCCAGTTTCTTTCTTTCTCCAATGGAAGTAATGATTCTTCTTCTTACGACGAAGTTAAACAAGAAGAAGAATCGAAATCAGTTTTTGGATTAACAAAAGAAATCATTGATGGAAAACTAATGGAAATAATGGAAAACTGTAATGAAAAAGATTGGGATGGCTATGGCGCAATACCTATAACAAAACTGGAAAAGGAACGTGCGGAAAAATTGGCATCCTTACTTAATGCCAATATTATTATTCCCCGAGTAGTGCCAGAACCTTCAGGCAATATAGGTTTTGAATGGGTAAAGGGCGATAAAAGATTAGTTCTTGCTTTTGATAATGATTTTCTAATCTTTTCGGAAATTGATGGGCCAGAAAATAATTTCGGTAAAAGGCCCGCCAATGATCTAACTCGTTTACCGAAAATAATTGTAGAAAAACTAAATAAGAACTTTAGTTTAGTCTAATCAAAATGGAAGCATCTCAAGAAACCCCGCCATCCCTTCCGCCGATGAAAGAACTAACAAGATACATTTTCAATACGGAACATTATTCAAAGATCCCGGAAAAAATAAATTACGCAGTTTTTATGCCTTCTCCTATTGATAACAAAACGTCTGTTTTTGGTATCGATGGTTTATCTGAATCTGGAGTGTGGGACATTGTTCAAACGGCTAGATTTGCGCCGAAGAAGAAAGCAAATCTAAAAGCCCGAGGCGATATTTCTGCGGAAGAGGTAACCAGCACTAATTTAGTCTTAGAACCATCGCCTGCCAACAGGCATATAAATATTGCCGGTTGGCCGCCTAAAACGGAACGCCAACAACAAGTGAACTTCGCAAATCTCCTCGCTAATAAAGCCAGACTTAAAATTCGTTAAAATTGTTTTCTAAACCAGTCTTTGAACTTGCAATGTGTTCTGAGGGTGGGATTTCCATTCAAGTCCACTTCTTACCCCGTGTCATATACGTGTCATTTGAAGTCGGGTTTTACCGGGTTTGACCGTTTCTAACCGGTACTGACCGGTAATTCAAAAAAAAGGCCTCGGCCCGTTTTGGTGTTAAAACCATTACAGGCAAAGGCCAATTTAATGCTGATGGGGACAATGAATTTTTACGGCTTACGTTTTCAAAAATAAAAAATCTATCCGGAAAGATTTCCTTTGGGGTGTAATACGATTGAAGAGAGATCAGGGGTCATTTTTTCTCCTTGAGGAAAATTAATGATCTAATTTTAATTGAGCAATGCACAAGTTTCAGCCATTTCTTCCATGGGGTTTTAAGGGGTTTGGGGCAAAGCCCCAGGAGAAGGGGTTTTATTCCAAGGCCGGAAACGATTCATTCCCTAAGTCTTCTTTCTCAATGGGTCCATCCACGGTATCAATCACTTCGGAATGGATTTCCAGGCTAAACCACTCATCGAACATTTTCTCGGTGCGGTTTTGGGGCCAATCTTCCTCGTCCGTATACCAGTCTTCCAACGACTCTTCAAACAAGTCCATCTTCAACTGGCGAACCTGCTCCCTGGCTTCCTGGATGGAATCGAATTCAGGGATCAACAGGACCATACATTCCTGGTTGAACTGTTCCAGGGTAAAGCGTGGCAATTCATCCCCTGGTTCCCTGGGGGTCGTGTTGATCCAATCCACAAAAGGTTGTTTGGCCTTAAGGACCACCGCGTTTCGGTTGATGTGCATGGGTTCTTTAACCCCTCACCATTTCTTGGTGCGTTTCCATTGGGCGTTTTTTCCACGGCTTAAACAATCCACCCGGCCCTGAGCTTTTAAATCCTTCAATACCTTTCGGATCATGTCCACCCCGACCCCTGGGCAATCCTTCTGTAACTCTGATACCCGGAAAGGGCCGGAATATCGGGTCATGGCGGATAATACCAATTCGGTCTTATCACCCTTTGACCCGGAAGTTGCCTCCAACCTGCTTTCAAATTCCTGGTAGGCGGCTTTGAGAATGAAAAGCAAGTAATTAACGAAGGGCCAAGGATCTTGTTTTCCCTCATGCCACCCTTGAGAACTTTGCTCCAAGGTTTCGTAGTACCGCTCTTTGTTTTCCTCAATAAGCCGTTCCAAGCTGATGAACCTTCCCACTTCATACCCCAACCGATGGCATTGGAGAAGAAAAAGAAGACGGGAAACACGGCCATTGCCATCCCGAAAAGGGTGAACACACAGGAAGTCCAGGTTGAATAGGGCTGTGGCGATGAGGGGTTGAACCCACTTCTCCTTGAAACATTCGTCGTTGAGTTGAATAAGTTCCTTCATCTCGGTAGGTGTTTTCTTGGCCGAAACCGTCTTGAACCTTACCCGATGGCGGCCATCGGGGGATTTCTCGATGATATCCCCGTCCTTTTCCTTGTATTTCCCCGCGTCCCAAATTTGGCCACGAGTCATGCGATGGAGGGTTAAAATCGTCTTTTCAGAAACAGGGATATCCTTCCCCTCTTCGTGTATCCACTTCAACGCCTGCCGATAGCCCCGGACTTCCTCCTCGTCCCTGTCTTTCAAGTGGGACTTCCCGAATACAACGGTCGCAACCCGCTTTTGGTCGATCTGGACGCCCTCGATGCGATTGGAAGAAACCGCGCTTTCGATGATGGCATGTTCACGAAGGGCCTTTAACTTTTGGGGTGATTGTTTGGTGAAAAGCTCCTGCCGCCCCTTTGCCTCGCCCAAATCGGACAAGTACCATGAAGTCATGGTTGGGATAGAAAAGGTTTTGGATGAAAAACGGCTTAATGTCAGCATGGGGTTTCCTAAAAGTTTTGGTTATAGCCGGGATGGCCAGGGGCAAAGTTTAACACATTACCTAATTCATTACCTAATTAATTCGATATTACCTAATTCAAGAGACCCGCTGGCTTTGGGACGGCCACAAAAACATCCTTTAATGCGGATCCCCCGATTACTCAGTCATTGAGTATTTTTACTCAACAGTGAGTATTTCGAGGACTTCCTCATGGATCAAAAACGGGTTTAGGCATTTACGTTTTGTTCAGGCACCTGAACAAATTGTTTGTGTTGGAAGAGTATTCATTAATAGGATCACGAAAACTTTTCCTGATACCATTAAATAAACCCGAAACAACTCTAATTCCGCTAACTGCCGATAAACCAATCCGTTGGGCAGGATCAAGTTTTAAGGTTGGCAAGCTTTGCTTTATGCTCGTGATACAAGCGGCTATAGGTAACCCAATAGGGATGATTCATTGGAACGGATTTGGAGAATTCCTTGAAAAATGAATCAAGAGGTTTGAGCCCACAATGGAGAAGGGTTTCGTTGAAGTCGATCTTGGCGTGAACCGTTCGGGCCGGATTCCGAAGGTTAAACTCCCCTGTGTCGGGATTTCGGTACAGCTTGAATACCTCGGTTCCCTCCACGACCGTCCTGGATTTTTCTGAGGAAATTCCTTTTAGGCCTTCTTCCAGCGATCTCACGCTCCGCCAGCGAGGTTTATATCGACGACGATAATCCTTGAGCAGCCCTGACTTGGGACAGACATAGAAGTCGCCATACCATAGTTCATAAACTCCCCAGATACGCCGGGTGTAAACTGCTTTACCTTCCACGATTACATGCAAGTGGACGTAATCAAAAACATGATTTCGGACGTGCTTTTGAACTGTATTATCCACGCGAATGTTCTCGCAAATTTCACTGAAGACCTTATCCCAGGGACGTCCAACGTTTTTATGGAGATACCGTTTGAGGGGCGCCAAATTCTCGTTGAGGTCCTTGAGGTCGGTATGCCCCCGTTTCATGGACTGTTTGGAGGGCATATCGTCGAATTCTCTGGCTGGCCGCCTTTTCCGATCACGTCCTCCGCCCCGCCTTGGACGTTCCACAATAACTTTGCTCATGTCGCTACGCATAATCTTTCATCCTTGTTCATTATGAATTGATCAAATCACACAAACCCCTCAATGATTAAGGGTTTTGTGCAAAGCCAATTAGGACGTATCGGCATTCCAATAAGTTTCAAGATTATTACGCCTAAGAGGGTGTGCCGAGGATCACCGAAGGAAGCCGAGGCCAGGGGGAAGGCTTTCCCCCCTTAGAGGTGTAAACGGTTTAATGGTTTAGTTTATTTTTTCTCTTTTGAATTCATTGGCCAAAATCTTCATTTGAAAAATCTTAAACTCTCCCTTTTTGGACAGCTCTATTAATTGCATTTTGTGTTCGTCGTTGATTTTAGTCCCCAAGTAAACCGCCTTTATGGGATAGCCCTTTATATCGAGGGGATCAATAAACCGGTAAAAAACGAATCTCCATTCGCGCTCATAACTCCAATCTTAATTTTTGAAAATGGCAGCTTTGATCGCCAAGTGTCCACTATTACCCGGCAGATTCAATAATTCGTTGGTAATGTCCAAGGGAACCATTGATTCACTGTAAATAACCGGGAACAGGGGCGCTGTTCTTCCTTCGGATTCGTTAGAAAGATCGTATTCAATGCAAAAGCCTTGGTGATTATCGGCGTAATGCGCCCACATTGGCAGTTAATCCCAGCGTTCACTAAAACACGCAATCTTTATTTCGTCTCTCATCGCATTCCAACTTTTTTCCTTGTTCGCTACTTCTGCTTTCACCTCTAAATTCAACAGGATGCTTCTGAAGTTCCAAACTTTGACGGTGGTCTCAGGTTTATCTTCGGGGATTGGAAGGGCCGCTTTGCCCTACCGACTGGGGCCGTCAATTCGATGCCTTTTAGCCTGGGCTTGTCTGGCACTTTGCGGAACTATACTTACGGCACGGTTGGTACCAATGTGAATTTAAATCAAAGCGCCGAAGGCCAGGCAATGGCCCTGGATGCCCTTATTCCGGTTATTCCAAGCGATACCGGGGATGGTCCTAGCCTCGTCCTGACGGGCGAGTGGACGGTTGGAAAAGGCGATGGGGATGAAATGTTTTTGTATAGCGGCGGTCTTCCCGCGCTCTCCACGACTACAAACGGCATCAACCTGGATTCGGGGGTTGGTGGCTTTAATGGAGCCGGTAATTTCACTTTGGTGGACATAAAAAGCTATAACGGCCAGGTGCAATTTCATCTACCAAAAAATTTGGGAACTTATTTGACGGTGGGTTATGGGGAAGTCTTTTCGGACAACATAGGTGGTTTAACTGGAGGCGGGGCAACAGCGAGCAAACTTTATAATGACGACAGCGTTATGTTCGCCAATTTGATGCACGATTTCAATGCCAATATCCGTGCCGGGGTGGAATATGACCGGTTTGACACCCATTACGTCACCGGCGCTGTGGGAACCGGTTCAGGTTCCGATGCCATTGACCACCGTGTCATGGTTTCCAGTTGGTACCGGTTTTAAGTTTTTCTGGATTTGATATCTTTTAATTTCTCAAGGGATTTTCCGGCTCGTCCAATAGGGTCGGGAAATCCCCTCTCCTTTTGATTTAATAATAAGCGGCTAAGAGAGGCCAAGGGGAAGGCTTTCTTCTCTAAAATTGTTAATTCTTTAACTGCCGATAAGACGCCGATATTCCGCCGATAAAACGTAATAGGCATCCCGCTTTCCCGAACCCTGTTTTTCAATTAATCCCATTTCTATCCACTTGGTCAGCAAATCCCTGGCGGCACGTTCCTTGATGTTGAAAAGGGAACAAAGGTTTTTCGTCCGAAGCTGTAAATTCTTTCCGAAGTAAACGAGCACACGCCTTTCCCTTGGCCCGATCTTCTGCATGCGTTCAATATCCTGTTTGCTTTGGGGGGACGGCTGTTTTTTAGATGCGGCCAGGGCCTTTTCCTTGACGCGCTCGAACACAATGGCAGCACCATTGAGGAAGTATTCCAGCCACGGGCTGATGTCCGGGTTGGGATTATTGTGGTAATGGACTCCTTGGCATTGGTGGAGCGTGTTGTAATAGCCCTTTAAATCTTCGGCGTAATATTCCTCCAGAGAATAGAACCGCTTCAAGCTGTATCCCTCCCGGTAAAGGAGGAGGGTGGCAACCGCCCTAGCGGTCCGTCCGTTGCCATCCATGAAAGGGTGGACTGTGACGAATTGGTAATGGGCTATGCCCGCCTTGAGGATTGGGTGGGTTTCCAGGTCGTGGTTGAGCCAGCCAACGAAAGCCTTCATGAGGGGGGGAACCTCTTTGGAATCAGGTGGAAAATAGACCGGTTTCCTGGTCACCGAATCAAATATGGCGTTTTGGGCCTCCCGGTATTCCCCCCGGAGTTTCCCTTTCACGATCCCTTTCTGGACAACCGAATGGATCTCTTTGATTAGGGCTTCCGTCACCGGTTTTTTGGTCTTGGAATGCCGGTGGACCAGGTCGAGGCAATCGTAATAGTTCATCGCCTCGCGCTTGTCGATCTCACGGGCAATAACCGTTTGGCCCGCCAGCAATTCCTTCGTTTGTTTCAGGGTGAGGCGGTTCCCCTCGATCTTCGTGGAGTAGTGGGTCATCCTCGCCGAGGCTTCCTGTCGGAATTCGTTTTCTAGGTCGATGGGCATTTCCAGGCTTTCCACAACCTCCCGCGCCACCTCCATTTTTCCGATGAGCTTCAGCATGGGGGGCGTTACCTGGAATAAAGGTTTATAAGCCACAATTTCCTCCGCCGATGAACTGCCGTTAAACTGCCGATAAATTATACCTAGAAATCAGCCGATTGGGTCTAAAAGGGGCCCTCACAAACTCCGTTTGGCTTAATTACCTTGGATCGTCTCTAGGTATGGCGTCATAACTTTATCAACCCGGCGGATTTTTGAAAGCCTTTGAGTTAATTATTGGTTTCAATAGGATTTAAAGGTGACTTAAGTCACAGTATTGTTGAGAATTATGTCTTAAAAAGAATACGAATTTTAATATCTTGGCGGGAGGCGGCTGGTGGAAATTTCCAAAGCTTGGCGGCATGCGGCGGTATTGGTTGTCATTATTGGATTTTCAGTTTTGATGTTCATGGGGAAAAAAGTTTACGAAAACGCTCCTCCTATACCCGCCAAGGTGGTTGAGGCTTCTGGAAAAGTCCTTTTCACCGGAGAGGATATCTTGACAGGCCAAGCCGTTTTCCAGCAATACGGCCTTATGGATTACGGTTCTATCTTTGGTCATGGTGCCTATCGTGGGCCCGATTTTACGGACGACTACATGCACCGCTCGGCCTGGATTCAGCGCGACGAGAAGGCCGAAGAGGAATTCAAACAGCCTTATGGAAATCTTTCGGAAAGTGAAAAAGCGAAAATCGGTCAGATGGTGATTTCGGACGCGAAAACCAACCGATACGATGAAAACACACAGACTTTAACCCTTACTCAAGAACAGGCTCAAGCATGGCCTCCCCTGGTTACCCATTACGTTGATGTTTTCATGAACAGTGGGGAAGACCACAGCCTTCCAAAAAATTACATCAAAACCACGGATGAAGTCCAAAAACTCACCGATTTCTTCGCCTGGACCGCTTGGACGGCATCGACCCAAAGACCCGGAAAAAATTACAGTTACACCAACAATTGGCCGCCTGAGGATGCTGTCGGGAACCGGCCTACCAGAGCCGTATTCCTTTGGAGTGTCCTTTCATTGATCTCTTTGTTGGGGGGATGCGCTTTGGTCCTGTTGTTTTTTGGCCGTTTCGATTACTTAGGGTGGGGTGGGGATGAGCCCGCGATAAAGAAAAGCATTCCGTTAAAAGATTTCAAAATCACTCCCAGCCAGGTGGCGACTTATAAATATTTCCTCATTGTGGCGTTGCTTTTTTCTTTCCAAACCCTCATGGGTGTGTTCACGGCTCACTATTTCGTAGAAGCCACGGGATTTTATGGATTAGATATCCGGGATATCCTGCCCACCACTATCACCCGCACCTGGCATTTACAGCTTTCCATATTTTGGATCGCCACTGCTTGGCTGGCGGCTGGATTATTCATCGCTCCCTTCATTGGCCAAAGAGAACCTAAATACCAAGCCTTCTGGGTGAACGTCCTCTTTGGCGCGGTGGTATTGGTGGCGGTTGGTTCCATCGTTGGTGAATATTTGGGCATCAAGGCCAAGCTTGGACAGTATTGGTTCTGGTTCGGGCATCAAGGTTGGGAATATTTGGAACTGGGTCGCTTCTGGCAAATCCTTTTGACCGCTGGCATGGGTATTTGGGCAGTGTTGGTGCTTCGAACGGTTTGGGGAAGGCTTAAGGGGCAGGATTGGGGCAGTTTGCCTTACCTTCTCGTTTACGGCATCCTGGCTATTCCCTTGATGTTCTCGGCGGGTTTGCTTTACACCCCGAGAACTAATTTCGCTATCGCCGATTTTTGGCGTTGGTGGGTGGTTCATTTGTGGGTGGAAAATTTCTTTGAACTATTCACTACCATCGTAGTGGCGTACTTCTTCGTTATCCTTGGTTTAGTGACAACCAAAACCGCTGTCCGGGTGGTTTACTTGGATATAATCCTTTATTTGGGATCGGGACTCATCGGTACGGGCCATCATTATTACTGGACTGCCCAACCAGCCATCAATCTGGCCTTGGGAGCCTTCTTCTCGGCCATGGAAGTGGTTCCTTTATTGCTCTTGACCCTTGAGGCTTATGACTTCGCCAAGCTCAGGAGAGGGGAGGCAGGCACGAAGGAATCGGACGGATTTTTCGCCCATTACTGGGCGATTATGTTCCTGATTGCGGTCGGCTTTTGGAACTTCGTAGGAGCCGGAATATTTGGTTTCCTTATCAACCTGCCTATTGTCAGCTACTACGAACACGCCACCTACTTAACGCCAAATCACGCCCATGCGGCCTTGATGGGGGTTTACGGCAACCTGGCCATCGCTGCCTTAGTGTTCGTCCTGCGGTTCCTGGTCAAGCCTGAGCACTGGTCCAACCGTTTATTAAAAATCTCCTTTTGGTCCCTGCAAATCGGCCTGATGATGATGCTATTACTGGATATTTTCCCGGTGGGGATTTTGGAGATGGTCCAGAGTTACACGCGAGGCTACTGGTTTGCCCGAAGCGTGGATTTCTGGAGCCAACCCATCGTCCAAAAACTTACTTGGGCCAGGATGGCAGGCGACCTAACTTTCGTCGTTGGCGGAGTTTTGCCTCTTCTCTACTTCACGGTTAGATCGATGTTTTATTTGAGAAAACCGGACGCCAATCCGGAATGACGAAGAAACGTTAGGGGAAAAAGGGTCCTGAATCTTGAAACGTGAAAAATTTCTTTGGCCGTTGACCCAAGGACACCATGGGGCGCTGGTGGCGGCCCGGAATATCCGAGACCGCCTTTCCAAGCTGAACGAAGGTGAAAAAAATACCCTAGTTGTCTTGAGCCAAGAAATCTCGGGCCTTTTTGCTAGAGATTTAGAACCGCATTTTCGCGGGGAAGAGGAAGAACTCCTAAAGGTTTTTGAAAATCATGTAGGATCGGATGATTCGGACATTAAAAAAATATTGCAAGACCATCAAACCATCCGAGCCTTATCAACGTCAGTGACCCAAAAAGATCTTCAACTCTTTGCCGATACTCTTACCGCCCATATCCGTTTTGAGGAGGATGTTTTTTTCCCCAGAGTGGAAAAAACCCTGACTGAGGAAGAAAAAGACCGTGAGACGAAAAAGTTACTTCCTTACAAACCTGCCGAGACTCATGTCCCCCACCGCTTGACCGAAAAACCAACCGATAAATAAATTGGAGTCTTCCCATTTTATTTTTTTAAAAAAACTTCCAAACCTTTAACATTGGTTAGGCTTGCGTTTCGTTGTTTATCAATCGAAATGAACCCTCCCTTTTCAAGCTTGGCTAAAGCCCTTGAAACGACTTCCCGAACCGACCCCAGCCGCGCGGCAATGACGGAAATGGGCGGCAATTTTAGTTTTTTTAATTTTTTATCCCTGAATTCCTGCAACAAAAAGGCTGCTAAACGTTGATCGACTTCCTTTAGGGAAAGGGATTCAACAAGGGCCGCTGTTTTACGAAGACGGGAAGCCATCAGCTTCAAGGCGGAAAGGGCGATAGCGGGGTGTCTCAAGCAAAGCCTTTTGACATCCTCCCTGGAGATGAAAAGCACTTCGCTTTCTTCCTCGGCACGGACTGAAGAGGGATAAGGTTCATCATCAAAGGTAGGTACTTCGGCGATGGTGGTTCCGGCCTTTTCCAAGTGGATGATTTGCTCCCGCCCTTCAGTGTTATCCCGATAGGCCCTTAAGGAACCCTTGGCGATGACATAAAGGCCTCTGGCCTTATCCCCGGATATGAAGAGAACCTCCCCTTTTTTCAGCCTCTTTTCCACACAAACACCAGCAATAACGCCCAGTTCATCCGGCCCGAGAGAGCCAAACATTTCCGTTTTTTTCAAGGAAGCAATCTTATCCATTTGCCCATCATATCGTTGGAGAAGGGTTTCCTCAAGAATAGGGTCTTTTAGTGACTTGAGTCACGGCGTCAAGAACCCTTGGGGCTTAAATTGAAACCGTAAGAAGGACACAAGGAGATTCAAAATGAAAACAGAAACCAAAAAATTCGAGGCCGACAAAACGGTGGGGGATATCGCTTCCGAATTTCCGAGGACTATACCACTTTTTGAGGGTTTGAAAATCGATTACTGCTGTGGGGGAGCCCGGTCATTGAGGGAGGCCTGTTCGTTAGTGGGCGTTCCGGTAGAGAAGGTTGTTTCGGATTTAGAGAGGCTTGAGGCCGAATCGAATCAGGAGGAGGTATTACCCGATTGGAAGACCCAAACTATGGCCGAATTGATCGACCATATCCTGGGAAAGCATCATGCTTTTACACGAACCCAACTAAGCCGCCTAAAGGCTCTTTCGCAAAAGGTCGAGGGAGTTCATGGCGGCAACCATTCCGAACTTTGCCGATTGGAGGAGATCATCAATGAAATGTCCGAGGAGATGGAAGGACACATGGCGAAGGAAGAAGAGCAAGTTTTCCCCTATCTGAAGGCCCTGGAAGAGGCAAACGGCAAAAAAGAAGGTATTCCCAATCCTTTCGAAGGGGGGCCTTTGGAGAATCATCCTTTAAAAATCCTGATGTGGGAACACGGCATGACGGGAGAGGAATGGATTGAGATCCATAAGATCACAAACGATCTCACCGCTCCTGCCGACGCCTGCCGGTCTTACAAAGCACTTTACTTAGGATTGAAGGATTTGGAGGACGATTTGCATCAACACGTCCACAAGGAAAACAATGTTCTTTTCCAGAAGTCCATTCATAACGGCTGGTTGGATTGAAATTTTGAAGATAAACGAGAATACTGAAAAACTAAATCAAGGAGGAAGACATGAAACGTGAAAAATTCCTGTGGCCTATAACCCATGCCCACCATTTCGGATTGATGACGGCCAAAACGCTTCAAAGGATGTTGGAAAAAAAACCTTCGAAGAAGGAACTGGAGGAATTGAAGCGAAAAGCTGAAAGATTCTTCAAGTCGGACTTGGAAGCGCATATCGGTGTGGAAGAGAAGATGTTAGATCAACTCGCTTTCCATAAGGGTTCTGATGATCCATTATTGGCCCGGTCCCGGCGGGAGCATAAGGAGTTAAACCAACTGTTAAAAACGAGAAATTTGAAATCGTTAAAATTGTTCGCTGAAAAACTCATCCAACACATTTATTTCGAGGAAGATAAGTTGTTCAAGGAAATCGAGGACCAATTCACACAGGCAGAAAAAGAGTGGGTGGAGACTGAAATTCAATTCAACATCCATGATTGGCCCAAAATTCCCGCGTTTAAAAATTAAGGAAGGCATCATGCAACCGGAAATCCCGCCTAAAACAAAAGGCCTTCCAGGCGCTGAAGTCGCGAAGGCCGCCGAGTTAGTGAACTACCAGGAAGGTTCCGTTGTCAGCCGGGAAATTGTCAAGAAAACGACTGGAACCGTAACGATTTTTGCATTCGATGAGGGACAAGGGTTGAGTGAACACACAGCCCCATTCGACGCGCTCGTACAGGCATTGGAAGGCGAGGTGGAAATAAGCATTGCGGGCAAGCCTTATCACCTGCATTCCGGCGAGATAATTCTGATGCCAGCGAAACAGCCGCACGCCCTTAAGGCGTTGAAGCGGTTCAAAATGATTCTCACAATGATTCGGTCTTAAGCCTTAACCAAGAAAGGTAGGGTCATGCGTCAAATACTCATTGTTCATGGTTCTATGGATGAGCGCTTTGAAGTGTTTTTCTCCAAGGTATTCCGTGCGGTGGCGGTTAAAACGGTTTGGGTAACCTATAAGGACCTCGTGGGAGGGCCTGCCTCAAAGGATAGAATCCAAAGGGAAATTCTAGAGTCGGACGCCTTGTTTTTCGTCCTCAGTAAGGATGAGGAAGTTTCCTCGCAAGCCAAGAACTGGTTCCCTTGGGCTACCACCCTTGCTAAAGAGAAAGATATTTGGGTTTTTGAGCATTGCGAGGATTTGAAACGCGTCCCTGTTTTGATCCCCAACCTTGGGCATTATGTAGCTTATTACATTACCAATGCCTGGTGCGATTACGTCACGAAGTTTGCCGAAACTTACGAAAAACCAAAAGCTGCTGGGCCCGTCTTGCCCGAGGCCTTATTAAAACCGCTGACTCCGACAGAAGAAGGATCATTCTTTGATCCCTCCACGGGGTTCGCTTTTTTCGACGATTCAACAGCCAGGCCTATTGGATTAAAGGCCGTCTGTCCGGCCTGCTCCGGAGTTTACAGTCTGCATATTCCTTCCGAAATGAAGGCCATCCGGTGCCCTTCTTGCGGTCATCTTTATGGTATCCAGCAATCCCCTAAAGCATCTATACCGGCCAAAGCGTGACGGGCCAAATAAAGTTACCCGCTGGACGAATTTTGAATGGAATCAATCAAGTAGGGAATTCGGACATGATTCAAATCAAACGGATTTATTTGAAGCCTCAAATCAAAGATGGAAAACGCTATTTAGTGGACCGGCTTTGGCCCAGGGGAATAAAAAAGAAAAAAGCTGGATTGTCGGGTTGGACCAGGGACGTCACTCCTAGCGCAAGGTTAAGGAAATGGTTCAATCATGATCCTAAGAAATGGAAGGAATTCCAAAAAAGGTATGGCCGGGAACTGGCTGCCCAGCGGGAGGCGCTCAAACCCCTTTTCGAGGCTGCCAAGAGAGGCACATTGACACTTTTATTTGCCGCCAAGGATGCCGATCACAACAACGCTGTGGTCCTTCAAAAATATTTAAAGTCAAATCAGGCTTAATTTGAACGTTTGCCCCGGTACACGGCAATCGCGGTATTGAGGATAAACAGTAAAAGAGCCAAGGCGTTTAGCAACGCACCCCATCGGCGCCAAGGGGTGGATTCAAATGCGTCACCACCTACCCTTGCCACGAGGGAAATCTGTAAAAGTAGCCAGTGGGCATAAAAGAACGAATGGAAAGGAACTGGTGTTCTCAAGACACGGGGCAATAGAAGAGGGGCATGGCTGAAGACCATGGAAAATACCAACCCCAGGAAAATGCAATGCAGGAAGGCGTCGTAAGCGAAACCCGAATCCACCGGGGCGGTTATAAACCCGACTAATCCACCTACAAGAAGCCAGGCATAGGCCGAGATCAGGCAAGCCTTGGTGAAGCCTTTCCAACCTTCTGTTTTTTCGCTGTTCCACCCTCTGTCGAAAACCAATAAACACGTGGCCAGAAGAAGGAACCCCGCCGCAACCATTCGGACCCCTAGGGGTGGCTGAAAGGGTTGCAAGCCCACACCGGCCATCAGTAAACCAGAGGCCGTCATAAGGGCCAGTGTCCGACCAATCGTTGATTTCCAATGGACGGCTTCCAATCTTTCAGAAGCGATGGTCAGGACAAATAGAATTTGCCAACCGTTCATCACGTGGGGAATAGGTTCCCCATGCCACCAAAAGAAATTGGCCCAAGCCCATCCACATCCACCCGCTAGCGCCAAGGCGGCGGCATAAGCCGGTTGTTTCCAGAAAAAAGCGATAGAAACCAAAAGATAACCCAGGCTGGCGGCGAGGAACAAAAGGGCTCCCCAGTTTTCCGGGCCACCTAAAAGAAGGGTCCAGGCACCTAGAGCGGTCGCCAGAGGGACTAACAGACCAACTTTGGATTTAAGAACGCTTGCCCGCGCAAGTCCGATGATCGTCCCAAAGAATCCGCTCACCATTAAGGGGCCATGAAAAGAGATCCAATTGGCCTCGGGTATTGGGAGATGCCATTGCAACCGCAACAGCCCGCCCCAAACGGCGAGAAAAAGGGTTATTAAGGCCGAGACGGCGAGGGGAATTCGCTTGGAAATTTGACCCATTTAAACTCCTAAACTTTTGTAGTTTTAGAATGCTTCAATTAGCGATTTATCGATGTGACTTATCTCACGCTTTGTCAAAATTTCGCGAAGGAGGAAATGGCTTATTTTAGAGTCAGATAATAATTAAAAAGATCATTAGGCTTTCTTTGGCTCAAAATCTGGTGACCCTTCCTATGTCATTTGGTGTCATATACGTGTCATTCGAATTCGGTTTTTACCGGTTTTGACGGCCACTAACCGGTATTGTCCGGTAATTCAAAAAAAAGGCCTCGGCCCGTTTTGGTGTTAAAACCATTACAGGCAAAGGCCAATTTAATGCTGATGGGGACAATAAATTTTTACGACTTACGACTTCAAAAACAAAAAAATCATCTGGAAAGATTTCGAGTCAGACGCATTCGACCACTCTGCCATCTCTCCGGATCGAAGACCTATTTGCCGCAAAAGGGCGGCTATGAATTGTAAAACAGCGATAATCTCCCTATCAAAAGGAGTCGTATTGTAGAAGATATAACATATTCACCACAAGCAGGACTCGTTAGCCGAATATATTTAAATTCAACTGTATTTATGAGAAATTAAGAGCATGAAAAGCCAGTCCATCGCCCACCTGCGCCGTGAATACCGAAACCGCGGGCTCCTTGAGATGGGCGCACCCGCCAATCCTTATCTTCTTTTCGAGAAGTGGTTCCAGGAAGCCCTCAAGGTAAAGGCCCTGGACGCCAACGCCATGGCCTTGGCCACCGTATCCTCCGCTGGAAAACCCTCGATAAGGACCGTGCTTTTAAAGGGTTATGACCTCCATGGTTTCATCTTTTACACCAATTACCAAAGCCATAAGGGCAGGGACTTGGCCGCGAGGCCGGTAGCCAGCCTTTTGTTTTTCTGGCCGCAATTGAGCCGCCAAATCCGCATTGACGGGCCGGTCAAGAAGGTACCCGATTGGGAATCGGATGAGTATTTTCAAACCCGGCCCCGGGGAAGCCAGTTGGGCGCCTGGGCCTCGGACCAAAGCCGGGCCATTGGAAACCGCGAACTCTTGGAAAAAAAGATGAAAGCCCTTGAAAAGAAATATGAAGGCCAATTGATTCCCCGGCCAGCCCATTGGGGAGGGTACCGGGTGACACCGGAAAGCATCGAGTTTTGGAAGGGAAGGCCCAACCGCCTGCATGACCGGCTGGTTTACCGGCGAAAAGGAAAAGCGGCTTGGAAGAGGGAAAGATTAGCGCCTTGAAAATCGGCCATTAGCTGGCAGCTGATGGCTATTAGCTAAGTCATTAAGGAAATTCTGTGGAGCAGGTTGAACAAACGCGGAAAAAAGTTATGCAGACCGCCAGCATCCTGGCGGTGCTGGTGTTGTTCTATGCCGCCTTGTGGGTGCTGCGCCGGGAAATCCGGGCCAGCCACTACGATGATGTCCTTCTCTATCTAAAACAGATTCCCCTCAGCCATTTTTTCATGGCTTTCGGGATGACCCTGCTTAGTTACATGGCCCTGGGTTTTTACGATGTGCTCGGGGTAAGGCACATTAAAAAATCCCTTCCCTATTACAAGATCGCTTTCACGTCCTTCATCGCTTACAGCTTCAGCCACAATATCGGGGCGGCGCTCCTGACCGGCGGCGGCATCCGTTACCGGCTTTACTCCGCCTGGGGGCTGACGGCGGGCGAATCCGCCAACGTGCTGGTCATCTGCGGTATGTCCTTCTGGGTGGGTTACCTCACCATGGGCGGGATATTTTTCTTCCTCCAACCCCCCGAGCTTCCAGCTTCGGTCCATGTGCCCTTCAACTCGGTGGCATCGATTGGATTGTTTTGCATCCTGGTGGTCACGGCCTATCTCCTGAGCGCGGTCTTCGTCAAGAAAACCATCAAGATCGTCCGGTGGCAATTCCCCACGCCTTCGGTAGGCCTGGCTTTGTTCCAGATGGCGGCGGGATGCCTGGATTGGACCTGTTCGGGCGGGGCGCTTTATCTTTTGCTTCCCCAAAATTCCCTTTCCTTTCCGTCTTTTCTTGCCATTTACCTCCTCGCCCAGATGGTTGGGTTCCTCAGCCAGGTTCCGGGCGGGCTGGGCGTCTTAGAGACGGTGGTCGTGCTACTGCTTTCGCCGATCCTGCCGGCTTCCGACGTGCTGGGGGCCATGCTGGCCTTCCGGATGGTTTATTACCTAATCCCCTTCGTCCTGGGAATGGCGTCCTTCGCCCTTTACGAGATCAACCGGAACAAGGAAGGTTTCAAGCGGGCCCTCCAAATCCTGGACCGATTCGCGCCCGACTTCGCGCCCCATTTCTTTTCTTATTTGATTTTCGCCAGCGGCAGCCTGCTTCTTTTTTCCAACGCCATGCCGGAAGTCAGCCGGAGGATGACCTGGCTCAACGAATTCATGCCTTTGGGTTTCATCGAAAGTTCGCACTTCCTGGTGGGGTTGGTCGCGGCGGGATTGCTGGTCCTGGCTCGGGGGCTGCAACAGCGCCTGCAATCGGCTTATGTCTTCACCCTCATCTTTTTGGGGTTTGGCCTATTGGGGTGCCTCTTCAAGGGTTTCGACTATCAGGAAGCCGTCACCCTCCTGGTGGTAATCGGCATGCTTTTGCCCTTCGGGCGGTATTTTCCGCGGAGAAATTCCGTCTTCCAACAGCGTTATCCGCCCCTCTGGGTGACCGCGGTTTTGTTCGTCCTGTTGGGCTCCATTTGGACGGGGGTCTTTAACTACCGCTATGAGGATTACTCCTCCGACCTTTGGACCACTTTCGACATTGTGGAAGACGCGGCCCGGTTTCTCCGCTCGACCTTGGGCGCCACCCTCACTTTGCTGGTCTTTTCCATCCTGAATCTCCTGTCGCCCAGCCAGCCGGAAACCGAAACCCCGGGCGGGGCCGAATTGGGGCGGGCCCTGGAAGTCATCCAAAAATCACGGCGGGCCTCGGCGGCCCTGGCTCTGGCGGGGGATAAGGCCTTGCTTTTCAACAAGAAAGAGGACGCTTTCCTCATGTATGCCATCGAGGGCAGGTGCTGGGTCGCGCTGGGCGACCCGGTGGGCGAGGAAAAGGAAAGGGAAGACCTGGCTATCCGTTTCAAGGATATGTGCCACCGCAAAAACGCCTGGGCCCTTTTTTACCTGGTGGACCAGCAGCATTTCCAGCTTTACCTGGACATGGGTTTGACGGTGATGAAGGCGGGGGAGGAGGCCCGGGTGGCGCTGAAGGGATTTCACCTGGAAAACCTAACCTCGGCGGACTTAAAAAACATCTACCAGCGGTTCAAAGACCAGGAAGACTACACCTTCGAGATTCATCCCGAAAAATCCTGGGGCCCGCTCCTGCCCGAATTGAAGAAGGTTTCCGAGGACTGGCTGAGCAAGAACAAAACCCGCGAGAAGGGATTTTCCGCCGGGTTTTTCCAGGAAAGGTATCTGGGCTATTTCCCCCTGGCCATTGTGCGCAAGGAAGGAAAAATCGAAGCCTTCGCCAACCTGATGCAGGGTGGTTCGGGAGAGGAAATCGGGGTGGACCTGTTGCGGTCCTCCCACGAGGCTCCGGCGGCCCTGGAGGATTATCTTTTATTGGAACTCTTCGACTGGGCCAGCGGTAAGGGCTTCAAGTGGTTCAACCTGGGCACGGCGCCGCCTCTGGACGTGGAGGGGAGCCCCCTGGCGCCTTTCAAGGACAAGGTCGCCGAGATCCTCACCCCTTACGCCCATTTCTCCAAACTGCCCGATATCCGCAAGGAGAAGGAAAGGTTCGGCCCCGAGTGGAACACGCGCTACCTGGCGGCTGCGGCCAACCTGCCCCTGACCGTGGCCTTCACTAACATCCAGGCCCTGATCGCCAAGGGCAACCGGGGTTCATTCAAGAAATGATTCATAGTATTTTTATTTTTTTAATTGTGGCTGGTTTTTTTGCCGGGTGTGCGCCGGGGCGGTATGAGCTGGGGGAAAAGGGCCAAGCGGCCAGCCCGGATGAGGCTATCCACAACGCGGAGGAATACCTCCACAGCCGCTCCAACTGGAAAATCGACTGCTCCCATTTTGTGTTGGCCTGCTACCATTCCCCCTCAATGAATGCCTTCTTGAACCGCCGTCGGTACCACCACAACCTGGTCTATGACCTGAATTATTACCTGACCCAGCAGAAAACCCGCCGGGCCCGCGCCGCTGACATCCAGCCGGGGGATATCCTGATCTTCAACAAGACCTACGACATCAACCATGACGGGCACATCGACGATAAGGATGTTTTCACCCACACGGGGGTGGTAGAGAGTTTTCACGACATGGTCGTGACTTATATCGACGCCTCCGAGGGCCGCAAACCGCCCCGCCTCCACCGGCGCACGTTCAGCTTTTTCGGGAATGACCACAATGAAACCGTCGCCACGGACCCGGCCACGGGCCACAAGATCCACGCCCGCGACACCTTTTACGCGGCCTATGGCCCGCCACAATAAACAGCCGATAGCTTTTGGCGATAAGCTAACGGCCAAGGACTAACTACCATTCGCTGAGGAGTTTTATGTTTCATGTCGTTCTGATCGAACCTGAGATACCCTGGAATACCGGCAACATCGGGCGGACCTGCCTGGGCGCGGGGGCCGAACTGCACCTGGTAGGCCGGTTGGGGTTCCACCTGGACAACCAACAGGTCCAGAGGGCGGGCCTGGATTATTGGGAAAAGGTCAAGCTCCACCGGCATGACAGCTGGGAAAAATTCCTGGAAAGCCTATCGCCCCACCTATCCAATTTAAACTCCGATCATAAGGAAGGTGGGGCATGGCCCGCTTCCATTTCCAAGAGTGGTTCAATGAAAAGCGGGCCGCCCAGGGTTTCACTTTTCTTCTTCTCGACGAAGGGAACCAAAACCTTATGGGACGCCGCCTTTCCTAAAGACGCCTATCTGATTTTTGGAAAAGAAACCGCGGGGCTGCCCAAAAAGTTCTACGAAGTGTATAAGGAAAAGTTGTATCGTATTCCGCAGAAAGACGATTCGATCCGAAGCCTCAATCTCTCTACTTCGGTGGGGATTGTTTTATATGAAGCCCTGCGGCAAATATCTAGGAGCACAAAATGAAAAAAGCCACTTTTTCCCAAAGGTTCCTGGCTGAGCTGATCGATTTTGTTGTTTTTGGGGCCTTGGGCTTCTTTCTATTGCACCCCGGATTCATGCTGGTGCTGGTGGCCTATGAAACCTTCCTGGTTTCCCAGTGGGGCGGATACACGGTGGGGAAAAAGATCATGGGCCTTCGTGTGGTGACGGTTTCCGGGTCGCCCTTGGACGCCCAAAAGGCCTTTATCCGGGCGATCAGCAAAGTGCTTTCTTTCGCGGTCTTCTTCCTGGGCTTCCTCTGGATGCTCTGGGACTCCCAAGCCCAAACCTGGCACGATAAGTTGGCTGATACCAACGTGGTGGCAGACTAAAAAAGGGAAGAAATTTTTCCGATACCGTTTGTTTTCAGGGCTTTTTCCTCACCCGGAAGCCCGGTTCGAAGTGGTCCAAATCCGGCTCATATACGGTAACAATGTAGACCCAGTCCCTGTCCTCATCCACGGCCACCACGACATGAATCGGCTGTGGACCGTTCCATCCCATGATCAGAACGGTTGGAAAAGGCCTTCGATCATATTCATGCTCCAGCACATCCCACTGGTGCAGTACTTCAATCACAACATCAAGGGAAATGCCGCGTTCCGCGGCCCTTTCCAGGGCGTGGAATCCCCGGTCAAAACAACCCTTATCCAGAAAATGTGAAATAAGGACTTTATCGGAATTAAGTAAATCCATAGGCCATTAAGATACCTCTATTCGGCAAAAAGGCACGCTTGTTTTCTTCTCCTATTCCCCATTGATTCGAAATCGTTTTTCCGGCAAGCTGACGGCTCATGAAGCACAAGTCTCTCTTCTTATTAACTTTCCTACTTCTAATTCTAGGCACGGGGTGGTGGATGGATTCCAAAAATAACGCCGGTTCTTTTGAATACACCAACCGGCTGATCCACGAGAAAAGCCCTTACCTCCTCCAACATGCCCATAACCCGGTGGATTGGTACCCCTGGGGCGAGGAAGCTTTCGAGAAATCCAAGAAAGAAAACAAGCCCATCTTCCTTTCCATCGGCTATTCCACCTGCCACTGGTGCCACGTGATGGAGCACGAGAGCTTTGAAAACGAGGCCATCGCTAAAATCATGAACGCCAATTTCGTCTGCATCAAGGTGGACCGGGAGGAGCGGCCCGACGTGGACCAGATCTACATGAATGCGGTCATGGCCCTGACCGGCCAGGGCGGCTGGCCCCTGAACGTCTTTTTGACTCCCGAGTTGAAACCCTTTTACGGCGGCACCTATTTCGCGCCTGACGCCCGTTACGGAAGGCCCGGATTCCCTGTGGTTCTCGAGGATATCGCCCGGGTCTGGAAAACCCAGCCCGACCAGGTGGAAAAGGCGGGAAAGCAACTGGCGGAGATGCTGAATAACCCTAATAAAGACACCTCGGGTGGGCCGCTGACGGAAGTGGTTTTAAAAGAAGCCCTGCAAAATCTGGAACAAGGGTTCGATTCCCGCGAAGGCGGTTTTCGGGGCGCGCCCAAATTTCCTCCTTCGATGGCCCTGCAGTTCCTCCTGCGGGTTTACCAGAAAACAGGAAATAAGAGCCTCTTGCCCATGGTGGAACTGACCTTGGACAAGATGGGCCAGGGCGGTATCTACGACCAGGTGGGCGGGGGTTTTTCCCGCTATTCCACCGACGACGAATGGTTGGTGCCGCATTTCGAGAAGATGCTCTACGATAACGCCCTCCTGTCCCGGGCCTACCTGGAGGCCTACCAGGTGACGGGCCAAGAGGAATACGCGCGGATCGCCCGGGAGATTTTCACCTACCTTTTCCGGGACATGACGGACAAGGAAGGCGGTTTTTACAGCGCCGAGGACGCCGACAGCGAGGGGGTGGAAGGGAAGTTTTACGTTTGGACCCCGGCTGAACTGAAAAAAATATTGGGCGAGAATGACGGCGTTGATTTTTGCAAGCTCTATGGGGTGACGGAAGGGGGCAATTTCGAGAGGCATAATATTCTTCACTTAAAAGGAAGCCTACCGAAATCCTTGAAGGCCCTGGGGAAGGACGAGAAGTGGTGGGAAGCCACTCGGGAGAAGGTCTTGGCGGAACGCTCAAAGCGAATCCGGCCCCACTTGGATGATAAAATTTTAACCGCCTGGAACAGCCTTATGATCTCCTCCCTGGCTTATGGTTATCAGGTTTTGGGGGACCCACAATATTTGGAGGCCGCCGAGAAAGCTTCGGATTTCATCAGCCGCAATCTCTTTATGGACGGGCGTCTCTTGGCTTCCTACCGGCTGGGACCTTCCAGCGTCCAAGGCTACATCGACGATTACGCTTTCTTTCAGGAAGCCCAGTTAAATTTGTATGAAAGCACCTTCAATCCCGCTTATTTAAAGAAAGCCATCGAATTGGAAAAGGATATGGTGAGGTTGTTTTGGGACGATCAAGCGGGAGGATACTTCTTTACGGGAAACGACCAGAGGGACGCCCACCGGCTTTTGACCCGCACCAAGGAAGCCTATGACGGGGTCATCCCCTCGGGCAACTCGGTGGCGGCCCTGAACGATTACCGCCTGGCGGAATTCACTGGGCAAAAGGAATACCGGGACCGCGCCGACGCCATCCTAAAGGCCTTCTCCGGCCTCTTGGCCCGGGGGGCGTCCAACTTCAGCAAGATGCTGCAGGCTTTCCAATTCGACTTCTACGGCCCGGCGGAAATCTTCGTGGTGGGACCTCGGGAGGATTCCCAAAAGATGATCCAACTCCTATGGAAAACCTACCTGCCCAACAAGGTCATGGTCTTCGCCCAAGACAGCCTGGGAAACGCCCTCGGTTCTCTTGTTCCCTGGACCCAGGGGCGTCCCAGCCAAAAAGGCCAGCCGACGGTTTACGTCTGTAGGAATTTCCAGTGCCAATTGCCGACGACTGATGCCGGGACGGCCTTAAAACAACTTACTTCCCAGTAATCATTAAAAAATATTCTTTGAGCCGATAGGCTTTGACACTACTATGTCCCTTCCCGTTTTCGGGGAAAACACTTTTGATTCAAGGAGAGGAAATGAAAGTTCAATTTTTCGCCCTGATAGGGCTGCTTTTACTCGGGTCTTTTGCCTGGGCCGACGAAGCCAAGACAGCGGACGATTCCGCGACGCCGGGGTTAACTCCCAGCCCCGTGGCCACGCCCACCGATACCTGGAAGAAGCAGGTGATCGCCAGCGTGAACCTGAACCAGGCTTCCTTCAACAACTGGGCCCAGGGAGGAACCGACATGATTTCCTGGCAGGCAGGGTTAAACGCCCGGTTTGAAAATGACACTCCGGGAATCAACTGGCTCAACACCCTCAAGCTTCAATACGGGCTGACCTATTTGGCCAACCAAGGAACCCAAATTTCGGCGGACACGATTGATTTGGAAAGCCTTTATTCCTGGAAGATCTGGAAGGAATTGAATCCTTACCTTTCCTTTTCCGCCCAGAGCCAGTTTGGACCCGGTTACAACTATTCGTCCACCCCATCGGTCGAGATATCGAACTTCCTGGACCCCGGTTATTTCACCGAGAGCGCGGGCTTGAAATACGCTCCCGCGACCTTTTTCTATACCCGGGCCGGTTTGGGAGTGAAGGAAACCGTGGCCAGCCAGTTTGAAATCCCCTACTCAGTGAACGCCGGCACGGGCCTCGCTTCCAGCGAGCTGACCCAATTGGGACTGGATTGGGTTTCGGAGCTGAACATCAAGCTTTTTACCGACAGCAATTTGGATTCCAAGTTGGATACCTTCTGGCCGGGAGGCTCTTTGAGCCTGACGGTGGCGGAATGGGACAATCTGTTGAGTTTCAAGCTGAACAAGATCATCAGCTTAAACATGGAAGATGATTTCCGTTACGACTCCAGGGTTTATAACGGGATTCAAATCAAGGAAACCCTGGGATTGGGATTCGCCTATTCGCTTTTGTAAGACAAAAGATTCTTTCGAAAGGAGTTCGTCATGGGCATGATGCAAGAGTTTAAGGAATTCGCCGTGAAGGGAAATATGGTTGACCTGGCGGTCGGTATCATCATCGGGGGGGCCTTCGGGAAAGTGGTTTCGTCCATCGTATCGGATGTTTTGATGCCGCCTTTGGGATATTTAATCGGTGGAATCAATTTCACCGACATTAAGATCCATCTGAAGGCTCCGGCGATTGATTTGGCGGGTAAGGCGGCCCAAGAAGTGACCATCAACATCGGCAACTTCATGCAGTCCCTAGTGGATTTCACCATCGTTGCCTTCGCGGTATTCCTTATGGTGAAAGCCATCAATAGCATGCATCGCAAAGCGGAGGCCGCCCCTGCCGCTCCGCCCCCTCCGACAAAAGAAGAAGAGCTTCTGACGGAAATTAGGGACCTGCTGAAAAAGAAATAGAGATTCCTTTGCGGACCATTGATTTTTGCCTTGAGAGCGCCCAAAAACTGGAAATTTGGGGGACTTTGACAGTCCCTGAAAAAATCCAAGGTCCGCCGGTGATCATGATCCACGGTTTTTTGGGCTTTAAGGATTGGGCCTTTTTTCCATGGCTCGCTGGTTTTCTAGCGGAAGCGGGATTCCCGGCGGTCCGATTCAATTTTTCAGGCTCGGGCATGGGGCCCCAAACCGACGGGCCATTCGAGGACCTGGAAGCCTTCGAAAAGGACTCCATCACCCAACAGGTGGAAGACCTCCGCTCGGTGGTTGACTGCGTGACCGCCGGAAAGATGGAACCCGACCTGCCCGCGCAAAAGGAAGTTCTTCTTTGGGGCCATTCCCGGGGCGGGGCCGTTTGTTTTTTGGCCGCCGCTCATCATCCCTCGGTTCGGGGCATCGCCACCTGGGCCTCCATCGCTCGGGTGAACCGCTACCTCTACGACGTCAAACAAGCCTGGCGAAAACAGGGTTTCTCGCCCGTTGAAAGCTCCCGAACCGGACAGTTATTGAAGTATTCCACCCATTTTCTGGAGGACGTGGAGAAGTGGGGAAAGGAAGGGGACGTTCCGACCTATCTGTATCACCTAAAAGTACCAGTGCTTCTAGTCCATGGTTCGGAAGATACCAGCGTGCTTCCGGAAGAATCGGAAAGCTTGGCGGCGGTGCATCCCCAAGCCCAGTTGGCCATCCTGGCCGGGGCCAACCACAAGTTCAACGCCTCTCATCCTTTCACCCGCCCGCCAGCGGTCCTGGTGGAAGCGGCCCAAAAGACCCTTGAGTTTTACCAGGGACTCAAAAGCTGAAGGCGTTAGAATGGCAGCCTCATGAAAAAGCCCGGATCCCCATCCCTTCATTTTTACTTGAAAGACTTTCCGGGTTTCTCCCGGAACGATCTTTCCGCCCTTGAGCGTTATTACCGGGACCAGTTGGACGGACACCAGGCCCCGGAAAAAAGGGTGGGATGGAATAGCGCCCATAGCCAGAGGGTGCGGTTTGAAGCCCTGGCGGGAGTAGGAAAACTGAACGGCGCGAAAATCCTCGATGTGGGCTGCGGGTTAGGGGCTTTTTGGGATTATTTAAAAAAGAATAAAATAAAAACCGAATACACGGGTGTCGATTTATTCCCGAATGTCATTGCGGAGGCCCGCAAGCTTTATCCGGAAGCCCATTTTGAGGACCGGGTTTTGATCGGCCGACCTTTTAGGCCTGGGTCCTTTGATTACGCCTTCTTATCGGGGGTTTTCAATGTGAGGGTTCGGGATAATTGGAAGTATATGAAAGCCATCCTATCCAATGTCCTGCGGCAAACCCGTAAGGCCGTTGCCTTCAACGTGTTAAACGCGGAGGCAGGAATCCAGGAAACCAACCGGTTCACGGCGGACCCCAAGCAATTGGTGGCTTTGGGACGGAAACTGGGAGTGCCCCATGTCCACCTGATAGACCATTACCACCATTTGGACCTGACCCTCTATTTGCGACGGTGAAAAAGGCTTTAAAACAAAGCTTTATCACTTTGTCCGTTCCTTAAAGAGCCTTTCAGCACAAGAGTTGTCGTTTTATTGCAAATCGATATACTGCCTTGCGAGAGATGGTATTTCTTTTAGGCATTCTATCCATTGGATTTATGGAGGCTTGTATGAAGCGTGGGTTTTAAAAAACGATTTTATTTTTTATTCTTTTTTCATCCTCCCTGTCTGTTCAACGGGTCCATGCCCAAGCCACTTCCGGCCAATATCTAAGCTATGCCAACCAGATCTATATCACGAAGGACTACAACAAGGCGATTTCCTATTACAAGGCGGCCATTCAGATCGATCCCAACAACGCGGCGGCCTATCAGGGCCTCGGCAACTGCCAATACGCGATGGGACAAAAGCCGGATGCTTTGGCTTCCTACGATAAATCCCTAGCCTTGAACCCCCAAAACCCCCAGCTCGTAAGTTTCGACCAGGCTCTCCGGGCCCAATTGGGAAGCGCCCCTCCACCGCCTTCGAATTCCCCTAATTCCTCCGGCAACGCTTCCGGCATCGCCCAGGATGTTTTATCCAGCCCGAATAACGCCTATACAGCGGGCGACACCCAGACGGCGGCTCCGGCTCCCAACGACCCCAATAATCCCGCCGAATCCAATTCCTGGACCGCCGGTCACAGCCATGACCGCAACTTGGTGGATGTCAATTTGGGAGTCGCTTTTTATGGGGGAGAAACTGGCTTCGGCCTGGGTTCCACTTATTATTTCCCCGTCAGTCGGAATTTTTCCATTGGTCTGGGTTCAAACGTTTATTTCTTTAGTTCCAGCTACCCAACGCTTTATGGCAATATCACGAATCTGCAGTTTTTCACGGAAGGGCTTTTACTTGGAAAATATTCCTTCGGCCAAAAGGGAATCCGGCCTTACCTGTTCGGGGGAGGCGGCTTAAACGCCCTCATCGGTCTGACGACGGGTGGGAGCGGCTATTCTTCAGGCAGCTCTTTCGGCTTCGATCCCATGCTCGCGTTCGGGGGAGGAGTCAGCATTCCCTTGGGCGAGGAAGCCGCCTTTTTTATTCAGGCCAAAATATCCTTGGTCTTCGGCGGCATCAACAGCAGCACCACTTATAATCCCTATACGGGCACGAACCAAACCACGACCACGGGGGGAAGCTTGTCTTATGTTCCCGTCGAAGCCGGATTTACTTTACCGATGTGATATGGGCGTTTAGGGAGCGGAAGGACGTGTACTAAGGATCCGAATCGCGTTTTCAATAATCGGCTCCCATGGCGACCCTTTAGCGTCCGGAAGAATCATCTGCAGTACTTCCAACTGGTTGGGATGATCCAATCTTTCCAGGTAGCTGTCTGAAGCGAAGAAATCCCCCTTTTGGATGACCTTATAGGAACCGATATAATAAATCCGCCCGGCTTGGTTGAGGGTGAAGGTGTAGCCCTGATCAGGAAATTTCATGTCATATTGGGAGACGTTGGTGAAAAGGGACCGGGGGCTTCCCCCGTATTCATTCAATTGGAAAGAACCGGGCGTCACAAAATCCTCCCGGTAAAAGGCCTTGCCGTCGATACGCATGTAATAAAAGGGTTTTTCGATGGCGGGGGATAATTGCTTGTACTCGATATAGTTCAAATTACAGGGGGATTTTTCGGTATCCAGTTAGCCGAATACCAGGGCATGGCTGGAAGTATCGGTGAATTCCAACTGGCGGCTTAAGCCCGCGCAACCCGCGCTGAATAAAGACAAGAGACCCAACAAAAGAAGAAGACGTTTCATATTCTGACCCCCATAGCGAATTTCAAAGATTCCAGCCGACGATATTTTAAGACAAATCAATGAAAGCGAAAGTTTTATCCTTGTCGCGTTTTTCCCAGGAAATAACCAAGACTTTCACGGGAAAGTGGGCGCCTCTCCTATTGGGGAGGTGCATTTTCATCCGACCCCAAGTTAATATCCCTGTCTCCCTTACATTAAATTCAAGGAACTGGGGAAATGAAAATGATCCAAATCCAACTTCCCAATGGCCGTACGATGCCGGCACTGGGCCTGGGTACCTGGGACCTGCGGGGAAGTGATTGCGTCTCCGCCGTCCAGGAAGCGCTTCACTTGGGCTACCGCCACATCGATACCGCCGAGATGTATGGAAACGAGGCGGAAATCGGCGGGGCCCTCAAAGCTTCGGGTGTTCCCCGAAGGGAACTTTTCATTACCACGAAGGTTTGGACCAACCATCACCGCGCCGCCGATTTTAAAAAGGCGGCGGAGGCTTCCCTGGGCCGCCTGGGGCTTTCCGCCGTCGACCTTCTGCTGATCCATTGGCCGAACCCCGCCGTGCCGCTGGAAGAAACCTTGAAGGTCCTCTGCCAATTGGCCCAGGAAGGAAAAACCCTGTCGATCGGCGTCAGTAACTTTTCCGCGGCCCTTTTGAAAGAGGCGGTTTCCCTGGCGACGGTTCCCATCGCCTGTGACCAAGTTCCCTATAGCATCATGGAAAATAAGAAAGACTTCCTGGCTTATGCCCGGTCCCAAGGCGTTTCCGTTTGCGCCTATACCCCCTTGGGGAAAGGTGTCTTCCTGAACCGCCCGGAACTATTGGAGGTTTCTCAAAAATATGGGAAAACCCCGGCCCAGGTTGCCCTTCGATGGCTGGTCCAGCAAAAAGGGGTGGCGGCTATCCCCAAGGCGTCGGGAGTGAAACATTTGAAGGAAAATATCGGGATTTTTGATTTCAAACTTGATCCCTTAGACCTTCAATTATTATCAAAACTTCAGAAATAGATTTTGAAAATAAGTTCCTTTCAAAAGTAAGATGGGTCCATGAACAAGCGAAAGAGATTCGTCGGTTTTCTCCTTATTCCCCTGGCTTTCCTGGCCTCCGGCTGCGCCACGACATCGTCGCTCATGGTTCCGGTGAGGCCCGCGCCTCTTCATACCCTCAACTCTCCTCCGCCCGCCCGGCTTCGCATTCCCGTGGTGGTTTCCCTGCCCAAGCTTTCATCCGTGGAAAAGCACCTGGCCGAATTCGTGAAGGCGGACTTCGCCAAAGCGGAAAAATCCCTGACGAAAAGCCTCGGCGCCACTGTTTGGTGGGACCCGCTGAGTTGGGAATTCAACGGCAACAGCCTGACCGCCCATATGCATCTCCACTATAAAAATTCCACCGGCTCCCAACCCACGGATAAGGACGCCTCACTCATCCAAAAAATCGAAAAAGACGCCCAAGTGGATTTGGCCTCAGTCCTTCAATGGAACAAAGACTGGCACCTGGAGGCCCCCGACTTTGCCGAACCCGAGGCTAAAGCGGATACTGAAACAGCCGCCACCCCGGAAGAAGAAACGGATAAATCCAAAGGAACCAAGCTTCTTCGCAAGGGGACGTCCAAATTCCACGAGGCGTTGAAAAAAGCCACTGACCTCAAGGAAAAAGCCAAACAAATGTGGGAAAAAATCCAGGAACCCATCCAAATGGCTGAAGATACTTGGCTCCAAATAAAGACGGATCGGGTGAGTGTGGGTTCCTACCATTTGATTCCTGACCCCCTTTCGCCACGGTTGGAGACGGTTTTCGAGGTGATCGCCCAGCCCAACGTTTACATTGGGGAAAAGCCACGTCCGGTAGTATCCGAACTACCGCCTATCAAGGATTATCAGCCCGGCCCGGAGGGCTTCCATATTGAAACCAACTTGAAGATTCATTTCAACGAGGTCAACAAGCTCCTTATCGATCCCAAAACCGGAATCCTGAACAAGGCCCTTCCGGGAAGCGGCGACCATCATCTCGAGATCACCGGCATCCGGGTCTATGGTTCGGGGGGAAAGTTAGTGGTGGAGGCGCAAGTGAATTACCAGCCGGTGCTCAATCTTTCATCCCAACCCGCCAAGTTGACCATCTACCTTTTGGGCACTCCCACCTACCACGAGAAAGAACAGGTCATCGATTTTCCGGATTTGGATTTCGACATCAAGACCAGCGACTTCCTCGTTCAAATGGCCGATTTCATCGCTGGTTCCGGCATCCGGGAGCAATTGCGAAAACAAGCCGTCATACCGGTGGGTAAGAGCCTGGAGGATTTAAGGGCCAAACTAATCCCCGTCCTGAACAGGCCCTTGGGAAGATTCGCTAAACTTCACACCACCATCACCTCGTTAAAAATGGAAGAAGCTTTCGTCAGTGACTATGGTCTGGAGGGCCGTGTTGCCCTGGACGGGGACGCGGCGGTGGATGTGAATTGGTAAAACGGAAGTCTTTCAACCGACCATGTGTTTATTCCATTTGTTCCCGGAAAATAGAATGGTTACTGGCGGAATTTGCGATTAAAGGGACCCGCCCGGCATGTTATCCTTGCCTCGTTTAAATTCGGCCGGAAATTGGGAATGAAAACAAAAACTTGGATATCGCTAGTCCTCTTTATGGTGGCCGGTTTCGGTCCGCTCTTCGCTTCGGAAAGCAGGGTGGATTCGGCGGGTGGGCTTACGACCGTGATCGACGACGAAACTAATAACGGGGATCTTTTCCTGGACGGAAACCCCGCCGGATTGGTTCTTTTGGCCACCCATGACCGTTTCGACCTGGCGGGACAATGGACTTACTTGAATTCCCAGCCCGCCGCCCCGGGCGCCCTTCAACAAAGCTTCAGCACCATCCCCCGCTTGAACAATGATGGAGTCATTAAATACGAGGGGCTCATGGTTTTTCCCGATCCCCATTGGGCCTTCCAGGTAGCGGGGGATTTCCTCTATCCCCAGGGCCAGGTGGAGGGTAATTATCTGGCCGATACCTATAGCACCCATCAATACCGGTCGCTCCTACGGGCCGCCTATAACAGCGGGCCTTTCGCCTTCGGCTTGGAAGTGAGCAACACGGAATCGGACGATACCATCGATCCGGGCCTTTTCACCCCATACATAGGCCAGTCCGAGGGTTCCAACAGTAATAACTTCACCCGCGTTCGGGCCGGGGTGATTTCCATCTTCCCGGAAAACGAGGATCGGGACAGCCCCCGTTGGGAAGTGGGCGGGGTTTTTGAGACATCGATAGGGGCCGACAACACCGACTCCGATTTGGACCGTTTTTACCTGGGCTCCCCGGTCGTCAATCTCCAGCAGACTTCTTCCTTGACCCAATATTATTATTTTGGCCCGGAGGTCTATTACGACATCCCCGGCCGGCTCCTGTTGAAGTTTTATTCTTTCGTCACCAATAATTACAACACTTTCAGCCAAAGCGTTAACCCGACCTCCGCCGGTTTTTTGAACAGTTCCACCTATGTCAATCTTCAGTTCCAATCCATGAATAATTTTGGGACTTTTCGCCTCACCCTTCCCCTGTCCGATAAGGAAAACCTCAAACTCACCGGCAGCTTCCAAGCCATCCTAACCAATTCCGATTTTCTCGGAACGGGCGAGAACGTCACGAGCAATCAAAACCGCCAGCAATTCAACGGTGCCCTGGGTGTCGGCCTGGAATCCCCCGGTGACTACAGCTGGGGACTTCAATTCATTACCCAAGGTTACGTTCACGACGACCAGGTTATTTCTACCAACAATTTGACGGCTACGGACTATGTCCTTTATCAACTGGCTTTGGGCGGGGAAAAGTGGCTTTCATCCCATGTCGCCCTCCGGGGGGGAATGGTGATAGAAGAGGATATCTATAGCCAAAGCGTCAATCTGGATGTCCTCCAGACTTTATTAACAACGGGCCTGGGGTACGAAGACAAGGGAATGAAGCTCGACGGCAAATTCATCCTGGGCCCGGAGACGGGGTTGGATGGATCGATTTATAAAAGCCTTTCATTGGACGCGGAAATTCAGGGGACGTTTTACTTATGAAAATGGAACCGATTCAAGGGAAAAGAACTGGTGGGTTAAAGACCCGGTGGAAAAAATCTTCAGGAATTTCAAAATGAATCAAAAGCCATCCCGCCTTCTCGCGCTGGTACTTTGGGGGACCGTTGCTTCCCAGTTAATAGCCGCGAGCCCTTCGGTGGGCATTAACGGCACCTCCCCCATACCTACGGGTTTCACAGCTCCGTTGGAAGTCCAATTGGCGGATTTGCAAAATTCCGAAAGTGATTCCGAATCTGTAACCGAAAGCGCCTCCGGTGAAAAAGACGAAGACCAGGAAGACAACAAAAATGAACCCTTCAAGCCCAATTGGACGGGCCAAGTGGGATATACCTTTTCCAGCCAGTCCTCCCTGGGACAGGCGGAAATCAACCAGGAAATCTCTTTGACCGGGACCTACAACTTCAGCGAAAGCGGCCATTACTTTTCCGTCGTATCGGGCGGGGGCCAGGAAATGCTGGAAGGATCACCCACCAGTTATGGGACTTTTTCGGGGGAAGGCGGCCTGGGTTTGGGGGTTTTCAAACCCTCCTTAGTCTTGGCCTTCCAACAGGGGGCCCAGGCCTTAAATTCTTATGACGCCACCTTGAGCTTGAATTTTGAACTGCTTAAAGCGTTGGAAGTGGGGCCGATGTTGGAGGGAAACCCGGAAAGCCACCAGGGCCCCCTTTCCGAAGTTTTGAGAGGCACCTCGGACAAGATCAATGAGATCGACAGTGTCGACTGGATCGCGGGGTTGGTGGCCACGGTCACGCCTTGGGATTTCCTGGAATTCTCCCTGACCGGGGAAGAGAGTTATTCCAGGACTTACCAGTGGCAAAATATCCTGCACACCGCCCAACACGATTTAAATGAAACGGAGCGGATTCCTTCGGTCACCCTGGCTTGCGACTTGACTTTTTTGACGGATTTCGTTCTGGCCTTGTCGATCCAGGAAGGGCGGGAATATTTCCCCGCGGGGATCAATTACAGCCCCATTCTCAAAGAGACGGTCAATTTTGCGGTGCCCACCACCGTGAATTTTTCGGGTTATTCCATCGGACTCACCTATAACTTGTGACCCGTAGCCGGCCGTTCCGGAAAAAGGAAGTAGGGCTCAAACCAGTGTTTCTTTTAGGATCTGCAATAATAAGGCGAGGAACAGATTAAAACCCTCTTGGGAAGGAAAGCCATGCCAGGAAAAAGCCGGATGATTCCCTGTCCCGCTTGCGGCGGAAAGGACGGGTTCACGGACTATTGTCCCGCCTCTTTTCTGAAGGGCGACGAACGTTGGATCAGGGAATGCGGTCACTGCCGCCTGTCGGTGCTTTCGCCATTGCCCAAGGGCAGGGAAATCAACGCTTTCTATAACCAGGGATACTACAATTTCAACCGGGCGGTCGAGGAGGGGAAAGGCTATTACTATGCCCGCCACTTGAGGCGCATCGCCGAAAAAGGCCGCTTCCTGGATATCGGATGCGCGACGGGTTTTTTCCTGAGCGGGATCCGCCAAAATTGCGCCTGGGAAGTCTATGGCCAGGAAATGGGGAAAGCGGCGGCGTCCTATGCCCGTGAAAAAATGGGATTGCGAGTCAAGGACGTTCCCTTGGAGAAAGCCCATTACCCAAAGAATTTTTTTGATTTCATCCACCTCAATAATGTTTTGGAACATGTTCCCGATCCCGCGTTGGTCATGGCCGAGGTAGGCCGCATCCTGAAACCGGGGGGGCGTCTCTATTTGGCCGTTCCCAACGGCGGGGTGGACCGTTTCGGTTACAAGGATTACCACCTCCGATTGGGCGCCCGGGCGACGAGCATGGATGGGCACCTTTATTTTTTCAGCCCCCCGTCGCTGACCCTCTTGGCCCAAAAAGCCGGACTTCGAATCGAGAAATTCTACAGTTGCGGTCTCAAGCGGGCCCTGCGTGTTTTGGGATATTGGCCCCGTAAGCGGGATTGGGAGCGGGCCTATCAGGGGCGGGAGTCCGGTGAGAGCAGCGTGGAGAAGGCCGTGACGGAGGGCCGCTCCTATCCCAAGCTTTATTACCTTTGGAAACACGGCGAAGAAAATTTATTGCGGTTTCCGGGTTACCTTCCCTGCACCTATGATTTCAATCTTTATTTGACGAAATAAAGTTAAGAAGAAAACCTTCATATCTTTTAATGGTTTTGGAGATTCTTGAGGGAAAAAGCCGGGATATAAAAGCCGTTTTCTTCCTTCTTCCACCATTGGCCCGTCCGGGCTTTCTCCGAAAAATTCGTGAAATGATATTGCTCCAGCTTCGCCCGGATGAATTGGGGAGGGTTGTTCGGAAAGGGATTCGCCCTTAAAAGATTCACCACGTCCGGCGAACCCTGGAGAAGCCGGATGAGGAAATTCACGAACCAGGGATTATTTCGGTAATCCCCCAGGGCGGCGAACCACATTTGCCAGTCCAGGCGGGGTTGGTAAGGTGCCACGTAAGAGGGGGCCCGGCCCAGGTCCCCGGCTTTCCATTTAAAGTCATAGGGTAGCCAGTGAACTCCGTCACGACTTCCTTCCACCAAAATCTCGGGGCGGGTTGTCGTCATGACCGCGAAAAGCCCATAGGAATTGACGGACCGGAAGGGTTCCGCCAACTCCGCGGGCAGGCTTAAAAGATCAGGCAATTGGAACCGTCTACCGAGGGTATAGAGCATTTGGATAAGGGAAAGGTAGATTACCAAAGTTGCCAGGGGCGCCGTGATCCAGCGGGGCCAAGTCCTCGAGAATCTTTTTGGTTTTTCCCGCGGGGCCGACCACCGATTTTTCCACCACCGGGGATAGGCTTCGTCTTCCAGGGTGAAAAGGCATAGCCCCAAAGCCAATAGGTTGAAGAAGCAATAGTTTCCCGTTATGGCGATCAACAGTTGGAGGGAGGCCAAAAGACCAAAGGCCCATGGACGAAAGCGCCGGGGGCCGAAGATGAAGAAGGGAACGATCAACTCGATTCCGAACATGTAAAGACAGGACAGTTGCTGGAACCATCCGGGAAACCGGTTGAAGTACCAGGCTAGGGGCGTAGGGAGGGGCTGGGTTTCATAGTGGAATTGAAGGGCGGTCAAGTGCCGCCAGGCGGAATCCCCGCTGGTCAGTTTGACCAAGCCTGAGGAAAACATTAGGCGAAACAGGAGCCATTGGAAAAGAAAAAGAATCATCCTTAGCGGCGGGTTTTTATCGGATGGGCCCACTCTTAAGGCGAGGGGAACCAAGAAAACAGCGAGAAAGCCCGCTTCTAAAAGCAGGTTGTCCCATTGAAAGCTCAGGAATTCCTGGCCTGCCATGACCAACGAAAGGTAAAGAAACCAAAGCAGTGCCAGGCACAAGAGAGGCGCTAAATCCAAAAGAAGAAGAATTGAAAAAACGACTCCCGCGCCGCAAAGCAAATGGAGGAAGGCATTACTGTCGTTGAGCCAGCAGAGGGTGGGAATTTCCCAAAGGGCCTTGGAGCCCAATTCCACCTGGGCCTGGCTGAGAAAAATCCGGACCGGAAGAATCCCTTTCTCCCCGATCAAACCATCCACCTGCATCCAAAGGGACCCAAAAGCAGCCAAGTAACAAAGCGCTAAAACCTTGAGAAAAACCCAGCGGCTTGAAAAATAGGCGGGAGGCAAGACTTCTTTAAGATTATCCTTTAGTTCGCTGGTCATTTGAATCGCTTATCCCTGATCCACGAAAGATGATGCTCTTGAACGGATAATAACGGCAGGTAAAAAATAGTCCCCATCTCAATATTTTTCATCCATTTTCCTAAGTTTTTCATAAAATGAACGGGCTTCAAAATAAAATATAAAGAAAAAAATGAACGAACCGCTGGATGACTCCAAATACGCCAAAGGAACCGGCATCTTCTCCATTTATGAGAAGGTGGAACTCCCGGCCGAGCCCAAGAAACGCTGTCTGGCCCTGCTGGACTTGGGGAATGACAGCCTTTTAGCCAATGATTTCAACATTCTGGATTTCGTGCCCTATCCAGGCCTTGGGAATGTGGGGCCGGATGAAGTTTTGAAATATTCCTGGATTCTTTCTGAATCCCACCGGGTTCTGATTTACGACCCAAAGAGCAAACGCCTGATCGACGAACTTTATACCTGCAGCCCGGAAAAAGACGGGCGGTTGATGTTCGAGAAAACCAACAAGCTTATTAAGAAGCCCGCGAAGACGGTCACCTTGAATGAAATCGTCGGCAAGGAAATGGCTTTGAAGGAAGAACCGGATAAGCTTTTCCACTCGGTCAAGAAAGCTTCCAGCAAACTGCGCTTCGCCCCCGACTCCAATTATTGCGTGTCGGCGGTTTTTTTCGATATTCCCGACCGGAAACTTGATGAAGACAGCCTGGAACTCATGCTCACTAAGGCCCTCAATAAGGACGACCAGAAACCGGTTATTGAGTCCGCCTGCCGCTATGATCCCCAGGGCTACACCTATATCCACCAGTCCCCCAAGCACTTCGCGGGGCTTCATAGTTATCCCGGCACCCTCAAGTCGGCCCATTTAAGCCTGATTGGCACCGGGAGCGCCATTATCTCGGTATTAGAAGACATGGAAGAGGTGGTTTACACCCGCAAGAAAACCGAACCCACCATTAGCGTGAAGATCGTCGCGGAGGATTTTTAAGATTCCTTAATTCTTAGTTCCCCAGTCTGATTTGGATCATAAAGATTATCCATTCTTTCCCTTAAAATTACTTTCCAAGGCTTCCTATTTTTTCTAAGGATGAACCCATGGCCCTTGGAGCCGGAACATACGCCCAAAGCATCTATTGCTGTGACTGCGAGGGGAAGGTAAGGCTTTTACACGCCCATGTATTGCGATGGCGCCGCCAGGGAAACATTTATGTGGAATTCGAGACTATCTGTCCTCACTGCGGGCGGTGGGACACCTCCATCAGGGTGACCGAAGACCTTCCCGAAAGCGAGAGATCCTTTTGCCATAGGGAAAAGTTAGAGGGAATTTAAAAGGGTTTGACGGTTAATTAAAAATTCTGGGGCCAGCCTTTTGGCTGGCTTTTTGTTTTTTGGGAAAGTGGATAAAACCCCTCTTTTTAGATTATCCTGTACCCGCTTATGACCCATTCCACTTTAAACCATCCCCATCTTCCGACGCCTTCCTTCCTCATTAACCCCCATCCAAAGCATGTCTTCCGAGAGGCGATCGCTAAGCTTCCGATGAACGGCATCCATACCATTTGCGAGGAAGCTAAGTGCCCCAACCGGGGGGAATGCCTGCCCCACCATGGCACGATTTCCATTATGGTCATGGGCTCCATCTGCACAAGGGGATGCCCTTTTTGCGCGGTGACGACGGGAAAGCCTCTGCCGCTTGACCCCAGCGAACCCCAAAAGGTGGTCGAGATCGCCAGGGCTCTGAAGGTTCGGTATCTGGTCATGACTTCGCCCAACCGGGACGAATTGGAGGATGGGGGAGCGGGCCAGTTTGTGAGGATCGTGGAAGCCTTGCGAGACTTCAACCCAGCGCTAAAAATCGAAGTCCTCGTGCCCGACTTCCAGGGCAAGGAAAAATCCTACGAGGTTCTCCTTCGAAACCCGCCGGACGTTCTCGCCCATGACCTGCAGACGATTCCCCGGCTTTACGGTCCCATCAGGCCCGGCGCCGAATATGAAAGGTCGCTGAATCTTTTCCGTTGGTTCCGGAAAAACGCCGATCCCGCCAAGGTGATGTTGAAGGCGGGCCTGATGGTGGGTTTCGGGGAAACTGAATCGGAAGTTTCTGAAGTGCTTTCCGAGGCGGTCCAGGCGGGAGTGAGAGTCTTCACCATCGGCCAATACTTGAAACCCCCTGGTTCCACCTTGGAAGTGATGGAGTATGTGCCCCTGGAACGTTATCAACATTGGACCGAGACGGGTCGGAAACTAGGACTTTCGGTGCAAGCTTCCCCCTTGACCCGCTCCAGCTATTTGGCCGACCAGTTGTCCAATCCCACTTGAACAGGGAAAGGCTTCTCTTTAAGTCGCTGTCATGGGCTCGTGGTTAGGAATCAAAATGCTCGAGCGTTTTTTAAAAAAATTCCACGAAAAATGGCTGTTGGCGCTTTCTGGAATCTGGGCTTTGTTCGTTCTCTTGGAATATTCAAGAAAAATAAAAAATCCGATTTGGCTCGCTCTTTCCGCTTTTAAAACAGGTTCCACTCATCCTTGGCAACCGGGCCTTGCCTTTGGCATTTGGTCTGAATCCCTCGTGGCTTTTTTCGCTTCCTTTTTATTGGTTCTCTCCTTTTGGAGAGCCGGGCGATGGATGGGGAAATTGATAGGACTGGTGAGCGGAAACATACTTATAAAAACTCCCATGGAATTCGGCCTAGGTGTCGTGGGGATCGGTCAAGTATGGTTGGCGCTGGGGTTTTTGAACCTGTGGGTCCGGCTTCTGCTGGTGTCCCTGCTCGTGCTTTTGGCTCTTTGGGCCTTGGTGGACCTGTTAAAAGACCGGAGAAAAATAATTCAACGGCTTCATGCTGACATTCCCCCACCCAGTGGGTTTTTCTGCCGTTGTCTGGCGGTTTTGGCCGTTCTTTTCATTCTATTTTCATTCGGTCATGGGTTGGCCCCGGAAATATGGACCGATTCCTTGGTCTACCATCTGGGCTTCCTGGCCAATTGGATGGCCCGGCATGGGATCGCCGATATGCCAACCAATTCCTTCATTACTTTTCCGTTCGCCGGGGAACTTTATTTCCTGAACGGCGTCATTCTTAAAAGCGGCGAAGTTTCCAAACTGCTGCACGCGTGGGTTTTCCTGATGATCATCCTCTTTTCCGGAGGCTGGGCCCTGGAGATTGCGGGACAAGAGGCCGCTTGGCTTGCCATGGGGCTTGTTTCCACCTTCCCTATGCTCGTGATTAATGTGTGGACCACTCAAGTAGAAGGTCTATTGGCTTTTTACACCTTGTTGACGCTTTATGGTTCTCTGCGGCTTGGGGAATCGGAAATGGCGGAATCGTCCATCCGATGGATAGTCCCCAGCGCCATCTTTGGAGGAATGATACTCTCCATTAAATACACCGGTCTTATTATTCTCTTGGCGCTGGGATTGGGGTTTGTATGGCAAGGGATGGTTTCCGGATGGCGGAAAATCCCATTCTTCAAACTGGTATCCATTGCAATTCCGCTTGTCCTGGCAGTATTGGGTCCCTGGATGATCAGGAACATCTGCTGGACCGGTAATCCGGTTTATCCCTGCCTGAACGAATGGTTCGGACAACGTTTGGTTTCCCAGTTTCATGCCAAAGAAATGGTCGAGTTCAGTAAGGACTATCCTTACGCCTTGGGAACTTGGTGGAAAGTGCCTTGGAACCTAACCATGCCTCCCGTCAGTTTCTTCAACTTTTTGGGCCCCTGTTTTTTGGCCACCCTACCGCTTCTCATTGCGGCCCGTCCGGCAAATCTATCTTTAAAAATCTTACTCAAGATCCTGGCGGCCTATTCTTTAATTGGGTTTTTCCTCATTCAAATCCCCCGGTTTCACATTCCGCTTTTTGTGGGGCTTTGCCTGGTTTTGGCTTGTGGTTGGCAGCCGCTTCATCAAGGACTAGGTGGGAAGGCCTTGGCTTTGTTCGGGGTGATGTCGGCGCTTCTTTCCCTGCCATTTCTATGTGGCATTAGTTCCCATTATTTTTCCTGTGGGGGAATTTGGGGGGGCCAGGAAACCCGGACGGAATACCTAGGCCGTATGATTTCAGCTGATAATTTTAAATGGGCTTCTTGGATCAGGGCTAACACGGAAGCGGATTCCAAAATATTATTAACCTCCGACGCGAGGGGTTATTACATGGAACGCCCCTTTTGCTCGAACATGGCTTTCGATCCTTATCCGTTTCACGAGTTCGTCCGCCAGTACGGCAATCCAGGGGGCATCGCGAAGCGGCTCAAGCAATGGGGAGTGGATTACGTGGTGGCCCCCCGGAATGGCCCGGTGGAAAGTGAATCCTGGCTGCCCCCGGAGGAAAAGTTAACCCCTAAAGAGTGGAAGATTCTCGAAGAATTCATTCAAACTGACCTGGAACCGGTATTCTTAACCGATGATGAAGTGGTTTACAAAGTTCGGGATGGTTCAACACCGCATGGAACAAATAAAATCCCTGAATCGGATGAAATTTAAGTCCTTCTTGACCTAGCGTCCATGCCATTGAACAATAGCCCATGACCTTTCCCGAAAAACCCCCGAAAAAATTATTTCTCAACAGGCTCATTCTGCCCCTCGTGGTGCCGGTTGCCGGCCTCTTTCTTTGGCAAATTTTGAGCGAACGGGGGGACTTTAAGTCCTCTTACCTGCCTTCGCCACTGGTCATTGGGAAAACACTGATCGAACTGACGGCTTCGGGTGAGCTATGGGGCAACTTGAAAATCAGTTTTTTGCGGGTCTTGGAGGGGTTTGCGCTGGGCGCGGGGCTGGGGATTGTCCTGGGCCTGGCCATGGGGCTTTCGCCCAGGATGGAACGGGCGCTCTCCCTTTTAACGGGCCTGCTCCGGCCTATTCCCACTATCGCCTGGATTCCCGCGCTCATCCTTTGGCTGGGAATCGGGGAAGGCTCCAAAGTGGTTGTGATCGCGGTCGGAAGCTTTTGGCCAGTGCTTTTGAACGTGATCCAAGGCGTTCGCGGCACCGACCCCCGTTACCTAGAAGTGGCCCAGGTATTGGAGAAGGACCGGTGGACACTCTTAACCCGGGTCATCCTGCCCTCGGCCCTGCCGTCGCTCTTCACCGGGCTTCGCGTGGGCATGGGGATCGCCTGGGCCTCGGTGGTGGGGGCGGAGCTGATCGCGGCCTCTTCCGGCATCGGCTACATGATCATGTACGCCCGGGAAGTATCCCAACCCGACGTGATGCTGGTGGGGGTGGCGGCCATCGGACTGACCGGCCTCCTGATCGACTTTCTCATTCTTTGGGCGGAGCGCCGCCTTTTGAAATGGAACGAGAGGTAAGCGGCCCATGACCCCAGGCGCCTCCCTCATCATCCGAAACATTTATAAAGGCTACAACCTTTCCACGGGCGAACTGCCTGTTTTATCCGACATTCAACTGAAGGTGAAGCCGGGGGAATTCGTAACTTTGGTGGGAGCCAGCGGTTGTGGCAAATCCACCCTGCTCCGGTTGATCGGCGGATTAGAAAAAGCCGACGGCGGAGAAATCCTTTTAGATGGAAAGCCTGTTGAAAAGCCCGGCTTGGACCGGGGGATGGTTTTCCAGGAATCGAGGCTTTTTCCCTGGATGACGGCGGAAGAAAATGTGGCTTTCGGCTGTCCCCGGAATTTTTCGCTCGCAGAAATCCGCGAAACCGTGGAAAGCCACCTGCGGCTGGTGGGCCTGTCGGGTTTTGAGAAGGCATATCCCCGGCAATTATCCGGCGGGATGCAGCAGCGGGCGGCCATCGCGCGGGCCCTGGTGGGACAGCCCCGGGTGCTTCTTTTGGACGAGCCCTTCGGGGCGTTGGACGCCCTGACCCGCATCCAAATGCAGGAGGAAATTCTGAGGATTTGGCGGGCCCAAAAGACTACCGTGATCCTGGTAACCCATGATATGGAGGAAGCGGTGTACCTAGGGGACCGGGTAGCGGTGATGTCCCCCCGGCCTGGCACGATCAAAAAAATCATTCCCGTTCCCCTGACCCGTCCCCGGGACCGAAGCGTCACCCCCTTTGTTAAAATCCGCCGGAAAATCTACAATGAGTTTTTCCATAAGCGGTAGAAAAATTCGAAAAGGAAACCGAAATGAAAAATAGGTTACTAACGGCTTTCACCCTCATACTCGTTTTTTCCCAGCTTCGGGCCCAGGAGGAAAAAACCGTACGAATTGGTTATCAGCCTTCCAGCAGCGTGCTTTGGGTGGGGAAAGCCAAGGGTTTTTACGACAAGGAATTCCTCAAAGAAGGGGCCAAGGTGGAGTGGCAATCCTTCCTTTCAGGGCCGGTCATGATTGAGGCCGCCGCGGGGGACCGGGTGGATATTCTAGCCGTCGGCAATATGCCGCCCTTGGTGGCAAAAGCCGGGGGAATCGACCTGAAAGTCATCGCCAAGGCGGCCTTCAACCCCGCCACCAACGCGCTTTTGGTGCGTCCCGATTCGCCCATTCATTCGATCGCGGATCTGAAGGGGAAGAAAGTGGCCGCCCAGGTGGGGTCGAGCGTGCATTTCTTTTTGGGGCAGCTTTTGGCCCAAGCTGGACTTTCCCTCAAGGACGTCCAACTGGTCAACCTAGCGGGGCCGGACCAGGGTCCGGCGCTGGAAAGCGGGGCGGTGGACGCCATTATCCTTTGGATGCCTTACCGCACGCAGCTGGAACAGGCTGGCAAGGCCCGGGTGGTCGCCGACTCCTCCCACGTGTCCGGGAGCTTGAGCCTTTACGCGGTGCGAACCGGGTTCGCCCAGGAGAACCCGGCCCTGGTGGAAAGCTTCCTGAGAGCCACCCAAAAGACCAATGACTACATGAAGCGGCACCCGAAGGAAATCCTCGCGCTTCTGTCGAAGGACAGCCAGTTTCCAGCCTCCGTCCTGGCTGAGAGTCTGAAGGGTTTCGATTGGTCCCTCCGGCTGACGGCGGGCGATGAAAAGGCCATGGGGGACATTAAGAACTTTTTGCTGGCCAACCGCGTGATCCGGAAGGATTTCGACATTCAGGAGCTCTTCGACGACAGCTACGCCCAAAAAGTCGGGGTCCGCTGAAAGCATGGAAAGACTTCCCGGAGACCCCGACGCGTTGCACGATGTCGTTCTTTACACCACCCATCGCCAGCCCCTGCTGGAGGGAGAGGCGCGGGGGTTCGCCCAAGTGGCCTTACGAAACCTTCCCTATCGCTATCCGGGCCTTCATATCGTCGCCCATGAAATCCATCCCGATCGGGTGGAAATGACACTGGACTTTCAACACCTGGACGAGGACCTGCGCCGGGTCGTCCAATCCTTTAAGTCCGAGGTGAGAACCCTCGCCCGGAAAAAACATCCAAGGGGCGACGATTTCTGGCAGTGGACTTACGAGGAAAAGTAACGGCCGGGTCCCACTGTAGACGAAGTCCTGCCGGGAATTGTACAATAGCCCATCGATCGTCAAATGAGGAGGTTGGGCTTGAAAAAGCTTATTTCCATTACCATGGCGCTACTTTTTTTAGCCGGTGGGACGGCCTGGGCCGCTCGTGAATCATCCGATGCTGCCGGTTCCTCCTCCAAACATCATTCCGGTAAAAAACACTCCAAAAAGAAAAAAGGCAAGAAAAAGAAAGGCTCCAAGGGCGGCGATAAAAGTGAAGCCAAGCTGGAAACTGGTATTGGTAACAGTGATGTCACTTTGGATTTAAAGGATAAATAAAGCCCAATCGAAGCGGTTTGAAGGCTTTCCTTTCAGTTCATTTTTAAAAGGGGGTACTTGCAAAAAAAGCTTGGGAATGTAACTCTAGCTGTCCCCTGATCGTATTTACCCATGTCCCTTTGGGGATTGGAGATGGGAATTTATTTTGGAGGTTGTTATGAAAAAATGGATGTTTCTGGTTCCGGTGATGGTTCTGAGTTTCCTGGTCGGCCAAGCGTTTGCCGACATGGATATGGCGGCGGCTCCAAAAGACATGGGTAAAGCCATGAAATGCGAGGTCGTGGACGTGGGTTGCTATATGAAGGACGGCATGAAAGCCACCGGTGAAAAACACCAAGCCTGCGCCGCCAAGTGTATCAGCGGCGGTGGTGAATTGGCCCTTATGTATAAGGGTAAACTCTATATCCCGGTCGACTCCAACTATCATTCGGTTCGCGACCAGTTCGCTTCCCAGGGTGGTGCGATGGTGACCGTCACGGGAACGACTATCAGCAAGGGTGGATTGAATTATTTGGTTTTAGCCGACCAGCCAAAAGCTGCCCAATAACACTTTAGTTTTTAAAAACCGAGAAGCCTCCCGCGATCATATCCGGGGGGCTTTTTATTGGGGGAGTATTTCCGAGGAGTTGATCAGGGTGATGCCCGCGTGGGCCATGGCCTTTAACGCTTTTTCCCCGTCGCCGGGTTTCACGTTGACGGCCGCCACGGCGTCCTCCACTACGAAGGTCTCCAAGCCGTTTTTATCCGCGTCCAGGGCGGTGGCCTTCACGCAGTAGTCGGTGGCCAACCCCACGATATAAAGATCCTCCACTTTTTCCTTTTTTAGAAATTGGCCCAAATTGCCGCTGGTGGCCTCAAAGGCTGAATAGCCGTCGTCCTTGTTGAGGGTTCCCTTAAGGAAAATCTTGTTGATCTTCGAGGTATTCAGGTTGGGATGAAAATCCGCGCCCGGAGTGTTTTGCACACAGTGGGGCGGCCATTTTTTGAAGTGGACCGAATCTTTCGGGTGCCAGTCTTTCGAGGCGATGACCAAAGGGAAGGCGCCCATGAGGGCATTAATCACGGGAATAACCGTGTCTCCCTCGGGCACAGCCAAGGTTCCACCGGGACAAAAATCATTTTGGACGTCAACGATCAATAAAGCCTTCATGAATTCCACCTCTTTCATCATTATGCCACTAGTAGGCTTATCCTATTTTACGGCTCAGACGGTTAAACCGGCCATTGGCCGGAATTTTAAGCTGTTTCAAGTCAAGGTTTATGGACTAGAGTTTTATGGCTGGTCGTGCCGATGAATCAGCTTGGTTCGCAAATCCATCAGCTTTTGACTGGTTCCAACTTTATAGGTATGGGGATTCTCAAACCGTTTTCGTTCCGGAGAAAGCTTGGCCAGACGTTCCTTCGCGTAGGCCGCCGCTTCCTTCACGGTCTGGTTTATCAGCGGTTTTCCACCATCCATCACTTTAAAAAGAATCCCTTCTGGAAAACAGTGGGCGACCCGGCTTTTTTGTTCGGGAAAAAGGGGGTGAAAGATGAATTCAGCGGCTTTTTCTTCTTCCAATAAGATGCCATCGGCGTAAAAGAACCCGTCGGGGTCGGTATAGCGGACGATTTTTTTTACCCCCGGCAGGGAAGACTTCGCCAGATTTTCCGAGATCTTGAGGCAGGGTTCTCCATCAAAGGTGGAAAGTTTATAAACTCCATCCAGGGCTGGATTGTCCTGGCCGGTCAGCAGGCTAGTGCCGATGCCAAAAACATTGATGGGCGCGCCCTGGTCCAAAAGGCTCTTGACGATTTTCTCGTCCAACTGGTTGGAGGCCACGATCTTCACGTAATGGAGGTCCGCCAGATCCAGCATTTCCCGGGCCTTCTTGCTCAGGTAGGCCAGGTCGCCCGAATCCAAGCGAATGCCCGCCAGGCGGTGGCCCTTTTCTTCCATCTCTTTGGCCACAATCATGGCGTTGGGGATGCCGCTTTTCATCGTGTTGTAGGTATCCACTAATAGAGTGCTGCGTTCGGGATAAATTTCCACGAACTTCCGAAAAGCCGTGAGCTCATCGGGAAAGCTTTGAATCCAGGAATGGGCCTGGGTACCCGAAGGAGAGAGGCCGTACACAAAGGAGGAATAAACATTGGAGGTGGCGTCCGCCCCGCCGATGGCCGCCGCACGGGAAGCCTGGATGCCCGCCAGTCCCTGGGCGCGGCGAAGGCCAAAATCCACGACCTTGCGGCCCCGGGCGGCCTGAACCATCCGGGAAGCTTTAGTGGCAATCAGGGATTCGAAATTGATGAAGTTCAACAAAAGGGTTTCAATAATTTGGGTTTCCAGGAAGGTGCCTTCCACCCGCATCAGCGGTTCCAAGGGGAAGACCACTTCCCCCTCCCGCACCGAATAAATTTTCCCTTTGAAACGGAAGGTCTTTAGGTAATCCAGGAAGGGCTTTTGGAACCCCTGTTCTCCCAGGTAATCCAGTTCTTCCTTACCGAACGCGAAGCTTTCAAGGGTTTCTAGAAAACTGTTGAGCCCGGCGAAAACCACATAGCCGCCTTGGAAAGGGCTGTCCCGAAAAAAATAATCGAAGCAGGCGGGAGTTTCGGCTTTGCCCGCGAGAACATAGCCTTGCGCCATGGTGAGTTCGTAAAAGTCCGTATAAAGGCCGGTGTGCCGGGGTATGAGGGATGCCATGAAAGGCATTATAGGCGAAGTTTGAATTTTAAAATTTGGCTATTGGGAAAATAACCTGGGCAACCATGTGGTCAGAAAAGGCCAAAAGGTAATCAAGAGAACCATACCGTGAAGAATGAGATACATGGGAAGGACCGCCATATAGACCTCTGTCATGGGCTTCTTAAAGCGATAGGAGGATAAAAAGAGATTAAGCCCCAAGGGTGGGGCGATGAACCCCAATTCCATGTTGGCTAGGAAGATGATCCCCATATGCACCCGGTCCACCCCGAAAGCGTCGGACATGGGCATCAGAAGCGGCACCACCACCACGATGGCGGCGAAGATTTCCAAGAGACTTCCCACGACGATCAACATGAGGTTGACCATCAGCAGGAAAACCCATTGGGAATGGACCGTGTCGTGGACCCAGGCGGCCAATTGCGAGGGAATTTGGGCGTCGACCATGTCGTTGGTGAACCCCAGCGAGACCCCCAGAATCAAAAGTACGCCTCCCACCAGGATGCCGCATTCGGTGATGACCTTAGGAACGTCCTTCAGCTTCATCTCACGGTAAAAAAAGACTTCCACCAGGAAAGCATAGAGGGCCGTCAGGGCCGCCGATTCCACCAGGGTCACCTTGATGACGAAGAGAAAGAAAAAAACCACCAGGGGAAGAGCCAGTTCCCACTTGGTTTCCCAGGCCGAAATCAGGGCCTCGGAAGTTTCTTTTTGGATTTCCAATTTGGCACTCAGGGGATCCAAAACATGTTTCTGGATCAGGGGATAAAGGACGCTGACCAAAACCAGGGTGCTGCCGATCGCGGAAAGATGGACGAAAGTGATGGGCCCTACCGTCGCGGTTTCGGGTTGAATGCCCCCGATGGCCGCCAAAATCATCCAGGCCAAATGCCAAAAAAGTTTCCAAGCGTAAAAAGCCACGAGAGAAAAAAATAAGGCCAAGGACCCGATACACAACCACAATTTAAAGGCGCGCAAAAGGGAATATTTGGAACTGTTTTCGCTGGAGGCCTTCATGATCCCCCACAGGGCCGTCAGAAATAAAAGAATCATCCCAGGCATAAAACCCCCCAGGAAAAGATCCTTGATGGAAGTTCCCGAAACCACACCGTAAAGAATCACGGGCAGGCTAGGGGGGAAAAGCATGCCCAGGGAGCCGGCGGACGTCAAAAGCCCCAACGCGTCCCTTTCCTTATATTTTTCCGCCAGCAGGATCGGCATCAGAAGGCCGCCCAAGGCCAGGATGGTCACCCCCGAACCTCCCGTGAAGGCGGTGAAGAAAGCGCAGACGCAAGCGGTCACGATGGCGGGGCCGCCCCGAAGCAATCCAAAGAAAGCCTGGAAAACCCTCAACAATCTTGCGGAAGCGCCTCCCTCGGCCAGGAAATAGCCGGTCAAAGTGAAGAGGGGAATGGTGGGAATGGTGGGCGAAACCACCATGCGGTAAGTTTCCGCGGGGATGGAATCAATGGGAGTGTCGGAGTTCCATAAAAAGATAAGCGCCGCGCCACCCAAGACCAAAAAGACGGGCATCCCAAAAACGACCGCCACCATCAGCAAACCAAAGCATATATAGATGAAAGTTTCCGAGGGGTTATGGATAAAGGGGGCCAGATAGGCCAGCCATCCGGCTACCATGAGGGTCATGAGCCGCTCATTCCACTTGTCGGACGAGCGCCAGATCATCCGAACCAGGATCATGGAAAAGCCGATCGGTAGGAACATGAGGACAATCCACTTGGGGATTCCCAAGGCGATGATCGAATCCACGTCTCGTTCGATCATGGCGAAGGAGAAGCCCGCCTTGACCAGGTAAAGGGTGATGGCCGCGCCGATTCCCGCGGTCAAAATGTGGGCGGCGGCCTTGAAGCGCTGGGGAATCATGTTGGCGGTGGTGGCCAGCTGGAGGAGCTTACCTTCGCGCGCCGCGATGGCGCCGCCAAACATCATGATGGCTAAAACGGCGTGCTGGACCAGGTTAAGCGAACCTGAGACCAAGACGGCGGGAAACCAGTTGAAAAGGCCGTGAAGCTTGCGCGCCAGGATGTCCAACAGGGGCAGGAACATCATGACGGCGAAAAAGAAGGTTAAAAGAAGGTTTTCGGGAACGTGCCAAAAGGCGGGCTGGGTGGATACCCCGCCGGGATGGCTTTCAATAGCCATCGATTGAGGCCCGGAGGCTGGCCTTTCTACCGGTGCAAGGGTTGAAGGGGGAAACTTGGTGATTTTCCACGAAGTTTTTTTCCCCGGTTTCGGTCCTTTGGCTGGGCCCCCGGCGGACCGTTTTCGAGGCGTCATTACTCCGCGGCCGCCTTGTGATCGGCGCGGTATTCATCGCGGTATTTAATAGCCATATCCATCATGTCCGCGGGCACCACGGTTCCGGAAATCTGGGGATAGATGCCGGTAAAGAGCTTTTCCCACGCGTCATATTGCTCGGGCGTCACATCGTGAACGGTCAGGCCGTGCTTGACCATGGCGTCAATGGCTTTCTCCTCCCCCGCCCGAATCTCGTCCTTAAAGCGGACACCTGCGTCGGCGGCGGCTTTCAGGATGGCGGGTTGGGCGTCCACCGGTATCTTGTTCCAGGCTTTGGTGGTGATGATAGTGGCTCCCACCAAGGGCGCCCAGCGGAGCTTGGTCATGTGGGGGGCTAAGGCAAACCATTGGAAGGACAGAGCTGAAATAGGAGAGGTATCAAAAGAGTTGATGAGGCCCGTCTGGAGGTTGGGAAGAATGTCGGTGGCGGCCAGGGGAATGGGGGAAAACCCAGCGGATTTCCAAATGTTCAGCGTGTCGGTATCGTCGCCCCAGACGAAAAATTTGGCCTTCTTTAAATCGTCCGGAGTCAAGATGGGGTCCTTGCCGAAAAACATGACCCAACCCGCCTCACCCCAGTTCAAAACCTTGAACCCTTTTTTCAGCAGGCGTTCTTCCAACAGGGGCTGCATTTTTGTTCTTACATAGTCGCTTTCGGCGTAGCTTTTGTAGAGCATGGGAATGGAAAGGGCTTGGACACCTTTGTCGATTTGCGCTAGGCCCACCACGGTTAGGACTCCCAGCTGGATTTGGCCGATGCGCATTTTACTGACCATGTCCGGCTCATCCCCCAACACACCGCCGGGGTAGATCTGCAGTTTGACGCCCGATGTTTTCCACTGCTCGCCCATATCCCGCATGATGTTGTCCCAAACGGATCCTTCGGGGGCCAAGGTTCCCAGTTTGAGGGTGACGGCCGCGTCCTGCGCGTAAGCCAGGGTTCCCGTCAGCGAAAAAAGCATCGCCGCGATCATTATTTTCCTTAAAGATGAGAACAAGGTGGTCTCCTTTTGTTGTTCTATTCCGGCGGTTATTTCACGAATAAAGTATCAACCTTTGAAAGCAGCCAATTAGCCCTTTCCTGCATGATCAAGTTTACCAGACGCCAGCTGGGTTTTTTATCGACATCGATCTCCAGGGCCTTATGGAGCATTTCCTCAAACTCTTCACGGTTCTGCTCTTTTTCATCCACCGCTTCGGCGTAATTCACGTAAGTCGAGGCGCTCAAGCCCTTGTTCAGTTTTAGGGACGCCTCAAAATGTTCCTTGGCTTTTTTCAGGGACCCACCCATGAGGACCGGCTTGCTTCCCTCGTAAGTGATTAAGAAATCATGAAGCGAGCCGTCATCGTAATCGGGCTCCAACTCATAGGCCCGGTAAATCAGGGACTCGGCCTGGGGAACGTCGGATACCAAATCGGGATCGTCCTTGCCGATGGAAATGGCGGCCAGCCAGGAAGCGCCGGTCCAGTAAAGCAGTTCGACATCTTGTTTCCTCGCCTTGGCCACGGCTGTTTTGGGATCCTTGAGGATGAGGTCGCTGAAATGATTATAACGAACGTCCAGGCCCCGCAAGCCGTAGTCCCGGGCCCTCACGTAAAGTTTTTTGGCTCGCAGTTTCATAGCGCGGGATTTCTCGTAATCTGTGTCGGCGATATATTCGCTGTCGGATTGCACGAAGGCGTAGCCATATTCGGTGAAACCCTTACAGAGGGCCGTTAGGAGACCCACGTGATGGGGTGTGGCGGAGAGGATGCTTTCCATGAGCTTCAAGCTGAAGGGAACGGATTGGCGGATCAATTCCGGATCATTGTCGGCCGAAAAAGTGTCCCCGGACGCGGCGAAACTGTCGGCCATGGAGTTGACAGCCACATCCTTGACGAAACAACCGTTCAAAAAAGGCGATAGCGCCAACAAAAACAAAAAAAAGAAGGGGGTGAATTTCACCCGATGGAAAGGTTGTGAGAACCGCAAGTTTTCCTCCAGCGAGACGTGAGACCTCTGCCTAAAACAGGGGCTTTGTTTTACCGCCAGTAATCATGGGTGTCAATGCCCCGGAAACCCGTAAAACCTTGAGATTAAAGGGCTTTTTAATTCTAAAAAGATTTCCTCTCTCGGATTTGCGTTTTTTTAGAAAGAAATAAGGAGTTAAAAGCGGTAATGAAAAAGCCGGTCAGCTTTGGGGCGCTGTCCGGCTCTTATGATTTTGAAAAGAACGGTGAAAGGTAGTGAAGACCTTTTTAGGGGTTGGCTGGGGTTGCGTCTCCGTGTTTATCGCCGAAAATAGCCAGGGAGCTGTCATCCAACATTTGATTCAGTTGTTGGAATTGTTGGTCCGTCAGCCCTTTTTGGCCGCTTTGCTTGTTTTGTTGAAAATCGCTACGCATTTGTCCCCGAACAGCTTCAATCTTGTTTTGCAGGGTTTTCGCCTCATCTTGGGTGAGTTTGCCACTCTTCAGTCCCTGCGCGATGCGAGTCCTCTGATTTTTCATTCGGGTATGAATTTCGGTAAAGCGGGGATTGTCCCACTTCATGACGGGTTGGGCGACAGGTGTCGTGTTTTGAGCCAAGGCCAAACCGGTTGTACTCAACAACAATAAAGCCGCGAAAGAAATGAAACGCTTCATAAAATCCTCCTCTTCAATCTTTTTACTCTTCTATATAGACGTCCTGGTTTTAAGAAAGTTCCGTTGACACCCTAATTTACTTGGAATTCGGGTTGTTTTGAAAATAAAAAAGCGGTCCGATTTTGGCCGGACCGCTTTACTGCGACTTTTAAAGCCTTGAAGCACTACTTTGGGCCAAGATTACTTGGCTGGAGCCGCTGTCGCGGAAGCGGCAGAGCCCTTTTTCTTGGTGTGGTGCTTTTTATGGGCTTTCTTCATGGTTTTAGTCGCTGGTGCGGCAGTGGTGGTCCCTTGGGCCAAAACCAAGCCGGAAGTTGCCGTCACGAAGAACAAGGCCAAAGCCAATGTCATTACTTTTTTCATTTCTTAATCTCCTTAAGTTTAGTCAGTGGGTTAATTAATGGGTTTAAAAGCTTATTTTGCTGCCTTATGAAAATTAGACGGAATATAAGGAAAAAAAGTTTCACGATTTTTACTCGAAATAACGGACCTTTGTTTTCCTATTTTCCAGTTAAAAGTAGATTTTTGAACACTCCGTTGACATTCAACCGACCGGTTGGTAGGTTTATGCCCCTATGGCCAAGCTTCTTAATGAACAAAAACATTCGGACCAACGCATGCGGCTTTTGTCGCACGCGCGGCGGTTGATCGCCAACCAGGGCTTCAAAGAAACCAGCATGGCCCAGATCGCCAAGGCCTGCAAGGTGACCAAGGCGACGCTCTATCATTATTTCAAAAGTAAAGAAGCGATCCTGTTGGCGATCTTGGGATGCCACGAGGATGAAATGGAATCCCTCAAGGGGGAACTAACCCACGCCCAAAACCTGGAGCAAGTCTTTTATGCCATCGCTCACAACCACTTGGAAAGAATGGGTCGTCCCGAGAACCTGGAATTTCTCAAGATCCTCGTGAACGAGGCCATGACCAATCCGGGAGTGAAAAAATTCTACCTGGGCTTCATCAAGGAATCCCTCACGACCGTGGCCCGGGACATCCTGGCGCCCTTCGTGAAGGGAAAGTTGAGCGAGACCGAGATTAGGCGGACCTATTTCCAATTCGTGGGAGCGCTGTCCCATTACACCTGGCAGGTGAAGATGGTGGGCGGGCTTTCCGACATTATCGGAGACGACGAGTCTTACATACGGCTTTTGGCCCGGGTTTACGCGAACCAGTTCATGAGCGCGTAAAAATTTTGCCGATGGACCGGCGGGCGGGCCGGAAGCGTCGGAAGGGAAAATTCCATTTTGGATAGACAAAAGGGGCCTGGGGCGGGTCTATCCAAGTGAGCGAGGTTTGAGGCCAGGCCATGAACGACTTTCAACAAGGGGAGGATTTCCAGGCTTTCGCCGCGGAAAACCGGGCAATGTGGGTGCGATTGGCGCGCCGCGTCCTGGGAAACCGCGAGGAAGCGGAAGATGTGGTCCAGGAAACTCTGGCCCTCCTTTGGGAACGCCGTGAAAGTTTGAAGGTCGAGACCCCGGGAGCCTATACGGCCCGGGCGGTTTGGCTGAACGCGCTCAAGCGAAGGGCAAGGCATAAGCACCATCTCCCGCTGGAGATGGCCGAGTCGGCGGGTATGGAAGAGGCAGAAGAAATTTTTCTTCCACCGGTGGATTCCAAAGTCCTGGAAAGGGCCGTGGAGAAACTACCGGATGCTCAGAAGGCGGTCCTGAGGATGAAATATTACATGGGACTGTCCTTTAAGGAAATCGGCGAGGCTTTGGAGATTTCCTTGAACACGGCGGGCAGCCGTTGCCGTTATGCCCTGGGGGCCTTGAGGGCCGCCCTGGGAGCCCATCGCCATCCACCGGAAAAGCCGAAAGGCCGCCCCGGTACAAGAGGAGCGAAAGATGAATGAGGAATTAAAGAACACGCAAAAGATCCACGCCAACGTTTCGTTTGGGGAAGGAAACTTTATCGCGGTGACGGGAATCATCGGGGGAGTGGTCCTGGCCTTGGGGTTTTCCTGGATTGTGCTGGCGCACGGCCAGGGAATGAATACGACGCTTTTGGTGATTTTCGTGCTGGCGGGCCTCCTAATCGGTGGCACGGTGGCCGCAGCCTCGGCGGTTCTCGGGCTGGTCATGCCCCGGGAAGTGGGGGGCGGCGGGCCGGGCCAGATCGACGACTGGATCCGCTGGGGCATGGAGCGGAAAAACTGGACTGAAAAGGATTGGAGGGATTGGGCGGACGGCGGCGATGAATCCGCTGCTGATTGGTCCGAACCCGATTATGCCAATTGGACCCTACAGGATTGGAAAACTTGGGGCGAAAAGATGAAAGCCAAGTACAAAGGAAAATAATCCTAAGGTTCCAGCCCTTGGCTTGAGGGTCGGTTACATTTGGTTACAAACCGAAACAAGGCTGAAAAGCAAAAGGCCTTGCCCGGTTTTATATTGACTGGAAGTGATGTGGCATGTTTTTCGGTTTTTAAATTGAACAAGGTGGATTAAGAAACATGGGAAAGCGATTCGGTCTGGGAATGGCGTTGTGGCTGGCGGCGGGAGCGGCTTTCGCCCAGCAAAAACTGTTGCTGGAGGATTACCTGGGACAGGTCGAAACTAAAGGCCCGGGATACCAATCCTCCCATGCGGCTGTGGAAGGCTATGAGAAACAGTCCCATCAACAAGACCTGACCTATTCGCCCCAGTTGGTGGCGGGTTACAACCACCTGGACGACCTGGAACAACCCTCCAACCCTTTCGTCAATCCCCACACCCTGACGGACACGGCGGGAGTTTCGATCACGGACAAACTGCCCTTCGGACCCTCCCTTTCCATCGGCTATGCCTTTACGAACACCAATTTAACCTTGCCCTCTTTTTATTTCTCGCCCCAGACCGAAGCCTTTTTTAATGGGAGCTTGCCTTTGAGTTCTTATTACCAAATCGCGCCGGTGATCTCACTTTCGATGCCCCTCTTCAAGGATTTCGGAGGCGCCCAGACCAGCGCGGGCGTCCACCAAATCCGATACCAGTTTGAATCGTCGGCCAACAACGCCGCCTATCAAAACGCCCAGGCCCTTTATAACGCCAAGGTGGCCTATTGGAACCTGGCCCTGGCCCGGACCCAGATCCAAATCTTCCAGGACACCCTGGACCGCAGCCAGCAGATCTGGGACTGGACCAAAAGGCGGGTGGCCCGCAACCTGGCCGACCCGCCCGACGCCCTGCAGGCGGAGGCCTCGGTTCGCTTGGCCGGATTGGATTTGGAACAGTCCACCGAAAGTGAAATGTCCGCCCAACTCCAATTCAACCGCTATCGGGGAACCCAAGAGGGCGATGTACCCGAACAGTTGGAAAGCCTGGACGATTCCCTTGCCGGTTTGAAAGTGGAAATCCCCGCCACTTTACCCGACCGATTGGACTTGAAAGCCACGCAAAAGACGGCGGACAGCCAAAAGGCTGCTTACGACGAGGCCGCCCAAAATATTTATCCCGATATCACCCTCAACGCTTCCTGGCGGGGCAACGGCCTGGACCCGACCTTCGAGCCCGCCGACCAGACGGCTTGGGCCTTCAATTATCCCACCTGGAACATCGGCGCCGAGTTCAACCTGCCCCTGGATGTCTTTACCGCCTCCCGGGTAGCCGAGGGCTATAAGCGGACCTACGAAAGCGCGGTTCTCAGTTTGAAGGACAAGCAGTTGGAGGTCGGCCAGGACTGGCAGGACTGGCGCAACCGCATGGCCGACGTGGACAAGCGCCTCGCCATGACCACCGAAATCGAGGAAATCCAAAAGAACAAGGCGGACCAGGAACGCAAGCGGCTGGAGTTCGGCCGCACCACCGAGTTCCAGCTTTTATCCTTTGAGAACGACTATAACGCGGCGCGCCTGAGCCGCTTGGCGGTCATCGCGGAAAAACTGAACCTGTTGGCCCAGGCCCAATGGTGGCTTGCGGATGAAAAAGGAGAATCCAAGTGAACCTACCTAAACTCGCCATAGACCGCCCCGCCTTCATCACCTGTGTGGCCATCCTCATCATGATCCTGGGGGTGATGGCCTATCGGTCCCTGGGCATTGACCTATTTCCCGACGTCAGCTTCCCCGTGGTTTCGGTCACCACCAACTATAAGGGGGCGGCGCCGGAAGAAATCGAGACGCAAATTTCCAAGCCCATGGAAGAACAGTTTTCCACCCTCCAGGGCGTCAAACAAATCAATTCCACCAACCAAGAGGGATATTCGGTGGTGACCGTCCAGTTCACCCTGGAAACGGACAGCAAGGAAGCGGAGCAAAGGGTCAGGGACCGCCTGTCGCTGGTGCGCCCCCAACTGCCCAAGGACGTGGAGGAGCCCGTCATCCAACGGCTGGATCCCTCGGACCAGCCCATCATGATCCTGGCGCTGAAATCCTCCCTCACTTCCCCCCAGGCCTACGACCTGGCCGACCAATTCATCAAACCCCAACTGGCCCAATTGAACGGGGTCGGCGTGGTGGACATTTTTGGAAGTTCCAAACGTGAGATAAGGGTGGAGCTGGACCGGAATAAGCTCAACGCCTACCACCTCAGCGCCAGCTCGGTGGCCGATAACATCGGCTTGAACGGCCAGAACATTCCCGTGGGCAAATTCGAGGTGAACGGCAACAACATCCTCTTCCGCTCCGTGGGAGAGTACAACGACTTGGACCGACTGAGGCACACGGTCATCAGTTTCGTTGGCTCGGACGTTCCGATTACCGTGGATAAGGTGGGGACAGTGGTCGACACCGTCGAGGACGCCCAAAATTACAGCTCTTTCAAGGGCGAGCCTTCCTTGTTCTTGCAGCTGCACAAGCAAACCAAGGCCAACACGGTAGCGGTGGTGGATGAGGTCAAGGACGCCATCGGTTCCTTGAACGAACTATTGAAAACCCGGCCGGGGGGCGCCCAACTTTCCATGGTGCGGGAGGATGCCTGGGGCATCCGCTTGAACCTGGATGACGTCAAGCAAACCATCTTAATGGGCATCGTGCTGACCGTCCTGGTCGTGTTGCTTTTCCTGGGGAGCTTCCGCTCTACCTTGATCACCATCACCGCGCTTCCCACTTCGCTTTTGGGAGCCTTCATCCTGATGAACTGGATGGGCTTTACCCTGAATTTCATGACCATCCTGGCCCTTTCCCTGGCGGTGGGGCTCTTGATCGACGACGCTATCGTGGTTCGGGAAAACATCTGGCGGCACATGGAGGAGGGGGAGGAGCCGAAGAAGGCCGCCGTTGAGGGCACCATGGAAGTGGCCTTGGCGGTCGTGGCCACCACCGGCGTCATCATCGCCGTTTTTCTTCCCATCGCCTTTTTGAAAGGTACGGTGGGCCAGTTCTTCAAGCAATTCGGGATGACGGTCTGTTTTGCCATGGTCATCTCGCTCTTCGAGGCCCTCACCATGGGTCCCATGCTTTCGGCCTATTGGGCGGGGAAGCGAGGAAAAGCCGAACATAAGCTGGCCTTTTTCCAATGGTTCGATGACCTCCAAACCAGGATGGAGAAGGGCTACGAGAAGGTCATCGGATGGAGCATCCACCACCGCCTCTGGGTCGTCCTGACGGCTTTCGTTATCTTTTTGGGCAGCCTGTTCCTGGGCAAGTTCATTCCTTTCACCTTCGTGCCCAACGCGGACAATCCGGAATTCCAAGTGACCTTAAAGGGCCCGCCCGACATGGCCCTGGACACTACCAGGGAATGGGCCATGAAGATCGCCGCGATCGTCCGGGCCCATTCGGAGGTCGATGTCACTTCCGAAGTCGTAGGGGATACCCAAGGCAACGAGAATGTGGCCCTGATTTACGCCAAGTTGATCAATTACCGCCTTCGCAAACTGACGGCCGCCGATTTGAAGGTGGCCATCCGGAAGCAATTGGAACCCTACCGGCAGTTAATGCAGCCTTCAGTCGGGGACCGGGACGCCTTGGGCAACCAGGCTCCCTTCAGCCTCGACATCGTGGGAATCGACTATAAAGTGCTGGAACCCGTGGTCTACAGCATCAAAGAGAAAATCAAGGCCATTCCCGGACTGGAAGACGTTGAAACCAATTACGACGGGGGGAAGGAAGAATTCCAAGCGGTCCTGGATCCAGCCAAATGCCGCCAGTTGGGCGTCCTCGGCATCCAGGCGGGTGACGAGCTTCGCACCCAGATCGAGGGGACGGTTCCCGCCAAGTTCCGGGAGAACGGGTTGGAATATGACATCCGTGTGCGCATGCAGGAAGACCAGCGCAACCTCCAGAAGGATTTCAACGACGTTTACGTGCCCAACACCAACAACCGCATGGTGAGGCTCCTGGATATCGCCCAACCGGTCACCACCGAAGGGCCCTCCAAGATCAACCGCCTCAACCGCCAGCGCTATATCGAAATCACCGGGCAGTTGGGCGCTAAGGGGGCTTTGGGCACCATCATCAACCAGGCCAAGGTCATCCTAGCGAAAGAAACCCTTCCGCCGGGCGTTACTTATAGTTTCGTGGGACAGGGCAAGGATCTGCAGGACCTCTCCATCAGCATGCTGGTGGCCATGGTTTTGGCCCTGCTTTTCACCTATATGATCCTGACCAGCCTTTACGATTCGCCTATCATTCCCTTTTCCATCATGATCTCCATCCCCCTGGCCATCGTGGGCGCCTTTGTGGCCTTGCTGGTGTCGGGCCAGAGCCTGAATATTTTCACCATGATCTCCCTCATCATGCTCATGGGGCTGGTGACGAAAAACGCCATCCTGCTGGTGGATTACGTGGTGCGCATGGAAGGTACCGGGTTGCCCCGGGACGAGGCTATCAAGAAGGCGGGGGTCATCCGTCTGCGTCCCATCCTCATGACCACCATGGCCCTCATCATGGGGATGATGCCGGTGGCCCTGGCCCTGACGGAAGTGGGCAAATTCCGCCAGTCCATGGGGGTTGCGGTCATCGGGGGACTGATCAGTTCGCTCTTCTTGACGCTGATCGTTGTCCCCTCGGTTTATGGCTACATGGACGACTTCAGGCTTTGGACCAGGGGCCTTTTCCGCTTGGATGACGACAAGCCCAAGCCGAAGTCCGGGCCGAACGGAAAACCCAAGGCCGCAAGGGCAAAGTAGAATTAAAGCGAATGGGATTGATTGCGGGAGGCTGGGTCGCCTGGGAAGCAACGTCTAAAGACGGATATCGAAAAAAGCCTTTTGGCTTTGAACAAAATCGGATAGGAGAAAGTCCATGCTTCAAGCCATCAAGGCATTCGCTCTTTTAGGGGGCGAATGGATTCTTTACCTTCTGTTAGGGCTGTCCGTCTGGAGTATCGCGGTCATTTGGGACCGGTTTTTCCTCTTTAAAAAGAAAGTCAAGGATACGGAATTATTAGAAGAGAAGGTTCCCGACCTGCTTTCGAAGGGAAATATCAAGGAAGTCCAAAAACTCGTGGAGAATACGGACTCCCCGGCGGGTGCCATCCTGAAGGTAGGCTTGGCCAATCTTTTGGCGGGGCCGGCCGCCCTGGGGCAAATCCTGGAAAGCCAAAGAATTCATGAAAAAATGGTGATGGAGAAAAACCTGCTGGTGCTGGGCACCCTCGGCAGTAACGCTCCTTTCATCGGCTTGTTCGGAACCGTCTTGGGCATCATCAAGGCCTTCAACGATCTGGCTTTGGCCGGCACCTCCGGGCCGACCGTGGTCATGCGGGGCGTGTCCGAGGCGCTGGTGGCGACTGCTGTCGGACTCCTCATCGCCATTCCTTGCGTGGCCACCTACAATTATTTTCAAAACCTGGTCAAACTTTCGCTCGCGAACGCCGACCGCCTTTCAGGTTTGCTGTTGGCCTATGTCCAAAGGAAAGACTAGACGATGGCCGCTTCCACCCACGATCCGGACGAGCCCATCACGCAGATCAACGTGGTGCCGCTGGTGGATATCATGCTGGTGCTCTTAATCATCTTCATGCTGACCGCCAGTTTCATCGCCACGCCCTCGGTTCCGGTCCACCTGCCCAAATCCTACAGCACGGACCCATCCCTTCCCCGAAGCGTTTCCATCGTCCTGAATACCAAGGACGAAATTTTTTACCAGGGTAAGAAAACCGAGAAAACCGATTTGTCCACCCAACTCAAGGAATCCGCCATCACAAATCCCGAATTACGGGTGGTGCTTTCCGCCGACGGATCGGTGGACTACCAGAAGGTCATGGAAGTTTTGGACATGGTGCGCCAGGCGGGCGTCAGCCAGGTGGCCCTGGGAGCGGAGAAGCCGTGAAGGGCCGCAACTTCCTATCCTTGCCCCCTCTTTCCTGGGCTTTGTCCGTCGGGACGCATCTGGCTTTTATCCTGTCCGTTCTTTTTATCGGGCGTTCCCACTTTCTGGACCTAACCACGGTTACATTGGACTTCGCCCCCTCCAAGTCCGCCGCCCTTTACCAGCCGCCGAAGGAGGACATCTGGCAAAAGCCGATGCTCCGCCGGATGGCCCGGCTTCCCCTTCCCAAACCCAAAGAAGTGCCGACGCCCGCGTCCGCCGCCCAAGCGGCCGAGATAGGGCAGGGAACCGGCGCCATCCGGTCCGTGGCCCAGGTCAGCCAACTGCCCCACTTCGTTACACAGGTCAAACCCCTTTACCCCGATTCGGCCAAGCGCGCCGGCATCGAGGGCGTGGTGATTTTGCAGGTGGATATCGACGCCACGGGGGCGGTGATGGACGTGGAAGTGCTCCAGGGTTTGGGTTCCGGCTGCGACGAGGCGGCGGCGGCCGCCATGAAGCAATCGACCTTCACCCCCGCCTACGCGGGTTCGGAGCCGGTGCCGGTGAGAATTAAGATTCCCTACCGCTTTGAAATTAATGGATAAGGAGTGGCTATGAAAGTTTCGGGAACCAGGCTATCGGTTTTAGTCCTGTTACTTTCCGGTTTTTGTCCGCTTGTCCAAGCCCAAACGCCAACGCCCGAAGGTACCCCTTCCACCTCCTCTCTATATCTCCTTTCGGGCCGAATATTGGAAAAGGGAAACCGGGCTCCGGTCATTGGGGGAAGCCTTTATTTGGAGGCGGTAGGAAACACCCTCGCAACCGAATCCTCCACCCCAACGGAAGCGATTACTACCCCAGCCACTTTCTCAGCCGACGCGGACTTAAAGGGAAATTACAAGCTTTCGGTGCCACCCGGCACTTACCGCCTGACGGTGGCGGGTGAGGGGTTCAAGAAAGCCACCCTGGTTTCCCTTCCCATCGGCAAGGACACGCGAAAAGATTTTTACCTGGAGCGGGACGGGTTCACCCTGCCGGAAGTGGTGGTTTCCACCGATAAGGTCGCGAAAACCCAGGTCAGCCAGGAATCCCTTTCCAAACAGGAACTGACCAACGTGCCAGGCACCCAGGAGGACGTGTTGAAGGCCCTCCAAGCCCTGCCCGGGGTCATCACCGCCGGATCGCTCAATGGCCAACTTTTGGTACGGGGAAGCGGGCCCGACGACAACCAATATTACGTGGACAACGTGCCCATCGACTTTCCCTACCACTTCGGGATCGTCTCGACCCTCGACTCCAACCTAATCAAGGACATCGACTTTTATGCCGGAGGGTTCGGCCCCCAGTTCCCCAATTCCATGGGCGGCCTCGTGGACCTGACCCAGCGGGACTCCCGCTCGGACCGCTGGGGCTTCCGCGAGGACGTGAACCTATTCCTCTCTGAGTTCGAGACGGAAGGGCCCATTACTTCCAACAGTTCCCTGGCCATCGCCGGGCGGCGGAGCTACCTGGACCTTTTCCTGAAGGACTTCTCGGGCACCCAGGGCGATATCGAGGTGCCGGTCTTCAGCGATTACCAGGTGAAATACAGTTACAACCCCTCACCGAAAGTTCATTTCGATTTCGTGGCCTTGGGAAGCACCGACAGCATCATGGGTTCCATTTCCGCCGCCGCGACGGTGGCGGTCAACGACCCGGATTTGGCCGGAGGCTTTAATTTCAGCGACGGTTACAACAGCCAGGGGATTAATTACCGGGACGCTTCGGACAGCCAAAACATCATCGCCAACACGGCCTACCACACGAACACTTATTTTAATTTCGCCTTAGGGCCTGGGTTGTATGAGGACACCACCATTGAGGACTTCGGCGATAAGGCTTCTCTGACCCATGCCTTCGACGCCGACACCAGCCTGGAAGGGGGGCTGGAGTACGACCATTTCATCAATGCCTTGAACGCCTATTTCCCCATTTTTCCCAGCCAATTGAACGACCAGTACAGCAACAACTTGACCCTCGACGGCAAGGTGCGCTCCCAGGGCACCACCAGCTCCAACGATTTTTCCGCCTTCCTCGACCAGAAATTCAAGACGCTGGATAAGCGGCTGGAGTTTTCCCTGGGGGCCCGGGCGGATTACGTCAATTCGGATTCCACACTCTTCCTCACGCCCCGGGCTTCCGCCGCCTACCATTTGACGGACGATACCACCCTCAAGGCTTCCTGGGGCTATTACGACGAGGCGCCGGACCGCATCAGTGACTTCCCTTACTTGGACTCGAATCTGGGCAATCCCCACTTGGCGCCGGAACAATCCATCGCCAGCGTTTTGGGGGTGGAGCAAAAGTTGGACGCCTCCGGCCTTTTATTCAGGGTAGAAGGATATGAGAAAGACTTTTCCAGCCAGATCGTCACCAATCCCAACCCCATTCCGGGGGAGGGTTATTTCAACACGGGAACGGGATACGCCCGGGGTGTGGAGTTTTTCCTGCGACAGCCTCCCACCGAGCGCTTCTTCGGGTGGATCGCCTATTCGCTCAGCTCTTCCCAGCGACAGGACGCCCCCGGCGAAACCCCTTATCCCTTCGCCTATGACGAGCCCAATGTCCTCACCATCGTGGGAAGTTACAAGCTAAACCCCGGCTGGGACATTGGGTTCAAGGTCCTTTACTCCACCGGCGCCCCCTGGACCCCGGTCTTGTCCGCGCCCTCCACGGTCGTCACCGTCAACGGGGCGCCCACGACTATTTACGATCCGATTTACGCTTCCGCTGATTCCGCCCGGCTTCCCGATTACCGGCGGGTGGATTTTTCCACATCCTTCAAGACCGTTTATGACACCTGGGAATGGAAGGTTTATCTGGATATCGTCAATCTCTTCCACACCAAAAACGTCCTGGGCTACCAATACAACAGCGATTACACCCAAACCACGGAAGAGCTGGACCTGCCCTTCCTGCCTTACCTGGGCGTGGAAGTCACTTACTAACCCTATTCACGACGTAAGTTTTGAAAACTTTTATTTGGCGGGAACAGTTTGGGGCACAGCCTCAAATAAATTAAACTCCATTTTGATGAGTCGGCTCTTTCCACGACGAAATTAAATTTTTCAGGATCTCTTCAAAGTTTCTCTCTCTTCAACTTTATTTTAAAAGCGGTCAAATATTTTTATGAAAGCTTGCTCGACTCCTCAAATCGATTTTACTTTTCCGAATAAAAAATTTTATTAGTTAGACTTTTACAAACAATGACTTAGAATTTGCCCAGAATTTAACAATGAGTGTTTATAAAAAAAATATTAACCCGGTCGCCACAAAAGGTATTTTTAAAATTTATGATCCCGAAAAAAAATATTTTCAAGGGTTGGAATGGGGGCATCCGAATCGGGCTCTTTTTGGCCCCCGTTGCCCTGCTCCTGGCTGGTTTCCAATCGACCCCCGGTACCCATGGGCGACAAACCCTCAAGGGCCATGTACCAGCGGACTTGGCTAAGGCCTCTATAGTTGGAGATGTCCCCGCCAACCAGACCCTCAACCTCGCCATCGGTCTTCCCCTTCGCAATAAAATTAAGCTGCAAGAACTGGTTGACGGGCTTTCCGACCCCAAGAGCTCGCTGTATCGCCATTATTTGAAACCGGACCAATTCACGGAAATGTTCGGGCCCACAGATTCGGATTACCGGGCACTGGCCGCTTTCGTTCGATCGCAAGGTCTAAGCGTCACGCAAACTCACAAGAACCGATTGTTGCTGGACGTGAGCGGAACCGCAGATGCCGTCCAAAAGGCGTTCAACGTTCGGTTGCATATCTACCAGCGTCCGGATGGGCGCCAATTTTTCGCCCCAGAAAACGAACCTTCCCTTGACCTGGACGTGCCCCTTGAGCATATCTCGGGCCTGGATAATTCCGGCGAGATCCGCCATTTCAACCATTCTTTCGGAAGGAAGGCTTTATCGCCGGTGGGGAAGGCTAAACCTTCGGCCGCCGGTAAACTGCAAATCCAGCCCAACTCCGGCACGGGACTTCCCATCGGCGACTTCTTCCCGGGAGTATCCGGCTATACCTATACCGGCTATGACATCCGCAACGTCTATTTTTCTAACTGCACTCTTTCCTCCGGTGCCGGGCAAACCATCGCGCTTTTTGAGGCGGATAATTATTACGAGACGGATGTGGTCGATTATTCCAACTACACTACGCTCCCTTTTCCCAATCTCACAATCGTTCCCGTGGATGAATTAGGGCCCCAACCGCCCAGTTGCGCCGAGGACGAAGTGATCCTGGATATTGACATGGCCTGGTCCATGGCGCCCAATGCGACCATCCTGGTTTACGAGGGGCCCAACAACCAGCCCTCCAATTGCGCGCTCTTCAATTTTGCCTTCAACCCCGACGATGTTTTAAGCCGCATCGCCGAGGACGACTTGGCCCAGCAAATCAGCAGTTCTTGGGCCTGGTCCGGACTTGTCGATCCCAACGTCACCAATATTTTTTTAGAGTACGCCGCGCAAGGGCAATCCTTTTTCCAGGCGTCCGGTGATTTAGGCGCTTATAACATTGCCGGTTCGGTGTTTCCCGATGTTTGGCAGCCGACGATCATGACGCCCTTGATGACGGTTTGCGGGGGGACTTCCTTGGTGAGCTCTGGCACGTTCGGGACCTCGGCCGGGTTCTATGTCTCGGAAACCACCTGGAACGATCCCAATGAAAAGCCCGGCAACTCGGTGAGCGGGGGGGGCTATTGTGGCTCCACCTCGGACAATCCAGCGGGTCTTCCTTTCCCGGCCTGGCAAAACGGCATCACCTCCGCCAATCCACAGGTTTCATCCACCTACCGGAACATCCCGGACGTCGCCTTTTTGGCGGACGATATTTACATCTATACCCAGGACGGGCTCCAAACCCTGGAAGCGGGCACCAGCGCCGCCGCTCCATTGTGGGCCGGCTTCACCGCCTTGTTGAACCAGCAGTCGGAGTCCACCGGTGGGGGAACCGTCGGATTCGCCAACCCCACGCTTTATTCCCTGGCGGGCTACCCCGGGCCCTATAGCGGCGCCTACTTCAACAACATCAACGACGGCAGCAACAATAATTATTCGGGCAGCGGACTCTACACCGCCCTGGCCGGTTACAACCTGACCACGGGTTTAGGCAGCCCTAAATGCGCGATGATCATCGGACCCACCCCAGGATTCCCCAGCCCCACCCCCAGCTTCACGCCGACCCCACAGCCCACGGTCTGCAACAGCTGTACCGGCTTGCCCTTGGCCTATACGGGTTTCGCCCGGGCCGGCGCCGGATTGGCTTATGACAGCGTTAATTCGATGTTGTACGCGGCGGATTTGGCTCCCGGACCCATCGGACCCCTTGCCTTTACCCTTTTGGGGGGAGCGGGTGTCCAATTTGGAAGTGGTACGATCGATGATTTGACGGTGGACTCGGTCGGTGGTTATGTCTTCACGGACAACGGTCAAGTCCAAATATACCAAGCCAATTCCCCTTATGCTTTAGAGGCCACCATTACCTTGCCCGGTTCGGATTCCTCGCAAGCCCTTTGGTTCCAGCCTAATGGTGGAGCCGGTGGAGTGAACAACGCCTTATATGTGGCGACATATGACGGGTTTGTATACCGTTATGACGGATCGGGCATCAGCTACAGCTTGAAGGCAACGGCCGCCAGCGGCCTGCAGGGATTGTCCTGCGTGGCGATGAATTCGGCCGGAACGACACTTTACGCGGTGGAAAACGTCAACGCGGGCCTGGCCGGAATTTTAGAAGCCTATTCCTACTCTGCCGGCGCCTATAACCTGCAGACTCCGCCCATCGCGGGAGTGCCGCCGACGATGATGAATCCTTATTACGTCCGGTTGGACGCCTGCAACACCCATGGTTACGTCACCAACGCGCTCACCGGCGTGCTGAACGTCTATGACATCACGGGGGCGCCGACCTGGACCTTCGACCATGCCTGCACCCTTTCCTACGCCCCCCGGGGAATCGCCTTCGACGGCACTGGGAACGTTTATGTGGGCATCGGAAACTCGAACTCCGCTAATACCGGAATCACGGTCATCGCCGGATGTCCTTGCGTGCCCCCGACGCCGACCTATAGCAACACCCCAACCGGTACTGCGACTTTGACCGCCACGCTTACCCCCACCCCAACGGCGACGAATAGCGCCACGGGCACCGCCTCCGGCACAGCCACCCCAACGGCGACGAACAGCGCCACCGGCACCGCCAGCGTCACAGCCAGCAATTCGCCCACCTCTACGGTGACCACCACGCCCACCAATAGCTCCACTTCATCGGCCACGAACACGGTTACCACTACCTTGACCTTGACGGCCACTGGTTCGCCCACCCGGACGGCGACCTTGACCGCTACCCGGACGCCAACCCTGACCGCCACCTTGACGCCGACGAGAACCAAAACCTCCACCCCAGCCAACACGGCCACCCGCACAGTTACGGGGACACCCACTAAAACGGCGACCCTTACTCCCAGCGGTACACCCACTCGCACGGCCACTAAGACCGGGACGCCGACCCAAACGGCGACAAGGACCGCCACCAAGACGCCGACTAAAACGGCTACTTTGACGCCGACGGGAACCAAAACTTCTACCCCGGCCAACACAGCCACCCGGACAGTCACGGGGACGCCTTCTTTTACCGCCAGCCCTACGCCCACCTCCACGGTGACTAAAACCCTGACGAACTCTCCGACCACTACGGTCACCAACACCCGCACCAATACGCCCACGACTTCACCCACTAGGACCTTAACCGGAACCGCGACTTTGACAGCCACCTCGTCCTTGACGGGCACTCCGACTTTCTCGCTAACGGTCACTCCCACGAACACCCCGGCCCTTACTCCCACTAACAGCGCTACCTCGACGGTCACTTCCACGGTGACGGTCACCCCGACGGCGACCACCTGCACTTTTACCCTGGTGAGTACCTTCGGGTCGCCGGGAACGGGCCTGGGCCAGTTTGAAACCCCCTATGACGTGGCTGTGGACCCCTCGGGTAATATTTACGTCGCCGATTCCACCGGACGTATCACCGAGTGGAATGGCCCTCCGACGGCTCCGACCGCGGTGGCAACCTGGACCATCACCTCGTTAGGAACAGCCCCCTACCATTTAACGGCGGACGCGCAGTATCTTTACGCGGTGAGCTCAAGTGGATATGACATTTTCAATATTCCCTCTGGAACACTTCATAGCAGCGGTAATTCGAGCCCCGTGTCCTTTTGGGGAATCGGTGAGGATGGATCAGGCAACCTTTACATCGCGGATAACTCCCACGATCGAGTTTTTGCTTTTTACCAGCCCTTGTACGCTCAAAGCTTATTCGTGAATACGGGAACGCCTTCCTTGGGAGTCGCCGTGGACGGCCAGACCAACGTCTATGTTTCGGACTCCCTGGGGAATGTCCAAAAATACAACTCGGCGGGTGTCGCTCAACCGGTCATTACGACCGCTGGAACGGGAACGGGACAGACGGGCGGGGCGGTGGATGACGTGGCCGTCGACGGCTGCGGCCGGGTTTTTGTGGACGATTCGACCAATGGACGGGTACTGCTCTTCGGGCCCGGCGGCGTCCCTTACCTCACTTCGATCAACTATGCCTCGGGAGCGGGAACGGTCTACGGGATCGGGACGGATAAGAACGGGTACTTGTACGTCGCGCTATCGGCTTTGGATGAAGTGGAAGTCTTCGCGCCCCAGGCTTGCCTGGTTTGCATCCCGCCCACCGCGACCGCCACCCCTTCGCCAAGCCCCATCCCCACCGCGACTTCGACGCCGACCCAAACCGCCACCTCAACGGCCACGGTTACGCCGACCAATAGCCCGACGGTTACGGCGTCCAGCACCGCCACCGCCACGCCAACCCTTTCCCCCACCCCCTCTTCCACCCTTACCCCGACTTTCACTTCGACCTTGACGCCCACCAACAGCACCACCCCCACGCCGACCAACACTTTAACTCCCACACCCACCAATAGCCCCTCAAGGACTTCCACCCTCACGACTACCAACAGCCCGACGAAGACACCAACCCTGACTTCCACCCCGACGGCCAGCTACACCCCGACCCTTTCGCCGACGATGGGAGTCGTCTGTGGTACCAGCTCCATTGACCTACAACTGGAGGAATTCACGACCTGCGCGGCCAACCAGGCGAACGAAACCTTCGAGGTGATCAACGCCGGAACCAGCGCTGTGAACTTAAACCTGATCACCATCAAGTTTTGGGTGGACGACATCAACTACACCCTGGTTGGGGCCGACACGGTGGCGGGGGCAGTGAATTATGGGGGTGGTAACGGGCCGAGCAACACGGCTGTTTCAGGAGTGGCCATCAACGCTGTGAACTTTTTCCCGGCCTGCGGGCCTGGGCCCAGTCAGCAGGCTAATTGGGAAGTCACGGTTTCCACCACGGACACCGCCAGCTTGAGCGCGGGAACGACCTGGGGCAACATTCAAACGGCGATCCATATTAACAATTACCCCAATTTCAATCCCGGTTCCGCGGATTGGTACAGCCCCTGCGGCGTGGGCGGGGGAACCGCCTATGCGGTTAACGTTAATTACGCGATTTATTACCAGGGGAACCTGGTGACGGCTTCGGGAGGAGTGCCGCCTTCCTGCCGCCCGAATCCGACTTGCACTCCCGCGTCCCCCGCCGTGCCGGCCTTGGCCCAGCGCATGGAAGGGACGCCCAGCCTAACGCCCACCTCGGGCAACGGGACGGTACCGTTCATCGTGGCGGCCCCCAACGTTTCCCGAAACGGGGAACCGATCCATTTCCTGGTCAATTTGCAGACGCCCGGACAAATCAACCTGGTCCTTTTCGACATCACGGGTGAGATAGTTTGGGAAGGTTCGGTAGAGGGTAATAGCGGGCGCAATAGCCTCGCCTGGAACCTGGAAAACCAATCGGGCGTCCCCGTGGCCAGCGGGCTTTATCTTTACGCGGTAGAAGCCAATGACGGAACTTCCACCATTACCCAAAGAGGTAAAGTAGCCATATTGCGTTGACCCAAAATTATTCTGACTATTTGATCCCTCTCTTTTCTCCTAAGGCCAATCATACTAAGAAATTTTTATAACGCGGAAGCTCGCTTCAACAACATCCTGCGTTCCTGCTCGTTCTGCGTGAGGGCGGCGGCTTTCTCCATCTCCGCCCGAGCTTCCTCGAACGCGTCCCAGCTTGGCCAGAAAGTCGCCCCGGACGCTCGGTAAGAGGTGGTAGTTCTTCAGCGAGGGCTCGGCGATTAGTTTATCGACCAGCTCCAGGCCCACCGCCGGTCCGAAGGCCATGGAAAGGGCCACCGCCCGGTTGAGTTCCACGATGGGCGAGGGCGTTAGGTTGGCCAGCTCGTCGTAGAGGGAGGCGATGCGGGTCCAGTCCGTCTCCTCCGGCGTTTTGGCCCGGGCGTGGCATGCGGCGATGGCGGCTTGCAGGGTATAGGGGCCCCGGGCGGGGGAAAGCGATTCGGCCTTTTCCAAAGCGGCCAGGCCCCGGCGAATCAGCACATGGTCCCAGCGGGAACGGTTCTGGTCGAGTAAGAGAATGGGTTCACCTTCCGGGCCTACCCGAGATCCCAAACGCGAGGCCTGGATTTCCATCAGCGCCACCAGGCCGTGCGCTTCCGGCTCTTCGGGGGCCAGCCCCTCCAAAATACGGCCCAGGCGCAGGGCGTCCTCGCAGAGGGCCGGGCGTATCCAATCGCCTCCGGCGGTGGCCGCGTAGCCCTCGTTGAAAATGAGGTACAAGACTTCCAGCACTGAGGCCAGGCGGCCCGCCAGTTCCTCTTTCCGGGGCACCTCGAAGGGCACCTTGGCTTCCGCCAGGGTCCGTTTGGCCCGCACAATGCGCTGGGCCACGGTGGGCTCGGGCACCAGGAATGCCCGCGCGATTTCCGGCGTGGTCAATCCGCCGAGCAGTCGAAGCGTCAGCGCCACCCGTGACTCGGGCGCCAGCACCGGATGGCAGGAGATGAACACCAGGCGCAAAAGGTCGTCGCCGAAGCTGTCGTCCATCTTGTCCTCCCCCTCCTGGGCTTTCTCCTCCCGTTGGTTTTCCATCTCATGGCCCAGTTCCCCGTGCTTGCGGTCCAGCATTTCCCGGCGGCGGAAAAGGTCCAAGGCCCGGTTTTTGGCGGTGGTCATCAGCCAGGCGCCTGGGTTGTCCGGCACGCCCGTCCGGGGCCAGCGCTCCAGCGCCGCCACCAGGGCTTCCTGGGCGAAGTCCTCCGCCAGCCCCACGTCGCGCGTCATGCGGGTCAGCCCGGCGATGAGCCGGGCCGACTCGATGCGCCAAACCGCCTCGATGGCGCGATAGGCGTTGGACTCGCTCAACTCAGGCCGTCCTCACTTTTTCTGCATTTCCTCAAAGCCCTGGGCGGCCTTCTGGACGTCGGGAGAGAAGTCGGTCATCTCGTGCACCTGCCGGATCTCCACCGTTTCCTCGCCGAGGAAGGGAACCCGGGAGGCCCATTCGATGGCTTCTTCCTTCGATTTCACCTGGATCATCCAGTAGCCCCCGATGGATTCCTTCGCCTCGCTGAAGGGCCCGTCAATCACCTTGGGCTTACCGCCCTTGGAATAGACCACCCGGGTGCCCGCCGAGGGGGGGTAAAGCCCGTTGAGTTCCAACAGCACCCCGGCCTTCTGCAGGCTCTCGTTGTACTTCATCATCAGCTCAACCTGCTTCGGGTCCGGCATAGCATCCGGCGCCGCTTTCCCGTAATCCGGGGGAATAACCATCATCATGAAACGCATATCATTTCTCCTTTGTTTTTAAGAGTGAATAAGACCGAGTCTTCGCCCGGCCGGGTTGGATCAGCCTTTCGGTTTACTTCTTCAGTTGGGGCTGTGGTATCTCCCGCATCTCGGAAAAACCCTCCCCCGCTATCTCGATGAAGCGCTTGCCCCACTTCACCGCCTCTTCCTTCGATTTCACCTCGAAGATCGCGAAGCCGGCGATCATTTCTTTCGCCTCGGCGTAGGGCCCGTCGGTGACGGTCACCTTTTTGCCGTCATTCTTGACGACGATGGAAGGTGCCTTCACGTCCCACCCGCCCGTATCCTGTAATACCCCCGCTTTCGTCATTTCGTCGATCAGCTTCCCCATTTCGGCGTAGTGCTGTTGCGTTGGGGGAGCGGCGTTCTTGACCGGGTGCCACAAAGCCATATAGCGCATGGTGTACTCCTTTTTGAATGTAATCCGGGCCGGGCCCCCCCTTCGGCCTGGGGGTGATTCCCGCCTCTATATACACGACGAACGGGGATAGGTTAAATCGACAGGGGCGGAAAACCCAATGGGGGGAAGGGGATAGTCGCTTGGTAGGTATCAGGTGGTCCCAAGGGCGGGGCAACGGGGCTTGACTGACCCCCTCCAGGCCTTCTTTGTTCGCAGTGCGAACAAAATTGCGACATAAATAGTTATGTCGCAATCCGGGTGAATTATGTCGCAATTAGCGTTTTGCGTATTTTTCGGCCTTTTTTGGGGTATTTTCAGCCAAGCCTAGAACCAATAATTATGTCGCAATCCGTCCGGGTGGGGCGGGGTCTGGGAATCGCGCAATCCCAGGGCTGACACAGTTGCCTGGCTTGTTTTGGGGACCCCAACCCGACCTTGGGGGTATCTCCAAGCCGGGGCCGGTGCCCCGCCAGGATTACCCCCTGAACCCCTGAAACTGTCTTGCCCCCGGTTCTGGGGGGGCCAACTAGGCCCAGAAAATGATCCCCTCCCGGAAAATCTCATGGAACCTTTTGCCTTCTTTTGAGTCTAATCTATTAAAGGTATCTCGAAGGCAAGTATGAAAATATCTATCCAAAGTCAGCGGTTTTTTAGAATTGGCCTGATAGCTCTACTTTTGGGGTTGTTATTAAACCCTGTTTTTGCGGATGAACAAACCCCTGTCCATTCCCATCCCATGCTCCCCGCCGGTTCGGTTCTATCGCCGTCTTATGCCGATCTGGCTTCGGCCCAAACCCGTTTCGGGCTCAATTTTTTCCAGGAAATCATCAAGGAAAACCCAGGCAAAAACGTGCTGATCTCCCCCTTCTCCGCCGCTACGGCGCTGGGGATGGTCTACAACGGAGCCGCAAATGCGACCAAGGATGAAATGGCCCAGACCTTGGGGTTGGGAAGCCTGTCCCTGGAGGATGTGAACCGCGAGAACAAAGACCTGCTGGATTCCCTTCAAAGCGCCGACCCCAAGGTAACGCTTAACATCGCCGATTCCCTCTGGAGTAACAAGTACACCACGTTCAAACCCGATTTCATCCTGGCCAACCAAAACTTCTACAAGGCCGAAGTCCATAACCTGGATTTTGCCGATCCCGTGGCGGCGGACAGCGTGAACCATTGGGTTTCGGATAAGACTATGGGAAAAATTCCCAAAATCATCGGCCCCCTCACCCCGATGGATAAACTGGTTCTAGTCAACGCCGTTTATTTCAAGGGAGACTGGAGCAGCCAATTTAAAAAAGACGCCACCCAGCCCGCCCCTTTCTATTTGGCGAATGGTTCCACTCCCGACCGCCCACTGATGCGCCAAACCCATGACTTTGCTTATCTGGAGACAGATCAATTCCAGGCTGTCCGCCTTCCTTATGGCGATGGGCGGTTGAGCTTATTGGTTTTTTTGCCGTCGAAGGATTCCAATCTCACCGATTTTTGCGCGGGCCTCACGCCCGACAACTGGAAACAATGGATGGGGCAATTAAGGACAGGAAAAGTAATACTCGGCCTGCCTAAATTTAAAATAGAATTTTCCGAGACCTTAAATCCGGCTTTGGAAACATTGGGAATGAAAAAAGCATTCTCCCGATGGGCCGATTTCGGCGGCATGACGGGTAACGCTCATTTGTATATCAGCCAGGCTTTGCAAAAGACCTACATGCTGGTGGATGAGGAAGGCACGGAAGCCGCCGCCGCGACGGCCATTGTCATGAGGGCCAATATCGTTCGGCGGGAACCACCCCCGGTCGTGATGACCGTGGACCGTCCCTTCTTTGTCGCCCTGGTGGACAGCCAAATCCAAGCCCTGCTTTTCACCGGCGCCATCTTTGACCCGCAAGCTCCGGTCGCTGCTCAATAAATTTCTAATAAAAAAGCCCGAACCTTCTGAAGCCGGGCTTTGAGAATCTCTGTTTTATTCGGTTAAAAACTACAGCTGGTGCTGACGGTCCAATTCACGCTGGTGTCGTTGGTGGTGGTGGTAATGCCGGTTCCTCCCTGGATGGTCTGGGTGGTGAAGCCATTGGTGCACGTTGAGTTGTCATAAACCGCCCAACCATCCCCCGAAATGCTTCCCGGATTGTAGTTTTGAAGGGCGCTCAAAATGGCGCTTTGGCCCAGGCCATTGAGGTCGTTGATGGCTACCAGGTAATTATTGTTCCCTGGTATGGCATCCACCGCATAGGTGCCGCCATTAGCCACCAGGCCGCTGAGAGCTTCGAAATTGCCGTTGTTGTCGTAACTAGCCACGTAAAGGCTCACCGCCCCCGACCAGTTCAATGTTCCGCCCAGGGTGATGCCCTGGTAGGTATTGCTGCTATTGAGGGTGATATTCAGGTTGTTGACCGTCCCCTGGGTAAAGGCCCCCAATTGGGTTACCGGGTTTCCGATGCAAGGAGAGTTGTTGTTATTACAACTGCCGCCGGTGGATTGGTACCAAGCTTCGAGGTAATAAGTGGAAGGAACCCCTCCGGTAAAATCCACCATATCGTACCGGCCATTGTTGGTTGAATAGGAATTACTACCAACGTTCTGCGTATAGGCGGAGTCGCTGAATATACCTACCGCCAGCTGGTCGCTACTGCTGACGGTTCCGGCGCCGGTGTAATTGAACGTCCCGCCCACTCCCGTAAAGGTGCAGGGCTGGGTGGAGGGATAGGGGAAAGTGGCGTTTAAGCTTACCCCGCCTGACGGGTTGGTGACATTGGCTGAAGAATAGGTGCCAAAACATCCCTCTCCATTGGCGCTATTGCCGGAATAGTTGAAAAATTGATAAATGTCGCCCACATGGGGATTAACGGTGAGCGGATTGGTTCCGGAGGGATAACCCGCTCCGGAAAGCCCATAAATAAGGCCGATATAATAATTGGTAGTCGTGGTATCGGTGATGACCGCGTTGTTGGCGTTGCTCTGGGCGTCGATCACTTGGTAATTATTTCCGCTACCGAAGCCGGTGGACAGGAGCCAGCCCAATTGATGGGTGCTGGTTGACCGGGTAAGAGGTGGTATTGATATTCACCGACAAGGTCATCGGGGCGGGATAGGTGCCGCCCGTCGCGCTGGGAATGGTAACGAGCGCTTGGGACGTAGGCGTACCAACGGCAATAACCGAAACGGGTATATCGTTGAGGTATGTAACCGGATCAGTACCAGGCACGGGCGTGGCGTTTACAACCGCATTACCGACGGCGTCATAAAAAGCCACTAAGTCGTAATCGGAGCCGTTGTTGTTGTTAGTCAGATCGGTCAGATTGTAGGTGCCGCCGTTTTTAGGAACGAGCGCTTCGGTCATTAAAGTTCCGTAGTTGGTTCCCGACAAGTAAGCAAGCACATGGATATAGTTGGAGGAACTGACCGGTCCCGAACCCAGGAAGGTCACGCCGCCCGTAATGCCTTGGGCCACGTTCTGATCGCCAAAAATGATGGTGTTGGTAAAACTGGTCACGCCGCTGGAAAAGGTGATGCCCGGCGCTGGAAGTTGGGAGCTGGTATTGCCGTTTCCGGAGACAATGGCATAGGGTTCGGCGGGGAAGGGTCCTGTCTGGTCCACCAAGCCAAAAACACCGGTCTTGCCGTTGTAGTCGTAATTCGCCAGGACGTAATAAGTGCCTGGGGAAGTGAGCGTGATGCTGAAAGATCCGCCGTTGGAGGTCACCGTCGCGGCCCCCGCGATACTCACGCCATTATTCCCTGCGATAAGACCGCTGTTGGTATAGACCTCCACACTGATCGAATGGCCCGCGTTTACGCCCGGGCTCGTGGCGAAGCTGCCCGAATAACTGACGCTGCCGCTGAAGACCACCCCCGTGATCGTGGCGGTCGCGGTGGCGGTCGGGGTGCCGGTGGGGGTCTTGGTGAGGGTGTACTGGCTGGTGGCGGTAGGCGTGCCCGTCGGGGTGGGAGTGCCGGAATTGGTCGGGGTATCGGTAATCGTTGCGGTCGCCGTGATCGTGGGTGTATTCGTGATGGTGGCCGTTGGCGTGACCGTGGCGCTGTTGGTGGGGGTTCCGGTATTGGTGGAAGTCGCGCTATTGGTCAGCGTGTTGGTCACCGTGAAGGACGCCGTGGAGGTGCTGGTGTTGCTGGGGGTACTGGTTGGAGTGAGGGTAGCCGTATTGCTGGGCGTGGCGGTGAAAGTAAAAGTGCAAGTATGCCCTGAGCCATCGGTGCAGGGCGTATTGGTGACCGTAAAGGTATTGGTGGACGTAGGTGCCGCGGGAGCGGGGGAAGAAGGGCTACTGCTCTTGGAGGGACAGCCGATGATTAAAAAAATGACTCCAACCAGAAGTCCGAAAATTCCCAGGATACGAAATTTCATTGGATCACCTTGGCTCGAAATGGGGCGGGGAAAGGCGTAGGAAAAAGCTTAATTTTATGCCTGTTAGTTTAAAAAGGAGCAGGGGAAGCAACAACTAAAATCATTCGCAGGCCCGTAAAATTTGTGTAAATCTATGGTTTATTAGGATGTCCAAAAGGAAGCAGGCGTACTTTACACTTGTATGAAAAAAATTCCTTAGGGAAGAGAAGTTTCATGGTATTTCCTGAATTAAGGAGGGAAAGAATGAGTGTTCGAAAGGCAGTGGAAACCGATGTCTCACAAATGGTGGAGCTGTCCGAGAAAAAACGGGCTGAGTATGAAAAAGCTCAACCTCTTTTTTGGAAAAAGGCCAGAGATTCGCGCGAAAAACAAACTCTTTTCTTTCAAAGCCAAATCAAACGCGAGAATGTGATCGCCTTGGTGGAAGAGAAAAACGGAACTCTTGAGGGGTTTCTTATCGCGGCATTGGTTCCGGCCCCGCCGGTTTATGATCCGGGCGGCCTCACCTGCCTCATCGATGATTTCGTCGTTTCCGCCGGAAAAGATTGGGCCGAGACGGGGAAGCGGCTGTTGGAAGAAGCCCAGAGGCAGGCGAGGGCGCGAGGAGCGGTTCAATCGGCTTTATTCTGCGGACATTTGGATCAGCCGAAAGGAAAAATGCTTTCCAAGTTGGGTTTTTCCATCGCCACGGAGACCTACGTCAAGACTCTCAAGGACTGATTTTTCCAAAAGCCTCAGCGGGCACGATTTCCCATCCCGATTCCCCCGGTTTTTTCCAGACCAAATGGAGGACCATGGCGTCCCCGCCGTCCTTCTCGAAATCCAGCCGAAGGGTGTGGGCTTTGGCCGTGAGCGTGAGGGGTTTTTCAAACAAGACCGGCTTTCCATCCAGCCACAACTGGCCTTGGTCGTTAGTCAAAACCTGGAATTCATATTCGCCCTTTTTGGGAACTTCCAATGTTCCCGTCCACCGGATACGGAAGGGTGGATAGTTGTCAAAGGGGAAGTCGGCCTTGTAAGTGAAATTCAAGACCGGGTCCCACCGAACCGCCAGGGGAGTGGCCGTCCATTGGGAGGATTGCAGGTATGTCCCCTTCAGTCCGCGGTTCCACCCGTGGAAGGCTTGGAGGTCGGATTGGGGTACCCGGTATCCATAAACCAGCGTCCGGCCGTCCCAGTCCTGCAAGCGCTGCTCCCGGCCGTGGGGAAACTCTAGTTTCAGAAGATCCAACAGCCCCATCCGCCCTTGTTCCAGGAAAAAGAGGGCGTCCCGATTGGAGGGGAAGGGGTTCGAGTTTTCCAGGTCCTGGGCCTTGAGGGGAAAAATGCGGTCCCGGGCCGGGTAAGACAGGTAAGCGATGGTGTGGTTCCCAAAATAGGAAAAAGCCAGGAAGTAATTTAAAAGCCCCGGTTGGGCCTTTTCCAAATCCTCGATGCCACGGCCGATATAGTTTTGCTCCACCCCGTATCCCAGCCAACAGTCATGATTTTGAGCTTCCTCGATAAAATAAGCGTCGGCGTTCTGAAGGGCGACCGCCCCCAAGAGGAGGCCGAGCGCCCATCGCGGCATCCGGCTGCCCGCGGGGAAGATTCTTTCCACCAAAGTCATAAGCGCTTGGGCCGAGAAGTAAGCGATCAACGGCGTCAGCACCAGCAAACGGTTGGCATGGGCGGGGTCGGTGGAAAGAAGACAGGTGAGGCTCATCACGCCAAACCCCGCGAGCGGATAAAAGGCCCCGGGTTCCTTCCATCGACGCCAAGCGAGGCCTAAGCCTAATATGAAAAAGATGGCGGTGGCATCGTCCAGCATGCGATGTCCTGGAATGTTGTGGCGGGGGTTGGATTCACCTTCCCGGTTGAACATCAAGGCTGTTCCGGCCCATACCCGCAAAAGAGGCATCAGGCTTTTTTGTTCCACCACCGTTTTGCCGATGAAAAGCTCCCTTTCCCGGTTGCCCAGGCTGCCTTGGGCGGCCATATAGTAAAAAAGAGGCGACACCAGGATGGTCAGCAAAAGAAAAAAAGCCAGGATTTGCCGCCGTACCTGGGCGCTCCGGCCATCGCGGAAATATTCATAAAGGGCAAAAACCAACATCAGAAAGGGAACGGCCTTGAAGGATTGGTAGGTATAAAGGCCCAATCCACAAAAGGCCGCCGAGACCAGTAATGAACCGGCCTTCTGGCTTTTCGTCCATTTCATCCAAAAATAAAGCGCGGCGAAAAGATAAAAAGGAACCTGGATGGTGGGGAATCCGTTGCGGCTGAAAATCAGGTGCCAGCGCATAACCGCCAGGAAGAAGAGCGCCAGGAGCGCCACTTTCGGACCCGCCCATTGCCGGAAGACCAGGTAAATAAAAGGAAAGGCCGCCAGGGAGAAAAGTATGAAAAAGAGATGAAAAGTGAAATAAGAAGAACCCACCAGCGTAAACCAGGCCCCCATCAGGTAATAAAGGGTGACTTCGGGAACGTGATAATTGAGAACCTCGAAGAATGGACGCCAGCCTTCGAAAGCCACCCGCAAGCCGGATTGGCCCATCAAACCCTGGTCAGTGTGCATGCCCGAAGGGATGGAATCGATGTGGTAAATCCTAAATCCAAAAGCCAACAAGAGGATGAGAAGAAAAAAGGTCCATTCCATCCGTGAAGAGAAGGGTTGTGATTCTTGGGACGCGGAAAAGGGGGGAAGGGATGAGTGGAGTAGCCCCAAAGCCAGGACGTAAAAAGCCAGTCCCGGGATGAGGGTCCAAGGCAGTACCGATTGGGCGAGAAAAGCCTGTCCGAGGGCCGCCGAAAGAAGAGCCCCGATTAAAAAGAGGGAAGCCTGGTTTTTCGTTGAAGTGAAAGAGGTCAATGGGTCTCCAAAGGTTTGCCCGTCCATCATCTTTTATCATACTTCAAAGGCCCGGCGCCGCCTCTCTCATTTCCAAGATGAAGGGAAAATCGCAACCTGCTAGGATAGGCCGACTTTTACTGATTAAAGGAATCCCATTGAAAACCGCTTCCTGGTTTCTCACCCTGCTGTTGGCGGGAATTTTGGTTTACGCCTTCGGCCAAGTTCCTACCCGAGAGAAATCTTCCTCCCCCTTGTCGTCGCACTTGACCCTGCGCTACCAGCAGCGCTGCGAGGTCGAAACAGGCATCCATTCCCCGGTTGAAGCGGTGCTGGCCGATTACCGGAGTTTCGACCTGCTGGCGGTGGGGATCCTTTTTTCTACGGCGGCCCTGGCCATTTTCTTTTTTTTCCACCATCCCCCTTCTTTTGGGGTTCTTCTTTCCTCTTATATGTGGTTCGGCCTGGGGGTTTTGGTGTTATTGGGACTTGGTTTTTTGAGCTTGAGGGCCGGAAGTAATTTTCTCGATTACGAGTCCCTGGTTTCCTGGGCTGAACCGGCCCGGGCCCGGTGGGACGGATCCCTTGTCCTTTTGGCCGGAACTTTACTTTGTTTCGGAGGACTTTTGTCCATCGTCCTGAGATGGATATGGACGCCGGAGGGCCCTGGTGGACGTTAATCCCGGAAATGTCCTCCATTTCAGCCTTTCCCTGGCTTTTTGCCTCATCGGTTTCCACGGTGTTTTCTTCTACTCGAACCTGGGACGCAAGGCAGTCGGATGGGGCCTGTTCCAATTGGGATTGGCTGCCTTTCTCTGGAAACTGGGGCCCCCCGGAAGCCCCCTTCCAATGGTTCTCATCGGCCTGATCGTGGCTTGTACCGCCGGGGTGGGAATTCTCTTGGCTGTTTTTTGCCTGAAACTGGAAAGGCGCCATAAGACGCTCGACAGTAGGGAAATCGGCAAGCGGGGTTCCAAATGAAAGACCAGCTTCCCATCCTGATGGCGCTCTTTCCCCTGGCCGGAGCCTGGCTGGCCCTGGGGATGGGTTTTCTTTCTTACCGGCTTTCCCGCTGGGCGACCTATGGAACCCTTTTGCTGACCTTCGGTTTCACCCTCCTTTCTTTTCCAAAACTTTTCGCGGAGGGATTTTGGCATTATTCCCTGGGAGGTTGGGCGCCTCCCTGGGGAATCGAACTTTTGATCACTCCCTTTTCGGCCTTCCTGGCTTGCTTCATCCTTTTGTGCGCGATGGTGTCTTTTTTCATCCTGGGTTCCTTCGGCTTGATGGGGGGGCTTTTGAAATCCCGGGAAAGTCTGGGAGGAACCCTGCTTTTAATTTTGGTTTCGGCTCTTTTGACTCAGCTTTGGGCGAGGGACGGCTTTACCCTTTACCTTTTCCTGGAAATTTCAATGGTGGCCGCCGCGGGCCTTTTGGTTTGCCTGACCCGGCAAGGCTGGCTGGAGGGATTTTACCTGCTGCTGGGCGGAAGCCTGGGGGCCTCCTTGCTTCTGGCCGGTTTTCTTTTCCTCTATTCGGCGACGGGGACCCTCCACCTGGACGATCTCTTGGCCCAGCTTTTCATCACGAAAAATTTTTCGATGGCCCTGACCGCCGGTTTTTTCCTGACCGCCGCTTGGGCCTTCCACTTTTCCTTTCCCACACCCTTCTTTTTCACCCGCCTGTTGGACCAGACCCCTCCTTTCCTATTGGGCTTTTTCTCCTCAGTGATGGTACGGACGGCGGTTTATCTCTTATTCCTCCTCCTTTTTTTCGTGCTGAATGTTCCCGGCCTGGAGCAACCCGCCTGGCTCACGGGGTTGGAATATCCCTTCGCCCTTTTTTTTCTGGCCTGTTTTGTTTATGCCGCGCGGCAGAAGGATTTCCTCCATTCGGTGGCTTTCCTCGGCGCGGCCCAGCTAGCCTTTCCCTTGATGGGGTTCGTCGCGGGCAATAAAAGCGCCCTCACGGGGTCCTTGATGGAACTGCTCAGCCAGATACTGGTGGTGATGGGCCTCTTCACGGCGGTAGGAATCCTAAGCCTGAAACCCACGGGAGCCCATCCCTTTTCCAAACTGGCCGGTCTTGGGCGCCATGATTTCAGCCTGGCCCTCTGCCTGGTGATTTTTACTTTTTCCATCGTGGGAGTGCCCCCCACAGCGGGTTCTTTCGGAAAGTTCTACCTGTTCCAGGGACTTTTCGAGAAAAGGGACTGGTTTCTGATTGTTCCCCTCAGCGCGGCCCTTCTTTTCAACCTTTGGACGGCCGCGCGGTTTCTTTGGCTTTTATTCGAGCACCGCAAAGCGGCTTCCTTCCGCGCGCCACTGTCTTTCGGTTCCAAAGCCCCTTTGTTTCTTTTGGCCCTCGCCGTTCTTTTGTTAGGAATATTTCACCAAGAAATCGTCCATGATTTCATTGAACCCGCCCTGCCCAAGGCCTACCAGAACCTCCCGCTCCCCAACGTTCCCTTTCTGGGCCATCAGGTCGAGTAAAAAGTCCATTTTCCCCTTTTCAAATATTGTAAAAAAAGAGAAACTGATCTACCTTTTCTGAAGAGGCCCGCATGAATCCTGATGTTGATAAAAGGCAATACAACCGGATGCCGTTCCAAAAACCGGTGGAGATTTATCCGGTGTTCCCCTCCTATTCAGTCGACTCCGAGGAAACGATTCTTTCCGGACTATCCCAAGACATCAGCGGCGGCGGCCTTTGCTTGAAAACCCCCAAACCCCTCCAGGTGGGTTCCTACCTAAAATTGCGCTTCGACATGAGCCGGGACCAAATCGTGGAAGCTTTCGGAAAGATCGTTTGGGCCCGGGAGGCCCTTTGCGGGCTGAGGTTTTTCCCGATTTCGGAGATGTCCGAGGGTAATCTCCAAAATTTCCTTGGCGGTTTACAACCGGAATAAAGTTCATTTCCCCCCGTTATCCGGATGAATATTGAAAGGCCCCAATAAAAAAAGCCGGACAGGATTTCCTGTCCGGCTTTTTTTTGGAAAGAATTTTAGAGGGTTTTGTGCGTGCCGTCGCAGTAGGGTTTGTTGCTCGAGTGCTTGCACTGGCAGAGGAAGGCGGTCTTGGATTCCTCGGCCTTGAAGACGAGGGGAACGAAGGGCGGATGGGCCTTGTGCGACCCATCGCAAAAGGGCTGGCTTTGGGAATGGCCGCAGGCGCACCAGGCGTAGGTTTTTCCGGCTTCCAGTTCGACTTTGGCGGGCGCTTTCATTGCGATGTGGGGTTCTGACATGTTTTTGATCTCCTTGAAACCGTAGATTTGGAACAGATTCATGCTAACCGGGAGTCCGACAAAAATAAATCCTCCTCATCCTTATCGAGTTACGTAAAAGTAACTTTAACCCATGAAAAAAGGCACCTCGTGCCTTTATGATGGGTGTCCAAGGGATTTTATTCCCGGATTCGCTCTTCAAGAGGTGCGCATGAAAGCCATCGCTGTTTTCCCAGCAAAAAGACAGGTCCAATTAATCGACGCGCCGGCGCCCGCCTTTCAAGGCCCGACCGAAGTGAAACTTAAAATGCTTGATATCGGGGTCTGTGGGACCGACAAGGAAATCTGTTCTTTCGAATATGGCACACCGCCGGCCGGGTCGGATTACCTGATCTTAGGCCACGAATCCCTGGGACAGGTAATGGAAGCGGGACCGGGCGTGAAAAGCCTGAAGCCCGGCGACCTGGTCGTCACCATCGTGCGCCGCCCCTGTGGGGATCCCCATTGTATCCCTTGCCGAGTCGGCCGCCAGGATTTTTGCACCACCGGTGGTTACAAAGAAAGAGGCATCAACGGCTTGCATGGATTCATGACGGAGACAGTGGTGGACGACGAAAAATACATGAACCTCGTTCCGGCGGAATTGCGGGACGTGGGGGTGCTCACCGAACCCCTGACCATCGCGGAAAAATCGCTCCTCCAAGTCTGGGACATTCAGGCCCGCCTGCCCTGGGCCTGCCGCCACGACCAGCATCCCCACCGCCAAGGCGAAAGAATACCACCCGCGGAAATCGGCTATCCCCACAATGCCGTTGTTTTAGGGGCCGGGCCGGTGGGCCTTTTGGGCGCCATGCTTCTTTGCGCGGCGGGATTCAAGACCTTCGTTTATTCCAAGGAACCGGAGGGATCGCCGAAGGCCCAGCTGACCCAGGAAATTGGAGCCACTTACGTTTCTGGCTCGGTGACCAGCCTGGAACAATTGGCCGCCCAAGTGGGCAACGTGGATTTGGTTTACGAGGCAACGGGCGCTTCCCGGCTTTCCTTTGAGATGATGAAGTATCTGGGCACCAACGGTGTTTTCGTTTTTACCGGAGTGCCGGGACGCAAAGCCCCCATCGAGGTGGACACGGATTTATTGATGCGTGACCTGGTCTTGAAAAACCAAGTGGTTTTCGGGTCGGTCAACGCGGGCAAGAACGCCTATGTGAAGGCTATTGAGGACCTGGCGGTTTTCAAGAAGCGCTGGCCCCAGGCCGTCAAGGCGCTGATCACGGGCCGGTTCGCCCCGGAGAAACACAAGGACCTGCTTTTGGGCGATCCGGGCGGAATAAAAAACATTATTACGTTCGTATAAAAATCATAGGATTTCAAATGCCCCTATCCCTTAATCGAGAAACTGAATGGCTAGAGACGGATGGTTTGGGAGGTTTCGCTTCCGGAACCACTATTGGCATCCGCACCCGGCGTTACCATTCGCTCCTTTTGACCGCCGCCACGCCTCCCACGGGCCGCATGACCCTCGTGAAAGGATTGGATGCCTGGGTTGAAATCGACGACAGTCTCTTCCATTTGTCCTCCCAGATGTATTTCCCCGGAGTTATCACGCCCAACGGGTCCGAATCCATCGAGTCCTTCCAAACCGATCCTTGGCCGAAATGGGTGTACCGCCTTCCCCATGGCATGGCGCTGGAACAAGAGCTTTTTGTCCCCAAGGGCGAGGCCGCAGTGGTGGTTTCCTGGAAGCTCCTGAACGCCAAGGAGCCGGTGCGGCTTTCGGTGAGGCCACTACTTTCCTTCGTGGATTACCATTCGCTCCAACATGAGAACAAGGAATTCCAATTCGACGCGGACATTTTCGAGAAGTCCGTCTATTGGAAACCCTATTCCCACGCCCCCCTTTTGACAGCCCTTCATAACGGCCATTACCACCATCAGCCCGACTGGTACCGCCAGTTCCTTTACGAACAAGAGCAGCAGAGGGGATTGGACGCGGTGGAGGATTTGGCCACGCCGGGGCTTTTCCAATGGAACTTCACCAAGACCCGGGCCCTGCTCATTTTCCAAGCGGGAGGCGAAAAACCCGGTTCCCCGGATGCGCTGCAAAAAGTGGAAGAAGTTTTCGACCGTTACCGGACCCAGGAAGAGAAGCGGCGCCAGTCTTTCACCGGTCCCCTGGCCCAGGCCGCCGACCAATATTTCGCGAAGCGGGGGGAGGGCGAGACGATTATCGCGGGTTATCCCTGGTTCACCGATTGGGGCCGGGATACCTTCGTTTCCATCCGGGGCTTGGGGCTGGCCCTGGGACGGTTGGAGGAAACCCGGAAAATCCTGCTGGAGTGGGCCAAGGCCATTTCCCAAGGAATGGTTCCCAACCGCTTTCCCGATTTAGGGGAGGCGCCCGAATATCACTCGGTGGACGCGTCCCTTTGGTACGTGATCGCCGTTTACGATTATTTGAAGGCGGCCCGGGAAGGGAATATTTCCAAAAAAGACTGGAGCGAGTTCCAAGCTCCGGTCGAGCAAATATTGCAAGGTTACTTCCAAGGAACCCGCTGGGGAATCAAGGCGGACGAGGACGGCCTGCTCTGGGCGGGGGAGGGGGACGATTCCCTGACTTGGATGGATGCCCGGGTCAACAACAAAGCGGTCACACCTCGGGTGGGCAAGCCCGTGGAAGTGGAAGCCCTTTGGATCAACGCTCTTTGGGTCGGAGGGCATTTTTCCGACCGATGGGAAACTTTATTCAAGAAGGCCCTGGTTTCCTTCCAAAACCGGTTTTGGAAAGGGGCAGGCCGTTACTTGTACGACGTGGTGGACGTGAAACGCCAGCCGGGTACCGGCGACTCCTCCTTCCGGCCAAACCAGATTTTCGCGGTGGGAGGGTTGCCCTTGACCCTTTTGGACGATGAAAAATCCAAACTCGTGGTTCAGGCGGTCGAAAGCCGGCTGCTAACGCCACTCGGGTTGCGCTCGCTGGCCCCGGGTGAGCCGGGTTTTCGGCGGCATTACCAGGGCGGTGTATTGGAAAGGGACAGTTCCTACCACCAAGGCACGGTTTGGCCCTGGCTGATGGGACCCTTCGTGGAAGCCTGGGTCAGGGTGAGGGGAAACAGCCCCCAAGCCAAAGAGGAAGCCCGCGAAAAATTTTTACAACCCCTGCTGGACCATTTGAGCCAATCTGGGCTCGGGCACCTGCCGGAAATCGCCGATGGGGAAGATCCTTTCATTCCCAGGGGCTGCCCTTTTCAAGCCTGGTCCCTGGGCGAAGCCATCCGATTGGACCAAGTGGTTCTCCAAGAGAAATGAATTTAGATCCCGAATCCCAACGCCTTGACCTTTTCGTCAATGGCAACCATCCCTGGAAAAAATGGGGGCCTTACCTTTCCGAACGGCAGTGGGGAACGGTCCGGGAGGATTATTCCCCCAACGGCACTTGCTGGGATTACTTTCCCCACGACCAGGCGCGAAGCCGGACCTATCGCTGGGGAGAGGATGGTTTGCTCGGCCTCTCCGACAGCAAGGGCTTGGTTTGCTTCGCTTCCGCCCTTTGGAACGGCAAAGACCCGATCCTGAAAGAACGCCTGTTCGGCCTGAACAGCGACGAGGGCAACCATGGGGAGGACGTGAAAGAGTCCTATTTTTACCTCTCCTCCGCGCCCACCCACTCCTATATGAAAGCCCTTTATAAATATCCCCAATCCGAGTTTCCCTATGACCGGCTGGTGGAAGAAAACCACAAGCGGGGTAAGCGGGACCCGGAGTTCGAGTTGGCCGACACGGGAGTTTTCAACGACAACCGTTATTTTGATTTTTTCGTGGAATACGCCAAGGCGGGACCTGACGATATCCTGATCCGTTTGACGGCGGTCAACCGGGGGCCTGAGGCCGCCCCTTTGCATGTGCTTCCGACCCTGTGGCTTCGCAATACCTGGGATTGGGGAAGGACCCAAGAAGGCTATTGGCCCAAAGCGGTCATTCAAAAAGCCGCGGACGAAATTTCCCTCCAACATCCAGCGTTAGGACCATTGTTCCTCAAAGCCGAAGGAAAACCCGAAATTCTTTTTACCGAGAACGAAACCAATTTCGAGAGAATATTCCAATCGAAAAATAAATCGCCTTATGTGAAGGACGCCTTTCACGAATATGTGACGAAGAGGGACCCAGGGGAAATCCATCCGAGCCAAGGGACCAAGGCCGCTTTTTATTACAGGCTTAACCTCCCGGCGGGAGGGCAAGAGGTTTTGCGGCTCAGGCTTTCCAACCAGGACTTGCCCCAGGCTTTCGGACCGGATTTCGACAAGGTCTTTGAGGACAGGGCCAAGGAAACCACGGCCTATTACGACCTGAAGATTCCCAAAGAGCTTTCTGCGGAAGAAAGGGTTGTGTCGGAGCAGGCTTACGCGGGGCTTTTATGGTCCAAACAATTTTACCTTTACCACCTGGACCAATGGCTGGAAGGGGATCCCAACCAACCCCCGGTGGATGAAAACCGTAAAAAAGGGCGTAACCACGATTGGTCCCATTTTGGGGCGGAGGACGTCCTTTCCATGCCCGACAATTGGGAATATCCCTGGTTTGCGGCCTGGGACTTGGCTTTTCACACGATCCCCTTCGCCCGGCTGGACCCCTTTTTCGCCAAGCACCAGCTGATCCTCCTTTTGCGCGAATGGTACATGCATCCCAACGGCCAAATCCCGGCCTATGAATTCGCCTTCTCCGATGTGAACCCTCCCCTGCATGCCTGGGCCGCTTGGCGGGTCTATAAGATGAGCGCCCCCAAGGGGCAAAGGGACCGGGTGTTCCTCTCGCGGGTCTTCCAAAAGCTGCTGCTCAATTTCACCTGGTGGGTCAACCGCAAGGACGCGGAAGGGAACAATCTTTTCTCGGGCGGATTCCTCGGCCTTGACAACATCGGCGTCTTCGACCGGGGGCAGTTGAAGGCGGGGACGATCCTGGACCAGGCCGACGGCACGGCTTGGATGGCCTTTTACTGCGGGACGCTGCTTTCCATGGCCTTGGAGCTTTCCGTGGAGAACCCGGCTACGGAGGACATGGCCACCAAGTTTTTCGAGCATTTTCTTTCCATCGTCAACGCCATGAACAGCCTGGGCGGAACCGGTTTATGGGATGAGGCCGACGGTTTTTACTACGACCAGCTCCATTACAACGGTTCGGTAATGCCCCTGAAAATCCGCTCGGCGGTGGGGATCATCCCCCTTTTCGCCGTGGAAATCCTCAAGGAAGAAACCCTCGAAAAACTTCCGGAATTCTACAAGCGCATGAAATGGTTCATGCAGCACAAGCCCAAGGAAGCCGAACCGATCCTGCGGCGGGATGAGGGGGAGGCTGGGAAGGGCTGTTACCTGCTGGCCGTGCCCTCGAAGGAACGGCTTTTGAGGGTCCTCCGCTATGTCTTGGACGAAAAAGAGTTCCTGTCCCCTTACGGCATCCGGGCCCTTTCCAAGTTTCACCAGGACCACCCTTATCGATTCGACCTGGATGGCCAGCAGAACCTCATCGACTATGAACCGGCGGAGTCCCAGTGCGACATCTTCGGCGGCAATTCCAACTGGCGCGGGCCTGTTTGGATGCCGCTCAATTTTCTTTTGGTGGAATCTCTGGAACGCTATCATCACTTTTACGGGGAGGATTTAAAGGTCGAATGTCCCACGGGTTCGGGCCAATGGATGAACCTGGGGGAAGTCGCCCAATTCCTGGGACGGCGGTTGAACCGGCTATTCCTGCCGGATGAAAAAGGAAACCGTCCCTGCCATGGGGGCGATCCCCGCTTTGCCACGGACCCGGCTTGGAAAGATCTGGCCCTCTTCTACGAATACTTCAATGGGGACAATGGCAAGGGCCTGGGTGCCAGTCACCAGACAGGCTGGACTTCCCTGGTGGCCAAACTTTTAGAAAGTTATTTTCAATAAGCCTCCCAAAATTGAAAACCCCCTTGCGTGATTTTTCCGGTACCTTAAAGGACTGAAATGAAAACCCAAACGAGGTCTTGGAAAGATGGGTGGAAGCCGGTTTTCCTGATATTTTTCTTGGCACTCATCCTGGTTCTATTCAAAATTCTGCATTTAGGCGGCCAATTGACCGCGTTGCAAGATTGGATTAAATCCTTGGGAGCATGGGGGCCCGTCGTTTTCACCCTGATATATGCCGCATGGGTCTTGGCCGCGTTACCCGTGACTTTATTCGCCTTCCTGGCGGGGATTCTTTTCGGAACGGTGGTGGGAGTCATCGTCTCCAATATTGGAATCACGGTCGGAGCCTGCCTCGCCTTTTTAGTGGCCCGCTATTTCGCCCGTGAATCGGTGAATCATTACTTGGGGAGGTTTGAAAGTTTCAAGAAATTGGATCAATGGATGGCTTCCAATGGTGTTTGGGTTGTGATACTAACCCGCTTATTTCCATTACTCCCCTTTAACCTTCTCAATTACGCTTTTGGTTTGACTCGGATCAATTTTTGGGCTTACGCCTTTTGGTCCTGGCTCTGTATGATTCCCGGCGTTATTGTTTATGTGGCCGGAGCCGATGCTGTTCATCAAGGTTTATCTGGGGAAAGGATTCCTTGGAACTTGGTCGCGGTTGTGGGTGGGATGATGGTTTTTTTGGCCGCGTTAAGCGGTCTCCTGAAACAAAAAATAAAAAAACTTCATTAACGGATTGCGCCTCAAATGTCACCATCCTCTCTTCTTTCGATAAAATGACGGTTTAACCTCTTTTTTAAAATGAATTTCCTGGAATGGCTTACCGGCCTATAATGTCGCCGTTTGATTCCAGAAAGGGACATGAATCACTGTATGAAATCTTATCCGCTTGTCTTTGCCACTTTTTTGGCCCTGGAGCTGGTCCTTTGGCCCGGAATAACTTTGGCCCAAGATGAAGACTCCCGCTTCCGTGTCGTCGAGGCCAAAGGTATGGTGACGGCTTACCACGATGAAAACGACGAGACTTCCCGGCTCTACCAAAGCCAGACCCTGGATGACGGGGATAAGGTCGTCACGGGCCCCGACAGCGACGCGGTCTTGAGGCTCAAGGGAAAGTCTTATCTTTACCTGGCACCCCGCACGAAAATCCGAGTCACCCGACTCCGATCGGGGGACAAGGGATTTCAATGCGAGATCAACCTGGTGACCGGCCGGATGCTTTGCCAGTTGGACCCAACCCACACATGGTCTTTTAGCGTCTCCGCGGGAAGCGTCTTATGCCACGCCCATGGCACTTTGTTTGAGTTTTCAAGGAAAGAAGAGGCTTTCAAAATCATTTCCTATGAGGGCGCGGTCGTAGCCGATTTCCACGGCCAGACCAAGATGGCGAAAGCCAACGAGGTCATCCAGCTGGACCATGGCAAATTTCGTTACCGCAACCACCATCTCCGAATCGATGAGCAGGGCGACTTGCAGGCCTGGCAGGACCTTTTGTCGAAACTGGAAGAAAAGACACCTGCACCCCAACATTAACTCTCCCTATTTGTGGCTTTAATCCTTCTTGACTCTCCCCCCAAATCATCCGAAAATTGCGGACTTCGAAACCCAAAGCCGGCACGAAGCCACGAAGACGTAAAGTCGAAAAGACTCATAATGTTTTGGAAAAAGATAGTTTTCTGGGTGCCTTTATGGTTTCGTGTTGGACGTTGGTTTAGATTCAAATAAAGGCAAAAAAATGATTTCGGCTAAAGACGTTACCCTTCGTTTCGGCAAGAAAACTCTCTTTGACCACGTCACGGTCAAGTTCAACCCGGGCTATTGCTACGGCCTGATCGGCGCCAACGGCGCGGGGAAATCCACTTTCATGAAAATATTGGCGGGGCAGATCAAGCCGGACGACGGGGAGATTGCCGTGGATCGGGGCGTCAAAGTCGCCATGCTCAAACAGGACCAATATGCCTTTGATGAGTACAGCGTCTTGGATACGGTCCTCATGGGCCGGGAAGACCTCTGGAAGATCCAGCAGGAAAAAGACACCCTTTATGCCAAGCCCAACATGACCCATGACGAGGGCATCCGGGCTGCCGAGCTGGAGTCCCATTTTGGTGACATGGACGGCTATGCCCTGACCGCCGGGGCCGGGGAACTTTTGGAAGGCCTCGGGGTTGAAACCGAAAAACACGACTGGAAAATGAAGCAATTAACGGGAGGTTGGAAAGTCCGGGTCTTGCTGGCCCAAGTGCTTTACGCCAAACCGGATGTGCTGCTTCTCGACGAGCCTACCAACAATCTGGATATCCGTACCATTGACTGGTTGGAAGATTACCTGAACTCTTATGATGGCACGATCATTGTCATTTCCCATGACCGGCATTTCCTAAACCACATCTGCACCCACATCGCCGACGTGGACCGGGAAAAGGTAACGGTCTATTCGGGCAATTACGACTTTTTCGTCATGGCGTCCAAACAGAACCTGGACAGCAAGTTGACGGAAAACACCCGCAAGGAAAAACAAATCGCGGAACTGAAAGCCTTCGTCGCCCGGTTTTCCGCCAATGCCTCCAAGAGCGCCCAAGCCACCAGCCGGGCCCGGCTTTTGGAGAAGATCGAGTTGGAAACCATCATCCAGTCTTCGAGGCAGTATCCCCGGCTTTTCTTCAAGGAAAAACAGCCAGCCGGCAAGGACATCCTGAACGTCAAGAGCATCAGTAAGTCCTATGGTGACTTAAAAGTTTTGAAAAAGATCACTTTCATCGTGGGCAATGGGGACAAGATCGCCATCATTGGCTCCAACGGCATCGGTAAAACGACTCTGATCAAAAGCCTGGTAGGTTCCTATCATGCCGAGGGTTCGACCCTGGCCGAATGGGGCGTTAAGATCGACGAGGGGCAGGCGGTTTGGGGAAGTACCGTGAAGCTTTCCAGCATGCCGCAGGATGTGAAAGAAGAATTGACCCGTGATATGACGGCCCTGGAGTGGCTGCGCCAGTTCGCCCCGCTTGAAGAGGGCCAGGTGATCCGGGGAATGTTGGGCCGCATGCTTTTCACCGGCGAAGAACAAGATAAGAATGTGAAAGTTCTTTCCGGAGGAGAGTGCCAGCGTATGGTGTTATCCCGGTTGATGTTAGAAGGTGGCAATGTACTTATCATGGACGAGCCTACCAACCACATGGACCTAGAATCCATTGAGTCCCTGAGCACGGCCCTTGCCGAATATACCGGCACGGTTATCTTCTCCAGCCATGACCAGGACCTGATCGGAAAAGTCGCTAACCGTGTCTTGGAATTAAAGCCCGACGGCACCTATGCCGACTTCAAGGGAAGCTACGCGGACTATGTTGAATGGACAGCCTTGGAAGCTAAAAGGGCCAAGGAAGCGGCCAAAAGCGGGTCTAAAAAGTAGCTTTTGCGCATAATAGACGGTTTATAATGAAATCCATTAAAGAATGAGATCGTAAGGAGGGCCTATGGCCGAGAATGACTGGCAGACCAGATTAAAGACGGGACGCAACGACGCATGTCCCTGTGGTTCGGGGAAAAAATATAAGAAGTGCCATTTGCAGGCGGATGAAAAGGCCCAAAGCGGGGCCCTCGCCAAAGTAAACGCCGACGCAGCCGCCAAGGTTAAGGCTGAGGAGCATGACCACGACCATGAACACCCTCACGACCATCCCCATGACCATATCCACAAACACGAAAAGGGCGGCCCCGCCCGGCCCCATACTTCCATCAACACCGCCCGGCAGATAAGCGCCCCCCGGAAGACGGGTGTTGGTTAATTCCACCCGTTAGCATTCCGGCTTACCGGACTTGAAGTTTAGAAATTATTTCACCCTAAGGAGTTACAGGTGGCTAAAAGGGAAAATATTAGTACCGGATCCAAGTGGGAACCCATTCTGGGATATTCTCGGGCGGTAAAAGTCGGTCCTTATATCCATGTTTCCGGAACCACCGGGAGCGGGCCGGATGGGAAAATCGTGGGAGTAGGAGACCCCTATGCCCAGACCGTCCAAGCCTTGAAAAATCTTCAAGCGGGTCTTCAAAAAGCGGGAGGCGACTTTAAGAACGTCGTGCGAACCCGTTTGTTCGTCACCAAGATCACCGAGTGGGAGAAGTTCGGAAAGGCCCATGGCGAGATTTTTGGCGAAATCCGCCCCGCCATGACCATCGTGGAAGTCGCTAAACTGATTGATCCGGAAATGATGATCGAAATCGAGGCCGACGCCTACCTCGACTAGAATTTAAACGCTCTTTTTCAGGAGTTGCGGGAATGAATGCCCCTCTCACCCCCCCATGGCGGTTCCGTCCCTATCAGACTTCCGACAAGAGTGCCTGCCTGAAGGTCTTTGAGAGCAATATGCCCAAGTATTTCCTGTCCGCCGAAAAGGAAAAGTTCTTCGCCTACCTTGATGAGTTCCCGCAGGATTATCTTTTAGTGGAAGACGACGGCCGCCAGGTCATCGGGGGAGGAGGCTACGCCTTAGGGTTGGACGGGGGCGCGGCTACCCTTTGCTGGGGCATGGTTCACAAGGATTGGCACGGCCACGGAATCGGCCAGTTCATGTTATGGAACCGACTTTCCAAGTTGGCGCAAATTCCAAAAATGAAGCTTATCCGTCTGGACGCCACCCAGCACAGTGTGGAGTTTTTCATGAAGAAGGGTTTTAAAACCTACCGCATCACCCAAAATTATTATGGCCCCGACCTGCACCACTACGAAATGTACATGATTCTGGATGATGAGAAGATCAGGGAGATTTTGACGGCAAGGTAAAAGCCTTTGGCGCCTCAATGGTGAAAAAGATTTTTAGTTTTTTTCGTTCTTAGCGAGGTTGACGGCACTTTTTTGAAGCAGATTCTCCACTACCGGAAGCTCTTGGATGTCCAACTTCCTCGCCTGTTTCCTCAAAGTCTCAAAAGTCGTCTGGGGCCAGCCTTCCTGGAAAAAATTCACCAACCATTTAGGAACGGCTCCCTTGGGGTCGCAATGGATTTCCGCCTCAACGTAAGTCTCGTCGGGCATGCTCATGGGGACCATCTTGAAAACGCAGATCATCGTTCCACGGGTGTATTTTTTCAGGACCGGGGCCTGATCGTCCTCGGTGGGCATGTAACTGACCGTAATCCGCTGGGTCAGCGGATCGGAGGAAAGAAAGACATGGGAGACAAAATCCCGGTCCGACATGACCGTGTCAAAAGGAAAGGGGATGCCCACATGGTCGTACTCGATGAATTCGGTGGGAGAGATGTTGCGCACCACTTTGGAAGCCACCAAGCTGTCGATCCATTCCATGGCGCGTGTCGTGTCGATGATGATGGAGGCGACTTTTTCAATAGGCGCGTCCACGATACCCTCGCCCTTGAAGGCGATGACCTTGCTTCCGTCGACCTTGGACCAATAAATAGTAAGGCCCTCGGTATTACAGGATTTCTGCCAGTGATAATTGGGCTGTTTGACCAAATCGGCCAAATTCGATTCGATTTTCTTGGAAGTTTCCGCGTAGCAACGGGAACAGAAAAGGGCTCCCGCCAAAGTTAAAGCTACGGCACAAATAAAATGTTTCATCGATCAAACTCCGGAACTGAAAGTTGGGAAATCATAACCCGGTTTTTAAGGCCCGGCCAACCCTTTTTAATTTTGGAATTGGTTTTTTAACGCGGCCAGGATTTGGGCGGAGGGGGTTAAATCCAGGGGGGCCCGGGTGGCTTTCCAATAGGCTTCCTGGGCCTCGGCCAGATGCCCTTTGACCCGGAGTAATTCGCCCAATTTATAGTAAAACTCGGCGGTGGGATAACCTCCCTGGATGGCCATTTGGTAGGAATAAAGCTGTTGGCCGTAATCCAGGGCCACATATTCATAGGCGGCCCGCTTATCCCAATAGACGGACTCCAGGAAGGGGTCGCCTTTCAGGGAGGGAGAGGCGGTTTCCAACATTTGGATGACCGGGGAAAAGCTTTCATTGTTTTGGAGGAATCTCCGCCGGTCGGCCGCCTGGAAAACACTATGGACCCCGTACCAGGCATAAAGGGTTTGGGCGTTTTGCGTTGTCATCGGAAGAATCCCCAGCATATCCCCGCCATCGGGCAGGGAAAGCCCCTTCGAAACCATCAACCATTCCCCTTCGGGAAACCTTTTTTTCAAGAAGGGTTCGTAATGGGCGTTCACGAAGACAGCCAGCCACTTCGGGGATTGTTTTTGAGCGGCCAGTTCCTGGGACAGGGAAGCATTACGGGCGGCATTGAAGGGGTAGGTCATCAGCGAAAGAGTCGGGTCATTGAAAGAATCGTTATCGAAATCGGAAAGGACAAATCCCGGACCCCTGGTCTTTTGAACTTCATCCAACATTTGATAAGCGCGGTAGCGTTCCAAGGATCTCACGGGGCGGCCGAAATTTTCAGGGTGCTGGTCTGGGTTTTCATAGGGGGAAGCCAGAAGATGGAAGTCCAGCGTGCCGGAGATTAAAAAGAAGGCCGCCAGGAACATCCATTGTCTTTGGGAAGGCACCGTTTCCAAAGCCGATTGGATTCCAGTGGCGCAAATAAAAAGAACCAAGGGGAGAACCTGGGCCACCCGAAAGGTTTCGACGTTTAGAGACAAGGCTCCCGGAAGCAGAAAAATGAAAAAAGCGACGGCCATCCATTTGACTGCCAGATTCTGCCGGAACCGGAATAATTCCATCGTTCCTAAGAAAAAAAATGAACCCAAGAAAGGGTTCAGGAATCCACCGCTTACCGGTGTGTAGGCCGGTTCCGGATCGCCGACTCCCCCCAAAAGCATGGTGAGATAATCCAGAGTGTTTGGAAGCAATTTGGAAGAATGGTACCAACCGCCCCAGAGGGACAAGGAAAGGATATGAGTTCCGTATCCTTCCCGGAAGACCGCCAATGTAAAGGGAACCAAGGTGATTCCCATCGAGCCAAGGGCCAGCAGAAAATAGAGGAGATTTTTTCCCGGACGGATGACCCAGGCCCAAAAGATCGAAGCCAGAAAGACGAAAGCCACGACCGGCCAGGGCGTAAAAATAAAAGAGCCCAAACCCATCGCGATTCCCATGCTTATAGCCCAGTTTCTTTTAGTCGATTTCCCCCCGGCCCGGTTAAAGCCCCCCCAGGCCCCCAGGCAAAGGCAAACCCACCCAGGAAGCCAGATACCCTGGTGGCAGAGCCGTCCCAGAAGAAGGGGCCAATAGCTGAAGGCCAGCAAGCCCGCGCCAACCATCGAAAAGGACCTGGAAAACCATTGGCGCGCGGCCCAATAACCGGTGACCAGGGTGAGAAGTGAAACCAAAGCGGACGGGAGCCAAAGGCTGAAAGCGGGGGGAAACCCCAGCTTGAACAGAAGGGCCACCGACCAAATCGTCAGAGGCGGGGCTTCCCCAAAGGTGTAAAAGAATTTCCAGGACCAGTGGCGTGAAAGTTCTAGCGCGATGGTTCCAATCCATCCCTCGTCCAGGTTGGGCCAGCAAAAGAGGCTTTCTAAACGGTAAAAACGGAGAAAAACGGCAGAATAAAGGCCTACCATTCCGATCAAAAGTGGGGGAAAAAGCTTTAGTTCCCTTAAGTAGGCCGGTTGTTCCTGGAGCCCCGGTTTGGAGGTACTCCGCAGGGCCAGGTAAAAGGGCAGGGCTAGACCCATCATCCCGACCGACGATTGGACCGCGAAAGGCAGGGCCGTAGAGGAAAGTAGGAAGAGGGTGGCGCAAAAGAGTCCAAAATAAACCCAGGGAACTTTTTGGGGATTCAAATCAATGGTTAAGGGTTTCAAAAAGGGAACCTCGTTTATCGGGCCGGAAAGCGGTTTTTAACTGGCGCTGAATATATTTTTCAGGACCCCGCCGACAGACCGTTAAAGATAACTGACCTTGCTTTTTTGGGGGGGAGGTTCTTCGACCTTAGCTTTCTTTTTTCGGCGAAGGGGTTTGGCGTTGGATTTTTGTTGGAAATGCAGCAAGAGAAAGATAACCCCCACCAGAACATACATCAGGCCGATCTTCGGGTTGGCGGCGTTTCCGAAACCATTTTGGACCCCCGTGTCCGTCAAACGGTAGGCATGGATGAGCCCGATAAAAGAAAAGCCGGCGGCCGCGAAGATCCACCAGGCGGCCTTGTCGAATTTTCGATCAATGAGGAAAACCATAATGGCGGCGAAGATCATCGAGATCAGCAGGGATCCTTGGTTGAGAACAATAATCCCCCGGATAAACAGGTTTTCCCCGGTGAGCTTGTCCGCCATCGCGACGGTTAAGGGGGTTCCCGTAACCCGCAGGGTCGTGTCGATTAAATAGAAGCAATAGGCGGCGAAAGCCGGAATCAATCCGAATGCCACCGCCAATGAATGTTCCTTGGGTATTTCCATGAAGGCTTGGGCCGTGATGATGATGGCGATCCAAAGCAGGATCCCGAAAATGCATTCCCTGGGGACGATTCTCAGGAATAAACCGACTCCCCCGGTGAGGCAGACCAGGGTGATGAGCGACCCGTTCAAGATGGAGTAACCGTGCCGGGCGCCCATGGCCTTCCAGCCCGGGTGGCCGATATAGATGGTGGTGGGGAATGGACTGCCCAAGAAGCCCGCCAGGATGGTGGCGATGCCGTTCCACAATAAAGATGGCTTGGTGGGGAAGCGGTCCCCGCCTGCCTCGGCGCTTTCCAGGTTTTGCAGGGACCCGACGACGTTGAATAGCCCCATGGGAAAAATAACGGCCAGATATTTCCAGCCGGTGGCATTAAAGAGAAGGGCGAAGAGGTCAAGGGGAACCGGTTTGGGAAGGTAAAGGGACCAGCTAATGGGGTCGGTGGACATGTTGGAAGAAGCTAAAGCGGGATTGATGGCGTGGAAAATCCAATAAAGAAGAGTTCCGATTAAAACCGCGAGGAACCCCCCGGGAAGCGACAAGGGCCATTTCAGCCGGGATGCGTAGGACAGGAGAATCAGGAAAGTCGGGAAGACGCCGATCAGGGGGTTGGCGAAGATTTGGAAAATGAAATCCATGGCGATGAAGGTGATGGCGATCCCCGCCAGGGCGCAAAGCAAGGCCGCCCGGGGGGTGTGATTCCTCAGCCAGTCTCCCACGTAGGCGCCGCCGATTTCCATCAGCCCGTTCAGGAAACAGGCGAAGAGACCGGCCTGCCAGGCCAGCTTGAAGTTACCCGTATCCCGGAAGACGGGAGCCATGATCAGGACAATAAAGGCTATCAAGCTGGGCGTGTTGATGCCGAAAGGCAAGGCGGTTACGTCGTTGCGGCCGGTTTTTAAGGCGAGTTGGCGGGCCTGCCAGGCGTAAAAGAGGTTTCCCAAAAGGATGGAAAAGGCGGCCCCCGGAAGGACCTGACCGGTGATGAAATCGGCGGGAAAACCGCATAAAACCTTGCAAAGATAACCGATCAGCATTAGTTGAAGCAGATTATCGATGAAAAGACCGAAAAAGCCGTCCAAGTCCCCCCGGGTGAACCAGGGGAGCGGTTCGGGTTTAAGGTGTTTGACATGAACGAGGAATCGGAGGAAGGAAGGGGTTTTAATAGAAGCTAACTGCGCCTTAAGGAACGCGATCGCTTTATTCATGGGAAAAGACTAAACGCCACCCTCGGGATGGTCAAGCCTTTTCGTGGGACTTTGGGCCGCGACGGTTAAAGGGGGAAATAAAGGGTCACTTTCGTTCCCTGGCCGGGTTCACTTTCCAGTCGGATATCCCCACCGTGGGCGAGCATGATCTCGCGACAGAGGCTCAAGCCCAGTCCATAACCGCCCGTATCCTTGGTGCGGGATTTATCCACCCGGTAAAAAGGCTCGAAGACTTTTTCCTGGTCTTCCAGGGGAATACCTTGGCCGAAATCCCGCACGGCCAGGGTCGCTTCCTTTTCATCCTGGGAGAGATGGATCTCCACCGGCTTCTTGCGGCCCGCCGAATATTTGAGGGCGTTCTCCAGGATGTTTCCCAAAACCGTTTTGACCCGGGCTTCGTCGGCCTGGACAACCAGCGCCTTTTGTTTTCCCAACATCCTCACCCCCGGCTTGCGGGATTTGAATTTGGCCTGGGTTTCCCGGGCCAAGGCGGCCAGATCCACCGGTCCCAAGGCCAATTTTCCGTTGCCGTTTTTGAGGCGCTCGGTCTCCAGGATCTCGGTGATCATGGTTTCCATTTCCGAGACGTCCCGCAGCATGGAATCCTTCATCTTTCCTTTGGGCGTCATTTCCAGGGCGACCTTGAGGCGGGTGAGCGGGCTTCGCAGCTCGTGGCTGACATCCAAGAGCAGCTGGTCCTTGGACTGCACCATTTCTCGGATGCGTTGCACCATCAGGTTGAAGCTCTCGGCCAGGTAATGGATTTCGCCGTGGCGCCCCTTGGCCTCGAATTGAAAATCCAGCTTGCCCTCGGAAACCTCCTTAACGCCCTTCAAGAGCATGCGCAGCGGACGGAACATCCGCTTTAGCATGAAAAAGCAAGGCGCCATGACCAATAAAGTCCAACCCAGGTAATGGGGGACACGCCGAAGAGAAAAACTTCCGCTGGAAAAAAGGGATATGGCGATCCATATGACGCAGACCCAGAACAAGAGGAAGAAAATCCGCATAAAGAACCAATGGCGGGGTGGACGGACCCCTTGCCATTTCCAGGATCCCCGGCCTCCCTTCCAATAGGGATTGGGACACCATTTAGGGTCTTTAGGTTCCATGAGCCATCACCTTGCCGACGAACAAATAACCCTCGCCCCAGACGGTTTTGAAGAACTTCGGCTTATCCGCCGGGTCCTTGAGCTTTTTGCGCAAGCGGCTGACGGCGATGTCGATGGAACGGTTGAAGGCCTCGCATTCGATGCCTTTCAAATACTCCATGATCCGGTCGCGGTTCAATACGATTCCGGGGTTCTTCATGAAGAAAGCCAGGATCTCGAATTCGGTCGTGGTCAGGCCCAGGTCCTTTCGCTTGAGGGCCGCCGCCCGTTTCCCTAAATCCGCCGTCAGGCCGTCCGATTTCAACAGGCCCGCGCCTGGCGCCGGGGGCGGCGCCAGGCGGCGCAACACGGTTTGGATGCGGGCCACCAGTTCGCGCGGCTCGAAGGGTTTGGGCAGGTAGTCGTCGGCGCCGATCTCCAACCCCACCACCCGGTCGGTGACGTCCCCCCGGGCGGTGAGCATGATGATGGGAACCTTGGAGGATTTTCGGATTTCCTTGCAGACCGCGAAACCGTCCTTGCCCGGAAGCATCACGTCCAGGATGACCAGGTCGGGGCCGCGCTTTTTAAGCAGGTCCAGGCCCTCGTTGGGATGGGTGGTGGAAGTCACGTTCATCTCGAACTTCACCAGGTAGCTTTTCAACAGGTCATTGAGCTTCTGGTCGTCGTCGATGATAAGGATCTGTTTTTTGGGGGTCATTGTTTTGTCCTGTTTTGAATTGTAACACGCGCACTCTGTCCCGGGCTCGAACGTTACACTTTGTTACAAAGCGAAACACCGCTGAAAAGCTTTTTACCGGGGCAAGTCCTATAAATCATCCATGGAAAGCTTAGGCCTTCCAATCGAAACTCAAGGAGAAACAAGATGGAACTTAACGAACAAGATAAGGAACGAATTGTCGCGGAAGAGAAGTTGCGCATGGAAACCCGGAAAGAGTTTTTCAAGGAAAACTTCGGCGGCATGCGGGGCATGGGACGATGGGGCGGGGGCTGGCAGGGTTATGGATGCCACAGCCATCGTTGTAGCGGTGGAATTTTCAAGATTTTGATCGTGGGCCTGGTGATTTTTGGCCTCTGCCACCTTTGGCACCGGCCTTATTGCGGCGGGTATCCTGGCTATTACGGTGCTCCCACAACTTCAGCGCCTCAAGCCGCGCCGGCGCCACCTGTAAAAAACTAATTAAAGTCAAAACAAGGGTCCGGACTTTGGGAACGACAATCGTTTCCAGGTTCGGATTTCCTATCGGTTAAATTTTTAGGGGGTATTGACATAGATACTGATAATCAGTATTACTGATGATCAGCAAGTTGAACTTGAGAGGTTTTATGACGCCCATCTTGAAATTAAAACAATCCCTCCCTGCGGGGCACGAAATCCCGGAAGCGGTACTCGACCGAATGGGGTTTCTCCTTAACCGCGCCGCCCAAAAATTCCGGGAGGTCACCGAAGAAGCCCTCGCGCCGCATGGCCTGACGGGAAAGCACCTGGGCATTATGCTGACGATCCGGGAGAAGGGTTCCTTGCCCCAGCAGGAAATCGGCAAATGCATGCACGTGGACCGGACCACGATGGTGGCGGTCATTGATGACCTGGAAAAATTGGGATTGGTGGAGCGCAGGGCCCATCCGACGGACCGGCGGGCCCACGCCATTTACCTGACAGCCAAAGGAAAGGAAACGCTTCCCAGGGCCATGCAACTGGGCTTGGCGGCGGAACGCAAGTTCCTATCCTTCCTCCCAGCGAAAGATCAGAAGGAATTAAGCCGGATATTGAAACACTTGGTGTTGTCCCATCATCATGAAGAAGCGACTAAGGAGAAATAATCTCATGAAGTATTCCTTTTTGATTTCAATGGCGTTGTTTTTTTCGGCGATCGGGTTGACCCGAGCTCAGGATGGGGCTTCTCCGGTTGTTTCAAGTAGTCTCACCCTGGAAGCCGCGCAAAAGGAAGCCTTGGAGCATTCGCCCGTTTATCGCAAGGCGCAGGATGCCGAGCGGGAAACCGGCTGGGGCCAATTGGAAGCCATCTCCGACGGGTTCGTGCCGCATGTTTCGGCCAAGGGTGAGGATTTTTTTAGGGGTAATACTATTAAATTTGGAAGTGAAGAAGTGAATTTTGGCGGTTCTCCCATCAACTTTCCGGAAAATTTCCCGGAAACCACCTTATCCTTGGACGCCAGTTTCGACCTTTTTGACGGGTTCCGGAATATCCATAAACTGGACGCCGCCAATAACAGCCATGAGGCCGCCCGCGTTCAATCGGATTTTGCCCTGCTTCAACTGCAGGAAACGGTCCGCCTCAAGTTTTACGAATCCCAAGCTTCCCAACTTCTTTCCGATATGGCGGACCAAAATGTGAAAACCCTGCAAGACCACCTGCGCATCGTCCAAGACCAGCTAGATAACGGTCAAGCCACTAAATACGACGTCCTCCAGGTGCAAGTGGAATTGTCTGAGGCCCAATCGGACCAAATTACCGCGCATGACAACCTTTCCTTGGCGAGGGAAAGCCTAACCCAGGTCATGGGATTAAAAAGGGACGACCGTCCTCTCTCGGGCCAGCTTCCAGCACTAGATGAAAACGAACTCATGAAAATCGCCTCAGAGGCGGATTTTAAGGATAGTCCAGAATTAAAGACGAAAGAACTCGAAGCTTTAGCCGCCGGAGACCAAAGCGCGGCTTCCCATAGTTTCTGGTTTCCCAAGGTTTCCCTTGTCGGCGAATACCAGTGGTATGACAGCCAGAGTGTCGTCTTGGCCCCTTTTTCCCTTACGAATACGGGAATCTATCAAAACAGTTATTTCATCGGTGCCGCCGCCACTTGGGACCTGTTGGATGGTGGGCTTTCGGTGGCCAAGGCCAACGAGGCGGATGAAAAGGCCAAGCAGGCGAAAGACGATTACGAAGAGGCTCAGCTCCAGACGCCTTATGATTTTGACCTTTGGAAAAGGCGGCTGGTTTCCAGCCTGGCTCTCTATAAAGCCAAATTGACGAACGTGGATACGGCCAAGGAAAACGCGAGGCTAGCCACCTTGGGGTTCAAGGCGGGAACCCGTACCACCAACGATGTTTTGACCGCCGAGTTTGACGAGTACCGCGCCTCAGCGGGGCTGGTGGAATCCCAGCTGAATGCCCTGGAGGCGCTCATTAACTTGGAATTTGTGACAGGAAAGAGGTTGACCCATGACTAAGACGACACCTAACGCCCCGGCGGAAGAAGGAAAGAAAAAGCCGATATTGCCGATCATCGGCGCCGTGGCGGCCCTGATCGCCGCCTACTTCATCGTGAAGAACTATCGCTACGAGGGGACCGATGACGCCTATATCCAGGCCCATGCCCTTATGCTGGCGCCGCGCATCGGTGGCACGGTGGAAAAGGTGATGGTCAAGGAGAACGACAAGGTGAAGGCCGGACAGCTTTTGGCCCAATTGGACGACCAGGACTATTCCACGGCCTATAGCCAGGTTGTGGCCGACCAGGCTTCGGTGCAGGCGGACCTGGAGCAGGCCGCCCAAGACCTCCAGCGCATCACGAAGCTTTACCAGGAAGAGGCCGTTCCCAAACAGCAGTTGGACGCCGCCGTGGCCCGTTACCATAACTTGGCCTCGCACCTCAAGGCGGACCAAGCCAAGGCGGACCAGGCGAAGATCAACCTGACCTACACCCTGATCACGGCTCCCGAGGACGGCACCATCGCCAAGAAATCGGTTGAACCGGGAATGGTAGTTCCCCCGGGCCAGGCTCTTTTCGGCTTCGTTTCCTCCCAAGAACGTTGGGTGACGGCTAATTTCAAGGAAACCCAGATTGCCCGCATCAAGCCGGGCCAAAAGGTGAGCGTGGACGTGGACGCGGTTTCGGGTAAGAGCTTCGACGGGGTTGTGGACAGCATCGGTTCCGCCACGGGTTCGACCTTTACGCTTCTGCCCCCGGACAATTCCACGGGCAACTTTACCAAGGTGGTCCAACGCGTGCCGGTGAAGATCAGCCTCAACAATCTTTCAACCGATGATATCGACCGCCTGGCGGCGGGTCTGTCGGCCGTCGTTGAGATCAAAATACACTAACGGATTGCACCAAAATCTAACCCGAAGACGCCAAGACGCGAAGTAAGGCGAAAGCCGGATAAACAAAAGCAATTTTCTTGGGGTATTCGCGTTGGAAGTGGGTTTTAAGGGGTTTTTATGGTCGAGCAACAAGAAAAAGGAATCTCCCGGGCGGCCTTGATGGTCGTTATTACCGCCGGTATCGCGTCCCTGCTGGAGATCGTGGACACCTCCATCGTGAACGTGGCCATTCCCACCATGATGGGAAACCTGGGCGCCACCTTGGACGAGATCGGTTGGGTGGTAACCGGCTATATCATTTCCAACGCCATTATCCTGCCCATTTCAGGTTGGCTGGCCACCCGCTTCGGGCGTCGCAAATATTACATCACCTGCATCCTCTTGTTTATCCTCACCTCGGTGGCCTGCGGCCTGGCCCCCAACCTCTGGACCCTGGTGCTTTTCCGCGTGATCCAGGGCGCGGCGGGCGGTGCGCTTTTGCCTACCTCCCAGGCCCTGATCCAGGAAGTCTTTCCCGGCAAGCGCTCCGGCATCGGCAGCGCTCTTTACGGCATGGTGGTCATCATCGGCCCCACCATTGGCCCTCCTTTGGGGGGATACCTGACCGACCATTTCGGCTGGCGCATGATTTTCAACATCAACCTGCCCGTGGGCATTCTGGCCGCTTTCCTCGCTTCCCTTTACGTGACGGACTACGCGGAAGACGGGGAACACGCCGCGGCCCGGCATGCCACGAGAACCGCGCCGGTAGACAGCCTTGGGCTGACTTTCCTCATCGTGGGCGTCGGATGCCTGCAATATGTGCTGGAAAGAGGCCAGGCGGATGACTGGTTTTCCAACAAACTCGTGTTAGCCTTCTCCATCGTGGCCGCCCTCTGCATCCCGGCCTTCGTCTGGTGGGAACTGAGAACGAAACATCCCATCATGGACCTAAGGCTTTACAAGAGCGTGGCCCTCGTCAACGGAACCATCATGATGGCCTGCGTGGGGGGAATGCTCTATGGGCTTATTTTCTTCATTCCCATTTTCGCCTCCAACATCCTGAACATGGACGCCAGCCAGACGGGAAATCTTTTCACCCCCGGCGCCATCGCGGCTGGAGTGATGATGCCCATTATCGGAAGCCAGCTGCAGAAGCACGACCCGCGCCTTTTCATGTTCTGTGGCATCTGTTGCGTGGACTCTGCCCTGTTCATGCTCGCCCACTTCTCGCCCCAAGCCACCTATTGGACCCTCTTTTGGCCTCTCTTGATTCGCGGTTTGGGCATGGCGGCGGTTTTCATTCCCGTCAACGCCATGGTCTTGGGCGGGTTCAGCGGCCCGGCGCTGGGCCAAGCCGCGGGCATGTTGAACCTGTCGCGGCAATTGGGGGGCAGTTTGGGAATCGCCATTCTCTCCACCATGTTCAACAAGTCCACGGATACGGCCTACGACCACTTGCGCCAATACATCAGCCCCTTGAGCATGGGTTTCAGCCAATGGGCGCAGGGTGCCAAGGGGCTGGCCTACCAGTTCTCCAACGAGGTTGGGATGTATAACCCCGATACCCTTGTCATTAAGGAAGCTTATTTTCGGGTGAAGAAGCAGGCTTTCGTCATGGCTTTCGACCAGATGGGTTGGGTGATGGTAATCGGTTTTGCCCTGGCGGGTATCCCCATTTTCTTCATGAAAAAACCCGTGAGGATGGCCAAACCGGGTGATGCTCATTAAAAAGGCATTGGAAACCCTTTTCGTTTTTGAGCGTTTTTTAGTTCCGGGATCGTGAACCGGATAACGGTTAAAATCATTTCTTTATTTTTAGGAGAGAGAGGGGGCGGCACCCTGAACCGCCCCTTTTTCATTCTGAATCGGTTGAAAGTCGAACAGGGAAAAGAAACCTCTAATTAGGGCCCGGTCACCACTAAGTCAGAACAGGCGTTGGGGCTACCAGAGGCGATTTTAACCACATAGAGATTGCCTGAGTTGGTTTGGAAAGTATCCGCGTAATTGGCGTTACCGTTGGTGCTGGAGCCAATGGTGCAAACCGTGCCGCATCCGGCGCTGCCTTCGGTATTTAAATTAACCGTGTGTGATCCAGGATCAACTAAAGGGAAGGTATAAACCGATCCGTTGCCCACGACCACTGTGTTTCCACCATCCACGTTCGCGTAAAGAACGCAACCGGTTTGTCCGCTGGTGGGAATGTAAGTATTGCTGACCTCAATGGTTACCTTGGAAGACTGGGGGCTGAATAAACCGCAACCCAGGGACAAGGACATCAGGGTTAAGGATAAGACTAAAAAGAAAATGCTTTTTTTCACGAAAAAATCCTCCAAACGAATGATAGTCGACCAGAATTTTACCGCAAATTGCGGCGGTTCCCAACCTTCTTTTGACGATAGTCTACGGCTAAATGAGCCGTCTGTTTAAAGAGTTAAACCGTCAGAAAATAAGGATTTATAACTTCCGAGACTTTAAAAATGTCACTGGAATTCCACGCAGCGCATGGACAGGGTGCCATATTCGAAACCGGCATGGGGAAAAGTAACCTCGGGATCTTTTCCCGCGGCCGCGGCCGCCACCAGCAAAGGTGTGTAATGGTCATCCGTAGGGTGGGCCGTTCGAGCGGAAGGGGCTTCGGTCGCGTAACGGGACAAAGCTCCTAAATCGAAAGTCTCTAATTTTTCCTTAGCCCAACCATCGAATTCCACCGCCCAACCTTCCGGATCCCCATATCGGTCGGCAAAATTCAGGATTCTTAAATTGTGGGTGATGTTCCCGCTTCCCAGTATGAATACCCCTTCTGACCGTAAGGGAGCCAAGGTTTTGCCTAAGGCGATGTGCTCGGCCATGGGGACACGGGTTCCGATGGAAACCTGAAGGACGGGGATATCAGCGTCCGGAAACATATGGACCAGGGGCACCCAGGCACCATGATCCAGGCCACGGCTTGGGCTTTCAATGGGTTTTAACCCGGCTTGGGAGAGCAGGGAAAAAACTGTTTTTCCCAGATCGGGGGCGGGAGGAGCGGAATACTTCACCTGGTACAAGGCGTCCGGGAAACCATAAAAATCGTAAATGAGTCCGGCTTTACTCGTGGGACCGATATGCACCGGGCGCTCCAGCCAATGAGCGGAGACCATCAAAATCGCCTTGGGTTTTGGAATAGATTTTCCCCAAACTTTCCAAGCTTCGATAGCGGGACCCTTTTTATCCAAACCGAGAGTGGGCGCGCCATGGCCCACGAAGCCGACCGGCATTAAATGGTTATTCGGATCGGTATCCATCTAAATTCCTTTCAATGACATCAAGATAGGGGTTTTTCCACAAAAGGGAAGGACAGTCGGTTGAAAAGATATTTGGTTAAAGGAAGTTATTTTTCCGAATCATCTTTCGATTCGCTTCCGGGTTTCCATTCTTCGGCGCGTTTTTTGGCCTCTTCGGTTTCTTTGCCCGTCATGTGTTTTTCCAGCCATTCGATGTCGTTCCTTAATTCGGACACTTGGCTGTTTTCCAGGGCGTGGTATTTGAGGGCCAGCGAAAACCATTTATGGGATTCGATATAGTCTTGAGGTCCGCCTTCCCCGAGAGAGAGCATTTGGGCCAGGTTCACCTGGGAGTCAGCGTCGTTTAGTTGGGCGGCTTTCTTGAACCATTCCAAGGATTGGGCGTAATCTTTGTGAACCCCGGCTCCCCTTCCGTACATCAATCCCAGATTTCCCTCGGCGGAAGCAAGGCCTTGCGCGGCGGCTTTTTTGAACCATTTCAAGGCTTCGGCATCCTCCTCCTTCACTCCCATCCCCTGGAAATACATGAACCCCAAGTTATTCTCGGTGTCCGCGTCGCCTTTTTGGGCTCCTTTTTTTAGCCATTTCAGCGCCTCCGCCAGGTTTTTTTCGCAACCCAAGCCTTTTTCATACATCAGTCCCAGGACGCCCATGGCCTTTGCGTCACCCCGTTCCGCTTCCCTCAAGTTGGAGTGAAAAACTTCTTTGGCGTTGAGGGTTGAAGAATCGAGGGAGTTCCTGCCTGAAAGTTCCTGGGCATTTAAAATGGGAACAGAAACAAGGAACAAGGATAAAAGAAGAAAGGGGAAAAAGGATTTCATGAGTGGTGTCCGGATTTGTTTTGTTCAAACGGTTCGGAAGCAAGGGTATAAAAAAAAACTGGAAACCACAAGGGATCAGCTTATGCTAGGTCCATGAATAAATTCGTACTCTGGGGATTCGTCCTAGTTTGGTTGGAAGTGACAGGCATGGGATTCGCCCAATATGCTCCTGTGTTGAGAAATTCTTTACCGCCGAATTCAGGTTTTTCGATTTTTCCCACGCCGGTAAAGCCCTCGATTCCGAAATCCCGTGTGTTAAGAAGAGTCCGGAAGCCCGTCCCCACCCCGAAGAAAAGCGAGTTTATTCCACTTTACCCTAATGCTAACGCGACGCCGACACCCGCCATTCGAAATCAAGTGATCCGCAACTTGCCAAAAAATGGCCCCACTTCGGTTTTGGCGCCGAGAAAAATGCCTTATTCTTCCCTCTATCAGGATCCGCATTAATCCAAAGACTTTTAGTGATTTCCCTTACCCCATATCTTGTCCAGATATTCGTCCCGGCCGGAGTTCATGTGGTATAGCTCATAATGCACCGGATTTTTCTTGTAGAAATCCTGGTGGTAATCCTCAGCGGGATAAAAATTGGTGAATTTCTTAATGGGAACCACGATAGGCTTGTCGTAACGGCCCGACTTATCCAGGTCGTCCCGGGATTTTTCGGCGGCTTTCTTTTGGGCGAGGTTGTGGTAAAAGACGGCCGCCCGGTAATGGGGCCCCCGGTCCACGAACTGGCCCTCGGGATCGGTGGGATTGATCTGCTTCCAAAACACGTCCACTAATTGGACGTAAGTGATTTTGGAAGGATCGTAAGTAATCCGTACTCCCTCGGTATAGCCTTTGTCCCCATAGTCGTCGTAGGTGGGGTTTTCCCCCTGGCCATCGGCGTAACCGGCGGTGACTTTCAATACACCTTCCAATTTTTCAAAAGGCGGCGTCATGCACCAAAAGCATCCGCCCGCGAAGGTGGCAATTTCGGTTTTGGCTTGGATGGCGGACGCGAGGCCAATTAATACAAATAAGAAAAAGGCTGATTTTCGAAAGAGTTTCATCATAACGGCTCCTTTTACGGACTTAACAAGCTATACGCTTTCTTTGGAGGCCAGTTACATTGAACGAAAATTAAAAAGGCCGAAATCTTAAAATTTCAGCCTTTTTAACAAGAAAGTTATTAAGCGAATCAGAAGAAAGTGAGACCCACTCCAAATTCAAATCCCGTGTAGTCCAAGGTGGCGTAATGTTCACCACCGGCTCCAATGCGGCTGGTACTGTCAGCCCCAATCGTGCCATTCCCAAACATAACCAAACCGTAATTGTCGGGAACGCCATTGGCATCCACGAAGTTTCCGTTGAGATTGGTGATCTTGCAGTAGCGGCCCCGGGCAAAGAGACGAAGTCCCATACGAGGACCGATCTCGAATTCCCGGCCGATGCCAAGTTGGAAACCTACATTGCCTCCGTACATATTACCCGTGATTTCGTCGGAACCAATGGCCGGATTCAAAATAGCATAGCTATAGTTGTCGTCCACATAAGCCACCGCGAAATAATATCCGACGCCTGCCGTCAGGAAAAAACGGCCGTCATGATCGGGAAGGAACAAATAATAATCCAACGTGAGTGGAACCACATAAGGTTGGATATTAACGGCTTCTCCATCCCCACCGTTGTTCAAGTTTAAGTTTGATTGAAAGGGGTTGGATTGAATACCCCGAATGCCGATGGCGATTCCGTTATAGGGATTTAAGAGGAATCCCGCTTCCGCGCCGCCTTCGATACCACCATGGTCCGCCGTGGCAACGCCTGTAGCGGGTGGGTTTTGATTCAAATAATTATTAAAGCTCGTCACGCTGTTGAAGAGATCAGCCTGATTAGACCAGTTATAGCTTAAATCCACATCAAGCCAACCTCGGGCGTGGTTCATGGGAGCCAAGCCATCCTTGTAAACGACTTCAGGTTGTGGCCGCCTCCAGGGGCGACGTCGCTGGATGATGACGTTTGTGGGCTGGCTTTCTTCCCATTGGCCTCCATTGGAAGGAGGCGGCGCTACGCTCTGATTGTCCTGAGTTTGGGTAGGGGGAGTTCCGGAATTATTTAGACTATCCACCAGAGTTTGTAACGTGGAATTGTTCGGGTTGATCTGAAGGCTTTTTTGATAGGCGGCTAGGGCATCCGAATTGTCATTCATTTTCATGTAGGCGTTGCCCATATCCTCATAGGACTGCCAATCATTAGGATTGGTTTGCACCGCCAGCTTGAAATAATCCACTGATTTCGCGTAGAGACCCTTTTGATAAACCGCGTTTCCCAGGTCTTGATAGTCTTGGGCGGTTTGGGCCAGCAAAGCCGCCGGTGACAGGAATAAAAATAAAGCGATCAAACGAACTGCCTTTTGATTTTTCATGTTTCTCCCCTTAAGTTTCGGTCGTATTTTTTGGACGAGTCAGGACCCCAAAACGTTACGCGGAATAATGTAAAACCCGGATAATCCTATTAAAACACGAATATTTGGTGTTTCTCAAAATCCTTTTAATTTTTTAGAAAGGTTTCAGAGTTTTATAACTTGGTGCCTGGAAGTGAAATCGGTCCAGGGGTGAAAAACGATGGAATGGTTTTACTCGCTGGATTTCCTTTTTTAAGGCGACTTATCAGGCTTAAAACCGTCCGATATTCAGTGAGAAGGTTTTGTTTGTGATAAACCGCCGCCGCCTCGGAATAGGCTTGCAGGGCATAGGCGTTAAACTTTTCCTCGCCCAAGGTTTTCGACAGGAGAAGAAAGTCATTCCCCAGGCTTAATTGGACATGGGCGTAATCGAGCGGGTATTTATCGACGGTCCAGACTTTCAACGCCTCTTGATTAAACTTGATGGCGGCCTGGGCATTTTGTTCCTTGTCCTGTAAAGGGGCTAATTGGCTGCAAACCACGGCAAGATCGTAGGTCAGTTTGGCGTAATCGTTGGGATATTTTTCAAGAGTGCATACGTTGAGGGCGTCGGTATAACTTCCAATGGCCATTGAGTAATTAGTTTTCGGGTCTTTAATGGACGCGTAAAGTCCGTAAATATTTCCGAAGACTAATTTCATCGTGAGGTAGTTATAGGGATAAGTGTCCGGTTTAAATATTTTCATGGATTCCTTTTCCGCGTCCAAAGCTTGATCTAGGAAACCCCCCTTTCGGGTGTGTTCAAACTCATAACTCCGGATCTTCGCGATGTCGTTTTGAATAGTGGCGTAATAATAAGGATAAGTATCCTCCTTGAAGACCAGGGAGGCATTGCGAAAGGCGAGAAGGGAGCCGGCGAGGACTCTTGGGTTATTTTGGAGTTGGTACCCGTAGGAAAGGGTTTCTCCGTTGTTCATTTGAGTCAGGGCGTAATTTTCGGGGTCATTATCCAGGGAGGCCACCTTTAAGGCCGAGTCATAGGCCGCGAGGGATGATTGAATATTTTCTAAGGTGGGGGAAAATTCGGTCAGGCTGAGGAAAGCCTTGCCGATGCTATTACAAAGTTTGACGTATTCTTTTGGATGGTCTTTTGGCGTGAAATACTTGAGGGCTTCCTGGTCCGCGGTCAGGGCCTTTTTTAAGTTTTCCAGCCGGTCCTTTTCCTCCGCCAGTTTCATATAAACGGTACCCAGATTGAGTAGGATGGTAGCCGAAAGTTCCGTGTCCTTTTGATCCCGGGCGGCCTGGAGAGCCTGATGGTACTTTTCAATACTTTCCTCGAGGCCAGGCACCGTTTCCTTGATGTCGGAAAGGATCGAGAGGGAATCACCGAGGGCGTTCAACACGCGGGAAAGTTTTTCACGATCCGGATTGTTCAGGTTCTTTCCATAAACGACTTTTAAAAGGTCCATAACGTCGTTGAGGGCGTCCACGGCCTGCAAGGCTGTCTCCTTACCCTTGTTCTTTTGCGCCTGGCTCAAATAACAAAGGGCCAAACCGGTTTCGGCATCGGCGTAATAGGACACGTCCTCTTTTTTGGAAAGTTTGGAGAGAGCGTCTTTGTAGTAACGGATAGCGTCGGGCAGGGTTGACTCCTCACGGGACAAGCTTTCAGCCGTCTGTAAATCTAAACCGGCCTGGCGGATTTGGTCGGCCTTGGCCCGGTTCTCTTCCATGACATAGGTGGACACCAACGACACGACCAAGACCAAAAGCCCGCCCAGAATGGTGGCCACCAATGATTTAGCATCGATGAAATCCGCCCAGGGTTTCTTGGTTTTTGGAGGAAGTTTCTTTTTAGCAAGGGTGCGCACGATTTATCCGGTTTTGAAGTTTATTGACCTTTGAAAAGGCTTGAGCTTTGGGCGACTGCCTTTTTAGACGCCAGCGGAATAAGAATGGGGTTTAAGACAGGGATTTTCAATGGTTTTCTAGGTTGGTTTGGGCCCCGAAAAAGGAGAGGTTACTGTGAGCTAGATTTCCTTCTTTTTACCCTTTAGAGTAACGAACCGTCGCAAACTTCAACCAGGAATAAACATGACATCCGCCTCTCCTTTAAGCGTTTTGAATCTTTCCAAAAGGTATAAGGCCCGTTATGGCGGGGCCGAGGTGGAGGCCGTGCGAGGCATTTCCTTCGAGGTGGCGCCGGGAGAATGTTTCGGCCTCTTGGGGCCTAACGGCGCGGGCAAGTCCACCACCATCCAGTGCATTTCCGGTTTTTATCCGCCTAGTAGTGGCGAGGTAAGGGTGGCGGGGCACAACGTCCATTCCCAGCCCAAATTAGCCCGTAAATCTCTGGGTGTCTGCAACCAGGAAGAAACCCTCGACAGCGATTTCAATGCCTTTGACCAATTGGTTCTGCATGCCAGTTATTTTCGGATTCCACCCGCCGAGGGAAAAAAGCGGGCCCAAGAACTCTTGGAACGATTCGGGCTTACGGACAAGGCAAAGGAAAACATTGAGGCTCTTTCGGGCGGAATGAAGCGCCGCCTGCAAGTGGCCCGAGCCCTGGTCTCGAAGCCACAGGTTCTGGTTTTGGATGAACCCACCACGGGTTTGGACCCGGATGTGCGCCGTCTGCTGTGGGAAGCGCTGAGTGAAGCGAGGGCCCAGGGTACGGCCATCCTTTTGTGTACCCATTATATGGAAGAGGCCGAGCGGCTTTGTGACCGGATTGCCATCCTGTCCGAGGGTAAAATATTAGATGTGGACTCGCCCGAAAAGCTCATCGCCAAACACATTGCCAGGGAAGAAGTGGAAGAAGAAGTAAGGCCGGGGGTCGTTTGGAAGCGGCGTCCCAACCTAGAGGATGTCTATCTCAAGCTGACTGGAAGCCGTCTGGGGGTGGAGGGTTTATGATTCCCGATTCTCTTTGGGGTATCTGGCGAGTCTGGAGGCGTTATTACGCCGCCTTCCTGAAAAGCCTGGTCTATTACCTGCTGACAACTTTCCTGGAGCCTATTTTCTACCTGCTTTCTTTTGGCCTCGGGGTAGGTGCCCTGGTGGGGAACATTACCACACAGGGGCTTCACCTGTCCTACCGCAGTTTTATTTTCTCGGGCATCATCGCCCAGACGGTCCTCTTCCAGGGTTTCTTCGAGGGGTCCTTCGGCGCCTTCGTGCGCATGTATTACCAGAAGATTTTCCAAGCCATCGCCATCACGCCCGTCACCCTCTCGGAAGTACTTTGGGGGGAACTATTGTGGGACGCCACCAAGGCCACGGTGGCGGCGGAAGTGGTGGCCCTGATAGGGGTGACGACCGGGAATTTCCATCCCTGGTGCCTTTTAACGCTTCTCCCGGTTAGTTTCGCGGGCGCCTTCCTGTTTTCGGCCATAGGGCTGGCGGCGGCAGGCTATTCCCGGACCATTGATGAGCTTTCCTATCCGCAGTACTTGCTCATTTTTCCGATGTTTCTCTTTTGTGGGGTCTTTTATCCCATTGAAAACCTTCCAACGGTTTTACAAAAGGTGGCTTGGTTTTTCCCCCTGACTTCCGTGAACGCGATTGTACGTTTCCTTACCCTGGGGTTGCCCCTAGCGGGACAGGCAGTGCCGTTATTGCTGGTTTGGCTTTTTGTCATGGTCTGGGTGTCCCGCCGCGCTATGTTTAAAAGGCTAGTGAAATAAGGTTCTCCAGAAGATAAGCGCCCCTTCTTTTCTTTGGGCGTTCCCGCTAGCCCCATAAAACTATGGTAATATTTGCCACGGGGACCTATCCATCCCATCTGTTTATCCGCTATTTATCGAATTGGAATTTATGAAACGCGTCTTCAAGATCAACGCCGTTTTTCTAATAGCTCTCGCTTTTATATGGTTTTCAGGGTTTGGAGCCAGCCCCACTAGGACGACCACCCCTCTCTCGCATAAAAACTCATCCCATCCCATGCCTTACCGGCCGATCCATTTAGCGCAAAACTATGGCCAACTTCCATTGGCTTTTGAGCCCAACGAGGGACAAAGCGATCCCCATGTCCAATTCCTGGCCAGGGGCGGGGGATATTCCCTTTTTGTCACTGATCAAGAAGCTGTCCTGGTTTTGAAAAAGCCGGGGGCCGATCCCCGCCCAAGTCTTCCCCGGAAGGGGTCCAAGGGGTTTTCCCGAACACCGGCTTCTTTAAAAGCCCTTGGAAACACCCCGCCAACCGTCATTCATATGAAACTTGATGGCGCCAAGTCAGGCGGTGTTTTTGAAAGTCAGGAAAAGCTTCCCGGGGTCAGTAATTATTTTATCGGGAAGGATCGTACGAAGTGGCTTCGGGATATTCCGCAATATGGCAAGGTCCAAACTTCGGACATTTATCCGGGCGTGGATCTGGTTTATTACGGCAACCAGGGAAAGTTGGAATATGACTTCGTCGTTAAGCCGGGAGCCGACCCCCAAGCCATTCATTTGAAATACGAAGGCGCCAAGGCCGCCCGTGTCAATGCCCAGGGTGATTTGGAACTCGATACCGACCAGGGGACTCTTCTTTTTCGGACACCGTCGGTGTATCAGGAATCACAGGGAATGAAAAATCAGGTGGAAGGCCATTATCGTTTGGACGAAAGCGGAAAGTTGGGGTTCGAGGTAAAAAATTATGATCACTCCAAGCCTTTAGTCATTGATCCAGTTTTAGATTATTCCACTTTCTGGGGAGGAACAAACCAAGATGAGAGTTTTGGCATTGCTTTGGACTCCACCGGCAATGCTTACATTACCGGTAATACTCAATCCGCCGATTTTCCAACCGTAAATCCTTATCAAGGTGGATTGGGTGTGGGATCGGGAGGGACGGCCTATCAAAACGCGTTCGTGGCGGAAATCAATTCGGCGGGTACCGCCATGCTTTATTCCACTTACCTCGGCGGCAGTTATTATGACCAAGGCAATGCCATCGCCGTCGATTCCAGCGGTGACGCCTATGTGACGGGCTTTACCTATTCTCCCGATTTTCCAATCACACCCGGGGCTATTCAATCCACTTTTGGTGCGTCAGGAATTTATACACTTTACAACACGTACAACACTTTTGTGACCGAACTCAATCCATCCGGTTCGGGACTCATTTATTCGACCTTTTGGGGAGGATCAGTTGATGATATGGGCAATGGCATCGCGTTGGATTCCAGCGGTGACGCCTATGTGACGGGTCTCACCTATTCCCCGGACTTTCCCAAATTTAATCCCATTCAGGCGGGGTTAGCAGGGACGGAAAATGCTTTTGTGTACGAGATCAGACCTTCGGGGGCTTCGATTGTTTATTCCACCTACTTGGGCGGGAATGGATCCGACCAAGGTGAAGGAATAGCCGTGGATGGAACCGGAAATGCTTATGTCACTGGAAACACCACTTCCACTAATTTTCCCACCCAAAGCCCTTTCCAAGGGGTTTTGCTGGGGGGCGTACAAAACGGTTTTGTGACCAAGGTGAACGCGGGGGGAACGGCCTGGGCATATTCCACCTACCTGGGGGGAAGCGGATCCGGCGGTGATGGTGGCGATGCCATCGCCGTTGATAGTTCGGGAAATGCCTATGTTGTGGGGTATACCAGTTCCGCGGACTTTCCCACTCAGAACCCCTATCAAGGCACTTATGGCGGCGGAAACTATAATGCCTTCGTGTCGGAATTTAATCCAGGTGGCTCTTCGCTTATCTATTCCACTTTCTTGGGCGGAAATGGTGATGATTATGCCGAAGGGGTGGCTCTGGACGGGTTAGGGGACGCCTATGTCACGGGATTGGCTTCCTCTTCGAATTTTCCCACCCAAAACCCAATTCAAGCATCCCTCTCGGCTTCCGGCGACAACGTTTTCGTAACGGAATTAGTCTACGGTGGAACCGGATTAGTTTTTTCCACTTATTTGGGTGGTTCGGGTGGAGGGGAAATTGGAAAGGGAATTGTCACGGACGGCCAGGGAGATATCTATGTGACCGGATACACCTATTCTTCGGATTTTCCCACATTCAATCCGGTTCAAGGCTTGTTTGGGGGTTATAGCGATGCTTTTGTTTTAGAAATTACCCAGCCCCTTCCACCCACGGCCACGCTTACGCCGACGGCTACCCCCACATTTACACCAACTTCTACTTTTACCGTGACTCCTACTTTCACCCCAACCTTTACTCCTACTTCGACAGACACCTTTACGGCGACTTCGACTTCCACATTCACGCCCACCTCTACCTTTACTCCTACGGCTACCGCAACCTTGACCCCTACGTCTACTGGCACCAACACCCCCACCCTGACAACCACTTCTACCAGTACTGGCACACCCACTCTGACACCTACAAACAGCCCTACATCAACGTTAACCACCACCGCTACAACCACTCAAACCTCCACACCTGTGATCATTACGATTACGGTTGGAGCTCCCTATCCCAACCCGGTCAGCGGGGCGGGGACCCTTTCAATTCCGGTTCTGGTTCCCATTGGTTCAACAGCCCAATGGGCGGTTTATACCACCGCCTTCCGGAAGGTTTTTGACCATACCGAATCCATTACGGGGAATAACGGCATCTTATCCTGGAACCTGCGGGATACATGGGGAAGCCCCGTAGCTAACGGTATCTATTATGTTCGGGTTGAGATTAAAGGCCTGACTTCGGGCTCACAAATCCTAAAAGTCTTGGTGATTCGTTAATCCTATTAAGCGCAAAAATTATTCTTTCTTTGCCAACTGGGATTCTGGCTTTGGTAAACTAACCAAGCTAATCATCAACCCTATATTTGGATATCCTATGAAATCTTTTCGGCTTTCCTTTTTCATTATATTGAGTGCCCTTAGCTGCTTTCTTTTATCCTCCAACGCCCGAGCTTACACCTCTTCGGATTATTACAACGCCGGGCTCCAGCTTTATAACGCCAAAAATTACCAACAGGCCGCCCAGTATTTCGGCGCGGCGATAAGTATGGATCCTAATAACGCCGCCGCTCTGCAGGGCCAGGCCAACAGCTATTACGCTTTGGGCCAATACCAACAAGCCTTGAGTGATTACCAAAGAGTGCAGGCGATACAACCGAGCCCCCAATTGGCCTCCATGGTCCAGGCTTTGCAGGCCAAAGTGGGAGCGAGTGCTTCCACCGCCCCCCCCTTTCCAGGTTCCACGGCGGCTCCAGCTGTTCCCGGAGCCACTTCGGATAGTTCCTTTGCTCAGGGCGTGGCCCTCTTTCAACAGCAGCAATATGCCCAGGCGGTTCCCCTGTTCCAAAAGGCCGTGCAGGAAAATCCCAATGATTCGAAAGCTTATTATTATTTGGGTGTGGCCCAAATCCAGACCGGCGATATGAAGGACGCGGCTGTCGCCTTAGGCCTTTCGAACAAACTCAACCCCAATCCCTCGGTGGCGGCTTATGTGGACCAGGTGAAAGGCCGCCTTTCCCCCGAGGACCAGCAATGGGTGGAAAATCAAATCGCTTCAGGGAACACGGGTGGGAGCCAGACGGCTTCCAAACCTAAGGCTTTCGGCATACGGTTTGAACCCGCGATTGTTTCATTGAGCTTGAAAGATTTCACTACGAATGCCCAATCCCAACAAAGTGAAGCTCAGTTGTTGCAGCAGTCAGGCGATAGTTCGTTATCCTACAATGGGGCGGTTCCCACGGGCGCGCCACGCATCGGAGCCGAGCCTGTCCTCCGGCTTAGCCAGAATTTTGAAATCGGGGTACCGTGGGCTGTTATTCCGGTGGGCACCGCGAGCGATACCATACAGGATAACTTGGGCGACACTGTGACTGATTCCTATAACATCAGCGCCTTTGCCATAGGTTTGAATTTGAGGTACCTCTTTGGGTCCGGAAGCTTCCAGCCTTTTATCGCGGGGGGGCCGATGATCGTTCCCATCAATATCGGTTATTCCGCCGGGGCTACACTGGGAGGCACACCTTATTACACCTCTTCGGGGAACTTTACCGGGACAGCCGTGGGGGGCCAAGTCCAATTGGGCTTGGATTGGCATTTGGGCGATACTTTCGTCATTTCACCTTTTGCGGGTTATCAAATAGCCAGCGGAAACTCATTCCAAGCCACGATTAACAGCACGGGGGGAGCCAGTAGCGGACAAACCGCCCAATTGCAGGTGATTCCAACCTCTTCTGGAAGTGCTATCACTCCCGTTTCCAACGGCAAATTGATTTTACCTGTCCTTAATGGAAATTCAGGTTTTCTAGCGGCGGGTTCGGATGCCCCCGCGGGTTCCAGGCCGTTGGAAATGGATTTAAGCGGCCCCTTCGGCGGTATTCAACTTTCGGCTTTCTTTTAAGCATTGGTTAGTTCCATCCTTAGACATTTCAAAAATACTTGGACGTTCGTTTCAAGAGTTTCCAAATCTGGAATTGTTCGCGATGGTTCATTCTGAACATAGCCAAAGTTTTCTGTAAACAGACACAAAGACAACAAAAACCTCAAATCCATACGATGCTAAAGCGCAAAAAAGCGGACAGTGACGCTTTTTTGAACAATGAGAAAGCCTTTATTTTTCCCTCAAATCCGAAAGCCCTGTTGAAAAATCGGACAGGTGATTTGATTTAACGGACAACTAAAAATTGCCCAAATGGTTTCCTGCTTAACATTAAACCAAAACCAATTTAGGTCAAAAATGAAAGCCCTTTTATTGGGCATGGTTCATGCTCTTCTTAAGTCATTCCCCGTTAGCAAGGGGGATTTCAGTTTCAAGCAACGGGTCACTGAAATGTCCCGTCTTCCATAAAAGTCATTTCGTTCTTCCAAGGCCTTCTGTCAAAGCCCATTATTCAGCCACACTATTTCCATGTTTTATTGAAGGGGGACGCTCATGCGGTTCATTGTTCGAATTCCGGAATTGGATTGTTCCATCTATGAGAATGACGGCGGAGAAGCCAACCAGGAACTTTTTTGCTTGATTCAAAAGCTTGAAAAGTCGGGGAAACTGGTAGAGGGAGGATTGCTAGCCGACGACAGGGGCGGATTCCTTTTGATGGAATCGGGTTCTTTTACCGAGCAGGAAGCCCTGTTGGATTCCATTTTTGATCCTTCTCGATACCAGGTGGAAAGCCACCCCATCCTGCCCTTCAAAGAGTTAGCGACCTTGATGAACAAAATGGAAAAACGGGAAAAACCCGCCAGGAAGGCTCCAGTACGCCGCACGCCTATATCCCGTAAAGCTGCCCAACCCGTGGAGGCTTGAAGCAAGCCCGATGGTTCTGGGATTACTCCACCCCAGAGCTTCATGATCCAAGGTTTATTCTCCCGCTGGCTTTACCTCCAACCAGGCGAGAGCTTCCTTTATATCCGTGAAAGCCTTGACGTTGAGGCCGCGATTGACGGCCACCGTTTCCCCGAACCTCTTGGGGTCAACCAAGGGATGGTTCCCGACAAAAGCGAATCGACAACTGGGAATTTTTCCGGTTAACTTTTCGTCGATATATTTCTTTGAGGCGGTCACCGACAGGTTATAGCGGTCCATTGTGGACATTTCACCTTCCACTTTCCGGAAGTCGACCAAAAAATTGGAAGGCTGGTATTTTTTACAAGCTTCGATAACCTGGTCTGAAAATTGACCAATTAAAGAAGGTTCAAAATAACCTTCGCAGGTCATTAAAAGGTAGCCTATTTGCGGTTCAATTTTATAGTCGAGGCCCATCTTTTCACTTTTTACGACGCGGGATTAAACTTACTTTCCCGCTAATCTTTGTTCACCCAGAGCAGAGAAGTCAAGCCTTCCCGCTTTAGGCGAAAAAACCCGTTCTTTGTTGGTGAAACTTAGTTCCCTGAGCTGCCGGTATTCTTTATAGATTAGCCAGTTTTTGTTGGGCCGGGGCATACCCGGGTTTTAACTCAAGGGTTTTTTCATAGCAAGTCCGGGCCAAATCCTTTTGACCCAAGTGGTCATAGGTCACCCCTAGGTTGAAGTAAACTTCGAAATATTTTCCGGAGGTGCGCCGAAGCATCTCCAAAAAGAAATCCCGGGCCACATCGAGACGTCCATTCTCATAGGCGAAAGCTCCCAACCGGAAAAGGGGCATGGGGTAATCTTGGGGAATAAAAAAACCCGCGAACCAATCGGCAAGGGGATTGCGTTTCTGTTGAGCGAAATCTTCCAGAACCGAGTCGGATGGCGGCGTTTCCAGTCCCCACTGTTTCAAACGGTCCTCCCAAGTGATGGGGTTTAAGTCCGGGACATAATCTTTGCGGGCGTAAAGGGCGTCCACATCATCAAAGTAAAGCAACCGCCAATCGGGCATGGATTTGAGCTGGTTAAACCAGGGAGTGGACATCATGTGATCGAAGAGGATCAATTGGGTATTCCAGCGGGGGGCCATAGCCAAAATTCCGCCAGGGTAAAAGCTATCCCGATATTCGGTGAATAGATCTTCCCGCATCACTTCCAGCCGGCCATCGATAAAAACAGGGGAAAGGCCTTTCCAAATGAGCCATCCTCCGAAAGAAAGGTCGTTTAAAAGGTGAGCGGTGAGGTGGTTTTGGGTCATAAAATCCACCGCCTGGATGGGGAAACGCGAAGGATCCATTCCCAAGCCCGTGTGGATGATCCGACGGTCGGAAATGTAATAGGCTCGGGTGAGGACCCTTGCTCCCACCAAAAGAATCAAAATAGCCGCTAGGATGGCCGGGACTCGGAGAAGTGATAGTTGGTCACTTTTGGCACGAGCCGAAGGCAAGGACAAGAAATCCTTCGCGGCGGCGCTGGCTATCGGCAAGGCGATCCAGAAAAAAAGGGGAGAATTACGGATAGCCGCGACCGACAGGCCGAAGAAGGCAACCACCAAGAACAATTCGTGGAATTTCCTTTTCCGATAGGAGAGACCGATCACAAGAAGAAGAAACAAACTAAAAATCCGGTAAGTGTAAATGGGCCAAGCGGGCATGAAAGGGTCGAAAGCATTTTGTGTGATGGACCAAGGCGATTGGAATTCCGAAATGTAGTGCTTGAAAATACTGGACCCTTGCAAACGGGTGAAGAGGATCAATGGAAAAGCCACGCCCCTCAGGAAATAGGGGTTTAAAAGGGTTGCGGCACACGAAGCCAGGGTAAATTTCAACAGAGGACGGTCGAACCGTTTGTAATGAAACCAGTTGGTCAATAGATAAGCCCCCATGGCAATCCAACCCAGAATAAAAAGGCCCTCGATATTGACCCAAAAAAGTTGGAGCCAGGGGAGCAAGTAAAGGAAGTTTCGGTTGTGATTCAACCGAAGGTCGAGAACAAGCAGTGTCAGTATCAAGAGAACCCAGGAAAGGGTTTCGGGGCGGTCCAGAAACCGTATTTCCACGGCAATAATCGTTGGAAGCAATAAAAGGGTGTAAACCCATGGTGGCGGTCCAGTGAGCCGCATTCGGAGTACGGTGAGCCCGAAGGCCAGGAGGATTAATAAGAGATGAAATAGGGACAGACCCGCATAACCACTGGTCCGATAGAGCGAGTAGCAGATGACCTGATAAAGCCAATGAAGATCAATGTAATCATTTTGGTTTACGGTATAGGTGAAAAGGTCTTTTTGGGGAAAGGCGTGGTTTTGCAGGATCCATTGGCCCGTTCTTAGGTGAAAGCCCATGTCGAAATCGATGTTCTGCCGGAAGGCGAAAAGGAAAACCAGAAAGAAACAGGCCATCAAAGGATAAAGCCATGGGTTGAATAGGATTTCAAATTTTGAGTTTTTAATTTTTAACGGAAAAGAAGGGGAGGAGTTTTCGATAACCAAGAGGGGTCTAAAATCCGCTTAGGATTGGGCGGTGGCAATAACTTCTTTGAAGTCCTGGAACAAGGCCGGTTGAACGATGGGGGTTTCTTCCGACGCGATATAGGGTTCAGAGGTCGTAAAGTCCTTCAACTGGTATTCAACCGAGCCTTCGATATTGGCATATTCGCTCACCTGTTCATCCGGCTTCGGAAATTCAGGGAACTCGTAAGGGGAGGCTTCCTCAGGTTTGGCAAATGCGTTCATGACACTATCTTAACCCTCAAAATTTGAATTGGGAACCTTTTATTCTTTATACAGAAGGGTCTAAAATGGTACGAGCGAATGAGACTTGTGTCATATTTGAACGTCCAATCGGGATTTAAACTGAGGTTGTCAAAGCAGGTTTGCTGGCCAATCCATTTTTAAGGGGCATCCCATGAGCGTCTCCGATACCGCGAAACACCTGACCGAAAAAGAGAAAGATTCCCTGGACGTGGCTGAGGGGGCCCGGGAAACCGAATGGACCCAGCCCAGTTTCGTGGCCGAACTTTTTATGGGACGGTTTCGTACCGACCTGATTTCCCCCTATCCCCTGCAATCCCCCGAAGACAAGGCCATCGGCGACGAGTTTATGGGCCGCCTGGAAGCTTTTCTTAAAGAGAACCTGGACCCAGACGAGGTGGATCGAACCGGGGATCTCCCCAAAAAGGTGATCGACGGCCTAGCTAAACTGGGCTGTTGGGGCATGAAGATTCCTAAGGATTACGGCGGTTTGAGCCTTTCGCAGATCAACTACAACCTCGCGGTGGCCTTAGTAGCTTCCTATTGCGGCTCCACGGCGGTATGGCTTTCCGCCCACCAATCCATCGGCGTGCCCCAGCCCCTGAAGCTTTTTGGGAACGAGGCCCAAAAGAAAAAATATTTCCCCATGTTCGCTAAGGGGGCCATTTCGGCCTTTGCCCTGACCGAACCGGGCGTTGGGTCGGACCCGGCTCAAATGACAACGGTCGCCGAACCCTCATCCGACGGCAAGACCTGGACGATCAACGGTAATAAACTCTGGTGTACCAACGGTTTGGTGGCGGACGTGATGGCGGTGATGGCCCGAACCCCTTCCAAGATGGTGAACGGTAAGGAAAAAAAGCAGATCACCGCCTTTATTGTCGAAAAAGGAACCCCGGGAATCGAATACGTAAGCCGTTGCGATTTTATGGGCATCCGGGCCATCCAGAATGGCGTGATCAAATTCAACAACGTGAAAGTTCCATCCGAGAATATTCTTTGGGGTGAGGGGCTGGGTTTGAAGTTGGCTCTTATTACCCTTAACACGGGACGTCTCACCCTTCCCGCCGCCTCGGCGGGTATGAGCAAGCAGGCCCTGCAGATCGCCCGCAATTGGGGCAAGGAAAGGGTGCAGTGGGGCCAGCCGATTGGAAAGCACGAGCCTGGCGCCGTGAAGATCGCTTATATGGCGGCCTCCACCTTCGCTCAGGAAGCCATGACCTATTACACTTCCGCGCTGGTCGATCGGGGCGGGGCGGATATCCGTCTGGAAGCCGCCATGGCCAAGCTTTTCTGCAGCGAGGCTTCCTGGAAAATCGTGGACGACCTGATGCAACTCCGCGGCGGGAGGGGATACGAGACAGCCCAATCCTTGAGGACCCGTGGGGAGAAAGGTTACGCGGTGGAGCGCATGATGCGCGATTCCCGCATCAACCGTATTATCGAGGGTACCAGCGAAATCCAGCACCTCTTCATCGCCCGAGAGGCTTTGGACAAGCACATGAGCCTGGCGGGAGATCTTTTGAATCCCAAGGCGCCGGTTGGCCGGAAGTTGAACGCCCTTATGAAAAGCGTCCTTTTTTATCCCCTTTGGTACCTGCGCATGTGGCTACCCACGGGCCTCTGGCCCCGTTTCGCCGGATACGGCTCCTTGGCCAAACATATGCGGTTCGTGGAATGCCGGTCCCGCAAGCTGGCCCGCACCCTGTTCCACCAGATGATCAAGTTTGGACCTAAACTTGAAAGGCGCCAGATGATCCTGGGCCGCCTCGTGGAAATCGGAACCGAACTTTTCGCGATGGCTTCCTCCTGTGCCAAGGCCGTGGAACTGGAAAAACAAAATCCAAGCGAAAGCGGCCCCCGGGAATTGGCCGATCTCTTCTGCCGCCAAGCCCGTCTGCGCATTTCCCAATATTTCCGGGGCATCTGTTGCAATACCGACGTGAAGGATTCCAAGGCAGCCGCAAAGGCCATGGAAGGCGGCTATGAGTGGATGGAAAAGGGAATCATCGTGGATGACGGGGAAGGGTTCAAAACTAAGAAGAAAAAGTAATTAACCTATGTCTTGAGGTTTTATGCGGATTAGACCGGGAACCGAAGCCGACATTGAAGAGGTCTCCCGGGCTTACGCCGAAGCCTGGCGTACCACCTATCAGGGCATCACTCCCGAAGCTTTCGTCAAGGGCATGACGGCTGGATCAGCGGCCCAAATTTTTCGCGACAGCCTTCAGCCCAACACTTATTCCTATTTCTTCCACGTGGCCGTGGCGCCCGGCGGCCGCCTGGTTGGCTTCGCGGACGGTGGCAAGGAACGCAGCCATCCCGAGAGCGGCCTCGGCGAACTTTACGCCATTTATCTCCTCAAGGAATTCCAACAGCAAGGCGCCGGCCGTAAACTATTCGACGCTTCGGTCGAAAGCCTGCTCAAGGCCGGTATGAATTCCATGGTTGTTTGGGTCCTAGAACCCAGTCCCTACCGGAAGTTTTACGAGTCGCTTCAGGGCAAGCTGGAGGCCAACCGGAAATCTTTGGTGGTCGCTGGAACTCAGCTGAATTTGGTTTCTTACAAGTGGGATGATCTCAACTCAATTTAAAAGGAAAAACAATGCCTCCATCTTTTGCCACAGCCGAGGGAACCAAACAATACGCCACCCGCTTTCCCGATTTCGTCAAAGCCGGGCATTACCGGGACTTCATGGGGCTGGTGGTCTCCTCCCTGGGATTGGGTACCTATCTGGGCAACCAGAATGAAACTGACGATCACTTGTATATAGAAGCAATCAAGACCGCCCTTCTTTCCGGTGTTAATCTGATCGATTCGGCCATTAATTACCGCTGTATGCGAAGCGAGCGCAACATTGGACAGGCCTTGGGAGATTTAATAAAAGAAGGAAAGATCAAAAGGGAAGAGGTTGTTCTCTGCACCAAGGGCGGGTTCATTCCTTTTGACGGAGAGCCCACTACCAGTCTGCCGCAATATTTTCAGGACAATTACGTCAAAACCGGAATCTGCCGGCCCGAAGACCTGGTAGCGGGATGTCACTGCATGACCCCGGCCTATATCCGCAGCCAAGTGGAGAAATCCCTCCAAAATCTCGGGGTGGAGTGCATCGACCTTTATTACCTCCATAATCCCGAAACGCAGTTGGACGAAGTATCCAAAGAAAATTTCTTTATCCGTCTTGGCCAGGCTTTCGAGGAACTGGAAAAATTGGCACAGGCGGGGAAAATCAAGGCTTACGGCACCGCCACTTGGAACGGCTACCGCGTTTCCTCCAACAGTTCGGAATATCTTTCACTTCAAGAAGTCCTCAAGACGGCGGAAAAAGCGGGGAAGGGGTCCCACCATTTTAAGGCCGTCCAGCTTCCTTATAACCTGGGAATGGCGGAGGCAATTGGGGTGGATAACCAGGTTTTGGGGTCCCAAACGGTTTCGTTTCTCCAGGCCGCCCACGCCAACGACATCGCCGTTTTCACCAGCGCCTCGATCCTCCAGGCCCGCTTGTCCCGCAACCTGCCGCCGGTGGTCGCCAAAACTTTCACCGGCCTGGAAACCGACGCCCAAAGGGCCATTCAATTCGTGCGTTCCTCGCCGGGCGTGACGGCGGCTTTGGTCGGAATGAAAAGGAAGAACCACGTGGAAGAGAACCTGAAAGTGGCCTTAGTCCCGCCCGTGTCCCCTGACAAGTTGAGACTTTTATTTTCGGAAGGAGCCTGATTAAGCCCCTTTTTAAAGGCTTTGTTGGATTTTGACCTTTCGTTATTTTTTTTGGAAGGAATGGCTTGTACCCCGTCTAGAAAGAGACGAAATCCTTGGGGGTAAAGACCATGAATAAAAAAGCCATTTGGGCGGTTTTGACAGTACTTTTGATGAGTCTTGGAGCATGTGTTAGATCGCCTGCCCCTCCCCTTGCTCCCATCAGTCTCTTTTACACACCCACTTCCACTAGTGTTGTTCCGGTCACTTTTACGGCTACGGTATACCCTTCTTCGACCTCGACTATCGGCGGGGGTCCCATTCCGATCACCCTTACCCCCACTATTCCCGTGACCTTTACCGCTACGACGATTCCTTCCACCCCAACCTATTCCTCCACCATTCCCGTCACCTTTACGCCCAGCATCACGGCCACCTACCCGGTGACATTTACCTCCACCGTACCACCCTCTTCCACCCCAACTCCCTCGTCCACTATTCCGGCCACCTTTACCCCTACCCCTCTGCCTACCGCCAAACTCACTCTGGTCAAGAGTGAGTCGGCTTCTTCGCTGGTTTCCGGACAGGCGATCACCTACACCCTTTCCTATGCCCAAACCAGTGGTTCAGCCTCCAACTTGGTGCTGAGTGACACGGTTCCGGCGGAAGTTACCTATGCCTATTCATCGACAGCGGTTGCGGGGGACCCAGGAGTGGTTTTCAACCAGAACGGCAGCCTGCTCACCTGGACCTTTTCCAATCCCATCAGCGGCCTTTCGGGCAGCGTCGCTTGGGTCGGTATTGTGAGCTGTGTTCCCTCCAGCGCGATCACCAACATCGCCGAGATGACCGCATCGGGGGCCAGTCCCCTTTTATCCAATGGGGTTGTCTGTTTCGTTACTTGCGCAACATCGACTCCCACGGTTTCGGCGACCCCCACCGTCAGCACAATTCCTTCCTCGCCTACTTTCGATCCTACTCCGATCATTTCCGCGACCTTTACCCCCACGGTTACAACTACTGTTCCGGTCACCTTCACCACCTCGCCTACTTTTGACCCGACTCCCATTGTTGATCCTACCGTGACCACTACGGTCACTGCCAAGCCCAGTACCACAGCCACGGTCCCCGTGACCGTTACGTCCACTTCCACGCCCTCCTCGGGTTGCGTGACCCTGGGCCTCCATGATCCCAGCCCCGTCGTCACCATTACGCTGGTCAATAACAATTACCAGGCCAATATCTATCCGGTGGGCAGCGCCTGTGGCGCCAGCCTCAATGAAGTACAAGTCTTTGCCGGAAATTTCAGTTCCAGCAGCGCGAACATGGAAATCGCAGTTTATGACAACACCCTTCTGGTCGCGGACACGACAATAGCCGTCCCGGCTTCCAGCCAAGGATGGCTTTCGGCCTCCATTCCCCCGGTTTCCATCCCCTGCGGGGACTCGGTGATTCTCGTGGCCCACAGCCAAAGCGCGACCCTTTTTGTGGGCGCCTCCTCCAGCGGGGCCAATTGCAACGGAGATAATGGAAACCAAACGGGCGCCATGCCTTCCACTTACCCGAATCCCGGCGCGCTGACCTCTCCCAAAACCGGCTGGTGCTATGAAATGTGCGTGAATTCCTGCGGGTCGGGCTCCGCCACGGCTACCCCTACCTTTACCAGCACCCCGATACAAACGCCGCCTGCCCCGGCTTGTTTGGGCGCCACCGTTATAGGACCGGCCTATTATTCCTTTTCCCCCGTTACGCTTCTTGCCGGTAATTTGTATTACGTGGAGGACGGGGCGGGACTTTCCGGGACGGTTTCGACCCTCCACCCCAGTTTTTTAGCTTCGGGAACGACCGCCACCGTGGGGCTTTATTCGGACAATTCGGGAGTTCCAGGAACCCTTTTATCCTCCTCAGATCCCTTTACCAGTATTGCCGGATGGAACAGCATTCCCCTTAACACTCCGGTGAATGTGACGGGGGGAAATAACTATTGGCTGGCGATAGAAGTTTCCACCAACTGTATTTTCAACGGCGGGATTTTGTTTTCCAGCTACTTGAGTCAACCCGGGGCAAGTCTTCCGTCCGCTTATACCGGCCCATCCAGTTCCAACACCGGCTTTCTGTCTTTTTATGGGGACATCTGCCCCTAAAAAAGAAAAGCTTTTTGAACCACGACCCATTGGTTAAAGGCCAATGAGTCGTGGTTCATCCAATTTTTTTTTAGGTGTTCCTGCTTTTCACTGTTTTAGGCGCTCTTCAGGTTTTGGGATTAAATATCCATCCTCCTTTCCCCCTGCTCTTGGCCCCAACCAGCCTTGGAATTTCGTGATAAACTTAGGCACTTGTTAATGATCCATTTTCCATTCGTCGCTGGTCGGTAAACGGGCCAGCCAGCCTTGAAGGGCTATTAAATCAAATGTGGGCCTTTATCAAAAAAATCATGATGGGTCGGTCCGGCGGGCGGTTGTGGAAAATATTTTTAGGTTCCGCGTTTCTTTGGCTCCTTGGCTTTTCACTCGCCAAGGCCCAATTCGTTCTCGGTCAAAACGTGTCCTTTATCCCCAGCTTTACCAATCCCTCCACGAACCCGACTTTGACCAATGTTACGATCATTGACACCCTTCCCACGGATGTCACTTACGTTTCCTGTTCCGGGGCGCCTTGCGCCCTCACCGCCGGAGGGGCGGTGGTTTGGGACGTGGGAACCGTTCCCCCAAATACGAACGTCGCGGTCACGGTCACGGTGCAAATTACGACTTGCAACACCAGCTCTTTTTTTGACGACGACACTATTTATTACGGTTCACCCCCGGTGGCTTTCCCTACCCCCGTTCCGGTCTCTTACACGGTCGACTGCTTTACCAATACCCCCAGCTCCACGCCTACTAAGACCGCCACCGCTACGGCAACCTCCACCCATACGGTTACCAGTACCTTTACCCTCACCCCAACCCCTACCGCCACACCTACACCCACGGATACCTTTACGTTGACTTCCACCGCCACCAGCACGGCCAGCTTTACGGCCACTTCCACTCCGACGGTTACGAGTACCTTTACCCCTACCTCCACCCCGACCGCCACCTATTCATCCACGGACACTTTTACTTTCACTTCCACCGCCACCAACACGGCCACCTTGACGCCTACTTCCACTCCCACTGATACGAGTACTTCTACCCTCACCTCCACTGCGACCAATACCGCTACCTCCACGGCTACTTATACGGTTACTTCCACTCCTACCAGCACGGCCAGCTTTACGGCCACTTCCACTCCCACGGTCACGGACACTTTCACCGTTACTTCCACCCCGACGGCCACATTCTCACCCACGTCCACTTATACGGTCACTTCCACTTCCACCAACACGGCGACCTATACGATTACTTTAACCCCCACGGTCACCAACACCTTTACGGTGACTTTCACCCCAACGATCACCGCCACGCCGACGGCTACACTGAACAACGCGGATGTTTTTTACGTTTCCCGAAATTTGCTGGTTCCCAGCCAGGGGCCCGTTTCCATCGAAGTCCAATACCCCTATTCGGGCATCTACAGCCTGATGATTTACAATTCGGCGGGGGAGCATATCCTGACCCTGGATAATGACCAAACCATCTCCGCGCCTTTTCAAAGGGCTTATACCTGGAACGGAAAAAACAAGTACGGGGATAACTGTGCTAGCGGGGTTTATATTCTTTACCTGACCGAGTCGGAAGGGGTCAAACTCAAGAGGATACTTCTGATAAAACGTCCCTCATAAAAATCAAAAAAGTTGTTTTGCTTCTCAGGCTTTCTTGTTTTTACCCGAGTCCATGAAAGCGAAGAGGACGAGTCCTGTCAGGAAGCCTCCCACATGGGCCCAGAAGGCCACGCCCCCCATCATCGGGTTTGAAGCGATGGCCATGAAATACTGTTCCAGAAACCAGACTCCCACCACGAGAACAGCCCGGACCGGGATGGAAAAGATCGGGAAGACGATAAAGAAAAATTGCAGGCGCATTTTCTGCCAGGGGAACATCACCATATAAAGGGCGCAAATGCCGGAGATGGCCCCCGAAGCGCCGACCAGCGGCAAAGTCGAATGGGGATCAACAGAATATTGCAGGTAACAGGCGCCGAATCCCGAGAGCAGGTAGGCGATGAGATAGTTCACCTTTCCCAGCCGTTCCTCCACCTTGTCCCCGAAAACATAAAGGAAATACATGTTGCCCAGGATATGGGCGAACCCCGCGTGCAGGAACATGGACGAAATCACGTTCTGGAAATGGGGGTGGGCGGGGGTAAAACCGTACTGCGAGACGATATGGTCAAAAGACCGGCGGGAAATGGTCTTGAAAAAGACGTAAAAATTTAAGGTGATCAGCAACACGTTCGCCAGGGGAAACTGGCGGGGAGGGTTACCCTCTTGTACCGGAAGGAACCAGAACATAGCCTACCTCTTGGATTTTTTCTGGGGCATCAGGAAATGCAGGACGAACCCCGCCGCCAACGCCCCCAAGTGGGCCCGCCAGGCGGTGCCCGCCGTGGGGTTCACGGTAAAAAGAGAGATGCCCATCTTCGTTAAGGATTGAAAAAGACCGGCGAAGCGGGACCAGGGGAAGAAAGCCATGCCGGCCTGGACAGCGGCCCAGAATCCCATGACGAAGATGGTTCGAGAAGGTATTTCCAGGAGGGGCACGCCGAAAAAGGAAAAGAACCATTTCATCTTCCCCCAGGGATAAAGCATAAGGTAGATGGCCCCTAAGCCCGTGACGATTCGGGAGGCCCCGATGAGAGGAAGAACGCTCTCCCGGTTGAAATACCAATGGACGCCCTCGCTGGCCAGCCCCACGACGAAATAAGCGATCAAATAGTTCAACCTCCCCAGCCGTTGTTCCACGCCCTTGCCGAACATATAAAGGAAGGTCATGTTGGCCACCAACTGGGTCCAACTGCTTTGAAGGAAAAGTCCCGTTAGAATTCCGATCCCCAAGTGGCGAACGGGGATAAAACCGTAATGGTCCAGGATTTTTGGGAAATCCGGACGGTTGATGGTTTGATAGGCCACTACCACGTTCACAAGAATCATAATGGTATTGGCCCAAGGGATTTTTTTGGAAGCCGGGGTATCCTCGACGAAAGTAACGAACAAGGTTTATTGCCTCATCAGGAAGTGGATTGGCTGGGGCGTTATTTTATTCGGATTTTGGGATTTCCGTAAGTGCTTTATCGGCGTGGGGAGTTTTTTCGAGGGGGATGACCGCGTTAGGTTCACGGGAAGGGATTTTCCAAACACCCGGGATAAGGGTGGAGCATTTCGGGCATTCGCCCTCCGGCCCCAGCAGGTTTCTCATGACTTGAAAGCCGTAACGTTCGATCAAAAGTTCACCGCAAGAAGGGCAATAGGTGTTTTCGGTGGTGCCGACTTCGCCGGGGCGGTTTCCCGAATAGACATAACGCAGGCCTGCTTCCTTGCCGATCTGGTAACTCACGTTCAACTTATCCGGGTCGGTCCATTCCCGGTCCTCCATTTTATAGTCCGGATGGAAGGCGGTGACGTGCCAGGGGATATCCCTGGAAATAGAGGCCAGGAAACGCGCGATATCCGCCAGTTCCTTTTCGCTATCGTTCATTCCCGGAACCACCAGCGTCACGATTTCCAGCCAGAAACCCATGGCTTTCAACCGCTCAATGGATTCCAGTACGGGCTTCAGCGTGCCCCCGATGTTGCGGCGGTAGGTTTTGTCGTTGAAGCATTTCAAATCGACCTTATAGAGGTCCACCCAGGGCCGGATAAACTCCAGCACTTCCTTCGTGGCGTTGCCGTTGGAAACGTAGGAGGTTAAAAGCCCATTGGTCCGGGCCTCCTTGAAAACCTCCACGGCCCATTCGCTGGTGATCAAGGGTTCGTTGTAAGTGGAGGTTACGGTTTGACATTTGTGTTTGAGGGCGGTGGCGGCCAGTTCCCGGGCGGTCAGGTCTCTGGGACGGGCCCCATTTTGCTCGGAAGCCGGGTCCCTTAAGGCTTGGCTGGTGATCCAGTTTTGGCAGTAATCGCAGTGATAATCACAGCCCAGCATGCCGAAGGAAAAGGCCTGGCTGCCCGGAAGGGCGTGAAAGAAGGGTTTCTTCTCGATGGGGTCCACCTGCAGGGCGCCCACGTAATTGTGGGGAACCCGCAACATTCCGCCCTCATTATAACGGACCTTGCAGATGCCTTTTTTTCCTTCCGGGACGCGGCAGCGATGGGCGCAGGCGTAACATTGCACCCGGTTTTCAGAAAGCTTTTCATAAAGCAATCCTTCGGTGGTGCGGTCCGTCAGTAATTGTTCGAGAGACAGTGTTTTCGACACGATTCACCTTTCCTCATATAGTAGGCCTCACGCAGGGGGAAAAAAAGATGCGTCTAGTTCAAAAAGGCGTAAAATGGCCCTCCTATCGGAGAAAAAAATGACGCGCGGCTCAAAAATAAAATTGGAAAAAGAAAAAATAAAACCCAGCCCGAAAGCTTCCCTGACGGCCCGCAAGGCGTTGGAAGGCTTGAACTCCCTGGTGTTGCTGGTGGATATTTTCTTGGATGAGGCCGGTCTGGAATTCCGGAGGCTCTTAAAGTGGCTGGCCAAGGAGGATAGGCAACCCTCCAAGGGTCCCCGGCGTTACGGCCAATTGTGGAAGACGCTGGTGAAGCAAGAGGAGTTCATCCGGCATCCCCGGGTGGGAAATATCCTGCAGGACCATTTCCTGGAAAAGCTCCTGGAAAATGACAATCCTTTTAACCGCAAAGCGGAACTGGCGCCCCTTTCCCAAATCGGATCTTCTTTAAGCCGCGCTTACCTGGCGGAATTGGGAACAGTCCAAAAAATATTGAAAACCGATTGGGAGGCCGAGTACCGAGATAAATCCGATTTGATGGGAAAAGAGGCGCCTCCGTCGCTGGAAGGCGAAGGTGGATGGGCCGGGGACCAGCCCCTTACCCCCGGGCTTCAAGCCCGGGAGAAAATGAAACGAAGCCTTCTTTCCGGCGCCAAAGGAAACCATCTTTTAACCGAAGTCGCCGGGCATTTTTTCAAAAACGGTTGGGGTCTTTTTGGGCGTTACCGGGCCTTCCGATGGGAGGATCGCGGGAAAGGGAAGGGGGAACTGGTCGGAATAGAAGCGGCGGACCCCATTCGCCTGGAAAACCTGGTGGGCTACGACGAACAACGCCGGCCACTGATTGAAAACATCGAAGCCTTCGTGGCGGGCAAGCCCGCGAACAACACCCTCCTCTATGGCGAAAGGGGAACGGGCAAGTCCTCCACGGTCAAGGCCCTTCTGAACCAGTACCAGGAGAAAGGACTACGGCTGGTGGAGGTGACGCCGAGGGAACTAAAGAACCTCCATGATATCTTTCCTTATTTAAGGGGACGCCAGGAGAAATTCATCCTTTTCGTGGACGACCTTTCCTTCGAAGAAAATGAGACTTCTTATAAAGGGTTGAAAGCCCTGATGGAGGGCGCGGTAGAAGCTACCCCCCGTAACGTTATTCTGATCGCCACTTCCAACCGCAGGCATTTGATCCGAGAATTTTTCGACGATCGTTTGGGCGGCCTCCAGAAAGAAGGAGAAATCCACGGAGCGGATACGGTCGAGGAAAAACTTTCCCTGGCCGATCGTTTCGGCCTGGTGATCTCCTTTTACGCCCCCGACCAGGAAACCTACTTTAAAATGGTGGACAGCTGGGCCAAGGCGGAAGGCATCAAGATGAAACCCCAGGAACTGCATGCCCGGGCGGTTCAATGGGAAAAGTCCAACAACGTCCGGTCAGGACGCACCGCGAGGCAGTTCATCAACGACCTTAAAGGAAAAATCTAGATTGAACCACCAAGACACTAAGGGCACCAAGAACGGAAAAATGAGTTTTGAAAAAATAGATACTCAACTAGATAAGATTGCGGCTGAAGTGGTAGATGCGGCCTATAAAATACATAAACATTTCGGACCTGGATTGTTAGAAAGCGCTTACGAGGCATGTCTTTTTCGTGAATTGCAAAAGCGAGGCCTTAAGGTTGAACGTCAAGTTGAAGTGCCATTGATTTATGACGGCGAAAGAATGGAAATCGGATTCAGGATTGATTTACTTGTTCAAGAAAGACTTATTGTCGAGTTAAAAGCGATTGAGAATCTTCAACCGGTTCATGAGGCGCAAGTGATAACGTATTTAAAAATCACAAATCAAAGACTGGGTTTGCTTATCAACTTTAATGTTCCGTTGATTAAAAACGGAATCAAGAGAATCGTTTTATAATTAAGCTTTTCTTGGTGCCCTTGGTGTCTTGGTGGTTCAACCCTTTGGAGGTTTTCATGGCTGTGGATCTTTCGGTTTTTAAGACGGCCGCTCCCTACCGTGGATTTCAAGAACAAGATTGGGTCATTCTGGCCGACAGGCTCAGGGAAGTTCGCCCGAACATCGGGCAAATGGTTTTCCGGGAAAAGGAACCGGGAGACGGTTTTTACTTTATCCGGGCGGGCAAGGTGAAGATCAGCAAACAGGTCGTCCCGGAAGGGAAAAAGACGCCCCAAGAAATGCTTCTGGCGGTTTTGACCGCCGGAAACCTTTTCGGGGAGATGGCCTTGATCGACGGGACACCGAGGTCGGCGGACGCCATCGTGGAAGAAAACGCCATCCTTTTTTACCTGTCCCTTGAAGAATACGAAAAACTGCAAAGGGAACATCCCGGCACCGCTTTGCGTATCCAGGATATTCTGGTCAATACCCTTTGCTCCCGCATCCGGGAGGCCAACCGCAGTTTTGAGTTGATTCGATTCTGGTGCACATGAAGACAGTGGTAAAGGGAACAGCCATCCGCTTTCATTTTGTTATTTTGTGGGCCGTCGGAACGGTCGCTTTTTGCGTTCCGGGCGCGGGTTATACCCAGGCTCCCTCTCCCCCATCGCTCATTCCTGATCTTATCCTTTGCGGAAAGAAGCACAACCATCTCTTCCATATTCACCGGGGCAAAATGAATTGGGATTGTTCCTTCGACGGCCCCCTCCAAGACGTCCAGTCCGAACCCCAACCCGGTACTTACCTGGTGACGGGAGCCTCGTCCCAAGTGGCCCTGATTCAGAAAATCTGGAAGGGATGCAAAACCCTCTGGGATTGGAGCGATTTTGAGGGGATCAAGGTGGAAAGCGCCGTGGTGGCCAATTGGGACGAGAAGGATAATCCCGCCCTGATCCTGGCCGCCGACAGCCTCAACCAGCGGCTCTTCCTGGCGGACGCCAAGTCCAAGAATCCGAAGATCCGATGGGAATACAAGCTTCCCGCGCCCCCCCGGCGGGTGCATCTTTGCACCGACAGCGGGAATTACCTGGTGATCCTCAAGGACTCGACGATCGAGGAAATTTATTTCCAGGAAGACAAGGTCGTTTTCACCCTGGGCCCGGAGGACGGGCTCAAGGACGCCCGGGACGCGGTTCGGGATCCCTGGGCCAATACCTACGTGGCCGACGCGGCCCCCGGGGATGTTCTTTCCTTCGGCCCGAAGAAACAGGTCAATTGGAAAACCCACTTGCCCTTCGCCCCCGGGCCCATCGGGGAAATGTCCCTGGCCCTCTTCCGAAAGGATCATAAGCGCCTGGTCATGGCGGCGGTTCATTTCACGGGAAAAGGGGAAGTTTCCCACAACGTCATCTATATCCTCAATTCGGAAACCGGGAAAGTCCTGGCTTGGGAAGACCACGACGAGAAGGGCGGCTACCCAACCTTCTCCAAGGCGGCGCCGGATGCCGCCTCCTATTATAAGAAACAATAAGCGTGGACCTCTTTCCGCAAGACATTCTCCAACGGCTCTCAAAATGTAAAAAAGTTACGGTTCTGACCGGCGCGGGCATATCGGCGGAATCGGGTATCGCGACTTTTAGAGGCGTGGGGGGCCAATGGGAAAAGGCTGATCCATTAAAATTGGCAACACCCGAGGCTTTCGCCAAAGACCCCAAAACTGTTTGGGAATGGTACGAGGCACGGCGACGCCAAGTGGCGGGGGCTGAACCCAACCCTGGCCACGAGGTCTTGGCCTGGATGGAAGCGTTTTTCCCGGAAGTGGCCTTGATCACCCAAAACGTGGACCGGCTTCATAACAAGGCGGGAAGCCGCAGGCCCATTGAATTGCATGGAAGCCTGTGGATGGTGCGTTGCACTGGCTCCCCTTCCTGTGGCGAATGGGAAGATAGGCATGAACTGGTGAATCTTCCACCCCACTGCCCGCAATGCGGCGCCCTTTTAAGGCCGGGAGTGGTTTGGTTCGGCGAGGGGTTGCCGCCGGAACCTTGGGCCCAAGCCGAGGAAGCCGCCCGGGACTGCGACGCTTTTCTCGTCATCGGGACCTCGGCCCTGGTTTATCCCGCCGCCGCCTTGCCGGAAGATCCGCTTCGGCGGGGTAAGCTGGTGATCGAGATCAATCCCGAGGAAACACCGCTTTCCAAGCAAGTCGCCCTTTCGGTTCGGTCCCCAGCGGGGGAAGCGTTAGAATTGTTGCGGGAGAAACTTCTCGAGGAAACGAATTCATGAATAAAGGCTCTTTGAACCACGAAGACACGAAGGGCACCAAGAAAAACGGGAAAAGGGATCAGGTTCACAACATCTTTTTAACATCCTTGTCTTTCATCGTTCGTGATGAAATGGGTTTTTGTTTGAGGTTCTTTGTTCTTCTATTGGGGTTCCTGCTTCCGGCCCTTCAACCCTTGTGGGCCGCGGAAGATGAAGACGAAACACAAATCCTCTCCGGGCAAATCAGCGCCGAGGGGGGTAGTTTTCAGACGCCCGGGAATTCCTTATCGGCTTACCAATATTCCCGGCTTTCCCTGGGAAGCCACCAGGACCTTTTTTCCGGCCTTTCCTATGGGTTGGAGGGGGAAGCGGGTTGGCAGACCTCGGGAAAACCCATGCCGCCGTCCGAGCCCGAATATCCGGTGGAAAATGTCCTCAACCTCGAGACGGACAATGACGACTCCGAAGCGGGAACCAATCATTATCTCCTGGAACTGGAACGGGCTTACCTTCACCTGGCCACCGGGCGGCTGGACGTGACGGCGGGCCTTTTTAAACCCCAGTGGGGTTATTCTTATTTTTACCGGCCCACCGATTATTTTTTCCCCTTGTCCCCCCTCCAATGGCAGGGGGAAGAACCCCTGGGGAGCGAAGGGTTGGACGCTACCTGCTTCCTGTTCGACGACCTGAGCCTGGAAGGGGCGGCGCGGTGGCTTGAAGGGGGGACCGCCAACGGGGTTTTGAAACTGGTGGACAAGGGCATCGGCATTACCTTCACTCCCAGCCTGGCCTGGATGACGGGCCGCAATGGTTTCGGCCTGGAGGCGGTGGGAACCTTTCCCACGGTCCAGGTGCGTTTGGAAGGCGTGGATTGGCTTTATCCCGATGGCCATACGGCCTCCAATTGGAATTTAGGGGTCTCCACCTCGCACGAGGGCGTGAAGTATACGGCGGAGTTTTTAAGGGACGAGACGGGTGAAATCCTCGGGAATTATTCGAATCAAGTTGTCCCGGCGACTTACGCTTTTATGTCGGCGGGGGGCAGCGTTACCGGGCAATCAAAAGCCACGCTTGCCCTGGTGGCGCCTTTGGAAGGGGGGCCTTTCCTTTTCTGGCCCAAGGCGAGCTGGGACTTTGAGCCTTCCTGGGAACTGGGCTTCCAGGCTCAATGGCTGATCGGGGCTTGGCAAGGTCCGATGGACCTTTACCCTGGCCGCACCGGGGTTTCGCTGGCCTATTCGTTTTGAAAATAAAAAGCCCCGCGGGGGGCGGGGCTTGATGGGGCGGCTTTAGTTTAGAAATATTTTACTTCGAGTCGTCCTTGTTGTCGGATTTTCCGGAATCCTTATTCGGGGTTCCGGGCGGTGAATCATTATTTCAATGGTATTCCATGACGGTAACCCGGTTGCCGTTGGCGATGTTTTCATCCTCGTAGGCCACATAGGGGTTTCCAGCGGCGTCGAAGGCAAGTGAATTATAGGAAGTCGCGCCGTCGGAGAAATGCGGGCTTCCCACCGTCACCCAGCTCGAAGCGCTGTACTCCATGACCATCGCCTCATCGGTGACATTTTCATCCGCGAAAGACACGTAGGGATTGCCGTTGATGGGGTTAAAGGCCAGCTTGGTATAGTAAGCCTTGGTGGTGGTGCCGAAGCCCTCGCTTCCAACCCCCGCCCAGCTTCCGGTCCACTCCACCAAATTGGGTAAGTAGTTATCGCTTAAATCCATATAAGCCACATAGGGGTTGCCGCCGTTAAAGACCAGCGAGGTGTAATTAGCGACTTTGGTGCCACCCCCGGAGCCCCCGGCGCCAGCGTATCCACCGAGATAGGTCCAACCGCCGGAGACATATTCCGCCACTGTGGCGCCGCCGTAATAGCCGTCCCCGTAGGCCACGTAGGGGTTGTTGCTGGCGTCGATGGCCACGGATACGAAACTCCCCGTCCCGGTTGAGAAAGCCCCGCCGCCCACCGTCACCCAGGCCGTGCCGGTGTACTCCATCAGGTAACTGTAATTGATGCCCGTGAGGCCCACATAAAGATTGCCGCTGCCGTCGATGGCCAGCGACGTGTAGGAACAGGTCACGCCGAAGCCAGCGCTCCCGATCGTCACCCACCCCCCCCCCGTATATTCCTCCACAGTGGCCAGGTCATTTTTCGTGCTGTCGGCGAAAGACACGTAAAGGTTGTTGTTGTAAAAAACCGGGGAGATGGCATAGGCGCTCGCCGCCGTGAAATCCGCGGAGCCCACCGTCGTCCAGGCGCTTCCGAGGTATTCCTCTACCATGCCCTTGTTGCCGTTGCCCGTATCCATGTAAACCACATAGGGATTACCGCCGTTGAAAATCATGTTGGTGTAACCCGCCGGCGAGCCGAAGCCCGCGCTCCCCACGACCTTCCATGAGGGTCCGGTGGTGGTGTCCGTCACCGTCGGGGTGGCTGTCGCCGTGCCCGTCGGCGTGGAGGTGGGGCTGAAGGGAAATGTACTGGTCGGTGTGCCGGTGATCGTCGCGGTGCCGGTAGCGGTCGCCGTATTTGTTATGGTCGCAGTGGCGGTTTGCGTGGCGCTGTCGGTCGGCGTGCCGGAAGCGGTGGCGGTTGGCGAAGCCGTCGGCGTGCGGGTGATGGTCGTGCTTGGCGTGACGGTGGGGCTGGAAGTGGGTGTGCCGGACAAGGTGCTGGTGGCGCTGTTTGTGGGCGTGCTGGTGATGGCCGGGGTAGGGGTGTTCGTGGAAGCCGCGGGGGTGGTAGGGGTTGTGCTTTTGGAGGGACAGCCAGCCATCACCAAAGTGAAACCTGCCAAAAGCGGGAAAAAGCCTAAGATTCGGATATTCATTTGCTCCCTCTCCCAACGAATTCACCGAATCGAACGGCTTTCACCATCGGTTTTAATGAGGAGGAGTTTAATGGGACGGATGGGTCCAAGCAACGTAATAAAGGCCATCCCTCATCCCATTTCATTACGGAAGGCTCAGAAGTCAGAAGGGGTGATGGGGAAAGGACAAAAAAGCCCCGCAGGCGGCGGGGCTTGAAGGGGGCGGCTTTAGTTTAGAAATATTTTACTTCGAGTCGTCCTTGTCGTCGGATTTTCCGGAATCCTTATCCATCATCCCCTTGTCGCCGGACCCCATCTGGCCTTTCATCATGTTTCCTTTTCCCATCATCGGGCATTCATCCTTCATCCCTTTGCCTTTTCCGTCCATGTCGCATTCACCGCCCATCATGCAGGAGTCGCCCACCCCGCCCCGGTTCCATCCGCCCCGGGACCACCTGTCCGAATGGCCCCAACGCCCGCCCTGGGAATGGCGGCACCAGGCCGTCGCGGCCACGCACACCGGGCCCAGCAGTGAAACCACAATGATGATCCACGCGAATACATGCCCCAGGGTTTTCGTCAGGCCGTTTTGCTTGTCGGCCAGGGTCAAAACCCAATAACCCACCGCCAAACTGATTAAGTAAGCCACGATTGGATGTGTCATTGATATCTCCCTATTCCTCAAAATTTGATTACGTCTTTTAGACGCTAACAGGATGGTTCATGGGCCGTAAAAAGTCCAAACCCCTGTTTCGAGCCCGCAAGGCGAGAAACAGGGTATGGGTGTGCTGATGCCCGAACAGGCATCAGTGCCCCTGTGCCGAACCTATTTACCTACCCAAACCAGGGGATTAATTTTTCAGGAAGACCACCACTTTGTTGGCGCCGGGGGCGCTGTCCGCCACGTAGAGGTTGCCGGAGGGGTCAAAGGTTAAGCCATCGGGGTTCGTCACGTCCCCGGCGCCGATGACGGCCAGGAGGGCGCCCGAGGAGCTGAACATCCTCACGTCCGGTTCGTTTGCCATGCTGGCGTAGATATTGTTCTGCGAGTCCAACGCCAACCCGACGGGGCCGTTGGCGGCGGTGGCGGAAACCGTGACCGCCGATTGGTAAACCCCGCCCGCGTTGTAAATCATCACCCGTTGCGATGCCTGGTCCGCCGCGTAAAGGTCACCGGCCGAATCCAGGGCCAGGTAGATGACCGATTGGAGGGTTCCGGTGCCCGTGGTCCCATAGGTCACCGGGGCGGTGAAGGTTTTGGCGAGGCCCGAACCGCCGATCGTGTAACGGTAGATGGCGGGGCTGGCGTTGTTCGACAGGTAGGCGTAATTCCCGTTCACCGCCACGCCGGATCCGACGTCCCCGCCCAGCTGGGCGCTTCCAAAAGTCGTCTCGAAAATCCCCGTGGGCGAGAAAACAGCTACCTGCTTATTGAACGAGTCCATCATATAGACATAGCTGTCCGGCCCTACGGCCACTTGCCCGGGATAGTAGATCGTGGTAACGGGGGTGCCGTAGGAGGTGATTGTTCCGAGGAGGCTCTGGGTCAGGGTCCAGGTTTGGAGGCTGTCATTGCCCGAGTTTGATACCCAGAGAAGGTCGCCGGAGAAGGCCAGCCCGACGGGCACATTCATGGTGCCTGGACCGAAATAATAACCGAAACGGTAGGTAGGCACGGCGGGGGCGGAGGACGCGGGGGAAGAGGGACTGTTGCTTTTGCCGCAGCCCCAGGGCATCACGGCCGCCAGGCCGATGAGGAAAACCCAATACCGGATGGAATTCGGTTTCATCACATACTTCTCGATGGGAAAATTCCGGCGCGGGTGAGGTGGGGGCGGATAACCGGTGAGGTAAGTATAGGGGAGGAGGGCGGGATGGGGCTTTAATTTTTTATGAACCCGTCACAAAACCATTGAGCTGCGGGCCGGCTAGCCGTTTTTAAGCGCCGCCAGCAGGGCGGTTTTGGACGCCAGGTCGGTGATATTGAAACTTACGGTTTTTAATTTTCCGTTGTCGCCGTTGGAGGAAGAAAACTCCACCCTCAGCATTCCCGAAGCCTCAACCACCTGGGAAATATGGCCCGTATTGATGTGATGCTGGCAGCCGTCCGCGCCTAACACTTTGATGAACATGGTCCGCCTTTATTCAATTATTTTGAAAGCACTTCCTTAATAACACCCATAGCCGTTTCGTGGGCCCCTTCCAGGACGAAAAAGCTCCGGCCCGCCTTTAAATCCTCGTGGGGCGCTTTTTCGGAGAAATACCAGGCCGTCCCATTTTGTTCCCGGTTCGAATTGGGCTGTCCCTCGATCATGATCACCAGCCCCCACATGTCCCGGTACTTCCAATTTTCGCCCTCATCGACAAAACGCACCGGGATGCCGTTGATATAACTGCCGGGATTTTTTCGTTCCAGCCATTTAAGGCGGACCCTGACTTTTTGGCTCACACGGAAGCTTACTCCCTTTTCGGCGCTAATGTGGGAGTTTTGGAAAATCAGGCGGCAGAACCATGGTTCGTCAGGGGGCCGCGAAGGCCTGCCATGAGCTCGTCGAATGGGTCCCCGTCGTGGACAACCTACTGTAAAACAGACTTTTTCGGTCCGGTCCCATTGGTTCCGAAGCTTTTCAAGAAAAATTTCGAGGTTATAATGCTGGCACTTCAGCATCCTTGAAAGGTTCGCCATGAAAACCCCCGTTTCCCGCCCCAAGGAATTTCCCGAAAACTTGGTCCTGATCGGCATGTTCGGGAGCGGGAAGAGCACCATCGGCAAGATTTTGGCGGCCAAGCTCCGGTACCATTTCGTGGACGTGGATCAGTTGATCGAGGGGAAGTTCAAAAAGCCCCTGCAGAAGGTTTTGGACGAACTGGGAATGAAAGGCTTCATGAAAATGGAGGACAAAACCCTCCAGGCCCTCCGGAACTGGCATTGTGTGATCTCGCCCGGGGGAAGCGCGGTCTATTACCCCAAGGGAATGAACCATTTAAAAAGCTTGGGGCCCCGGATTTTTCTGAACACTTCCCTGGCTACCTTAAAGAAACGCCTTCCCGATTGGTCGAACCGGGGGGTGGTTTGCCACGGCGGCGACAGCCTGCCTGCCCTTTTCCAGGAAAGAGCTCCTCTCTTCGATAAATACGCCGACCTCTCGGTGAAAACCCAAGGGAAATCCGCCGAGAAGATCGCCCAGGAGATACTCGCGGCGCTGGGCCTGCCCGGGAAACCGGGCAAGGTCAAAGCAAAGATAAAAAAGGCTTCCTAGCCCCGCTGAATTATAATAGTCCCGCTTTTTACCTTGAGGGGGCTTTATGAAAACCGCCGTTATTGGCACGGGGAATATGGGAACGGCCTTGGCCTGCCTTCTCGCCGACAATGGGCACACCGTGACCTGTTGGGACCATATGCCCGAGGTGGTGGAGGAAATCCGCAAAAACCACCAAAACTCCCGGTTCCTTCCCGATATCACCCTGCCTTCCAGCGTGACCGCCGACCATCTTTTGAACCATGTGGTCCGGGAAGCCCAGCTGATCCTCATTGCCACCCCCTCGCTTTATTTCCGGCAGGTGGTGAAGGAATTCTCCCCCTTTTCCATGCCCCAAGCGGTGGTGCTGGGAACTTCCAAAGGTTTGGAGGCTTCCACCGAAAAAAGAATGAGCCAGGTTTACGCCGAGGCGGCCCTGCATACGCCCGACCATTATGTCGCTCTCTCAGGTCCCTCGATCGCCAATGAGTTCGCCCGAAAGAGGCCCACGGCCGTTGTGATCGCCGGGACCAACCATTCCTGTCTGCAGAAGGCGGCGGGTTCCCTGGCCAATCCTTATTTTCGGGTGGAAACCTCAGGGGACCTGCCGGGAGTGGAATTGGGGGGGGTTCTCAAGAATATTTACGCCTTGGGTTTCGGCCTTTTGGACGGGTTGAATCATGGAAGCCCCAATCTAAAATCCGCCTTTCTGATTATGGCCCTCAAAGAAATGAAGGAAATTGCGGTTACCCTGGGCGCCCAGGAAAAGACCTTGGACGGCCTCGCGGGACTGGGGGACTTGATCACGACGGGTTTTTCACCGGACTCCCACAACCGCAAGCTGGGGGAATATCTGGCCTCAGGCATCGGCTATGAAAAGGCCCTGGAAAAATTAGGCAATGTGGTGCCGGAAGGCGTAAGAACCCTGGAAATGATCTTGGAGAAAAACGAGTCGGCGGTGGAAACCCCGTTAGCCCATTTGATTCAAACTTGCTTGAACCAACCGGCGGCCCGCAGCAAGTTCGTGGACGAGGTTTGGAAGATAGTTTCTTAAAAAATAAAGCCGATAGCCGCTGGCGCTTGGCTTTTAGCCAAAAGCTTACCGCCAACCGCTGTCCCCAAAGGTTGAAGCCTTGACACTTGAGTTTGTATCCCATTACGCCGAATGGCACCATGTTCTTTTTAAAGTGAAGGACGCGGACCAATCCATCCGTTTTTACAGCGAATACCTGGGGATGGGCGCGGTCTTGGATCAAAAGGACGGGGATGGGAAAAGATGGGTTTGGATGAGATTTTCCGAGAATCCTTACGCCCCCTTGCTGGTATTCGTCGAGGAGACTCAGCTTAAAACCACGGCGGGAGCGGCCAACAGCCTCCAGCATTTTTCATTCCGCCTGGCCGACATGAAGCCCGTAGAAGAGATCAGCTCCAAAGCCAAAGCCGGCAACTGCCTGAGAGAACCAGCTAATTATGGCGGGCATATGAAAGGTTACTTTTGCGTGATTTCGGACCCCGACGGGAACCTGCTGGAATTTTCCTACCAGGTTTCCCCAAAGTCGGGACAAGCCGGATAAACCAACAAAAGCCAGTTAACCACGAAGACACGAAGGGCACCAAGAAAGGCAAAAAACAAGATTGATTTTCTAGCTATTTTTAAAAATTTTTATCTTTCGCTTTACTTAGTGCCCTTCGTGTCTTGGTGGTTCAAATGGCCTTTGATTTTGTGATTAAAGAAAGGAATTTTCTTGAGGTTCTCTTTTCCCAACACCTTCCGGAAAAACGCGTGGGTGTTTTCCCCTTCCGAGTTGCTGACTTCGGTTCTTATTTTTGTTTTCTTCTTTTTGGCGATGGGAGCTTGTTTCGCCGAAAGGATCGGCGCGGAAGCCGCTTTTGAACAGGCCCTTCTTTCCACCCTTCTTTGGAGCGGGTGGATGTATTTCGTGGCGATCCGAAGGCCTCCGCCTTTTGACCTTTGGGGACTGCTCCGGGGGCTGGCTCCCTGGCTTGGCTTGGTGCTTTGTTACAGCCTCATGAAGCCTCTCGTTCCGGTACTCCATCCACAGCTTTTCGACGCTGACCTTCATGGACTGGATTTAAAACTCATGGGACGGGGCCCTTCGCTTTGGCAACAGGCGCTAATGGGGAGTCCCCACTTGACCGACTTTTTTTCCGTCTGTTATTTGGGCTTGTTCGCCTGGCTTTTAGGCCTCCTGATCTTTCATAGCTACCTGCGGCGGGCCCTTTACCAGCGGTTCATGCTGGGACTCATCCTGGTTTATATCGGTGGTTTTCTGGGGTACTTGGTTTATCCGGCCATCGGACCCCGTTTCGCCTATCCCCAAGAATGGACCTGGCTTCAGGGCGGAGTGATCTTCAAAGGAGCCGAGTTTTTGATCGTCAGTCTTGGTTCCCGTTTCGATGTTTTCCCGAGCCTTCATGGGGCCCTCTCGGCTTATCTCCTTTTTTGGCAAATGGCCCATGACCGCCGGTCCCTGCTTTGGGGAATTCCTTTGACCATCGGCATCTGGCTCTCCACCCTTTTTCTTGGATTTCATTATCTCCCGGACCTGATCAGCGGTGGGCTCTTAGCCGCCGTCAGCGCCTGGATGGCCCCTCAAGTGGAAATTTTGGTGGGGGCTTACCGGCGCACCTTGAATCCGCCAAGGGTTTGGCTTTTGAACCTGACGGAGGGCCATGGGGACAGTTACGGCAAATTGGCGGGGCGTTTGAGCGAGCTTTTACCCTTAGGCGGCCAGACATCCCCTGGATTCATCACCGGGGGGATTCCGCGCAACCGGGGGGAGGAGGTTGTGCGGCAGGCCTTGAGCGACTTGGGCGAGGGGCCCTTTTGGCTGAGGCCTTCGGATGCCTCTGGGTCCAAGAAAAACAGCCTTCAGGCTTTAAAACCCCTTTCCACCGAGCAAATCATCCGGGCGGTTTTTAATCCCGTCGCTAAACGCCATTTCATCGTTCAAAAGGCCCTGAAAGTCTCGGCGGTAGGCCTTTGCCGTGCCTTTCCCGCCAAAGGGTTTAAATTGACGGATGTTGAAATTCGGGTGACCTCTTTGCCTGCCGGGAACGTCTTAATCCTGAGGTTGACGCCCCAACGAAACCTGTTCAAGGGCTTCATCGACACGCCTTGGAATTATTTTCCGTCCTCTTTCCCCCTGAGGGGGTTCGAGCTGTTTGACATGGTCAAGCTGACCAGGAAACTGGCCGCCCGGTGGCAGAAGTTTACCGAAGTGGAATGGATCCTGTCCGAAGGGAAAGTTTTTCTCTTGGACGGCCGCCCGGTGCGGAGTGAAAATCCGGCGGGGGATTTCACTGGTTGAGGGCGGGCGGGGAGGCTTTTGGCATAAAATTCAAACGGAATTGAAACATGAAAGAAAAAAAACCAACCCCTTATTTTTCGTGGAAATTCATACTGGTTTACGGATTGTTTTTCCTGGCTCTCTTATGGCAGGCAGGTTGCGTGGATATCAGTGACACGAAGGTGCAGGTTCAGCCGCCGGGCCAAGTGGATCAGTTTAACCGCAGCATCGTTGACCAATGCACTCCCCATGTGCTGCCCCACCGGTTAATTCAGGGTTCAATCGGATCAGCTTCCCCCTTTATTCATTCCGGTGGGGGGCTTATGACTGATCAGGCGACCTTTGACCAATGGTGGACCGGACTCACGGTCCAACTGGATCAAAATAAGGTCGTATCTCAAAACTCAAAACCCTTGATTGATTGGACGCGGCAAATCGTCTCCATTGTCGTCATCCCCATGAACAATGCTTGTCAAAGAGCCAGGCCTTACGGGGACGAAATGACCACCGATTGTTACCAAGTGAGTATTCCCATTTATGTCTGGAACGAAGGGGAAAATTGCCAAGACGTCAATTCCGATTATCCCGTCTTTATTTATATTTATCCTATTGTCAACCTGCCGGTAAATGTTGTGTGGATCTCGCCGAGTTTGACTCCTACTTTTACACCTATAGCAACCGTCACGTCCACCCCGTCGCCGACGCCTACCCCGACTCCCGAGGATGATGAGTGAGCAAACTTTCCGTTTTCACCGGTCGAAGTGGGAGGTGCCGTTTTTTTTTCAGGGCTGTAGGGGGGCTCGTTTTAGGGTTGATCCTAACGACGAGGCCGGTCCGCGCGGCCAATGAACTAGTGACGGTTCCCGTCGTTCTGGCCGATTATTATGGTTGGGCCTATACCGAGGCTTTTGAGGACCATGCCGATGTTTACGCTTGGTCCGTCGCAGGGGTGGATAGTTTGGGATGGACCCTTTTTTTCGCCGCCAAGGATTACGATGCGGGGCTTTTTTTGGTGAACGCGGCCGGGTGCGCTAAAACCATCTACCCGGTAGTGACACTTCTGCGGGCCTCGGACTCCTCGACGCGGGAAAGGGCCTGGATCGCGGTGGGAACCCACACGGCCACGTTGTTGACCCTGGAATTACTGGGGCGCCCCGCTTTAAATATTCAAACCACGATGGGCCCCCGGCGGGATGGGGTAGGAGCAGCTTACGCCTGGGAGTTTTAAGGTTTTTCTGTCTTTTCAGGCTTTTCGTTCTGCATGAAGGTATGGATTCCGCATTCAATTTTACCCGTGCCGGCCCACCGCCCCGAACGGGGATCTTCCCCCAATTTGACCGGGCGGGTGCAGTTTTCCGGTGAACAGCCGATGGAAAAATAGCCTTTCTCCCACAGGGGATGATAAGGCAGGTCATATTTCTTGGCGTAATCTCCCAACATCTTGGCCGTCCAAGTCAAGAGCGGACTGACCTTGACCAACTGGTCCCGGTAGTTCTCCACGAACTTGGAGGACTTTCGGGTATCGGCTTGGTTGCGGCGGATGCCCGTGATCCAGCCCTTGTAATCCTTCAGGCCTTCCTCAAAAGGGGCGATCTTGTTCATGGCGCAACAGGCGTCCGGGTCCCTTTCATAAAGCTTTCCATATTGGGCCAGGAATTGATCGTTTGGAATTTCGGGTTTTAACTCCCGCAGATTTAATTTGAGCCGCTTTACCAGCAGGTCCCGGTGCTCCAGGGTTTCCTTGAAATGGAAACCGGTATTGGTGAAGAGCACGGGGATATCCGGGTTCACTTGGGTGGTCAAATGGAGTAATACGGCGCTCTCGGCGCCGAAAGAAGTCGACATCGCCAAGTCAGGACCGAACTCGTCCGCGGCCCAGCGGATGATCTCCCCGGCGGATTTCGCCTCGAATTCCTGGTTCAGTTTTTCATAATCGTAGGTTTTCATGATTCTCCATAAGCCTCAATATGTAAACATCATACGATCAGGGTCTTCTTTGGCAAAGGGGGGATTGAGGAGGCGGCTTCAGGGGGAATTGTAGTGATTTTCCCCTTCCTTGGGAAAAGCGGCCTAGAATTTTCATTGACGGTCGGTTTTGGCCATGGCAATCTCGGTCGTCAGTGGATAGAGCCCAACCCAAGGAGAGGCCGGATGAAATTTCAAAAGATAGTTCCGTTATTTTTTGCGCTTTTGCCCGCTTCGGCGGCTATGGCGGCCGTTTCCTTGAAGGGAACGGGTTCCACCCTGGCGGCGCCCTTGTATTTCCAATGGATTCAAGACCGGGCCCAGGAACAACCGGACGTGAAAATAAAGTATGAAGCCAAAGATTCGGATGAGGGCGTGAAAAAAGCCCTGGACCATGGCTCGGATTTTTCTTCCACCGACACCCCTTTGACGGATCCGGAGGAACAAAAAACGATGAGGCGGATTATTCTTCATTTGCCCGCGGCTTTGGAGGCGGTGGCCATCACCTATAACCTGCCGGGGGTGCCGACGGGGTTAAAACTGACCCCGGGGGTTCTTTCCGATATCTACCTGGGCGCGATCAAAAAATGGAACAACATCGCCATCAAGGAACTCAACCCGGGAATCACCCTGCCGGATATGGATATCCGGGTCCTTCACCGCGAGGAAGAAAGCAGCCTTCATGATCTTTTCCCCGGATACCTCGCCAGCCTGGACCCCCAATGGATGGCGAAACGGGAAAAAGAGAAGAAATTGCATTGGCCCCTGGGAGAAAAGGTAAAAGGCAACGATAAGATTTTGGAGAAAATGAGATTGTGGCCTGGCGTCATCGCGGCGGTCGATTTTTCCTTCGCGGGCCAAAAGGGCCTTCCTGTGGCGGCGCTCAAAAACGCGGCGGGCCATTTTGTGGCCCCGTCGGTGGATTCCTTGGAGGCGACCGCCTCCGATTTCCCCAACTTGCCGGAGGATTTTCAGGTCAATCTCACCCGTTCCCGGGCGAAAGGCGCCTATCCGCTTTGCGCTTTTTCCTATCTTTTGGTTTACCAGGATTACCTGGGGGTTTATCACGACCACAAGAAAGGCCAGGCCTTGATGGATTTTCTCAATTGGATTTTTACCGACGGCCAGAAAAAGGAACCCGAACTTTGCTATGGGCCCTTGCCGGAAGCTTTTCTTTCCCAGGTGAAGGACAAGATACAGACGATAAAATATTGACGATTTTCAACACGAAAATCTTTTAACATCCCCTTAGGGTTTCCACCCCGGTTTCAACGAAGCTTTCATGCGATTGACCAGTGCCTCCAATTCCCCCCGCATTTCCTTTGGGGGGAGATGGATCTTCTGCCCATGTCCCGGCAGGACCCACTCGAAATCGAACCTTAACAACCTTTCCATGGATTCGGTTTGCTTACGCCAGGAATACCAGGCCACGTTTTGGGAGGCGCCCAATTGTTTGCGCTTACGCTTCCACCATAAATGGTCTCCGGTGAAAAGGAATTTATCCCGATAGAGAAGAACGCAATGCCCTTCCGTATGGCCGGGTGTGGGGATGATTTTGAAACCCCGTACCGGTTCGGCCAAGTCCATTCCCTGGATAAGTATTTCCGCGTCCGGTTGGGCGCCTTTGTCCTTCTGGTGAATGATCCTTCGGCTTCCAAATTTTTCCGCGTATTGGGCGGCCTCGGCGACGTCGTCCTGATGGGTCAAAAAGATATATTGAATACCGCCCATTTCGGTGAACTGACGCGCTAGATGGGGAAGGAACTTGGGGGAGTCCACCAGCCAATTACCCTCCGGGTGTTGGATGAAATAACTGTTGCCGCCAAAGGATTTGGCGGAATTAAAGCCGCAATAAAAGACGCCCTCCTCGACGGGTATGGGGAAATCGTTCATAATTTCGGAAGAATGATTGGGATGGAGGGTTCCGATGGAGCCGGTAGGGCAGGCGAGGAGGGCTTGGGTGGCGGCCCGGATTTCTTCCGGGGTTTGGGGTTGGGACTGGACGAAGGAACTGTCGCCAGTGTCCTCAAAAATGTCGGGAGCCAATTGCCGACAAGTATCACAATCGATGCAGGTGGAATCGACGAAGAACTCGCCATTCATATTCTCAGAAATACGTTTCTTGAAGTCGGCCATGGATTTCCTAGGGCCAAACTAAAATTTACGGCGAATATAAAAAGCCGATCATTTTCACCATAAAATCGAACTTCTTTTGAGTTTGGGCCGGACTTGAAAGAAAAACAAGCCTCTGTTCAAATAAACCACTAAAATAATCCCTCTTGCTGAAGCCCGATATAAGGCTTCTATTTTTTCCCCAGCGAGGTTTCCATGGCCACACCCACCCTGTTGGAAAATCCCCTGCGTCAAGGACTGTCGTCCGACCGTGTCCCCGCTCCCTGCAGCCTGGTTATTTACGGAGCTTCGGGGGACCTGACCCACCGCAAACTGGTACCGGCCCTCTTCGACCTTTACCAGAAGCACCTTTTACCCACATCTTTCAGCCTGGTGGGCCTGTCGCGTTCCAAGATGAGCGACGAGGAATTTAAGCAAAAGCTGAAGGATTCCTTAAAGCAAACCGAACCCCAATTATCCGATTCCCTTTGGGACAGCTTTTCCCAAAACTTCCATTACATTGCGGGCGGATATGACGACATGAAGGCCTACCAAAGCCTTTCCACCTTGTTGGATGAGAAGGACAGGGAAAATGGAACGTCCGGCAACCGTATTTTTTACCTTTCCACCCCGCCTAACGTTTTTGAGAATATCATTTTCAACCTGGGGGCGGCGGGCTTAGCCAAGGAAGACAAGGGATATTCCCGAGTCGTCATTGAGAAGCCCTTCGGCCACGATCTGGACTCGGCCAAGGAATTGAACCTTCATGTGAAGGAAGTCTTCCGGGAACACCAGATTTACCGCATCGACCATTACCTGGGCAAGGAAACGGTCCAAAATCTTTTGGTCATGCGTTTCGCCAATTCCATTTTCGAGCCCATTTGGGACCGCCGCCACGTGGACCATGTCCAAATCACCGCCTCCGAGGACTTGGGAGTGGGAAGCCGCGCGGGTTATTACGAGAGTTCGGGGATTTTGAGGGACATGTTCCAAAACCATCTTTTCCAGGTTATGTGCCTCATCGCCATGGAGCCACCGGTCAGTTACGAAGCCAACGCTATCCGGGACGAAAAATTAAAAATTTTAAAATCCATCCGGCCTTTCGACGAGCATACGCTGACCCAATGGGCGGTGCGGGGGCAGTACGGCCCCGGCTATTTGGCGGGGGAGCGGGTTCCCGGTTACCGTCAGGAAGAGGGCGTTGATCCCAAATCCATCACCCCCACTTACGCCGCCATCAAGGTCTTTCTCGATACCTGGCGGTGGCACGGCGTGCCTTTCCTCCTTCGCTCGGGTAAGCGTCTGCCGAAACGCACCACTGAAGTGGCCATCCAGTTCAAAGAGCCCCCCAATCTGTTATTCAAAAACAACGTCACCGACCTTTCTCCCAACGTGCTGGTGGTGCGCATCCAGCCCGACGAGGGAATAACCTTGAAATTCGAGACCAAGGTGCCCGGCATGACCATGGAAGCCCGGACGGTCAATATGGACTTCCGCTACGGCACGACTTTCGCCGAAGGCACCTCGGAAGCATATGAAAGGCTTCTGTTAGATTGCATGCTGGGGGACGCCACCCTTTTTATCCGCGGCGACGAGACGGAAGCGGCATGGGGCGCCCTCATGCCGGTCATCAAACACTGGGAAACCACCGAACCCGAGGGCGATTTTCCCAATTACGAGGCGGGAAGCTGGGGCCCGGCGGAAGCCGACAAGATGTTAGAAAAGCCCTGGCGTAAGTGGCGGCGGATGTAACAACCGCTGTTAGCGGATAGCGATTGGCCCTTACCTTTTAGGAAGGTTCCAGCCAACAGCCATCGGCTAACCGCCAATAGCTTTTGTTAAAGGTGTATGCATGACAATCTCAGCCCAAACCATCGAAAAAGACGTGGCGGACCTTTGGAAAGACTCGTCCGGGGATAAAACAACCAAGGAATTAGGCCTCCAAAGGGTCTATACCACCAACCTGGTGGCTTACGCTTCCGATCACGAGGAAGGCTACCGGGTGGAACAGATCCTGAACGATTTGGCGGAAAAACACCCGGGGCGTTACATCTTGGTGCGGCCCGCCGCCGATCTCACTGAGCCCCCCTTGCGTTATTACGTTTCCGGCCATTGCCTGTTCGGGGCGGGACGGGAAAAGCGGGTCTGTTGCGACATTATCAAGCTGGTGGCTCAGTCCGAAGTCATCGAGAACCTCTATGGCTTTACCTTCTCGCTGCTGATGCCCGACTTGCCGGTGGAATTTTGGTGGCCCGGCGACCTGCCCTATGAAAATCTTTATTTCGAGAAAATGGCCCAAGAATCCAACCGTGTTTGGCTGGATTCCTCCAAGTTCAAAAAGCCCATCCCATCCTTCGCCCGGCTATCCACTTTCTGGAACAGCCGCTATCCCCATACCCTTTTGGGAGACCTCAATTGGATCCGCATCCAAAGATGGCGGGCCCTGATCGCCGAGATGTTCGACGGGGAATGGTCCGGTTATCTCAAGGAAATCAACCGGGTCACCATTGAATACGGCCAAGGCACCCAGCCCACCCGGAGCTTTTTCCTAGCCTGTTGGATCGCCTCCCGGTTGGGGTGGAAATACATAGGCCCTCGGCTTACCGAGTTCTCCAACCAATTGGCTTTTGAAACGCCGCAAGGAAAAGCGGAGGTTTTGCTGAAACCCGTTCCCGTGCCGGACATCAAGCGGGACAGGATTTTCGCCGTGGGCATCCAAACCGGCGGGGAAACACCCGGCCTTTTTACCGTGGTACGGGACCAGGATCCGCATTGTGTTGTCGCCCGATCCGAGGTCAATCATAAGGTGGCTTTTTCACGAACCCTTACTTTCGAGCATCTCCATTCCAACGAACTCTTGAATCTGGGATTAAAGCATTTGGAAGAAGACCAGGTTTGGAAAAAGACACTGCAATTCGCGGGAACGGTTTTAATGAAACCCAAATTAACCCTTGAGGAAAAAGCATAGACGGTGGAGGAAAATCATGGCCATGAAGAAAAAAGCAGTCCGTTCCAAGCCGTCTAAATCCAAAGCCCCGGCTTCTTCCCCTAAAAAGTCTTCCTCGAAAAAAATTGTGCCCCTTGCTTCCAAAACCGCGAAACTCAAAAGGTTGAAGTTTGAGCCGGAGATCCGCGTTTACGACACTCCCGAGACCCTGGTCCAGGAGACGGCCCACCAGGTGATGCAAATCGCCCGGGAAGCGGTCAACGCTCGGGGGCGTTTCGTGGCGGCCCTCTCCGGTGGCACGACCCCCAAGGGGCTGTTCCAGCAGTTGACCGAAGAACCCTACTACTCGCTGATTCCCTGGGACAAGACCTATTTCTTCTTCGTGGACGAGCGCCATGTTCCCCTGGACGATGAAACCAGCAATTACCGCATGATCCAGGAATACCTTCTTTTCAAGGCGCCCATTCCGGCGGCCAATGTTTTTCCCATGACCGACGGCAGCCAGCCGGTGGAGAGGGCGGCGTCCTCCTACGAGATGAAGATGGGAAAGTTTTTCGGGACGGGAGCCCTGCCTCGCTTTGACCTGGCCCTTATGGGGATGGGTGACGATGGCCATACCGCCAGCCTTTTTCCCGGCATGCCCCAGGTGAACGAGCTGGAAAGATGGGTGGTGGGCTATTTCGTGGACAAGGCGCGCAAAGAAAGGGTTTCACTTACTTTTCCGGTCCTCAACGCCTCGCGGTTCCTGTTGGTGTTACTGGAAGGGGAGAAGAAAGCCAAGATGGCCAAGGAAGTCCTGAAAGGCCCTTCGGACCCGCCCCGGTACCCGGTCCAATATTTGCGGCCTTCGGACGGGAAGCTTGTTTTCGCCTTGGACGAAGCGGCGGCCTCGCTACTTAAATCAAAATAATTGGCTATTCATGCTAACCGATTTATAAATAGGGAAATTTATAAATCGGTTTATTTTTGCAAAAGGCCAGTATTTTGATCGCAAAGGGGTTTCGACCATTTTCAACCGAATACGTTCTAATCGTATTTCGGCTAACTTATGTTTAGCTTTTGATTGGAAACGCCTATTTTTTATTCGATCTTTCCACATGGCATATTGTTCCTCTAAATCCCCAATCCCATTAGGATACTTGTGGATTTTCATTTCAAACTTCAAATCTTGAAAAGAAAAATATTCAGTGTTATTTTTTTCTCTATCCCATAGGAAATAAGTGCACGGGAATTTTCCAATTAAGTATTTATTTTCAAGGGCATTAAGTATTATTTTTGTATCTCTGCCTTCATTCCATTGCCACTTCGTAAGATCAATTTCGCCTTCGAAGATCATTTTCTCCCATAACCTAAATGTTAAATAGCAATCGTTCTCGTTATATTTAATTACTTTTTCTTTTTCCCCCAAAAGCCACAATTTTGGAATTGCTCGACCCTTAATTGTTTTTCCAATCTTGAAATTTAATCTACAAACATCGTTTAAAGAGAGTCCTCTGTAGGATGAATTAAATGATCTTAAAAGAAACAAGAGATCGACGGATTTTGGAATAATTTTTTTAAAAGAAAAGTATTTTTTCAAAACTATGTAATCAAATCGATACGTATTGTATCCAACAATAAGACCGTTAAAACCGGTTAGAAAACGTCCTAAATTTTTTAACTCATTTTCTAAATAATATTTATAACCAACATGCTTATATTTGGACTTCTTGTATTTGTAAAATTTAAGACCAACCACAGCAACTTTTGAATCTTCTTTAATCCTCAAATTAGTTTTATGGGTTTCGATATCCAAGAAACAAACATTTTTTGGGTATCGTATTTTTTTAGACTTCATAAAATCACCATTTTTTTGTAATGCTTTCCCAAACTGGACTCGAATCACGTTATCTCTTTCTATCTAATGGGTTTTGGCATAGAGATTACCATCGGATACCTCCATATTCAAAAAGCAGCCAGAGGCCCTGGAAAACACCGACGAACAATAAAAGGGTTTGGACCCTGGGAGAAAGCCCCCGGCGCCAGAGGATGCCGATGCAAACCAAAACAATCAGCCATTCCAGGGGCGCCACGATGTCGGCGTGGTACCTGGGATCGGAATAGGAAATAGGGCTGGAGAAACGCCAATCGCTGAAGGGCAAAAAATGCCGGTGGGCGTATTCGGCGTGAACGGGAAGGTCTTCCAGGTCATGCAGGCCCATGGCGGAGAAAAAATAAAGCCCCCAGTCGCTCTTGAAAAGCAGGCAAATCAATATCCCCGCCGCTGCCAGGGGAATGGAGTGGCCCCAATCCACCCAGAGCTGGCGGAAATGATATTCGCTTATAAAACCCGCTTTTCCCGGGGCGTGAAGGCGGCCATGGGTAAACACCGTCAAAAGGGCGAAAAGGATCATCGGCAGATCGGGAAGTATTGAGCCCAACACCAGGGGCCAGTTCCGTTCGGGGTGTTTTTTTCGGCCCAAGAGGGCGGTGTTCAGGATGACGTGGGTGGTGGTGATCATGGCGGCATTCTAGAGTTATTTTTTGACTTTGGCAAAAGCGTCCCTGCTGTCATTCCGAGGAGCTGTGCCAATTTCCATAATAAAATGAACAGATATGGATATTGGTACGGTTTGCGACGTGGCAATCTCAGGTTGTGACGTTTGTTTAATACGAACAACCTGAGATTGCCACGGTCCAACCCGCCCCGATTGGGGCTGGACCTCGCAATGACGGATGGCTTCTTAAAGATTTAAGATCAGATAGACTTTAGGCTTTCCTTCGCCGCCTTGACCACGTTTTCGGGGGTGAAGCCCAGGTTTTTCAGGGCCACGGCGCCGGGCGCGCTGGCTCCGAAGCGCTCTAGGGTCACAAACCGGCCATGGTCCCCCGCCCAGCGTTGCCAGCCGAAGGAAGTCGCGGCTTCCACGACGACCCGGGCCTTCACCGATGGCGGAAGAACCTCATCTTGGTATGAGGCGGGTTGGGCGGCGAAGAGTTCCAGCGAGGGGGCGCTGACCACCCGGGCCATAATCCCTTCCTTTTCCAGAGCTTCCTGGGCCTTCACGCAAAGTTGCAATTCCGAGCCGGTGCCGATCAGGATCACCTGGGGTTTGCCGCCCTTGGCCTCTGAAAAGGTATAAGCCCCTTTCAAGGTTCCGGACGCGGGAGCGAACTTGGTACGGTCATAGGTGGGTACGGCTTGCCGGGAGAAAACCAACGCGGTCGGGGCGTTCTTGCGCTGAAGAGCGGCCAGCCAGGCATAGGGTACCTCGGCTGAATCGCCGGGGCGCAGGACACAGCCGTTCGGGGTGGCCCGCATGGCGGCCAGGGTTTCGACCGGTTGGTGGGTGGGGCCGTCCTCGCCTTGGCCGATGGAATCGTGGGTGTAGACAAAGATGGATTGCACGCCCATCAGGTGGGCCAGTCGGTAGGCGGGCTTCATATAGTCGTTGAACATCAGGAAGGTGGCGCCGAAGGGAATCACCCCGCCGTGCAAGGCCATGCCGTTCAAGGCCGCCGCCATGCCATGCTCACGGATGCCGAAATGAAAAATGCGCCCCAGGTAATTATTCGCCTCGAAATCCCCGCCCTTGTCGATCAAGGTGTCGTTGGAGCCGGCCAGGTCTGCCGAGCCGCCGTAAAAGAAGGGAACTTCCTTCGCGATGGCGTTGATGGTCTTGCCGGATGCCTGGCGGGTGGCCAGGCCCTTCTCATCCGCCGGGAAGACCGGCAGTTTCTTTTCCAAGTCCGCGGGAAGTTCCTTCGCCAGGGCCTGCTGGAACTGCTTGTACTTGTCCGGATTGGCTTTGGCATAAGCATCCCGCTTGGTATTCCAATCCGCCTCGACCTTCTTTCCCTTCTCCACCGATTCCAGGCAGCGCTTCTTGCCTTCTTCAGGGATATAAAAGGTGGGTTCCTGGGGCCATTTGAAAAATTCCTTGGTCTTCACGATCATGTCGGCCGGGATGGCGCTTCCATGCACCTTGGCGCTGTCTTGCAGCGGGCTTCCGTAACCGATGTGGGAGCGCACCGCGATGATGGAGGGGCGCTTGGTTTCCGCCGCGGCTTCCGCCATGGCTTTATCCAGGGCTTCCAGGTCGTTGGCGTCGGTCACCCGAAGGGTGTGCCACCCATAGGCCTCATAGCGCTTCAAGACGTCCTCGGAAAAGGCCAGGTTGGTATCGCCCTCGATGGAAATATGGTTGTCGTCGTAAATCACCTTGAGGTTGGCCAGCTTCAAATGTCCGGCCAGCGAGCAAGCCTCGTGGGACACGCCTTCCTGCAGGTCGCCGTCGGAGGCGATGACCCAGGTTTTATGGTTCACCAGTTCGTCCCCGAAGCGGGCGGCCATGATCCTCTCTCCCATGGCGAAACCCACGGCGGTGGCGATGCCCTGTCCCAAGGGGCCGGTGGTGGTTTCCACGCCCTCGGTGTGGCCATATTCGGGATGGCCGGGGGTTTTGCTGCCCCATTGGCGGAAATTTTTTAGCTCTTCCAGGGACAGGTTGTAGCCGTGTAAGTGAAGAAGGGAGTAGATCAGCATGGAACCGTGGCCGGCGGACAGCACGAAACGGTCCCGGTCCGTCCAATGGGGGTTGGAAGGCGAATGTTTCAGGTGGCGGCTCCAAAGCACGTGGGCGACGGCGGCCATGCCCATGGGCATGCCGGGATGGCCCGAATTGGCCTTGGCGGTGGCGTCCACGGCCAGCATCCGAATGGTATTAATCGCTAGGGTATCGGCTTGGTCAAAGGGTTTGGACATGAAAGGCTCCTTCGTGGGATAAACGGCGTCGGACGGACAAATTAACACAAATGATTTTGAATGAATAGGCGAGCGCGTTAAAAGAGGGGAACAAATAAGCCCGGTTTTTCAGGGTTTTAGAAGCGGGGATGGTCGAGGGGTTTGCGGCTGGGGAAACCGCCCTGGAGGGTATGCCAATGGCCGATTTCCTCCTCGCCTTCTATCCAACAGAGAAAAATGATCTCTGTGCCGCGGCGGGAGTAAAAATCAACCAATCCCTTATCCAGGTCCTTCAAGTGGGCGCCCGATTGAAACAGCTGTTCCAATCTTTCCTCGAATTGACGGGTTTGCTGGTGAAAAGCCTCCATTTGCTTGGTCACGGCGGCCTTGCCCCGGGGGGTCAGCTCCCCCTCAGAGGCGGTATTCGTCATTTCCTCAATCTCAATCTGGGCCTGGGTGCGTAAAATACCCGAACGCATTTCCCGCAGGGACTTCAAGGTCAGGCGGATCTGGGGGAGAAGGGCATTGGCCTCCTCCAGGGTCAGCATTTTAATTTGAGTATCGTCGTTGGGCATTGGATTCCTTGTTCGTCTTGGACTATTGTAACAGCCGGGGGAAAAAGTCCAACCCCGACTTTGGGCCGCTTTCAAACTCGTTTTGAACGGGGATTTACGATGAGCTACGACAAAATCCAACGGCGGCTTTTGGAATATGCCGTTCTGGCCCCTTCCATTTATAACAGCCAGCCCTGGAAGTTTTCCCTTAGCGCCTCCGACGGCGCGATCGAGGTTTATCCGGATGAAGCGCGGGCCCGGCCCTTGGAATTGGACCCCGGCCAAAGGGAGTTGTACCTGGCCTTGGGCGCTTGCCTGGAGAATATCGTTCTCGCCGGCCCCGCCTTGGGATATGAAGTCCATGAAAAGCTTTTTCCCCAAGGGCTCTCGGGAAAAAAACTTTTTCCCGCCGCGCGCTTGGAACTAAAGCCCGTTTCGGAAGTGATGCCCGAGCCCCTCTTTTCCACTTTGCTGATCCGCCATTCCCACGCGGGCGCCTACAAACCGGGCTCGGTGGCGGACATTCATTTGGAACGGCTTTGGGTCCTCCCGGCTTTTTCCGACCAGGAAAAAATTCATTACATGACGGAGGAAGCGAAACGCAAGGAGTTGTCCCTGCTTCTTCACGACCTTTCCCACGAGGGTTCCCGAAAAACCGCTATGGTCCAAGAAGGCGCCCGGTGGATTACCCCGAAAACCAATGGGCCGGAAGGTCTGCCGGTGGCCCACATCGGACTGCCGATCTCGGTGAAGGCTCGCTTCGCTTTTTTGAGGTACTTGGCTTTAGGGAAGGAAATCCAGGAAGTCGCCCGGCAGGCGCTCCTGCGCCAGGGACATGGGATCGAAGCCCCCGCCTTTTTGTTGATGACGACCCGGAATCCGGGTCCCCTGGGATATTTAAACGCGGGCCGGTGGACGCAGAGGATATTGCTGACTTTGAATGAAATGGAATTGGGTTTCCAAATCCTCCACCTTCCGATTTCCCTGGAATTTTGCCACGCGGAATTAAGGCAAAGGTTTGGGGCGGCGGAAGGGGAAGAGCCGGTTTTGCTGGTCCGTTTTGGCCAGCCCGAAAACAAGAAATGGCCCCATACCCACCGAAGGCCCGTTGAACAAACCCTGTTGAAGTAAGAACTCCGAACAAAAAATCAAAAAAAGCCATTTGCCGCGGATTTGCGCAAATTGACGCTGATTTTAAAACAAAAACAATATTCACCAATCCTCACCCAAAAGGTGAGATGCCTTTTCTTGAAGTTCTTTTGGTTTGCCTTTTAAATCCGCGAAAATTTACGCTGATTTGCGGCCCGACTGCCGTTTTTAGGTTTAAATACTGATGGAAGAGCAATTATTTTGTAGAAGGTCTTGAACCGGGTAGGTGAGATTTGGATACTACAGCTCTCTCAAAAGCAGTGAAAAGTTAAATCAAAAGGAGGCCGTGCGATGCCAGTTCAAGTGGGACAAAAAGCCCCTGATTTTCAGGGACAAGCGGTAATGCCGAATGGCGAGTTTAAGGAAGTGAAGCTTTCGGACTATAAGGGGAAGTGGGTGGTTTTGTTCTTTTACCCCCTCGATTTCACCTTCGTGTGCCCGACGGAAATCAAAGCCTTCAACGAGAAGTACGAGGAGTTCAAGAAGATGGGCGCCGAAGTCATCACGGCCTCCACCGACAGCGTCTACAGCCACAAGGCCTGGCAGGAAGCCGGCCTGGGCAAGCTGAAGTTCCCCCATTTGGCGGACACCGCCCACCATATTTCCCGCGCCTACGGCGTCTTGATCGAGGATAAGGGCATCGCCTTGCGCGGCACCTTCGTCATCGACCCCGAGGGGAATTTGAAGCATTCCACCGTGAACGACACGGCCGTCGGCCGTAACGTGGAAGAGACCATCCGCACCTTGGCGGCCTTTGAGACCGGCAAGCTGACGGGCTGCGGCTGGACTCCGGGAGAAAAGACGATCAACTAAGTTTGGAGTTTGTTTTTAAAGGGGAATCCCGAAAGGGGTTCCCTTTTTTTATTACCAGGGGTTTCCTTGAAGGCACTCCCTGGTTTGACTACAATTGAGCTACATTTTGACTACAGGAGAGGCCCATGAAATTCGTGCCTTTGCGCGACGTCCGAAACCATCCGCGTGCCGTCTTGAACCAGCTGAAAAAAGAGAAGGAAATCATCCTGACTTCCCATGGAAAACCGGTGGCCTTAATGAGCGACTTGAAAGAGGAAACTTTCGACGAAGACCTGTACCGCCACCGAAGGAACCGGACCAAGGGTGCCCCGCCGCAAGCTGCCGAATCCGCGGTGGCCTATATGGCGGATGACCCGGAGGTTCTTAAAGCCTGGATCGCCGAATGTGAAAGGCGTTACCAGGATTTTCTGGATGGTAAAACCAAGGCCATTCCGGCCGACAAGGCCATCGCCCAAATCCGAAGGCAGCTCAAAAATAAATGATGATTATTCTTCCGGCCGCGAAGTCGGATATTCTCGACTCCGCCAGGTATTACCAAGCCCAACTTCCGGGGTTGGAAGAAAGGTTTCTTGAGGCCGTTCAGGATGGGCTTCAACGGATTAAGACCCATCCGGAAGCCTGGACACTCGTCGCCCCGCCGTCGTTACGCCGCTGTCTGTTAAAATGGTTTCCCTACGGCATCTACTATCGACCCGCCGGCAACCAATGCGTCGTTATCGCGGTTGGACACTTATCCCGAAAGCCGGGTTATTGGAAGAAAAGGCGGCCTTTGCCTTGATTAGGAGACCCCATGACCCCGTCTTTTGAAACGATCCTCACGTCCTGGCACGATTTTTACCTGCTCGTGGGTACCGGCGCCTTCACGCTGATCGGCTTGATGTTCGTGGCCGTCACCTTCGGCGCGCACCTCATCGACGAAAAAAACATGCCGATCGCGCGCGCTTTTCTCGACCCCACCATCCTCCATTTCGTCCAGGTAGTCGTCATCGCGGGCATAGCGCTCATGCCCGGGATGCAGACCGCCCTTTTCGGCGGTCTTTTGACGGGTGTCGGCCTGTTGAGCCTGATGGTTCTCGCCGGGGTCCACCGGGGTTTGAGCACCGCCCAACGCCAATTCAACGATTTGGGGATGGCGGATTGGCTGTCCGGCTTCATCGTGCCGTTGGCGGTGTATCTCGGGTTCACGGGCTGCGGCGCCGCCTTTTGGATGGGACATACGCCCTTCGGCGTGCTCGCGGTTTCGACCCTCATCATCCTGTTAAACAGTATTTATAGCGCTTGGGAGCTCATTCTGTGGTTCGCCATCGTGCGCACGCGCCGGGATCTGCGTAAGCGACAGGCCAAGAAAAGGGGAAGGGCCTAACCGATAGTCCGGCCAAGTGGGGAGCTTTAAGAAGGTTAGATATCGGGTTTTAAATAGCAAGGAGGTGTTTTTTTGTCGACCTTTAATCCAGAAGATCCCAGAAAAAATAGGGAACTCAAAACCTACCGTTTCACCCCATCCACCCGCATCGGATGGATCGGATTTGGTGTGTTCCTCGCCTTACTCAGCGCCTTTTTCGCGATGTACCCTTTTTTCTCTGTGGCGGGTTCTTGCGATTCCAACTTTCTCATCTTTGGCTTGATCGCTTTGCCCCTGTGGGTGACCAGTGTTTTTTTGATCAGGGGAGCCTTTTGTTATTGCGTGACTTGGGACGGGCCCCTTGTGAAAGTAGTGGGTTTTTTCAGGACAAAATCCATATCGGTTACCGACTTGGAAATTTGTTTGATGGACCGGGGTACCCTGCGTTTTATGTCAAAAAACGAGAAAACCCTACTCACGATCCAAACCGGTCTGATCGAGGGGGATGAACTGAAGGGTTTGGCCCAAGCCACTTATGGGAGTGTCATGGGTTTAAAGAGAAAACAGGAGAGTGACCTCATCGATTCCAATTCGAGCTTTGGGTCCACTACGGAAGAGAGAAAGGCCAACTTTTGGAAAATAAAAAACTTCACGCTTTTGTTCAATTTGGCTATTTTCGTATTCACCATGGCGATCTTATTCGAAGCTTTGATCGATCCAGGACACCGCGTCGTTTCCTCGACGCTTCTTTCTCTTTTACCCCTTTCCTGCATTTACGTCTTGTGGACTTATCAAGGCAAGGTGACGGCTTTTGCGAAAATGAGCAACCCCTTTCCAAGCATTGCCTTCGCCTTGTTCGTTCTTTCCATTTTCCCTGTTTTTTTATCCGGGGCTTTCATCGATAGAATTTTAGGCTGGACGGTTTTTTGGATTATTAACTTTCTCTATGCCTTTGTCCTTGCGGGTGTTTTGTGGTGCGGAGTTCAGGAGGCGAGAAATTCCTTCAGTAATTTGTTTCTTTCCTTCATGTTTTGCTGGATTTGCGCTTTTTCCGGCACTCTCAATTTGAACTCTTGTTGGGACTTTGCTGACTCGACTCCTTATCCAACCACTTTGTTGGGCAAGGATATTACCCATGGTAAATATACTTCCTTTTGGTTCGTCTTGAGCCCATGGGGGCCTGTTACGGATAGGAAGTCATACGTGGTTGGTAAGAAGACCTACTCCCAATACCAGGTTGGGGATCCGGTCACGATCAACTGGCATCCTGGGGCTTTGGGTATTTCATGGTACTCCATCCAACCAAAGTAGAATGATTGGCCGTCAAGGAGCCGCGCATGAAGCTCAACCAGCAGGCGCACTTCGCCCACCCGTGGCGCGTGCACAGCCTTGCCGCGGATTTCGAGCTGATCGACGTATGGCGCTTCGAGGTGCGGCTTGATCAGGTCCGCGGCTTCGACGCCTTCCTCGAGGTCTTCTGGCAGGCGCTTCGCTCGGTCGAGCGTACGCCCCTATTCCGGATGCGGGTCGCGATCGGCCGGGCGATGGGATGGGACTCAACGCCGGACAGCAAACCCATTCCCGGGTGCGCCGAACGCTTCGTCGCCGAGCGCCTCAACGCCTCAGACCGGGCGAGCAACCGCTTCGGGCCCGACGAGCCGTCGCCGTTACCCGCCGCGAAGGTAAGACCGGTGTACCGGTTCGACCAGGAGGCCCTGTGGGAACTCTCGAACGACACCGTGCACGCGCTGATGCACGTCAGCTGCGCGCCGGGTTCCGCGTCCGAGCTGGCCGTGTATATCAAGTCACGGGGCGTCTTGACCCGCCTGTACATGGCGGCCATTTGGCCCGCCCGGCACGCGATCATTTACCCGTTGCTCATCTCGACGGTCGAGCGGCGCTGGAAAACCCCTTTATTCCTTGCGCACCCGCCGGGATCTGCGTCAGCGGCAGGCCAAGAAAAGGGGAAGGACCTAACCGACGGTCCGGCCAATCGGGGAGCTTCCAGAAACGAGAGCGTCAGGTTTTGAATAGGGCATTAAACTAAGGGAAACCATTTGGAGCACAAGAAAGGGAACCCCAGCCTGACCCTTTATTCTTTCAATCTGTTCATGCCAAACAAATTAATATTCATAATGATCATAGGAAATATGAATTCAACTTCATTTCCGGTGAGGCAATGGAATCATTTCTGAAATGGCTCGACAGCTGGTTATTTAAGATTAGAAGTATTTTTTAGACCGCCCGAAGCTACTCCAAGCAATATGAAGAAGAATAAAGGCCGTTGAATAACTCGTTAGTTAGTGCCTTGCTATCCACTTAGATAATAACTACCCACCAACTTTGCTATGGCATCGCACAATGCCAGCGATTTTCACCGCAATGTTTTAAACACCAACGTTAAACTGTGCCGCTTTAGTGCCTTTCATCAGGAAGTTATACAAATAATAATTGTTTTTAATACTTCGATTGTGAACAAGTGAAATTATTTTGTGGATGGTTTGTGAATAAGACTAAAATATTATATTTTTAAAAAATACTCACTTGGCTTTTGAAATCAAAAGTGTATGTTTCTAGTTATGAAAGCGGCCAACTCATTAAAATTATTCAAAACAAGTTACGCATCAAAACTTGGTGGATATCTTGCTTTTGTTACGGCAGGAATTGTTTATAAAATTATGTCCGCGTTACTGGCATTCATTGAAAATAAGTTCCATTCGTTCTAAGTCTTTCCCATTAGATTATTGAAGACACCGAGAACAAAGTGGACAGGCGTGTACATTTTTAACTCAGGGTGAAATGAAGGTTGGTTATATGTACTTGAGATTTGTCGTTAATGAAAAGGTGGAAGACTCTAATCGTCTTCAAGGATTGTTTGCTACCGGTTATAAATTGAGTGACGATCAAAAATTAAGTTATATAGAACAAGGACAATTTACTGCTCTGACCCAATGGTTTGGAAAAAACTTAAAAACACCTACCAAATTCACTCGTTCTAGAAATCCAAATGCCAAGGAAAAAGCACTTAGTTGGTTCAAAGACAGTGCTAAAGAGCACATTTCGAAAATGAGAGAATTGGCCGAGCTTTTAAAGAATCATGGAATAACAGTTCGAATGATTCGGGAAAAAAGAGTTGGGTATATTGTTTATGAGGACGAATTTCAGGTAGTTGCCATGCCCTTCGACGATACCAAAGCTTAAAACGATGAAATGTCCATTTTGCGAAAAAGTCGTTGAAAAATTTCACCCCAATAGCCATGTGGTTCCAGAATGGCTCTTCAAACTCACCTATGGGAAACAAGGTAAATACGCAAGTGTCGATTTACGTAAGGAGGAAGCAAAACCAGTCCAAAGTGGAACAAAAAAATCTTTCATCTGTCGAGATTGTGAAGAAACTTTTTCTGATGATGATCGTTACGCAAGTAAGGTTTTTGGCTTTAAAAATCCTAAGTCAACCATTCCCAATGTAGCGGATGCGAAAGAGACGTTGATTCCGGATACTGAATGGACTTATCGAAAATGTTTTGTTTTAGAAGGGGTAAATTTTAAGAAACTTCAAAAATTTGTTCTTGGCGTTGTGATGAGAGGGTATATGGCCAAGACGGATGAGGGAACTGGACTCCTTGGAGAGAAGCATTTTGAAAGAATGAAAAATGTTTATAAGGATGTTCTACAACTTGACGACAATATTTATCCGATATTTATTCTGCGAGTTGATCCGAAAGACATATTTAGCGAATTTGTTCATCTCCCTGGTAGGGGGAAAGGGCCAGGGGGAACAAACTTGGCTTCTTTTGCGGCAGGGGGTTATCGGTTTAATGTTGGAGTTCAAAGCCATCAAATTCCTGAACCTTATTTGCGCTTGCGACTCAAATCCAATGGGGTGCTATCGATCCCTGTAGTCAGAGTGGGAAATTATCCTGGTTCCCAAAAAACCTTGGAAGGTTTAGCCGAATTGAGGCGCAAAAAAGGCTTTGACCTGTAGTTTGTAATTTAAGTCCTAAAACTAGGTTAAAACCTGCCCAAAGACTGTCCACTTCCGGCCCTTTTCCCTCCCCCCAAACCCCTTTTTTCAAAAGAACGCTGGAAATCCAAAAAAGAATTCGGTAGTTTTCTCCCATATGCCGTTCTAACCCGAGGTTGCCGCGGCGTAAACGCCCTGCTATTCGCATGGCCTAGAGCTGATGCCTGTTTGGGCATCAGCACACCCAAGGCATGTGCTTCACCCGGTGGGTTCAGCACAGGGGCCTCGCAATGACCGCAATTTAAATTATTTAAGGGAGAACTCTATGGATCAAGAACCCAAGCCTGCCAATATCCGCTTTTTGCCTACGGATGGGTTGGAGGTGCCCGATTGGAACCCCCGCAAGACCATGTCCGTGCCGGGTTTGGCCGCCCTGAAAGCCCACGTGGAGGCGGGGGGCACCATCCCCCGGATTTGGGTTTGGGGAGGGGATGGAAAGTCCGTCATCGCGGGCCAGAGGCGCTTGACGGTTTACCGGCAGCTGGGGATACCCCTGATTGAAGCCGAGATTTTCCACGTCAGCCTGGAAGAGGCCAAACGGCTGGCCCGTACGTCCAACCGGAGTGAGGCCCTGAATTGGCTGGAAGAGTACGAGAGTTGGGAAAATTATTTCGCGCCGGGTTCGAGGCTGACCGATGAGGCGATTGGGGCCCTTGAGGGAGTGGATAGCACCTGGGTTCGGCGGGCGCGAAGCCTGCTAGCGGTTCTTAACCCCGCCTCCCGGAGTTTGATCCGGGAAAGTTTGCTGGAAGACCCATCTAAAAATAAGGGGAATAATGGCAATCCGGAACCGTTCCGGAATGTTGAAAAACCCCTGAAAAAAGGCCCATCGAAAAATGAGGAAAAATGGGGTCTTTTAGAGAAAGTCGCGTTTCCGCTGGCCAGCCTCTGGAATAAGCGGACCCTCCAGGAGGCTCAGGCCCTGGTGGAGAAGACCCTACCGGTCATCCTGTCCCGTGAAATGAGTGGCCCCCAGGTGAAGGCGCTGGTGAAGTGGGTTTCGGCCGGCAACCCCCCGGAAGCCTTTGGACAAGCCCACCTGTCCCCGGACCCTCAAGTCGGGGGACAAGCTTCGATGGGTTCTATCGCCCTTGGCCGCGATAGCGGACAACGGGTGGTTGCGCCGAGCCAGAGTGGCGTAGGTACCGGAGCCACAAAAGGGGGCTCGGTGGTAAACCCCTCGCCCCTTGCGGGAGAGGGTAGGGTGAGGGGTGTTTCTCCTGTGAAGGCGGTTGGGGAGACGGGCGGTGGTAAAGGGGCTAAAGCCGGTTCAACTCCTAACTCCCAACTCCTCACTTCTAACTCGGCGAAGCCGGACCTCCATTCCCAGGTCGCAACCACTATCGCGGGCCACGAATTGGGGAAGAAGCTTCATATACCTTCCCCATTGATGAACCGGCTTTTACCCGGGTTGACCCGGCTTTTCCACCGGGCCCGGGGCCTCTTCGCGGGGTTGGGCATCAAGAACCCCACTTTGGCGACATTGCTCACCCTTGTTCTTTTTCTGTTCGTGGGAAGCACCCTCATCAATCTCACGGGCCGGTTGATGAATAGATTTTGGACTGGGATCTTATACTCCTGGTTGAGCCCATCCGCCACCCGCCCGACCTTTCAAGGCCAAGGGGGAATAGGGAGGATTGTTTCCAACTCAGCCCCGGCAAGCCAGGTTGTTTCGGGTCACCTGTCCCCCGGCCCTCAAGCCGGGGGACAAGCCTTGGTTGTGCCGAGCCAGAGTGGCGGAGGAACCGGAGCCACACAAACGGGCTCGGTACAGACCAAGCAAGCGCCCAACTCTTCGGGTAACCCCACCCCCGCAAAAGGGGGAGACGTGTTAGCCCAAATAGGTGCCGGAGTGAAGGGTTATCAAAGCGCGGTCAACACGGCCGACCAGGCGAAATCGGCTACTGATAGGGTGAAGAGCCTGCTGGGGTTTTAGGGGTTATCCTTGTGGCGCGGGCCTAAGGATGGATGGAAAATGGTTGATGGATTGGAACATTGTCTGCGTCGGGGCTCCGTCGTGGACAACCTTTATCAGCCGGTTTAAGTGAATCTTGACTGTTTTCCAAAAAGTCCTACAATGTAGGATATATTAAAAGGATGGGTAATGGAACGACACCATTTTATCCAGTCGCCTATCTATTCAAAACTGATCGACGCCATTCGTGAGGATGGTTTACAAGTCGCGATTGAAGAAGCCATCAACAACAACCCCGCTGGCGGGAAGCTTTTAGGGGGTGGCATTCATAAGTTGCGCGTTGCCTCAACCAAGAGGCCCGAAGGGCACCCGATCTTTTTAAAATTTTGATCGGGCACACCCAAGTCGTGTGGCTCACCTGGTGGGTTCGCCACAGGGGAATAGCGGTGGTTACCGGGTTTGGTACTTTTTCGATGAGCCTGATGACATTTACCTCTTTTTCATCATCGATAAGCGAAAGGCTCCGGATCTAACAGCCGGACAAGAAAAGATCCTAGTCCAAGATTTGCGGCAGGCTTTGGGCAAAGGGAAAACAGGAGGTAAGAAATGAACGATAAAGACTTCAAGCTGATGCGGAAGAGCCTCAAGCAATCCATCGAGATCAAAAAAGGCAAGAAACTTCACGGGATGCGGGAAAGCTACCGGCCAAAACCGGCTACCGCTGATGAAGTGAAAGGCGTTCGTAAAGCTTTGCATTTGACCCAAGCCGGGTTTGCGGGAGTTGTGGGCGCAAGTGCTAATGCCGTTGAACATTGGGAACAGGGCATTCGACGGCCCAGTGGTTCCGCGTCAAAACTGATCCGCATTCTTAAATCCCATCCAGAATTGATTTCGGAAATACGCTAAGGCCAGAAAAGCCACGCGAAAGGAACGGGAAAACTATGAAAAAAGAATATGATTTTTCGTATCTGTTCAGGCCAAGGACACTAACGAGGGCGCCAATCTTCCTGCCCGGTGGGCCAGCACCGCCTCAGCCAGATAATCCAACACATTCCGCTTTTGCTTTCGAAGCGTCTGTACTGCCGTCAGTACGCGTTCCGTGAACCGGCACCCTTCCCGGCTCCGATTTCCATAGCTGCGCTTGCGCCATAAAACAGCCGTCCGAAGGTCCCGCTCCGCCAGGTTGTTCGTCGGTTCAACCCCTTCCACCCTCATGAAGGTCCAGTAAGCTTCATAGAGTTTTAGAACCCGCCCACAAAGGCGGCTGGTACTGTCCGCCGGACCTTCCCGGCCCCGCTTTAACCATCGGGCTAATCGTGTCTTTAGTGGTTCTAGTCTTCGTCGCAAGCCCTTTCGGCCCACCTTCTCATCCTCGTATTTCCCCCACGCCTCAAACACCGCCTTCAGTGTCCGAAGACAGCCTTTCCCGATCCTTTGGCCTTTCTCTTCCCCCGACTCGATCAATCCCTGTAAGTCCCTCTTGAAATGGGCCCAGCACAACTGCCTTTGCTCCAAGGGGATCGGTGTGTAGGCTCCGAACCGGTCGCTCCCAACTATCCCTTTCGCCTTCTCACCCAGCAATTCCTTCATCGCTTCCTGGTTCCGGTGCTCCTGAACCTCAAAAACCGCCACCCGCGGCGTTGTGCCAACCCAGAGCCATTTCAATTTCCCGCTCAGGTACCATCCCGTCTCATCCGCATTCTTCACCGCCGACTGCCGTACCGCTTCTTTTGCTTCCACCCAGGATTCTCTCAGGGCTTCACTGACTTCTCGTTCCTTGGCGCTCAAGCTTCCCAGGGCCATCCGCACTCCTAACAACCCTTCCAAAACCTCCTGAACCACCCGTTTACTCATTTGGCACCGGCCACTGAAGAAGGCGATCAACCCCGTTAACCGAGGTCCGAAACTTCCCCGAACGTCCTCCGGCAGCATTCCCCAGGTTACCTTCCCGCAGGAAGAACAACACCGGCCCTGGACTTGGTGTTCGATCACCTCCGGCTTGAACGGTGGGATTTCCACCACTTGATGCACTTGAGGTTCGGGGTCTCTCTTCCCAGCCCGTTTGGCCAGTTCATGGCCGCATTCCCCGCATTTCAGGGGCAAGTGAATCTGTACATCTGTCACCATTTCCTTGGGAAACGGCTTTCGGGTGCATCCCATGTGTCCCGGTTGGCCACCTGGTTTTCGGTCACTCTTGGGCTTCGATTGTTGGGATTTTTGAAAAGGACTATCGCAAGAGGGTGGTTTGGACGAATTGGAAGAGTTTTGCTGTAAGCGGGCCGTCAACTCCCGTACCAAGGCTTTTAACTCTTGGACTTCGGATTCCAGAGTTTCCACCCTAGCCTGCAAACGCTCACAATTCGGACAGTTGGTTGGTATTGAAGGGGTGTCGTTCATCCTCTACGATGTTGCCATATCTCCTTTTGCTCTGCAAGGGGCCTGAACAGTTACGATTTTTCTAAAGCGAAGGTCCATAAGGGCCCTCTCTTAGCTTCCAAAGGTTCCAAGATCCAGAAAACCTTCCGGTTGGATGAGTCGGTTTACCATTGGCTTATCGAGGAAGGCAAAAGACAGGGAATCCCTTACCAAACTCTCATGAACTCCATTTTAAAGCGTTCCATGTCTGATAATGCAACTCTCGAAGAGCGCGTCCGAAAAATCGAACATAAATTAGGCCTGAAAAAAACCGGCTGATTTCGTCAAATTAATTTTACTATTTGCCTTATCTGCCTTGGAATTCCCCATCCCACTCCCCGGTTTTTCCCCTTGACCCGAACTTTTACCTTCAGTTCCGGTCTTAGCCTGTTCCCGGCGGGGAGCCGGAGTGAAAAATTATCAAAGCGCGGTCAACACGGCCGACCAGGCCAAATCGGCCACCGATAAGGTGAAGGGCCTGCTTGGGTTTTAGAGGGCTTATCCTTGTGGCGCGGGTCTAAGGATGGATGGAGAATGGTTCATGGATTGGAACATGTCCACGGCGGGGACCCATCGTGGACAGGGAAAAGCACTAGGGGTGTGAATAAGTGGCAACCTGGATAGAAACATTAATCGCAATATTCATCGGTGCCGGCGGCTGGTGGGCGTCGGATTTGATTTTGGATCCCTTGGGATTATCCGAGGAATTGCATCATCTTGTCGGTGGCACTATTGTTTATTTTATTCTTATGGTTTTTTTGGTTTTCATATTTGTTAGGGATGATAAGGGAAAATTTATTTCTAAATTCACCCTTATTTGGTTGCTCTCCGCTTTGTTTATGATCGGACTACGGTTGTATCTGTATTACCTTGGCATTATTCCAGCCCTAACGGGGGATTCGGACGTCTTGTTGTTGATCGCAATGGTTGCAATAAATTGTGTTATCGCAGTTTGCGCCCAAGCAATATTTAAAGTAGGGGAATTTAAAAAGAAGAAATGAAAAAGGAAATAATTGACGTTTAGGAAGATGAAACGCTGTCCACTACGGGGACCCGCATTGGACAGGTGAAAAGCCATAAAAATTGAAAGGTGTTATATGAAATCAATTATGAGGAATGCATTATTTTTAATAACGCTAACCTTTTTAAGTGTTCCGCCCGGTTTTGGCCAAACCGAGAAACAGAGCGTTGGTAATGAAGATGAAAAACGGTTAAGTCGAGTTAAGACCGAAGAATTAACCCGGGCCGAAGCCCAAACAATACAGGCTCATTTATCCGAGTTATTGGAAAAACTTAAGAATGGGAATTTAGAGGAAAAACAGGCAGCCTTAAAACAGATTTCAAATTCGCGGGACCGACGGGCCATCGGGCCTGTGTTGGATTTAATAAATAATCCCACCGATTTAAAATCCCTTTCCCCGTTCTATGTCCTGGGTGCGTTAGTCTCATCTTTGAAAAATGATCCGGTATTTCAAAAGAATGATAAAAAAATTATTATTGAAAAAATGAAGGAGTTTTTGACTGGAAACAATAAAGATAAAAATGCCGTGTATATTTTGTATCGTTTGGATGATTTAAAAACTGTGACCCCTTATTACCAAAGGTGGTTGGAAAATAATGAATGGTACGAAATAAATTCGCTTTATGAATATGACTTTTTAAAAGATCGAAACTATGTGGACGAAAAAGCCAAGCCGATCCTCATTAAAGCTTTGAATATGACACCGGAAGTTTCAATTAAAGCGGCAGAGGCAATGGAGCTTTTAGAACAATCGGGCGCTTCGATGGATGTTCAAAAGCTGATACTTTCGCCGATTATAAAAGTTTTGCGAGATGAATCCCAAAAAGATGATCTGCGAGATAAAGCGCTTTTGATTTTAACGAAGATGAAAAATGACAATGTTAAAAAATCATTGGAAGATTTTTCAAAAAGCACAAAAAACAGGCATTTGAAATATGAAGTGGATTCTCTTCTGAGGGATTGGAATAAAGAATAGATAGAAAACTCAAAAGTGATTCTTGTGGTGGGGTTAAAAATTAGTGAAAAGGTTGTCCACGACGGGGACCCATCGTGGACAGGTGAAATTGAGAATGAATGCCGGGCCAGTTCGAGACCAACTCGGGAAACCATTAATAAACATGAATATTAATAAATCTAAACTACTCAGTGAAATGGTTTTAGTTGCGGGTGTGTCTTTTGTTCTGTGGGCAACAAAAGAAGTAAAAATCCTGAACAATTCAAATTATTTCTGGCTCGAAATTATTAGCGCCAATGTTCAATACTATTTCGTTAGCGCGCCCTTTATTCTTCTTCGGATTGTTTATAAAGCGCTATCAATTAATTGGAGCTTGGAAGGGAGCGCGGTGCCACTATATGGCTTCATCGTCGTTTATGTGTTGCTGATAAGAATGTTTCTTTTATACACTTCCAAATTTAAATGGAAATATTTTACTTGGTTTTTGATTATTGTTTTATGCGCTTGTACCAACGCTTTGGTTTTGCAGGCATGGATAAGAAAGGTGTTTCCCCATGTTTAAAAGTGTTTCGAAAATCGATCTTTCCTATCCCAAGTTTTGTTTGGACACGAAATACTACACAGAATAAAAAGGTTAGTCAGACCTTGTCCACGACGGGGACCCGTCGTGGACAAGGGATAAAAGGATGACCATGGTATTTTTTGACCTCGATGATACTCTTTTGGACCACAGCGCCGCAGCCAAAGCCGGGGCCACAAAGGTCTATGAAACTTACCGGTCTTCTTTTAAGGAAGACTTGGAAGATTTTCTTTTGCGTTGGGAAACCGTTTCGGAAAAATATTTCCAGTCAAATTCTCCTTTCCTGAGGTTGACTACAGAGGAACGCCGCAGGGGTAGGGTGAGGGAAATCTTTTCCCATCCTCTTTCCGAGATCGAGGCAGATGCCCGTTTTCAGGTGTACCTGGATACCTATGAATCTCGGTGGGAACTCTTCACCGACTCCCTTCCATGCTTGCGGTCCCTGAAAGGACGCTCCCTAGGGCTAATCACCAACGGTGAAAAGGAACAACACCGGTCCAAAATCCGAAAGACAGACTTGGAACCATATTTTTCGACCGTCATCATCAGCGGTGAGGTGGGTTGCGCCAAACCCGAACAAGCCATCTTTGAATTGGCCGCGAAACAAGCGGGAGTTCCATTGACAGATTGTGTTTACGTAGGAGATCGATTAGAAACAGATGCTAGGAGCAGTCAAAAAGCCGGGATGAAAGGTATTTGGCTGGACCGCAAAAGCAGGGGTGTGGAATCGGGTTTAGAAGTTCCCGTTATACAGAGTTTGATGGAATTGCCAGGATTGCTCCCCGCTTAAATATTTTGGTTGTCCACGACGGGGATCCTTCTTGGATAGGTAAATTTAAGTGATGGTTTTTTATAAAGGTGGTTTAAATGTCTGGAAAACTAAAAAGAATTTGCGTCAATTGTGCCTCCAGCCCAGGGGCTCACCCCGAGTATGTCGATGCATCCCGCGAGTTGGGAAAGAGGCTGGCGCAGAGGGGTAGTTCGCTTATCTATGGGGGGGCGAATGTGGGTCTAATGAGGGAGATCGCCAACTCGGTTTTGAGCCATGGGGGGGAAGTGATTGGGGTCATTACCGAAGAACTCAATCAAAAGGTTGGCCATAAGGGCCTGGGGGAACTTCACGTTGTTCCAACAATGCACGAAAGAAAGACCAAGATGTTCCAATTGTCGGACGGGTTCGTTGCCATGCCCGGGGGTCTGGGAACATTGGAAGAAGTGACAGAAGTTTTGACCTGGGCGCAGTTGGGCATCCATTCGAAACCGGTTGGTTTTTTAAACGTCCGTGGTTATTTCGACCGTTTGATGGATTTTTTGGACCACGCCGTTGACCAGCGTTTTTTGAGGGAGGAACACCGTCAAATGATATTGGTGGCCCAAGAGCCGGAACAACTTCTTAAGGAAATGGAAGCTTATATTCCAACATCTGTGGAAAAATGGGTTGATCGCAAATAAATAGGTTTTGGTTGTCCACCACGGGGACCCGTCGTGGACAAGGAAAAATGGATGGCCCCTGTTTTCAGGAGCATATCTCAACGGACCAAGATGAGATAAACCGGTTCCGGTCCGGCCAATCGAGGCGGCTTTATTATGGGCCAACGAGGTGTTTTGGGATTTCTAACAATTTTCTTTTGCATGTAATGGAGAAGGGAATATTAATTTGAAATCTCTTTGGAAAACCGTCTGGCCCCCAGTGGTAGCTGGTTTATTGTTGGTAACTTTGCCGGGTTTCTGGCTTGGCAAAATCATGCCTTGGTCGGGCTTAACCCCTTGGTCCGATACCAAGTCCTTTTGGTTTTGGGCAATCACTCTTCTGTTATTGGCGGCATCAGTCCCTTTCCTTTTTTGGTTGTGGAGAAAATCGTTCCCGAAATACCGCAAAAAGAAAAATGGGTTTCGGGCACTCGCTAGCTCCATCCTTCCGTTTTTATTATTCATGATCCTGGGTTATGTAGCTGGCGGTTTTTTTTGGCGGTATATGGGGCAAATCTCCCTGAACATCGCACAAAAAGACGTCATAGAAGGCGGGTACAGCCTTGAACCCTCGTCAAATGCACCCGTGCTGCCGGACGATCAAAACGCCGTTGTCCTCATCAACGAGGCCTGGAACTCGCCTTCCATGCGTAAATTCGGAGGGCTATCGGCAATTTATGATGACCCCGCACCCAATGGCAGGTTTTCCGAAAACACACGGAAATATGGGAATCATAAAAATCAGCCCAACCTGACCAACCAGCCCTTTTTTGGAAAGATGGCTGAAGATGAATTCGCGATTTATTTCACCCACCGGGTTTCCCAGGGTCTCGTGACAGCCGAGGACAAGGCCTATGCCCGAAAGTTGTTGAAAGAACATGAAGATGCTTTCCGGTTGATCGACGCCACTACGGAATACAAGGGAGTAGATTGGGGAATTGACTGGAATCATAAACCCTCTTGGCAAATCGCTATTCCACGGATGACACATCTTTTGTCTCTTGCGCGTTTGATCCGTTTTCGGGCGACCGTGCAAGCCATGGACGGAAATGCCCAAGGTGCGGTCCGCAGCCTTGAGGAGGGGTTCCTATTGGCAGATATGGTGGATCAAACCCATACCTTAATTGGAGAAATGATAGGTGTGGCCGTTGCGGGAATGATGGTGGCTCCAGCCGAGCGAGTTTTGCCGCTTTTAGAGGTAAAAGGGAAAGGAGGGATGGAGCTTTTTCCTTTCATTGAGCCGAGTAGGATCAGAACTGAATTTTTTACAGCGATGCAAAACGACTTGTTTAAATTTTATTTGACGGATTTTTGCCAATTAGGTTGGTGGGGATATGTAACCCTCGAAGGCAATGCTATTAGCAAATTCTTTGGAATCATTTATTGGCCCTTTTTGCTATTCGACCAGGGTTCCCAATATGATTATGGTGTCCAATATATGAAAGCTCTCAAAATGGGTCCCGCCGCCGCTGAACATGTCCGTGATGATGACTGGAGAAAAACATGGTTGATGAGTTCGTTCTCTAGGCCACGCTTTGCCCAGATGGTCGAAAAAACGAACGAAACTTGTACTCGTTGTGATTTGTTGCGGATTTATATAGGGGTTCATTCATACCATCAAAAACACCATCGCTGGCCGGCCTCATCCGAAAAACTGGAACAGGCTGTGATGGAAAGCAGGGATACATCCGGAACCCAAGTTATTCCCATGGTCCAGGTCACTAGCGCTTTTGTCGCAAGTGCCAAAAGCCCGGAAGGAAATTATGTCACTATGGCCAAAAAGGGGGAAGTCCCCACTGGTAGTAACATAGGTTGGCTCTACGACAGCGATTCCGGTAAAGTTTATGTCAACAGCACGGTGAAAGATTCAAAATCAGTTCCTTATTCATTCTATGGTTTTGAATGAGGAACCCATTCAAAGGCTGTCCACGACGGGGACCCGTCGTGGACACCTAAATTCGTGCCGGATGCTTTCTTGAGGTAATCAGGAATAGATGGTATAACAGTTATACATGGAGCGTAGATGCGGTTTAAGTTCGACAGGAACAAGAGCAATAGCCTTCGTCGGAACCGGGCACGTGGCATTGGTTTCGAGGAAGCCCAAATGCTTTGGGAAAGCCCTTACTACCTTGACCAGCGTTCGGATTTACCGGAGCAATGGCGGGCTATTGGTTGGGTTGGGGAAAGGCTCTATACCGTGATCTATGAAGAGAGAACGGATCGGGATGGCGAGTACATTCACTTAGTCACTCTTTGGAAATCCACTAAGGAAGAAAGGAAATTATATGAAAACCATTCATAAGGCAAAAACAGTTCCAACGGCTGAACAATTAGCTCAAATGGCTGACAAAGGGGAGAACATCTCGAAACATTTTACGAACCACGGAAAAATGATGCCGGCCATCCGCCGGGTCAATGTGGATTTCGCGGAAAACATGCTTAAGGAATTGGATGGGTTGGTCCGCGAAATGAATGTAAGCCGCCAAGCAGTTATCAAATCGATCCTTCGCCAAGGATTGGACCAGCACTATCTAGCTAAAAAGAAACGCCACCATCTGGCCGCTCATTAATCAACGAAAACACTTGTCCACGACGGGGACCCATCGTGGACAGGTAAAAGGGGTATAATCCAATCTTCGTTACGCTTCTATAATTGAGGCAAGTATGAATCGACTTTTCCTTATCGCGGTAATCCTCTTGATCGGCCTGTTCCCCCTGGCTTGCCAGAAGACCTATACGTTAGGCCCTCTGAGCGTTCCAACTCCCGCTCCACCTCCCACCAAAACCTTTACCGCCACAGGTTCGCCTACCCCCACCTGTAGCGGGAAAATCGTTTCGACCTTGGCGGGGTCCGGGTTGGTTGGAGCCGTCAACGCCACTGGTACAGCCGCGTCGTTCAATTTCCCTACGGGGGCCGCCGTGGATTCTTCCGGGAATGTTTATGTGGCGGATACTTACAACAACCTGATACGGGAAATCACGTCAGGTGGGGTAGTAACGACCTTGGCCGGGTCCGGGGCGATTGGAGCCGTCAACGCCACCGGGACCGCCGCGTCCTTTCATACTCCCTACGCCCTGGCGGTGGATTCTTCGGGCAATGTTTATGTCGCGGATACCATTAACAACCTGATCCGGATGATAACCCCCGGTGGGGTGGTGACCACCTTGGCCGGAGGCGGGCCTTGTTGCGCGGTAAACGCAACGGGAACCGCCGCTTCGTTCAACGGACCTTGGGGAATAGCCGTCGATGCTTCCGGAAACGTTTATGTGGCGGATCAAACCAACGACCTCATCCGGAAAATTACCCCGGGCGGCGTCGTGACGACCCTGGCGGGATCGGGTGCCTGGGGGGCCACCAACGGAACCGGAACCGCCGCGTCTTTTTATAATCCCGTTGGACTCGCGGTCGATTCTTCGGGGAATGTTTATGTCGCGGATTCTTACAACGACATGATCCGGAAAATCACTCCGGGAGGCGTGGTGACGACCCTGGCGGGGTCCGGGTCAGCCGGCTCGGCCGACGGAATCGGGACCGCGGCGTCTTTCAATATGCCCCTTGGGGTCGCGGTGGATTCCTCCGGAAATGTTTACGTGACGGACGCGTGGAACAACCTGATCCGTGAAATTACCCCAGGGGGCGTGGTGACGACCCTGTTGGGAAAAGTGGGGGTCGCGGGTTCAACCAACGGAAATTGCTACCAGGCCCTTTTCAACCAGCCTGATGGAATCGCGGTGGATTCCTCCGGGAAAATCTACATCGCGGACCAGGACAACAACCTGATCCGGGAAATCCAATAAATTCCAATTCGCCCTTTTGATATAAAAAATCTGTCCACTACGGGGACCCGTCGTGGACAACCTTTTCAGGCGATGATTATTTATTAAGGCGTAAAGGGGCGGCATGACAAGAACTTCAGCTTCAATCAAACCCGTATCGTCATCGAATAAAAAATTCCGAAATAGGGTTGTCCAAGAACTCAATGCTTATAACGCGAAAAAGATTGGCCGTTTCAATTGGAAGGACTTGGATTTTGAGGCCATCGACTCCAAGGGGAAATTGATCGCCGGTTTGGTCAGCGGCACCTATTGGGGCTGGCTTTTTGTAAAAATGTTATGGGTGGATGAAAAACACAGGAACAAGGACATTGGAACTCAACTCCTTAATAAGGCTGAGGCAGTTGCAAAAAAGAGGGGCTGCAAGTATGTCCATTTGGACACTTTCGATTTCCAAGCTCCGGGATTTTATCGAAAATTAGGTTTTAAAAGATTTGGTTCCTTAAAACACTTCCCAAAGGGAAGCGAACGGTACTTTTTATATAAGAAGATTGGTTAAGTGGTTGTCCACGACGGGGACACAGATTGGACAAGGGAAAATCCTTGGCGCGAAAGAAACCGATGAAGAATAATAGGACATGACTTCGACGAAACCATTATATATATCGGACTTGGATGGAACCCTTCTTGCCAATAATGGGAAATTGTCCGATGTTTCCTTGCGCACTTTAGAGTTTTTATTGAAGGAAGGACTTCTGTTCACCGTTGCCAGTGCCCGGAGCATCGTTTCCATCCGCCAGGTTTTAAGGGGGCTTTCCCTTGCTTTGCCGGTCATCGAATTCAACGGCGCTTTTATTTCTGATTACCAAACCGGTGACCATCAGCTCATCAACTGTATCCAACCTGAGATCGTGAAAGACCTCCTCAAAACCATTTTGGATCATCGACACCTGCCTTTCGTATCCGCGTTCGACGGCGAAAATGACCGGCTTTATTACAGCGAGATCAAGAATGATGGGATGGAATTTTATTTGAACGACCGTAGGAAAAATAACGACCATCGGCTTCTCCAGGTAAGGAATTTCGAAGCCATCAAATCCCAAGATGTGGTTTGCCTGACGGTCATTGGGAAAGAGGAAACCTTACAACCTTTGGAAAAAACCATCCAAAAAAGTCATGGGTCAGGGGTGGAAACCCATTTTGTTGAGGACATCTATTGTCGTGGTTGGCACTGGCTGACCATCCACGACCACCGGGCAACCAAGGACCAGGCGATCCGCACTCTTCAGGAGCGAATGGGACTTCAGGACAGGGAATTGGTGGTTTTTGGGGACCACATGAACGATATCAAGATGTTCAAGATAGCGGATCGAAGCATCGCCGTGAGCAACGCCGAGCCGGAATTAAAGAAACATGCCCATCAGATCATCGGATCGAATCAGGATGACAGTGTGGTTGGTTTTATTGAAGAGGATTGGAAACGAATCAAGGCCGTTGTTTAACTTGTCCACGACGGGGACCCGTCGTGGACAACCCTTTTGCCGTCAAAGAGCTAAAATAAAGGCAAGATAAGTTGTCCAGAATAGGGAGGCATGATGAAGCCAAGCTTATTTATTACTAGTTGTTTTCTTTTCCTCCAATTTTTTTCATCCATGTATTCCTGGGCCGATCCAGTCACGTTGGGGGTTAAGGCGGGTGTTACTAATTGCCAAATTTATCCAGCTGTAGGAGGAACAGGAACTTTTTACTTTGGGGGTGCGGGTTATTATGGGTTCAATGTGGGGTTGTTTTCCGACATAAAAATCTATGACTTCCTATCATTCCAACCTGAGCTTTTATATGTCTTAAAAGGGGATGAAGATGTCTACAGTAATCCTAACTATCCAAGTTATCGTTACCCTTTCCCCTATTTGGAAATACCGCTCCTCCTGAAAGGAAAGGTTCTGACCATCCAGGATTTTAAAGCAAACCTTTTGTTTGGGCCCTATACCGGTTTGCTTTTACAGGGGCTCTATAGCCCTTCGGTCCCCGCCGGTTTTCCAGCGTCAACCACTCCTTCCTACAACCCATTGGATTGGGGGTTCGACTTTGGCGCTTCATTTGAACTCGGTAATTTTGTTTTGGACGCAAGACTCGAACTAGGGGAGGGTTATATTTATAACAATACCCTTAAAAGTAATGATGGGAGATCCATCAATGGTTTTGGCCAACATCTAGATGGGTTATTTTCTCTTGGTTACGAATTTTGGAGCTTATGACACCAAGGTTGTCCACGACGGGGACCCGGAGTGGACAGGTAAAATCTGGTAAACAGCAGGATAATAAAGTTGGCACTTTCGTTTCTGAATAGGAAGTGGGTATCGATGAAGCTGCGTTATCTGTTGCCTCGTCATTATTTCGTAATGAGTCTGATCATCATTCTTTGTGGCATTTTCGCGATTCAGGGCCATGGCCGATCGGACCAGCCTTTGCTTGTCCAAACATTCGAGAGCGTCACCAACCCGCAAACGACCTATAAACTTCCATGCGATCTGAAATTTCAACTGGGCAAAACGAAGGACGGGCTCCAGAACACCTATGGCGCATGGCTCCAAAAAAAGGATGGTTCGTTGTTCTTGTTAAGAATATGCACTGCTGGCCCTGCTTTAGGAATGAATTTTGACGGGATCAATATCGAAATCCTCCCCAAGACAGAACCGCATACGAAACAATTCCCTAAGGATTTTAAAAACGATTATTTTTTCTGCCCGACCGTCGTGCCAACCCCAATTCAAAAACCGCTCACTCTTGCCGTGGGTGGAAAAAATATAAAACTGGATATGAAACTTGTTCATCAGGTTGTGGAACGGAGTAATTCTTTTGACGGTCTCCCATTTTGTTATAAAAACATTAGCTTCTTGTTGCGGGCGTCGGAATCAAATGAATTGGGAACATCGGAATTGTTACCTACCCCCACCCCGGAGGTACTCAAATTTGAGGACAAGTCCTTTCCCACAATTAGATACCCTGTTCAGCCTCTTGTTCCCCCGAATAGTTATATGGATCTTCCCGCCTTCATCAAACAATTCCATGGTGGTTTTTATTCATTAAATACGACCTCTTATATTTCGGTTATCTTTTTCAATCTTTTTATGATGCTTTTCATAAACCCATTGTTTGGAATTTTGACCGGGGTTTTGTTTTTTGCCCTTTTCTATTACTTAGTCTTTTATTGGTTAAAAACCATGCGGTGTCTCACGTGCGGGCATCCCATTCAACACAACCAAAAATTTTGTGGGAAATGTGGGTATGATCGAAAAGGCGGCGGGTGAAGTTGTCCACGACGGGGACCCGGGTTGGACAAAAAATCCGCTGTCCGAACGCTTGCTTTCCGTCTGGCCGGGGCTTAAAATAATGTTACTCAAATAAGTAACATAGGAGTCCCCCTTGAAATTCGTGAATATGCGCGACTTGCGCTTGAAAACCCCTTCGGTGATGAAGGACGTGGAAAAAGGGGAAAAATACGTCATTACGAACCATGGAAAGCCCCAGGCCGTCCTGCTGCACCTGACCGAGGACGAAATAGAGGATTTGGTTTATAAGCAGCCAGAGTTCATGGCCCAAATCGAGGAGTCGAGGAAGGAATATGGCAAGAAAGGCGGGGTTTCCCTTTCGGACGCCCGCAAGCGGCTGGGACTCTGATTTGCCCCTCCTGGTTGAGCTTTCACCCCGTGCTTTGAGGGATTTGAAAGCCCTTGAAAAAGCCGCCGCCGGGGAAATTTTGGACGACCTGAAAATCCCGCAAACCCGCCCTTGGCCCGGCCCACCCAAGTTAAAAAAACTGGAAGGTTATAAGAATCTTTACCGCTTAAGAACCGGGAATTACCGGTCCCTCTTCGAACCCACTGAAAAGGGAGTGGTTGTTTTGCGTGTCTTGGACCGAAAAGAACTGGAAAGAATTCTTCGCAATCTTTAGATCATTATTGAGTTATACCGTTGGACGGTTGATGGTCACGTCGCCGGAAGGCGGGGGAGGCTCCGAGTTTTCCACGGCCTTCGTCACGATGATCGTTTTGCCCTTCAACATGGGGAAAAAGAAGCGGTTGGAAAGACGGGGAGTGTATAGATAGTTCGACATGCCTGTTCCCTTGAGGGCTTTCCCGTCGGCGGTCCATTGAACCTGGTCCTCGAAAATCAATGAAACCGGACCATCACTGAGGATTTGGCGGTGGTTGACGCTTAAAGACTGGACATCCGTGAATCCCAGATTTTTTTGATAGGGAAGCCAGAAAAAATTCCTCCGGTTCTTTGAAAGCTCAAAAGCCACTTGCCAAGACTGGACGCCGGAGGGGCCGGCGGTAAGGAGAAATCCTTCGGGTGGTTCTCCCGCTTCGGTTGGAATCTGTAACGAATAAACCAGTGTTTCGTCACCTAGAAAAGCCCGGCCCCAATGCCAGGCCTTGACGAAGCGGTCCAGGGGAACGGAACCAAAATGGTGGTCGTGATATCCCTTGCCCACGAAAGGCTGTTCTTTTTCGGACTCTCCTTGTGAATCCACCCACTGCAGGGTTCCTTCCACGTGGCAAAGCGGCGCGGCTAGAACCCAGGTGTGGGTGGAATGGATTTCGTTCGGGGGAAGAGAGGGAAATTCCTTCAAAAGCGGCGTGAAAAAAAGCCTGGCCCTTAAGAGTTTTTTACCGCCCTTGACCGGCGCCTGAACCGTTACCGTATAGGAAGGCGGATCGCCCCTTTCGTCCCAGTTGAAACGGTTGGGCCCCAATAAAACCGCGCCTTGTTTATCCGAAGCCTTTAAGAAAGTTCCCTCGAATTCCTGGAGGCTCTCGCCGACCAAGCCCCCTTTATGGAAAATACGAAAGGTGACTCCGCAATAATCGAGAGGATTAGGGGCATCTGAAGCTGGAGCCGGGGTGGACCCAACAAGGGGCGATTTTGTTTTTTCCCAGTAGGTTTTCAGGCTATCTTGATAATAGGCGGAAAAAAGGTTTCCGGCGAAGAATTGGATGGAGAAGGAATAGCCGGACTTTTCGTCCGTAGCGTCGAAGTGCCACCATTCGTAAGCCCCCGGCGCCTTTTGGGGGCGGTGGAAATCCTGGTTCACTCCGGTTAAGAGGTTCATGTGGCCTTTCTCGCCTGCTATTGGTGGTTACTCGCGGCTTATATGCTTTATTGCGCCTGGGACAATACCCGTCTTTTCGTCAAACCGCCGCCGTCCGATCCGGACAGGAAAAAGTGGCCCTTCGTTTCCATTCTCATTCCCGCCCGCAACGAGGAAAGCCGAATAGAGCCCTGTATCCAAGGAATGCTCCAGCAGGATTATCCTTCCTACGAAATCCTAGTGCTCGATGACCGTTCCACGGACCGCACGTTCAATGTAGTGCAGGCTTATGCCAAGCGCAATGCGCGGCTAAAGATTTTGCGGGGCAAAGAACTGCCCGCCGGATGGCTAGGGAAGCCCTGGGCCTGCGCCCAGCTTTCCCGCAAAGCCAAGGGTGAGTGGCTGTTTTTCACGGATGCCGATACCTGGCATCTACCCGATATGTTGAAGCGTACCGTCCGGATGGCGGAAGAAAAGCAAGCCGACGTGCTCACGCTTTTTACCCGCCAGATCACCCAAACCTGGATGGAGATCCTGGTGGTTCCGGTCATGGCTTATACCCTGCTTGCATTCCTCCCGGCCCGCTTGTCCTTGAGCAAGAACAGCCGCTTCAACCGTTTCGCGGGGGCCAGCGGCCAGTTTATTTTTGTCCGGCAAAAGGTTTACAAGGCCTTTGGCGGCCATGAGGCGGTCAAGAACGAGATCGTCGAGGATTTGAATTTCGGCAAGCAGGTGGTCCGGCGCGGCTACCGGCTGGTTTATGGCGATGGGTCGGATTTTTCCTATTGCCGCATGTACACCAATGCCCGGGAAGTGTGGGAGGGGTTTTCCAAGAACTTTTTCCCCGCGATGGCTTTTTCACTCCTCTATTTTTCGAACGCTTTCATTGTTTTGATCTTGGATGGGGTATTGCCGTTCCTGGCGGTCGCGATGGGGCCAAGCTTTCCCCTGTTTTGGCCGGGGTTGGCCATGGCCTTGATGTCTTTAGGCGTTCGATGGCTTCAGGCCGTCAGGTACAACTACCATAAAGGTTCGGTTTTTTTTCATCCTTTAGGGTGCTTCTTATTCGCCTTGATCGGATTGAATTCCATCAGGTGGTTTTGGTTCGGCGGAGGCCATTGGAAAGGGCGAAAGCTTAAAACCGTTTAGCCGCGAATTGGCGCAAATGATCGCAGTTAAAAAATTAAGAAGATGTAGGTCTTTTTCTTGGCCGCGAAAATTCGCGGCTAAGCTTTTGGTGGCGGGGTCTGTTTTTTCTTGGCGATTTCCTGTTGTACCAGGGAAATCCACTCTTTCACGTCCTTCTTGGGTTGGGGAGGAGTGGGAATTAAGGGACGGGGAGGCATGGCGGGTCCGGCGGGAGCCGTTCTTAACTTTTCCTTGGTTTTATCCACGTAAGTCTTTTGAAGGTCGTCCAAGACTTCGCGCAAGACCTTTTTTTCCTCGATGTTCAGGTTTCCCGCGGTCTTTTTGATGAGGGAGCCGATCATGTTGATCGTCATGCGGGCCCGGGGAAGGTTGAGATCCTTGTCTTTGTAATAGGGATGCACCAATTCGCCCAAATCAATCTTGGCCGAAGAAGCCAAAGTGACAATCAGGTCAATGAAGTAATAATCGGTGGTTCCCCACTCCCGGTTGTCTTTATACATTGGATCTGCCATCTGTTAATCCCGTTCCCCGCTGATCATTCGCACCGCGCGAACCCAAGCGTCCCATTCCGGCCCCAAGGACTCTTGGGAACGATGATAGTCTTGTTTATTCAAGAATTCATTTAAATCTTGCGACAGGCTTTCCAGGGCTTTTTTGCCTATTTCGTGGAGGTTTTTCCTTTGGGTGGAATCCATTTTTTGGGTAAGGGTCTTTTCTAAATGGGGAAGGCAGAGAATACCGCGTTCCTGAAAGGCGGCCCTCAATTTTTCCGAATCCGACCAGCAAAGGGCGAATTCCTGGACGCAGGATTTTTCCCGGTTGGTTTCGGACTCGCAGATGGGACAGGGCTTGGATTTTTTTGATTCCCAAAAACGCGGCTGAGCGGAAAGTTCTTTTAAGCCTTTTTCCAAAAGGCTGCCATAGATGACGCCCATCCCCAGGGCTTGCCGCTGTTGGACGCCCTGCCAGGCATGGCGGCGGCAGAAGCCTTTCGATTCAAAAAGCCGGTCGCGGGTGGAAGGATCGGTGACGCATTCATCCAAAAGGGATTTCAGATGTTCGTAAACGTAGGAGCGCACGATAAAGCAAAGAGGGCAGCGGTCGGGTTGAAGGACTTCGACATATCTATCTGGATCAGCGAAGGAAGGCATAAAAGATTAGGACGCCAGGCAGGTCAGAATATTTTTTTCGACCAGAAGGAGGGCTTGGCCTCAATCTCGTCTTCGATTCCATCTTTCATCGCCGTAAAACCGCTGACCGGCGAAAGGCCGCCCGTGGGTGCCATGGGTTGTGTCGGTGGAGTATGGGTTTCTTCTTGGTTTTTAGACCAGAAGTACCAGCCAATAGCCCCAAGAACCAGAAGGACCAACAGCCACAAGAACCAATGGAAATGTCCGCTCTTTTGAATCGGAGTCGTTGTATCCATGGAAACTTGAGGGGCTGGTTGGGCGGGAGCCGGAGTGGGAGCAGTTGCGCTGACAGGGGCCGCCGTAGTGGTGGTGGACTGGGCCATCTTTGTATGGTGAGCTTTTTTCACATGGGAACTCGCGGAACTTTCGCTTGAAGCCGAAGCTGTCACAGGAGCTTGTTCAGGATTTAAAACTGATTCCGGAGCCTTTTCGCTTTTGATGTCGTTTTTGCTTCCGCAGGCCGGAAGAGAAATGACAGCCACGGTCAAGAGAATCAAGAACATGGTGTTTCGAATGTAGGTGTTCAAAGGTGTCTCCAGGGTTTAGGTTACTTTCTCTTTGCTTATTTTACCTGAGCCTTGCCGGTCTTGAAAGGAAAAGAGGGGAAATAGCCCTAAAAGGGGGTAAAGGTAATTTGTGGAATAGTCACAAGTGGTAGAGGTTTATTTCGCAATCACCACTAAATACATGGCGGAGAGGGAGGGATTGGAACCCGCGCTTCGCGCTCACAAGGGTAAAACCCCTTGTGTATCCCATTAAACAACCGGGGAAACAATTGTTTCCCCGAACCCTTCACGGGTTCAAATCTTTTTTGAATTTTGCTCCGCAAAAAATGGCGGAGAGGGAGGGATTCGAACCCTCGAAAGGATGTTACTCCTTTAACGGTTTAGCAAACCGTCGCCTTCAGCCGCTCGGCCACCTCTCCACGTATTCGTCGTGATTTGAAAATTCTAAATTTTGAGTTGAGCGCCGCTCTCACGCTTCGTTCTATCGAACGAAAACATTTAGAACTTAAAATTTTATTTATTTCAATAATTGGCGGAGGGTGCAGAACATCGAACCGCGCTTACGCGCTCACAGGGGAACTCCCCCCTGTGTACCCCACCTCAACAACATAGGGGCTACGCCCCTATCACCCCGGTTCTCGTCCTTTTTAAAAAATTGGCGGAGGGTGCAGGACTCGAACCTGCAAGGGGTTTCCCCCGGTGGATTTCAAGTCCACTGCCTTACCAATTAGGACTAACCCTCCATCTCCGTGAAACACTTACGGCACAACATTTTCAGCTCAACTGCCAAACCCTTGGGCGTCCGAAAAACCCGCCGGTGTCATTGCCGTGTCATTCAATGCCCGGACACGCCTCAAGGCTTCCTTTCGGTCGCCCCGGTCGATGCGGTCATACCTTCTAAACACCGCATACGTTTTGTGTCCTGAGATCGACATGATCGTGGAATCACTCACCCCGGCTTTGCGAAAGTTTGTGACCGCGCAGTGCCGTAAATCATGGAAATGAAAGTCCGTGATATTAGCACGCTGGCACGCCCTCAGGAAAGCCGTTTTTGGGTCTTTCAAGCCGTGGCCCCGGAAGTTGAAAACATGGGGACTGCCCAAGACTTTGGGTGTCCGCTTGAAAAGGTCCATTAAACCCTCATCCAACGGAATTTCCCGTGCTTCCTGGGTCTTGGTATCCTCGGACTTCAAGGTGATGACGCCTTCCTTCAAGTCCACCTGGTCCCATCTCAACCCCGTAATCTCACCCCGCCTCATGCCGGTGACATAAGCCAACTGCACGACGGGACGGTAATGGGGGGAGCAGTTTTCCAAAAGCCTCCGGTATTCCTCCGGGGAGAGTGTCCGGTTCCGGGAAGTTTCCCGGAACATCCTGACACCCTCGACCGGATTCCGTTCGATCTTCCTGTCCAGCACCGCCCTTCGGGCGATGGTCTTCAGGCAGGCGATCTCCCGGTTCAGGGAGGACCCTTTCAGGGTCTTCCCTTTTTCCTCGGCTTTCTTCCGGCGCTCCTTCAAGAAGTCCTCGACCAAACTCGGGGTCAGGCTGTCCAGCGGCCTTCCGCCGAAAAAAGCCTTCAAGGCTTTTACGGAGAAAAAATCCCGCCGGTAACTCTTCTTCCGGGATTCCGAAAAGGCCAGGAACGCATCCGCCGCCTCATCGAAAGATACCTTGGGCTTATCGCTGGGCAGGAACTCCCCCGCCACGATTTCCTTGGTATGCTCGGCCAAAATTCGCTTGGCCTGGGACGCCGGAATCTGTCCCAACCTGACCCTTTTGCGCTTCCTCAATCCTCCTTCCGTAGTGAAATAATCCAGGAAATACCCCTTACCGTCCTTGCGGAGATGTTGGGGTAACCCATGAACATTAGGCTTGCTCATAACTGCCTCCTAATGTTGCCCTCAGCACTGGATATTGTATCAGCCGTCAATACCCAATGGGACAGGGGTTTTTTGAAAAGCCTCTCAAATTCCGAGTACCAAATCCTGGGGTATTTGCCCACCCGGACGAAGGGAAGGATGCCGGTTTGCCGCCAATAGCGGACCGTATTAACGGAAACAGAAACCAGCTCGGCCATTTCTTGATCGGTCATTAAATGATTCCGCCGTTCGCCTGTTCTTCTGCGTTCCGTCATGCTTTACCTCCGTTTTTCAAAGTTAATAAATAAAGATCCCCCAAAGGGGCACCTTCGGGGAAAGGTGTGGAAAACCCCGCTCCCAAAACCTGTTTCATTGCCAATAGGTCCGGGGGGTTTTCCACGGTGTTTGTTTTGCCGTTGCCGTTGACTTTGCTTTTGACTTTCGCTGTATCCGTATTCTTTATCTGTATCTGTTGATTCTTATCTTCATTCTTCACGCCCGCGCTTATAGGGATTCGGATGGATGAGAGGCCAGCCCCCACTCCCGTATTCCTGCACTCTGTACTTGATGCAGGGGGAGTGGGGGCTGGCGTCGCAAGAGAGCCGAATCCCCCCTTTTCGCGGGCGTTTATGTGGATTTGGGTTTGACTCTGTTTCAACCTCTGTTGGTAGTTTCCTGGGTTCAGGTTCATGCCGTTACCTCCGCCGTTGAGGTCGCCTTCAGGATCGGGTCTTTCACGAAAGGTAGGTATTCGCCCATCATGTTGATCCAGGGCACCCGGATGAAGGGAAGCCGGACTACTTTCTCAAAGAAGGAAAAGCCCCAGAGGTCCCGGTTCCGGGGATCACCCTTGAGGAAGGTTTCCAGGCCCTCAATCATCCTCAACGCATGGGCCTTGTCCCGGCTGACCACTAGCCGGAAGGCTCCTGGGAAGTCACGGGTCAGGTTCAAGACCATGGCGGTCATCTTCTCCCGGTTGTAGGACGTATGCTCATACTCCAAGGCAAAGGCAAAACCTTTGCCCGCGAGGGAGCCCTCAAAGTATCCGTCCGGGGTGCGGTGGTGAACCCGGTGGAGTCTCTGCCCGGCGAGGGCCCAACCCCGGCCCTCGGCCAGGGCCTTTTTCCAATCGAGCCTCAACCCGCACCGCATCTCGTAGTCTGAAAGCCAGGTCAACCCTTCCAAACCGCCCGCCTCTTCAATCTGGATACGCATGGTGAGGACCCGTTTGTCATGCTCCCGCTCAAAGGGGTTGATATGGGGGGAACGCACTTCCGGGGAAATAAGGATTCGGGCCAGCTCGGATAAAAGGCGCATCGCCGGACGGGTGAGGCAGTAGAAAGTGTCCTCATTGGGAAGGTTCCGAGTCTTCAGAAGCAGGCCCTTCTCCATGAGGCGTTTTAGGTGCAGACAAGCCGTCCAATAGGAATGTTGGGGATGAAATTTCCGATGAAAGAGCTTGGTCGTGATGAACTTGTTGGAATGGATATAGACCAAGGTCTCAACATCCTTGGGTTCTAGGGCCGAAATGGAGGAGATGGTTTTAGTCATTCGATTCCTCCCCCAAGGATGCAATAGTCCTCCTAGTACCCGGCCCAACGGGCAGGGCTACTTCTTGGACAAAATCAGTAAGCGAAGTTTCGTTTCCCTCGCGACGGCCCCTATGGGCCAAGGCGGTATTCGGATTGAACCCAGCCCACGGCTTGCCGGCCTGCCGTAGGTTGGTTTGGAAGATACGGACCCCTGATTGCCCCATAGCCTTGACGATGGCTTGACCTACCTTGAGTTCCTTGATCCGGTTGGGGTGGAACCTGAATTTTTCTGTAATGGGGACGCTATACCCGGCCAGGGTGTGGTCCGCCTTGTAGGAAGTCACCCTGGCGTCCTGGTCGAGTTCCGTCCCAAACTGCCGGGAGAAGGATTCCGCCGTGTCCGGGTCGTTCACTCGGAGGATGATCTTGTTACTAGCGGTGTTCATGACCTGTTCCAGGAATTCCTCGGAAACGCCTCTCAAGTCTCCCAAGGACTGGTGGGCCAAGAAGAGGTTCACCTGGGCTTCCCGGCACTTGTTGATGAAGTCGATGAACTTGGGGTAAGCCAAGTTGTAGAACTCGTCCAGGAAAACCCGGAAGGGTTTTTCCGGCGCTACCTTGTAGCGGTCGGCCAATTGCTCGGCCAAGTCCATCATGGCCAGGATACAGAGAGGCTTGGCGTCTTGTGGGTAACGGGCGGAGTCCGGGGAAAACAGGAAGACCTGGCCCTGCTTCACCACTTCTTCCATCTTGATGTCGGGTTCGCGGACATTGAGCAGATGGGACCATTCGCTGTTGCAGAACCTTTGGAGTTTGTTCAAGAGGCCTGAAAGCTCCGTGCGGCGATCCTTAGGGGATTTATCAAGCCACTGCTCTTGGAAGTACCTAGCGTAATGAGTGTCGGGGTATTTGGAGCAGAACCAAGCAATCGTCTTGAAGGTATCCACTTCCTGGGTACAGGTGAGAAGGTCCTGGAAGGTAAGGGTCTTAATCTCTTTTTTGAGTAACCCAATAAGGTTGTGGAGGTAGGTTTCGGCCAAGTCCCGGTAGTAGGGTTCGGTGCCCCTGATGTCGTAATAGAGGGCCGCGAAAGCCCGGTTGGCGATAGCGTCCGGGTTATTGCCGTAAAGCCCATTGTAGCTGTGGGAATTGAAGATATCGGCCAAGGTGAAATGGCGGATGAAGCGGCCATGAGCCCTGAAGGCGTAATAGGCCACGTCCGGGAGCATGTTGCTTTTGACGTCCAGGATGAAACAACCCAGGTTCTGTCGAATGGTCTGTTCGATGAAGGGTTTGATGACGTAATGGGTCTTGCCGGTGCCGGTTCCCCCGACTATTTGGACGTTCTCATGTAATGAGAACGTGGAGAGGATGTTCTTTAAGTTGGAATCAAGAACTAAGGGATATGGTCCCCATTCCTCTTTCTTCTTTTTGACTGTCTTCCAGAAAAGCCCGAACAAGCCAAGGATGCTCAAGAGGGCGACAGAAACGAGGTAAAGCTTACTGTAGGTCGAAAATAGGGGGTCTAGGACAGCAATCGCCATAGTGGGGCAGACGGCCAACTTGGTTGGCAAGAGGACGTTCTCGCTCTTCCTGAACAGGAAGACGAGAACGTAAGGAACGGCGAAAATCAATGTAACCGGTCCCATGAAGTGGCGGTTGACCAAGTCCGGGTCCGGGATGACTCCGTCCAGGTTCTCGGCCCCGAAAAAGGGCCAGAGGAAATTGAGGCCTATAAAAATAAAGGGGAGTGCCAACGGAAGTAAAACAAGCTGGTTGAACCACTCCCAATCTTTCTTCGTCATGTCCGCCCCGCGCCCCGTAAGCCCGCTATCTCCTTGAGCTTTGAGCCTTGGGGAGACGAACTATCTCTTAGGGGGTTCCCAATTGGTTTCGTGGCGTTTCTCGGACCAGTAATGGTCGATGGCCCTTCGAATCATCTCGGTGCGGCTAAGGCCGGTCTCCTGCTGCCGCTTTTCCAGGAGTTCCACTTCCTGGGAAGTCAGCCGAAGGATGATCCGTAAGCCTCCGAGACTTTTACGTCCACGTTTTTTCTTCATGGGCATTGGTATATTCCTCCTCGCGAAAATCGTCAAATAAAAAGCAATGTATATCGTACATCATTAATATTAAAAAAGATTTCAAAACTTCCGAAATCCTTTTATTTTTCAAGGGATGAATTTTCCGGAGAAACCAAAAACGTACATCAGAATAAAAAATAATTTTTGGTTATACTTCACAACATGAAAAATTTAAAAATCACACTTACTCTTCCATATTCCCGGACGAGCTTTTCCTGAAAGGAAAAGCGCTGCTGGAAGAACAAGGAAAACGGGAAATGACAATGGCGGAAGTTGAAGAGGCTTTGAATGGCTTGGCGGAATTTGTGGATCTTCTCCAAGAATGGGACTTAAAAGAAGATGATAAATCCAAACTCGAAACTCAAAATATTTCCGAATCCGTCTTATCAACAGTTAAAAGCAAAAAGCAACAAAAGACTACAACGAAAACATCCGTAAAAAATCCAACTATCCGAGAACCCAAACCCGAAAAGGCCTATACCCTACCAATCAGCAATATAACCATTAATCACAAGAAGCTTTTCGGCGAGTCCGAGAAAGTGTTTTTGCGGCCCGCCGAGCTTAAAAACTACGGCTTGCCAACGACCACTGTAAACGACATGGTTTATAGAGCTTCAGAAATGGAAGACCCTTTTCCCTTTATCAAGCTGGGACGCAAAACGCTAATACCTAGAGTTGCGTTAGAAGAGTGGATATTACGGCAGGCTCACGTTCGAGAAACTTAAATAACTTCGATATCCGCCAAGGAATCCGGTTCTAATTCCATAAATTTCTTTTGGGGGATCTTCTTATAGCGCCAAGTATTTTTTGTCAATGCAGTCGCGTTCTCACACCAACGTTCCGCCGCCGCGTCCTTGAACTTGGTTTCTTCGCCTTCTTGACCTTTTGTTTCCAAAAGCCAATTGGTTCCATCTTCGGCAATCGCCGCAAAGTCGGGATGGTAGCTTCTTTGGTTATAATTGCCGTCCACGTAGTCGATCGAGAAACCAAAACTTTGAGGAATTTTAGAGAAGGCTTTCACGTCTTTCGCTTTATCCAGGAACTTAGCAAAGGTACGTTCAAATTCGTTATCACAAGGCACAAGATTAAGAATAGTTTTCTTACTCTCATATACCGGTCTTCCCCAAGGGAATGGGGGATTTAGATCAGACAAAAGTCTGTCCTTTCCTTCTATCTTTGGAGTCTGTTCCGATACAATCTTGCTTTGCAGTTCCTTCTTGAAAGCTTGTACGCAAACATATTGTGAAACGTTGGTAGTCATGGCCTTCAGGATTTCGGTTTCTTCCAGATTGACAGTCCTACCAAAAGCCTTTTTTTCAAAAAATTCTTTTATTCTCGGAACCAAAGCCGCGAATTGAGAGGGCAGTTTGACTTCCTGGGCAATCTGCCGGGCATAGTAGCCGATGACTTCCTGGGGTGTTTGGGGTTCGGGAATCGTGTATTTCCGTTCTACTTCCTTGACCAACGTGATGTAGTCGAATCCCTCGTAGGTGAAGGTGGTTTCCTCGGAATCGCCTTTCTTGATGGGGAGTTTCGGAGTCTGAAACCGCATGACATCCAATTCCGCGATTTCATCAGCCAAGCTTTTCTTTCGCACCATGACAGGAGATATGAGCGGCAATCCGATATCAAATTTCTTTTTGCTCGGGTCAACCATGATAGAGACAATTGAAAGTTTATCCTTACCGACATCGAAAGAATCCAGCTTGATGTCTTCAAGTTTTTCCAGGTCGTCCACGAAAGAAATAAAGGCATTGTTCCCAATCACATCCACCCGTTCGGTATAACCATTGCCATGGCCCCGGAACATCAACCGTAAACCCCGCCCTATGGTTTGTTCGGGTAAGATATTGGCCTTGGCCGTGTAAGGTCGCAATCCAACGACCACTGTGACGTTCTGCACGTCCCATCCTTCACGAAGCATTAACACACTGACAATGGCATTGACGGGACTTTGATCGTCGTCGACCTCATGGGCGGCAATGCGAGCTTTATCCAAGTCGGTCTTAGAGACTTCCCCCGATTTGTCCGTGTGGATGACGAGGGTTTTATCTTCCCCAAATTCCTTAGGGTATTTAGTTTGAAGCCAATCGCCTACATCATCCGCCTCATCCGTATCATTCAGCATGACGAATAGGATGGGTTTTTTCTTGAGCGGCCCTAATTGTTCTTTGTATTCACGCCACCGCTCAACCCCGGCTACCAGGAATCCTTTGTAGCGGACGCTAGCCGTCTTGGATTTGGCTTCTTGGATATGGGCGATTCCCTTAAATGGACGTTTGACAATCCCGTCCAGAATGGCTTGTTTAAGGGGATAATCGGAAATGATCCAAGGAAAAAGTTGACCCTTTTGAAAACGGGGAGTGGCCGAAAAATCGACCTGCATAGCAATGGGTGATTTCTGGTGGAGCCGCCGGATGATGGTGTTCCATTCGCTTTCTTCGTCATGCGTGTGATGGGCTTCATCGTTGATGACCATCAAGTTTCCCGCCCTCAAGCCGATGCGCTCCGAAAAATCCGAAACCTCCAGCTTAGCCAAACTCGGCTTGGTTCCCAAAACCGCCGTCATCTCTTCCGGTTCATTGTATTTAATGTTTTGCAACCGCTCATAAAACTGCTGAATATTTGAAAGAAACAACATTCCTTCGCTATGAGCCTTTTGACCGTCATGGCGCATGACGGCATCAAAATCCCAAAAGATTTCAAAGAACTTGGGGATGATAGGGTCAGTCCGAAAAATTCGGCCACCCTCAAAATCTGTTTTGAGACGCTCGAAAACAATGACGTTGGGGGCAATGATGAGAAAGGTCTTTGCATATTGTTTTGCTTCTTCCGGCTCTTCGCATTGAGCATTGAAGAACTGCCAAGCTACCACCAGAGACATTACCTTGGTCTTACCGGAGCCCGTTGCCATCTTGATGCAATAACGGGCGAACTCGTCATAGGTTGGAAGGCGAAGATTTTTGAGGCTAGTGGCGTACCGTTCTAAGAGAGCCTTGCGAGTACGGACTTTCTCGTATTCCCAAACGAAGATAAGCGTCTCGAAGGCTTCCCGCTGGGAGTGGTGATACTTAAAAGGCCTACCATTCGACAGTTTGTGGTCGGTCTCGAACCAAAAGTTGAGTAACCTTCGGGTTGTTTCGGTGGTGCCTTTATAGCCTCCCGCCTGCCAGGCCTTAACGGCTTCCCTCAATGCGGGGACGCAAGGTCCAGTCCTCAGCTTTGCCGTAACATCCAGTAAATCAGGTTGAGCTTTGGGAGTTCTTTTACTTTTTCTTTTTGGCATCGGAAACCTGGACTTTCAAAAGCTTGGTGGTGTCGTTGCCGAGAATATCGATGACCTTTACGACTACTTGGTAGTCTCCTGGAGTTTCATAGCAATGGATAGTGGTTAAATCTAAATTCTGGTTTTGGCGAGACCTATAACTTTGCCATTCATTGTGAAAAGTATCATTTTTGTAATCCCAATCTATAGCCCAATAGTCAATCCATTGGGACCAATGCTTAATAGCCTTCTGGACATCTTCCGGAACGTCATTAGGGGGTATAACGAAATCCATTAAGTTGGCGGTTACTTCCAAACCACTAGGTTTGATATCCACAGCCAAAGAAGCCAACTCAAAAAACTTGATGTCACCTTGCTCCACAGCTTTCTTTTCGAGGACTTCACGAGGAATGACTTTGAAGTGAACTTCAACGCCGGATTCAGCAGCTATTTGTTTTGAAATTTCGTTCACTTCCAAGGCAAAGTCCCATCCAAGAATATCTACTCCTGCCTTCTTGGGTGAATCCTTGCCTTTACCAACTGATTTCCAAGTCTCTGCCGCAATAGCTTTTACATCCGCCAAAGTGACCGGCGAATCAACTGCGCCAACGTGAACCATTCGATCCTTTTTGATGCCATGAAGCCAAGTGAACCCTGCAATGGGTTCTGCTTTGTACAAATCCAAAATAAACTTTCGATATTTCAATTCCTTTTCAACTTGCTTTCCTGGTTCTGGAAACTCGGCAACTTGCCAAGCTTGACGCTCATATTTCCCAAGATTTTGGATAACAAACGGAGTTACATCCGGGATGGATAAAAGACGCTTACGAGCGGTATGAATGGAATAACGTCCTAAATCGCACGTTATCCAACGCCGTTTAAGTTTTTCTGAAACCGAAACAGTTGTGCCGCTTCCGCAAAAACAATCCACCACCAAATCATTTTCATTCGATGAGGCTTTAACAATTCGTTCAAGCAAAGCTTCGGGCTTTTGAGTCGAATATTTTGTATCCTCCGACGCTTGCGAGTTTACTGGCGGAATGTCATCCCATAACGATTGCAAAGGAACCCCCTTCTGCTCGTCTAAAAATCTTTTAAATCTTGGGACATCTCCCCTTTCCGGCCAGTAAAGCAAACCAGCTTTATCCAATTCTTCTAATCGATGTTTTGGATACCTCCACGGTTTTTTTAATCCGCGCCATTCATAAACAGGATTAACTCCTGAGTGCCCTAACAGACTAGTTGGTTGAAAAAATCGTCCTGTTTTTTCGTCTTTATACTGATAATATTTTTCAACATACTCGGGACGATAGGATGTGTATTGGTCGTTCCAAATGTTATTTGGAGTTTTAGAATAGAAAAAAATATAGTCGGTTAATTCAGGATATTTTTTACCAGCATTTCCCCTCGGAGTGCTTCGTTTCCAGGTTATATGATTTTGAAAACTCTCAATACCAAACACCTCGTCTAGGATCACTTTAGCGTAATGTCCAACATGCCAGTCGAGGTGAACATAAATGCTGCCATTTTCGGAGAGTAATTCTCTGAGCAAAACAACAGTCTCATAAAACCACTCCAAATATGAATTAAGACCGGCACCCCAAGTATCTCTGTACGCCTTTACTTCGATAGCATTAGGTTCTTTTAAAAATCGCGCTGGCTCTCCCTCTTCCGAATCGGGCTCATCAGGTATTTCCGCAGTAAAAGAAAAATCAGCGCCAACATTAAAAGGGGGATCAATATAAACAAGATTCACTTTTCCCGAAAATTCCGGAAGTAATGAAGGCAATACATATTTTTTATCGCCCCAAATTAAGCGATTTTTCCAACTGGCATCCCTGTTTCCAGAAAACATATCAAGGGATTTTTGGCGATCTTGGGTACTTTCGTTGACAGTCTCAATGGTTTGAAAAGGCAGGGCAATTCGGACTGGAGCTACTTTTTTTCCATCTTTGTATTTTCCATCCCAGATTAGTTCAGCCAAGATTGTTTCCTTAAGAAGAACGGTTTATAAAAAATAGAAAGCAGATAAGTTTTAATTCGAGTAATTCTAAGTGTTAGCAGTTCTTTACGTGAAAAAACGAGTTTGTATTCACTTCTTGGCAAATATCTGTAAATTTGTGGTGGGCTGAATCCGAGCCAAGTTTTTCGTAAATTGAAAAGCGAAACCGGGTATTGAAAATTCCTAACATCTGTAAATTTGATGCCGAAAGCCATTTTTGATCCCCGATAATAATCTTCAAATTCGGACTTCGTTACGCCCGCTTCGTTTTGGATCTCAAACCATAACTTCTCCGGTGATTCTTGTATGACCTCTTCCACTTCAAATTGGCCGGATAAAGCCATCACTGGAGCGGAAACATAAACCGCAACAATATCGCCCTTTTTCAGTTTGGGCTTGGTTCTTCGAAGTTCTACCTTTTTGTCCCCAGAAAATATCCTGTCGGCATACTTGGGTTTTATTGACAAAAGGAGAACTCGTTCTGTTTCCTGATTTTTATCCATTTTTTCCGTGCCCTAAGTTATAGATTTCAACAAATAACTTGTTGGAGATCTTCAAAGGCGATTGCACCTGAAGACCAATTTTTTTCTTGGAAAATATCTCTTTTAGTTGCTTCAATGGAATGGGATTTTTGAAAAGCTCGGTATCACAAAACTTCATTGCCATAACATCATTTTGAATGCTTCCTTTGGCAGTTTTCAAAACATCATCCCAAGTATATATCCCAAGACGAGCATATTTTTTAAACAGCTCTTTGGGTTTTGAAATTTCAACGGATTCTAATTGCGAAAAGGCCCGAACACAACTCGTTCCACTATATGCCTTATCTTCGCTCACATACCATAAAATGCCCCCCGGACTTTTGATTCCAGACGGTCTTGAAGCTCGATAATAAACTTGTTCCCGGCTGATGGCCAATTCCTTTTTTGCTCCGAAAAGGTCTTCGCGCGCAATATTTTCGTCAAATAAATCTTTTGCCCAGCCAGGCTTTATTGGAACTAAATAAAAATTCGTTTTAGAACTTTTCACTTTTAACGGCCAAAATATTTTCTGTAATTCGAATATAGCTTCGGCGCTTTTAAAGAATTTTTGATTTTTTAGGATTTTATCGTGACCGGAAAAAATCTTAAAATCGAGGGACTTCCCAGAAATTAATTCTCGAACCTTTTTATTAATCTGTTTTTTATTACCGACAAAATCAAAAATAATCTTAAACCAGTGCTTGCCATGTTTAATGAATTTATCTTTTATAAGTTGTTTTTGAATGTCGCTAGATAAAAGCGAATCGGCAATTTCAATGCTGGAACGGTTTTCGTTCACGCAAATTCTTAAAAAATTAAAAAGGACATGGCTTAAAAGTGTCGAAGTTAGGTTGGATTTTTTAAATCGCAAAAATTTTACTGAAAGTTTATTCCTGTCAGAACGATCTAAAACAAAAAAGGCCAACTTCTGGGTGTCATCTAAAACAACAGAACATACAATGTTCGCGGGATTTGATAAGTATATTCTGAGTTTTTCCAAAAAGCCGCTCTTGGTTTCTCTGTCCGCCAGGCTCCGAAATTCATCAAAGATTGTTTCTTGTTCGCCGCTCAATACATTTCTAACACTTAAGGTGGTTCCCGCTAAACGCACCGGATGATAATTTGATTCATTCAGTTTCACAATTAAATCCGAAGGGCGAAGAATTTCCATTGAATGTTCTTCTTTTATTTTATCCGAACAATCCAAAAGCCTTTGATCTCTGGTGATAAAAAAATCCGCATTAACAACAATTGATTGGGCTAAATGTTTTAAATCTGATTGGTCGCTTTCGGACATTTCAGCAGGAAAATGTTTCCGAATTCGTTTCGATACGGTTTTGAAGAGTTCTTTTGAAAAAGGGGGCCTGGTTAAGTTATGTGCTCGTTCTTTCATAATTTTTCTTTTTTCTGCATCTTCAGAACGGTCTATCTCATTCAATATTTCATCGGCTACACAAAGTTCCAACTCATCCTTCAACCAATCAGCCAACAAAGCTTTAGATTCTTCGCTCTCGTCATTAAACCAATCGATAAGAATGTTTGTATCAACGAAACCGATTCGTTTGTTTTCGATCTGTTTTTCGGCGGCAAAAGTAAATAGGGTCGGGTGGCCATGATCAAACCACCAACAGGTCAGTGTTTTTTCTTCCTTCCCTCGTCCCTTTTTTTCACCAATTGGAATAAAACCATGTTTGGGCCAAATCTTATTAGTTGTGTAATCTTTTCGGCAAAGCAAACGGATACCGCGAAACATCGTCATTTCACTTTTCAAATGATCTATTAAATTTTTAGATAAATTTTTCCCCTGAAACTTATCACTTAAACAAAGATGGACAATCGTTACAGAATTGTTCGAAATCCGATACAACAAGTAACCAGCGAATTCGTCTTTTATGGTAATAACGATTATATTTTTACGATTGGCATGGTCCTCAAATGCTCCATCTGGGAAGAACCCAAGGGTAGAAGAATTCTTTTTCCCGAGTTTCTTTACATCGTCCAAATGTTTGGAGCTGATATCGATAGGAAATACTTTCGTTGTAATACTAATCTCCCCAAGGAAAGGCCTATTTTTAGACTTTGACGCATGCCCAAAACGGCCTAGAACCAGACCAATTCTATCCTCTTCCAACTAACCGCCAAACAACAATCAATTGGGTTTGGGGTTCTTAAAGAAAAGGTTTTAAAGGCATTTCGGGGAGGGTTTGGGAGGGAACGGCCCAACAAAAAAACAGTAAAGTCCCTTTCAGGACTTTACGTAAATTTCAGGAGGTTTATGCCAGAAGCCCAGCTTGTCTAAAGGAAAAATGGCCTTCATGGGTCACGATTAAATGGTCATGAACCGTGATTCCCAAGGCTCTAGCGGCGGTGCAAATCTGGCGGGTTAAGGCTTTATCGCCCTCGGAGGGCTCTAGGCTCCCGGCCGGGTGATTGTGGCTAAAGATGATCCCTGTAGCTTCCAATTCAAGGGCCTTCTTGAGGACCTCACGAGGATATACGGCTGTATGGTCCACGGTCCCTTCCTGGTTCAAAACCACGTCCAAAACATGATTCCGGTGGTCTAGGTACATTGTCAGGAAGGCCTCGGTTTTCTTACCTCCGATATACTTTTTAAAGTATTCCGTGGCTTCATTGGGGCTACCTACTATTGGACCCCTTTTATAGTCTGACCTGGCTTCCGCCCAGCTCACCGGGGGAACCGTTGGGGGTATCTTAAACATCCCTTCAAAACTCAACTCCTCTTGTCTGGCCTTTTTCATGGTTGGGCTCCGCGTTCGTAATTGAGGAGAGCCACCCTCCGGGTGGGCCCCCTCACGAAATCTGGGGGGCCCAAACGGAGAGACAGAGGTGTTGGTTATAGCAAATCGGATTCGAGGGGTCGTGCGGTGTTCTTTTAGCAGAATCGGGGGAAAAGCCAAAACATCCGTGCGGCCGGATCAGCGAGGAACGAAGCCCGGCCCGTTTTGGCTTTTAGGCGCCGACCGACCCCGACGGCGATAGCCGCCCGAGAGCCGGTTTGCGTCCCAATTGAATTTATGTTGGAGGAACTTGAGACTCTTTCGAAGTGATATGCAAAATCCGTGATAAATTGCCCAAAATCTTGCATTCTATTAAGTCGGCTTTGGGATTTCTAGTATTGAAAACTTAGTATAGGTATACTAGTATTCGTCGGTTGAAAAACTTAACTTTGGTGAGGAGGTTAGGTCATGAGCAAAGAAGACGAGAAAAAAGAAAAAATTCAAACTGATTTTGAAAAGCAATATCGTGAGTTTTTTAAAACCACCTATATCCAACCATATAACGTATTGCCAGAAAATCAATCCTTAGAACAACCATCGCTCTATAAGCCCATACAATCGATTGCAATCTTTGGAAATAGCGAAGAAGCGATCACTTTCTAAATGCCAAATTGGAATGAAGTATTTGAAGAGATAAAAGCCTATCCTGTTGACCCTCAAAACCCTAATCCCGCCAATGCTTTAAAAGAAATCACAATAAAGTATCTAAACCAACTTCATAATTTGACTAACCGCAATATTATTGTTTATTACTCCGGTTTTCTATCAAAGCCAGAAATCGATTCGAGCATTTCAGATGAAGATAAAAATGGATTTATGGTGGCGATTCACAAGCTTGAACGGGAAAAAGGGTTAGACCTTTTTCTTCATACTCCTGGTGGCAGTAGTTCTGCCACTCAATCGATAGTGGATTATTTACATAAAATGTTTGGTAAAAATATACGGGCAATCATTCCGCAAATAGCTATGTCCGCCGGAACAATGATCGCTTGTTCTTGCAAAGATATATTTATGGCCAAGCATTCCAACTTAGGACCAATAGATCCCCACTTAAGAGGAATACCTGCATATGGGGTAATTCAAGAATTTGAGAGAGCTTGCAAAGAAGTAAAAGACGATCCAAGCAAAATTAGTATGTGGCAATCGATTATTGGAAAATATATGCCCACATTTTTGGATCAATGCCAAAATGCCATTGACCGCTCAGAGGAATTTGTCCAAGAACAATTAGAGCAAAATATGTTTTTGGGCGATCCAGATGCAAAAAAGAAAGCAAAAAATATTGTCACAAAGCTTACAGATTTCAAAGGAAACAAAGGACACGACCGTCACATTCACGAACAAGAATGTTTAGAAATGGGATTGATAATCAAAAGTATAGAGAATGAAACCATCCAAACGCCGGGAGATTTTCAAGACTTAGTTTTAACAATACATCATTGCCTAATGTTTGCTTTAAGTAATTCTAGTCGTTTTAAAATAATTGAAAACCACCTGGGAACTGGATTTATGAAAGCTGTTCCCCAAGTACAGTTCATGCCGCAACCTTTCTTCCAGCAACCTTTATTACCATAAAAGTATTTTTTTCTCAGAATTTACGGCCCATTTCCAGGCGAGAGTGGTGCACCCATATTTCGTCTAGGTATTAGCAAGATGATTGACAACGTTAATTTGGGAAAAGTTTCTATGCCGAGGATCGCCGAAGGTGGCCGAGGCCAGAGGGAATGCCTTCCCCCTGAAAATAGGATAGCGTTTTGGAAGCTTTCCTATTTTCTATTAAGGGTACAAATACAGTTGTTGAAATCTTTGAAGCAACGAAGGTTCTATTTTATTTTCGTAAGATTTTACAAATATTTTTAAAAATTCTTTCACATCAGAATCTTCCCTTATGAGGGATATTTGACTATTTTCAACACTAGCTTTGACAATTGCATTTACTTGATCATCTGTATAATCTGCAAAAATGTTTAATTTCGAAATAGCCGAATGAGTTGTAAAAAAACTTCCGCTATTTATTAACATCTCCACAGCACCGTCTAACTCCATTTGATTTGCCATTTTCACACGGGGATATTTTTTACTAAAAAATTCGGACAAACGTCTATAAAAAATTATTTCAGAATTCTTTTTTGATTTCCATTCCCCTTCGAGATACGGGTCAAGGTTTTTATCATTTATTTTTGAAATATAATCTTTATCGTCTGTTATGAAATATAAGTCCTCGTTAGGAACGCCTGATAGTAGTAATTCCCAATTTACAGCATCGCCATAGGAACCATCCTTGCCGGGAGGATTTCCCAAATCCATTCTCATTTTAGATTCCGCAATAATATCCGTTGTCCACTTTATATTTTCGGATTTATTAAATAATTCGTTAATGATTTTATCGGCTCCCAATGTTCTGTTTTTAATATCTTCGTATAGTTGTTGCAGAATCTTATCTTTGCTTTCTTCGAATTCTTTAATTGCCATTTTTAAATTTTCAAACTCTTTATATTCCTTACAAATCTGAGGAAATTGATTGTTCAACTTTTGTTCTGAAAATCGTTTAATCGCATCTGCAATTTTCGATTCTCTATTACGGTTAAATTCATTTAACACTTGGGGTGTTAAAAATAGTCTTATCGCTTTTGTTTCAATTGCAACAACAAGTTTTTTTAATTCTTCTAGCGTCTCACCGGTGTAATGGTAAAAGTCTAAATAGATATTTGTGTCTATAAATAAGTTCATGACTTATGCCTTCCCCTAAATATTTGAATCAATTATGAGTTATTAATGCTCAACTTTCAGCCATTTCTTCCATGAGGTTATTAAAGGGAAAACGCCAAGGGGAAAGGGGTGTGCCGAGGATCATCGAAGGTAGCCGGGACCAGAGTGATTTTCGAACACTCCGGAATGATTTATTTAACAATTCTTTCTTTGTTGTATCGATCTCTAATTTCTGCACTTAGACCATCCAAATCTGGAAACAAGGTGCTTTGGGAAATACCGGCCTTGGCAAGTTGATTTAAAATCTCAACTTTGTTGTTAAAAGGAATTCGTACGCTTTTTAGAAAAGTTGTTTTTTTGTTAGCTTTTTGAATTGACTCTATTGAAATATTTTCAGAACCATGAATTGTAAAAAAACCTTTTTGAGAAATAATCCTTTCAGTAATAAACGAGGATCGGATTGCCATCGGCAGTGCTTGTTTAATGGGTAGTTTCAAATAATTATTAAATATTTTCTTATTCTCATGTTCTGAAGGGATGGATTTCAAATTGATGGTGAGTTTATTAAATTTCCTTGGACGTAAAAGCCAAACCATTCCATCGGTTGGTTCTTTGTATTCGTGAACAGCAAAGTAAAGACTTATTAATGAACCGGCAGACCAATCCAATAATCTTGTAGGCAGCCCATGATGCCGTCCAATAAATAAAAGTTCCAAATCATTTAATGCTTGAGATTTGGTAAAAGGGCGCGATTGTAATTTGAAATCCCTATTAATTTCTCTTTCACTTTTCGATTCTATCGGCTCTCTATAAATTGTTGGAATTAAATGATGATTGTCGGCGTTGGTAACCCCTCGAAACCATATGTGATCCATTTTGGGCCGCCATTTATCGATTCCATATTCTTTCTCAATTAAATTTACGTTGTAAAGATATTCAATTAAGCTCTTTGCTTCAAAATCAACCATTAGCATTTCCTTAAGTTAAAGTGCAATATTTGGCCCAATTATAAATTATTAATGCTCAACTTTCGGCCATTTCTTCCATTAGGGTTTTAAAGGGGCTTGTGGCAACTCCTCAGGGGAAGGGGGTGTCTAGAGGATCTCCAAAGGTGACCGAGGCCAGTGGAAAGGTTTTTCTCCTTAAAGGCTGTAGATGGTCTTTAAATTATCCGATACCTCTTCAAAAGTAACAGTTTGAATTTTCAGATTTTTTAAATCGAAGGGCTCTTTCCTGACAGTTTGTAAGAACTGATTCATGTCCGCTTTAATAGAAGCCGGAAGTTCTAGGCGATCTGCCGGGGCTAATAATTGGTAAAGCCGGAATACATCTGTTTTGTGTTTTTTAATGTCATCGCTATTTATTTTTATTCCTTGTTCTTTTCGCTGTGTCAAATCCAAGAAGGCCTTGGCTTTTAAAGGAATAAGTTGTTCGGCCCCAATCACAGGAAGGCCTTGGATAACTTTGTGGCCTTTTTGAAGAAATTGATAGTAATCATCGTCCATCAATATTGCCGAAAGACTCGAAGCCTCATCTTCAAAAGGAATGGGGGTAAAACGGCTACTTTCACGTAGTTCAATTCCTTCTGGTTTCGAAGAAAGGAGTTCAATTTTTTCGGGGAATTTCGAATCCATTGGTTTTAAAAATCGAAAAAAGTTTTTCCTCTCGGGGCTGTTTTGCCATGTTTCGTAATTTCCTTTTTTTATGAAATCCCAAAAAGCATTTCCGAAAACCGGGTTTGGCCGTTCGACATACAGCACCATATCAATGTCATCCGTGGCCCTTGCGGTTAAACCGGCATTTTCCAGAAGGATGGAACATGCGGTTCCTCCGATAACGACAAATGAATTTGTATGTTCCTGGAAATGCGCTTTAAAAAGATCCAGACCTCTTACCATGCATGGTTCTCCATCATTTGTTCTAGCGCGGAATGTACTCGCTCATCGATTTCTCCTTCGCTTCGCAAGCTTAAATAAAGCGAGAAAGGGTCCGCAAGGCCATCTTGAGACAAGCGTTTAGGATCATAGCTCCAAATTTCCAACCAGGTCATTGGCGCGGATTCATCATTTGAATTTAACAATTCATTTTTATTTTTGAGGGAATTGTACTGGCCCGAACTTAGGGCATAAATCTTTTCTTTCGATTCAGCTAAGTTTGAATATTGAGCCAAGGCATACAACCCGGCTTTGATTTTTTCAGATCCTGGTTTGTAATTTTTGTCATAAATCAGGTTCCGGCTTTTGACTGGGGTTTGAAGGTATTTTAGCGCTTTTTCCCATAAAGCCCTTTTGGATAGGTCGAATTTCAATTTTCTTTCCCGCCCTATAATCTGGACTGTTCCTACACCCGTCTTCTCAATTTCATTTAAGGCACGGGTAAGGGTCATAGGGGAATACTCTAATTTCTTTGCCAGTTTGCGGACATTCAAAGGCTCCTTATAACCATGGACAAGGGCGTCTAACACGATTACTTGGGTGGCGGGGCTATAGGTTTCCGGGGCCGAGTGGTTTTTTTTAAAATGTTCTCTAAGGTCCATGCCCATATTGGGCAAGTAAAGTTGATTGCCCGGTACGACAAAGGGAACCTTATGTTCGATAAGCCGTTTGCGGTTAATGGGAGATAAACTTTTTGAAACGTAGATGACGTCTTTCGTCCATTTTTCCTTCGCCATTTCCAAATGCTTACGGATAACGGTGGAAGTTACTTCCTCATCACCTTTTGGGGTCATCAAGAGACAATGGGTTTTTAGGAGGGAGACATCGAAAAATTCGTATCGGTCCAGTAATAGAAAAGGCAAAGCCTTGGCATTGTTCCAGGGCATGGGTTGAGTTTGGATACCCAGGGTTTCCTGTAGGTAATCTTTAAAGTCTTGAACAAGCATTTAGCCCTCGTAAATGTAACACAACTTACGAACTGTAACATATTATGTGTTACAGTTCATTATTTATGTTACAAGTGTTGATTATTAAACCAAATTGCTGGTTATTTCCTGTTTAACCATGATTTCTTGTTCAGGAAAATATAGGTTTTTAGGAAATATTTCCTGCCAGAGACGAAAAGTTAAGATTTTATATGACTACTTGGATGACTTTGTGCCTGGCCTCAAAAAAATGGCTTGGCGTAGGCAAAAGACCTATTGATTCAGTCTTCACTTTGGCCTTCTTCCCACGCGCATATTTAAGGCCTTCACGAAGGCTTGCCCCGAATTCCTTCAAATCCTTGTCTTTCTTTCCCTTGTTCATATTACTCTCCCTTTTCTCATAAGGCTTTCGACCATACTGCGGAGTGTCCGTAGTTTGGTCGAACTTACATGAAGGTCACCCCTGAAAAAGGGGTTTTTGACCAAACTAACGTCAGACGTTATAATGGTCATCATGAAAAACAGGTCTGTCGCGCATGCAATAGAAAAGTACGCCTTTTCGGGGCACAAGATCGCGTTCCTCTCGGGACCGCGCCAATGCGGTAAAACGACTTTGGCGAAAATGTTCCTTCAAAAAAGGGCCACGGGGCTTTACAAGAATTGGGACGATATCGCTTTCCGCCGTACCTGGGCCATGAATCCGTCTTCACTTATCCCCCAGGGAAAGGGGAAGGAAATTCCCTTGGTGGTCCTTGATGAAATTCATAAGGACCGGCGTTGGAAACGCAATCTCAAAGGCGTTTATGACACGCTCGAAAAACCCTGCGACTTCCTCGTCACCGGAAGCGCCAGGTTGAACGTCTACAGGAAAGGAAGCGACAGCTTATTAGGGCGTCATTTGAATTTTCGGATTCATCCATTCACAGTGAGGGAAATGGAAAGGCCGGACGTCCTTTCCCCGGACAAATTATTGTCTTCCCTTTTCGGGAGGGAGGATGGATCCAATAAGGCCGTTCAGAAGCGTTTGGAATCCTTAATGGCCTACGGCCCGTTCCCGGAACCGCTATTGGCCCAGGACCGGAACAAAGCCCTTATTTGGCACCACAACCGGGAACAATTGGTAATAAGGGAGGACTTGCGGGATCTTTCCCACCTGCCGGAATTGGGCCGTATCGAGATGATGACGGCGATGCTCCCGGAAAAAATTGGGTCCCTGATGAGCTTGGCTTCCTTGGGACGCGACCTTGAAACAAGCATACCGACGACAAAAAGATGGCTGTCTTATCTTAAGGAACTTTACTACCTCTTTGAGATTAAGCCCTATACGAGGAGTATCCCCCGTTCGCTTCGGAAGGAAGGAAAAATTTATTTGTGGGATTATTCCTTCATCCCGGATAAATCGGCCAAATTTGAAAATTTAGTGGCCTGCCACCTTTTGAAAACTTGCAATTACTGGACGGATACCGGCGAGGGTGTTTTTGACCTGTTTTTCCTAAGGGACAAGCAAAAACATGAAATTGACTTTTTGATCGTCCGGGATGGAGTTCCCTGGTTGCCGGTGGAAGTTAAAAGTTCCGACACCGAGCCTTCCCCAAACTGGTCCCGCTTTTTGGCGGCCTTGCCCTGTAAAAGGGGGCTTCAAATCATTAACCGCTCCGTTTGGCAAAAACACAAACTCGAAAACGGGGAAGTGCTTGTGGCGGGGGCCGCCGAGGCGCTCAACTACTTCGCGTAATCCCTCCCGTGACTTCTCCAAGGGGGGGGCCAATGTCTGAATTGGAAGATGCCCTTAAGGAAATCAAGCGGTTAACGCTTGAGAACGCGGAACTGAAAAGACGATTAGGGCTGCCGGACGTCGCCGCTCACGAAGTCTCCGCCGATTATTCCCTGGAAGCACCTTTGCCGCCGCCTTTGGAATCGGAACCACTGCCCAAGGTGGATTCCCATTCTTCCAGCCAGGAGAAGATAAACCTCTTCCGAATCCTCTTTAAGGGCCGGGAGGATGTGTATCCGGCATTGTGGATGAACCAGACAACCGGCAAAAAGGGTTATTCCCCGGCTTGCGAAAATCCATGGGTGGGAAAGGGAAAGCCTAAGAAGTACCTGCCCTTAACCGATCAAGTGGTCCAGGATCATTTATCCGGCAAGAAGACCATCGGTGTTTATCCCCTCCTCAAAGACAACACCTGCTGGTTCTTGGCTTGCGACTTCGACAAGGCCGGTTGGGAATTGGATGCTTTGGCCTACCTGCAATCTTGCGCTTCCTACGGCATTCCAGCCTACCTTGAAAAATCCAGGTCGGGGAACGGCGGCCACGCCTGGGTATTCTTTTTGGCCCCCGTCCAAGCCGTATCCGCCCGACAGTTGGGCTTACGGCTCTTGCGGGACACCATGGAAAAAAGAGCCGAGGTGGATTTAGCCAGCTATGACCGCTTCTTCCCCAACCAGGACTTCATGCCAAGGGGCGGTTTTGGAAACTTGATCGCCCTGCCCCTTCAAAAGCAACGACGGGAATTGGGGTGCACCGAATTCTTGGACCAAGCGGACCCGGAGATGAAGCCCTATCCCGACCAATGGGCTTTCCTAAGCTCGGTACGACGGTTGAGCCCCGGTCAGTTGTCCGTGTTACTTGAAAAGATTCCGCCTATCGAAGTCGGCCCTCAAACGGTGGCTAAAGCCGTTTCGCCCGCCCTCAAGAAAAAATACCCGGCTCCGGCATTGGTTCGGTGTGTCTTGGATGCTTCCGTCAGTGTCGAAAAATCGGGATTGCCTCCTTGGCTTTTATCCCAGATTAAGCACCTGGCTTCCCTGCACAACCCGGTTTTCTATGAGCGCCAGAACATGAGATTTTCCACTTATGGGATTCCGAGATTCATCCGCTGTTACGGAGAGGACGCCGCCTATCTCCACTTCCCCCGTGGCACCTTGGAGGATTTGAAAAAAATATTGGAAGAGGCTGGAAGCTACGTGGAAATAACCGACACCCGGTTGGCTCATGATCCCCTGAAATTTAAGTTTCAAGGGGAATTAACCGCGAACCAAGAGAAGGCCATAAAAGTGGTGTTGCAGTATGAAAGCGGGGTTCTTGTGGCCCCGCCGGGAGCAGGGAAGACGGTGATGGGTTGTTACGCCGTCGCCCGGCGCAACCTACCAACCCTTATCCTTTCCCACCGTAAGCCGATCCTGGACCAATGGCGTGCCCAATTGAAAAAGATGTTGGGATTGAAGTCCAAGCAAATCGGCCAAGTTGGCGGCGGTAGGAAACGTTCTACTGGCATCGTGGACTTAGCCATGATCCAGAGCCTCAAGCGGATGGAGGATTTGAGGGAATTCTTTTCCCGGTACGGTTTCATCCTGGTGGACGAGTGTCATGTTTTGCCCGCCGTATCATTTGAGCAGTACATCAAACAGGCCCCGGCCCGGTATATCTTGGGGTTGACCGCCACGCCCATCCGCCGGGACGGGCTTCAGGACTTGATCTTCATGCAATGCGGCCCGCTCCGTTACCGAATGGCCGAAGACAAAGAGGGCTTGGAAACCACGCTTAAAATCCGGCCCACCAACTTCCGTTTTGAGCAAGCTGGCGAAGAATTTTCCATCCAGGAGATTTTCCGGGCCTTAGCCCAGGATGAGGACCGAGACAGGATGGTCGTCGAGGATGTGGCGCAAGCCCTCTCGGAAGGGCGGAAATGTTTGGTGTTGAGCCAACGGAAAGAGCATTGCCATAGGTTGGTTGAACTGCTGAGGGAAGCGGGGAAATCACCCAAGCTTTTAACCGGTGGCATGGGAAAAAAGGAAAGGGCGGCGGTGTTCCAAGAGGTTATGGAAGCGACCCCCGACGCCGAAATCCTGCTGGTGGCCACCGGCCAATATCTTGGGGAAGGTTTTGACTGCCCCAAACTGGATACCCTATTCCTGGCTTTCCCCATTTCCTTCAAAGGAAAGCTTATCCAATATTTGGGTAGGGTTCAGCGAACTTATGAAGGCAAGAAGAACGCCGTGGTCTATGACTACTTGGATGATTTTGTGCCGGTCCTCAAGAAAATGGCCTGGCGTAGGCAAAAGACCTATCGATCATTGGGGATGATGGGTTAAAGCCGTAAATGATTTAATAAATTGATGAGCCCAATTGTAAGAAAAACGTAGTGATTTTTCTTACAACAAGCGGAATGGATCACCAGGGATGAACTGTGATTTGGTAATTTCGGTCAAACTCGCCGCCTGGGACCACAACCCTTTTTCCCTTGCCCAAGTCCACCTTGGAAAGGTCGAGACGATGGAACCATGTGTGGTTTATTTGTTCGGCTAAATAGAGAAAACAACGCTTCACTTTGACGGATCGGCAAGCTCTTAGGAGGCGCGCCGTCAAATCCGGTCTCAAAGTGGATAGGCCTTCCATCAAATGGGCCGCGCCTTCAAAAGTTATGCGTTGGGGCATTAACAAGAGGGTTTCAAGCATGGCTCTTTCAGGAGAGGACAGGGTTATACCGGTTTGCCTATCCTGTGTAAAGCCGAATTCCTTTTTGTAGGGCAAAAAATCCGTGGTTTGGTATTGGATCTTATTCCCCCAATCGTGTTGGAGAAACCAGGAGGGCAATTTTATTCCCTGTGGGCCAAATAGGTAGGCGGGTGGCAAGGAACCCATGGAAGCGGTATGGCCGTAACCATTCCACGAGAGAGCGGTCTCGCCCCCGGCATGAATTGGAAGTTTGAGTTGATTCTGGATGGCATGGAGCCCGTCGGACCAAAGGGGTTTGGTTCCGGCCTTGAAGAAAACTCCCGCCCCCATGGATTTTATCCAACCGCCCTTCACATAGGTCCGGGCCAAAAACCGGCTTACGCCCCTTTGGGACAACCATTTAAGGGTAATGACCGCGCCGTGGGGCCATTCCGTAAAGATTCGGTTCAATTTGCTTTTGTTTTGTGTAGCCATGCTACACATTTTAGCATCAAATTAAACTCGGCTGGTTGGAAAAGGCCCGATTCGAAAGGGGAGAAGGGCATTTCACAATTGTCCACTGCCTCCCGCTACGAGTAGTAGCTAAAGAGAACAGATGAACACAAGAAGGTTTTGAAAACTAACTCCGATGCACTCCGTGTCATATCCATGTCACACCGGAAGGGTCCGGCCTCGCGAAGAGGCACTTCACAGTTGTCCATTGCCTTTCACTGCCCGTGGTAGTTAAGCGGGAAAGGGGACCACAAGAAAATTTCAAAAACGCCCTGTGTCATTCCCGTGTCATTCATGACCGTCATTTGAGGTTCTCGACCGTCAGGTAGGAAACTTGACCGTCACCCACAAAAAAAGCCCTTGCTGTAAGATCATTACAGGCAAAGGCTTTTAGAATGCGCTGAGAGCAACGAGATTTTTAAAAATTTTTTTGGAAATGTCGGAAAAGTCCCGGTAAAAATTTCAAGTCCACTGCCTTACCAATTAGGACTAACCCTCCAACTTGTGGTGAGTCCATCGAACCCACCGGCCCAATTGTACCTTTTTTTCGCCAGCCAAGTCAGGGGGCCATATTGTACCCAAATTTATTAAAGGCACAACCCATATCCCACCGGACCTTTTCGAGGGTTTAACATTGGATTTATCCGCTGTGGCTTTAGAATGTCCAAAACTAAGGGGGTAAAATGAAAACCATCATCCACAAAGTCAAATTTAAGGCCACTCCGAAAGAGCTGTTCAATCTCTTCCTCGATTCCAAAAAACACTCGGAAGCCACGGGAGGGAAAGCCACCGTTAGCTCGAAAGTGGGCGGATCTTTTACCGCTTGGGACGGGTATATCCGGGGGAAGAATTTGGCAATTATCCCGGGCCGGATGATCACCCAAGCCTGGAGAACGGCCGAATTCAAGAACTCGGATCATGATTCGATTTTGGTGCTTACCTTTGAAAAGGCCCCCGGTGGGACCCTCTTGACCATGACCCACACGGCGGTGCCGGACCACAAGGCTCCCCATTTCAACAAAGGGTGGCATGAGAGTTATTGGAATCCCATTAAAAAACATCTGGCGAAAAAAATTACGAAAAAGAGAACCAAGCCCTAAAACTAAGTTTTTGAATAAAAAAAGGCGGGGAAAACCCACCCTATTAATTTTTGAGCCGGATGTTATGATTCCCCCATGCCCCATCTCCACGAAAAAATTGATTTCACCGTTTCCATCTTTATCGTCAAGGACAGGAAAGTCCTCTTCATTTTCCATAAACAATTAAACCGATGGCTTCCCATCGGGGGGCATATTGAGCTGGATGAAAACCCGGAAGACGCGGCGATCCGGGAGGCGTGGGAGGAAAGCGGCTTGGAAGTGGAATTGGTCGGGGAGCGTCCGCCGTTGGAAAAGGAAGCGGGGTTCATTCCCCTCCTGAATACCCAATACTTGGATATCCACCTCATTAAAGAACCGCACTGGCATATCGGGATGGTTTATTTCGCCCGGGTGAAGTCCGGCGAGGTGAAATTGAACATCGAGGAACACAAAGATATTCAATGGCTCGGTGAAAAGGATTTGGAAGACTCAAAGTGGGGCTTGTTGAAGCCGCTGAAATTTTACGCGCGGCAGGCGCTCGAAAAGGTTGCGGGCTGAAGATTTAGCGGGTTTTAGAAATCTTGATCTGGCTGACCAGCATTTTCAACTGTTTGGCCGCGTCGAAGATGCGGTCGTCCCGGTAGAATTCCCCATAGTAGATGTTCTTAATTCCCGCGTTAGCCACGATCTTAAAACAGTTCCAGCAAGGCGACGCGGTGATGTAAATATCGGCGCCATCCACCCGAACTCCGTTCTTGGCGGCCTGGATGATAGCGTTGGCCTCGGCATGGATGGTGGCGACGCAATGGCCATCCTCCATCATGTGTCCCTGATCGTCGCAATGGGGAAGGCCCCGAACGCTTCCGTTATAGCCGGTGGAGAGAATAGTCTTGTCCCGCACGATGACAGCCCCCACATGCTTACGGTCACAGGTGGAGCGACTGGCCACTTCCGTGGCGATATTCATGAAATACTGATGCCAATCCACGCGGGCCCGGTGGGAAGATTTGGCGGCGGCTTTTTTTTGGTGGGAAGCGGGAGTCTTCCGGTTCTTTAGGCGGTGGAAATGGTCTTTCTTGAATTTGATGTTCATTCGTGAAGCCATGGGGCTCCTTCTTTATTATTTCGGGTCAATTGCGAAAAGCTGGATTTTCCGGGCTGGATGCCAGTGCTGCTTGGATTCGGCCAACCGGGGAAGCCCTTCAGCGTCTCCGCTATTGATCCAAGTGTAGGATTCCACTTGGCGGCAGATGTTGGTGAATATATAAGCGGACAAGCCTTTGACCGTCAAGTCTGTTACCTCCATATAGATTCCATAAGTGCCGGGATCCAAGGAAGCCCCCACGGAGTAGGCGGCCAGGCGGTTTCCCAGGATGACCACCCAGGCATCCATGCCCCAATCATCACCCTCATGCAAGGCACGGAAATGCGCCTTTTGGGAAGACAGGAGCATCTTTTCACCCATCTTTCCCTTGAGGACGGGGAGACGTTGATTTTTCCAGTTCTCAAACAAGTCACCACAAGCCTTGAAATCGCCCCTGCGGTAAGGCCTGAGGACAACGGATTGTTCTTTTAATAAATGATTCATCTCAGCCCGTTTGGCGCGGTAAGCGTCGCCATGAAGACCGGCCAATTGACCACGGTCATAAAGATATTCCACCAGGGTGGGCCTGGTGGGGAAGCGCCATTCTTCAGCTTGTTTTTTTTGTTCTTCGGTTAAACCCTCGACGCGGGAAATACCCGGGCCTGGGCCATTTACCTTTTCCATGTAATCAAAAGCGGTTTTGAGATTTTCAGCCGTAAAGGGGTTAGGTGGTACGGGCAAGTAAACGTATTTATCGTAAGAGGCGACAATGAAATAAACGCCCTCTTTGGAGGCCAAGGCATAAGCGAACTCATCCTGCCACATGAGAAATGAAGGCAGGGAAGAAGAAAGAGCGGGAGCCGGGGAAAATAGGGCGGATGCCTGTTCCCGGCAGGAGTCCAGCGGTTCCACCGAGTCAAAAAAATTCGCGTTTGGAAGCTCGATAAGGGGCAAGGGATTATCCGGAAAATAAAACCCCGGGAGTCGTGAAACGCCCGGGGAACATCTTTGGTTATTGTCCCGTCAAGACCCGCGCGATCTCGCGGCGCAGGCCGTAGCTTAACCGGTGCGCCCGTGAAGGCGGCCGGTAATTGGCCAGGTACTGCGGAAGGCTGTTCAAGTCCACGACGCCGCGCTCATGGCTGATGACGGCGGAGGCGTCCCCCTGGGGATGGGCGAAAACCACCACGCCTTGAATCCAAATTTGGGAACATTCCTGGGCCCAACGGGGGGACAGGTTGGATTCCAAATGGCTGCGCAAATGGTAAATCTGCGTGGCCACCTGTTTGAGCGGGTTGTAAAAGCCCCGTTTGTAGCGGGAACGGGTCTTATGGGCCCGCTTGTGCAGGGTCCATTCCCGGTCCAAAGCCTCACCCGCGATCCGGCCCCGCAAATACTTAGTTTCAATCACGAACATGGTGTTGTGGGTGATCAGCAAGTGATCCAGTTCCCTCGGCTTGTCGCCGGATTCAAACTGGACGGAATGCAGAACCCGCGCGTCCATCGGCATTTCGTCCAAGACCTTGGCCACCATAGCCTCGCCCTGGGAACCCTCGCCCACGATGCGTCCGCGATGCCGGTAAACGGTGAAAGCCCAGTAACCTACCCCTAAGAGGATCGGTACTAAGACAAAACGCAAAGCCCAATGCTCAAAATGAATGGCAATGCCAACGGCCACAGCCACCAAAACAATCGTAATCCATTTCCAACGAGTCACCCACCGCATCGCCCGTGGGGGTTGCAGCTTTTGTAAAGTGGCGACCATAAACCTAAACCTTTCCCAGCGACAGCTCTCGCACCTCCACAACCTCTTCCTGAAATTCGCTAATAAATTGAGGATATTTTCGAATGAGGGACGACAGGGTTGTGCTTTCCAAGTATCGCTGAATCGAATCTAAATAATTCTTCAACTTCGCGGCCACCAAAGGCCGCTTCAGGGCCGGACACTTCGTATCCGCCCCCACCAGCACTTTTCGGTGATCCTCACTGCGCATGATCACCGCGGGGTACATCGAACAATCCAGGGGACGGGCCTCATAAACCTGGCACGTGTGATCCTCAGGATTGAAAAACGAACAGGCGAACCCATGCCCGCACTTCACGAGTTCGGCCTTGGAGGCTTGGCCCTGGGCCGCCTCCCTAAATGAACCTCTTGATTTGATGAATTCGGCCTGGCTTCTTTCCTCCGGAAAAAAGAAAGGGGAAAGGGCCGCCTGCTTTTCGGGAAAGCGGCAGCACACCGGGCATTCGAGGCAAATTTCGCTGGGGATGAGTTGGGGCAACTGGGGTTGCATGAAGTCCTAGGGTTTAGAGGTTGTAAATGCCCACGCCAACGGTGACCAGCCCACCAATAATTAATAAGGGGGCAAGAGTCATGGATCCCGTGGCCAAAAACATATAACCCGCCACCAGAACGCCGACACCGACGCCCAAGGTGATTTTGCCTTCTTTGCTCATTTTGGGTTCAACGGTTTGGGATTTGATGATTTTTTCGGCCACGAAGTTTCCTCCGGTGATGTATTAATCGCCGATTATTGTACCAGAGGCTTTGGAAAAAGTTATAGGAAGGAATCGGCGATTTAGGCTTGTTTGGAAGGCTTCATGACATCCAAACCGCCCATATAAGGGCGCAAAGCCTCGGGAATAACCACGGACCCGTCGGCTTGCTGGTAATTTTCCAGGATGGCCAACCAGGTGCGGCCCACGGCAAGGCCCGATCCATTCAGGGTGTGGACCAGTTCGGGCTTACCACCGCCCTCTTTCTTGACCTTGATGCCGCCCCGGCGGGCCTGGAAATCGGTGCAGTTCGAGCAACTGGAGATTTCACGGAAAGTGCCCTGGCTGGGCAGCCATACTTCCAGATCGTAGGTCTTGACCGAGCTGAAGCTCTTGTCACCGGTAGCCAGCACGACGACCCGGTAAGGAAGCCCCAGTTTTTTCAAAACATCCTCGGCGTCGGCGACCAATACTTCCAGCGCTTCCATGCTCTTGTCCGGCTCCACGAATTGGAACAGCTCCACCTTATTGAACTGGTGAAGGCGGATAAGGCCCTTGGTGTCCTTGCCATAGCTTCCGGCTTCCCGGCGGTAGCAGGGGGTGAAGGCCATGTATTTTTTCGGAAGAGAACCCGTCGCGAAAGTTTCTGCCCGATGGAGGTTCGCCAGCGAGACTTCAGCTGTTGGGATTAAATAAAAACTATCTTTCTCAATAGCAAAGGCCTGCTCAATGAACTTGGGAAACTGGCCGGACATCTCCATGGACTGGTAATTGACCAAGTGGGGAACTACCATTTCCTGGTAGCCCTTGGCCGTGTGAAGGTCCAGCATGAAATTGACCAACGCCCGTTCCAGTTTGGCGCCCATCCCCCAAAGGCTGAAAAACCTCGCGCCGGATACCTTGGCGGCTTTCTCGAAATCCAAAATTCCCAGGGAAACGCCCAACTCGTCGTGGGACTTGGGTTTGAAGTCGATCTTGCGGGGCTCGCCTACCCGACGGATTTCTTGATTGGCTTCCTCGCCGCCCACTGGCACGCTCTCATGGGGAAGGTTGCAAACCTGGAGTTCAATTTCGCGAAAGTCTTTCTCGACAGACGTGATTTCGCCATCCATTTGCTTGATCTCGTCCGAGAGTTCCTTGAGTTTAGACTGGTAGGGAGTAATGTCCTTCCCCTCTTTTTTCATCCTCGCCATTTCTTCGGAGGCTTGGTTTAAACGGGCTTTGCGTTTGTCGACGGAAATGGTCAGGTCGCGGTGGCGGCGCTCCAGGTCCAAGTAGAGGGAAAGGTCCACCTTGGATTTGCAGTTCTCCAAAGCTTTGCGGACGTCGGCTTCATGTTCACGGACGTATTTCGGATCAAGCATGGAATACCTCAATAAAAATTAACGACAGAGACAAGGAAGCAAAGAAAAACTTAAAAGACTGAAATTTTCAGCTCAGCGGTGCGAGATTTTAGAGCTTCTTGAGGACCGAGTCCACTTTATCGATGGGGCGTTGGTCCTTATCCTTGCGTTCGTCCAACTTAATGACGGTGTAAACGCGTTTGGCGCCCTTGGAAAGAGGGATCTTGTGCATGGCTGCCGCTAGTTTTAAAAGCTTCTCCGTCTTACCCGTAACCGTGGTTCCCATACCATTCAACTCAAAATGGACGCCTTTTTGTTTTTGAAGGTATTTGAAGATTTCGGCCACATAAGGGCTGACCGAAACCTTGCCGGTTCCCAAGGGGATAACGCTGATTTCCATCATGGCCATGCTCGCTCTCCTTCGTTTCATGAGAAACTTTGGAATATTTCGCAAGTATATCCAAAGAGAATGGAATTTAATAGAAGACCCAATCCCCTTTTAAAAGGTTGTCCCCGGACTTAAAGAAGGAATATACTTTTACTCTCATTTCCTAAAAGCATCGGATAAATCCCGATCAAGGTGGTGAGAGTTATGCGGCTTTCATTTCAGGGGCCGAAGGCTTGAAGAAGAAAGAACCGCATAATGTTTTATATTCCCGTTGGGAGGTCACGATGCGCATCCTGAACCCGAAATGGATTTTTTCGGCGTTAATTTTATTTGCCATGCCTCTTTTGGCCGAAGAAAGGAATGGGGGCTTGCTGACCGACGATAATTTGAAAGTCACTCAAGCGCAAAAGGAAATAAAAAAAGAGCAGGATGACGCGATGAAGATGCTCATTGCTGGAAACAAACGGCACGTGAGCCACATGACGCATGGAAATGTTCCCCGCATTATGGTTGTTAGCTGCGCGGATGCCCATGTCCCGCCGGAAGCCGTATTCAACACTAAACCGGGGGAACTTTACACGAACCGGGCTTGGGGCAATATAGTCGATAAAGTCCTGTTGGGCAGTCTTGAGTATGGCGCCGAACAGCTTAACTGTCGGGTGCTGGTGGTGATGGGACACACGGATTGCACGGCCCTCAGGGAGGCGATCGCGGAGTACGAACATCCCCGGTTGGAATGGCGGTCTCTCAACCAACAGGCCCTCTATAAGCGATTGGAACCCGGAGTGGCCGAGATGGAAGAGACGCAAAGCCAAACCGAAGCCCAGACCGGCAAGCGGTTGGAGGGGCAGGACCTGGTGGACGCGGTCGTAAAGAATAATGTATTGAATACCATGCATGATATCCGGGAACAAAGCACGATCCTGTGGCACCTGGAAGAATCAGATGTGCTCAAGATTGTGGGCTGCATTTATCACAAGGACACCGGCGTGGTGGAGTGGATCAAGCAGTAACCGAAATTTCGGATTTGATTGAAATGGGTTTGAAGCTAGAAAAAGGCGGCCTTCGGGCCGCCTTTGTTTTTAACAGGTTGTTGAAAAAGTCTTAAACCAACTTTTTCCTATCTAAAAGAATCGTCAAATCGAAAAACCAGGATTTTTCTGCCGATTCGTTCAACCCCGTTGAGGAGACTTTCGTTGATTATCGGCGTACCAAAAGAAATCAAAGATAACGAATATCGGGTTGGGGTTGTTCCGGGCGGCGTGGAAGAATTAACGGCGGCGGGGCATCATGTCCTTATTGAAAAAGGCGCCGGGCAAGGCAGCGGCATTTCCGACGTGGAATTCAAGGACGCGGGAGCCGAAACATCGGTCCGTAAAGAAGAACTGTTCCGCCGGGCGCAGATGATCCTTAAAGTCAAAGAACCCCAAAGCGCCGAATATCCCTTGATTCGCCCCGGCCAAATACTTTTCTGCTATTTTCATTTTGCCGCTTCCCAGCCACTGACAAAGGCCATCCTTAAAACCAAATCCGTGGCGATCGCTTACGAGACGATCCGGTTAGCTTCGGGTGAACATCCTTTGTTGACGCCCATGAGCGAAGTCGCGGGCAAGATGGCTATCCAGGAAGGGGCAAAGTACCTGGAACGCTCCATGGGCGGCAAGGGCATTTTATTAGGCGGGGTCGCGGGTGTCAGGCCAGCCAAGGTTGTCGTCCTCGGAGGTGGAGTGGTAGGAGCCAACGCCGCCAAGACCGCGGCAGGGCTAGGGGCGAGAGTAACCATATTGGACATCAATCCCAGCCGCTTAAGGCATTTAGAGGACATCCTTCCCAAAAACGTGATTACCCTTGTTTCTAACCGCCGTGTGATCCGGGAAGAAGTCAAAGACGCGGATCTCCTCATCGGGGCGATTTACATTGAGGGGGCTAAAGCACCCCGGTTGGTAACGGAGGAAATGGTGAGAGGGATGAAACCGGGTTCAGTGATCGTGGATGTGGCCATCGACCAGGGTGGTTGCGTGGAAACGGCAAAGCCAACGACGCATAGCCATCCTGTTTATACGAAACATGGAGTTGTTCATTATTGTGTCACCAACATTCCCGGCGCGGTAGGGATGACCTCGACTTATGCGCTCACTAATTCAACCCTACCTTTTGTTTTGGAAATCGCCGGACGGGGTTATCAACGAGCCGTCAAAAATAATCCCGCCATACAGCATGGCCTCAACATTGATCGTGGAAAAATCGTGCATCCAGCCGTGAAAGCCGCGTTTAAAAAATAACCGCAACCCAAGGATTTTCTCATGCCCACTGTTTTCGCCAGCGTCAGTATCACCATTGTTCTTTTTTATTTGGCCACCCTGGCCATGGCCTATCTTCATCTATTGCCTGTCGGGCTACACATGCTTTGGGGATGTTTCACGGCCCTCTTGATTATTTTCCTGCAATGCCTTGTCTTTGGTTTTTTCATCAATAGCGGGAAATCAATCAAGAAGGTCGTTAAGGATAACGGCCTTAATCCTGATTGGATCCAAAAGACCAAGGATTATAAAAACCGGTGTTATCCCATGCTGATGCTGGCTTTATTGGTTTCAGTGGTGGCGGCAATAGTGGGTGGGGGAGTATCGGTAGGGGCGGTTCCGGTTTGGGTCCACCAAGTTTTGGTTTGGGCTGCTTTGGGGATCAATATTTATTCTCTCGCCATTTCTTATGGGGTGGTTGTCGAGAATGTTAAAGCCATTCATAAAATCAATGATGAAGTACGACACTTAAAAATGGAAGGATTGTCATCAAAACCAGTATTTGAATCGGAGGTGAAGCCTGAAATGCCGCCCTCGCTTCCAGCGGCTAACGCATCGGCCAAGTTTTATTTCTTGGCAATTACGATTTGGGTACCTTATCTCTATATCAAGTTTTCCCTGGGCAGTCGGACCTTTTCTTTTTGGCCTTTTTTGGCCTTAAGCGGTTTTTGCGCTTTAATGGCTTGGTGGGGCTCTCGAAAAAAGCTCCAAGCCTAAACGAGAACCCTAAGAAAATGCTTTTTCTGTCGGATAAATCGGCTAAAATGTCGCCCTTGTCAAACCCGGCCTTTCTTCGTATCAAATCAGGCGGATGTTTCGTCCAAAGAAAGCCCAGCTAACCGCAAACGAGGTCTGAAGACTAAATGAAGCTTGTCCGAAAAACATGGATTCTCTCGTTGGCGATTCTATCGCTGGCTTTTTCATTCACGGCAAAGGTCTTCGCGGACAGCCCCAGTGACTACCTTCATACCCGGACTTATATCGGCGTTGTAGTTACTTCCGTGAGTGTTAATACCAGCGGGGAATTCAGCGGATTAAATTATTCCCGGGTTGATGCGCCAGCTTATGAGGTGGACCTGATTCCGGCGCTCTCGCAGAATTTTGGGTTTGGAGTGCTTATTGGCCACCGGGAAGAGGCTTGGGCGGGGGAACTCAGCTTTTGGCAATCCAATCACAATGCCACTTTTGGGCCTGGAACGCTTACTTCCTCCTCGGGCGGTTCCCTCGATCTAACCCAGCCATATCAAGGCACCGCCACTTATAGTTCGGTGAACGTTAATTTTAAAAGATATTTTTTCACCGAACAGCAACTTCAACCTTTCCTTAATTTTGGCGTTAGCTTCCCCTGGATTATGATTAATAACGCGGCCATTGACGGATATGGGAATGTCAGTTCTTTAACCTTAGCGGGCCTAGGCTTTAACCTCGGAATAGGGGCGGAATATTATTTGACGCCTAACCTATCTTTTGTGGGTGGGGCTTACCAAAGGTGGGCCAGTTTTGATGAGTTTAAGGGTTCGCAGCCCGAATATAACCAATTGGCCCAATTTGGAAATGGGGCGCCTACCAGTGATGAGGGAAGCGGGTTGATTTTTGAAATCGGGACAACTTTAGGTTTTGAGTGATTATCCGAGCCCCTGAGGGCATTTTTCGAGGAAGGGCTGAATGAAAAAGTTTTTGTTTTTATTACCTCTTTTCACATTGGGCTTTGGGGCCTTTTGCCTCAGCCTGTCCTGCTCAACGAAAACCCCGTCTTCCCCCGATAATTTTCAAACACCGGTGGTTGGCATTTCGGCCATTAACCCAACCCTCACCTTCACCCCGACTTTTACTTTCACGCCCACATTTACGAACACGGCGACGAGCACTGTTACGGCCACACCCACGCCTTATGTGACGGTTGCCCCTTGGACGGGTTTGAGTACCCCATCGGGAATAGCGGTGGATGGTAGTGGTTCTGTTTACGTCTCCGATACCGGCCATAATCAAGTCAAGAAATTCAACTCTAACGGAACCCTGGTAACTTCATGGGGGAACGGCGGCAAAGGAAAAGGGATTATTGGCTTTTCTTCTCCCCAGTGTTTAGCGGTGAATTCGACTGGGACCATTCTTTACGTGTTGGGAAGCGCGGCAGCGGGTGTTTTTGAATATGACGGGTTAGGCAACTTTATCGGCCAACTCAATACCGTTACCTTTACGAATCCCAAAGGAATAGCGGTGGACGGCGGTGGAAATATTTATGTAAGCGATGCTACGAATAACCGGATTGTCGAAATGACCGCCAGTGGGGTAACAACTGGCTTTGGGGCCATTACCTTAACCGCGCCCGTCACCTTTGTTTCCGCATCAGTAACAATTACCGCCCCAGTCGCCCTTGCTGGCTTAGCGGTAAATGGTGGATCGGTTTATTTGGCCACTCAAGGCGCGGGAGTTAACAGCAGCAGTTATAGCACCCTATTGGCGTTTGATACCGGTACTGGAAATGTTACTTCCGTTATTCCTGGATTCATTAATCCAACGGGTGTTGCCTTTGATTCCAGCAATAATCTTTTTGTCGCGGATACGGGGAATAAGCAAGTCGAGGAATTTACCGCCGGTATGTTCAACCAAGTGCCGCCGGTTTTTTTCAATGATGGCGGTTTATTGAATAGCCCGAATGGCATCGCGGTGGACAGCGGTGAAAATATTTATGTGACGGATTCAGTAGCAAATGAAGTCTTTAAATTCACGCCTTAATAGGGTCGCGTAAATGCTTAAAAAGGATAAGTTCCTTTTAGGCGGAGGTAGCCTAGGATGAAGAAGATTTTTTTAACTTTAATTGTTTTGATTGGCACAACCATTCCATGGGCTTGTTCCAAAAACAACAATCCGATCAGCCCGGCACCCACAGCCACCCTCACACCCATTCCAACTAATTGGGCTGGCTATACCAATACGAGCACACCCACTTCGACCGCGACGGCCACCGCGACGGCCACCAATATTAACGGATATACTTCGACTGTTACCCCTACCCCTACGATTACATCGACTTTAACCATTACGCCTACTTCGACTCAAACAGGCACTCCAACGAATACGGCTACCTACACGGCTAGCCCGACTTCGACCAACACCTTTATACCCACAAGCACATTCTCCACCTCTCCCCCTACGCTTACGGGGACCCCTTGGACAACCGGTAGTTATTCCCCCAGTGGATTAGCGGCCAATAGCTCGGGAACGACTGTGTATGTGGCCGAAGAGGGAGAAGCTCCCGCTTTCGGGCAGGTCGAGGAATTCAATTCTAGTGGCGTTTCTGTGGGAACACTTGCCGGAGTCACCTTCGCGGTTCCTTACGGAACCGCTGTTGACGGAAGCGGGAACATTTATGTTGTCGACCGAGGTAACAATGGTGTCTATGTTTTTAACTCCTCAGGAGGTTACCAGACTACTTTAACTTCCTGGACAACAACGGCCACCGGGCCAACTTCCTTTTCGAGCCCTGAAGGGATCGCGGTGGATAGCGCCAACTTGTACGTCGCGGACACGGGAAATGATGAAATTGAAATATTTGCCCTCGGCAGTTTTTCATCATCCGTCACGGAGTGGGGTGGGACTGGTTCCGGGGCGGGAACCTTTAATAACCCCAGTGCGGTCGCTTTGGATGGTTCTGGGAATCTTTATGTAGCCGATGCCAGCAATCAGTTAATCCAAATATTCAATCCCACGACCTTTACCTATTCCAGTGAATTTTCAACCGTTCCCGGTTCCGATATTTATGGAATCGCCATTAACGGCACTAATCTTTATGCGGCGGATGTGGCCAATAGCCAGGTGGAAATATATAACTTGGTGGGAAGTCTCTTGGCGGCTGGGCCCGGGAATAATGCGCCAAATAACCCCAGTCCAGATGGTGTGATTATTTTCGGGAGCGATATTCTTGTGTCCGATTTTAACAATAACGGGATATATAACTTTCAGCCCTAGCCGAAGAAAAAGTTCATTAAATTTTATTTTTTCCTTCATTTGCATGATTTGTTCGAAATAGGTTTTGTTTATCTAATGACCTAAATTGGGGCAATAAACTATCATCTTTTGACTGACCCCCTGCCGGAATCGTAAGTCCCTAAAGTTTTCTTTCTAATTCTTAAAACCTTAGGTAAAATAAGCCCCAATACGAGGCCACTTCAATGTTTTGGCCTGCTTCCGTGAAACTTCAGATCGGGGGATGGCGCAACGAATGAAATTCCATAAAACCGCCTTATTCGCGATGCTCTTTACGTCAGTATTTTTAAGCGGGTTTTGCTTTAAAGCTTTCGCTGAAAGTGACGACAGCGTGGGTGAGTTTTTTGGCGCCAAAACCAACGATTTCGTTAAATCGCGCAGCTATATCGGGGTTTTGGGAACGTCTTCCGACATTGATCAATGGGGCGATTTCAACGGAACAAACGGCTTTGTATCTTCGACCAGTAGCGTAAGCCCAATACAAGAAGTGGATTTTATTCCTTCCATTACACGTAAGTTTGGATGGGGTGTTCTCGTGGGACAAAGAGAAGGCCCTTGGGCAGTGGAAGTGAGTTTTTGGCGAAACGACACGACCGGGTCTTATTTTAGCGGTGGGGTCACTACTACTAACCCCGCCAGCTTGTCGGCCATCAATGTGGATTTTAAACGCTATTTTTTCACCCAATTGCCCACCCAGCCGTTTGTCAGCATTGGGGTCAGTTTTCCCTGGCTTTGGGTCCGCCAATTTTCATATTTAGTTGATACGAGTACGGTTCCGGGCACTGTCGTAAGTACTAATGACGAAACCATTTCGGGTATAGGTTTTAACTTGGGCGCTGGGTTAGAAATTTACATGGATAACAATTTTTCATTGATAGGAGGGGCTTATCAACGATGGGGCTCTTTCGACCAAATCAATGGGGCCTCCAAAATACCTTTCGATTCATTGACCTTTGATGGCAATACTTCCGATGTTGGGGCTTTGGAAGGTGATGGGCTCAATCTTTATGTTGGCGCGACTTTTGGAGTTGATTAAGACCAATAAAATTGAATGGTTCTAAAAACATTCAGAAGTAATTTTTTGACAGAATATAAGGTTTGATTGACTCGATAGGTCAATTCCCCAAAAAGCTCCTGCCCGCGCTTAAACCCTCACTTGGGGGAGAAATTCACACCTCCAAAGTGCCCTCAAAAACTGTTCTTTTTCACATTCCTTAAGCGGGATTTAGGGTTGGTCATGTAAAAAAGGCGTAAGTCGGGTAAAATTGATGGCGGCTGGCAGTCAATACTCATCGAGGCGGAAAATGAAAAAACTTCTGGTTCTTTTGATCCTCCTGTCGGGGCTCATTATTCCTTTGGCTTGTAGTGACAATAATTCCAATAAAGGGACGGGTCCAACTTTGCCCAGTGGTAGCGGTGGATCAACGCCCGGCGGGACACCCGGTACATCTACTCCGACTCCAGCTTCCGTCGTAGGTACACCCGGCACGCCGACTCCTATTCCGACTTTCACTCTTCCCACGCCAGTTTTCCAGAATAATTATCCAACTACCGGTTCTCCCAGTGAATTGGTAATCAATTCCGCCGGAGCAGGTTACGTATTAACCGCCGCCGAATTACAAAATACCTCAAAAGGGACCGCCTTAGGGGTGGAAGGATTTGCCACTGGGGCCGGTGGAACACTGAATACTCCACCGAGTTATACGAACGTGGTATTGCAGGGTTTTCCTACCCCGAACTCAACGCCTCCCTGGTCACCGTCTTCTATTGCCCTCAACGGTCCCCAGGGGTTCGTAAATCCTGGGGGTGCCACCGGATACGCTGCCATTTTGGATGTCCAATCAAATGGAGGCGCTATCTTGTACACTGGATTTTCAACAGCGCCGATTACTCCTTATAACGGTTGGACCGACTATGGGTTAGGATTTATTTGGGAGCCTGCCAGCGTAAGTGGTTACAGTGGAATTGTCTTTAAAAACCCTAAAGGCTTAGCCGCCGATGGAAACAATAATGTTTATGTCGCGGACACCGGGAACAGTTATGTGGAAGAGTTCGACGGTCCCGCCTTTAACCCTAACGCATCTGGCGTTGTTCCGGAGCACTTTTGGAATGGATTTTCCGGAGTTACTATTGGCGGTACCGGTGTCGCTTTCAAACAACCCTCCCTCCCCTTTAAGTCGCCCTATGCGATCACTTGTGATTCGGGGGGGAATGTTTGGGTGAGCGATACGGGATACAATCCCTCAATGGTAGAAGAATTCACCTCGGGTGCTACGACTATTCTTGAATCTTGGCCAGCTTTGCCTAACAGTGCGATACACGGTTTGACGGTGGACAACTCCACGAATTGCAGCGGAGGGCCCTGCGTTTACGTGGCGGATGCCGGGGCTAATATCGTCGAGGTGTACTCAACTACAGGGGTTCTTATGACAGAAATGACCAATTCCAGTCCATCGGGCCACGAAGGCGCTCCTTTTGCCCCCTCCTGCATTGCCTTCGCGAATATCGGAGGAACCAATTATATATTTGTAGGGGATTCGACCAACGACTTTATCGACGTCTTTCATTGATCGGGCCGGGGTTTAAATCCCGGTAGGTGGGCGAAGCAAACTTAATCGATATTGCTACTAGCTTATACTTCACCCATGTACTTTGAACCCCAAGCCTGGGGTTAGGATTAACAACTTTTGTAGTCACTCGGGGTTTAAACAGTTTTTCCGATATCACCTTTTCCGAAAAAATGTCACCACTATCCAAGGCCTGGATGGGAAGAGCCAAAAGCTTTGACCTCGAGGAGGAAGCCATGATAGAAAATGAAATTCCATTGGATGAACGAGAAAAACACGCCAAGGCCTTGTCACTTTGGATGAAGGGCTACCAGGCCCAAGTGGATGGTTATGTCACGAAAGCAATCCAACTTTATAAGGAGTCTTTAGGATTTTTCCCGACCGCCGAAGCCCACACTTTTCTGGGCTGGGCCTATTCCCATCAGGGTGACTACAACGAAGCCATCGAACAATGCCTGAGGGCCATCGATACCGACCCTTCTTTCGGCAACCCCTATAACGACATTGGGGCTTATTTCATCGAACAGGGAAAATGGGAAGAAGCCATCCCTTGGCTGGAAAAAGCCGTAGAATCCAGACGCTACGAACCCCGCCATTATCCCCATTTCAACCTGGGCCGGGTTTACCTCCATTTGAGAAAAACGGATGAGGCACTGGAAGAATTCAACAAAGCCCTCGAGATTCTTCCGGATTACACTCCTGCTCGCCGGATGATTTCCCAAATCAACAGCCGGTATAATTGAAAATCCGGGTTCGTCGAATTTAAAAGTCTTGTGTTGCAAGCTCCTGCCATAAAATTTCCGCAATTGGTCGAGGTTTTCAATAATTCGAGCTAATTAAGCTTGGGCCGGAGGCCATCAAAGACGCCAATATCGAAAATGCCTTGTTTTACAAGTGGACTTTAACGCCACCGTTGCGGTAAAAAAGGTGGACTTAGTCTGGGGCTTGGGGTACGGTTGGACGAATTGGCCGTTGCGGATAGGGGCACTTCAGCCATCGTTACTGACGGTGGGAGTTGTATCGGTGACGATCAAAATTTCGTACTATTTCGAGTTTGGCGAGGATATGTAAGGGATGAAGCACTTCTTCCCGCGGAATCAAACGAAAGGGATTTACATGAAGACTTCCTTGAAATGTTTTTCGGCCTTTCTTCTGTTGTTCACTCTTTGGACGTCCGTGGCTCGGGCAGGTCAACAGGTTTACCTCTCCACCTCCCCCAATGACCGGTACCGCGTTTATGTCGAGCAGGTCATCGACCGCCGCGTCGGGGACCGTATTTTTTTTCGTTATCCCATGATGCTTGTGAACGTCAGGCGCCCCGACCATCATTTTCAGATCATGGACGCTGGAACCCCCTTGATCCAAGAAACCGACAGGGGAACTTTTAAAGTGAAGTGGGACGACATGGACCCCGCCCAGCCCACCTCGATTCATTTCGACTGGGCCACGGACAGCCTGAAATTTTTCATCCGTTTGGAGGCCATTGAGGGAATTTGGAAGACCTATTTCGTGGACATCAATAGCGGGAAAACCACCGAAATCACGGCGGACCTGGAAAAAGCCCTGGTGGATGAAATCAAGGATGAGGACTGCCAGCAACCCAAAGTGGAATTGATCCAATGGACCAAGCCCTACTTGGCCTTCATCAAACTCACCAGTATTTGCGGGGCGGAAAAAGACCAGCTCAATGACAAGCTTTTTTACGAGAAAGCTTCCGTTCTTTTCGATACCGAAAAAGGCCAAGTGGTTTCCAACTGCGTGAATTGCAAAGACCCGAAATCCCTAAAAGTATTCGATAAATATTACATTAGTACTATTCCAACTCCCACCCCCACTCCAGAAGAAACCCCGATAGCCCAATAAAAGCGGAACCGGCATTTCCATCAAGCCAAGTTTTCTTAATGGATTTTTTGGGGCTGGTCGGCCGGTTCTTTTTTTGGTGGCCGGTGAAGGGCTAAAGGCCCTTTAAAAATGGATTTTTCACCCCTTCAGGAAACGCCAAGCCAACCGTTAGGTGATTTGAGGAGAAATTCATGCTCAACGGTATCAATCCAATCGATTCGCTTTTTTCATCCGGATCTTCGGACTCCCTCACTAGCGCTTTAGGCGGCACCAATAGTTTTGATTCCATTTTCACCCAGGCCATGAATCAGGCCCAGACTCCGGCCCAGAAAGCCCAAACCGCCTTCTTGGAAGTCCAATATAACGACATGAATACCCTTTATAGCGCCGTCTCGGGTGATTCCACGAATTCCCTCTTCGGCTCTTCCACCGCTATGTTAGGTTTGGATATGGGTTCACTGTCATCCCAATTGAACCAGTTGGAAAACCTATTGGGCATGGGTTCTTCCTCTGCCGGCCAAGGCCAGGCTTCGGGTTCGCCATCGCTCTCCAACACGAACGCGGCTTTGGGTTTGGAATCCCAGCAACTTTTAAACAACGACCTTGCTTCCTTCGGAACGGACAGCAATTCAGGCATCAATGCCTTGGCTTAACAAATCCTTTCGATAGGCCATAAGGGCGCGATATCCGGCGGCCAACCCCGGGTTCCGCGCCTTTCTTTTTTAGGCAGGCCCTTTTAAAATAGCCTTGTGCCACTCAAAGAAAATCCCAAGTCGTTTTTCCTTTTTCTTTTTTTCGCGATCCTCTTTTCGCTCCAAGTCCTTCCACAGGTTATCTCCAATTCCCTGACCAACGACGAGCCCACGGATATCGCCAATGGCTATTACTATTGGACCCAGGGGGACGTGGTGACGCCCCATAACCATCCCCCGCTGGGAAGCGCCCTGCAGGCCCTTCCGCTTCTTTTGATGGATTTGAAGACCCTGCCTTACGCGGGAGATGTCATCGACCGGGGACATTTTTTCACCTTCCAATGGAACTTGGACCGATTAGAAAACATCACTTTGGTTTCCCGGGCGGTAAGCTGGCTCTTGGGTTTGGGGGTGGGATTCCTACTATGGCGGATAACCCGAGAAAAATTGATTTTCTCCGCGACAGTTCTCTTTTTTTGGGCCTTCGACCCGGCTTTTTCCGCCTTGTCGGGGCTGGCCAAGACGGATATTGCCCCCGCTTTTTTTTCTTCCTGGCCGTGGCGGCCTTTGACCGTTGCCAAAGGGAGCCCTCCTTTTTTCGTTCCACCGCCGCAGGAGTCTTCACGGGCCTCGCGTTTAATGCCAAGTTTTACTGCTTGGTTTTACTTCCGGTTTTTATAATCCTGGAATTTTTGTTTTATTACGGAAAAGAGAACCTCTTGTTTTTAAAAGAACGGAGGCTTGAAATCCGTGATCGGTGGATTCATGGGACCGGCAGTTTTTTCCTGACCACATTCCTGGTTTTTCTTCCCGCCACCATTCTTTGGCCCGACCATCACCAGCCTTTTCGCTATGTCATCGATAAATTCAAGGAGGACTTGGCTTTCGCGCAAAACCCTTTTCCCGTTTTTTTTCTCGGGGATAGTGGGTTGGAAAGCCATTGGTATTACCTGCCGATCGCTTTTTTCCTAAAAGAACCATTGCCTTTTCTTTTGTTCTTGATCGCCGGTTTGGGATTGGCATTGGCGGGAAAGATCCAAATCCCACGCTGGCAATGGGTTACGCCCTTGGTGTTTTTCTTGGCCCTGCTGCCATCCCTAAATCTGGGGATTCGTTATCTCCTGCCGGCCTTCCCCTTTTTATTCCTTATCGCGGGTGAGGCGGTGATTTGGGCTTGGAAAGCCGCCCCCAGGAAAGCCGGGCGAGCGGCGGTGGTTCTCTTGGCGCTGTGGCAAACTGGGAGCGTGGTTTGGAGCGACCCCCAAATGGTCGGTTATTTCAATGAACTGGTTCCCGCCGATAAAAAAATCCATTACCTGGGGGACTCCAATTTGGATTGGGGGCAGGATCAAAAAAGGCTGGCCGAAGCCGCCAAACAACGGGGCTGGTCGAAAGTTCATTTGGCTTATTTCGGCGGGATTGACCCCGGGTTTTACGGGTTACATTGGCAGCCCTGGATGGAGAGCGACTTGGAAGGGCCGCAACCCGGAACGGTTTACGTCATTAACGCCGGTTTTCTGCAATTGGCTCCCGTGGCTTATCCTCCCACGCGCCCCATCGCGACAAGTTGGATCGCGGATAGGACACCGACAGGGAAAGTGGGGGATAGCTGGTATTATTTCGAGATTCCGGGAAAGCCAGTGGAAAGAACGGACGACCACATGCTGGCTTCGGTTCCTTTCCTGCAGTACCGGGGTTATAGCCCCTATACCCCCGTCACGAACGCCGGATCGATCCGTTAACTTTTCATTTTATCTTGGTAAGATTGTCCCACTTGAATCGGCCGTCGCTATCCAGAAAAGGGATCTTCAGGAGTTGCGTCAGCGCCAGGTATTTTGAGTCACGAAGAAATTCCAGGCCTAATTTCATATTTTCCTGTCCGTCCCTTGGTTGGGGACGATAAGTTTTGAAAAGCTTATCCCAAACGCAAAAAATGAAACCAAAGTTGCTATTGGTCTCTGAGGGGATGGTCGAATGGTGGATACGGTGCATATCGGGGGTAACGAAAACCAGGCGGAGTGATTTTTCCAGAAAGGCCGGAATTCGGACGTTGGAATGGTTGAAAAGGGTTGAGGCGTTCAAAACAAGTTCAAACAGGAAAACTCCGGCGAGGGGAGCGCCTAAAAGAAAAACGGCCAATGATTTCACCAAAAGCGAGACTAATATTTCCAAGGTGTGAAAACGCGTTCCCGTGGTGAGATCCACCTCCAGGTCCGTGTGATGCATGCGGTGTATTTTCCAAAGCAGGGGAATGTCGTGAAAGGCCCGGTGTTGGTAATAAGACACCCAATCCAATATGACGACCGTAAACCAGACGGAAAAAGTTTCGGGGACATCCACCCATTGAAATAGCCCGAAGCGGCTTCGAATGGCCAGATTTGCGGCCCAAAGGGCGGCTCCGGGCAAAAGGGCGCGGATAAAGTAGTGGTTCAAAAAGCCCAGGCCCAGGTTATTGGGCCAGCGGAGAACGCGGGGGACTTTTTCTTTACGGCGGGAGGCCTTTTGTTCCCAAAAGGCCATCAGGATAAAGACGGCGAAAAAGCAATAGAACCGGATATACGGCTCATTCGATATCAGGCGCATCCAAAAGGTCTGGTACATTTTGTCCCCGCTGAATTAAAGTTCCCCGAGTATAGCCCAGTTTTGTGGTTTATAAACCGGGTCCTTTCAAGTGGAAAAAAATTGCATAAAATCGCAGAATAGAAATGAATTTTAGGCTTTGGAGCGGAATCCGGTGAAAACTAGAAACGAAGAGGAACTTTTGTTTCAAAAAGATTATTGGGAAAGAAAATCCTTGGACGACCGCAGGCCGCCGGATCATCCGGTGGTAAGGCAATATGTAGTTCCGAAGATTGATTTTATCCGGCGGACGATTCCACTGGACCCCCAAATCCGACTTTTGGATGTGGGCTGCGGCAACGGTTTTTTTTCCCACTATTTCGGCCAAATCTGCAAAGTCGTGGGGGTCGATTTTTCAGGAAAAATGCTGGCAAAGAACCCGGTCCCCGACAAGTTGTTAATGGACGCGGCACATTTAAGTTTTCAGGATTTCGCTTTCGACGTGGTTTTCTGCCACGCCCTTTTACACCATGTGGAGGATATCGACGCCGTACTCACGGAAATGCGAAGAGTTTCGAGGAAGTATGTGGTAGTCCTGGAGCCGAACCGAAACAATCCTTTGATGTACCTTTTTTCCTCCCTGGTGCCGGAGGAACGCAAAGCCTTGAAGTTTTCGATGGGTTACTTGAAAGAAAAAATGGCCCAAAACGGGCTAAAGGTTGTGGCTTCCGGTTCCCATGGAATGACGGTGCCGAACAAGACGCCAACTTTTCTCCTGCCTTTGGCCAAGCTTTTGGATTTCCAACAGCCTTTTGGAATGACGAATATCCTCATCGCGGAAAAATAAAAAGCTGAAGTATCCCGGGCTTTAACCTTGCGCGCGGCTGGTTTCGATGCGATGGAGCAGTTCCTGCAAGCCGATGTCCCCCATGGATTCGATGCGTTCGTCGGCATGATCCAAAGAAAGGTTTTTCGTGACCGGATTGGGCACCGCCACGCAATAAATGCCGGCGGCTTGGGCGGCCGTGACCCCATTGGGTGAATCCTCAAAGGCGATGGCGCGGCCGGGGGAAACGCCCATAAAAGTCAGGGTGAGTTCATATAACTCGGGATGGGGTTTGACGTTTTGGACGTCATCCGCGGTGCGGATGGAATGAAAGCATTCGGCCAGGTTCAAGCGCGAAAGATGCCCCATGACCCACTTCTGGTGGGAGCTGGAAGCCAGGGCGATGGCGATTCTTTCGCGTTGAGCCTCCTTCAGGTATTCGATGACTCCCGCGCGGGGTTCCATGGTCTGGAGCCGGTCCATAATCCGGCGGTGGTGGCGTTCGGCCAGTTCCTTGCGGTCAACGGGGCGGCCCAACCGGGTTTCCAAATAACCGAAAACGTCAAAGGCGTGGTGGGAAGTGCCGATGCAGGAGGCCCATTCGGAAAGGGGCAATTGAAGGCCGTAAGATTGGAATATTTCGTTCCAAGCCTCAAAGATCACCGTTTCGGTGTCCAAGATGAGTCCGTCAAAATCAAAAATGAGCAGGTCCATTCGAATTCCAGGTTTAAGTTTAGAAATTTTCCCGCGTTTAAAAGAAACGATGGAAAACGGCCCATAACTTAACACCCGTCCATCAAAACTCAAAACTTTTCTTTGGGTTTGGTTTACACTGTTTCTGAGAATAAAAGGGTTCGAGGCCGAATTGGAAAAACCGAAAGAACGCCACCTGGTCTTGGACGTGGAAAATGTCACCCTTTCTTTCGGCGGGTTGGTGGCCGTCGATGATTTTTCTATGGTGCTTCGCGCAGGCGAATTGGCGGGGCTCATCGGGCCCAATGGGGCGGGCAAAACCACCGTTTTCAACATCCTCTCGGGCATTTACCGGCCCCAAAGGGGGGACGTCAGGGTTTTGGGCAAATCCATCCTCGGATTGAAGCCCAGCCAGATCACCCATTTGGGCCTGGTCCGCACCTTTCAAAACATCCGACTCTTCAAGGACCTGACGGTCGAGACCAATATCAAGGTGGCTTTCCATCATTCCCATCCCTATGGCGTCGGGGCGGCGCTGGGGCAGACCCAAAGGTTCCAGGAGGTGGAAAAGGCCTTCGGCGAGGAAACGGACCGCTTGATGCGGGTATTGGAATTGACCTCCCGAAAGGGAGCTTTGGCGGGCGCCTTGCCTTATGGCGACCAGAAAAAACTGGAGATTGCCCGGGCCTTGGCGACAGGAGCCCGGATTCTCCTGCTGGACGAGCCCGCCGCGGGCATGAACCCCCAGGAATCCCAGTGGTTGATGCAGACCATCCAGCGGTTGCGCAGGGAATTCAACCTTTCCATCCTTTTGATCGAGCATGACATGAAAGTGGTGATGGGCATTTGCGAGAAGATTTACGTGATGGACCACGGCATTAAGATCGCCGAAGGAACCGCGAAAGAAATTCAAGAAGACCCCAAAGTTGTTGAGGCCTACCTGGGTATTAAAAAGAAAAAATGACCCAACCCCTTTTGGAAATCAAAAATCTTTCGGTTTTTTACGACTCCATTCAGGCTCTAAGGGGAGTCAGCTTGAATGTTCTTGCTGGTTCGATCGTCTGCCTCATCGGGGCTAACGGGGCCGGGAAGTCCACGGTTCTTCGGGCCATTTCCGGAATGAAGCGCCCTTCCAGCGGCGAAATTCTTTTCAATGGCCAAAACATCACCGCTTTGGCTCCCCACGAACTGGTGCGGATGGGGATTGTCCAATGCCCCGAGGGACGGGGGGTATTTCCCAACTTGACGGTGGAGGAAAATTTGGATTTGGGCGCCTATTCGCGCCATGACCGGGCGGAAATCCTAAAGGACTTGGAAAAGGCCTATGATCTTTTCCCCCGGTTAAAGGAACGTTCCAAGCAAATGGCGGGAACTTTGTCCGGTGGGGAACAGCAAATGCTGGCCATTGGGCGTGCGCTCATGGCCCGGCCCCAATTATTGCTCCTGGACGAACCTTCCTTGGGTTTGGCCCCCCAAGTCATTGAACTTATTTTTGAGACCATCGCGAAAATCAACCGGGAAGGGACGACCATATTATTGGTGGAACAGAACGCCCAACTGGCGTTGGAAGCTTCCCGCGCCGCTTATGTGCTTGAAACGGGGGAGATCCTTTTGGAGGGAGAGGCGAGTCAAATTCTCCAAAACCCAAGAGTCAAACAGGCTTATTTAGGGGAAGCTATTTCCTAGCCTTCCTTTTTAGGTAATGGGTTTTGTCTCAGGTGGAGCCGTTCAATCCACTTCTTCTGATTTGTTGATATAATTCACCCATCAAAGGGACGGGTATGAAATTTAAATTATGGATTGGCTCTTTTTTCTTTTTGTGGGTGGGCCTCAGTGAAATGGCCTATGCCCAAAATGACCATTATCCCCAGTTCATGGAAATGGGAAACCAGGCCTATAACAGCCAGAAATACGACCTGGCCGTCGACTATTACCAATCCGCCATTGATGACAAGGACGACTGCTGGCAGGCTTACGTGGGGCTTGGCAATTGCGCCTTCTACCAAAAGAAATATAAGGACGCCCTAAAATATTATGAAAAGGCTTACAAAATAAATCCGGATAACAGCGAATTGACGCGGTTCGTTATGTACCTGCGGAGTAAACTCAATCCGGTTCCGACCCCGACTCCGGTCCCCCGATGGGCGCCCCTGCCCCTTCCGGCTTTGGCCCCACTTCCTCCCCCAGGCCCCATAACGCCCATTTCAAGGCCCTAAAAGGCCCCTCATTCTTCTTCTTCGGCCAATAATTGTTGATATAATTACCGCTCTTCGTCGAACCCTTTGGAATTTCCGGTTGTCGCCGCTTTTCCAAAGAATAAGATTGGTTGTTCCACACATTAAACTGAAAAAGGTGAGCAAAATGAAACTATTGAGATTCGTGATCGCGGCATTGATCCTTTTGGCCGGTCTGGCCGGGTCCGCACGGGCCCAAGACGCCTCAGGACAAACTTTATCGGCGGCTAATATGGCCTATGGCGCGAAAAATTATGACCAAGCCATCATCGATTACCAGGCTGTTTTGCAAGCCAACCCCAATTCCTGGCAGGCTTACCAAGGCTTGGGGAATTGTTATTACGTGAAGGGCGACAGCGCCACCGCCTTGATGAATTATCAAAAATCCCTGGCCCTCAATCCTAATAACCCTCACTTGGCGAGTTTGGCCCAAAGCATGCAGGCGAAGGCGGCTACTTCTACCGCCGCCGCCGTCGTTTCGTCGGTCCCGGCCACTACGGCCTCAACTCCAACCGTTGCCACCGCTTCCACATCCACTGTCACCATGGTGGCCACTCCGGTTCCCACCGCGGCCACTGTGGCTTCTACTCCCGTCGCGGCCGCCAGCAGCAAACCTTCCAGCCCTATGCCCTCCGGTTCGGATAATGGCAAAATAGTGATTCAGATTCAGGGCGGGCTGACGATTCCCGCCAGCAGCGGTTTGGCGGACAATACCAGCGCCGGACCCGCCATTGAAGGCTTGATCGGTTACGCCTTTTCCAAGGACTTCACCTTGGGCTTAGAATGTGGCGTTGATGAATGGTCCACTCCCGCTTCGAACAAGGTTTGGGGCGGTGTCGGCGGCCTCAACCACGTTCCCGTGGAATTGGTCGGCCAATACAATATCAACACCGGCAGCGTGGTAACCCCCTTCGTGCTTTTGGGCGCGGGCGTGGCTTTCGACTATTCTCTTGACAACCCCTTTTCCAACGACGAGAGCTGGATTAATTTCGAGCTGGACCCGGGACTCGGCGTGGCCTTCAACGTCGCCAAGGACTTCAACCTCTTCGTCCAGGGAAAAGTGGCCCTGGATTTCGCTCCTACCTCGGGGCTGACCGGCGAACTGATCCATGGCCCCAATAGCGCCACCTCGGATAGCCCGATCCTTTCGATTCCCGTCCAATTGGGCGTGAATTTGTCCCTGTAAGCCGGTTTGTTTTAATCACCAACCCCGCTTTCCTTTGGGAGGGCGGGGTTTTTTATTTTTAAACGGCTCTTTTCCGGCCATCCCATTCCCCAAAAGCCCCTGAATTAACATTGATTGCCCTAATTTGTTGATATAATTACCCCCGCTTGTCTCACGGGCCATCGTTTGCCGACATGAGTCCGCCGTTCTATTTGGATCTTCTGAATTTATTTTGAATCTTCGGTTGCCTCCGGTTTTTCCAAAGTAAAAGTTGAGCCGTTCCATATTTAAAACTTGAAAAGGTGAACAACATGAAACAATTGAGATTCGTGGTGGTGATGTTCATGACTTTAACCGGGTTGGCCTCGGCTTCCTGGGCGCAGGATATGTCCGCGCAATATTACGCCGCGGGCAATACTTATTACGCCCAAAAGAATTACGATTTGGCCATCCGCTATTACCAAGGGGCGGTTCAAACCAATCCCAATTCCTGGCAGTCTTACCAGGGAATGGGGAATTGTTATTACGGCAAGGGCGACAGCGCCAATGCCCTGGTGAACTACCAAAAAGCCTTGTCCATCAATCCTAACAATCCCCAACTGGCGAGTTTCGTGCAAAGCCTTCAGGCCCAGGCCGGAACCCCCGCTCCCGCGGCGGCGACGGCTTCTAACACAGCCACTTCCCCTTCCGCGGCGATGAAGCCCACAGGCGCCGCTTCAGCGAAGAGTTTTGAGTTGGACCCTATGGCGGGGATCGCCTTATCTTCCTCGGGCGGGTATGGCCTCGGGTTTGGCGGAGGAGTGGCGGGGTATTTCCCTGCGGGAAATGGTTTATTCATCGGAGGTTCGGTGGGTTTTTACACCTTTAGTAATACCATCACCACACAGGGTGGAATTCCTAGTTATTATTCAAGCACTCAAGTCTCCAACGGTAATTGGACCAACATTGAAATTTTGGCCTCCGGCAAATATCGCTTTGAGGGAAACGGGATGAAACCCTATCTTTTAGGCGGGGCGGGCCTTTCGATGTTTGGGGTGTCCAGTTCAGGTTCGACTACCTACACTCTCGATCCACCTTACAATACGCCTTATTACGAAGCTTTGCTTCCTAACACCTCTTATTCCACCCCCGGCGGTTCCAGCATTTATCCGACGATTCAAGTGGGCGGAGGTGTCGAGCTTCCCATGGGCCCCGACATGAATATTTTCGGGGAAGCTAAATATACTTTGATCATTGGCCAGGGCGGAACCGCCGGGTACATTCCCATCGAAGTCGGGTTGAACATTAATATTTAATCCACTTTAGTTCATCAAAACCCCCTCTCCGGTCCTCCGGGGCGGGGTTTTTTGTTTTATGACCGGCGTCACTTGTGTTGACCCCCTACCCCGCTTAAGATACTCCCCGCTTTAAACCAAGGGAGACGGCATTGAATCCTTTTAGGGAAAACCGAACGCTCAAATTCCTGGGCTCCGTCCAGCTGGCCCTGCCCATGATCCTCATCCTGGCGGCGCTCCTGGCCACCGGCACCATCGTGGAGTCACGCTTTTCCACGCCCATCGCCAAAAGGTTCGTCTATGGCACCTGGTGGTTCGGGGGGTTCCTGGTGCTCTTGGCCGTCAACCTCTTTTGTTCAGCCTTTTCCCGCTTTCCCTGGAAGAAATACCAAATCGGCTTCGTGGTCACCCACTTAGGGATCATCTGCGTCCTGGCGGGTTCGCTGGTCACCCAGCAAATGGGGGTGGACGGCCAAATCGCCCTGAAAGAAGGGGAAGAAGGCCACGTTTTCCAGGAAGACAAGCCCAACCTTTATTACCAGTTCGGCGACGGGGTCATCGAAAAGATACCGGCTTCCTTTAACTTCCGGGTTCCCAACGCCGACCATCCCCTGCTCGTCAATATGCCCGAGGGGGGGCTTTTGATGGTGGACCAGTTCTATCTCAACGCCGAAAAGATTGTCCGGGGCCGGGAGGTGGAACAGGGCGAAAAGGGCTATCCTTCCATCCATTTAATCCTGAACAGCTCCTTTGTGAACGAGAACCAATGGCTTTTCATGGGAAACCCGGATTTCGATCATTTGGACTTGGGTCCTGCCTCAGTTTTTTACGAAAAAGAGGAGAATTGGAAAAAGCTCCTGGCCCATGGGTCCAAGGACATGAGCACCAACGCCCTGGCGATCCTGGTTACCCCCCAGGGCGGCCTGAAATATCAAACCCGGTACCATGGGGAATTTCAGCCGGTCCAGGACCTGCAAGTAGGCCAGGACTACTCGACGGGCTGGATGGATATGCAGTTCAAGGTGGAGGAGCGCCTCCCCGACGCGGTTCCGGAGGAAGTTTACGAGCCCCAGCCCCTGCCCTACCAAAAAGACCCCGAACCGGCCCTGCATTACGAGGTCTTGCGCCAGCCGGACAAGAAAGACGGCTGGCTGGGGTACCAAAGCGCACCGGTTTCCTTCACTTTGGCCGACGGCCAAACCTTTTCCATCTCCTATGGGCCCAAGCGGCTGGAGTTGCCTTTTAAGCTCCAACTGGTTAAGTTCAAGGTAGGGTTCGACCCCGGCACCGATAAGCCCGCTTCCTACGCCAGCAACGTCTATTACATCGACCAGGACAAGGGAACCCAGGTCCCCGTCACCATCAGCATGAACGAACCCCTCCATTACCTGGGCTACACCGTGTACCAGGCCAGTTACGAGGCGGAACCGGACGGCACCTATACCTCGGTCTTTTCCGTGGGGAAGGACCCGGGCATTTACTTGAAATACGGCGGGGCCATCGTGCTGGTCCTGGGGTTAATTTTCATGTTTTGGTTTAAAAATCCGGCTTGGAAGAAGGAAGCGAATGCTTAAAATAAATTTTGAGTTCCTCAGGTTGAATTTTAAATGGTTTTTTCTATGCCTCTGCGCCTTTGCGGCGGGAATGATCTCTCCGGTTTTCGCCGACGGGTTTGATTTCAAGGTTTTGTCCCTCATTCCCATCCAGGACGGGGGCCGCATCAAGCCTTTCGACACTTTCGCCCGGGAAAGCGTGAGGCTGGTGACGGGGCATGAGCATTACGAGGGGCAAAATTCCATCCAGACAGTGCTGGATTGGGCCACCCATCCCCAGGCCTGGGAAGACAAGCAGTTCATCCTGGCCGATAACCTGGAATTCCGTTCGCTTATCGGCGTGCCGGCCGACCAGCGGATGCTTTCACCCCAGTTCCTGGTGAACCACGAGGGCTTCATCTCCTACGCCAAGACCAGCTATGCCAAACAGCAGAAAAAAATGACGCTGGACCCGAAGGAAAAGGAAGCCTTGGCGGTCTTCGGGCGGCTTCAGCGCTTCGAGGACATCAAGTCGGGCGACGCACTGGCCATGATTCCCGTGATGGACGACAAGACCCAAAAATGGGGAACCTTCGGCGACTTGAACCGGGCTTACGCCACCAATCAATCGCACATCCCGGCCGCCGCCATGGCGGTGCTGGAGGGTTTCGCCGGGGTCCTGAGCAGTTACGACAAGAAGGAAACGGACAAGTTCCTTAGTGAATCCCTAAGTCTTTCCCAAATCCTGACGCAAATCGGGGGCAGGGATTACGTGGACCGCGGTAAAATGTCCCTTGAGGTTCTCTTCAACGCCCTCAAGCCCTTCCGTTGGGCCTGGATCATCCATCTCTTGGCGGCCATCCTTATGGGGGCCTCCCTGCTTTCCAAGAACGGCAAGGCGGCCCAGATGCTTTTCGTCCCCGGGTTTATTGCCTTTGAAATGGGCATCGGTATGAGCCTTTACGGCTTTGTCCTGCGCTGCCTGATCGCGGGCCGCCCGCCGGTTTCCAACATGTACGAATCCCTCATCTGGGTGACCTTCGGCATGACGGTTTTCGCCCTTGTTTTCGAGTGGATCTTCAAGACCCGCTTCTTCGCCCTGGCGGGGGCCGTTTTGGCGGTGGTGGGTTTTATTTTGGCGGACAATGTGCCGACTGTCTTGGATCCTTCCATCCAGCCCATCGAGCCGGTACTTCGAAGCAACTTCTGGCTGACCATCCATGTGCTCACCATTACCCTCAGCTACGCGGCCTTCCTACTGTCGCTGGGCATCGGCCACGTGTGCCTTTGGAGCCTTTGGAAACACCCAGGGGATAAGGCCCGCCTGCAGGGGCAGACCCGCCTTCTCTATAGGGTCGTCCAGGTGGGGGTGGTGCTTTTGGCCGCCGGAACCATTTTGGGTGGGGTTTGGGCCAACTATTCCTGGGGCCGCTTTTGGGGCTGGGACCCCAAGGAAACCTGGGCCCTGATCGCCCTTTTGGGCTATGTGGCCATCCTTCACGGGCGCCTGGCCGGGTGGCTAAGGGAAGTGGGCTTCACTATCGGGGTGGTTTGCGCCTTCCTGGGCGTCCTGATGGCCTGGTACGGGGTCAACTTCATCCTGGGGGTAGGGCTCCACAGCTACGGCTTTTCCAAGGGGGGCCTGCCCTTCGTGATTACCTTCGTGGTGGTCGAGATTATCCTGGTGACCACCGTGGGGCTGAAGGCCCGGGCGGCCCAGTTGGCCCTTCCCAAGGCCAAACCCGCCACATCTTTGACCCAATCCTGACCTCGCCTGTTCACACTGCGAACAAAATTGGAAGAATAGCCCCTTAGGGTCTTCAGCCTCCAGGAGTGTCGTAGTCACTCGACAGGATGTGTCGTAGTGATTATGTCGTAGTGGCCCCGGTGGATGTGTCGTAGTGGTACCATCGGTAACCCAACCCCGAGGGTCTGGGATAAGCCGGCCTGAATGGAAATAGGGGCCCTGGTTCAATATGCCTTTTCGTGATAAATGGTGTATCAAAAGGAGTGCCCATGTCGCGCACGAACATTGTCTTGGATGATGATTTACTTCGAAAGGCCATCCTCATAACTGGGGCGAAATCCAAGCGCCAGGTTGTTCAAATTGCGTTAAAACGGTTGGTCCATCAGGGCAATGTGGTAAAAGCTTTGTTGAAATCAAAAGGAAAGTTGAGGTGGGAGGGTGATTTTGACTCAATGCGGAAAAATCGCGTCTAAACAGTTTATTGTTTTATATGGATTATCAAGAAAAGGAATGTTAGCTGATTTTTTTTGTTTTTGAATGTCTAATTTTTGATCTGTTTTTGATGAGGTATGGGGCCTGTGGTTCGTGGGCACCAGTAAATCTGTCCATCCAAGTTAGATCTTTTCCGACAACTAATTCCTCCATTGTAGCGTGATGGGTGTTTTTCATAGGCACCAACCTCATTTGAAAACCATACTGTCGTGCCATTGCTTTAACTTCGTCAGCATTATCGTAAGTCATTAAAAATTCACCTTTCATTGAAGAACACAGTTCGAATAGACGTTCATGATCTAACTCGCAAAAATTATATAACCTTTTACCGGCTTTTTTCCCGCCGGCGGTATAAGGGGGGTCTATGAAGAAAATAGCCTTTGAATCGTTTATATGTTCTTGAATAACTTTTAAACCGTCTTCTCGTTGAAATTTTATTTTTATTACAACTTGGTCCATATTAAAGAATCTTTTGGCAAGAGTCATAGGATACCAACGAGACTTAATTCCTTTTCCATTCTCACCATATTTTAATAAGCCGGAACCATTTGCTAAAATACCTCCGTGGTAAGTGCGATTTTTAAGAATCGTTTGGAATGCTTTTTCCCTTTGTGAGTGAAGTTTTCTCTTTAACTCTTTTTTGACGGTTTCTTCTGTAAGATCAAATTTGAGAATTTTGTTTGCGAGCCAATCGCACCCTCCATTTACAACTGTTTCCCAAACTGCTGCTATTTCATCGTCCAATTCAACCATTAATATCTTGGGAGCGAGATTTTCAAACGCCGCAGTTAAACTTATTATTCCACCCCCGGCAAATGGTTCGATAAGCAACTTTGGTTTAGGATTTAAATAATCTATCCATTGTCTAAATGTGGGCACAAACCATGTTTTTCCACCTGGATAACGAAAAGGGCTACGTTGAGGAACCGATGAAACATTGACAGGCCTTAAGTATTCGTTTTTGGTTTCCAAATCAGGAAACAACAAGGTTTGGCTATGTAAAGTCATTTAAACGGTCTTTCTATTGTTCTGTTTGTGGGCGGTGTTTCCAACTGCTCATCAAGTTTTTCTTGAAGAAGGTTTATAAAATCTTCAACCTTTCCAGGAGTTGCTGTAGTTATTGAAATTAAAGCCAGTTCGAATTCCGTGAAAACTTCATCAACTTTTTTAAGGACAAATCTATCTTGTCCATTTTCTTCGACCGGTACCAAGTCATAGATAAGCCAAGCAATGTCAGCCTTGGATTTAGAAACTCGTTTCATATTTGGTAGTGTTTCAAAAAAACCTTTATTCAAAGCAACGGCCATTTTTTTGTTCCAGCTATGTAGGATTCCGCCTTTGAAAAGTAGTTGAGGCGCTAACCTTTTTCTTGAGGAAGAAAGGTAGTCTGGTCTTGGATAATTTGGCTCGTTAGACCAATCCATCGAACCGCGGCCCTTAGGGTTTTTCATATAGTATTCAAATGGATCACGAACGTTACCAGATATATAAACCGCTTGGACTTCCAAGGCTCCAAAATCGACAACTTTTCCATTCTTATCATAGGCCACTAAGATGACGTCAATATTTCCTGCGGCTTTATTATTTGCGTCATTTAAGCGAACTTCGGTTAAAGAACTCCACTTTGCATTTTCATCAAAAAAGAAACTAGCGGCATCATCAGCTATTATCCATTCCTCTCTGAAACGTATGGGGCATGTGATAACCGGTTTTTTCTCATAATAAATTGAACAAACGCCAAGAGGGTTTTTGGCTTTGTCTTTCGTGCAATTAGGAACCTTATTATTGAAGGGGCAGAGTCGAAGGGATCTATAACGGACAGCTCTTTTGGTATTGTCTGTTGTTAGGTGGCCAAAAACTTCAGAAAGCGGATGACCTTCACCCGGCATAAATTTTTCCTTTAACAAGGTTAAATACTAATATGCATCATGATAACCAAGTTCTAATGTTATATAAGAAAAAAGGATACGAACTGCAGCAAGGCCTTCTGTTCCGAGGTCAAACCGCCACGCCTTCCCGACGGACGTTCAAAAGCAACGGGCTTTGTTCCTTGAGGTAACGGTCGGAGGAAATAAAAACGCAGGAAATAGCAACGTTGTGCTTTAAAGAAAGGTTTGAGGTTATTTCCCCAACCCTTGAAATCTCTTCTCCCGCGTTGACCGGACCTTCCAAAACAATCATTAAATCAATATCCGAGGAAGGGTTTGTGTCACCCCGTGCCTGTGATCCGTACAAGAGCATTTTGGATAACCGTCCTCCATAAAGAGCCCCTAGGAGCTTATGGGTTTCTTGGAGTAGGGTATTTAATTTATCTGTCATGGCTTCCTCACTTGAAAACCATTATAACTTTTTAAAACCCATATAAGGCACCGAATTTCTTGTTGAGATAATTTAAGAAAAACTCGCTGGTTAATTCCTGCTCCGTCACCTTCTTGCACAGGTCCCCGGCGCGGTAGCGCTGGCCCTCGGCGTGAATCTTCTCATTCAGCCACTTCTTCAGGGGCTTAAAGTCACCCTTTTCGAATTTGCCTTCCAGGGGTCCGGCTTCCTTTTCGGCGGTGGCGAAGAACTGGGCCGAATAGAGGTTGCCCAGGGTATAGGTGGGGAAATAGCCGAAGCTTCCGTGGCTCCAATGCACGTCCTGCAGACAGCCTTGGGAGTCGTTGGGTGGGGTGACGCCGAGGTACTGCTTCACGGCCTCGTTCCAGACCTTGGGAACGTCCGCGGCCTTGAGGCTCCCCGAAATGAGCGCGGTTTCGATGTCATAGCGGAGGGCCACATGCAGGTTGTAGGTCACCTCGTCCGATTCGGTGCGGATGAAGGAGGGGGCCGAGTGGTTGATGGCGAAATAAAAGGCCTCCAGCGAAAGGTCGTCGAAGGTGCCGGGGAAGGACTTTTTCAGCTCGGGGAAGAAGTATTTCCAAAAGGCCAGGCTTCGGCCCACCAGGTTTTCCCAGAGGCGGGATTGGGATTCGTGGATGCCTAAGGACACCGCCGAGGCGCGAGGGGTGCCGTAATGGTCTTCCGCGGGCAGGTTCTGGTCGTAGATGCCGTGGCCGGACTCGTGCAGGGTGCTGAAGAAGGCGTTCTCGAAGTTGGTTTCCTCGAAGCGGGTGGTGATGCGGGTGTCCCAAGGCCCCAGGCCGGTGGTGAAGGGATGGGCGGAAACGTCGATGCGGCCCTTGGCGAAATCAAAGCCGATGGCCTCGGCCAATTGGCGGCAAAAGGCCACCTGCTGGGGGACGGGGCAGGCGCGTTTCAAGATCGAAAGATCAGGTTGTTTCTTGGAGGAGGTGATCTTGGCCACCATTTCGGAGAGGCTTTTTTTCAGGGGCGGGAAGAGCTGGTTGAGCTTGGCGGTGGTCAGGCCGGGTTCGTAATCTTCCAGCAGGGCGTCGTAGGGGTGGTCTTTGTAGCCGTAGCACTTGGCCTGTTCCTGCACCAAGGCGATGATCTTTTCCAGCCAGGGCTGGAACCTGGAAAACTTGTTTTCCTTGCGGGCTTCCACCCATTCCACCTGGGCGTTGGAGGTGACCCGGGCCATTTCCTCCACCAGTTTCTGGGGCAGTTTGGTGGAACGGTCGTAGGAATGGCGCCATTCCCTTAAATTCACCGCGCTGTCGGAGACTGCGTCGGACGTGAGGGCCTTGGAGGATTCGGCGCTGGAAATCAGATCTCCCACGGCGGGGTCGGTGAATTTGTGGTGGAGCATGCCGGCCAAAAGCGAAAGCTGTTCGGCCCGGTAGGGGGCGTTGGCGGCGGGCATATAGACTTCCTGGTCCCAGCCAAGAACCCCGGCGGTATTGCCCAGAACGGCGATCTCCTTCATGCGTTTCAACAGGTCCTCATAAGATTGTTCGGGTGTCATGGCTATCCTTTCATGATTTAAGACTTGAAGACTTCACCTATAAATTGGACATCCTCCGGGCTCAGAGGTTTTCCCTCGCCGGAGAGGTTGACCTGGACCTGGTTGAGATTCCTAAAGCCGGGGATCACGCAGCAAACAACCGGATTAGCCAAGAGATATTGCAGGGCCACCCGGGAGAGATCCTTGACGTCTTTTCCGAAGCGGGATTTCAGTTTTTCGATTTTGGGCTGGACCGCCAAAAGGGATTCGGTGGTGAAACGCTGGTCACCTTTGCGGTGGTCGCCCTCGTCGAACTTGGGGGGGTTCTTGGGATCGAACTTGCCCAAAAGGACGCCTTGGTTCAGGGGCGAGAAGGCTACGAAGCTCATTTTCTTCTCAACGAGGAGCTTGTGGACCGGCGCACCCTCGCGGATGAATTGGTCGTCCATGATATGGGCCCAGCTTTGCAGAACGTCGGGCTTGACCTTAGGGACTAGCTTCACGAAGTCCGCGTTGGAATAGGCGGACTGGCCGATGAGGCGGATTTTGCCCTCTTTTTTTAATTGGTGCATGACCGCCACGGCGTCGTCCAGATAGCGGGCGTTGGGGCCAAAATCCCCGTGGTGGAAGTAATAGATATCGATGACATCCCGTTTGAGATTGATGAGGGACTGCTCGCATTGGTGGCGGATATGGGCGGGTTCATAGGCGCTGGCGGCGGTACCGGGGAACCAACCGACTTTGGTTGCGATGATCAGCTTCTTGGTTCGGTCGCCCAGGATCTCGGAAAGCATGCGCTCCGCCCGGCCGTTGCCGTAAACGTCCGCGTTATCGAAGTGGTTCACGCCCTGGTCCAGGGCGTAGTCGATGGCCTTTTTCACTTCTACCGCGTCCACGTCGGCCCAGCCATTGGGGCTTCCATTCACCCAGTTCAATCCCCCGAGGGTCCAACAACCCAGGCTGATCTCGGAAATTTCGATGCTGGACTGGCCAATTTTACGGTATTTCATGGGCGCTCCCTGGTTTGGAATTTCCCAAGACTACACAAAGGAACCCCCTTTTCCTAGCGGATTAGCCGGGATTTTAGCCCAGGGAATTGGGTAAAAGTTTCCATGGCTGGGTAAGTTTGTCGTGTATCCAAGGGCCTTGGTCCGGGCGATGGGCCTTATTTCACTGGGATTCTTTGGCACGACCATTGCCTTATGTGAGGACGTTGATGATTAAATCCAAGGAGATCTATATGAAACGCAACGATTTTAAAATCCTCATCGCGGAAGATGATCCGGGGGTACGCCGCTTATATGAGAAGTCCTTCCAACAGGAAGGTTATGAGGTGGTGCTGGTGGAAGCCGGCGGCCAAATGATGGCCGAATTGGAGGAGAACAAATATGACCTGCTGATTACCGACTTGAAATTGGAGGGCATGAGCGCCCTGGAGGCCCTTCCCGAAATCCGCAAGAAACATTCCCGTTTGCCCATCATTGTGGTGTCGGGTTACTACGTGAACTTGGTCGAAGAATTCGACAAGAAGGGTTTAAACGTGAGTCTGTTCCTCAACAAGCCCTTGAGCCTCACCGACCTGAAAAGCGCGGTTCGCCGGGTGCTGGGATTGCCGGTGGAGGAAGAAACCAGGGACCAGGCGGCTTCCTGACAAACCCTGTTAACCACGAAGACACTAAGGGCACTAAGAAAAGCAGAAAAAAAAGGGTTACAACATTTTTTAAACATCTTTGCCTTGGTTGTTCTTGGTGCCCTTGGTGTCTTGGTGGTTCAAATTGTCTTTATCTTTTAATACTGGCTTTGGCCAGGCGGTCGTTGATCGCGCGGCCTAGGCCTTGGTCCGGAACGGGGAAAGCGAATATGACATCCAAATTCTTCTCATCCAGCCTTCTCATGGCGGCGAAGAGATTCGCCGCCGCTTCCCTCAAATCGCCATGATCGGACAAAACCTCGATCGCGGCGAAAGGGGCGGGGTCCAGGGGTTTTCCCAGGGACAGGAGCCCGATCTTCTTTCCAGTTGGAAAGGATTCCAGTGGGACGCCCAAAAGCAGGGGCGTGCGGGGAGCGTAGTGGCTTTCCAATTGTCCCGGAGCCTGGGGATCGCCCAGCGCCTTCGGCTGGACCAGGACCGGGCCGATCAGGGCCTGGATCTCCTCCAAAGGCGCACCGCCTGGTCGAAGGAGCACGGGTTCCTTGTTTATAAAGGAAATGACCGTGGACTCCACGCCGATCCGGCAGGGCCCGCCGTCTAAAATCATTCCAATCTTGTTTCCCAACGAAAGCCGCACATGTTCCGCCGTGGTCGGGCTGACCTGTCCGAAGGGGTTGGCGCTGGGCGCGGCGATGGGCCGACCCGATTCACGGATCAGTTCCAGGGCTATGGGGTGGTTGGGCACCCGGATGGCCACCGTGGGAAGGGACGAAGTTACGATATCGGGCACCAAAGAAGACTTGGGCAAGACGATGGTCAGGGGCCCGGGCCAGAACTTCTCAATGAGCTTCAAAGCTTTTTCCGGAAACTTGGTGACTAGGATTTCCGCCTGCCGCATATCCGCCACATGCACGATCAAGGGATCGAATTGGGGGCGGTTCTTCACCTCAAAAATTTCAGCCACCGCGTAGGGGTTGAGGGCGTCGGCCCCGAGGCCATAGACAGTCTCGGTGGGGAAAGCCACCAGCCCGCCCTCCTGGATGATTTCAGCGGCTTTTTGGATTTCGTTCATAAGGCCCGCTAAACCTTTATTTTTTTAAGATGAGTGATGTGATTGAAATGTTTATCCAAGGTGAGAAGAGAAAGATTTTGCCGCAGGCAAACCGCGGCGATAAGGCCGTCGGTGGCGGGAACCTGAAGGCCCTTCGATCTTAAAGACCCCAGCAGTTCCCCCGCTTCCTGAAAGTCGTCCCGCTCGATTTCAATGAAGGGGAGCCCTGAAAGCAGTTCGGTCAAACCGGCCTTGTCGTGGGGACGGACACCCTGCAGTAATTCCAACTCCACGACACCACAAAGAACGGCTTTTTGTTCCTCCAGAAGGTGGTCCAATTCCTGGCTGGCCGGGCTTTCCCCTTGGCGGAAAAAATCCACCCAGACGGAAGTGTCAACGAGAACGCTTGGCATGGTAGGCGCTCCGGGTTTCTTGGATTTCGAGAGCCCTGAGCTTTTCCCAGTTATCCTCGATAGGGAATTTACCCCGCAGGGACCTTAACTTTTCGGTTTTCAAACGCTTTACCCAATCTGCCAGCGACTTGTTGACCGCCTCGGTGCGGGTTTTGGCGTTCGTGTGTTTCATGAGTTCTTGAAGAATTTCATCTTGGATCGTGATGGTCGTCCGCATAGGCGCTCCTAGCATCAATTTAGGTTAAATTATATGATGAGAGGTAGCATCAAATAAAGATGAATATTGATGATGATTTTGGAAAGGAAGAAAGGCGGGATTAACCGGTGTTTTTCAGCCCCGCGGCGATGCCGTTGATGGTCATCAAGATGGCGTCTTCCAGGCTTTGTTGATCCGGGGGATTAAGATTATTTCGGGCGCGCTTGAGGAGTTCGACCTGGACGAAGCTCAAGGGATCGATATAGGGATTACGGCGCTTGATGGACTCATAAAGTTCGGGGTCCTTCTCTAAGAGCTCCTTGACTTGGACAATCTGGCAGATGATGGAAACCGTTCGGTCGTGTTCGGACTTAATGATGTCAAAAATTTCCCTACCGAGCGCCTTGTCCGGCACTAATCCGGCGTAACGGCGCGCGATGTCCATATCGGCCTTGGCCAGGATCATCTGGGCGTTATCCAGCACGGTCTTGAAGAAGGGCCATTGGTTATACATCTCCTGGAGGGTCGCCAATATCTTCGGGTCGGTCTTCAGGTATTCCTCCACGGCCCCGCCCAGGCCGTACCATCCTGGAAGGGTATGCCGACTCTGCATCCAGGCGAAAACCCAAGGGATGGCCCGAAGGCTCTCGATGGAATCATCCTGGGTACGCCGGGCCGGGCGGCTGCCTAGGCTATGGTTGCTGATCTCCCGAATAGGCGTGGCCGAATAGAAATACTCCTTGAAACGGGGATGACCGTAGACCAGGGATCGGTAAATTTCCAAGGAACGCTTGGCCAGCCGGTCCATGATCTGCCGCCATTCGGCCTTGGGCATTACTTCCCGGGAGGGGAAGGAGCCCCTCAGTACCGCGTTGACGATCTGCTCCAAATGCCAACGGGCGGTGGGGGGATCGGCATAGTGGTCGCTGATGACCTCGCCCTGCTCCGTGATCTTGATCCTTCCCTTCAACGTTCCGGGCGGCTGGGCCAGGATGGCCTGCCCGGTGGGACCGCCGCCGCGGCCGATGCTTCCCCCGCGCCCGTGGAAAAGCCTCAAGGCGATTTGGTGGGAATCGGCCAGGCGGTTGAGGTCCCCTTGGGCCCGGTAAAGGGCCCAATTGGCCGAGAGGTACCCGCTTTCCTTGTTGGAGTCGCTATAACCCAGCATGATTTCCTGAACGTCCCCCCGCAGTTTCAGGTGGGCGCGGTAAGATTCATTCTTCAAGAGTCTTTCCAGGATGCCGCTGGAACGTTTCAGGTCGTCACGGGTTTCAAAGAGGGGAACGATATTCAAATGGCTGTACTGGCCTTTGTGGTATAAGCCTGTCTCCCTCAAGAAGAGAAGTACCGCCAAGACATCCGACACGCCATGGGTCATGGAAATGATGTAAGTGTCGATGGCGTTGGGATTCAAGTGGTCCTGGATGGCCGCCGTGGCTTGGAAGGTTTTGAGGACTTCCACGGTTTCCGGGCTGTAATCGTAGGAAGCGGGAACCAGGGGCCTTTCTCCGGCCAGTTCTTTCTCCAGAACCTGGGTTCGTTCATTCTCATTTAACGCGACATAATCCTCACAGACCCCCGCTTTTTTAAGAATTTCCGCGAGGGCGGAGGTGTGGCGGCCCGAATGCTGGCGGATTTCCAAGCTCGCCAAGCGGAAACCAAAGACTTGGACGTTGCGGATGACCTGGCTCAAGTAACCGTCCGCCAGGATGGTTCCCTTGTTGGCTCTGAGGCTCGCGTCGATCAAGCGCAAGTCAGCCTCCAATTCAACCGCCGAAGGGTACCAGGTTCCCGGCGCCGGGGGAGGAGGTGGCGTTTTCCAATCGGGGGGAAAGGCCTGGGTATGGGCGAGGGTGCGGGACAGTTTTTCATAAATGTAATTGCACTTTTCCCGATAACGCTCGAAAGGAATGTGGTGGGAGAGATCTTCCGCCAATTCGGGGAAGAGCAGGGCGTCCCGGACGATGGAGGCGGTCAGTTCGGGGCTGATGGGGGTTTGCCGCTCGGAAGAGCTCAATCGGCGCCGGAGTTCACCAAGGGCGGTGAGGTGTATCTTCAAGGCTGCCGCGCGAAGCAACCGCACGGTTTCCACGGTAATCTCGGGGGTCACGAAGGGATTGCCGTCGCGGTCCCCGCCGATCCAGGAACCGAACCGAAGAAAGGGGGGCACGTTCCAGGAGGTTTTCGGAAACGCCTTTTTGAGGGAACGCTCCAGTTCGTGGTAGACCTGGGGAATGACAAGAGACAGGGTGTCCTCAAAGTAATAGAGGTTGCCCTTGACTTCATCGGGGACCGTTAATTTCACCTGTCGAACCTCGTCCGATTGCCAGACCGCGACCACTTCCTCCAGGATGAACTTCAAGATGTCGTATTTCTCGTCCGGGGACAGGTTCTCCACCACCATCCGGGTGGCGGCCTTGGAGATGCGGTGGAGTTTGGTGAGAGTGGTCCGCCGTTTGGACTCGGTGGGATGGGCCGTAAATACCAGCTGGATTTGACCCTGGTCAAACAGTGCCTGAAGCCGTTTGGGAAGAACCCCCTGTTCCTCCAGGATGGCCACCGCCGAGGAAACGGAACCGGGGCGGGGCAGGGGGATTCCGGCTTCCTCGTAAGGTTGTTTCAGAGATCGCACCAGGTCCACCTTTTCGGCCAGGTTAATCAGGCCGAAATAGTGGGTAAAAGCTTTGGTGAGGAGATTTAATTTTTCGAGGGGCATTTTGGAGACGGTTTGGGCCAGTTCCTCGCCCACCTTGGGGTCGGAAGTGGCCCGAAGGGTTTTGGCCAGGTGTCGGATTCTTTCCACCTGCACGAGAGCCTGGCCGCCTTCCTGGTAGGAAATGACACTGCCAAGGGTAGTCGCCAGAGTGTTAACCAGGGAGGGCAGGGAATAACTATCGGCCTTGGTGTCGGCCGGAGTGGAATCGGTAGGTTTAGTTTCTTCCTTGAACATTGAAATACCTAAATCATTAACCGCCAAGACGCCAAGTACGCCAAGAACATCTCAAACATTAGACAATGGCTGAAACCCTGAGTCTTTTAAGCCTTTCTTGGCGGTCTTAGCGCCTTGGCGGTAAAATTTACGAAAGTTTTTCTTTAAGAATTTTTTCCGCCTGGTCGGCGCGGAATTGCTTTAGCTTTTTGCGAAGTTCGGGGTCCTTGTTGGCGATGATGGCAATGGCCAATAGGGCCGCGTTCACCGCGCCCGCTTTGCCGATCGCCAGGGTCCCCACGGGAATGCCACCGGGCATCTGGGCGGTCGAGAGCAGGGAATCCAACCCATTCAACTTGCTTTCCATGGGAACTCCCAAAACGGGTAGAAGGGTATGGGCGGCGCAGACACCAGCCAAGTGGGCGGCACCACCGGCGGCGGCAATGACGACTTCCACGCCACGGGCCTCGGCTCCGGAAACATACTCGGAAGTTTCTTTAGGGGTCCGATGGGCCGAAAGAACCCTGGATTCATGGGCCACGCCGAATTGATTCAAGGTGTCGGAAGCGTTTTTCATCACTTCCCAGTCGGATTTGCTGCCCATTAAAATGTTGACGAGAGATTTTTCAGGCATGTCGCACCCCTTTGGTTGGACTGGTGTGGGAAAGAATACCAAAAGAGGGAAGCCAATAGGAAGAAGGTTTGTCAAAAAAGGACCGGAGGAAGTTTTACCTCCATTCGCCGGGCGGTTCCTGTAAAATACGCTCCATGACTCCTGAAATGTTCAAGCTCATTTACCAAGCCATTACCCAGGGCCTCATCATCGGGTTTTGCACCGCGGCCCTTATTGGACCCGTCAATTTTCTAGCGATCCGCCGCGGCATCATGGGAGGGTTCCAACAAACCTTCATGGTTGGAGCGGGGGCGGCCCTGGTGGACGCGCTCTGCGCCTGGGTGGTTTACGCGGGCTTGTTGAAGGTGGGGTTTATCGGCGTTTGGAAGATTATTCTCTGGGGACTTTGCGCGATCTTCCTGCTTTACCTGGCCTATTCCACCTTGACGGAGATACGGGATGACCCGGATGCCATCGTCCATCCCAAAGTCCGCCGGCAGATCCAATGGATCGACCATTCCTTTGTCATGGGTTTTCTGCTGGCGGCCACCAACCCCTTCACCTTGATGTATTGGATCGGGATGGTGGGCACGGTCCAGCTCTCCATGCCGATTCCCGCCAACCTGGATATCGCCGGGGGGGCGGCCACGTCCTTTTTCTCGGCCATCCTGGTGAGCGAACTGATCTGGTTTTCCTGCCTGGGGATGGGAGTCCATTACAGCCGTAATCTTTTCAACCGGAAGGCTTTAAAGTGGATTACCTGGTTCTTCGGGTTTTTGCTTCTCTTCTATTACGTCTTCATGGCGGTGAAGGTGGTTATGAACCTCATCCATACCGGCGGGGATCCGTTCATACCCCGTTAACGCGATGAATTTCATTGCGAGTTCTAACTTAAAATTCAAAAGTCCCGGTTAGTCCTGCTCCCTCTCCACGTCCATTTCCTCCACCTCGCCGCCCTGGACCCTCACCCTGAGGGCGATTGGACGGCAGCAATTTTCGCAGTCGGTGGTCCATTGTTGAAGCCCGGAAATGGGATCAAGCGGGGAAAAATTGGGGTAACCGCAGTAGGGGCATTCAAACTCGACCGTGGGGCCGCTCATGGGCCGCTTAGTCGTTGCCCATGAGGAGAAAGTCGTTGTTGGGCGGGGCAATGCGGGGTTCACCGTTGAAGAATTTATTGAAATTGACCACATCCACCTCATCCACGGGATCCGGCTCTTCCTTGGCCATTTTTCCGGCCTGCCAGGAGTTTTCGGAATGCTCTACTTTGAATTTTTGCTCATTATCCTTGTCGATGACGGACAGTTTCCCGGTGAAGTATTTCACCACGAGGGATTCCTTGGCAGGGTCATAAGAGAGGATGGAGTGGGTCGCATCGATTGAGGTCACCACCGAGCCCGAGTTGATCTCAAAAAAACTTTGGCGGGAACCGCAACCGTTGGTTCTTAACAACAAATTTCCCTTCTGCAGGACTAAACGGATCTGGCGGTCCGGGCCTTCCAAATAGTATTCGTCAATATTTACGCTGGTATTGCTGTCCAGCCCGATTCGGTCTCCCCGGTGGGTTTTTAAAATCACCAAGCTTTTGTCATAACAGGAAATGGTGTCTCCTTTTTGCAACGTGCTTCCGGTTTCAATGGCATAGGGTTTGGAGCCGTCCACGGGCTGGACCATGACCGTTCCTTCAATCAGATCAATGGTCAGCTCGTTAAAGGTCGTCGCGGATAGGCCTGTCGTCAGGAAGAGGGTTGAGATGGCCAGGACTAAAAAGGTTTGAAGGCGCATAAAGGCTCCTTGCGATAGTCAGAGGAAAACTGGACTTATCCTAGCAGGGCGGAGAAAAAGACTCCATCTTGTTTTCGCCGTTCAAGGTGTTTCGAAGCGCCCGAATTTCAATGGAATTCGGGCAAGTCAATCACCGTAAAAGAAAATTTTATCCTTGGCCTATTTGCCTTTTGATCCGGCCTATGCCATAGTTTTTCCCCGGCCACATTAGCGCCCCTCATAGTATGAAACAATATTGTTTTTCTTTATTTCTGAAAGTCAGAAGGAAATTTCGTGGAAGACCAAAAAGTTGTTTTAATTTCGGGGTGCTCCACTGGTATTGGTTTTGAAACCGCGCTTCTTTTAGCCCACCATGGTTATCGGGTTTTCGCGACGATGCGAGACCTGAAAAAAACGCGTCCCTTGAAGGAAGCTTCAGCCGGTTTGCCGGTTGAAATTCTGCAATTGGACGTGGACAAATTTCCGTCCGTAAAAAGGGCGATTGCCGCTATTGTTAAAAAAGCGGGCCGAATCGACGTGCTCGTCAATAACGCGGGGTGGGGAGCCTTTGGCGCTTTAGAGGAGTTTTCCGATGAGGAGATCCGGGCCCAGTACGAGACCAATGTCTTCGGCCTTTTGAGGGTCACGCGGGCTGTGTTACCGGTGATGCGGGCGCAAAAATCCGGCCGTATTCTTCATATCGGGTCCCTTGCCGGTAAAATGACATTCGCCGGGATCGGCCTTTATTGTTCCAGCAAATACGCGGTGGAAGCCATTACAGAAAGCCTCCGCTTGGAAGTCCGTCCTTTCAATATTCAGGTGGCGGTGGTGGAGCCCGGGAACATCAAGACTCCCTTTAAGGTCAACCGGCGCAAGGCCAAAATCTTTCTTGAAAAGAAGTCCGTATACCAGAGTGTGTTGGAAAGAGTCCTTTATTTCGGAGACCATCCCCCTTCGTCAGCTCCAGGACCGAACAGGGTGGCGAAAGCAATCCTAAAAGCTTTGCGGTCGTCCCGAATGGCTGTGCGGTATCCTGTGGGGAGGGACGCGGTCTTTTTTCCTTTGATCCGTTGGTTCCTTCCGGATTTCCTTTACGACCGGGTTTTGCAAACCCGATATTCCCAGTTCCAAAAAGAGGCTCGGCCATGACCCCCTTGGTTGTCCTCATAACGGGAGCCAATTCAGGGTTCGGTTTGGCCACGGCCCAGGCCCTGGCCGAAAAGGGCTATCGGGTTTATGCCACCTATCGCAACCCCCGAAAGGCGGGCCATTTATGGCAGTTATCCAAAAGCCTGACTCTTTACCCCTTGTTAATGGATGTGGACCGGAAATCCTCCGTGGATCGCGCGGTTCGGCAAATCCTCAAGCGCGAAGGCCGAATCGACGCGCTTCTCAATAACGCCGGGTTCGTAATGGCTGGATGCTGGGAAGACTTGTCCGATTCCGACATAGAGGCCCAATTCCAAACCAATGTTTTCGGGCTCTTGAGGGTCACGCGGGCGGTCCTGCCCTCTATGCGAAAGCAAGGTTCGGGAAAAATCATTAATGTCGGGAGCATCGCGGGCTTCATGGGGACACCTTTCCTAGGGGCCTATTCCGCCACGAAGTTTGCGGTGAACTCGATCACCGAAGCCCTGCGGATGGAAGGCCGGCCTTGGGGCATCGATGTCACGGAGATCAATCCGGGTGAAGTGCAAACCAACGTGGTCCAAAATGCCCGGATGGGACAAAAGGTGAAATCTTCTCACTCGCCTTACACCCCTTTTACCTTTCAAATGGAGAACTGGCAAAAGGGACGTTTTACTAAGGCCGCGCCGGTGGAAATTTTCGTGCAAACGGTTTTTAAAGCGTTGGAGGACAAGCCCATGAAACGGCGTTACTTGGTAAAAGGGGATGACCGCGTTCTCTATTACCTACGATGGTTGTTGCCCGACTGGCTTTGGGAGTGGGGTATGGGAAGAATGTTTCTCTGGAGCCGTTTTCCAAAGGTTTGATACTGTGAAAGCCATTAAACGATTGATTAAATAAAAAAGGGCGTTTCGCATTTCACGAAACGCCCTTAGAACAAGTGGATTTAAGATTTAATAAAGTTGCATATTATCGATAATGTAATCTCCAGCGGTGGCCTGCGTCCCGCCGTAGACATTAAGCTCGATGCCAATCCCTGTTACGCTTGTTTCATCGGTTGCCCAATTGGTTCCGGATGGCTGAAGGGATACCTGAGTCCATGCGCCAGATGTAAGGCTGGTATAGCTGTATCCCCCGGGTATTTCGGTACCGACACCACCCGTACCGTAAACATCCCCACTAGTGGTTTTTACATAATTGGCGGCTCCGAAGCCGGAAGAACCCGCGGCATCGGGCATCACGTAAACCTGTATGCGGACACCCACCGCACCAATGGCACTGAAGTTAATAGGGAAACCGTTCGATCCGCTGACAGAAACGTAATTGGATTCTATTTGCATATCATTTCCGCCACCAGCCCCGCTTATCATGGTCATATCCAGGGCGCTCACGCCACCTGAAGCGTTACTGATCCCCAAATTGGCGTAGGAGTTAGGCGTAATGGTATCTCCTGTATTGTAGTCAACATAAAATCCATCCGTCGAACCGTCCTCGAAGGTCCAGGAATAATTGGGGACGGTCGTGGGTGTAGCGGTTGGCCCCGCGGGAATAAAGATACTAACATCGGCAAGGTATAAATTACCGGTTGCGCCCGCCGGCATGTTGGTTAATTGGATCCCAATCGAATTAACCGAGGATGCGGTACCACCCGATGACCCAACGACGAGGGTAACCGGGAACCAAGCGCCTACATTCGTGGCACCAGTTCCAGAGCCGACATTATTCCAAGGCGATTCAAATATGTTACTACCCGTACTTTCATCAAAGGGGCCTTGCAACCCAGTGGTGTAACTAGAGGCAGGCGCCGCCAAGGTTGGGTCAATATAAACGTAAGCAACAATGTCATAACCGGTCATGTTCTGAGGGGTTGAAAAAATGAGTTGAAGCTGAACGCTTTGATTTGATCCTGAAGTATTGTTGATGGTTGCGACGAGAGAATCGTTACCGGAAGGGGCGGTATGAGTACTCGAGATTGTCCAATCCGTAACGTACGCTGAACCGGTAGTCGGTGCCCAACATTGAATACCATTGTTGAAAGAATAGGTTGCTTGGAAAGAAGCCGCCTGGCAAGGAGTAGCGGAGGCTGTGCTGGTTGCCGTGTTAGTCGCTGTGCTTGAGGGAGTTGCCGTTGCGGTATTAGAAGCCGTGTTAGTGGGTGTGCCGGATGCGGTAGGCGTACCAGAATTGGTGGCGGTATTGGAAACCGTGGAAGTAGGGCTATTTGTCGCGGTATTGGAAGGTGTCGCCGTCGGAGTTGTTGTTGAAGTTTTAGTGGGTGTTCCCGATGTCGTTCGAGTGGGAGTATTGGTGGCCGTATTAACTGGGGTAGGGGAATTGGCCACGGATAAGGGGCTTACAGGGTTTTTAGAAGGACATCCCAAAGATCCCAAAATGACACAACCTAATAAGATAAACAGCGCCATAAACTTCTTCATGATTAACTCCTTATTCATTTTCTTGTTCAAGAATTTTAAAGCGTTGTAAAAAGAATAAACGATTTTCCCACCGTGAGCGGAATACGCTACCTGACAATTTGATTCCGGTAAAGCTTAATTTGTGATCTAGGAAAAAAGCCGAAAGGATAAACAATTTTAGGAAATAAAATATGTCTTTTTGTTTGATATCTTTTTCCAAGCTTTAAGAGAAAAGCGCTTCGATAACGAAACGATTTCCCGATAACGGGGTTTAACGGCAAACAAACAAAGTGGCGGAGAGAGGCGGCAGGGAATAATCAAAATGGTCTTTGTCCACCTTATCTTTTCTGACCAATTTGATGTCAGGTGATTCCGCGTTAAAGGAGTAGGCTTCGTAAGAAGCATAGATTTCCTTGCCCTGAAACTTGAATTTGCCGTGGATGGAATCTTTTTGGTTCTTGTTCAAGACAACCACCCAAAGAACTCCGGGGGTTTTGCTGTCCGTGGCGGCGTAACAGGAAGTTTTGGTGACGTCTTCCGTGGCGGCTGAAACCGAGGTATCGCCGATGGTGCTATTCTTACCGTCATAATTTCGGTAGAGCTTGAAGGCGGCCCGGTTGTACGGTTTCAAATCCCCCCAATAGTTGGACATGAAAATGCCGTATTTGCCAAATATTCCCAAGACATCCGCCTGGGCGATTCCCCCGGAAATGTGGTTTCCCGCCCCATAGTCATATTCACTGAAGGCCAGCTTGGTTCCCGGACACCACTTGTCGATTTTTTGCTGCACCCACGGAATCAATTGGATCGGTTGACCTTTGGTCGACCATTGGGTGATCCAGCTTTTCTCCACGTAACCCGGGTCCCAAAGGCTTCGGGGAGCTTGTAAACGAGCTTCAATGGAGTCGGAAGAAATATCATTTTCGGTGATGCGCTTCCCCCCGCCTTGGGCCTCGGGATACCAATGCAGGTCCAACACTCGGACGAGCCGTTGGTGATAAGTGATTTCCAAGTGGTGGATGAAATCCAGGTAAAAGTCCAGATAAGTAGGAAATTTTTGGATGATGGAAGCGTCCTTACTTTCGGGCGCGTTTTGGAGAGTCATAAATTCCTGCCAACCATAACAGACGCCACCAAAGATTATGGCGGTCGGGTCTACCCTGAGAATATTCTCGGCGGCGGCTTCTGTTTTGTTGGACATTTCCCAGTAGCTGGTCTTTTCGGGGTGAATGCGGGGATGGGTGGAGGGCCATATTCCCGGTTCATTATCCAAATCGTAAAATTTTACGCCCCCTTCGTCCGCTTTCTTGAAGTTGGAGACCATGAAGTTGATGAACTCATCCTCATAGACGATGGGGTTATTGGGATCAGGGGTCAGGGTATAGGGTCGTTTCTTATGGAACTCAATTTTTTTCCAACGTCGGTTGGGAGCAGCTTCCTTGTCTGAAACTTCACCGTTCTTATCGGCGGCCACGAAGCCCGCCAAGGGAACCGTCATGAGAGTGTCGACCCCGTATTTCTGGTTCGCTTCCACAAAATGTTTGGCGAAGGCTCCGGGTTGGTCGCAGTCCTTGTATTGATGACTATCACAAAGCCAGTTGTCACTCATGTGGTGCCAGTCGTTGCCCGCGTTGGAGGCGTTGTTGGTCCAGTTATAACCCGTCATGCGATTGCCGCCCAGGCGGCGGACGGTGGTATTGACGTCTCCCGGGTCCACATCATTCACCCCGTAAATATAGGGGCTGATGGGGCCAACGACCTCGTCGGGCATCACTAAAAAATTAATATCGGCGGCGGAAACCGTGCCAGTCAACACCAAGAAAAACACCAATTTGCGGATCATATTTTCTCCAAAATTTAAAACTTTATTCAGTTGTCACTCCCTGGGCGCCGTTCTCCTAATATCCGGTAATTCTTCGCTTGGATGGCTTGGACCACTAAGGTTCGGTTCGTGTAAAGGGACTGGGTTTTCCACATTCGAATCATGAAGCCCGACTGGAACCATAGGTTGGCCATGATACAAACCAGCCCTAACAAGCGCCACCCTGGCCGATGGGCAAACCGACTCCAGATATATATAGAGTAAGCTGTTAAAAGGGGCATAAGAATATAGTAAATATGTGCCAGGGGCTCCTTGGAGGTAAACCAAAAACTAATCCAAACCACTAAAAAGGCGAAAAGAACCACTTTTGAGAGGATTTGGAAATCTTTATGTTTTTCATCCTTGGACCAACCCAGAATGAAAAGAATTAATGGCTGAATCCAACCCATGAGGACCATCCATAGACCGGGTACAAAGAACCAAAGGGATTGGACAAGAAAAGCCCAGCGTTGGGATGTATTAAAACCGATGTAGCGAAGTGTTTCAAAACAAGGTAGGGAAAAAAATCTTCCTAGGATGGTGAAAAAAGCCAGAAAATTTTGGGTGTTGAAAAGCTCGAAAAGATGGAATCCGCCGGCGCCACGGTTCAGGCCATATTTAAGGTAAGTCGGAACCAATAACCCTACCAGAGGCGCCGCGCCCGCCAAGAAGGGGAGAAGGTTTTGAGCGATTTGGAATTTCTTATCCCGGATTCGCAGTCCGATGGCCAAAAGCACGAAAGGAGGCAAAAGCACCCAGGAGTTGTGAAACTGCATGTCCCAAAAGAGTCCGAAACCCATGAAGGCAAAAGCCACAGCCGGTTTCAGGACATTCTGGGTCAGGGAAGGAACGGCTTCAAAAAAGCCGAGGAAGAATAAGATACTTCCTAATAAAAGATAGGAAGGATTGAGCGGATTAGTAGATTCATGCAAATTCCAAGGCAGGATCGAGATCCAAGCGAAAATGAAAAAGAGGGGAAGGCCGGTTAGGCGTTTAGAGAAATACCAAGAAAAAATCGCCAAGGCCACAGTGGAAAGAAAATTCAAAAAAATAAATGGCGCTTCCGGAAAAGGAAAAAGGAGGAGTGGACCGCCTACCATCCAGGCTTCCAGCGGCCCTGGAATTTGACTATAAAAACCGGTCTCGGTCACGATCAGGTCAGGTCCGAAATAAGGCCAACCGCCCTGGCCATACCATTTCAAGCCGATCAGATAGGTCTGGAGTTCGTCAGGTGAGAAAAAGGGCTGGGACAGCCCAAAGAGGGTGCGAAAAACAAAAAAGAATAAGAATAAAAACGCGAATTTCAGGTGGTCAGACATGGGTTCCTTTTTTGGAAACGAAAGTCACTCAGGATTAGAAACTTATAACGACTCTCATTAGTAGCGGCTTCCCGGCCGGCGTTCCCCCATCAAGTGATAATTTTTTTCTTGGATTGCCTTAACCACGAGGGGCCGTTGGGGATAGATGGAGTATTGATCCTTCAAGGTCAGGGCATAATCCAGCTGGAAAATGATTCCGAATACCACAATAACTTTCGCCAACACCCGCCCATATTTTTCGTTCACGAAGAGGACCCAGCAATAACAGGAATAAGCCATGATGAACGGAAACAATATGAAGTAAATATGGGAAAGGGGCATTTTAATCGTGAACCAAAAACTTGTATAAACCATCGCGAATAAGGCGAAAAGAAGAAGATTCAATCCTTGCCATTGAGGCCCGATCTTTTCCGGTTGGAAACGGCCGAGCCAAAGCCCCAAAGTCAAAATGAGGGCCATGATGCCGAGTGTTAAGGAAAGGGTCTTAACCACCTCACCCATATCGCTGATGGATAAAAGAACACAAAGTCCCAGAAACAAGATCCAAAACATCCAGCGGAAACGAAGCCGTAATTCACGAAACCATATGGCGGCTAAAACGAAGGGTTGAAGTAAACCGAGGATCCAAAGCATGGCCCCGGGCCCTAAGAGCAAGGGGTGGTTTTCAAGAAAAGCGAAGCGTTGATGGTTATTCTCACCGATGAAACGCGGTATTTCAAAAGATACCAACGACAAGAACCTAGCGAGAATTGTCCAAAATTCTTTGACGTTTCCCCAGTCGAAGGGAACCGCAAAACCAGAAGCTACATTGTTACTGGATAAGCCGAATTTGAGATAGGTTGGAATGGCGAAGGCAAGAGGCGCCAGGGATCCCAGAATAAAAAAGAAAACGCATTGGGACTTTCGCGTTTGTTTCAACTGAAATAGAAGGGAAAAGGCCGTCAGGGGAATCAGGTAAATGTAGGAAAAATGGAATTGCATGATCCAGAAAAGGGAAAGTCCCATGAGGGCGTTGGACCAAGACAAAGGCGCCAAGCCAGAACGGAAAGAGGGTGTAGCTTCCATAAACCCGATGAAGAAAAGGACGGAGGGAAGGAAAATATAGGCCGGATTAAGGATGAAAGTAGCTTCATGAAGGCTCCAAGGGACCACGGCGATCCAGAGGCTAAGCCAAACGAACGATAGGCCGGGAATCCGCCGATAAAGGTACCAGCCCAAAAGCATGACACCCGCCGCCGTCATCAGGTTTAAAAAGATGAAAGGAGCTTCGGGGAGGGGAAGGATGTAAAAGGGAAGTCCTACTAAAAGAGCTTCCAACGCGCCGGGGATCTGGCTTTGGAAGGTGCTTTCGATACCGTTCACATCGGGGCCAAAGTAGGGCCAGCTGTTGGTCGTGTAAAACTTCAAACCGATCAAATAAGTTTGAAGCTCGTCAATTTCCATCCACTTGGCCTGGCATAGTCCAAAAAGGAGCCGAAAAAAGAAAATCCCGAGAAAAAGGATTAAGAGAGTTTTTCGATTCGGCATGACCACCTCTTCAAAAAAATGTAAAGCCCCGCTACCCGCCGTTCGTTTTCTTTTTAACCTTATAGACCCACAACCATCATCGATTATCCAAAGTAGGGCTAATAGAGGGCGTAAGGCCTTCTCTCGGCCATTAAGCGATAATCATTGTGGGTAAGAGCCTTTTCCATTCGGCCCCGATATCGGTCGTAAACCGAAGTGCCTTCTTTGTTATTTCTAATGGCATACCCTAGCTGGAAAAGAACTGCCGTCGTGATGAATACCACGCCAACTATACGCCAGAAAGTTTTATTGGCCAGACTTTCCCAACAGTAAAAGGAATAAAGCATCACGAGGGGAAGAACTTCATAATAACGATAGGAAGCGGGAGGTTGGGCCGAAAACCAGAAAAAAATATAAATCACCAGGAAAAAAAAAAGGGAAATGGTTCTTATCTCATTCCAATCTTTCCGGCCCGGCTTTGGGAAAAAACCCAGGACAAGCAGGGATGAAGCTTGCAATATTCCCGTGCCCCAAAGGACGAACCCTGGCCCCGCCAACCAGGGAGTTTTCATGAGGTATTCACACCGATCGTGATTATTGGCTCCAATAAACCTAGGCAATTCAAAACTGGCAAAGGAAAGATACCGGGACAAAATGTCGAAAAAGCTTTTCATGTTTGAGTAGTTGAAAAGCGAAGAATAACCCCGAATATTTTCTGAAGTCGTGAACCCATATTTCAGATAAGTCGGGGCGAGTAAGGTTAACATCGGAATCGCACCGAGGATACCGTATCCGAGGGCGGTCTTACCGGTTCCGGATTTCCATTGGATATAAAGGGAATAGGCCAGGAATGGCACAAACATTACCCAGGACATATGGAGCTGCATCAACCAAAAGAAACCGAATCCCATCAGGAAATTGGCCGGACGCGAGGAAAGCCAACCCAGGCTTAGGACCGGAAGGGATTCCATCAAACCGAGAAAAAATAAGATGGCGCCGACGAGGGAATAGGATTGGTTCATGATTTGGGTTGAAAAATGAGTAGTCCAAGGGGCAATGAAAAGCCAAGTGAAAAGAAGCCAGGGCGGGAGACCGGGGGTGCGCTTGTAACAGTACCAGCCCCATAAGGCCAAAGCGAGAAAGGAGAGGATATTCACGAATAGGTAAGGCGACTCTGGGGTGGGCCAAATCCACAAGGGGATGGAAACCAGAAGGCCCTCTAAGGCCCCGGCCATTTGGCCCTGGTATTCCCCCCCGCCGCTTCGCATATCCGTGCCGAAATAGGGCCAAGTGTGGGTCGTATAAGATTTTAGGCCGATAAGATAGGTTTGGATCTCATCCTCATCGATAATCGTCGCGGGACAATGAAGCCCAAAGAAAAAACGAAAGCCAAAAGCCAGGGAGAGAAGAGCAAAAACGATGAGGAATCTCGAAGCGCCTATTTCGTTTTTCTTCCAATGGAACATGCCGATCCTCGTTATAAATACTGCCAAATCCCCAAAAGTTCGAGTTGATGTTTTGAGACTGATAGTCCGGACCTCGGGGGGGGTGAGTTGGAAAGGCGATATTAACAGAAGCCCTTTCACCGGAGAAGCCTTCTTCAAGCGTCGGGTGGGATCATCAGATATAATAGAGGTCGACATCGTGGAAGGCCTTTGGTTAGTTGCCCCCCGTTAGGAATGGACGTTTGAGAAAGGAAAGTAATGATTTTTCTTTTCACGGAAATCGATCACGCGTCGGTATTCAAGGAACGGGGCACTACCGAGGTGGATCATATCCTGGCCTGTCAGCATTTCCTCATTGAAGAGACCCTCTATGCCAACGGCGTCCATTGGATGCGACGGACACCCACCGGTGTATTGGGAATCTTCGAGGGTGGTGAACCCGCCAAAGCCGCTATTGCCTTACAAAAAGACTTCCAAAGCCATTTGTGGGATCGGTTCGGGAAAGCAGGTCTTCGAGTGTCCATCCATGTGGGTGATGCCGAACCCCTGGGCCAAAATTATTTTGGCCCCGATTTCAGCCATGCGCTTAAACTCTTGGACGCCGCCCGGGGCAGCCAAATCCTTCTGACGGTTCCCGCCGTCCATTTTGTCCCCCTGCCGCCCGGAGCCAGACTCCAGGATATGGGCACCCACTTTCTCAAGGATTTGAGCGAACCCCAAAACATTTATTCCCTGATCCATCCCGATTTCAACCTCGAAACGACCCAGCCCCCAGAATCCCTTCAAAATTATCCACAGAACTTTCTTCCACAAAGTTCTCCTTTTTTTGGGAGAGAAGAGGAAATGGAGGAAATCGAGAAGCTCCTGCTTCATTCTTCTACCCGGCTCATTACCCTCTTGGGGCCGGGTGGGTTTGGGAAAACCCGACTGGCCCTCCAAGCGGCAGCGGACTTGATCGAAAAATTCGAAGACGGGACTTATGTGATTGCGCTGGCGCCCCTTTTGTCCGGTCAATTGATGGTAGGGAGCATCGCCAGCGCCATCAAATTTTTCTTTGCAGGCCCGGAAGACGCAAAAATCCAGCTTTTGAACCATCTCAAGGAAAAGCAAATGCTTCTCGTGATGGACAACTTTGAGCACATCATCGAAGGTTCCGAATGGGTGGAACAAATGCTCAATGGTGCCCCTCGGCTGAAGATTCTCGTCACTTCCCGTGAAAGCCTGGGGATTGAAGGGGAAAAAGTGATGGAGGTCAAAGGGCTCCGTTATCCCTCCGATGGCCGGACCGAGGGAATGGAAGCTTCTTCCGCTGTCCAGCTTTTTTTAAAAAGCTCACACCGAATCCAACCTCACTTTTCCCTCAAGCCGGAAGACCGGAGACCGCTGCTTGAAATTTGCCGCCTTTTAGAAGGCATGCCCCTGGGGCTGGAACTTTGCGCCACCTGGGTGCCGAGCCTATCTTTATCCCAGATCGCCGAAAAAATAGAAAGCAGCCGGGATTTCCTGGCGACTTCCATGCCGCATTTGCCTGCCCGTCACCGGTCTCTCCGGGCAGTGTTCGAGTATTCCTGGATACTACTTTCCGAGGTCCAAAAAAAAGTTCTCCGTGGGATATCCGTTTTCAGGGGAAGCTTCAGCGAGCAGGCGGCCCGAAAGGTCGCGGGAGCCACGGAAAATCTTTTGCTTTACCTGGCGAACAAATCCCTTCTGCGGGTCCGCAGCAATGGGCGCTTTGAGATCCATGAATTGTTGAAGTATTACGCGAAGGAGAAATTATTCGACGACTCCACCGAAAGGGAAAAAGTCTTCAACGCCCATTGCTTTTATTTCGCCCAACTAATGAAAAAAAAAGAGGAAAACTTATATGGGTCCGGCCAAAAAAAAGTCGTCGAGGATTTGACGGAGGAGATTGGGAATATTCGGGAGGGTTGGAAAAGGGCCTTGGAGCAATTAATGGAGCCGGAGATGGACGCCTACCTGGGGTCGCTTTTTTTCCTGTTTGAGACCAAGGGCTGGTTTCAGGAGGCTAAGGAAAACTTTCAAGCGGCCGTGGAGGGTGTTCGGAAAAAATATGACGGTGTCTCCTCGAGTCCCAAGAGCGCCCAAATCCTTTTGGCCCGGTTAAAAGCTTATTCGGGTTTCTTTGAAAACCTTTTAGGCCGGCCCAAGATAGCCCAAAATTTTTTTGAAGAGAGCCTTCGTCTTTACCAATCGGCTTCAGATCTGAAAGGAGCGGGGTTCGCTTTCAGCGGGTTGGGTATCGTCAATGAAACCCAAGGACACTATGAGAAAGCCAAGACTTGTTACACTAAAGGTTATCAAGCCTATCATCGGGTGCGCGACCATTTTGGCATTGTTTGGTCCCTCAATAATTTGGGGCATATTGAAAACCGGCTGGGGCGCCATTCCCAGGCTACCGAACTGGTGAAAAAAAGCCTGGCTTACTCCCTGGCCGACAAGGACCTGAGGTCCCAAGCTTATTCCCACAATCTTCTGGGCGATATTCTTCACGACGTGGGGCGTTTTGAGGAAGCCCGGGCCCATTACCAGAAAGGCCTTTCAGCTTACCTGGAAATTGGCGACCGCAAGGGAATCGCCTGGTCGTTTCACAGCCTGGGCCATGAGGCGGTCATGTTCGGGGACTACGCCGGCGCCCGGCAGATGTTCCGAGAAGGAATGGCCATCTCCAGCGACCTGGGGGATTCGCGGGCCGTGGCCTGGTCTAAGGGGTTGCTGGGCCAGGTTTCTTGGGCTACGGGGGATTACCCGGAAGCTCTCCATCTTTATGAGGAAGCCCTAGTCGATTACCGGAAGCTTGGTGATATCCGGGGCGAATCCCTCATCATGGACCTGACGGGGAACGTCCAGTTGGCCCAAATGGATGACCGGGGTGCAGAAAAGTCCTATCAACGGGCTTACAGCCTCTGGGCCATGGAAGGACCCAACGTCCAAGGAATGGCTTGGCACCAGCACCACCTGGGAACAGTAGCTGTTTTCCGGGAAAATTGGAAGGAAGCCAAGGACTTGTTCCGGAAAAGCCTGCGTGGTTTCGATCTGCGCCGGGAGACCGTGGGCCAGGTGGTATCTCATATCCGACTTGGCGATGTGGCTTTGCGCCAAGAAAGCATGGATGCGGCATGCCTTCATTTCCAGAAAGCCATGCGCATCGCACTGGATTGCAAGCTGATTCCCCTCATGGTGGACGCCCTCATCGGAATCGCTCAGCTCTTAAAGGACGAGGGGGATGAACGGCAGGCGATCAGCTTTCTTTTGGCGGCTTTAAACCATCCCACCTGTCGGCAAGAGAGCAAAGACCGCATCGTGGCCTTTTCGATGGAGCTTCAATCGCGATTTTCCGCCGAGGAGATGGAGGGAGCCCTTCAGTGGGCGAAAGCGTCCCGTATCGAGAATGTGGTAGCCGCTTGGCTATCGTCGGGGAAAGGTTTACGTTCACTTCGCAAGAAAGTTTCGAAAAAGAAGAGGGTTGTGAAGAAGTCCAAGGTTAAAAACAGGAACAAGAATAAATACCGGTTGAAAAGGAAATAAAAAAGGCCACCGGGGTACCGGTGGCCTTTAAAGTTCTTTTAAAATTATTGTTGTTCGCAAGTCTTGAGTTGATCCAAGGCCGCGTTGATGGCCCCAATCGCATCCGCCTTATGGCCGTGGAAATCGTTAGCGGCGTTCCAGAGGGTGTGTTTGGCGTTCCGCAACTGTTGGGCGGCTTTCCAAATCATTGGGTGGTGATGCCCCATTCCCCCATTGAAGTCAAAGTGGGCCTGATCGTCGCCCCCGATATTAACGCTTAAGTCAACACCGGCTTTCGCCACCATCGGCATCGCCATTAAGCCGAGTACGCCAGCTCCCAAAACCACCTTACGCAAATAACCTTTCATCTCCATGAAAATCCTCCTCAAGATTGATTACATCTAGCTCCGGTTTGCGTCAAACCAGACGCATACTATAGACGTATTTTGGCCGTAAATAGTTCCGATGGATTTAGGAGGTTTTAAAGGTTCTGAACGTCTACCACTTTAATTCCTGGCCGTTGTTATAAATAAAGAGAGAAGTTTGCTTCATCGTCAGGCCTTTCAAGGTCTTGGCAATGGCTGTGGCGGATTCCTCTGGTTTCAAGGGAGCGCCGGGCCCACCCATGTCGGTCTGGACCCACCCCGGATCCAGGCAAACACAAACCACATTATCTTTTTGAAGGTCAAAGGCCATGGTACGGGTGAGCATGTTTAAGCCGGCCTTGGAAACCCCATAGGCGTAAAAGCCGCCCTCGGCTTTTCCCGAAAGGGAACCCAAGCCGGAAGTCATGTTGATGAGGCGGGGGTTTTTGGCTTTCTTTAATAAAGGGAGAAAAGTTTGCGAAACCCTCAGGGGTCCTAAGGTATTAACTTCGAAAGATTCCCGCATTTTTGGGATTTCCACCTGTTCGAGGGAAGCGTTGTAGGGCTGCAAGGAGATGCCGGCGTTATTGAAAAGCACATCCAGATAGTCTGTTTTTTTGGCCACTTCTTTCGCGGCGGCAACTACGGAAGAGTCTGAAGCCGCATCAAGAGCAACCAACTCCAGGTTTTTCCCATGAGTTTTTTGAAGAGTGATTAATTCCTGGGCCTTTTGAGGTTGGCGGCAGGCGGCAAACACCTTATCCCCTTGGTCCAACAGGACCCGAGTGACAGCCAATCCGATACCACGGTTGGCGCCTGTAATAAGGAAAGTTTCAGACATAATTTCTCCTCGCAGAATTATTTTTGCGGGCGAAGTCTATGCTTTTTCCTTTCGAAATTCTAGGGAAGCCGAATCGAAGAGTTGTTGATAAAGCTGATTTAACGAAAATTACTCCGATAAGAGCGCTTTTACAAAAAAGCGAAGTTCAAGGTTTTCACTAAACAAAAAGAGTTTGGTTACTTTAATGATCAAGTGGCTTACGGTAGTGTTTTTGCCCTAACGATTATTTTTTGACTTCCTGAAACAACTGCGATTTAATTTAAAAAGGTTTCAATCAAGGGTCTGCCGAAGGTTTATTTTTGAGAGTTGTATTTCATTGCGTCTGAAAACGTTTTTAAGGACATGGAAAAATTCAAAATCTAAAACCATACCTATTAGCTATAAGTTTTATTCTTTTCTCTTTAGCCACGGTTATTTATGCGGCTCCTCCGGTGCTTCAGGTTTCGGGTAACAAGCTTCAAACGAGCAGCGGTTGCTCTATCTTGCTGAAGGGTGTCGATGTGGACGGGCTGGAGTTTTCCTCCACGGGGACTAACGGAAGCTGGCCAGGAACCCTTCTGAGCGTAGCGCAAGAGGCGGTGACAGGATGGGATTCAAACTTCATCCGGTTGCCAATGAACCAAGACTATTGGTTCGGTTGTGGCGACACAGACACGAATGGTTCTAACTACCGCAGCATCGTGAACGGTATCGTAACCTGGTGCGCCAACAACAACGTTTATGTCCTCCTTGACCTTCATTGGTCGGGGGAATCCTCTGCGGCTACGTCCCCCTGCGGAACCGGATGGGGAACCGCCGCCACGACCAAACAACAGCCGATGGCGGACGCCAACGCCGTCACCTTTTGGAGTTCGGTGGCTGGGGTTTACGCTGGCAATTCGGCGGTTCTTTTTGACCTTTATAATGAACCTTATGATTCTGGAAAAGACACCTCGCCGACCGTTGATACGAATGGTTATGACATTTGGCTGAATGGCGGCACTTTGACAGGAGCTTCTTTTTCCACCCCGGGAATGCAGGCTCTCCTGAACGCAGTGCGCGGCGCCGGAGCCAATAATGTTTGTTTGATGGGAGGCCTGCATTGGTGTGCCAATTTAAACGGGCTTCCCGCCGCTTCGGTAACGAACACGGGAAACGGCGTGGCTTTCGCCGCGCACCTTTATGGCAATAACGATGGAACGTCCTCCACAAGTTGGAACGCCGAGGTGCCAAGCAGTCTTTTGTCGAGTTACCCGGTTTTTGTGGGGGAGTATGGTCCTTCCACGAGTTGCAATACGGATAATACTACTTTTGACGCCAACATCTTTCCTTGGCTGACCGGCACATCGGGCATCGCGGGCGGCACGGCATGGTCCATGACCAACAGTTCCTGTCCTAATTTATATACGGGTAGCTTCGCTCCAACCGCCTGGGGTGCCGCTGTTTCTACTTTCCTGGCAACACCTGTGCCTACCTGTCCTTCTGCCGGTTCACCCGTTCCGACCAATAGTCCTACTTTTACTTTCACGGGGACCCCTACCCATACAATGACTCTAACAGCCACGAATACGCCAACGAATACCCGCACCAACAGTCCCACGGTAACTGTCACTAACACATCGACTAGAACGGTTACTGTGACGCCGACTTATAGTGCTACCGGCACCGGGACAAACACAACAACCCCGACGGCCACTTGGAGTCCGACTTCTACGGCCACCAAAACCCCGACTGCGACGCCGACTACGACTTTGGCCAACACGGCTTCCAACACGCCAACTTCAACCTCCACATTTACATCCACGAACACAGCTACCCGAACCTTAACATTAACACCGACTTCCACCGCCACCTTTACGGCTACAAACACGGCCACTAATACGGGGACGCGAACAGCAACGGCTACGGTTACTAACAGCCAAACGGCCACCCCTACCTACACCTTGGCCAATACTTTGACTAATACGGTAACTAGCACAGAGACCAATAGTCCCACCAACACGACCACACGTACGGCAACAGCGACAGCTACCAATAGCCCGACGACTACACCTACCAACACTCTTACCAATACGCTGACCAACACGGCAACTCCTACGGCTACCCGCACGACCACTTCCACGGCAACCGGCACAACCACGTCGACCACCACGAATACGGCAACCAATACGCCTACGAATACAGCGACCCCGACTGCGACGAATACGGCTACCTTCACAATTACAGATACACCAACTTTAAGTCCTACGGGAACTTTGAGCCCTTCATTGACTCCAACGCCTTCTTTTACCACGACCAAGACAGAAACGAACACGGCCACGTCCACCACCACGGACACCGGCACCAACACGGCTACGGGATCGCCAACCGCTACCACCACGAATACTTCGACGGATACGGCGACAGCAAGCGCCACACGCACCGCCGCTTCGACTTCCACGGCCAGCCCGACTTGGACGGCAACAGAAACCGTTACCAATAGCTTGACTTATACGCCGAGTAATACGGCGACGCCGACTTTTACCAACACTTTGGCGAATACAGCAACGGAGACCCCCACCTCTACCGCGACTAATAGCGCGACTCGAACGGTTACTTCTACGGTTACCAACACCCTGGTAAATACGGGAACTCCCACGAATACGCCGACCCCGTCGCCTACGCCGGTGACGGTGGAAGTTTCACAAGGATCATCTCCCCCAGGCAACAGCTCGCAATTGCCGGGAGCTTCGGGAGTATCGTTGGAACAGATCGTCATGACAAATCCGGGTATCAGCCCGGTGAATCTGACGAGTCTAACTTTGACGGAAACGGGAGCAACGACGTCAGGGATTACTTCGGTTACGCTCTTGAAAAACGGCGTGTCGGTATCAACGGCTAGCTTCACTGGATCCAACGCCGTCTTTAACTTTAGCGATACGATTCCCGCAAGCAATGGAGCGGTGACCTATCAGGTACAGGCAAATTTCTCGAATACGGCGGTGGGAAACTATTCATTCAGTATCACAAACGAGACGGGGAACAATGGACAGCCGGTCCTGTTTAACCCAACGACACTTAACGGAGCTACGATCACGGTGGTGATGGTTACAGCGACGCCTTCGTCAACAATCAGTTCCACCCCAACATTGGGCCCCGCCTCAACCTATACGCCCACAGCGATCTTGACGCCCCTGCCGGGATATACTCCAGTCCTTTTTCCTAACCCGTCTAGTGGGGGGCCGGTGAGCGTTCTGCCTCCCCCCTATGTGGGAAATCAAGACGTCAAGATACAGCTTTTCACAACGGCTTTCCGGAAGGTGAAGGAAACCACCTACCAGTCCGTGTCTTACGGCCCGTTGAAGTTCGAGTTAACGGATGACTGGAAACATTTCTTGGCCAGCGGCCTCTATTACGTTGTCATCGAAGTCGGAACTCAGCGAAGCGTGGTGAAGCTGCTTCTTTTGCATTAAAACTTGTAAGTGTTACCCTCATTTTTCTGTAAATGGGTGAATCCTAATTTGGAGTCATGCAGGTTACACAGGGTTTGATTCGGGTTTAAAACTCGATAAAAAAAAGAGAAACAGTGTGGCGCAGCAAGGTTTAGACAACGCTTGTGGTTTCGGCCCATATGTTCTGATTTTTAAACAAAACTCAATCCCTGATTTATTGATAAACTCCAAGATTTATTGATAAACTCCGATTTCTCAAAGAATTTCCCTAGTTTTTTTAGTCGAGGATATTTTGGACTAAGAATGCAACTTATGGATATTGACCATGGATTTAATGGCCAAAAATTCCTCCAAGATTTGGTATTCTTAACTTGTATAACGGGCAACATCAAGGGGTCTTGTCCCAAGTAAAGGTGCCCTTCGTTGGCGAGCGCCTCGTTCGGCAAAATTTAAGGAAATGACTAAGAGGAAAAAATGAAATCATGGCGGTTTTTCGTTTGGGGAACCTTTTTAACCGGATTGGTCGGTTTAGGATTTTTCGTGGGTTGTTCCCGCGAACTGTCGGCTCCGGGAAGCCCGAGTATCCCTATCTCGAGCAGCAACTCGACTCCCACCTCTTCGGCGACTTCCAGCCCCACTGCCACGGTTTCACATACCCCGACTTCCACCGGTACGCCACCTACTGCCACGAACACGCCTTCAAACACTGCTACTTCAACACCCACTACTTCCCCGGTACCAACCAGTACCTCAACCGCCACCGGTACCCCCACTCCGAACTACCCTTTGATCGACGATTTCAAGGGGACGGGCGGAAGCGGCTCGGATAGTGTGAGCCAAATTTACGTTACCAAGGATGAGAATGGCCATTGGCGGGATGGTTATTGGTTTGCCACTAACGATGTGGGTGTCACCACCATCCTCTCCGGGGTCGGCACCGTCGATGCCACCGCTATTGAACAAAGCGTGACTTTTAATCCCAGCGGTACCAGCGGGTTCGACCAATTGGGATTTACCTTTACCAATCCCACCGGAACCTTGAATGCGGGAGTAACCTTTTATGACGCCACAGTGGGCCATCACTACACGGGAATCAGCTTTTGGGGAAAGGTCAAAACGATGCCCTCTACCATCTGCGGCGCCGCCGTGCCGTTCTGGGTGGACTTTGTCGATAATGGATCCGTCACCGACCACCAGGTAGCCGTCCCATTCACCACTGCGTGGCAACAGTTCACGGTTTATTACAACCAGGCGGGTTGGGACCTTTTGGAGGACGGAAGTTCCACAGCGCTCAACCCGGTTTCCATCCAATCCGTCAAGTTCGCTCCGCAAAACCTGGGTACGAACAATTTTAATATTGATTTCCTGGTTGATGACGTCCAACTCGTCACGACCACATCTCCAGCCGCACCGACGGCTCCCGGGTCGACTTTGCTGAGCGACTTCCAGGACGGGGAAAATCATGTGGCCTTTTACAACACCGCTCCTTTTTATGCCGGATCCCCCAGCGGTCGAACCGGGTACTGGTATATTTTCGCGGATAACTTTTCGGTGGGAACCGTTGAATGCCCGAACGGGGCGGTCAGCGGCACGGCCTTTTTCCCCGATTCGCCGGGGTACGACGGTACCCAGGATTTCGCGGCCCATATTTCTGGAACCGTAGGTGCGGCTTGCGGCGCGCCCTACACCACTTGTCCCTTCGCCGGATTAGGGGTTAATTTCTTGAAGCCCGAGGGGCCATATAACGCTAGCGCTTGGGCCACGACCGATTTCTCCCACGGCGTTCAGTTTTACGCCAAGTGGGGACCTTCCTCCAACGTCGCGGGTGTCTTTGTCAAGTTCCCGGAGGTGGCAACGGCCACGGCGGCCGAAGGCGGCAGTTGCGTCGGCCCCAGCGTGAACAGCATGGGCCTAACACTTCAATGCGACGACCATTACTGTTATGAATTGACGACACAGATCACGACTTCATGGCAACTGATCCAAATCCCGATGACGACACCTATTGTCGCGCCACAAGGATGGGGAAACATGACGGTTCCTTGGGATCCGACTTCTCTCCTCGGCGTCCAATGGGAGTTTGACAACACTTTCCCCCTTGCCAACTATGACCTTTGGGTGGATGACGTCAGCTTCTATTGATGAATTTGGACTGATCGGCAAGAAAAATCCGTTTTTTTCTTGCGGCCTTCCAATACAAAATCGGGATTCACAAGACATATAATCCTAAAAAACAGCAACAGATGGGGTGGGGTGGCCCCAGACCTTCTTTTTAAAGTCGATAATCAGGTAGTTTTATCGATAAATAGCAAGATGCCTTAAGTGATGATTGTGGATTTACTTGGAAGGTTTCTTGCGGTACTCTTACGAAGCTAAATCAAATGTGGGTATTGCAAAACACAGAGGCTTTTGAAGAATCCTTGAAGGAAAACCGTTGAAAAATTTTTTAACTAAAAACCTTTTCCGTTTTTTTGCTACAGCCTCCCTAATGTTAGTATCTATATCGGTCGCTTATTCGGCGCCTCTCATCAATGACCCTTCAGCTAGCACTATCACCTGCCCCTTCCCGCATAACATCCGCTATACCTATGGCTTGCAACCCAGCCGTTACAGCCAAGCTCAATATGCCGCTGCCGTCTCCCAGTTTTATGTCTCTTGGTACAACGCCTTCGTCACGGGGACCGGAGCCAGCACGAGGGTTTGGTGGCCCGATGCCGGAAGCGGTGGCGGTTCCAATTATGAGACGGTTTCGGAAGGAATTGGTTACGGCATGTTGATCGCCGTCCAAATGGCGGATAAGACCCTCTTCGATGGCTTGGATGGTTATCGCAAGGCCCATCTGGACGGCAACGGCTTGATGAACTGGACCTGCGCTGGCCCGACTGGCGCCACCTGTTCGGGGAACAACGCCACGGATGCGGATCAAGACATGTGCATGTCGCTCTATATGGCGGCCAACCAGTGGAACAATGCCACTTACACCACCGAAGCCGCCAGTATGGCCGCTTCACTTATAGCAAAAGACTTCTCTGGCAACGTAGTCACGGGCGGCGACAACAATACGGGGGTCGTTTATCCTGATTATTGCTCACCCGGGTGGTACCGTTGCTTTGAGACTAAGACCGGCAATACGGCATGGACCAACGTAGTCACATGGGTTTACAACACCCTCTGCCCGGCTTTGGAAAGCCAATGGACCCATGGCTATGTACCCAACGAAATCAACAACGACGGCACCTTCCACTCCCCTATCGCTCTTGGCACCGAAGGAGCCAACAACCACGGTTACGACGCTTCCCGCTGGGGCTGGCGCATGGGCACGGACTACCTCTGGAACGGCAGCAACCAGGGCCCTATTTCCATGTTCGCCCGTACCATGCAGGCCGGGGTCACCGCCAATGGTTACCTTAATTATATCCAGGAATATTTCAACGCCACGGACGGCAATACAGCCGTCAAGGCTGGCACGGACGGTGCTACCTCCCCTTGCTCCCACCTGCAGATCGGTCCTGCGCTTGTGGGCTGTATGGCAGGGCTGCCTAATAACCCTGTTAACCAGGCTTTCGTGGACGACACCTATGACGAACTTGCCCGCCGTCTGATGGCCAACACCGGCTGCGTGACGTTGGAATACTTCCAGGACACACTGGGCCTCATGTGTTTGATGGTGGGAACGGGTAACTTTCCCAACATGGCCTGCGGCGGTTGTACCGCCAACACCCCGCCCGCCACCCCCACGCCCATGCCTTGCTTCATGCTGGATGATTTAGAGGACGACAACCTTATCAATTCAACCAATGGTTTCTGGTTTACTTTTTCCTATGCCAGTTTGAACAACACCCCGGTCAATCCCACGCCCACCCGTGCCATTGTCTCCGGTCCCTCCTATATTCTCCAATCTCCCGGTGCCGCGGGAACTAATTGGGATGCGTCCGTGACGGGTTTCTGGATGGACAACGGCTTGAGCACTCCCGCTACATATGGAGGATTTGCCATCGCCACCGCCCTGAATGCGCCATATAACAATCTCTTGAATCTGACGGTTGGTGGGGCGGGCCCCTGTTCACTGGTGGATATCAACTTTTATATTAAATCGACGGCGCCCATGACCATCCGCTTAAATTTCTACAACCCCGCCCTTGACCCCGCCAATGGCGGCAACGCCAACCAGTTCGGCTATACTTTCCCTGTGACCACAACCTGGCAGGCCGTCACCGTCACTTACAACGAGATCATGTGCCAGGACTGGAACAGCGCGGGATTCTGCTATGGGTTGGCCTCGAACGGAAGCGTCTCCCTCACGCGTGACCAGGCATTGACCAATGTGACTTCCGTCCAATGGGATACTGCGGGTAATCCCGCGACATTGGGGTATTCGGTGGACCAGGTTTGCATGCATTTTGCCAAAATTTCCAACGGCTATTACACGCCCGTCATCATTAATACCGCCACACCCTCGGTGGTACCCGGTACCCCGACCGGTACGCCTACTTCCAGCGCCACTCGTACGCCCACAGGAACACCTTCCTCCACCGCCACCAACACCGTGGTTAATACTCCCACGTTAACCCCAACCGGGACCCTTACAAAGACAGCTACAAGTAGCCCTTCTTCCACAGCTACATTTACACCTACTACGACCGCCACCAACAGTCCAACGCGAACACCGACCTTTACCGTTACCGCCAGCCCAACGAATACGGTGGGTAATACCGCTACGGTAACCGCGACCTATACGACTACGAATAGTCCGACGAATACAACCACAAATAGCCCTACGAAGACGGTTACTTCAACGGTGACCTCGACTTCCACCAGCACTTTGGCCAGCACGGCGACCAATACGACCACGAGTACGGCGACAGGCACTACTTCCAATACGGCAACCCGTACGGCGACGCCTTCCCCCACGAATAGCCCGACGGCCACCCCGACGAATAGCCTGACGAATACGGCGACCAATACGGCCACTTCCACCGCCACCCGAACGGTGACTTCCACAACTACCGGTACGACTACTTCCACCATTACGGAAACGGCGACAAACACGGCGACTAAAACCGCTACCTCCACGACGACTAACACCGCCACGGCCACTATTAGTGATACGCCGACCCTCAGTCCCACGGGAACCGTTTTGACGTCAACACCTTCATCGACGCCTACTATGACGGGAACAAGCACGGCGACCTTCACGGCCACGAAAACCGGCACTAATACGGTGACGAATACGACAACGGTGACCGCTACCAATACCCCTACGAATACGACGACAATGACGGCGACCAAAACCCCGACCTCGACGACTACCAGTACGACGACAAATACGGCCATAAATACGGCCACGTCGACGCCTACGAATACTTTGGCGAATAGTGCCACGAATACCGCCACGGCAACAGCCACTAATACCTTGGCGAATAGCGCTACCAACACCCCAACGCTTACGACTTCGAATACGGAAACTAAAACAACGACTTTCACGCCCACGAATACTTTAGCGAATAGCGCCACCAGTACGGCCACGGCGACAGCCACTAATACCTTGGCGAATAGCGCTACCAACACCCCAACGCTTACGACTTCGAATACGGAAACTAAAACAACGACTTCCACACCTACCAATACTCTGGCCAATACGGCCACCGAAACTTTAACCAACAGCCCAACCTTTACGGCAACGGTCACGCTGACCAATACGCCTACGATCACCCCGACCCCGACTCCCACCCAAGTAACGGTGCAGGCTTCGCAAGGGTCCAGCCCGCCTGTCGATTCAACTCAACCGGCGGGAGCTTCCAACGTGGCCGTACAACAAGTCCAATTGACCAATCCCGGAGCAAATGCCGTCACTTTGAGCAGTTTGACCCTTACCGAGTCAGGTGCATCCCCTACGGGAATCACTTCCGTATCGCTGGTGGACAATGGAACGGTTATTTCCACGGCCAGTTTCACTGGAACGACGGCGACCTTTAATTTGAGTAGTTTAACTTCCAATAATGTCATTCCGGCCAGTAATGGGGCGGTGACTTATGAAGTGGTGGCGACCTTCTCGACTAGCGCGCCGACGGGTACCTACACATTCAGTGTGACAGGCGGAGCAGGGAACAATGGCCAAGCTGTTGGCTTCGGCGGATTGCCGGTCCCCGGGGCTGTCGTCACGATTAGCTCGGCGACCTCTACACCGTCCTCGACGCCCAATTCCACGGCTTCGTTGACGCCGACTTCCACCCTTCAACCGAGTTCGATACCAGTGGTTTACCCGAACCCCTCCACGGGAGGACCCGTTACGGTGTCGGCGACATTGAGTCAAGCGTCGGATACATTGAGTGTGCAGATATTCACGGTGGCCTTCCGGGATGTGCAGGACAACACGGTGTCGACCTCGTCACCGGGCGTGACGGCTTCGGTGAGCGGGAGTACAACAGCGAAGACCTGGCATATTCCTTTGGCCCTGAACGACAAGTCAGGGGCACCTCTGGCTAGTGGCCTTTACTATGTGGTGATCTCAAACCATAACGGTTACCACTCCGTAGTCAAACTCCTCCTCCTGCGTTAATCCCTTAGTGGCTTAAGCGAACCTACAGGTTTTGGTTTCGCTTTAAGGGTTCTACACAAAAGCAGTTCTCCTCCACTTCTTTGCTGTTTCCCTGTGAAAAATTAAGTTGTTGCTTTTAGGTTTATCGAGCGGCCCGCTATTGTTGAGATATGTCTCCCAATAGACCTCCCCAAATGCGGTAAAATTGGATCGCCTTAACACATTCGGTTATTTTTGGCTTAAATCAATTTCAGCTTTGGGTGTTTCGAAATGAAATTTAGTCTGAAAAAATACTTTCCCTGGTTGGCGGGCCTAGCCTTAGGCCTGTTTGTCCAGGCTTCAACTGCTGCGTCCATATTGGGCAATATCAAACTTGATCATTTCGGTTACCGTACCACGGATACGAAGATCGCTTATTTCACCGCCAACCCTGGTTCCAGCGTGGGACTGTACAACGCCACCACCAATACATTGGTTTACACCACCACCACTATTACCAGTAAAGGGACTGATCCGACTAACCCGCGAATTTCCGGGGATACCTTATGGTGGGTGGATTTTTCCGCCTTTACAACTGCTGGACAATACTATTTGCTCTCTTCCACCCTGAACGAGCAATCCTATAACTTCACCATCTCGGATTCCGTTTATCAGGCGCCCATGACGGCCACCCTCAAGGCCCTCTATTATCAAAGGTGTGGAACCGCCAAACCCGCGGCTTATGCCGGGGCTAACTGGGCGGATGCCTCCGCCTGCCATACTTCGGATGCGGCATGTGGACCTGCACCCGGATGTACTTTTCCCAACAGCTACGGCACCTTGAACCTAATGGGGGGATGGCACGATGCCGGGGATTACAACAAATACATCGGCCAGACTCCAACCGGGGCCTGCAACAATTGGGGCGGGGACAGCGGGGAAGCTCTTTGGGACCTCCTCACGGCCTACGAGTGGAATCCCTCCCTTTTCACAGGCCTGCAAAGCAACATCCCCGAATCGGGCAACGGCAATCCCGATATCCTGAACGAAGCCAAGTGGGAATTGGACTGGTACTTAAAGATGCAGATGACCGACCACCATGTGCTTTCGGTGGTGCACCAAACGGTTTATACGACTGGTTCCCCGCCCAGCACCGATCCCACCACGCGTTATTACTATCCTCCTAATCCTGCGGGGGAGGCCCAGTTCGTGGCCCTGATGTCACACGCGGCCCGGGTCATGTTCGGAGTACCGGGCTTGGCCAGTTACGCGGTGACACTACGGACCGCCGCGGAAAACACCTGGAACAGCTTCGTGTCCACGGCCACGGCCAGTGATCAACGGTTTTGGGCCGCCGCTGAGATCTTCCGTATGGAAGAAGCCCTTAGCGGGCCCGCCTCGATCATTAGCGCTGCCCAATCCATCGTGGATAACTATCAAACCTGGAATGGGTTTTGGCTTAATGAGGATTTATTCCAGCAGAATTGGGGTATGTTGACCTACATGCAAGCCTCCGGCGCCACTGTGTCAGTGGTCAACTACATGAAAGGTGATTGGTCCAACCTGATTGGCGACCTGTTCGCCCAGAACGATTTTTATAACTCCGGTATGCACAGTTACGACTATTTTTGGGGAGCTGACGAAGTAAAGATGAACTACGGCATGGACCTAGTATGGGCCTCCAAGCTGGGGGCGACGGGGACCTATACCAGCGCCCAGTGCCTGCAACACGCCGAGGACTTTCTTCATTACATGAATGGAAGCAACCCGGTAAACATGACCCTCATGACCAACGCGGCCGCTCTTGGCGCCTCCCATGGAATTTGGCGTATTTACCACTCCTGGTTCGGGAATTACGGAGTCACTTTTTCCTATAACAATTTCATCGGCAAACCCGCTTCGGTCATCGACCCGCTCTATCCCTATTATTCGGGAACGGATAATTTCGGCATCAGCGACAGCGGACCTTCCAGCTTCGGCCCACCCCCAGGAATCGTTCCGGATGGGCCCAGCCATGGGTACCAAGCCGCCGGGGGACTAGCCCAACCGCCGATGTTAGCCGGCAATGTGGAACCGCCCTATGAGAAAGAATACCGTGATTGGGATTACGTGGACTCCAGCGGCAATCAGACCGTGCCCTGGGTGGTGAACGAAACGGGACTTTATTACACCGCTTCCTATATGATCATGGCCTCGGCTTTTGTCACTTCCACCGGGCCTACGCCTACCGCAACACCGACTCGCACTTCTACCGCAAGCCCGACCCAAACCCCCTCGAAAACGGTGACCGGGACCCTTACCAATAGTCCAACGGCCAGCCCAACGAACACCTTAACCAACACAATCACCCTGACCCGAACTTCAACACCCACCTCAAGCGCCACCTTTACGGCAACCTTCTCGGCCACTTCGACCGCCTCCAATACGGCTTCGCGAACCGCTACCATGACCGAAACCGCGACCCCCACTTCCACGGCCACGTTTACTTCCACAAATAGCGCCACTTCAACCACCACCTCCACGGTAACTTACACGCCTACGATCACCTTTACTCCAATCGATAGCCCCACCGGAACCTTAAGCCCATCCTTAACCTTCACGCCTTCCTCCACGTTCACTATCACTCCCACCAATACCGCAACTACCACCGCCACTTTTAGTTCCACCTTCACACCCACATCCACCACGACCTTGACGGCCAGCATTACCGCTACTCCCACACCCGCCAATAGCCTTACACCCTCGGTGACAAGGACCCCAACTTCTACGGCAACCTCCACCTCGACTTTGCCAAATAGCGCCACTCCCACGAATAGTCCAACGGATTCGATGACGTTTACGGTTACCCCGTCCCCAACTTTTTCACCGACTTCTTCCCCTACCCGCGTGACTATCGCGGTTTCGACGGGTCCGGCGCCGCCTTCCAACAGCACCCAAGTTTCGGGATCCACGCTTGTGGCGGTTATGCAATTTAAGCTTGTTAATGAAGGTAGCGATCCCGTTTCCATTACGGCCATCCAATTGACTGCATCGGGAACAGGTAACGACCAGACGGGGATCACCAACGTCGCCATTTACGCCGACAATAATGGTGATGGCCAGGTGGATGCGGGGGACACCCTTTTGGGGACGGGAACCTATCCCTCGGATAACGGGACGGCCAATATCGGGGTCAATGGCTATCTACAGGGAACCCTGGGGTCACAGGTTTATTTGGTCGTTTACAATTTCAATTCTTCCGCTCCGACCGGTACCTATGGGATCAGTATTCCGGGCCCTTCAGGTGTGGACCTCGTTACGGGCCAGCCCGCGGCTGTTTATTGGAATCCGGTTGGATCGGCCATCATTACCATCGCCGAACCCACGGAAACACCCACTACAACCCCTACTACAAGCGCTACAGCCACTCCCACAGCCTCCGCTACAAGTACGCCTACCGTGACTGGGACAGTTTTCCTTGCTTCCGGCGGTTCGCCGACACCTACTCCAATAGTCGGATCCGCGGCACTTCTTTATCCTAATCCCAGTGATGGGAACCCCATTCAAGTTTTACCGCCAGCTTACTTAGGGCAATCTGGTATTAAGGTTCAGATTTTCACTACCGCTTTCCGGAAGGTCCAGGAGAAGTCTTATCCACCACAGGTCTATGGGCCGGTCACGGTTATTCTTAACGACAACTGGGGAAAACCCCTGGCCAGCGGGCTTTATTACACTGTGATCCAAACCAACCAGGGCCGATTTATCGGGAAATTGCTGATCCTTCGTTAAAACTGCGAAATGGGATTTTCCGTTGGAATTAAAGCAGAATTTGATTCACTGATGGAACAGCCGTTCTATTGGTGAACCGGTAATTTCAAAACAGCATAAATTTAATTTTAATCCTAGAGACTCTTCTCCAACCTTTTGAAGCCATCCTTTCTGTCTTATAATCCATTGAACTTTCTAATGAAACCGGTTTCATGCTTTTAATTCGGGCATAGCAATTGAAAACCTCTCTGATTTTTTACTTCCGGTGATAAGTCGTATCTTGTCAGTTCACTTTCTTCGAAATAAATTCAGGGCCGCCAGGGAATATTTTGGCCCGAAATGGTACTAAGTCGATAGGAGCTCCTTTGGACGAGCGGGAACTGGTTGGACGGATCCTAAAGGGCGACGAGAGGGCCAAAACGGAGTTTTACCGGGCCCACCAGCAAAAGCTCTATAGCTTTTGTGTTTATTTCATGGGGTCCAATGACCCGGAAATCGAGGACATCCTTCAGGAAGCTTTTCTGGCTGCTTTCCAAAAGTTAGACCAGTTTGAGTTCCGTTCCAGCCTGGATACCTGGCTGACGCAAATTTGCATTCACCAGTGTTACCGGCATTTCCGAAAGCGCGGCCGGATGGTGTCGCAAGCCGAAGAAGACCTGGAAGAACGACTTAAGCCCCGGGCTTTGGAAGCCGCCGATCAGGCGGACCGGGACAAGGAACGGAAAGCGAAGATGGAAACCGTCGACCGGGCCTTGGAAAGCATGGGGGAGCCCTGTAAAAAGATGCTTCAATTGAGGATGAAAGAAAGCGCAAGTTATATCGAGATAGCCAGGGCCTTGAAAGTTCCGATGGGAACGGTCATGTCCCGCTTGGCCCGCTGTACGGCAGGGCTGAAAGAAAAGGTCGAGAAGATGTTGCAAGAAGGGAAGCTATGACAAACCTAGTAAATGAATTTTTCAGCCGGAATCTGACCGAAGCCGAAGCCCAGAGTCTTGAAGACCTTTTGGGAAATTCCTCCGAAGAGGCCCTTCGGTTCGGCGAAAAAATGAAACAAGAATATCTGGCCATGGGATTGCCAGTACCTATGATTCCGAAAAACTTTGGGCTCCCTCATCCGGCCCTTTCCCTGACCAAATTGGCCTTGTTGGCGACCACTTTCTCGGCGGGTATTCTCGCCTGGTCTCTTTGGCCCAAAGCCGTTCTGGAAACAGCACAGACCGCAACACCTCTGGAGAAAGTGGTGATACCCGCTACCCTTTCCCGGCCCAAAGTTATCTTGCCACCTCCGCCTCTCCAGGTTCCCCAGCGTTTGACGGGTTCCACGGCCGAGGGAAACCGCTTGAGTGTGGTCGTGGAATTGGATAAACCGGCGCCGGTGGAAGTCTGTATCCTCGATCCGAAAGAACAAACAGTTCGTACCCTTTACCAAGGCAGCCTTGCCCCGGGAAAATGGTCGATCCGTTGGGATGGCCTTCTTTCTGATGGGTCCCAGGCCCCCACGGGGGATTACCGCATTCGGGTCAAATCCGGCGCCACCGAAATGTCCAAAAACGTGAGTATTGAAACGGGCAAATAACTTTTGTTTATCCGACGTATCTATAAATAGGAAGAGCCTTCCGGGAATGTTATGATTTTGCCGGAGGCAGCCATGAAGCCGTCCGGCTTTTCAAAACTTAAAATTCCTTTTGCCCTAGCCTTTCTATGTATTTCTCTGATGACGACACTTTTTTCTAAAAATTCGTTTGCACAAACAGTAACGGGGACAGCGGGCCTGGCGGCGCCCCTGGAAAACTTTGAGGGCTCGGCCCGGGACTTAGCCTTGGGATCAGCCTTCGTGGGAGTGGCCGACGACACCTCCGCCCTTTTTTTCAACCCGGCGGGACTCGCGAATTTGAAAAGCCCCGACGTCGCCCTTCACCATAACAGCTACTTGGCTGGGACTTTTCAGGAAACCCTTACGGCGGGCTTTCCCGCTGGGAGTTTGGGGGGGCTGGCTTTTTCGTTGGATTATGTGGGATGGGGGAGCCTCGATCTTCGGAATACTTATGGTGTATCCGAAGGTAGTTTCAATGATAGTGATGTGGGTTTTACCGCCGGATGGGGAATGGAATGGTTCCCCGGATTTTCGGTCGGTCTCGCGCTGAGGGGACTCCAACAAAAGGTCGTGAACGACCTTTACACCAGTTTGGCCGGTGACGCTGGTCTTCTTTGGTTACCCCAAAAAAATCTGCGGCTGGGTGTCTCCTACCTAAATTTTGGCACTCCCGTGGCCGGTAATGCCCTTGCCGGTGAATTGAATGGCGGGGGATCGGTCCTTGTTGATCTCAATCCCCATTTCACCCTTTTGGCGGCCCTGGCCGGGTCTTGGACACCGGGAGGAGTGGGCTCCGCCCAAGCAGGATTGGAAGGTTCACTGGACCGGCAATGGGCCCTACGATTGGGTTATCAACAGACTTTTTATGACAACCAGATCGAGGGTCTCACAGGCCTTACCGCCGGGGCAGGGATCAAAATTTCTTCCTTATCTTTGGATTACGCTTATCTTCCATTCGGTAGTTTGGGGTCATCCAATCGCATCAGCTTGGGCTACCAATTCGACCTGCCTAAAGAAGTGGTGAGGGTGCCCGTTCAGGTACCGGTGACGGTGGTACAGCAGGCGCCCGAAACCCCCTCAAAAGATGTGGAAGTTCATTTTAAAATTTCCACCGATCCACTGGCGCAAGGACAGGAGTTAGAAAAAGAAGGTAAACTGAAAGAAGCCATGGGAATTTACGTGGATGCGATCAAGGAAAAACCATCGGATGATCTTCTTTGGCAGGCCTTGGCTAATGATTATTACCATTTGGATGAAAAAGTTTATGCCATTCAGTGCTTTGAAAAAGTCCTCCAATTAAAACCAGACAACAAGGCTTTGCGGGATTGGCTTGTGAAATATAAAGGATCAACGGATTCTAAGTGAAGGCGAAAAAAAGAGGTTTTTCATGTTTTGGATGAGGACAATTCTGTCTTTTTTATTTATCGCCTTTTGGGGAGGAGGTTTTAGGGTGGGTCAAGCCCTGGGCCAAACCGCCACGCCCTCACCCACGGCCACATCAACGATATCATCCTCCGCTTTCCTGAACCTATCTTCCCCTTCCACGGTGGTCACGGGAGGGCAAGTGGTCATCTACAACCTAGCCTATGGCAACACCGGCGTGCCCGTGACCACGATGGACACATTTGAAGCCGACACCGCAGGGGGGATGCCCACGGGATGGACGACCTATGGCGGAAGTTCAGGTTATGCCATTACCCAGACGGTGATCAACGTACTAAACGGCACCACGAGCCCGGGAAGCCAAGCCGTGTCGGCGGTTTATAACAATGGATGCGGTCCCCTTTGCGGCCGATTGGTTTACAACGGGGCGGGCCCGGTAACAGATGGTTCAATCCAGGCCGATTTTTATTTTCCCAACAGTGGAAACGCGGCTGCCTTAATGTGGCGCAATGATGTTGCCGACGGCCAATACCAGATGACGGTTTCCCAGGGAACCAGTAACAACATCAACCTAGTGGTTCAGGAGGATGGCGGTGCTTTTCAAACCCCTATGACCGCGAGCGCGACGATCAACACTGGGGTTTGGTCTACGATCAAGTTAGCCGTGTCGGGAGTCAACCCCGCCATATTGACCGCCTATGTGAATGGAGTCCAGGTGGCCACGGCAAGCACAACGGTCCAATTGGCGCCAGGCTTTCCCGGAATCCAAGTGCAGGGGAATTCGGAGGTGGTTTTTGACAACGTCCAAGTTGTCCAATCGCCGGATTTTGATAATGTGAATCTGTTGGATACTTTGCCCGCTGGGTTGAATTATTTTACGGCCACTGGTAGTCCGTCAGTCACGGGGCAAATCGTCAATTGGAACTTGGGAAGTTTAGTGGCTGGTTCAGCCGCGACGGTTCAAGTCGCAGCGACAGCCAATAGTTGCAATAATACTTTCAATAACTCAGCTCAATTGAATTTAGGCGCACCCCTGGGGCCGGTTACTTCCAACCCAGTGACTATCTTGGCGGTCTGCAGCCCGACCCCCACTCCCCCGGCGCCCGGCAACCAACCCTATGTTTACTCCAATCCTTCCAGCGGCCCCACAGTCAGTTTCGTCTATAACATGGCGGAAAGTGGAAAGGCCGATATCCGGGTGTGGAACGCTTCGGGCGTTCTGGCGGGAAGCCTAGAGGATACGAAACCAGCCGGGGTCCAACAAAGTGAGCTCAATATCCAGGCCTTTGCGCCAGGACATTACTTTTACCAGATAGACCTGAAGTACGATTCGGGAAGGGAAGACCGGTTTAAGCCCAAAGTGCTAGCGATTCAAAAGTAGGCTTTTTCACTCCAGTTGTTGGCTTATGTCGAAAATCCATGAATCACATGTCTTTTTTGGCTTTTTTCTTGTTTAAACGGTAAATTCAAAAATATAGGTAAATTTTTTTAAAAAAGGGAATAAAACCATCTAGGCTTGAATCCAAGGTATGAGAGAGTCTATCCCATCCCAGCTTTGACAAGCGGGGATTCCAAAATTTAACAGATGGCGGCGGAAATTGAAATTTTCCATGTCTTCAAATGAAACCGATTTTATCCCCTTGACCCTAAAATTATCGGGATGGGCCAGGCTTTTTGGATTTGCGATTCTTTTCTTAACCCCATGTTTATCTCAAGCCAACGTTCCCGGCGGTGGTACCGGCACCGGAGCCAACGTAACCGTGACCCAAAACGGCACCAACGTTACGCTAGCCAATGGCATTGTCTCCTTTGTCATCAACACAACCAACGGTAATGTCACGAATTTCACCTATAACGGCACGAACCTTCTGGCTGGAGGCAATGGCGGCGGGTATTTTTACTTCGACGGCTCTGGCGGGCCCACCCTGGCGAACCCCGTCTATACGCTGACCGTAAATCCCGCCAACAACGGCGGCAACCAGGCGGAAGTGTGGCTCCAATCAACGGCCAGCCCCATGGACATGGCCGTCTATTACGATCTCTTACGCGGACAGCAGGGCATCTACGATACGATGATTCTCACCCACGAGGCCAGCTACCCCGACTATCTCGGCGCCGAACTACGCACCAACATGTACGTGGGTTCGATCTTCGACTGGCTGGCCGTGGACCCTTACCGGTTCAGGCAGATGGCTCCTCCCAGTACCGCGGTCACGACAGTGGCGGGAGCGCCCCCGGAAGTGATGCAATATACCGCTGGAATCTATAATGGACTGACGAATTGTAAATATTCCTACAGCGCTCCCCTGGGAAAGGTCAACACCTGGGGCTGGGCCTCCTCGACCACCAATTACGGCGTCTGGCAGACGCTGCCCAGCCACGAGTTTGAAGATGGTGGCCCCATGCATCGGGAGCTCACGGAGCACATCGGCAACACATTGCTGGATATGTTCGGAGGCGGGCACTATGGGTTCGGCCTCACTCAAGACCAGCCCGCAGGAAGTTTCTCGTCCAAAACCTTCGGACCGGCTTTCATTTACGCCAACCAGTATACCGGTGCCTCCAGTGATCCCGTTTCCCTGAAGGCCCGGGTCCTTTGGGCCGACGCGCAGGCGCAAGCCGCCGCCGAGCAGGGTGCTTGGCCTTATACCTGGTTCAATCCCCAGCCGGTGGCCGGTGGAACCGGCACGGTCTATCCCCAGGCGTCCGGCCGCGCCACGGTGAGCGGTACCCTCGCCATCAACGACCCCTACAATCCGGGAACCTCGCCGGTCAGCCTTTGGATCGGGCTGGGGCCGGTCGACGGGGGGGTGGATTTCCAACAACAGTACCTAACCAGCCAGTTCTGGGTTAAAACGGGGACGGGCGGCAGTTTTACTATCCCTAACATTTTGCCCGGCACTTATAACCTCTGGGCTTTTGGTCCCGGCGTGGTCGGCACCTTTGAGCAGGCGAACGTTACCGTGACCGCAGGCCAGTCCTTGAACCTGGGCGCCCTTACCTGGTCGCCTTTGCGTTTGGGGCCCACGGTGTGGGAAATCGGCACACCGGATCGGGACTCCAACGAATTTAATAACGGGGAACATCTTTCGACGCCCTATAGCGGCATCCTGCCGGCCTATGCGGGCGGCCCCCCTTATGATGTTCCGGCGACTTGGGGTGGGTTTATGGCCTATCCGACCCAATATCCTAACGGGGTCAGCTTTGTGGTGGGGACGAGCGATCCTGGAACCGACTGGAACTATTGCCAGCCCACTGTTCCTTCCGGGACAGGCTACGCCGGGTCAACGTCCAAGATCTTTTTTAACCTGGCGACCGCGCCCACGGCGGCCCAAAACGCCCGGCTTTATATGGCCTTCGCCTCCGCCTTTAGTTCGGCCTGTATCCTCACGATCAATGGGACCATCCAAACCGCTTCGCTCATGGCTTCCACGGACGGCAACTACACTACGATCACCAACGCGACTACCGGTTTCTACCCGCCGAACGTCAGTTTCGACTCGATCCTCCGCCTGGGTTCTCAGGGGGACTGGGGCGACGCCTACCTGGATTTCGCAGGTAATAAACTGAAGACGGGTACAAACGAGATCGACATCGGCCTACGGCCGACCGGTGGAGCCAGTCTGGGTGAAGGTTTTGAGTATGACTATGTGCGATTGGAATTGACCGGTTATGCCACGCCCACCCCCACGCCGGGAGGCAACAGCCCGACACCTACGCTTTCACCGACGGTCACCCGAACCAACAGCCCCACCGCGACGGTGTCCAATACCGCCACGCGGACGGTCACTTCAACCCCCAGTTCCACCACTACTTCGACTCCCACAGCCAGCCGTACAAACACCCAAACCAGCTCACCGACGACCTCGGTTACTTCCACGCCGACGAATACGGCAACGAAGACGACGACATTCACCCCAACCAATAGCTTGACTTCGACCCCTACTAACACCCTGCCCAATACTGCGACCCAAACCGCTACTGCGACACCTACCACTACCCTGGCGAATACCGCCACCAACAGTGCCACAACAACCGCTTCGAATACCGTTACCAAAACGGTAACTTTAACCCCGACCAATACCCTATCCAATACTGCCACGGCGACTCCTACGAATACACTGGCAAATACTGCGACCAACAGTCCTACGATGACTGCTTCGAATACCGCTACTAATAGTCCGACGGCTACCGCCTCAAATACCCAGACTCCAACGGCTTCTTTAACATCCACGAATACCTTGGCGAATACGGCTACTCAAACAGCTTCTTCAACGCCGACCAATACTTTGGCCGAAACTGCGACTAATACTCCAACCATGACAACAACAAACACAGCCACCCGAACCACTAGCTTTACGCCGACCAACACCTTAGCCAATAGTGCCACCAATACGCCCACCCCGACCGCCACGAGTTCCTCGACGAAGACAGCTACTAACAGCCCAACCGCCACAACCTCAAACACAGCAACCCCGACGGCTTCTTCCACACCCACGAATACCTTAGCCAATACCGCGACCAATACAGCCACGACGACTGCCACCAGTACCTTTACGAATACAACCACCGATAGTACGACACCTACCGCCTCGAATACGGCTACTAAAACAACAACCTACACTCCTACCAATACCCTGGCCAATACGGCTACTCAAACCACTACGGCAACTCCAACCCATACAGTGACGAATACCCCGACTCGTACGACAACCCCAACGGCCAGCTTAACAGCCACTTTGACTGTTACATTAACGGCCACACCCACTGTCGTAACTGTATCGGCTTCCCAAGGTTCAAGCCCTCCGAATAACTCCACTCAACTTCCGGGGGCGGCAGGAGTCACGGTTCAGCAAATCCAACTGACCAATCCGGGGAACAATGCGGTCACGATGAACAGCTTGACCCTTACGGAATCAGGAACTTCTCCTATGGCAATCACTTCCATATCGTTGGTGGATGGTGGGACGGTCATTTCTTCCGGAACATTCAGCGGATCGACGGCGATCTTTAGTCTCAATAACGTAATACCGCCGAGTAACGGTGCGGTGACCTATGAAGTGGTGGTGAACTTTTCGACTAGCGCACCCGCAGGAACTTACGAGTTCAGCGTGACAGGGGGCGCTGGGACAAACGGGGAAGCGGTTCTTTTCAGCGGTATGCCGGTAAGTGGAGCGACAGTCACGATAGCCACCGCCACTCAGACGCCCACCTCTACGACGGTAGTGACTTCCTCTTCTACACCGACGGGGACACCATCTACCACGCCCACTCCAGAGGCCACGATGATTGTTTATCCCAATCCGGCAACGGGTCCGGGACCAGTGACGGTACAGGTTTCCTTGGTGTCATTCGCGGCCCAAGTGAAGGTGGAGGTCTTCACCCTGGCTTTCCGGAAAGTAAACCAGATCACCTTGTTCAATGTTTCTGCGGGAATATTAGACATTTCTTTACCCTTGACGGACAGGGACGGGAAGCCCTTGGCCAACGGGCTCTATTACGTCGTAATCCAAACGCCCCAAGGCAGGTTCGTTACCAAACTTTTAGTCGTAAGGTAATCAGATATTTTTAATTAAGAAAGTGTGCCGAAAGATGAAGAAGTTGGCTTTTTCGATATGGCTAGTTTTGGGACTATTGATGTCAGTTTCTTGTACCCGTCCCATCAACGTGTCACCAACGCATCCATACTTGAGAGACACTGAAACCCCTACGCCATCGGATACACCCACGGTTTCCTCCACCCAAAGTTCTTCCGTCTCGTCTACTCCGAGTTCCACGGCAACATCATCGGCGACCGCTTCGCCGACGTCCTCGGCTACGATGACTCCGACGTCAACGGTCACCGCTACCAAGACCGACACATTCTTGCCTTCGCCGACGGCTTCCTTCACGGGAACAACTACGAATTCACCCTCACCGACTTTGACTCACACCTGGACCATTACCACCACTCCCACCCCGACTCTTGTGAATACGACGACATTGACTCCAACTTCTTCCACAACGAATACCCCGCAAGATTCTCCGACTCCGTCCTCTACGGGAACGTTGACATCAACGGTTTCTTCGACGTTCACGATGCCCAATACGTCTACTCCGACGATGATCCCAACAAACACCCCGCCCCCCTCTCAAACATCTACACCCTCTTCTACCCCCACACTGTCACCAACGGGAACATTTACCTCAACGAAAACATTAACCTCGACGCCCTCCAATACTGCCACCCTTACGATTGTCTCTACGAATACTCTTTCCCCCACTGGGACTTTCACGTTGTCGTCCACTTCTACCATGTCACCTACAGGAACCTCCACTAATACCCCACAAAACACATCCACTTTCAGCCAAACACCCACCTCAACCGCTTCGACGACGTCTTCGGCCACAAAGACGGGGACTTCCACGTCGTCGTCTACTTCCACATTTTCCCCGACTGGAACATTTACCAATACTCCGCAAAACACACCTCGTTTTAGCCAAACACCCACCTCAACCGCTTCGGCGACAGCTTCCGCAACTAACACGGCGACTTCTACGGTAACCTCGACTGCTACACAGTCGAACACGCTGACATTTACCGCAACAGTTACGTCTAGTTCCAGCCGGACACCTACCTCGACTCCTTCCTCGACAAGTTCCGCGACCTCCACGGCAACCCTGACCGTAAGCAAGACTCCTACTTCCACCCCATCCAATACTTCCCAAAATACTTCAACGCCTTCTTCTACAAGTACCAGAACTGAAACCCAATCTCCTACGGGAACATCGACAGGAACAGCCACTGGGACGGTTTCACGGACACCGTCCGCGACGGTGACAAATTCGACTACGGCAACTCCAACCTTATCGCTGACGTTCACTCCGAGCCGCACAGCCACCGGTAGTCCAACTTCAACCGTTACCAGCACCCGAACCGGTACTCCCACGGCGACAGCAACTCACACCTCTATTGCTGTCCCCACGCCTACTTTGGCGGTTTCTCCCAATGGCCTTTTGAACGGTTGGGACATTTCCCTCTTGCCCACCATGCTCAGCCAAGGTGTGGTTTACAAAAATCCTGCTGCGGAGAACCTGCTTTCCATCGCCACGGATCATGATTACAGCATCATGCGAGTGAGACTCTGGGTAAATCCCAACGGCACCCAGGTTTATGTTAACAACCTAGCCTACGACACGGCCTTGGGGGCACAGATCAAGGCCGCCGGATTGAAGTTTTATCTTGATATCCACTACTCCGATACCTGGGCTGATCCGGGCCACCAAACCATGCCCGCCGCTTGGGCGGGTATCACGACACAGGCTGCGCTAGCCACCCAAGTGCATGATTACACCCAAAACGTCATCACAACCCTGGCTGCGGGTGGCGCCATGCCCGATTACGTGGCGGTTGGCAACGAGATTACCGACGGCTTGTTGTGGCCGGCCACAACGGGAGGGCCGGGCGGAAGAATATCTGTCAATGGTTGGGCCAATTACGCCATGTTGATGAAGGCGGGCGTCCAGGGCGTGGACGATGGAGCGGTTTCCGCTTCCCAACCGACCCCCAAGATCATCATCCACATCGACCGGGGCGGCGATTGGGCTACCACCCAGTGGTACTTCACCAACGTCAACTCGCAAGGGATCAGCTTCGACATTATTGGGGAGAGTTATTATCCCGAGTATCACGGACCCTTGGCTCAGGCTCAAACTTGCTTGACCAACGCCGCCAATACTTTCGGAAAGCCAGTTTACGTGGCGGAGACGGGGTACCCGAACACTACGGGGAAAACCGGGACGGGGCTAACCTATCCATTGACGCCCGCGGGCCAGGCGCAGTTCTTGACTGACTTGGTCACGACGGTTCAAGGTGTTCCGAACAAGCTGGGTATGGGTATCAATTATTGGGAGCCGGAATGGCTTCAGTCGGTTGCGGGTTATCCGCCATGGGGCGAGCCCCTCTTCGACAGCGGGGGAGTCACTCTTTCCGGTGTGGCGGCCCTGGGCGGGAAATAACGAATGAAATCATTACCAAGGCCCACTAAGTAAAAATTTTTCCAAGATATTTTTATTTCGGTTGAAATGAAACCGGTTTCACAAGAAATGAAAGATATCGGGCCTTTATAAAAATTTTTGATTAGAAAATCCGTGCTTGAAGGCGTGGGATAAAAATGAAAAACCAAAAAATAAAAATTATTTTTCAGTCAGTTCTTTTCGCCGCTCTCATCGGATGTCCCGGCGCTTCGATGGCCGAAGTGCTGGTGGGCGCCCATGATCCCACGGTCATTCGGGATACCCGGGGCGTTTATACCCTGCTGACCACGAACAACCTGCTGCAAATCCGCCAATCCACCGACGAGATCAACTGGACGGCTGTCGGGAACATCGTTCCGGCAGTGCCAACCTGGGTGACCACGATCCTAGGTTCAACCGTCACGGACATCTGGGCACCCGACGCCAGGTATCGCAATGGGACTTATTGGGTCTATTACGCCTGTTCCTCCTTCGGAACCAACAACTCGGTGATCGGCGTGGCCACCAATCCCACCCTGGACACGGCTGCTGCGAATTACCAATGGACGGACCAGGGCCTGGTCTTCCAATCCATAACCTCTAACAATTACAACGCGATCGATCCGGCTAGTTACGTGGATCTCAACGGCAATGTCTGGATGCTTTTCGGTTCGTTTTGGGACGGCATCAAGATGATCGCCATTGATCCGACCACCGGCAAGCAGTTGGCCAGTAATAAGACGATCTATTCGCTCGCTTCCCGGGGCGGGGGAGCGATAGAGGGTTCCACCATGATCGAGCACCAGAATGATTATTACCTTTTCACGTCCTGGGACGCTTGCTGCCAGGGTGTTAGTAGCACCTACAACGTGCGAGTGGGAAGATCCGCAAGCGTGACAGGCCCTTTCGTGGATGAGGCTGGGGTAAACCTGATGGCTTCAGGGGGGACCGAAGTCCTCTCAAAATATGGAATCTACATCGGTCCCGGAGGCGGGTCGGCTATCCATGACGGACGCCGGGACTTTTACTGCCATCACTATTACAACGCGAACGAGAACGGCAATCCCTACCTCCATAACCGTGAGATCGTTTGGGATAACCAAGGCTGGCCGCACCTGACCCAGCCCTATATGGGCCACCACAATGCCCTGGAAGCCGAGCATGCCCAACTGGTGGACGTCAATTTTGCCCAGACGGATTCGGCTTCCAACGGTGAATATATCAACAACATTTCCGCCGCCGACAGCCAAGTGATTTTCCATTTCAACGCCCTCGCTTCCGAAACTTACGAACTGAGGATCCTCTATGCTAATACCGGGACGACAGCTTCCACCCATTTGGTGACCGTCGACGGCAACCCGGCCATGACGGTGACTTACCCCCCCACAGCGGCCTCGGGGACTTTCTCCACGACCCAGGCGGTCACCGTAAGCGCCCCGATGACCGAAGGTTACAACATGATTTCCTTCCAGCCCGGAACGGGCCAGGCGGAATTGGACCGGGTGGATGTGCTGCGGCTGGCGGGCAACCTGGTGCCGGGGGGAAGCAATGACAACGGGGTTTCGTATACGTACCAGGCGGCATCAAACGCAGCCACGCTGTCGGCCTCCGGATGGGCCGAGTATGAGTATCTTGATTTTCAAACCGGCGGGTACAATTCGCTCACCGTGGTTTTCGCCGGAAGCTGTACCGGGCCTTTGCGATTCGTGTTGGACAGCCTGACCGGAAGCGTGGCGGTTACCACGACGGTGAACGTGACCGGCCCCGCGACCATCACGGTTCCTTTGCCTGCCTCTTATGTGAGTACGACGGGCGTTCATGATGTGTACGTTCAATACACCGGTACGGGCGTCTGTCCCCTGCAGCAATTTCAATTCTCGGTCAGCGGGGTTACCACCACGCCGACCGGCACTCCTACAAGTAACCCTACTTCCACGGCCACCCGGACGGCCACTTCAACCCCTACCCCAACTCGTATCAATAGTCCCACTTCGACCGTTACTTTAACGGCAACAGCCACCCGCACCAATACAGCCATGAATACACCGACAGCTTCGGCCACGTCCTCCCCGACGTCCTCGGCCTCGCCAACCGCAACAAAAACCGCCACCGACACTCCCTCGATCACAGCCAGTTCGTCACCCACATCCTCGGCCACTTCTTCATCCACGAGAACGCCGACCTCTACAACGATCTCGACTTCAACCTCGACCCTGACGGCTACTGTTTCATCAACGGCCACCGCCACACGTACGAATACGGCCATGAATACACCGACAGCTTCGACTACATCCACCCCGACGTCCTCGGCCTCACCCACCAAAACCACAAGTTCGACTCCTTCGAACACGGCCACCCTGTCGTCGACATCAACGGGTACCCCCACAGATACTAGGGTTTTCACCCTAACGGATACACCCACGAATACCCCGGTTGATACCGCCACCCCGACGTCAACCCCCATCAGTTCGGCAACGGCTACGCCCTCGCTCACAATAACCTGGACGAATACGCCGACGGATTCGATGACACCTTTGACTACCAATACGGCGACTCCAAGCGCGACAGCCTCCCGCATCTTGACGGCCACGCCATCAAGTACGACTTCGTGGACTCCTACCGTTTCTTCAACGGCGACCGGGACGGCATCCCCCACAGGGAGCCCGACGCCAACGGTGACTTGGACGCCTTCGGTGACCTCCAGCCCGACTCATACCTCCCCCGCCACGGCTACTTCGAGTTCCACGCCCTCTGGAACACCGACGTTGACCTCGACGGGAACCCCGTCGCTGACCCCTACACTCACCGCGACAGGGATTTTTACTTCCAGCTACACCCCCACTTTCACAGCAACATCCAGCTTCACCGCTACCCGAACTTGGACGCCGACCGCTACGGCCACTTTTACCCTCATCAACACGAAAACCCCGACGGCTTCCTTGACGGCGACTTTCACTTTGACGGCATCACCCACGTCCACGTTAACCCCGAGTTTTACTTTCACTGGAACTCCCACGGCAACGGGCACCAGCATAGCGGCCGACACCTATACCCCCACTCAAATATCCACGCCCCCAGGTAAGAATGGAGTGGTGCTATTCCCGAATCCGGCGACGGGACCGGTGACGCTTCAGTTCACCTTGTCTTCGCCCGGACAAGTTCAAATTTTTGTTTTCACCACAGCTTTCAGAAGGGTAAATGAAATCACCCTGCAGAATGTTCCGGCAGGAATGACGAATGAGGCCTTACCCTTGACCGACCAAAAGGGGGTTCCCTTGGCCAATGGCCTTTACTACTTAATAATCCAGACACCCCAAGGGCGGTTCATCACCCGGCTATTGGTATTGAGGTAAATGAAGATGGATAAAATTCATTCAGCCCATGGCTTTGGAATCTCCAGTTTGAAATGTTATTTTAAAATCCTTAGTTTCATCCTGCTGGGATTGTTCCTTGCTTTCCTAACCTCCCCGGCGGGGGCGCAGGTCGTGGCTTTCCCCGGAGCGTTCGGGTTTGGGGCCGCGGCCACCGGCGGCAGGGGCGGGGCGGTCTACCATGTCACCAATCTGAATGATTCGGGAACGGGGTCCTTTCGGGATGCCGTCAGCGCGGGCAACCGTGTCATCGTGTTCGACGTGGGAGGATACGTCGTCCTCTTGTCTGCGGTTTCGGTGAGCAGCAACCTTTCCATCGAGGGCCAGACAGCCCCCGGGGGCGGCATTGGTCTTATGGCGGCCGAAATATCGCTTAGCGGGAAAAGCAATATCATCATCCGCAATGTCCGTTTCCGACAGGGCAACGAGGATCCGGATACCGGCAAGAGCGCCATCAACGTGGGCGACGGGAGTAATATCATCCTGGACCATTGCTCGTTCGAGTACGGGCAGTTTGACGGCGTGGACGCTGTGGGCGTAACCAATTTCACGGTGCAAAACTGTATCATCGCCAATCCCATCGGACAGCAGTTCGGCGCCCATGTGGAGGTCGGGCCCGATACCTTCTACCGCGACCTCTGGGTCAACGCCCACAACCGCCAGCCTCTGGCCAAATCCGACACCCAGTACATCAACAACATCATCTACAACTTCCAGGCGGCCTATACGGTGGCCGACACGGGGGGCGTCTTTTCCCACGACATCGTGGGCAACTATTTCATCACCGGGCCCAGCACCACCAGCCCGGGCGACGCCTATTTCCAGTTCGACGCCAACCAAAGCGTCTATTCCGCCGGCAATTATATGGATAGCAACAAGGACGGCGTCCTCAATGGGTCGCCCTACAATACCATTGGCGGCGGCGTCACCGTGCTTAGCGCGCCCTGGTCTCCCACGACCTCTTCGATCCCGACGCTGAGCGCGGCCCCCGCTTCCGGTTGCCAGATGGGCCTCTACCCCAGCGTGATGGAATCCTGCGGCGCCTTTCCCCGGGACGCCGTCGATAACTTCGTGATCGGGGACGTGTCCTCTCTGGGACTCACGGGAACGATCTACACGAACCAGGCCGACACGGGCCTGGCTAACAACGGCTACGGGACCCTGGCGGCCGGAACGCCCTTCACCGACACCAGCGGGGACGGCATCGCCGACTATTGGGCGGCGGCCAACGGCATCAGTACCACCAACGCGGCGGCGGGCACCGCAGCCTATGGGACGACCGGCTACACCAACCTGGAAGTTTATGTGAACAGCCTGGTGCTTCCGGCACCCTGGTCGGGGGCGGATCTTCCGGGCACGTCCATCCAGGGCGCCAGTTCCTTCAATAGCTTCACCAACCAGTGGCTCTTGACGGGCAGCGGCACCGCGTGCTCCTCGACCCTCACGGAGGGACAGTTCGCCTCCCAACCCTGGACCGGGGACGGCACCCTCACCGCCGAACTGCTGGGCCTCACCGGTTCCTCCTCCGAAGGTGGCCTTCTGTTGAGCGGTACGGGAGGCGCCTATGTCGCCCTGGCCCAAAACGCCTCCGGCACCCTGTCCCTCATTTGGCAAGGCGCGGGAGAGACCGCGCAAAGCGTCCAGACGGTCCAAACGACGTCGCCCCTTTACCTGGAAATCACGGGCAGCGCCGGGGCCTACTCGGGCTACTACAGTACCAATGGAACCACCTATAAACTGCTGGGCCAGGCGACCGTCAGCCTGGGCACAGGGGTCCAGGCGGGACTGGTCCTGGCCTCGGGCAGTTCGACGGCGCTGGGGACGGCCTCCTTCACGAACCCGGCCATCCTCCTCCAGGCCTGCGCCACACCCAGCGCCACTCCCACCAGCGGCGGCGCCAGCCCGACCGCGACGCCGACGAGTTCGCGGACTCCTACCGCCTCTTCGACGGTCACCGCCACGGATTCGGCCACAAAGACGGCCACCTGGATCACAACCACCACCCCGACTTCGACGTTCACCCGAACCCCCACCGGTACGGCCACCCTTACCAGTTCCATGACGCCAACGGCGTCCCTCACCGCAAGCCGAACCAACACGGCCACGGCTTCCGCCACCGCTACGGTGTCATCCACACCCACACCGTCCAATAGCGCTACGGACACGGCGACTTTCACACCCACTGCTACGGCGACCCGGACCAACAGTTCCACAGCTACCTTCACCCCCACTCCCACTTTGAGCGCCACCAATAGTCCAACCTTTTCGGCGACGGCTACCGTTTCTTTAACGCATACGGCAACACTGAGTTCCACCGCGACGGCATCCCCAACCAATACGGCTACTGGAATTCCAACCGCCACCACCTCTTCAACCGCCTCCAAAACCATGTCTCCCACCGACACTTCGACGGATTCACCCACCGCCACATCTAGCTTCTCCCCCACGGCAACCCCGATCTCAACGCAGACTTCGACTCCCTCGATGACTCCTAGCGTGACTGCTTCCTATACATCGACGGCTACTCCATCAACTACCACTTCTTGGACATCCACTTCGTCTTCAACCGCGACTGCCAGCCACACACCTTCCGGAACCCCGACCTTAACGCCCACGAGCACTCAGCCGCCGACCCTTACGTCGACCTCAACGGGTACTCCCAGTTCAACTTTGACGGCGACCTCAAGCGCGACCACGACGTCCAGCCCGACCGCCACCCAGACTTGGACGCCGACTTCGACTTCAAGCTTCACAAGCACGAAGACGCCGATGGCCTCTTCGACTCAGACCTTTACTTCAACGGCCTCGGCGACCCCGATCTTCACATTCAGTAAAACATTCACTCCTTCAGCCACGGGGACCAGCACGCCAGTCAATATCCTTACTCCTACTCGAACCCCCACCCCGCAGGCCACGATCATTGTTTATCCCAATCCCGTGACAGGGCCCGGTCCGGTAACGGTGCAGCTATCCCTGGGGTCGGCGGCTTCCGAGGTCAGGGTTGAAATCTTCACCTTGGCTTTTCGGAAGGTAAATGAAATCACCCTATCGAATGTGGCGACGGGAAGTACGGACATACCCGTGTCCTTAACGGATCGGAAAGGAACGCCCTTGGCCAACGGTCTTTACTATGTAGTAGTTCAAACGTCCCAAGGCCGTTTCATCACCAAGTTAATGGTTTTGAGATAATCCTTTGCAATACCTTTCCTTGGGTTGTCCTTGGCGATTATGGCGGCCCCGGGCGGGAAGCAGACTGGTTCACAAAAGGCACTGGATTTGGTTTCACCTCAAAACAGGTTGGAAACGGGACGAAACAAGTCTGAAATAGTTTCACTCTTTCTGTATTGAAGTTGTGCGATTTGTGGAATAAAACTCCCATTAACAGGTACTAAGTATTACCTGTTCCCGCGTTATTCCGTTTTGAAGAACGGAATCCATTTGAGGCGAAAGAATGAAGAAAATTGAAAACGTTTCTGGATCGACTCGATTTTACCGGGTACTAGGTTTATTTATTTTCTTTTGCGCCGCTTCCGCTTCCGCCCAAACGATCACTATCACCTCCGCTCCTTATAACGCCACAACGGGCAGCGCCGACAACGCTGCCGCAATTCAGGCCGCCATCAACGCCGTGGGAAGTGGCGGGACGGTCGTGGTTCCGGCCGGTACTTTCTTTAGCGGCCCTGTCACCCTCAAAAGCAACATGACTTTTCAACTCTCTGCTGGGGCCACCCTGCAGATGACCGCCATGGGAACTTTCCCCGTCAGCACCGATTTCCTTTATGGTTCGGGTTTGACTAATATCACCATTAATGGCAGCGGAGTCATGGATGGACAAGGGCTTGCCTGGTGGAACTATTTCAACGGCGGGGGAACTGATAACCGCCCTCCCGCCATGATCGAGCTCACAGGATGCAAGGGAGTCACGGTTTCGGGAATCACGGTTCAAAATTCACCCAAATTCCATATTCAATTTTTAGGAAACGGCACCAACATTCTGGCCTCGGCTTTGAGCATCACTGCGCCCTGGCCCTCGCCCAATACCGATGGCATTGACCTGCGCGGTACTAACGTAAATATCCAAAATTGCTATATCAGCGACGGGGACGACGTAGTCCAAATCGGCGGTTCCAACGCCTGTAATGGAGTCACGGTCCAGGGTTGCACCTTCGGGACTGGCCATGGGCTTTCCATCGGCAGCATCACCTCCGGCGGAGTGAGTAATGTGCTGGTCAACAATTGCGTCTTCAATGGGACTCAATACGGCTTAAGGCTCAAATCCAACAACACAGAAGGTGGCATCACCTCAAACATCACTTATTCCAATATTACGATGTCTAACATCATGGTCAATCCGATCTTGATGTACAGCTACTACCCCACGGTCCCCTCCAGCCCCTCAACGGATACGGGTTCGGCGGCTAACAGTACCACTCCCTATTGGGACAACATCACTTTCCAAAATGTCACCGCCAGCCAAGCCGCGACCGGAACCGCCAACGTGGGGATCGTTTGGGGCCTGCCGCAGGCGCCAGTTTCCAATGTATTGTTTGCCGCCTGTACGCTGACGGGTTCTAAAGTCTTTGACGTCTTCAATACTCAGGGAGTGACTTTCGATTGCAACTGTCTAATTAACGGTAAAGCTCCCTCCAATACGGCGGCAGTGACTACCTATAATGCGGCCATGGCGGGGGCGGATGATGTGGCCTTCCCAGCCTGTGGCCCCACGAATACGCCCACCAAGACTTTCACCCCTGCCGCAGCTACCAGTACTTCTACCTTCACTCCCACGGTCACCCGCACCAGTACCCCTACCGACAGCCCCACGGCTACGGCGACAAAAACGGCAACATTGACAGCGACGAACACCGTGGCTAATACGGCGACGGCAACCCCCAGTTCAACCCCTACGGCCAGCCCCACGTCGACTAGGACGAATACCGCGACGAATACGGTGACTTCAAGTCCAACAGGTACTGCCACAGCTACTCCGACGGCAACCCGTACCAATACAGCCACCAGCACCGCAAGCTCGACTTCAACCAACACGGTGGTGAACACACTGACTTCAACGCCTTCCAATACGCCCACCGGCACGGCGACAGCCACCCGAACGAATACAGTGACGAACACGACGACTTCCAGCCCTACCAGTACCACTACTTCAACCGCATCCGGGACTCCAACATCAACAACTACTCGCACGGCTACTGGCACGCCTTCAGCAACGACGACTAATACCTCGGTCATCACGCCCACGGTGACGGATACGCTGACAAATAGCGCCACCTCAACCCCATCCAACACCGCGACAGTCACCCGAACGAATACAGTGACGAATACGACGACTTCCAGCCCCACCAGTACCACTACTTCTACGGCGACCAATACGGCCATGAACACCCTGACAGCCACCCCCACCAATAGTCCCACGGCAACGACCACTTCAACCGCATCCGGGACTACAACATCGACAACTACCCGCACGGCTACTGGCACGCCTTCAGCGACGACGACGAATACCTCGGTCATCACGCCCACGGTGACGGATACGCTGACAAATAGCGCCACATCAACCCCATCCAACACCGCAACAGTCACCCGAACGAATACAGTGACGAATACGACGACTTCCAGCCCCACCAGTACCACTACTTCTACGGCGACCAATACGGCCATGAACACACTGACGGCCACACCCACTAACAGCCCTACTTCAACCGCCACTTCGACTTCATCAACGACGCCAACCTTCACAACTACTCGCACGGCTACCGGCACGCCTTCGGCGACGACGACCAATACCTCGGTTATCACACCCACGATGACGAGTACGCCGACGAATAGCGCCACCGCCACATCCTCAAGTACGGCTACCCCGACCACCACCTTCACACCCACCAGCAGCCCAACCAAGACCACCACTCCAACGGTTACATCTACTCCCACCAACACCATAGTCAATACGGCGACCTCTACGGCAACATCCACTTCTTCTAGCTCTTTTACTTCGACAGAAACCCCTACGGCTAGCCCGACGGGCCACTCCGGTGTGGTGGTTTATCCCAACCCGGTTAATGGACCGACGGTTAATGTGCTTCCACCTGCTTATTCAGGCTCTTCGGATGTGCGTGTGGAGATATTCACCCTCGCCTTCCGGAAAGTGCAGGATGTGATATTCCGGAACGTGCTTTCGGGCGTGCCGGTCACGGTGGAACTCACCGATAGATCGGGGAGGCTTTTGGCTGATGGAGTCTATTACATAATCGTCACTGTCGATGGGCACCGTTCCATCACCAAACTCTTGGTTATCCACTAACGCCAAGCTAGATTTTTTAAAGTCGAAAATTTTATTGTTGAGTGCACCTTCTTCGGCTGAGGTTTGATTAGTGCGACTATGTGTTCCTAAAAGATAAAAGAGATTGCTTTCATGTTGGTAAGTAGGTGGAAAATGGGAAAAGTTGACCGTGAAACGACAGGCTTCGATTCCTACCATTTGTTCCGATAGTCCGGTAAAATTGTAACCGCTACCACTCATTTAGTATTGTTTAAGTGGGTATTTAAAGGTAATAACTGAAACCGGTTTCATAATTGAGTAATAGTTTTTGGTTTCAACTCAAAACGTTTTATGTAAGGCAAATTTAAAGGTTGTTTAATCTTCTTTTCAAAAGGGATTGAAAAAGGAAATGTGGATTTTAAAAAAGGCCTTGCCGGGCCTAACCATTCTATTTTTTGGGATAAACATTCCCAGTTTATTTGCTCAGGCCAGCATCACCGTGAATGCTGGAACGACCATTGTTACTATTCCGAACACGATTTACGGCAACAACGCCCAGTATTACAACGGAGCCAACAACGGCACGGTCGCCACTTATAACACCGCTATGCAGGTTTCGGGCTGCCGAAACATCCGGTGGCCGGGCGGATCCGAAGCCGACATCGTGGATTGGAATAATCTCGTTTGCAATGATACGGGTGCCGCTACTACCCCCCAGTTCATCACCTTTTTGCAAACATTCGGTGGAACCCTACAGCCCATTGTGAATCTCAGCGGTTACTGGTGCAGCGGCGCCTCGGGATCCGGCACCAGCACCCAATTCACCCACGCACAAGCGGTCAGCCTGGCGGAAGCGTGGGTCACCTGGAACCTGACCAATACGGGGTCGGCCAAGGCGACTTATTGGGAAGTCGGTAATGAAGTTTACGGCAATTGGGAACAGGGAGGCCAGGGCTCGACCGGTAGCACTTTGACGGGAACGGTTTACGGCCAATATTTTGCCGATTATTACAACGGCATGAAAGCCATCGACTCTACCATTAAAATCGGTGCTGTGGCGTCCCCCGGTTCAACGGATTATACCAACTGGACACCGAACATGCTTACGGCTGCCAAAGCCGCTGGTGTCGTGCCTGACTTCCTGATCATTCACAATTACCCCCTGGCCGCCGGTGTCGCTGCGGGCCAGGCCACCGATACTAAAATTCTCAGTTACCCCGCCACCGTCGCGGTTCAAACAGCCAGCTTGAATTCCATTGTGTCTTCCGCCTTAGGTGCTTCTTATGTCGGACAAGTGAAATACTTCATGACTGAATACAACTGCAGCCTTGGCCCCGATGCTCAAACCAACGAGTACGTGAACGCCATGTTCTGTTCCGAATGGATTATGGAAATGGCAAAGAACGGCTGGATCGGCGCAAACCTTTGGGCCACCCTCAATGGAGGTACCCCCGATTATGGTTTCGTTAACACGACTTCCTACGCTCCATTTCCAAATTACTATGTCTTTCCTATGCTGTCGGGCAAGTTCGGCAGCAATATGGTGACTTGCACCAGTAGCACCACGAACGTGAATGCCTATGCGGCGATGAACGCTTCAGGCAACCTCACCCTTTTCATGGTGAATAACAGTCCAACCGCCACCATGGCCACCACAATCACTGTGTCGGGGTTCACCCCTGCGGCCTCCGGTCAAGCTTGGGTCATGCTTCCCCAAGGAAGCAGTTCCTCCGGCGCGCCACAAGAGGTAACTGGACTTCAGATTAACGGCACCGCCAATCCGGCGCCTAGCGCTATTGCTTCCATCGCAGGGGTGGCCCAAACGACCGGAACGACCTTTACGGTGAGCCTGCAACCCAGTGAAATGGATCTGATCGTTATTCCTGGCTCTAGTTCCTCTGGACCCACTAGCACGCCTACCGCTACTCCAACCTTCACTCGAACGAATAGTCCAACCGCGATTCGCACGAGTACCCCTACCAACAGTCCCACGGCTACGGCGACAAAGACGGCTACATCCACTGCAACCAACACGGTTGCCAGTACGGCCACCTCCACCCCTACCGCAACCAGGACCAATAGTCCCACCAATACGGCAACATTGACTGCCACCTCAAGCCCGACGGCTACCAGGACCAATTCACCGACTAATACCCAAACTTCCAGCCCAACCGCTTCCGCTACTTCAAGCCCCACGGCTACGGCGACAAAAACGGCAACATTGACAGCGACGAACACCGTGGCTAATACGGCGACGGCAACCCCCAGTTCAACCCCTACGGCCAGCCCCACGTCGACTAGGACGAATACCGCGACGAATACGGTGACTTCAAGTCCAACAGGTACTGCCACAGCTACTCCGACGGCAACCCGTACCAATACAGCCACCAGCACCGCAAGCTCGACTTCAACCAACACGGTGGTGAACACACTGACTTCAACGCCTTCCAATACGCCCACCGGCACGGCGACAGCCACCCGAACGAATACAGTGACGAACACGACGACTTCCAGCCCTACCAGTACCACTACTTCAACCGCATCCGGGACTCCAACATCAACAACTACTCGCACGGCTACTGGCACGCCTTCAGCAACGACGACTAATACCTCGGTCATCACGCCCACGGTGACGGATACGCTGACAAATAGCGCCACCTCAACCCCATCCAACACCGCGACAGTCACCCGAACGAATACAGTGACGAATACGACGACTTCCAGCCCCACCAGTACCACTACTTCTACGGCGACCAATACGGCCATGAACACCCTGACAGCCACCCCCACCAATAGTCCCACGGCAACGACCACTTCAACCGCATCCGGGACTACAACATCGACAACTACCCGCACGGCTACTGGCACGCCTTCAGCGACGACGACGAATACCTCGGTCATCACGCCCACGGTGACGGATACGCTGACAAATAGCGCCACCTCAACCCCATCCAACACCGCAACAGTCACCCGAACGAATACAGTGACGAATACGACGACTTCCAGCCCCACCAGTACCACTACTTCTACGGCGACCAATACGGCCATGAACACACTGACGGCCACACCCACTAACAGCCCTACTTCAACCGCCACTTCGACTTCATCAACGACGCCAACCTTCACAACTACTCGCACGGCTACCGGCACGCCTTCGGCGACGACGACCAATACCTTGGTTATCACACCCACGATGACGAGTACGCCGACGAATAGCGCCACCGCCACATCCACACTCACTAATAGCCCAACTAAAACTACGACTCCAACGGTTACATCTACTCCCACCAATACCCTGATCAATACGGCAACTTATACCGTCACTTCCACGATCACATTGACTCCCACTCCCACGGTAGTGACGGTACAAGCCTCGCAAGGGTCAAGCCCACCCTCCAATTCTTCACAGATACCGGGAACCTCCAACGTATCAGTTCAGCAAATTCAACTGGTCAATCCTAGTAACAATCCGGTTACTTTGAGCAGTTTGACCCTTACCGAGTCGGGGGCTTCTCCCACAGGGATCACTTCCGTATCACTGGTGGACAATGGAACGGTTATCTCTACCGCGAGTTTCACAGGAGGAACGACGGCAACCTTTAATTTTAACGGGACCATTCAGCCGAGTAACGGTGCGGTGACTTACCAAGTGGTGGTGAACTTTTCAAATAGCGCGCCGACAGGGAACTACCAGTTCAGTGTGACAAACGGGGCCGGAACGAATGGGCAAGCGGTGCTCTTTAGCGGTTTACCCGTGACCGGGGCGGTGATTACCATCGTAACGGTGACGTCAACGCCTTCCAACACGCCTACGAATACAGTTACCGCCACTTCCACCGTTGTTTTCACATCAACCGAAACTCCTACGACTAGTCCGACGGGTAGCTCCGGCGTGGTGGTGTACCCCAACCCGGTTACAGGCCCGACGGTGAGTGTGTTACCGCCCGCTTACCAAGGTTTGGGAGATGTACGTGTGGAGATTTTCACCATCGCTTTCCGGAAAGTGCAGGATGAGACTTTCTGGAACGTGCCGTCGGGTAAACCCGTAACGGTGGAGCTGACTGACCGACGTGGGGCGCCCTTGGCGGACGGGGTCTATTACATTGTTGTCACCGTTGACGGGCACCGCGCTATTGGAAAACTCCTGATTCTCGGCTGATTCCAAGGAATCCGATTTAAGCCCCACTCCCTAGATGATCTTATAAAATGCCCTCATGAAGAGTAAGTTCTCCGCTTTTTCCCAGTTTCTTCAATACAAGCCCTTCCATAGCGTCATTCACTATTATGTGGATTTAAGCTGTTTCCTGGTTTCCGGGCCCCAGATTACTTCCCCCAAGGTTTGGTGGGCCTTGAACCGCCGCAAAAGGACGACCAGTCTTTACGCCCTGGAAGTCAAATATGGAGGGCCTCAGGCCCGGGACCATTTCGTCGGCCAGTGCTTCAAGAAGGTTCAGGAAACCCGCAAGACGGTCGGCGTGGAACACCTGGGGTTCAAAGATTTATTCGTGCCAATCCTGACCGGCGAAAAAATCCTGGGATGCCTGCAAGCGGGAGCCTTCGCGAAAAAGGAAATCACTTTCGAGACCCTTTCCCATTGCTGGAAACAACTGAGCGGGCGTGCCGTCTCGCCCGACCTTCCCGAGTTCCGAGAGTTCACCCGGTCGCTTTTGGAAATCCCCGTTCTGGATGGCCCGCTCTTACCGGCCTTCGAGGAATCGCTGGAACTTTTCGCTAATCTTCTTTCCGGCTCCGGGGACGGAGAAGCCATCGGCCCGAGGTTCCAAGCCCTGTTGGTGGGTGTTTTCTCGAAGAACCTACCCCATAGTTATTTCATGGATTGGGCCCTGGGAAAGCCCACCTCCGAATCGGTTCCGCCTTGGTCGAAAAAAATTGAGGAATGGGCGTGGGTGAAGGATGAAATTGGCGTGACCCGCACACCCACGACGGTGTTGACGGTCATCCCCCAAAGATCAGGACTAACGGCACTGGATTGGACGGCGGAAGTATTACGCATCTACAGGTTCCAGAGAGGGGCCTTTCTTTTCGCCCAAACCCTTCCGGAAACGGTGGGCGGAAAATTGGACGACTATGGGGCGGTTTTTGTGACTTCGGCCGATCCCAAGATGCCTAAATTGGTTCAAAGAAAAAACATCGAAGAGACGGCCCGGAGAATAAGAGACTTTGCCGTCAAAGAATTGGGCGGTCCGGTATTGGTAGGAGTAGGAGAGACAGTGACGCCTGGGGAACCCTTGAATCCGTCCTACCGACAAGCCGTCCTAGCCTTGCATTTGTGGAAAGGCGCGGCTAAAGAAATATTGTTTTTCGATGGCGGGAAAAAAGGACTGGCTTTTGGCGGAGTGAGGGAACTAGGAACCCTATTGGACAATATGAATGAAGCCTTCCAGACGGCGTCCTTCTCCGGGCTGGAAGTGCTCAAGGACCTCTTCCTCAAGCAGGCCATACAAGTATCGTTCCAGAATCCCCACGAGATCCGGTGGCATTTTCATTACGCCCTGAATAGGCTTTCCGAAACGGTCGGGATACGAATGGACCTTCACCCCCGCCAGAGGCGCAAGCTAAGGGAGGACGCGGCCTGTGTATTGGAAGAGGCTGTCACTTTCCAAGAAATCGTCCTGGCCTACCAGACGGCCCTTTCTAAATTGGAAAGAGAGATTGAGAAGCCTTTCTCGGCTCAACAGGACCATTCAGTGGAGAAGGTGCGCGAGTACTTAGACCGTCACTTCACGAAACCTTTGCCTATTGCCGATCTGGCCAAGCGGGCGGGTTTTTCGATTTCCACCTTTAGTCGGCGTTTCAAGAAACTCACCGGGTTGGGACTGGAAGCCTATCTTCAGAGGCGCCGCCTGGACGAGGCCAAACGTCTGCTGAAAGCCACCCGGCTTCCGATCTTCCGAGTCGCGAGGGACTGCGGGTTTAAATCAAATCCACACTTCATTCAACTGTTCCGAAAAAAAATCGGACAGACTCCACAAGCCTTCCGAAAAAACCTTCAGCAAGTTTAAAACGGTCGTTCAGGCACCGTTTCCGTCCGTTCAAGCCAATAAAATGTAACCGGTTACAGCGTCGGAGTTAGAAAAATTTATTCCTTTCGGGGCAAATTCGCCTTGAAAGAACGGTTTGGGTTGAACGAGCAATTTTCTTCGGCGGGCTGAATTTTAACCCGGGTGAAATAAAAGGTAATTGATGTGACGTTTAAGCGATGTTCTCGAACGGCCTTTTGAAAACCTCGGTCATTTCCGAAGTATTATTCTACAGACCTGAATTCATTTAATTAAAAGTTTTCTTGACGAAAAACCTGAGGATTATTGTGGCTCAAAAAATCGTTTTTAACTTTCTGGTCCTGACCATGCTTGTAAGCGCTACCGGAGTTTGGGCAGGTACTTGCACCGTGGACGCGACCCAGACCAACCAAATTATCCGCGGGTTCGGGGCGGCCAGCGCCTGGAACGCGGCTAGCAATCTTTCCCCCTATGCCTCGACCCTCTGGGCGGTAGATAACACCAACGGCCATGCGGGACTTTCCCTGATGCGCACCCGCATCGATCCCACGGATACCGGCAGCGGCTCGGCCTGGAACTCCGAAGCGGGCCCCATGACTCTGGCCAAATCGGTCAACCCCAACATCACTATCTGGTCCACTGAGTGGTCACCCCCAGCCACTTATAAGGGCAATAACAGCGTGGACGGCGGCGGCTCCAACGGCAATTTAACCAGCACCGCCACTTTTTTGGGAGCGGCCTCAGGCTCCCCCAACAGTGCCGATACCGGTTACGCCAGCTACCTGGTGCGCTACATCCAGTACATCCAAAATAGTTTTGGCGTCACCCTCTACGCCGTTTCCTGTCAAAACGAACCCGACTGGGATCCCACTTACGAAGCCGCGATTTGGAACGCTGGGCAGTTCGACGTTTTCACCGGAGCATTCCACTCGGCCCTGCAGACCGCGGGACTTTCGACCAAGATCATGATTACGGAGAGCTTCGGCGACCGTTTGCCCCTGGCGGCCACCACCATGAACGACGCCACCAACGCGCCTTTCGTTAATATCATCGCCGGACATTTATACGGAGGAGGACCCAACTCCCTTTCCTCGGGCGGTTTCAGCCACCTGACAAACCAGGACAACTGGGAAACGGAAATGTCCGACGTTTCCGGCGCGGGGCCCGATAATTCCATGACCTCTGGACTTGTGGAAGCCGGCTGGGTCCACAACTCCATGACCACCGGCTTGATGGATGCCTTCCACCACTGGTGGATTTGGGGCACCGATAACTCTGCCCTGATTACCTCCAGCGGTATCTCCAAGAAACTCATGGTCTTGGGCCAATATAGTAAGTTCGTGCGCCCGAGCTTTTACCGCATGGGCGCGACGACCGTACCTACTGGTGGAGTTTCGGTGACCGCTTATAAAAACACCAACACTTCCGCTCCGGCTACCGTCGTCATCGTCGCTATCAACGGCAATAGCAGCACCACCAGCCAGACCTTCACCTTCAACGGAGTCAACGTCACTTCCGTGGTTCCTTGGGTGACCGACAATAACAACAATTTGGTCCAGGAAGCCGCCGTGGCCGTATCGGGAAATAGTTTCACATACAATCTGACGGGTCCCAGCGTGACGAGTTTCGTGGGAGTTAACAGCTCTTCGAGCTCCACCAATACCTTCACTCCGACCGCTACACGAACGAACACTCCTGCAAATACCCCGACTTCGACTCCTACCGCGACCCGCACCAATAGTCCCACGAATACGGCCACCTCCACGGCCAGCCGGACTGCTTCATCTACTCCCACAAATACGGTTGCCAATACGGCCACATTTACCCCCACGGCCACCAGGACTAATTCACCGACGAGTACCCAAACTTCCAGTCCCACTAGTACAACTACCTCTAGCCCCACTGCGACTGCCACGAAAACGGCTTCGTCGACAATGACTAGCACCGTTGCCAATACGGCGACGCCAACTCCCAGTTCAACCCCGACTTCCAGCTCCACAGCGAGCAGAACGAATACAGTGACGAACACGACGACTTCCAGCCCCACCAGTACCACTACTTCTACGGCGACCAATACGGCCATGAACACCCTGACAGCCACCCCCACCAATAGTCCCACGGCAACGACCACTTCAACCGCATCCGGGACTACAACATCGACAACTACCCGCACGGCTACTGGCACGCCTTCAGCGACGACGACGAATACCTCGGTCATCACGCCCACGGTGACGGATACGCTGACAAATAGCGCCACCTCAACCCCATCCAACACCGCAACAGTCACCCGAACGAATACAGTGACGAATACGACGACTTCCAGCCCCACCAGTACCACTACTTCTACGGCGACCAATACGGCCATGAACACACTGACGGCCACACCCACTAACAGCCCTACTTCAACCGCCACTTCGACTTCATCAACGACGCCAACCTTCACAACTACTCGCACGGCTACCGGCACGCCTTCGGCGACGACGACCAATACCTTGGTTATCACACCCACGATGACGAGTACGCCGACGAATAGCGCCACCGCCACATCCACACTCACTAATAGCCCAACTAAAACTACGACTCCAACGGTTACATCTACTCCCACCAATACCCTGATCAATACGGCAACTTATACCGTCACTTCCACGATCACATTGACTCCCACTCCCACGGTAGTGACGGTACAAGCCTCGCAAGGGTCAAGCCCACCCTCCAATTCTTCACAGATACCGGGAACCTCCAACGTATCAGTTCAGCAAATTCAACTGGTCAATCCTAGTAACAATCCGGTTACTTTGAGCAGTTTGACCCTTACCGAGTCGGGGGCTTCTCCCACAGGGATCACTTCCGTATCACTGGTGGACAATGGAACGGTTATCTCTACCGCGAGTTTCACAGGAGGAACGACGGCAACCTTTAATTTTAACGGGACCATTCAGCCGAGTAACGGTGCGGTGACTTACCAAGTGGTGGTGAACTTTTCAAATAGCGCGCCGACAGGGAACTACCAGTTCAGTGTGACAAACGGGGCCGGAACGAATGGGCAAGCGGTGCTCTTTAGCGGTTTACCCGTGACCGGGGCGGTGATTACCATCGTAACGGTGACGTCAACGCCTTCCAACACGCCTACGAATACAGTTACCGCCACTTCCACCGTTGTTTTCACATCAACCGAAACTCCTACGACTAGTCCGACGGGTAGCTCCGGCGTGGTGGTGTACCCCAACCCGGTTACAGGCCCGACGGTGAGTGTGTTACCGCCCGCTTACCAAGGTTTGGGAGATGTACGTGTGGAGATTTTCACCATCGCTTTCCGGAAAGTGCAGGATGAGACTTTCTGGAACGTGCCGTCGGGTAAACCCGTAACGGTGGAGCTGACTGACCGACGTGGGGCGCCCTTGGCGGACGGGGTCTATTACATTGTTGTCACCGTTGACGGGCACCGCTCTACTGGTAAATTGCTGGTCATTCGTTAATCCAGGGAATCATCCGGCTGTGGGTTTCCTGAAGCACCGACCTTCAATACCAGCTTTGGTGAAATTTTTAAAACAATTCACAATGAACTTTGAAAGGGATTCTGGAAGAGGGATCATGAACAAATTCAATAAAACTTTCTTAAAACTTCCCTTCTTTTTTAATGCCTTGCAAGTCAGCTTTTTTTTATTGTGCTTTGTAAGCGCTTCTAAGGGGTTGGCGGCCAACCAAACTTATTGTGTGCAGGTTAATTATTCAGCCGTTCCTACCCAGTGCAACTACGAGAAAATCACGTTGATTGTCAACGTGGGCACCTGCGCTTCGGTAGCCGTCACGGCCGATGGGGCCGCGGTTTCGGCCACCTATAGTTCCTCAGCCGGAACAGCCACCTTCACCACGACGGGAAAATCCATCGTTGTCACCGCCGTGAACTGGACCTCCGGCGGCACAGGTGCCGCTACCAAAGCCACCCTCTACAACAACTTCCATTGGGCCTATTCCCTTACCTTTGACGACAATCGGTTGACCCAATATGACTATGGTAAACCTCTTTTGGACGCGTTGGGCTGGAGGGCAGGGGAAGCGGTTGTAGGCTCCTGGGCCAATGGGGGAGGGGCATCCGGGAGCGGTAGTTATTTTATGAACTGGACTTGCTTGCAAAACTTGAGGGCGGCGGGCTGGGACATGTTCGACCATTCCTACGACCACCCCAACCCACTCACCTGCAATGGTACCGCCACGGATATCGATCCAGAGTTGGCCAATAACGAGCCCCTTTTGCTGAAATACTTTCCTGGATATAACGTCACTCAAATGGTTTTTCCTTACGAGAATTCCTCGGCGAACACTTGTTCCGGATATCCACCTTCCTATCTCCTCTCCGCGGAGTGCGGGGGAGGATCCTATAATTACGTGGATACGCCCCCTTTGCCCTTCCAGCTCCAGCGGGGCGGGATGTTCGGAACGGATGATACAGCCTGGAAGTCGCTAGCCGCCTCTGCGGCGGGTCAAAGCCGTTCCACCTGGCTTATCGAGTATACCCACAGCGTTTCACAGGGCAGCGGAGCGGCCGCCGACGCCTACAGCACCAACCAAACAACCCTTCAGGATCTGCTGAACTACTTGAACACGAATTTCGCGGTTTCGGGGAACAACAGCATGTGGTTCGCTCCAGCGGGCGAGGTCCGAGACTATCTTTTTACCCGGGATAATGCGGTGGTTACCACATGTACCTCGGTTGGAACCCCAACCCCCACCTCCACCAACAGCCCAACCGCGACACGTACTAATACACCGATGAATACCGCTACTTCCACGCCAACCAAAACCGTCACTGCCACCGCGACGCTGACGCAGACCCAAAGCCCAACAACTACGGCGACTTTTACGACCACGGGAACGCCTACACTTACAAGAACCAATACGCCTTTGAGCACTTCTACTTCAACGGCTTCCGCCACCCCTAGTTCAACCCCAACGGCTAGCTGGACCAATACCCAGGTTCATACGGCTACCGCTACTGCAACCCATAGTGCCACAGAGACGATGACCAATACCCCGACGAATTCGGCAACACTTACTTCCACCAACACTTTACTGAATACGCCCAGCTTTACCGCGACGAGGATCAATACGGTTACATCCACGTTCAGTTCAACTGCCACATGGAGTGCGACTGCCACCATGACCAACACTTTAATAAATACCCCGACTTCTACCGGAACATCTTCAATGACAGCCACACCCTCAGCCAGCCCCAGCAGTACCGTGACGGCGACATCAACTACCACCAATAGCCCTACGGCTAGCCCGACCAAAACGGCCAGTTCCACAACAACTTATACGGCGACGGTCACCTTGACTCCCACGGACACACTTCTGATTACGCCAACGCCTTCCTTCACATCTTCCATGACTTCAACGGCATCCAATACCTCAAGCGCGACGGCCACATTAAGCCCGACTCCTACCTCCACGGCCACCGAAAGCCCTTCGGAAACTTCCACCGACTCAACAACGCCGACGTCTACGGGAACGTTCACAGTTACTTCAACTCCCACGAATACGGCTTTGATCACTCCAACTTTGAGCTTTACCCCGTCTAAAACCCCGACGGCCTCAGTCACGAAGACAGGTACTTCAACCGCTACCCCGACCGCTTCGACTACACCCACGTGGTCCTCCACGAGAACCCCGTCTCCTACAGTTACGGCATCGGCTTCACCCACACCCACCTTTTCTTCTACCTCGACAAATTCATCGTCGCCAACCGCTTCCCTCACCGTTTCGCCAACCAGAACCAACAGCGCGACCTTTACCTTTACTCAGACGAATACTCCAACAATTTCGACTACACCCACAAAGACCTTGTCGGCCACCCCCACGCCTGCGGAAAACCGAGTTTTGTTGATTTACCCCAATCCGGTTATTGGACCGATGGTCAATGTGCTTCCGCCTGCTTACCAAGGTTTGGAGGATGTCCAAGTGGAGATTTACACCTTAGCCTTCCGGAAAGTTCAAGAAGAGACCTTCCAAAACGTGCCATCGGGTATGGCGGTAAAGGTGGAGCTCACCGACAGACGGGGGGTGCCGTTGGCGGATGGTGTCTATTACATCGTCGTTATCGTCGACGGTTACCGTTCCATCGCGAAATTGCTTGTCATTCGGTGACAAATTCCTAGAAGTCAATAAACCGGCTTTTGATTTAAAGAGATCCAATCCTTATCTACCTTAACCGAGTTTGTCGTAATCCGTTTTTAGGTTCATAGCTGATCCAAAGCGTGTTAATTTGAATTATGTCGCTTCGGCCCCCCAAGATTTCCACGCCCTTTGAAGGCCTTTTGGAATACGAAGGCTTTCTTTCCATTTTAAAATATTACGTCGACTTGAATTGTTTTGTCGTTCCCCCCACTGATTCTCGGGATATCTGGGCGGCCGTTTACCATCATCAAAGACTGGAATCACTATTCGATTTTGAAAAAAAATACAACTTTGTCCGCAAATGGAACCGGCTGACCGACAATTCTTTCGAAAACAAGAATAAAGGAAAACCCCTTCTGGTGGAAAACCTGGGTTTTTTCGACATCTTCATGCCGATTCGCAAGAAGGAAAAACGGCTAGGAACACTTTTGTCGGGGGCTTTTGCGGATAGGGAATTAACTTATTCGCACTTGCGCGAAAGTTGGAAAGGTCTAACCGGTCAAGCGGCTTCCGCGGAAAACATGGAATTTCGGGAATTTGTTAGAGTTATGTTGGAAATACCGGTACTCGAAGGAGATGTTCTTTCCGCCTATCAAGAATCCCTTGAAATTTTCGCCCAGATTTTAACCCATCAAGAAAATAGACAGGCCCAAATGCGAATTAGGGAACTTATGGTTGATGTTTTTTCCAAACATATCCCCCACAGCTTTTGGATGAGTTGGGTTCTGGGGTTGCCCACGCGTCAGGCGACTCCGACTTGGAACATCAAGATTCAAGAACTGGAATGGGTAAGATCTGAAATTGGGATCACCCGCGTTCCCACCACCGTCATCACGGCCATACCAGTGAAGCCATCCGAACGCAAAACCGATCCCATCGAGGAGATGCTCCGTATTTACCAGTTCCAGCGCCGAAGTTTTACTTTTGCCCGAAGTCTCCCGCAGTCGGTCGGAGGCAAACTGGAGAACTACGGGGCGGTTTTTGTCATATCTCCCGATCCCTCCAAGGGCAGACCCCAACGCCGCCATGAAGTTATGGAAGCTGCCGAACGCATCCACAAATTTGCGGAGGAAACTTTAGGTGGGCCGGCCCTCGTGGGGATCGGGGAAACTGTCGCGCCGGGGGAGCTGCTGAACGAATCCTACCGACAAGCGGTCTTGGCCCTCCACTTGGGAAGGCAATCCGGAAAGAAACTGGTTTTTTTCAGTCCGGCCCGCGATGAAAAAACGGAAGGCCTCCTGAAATTGAGGAGATTACTGCTGGACTTGAGACACCAATTCGAAACGGCTTCATTTTCAGGAATGGAATCAGTCTTGGACGAATTCCTCCGGGAAGTCCTCACGCTTTCTTTTCAAAACCCCGAGGAAATCCGCTGGCATTTGCAGTATGGGCTTATCCATTTGGTAGAGGCCATGAAAAACCTAACCGATTTGGGTGAAAAAGAAATGCGGGCCTTTTACGAAAGCCTGGCGCTTTCATTGGATGGAACCGGAACTACGCAGGAAATGATTTTGGCCTTTAAAGAGGCGATGGAGAAATTTTTGAAGTTGACGCATGGTAAAGGAGCGCTTGCGGAAGCTTATTCCATCCAGAAGATAAAAGATTACACCGACAGGCATTTTGGAGAATCTTTGCGAATCTCCAGGCTTGCGGGAATGGCCAAGGTTTCCATTTCCACACTGAGCCGACGTTTCAAAAAAAACACGGGGATGGGATTGGAAAACTATCTCCAAAACTTGCGGCTGGAGAAGGCTCGCCGGCTTTTGAAGACTGGAAGCCTCCCCGTGTCGCAAATCGCGAAAACTTGTGGGTTCGGCTCAAGTTCTTATTTCATCCGTTTGTTCCGCAAAAAGGTGGGAATTTCACCTCAGAAATTTCGCCAAAAACCCTAACAGGTTTGAACGAAAAACTTTTCCACTTAAACCGGTTACATTTGTCCTAAGAAATAAAAGTCAATTTTTTTGACGCTATGGTACTATTTAATTCGATCCCTTTATTGTGAAGACCCCCTTTCGGAGGTATGTTTTGATCATCACAAATAGGGTTTCTTTGTCCCGTGAAAAGCGCTTTTCGCAGTCACGAATTTTTTCAATAGCCCTCTTTTAATAAAACGTTATCGGGTTATTAGGCCAAAGATGAGGCGATCCTGGTTGTCGCCGGATCCGCAAGAGGACAGTTTCGATGCGATTTTTTAAAAAAATTAAAAGTGCCCTTTGGGCCACGGGCTTCTTCGGGTTTTGTGGTTTAGTTCCCGCCGCATGGGCGCAAACCGTTACGGTCACTTCCGGCACGACTTATCAAACGATCTCGGGTTTCGGGGCATCCAGCCAATGGGATAACACATTCTCGTCCTCGCTGGCCACCACTTTTTGGGCGGACGATTCCAGCCAGCCCCCCGCCAACCAAGTCAACGGCGATGTTGGCCTCTCTATTCTCCGCCTTGGAATCGACGACTCCGGAAACGCCAACTGGGGCACGCAATGCGCATTCGCTACCCAAGCGTTGGGAATCAATTCAAAGATTAAAGTCTTCGGCTCCGAATGGAGCCCGCCCGCCAAGTGGAAGAACAACAACAACGTGGACGGCAACAACACCGGCAGCGACAACGGTAACCCGGGGACCAACACCGACCAGATTAATACCGCGGACTTCTCCAACTACGCTGCCTACCAGACGAGCTTCGTCACGGCCTGCAAGAATACCTATGGTTTCACCCTGACCGCCCTTTCCGTGCAAAACGAACCTGACTACGACCCCAGTTACGATGCTTGCCTTTGGTCCCCCGCGAATTTTGACACTTACATCAAGAGCTATCTGGGTCCGGACCTCCAAGCGGCGGGCTTCGGCACCTCGATCATCATGATGCCCGAATCCTTCGCCGACAACCTGACCCTATCCGCCACCACCATGGGCGACTCGGCCGCGGCTTCTTTTGTGGGTTTCATCGGCATGCACCTTTACGGTGGCGGGCCTAACACGGTGCCCGCCAGCTACTCCACCACCGCCGGACACGCAGTGGAAAGCTGGGAGACCGAAATTTCTGAAAAAACAAGTGACAACAACATCGACAGCGGCATCTATTACGCCGGCCTGCTTCACAACTGCATCGTGGACCATAACTTTAACGCCTTCTGCTACTGGTGGCTGGTCAACATCAACACCGACGACGAGGGGCTTTGTACCAGTGCCGGCGCCGCCACCCCCCGCCTTTATTGCCTCGGAAATTACAGCAAGTTCATCCGCCCTGGATACGTGCGCATTGGCGCCACCGAGGTGCCTTCGGCGGGAGTTTCCGTCTCCGCCTATTACAGCTCTTCCGCGGGCAAGGTCGTGATCGTGGCCATCAACGGCAATACCGGCTCCACCGAGAACGAGACCTTCAAATATAGCGACCTGAGTGTCTCCACGGTTTATCCATGGATTACCAGTTCGTCCCTGAATCTGGTCCAGCAGACGTCAGTGGTGGTGAGCGGTGGAAGCTTTACTTATACCCTACCGGCCGAAAGTGTGGTCAGTTTCGTCGCTTCAGTGTCCAGTGGTTCGACGCCTACCGCTACTCCAACCTTCACCCGAACGAATAGTCCGACCGCAACTCGCACGAGTACCCCCACCAACAGTCCCAGTGCCACCGCCACGAAGACGGCGACATCCACACCAACCAACACGGTTGCCAATACGTCCACCTCTACCCCTACCGCAACCAGGACCAATAGTCCCACCAATACATCAACATTGACTGCCACCTCAAGCCCGACGGCTACGGCCACGAAGACGGCTACATTAACAGCGACTAACACTGTGGCCAATACGGCGACGGCGACTCCCAGTTCAACCCCTACCTCCAGCCCCACGGCGACTAGGACGAATACAGCGACTAATACGCTTACTTCAAGTCCAACGGGTACTACCACGGCCTCCGCGACTGCGACCCGTACCAATACACCCACCAGCACCGCAAGTTCAACTTCAACCAACACGGTGGTGAACACTTCGACCTCAACGCCTTCCAATACGCCCACCGGCACGGCGACCGCCACCCGAACGAATACAGTGACGAACACGACGACTTCCAGCCCCACCAGTACCACTACTTCTACCGCGACCAATACGGCCATGAACACCCTGACAGCCACCCCCACCAATAGTCCCACGGCAACGACCACTTCAACCGCGTCCGGGACTACAACATCGACAACTACCCGCACGGCTACTGGCACGCCTTCAGCGACGACGACGAATACCTCGGTCATCACGCCCACGGTGACGGATACGCTGACAAATAGCGCCACCTCAACCCCATCCAACACCGCAACAGTCACCCGGACGAATACGGCGACGAATACGACGACTTCCAGCCCCACCAGTACCACTACTTCTACCGCGACCAATACGGCCATGAACACTCAGACGGCCACGCTCACCAATAGCCCTACTTCAACCGCCACTTCGACTTCATCGGCGACGCCAAGCTTCACAACTACCCGCACGGCTACCGGCACGCCTTCAGTGACGACGACCAATACATCGGTCATCACCCCCACGATGACGGATACGCCGACAAATACCGCCACTTCTACCGCGACCAATACGGCCATGAACACACTGACGGCCACGCCTACCAATAGCCCCACAGCAACGACCACTCGTACTGCCACTGCCACGCCTTCGGCGACGACGACCAATACCTTGGTTATCACACCCACGATGACGAGTACGCCGACGAATAGCGCCACCGCCACATCCACACTCACTAATAGCCCAACTAAAACTACGACTCCAACGGTTACATCTACTCCCACCAATACCCTGATCAATACGGCAACTTATACCGTCACTTCCACGATCACATTGACTCCCACTCCCACGGTAGTGACGGTACAAGCCTCGCAAGGGTCAAGCCCACCCTCCAATTCTTCACAGATACCGGGAACCTCCAACGTATCAGTTCAGCAAATTCAACTGGTCAATCCGGGCAACAATCCTGTTACTTTGAGCAGTTTGACCCTTACCGAGTCGGGGGCTTCTCCCACGGGGATCACTTCCGTATCACTGGTGGACAATGGAACGGTTATCTCTACCGCGAGTTTCACAGGAGGAACGACGGCAACCTTTAATTTTAACGGGACCATCCAGCCGAGTAACGGTGCGGTGACTTACCAAGTGGTGGTGAACTTTTCAAATAGCGCGCCGACAGGGAACTACCAGTTCAGTGTGACAAACGGGGCCGGAACGAATGGGCAAGCGGTGCTCTTTAGCGGTTTACCCGTGACCGGGGCGGTGATTACCATCGTAACGGTGACGTCAACGCCTTCCAACACGCCTACGAATACAGTTACCGCCACTTCCACCGTTGTTTTCACATCAACCGAAACTCCTACGACTAGTCCGACGGGTAGCTCCGGCGTGGTGGTGTACCCCAACCCGGTTACAGGCCCGACGGTGAGTGTGTTACCGCCCGCTTACCAAGGTTTGGGAGATGTACGTGTGGAGATTTTCACCATCGCTTTCCGGAAAGTGCAGGATGAGACTTTCTGGAATGTGCCTTCAGGCACAGCAGTAAAGGTGGAGCTAACCGATAAATCGGGCAGGCCTTTAGCGGATGGTATCTATTACATCGTCGTCACTGTCGATGGTCACCGCTCCATCGCAAAGTTACTGGTCATTCGCTAACTTTCATAAGTTGTAAGGTTATCAACGGTTAGTGGTTTAAAATTCTGGTCCATCTCCGAAAAAATTTCACGAAATTCTATGCTCGTCACGAGCGTGGATATTCATTTGGAATTTCAGAGCCCGCAAATTAACTTTGTCACGCATAAAATTCATGTTGTTTTGTTCCCCAAAAAACTAACGTGAAACTGTTTGAAAAAGAGTCAAATTAGGACACCGCCAAGCTTTCTATCTCCTTGACACTCTAAAAACACCTCGTCTAAAATACGCTCTGTTTTTCGAGTCTTATCGTCTCTTCACTCCACCCGAAGGGTGGATTTTTTTTGCGAGAGTTCCAATCCTCCTAAAAGAATTACCGGAGTTTTTGAATGACTTCAAGCTGGGTCCATCGATACCGTTTTTTTCTTTTTCCCCTGATATTTTTCGGATTTTCGGAAAAGCCCCTTTTCGCCGATGACGCACCCCTTTCGGACCCTGCCTCCGCCAGTTCGACGATCATCACCTTGGGGGTAACCTTGGCCCTGGGTCTCTTCGCTTACGTGGCTTTCCTGACCGGGACTTTCCTCCTTAAAACCTTCAAAGAATACCGTCAAGCCAAAAAAGAAGCTGAGGCCCATGGTCATTCCGAGTCTAAACCGGCAGGAGAAACGGCTTTTTCCCTGGCCTTCCTCCTCGGAACTCTATTTGCCGCAACGGGCGTGGCTCTGTTGTTTTTCGCCTTTTTGTTCGCTAATACCGGAATGGATATGTCTGCGTCCAAAACTATTGCGCAGATGGTCATTACTTCGGCCGTTTTCGCCTTCGTCCTGGTTGTCCTTTATCTTCTTTATCTAACCGTTGCGGAATTGTTCCGGCATAAGGCCGGAAGCCTTTCGCACAGCGAAGTTTCCGGGGAAATTTCCCTTGGTTCCGGAGTTACACGCCGTTCCTTTCTTTCCTTATTAGGCTGGGCCTGGGTGGCCTTTACGGCGGCCAGCTTGGGTGCTCTTAGCACGATGCTCCGATTCGCTTTTCCTAACGTCACTTTTGAGCCGCCCCTCAAATTCAAAGCGGGCTTCCCGGTCACCTACAATCCGGGCGTAGATGAGCGTTATAAGGATGCTCATCGGGTTTGGATCGTCCGAAACGACCAGGGTTTTTACGCCCTTTCCACCATCTGCACCCATTTGGGCTGTACTCCCAACTGGCTCCAGGCGGAACAAAAATTCAAATGCCCCTGCCACGGGAGCGGCTATTACATTACGGGCGTGAACTTTGAAGGGCCCGCCCCGCGTCCCCTGGAGCGGTTCCAAATCACCTTGGCGGATGACGGGCAGATTGAGGTTGATGAGAGCGTCAAGTTTCAATCTGAGTTGGGTCAATGGGGCCTACCAGGATCCTTTTTGGATTATAAAGCTTAGTTTTGCTGTTGAACAAAGAAGGAGAGAGAAGAAATGCTGGATGATTTGAAAAAAACGATCAAACAATCGATGGAAAACCGGCCCTCGCCGGAAGCCGTTAAGAAAGCCATCGCCGAAGGCCAAATCTGGAAATCCATCTTCCGCCACGGTTATCCCGATACGCCCCGCAACCGGATCATGGCGGTTCTTTCGAATGTTTTCTTGCACTTACATCCTGTCAAGGCTCGCCACTCCGGCGTCAAGATGAGCTACACCTGGTGTATGGGCGGGTTGTCTTTTTTCCTGTTCTTGAATCTAACGGTAACGGGTGTATTGCTTATGTTTTATTACCGCCCCACGGCCGAGTACGCCTATTACGACATTGTGGCCTTGCGGGAGCATGTGCCCTTGGGAATCATGCGTGAATTGCACCGCTGGGCCGCCCACGCCATGGTCATCGCCGTTTGGCTCCATATGTTCCGGGTTTTCATGACCGGTTCCTACAAACCGCCCCGTGAGTTCAACTGGGTCATCGGGGTGGTTCTCCTCCTCCTGACCCTGCTTCTTTCCTTTACCGGTTACCTTTTGCCCTGGGACCAGTTGGCCATGTGGGCCATTACGGTGGGGACCAACATGGCTCGCGCCACACCCTTCATGGGTTATGAAGGCCCGGGCGCTTCCCTCATCCAGATCGGGGGGGTCAAATTGGTCCATGGAGGTTCCGACATCCATTTTGCCCTTTTGGGTGGCCACTTCGTCGGGGAACCGACCCTGTTGCGTTTTTACGTGCTTCACTGCGTGTTTATCCCGATCGTCGCCGCCACCCTGATGGCCATCCATTTCTGGCGGGTGCGCAAAGACGGTGGAATTTCCGGGCCGCTCTAATCTTTTAAAAGAGGAACCATGCAATTCATCGTCCATTTCATCAACGCCCTTTTCAGCCCGGTCACCTACTTTTTCGGTTCCGTGATCGGCTTCGTGGCCATGATCCATTTCCGCGACAGATGGACCGAACCCAAGTTCGCCCTGAAGCTGTTGGGGGGAGTGCTGGTGGCCCTGGGATTGGCCATGTTCAACGACCATTTCCGGGACATTTCCACCAAGCCGGACAACGTCCCCATCTTCATCATGGTTTTTTCCGTCGGGTTCTTCACATGGCTTTCCTTCCGCCAGGGGGTCGTGAACGACCGGCGCTTGGCCCAGGGCCAGCCGCCCGTGGAAAAGGAAACCTCCGACAAAAAGGTCTATGTTTGGCCCGACTTGGTGTTCATCGAGTTCATCGCCACCATCGTGGCGGGCGTGGCGCTGCTAGTTTGGTCCCTCTGCCTGCACGCTCCCTTGGAAGAGGCGGCTACCCCCGCTTGGACGCCCAATCCCTCCAAAGCGCCCTGGTACTTTTTGGGATTGCAAGAAATGCTGGTTTATTACGATCCCTGGCTGGCGGGCGTGGTGTTTCCGACTCTCATTATCGTGGGGCTCATGGCCATTCCCTATATCGACAAGAACCCCAAGGGCGCCGGTTATTACACCTTCAACGAAAGAAAGTTCGCCATCATTCCTTTCCTCTTCGGCTTCCTGATCTTGTGGGTCACCTTGATCTTCCTGGGAACCTTCCTGCGGGGCCCGGGCTGGAACTTCTTTGGGCCTTTCGAGGATTGGGATCCCCACAAGGTCCTAGTTTTGAACAACGTCAACTTGAGCGAGTATTTCTGGGTCAAGTGGCTGGGGTTCACCGGGATGGGCCTGCCGAAGAATATCCTGATCCGGGAACTCCCCGGCTTTTTAGTCCTGGGTTTTTATTTCATTGCCTTGCCGCCGCTCCTGACGAAAAAAATTCCCTATCTCAGCGGATTGCTGGAGAAGTTGGGGATCGTGCGTTATGGGGTGCTGCTCAACCTGATGATCCTGATGGCGGCCCTTCCCATCAAGATGCTGTTGCGGTGGGCCTTTAACCTGAAGTACATCGTCGGGATACCGGAATTCTTCTTCAATATCTAAGGTAAGGATAACAACTTGGCGGATTTTAAAGACGAGAGAGCCTACAACAGCAAAACCCTGACCCAGTGGTTCTTGGGCTCTAGCCTGGTGCTACTGGTTTGCGTGATGCTGATGGCTTATTTCGATTACCACCGCGACTGGAAAAACTACGAGCGCCGGTTCATGCGGTTCCAAAGACACTACGACGTTATTGAAAAGAACGAGGTGGCGTCCCAGGTTGACGTGGACCAATACAAACAGCTCAAGGCCGACCTCAAGGAAGCCAATGCGGACCTGAAATCCCATAAGGACACGCTGAACGAACTGGCTTCCAAAGAAGCGTCGCTTGACGCGAAGATATATAGTAAAAAATCCCAGTATCAGATGTTGAAAGCCAACGTTGACGCGGACAAGTACGCCTATTCGGAAGGGCTCAAGAACGGCAAGAACGAGGACAACTTCAAGAAACATCTGGACGACGAGATCGATGGGGCCGCTGGCTACACCCAGGAGCTTTTCCTCCTGCAACAGGACCGGGACGCCGCCGCCAAGCAGGTCACCGACATCACCGCCCAAAGGGACGCGGTCCAGGCCAAGATCACGAAAATGACGACTGATTATGATTCCCTGAAGAAAAAGATCCAAAGCCTTTCGTTCAACTTCCTCTTTTATTTCCGCAACGCCATGCTGCTGGATTTCATGTCGCCGACTATCCAGATCCAGCAGGTGGTCCTGAAGAATCTCCCGGAAGACCTCTATTTCGCCCGGACCATGAGGGTGGACCGCTGCATGACCTGCCATCAGGGCATCGACAAGAAGGATTTCGACGAAGAGCATTACCCCGGCATTCCCAAGGTTTTCATGTCCCATCCCCACTTAGAACTTTACGTGGGTTCCACTAGCCCCCACCCGATGGACAAGGTGGGCTGTACCATCTGCCACGGCGGCATGGGCCCTTCGCTGACCTTCAATACCTGCGCCCACGTTCCCAACGACGAGGAAGAAGCCAAGCTCTGGAAGAAAAAATATAACTGGAAAGAACCGGAAGCCGTCCAAAGCGTGATGCTCCCCTTAAAGTTCACCGAGGGAGCCTGCCTGAAGTGCCACGGCACCCAGGAACAGGTCAATTTCGCCCCCAAGCTCAACCGGGGAAGGGAACTGATGGTCACCCGGGGCTGCGTGGGCTGCCACAAGGTCAAAAACTTGGAAGGCCTCACCAAAGCCGGGCCCATGCTGTACAAGGTGAAGGGCAAGCTGAAGAAGGATTTCGTTCTCAAGTGGGTCTGGGACCCCAAGGCCTACAACGCGGCGGCCAAGATGCCCAGTTTCTTCCACCAATCGAACAATTCGGACTCCGATATCATGGCCAAGAACAAGGCCGAACTAAACGCGCTGGTGGATTATATTTACAGTAAGTCGGAGGACTATAGCCCCAACCTGGCGCCCGGGTATGGGAGCGTGTCGGAAGGAAAGAAACTCTTCCATGACGTGGGTTGCCTGGCCTGCCACGGCATCGACGACGTCACCAGCCATCACGCGGATTTCGCGCCGGACCTTTCCTCCATTGGCAGCAAGCTCACCGCGCCTTTCATTTATTCCTGGATCAAGAATCCCCAGCACTTCAACCCCGACAGCCGTATGCCTTCACTGCGGCTCTCCGACAAAGAGGCCTCCGACATTACGGCCTACCTCATGTCCAAGCGCAACAAGGAATTCGAGGACGCGGCCCCACCCGACTTCGATCCCGCCGTCCGGGACTGGCTGATCGTGGATTACCTGACTCCCCAGGTGGGCCAAGGGGCGGCCAACGCCCAACTGCTGGCGATGGATGAAACCTCCAAACAGATGTACTTGGGTGAAAAGACCCTCAACAAGTACGCCTGTTTCGCCTGCCATATGATCAAGGGTTTCGAGACCGCCCCCGGTATCGGCACCGAGCTGACTACCTGGGGCACCAAGCGCGTCAGCCAGTTGGATTTCGGCTTTACCGATCCGGCGGAAATTTCCCATACCCACGAGGGCTTCCTGGCGGCCAAGCTGAAGAATCCACGGGTCTATGACAAGGACAAGGTCCCCGTCCAGGCCTTCCGTGACCTGCTGAAGATGCCTAATTTCTACCTGAGCGACGACGACCGGGAGGCCATCATGACGGCCGTCCTGGGTCTCACCCAAACCTATATTCCCGACGACATGACAGCGGGCATCGAAGGCAACGGCCCGATCCTCGAAAAGGGACGGCGTGTCATCGCCAATTTCAACTGCCGTGGCTGCCATTTGATCGAGGACCAGGGCGGCAAAATCCGCGAAATGTACGAGAAGGAAGGCGTCGACTTGTCCATGGCCCCGCCGAACCTCCGCAAAGAAGGTTCCAAGATCCAAATTGACTGGTTCCACAATTTCCTGACGGGCGTCCATCCCATCCGGCCCTGGCTGCATATCCGCATGCCCAGCTTCCCCTGGACCCCCGATAAGGTCAGCGATGTCATCACCTATTTCAACCTGAAGGACGACCAGGTGTTCCCCTTCCCCAGTGTTGCCACCCGCAAACTGAAGGGGGAGGACCTTACCCAGGCTCACGCCCTCTTCGCCAAGCTCCAGTGCCAAAAGTGCCATGTGTTGGGAACCAAAATGCCCATGGACCTTAATTCGGCGGCTCCTGACTTGTTACAGGTGCACGAGCGCCTGAAGCCGGATTGGATACCGGAATGGCTGAAGAATCCCGACGCGCTGCAGCCCGGAACCCATATGCCCGGCTTCTGGCCGGCGGACCAGCCCGCGCCTGACGCCAAGGCTTTCGGAGGCGACAGCCTGAAACAACGCGAAGCCTTGCGGGATTACCTCTTTATGCTGGGAAAAGGGGAGACGAACTGATTTTTGCGGCCTTGATTTCGGGGTTCAGACCCGAATAAGGTAATAGCCCGGTTGAAGAACGCGACACCTGAGGAAACCCGAAAGGGCGACCTTCATTAAAACCACTTTAAAAAGCGAAGGAGTAGCGCGATGGATTTAAGAAAAGTCTTGGCCTTCTTGACGATGGCAGGTTTGTTGACCCTGGCCGGGTGCGGTAACAGCGACGACAGCGATGATTTCGGTAAGGCGGCCAGCGGCGGAGGATCGGGCGCAGCTTCTTCGGCTTCGGCTGGAGCCATGGGAACCGCCAGCATTTCGGGAAAAGTAACCTTGAGCGGTAAAGCCCCCAACGCGGCCATCATTTCTTACGATGCCGACCCGGTTTGCAAATCCCAGCACGCCACTTCGGGCAAAGATGAAACGGTCATCGCCGACGATAAGGGTGACTTGGCCAACGTGTTCGTTTACGTCAAGGATGGCGCCGGAAGCTATTCGGCTCCCACCACGCCGGTTACCCTTCTCCAAAAGGGCTGTATGTATAGCCCGCATATCTTCGGCATCCAAGTGAACCAGCCCCTGGACATCATGAACGGCGATCCCACCCTGCACAATGTGCATTGCATGGCTGTCGTCAATGATCCCTTCAACGTGGGCCAGCCCACCCAAAACATGATCTCCGAGAAGAAATTCACGAAACCTGAGGTTTTGGTGAAGTTCAAATGCGACGTCCACGGCTGGATGCATTGCGTGGCTGGTGTGGTCACCAATCCCTTCTATAGCATTTCGGGCACGGACGGGACTTTTAAGATTTCCCAATTGCCTGCGGGTACCTACAGCCTGGTGGCGGTCCATGAGAAATACGGGGAGTCCCAGCCGCAACAAGTGACGATCAAGGACGGGGAAGCCCAAAGCGTTAATTTCACCTTCACCGCCCAGTAAGTTTCGAATCACAACAGCTTGATTCATCCTGGCCCCGGGACCCTTCCCGGGGCCTTTATTTTTTGAGGCCGAAATGAATTCCAACGAACCGAAAGCCACCTACCATCCGGGCCTGCACCGTTTCGCCCTGGTGACGGCTGGCTGTACCTTCGTCCTGCTTTTGGCAGGGGCGTTGGTGACCAGCACAGGCTCCAGCCTGGCGGTCCCGGACTGGCCGCTTTCCTTCGGCACCCTTTTTCCCCACATGACCGGAGGGGTCCTTTTCGAGCATGGGCACCGGCTGGTAGCCGGAACCGTGTCCTGTCTGATGCTGGGGTTGGCAATCACGGTTCAAAAGGTCGAGGAACGTTCTTGGGTTAAGCGCTTGGCTTGGGGCGCCATGGGCGCCATTCTTCTTCAGGCGGTTTTGGGCGGGGTCACGGTTCTTCTGCACCTGCCGACCCAGGTTTCGGTGGCCCACGCGGGGCTGGCCCAGATTTTCTTTTGTCTCATCGTCACCCTCGCTTTGGTGACTTCAAAGGGCTGGATAGAGGAACAACCCCACCGCCTGACCGACCGGCCTTCTCCTATCCGGCCCTGGACCGCATGGACCACTGCCCTGGTCTATCTGCAAATCGTTATCGGCGCCGTCACCCGGCACAGCGGGTCGGGCCTGGCCATTCCGGACTTTCCCCTTTCCTTCGGGCAGATTTTGCCCCCCGATTGGTCCGCCCGGGTCGCCCTTCAATTCAGCCACACCCGTATCGGCGCCTTCGCCGTTCTTTTGTTCGTCGCCCACACGGCCTACCGCGTCTGCATACACTTTCCCGAGGAAAAGGGATTGTTCATCCCCGCGGCGGCGGCGGGGTTTCTGGTTTGGCTCCAATGTTTCCTGGGAATAGCCATCATCGTCACTCAAAAGGCCATCGTACCCACTTCGGTGCACGTCATCGTGGGTGCCGCCACGCTGGCTTCCATGCTGGTTTTGACCTTGAACAGTTTTCATCTTTTTAAAAAAACTTAGCCGCAAATTTACGCAGTTGAACCTAAAAGGAAAAGCCCGATGGATTTGAAAAATAGGAAGACGATAGAGAATTTTGCTTCTTTTTTCCGTTCTTTACCTATTTGCGCTTATTCGCGCGAATTTGCGGCCCAAGAGGTTGGTTCTTGAAAAATCTCCGGGATTACATCACCCTCACTAAACCCCGACTCAATTCACTTGCCCTCTTAACCACCCTGGCGGGTTTTTACATGGGCTGCGCTCGTCCTTTCAACTGGGGTCTGATGCTGCTTTCCTTGTTGGGAACCACCGCCGTGGCCGCCGGATGCGGCACCTTGAACCAATGGTTCGAGGTCGAGCAGGACCGTAAAATGACACGCACCCGCAAAAGACCCATCCCCGCGGGCCGGGTGAAAAGCTCCCACGCTTTTTGGTACGGCCTGGGACTCTCCGTGACGGGCGTCCTCATTCTTTTTTTCACCGTCAACGAGCTGACCGCCTTCCTGGGGCTCGCCGCCCTTTTCAGCTACCTGGTTCTCTACACCCCTTTGAAACGAATCACCTCCCTTTGCACGGTCGTGGGGGCCATCCCCGGGGCCATCCCCCCCATGATGGGTTGGGCCGCGGCCCAAAACCACGTAGGCCCGGATGGGTGGGTTCTCTTTTCCATTCTCTTTCTCTGGCAAATGCCCCATTTCCTCGCCATCGGCTGGATTTACCGGGAGGATTACGCCCGGGGCGGATTTCCTATGCTGGCGGTCATCGACCCGAAAGGCGGCTCCACGGGGCTCATGGCGGTGCTTTATTCAGCCGCCCTTCTGCCCGCATCCCTGCTGCCTGCCGCGCTTCATATGACCGGGCCCGTTTATTTTTGGATAGCCCTTGTGTTAAGTTTAGCTTTCCTTTTTTACAGCGGATTGCTCGCCTGGCACAAAAGCCTTCATTACGCCAAGGGGCTTTTTTGGTTCTCGATCACTTACTTGCCGATTCTCTTCATCGTGATGGTGTTGGATAAATCATAAGTTTTGAGTTTAAAAAAGAAAGTCCTCCTTTGGAAAATGTCCTAGAAGTCGACAATCTCACTTACCAATACGGTTCCAAAACCGCGCTCGACGGATTGAGCTTTACTGTGGGAAAGGGTGAAATCTTTGGGTTCCTCGGCCCCAACGGCGGGGGAAAGACTACGACTTTCAAAGTCCTCTCCACGCTCTTTGCCTGCCGACCCGGCCAAGTGAAGATGTTCGGGATGGATTTGGCCAAGGATTTGATCGCCATCCGCCGCAAGATGGGGATCGTCTTCCAACTACCCGCCCTGGACAAAATGCTGAAGGTGAGGGAAAACCTCGCGCACCAAGGCCATCTTTACGGGCTCTCAGGCAAGGAACTGGATCGGCGCATCGACCGGGACCTGGAACGCTTGGGCCTGAAGGACCGTTCGAAAGACCGGGTAAAAACCCTTTCCGGGGGATTGCAACGGCGGGTTGAATTGGCCAAGGCCCTGCTCAACGACCCCGAGCTGATGATCTTGGACGAGCCTTCCACGGGCCTAGACCCTGCGGCCCGAAAGGATTTTTGGGGCCAACTCGAAACCCTCCGAAAAAGCCAGGGTATGACGGTCCTGGTAACCACTCACTATTTAGAAGAAGCCGACCGATGCGACCGGCTTCTAATCCTCGACCAGGGAAAGAAAGTCGCGCTAGGAAAACCGGAAGAACTGAAAGCCGAAATCGGCGGGGAAGTACTGCGCATCCGGGCGAAGAATCCGGAATCCTTAATGACCGCCCTTTCCGACAAATTGAAAGTGAAGGCCCTCCTGGTGGCCGGGCTTATCCAGGTGGAACAGCCCAGGGCCTACCAGCTGGTACCGCCGCTCATGGAAGCTTTTTCCGACCAGGTTCTTTCACTCACGCTGGGACTGCCCACCTTGGAAGACGTCTTTATCCATAAAACAGGGCGGCGCTTCTCGGAGGAAAAAGAATGAACTTCTGGCTGGCCGCTTATACCTTGTGGCAAAGGGAAATCGTGCGCTTCTACCGGCAGCCCAGCAGGGTAGTGGGGGCGGTGGGAACCGCCTTACTTTTTTGGGCGGTATTGGGGTCGGGCATCCCCATGGCCAATTACCGGGCTTATTTTTTGCCGGGTACCCTGGTAATGAGCATCCTTTTTACCTGTATTTTTTCCAACGCCTCCGTCATCGAGGACCGCCACGCGGGGTTCCTGCAGTCGGTCATGGTGGCCCCGGTTAGCCGGGCGGCCATCGTGATGGGTAAAATATTGGGCGGTGCCACGCTCTCCACCCTGCAGGGCCTGATTCTTCTTCCCGTGGCCCTCGGCGTGGGCGCCACATTTGAGCCGCTGCCCCTGGCCGGGCTGGTGCTTTCGCTCTTCTTATTGTCCTTCGTCCTCAACGCCTTTGGCTTCTGGCTGGCGTGGAAAATAGATTCGATTCCTGGCTTTCATACCATCATGAACATGGTGCTGTTGCCCATGTGGATGGCCTCGGGCGCGATTTTCGCCGGGGGCGGATCGGGCTGGATGAAAGCTTCCATGAAGGTCAATCCCTTCACCTATGGGGTGGCGGGGGTGAGGCGGGGGCTCTTTCCGGGAACGGATTTGGGAGATATCCCCAGTCTTTCGTTTTCCCTATTGGCGCTGGTGGGCATGGGCTTCTTCTTTTATTTTCTTTCCTCTTGGGTGGTTGAAAAAACAAACGAAGGCAAATCCAAATGAAAAACTTCGATTGGAAGGTAGGGTTACTGATCCTCCTCACGGGAGGCGGACTGTTGTTTTTGGGCTACCGGGTCTTCGCTTCCCGGCCTTCGGACAAGTTTTCCAAACCCCTGGCGCCTGCGCCGGCCTTTGCCTTCCAGGACCGCAGCGGGCGGATGTTTTCCAGCGCTGAGCTGAAGGGCAAGGTTTGGGCGGTGGATTTTATCTTCGCCCATTGCGCCGGTTCCTGCCCCCTGATTAGCACCCAAATGAGCCTGCTCCAGAAGCAATGGCGCGGGAACGGGGATTTCAAACTAGTCACTTTTACCGTCGATCCGGAACGGGACACGGTGGAAGCCCTTAAAAGTTACGCCCAGGAGTACAACGCTGAGGACAACCAATGGTTTTTCCTGACGGGAAAAAAGGCGGACATCTACCAGGTGATCGGCAAGGGTTTCCAATTGACTGCCTATCCCAACCCGGACCAGGTGCCGGGGTTCGAATTCATCCATTCGACCCGAATTCTCCTGGTGGACGCCGACAGCAACATCCGGGGGATGTATGACGGGGAAAACCCCGACGACATGAAAAAGCTTGGTCAGGACGTCAAATATCTCATGAGCTCGAGGTCACACACGTGAACCTGAATATCCTGCCGATGATCAACGCCTGCCTGAACGCTTTGAGTACCGTCCTTCTCTTGACGGGGTATTACTTTATCCGCCGGGGCAACCGGGAGGCCCACCGGGCCTGCATGGGCTCGGCCTTTTTGGTCTCCATCGTCTTTCTGGTTTCCTACCTGGTCCACCACGCCTTGGCGGGTATCGTTTATTACCAGGGCCAGGGTTTTTCCCGTATTCTTTATTTCATCGTCCTTTGGACCCACACGCCCTTGGCCGCGCTGGTGCCTGTTTTGGCCATCATCACCATTCTCCGTGCCCGGCGGGGGGACTTCGTGAATCACAAGAAAATCGCCCGCATTACCCTTCCTATCTGGCTCTATGTTTCGGTCACGGGAGTTCTCGTCTATTTCATGCTCTACCAGGGCTTTCTGCAATAATTTCAGGACGACTTTTCGGTGCTTGGTTGGTCCTTGGTTTTATCAAATATTTGACATGCTAACTTTCGGTAGCGGGTTTTTGAAAATCGAAGATTGACGGAAATTCCGGCGTTTCACGGAACACCAACTTTAGGCTTGCTTATTGCATTAAGTTAGACCGTATCTACACGTTAGGTATGCAGGGAGGAGAGGAATTATCCGGCTCGCCCCGCCGTTGTTTATGATCAAGGAGACTTCGTATGAAAAAATTTTTGTGCATGCTTTGCATCGCCGCCTGCCTTCCCTGGGCCTGCGTCAAGACTTTTACCGCACCCACTACTCCGGCTCCAACGCCGACCCCCATCCCCTCCTGGAAGCCCGTGGGGAACCTTGATCTTTCACCGGGTCGGGCGGATTATTCCCAAATCTATATTTCCAACAACGGCACTCCTTACGTGGCTTATTCGGACTATAACAATAACGAAAGCCTGTCGGTTTTGAGCTTTAATGGCACAGCCTGGGTGACGGTGGGCGGCGCGGATTTTGTGGCGGGTGCCTATTACACCTCGCTTTATGTTTACAACAATATCCCTTATGTGGCCTTCGAGGAAGGACTCCCGGCCACCAACATCGCGGTCATGACATTCAATGGAAGCTCTTGGGTAAGCCTGCCATCGCTAAATTTTACCACCGGCTACGGCCCTTCGCTTTCGGGTTATAACGGGACACCCTACGTGGCATATCAGGACGCTGGTGGCCTGGCCATGGTCATGGATTACACAGGCGGAGCCTGGGCGACGGTTGGAAACCCCGATTTTTCGCCGAGCGGCATCGCCTATTCCGCCCTAGATGCCCGGAGCGGCACCCCCTATGTGGGCTTCTGCGATAACTTCGACAACCAAATGGCCACAGTCATGAAACTCAATGGGAGCATCTGGTCGCTGGTTGGAAGCGAAGGGTTTTCGGCCGGAATTATCTATAACACCCATCTCGTGGTTTACAACGGCACTCCCTATTTTTCCTACACGGATCAATTTAACGGGATCGGGGCCACGGTGCAGAAATTCAACGGTGCCTCCTGGGCCGTGCTAGGAACGCCCGGCATCTCCCCGCCCGGCACCAACCTTACCGCCATTGCCGTTGGCGCGGGAACCCCTTACCTGGCGGTTCAGTCCGCTTACACCGATACCGACCTGGTTTTGGAATACACCACGGGTGGATGGGTAACCTTCGGAACTGAGGGTTTCGTCGTGGGTGACGGAGAAGAAGGCTCGCTTGCCACCAATGCGGCTGGGAATCCCTATCTCGCCTACCAGGATTTCGGCAAGGTCGGCCAAGAATGCGTTTACGAGTACCACTAACCGGGAAATATTTTCGTTAATCTCAGATATTCTACGCCGAACACCAAAGCCACGTTGAACATCAATTTCAACGATACTTCCACCTAATAAATTAGCCTCTCCAAAAAAGTCAGGACTGAAAAAGCTCGGGCTTTTTATTGGAGGATTAAAAGTGTGCTCAGCTCTATGTTTCGGGCTAGGAAGGTTTTTCTCTTTTTCGCTTGGTAGCCGTTGATTTTTGGCGGCAAGTGAAATTAACCTTGGCAGGTGCGGATGAGATTCACTTCAAAAAGGGGAGGCGGATATGAAAGGGAAATTTACAAAAATTGGCGTGATCATGCTTGGGGTGGCGGTGGTTTTCGGGCTGATGGCCCAGGCCGCTTTGGCTTTTGAACTGAAGAGCTCCGACATCAAAGAGGGAGCCACCATGTCCGACGAACAGATATTCAATAGTTTTGGATGCAAAGGGGGCAACCTTTCGCCTGGCTTGAGATGGACCAAAGGCCCGGAGGGGACTCAAAGTTACGCCCTGACCTGCTACGATCCGGACGCGCCTACGGGAAGCGGATGGTGGCATTGGGTGGTGTTCAATATCCCCGCCAAGGTACGCAGCCTGCCCAAGGGCTTTCCGGCGGACAGCACCGCCATCGCGGGGTTGGTGCAATCGCGCACCGATTTCGGCAAGCCAGGCTACGGCGGGCCTTGCCCACCCCCGGGAGCGCCCCACCACTATATTTTCACTGTCTATGCTCTCAAGGTGAAGTCCCTGGACCTGGACGCCAACGCCTCGGCCGCCATGGTGGGTTTTTACATCAACGCCAACAAGCTGGCGGAATCGAAAATTACGGCGCTCTATAGCCGCTAAAATTTAAAAGTTAGGCCGGAAAAGGGCTATGCCTTTTCCGGCTTTTTTTTAGTTTTTTGAGGCCAGATATTCCTCAAGATTATCCAAAGTTCCATTAGTTCCTTGTTTCATCCCCGCTAGGAAAGGTTCGGAACCGGGATTGGCTTCCAACACCTTAAAGGCCAACACGAGCTCCGTTTGATCCCCCTTTTCCTCCAGGGTGATCGTCTGGCGGAGCGCGAAAAAAGGCTTACCGGCGGGGCTGGGCACGGAGGTTTCCATGACCAGCTTGCGGGGTGCTTCCACCTCCCGGTAGATAGCCTGGCAGTCGTGTTCCTGGCCTTCCGGGGAACGGAAGGTGTAATTCCATTTTCCACCGGGCCGAAGGTCCACCTCGCATTTGGGCGTGGTGAAAGGCTTGGGAGCCCACCACTGGGCCAAGTGCTTGGCTTGGGTGAAGACCTCAAAAACCAGCTTGCGAGGCGCCTTGAGGGTCCGGCGAAGCACCAGGTCCTTCGGATGGGCCTTTTCCCTGAAATTTCCTATCTCGGTTGTCATAAGTTCCTCCTTATCCGGTTAAAGTGAACGGCCCTGTTTTTTCCCCTTCTTTTGAATTTCTTCCAAGTAGCCCTCCAATTGATCCAAACGGTCTTCCCAAAGCTTGCGGTGGTGTTCTAGCCATTCCACCGCGTCCTTGATGGGCTTGGTTTGCAGTTTGCAAAGCCTTCGCTGGGCCAGGCTCCGGCGCGCGATGAGCCCGCTTTTCTCCAGCACCTTCACGTGCTTGGAAATGGCCGGTTGGCTCATTTGGAAGGGCTTGGCCAGTTCCTGAACCGAGGCTTCCCCCCGGGTCAAGCGGGCCATCATGGCCCGGCGGGTGGGATCGGCCAAAGCCTGGAAGGTGGCGCTCAATTGGTCGGTTGGCATGGTTTTCGGCTCCTTATTATAACTTTTTAGTTATATAACATTTTGGTTATTTAAAGTCAATCTTTTTTAAAAACACCGCCAAGTTTATTTCCTTTCTTCATGATTGCGCCGAATATTTCACGGGCGGGGACTCGATAACTCCAAGGTTCAATTAACCCAAACGACGTAATTGAAACGGATCCTTTACACTTTCCTGGCAAAAAATCGGTACGAGGCTTCCGCAAAGGCACTGCCGGACTCAATAGGACTTATTGATACTCTTGATCGCGGATAGAAGTCCAATCCAGTTTTTCAGAGAAATCACAATTGAAATCCCATGGCAGCACTTCGAGATATCGTTTTAAGCCGCGGCAGAATTTACTTTAAACAGAAGGAATAAAAATTGTCCGTCCTTAACCAGGAAGGTGATTCGTTAAACTTTTTCAAGGCAACGGTTGATCCTTGGCCTTATGGTTCAAGCGACAGAAAAGTAAATTTTAAAATTTTTCTGAAGTAATTGTTTGCCATTCAGAAATTAAATGTTAATATCCAAAAAATATTTCAGACACCTGCAAGGGCCTGAAAAAAATAAAATTTCTCCGGAGTGATTTTTTGAAGAAAATCTTCCGCCTTTTTTTAGTCCTATCACCCGTACTTTTCCTGGTCGGAGCTGCGTCTCAAACGGAGTTGAACTCCTCGCTTTCCCGTTTGGGCCAACCGAATGGGTACCGTTCCAAAGCTCCTGGCCATTCAGTTCAACTCAAAATGAACGAAAACTACGGCAAACTTCCCCTACAGTTCGAACCCAATTTGGGCCAAACCGATCCGCAGGTAAAATTTATCGCTCGGGGAAGCGGCTACTCCCTTTATCTAACGGCTGCCGAAGCGGTTTTTTCTTTCAAACGACCCAGCCTGAGTCATCCGAATGGGGGCGGGGTTGAAGGCCGGGGGAACCCAAGCCACATCACTCAATCCTCGGTCTTAACCGCCCCTCCTGAAGTGTTGCGTTTGAAGCTCACAGGTGGAAACCGCCTCGCCGCGTTTGAAGGTTCGGAAATGGCGGAGGGGAAAAGCAATTATTTCATCAGCAACGATTCTTCGAAGTGGCACACGAATATTCCCCAATATGCCATGGTTAGCGTCAAGGGGGTCTATTCGGGCGTCGACATGAGGTATTACGGCAATCAACGAAAACTGGAATATGACTTCATCGTCGCCCCAGGCGCGGACCCCGGAGTAATCGGGCTGGCCTATGAAGGCCCCCGCAACGCCGAAGTGGACACCAACGGAAACCTAATTTTTCAAATGACCGGTCGAAAAATGTCCTTTCTGGCGCCAGTGGTTTATCAAGAAAAGAACGGCCAACGAACGGCGGTTGAGGGTCGTTATGTTGTCGGGCAAGACGGAAAAATCGGATTCGCAGTGGGGGACTATGACAAGACTCAACCATTGGTTATCGACCCAGTTTTGGACTATTCCACATATCTGGGTGGAAGCGGGGACGCATACGCATTAGGAATCGTTTTAGACGGGGCAGGAAACGCCTATTCGACAGGATACGCAAGTACCGGTTTTCCCGCGACCAGCGGGGCCTACCAGACGAGTTCAAAAGGGGGGGACGATGTTTACATCACGAAACTGGACCCCGCGGGCAACGCTTTGGTCTATTCGACCTATCTTGGCGGGGGGGGCAACGATTTTGGTATGGCCATCGCCGTGGACGGGTCGGGAAATGCCTACGTAACGGGTGAAACTCAGTCCGAAAATTTTCCAGCGACTAGCGGGGCCCTTCAGCTACTTGCCCAAGATCCGAATGAAAATACTTTTGTCGCCGTATTAAATTCAACGGGAAGCGCCCTCATCTATTCGAGCTATCTTGGCGGGCAGGGTTGGGGGCAAGGCATCGCCGTGGATAATTCGGGAAATTTTTACGTGACGGGCAATAATTACACTCCTAATTTTCCAACGACCAGCGGGTCTTTCGAGCCGGCAGAGTCCACGGGCCAGGAAAGCCCTTATGTGGTAAAGATGAATCCTTTCTTGAGCGGTAAGGCCTCGTTGGTCTATTCCACTTACCTGACCGGCGCGGGTAGCCCTGGAAACGCAGCCTATGGCATTAAGGTGGACGCTTCGGGATATATTTATGTGACGGGTGACGCCTGGACAACGACTTTCCCGACGACCTCGGGAGCCTATCAAACGACTTTTAGCGGCGGCACCAGTGTTGTGGGTTTTGTTTCGAAATTGAATCCGGCCGGTGGCGGGGCGAGCGATTTGATTTATTCGACCTTCTTCGGAACGAATGTTAAAAGCCGGGCCATCGCGTTGGATGGGTTGGATAATGTTTATTTTACAGGTTACACCACTGCAGCGACCGGAACCGTCCCCACGACCAGCGGGGCTTATCAGACGGCATCGAAGGGCACTGATAACGCTTTTGTGGCCAAGCTCGATCCCGTGAATCTTGGCGCCAACACGGGCTTACTTTATTCCACCTACCTGGGTGGGAACGGGATTGATTATGGCTTTAATATTGCCGTGGATGAGGGGGGAAACATTTTTTTGTCGGGCAATACAACTTCGCCGAATTTCCCGACGACGAACGGGGCCCAACAACCGGTTTTGTCGGGCCCACTTGACAATTTCGTTGCGGCGCTGAATCCGGCGGGTAATGGTGTAAATGACCTGGTCTATTCGACCTATTTGGGCGGGACAACGGACTTCTCAAGTTCTATCGTTGGCGGCGAATATTTCGGCGGCGGCATCGCCGTGGATGGGTCGGGAAATGTCTATGTCACCGGTTCCACGACCGGCCAGGACTTCTTTACGACCAGCGGGGCTTATCAGACGACTTTTGCGGGTGGAATGGATTCCTTTGTTACTAAGTTTGACGCGACTGACTTCAATTTCCCCACTTTCACGCCTACGGTTACACCCACCGGCACCCCTTCTGCCACCACGACCAATACCACCACCAACACGACGACTAACACGACAACTGCCACAACAACCAATACACCGACCAACACCACCACTGACACGCCCACGAATACAACGACTAACACCACGACTAATACGCCCACCAACACCACTACCGATACGCCCACGAATACGACAACGAACACGCCCACCAATACAACTACTGACACACCGACTAATACCACCACTGACACGCCCACCAATACGACTACTGACACACCGACCAACACCGCCACTGACACGCCCACGAATACAACGACAAACACCACGACGAATACGCCTACGAATACGGCAACGAATACACCCACTAACACGACAACTGCCACGACGACAAATACATCGACCAACACCACGACTAACACGTCGACGAATACAACCACGCCGACCAATACGACTACAAACACAACGACGAATACGACAACGAATACACCCACCTACACAACGACGAACACATCCACGAATACTACAACTAACACCGCCACGAAAACGCCCACCAATACTACGACCAATACCCCAACCAAAACGAACACCGCGACCCCGACGAAGACCTCTACTCCCACCTTCAGCAACACGGCAACCAACACGACGACGAATACCCCGACCAATAGCAAAACCTTCACCCCGACCGCGACGCCAACCTTAACAGCCACCAAAACCCCGACCCTAACGGCCAGCCCCACCAAGACGAATACTGCCACTAGCACCCCTACGCGTACTCTCACACCCACCATTACCCCGACGCCCACCGCCACAACCGTTTGCGGGACCAGTACCGCCAACCTGCAATTGGAGGAATACACCAGTTCTTGCGGAACCAACACGGTCTATACCCTCTTCGCCGTCATCAACAAGGGGGCCGCCGTGACGTTATCCGATATCACCATCAAGTTCTGGCCCTACAACACCTCCGGAGTCGCCTTGGTGGGTTCGATCACCACGGGCGGATGTTTGTGGAATCCCACATGCTCCCACAACTTGACGGGGGTCGCCCTCAACGCCGCCAGCTTCTCCCCCGCTTGCGGCCCCGCCACGAACCAAATGGCCAATTGGGAAATGACCATCTCCACCACTGACGGCACGGTTTTGAGCAGCGGGACGAGTTGGGTCGGGCTCCAGACACTGATCAACCGGTCCGATTCCCAACCCTTTGTTCCTGGCACGGCTGATTGGTATAGCCCCTGCGTTTCGGCTTCCACCTATACCACCAATAGCCACTACGCCCTTTATTTGAAAGGAAACCTAGTGACAGTTTCCGGAGGGGTGCCACCTTCCTGCCGGCCTCTTCCGACTTGCACGCCCAACGGCGCTAAAGCGGCGGCCGTGGCCGCCGAAAATGGTAATAGCGGAACACCGACCCCAACTCCCGTTCCGCAATGGCTGAACTCCGTTGTGGCCGCTCCGAATATTTCAAGGGGCGGGGAACCAATCAACTTTAAGATCCAACTAGCCCAAGCGGCTCAGTTGAAGTTGACCCTCTACACCCCTGCGGGGGAGAAGCTGTATCAGACTTCCACGGAAGGAGATGCTGGGCTCAATATCCTAACTTGGACTTTGGAGAATTCTTCCGGGACACAGGTCGCCAGCGGGCTATATTTTTACTTCTTGGAAATAACGAGCTCCACTGGGACGATCCAGAAGCTGGGCAAGCTCGTAGTGTTGCGTTAACTTCGGGTTCAAGGTTTCGGTTTGTGATTACCCATCAGATCGAAAATTTTCTTTTACCTGCTTGTTAAATCGCGTGGTTCAGAACCTATGAAATATTAGATGATATGGAACGCGAATAAAAAACCCCTCCAAAAGCTGCTCCGGGCGGTCTTTGCCTTATGAAATAATCCATCCAGGTTCGAGATTCCTGTAGTTGGCCTCGTAAAAGTATTGGAAAAAAACCAGGGCGCCATGGACTGCTTGAATGGTAAGTCGGGGGGGGATTCGAATGGCCGCTAAGGGATTTGGTCACGATTGGAGTACGACATTTGAGTATAAGTTGAAATGCTGTATGACCGGCAGAATGAACTCACTATTGTGAGAGATTCATGAATAGTAATCAGAAAAGAGGCTCGTCTCCGGGGAACAGGAGCGTGCTTCTAGTTTCGTAAGGATTCTTCCAATCAATTCCAAAAGGAAATCAAGCTTGGAGATCGACCTTGGTGCCGAGGTTCGGGGGCGTGAGGGCCGCTTCTTGGGTCAAAGCGAGGAGATCGTTCGTCTGTTGTTTGAAGTCGGAAAGACCCTTGAGGGCGATCGAAGTCGAATCCTGCGCTGACAACGGGGGTTGTAAGTTAGAGATGTTATCCATTTTTTTCCTAACGTCGCCCAAAGCGAAAACTTTAACGGGGCGTTTGTAAAATGTTTTCAGCGGCTTTTTAGTATCTTTTCTTGTTCGCCAGATAGGCTTTCGCGGCCATGAGGGGGGTATCTAAAGGCGGGATGCCGATGACCGTCACATATTCGATTTTCTTTTCTTTGTGTTTAATGGCCCATCCGAAGGCCCGCCTTGCGTAGGGGTGCCCTTTTAAGTCGAATACTTCCACTTTCCCCCGCCAGAGGAACTTTCCATCCACGGCGATGCGCACGGGTTGGGTATGGACGAAAACCGCTGTGCATCGGGCCTTTCCTTCAATGGCATTGGCGACGTCGGTTCGATAGCTCATGATTTGATCGCCTTCCTTTCTCAAATTAAAATTCCGTCCTTATTTTATATCCTGATCTCCATTGCCGGAGATATTCGAAGGATGTGGCTTTTATTTTTTGCACGTTGAAACGAATCGGATTCGATCCATCTGTTTTTCTGATTCGCTTTCTTCTAAATTTCCCCCGGTCGCCCGGATTTAACCTCTGTTTTCAGAAAAAATAAGTTGAACGCCGGATTCGCAGAGGGTCTAAACGCTTTCGTCTAATACCTGGCAAGGTGGGCCTGATGGATTACACCGAACAAAACCTCTTGGGCGGGATCGACGTCGGGCTTTAGGCCTGTAATCTTCCGCCATTGTCCCATGTCCAGTTGGACTATTGTTTTCCCCCAAGACACTTCCTTATAGTAGAGGTATCTTCCCAATGAGGTGGCCATGAACGTCAATGAATCCGAAATGATCGAAATCGTCAAAAATGCCAAGACGATTGCCGTGGAAGGCATGCAGGACGAAAGCAAGATGGACCGGCCAGCCTATCAGATTCCCGCCATGCTTCAGGAAAGGGGCATGAAGATTTACCCCGTGAACCCCAAGATCCAATCGTCACTGGGGGAAAAGGCCTATGCGGCCGTGAAGGACCTGCCGATGAAGGTGGATATTCTTGATGTTTTCCGCAGGCCGGACGTGATCCCCGCCTTGGCCGACGAGGTCCTGGCCTTGCCCGAGGAAAAACGGCCTAAGGTGGTTTGGCTCCAAACCGGCATCACCCATCCGGAAGCGGAAGCCAAGCTGGAAAAAGCCAGAATAAAGGTGGTCTCGGACGTTTGCTTAGGAGTTATTGCTTCCCGGGTCAGACCGAAACCATAATATCCTCCACAAAGATCGCTTTGTCTGATACCAAAACATTCCAAGCCTATCTGAGGACATTTGGACTACTATAAAGGATAGTTTTTATCCGGGGTAAACGGGCGAAACTAAAAGGTGGGATTCCGAATGGCTTTTCGAATCACGAGCAGGGTTTTCAAGGAAGGCGGTGATATCCCCGCCCATTACACGCCGGACGGCGACAATGTTTCACCGCCCATCGAGTGGCATGACGCGCCTCTCGGATCCAAAAGTTTCGCCCTAATCATGTTCGATCCAGACGCGCCCAGCGGGGACTTTACCCATTGGCTGGTTTATAACATTCCCCCCACCGTCATCTTACTGCCTGAGGCTTTTCCTCCCATGAAGTCCCTTCCCAACGGCATCCGGCAAGGCGTGAACGATTTCGGGGGTCTGGGCTATCGTGGGCCCGAGCCTCCGAGCGGCTCCCACCCCTATTTCTTTAAGATTTACGCCCTCACCGCCCTTTTGGATTTGGAGGACAATGTTAAAAGGCCCCAGCTTGAAAAGTCCATCCAAAGGCGTATTGTGGAGCAGGCAGAATTGATGGGAATTTACGAGAAAAAGTAACGCCAGTCGAATTCCGAAAAGTCCCCCTAAAAGACTGTTCCAACTATGAAAAAATTTATTCCGTTACTCTTCTGTGCGATCACCGGCCCCCTCTTGGCCGCGAACCATTGGCCCACCCCCGTTGGATTCGTCAATGATTTCGCGCATGTCATTTCCGCCGACCAAGCCCAGGCGCTGGAAAGTTATCTACGGGGGGTTGAGCAAAAGACAGGTTCTGAAATAGCGGTCGTGACCCTGCCCTCGGTGGAAGGCGGGGATGTGGACGCGGCGGCGGTGGAACTTTTCAAGGCCTGGGGGATCGGCAAAAAAGGCAAGGACAACGGCGTCCTGATCCTAGCCGCCATCCAGGACCGGCGGGCCCGCATCGAAGTGGGCTATGGGCTGGAAGGCGTCCTGACGGACGGAGACGCCGGGGACATTCTGCGCCAGCAAATCTATCCCGCTTTTAAGCAACAACAGTACGGGGCGGGCTTGATGGATGCCGCTCAGGCTATCGTTCAAAGGATCGCCCCGGACGCCAGCGGCCAAACCCAGGTTCAAGACCAGGGGGATGAAGGGTCCGGCGGGGTCAACTGGGTCAAGGTTATTTTAATCATTCTTTTCGTTATCATTTTTATTATCAGCAATTCCAGGCGAGGCCGTGGGGGTTATTGGGGCGGTGGTGGGTTTTACGGCGGATGGGGCGGCGGTGGTTTTGGAGGCGGGGGGGGAGGTTTTGGCGGATTCGGCGGCGGTGGGTCCGGTGGCGGCGGCGCTAGCGGGGGGTGGTAAATGCAAAACTTCTATTACTTGTTCTTCTTGTTGACGGGTCTTTTTCTTGCCTCGGCCCTCTTTGTTAATTTCTTGTTGAAGCATACCGGCTTCGACGGCGGTGGGAGCGATGGCGGACAAGGGCATTGATTCAAAATTTTTTTTGAGGTGAGGTTATGGCGAAGTGGACAGCGGAAAAAATGGTCGAGGAACTTAAAACCCTTTTGGGAAACCAACTGGTGTCGGTAGTCTTATATGGCTCGGCGGCGGCGGGGGACCACGCGGGAAAAAATTCAGACATTAATCTATTGGTGGTGACCCATTCCCTCCATTCGAAAACTCTCCTTTTTCTTTCCAAGGTAGCGGTTCCCTGGAAAGAACAGGGAAATCCTCCCCCTTTATTCCTGGACCTGGAACATCTCAAGCAGTTCGTGGAGGTCTTTCCGGTTGAAATTCTGGATATCCAGCACAATCACCGGGTCCTATTTGGCTCCGACCCGGTGGCGGACCTTTTGATTTCCCACGACCACTTGCGGGTGGAAATGGAACACGAGCTTCAAGGTAAACTTCTCCAGTTGAGGACCCATTTTATGCTGACGGAAGCCCGGCCCGGAATGGTGGAAAAGCTCATGGTGGAATCCCTTTCCACTTTCCTCGTCCTTTTCAAGAGCGCCCTTTGGTTGTACGGGGTCACGCCACCCGTGAAAAAGATGGATGCTCTTCGGAAATTAAAAGACCATGTCTCTTTCGATTTGGAACCCTTTGAAATCGTGGACCGCTTGAAACAGGGGGAAAAGATCAAAAGTCTTGATGTTCTGGGCACCTTTGAAAAATATCTCGGAGCCATCGAATCTATCATTGATAATGTGAACTAATTAGATGGGAATGGGAGGCGTGAATGTTCAAGCTTAAATCAACTTTTTTGACGGGGGCTATCCTGTTACTGTGGTCCGTGATCCTGAATCCGGCAGTCGGGGACACCGGCATCAAGAAAAAATCGACCCTCAGGCTCCAAAGCTCTTCTTTTAAGGATGGGGGCATGATTCCTCCCAAATACGTTTCTTGTAACGGACAGAATATGTCCCCGGAACTAAGCTGGCATGGCGTGCCGCCTAAAACCAAGGATTTCGCCCTGATCGTGGACGACCCCGATGCCCCGACCCAAACCTGGGTTCATTGGGTGATTTACAATATCCCCGCGAAGCCGACCGAACCCACGAGCAACACCTATGAGCTTTTGGAGAACTATCCACGGGACGAGGAAAGCACATCGGGTATTCTGCAAGGGGTCAATGACTTCAAAAAAATCGGCTATGACGGCCCTTGTCCCCCCAGCGGACTACACCGATATTACTTCAAGCTTTACGCCTTGGACGGGCCGGTTCATTTGCCGGCCGGGGAATCCAAAGACCAGTTGTTGAAAGCCATCGCCAAACATACCTTGGCCTGGACGCAGATCATGGGGCTGTACGGGAAATAGACGCCATTTAAAATTCGGAGGAATTCATGTCTTCAAAAATTTGGTTGTGGGCGATTTTGGGATTTGTGGTGGTTTTTGGATTGACCCTGATGGGATCCTATAACGGATTGGTTTCGTCCAACCAGGCCATCGACAGCGCCTGGGCCAATGTCCAAACCGACCTCCAGCGCCGTTACGACCTGATTCCCAACCTGGTGGCGACGGTCAAGGGTTACGCTAAGCACGAGGCGGATGTTCTGGAGGAAGTCACCCGATTGAGAAGCCAATGGGGAGAAGCCAAGACATCGGGAGAGCAGGTGAAGGCCGCCAACGATTTGGAAGGCGCCTTAGGACGATTAATGGTGGTGGTGGAAAAATACCCTGACTTGAAGGCCAATGAGGGTTTCCTGCGGCTCCAGGATGAATTGGCTGGAACCGAAAACCGAATTGCCGTGACCCGCCAGCGCTACAATGAAGCGGTGCAGGATTACAACACGAAGGTACAAAGTTTTCCAACCAACCTGATGGCTTCCGTCGGCGGTTTTAAAGTGAGAGATTCCTATTTCAAGGCTACGGACGAGGCCCAGGCGGCGCCGAAGGTGCAGTTCTAAATCAGTATGGGACCGGGAGGAATTCTTCTACTGGCTTTAATCCTGGCGGTGATTGCTTACATCCTGATTACGGAAAAAACGTTTCAAAAAAAAGAAAATTCCTCCAACAACCCCTTCGACGGCATGGCGAAGATATCCGTCCAGTTGGTCAAGGCTCCCCAAGAATTGACCGAACGCTTGACCCCTAAGTGGCAGGCCGAACTCACCCAAAAGCTTTCGGAAGAAGGCTATGTTTTGCTGGGAGATTATTCCTACGCCTCCACCCTTTTCTTCTGGGCCCGCACCTTCCTCGCGCCAGACCAGAAATCCACATTGGTCTTGGCTAATTGGGTGGAAGGGAAAGAGGGCGGTAAAGTTGTCATCAGCAACCTGGAAATTTACTCCTTCACCGGCAACTCTTTTCTCGTCACGGCTTGCGCGCAAGATGGGGCTGCCAAGCTTTTGACCGGGGCCAACCGGCCCTCAGAAGAACAAATGTCGCTGCACCTCAAGGCGGTCTTCGCCGAAAGCTCCGTCCGTCCGATCATCCAGGAACATCAAAAACGCTTGGAGGGATGGGAAGGGAAAGGGGAGAAGATCAGAATGCTGACGATGGAAAATGTTTTGCCCAGTCTTTCGAAGATATTTTCCTAAGGTTTCCGGTTTAACTGTTAAAATTCGAACTCAAGATTTTAGAAAGTTACCGTTAGGTAAACCGTTTGGTGGTATCTTTTAACCGGCTTTTCATTTGAATGTCCTTGAAGGGAACAGGAACCGTGGCTCAAAAAACCGGATGGCTTGAGAAATACAACAATGGCCGGGTGGTCTCCATGGTGGAAGTGAAATACGACCGCGTGAAGGTCAAGAAAACGCCCCGAAAGAAAAAGGGCCAGCCCCGGCCGCCCAGTAACCAGCGGGACGAGAGTCTTTACTACGTCTTGGATAAAAACACCAACTATGGCGAATTGTACCTTACCGGGGGGAGCGTGTTTTCCAAGAATGAGATCGTCGAACTGGAACTCTTCGTAGCCCGCCACAAGGCGCGGCTGAGGCTTTTGGCCAAAGTCAAGAAAACGGAAACTTTTATGGAGCTTAGGCGGCCCCTTTTCCGGGGGGACCTCCATTTCGCCGCCATCAACAAGCAGGATTTTGAGACCCTCCGGGCACTTGAAGACCAGCGCTTGCGGGAAGAAGCGGCCCGGCCCCAGTTTCAAAAACCCTCCAATAACCCTCCCACAAAAAGCTCTCTTAAGATGACCTTTAAGCGAACCTGAAATTCGGGCTTTTTTTCAAAATTTGCCCATCACTTTTGGGTAGTTTCGCATCCCTTCTGTCAGTAAAATTCATCGCTCAATCCCTGAATTCAAGGAGCTTTTGTGACCAATCCTTACGGCCATTTCGACGATCCCGCCCGCGAGTATGTGATTACCCGGCCCGACACACCCCTTCCCTGGCTCAATTACATCGGACAAGATGAATTCTTCGGACTTTGCACCAACACCGCCGGGGGCTACAGTTTTTGGAAGGACGCCAAGCTCCGCCGACTGACCCGCTACCGTTACAACAACACGCCTATGGATTTGGGTGGCCGCTACCTCTATATCAACGACAACGGCACTGTCTGGAACCCGGGTTGGAAGCCTACGAAGACAAAGCTGGATCGCTACGAATGCCGCCATGGGTTGGGTTATACCAAAATTCTCGGCGCCAAGGACGGCGTGGAAGTGGAGATGCTGTTTTTCGTGCCGCCGGGCGAGAACTTGGAAATCTGGAAGACCACGGTCAAGAACAATAGCAAAACGACGAAGGACCTGAAGCTCTTCTCCTACGTGGAGTTCTGCCTCTTTGAGGCTTTGAACGATATGACCAATTACCAGCGCACCTATTCCATCGGGGAAGTCGAGGTGGAAGGGTCCGCCATTTATCACAAAACTGAATACCGCGAGCGCCGCAGTCATTACGCCCTCTTCGCCTGTACCAAGGAAGTGGCCGGGTTTGACACTTCCCGCGACGCCTTCGTGGGGGTCCATAACGGCCTGCATGAGGCCTCCGTTCCCTTCGCCGGGCAGTCGAAGAAAACCATCGCCCACGGATGGAATCCCATTGGCTCCCACGAGCTTCACTTGAAGCTAGGGCCGGGAGCTTCGGAAACCTTCTCTTTTATCCTGGCTTATGTGGAACAGGGCGACCTGCCCAAGTTCGACAAGCCTTTCGTGATGAACAAGAAAAAGGGCCAGGAACTGCTGGCCAAGTACCAGAAACCCGGTGCGGTGGACGAGGCTTTCAAGGCCATCAACGGGCTGTGGCAAGGGCTCCTGTCCAAATTCCAGGTGGAATGCCCGGACCCCCACGCCCAGAGGATGCTCAATACCTGGAACCAGTACCAATGCATGGCCACCTTCAACCTGTCCCGCTCGGCCAGCCTGTACGAAACCGGAATCGGCCGGGGCATGGGCTTCCGGGATTCCAACCAGGACCTACTGGGTTTCGTGCACCTGATTCCGGAACGCGCCCGCCAGAGGATATTGGATATTGCCGGTACCCAGCTTTCCGACGGAACCTGCTACCACCAATACCAGCCGCTCACCAAAAAGGGCAACGCCGAAATCGGCGGAGATTTTTACGACGACCACCTGTGGCTTATCCTTTCAACCTGCTCCTATATCAAGGAAACAGGGGATACTTCCATCCTGGAAGCGCCCGTGGGTTACGCCGACAAACCGGGGTCCAAAGAGAATCTCCTTCACCACCTGGAAACCAGCATCGCTTATACCCTGAAAAATTGCGGTGACCGGGGTTTGCCCCTGATCGGCCACGCGGACTGGAACGACTGCCTGAACCTGAACTGCTTTTCCACCGAGCCCAACGAATCCTTCCAGACGGCTGGGGACGTGAAGGGCTCCAAGGCCGAATCGGTCATGATCGCGGGGCTCTTCCTCTACGCTTCCCGTGAGATGGCTTCGCTTTACGATTATTTAAGGAAGCCCCAGGACCAAGGCCGAATGCAGAAGGCTTTCGACGGCATGTTGAAGGTGGTCGAAGAGCAGGCTTGGGATGGGGAATGGTACACCCGGGCTTACGACGCCAAGGGCAAGCCGGTAGGTTCCAAGGCCAATGCGGAAGGAAAAATCTTCATCGAAAGCCAGGGCTGGTGCGTGTTGGGCGGGGCGGGCAAGGATAACGGCCGGGCCCGGCAGGCCTTGGAGAGCGTCCACAAGCATCTTTACACTTCCAACGGCGTCATCCTGCAACAGCCAGCCTATAGCACTTATGACCTAAATCTTGGAGAGGTGACCAGCTACCCGCCCGGCTACAAGGAAAACGCCGGCATCTTCTGCCACAACAATACCTGGATCAACCTGGGCTGGTGCCTGTTAGGCGATGGAGACCGGGCCTTGGAATATTACCTATCCATTTGTCCTTCGGCGAAGGAGGAACAGATCGAAACCTACCGGAGCGAACCTTACGTTTACGCCCAAATGATCGCGGGGCGCGACGCGGCCACGTCGGGCGAGGCCAAGAACTCCTGGCTGACCGGGACCGCCGCCTGGACTTTCCTGACCGTTTCCCAGGGCCTTTTGGGGGTGAAACCGGACTTCAACGGGCTTCAGATCGATCCTTGCATCCCTAGGGGATGGAAGGAATTCAAGATCACCCGGAATTACCGGGGCGTGGAATACCAAGTTCATGTTTCCAATCCCAAGGGCGTCTGCAGGGGCGTCAAAACCCTCAAGGTGGAAGGGCAAATCGTCACCGGGAACGTTATTCCTATTTCCACGGGCAAGAAGACCATTCAGGTGGAAGTCACCCTGGAAGAATAAGCCTTGTGGGCTACGGCGGCCCTTGAAGTGGATGTCCAATGCGAGTGAGATTTTTCTTTTTAGTTTGTTTCATGGTTTTGGTAGCTTGGGTGGGGCTCCCATCCCGCACCCTGGCTGGGCCCGTTTCCACCCAGGGCACCGAATTTTGGCTGACCTTTCCCACCCAATATTTGATTTCATCCCAAACGCTGGACCTTTTCATCGTTTCTTCAACCAACGCCAGCGGGCAGGTTTCAATACCTGGAATTTCCTACGTGCAGTCTTTCTCCGTGGCGGCCAATTCCGCCGTGACCCTGGTGGTGCCCTCAGGGGCCATGCTGACAACAGTGGATGGGGTGCAGGACTTGGGCATCCACGTGACCTCCGATAATCTTATTTCCATATACGGTTTGGAATATGAACCACACGCCACCGATGGTTACCTGGCCCTGCCGGTGGGGGCCATAGGCACCCAATATTGGGTTGCCAGTTATACCGCGGACGTGAACGGTGGGGCCGCAACGGCCATCGGTTCCAGTGAATTCGCGGTGGTGGCCTCCCAAAATTCCACCAGCGTCACCATCACGCCCGCCGTTACGGTGGGTTCCCATACCGCCGGTGCAGCTTATACGGTGGCCTTGAACCAGGGCCAGGCCTACCAGCTGCAGGCTCCGAACCTGGGCAGCGATTTGACGGGTACCCAGGTGTCCGCCAACAATTCCGTGGCCCTGTTCGGCGCCAACGCCTGCGCCGACGTGCCGGTCAGTTATGTAACCTGTAACATGGTGTTAGAACAGGAACTGCCGCTTTCCACATGGGGAACGGCCTTTATCACCATTCCCCTGGCTGGACGCAGTTCCGATACCTTTCGTTATCTTTCATCGGCCAATGGAACGGTGATCAACGTCAATGGCACCGCCGTAGCCACCTTGAACTCCGGCGCTTTTTTCGAGCAGATGTTGTCCACAGCTTCTTACGTCACGGCGACAGCCCCCATTCTGGTGGTGCAATATTCCAACAGCCATGCCTATGAGGGTGCCACCTATGGTGGGGTCGCCATGGCCGACCCGAGTGAAATCACCGTGCCGCCGATTTCGGATTATGGGACTACCTATCAGACGGTCGCCCCCTCCACTGGCTTCACCTATAATTTCCTGAATGTGGCGGCCCTCAATTCGGCGGTGGGATTAATTTTGCTGGATGGCACGGCCCTTCCTCCCGGCAGTTTCACGGCCGTGGGGGCTAGCGGTTACTCCAGCGCCCAGGTGACGATCGGCACCGGGTTTCACCAACTTTCGGGGCCTCAGCCCTTTGGAGTGGAATCCTATGGGTTTGACGTACGCGATGCCTACAGCTATCCCGCGGGCATGATCTTTTCCAGCCTTCCAACGCTTACCCCGACGCCCAGCCCCACGATTACGTCGACCCCAACACCTGTTTGCGTCATCCACGTTTGGCCCGTTCCTTACAATCCCAAGACTGCCTTCGGAGGCTTCTTCAAAATGGATTGCCTGCAACCCAATGACATGGTTTCTTTTTTCACGCTATCGGGAGAACTGGTTCAAAAAGTCACGGTCTCCGGTGGGGAATACGATTGGAACGGACTCAATACCAAGGGGTCGCCTGTGGCCTCGGGCATTTATTTCTACGTGGTCCAACGCAATGGGAACGTGGTAAAGAGGGATAAGTTTATTTTGACGCGGTCTTAAGGAATTGGGGTTTTTAAAGAAAACCCCCAATTGCATTACCGGCTTCAATAAGTATACTAGCGTATACCATGAACCGAATTATCGCCCATATCGACATGAATTCTTTTTTTGTCTCTTGTGAGAGGTTGGTAGACCCATCCTTGAACGGCAAGCCGGTTGTTGTCGGTGGACGGAAGGGGGAAAGGGGTGTGGTGGCTTCCGCCTCCTACGAAGCCCGCAAGTACGGCATCAAGTCCGGGATGCCGATCATGACCGCCGAGAAGCTTTGTTCCAAAGCCCTCTTCGTTCCGGGGCACCACAAGCTTTATTCCAAATACTCCCGCAAAGTCTATGTGCTTCTGCGGCGTATCGCGCCCGTGGTGGAATATGCCTCCATCGACGAATTCTATTTGGATTTCACCGGTTGCGAGGCCCTTTATGGCAATGACTTTTGGGCCCTGGCCAGAAGGGTGAGGGATTCGGTCTTTGAGCGAACCCAACTTTCCTGCACGGTTGCTATCGCTTCCAACAAATATGTGGCGAAGATCGCGGGGAAAACCGTCAAGCCCGATCCCGCCATGTTGGGTAAAAAGGTGGTTGAAAACACGGGTGTGGTCGTGGTTCCGGAAGGGGAGGAACAGAAATTCCTGGCTCCTTTACCCATTGAACGGCTACATGGGGCGGGGGAGAAGACTCAGCCTCGCCTGAAAGAGATGCGTATTCATCGCATTGGGGACATTTTGTCCATACCCCTGGCGAAGCTTCAAAAGTCTTTCGGGCCTTCGGCGGGCCAATGGCTTCATGAAGCGGCCCGGGGAATGGGCGACACCGAGGTCTATCCTTTCCACAATGCCAAAAGCGTGGGGCATGAAACAACTTTTGAGAAAGACACGGAGGACCTCCAACAAATCCACCAGACCCTGGCTTGGCTTTCAGAAAAGGGTTGTTACCGCTTGAGGCGGATCGGAAAGAAGGCCCGAACCATTACATTGAAACTACGATATGACGATTTCCAAACCATCACCCGGGCCAAGACCATTCCCGAGACAAGCGACGACGCGGTGGTCATGACAACCGCTTACGAACTGTTCCGGGAATCACATGTCCGCAAACGCAAGATAAGGCTCCTGGGAGTGTCCCTTTCCAAGTTTGAGAAGGGGGATGAAGAGGCCCAGTGGTTGTTTCCGGAAATGAGTTCCAAGAAAAAAGAAGCACTTTTTAAAAGCGTGGATGCCATCAAGCGTAAATACGGATTCCACAAGCTAGAGAAGGCCGCTTCCCTCGATCCCCGGGAAAAATCCCATGACCAGAAGAGCGAGATGTCCTCTTTCCAGAAGCCCAAGATTCAATAGTGGTTTGTTTATCCAACGACAATTGATATACCATGTGGGCCAACTCTAACTAACGCGGGAAAAGGCCGTCCAATGAAATTTGAGAAAACAGGTTTCTTGTTACGGGTCGAGAATTATGAAGCCTGCGTTGAATTTTACTCCAAAATCCTTGAGCTTCCGGTCCGGTACCAAAAACCAGGAATGACCAATTTCCAATTCGGGGGTTCCTATTTGCTGTTGGAAAAGGCATGGGAACCCTCTCCCACGGAAATCCGCGAAAGGGATAATCCACCTTTTATTCTTCGGATCAACGTTGTGGATTTGGTGGCTGCTAATGAAAAAGTAAAATCAAAAGGGATCAAAACACATATTTTTTTCAGCGATTGGGGAGATGTAGCCAATTTTCGTGACCCGGGCGGAAATCTGGTGGAATTCTGTAAGTGGAAAGTTAAAGCCTGATGCTTTCCGCCTTTCTCAAGCGAGTACCCTGGGAAAAGTTTTTCCTCTTGTGGTTTTTGGCCCTTCTGATGGGAACCAGTCTTTTGTGGTTGCACTATGGATTTACGGCGGGGATATTAGTGCCCGTGGCCTTCCTCGCCTTGGCTTCGGGATTGGGGCTTTTATGGGGAACCACCCGGCCCCGTTGGGAAAACACCTATTGTTCCTGGTGCGCCGCAAGGGTCCAGGCGAAGGTTAAAAAATATGACTTGGGCCGCAAGGGATGGGTCATGCTTTACGACTGCCCGAAGTGCGGGCATGTGACGGAAAAGTTCAAGGCCGAGAAAGGTAATAAGGGATGAACAAAGAAGCCGTTCCAGCCAACATGACTCAAACGCCTTCTTTCGCCCGTTTTATCCTTTGGGAAATCCTCGGCATCGTAGGGTTTCTCCATATCCTTCTTTACGCTCCCCCCGCCCCTGACCCGACTCCCCTCTTTTTCCTCGGTAATTCGGTGGTTTTCATAACGGTCTATCCTATTATTTATTTTTACAGCCAGATGAAGATTCCCTCGGTCCTCAAATTTCTCATCTCCCCCTTAAGTTTCGCTTTGCGGATTCTGTTAATGGGGTCTAGTTTTCTTTGGATTACTTACATCCTTTACACAACACATTTCATTTTGGGGCAGTCTTCCTGCTTCATGGTGGTCAAAGATTATTGGATGATCTTGGCGCCTTTTTACGTGATCGACTACTTCTTTTTCTTCGAGCATCTTTGGGGTTTGAGCCGGATCAATTTTACTTTTTGGTCATCGGTGGGGATGATCTCGGACTCAGTTTCCGGGGTAGTGGGTGGGCTTTACCTGGGCCGGACCCTTATCACCAAGTGGGGAAGTTTCTTGGGAGATGTGGAAATTCAAGGGCTTATTTGGAGCATCTTCATCTTAGCCGGCGTAGCGGCCGTGGTTTGGTTCGGGAATAAAACCAGAAAAGGCTAAAGGAATTTCATGGGCAAGGAATCCTCCCGGTCACTATTGCGGCTGTTCTTATGGGAAGGACTGGCCCTGGCGGGTCTGGTTCAAATCCATCTCCATCCCTATGCGGATCATCTTTGGAATCTCAACTTTTTCTATAACGCCCTCTTCTTCCTGGTAGCCTATCCGCTTCTTTATGTGTACCGCTGGAAACTGACCGATGGGTGCCTGGGCACGGTGATGTGGCCAGTGAGTTTTGTTTTAAGCTGGCTCTTAGGAGTTTCAGCCTATCTTTGGATCGCCTACGGCCTTCTTTTAACCAACAGCCCTTATTTCAACGCCCTCAAAAACCATGAGATTGCCTTGGGAATTTTGTTTATTTTTGTTTATTTTCCCCTCGTTCAGCCCCTTTGGGGAATTGCTAAGAAATATTCCACATTGGGTGAGCTTTTTTGGATCCTCTTTTATTCCGCTTTAGGCGGGTTTATTGGCTATGAAACGGGTTGGTTCATCAGCAACAAATTCCCATCGGTCCGGACCGACAGCGCCCATTGGTTCCTGTTTTGGCTGGGTTTTATCCTTTTAGGAACGGCAATCGGAGCCCTCATCGCCCAAAGGCGTGGGAAGAATTGAAAGATGGCGAAACCAAAGGGGTTCTGGAAATGGATAGCCTGGTTAGAGTAAATTGAGTCCGTTCCTTTCGGCTTGCCCTGTAGCATAAGTCTTACCGAACAATAAGGCTTGAAAGCCTGGAAGTGATTTCAAAAAAAAGGAGTCGAAAATGAGGAAATTATTCGCAGTCGGAGTGGTTCTGACGGGGATTCTGGTGCTAGGAATTTCTTTCGCCCAAGCCGATGAAGCTATCGGGAATGGATCTTCGGTCGTGTCGACTCAACCTATAGTGGCGGCCGCCCCGATGGTTAAAGCCAAAAAAGGGAAAAAAACAAAAAAGACGGCTAAGGCCGAGACTAAAAAAGCGGTTTGGGTCTGTCCAATGGGTGACTATACCAGTGACAAACCCGGCAAATGCCCCAACTGCGGCATGGATTTGGTTGAAAAGAAATAGAGTTAAGGCTTTCCCCACGGCCGACCATTCGGGCTGCTGGGAGGGGTGCCGTTTTCTGACCGCTAACTTTTTCGTTCTGTAAAAGCTCTAGGGTAGATTTCAAAAACAATATAAAATAACATCGATGGAACGATCACGGCTCAGTGCCAGTGAATTGAAAAAGAACTTTTGGACTCGCCATGAAATTTGGTCGAATTTTCCTCGTTGTTTTCTTGTTTTTATTGGTTTTGGGCGGAGTCTGGTATTTAGGTTTTGACCGGAATGTTTTCCTCCCTGGAATGAATCACATCACGAAAATTGAAGTTTGCCAGAATGACTTCAAACAGCGTGCCCAGCAGATCAGCTATATTGAGGAACCGCCGAGAATCCGCCAAATTTACGATTTTATTGACAAGCGAAAAAAAGGGTGGGAACCCCTCCTTTATAGCCCTCCGGCCGCGATTGTCATCGCCAATTTTTATGAATCGGACAAGCTTTTATTCCAACTCTATTTGATGAAGTCTTCCAATTTTTTGATCCGAAATAATGATGGCGCTTATTTGAAGAGTTTGAAGAATGAGGAACGGGACGAATTCTTTAACCTATTAGGCGTGAAGGCTGACCAGACGGCCTTTATTATTTCAACTGTTCCCCAGGATTAAAAACCTCAAAAACATCTTAAACTAAAACTGGAATTTGACGGGTTAGGCAAGCTTTACTTAAACTCACCCTCGCGCGATAAGCTTTAAGGAACACCTTGGACTTGGAAGCTTTTCTCAAGGTTTCTCCAAACACCGGGTCCGTGTCATTCTTAGGCCCTACAGCGATTCCAAAAGGGTTTTGAAGGATGAAGAAAACAAAACATTTGGTATTGGGTTTGCGGGACTGCAACATCAGCTCTCTCAAATGTTTTGAGGCACGCTCAGAAGGAGCATCGGGGAAACGGGCCACCTTTTTTTCATCCACCAAGGTGACACACTTTACTTCGACCCAAGCCTTTTCACCTGTTTTTAAATTGCGGGCTTGAAAATCAAAACGGGTATGGGCGTTTAAGGGAACCTCGGATTGGAGATGATCGTAAGGTTTCAACTCTTTCACCAACCCTTTTTGCCAGGCTTCTTTCAACAATAGGGGGGCGATATTGGCTTCGATGCAAACCCATCTCTTTTGGTAATAGGCCAAACGGACGGCATAGCGGGTCTTACGAATAGTTTTAGGTTTTGAATTCTTAGTTGTAAGTTGGGAGAGATGGTCAACCAGAGCCACTTTGGCCCCTGGATAAAGTAATTCCCTCAGACGGCCCGAATTAGTTACGTGACAGTATTCCCTCCGTCCGTGAACCTTAACGATGGCGCCAAAACGGTGAAGCCGTTCCATGAAGGTACCCAAAACCAAAGGGCTATCAGGCCAAAACAAAGTCAACCTCCCGCTTAAATCCAGAAGCATTTTAAGGTATCCTAGTTTAAGGTAACGAAGCTTTTTATTACGCCAACACTGGAAGGCCTGGAATGTTTTTTCGAAAGATTCCCCGAGTATTTCTCGCGGCTGGGATCGTGGGAATCATGAGTATTTGTCCCGTGAAAGCCATTGCGACCGCCGAAAACGATTTTCAAAACCAAGCCACGACGGATTACCAAAATATAAGCGATTATGTGAACGGAACTTTCGCTAAAAGCATGGGTTTTTTCACCACTCTTGGATGGAATACTCCGGCGAGCGTGTTCGATATACTGTCGGGCCCACGAATCGAATTAGGAATCGGCGTCGGTGCGGATTTAATTCACATTCCTAATCTCGACAGTTTGTCTTTGGAAGCGATTAATCTTGGTTCAAACCTGAGTATTCCGTCTTTCATACCGGCACCTTTTCCCGTCATTACGGGAAGGATTGGTTTAATGAACGGTTTGGACATGGGTGTGAAATTCAATTATCTTCCGATGGTGAGTTTGCCCGATGTTGGGATCGCCGCGAATTACTATGGTTGGGGTTTGGACTTGCGGTACAAAATAGTGGACAGTATTTACGCGCCCACCGTGACAGTGGGGGTAAGTTGGGATCAGATGAAAGGAAGCCTTAGCTTGGCCACCGCAATCAACCAAAGCGGCACGTACAATGATGGAGGAACTTTATATCCCAATACTTCTTTTACAGGCAATAACAACTATAACTTGAATTGGGAAACCAAAAGCTTTGGCGCTCAAATACAAGTCGGGAAGGACCTTGGCGTTGTTTATCCTTTCGCCGCGGTTGGATTTCAAAGAAGTTCGGGTAACATTTCCTCAACCATGACCGGCAGCGGCAATGTCAATGTGCCTGGAGGGACAAATACGCCTACTCCGGTAAATCTGAACGTTGCCAGTAGCGCTCCGCCGATCTTTTTTGAACCCAAGTTTGTTTTGGGTTTCGACTTTGGGGCGGGACTTCACTGGGCAATCGTGGGAGAATCCAATGGAACCGATATCGCGGGCAGTACTAGCCTTCGAGTCCAATTTTAGGTGGTCCGGTGACCAACGAAACCAAAAAATTAAACCGTATTTCTTATGTGGACCAAAATGAATGCACGGGCTGTGAAGCCTGCGTCGTGGAAACACCGAAGGTTTTTCGCATGACTTCTGATGGCCTTTCGGAAGTTTATAATCCCCAGGGGGATACGGAAGTCAAAATCCAATCGGCCATGGATTGTTGCCCGGTTTCCTGTATTCATTGGAAGAAGTAAAAAAGTTCACGATCAGTAGGTTGAATTTCTAGAAATTTTCTTGAGCGTTGCCTTTTCGACTGTTGAACGTGAACTGTCAGCTAATTTTAGAGGTGTCGAAGATGGAGATTCGCACGGGTTGGATGGAAAAAAGGCAATTTGAGCGCATTGACGCCTCAATCAAAGTGACCTATTTCCTGCTTCCGAAGGCCGAACTGGTGAAAATATTATCCGACCCGGCTTACCGGGAATCTTCCGTGGATCACTTGCCGGAATTGTCCAAAAAATCTGTTACTTTTCATGCCGTCACCCGGGATCTTTCGATGGGGGGCATGTCGCTGGTGGGTCAGGAAGCTTTTCCCGCGGACTCGGCTTTAGAAATACACCTCTATTTGCCGGGTTATCCAACCCCCATCACCCTCATGGCTGAAGTGGTCAGGGTTTTGTCCGAGAGTTCAGGCAGCAACGGCAGTACTTTCCGGGCCGGGATCAAAATTTTGGCGATTAACCGCCAAGATGTCATGCGCCTGGACAAGTATCTTCTGGCTGAAAAGATTCGCCAACGTAATGGCCCAAAGTAACCTGAAGATTCTTTCCACCATCAAGGCTGGGATGTACGACATTCCAGGACATCCCGAACACTCCTCAAGAGTTTTGCGTTCCCTCGAACATTTAAAAACCTTATTACCGGTAAATATTTTTGAAGAGCCGCAAGCGGCAGCTTTGGAAAAAATTAAAGCCGTTCACGACGAACAAATTGTTCATCAAGTTGAAAAAGAAGGTTACTTTGATCCGGATACCCCCGGGGCTCCCGGAATTTGGGAATGCAGTTTATTGGCAGTGGGCGCCGCTCTTCAATCCGCTTCGAAAGCCTTGAAAGGAGAAAAGGTTTTTTCGCTCATGCGCCCGCCAGGCCATCACGCTACCCCGCATAGCGCTATGGGTTTTTGCTACTTTAATTCCATGGCGATCGCCATCCAGGATGTAAACCAACGTAAACTGGTTGGAAAGACCGCGGTTTTGGATTTGGATTGCCATCATGGAAACGGAACGGAAGATTTTTGTCTGGGAAAGGAGGAATTCATGTATGTTTCTCTCCATCAATTTCCTGCCTATCCCGGTACCGGCCGACAGTCCCGGGCCAATTGCGTAAATTATCCCTTACCGCCTGGAACTCGTGAAGAAGATTACTTTTCTGCCATGGAAAGCGCCATGAAAAAAATCCGTCAATTCAAGCCGGATCTGTTAGGTGTTTCAATGGGATTTGATACTTACGAGAAAGATCCCTTAACTCAGTTTGGCTTGGTTCAAAAGGATTATCGGAAAATGGGGAAGTGGCTCAAGGATTTTAACGTACCGACTTTCACCCTTTTAGAAGGTGGTTATCACGATGACTTGCCCTATTTGATCGAGGATTTTTTGATGGGATGGACAAACTAAGAAGATGAATGTCCATTTTCGAGAATTGGTTACTTTGATTTTTTTGCTAACTTAGCCTGCCAAACTTTTTCGTCTTTTCCATTTTTTAAAATGTCAAATATCTGGCGGTGAATTTTGCCATTGGTAGCCAGGGCATTTTCGGCCATCAGGTCAAAGGGCTTGCCGGTAATATCGGTTACTTTGCCCCCCGCTTCCGTCACCATGAGGACACCCGCCGCCATGTCCCATGCTTGGATACCTCTTTCCCAGAAGCCATCAAAACGACCGGCGGCCACGTAGGCCAGGTTCATGGCGGCCGAACCATCCCTTCGGACTCCTTGGGTTGTCAAAACAAATTTCTTGAAATTATCCAGGTTGTAATGAGTTTCCCGAACGGCATAGGCGAAACCCGTGCTTACTAAACTTTCAGCCAGGGTTGGGATATTGGAAACCGATAATCGGTTGCCGTTCAGAAAAGCTCCAAGTCCTTTTTCAGCGGTAAAACACTCGTCACGAAGCGCGTCATAAATAACCCCGGCAACCGGCCGTTCGTTTTGCACCAAGGCAATTGAACAGCAAAAGAAAGGATAGGAATGGGCATAATTCGTAGTACCGTCCAAAGGATCCACCAGCCAGGTAAAGGCTGAATGGTTCCTTTGTTGGCCGCTTTCTTCACCCCAATAATTGTGGAAAGGGAATTTCTTTTTAAGGATGGCCAGGACTTTCTTTTCGCAAGCGTCGTCGACTTCCGTGACAAGATTAAGTTTATTTTTGGACTTGAATCGGATGTATCGGACTTTTCCATAATGTTTTCGGTGGATTTGTCCGGCGGTTTTGGCGGCTTGAACGGCGATTTTTAGGAATGGAGGCATCAATTTCCTTAAATAAGAATTGAATCAAGGGATTTTACAGCCAAAAAGAAAGAGCAGGCATGAAAAATAGATGGCATAAGCGTGAAATAAGAATCTTACCTATTAGGGAAGATGTGTTTTTCCTTACTGGGACGGTATAATTTAAAGGTTGAATTTGCTTAAGGCTTTTAGTTTTTCGCCTTATGTGAAGACCGAATTTTCTTATAATTGTTTTTCGCTTTTTGCCCGATATTCCGGGCCGCCCATTGAAAGTCCTTTTTTGATGAAGCGAGGAAGAGTTCATCTCGATTTTGTTTTTTCGTATAGCTTTGGGTTGTCATGAAAGCAGGTTGAAAACGTAAAGTCTAAAAGATAAGCGCTTGCAATTATCGATAGGAGCCATGGTGGCTATAACCATTTATGATGTTGCTGAAAAATCCGGAGTTTCCATTTCAACGGTTTCACGCGTTTTAAACAACAATCCTAATGTCCAAGAGGACACGCGCCAGAAAGTCTTAAAGTCCATCGCGGAACTTAAATTCAAACCCAATCCCATCGCTCGTGGTTTGGTCGTTAAACAAACCAACCTCATTGAGGTGTTCTTTTCTTGGTCCGGCTATCAATTCAATCTTCAAAGCGCCTGGTATGTGGGTCTCTTAAACGGAATCAATGAAGTTGTTCAGGAGAACCAATATGGACTTTTGATCAACACGATCGCGGGAGTTTTTGATCCCCAAGAAGTTTATCGCAAGGTTTATCACAATGCCGTGGATGGGGTCTTAATGGTTTCGCCTTATCTCGAAGAAAAAGATGTTCTTGAAATGATGGATCAGCGCATACCCGTGGTCTTAATCGGGTATCGTACCGATGACCCGCGCATGGAATACGTGGACAGTGATAATGTGGAAGCGGCCAATCAAGTGGTGGAGCACTTGATGAAATTAGGGCATCAAAAAATCGCTTTCATTTCAGGTCAGACGAGCACTTCGCGTAACGCCTTGGACCGGTTGAAAGGGTTTCAACAGGCCATGGAGAAGAATCGGCTGGCTATTCCCGAAGGTTATATTGTGAACGGTAATTTTCTTCGTGAGTCGGGCGCGGAAGGGATGAAAAAACTTCTCGCCTTGCCACAACGTCCCACCGCCGTTTTCGCCTCCAATGACCTGATGGCTTTGGGAGCCTGGGATGAGGCGGAAGAGGCTGGCCTGACGGTAGGTGCCGACATCGCCATTGTGGGGTTTGACGACATTACCGAAGCCTTTACTCCTCCTTATTCCTTGACGACCATTCGGCAGGATTATCGGGCCATCAGCGTGGAAGCCACCCGGATGCTCCTCGAAAAAATAAGAAAACCAGATCACGAAAAACCCCGCCAAGTTTTAGTTCCGACCCAGTTGATTGTGCGCCAATCCTGCGGCGCGAAGAAGAAGTGGTTTTAACGAAAAGACCAGGCGACTCTAAAGATATAAGTCCGGAAACGGAAGTCTGATGATAAACGATGGATTTTGCCTTTCTTTGAGTCTCTTCCTCTCGTTTTATCCGAGGTTCTAAGTTGCAGGGCTCAACCCCGGCTGATACAATGCCCTCCGCTTCGCTTCTAAAATCATGTTCTGGGAATCAATATGCGTCGAACCATGACCATCCTTGGCTTTGTTTTGTTGGCCGCCGTTTTGTTATATGTTTTGGCCATGGGCTTCGGTTTGACCCGTAGTTTTAAGCAACACAAAAATACTGTTAAAACCCAAGTCATCACCGATTTTGAATACCCCGATGACGATCTTCAATGGACCACGGGCGGTTACGTTAATATGGAGACATCCACCGAAAACAAAACCCACGGGAAGTACAGCGCCAAACTTACTTTTCTCCTCGAAAATCAATTTTTCCCCATTCCAACCCCGATTTCTCCTGCGCAAGCTCCAACTCCGACGGCTACTTGGCAGCCTGAAATCGCTTTGGATACCACCTCAGTTACCCAGTTAAAAGTCTATGAATGGCAGGAATACACGGATTTAAAGATGGATGCCTTTGACGCGCAGGATCAACCGGTGACCTACCACATTCAAGTTGCCGATTCACACGCCAACCTCTATGAAACATCGGGACTTTTGTTGTCTAAAAAAGCGAGTCCTATTTCGATCTCTTTAGATAACTTGATTCAGGCAAGGCTCGACTTGACGAACATACGGTCCTTGCGTTTTTGGGTAGACACCCATGGATTCACCCAACCTGTGGTTGTGTATCTGGATTATATTCGGTTGGAAGGAGATTCCTCTTTACCTAAGCCCAATCCGACGCCGACGCCAAAAAAGTAAAAAATTCTTTGCTGCGTGTTTTAAAGGTATAACTTAAAGCAGTAATGTTGTTCCGACTTGGGCTGCTATTAGGCCTAATGCCTGTTTCGATCTCATGCTGGTCTTAATCGCAGTCCGAAAATTCCATCAAATTTCTCCATAAGTTCCTCTTTCGGTACTAGTCCAATCTCATCCTGAAATTCAGGTGAAACCATTTTTCTCCGTAAAGGCAATGAGTAAGAATGGTAAAGCCTGTGTGAAGCCTATTCGGCTCCCGGAAACTGGACGGATGGTAGGGGAAAATGCTAAACCCACCAAGAGTAGTAGATTCAATAGGGTTTGGATAAAAGTCTTTATAAGCCATTGAGATGGATTGAAAGTCATCAACAGAGCGCAAGTAAAATAAGGGAAGCGGGTTGCCCCCGGTTGAAAAACGGCTAAAATAATATTGAACAAGGTGTTTAAAAATAATTTTTGACGTTTTGTTAGAGACCAGCTCAAATTTTTTCTTAATCGCCTATGAGAATGTTTTTCTTAGCTGCGCGAGCGGTCCAAAGAAATTCCATTTTTTCAACCGTAGTGATGAGTCACTTATTGAGCCTGTGACCATGACTGCGAGGTTATAGGGACTTGAATGAACAATACCGGTGTCGTTAAACCCGTTCGGCACGGGGATCAAATTGAGATTGAAATTTCCTCCCTTGCTTTTGGGGGCGATTCAGTTGGGCGTTATCAGGATTTCGCTATTTTTGTTCCAGGTGGTTTACCGGGCGAGAGGGTGAAGGCCCGTATTACGCAAGTCAAGGACCATTACGCCACGGCGGAAATTCTTTCCGTGTTAAGGCGTTCGCCGGACCGGGTGGAACCGCCCTGCGATATTTTTGAGGAATGCGGCGGGTGCCAGTGGCAACATTTTAATTATCCCCGACAACTTCAAACCAAGCGGCAATTCGTTGTGGACGCTCTCAAGCGCATCGGCCGCCTTGAGAATGTTACCGTCCAGCCTTGCCTGCCCTCACCTTCGCCTTTTGCCTATCGCAACAAGGCCATGCCGGTTCTTTCCATGCGGGAGGGGCATTTTGTTTCTGGGATTTACGAACCCCGTTCCCATCATTTGGTCCCCTACCACACATGTCCCATCCAGGGGGACGCCATCAATGACTTCATCCAAAAAGTCCTCAAAAAGATCGACCGATCGGGGCTGACACCCTACCAAGAAAAAAAACACGCAGGATTTCTTCGACATTTGGCTGTTCGGCAGGGGGTCAAAACCGGGGAACTTCTTTTGGCTTTTGTCACCCGGACTGAAGTCCCAGAGGAAAGGGTTCAAAAGGCCTCGTTGATGCCCGAGGAACTGGAGGGGATCCTTCCCCGAATCGCTCGAGAGTTGGTGGAAGAAACGCCCGGCTTGGTGGGAGTTTTGCAAAATATCAATGCCTCCAGAACGAATATTGTTTTTGGGCAGGCTACCCGAACCCTGGCGGGGCGCGATCATTATTTTGAAATCATTGATGACCTAAAACTAAAGGTTTCGCTGAAGTCCTTCCTTCAAGTCAATACGCTTCAAGCCGATATGCTTCATACAATTGTCAGGGAAGCTCTCGGTGACCCGATCCACAAGAAAAAATGGGGAACGATTCTGGATCTCTATAGTGGCATCGGCACCTTGGCCATGGCGGTTTCGGAAAAATCCGACTATGTGGTGGGGGTGGAGGAAATCGGACCGGCAGTAGAAGACGCTAAGATCAACGCGGAACTCAACCACCGGTCCAACATTGATTTTCTGGAAGGGGACGTGGCTCCCATCCTGCTGGGATTGAAAGAAAAAGGGCTGACGCAGATTGACGCAGCCATCTTGGACCCCCCCCGAAAGGGAGTCTTGCCGGAAGTGCTGGCCAGAGTGACGGCGTTCCATCCCGAGCGCCTGGTTTATGTTTCTTGTGATCCCTCCACTTTGGCGCGGGATCTCGCGTTGTTGGTAAAGCATGGTTACGTTGTGGATTGGGCCCAACCTTTGGATATGTTTCCCCAAACCTATCATGTGGAGGCGGTTGTCCGTCTCACTCGCGAAAACCCATTGCCGCAGGAAGTCGCGGCGCCGGTCAACCAACCCGAGTTAGAACCATTCCGCTTATCGAAACCCGTTGAACCAGTTTCCTTGAATATTTCCGCTAACTTCAACGCATTCAAGGAAAAGACTTCCAATCTTTTTCACGCTGTCGGCCAGCAGCTTGGAGCGGCATTCGGACTTATCCTTTCCATCCTGGCGGTTTTGTTCGTCGGAGTCCGGATTTTAGGAAGGGGAACGGGTTCTGTTTTTCGGTCCGGGGGTAAGGTTTCTGCGGAAGCCGTCGAAAAGATAACCGGATCGACTCAAAAAACGTCCAAAGGTCCGGGGCCATTTACTCAAAAGAGAACTTCTATAGGAGATAGAACTTTTCTTTTTGTTCATGAAAAGTTCAAAATTTTCACCATGAAAATTCGTTCTGCTTTTCAACGTAAATCCCCCAATCCGCCTCCGGTCCAGAACAGATCCATTCCCGCCGAAACCTTCATTGCCAGGATAGAAACAACTGTTGTGGAACGTGGAGAAGAAGTTACCAGCGTCCAAGAACTAAGTGGGGTTGTTGAAGATGCCGTTTCGCCTTCAGCGCCCCTTTCTGAAGGGGAATTAATTCAATCCTTTTTGAAGCCCACTTTCACCGAATCGACGCCCCTAACGTCGACCTCACCCATGCCTTTTGTTGAAGTTCCAAACTCCCAACCTCAGTCGGAATGGAGATTTCCGGCGCCCCAGATTCCTATAGCTGAGATTCCGCGTTGGTTTCGAGGCCGGAATTCGTTTCGGTGGGCCTTAACCGCAGCTTTATTTATTGGAGGTGGGCTTTTTTGGGCCAAGGCAACCCTTCTTCCCCAGTCCAAAAGAATGGGCCTTTTGGTTCCCATGGTTTCACAAATGATCCCCGACGTCATTGCGGTTATGCCGACAAGGAATTACTTAAGATTTGAGATGGTTCCTTTCGAGGTACGATTAAACCAGGATGAAATTTCATCTTTTCCTGAAATGCAAGCGGTGGTCGAGGTTTTCCACAACGGTATACCGGTGAACATGGTGGATGGGCAGTCTAAATTAAATTTAAAAAGAGACATGGATTCGAAAAAGTTCGCGGGCAATTGGCCCATCCCCTATAACCCGGTTCCAGGAACTTATATTGCCGAGGTCACGGTAACATCCCCCCGATGGGGATCACCAAAGGTTTTTGAGTCCGCTTTTACCTTATCTCCATTGAAACCCAACGGCCTTTACCCGGGATACGCGGCTTTGACGATGGAAGGAGGTAAGCAGTTAATCAGAGGAGCGGTTCCAGCGTTGGATGGGAGTGATTCCCTTACGGCTTCCAATGCGATTGAGTGGGCCCAATTCATGGGCGCGAACGCTTATTGTTACCTCATGGGGCAAACCTCCATTTGGGATCACTTGAATGCCAAGGATTTTCCCTTTAGCCGCGGCGATATGGAAGTGGGGCGCAAATATGCCAAAGCCGCCCATGTCGCGGGACTTAAATTCGGGGGTTATATGACAACATTTAAGGTCGTCGGGGACGCTTGGAACCAAGCGCCTTACGAATTCTCGTTGGGTTATGATCCGGATACCGATTCTGTCGTACAAAACCGTTTTATTTCTCTGGAGGATTCCAAGCGCCACCAAGACATTGTCAATTTCCTCAAAGAGTTGGATAAGGACCCCGACATCGATATGGTGGGCATGGACTATGTACGCACGGGTACGGCAGGGTATGAAATGGTGGATGAATTCGTGAAAGATTTGAATGTGCCGGAACCCGATAATTTCTTATCCCTTTCTAAACAGGAGCGCATCCACTGGTTGGCTAAAACAGTTGAACAAAAAGAAGATCCTCAAGTAGTGGAACTCTTTCAATGGTGGCGGGCCCATAAAGTGGCCATGACTTTAAAAAGCATTCTCGATGAGGCCAAGATGTCCAAGCCGGTTTTTACCTTTACTTTGGGATGGCAAATGGGACACCAACATGGGCAGGATCCTGCCATGTTCATTGATGCTGGGGTCAATTATAACCACATTATGCTTTACGAGGGTGACCGTGGCACCATGGCTTCCATGAAGAAACAGTGGCCGGGTTACCTCTCCCGATCGAACGGAATGTACGCCATGGGGGAAATGGTAGATTTTAACTGGGTTCAAAAATCCATCGATCCACCGGGACCGGAAGAACTTTACGACCGGGAAGTTGACACCTTCCACAATTGGTTTGGGGTAAACTCAGGATTGGGAATGTTTTGGCACGACCTTTACCGGATTATTTATGGCGTCCGGGGGCCTTATAGTTCCATGGAATGGGCCATATCAGGTGGAAAAGCTTTTTCGACCTTGCAACAAGTCGAGGGACTTTCGCCTATCGAAGTATCTTTGACCGCTCCCAAAAGAATTCCAGCGGGTGTTCCGGTACCCATTAGCGTGGAAATTCGCAATAACTCTCCCGAAAACCTGAAGGGATTGGTGTTACACCAAATCGACACCTTGAAAAATTATTACGTCGATTTGGCTACGGTTGGTCCTTTTGATGTTCCTTCGGGCAATAGGGTGCTCGTGAAAAGCTTGTTTGTGAATATACCCAAGGAGGATCAGCCGGACAGGGACAACCGCTATATGGCGGCCGTTATGGTGGAAAAACCTGGTCAATCTTTGAGGGTTTTCGATTTTTCTTATATGAAAAAAATTTCATCCTCTTCAAGCGTGAAACCAACGGACAGGAAACTATCCAACGAAGATGATGGAACCGCCGAGTCCAAGGGAATTCTTGACGATGATCATCATTGATTAAGAACAATCCTGGTTGTTGAACGTTTCATAAAAACGGTTTTTTCAAGGGAAACGACGGATGATTTTAGTTGGGGCATAAAAACCGGTTCCGTTTTCGCCTAGTAAAAAATAGGTACCAGGTTATAAATCCTTTTAGTAGAATACCGGGGCTTTGACACCTTTGCAGGTTTCAAAAATGTTGCGAAGGCCATTCATCCAAGTTAATAAAAGACACAATACTTAAAACGCCGAAATCCCTTTCGGATATTGGCATAAGTAACTTAGAACTAATCCTTTTTTAAACCGGTCCGGCATCTTTGGCCGGCCATTTTTCCTTGAAGGGGTGAATATGGGTTCGGGCCGCTTTTCTTCCGTGTTAATCGGCTTCACCATCATTTCTCTCGTTGCGGGTTGTGGAGCGGTGTTTGTAAATGAGGGTTCTAAATACGCTTCCCTAGGTCAGGGCTTGCAGAACGCCGATGCCAACAAACCTAAAGTGAATATTCCCTCGGAAGCCTGCCTTATCTCCAACTTTGATGATGGTTCCAAAAATATCAATTCTAAACTTTATGGGGGTGCCTCGGGCGCTTGGACCACGATTACTTTCGGCGGTAACACCATCAATAGCGATTTCATAGTCGCGGGTGGGGCCAACGGAACCAAGATGGCGGCCCATGTTTTTGGAAGCTTGGTGGACCAGGGGAACGCGGTTTATCCAGCTTTCACCCTCCAAGGTAAGTTTAAGGACAGCGGTTATTACGACGCCAGCGCCTTTACCGGAATAAAATTTTATTATAAATGCCCAGCGGACGACCAATCGATGAAACGGCGTTTTGGAATCGGAACCGCCGCGACCCTTCCGGGTTCCGACGGGGGAACCTGCCAAAGCGATTGCTATAACCACTTTGGGGCCATGATGGATCCTTCCAATGATTGGATCTCTAAAAGTTACGTCTTCTCCGATTTGAAAAGAGAATCGGGCTGGGGATCACCTGTGACTCCCCCGGATTTGACCGATCATTTGAAAGAGTTCATCTATATTAAGTGGGATCATAGCGGCGATAACCACGCCGGAACTTATAAAATTGATTATTGGGTTGATGAAATCGAATTCTTTTGACGAAATATTGCAGAGGGTTTTTGATGGATAACCAATAACAGGGGTTTTTTTGAAATTAAAGGTCAAAATTTTATGGGCCGCCCTTTCCTTTTTTGCGTTCACAATGGCCCTAAACACTCCTTATGCCTGGGCCAATCCTTGGGAGGAACTGGGACCGGATCAAACCCTTTATCAGCGGGTGAAAAAACTAGGGGATTATGGCCTGCTGGACGCACAAGATAAGGAAGTGTTGGATCAAGGCAAGTATGTCACGAGGCTCGAACTGGCTTTTTATACGGAGAAAGCCAAAGCCCGCATATCCGCCCCTGAATTCACATTGCCGACACCTACACCCCAGGTTTCAGCTCCGGCCCCCTTGCCCGTTTTCGCCACTCCGGCGATGACGGTCCCGACTCTTCTTCCTTCAAACCCTCCCGTTGTTCCCGCCCTGCCAACACCTGTTATTTCCGACACGCTTAAAAAAGAAATCGATGATCTCTTGAAACAGCTTCGCGACTCCGCGGCCTATCTCCGTACCCAAATGGCTTTGAACGATACCCGCGTTCAACAGCAGGAGGACGAGCTGGATAAGTTGAAAGCCGCGCAGGATGAGGTGGACGCCGTCTGGAAGAAGGCCAATAAATCGGTGGGGATGCCTCATTTTTACGAGAACACAAGTATGCGGTTCGAAAATATCAATGTCACCGGACCCTTGAGCAACGGAGCGCCCGCCTTGAACAACGCCATGCGGGAGGTTCAGCAAATCGATATGGGGATGTACTCCGATCTGGGAGGAAAGGGGACTCTTTCCACCGGTTTCGGAGCCATTGTGCCATATTCGAACGCCTCCGGGGTCGTCGCTACCGGGGTGGGGACGGCGCCCGCATCCATCTATATCGCCAATCCCAGCACCACCTTCTTCCTTTATGGGGATTTGGGCAAGTGGGACACCACCTTCGCAGTGGAGACCTACAACCCCAGCACCACCCTGGATAATTTCAGCCGGGGCTTTGCCACCTATGCCATCAAACGCTTCGAGGACCCCTTCGACATCAAAAACTTCAATGACGACAAGAACGCCAAGAATTGGGATGATTACATGACAGCTGTCAGCTATATCCCCGCCTATTCCCCTAGCGCCGGAAATGTCCAGTCCGCTACGGACCGGGTGTTCGACGGCGTTTATGCCGTGGGCCAGCAAGTTCCCTGGTTGGGCCAGGACGCCCGCATGACCGTCTTGGCAGGGCGCATGGGAACCAGCCCTACCCAGACCCAGAGGTGGGAAGAGGCTGTCAAGATCGACGAGCCTTGGTCCAACAACCTTGTCCGCACATCGGTTTCCACCGAATGGATCAACGATAATTTCGGCGTCAACCAATCGCCCCAGTTGGATTTGAGGGACTATGCCGCCGACGTGAAGGTGAACTTGGACCCCTTCTTTCTTGAACTCAACGGTGGATTATCCGATTTCTCCGACGGAGGCGTCTATGTGGGGCCGGCCTATTCAAGCTCGACAAACGCGTTGGACGGAACTTCCTATGCCTTCAAAGCAAGCCATCAATATATCGAAGACGGGGCTGGCCAAGCCTCCCTGCTTTTTTATCCATTTACCCTTTATGCCTTCTCCATGGGGGCGAATTACGCGGACTTCCAAAGCCGGGTCATGATGAGCGGCATTAACTTTTTTCATTATGGAATGGCCTGGAATCCCAGCGATTTCAACGACGTTTATGGCGCCGTAGCCGAGGCGGATACCCTCCAAAGCGACCGCTACGGATGGCGGTTTAATTTTGGGTGGAATGGCCGAAAGCAGACTTGGATGAAGGACTGGCCGAGTTTCCTGGACGCCATCGTCGTCAACCTTGACCTCACCCAAAAGAAGGAAAGCGTGGCCGAACTCGATCCCCTGGGTTACAACGTGATTGAGCCTTTCACTATGTTGAGGTTTTATTACCCCGACGACGAAGGGCTTTGGGGCTTGGACTTGTGGGGGAACTATGCGCCCAACGTGAACCCGCTCCGGCAGGACTATATCAATAATATCGAGACCCTTCGTAATGACAATGACATTTCCAACGACGACGTGCGCTACCAGTTCCGCCTCAGTTCGGAGCGCCTGCCGCTGATTCTTCCTATCTACAACAACGGTGGAACCCTGAGCCTGACTCCCCAAACCGCCGGACAGGCCATTGCCACCACGACGATAACGCAAGCAAGCGGTTCCAAACTCACCGTCAACCAATATGCCAATATTACAGACCTCAAAACGTATAACTATTTTACTTTTACAACCAAGATTCAATTGAACAAGTGGATGGGAATCCAGTCCCCCATTGATGGCACTTTTTATATGACCGACAACCAGGTTTCTGGGGCCGCTTCGAACGCGGTCACCAACCTGACCGGCAGTTATTCGACTTCCGTTAACCCCTCCGCCCTTTCCGCCAATATTCCTAACTTGTTCGATCAAAAGGTTTGGGACGCAGACGTGATGATCAATGTATTGCACGACATCGACCTGATGGCGGACCTGGGAGTGGAAACCTGGAAGTCCGCTTACACCTATCCACAAGTGGATTACCTCACCCATGCCTTCGGTTTGGGTTTTGCTTATGACATCCCCTGGTGCAGCGGAAAATTCGAATTCCGTTACAAGCACATCGATTTTCAGGACAATTACGTTTCGGCCAATAATTATCAAGGAGACCAATATTTCAGTAGGCTTAAGTTCCTGTTTTAAGGGTGGTTAGCCGTTGTTCACGGTTAGTAGAGAGTTGTAATAAAAAAGAATCATTGGGATCGGGATGAACCGAAGACTATTAAAAAATTTAATGACCGTGTTTTTAACGGTAGCCACTTGCCCGGCTTTTGCAGCCCACGGTCCCTTGTCCTCCACGCAACGGGATCCTTGGATCAACACGAGCCTTTCCGACCTCGTAGCCGCGGGGCTGGTTTCAGATCCGGGAAAGTCCGTTGACCAACTGACCAATTTCCAAGTGGTAGGTTTGACGGCCCAAGCTTCCGAGATGATGGCCCAAGCCAACGGGCTTCCTCCTCTGGACACGGCGCCTCCGGCTCTGCCGGGCGGCATGGATTTGCCGGGCATGGCCCCCCTTCCCGCCGCCGGAGCCGATCAAGCGGCCAAAAGTTTGGAAGAGCTGGTGGAAGAATTTCGGACCGAATTGACAACCCTCGGGATCGAGGTCGATCAGTTGGAAAACAAGCTTTTAGATGACAGGGCCCGGAACGAGGTTTTCGCGGCGCTACAAAAAGAATATTTGAAACGCACCGGAACGGACGTGAACGGCTTTTCCAGGGGCTACATGTACAATTACAGAGGCTTCGGAGCTGACGCAGCCTATCCGCCCATGGATTACAACGCTGATATCTTTATGGAAATGGATTTGAAGAGCGTTCCGGTCCCTGATGTTTTGTTCGAAGCCCGTTTAAGGTTTTGGCGGTCCATCGGTATGTATTACCAGGATCCCATCCAGCCCGAGTACCAGTTGAGGTGGCTTTCCCTTTCTAACACCAACGAGGTCGTCAACCTGACCGCCGGCGACTTTTTTAAGAGCTACACCCCGCTCACCCTTTGGAACTCTGGCTCTCCGGTTTACACCCTCATTGAACCCACTTCCTTCTATCGAAACCGCATCGACACGGAGGAACTGGTCTATATGGATCATGCTCCTGATTGGCATATGCGAGGCTTCCAACTTGCTTCTGGGAGGGATTGGTCGAAAGACGTTCTCAGCGGTTTCGGGTTGCAGGCCATGGCGGGGACTCTGCAGGACGCCACGACTTCTACTTTCGCCAGTTATTACGCGGGGAGCCAAGACTCCCTGAGCTTCCTGGGCGATAACGTGGAATTAAAAGGGGTTGGGTTACTCCTCTGGCAGGATCCTGGTAGCGCCAACGTACCTTATCTCCCCGATTTTCCATCGACCTTTGCCAAGCAATACCAGATCGGAAGCTTGGACGCGCGGGTCACCTTGCCTTTTGCCGACAAGGTAAACCTAACAGGTACGGTGGAGAAGGCCTTTACCCAATATGACGACACAACCAATGATCCCCTGGCGAACAATCGGGTTTTCGAGGATTGGGGTATGGTGGCGGAAGGGTCCTTGAACATCCTGGGCGCACATTTCACGGCCAAATACCTGAGCATCGGTCCTTATTTTTACTCGCCCGGTGCCCAAACCAACGCCTTCACTCCTCTGGCAGGTTTCCAAAACTACCTGAGCACGAATATGTTCGGTATCGACGATGCCTTGCCGGGGTACCTCAATAACTTCGTCTTTCAGGATGTCAACCGACCCTCTTTCGCGCCTTTTGATGTCTTGTCGGAAAACAGGCTTCCTTATGGGGACGCCACCCCCAACCGGGAAGGAACAGTCCTCGGATTCTCTGCCGATATCGGACAGGATGGCTGGTTGAAACCCCAAGCTTCTTATGTGTTGAGCGGTTTTCATGAAATACAGCCGGATTACATTCTCAACCAGCTTGGTACAGGTGTGTTGGCTCTTGGTGACCCGACGATCCGAACCTTTGGTGGTTATGAGGCGGCCCTGACAGTATCCTTGGATAAGGCCTTCTCCATGAAATCCAGGACCTATGACTTCCAATTCGATTACAAGCACCAGACCACCGATTTGGGCGACGGGGTTAATTCCCTCACCGTCAATACCCTTATCCTCGCAACCGATTTCAACATTCCCATTCCGATCATCACCCCAGTGATTTGGTCTGCGGCCTTAGAACGGACGACCTCGGCTGGGTCGGAGTACATATTAACTGGATATGGAAACCCCACTTCTTTGGGTGAGTATCCGTTTTTTGAGGATAACGCTGCTTACAACAACATTGATGTTAACTATAGTCTCCTACCCCAATCCCTTGACATTACCCGGACCACCCTGGCTTTTGGGTTTAAATATCCACTAAGCGACAGCATTAATTTCCGGGGGGATTACTTTTTTACCACCTACGCCTGGCCCGAAAACCCAAGCTATCAGCAATACGATAATATCTGGAGATTCACTTATGAAGCGCATTTCTAAACTTTACCTTTTCCTCCTGATGGCCCTCGGGACCGGCGCCTTGGCGTCCACGGTTCCCGGCGTCGGATCGTCACCGGTAGTCCCGACAGGGGATCCCACTTATGCCCAGCTTGAACAGTTGGAACAGGCGGGCCTGCTGCCCACCGAAAATTCTCCCGCTCCCTTGACCCGAATGGAGGTAGCTGGATTGGTTTTTCAAGCTCGGGAGAACCTGAAGGAAATTGTATTGGCACAGGCGGATGACATCCCCCCGCCTCCGGCATCGGATAACTCGGCTCCCTCCGCCTCAAGCCCCGCGGCCGCTCCGGCGCCTCCCGCGGTTCCTGAAGTAGCAGTTCCTCCATCGGCTCCACTTCCAGCGCCTGTTGTGGCGGCTTCCCCGACCGAGGTTCCGGCCGTTGCCGTTCCTACAGCCACACCTTCCTACGTTTCTCCAATCAAAAGTGAAAGCCAGGACGATCTGATCAAGGCCGAAGCCACTTTGTCCAGTTTGGAAGAGGCCTATCAATATGAATTAAAAAGAGTGCAGGGCGATATGAAGTCCCTTCAGGACCGCCAGGCCGACCTGGAAAATAAGCAATATGACCTTTGGAAGCGGATTATGGGTATCACCGAATATCCCACTATCAGCTGGCACGGGTTGGGAAGGGCCTATGGGATCTCCCAGCAATATTATGGTGACAGCCAGGCACTTTCGTTCCTAACCCCTTCCTCCCGCTCAGCCCTCGGCTTTCTTGATTTTGAACCGGTGGGTATCGTGGATAAACAGATCCGGTGGGATGCCATCATCCGTTATGAATCGGCCTTTGAGTCCGACGCAAATGTCGGAATCGATTCGCTTGTCGCCCGGCGAATTAATATGGAGTTCAACCCACCCTGGCTTTCGGCCACGGTCGGAGACTTCAACGAGTCCTATACCCCGCTCACGATGTGGAACAGGGATAACCTGGACTTGCGCTACAAACCCGAAATGATCGCGAGGGAAGATGACTTCACGAAATACGAAAGCTTCCTGAACGACGAGCCCAATTGGCCCTTTAGGGGTCTCAGGATCGGCACGGATATTCTTTGGCCCGATTCCTCCTTTATCGACCGTTTCAAGGTCGGTGGCATGGCTAATATGATCCGCAGCGGGTTCAACGATAACGCCAGCGGGGGCAGTTACTTTGGCCCGGGGGATTTTACCGATTGGATCTTCGCCGCCAATACTGAAGTTAAATTGAAGCGCTGGTACCTGGGCGGGTTCTCGCTCCAATTGGCCCTCGACGCCTACGGGATTATGCTGGATGAGCCGATTTACAGCGAGCAGCCGGGATCGCCCTACTCGCCTTTTAATCCAACCACCTGGGCCCACCAATATGTCATTTCCAGCTTCAAACCTTCGTTCGATGTGGGATTACAAGGTGACGCTGGGTTTGGCGGTACTTGGGAAGGGGCTTTCTCCACTTACAAAGACGACAAGATGAATCCTTCAACTGATGTCAGCGATTACGCCATCCTCGCCGGCCCTTATTTCCGTTTTGGGCATTCCAAAATCACCTTTAATTACTTGAACGTTGGCCCCAACTATTTTTCTCCTTTGGCCCAGACCCGCCAGGATGACATCCAACCGGGATCGGCGTCCCTCTACAACGGCGCCGCCACGCCGGATCTTTTATCCGTTCCTCTTCGCAGCCAGTTCTTTCTTTCCAACGTTCCCCGGGCCGGTGGTATTTTCGGTTTTTACGACCGGACCCAGGACAATACCTTCCCTTACGGGTTGGCGACTCCCAACCGAGAGGGGATCGGGTTTGATTTTGACGTGAAAGCCACGGACAAGGACGCCTTGAAAATTCCAGGCTCGGTCTACTTTGTCCAGGAAATCAATGATAACCTTGTAGTGAACCTGCCAGCTACGGGCTATGTGTCGGTGGACGCGGTGGCGGGAGTGCCTAACCCGATGCGTACTTTTAAATACGTAAATATTGGGCCTTCGTTCAACTTGGCGCCCTCAACCGGGCTTCCGGGCGACCTAGAAATCGGGTTCAACGTGCGGTATGAACAAACCAGCAGCGCCATCGGGTCCCTGACCAGCGACTGGATTTTGGGCGGGATTCAGGCGGAAATATTCTCCTGGTGGGAAACGGCGGCTTCCTTCGGAGTCGAACAGATCAACGGTACCGAGGCTGGTTATGGAGGGACGACTTTGGCCCGTTACGCTTATCAATTCGATAATACGGATTTAAGCGTGGGCTATACGGCTTTCAATATCAACGGCAGCCGCCAAAGCTGGAAGCTTTCGGAAGATTTCCGAATGGACCGGAACTCCACGCTTTATTTCGACTACGGGTTAACTTGGGGCAACGCACTCCCTTACGTGGGGCAGGCCCTGCCGGGGACTTTATATAACCAATTCATGGAGGTGACCTATGCCATCCAATTTTAATTTATTGTCGAAAACCTGGGTTCTCGCCTTGGCTGGGGTTCTTGCGTCCGCCAGTATTACACTCATTCTGGGATGCAACAGCAGTGCCGCTCCGGTAGGAGCTTATAACATGCCCGCTGCGGTCAATAACCAGAGCCGGATAGATCAGTTTAATTCCAACGAATGGCAATATATTAATAGCAATCTGTTCGAGTTGAATAACCCACCTACTTATACCTTAAAAGATGAACCTCCCCTTGTTACTTCCACAAATAAGGCAGCTTTTATGGTGATAAATAATTTTCCAACCTTAGCGAAAGCCGTTACTACAGGCAACGTCCAGGGGCCAGGACTTCAAGCGATACTATGGAATAGTTCGATTTCCGCGTTTGTCACTATCGGCAGTGACGCGGATTTCCTCGGAGCAAACGGGGACGGGTACGCCTTTCATGAGAATGGGGCCGTTACTGACCTGGGAGATTTTGAATATCCCTCCGTCGACCTTCAAGCCCAATTCGAGGGAGGAAATTTTTATGACGCGAGTGCTTGGACGGGGGTCAAGTTTATGATGAAGGTTGGCCCTGGGGATACCGCGTTGCACCGGACTTTTTCCATTCCGGTCTATCAGACCCAGGCCGTGGCGGGCGGCGGCGGCTGTACAGCGGGACCAAAGCTTTGCTACGACCATTTTGCGGCTGATTACAGCGCTGGTACTGGGGGGGAGTGGAAACAGTTTAACTACCTATTCAGCGACCTTCACCAATTGGTGGCGGGCGCTATACCCAATCCACCCACTTTGAGCGGAGTAAATCTTCAACAGGTACTTTGGCTTCAATGGGAAGAAGGGCGCAATAATTCTCCGGGAACCTGTACCCTTGACCTTTGGATAGATCAGGTAGAGTTTTATTGATTCGTGGTAGACTTAAGTTAATGGCGTGAGGGGGTTTTTCATGAAAAAAAAATGGATTGGGTTTGGGGTTTTGACCCTGCTTGTTTTGTCCATGGCCTTATTATCCGGGGGATGTAAAGGAACCCTGCCGGCCATACCAGCGGTCGTCCCAACTCCCTTGCCTTCAGGCGTGATCAGCGATTTTAGTAATGGTACGCTCAATATGAACCCCACTCTTTTAAATGGCGATGGCGGCTACTTCCTTTCGGAAACCTATGGTGGTGCCGCAGGCCATGCCAACTTGATCGATGGAAGCCAAAATCCCGATATCCTGATACCTAATCCAGGCGATGGAAGCGCTTATGCGGTCCATATTTACGGGCCGCAGACCGACCCCCTGCCAACAACCTATCCAGCTATGGAAGTTTTCGGATTCATGAAAAATGACGCCGCGAATCCCTACTATGATCTGACCCAAACCTCTTTTACCGGAATCCGCTTCGATGTCAAAATACTTCCCTATAGCACGGCCGGGGGAGTGACGGTAGGAGACAATAATCCCCAAAAGCGGTTTGCTATCGCATCCGCTCCCATGGTTCCACCCACGACCGATCAGGGAGGGACTTGTCCGCCAAACTTTAGCAATAATTGTTACAACTATTTTTGGACTTCCGCTAATCTTCCGGCCACGAACCCCGCGGTCAATGACGGTTGGAAACCCGTGAGCTTTCTTTTTAGCAGCTTCAAAACGGATGCGGGTTATGGAAATTATCAAAACACGGCTTTTCTCTCCAATCCCATGTTTGAGAAACAGGTTCTTTTTCTTTTGTGGAAGTTCGGGGATAATGGAGCGGGCTCGACGACTTACACCGATTTCTGGTTTGATAACGTTCAGTTTTATTGATGGATAAAAAGTAAAGGCGGCTTTCCGTAAGGCAAGCTGCTTTTTTATTTAAACGAACGGTTTTGAATTATTACTCCCGTCCTGTTCCAAAAACAGCCCGCATTGGACTTTTAAAACATCCTGCTATACTAAGCCCCCTTTAAAACCTATTAAAAAAGGAAACCCGTTTTGTTGCTTTCGCATATCCGAAATTTCTGCATTATCGCCCATATCGACCACGGTAAAAGCACGCTTGCCGACCGCCTTTTGGAGTTTACCGGGGCCATCCCGCCCCGGGAAATGCGAGCCCAATTGATGGATCAGATGGATTTGGAACGGGAACGGGGCATCACCATCAAGGCCAAAGCGGTGCGTTTTTTCTACAAGGCTAAGGATGGCCAAAAATATGAGATGAATTTGATTGATACCCCGGGCCATGTGGACTTCAATTATGAGGTTTCCCGGAGCCTTAAGGCCTGCGAGGGAGCGTTACTCCTCATTGATGCTTCCCAAGGGGTCGAGGCTCAAACCTTGGCGAATGCTTTTCTGGCCTTTGATCAAAAGCTAACCATCGTCCCCGTCATCAACAAAATCGACCTGCCGGCCGCCGATGTGGAGCGCTGTAAGAAGCAAATGGAAGAATCGCTTGCCATACCCGGGGAGGAAGCCATATCGGCCTCGGCTAAAGAGGGTTTGGGTATCGAGGAAATACTGGAAGCGGTCGTGAAGCGGGTGCCGCCTCCCACGGGAGAACCCGCCGAACCGCTCAAGGGCCTCATTTTTGATTCTATGTACGACATCTACCGAGGGGTCATCATCTTCGTGCGGCTCTTGAATGGTTCTATCGCCAAGGGAAGTAAAATGAAACTCATGTCCACCGGAAAAGTCTTCGAGGTGGAGGAAGTGGGCGTCTTCAAGCCCAAGATGGAAAAAACCGAGAGGCTCGCGGCAGGCGAAGTCGGTTACGTGGCCGCAAATGTCAAGGAAGTGCGAGACGCCAAGGTGGGGGATACCATCACCGATGAAATCCGCCCCACGGCGGCGGCGCTTCCCGATTTTAAGGATGTGCTCCCCATGGTTTTTTGCGGGCTTTACCCCGTGAATTCGGATGAATATGACGACTTAAAGGAAGCCCTGTCCAAACTAAAACTCTCTGATGCCGCGCTCTCTTATGAACCCGAAACTTCCTTGGCCTTGTCTTTTGGGTTTCGTTGCGGATTTTTGGGTCTTTTGCATATGGAAATTGTGCAAGAAAGGCTGGAAAGGGAATATAACCTCAACCTTATCGCAACCGCTCCCAGCGTGGTTTATCGGGTCAAGAAGACAAACGGGGAAACTTTTACGATCGACAATCCTTCCAAATTACCCGGACCCACGGAAATCGAAGAAATTGAGGAGCCCTACATTGACGCCAAGATTATTGTACCCGCCGACTATATCGGCTCGGTCATGACACTTTGCCAGGAACGGCGGGGCCTGCATAAAAACACGAATTTCCTGGATACCAGCCGGGCGGTTATTACCTATGAGCTTCCCTTGGCTGAGGTAGTGATGGATTTCTTTGACAAACTCAAGAGTTGCACTAAGGGTTACGCGTCGTTGGATTACGAACCCATTGGATACAAGGTCGGGGAAGTGGTGAAAGTGGATATCCTTCTGAACAATGAACCGGTAGACGCCCTTTCTTTCATGGTTCACCGGGACAAGGCTGAAATCCGAGGCCGGGGGATCGCCGAAAAGCTGAAAGAAATTATCCCTCAACAACTTTTCGAGGTGCCCATCCAGGCGGCCATCGGCGGTAAGATCATCGCCCGGGAAACGGTCCGGGCCCGCCGGAAAGACGTTTTGGCCAAGTGTTATGGGGGCGATATTTCACGCAAACGCAAGCTTTTGGACAAACAAAAAGAGGGAAAGAAGCGCATGAAGTCCATCGGGAGCGTCGAAATACCACAGGAAGCTTTTATGGCAGTGTTGAAAGTCGAGGAGTAAAACTTCAAGGGTTGATAAAAGACTTATTTAAACGGGTTCGACAAACTTCCGTAGGTTGAAGTCTTCATCCCCTACAGTGAGCAAAGTCGAAGGGCTCGAAATGACAGCAAATTTGAAAGGAATTTGGAAATGAACATTATGGAGAATTTGAACTCTATCCTTTGGATCCTCTTTGGGGTTTTTACCCTTGTCCAAATTGTGATCCGATGGTTAATTCCCTCTTTCCGCAAAAATCCGGCTTACGCGAATGCGGTTGAAACCATCGATTCTTTCTGGATCGCCATGGCTGTAGCCCTGTCCCTAAAGGCCGTACTTATCCAACCTTTTACCATCCCTTCCGGTTCCATGGAAGACACACTTTTGGTGGGGGATTACATCTTGGTCAATAAGTTTGAATATGGCTATTCCTTCCTGAACAAAACCGCCCGGTTCCTGGAATTCGAAAAGCCCAAAAGAAAAGACATCGTGGTTTTCGTATTTCCGGAAGACCCTTCCAAGGACTTCATCAAGCGTTGCATGGGAACGCCGGGGGACGTGCTGGAATTAAGAAACGCTGAGCTTTTTATCAACGGGGAAAAACAGGTCGAGCCTTACGTCAAACACATCATGACACCGATGATGGCAGTGGCTCAGGATGGACCGGATTCGGTCAAAGTTAACTTCGGCCCTGTTACGATCCAACCCGGCCATTACTTCATGATGGGGGACAATCGGGACAACAGTTACGACTCCCGTTATTGGGGACAGTTGGATGAGAAAATGATAAAGGGAAAGGCTTGGTTTGTTTACTGGCACAGTAATGATTTTATTCCCGATTTCCGCCGGATGTTCCATTTCGTTCATTGAGCCGTCATTTAATGAGGTGTTAAGTTGAACGCATACGTCCACATTCCTTTTTGTAGTTCCATTTGTAGCTACTGCGACTTTACTTCTTTTGCCGGTCTGGAAGGAAAGATGTCGAACTATGTAGATGCCGTTTGTAAAGAGATTGCTTCCTCGTCCTTAAGGGATTCGCTAGAAACCATTTATTTTGGCGGGGGAACCCCTTCTTTGCTATTGCCGCAGAAGCTGGGACAAGTACTTGGGGCTCTTCGGGGAAAAGCGGGTTTTGAAGATTCGGTTGAAATTTCTATGGAAGCCAATCCCGAAACCGTAGACCGTGAAAGGCTTCAAAGCTACCGCTGGCTCGGAGTCAACCGCCTTAGCTTCGGGGCACAGGCGTTCCAAAAAGAGATCTTAAAAAAATTGGGCCGGGGTCATGAGTGGGACCGGGTGGAGAAGGCCTTCGTCGATGCTCGGCAAGCGGGGTTTGATAATATCAATCTTGATCTCATGTTCGGCTTATCTGGACAGACTTTAGCTATGTTTCAGGAATCTCTCCGGAAGGTCGTAGCCTTGAACCCTGAGCATCTATCCCTTTACGCCCTCCAGGTGGAAGAAGGGACTCCTTTGGCAAAACAGGTTACCGAAGGGTTGCCGCTTCCCAGCGAGGATGAGGTGGCCGATGAATATGCCTGGGCCCAGGACTATCTCGCCCAACGGGGGTTTGAACAGTATGAGGTTTCCAATTTCGCCAAGCCTGACAGGGCCTGCCGCCACAACTGGAACATCTGGCGGGGGGAAGATTATTGGGGTTTCGGGCTTTCGGCGGTCGGAACCGTGGGCGGATTGAGACATAGCCACGGGGATGACCTGATGGAATATATCGACCGGATTCAGAAGGGAAGGGAAGTTCTTCAACTGGAACATCTTTCCGACAGCATTCGTGAGTGGGAGAGCTTGATGTTGGGATTGCGGACCCGGGAAGGCGTGGAGAAGGCCAAGGCCGATCGGTACATTCATTCCGATGCTTTTGCTAAGAACGCCAAGCTCAACCGACTATTAAAAGAGGGCTTTCTAACCTTAACTGGAGGCCGCTACAGGTTAACTTCCAAAGGCTATTTTGTTTTAAATGGAATTTTGGAAACTTTTGCCGCATAACTCGTTCTAACCACCCGATCCAGCGTTGACTTTCCTTTTTACCTACATATTATGAAGGGCTTGAAACCTTAAGGAGCTGAGTTTTATGGTTTTTGAACCATTATATGAACGGGAAGAAAGCGTGCTTTCCTCAGTCATCCACCAATATGTGGCCACCGCCAAGCCGGTGGGGTCCCAGTTGATCGCCGAAAAAATGGATGTCTCCTCGGCCACCATCCGAAACGTCATGGTGGACTTGGAAAAGAGGGGCTATCTCACCCACCCCCATACTTCGGCGGGACGCATTCCCGTTGATTCGGGTTATCGTTTCTATGTCGACCGGCTCATGCAGGCGCGGGCTTTGAATCTGAAGGAAAAAAACCAAATCGAGCAGGAATACCAAAAGTCCAAAGCGGCCGTGGAGACCCTTATGCGTCACACGGCTAAGATTCTCTCGGCTATGACCCATCTGGCGGGGCTTGCGGTTTTCCACGTGCCCCAAGAAATTTCACTAGACCATTTTAAGATCGTTGCCATCGATTCAAAGAAGGTCATGGTCATCCTGGTTCTCGGGCAGGGACTGGTAAAAGAAGAAATAGTTTGGTTAGAGGGGCCAGTCGGGTTAAAGGAGATTGTCAAAATCACCCAACTCTTGAACTCCCGTTTTGGCGGAAAGACCCTGTCCCAGATTCGGGAAAGCCTTTTGAGGGAAGTGGAGTCGGTGAAAAAGACGAAACTTGGCATAATCGAAACGGCCCTCAAATTGATCGAGAGCGCTCTCCAATTTGATAGCGAGGAAGTCCATCTCGAGGGAGCTTCCTACTTGACGGAACAACCGGAGTTCCATAATTATCAAATGATGGAACAGGTTGTCCGATTGGTGGAGGAAAAACAATCCCTAGCCCAAATTCTAGGCCGTCAATGGACCAAGCCGGGATTGGCCGTCGAAATCGGCCGGGAATTATCGCAGGCCTCCTTGCGAAGTTTTTCTTTTGTTCATATACCTTATTACTACCAGGGCCAGGTGGTGGGTGCTTTGGGAGTTTTGGGGCCCACCCGGATGGCTTATGACCGTGTGGCGGGATTGGTGAGCCATATGGCCCGCCAATTGGAATCAGCCTTGATGATGCGAGGAGAATAGCTTATGCAGGACAAGAACGCCAAATCCGAACCCGAAATTGAGATTCTTTCCAGCCAGGCGGAAACATACGACGACGCGGGAAACGCCTCAGTGATTCCGAACGAGCCGGTTCTTTCCAAGGAAGCTCAGGCCGAACTGGAGGAATGGAAAAAAAAGCACGACGATATAAAAGAACAGCTCGTTTGGATGGCCTCGGACTTTGACAACTACAAGAAGCGGACCTTGAAGGAAAAGGAAGAGTTCCTTAAATTCTCACAGGCCGGACTTCTCAAGGAATTTCTGGTGGTTGTGGACAATTTGGAAAGGGCGCTCAGCGCCCTGCCGCCGGACGATACGGATAAAGGGCTTTTGGTTTTGAAACAAGGCGTGGAGTTGACCTTGAAACAGTTTCAATCCTTGCTCGAAAAGCACGGAGTGACCAAGATCAAGGTCTTGGGAGAAAAATTTGACCCCCGGTTTCACGAGGTGATGTTCCAGGAAGAAACGGACAAGGCTCCCGATGAGACCGTGCTGGAGGAATTGCAAAGCGGCTATGTTCTCCATGAGCGGGTCTTGAGGCCGGCCTTGGTGAAAGTGGCGAAGAATCATCAAAAGGCTGGGAGCTGACAGGCGTCATAAAAAGCTGCCGTCTTAAAATCTATAGTAGGTGACGAAAAGGTTTAAACCAAAAGGAGTTAAAGTTATGGCAACGAACAAAGTATTAGGCATCGATTTAGGAACGACCAATTCCTGCATGGCCATCATGGAGGGCGGAGAGCCCAAGGTGATCGCCAACGCGGAGGGCGCCCGCACTACGCCTTCGGTAGTGGGGTTCTCCAAAACCGGGGAAAGATTAGTGGGCCGGGTCGCGAAAAATCAGGCCATCACCAATCCGACGAACACGATTTTTTCCATCAAACGTTTCATGGGGCGCAAGCTGCATGACGGGGAAGTGGAAATGGATAAAAAGTTGGTTCCCTATACCTTAAAGGAAGCTTCCAACGGTGACTTGCGAGTAAAGGTGGACGATAAGGAATATTCGCCTCCCGAGATATCCGCCATGATTCTACAAAAGCTCAAGGCCGACGCGGAAGCCTATTTGGGCAGCGAAATCACCGAGGCCGTCATCACGGTTCCGGCCTATTTCAATGACGCCCAGCGGCAAGCCACGAAAGACGCGGGCAAAATCGCGGGACTCAACGTGCTTCGCATCATCAACGAGCCAACCGCGGCCGCCCTAGCCTATGGTTTGGACAAGCAACAAAAGAACGAAAAGATCGTCGTCTATGACTTGGGCGGGGGAACCTTTGATATCTCCGTGCTGGAATTAGGTGATGGCGTGTTCGAAGTTAAATCGACCAATGGGGACACCCACCTGGGTGGTGACGATTTCGACCAGCGCATCATCCAATGGCTCATCGACGAATTCAAGAAAGACACCGGGGTGGATTTAAAAAACGACCGCATGGCCCTGCAACGCCTGAAAGAAACGGCGGAGAAGGCCAAGATCGACTTGTCGACGACGCAAGAAACCGACATCAACCTGCCCTTCATCACGGCGGACGCCTCCGGTCCCAAACACTTAAACGTTAAGTTGACGCGGGCCAAACTGGAACAATTGGTGTCGGATATGGTGGATAAAACCTTGGAACCCTGCAAGAAGGCCATGAAAGACGCGGGGTTAACGGTGGACGACATTCATGAAGTGGTGCTGGTCGGTGGCATGACCCGAATGCCTTTGGTAGTCAAGGCCGTGAAGGATTTCTTCAAAAAGGAGCCCCACAAGGGCGTGAACCCGGATGAAGTGGTGGCCGTGGGCGCTGCCATCCAGGGCGGTGTCTTAAAGGGGGAAGTGAAGGATGTTATTCTATTGGATGTGACCCCCCTGTCCCTGGGCTTGGAAACCTTAGGGGGAGTCATGACCAAGATCATCGATCGCAATACCACGATCCCGGTCAAGAAAAGCCAAACCTTCTCGACCGCCGCTGACAGCCAAAGCACGGTGTCCGTCCATGTGTTACAGGGCGAAAGGGAAATGTCCGCGGACAACCGCACCCTAGGCCGGTTCGACCTGGTAGGAATACCGCCAGCCCCACGCGGGGTTCCGCAGATTGAGGTGACTTTCAACATCGACGCCAACGGTATTCTTCATGTTGGAGCCAAGGATTTGGGCACGGGCAAGGAGCAGTCCATTCGCATTCAGTCCTCTTCCGGTTTGTCGGAGGAAGAAATAAAGAAGATGCAGAAAGACGCTGAACTGCATGCCGAAGAGGATAAGAAAAAGAAAGAAAAGATCGAAGCCAAGAACCACGCTGATACTCTGGCCTATTCCACCGAAAAAGCCTTGAAGGAATATGGCGACAAGGTGGACGCGGAGACTAAGAAGAAGATTGAGGAAAAACTCGAGGAACTGAAAAAGATCCTGGCCGGGGATGACGTGGAAGCCATTAAAAAGGCGTCAGAGGAACTGAGCCAAGCTTCCATGAAATTAGGCGAGGCTATGTATAAAGCTTCAGCGGAGAAGCAAGGCGCGGCTTCCGGCCCGGAAGCCGAAAATGGTGGACAGGCTGAGGGTGAAAAGCCGAAGGAAGGCCCGGTTGACGCTGAGTACGAACCTGTCGATAAAGATAAAAAATAATTAACAAATAGTTCTAAATTTGAGTTGTGGAAGGCGGCCGAAAGGCCGCCTTTTTTTATTAAAGCTGGCGGATGACTGTTTGTATTTTAATTGGTTGAGAGTCTATGCTTTAAGGTGAAAGTGGTTTTGATTGGAATGAGAAAAAACTTTAATAGTTTTTTACATGGTTTTAAAGATAGTGGTAAACTTCTTTGTATTCACGAATCTTTTGGTTCATATGGTTGAAGCCGTTATTTTTTTAAAGGTTAGAAATGAAAAGTAAGTTCCAAAAATCGATTCAAACCAAACCCCGCTTTTTTCGGGCGAAGTTTTTTTTCATTCAATTGGGCATCCTTTCTGGAATTTTACTCCCCGCTTTAGTATGGGCCGCACCGCCCCAACTTAAAATCTCTGGAAACCGAATCGTTGAAGCCAGTGGCGGCTGTACCGTCATCCTGAAGGGCGTGGATGTGGACGGGTTGGAGTTTAGTAATAATGATGGTCCCTCGAGTGGCGGAATCACCGCCTCCATCAACTATGCCATTAACACCTGGAAAGCCAATGTCATCCGTCTTCCCCTTAGCCAGGACCGTTGGAATACCTTTACTTGGAGCTACCGGGATTTGGTAGATTCCATCGTCAACCTCTGTTCTGAAAACGGTGCTTATGTCATTTTGGACCTGCATTGGTCTGGTGAGGGATCCCCGGGTCAAGCTACCAAGCAATATTCCATGCCCGACAGCAACAGCACAGCTTTTTGGACCAGCGTGGCGGCCCGCTACGCCAATAATCCTGCCGTGCTTTTTGATCTCTTCAATGAACCCTTTCCTAGTTCCGGCGGCACTTGGCTGAATGGCGGAACGGCGAACGAGGGGTTTACCACCCCGGGGTTCAAATCTCTTTTAGCTACAGTCAGAGCAGCGGCTGGGCTTGGTACACCCCTCTCCAACAATTCCACTGCTACCGCCAACAACGTTGTCATCGTCGGAGGTCTTAATTATTGCCAAACCTTCACTAATTTACTTCCCGGTGATGTCTTAACGGATACCGGAAGCGGCAATGGAATTCTTTATGACGCCCACCTTTATGACGACAATTATGGCATCAGCACTAGCTCCTGGAATACCAATGTCGGTTCCTTCGCCAGTACCTATGCCATCATGGTTGGGGAATTCGGTCCCGGCCCCGGTGGTAGCGATACCGCGCCTGATGGCGGCATCGCTTTTGATACAAGCTTTATTCCCTGGTTGAATGGCGGAAATCAAGCCGGAATTACCTTAAGCGCTACTGCTTGGTCTATAGGAGAATCCACTTCAATCCCTGTCATAAATACGAGTTTGACTTCCTTACCATTTACGGGCACTTCCTTCCATGGCGTTTCGGTCATCAGTTGGCTGGCCGCCGCGAATGGATATGGCTGTGCGCCAACGCCCGGAGGACCTACTTATACGCCGACCGCCACGCCGGTCCCAGCTTCCTGTTGGCAAGTGTCTAACTTCACTGAAGATACCTTTTACAACAATACAAACGGTGACTGGTTTACCTATGACTGGACCACCGCCTCGAACACACCCGTTACCCCAGCTATGTCGACCGTCAGTTGTCCCGGCGGAGTGCCTTGTTCGGTCATTATGGACAATAGTATCGCCGCTGTTGCCCCCAGCAGTTATTCGGCCCATGTGACCGGCGGTTGGGCCTGCAATGGCTGTGTCACGGACGGGGGCGTAACCACTTACGCCGGTTTCGCCTTGGCGACCCAAATGAATACTGGATATTCCAACTTAAGCTGGGTGACGAACATCTCTTTTTATGTCCAATCCACCGTTGCTGGGGTTACCTTGAGATTCAACCTCAATAACCCTCACGTTGCGGTCGCGCCCTTAAGCTGGATGGGTTCGTTAGTAGGCGGTGGAGGTACTGACAACCAGTATGGGTTCGATTTCAACGTCACTACCGCCAATACCTGGCAATATGTTTCCGTTCCCGTTACCGCTTGTGAGTGCCAGGATTGGGGTGGCGGTAGCTGTCCTCCGGTCATTGGCGGGGTGACCTATAGTTTGGCCCAAGCCATTACTTGGGTGAGTTCCCTTCAATGGGAAACCGAAGGGGCCCCCTCCACTTTCGGGTTTTGGATTGATAATGTTTGTCTAGCGGGAACGGCCCCACCCACTGCCACACCTTCGGTCGTCGCCGCCACCAATACTTTCACTCCGACTCCCTCTCCTACTTTTACGCCTACCCGCACCTCCACTGGCACCCCCACGAACACTTTGACGAGTACGTCTTCTTTTACGTCAACCCGAACAGCGACTCTCACTCCAACCAATACCGTTGGTAACACATCGACCAATACCCCAACCAGCAGTCCGACGGCTACGACCACCAGTACCGCCACCCGCACAACCACGGCCTCGCCTACCAACAGTTCGACAGCAACCCTTACGAACACTGTGACAAGTACCACCACTTTTACGTCGACTGGGACAACTATGGCTACGGCTACAAACAGTCCAACGCGAACCCCGACCTTTACAGCGACCGCGAGCTCGACGAATACCGTGGGTAATACATCTACCGCAACTCCGACCTTTACGGCTACGAATAGTCCAACTTATACGATGACGAATAGCCCTACGAAGACGGTTACTTCAACCGTGACCGCGACTTCTACTAGTACTTTAGCCAGCACGGCGACGAACACGACGACCAACACGGCAACCGGCACAACGACTAATACCGCCACTCGCACGGCTACTCAAACTCCGACCAACAGCCCGACGGCCACTTCCACCAACACCCTGACGAATACAGCCACGAATACATCTACTTCCACTGCCACCCGAACGGTGACTTCCACAACTACCGGTACGACTACTTCCACCATTACACAAACGGCGACGAACACGGCGACTAAAACCGCCACTTCCACGACGACTGACACCGCCACCCCCACCATCAGCGATACACCGACCCTGAGTCCCACGGGAACAATCGTGACGTCGACACCTTCCTCTACTCCCACCAAGACAGGAACGAGTACGGCTACATTCACGGCCACGAACACGGGAACCAATACAGCCACGAATACGACGACAATGACGGCGACCAAAACCCCGACCTCGACGACTACCAGTACGACGACAAATACGGCCATAAATACGGCCACGTCGACGCCTACGAATACTTTGGCGAATAGTGCCACGAATACCGCCACGGCAACAGCCACTAATACCTTGGCGAATAGCGCTACCAACACCCCAACGCTTACGACTTCGAATACGGAAACTAAAACAACGACTTTCACGCCCACGAATACTTTAGCGAATAGCGCCACCAGTACGGCCACGGCGACAGCCACTAATACCTTGGCGAATAGCGCTACCAACACCCCAACGCTTACGACTTCGAATACGGAAACTAAAACAACGACTTTCACGCCCACTAATACTTTGGCGAATAGCGCCACCACCACTCCGACGCTTACCGCTTCGAATACGGAAACTAAAACAACGACTTCCACACCTACCAATACTCTGGCCAATACGGCCACCGAAACTTTAACCAACAGCCCAACCTTTACGGCAACGGTCACGCTGACCAATACGCCTACGATCACCCCGACCCCGACTCCCACCCAAGTAACGGTGCAGGCTTCGCAAGGGTCCAGCCCGCCTGTCGATTCAACTCAACCGGCGGGAGCTTCCAACGTGGCCGTACAACAAGTCCAATTGACCAATCCCGGAGCAAATGCCGTCACTTTGAGCAGTTTGACCCTTACCGAGTCAGGTGCATCCCCTACGGGAATCACTTCCGTATCGCTGGTGGACAATGGAACGGTTATTTCCACGGCCAGTTTCACTGGAACGACGGCGACCTTTAATTTGAGTAGTTTAACTTCCAATAATGTCATTCCGGCCAGTAATGGGGCGGTGACTTATGAAGTGGTGGCGACCTTCTCGACTAGCGCGCCGACGGGTACCTACACATTCAGTGTGACAGGCGGAGCAGGGAACAATGGCCAAGCTGTTGGCTTCGGCGGATTGCCGGTCCCCGGGGCTGTCGTCACGATTAGCTCGGCGACCTCTACACCGTCCTCGACGCCCAATTCCACGGCTTCGTTGACGCCGACTTCCACCCTTCAACCGAGTTCGATACCAGTGGTTTACCCGAACCCCTCCACGGGAGGACCCGTTACGGTGTCGGCGACATTGAGTCAAGCGTCGGATACATTGAGTGTGCAGATATTCACGGTGGCCTTCCGGGATGTGCAGGACAACACGGTGTCGACCTCGTCACCGGGCGTGACGGCTTCGGTGAGCGGGAGTACAACAGCGAAGACCTGGCATATTCCTTTGGCCCTGAACGACAAGTCAGGGGCACCTCTGGCTAGTGGCCTTTACTATGTGGTGATCTCAAACCATAACGGTTACCACTCCGTAGTCAAACTCCTCCTCCTGCGTTAATCCCTTGATGGGTTAAATAAGCATGAAATTTAAGTCTCCACTCCCAGTCTTCTTTGAATGGGTTGAAACCAACTAAAAGCCAGTAGATAGAATTAAAGTGAGCGATTTCGAGGTTTTTAAACGAGTGGGTGGGATTCATCCTCTCGTTTTTTTATTTTAGGCCGGGTGTTATAATCTCCCGCTTTTGGTTACCCCCTCTATTTCAGGACCTTCATTTCATGCCAAAAAAAATAGCCATTTTGGGTTCGACCGGTTCCATCGGCATTTCAACCCTTAAAGTGGTCGGAAAACTAAAACCCGCATTTCGAGTGGTGGGTTTAACCGCTTTCCGGAACGCGAAAGAGCTGGCGAAGCAAATCAAGGCTTTCAAGCCCAAGATGGCCGCTATCATGGATGAAAGCTTTTTTCCGCAGTTAAAGGCGTTGACAAAAGGATCGTCTACCCGACTTTCAGCGGGGCCGGAGGGAGTGGCGGCGGTGGCCGGGGAATCGGGAGCGAGCTTGGTTCTTTCCGCCATTGTGGGAGCGGCGGGGTTGAAACCTACCTTAACCGCCATTCAAAAGGGCAAGGATATCGCCCTGGCGAATAAAGAGACTATGGTCATGGCGGGGGAAGTCGTGACGAAAGCCGCCCAAAAATCCGGCTCCAAGATCCTGCCGGTGGACAGCGAACACTGCGCGGTTTTCCAATGTCTGGTGGGCTCTCGCCATTCGAATGAAATCCACAAGATTCTTCTCACGGCCTCCGGCGGGCCTTTCCGCAATTTGGCCCAGAAACATTTTTCAAAGATTACCTTGAAGCAAGCCCTCAACCATCCGACTTGGCGAATGGGGCCCAAGATCACGATCGATTCGGCGACACTCATGAATAAGGGCTTGGAAGTGATCGAAGCGCATTACTTGTTCAACGTCCCTTTTGAAAAAATCGACATCGTGATCCATCCCGAGTCCATTATCCATTCCATGGTGGAATATATCGACGGTTCGGTGCTGGCCCAATTGGGCACCACGGACATGCAAATTCCCATCCAATATGCCCTAACCTACCCGGCGCGGGCCAATTCGCCGGTTAGCAGGTTGGACCTGGCTCGAATCGGGCGGCTTCATTTTGAAAAGCCGGATCGCAAAAAATTCCGCTGTGTGGACTTGGCTTACGAGGCGGGTGAAAAAGGAGGGACCTATCCGGCGGTATTGAACGCCGCCAATGAGGTAGCGGTGGGGAGGTTTTTAAAAGAAGAAATAACTTTTGTCCAAATCCCTCAAATTATTGAAAAAACATTGCGAAAATACCGGCCCCTGACAAACGGAACCCTGGATGGTATATTGAGTGCCGACCGTTGGGCCCGCGAAGAAGCTTCGAAAATATGAGCTTTTTAACCAAGGATCAGAGAAAAGGGCTCGAAAACATCCAAATTGAAGAAGAGCTCTTCCAAAAATAAAGGCCTCAACCTAAATTGATGGAAGCTTTTTCCCGCTCCACCATGAATAAAGTTTGATCCAAGGATTTTGAATGAACCTAGTGCATCTTATCGAGACAATCCTAGCTTTTAGTTTCATGATCACTATTCATGAGGGTGGACATTACGTCGCCATGCGTTTTTGCGGGGTGGAAGTGGACGAATTCGCCATCGGGTTCGGGCCGACTTTGATTTCCCGGAAATGGGGAAGAACGGTTTTTGCCATAAGGGCTTTGCCTCTCGGGGGGTTTTGCCTCCCAAAGGGCGGAGACGCGAGTGGTAAATCGGTTGAAGAAATGAACGCCAAGCCCCCCGAACCGGGGGATTTTCTTTTTGTTTCCTGGTGGAAAAGGGTCATTATCGCGCTTGGTGGGCCCTTGATGAATTTGGCGACCGCGCTGGTGGTGATGACCTGCCTATTATTGGCGCAAGGTGAAATCACACCCTTGGAAAGCCCAATCATTGGTTTCGTTCCGCCTGGAAGCTTAGCCGATAAAGCGGGCCTCCAAAGCGGCGATCATTTGTTGAAAGTCAATAATGTCGAAGTTAAAAATCTTTTCACCGCCCTTACCGATTCGATGCCGGATTATTGCCATTCGGTGGTGGTGGAAGTGGATCGCAAGGGGAAAGACTTTAACGCCACATTAACGCGTCCCGCCAAGCCTATCAGCTCATGGGCCTCCTCTGACAACGTCATTTTGCACTTTCTTGCCGCCCTGGATTTTGGCCCACCTCCGGCGCAAGAGCCGATTTTAGGAATCAATTCGATTATCCCGCCGGTGGTTCTCGCCGCCATAGGCCAGCCGGCCCGCAACGCGGGTATTCAGGACGGCGATAAAATATTAAGCGTGGATGGCCAAAATGTCTCGGATTGGAACCAGTTGGCCTATTTTGTTCGCAGCGCGAAGCAAGATCCCATCCAAGTTGAATTCATGCGTGATCAAAAAACACATCATGTGGCCGTTAACCGCATTGATAACGGTGAATATAAAGTAATCGGAGTCCAACCCGTGGAGGACCTCCAAAAAGAGGAAGTCGTCAAAATATCGGCGTTCAAGGCCATGGCCGACTCCGCCGGGTTTTGTTTCAATTTTAGCGAGACCTACCTGGGGGGCATATACAAACTGGTCACCGGTAAGGTTGCCTTAAAATCGGCCGTGGGCGGGCCTGTTGTGATCCTGCGTTTAATGTATGACCGGGCTTCCCATGGATTGGCGGAGCTTTTCAACGTGGTGGCCGTTATTTCCCTCATCCTTTTCTTGATGAACCTGTTGCCCATTCCTTTGGTGGATGGCGGCCAGATCGTTATTTTTCTCATTGAAGGCATTAAGAGAAGCCCTGTGTCGATCAAGGTTCAAATGGCATTTCAACAGGTTGGGATTGTCTTGATTGCCGGGTTGTTCGCTTTCGTTATTTTCAACGACTTCAGGGGCCTTTTTCTGGAATACCACAACCACATTCATTAAAGCCGGTATTCTTTTGATACTGACATCAGCCGGGTTTTGCCGTAGGGCGTTTCATCCCTTTCAAAGGAGTGATTGTGAAACTTCACGAATACCAAGCCAAGGAAATATTCGCTAAGTATGGGCTGCCGGTTACGCCCGGTGTGCTGGTGAAACATCTTTCGGAAGTCGACGAAGCGTTAAAAAAATTCCCAACGGGCCCTTGGGTGGTCAAGGCTCAAATCCACGCTGGTGGCAGGGGCAAGGCCGGCGGAGTAAAGCTGGCCAAGGACGAGATCGAAGTCCGGCAAAAGGCCAGCGACATTCTGGGGATGAGGCTTATTTCCCCGCAAACCGGTCCGGAAGGCAAATTAGTTAAAAAAATATTTATCACTCCAGCCGCCGATTACACCAAGGAACTTTACGTTAGCGTGGTATTGGACCGTTCCCGTCAATGCCCGGTGATTTTAGCCTCCGCCGAAGGCGGCACCGAGATTGAGGAATTGGCCGTCCATAAGCCCCAAGCTATCCAAAAAGTCTATGTGGACCCCTTGACCGGGCTCCAGGCCTATCAAGCCCGGCAACTGCACTTAAGCCTGGGACTTTCCCGCGACAAGATCAACCAGGGCGCCAAGCTATTCCAAGACCTGGTGAAAATATTCCTCGAGTTGGACCTTTCCCTGATCGAGGTCAATCCCTTGGTGGTTTTAAAAGACGGCAACATCCATTGTCTGGACGCTAAGCTGGCCTTTGAGGATAACGGCTTGGCCCGGCATAAAGAATACGAATCCTGGCGCGATCCGGATGAGGAAGACCCAAGGGAGCTGGAAGCCGCTGGCCACGGACTTTCATATATCTCGTTGGACGGAAATATTGGATGCCTGGTGAACGGCGCGGGTCTTGCTATGGCTACCGCCGACGCCATCCAGCATTTCGGGGGGTCCCCCGCTAATTTCTTGGATGTGGGTGGAAGTGCCACGACCAAGGCCGTCACCCAGGCCTTCAAGATCATCCTTTCCGACAGCCGAGTGAAAGCAATTTTGGTCAATATCTTCGGCGGTATCATGAAATGCGACGTGATCGCCCAGGGCATCATGGACGCGGCCAAGGAAGTGGGTTTATCCCTGCCCCTCGTCATACGATTGGAAGGCACCAACGTAGAGCAAGGAAAGAAATTGCTATCCCAATCGGTTCTCAAATACCAATTCGCCTCCAGCATGGATTCGGCCGCCAAAACGGTGGTCGCGGCCGCCAAGGGGGTGCAAGCATGAGTATCTATCTGGATAAAAACGCCAAGGTTATTTGCCAAGGCATCACGGGAACCGCGGGGCTTTTCCATTCCAAAGCCTGCCGAGATTACGGGACCAAGATGGTCGGTGGGGTGACGCCGGGGAAGGGCGGCACTGAGATCGAAGGCTTCAAAGTTTACGATACGGTCGAGGAAGTGGTGGGGAAAACAGGCGCCAACACCAGCCTCATTTTCGTTCCCGCTCTTTTCGCGGCTGACGCCATTTTGGAAGCCGCCGCCGGTGGAATCAAGTTGATTGTTTGTATCACCGAGGGAATTCCGGCCAATGATATGGCCAAGGTCCGCGCGGTTTTAAAAAGCCACCAGGATGTGCGCCTGATCGGTCCCAATTGTCCCGGCATCATCACCCCGGGAGTGGCGAAGGTGGGGATCATGCCGGGTTATATCCATAAACCGGGCAAAATCGGCATTGTTTCCCGTTCGGGAACGCTCACTTATGAGGCGGTTTGGCAGGTCACCCAGTTGGGGCTCGGCCAGTCCACCTGTATTGGTATCGGTGGGGACCCTATCATTGGAACCACCCATCTGGACACACTGGAAGCCTACAACGCCGATAAAAATACCCAGGCCGTCATCATGATCGGCGAGATTGGCGGAAGCGCCGAGGAAGAAGCGGCCCAATATGTGAAGAAGTATATGAAGAAACCGGTGGCGGCTTTTATCGCGGGCGCCACGGCTCCTCCGGGCAAGCGCATGGGCCATGCCGGCGCCATCGTTTCCGGGGGTAAAGGAACAGCCAAAGAAAAAATTGAGGCGCTCAGTGCGGCGGGAATCACAGTAGCCCCCAGTCCCGGAGAGATCGGCGCCGCTTTGGTGGAAGCCTTAAAGGGGAAGAAGGGCAAAAAAGCGAAGAAAAAGTAAAAACGCTCCGGTTTTTGCACGAAAAGGCAGCGTTAGTGCAGGTTGCCCTTGAGCATGGAAAGAACGATCGAATTGACCCGGGGACCCCAAATATTGGCGTCGGTCGCGTTGAAAAGGGCGAAGGTCTTCAAGCCGCAGGCCGAGGCCAAATGGGTGACACCGCTGTCGTTTCCCAAATAGGCCGCCGATTCGGAAAAAACCCCCGCTAGTTCCCGCAGCGTCAGGGGTTCGGGCAGAACCCGAACATGTTCCAAACCGGCGAATGCCTCCCGGATGGCCCCCATGTTTTTCGCCTCTGCCTCGCCCCAAACCACCAGCACCTGTTTTTGGGATTCAGTACCAGCCCGCTCGGCGGCCTCACGGAAGAAGGAAAGGGGCGCGTTCTTGGAGGGACTCCCGCTTCCCGGGTGCATGACTAGGGGAGTGAAAAGCCCCAAGCAACGCAATATCCAACGGCCCTTTTCCCTCAAAGCTTCGTCCACCTGAAGCCGGGCTTGGCGCCAGGGGGAATCGTCTGGCAGGGGCCCCGGCAGAACCGTCTCTAGCCAATATTCAGCCGCCCATCGGCCTTCGGCCAGGAATTGCCCGAAAGGTTTGGCGGGTTGGTGTACCCGAAGGTTTCCGATGGCGGCGAGTTTTTCCAGAAGCCTCGTATCTTTTGATTTGAAAAAAATAAAGGCCTCATGGAAACCCGCCAAAAATTGGCGGTCCTTTTCGTCCAGCGATCCGTCATAAAGGAGGGCTTGGAGTAGCGAATCCAAAGGGCCCACCTCTTCCACTCCCAGGAGCGGGGCGCCCAAGGCAAGGTAGGGGGAAGTTCCGGCGATGGTGACCTTGGATCTGGATTGAAGGGCCTGGAGCGCGGGTAGGGTCAGGATCGAATCACCCAGGCTGCCGGCGGCTAAAACCAAGGAAAGGGGTTTATCCATGGGTTGGATTATAAACGAAATCCAGGAAAAGATTTTTTAAGGAACATATCGGGTAAACCAAAGGTTTGAAACCGGTCTAATGCCGAAAAAGCGCTTTTAAGTTCCTAAAATTGGACCTTTTCATTTCCTTTTTCGACTTTTAGTGGCATATTTTCTGAACGTTTTAATCTACCGATATCCATTAATGAATTGAAGGAAAATTTGAGAAAACTTAAATCCATTTTAGCAACAACCGGTTTGCCGTTAGCGCTAGCCGCTTTGAATTTCTTAAGTTTAAACCTTTCGGTCCAAGCCCAAACCACCAATACATGTGCCAAGTTTCTTACGGTTAACACGACTGGCAGCCCTTCCTACTATGTACAGACCAATTATTGGAACTCAGGACCTTGCCCCATCACGCAGCAATGCATGACAATTAACAATGCTACCGGCGATTTCACGGTGACAGGCGGGAACTTTACATGCGGGGATAACGTGGCGACTTATCCTTCGATTGTTTATGGATGCCAGCCCGCGGGGTCTTGCAGTTCCGGTACTAATCTTCCAATGTTGGTCAGTAGTCTTCAATGTGTAACCAGCAGTTGGAATATTGCCGTTACCAACGAAACGGGTAGCGATCTTTGGGACGCGGCCTATGACATTTGGTTTACCACATCCACTGGCACAGGACTCAATACTCAAAGCGCCGAATTGATGATCTGGCTAAATTTCACGCCGGGGACTGGGCCTGGTGGAGCATATGTAACCGACGGTTTAACTATTGGTAATACAACCACAACATGGAGACTTAACGAGGGAAATGTCGGTTGGAACTACATTGCCTATATGGCGGATTCCAATATTACCTCTTTCAATAATGTGAATCTTCTGGCTTTCATCAACGATTGCGTGAACCGCGGATATATCCAGCCATCCTGGTATCTCTCGGCGATTGAGGCTGGTATCGAAATCAGAACCGGCGGAGTTCCCTTCTCCAGCAGCGGATTCAGTGCCTATGTTAGCAATTCATGTTGGACTCCAACCTTCACTCCGACTTCCACATCCACCCCGACCCCAACTGAGACACCTTGTGGTTACCCCGGAAATACGTGCACCCCTACCTTCACTCCCACGCCGACCGCTACGCCTTCCAGTCTTTTGGTAGCCTATCCTAATCCTTGGCCGAACGCCTCAAACCCGGGGGACGACATTACTTTTAATTACCAAAACAGCCAAGCGGAAGATGCGGTTCAATTAAAAATATTCACGCTGTCCTTCCGAAAGATTTATGAGGATGACAGCTTGGGTGCCAGTCAAGGTCCTCAAACCAAGGTCGTAAATGTGGCCAGTCTGAATTTAGCCAACGGGCTTTATTATTTTGTGTTTGTTTCGAAAAGCGGTGGCCAACAGAATCAAAAGGTGATGAAAGTCCTGATCCGACGATAACGGTTTCGGTTGTTTCAAAGCGATTCTATCCACGGATTTATTATTTTTATTCCTAGATACTCTCCTTCATGCGCGGTTTGAATAACGCGCTTTGTGGTCCGAAAATAATTTCCAACGAATTCGTCAAAAAATATTAAAAAAGCGCTTTCGTGCTAAAGAACTTGCCGAATAATTTCAAGGTTCGGCTTGAAAAAGTGCCTGTCTTTAAATGGCATGTTTTCTGCATATTTTTTAGTTAAACTGTGCAGCCGAGCCGAAAAGGAAATTTGATTTTCGGCTTTTATTTTTTGTAAAAACAAGGTTTTGATGAATTCGAAATTCCAAATCAAAAACATTTTCTTGGTTGCCGGCCTGGGTTGTCTTTTGCTGGGAATGACTCTCCCCACCGGCGCGCAAACTCCCGCTTCCATCACCGTGAACGGCGCTTCTACCATCACTTCCTTCGTGCCCATCCATATTTTCGGAAACAATATGGCTTATTGGGTTTCCTCCGCCACCAACTCCGCGGTCGCGGCAAAGGTCCAAGCGGCGGGGAACTACTTCCTGCGCTATCCGGGAGGTTCCTCTTCCGACGACTACCACTGGAACGGTTCCGGCAGCTTCGACGCCAACCATTATTGGGTGCCAAGCGGTACCAGCTATGCCATTGGCTGGCAGGGCTGCGCTGTTTACCGGGGCACCACTTCCACCAGCTACGCCTATCCTTCCAATATTGACGACGGAAATACCGCCACCACCTGGATGTCTAATATCGACACCGACTTGCCAGATCACCAATGGGTTTACATAGACCTGGGAGCCACCGGCACGGCGGTCAGTTCCGTTTCCATTGTCTGGGGAAATCCCTACGCAACCTCCTTTGAAGTCCAATATGACAATGCCAATGCCGCTCCCTATACCAGCGCCACCGAAACCATCTGGACCAATACCTCCGCCGGAACGGTGGCGGGCACCGGTGGTACCCAGGTCGTCAGTTTTACTTCCGTTTCCACCCGTTATATTCGTATTCTCATGACCGCCAGTTCGGGCGGGGCGGGAGCCCCCTACGCCATCGCCGAACTTTCCCTTTTCAACGGTGCGACCCAGTACGTTAAGAATGCCAGTCCTCCCAATACTCAAGCCAACCAATACAACGTGACGGCCTCCAGCATGGATCCGGCTTCCAGCCAAACCTGCGCCTCTACCAATCCCGAACAACCTCTTGCCCCCAGCTACTCCACGCCTTCTTTTGACTTCAATACCTATATGACCGAAGTGAGTTCCTTTTCCCCCAAGGGCATTCCGCTGATCACCGTCAACGTGGGCACGGGCACGCCCTCGGAAGCGGCTTCCTGGGTCCATTACGCCAACGCGGTGAAGAGCTATGGCATCCATTACTGGCAGATCGGGAACGAGACTAACGGCAACTGGGAAACGGGCGGGCCCATGAACGCTAACGACTATGGCCGAAGGTTCATCGAATATTACAACGCCATGCAGGCCGAGGCTTCCAGTGACGGGGTGCCTATCACCATCGTAGGACCGGTCAGTGGTTCCCCCAACGCCGCGTCCAACGCCTACGACAGCAATAGCTACATTCAGGATTTCCTTTTGAGGCTTTACAACAATCCCGGGGGAAACGCCATTGCCGACCTGGGTGGGATGGATTTCCACTGGTATCCGGGGTTGACCGCCTTTCCAGCTGGTTTTTCCACGCCGGGCCAATTGGCCAATTTTCCCGTGACCCTTGGTAACTGGCTTAGCGCGGTGGGCTTGAGCCTTTCCAGTATTCCGGTGCTCATGAGCGAGTACAACTCCAACGCGAACGCCGTCGCTTCCAATGCCACTGTTCAGGAGGCCAACGGCCTTTGGCTAGCGGATTGGCTGGGCGCTTTCATTAAAGGTTTCGGCAGTACGGGTTTTTCCAACCTTTGGGACGTGATTAACGGCGGCAGCGATCATACCGTTGCTACCGATGGGGACCTGGGTTACCTGGACAATTCTTCCCCCTACCAGCAACACGCCACCTATTGGGCTATGCAGATGATGGCGACGGACTGGGCTATCCAAGGGGATTCCAGCACCCACGAATTAGTCAACACCACCAGTAGCGCGGCAACATTGGTTTCCTATGCCGACTATCGCCCGGACGGTGTGCTTTCCTTGATGGTGGTCAATGAAGATTCCACGAATTCCTACGCTACGACCCTCAATATCGGCCCCTTTGTCCCCAACACCACCGCCAATTCCTGGACCTTCAACACCACTAATTACGTCTGGCAGACTACCACGACTCCCTATAACGCCAATCCGGATACCGCGCCCACGACGGCTTTGTTGACGGGAGTTTCCACTTCCTTCCCGGTAACCTTCAGCCCTTCTTCCATCAACGTTATCCAATTCACCAATTCGGGTATCCCCACCAGCACTCCGACTGGAACGCCCTCTGCGACCGCTACCAAGACTCCCACCAATACTCCGAGTGCCACCCTCACGGGGACGCCCACCTCTTCACCCACGAATAGCCCGACTGCTACCCTTACCGGCACCCCGACAAATTCATCTACTGCCACTTCCTCCGGAACCCCTACCAATTCTCAAACTAATTCTCCGACGCCAACCTTAACCGGAACTCCGACGGATTCACCAACCGCCACTTCAAGCCCGACACCCAGTGCCACTCCTACTCTCACTGTCACCAATACCGTCTGCATGGATGGCTTTGGAAACACCTGCACCTATACCCCCACGCCCCTGGCGACCGTTACCCCCACGAATACACCTACAAATTCACCGACCGCGACGGTCACGGTTACCTTTACTCCAACGCCTGTGACGGTCCAAGCTTCACAAGGATCCAGTCCACCGAACGGCTCCACCCAGGGCCAGGGGGCTGTTGGCGTCCCGGTACAGCAAATCCAACTGACTAACCCGGGCGGCAACAGCGTCACTTTAAGCAGTTTGACCCTGACCGAGTCGGGCACTTCCCCGACGGGAATCACTTCCGTATCGCTGGTAAGCAATGGAACGGTTATTTCCACCGCCAGTTTCAGCGGATCGGCCGCCACCTTCAATTTCACGGATACCATTCCCCCCAGTAACGGGGCGGTGACTTATCAAGTAGTGGCAAACTTCTCGAATAGCGCGCCGATAGGAAGCTATTCCTTCAGCATAACAGGCGGAGCTGGAACGAATGGCCAGGCTGTCCTCTTCGCGAATATGCCCGTGGCTGGAGCCACGATTGCCATCGCGATGATGACCGCGACTCCCTCAAACACGCCTACAAGCAGCCCGACCGTCACCGACACTCCGACTTCTTCGTCGACCCCCACTTCTACTCCGGCCATTACCGGGGTTTTCCCCAATCCCTTCACGGGCGGAGGGCTTTTGAAACTTTCCTATCAAGTTCCGGAAACCACGGACGAGGTGAAAGTGAAGGTTTTCACCCTGGCCTTCCGCAAGATTTTTGAGGACGATAACCTGGAGACCTCTCCCGGCGGGCATCTTTACACTTTCTATTGGGGATTAAATAGCCTGGACGCTGCCAACGGGCTTTATTACGTAGTACTCGACATCAAAACGGGCGATTCCCGTACCCAACAAGTGATGAAACTGCTTGTCATTCGATAGGGAGAGTTTTCTTTAATCAATAGCGGTTATAATCCCGAAAGCCGAATCCATAAGATTCGGCTTTTCTTTTTTCACCGGGAGTTTCAATCAAGATGAAATTTAAAAGGCCCACTCCGCTCGCGATGGGAATGACGCTCGCCTTCGTGTTGGGCCTGCCCGGTTTCTCCAGCGCCCAAACCATGCCCGCCACTATCACAGTGAACGCCGCGACGACTCTCACCGCTTTTTATCCCATCAGCATTTTCGGCAACAATACGGCCTATTGGATCGGCAATACGGACAACCTGAATGTCCGGCCCAAGGTGCAGGCCGCCGGGAACTATTTTTTACGCTACCCAGGCGGCTCCGCCTCGGATGGTTACCACTGGAACGGCACGGGAACCTACAATGCCAGCGGTTATTGGGTGCCGGACAATACCAATTACACCACCGGGTTCCCGGATAACGCGACCTATGAGGGTACCACCGCCGGTAACGGTTCACCTTCCCAGATCACCGATGGCAATACCGCCACTACTTGGTTATCCAATGTCGATACCGATTTTCCCAACCAGCAATGGGCCGAGTTGGACCTTTCGGGACCGGCTTTCGTGAGCGCCGTTACCATTACCTGGGGAACGCCCTATGCCTCCGCCTTTCAAATCCAATATTGGCCCATCAACGGGGACTATCCCTTGGACGATAATTCCTCAAACCAATGGATCACCATTTCAACTGTGACGGGCACAGGGGGAACCCAGGGGGTGAATTTTACCGGGGTGACGGCCCAATTCTTCCGGGTGCTGATGACCGCTAGTTCGGCCGGGGCCGGCGGGGCTTATGCCATCGCGGAGGCGACGCTCTATGGCGCCGGCACCCAGGTTTCGGTCAACAATTCATCGGGATCGAACCAGACCCAAGTCGAGGTTTCCAGCATGGACCCCGCCTCCACCCAGTCCACAACCAATCTTTCATGGATGACGGATTTCGCGGCCTACATGACCTATATCAATGCCTTCACCCCGACGCGTGCTGTTCCGCTCATCACCGTCAATTTCGGAACGGGCACGCCCCAGGAAGCCGCGGCCTGGGTGCATTACGCCAACGCGGTCAAAGGATACAGAATCAAATATTGGCAGATCGGAAATGAAACCGAGGGTAGCTGGGAAACAGGTGGGCCCATTCCCACTCAGGATTATGTGCGGCGTTACATTGAATATTACAACGCCATGAAGGCGGAAGCCGCCAGCGATGGGGTGTCCATCATCATTACCGGCCCAGTAGCGGGCGGCTTTGACGACACTTCCAATATGTACGACGGGAATTCGGTTGTGCAGGATTTCATCAGCATCCTGGCCGCGAAAGGGGCTATTGGGGATCTGGATGCCGTTGATTACCACTGGTATCCCAATTACGGTAGTTATTCCGCCGCCAGCGCCTTGGCCAGCACCTCTACTCTCGATGCCTACCCAGGCGAGTTAAACGGCTGGCTTACCGGCGCGGGTGTCGCCAGCCCCACCACCGTGCCGGTTCTGATGAGCGAATATAACGTGGACCCCAGCGACGAGAATTTCCAGGTGCAACTGGGCAACGGGCTTTGGGTGGCCGACGCACTAGGGCATTTCATCGCCGATTTCGGAAGCCGGGGTTATAGCAACCTGTGGGACACTCTGAACGGGGGAAGCGATGAAACCAATTCCGGCGGGGGCGATCTGGGTTACTTGAACGTCAACAACGATGGTTATCAGTACCAGCCCCACGCCACTTACTGGGCCATGCAGATGATGACCAACGACTGGGCGATTCCGGGCGATACCAACGCCCATCAGCTTATTTCCACCGCCATCAGCGGGCCGGGGGCTCCGGCATCCCTTCTTATCGCCTATTCGGACTATCGGCCCGACGGGATTTTTTCCATGCTGGTCATCAACGAGGACCCCACGAATATCTACAATAGCTTGATCACCGGACTGCCCTTTACGCCCAATGGCAACGCCAAGGGGTGGACTTTTAATTCGACGAATTATCAATGGGTGAATACTGGGTCTACGCCTTATCACGCCGCCCCCGATACCGCCCCGACGACTGTCACCTTCACAGGCGCTTCCAGTTCCTTCCCCGTTACCTTCCAGCCCTATTCCATCTCGGTATTGCAGTTCGTCCGCCAGACCACCCCGACTCCCACCATGACTTCCACCCCCTGCACCGACGGTGCGGGTCATACCTGCACCCCCACGGTCACGCCGACGCCCACCCTTTCACCGACGCCAACTCCCACGCCCGAACATGTTGGCCTCCTTTTTCCCAATCCGCTGAAGGACGGCACGCTCCTAAGTTTTTACTACAACCTGACGAGCCCCGCTGACCAGGTGAAGGTAAAGATCTTTACCCTGGCCTGCCGAAAGGTGTACGAGGACGACATATTACCCATCGGTGCCGGGCAATGGAAATACAGCTTGGATTGGGGCAAGGCGAGCCTCAACCTGGCGAATGGGCTTTATTACGTGGCGCTTTACATCAAGACCGGTGGATCGGAAAACCACCAAATCATGAAATTGCTGATACAACGGTAATGCCTCAATTTTAATGAGATTTTGTGTTCTTGAAACAAGGGACTAGGTGCCGGATAATCTAGGAACCTTTGATTTTCCTGAGGCTAATATTTTTTTAGAGGACAAAATGGCCGAACAATTCTACGAAATCCAGCGCCGCAAGACCCGCCCCGTGATGGTGGGGAAGGTGAAAGTGGGCGGGGATGCCCCTATTTCCATCCAGTCCATGACCAATACTCTTACCTATGAGGTTGATGAGACGCTGGAACAGATCAAGCGCCTCGAAGACGCGGGCTGTGAGATTATTCGCGTAACGGTCGAGAACCAGAAATCCCTCAAGGCTCTTTCCAAGATCAAGGCCAAGATGCGGGTTCCCCTGGTGGCGGATATCCATTTTGCCTACCAGATCGCGCTTGGCGCTATCGACGAGGGGGCGGATAAGATTCGCATTAATCCAGGCAATATCGGCGGAATGGATCGGCTGGCCCAAGTGGTTGAAAAGTGTAAAAAACATAATGTGGCTATGAGGGTAGGCGTCAACTCGGGATCCCTTGAAAAAGACTTGCTCGAAAAATATGGTCACCCAACCCCCGAAGCCATCGTGGAATCGGCCATGCGGCACATTAAGTTCATCGAGTCCCTGGGCTATTACGGCATGATCATTTCGGTGAAGAGCTCCCATGTTCCGACGATGATTCGATCCTACCGGCTCTTGGCCGAGCAGTGCGACTATCCTTTTCACGTGGGGGTGACCGAGGCCGGCACCAAAATGCAGGGAATCACGAAGAGCGCGGCTGGCATGGGCGCGGTTTTAGCGGACGGTCTGGGCGATACCATCCGGGTTTCTCTCACCGCCGATCCGGTCGAGGAAGTGAAGGTTGCCACCCATTTGCTTCGTTCCATGGGTTTCCGGAAGGAAGGCGTGGAGATTGTGGCTTGCCCGACCTGTGGACGTTGTCATGTGGACCTGGAATCCATGGTGGACGCCGTGGAAACGGCAACTCTCACCATGAAGACTTCGATGCGGGTTGCCATCATGGGCTGTGTGGTCAATGGACTGGGAGAGGGCGCCGAGGCGGATGTCGGTCTTTGCGCTGAAAAAGGCCACGGGGTCATCTTCGAGAAGGGCGAGGTTAAGACCCGCCTGAAGGAAGAGGAACTGGTGCCTAACTTGATCGGGGAGATTAAGAAACGGGCCGCAGAGATCGATAAAGCCAAGACTTCCTAAAAAGTCTTTCTGATTGTATATTGCATCACTTGAAGGGCGGGTCATTTGACCCGCCCTTTTAATTTATCCGTCACTAACATTTGAACAAGGTCAACAATGCGAGTGTCTAAAGCCTTCATTCCAACCGTCAAGGAAACCCCCGGCGAGGCGGAAATCCCCTCCCATAAGCTGATGCTCCGAGCCGGGCTCATGCGCAAAGTAGCTTCGGGTTTTTACGAATACCTGCCCTTGGGACAGCGGGTGATCCTCAAAGTCATGCAAATCATCCGTGAGGAAATGGAACGAAGCGGAGCGCAGGAAGTCTTGATGCCCATTATGACGCCCGCTGAGCTTTGGCAGGAGACAGGCCGCTGGCAGAAGTACGGCAAGGAGCTGATGCGGGTAAAGGACCGTCACGACCGCGATTACGCCCTGGGACCCACCCATGAGGAAGTCATCACCGATATGGTGCGCCGGGAGCTCAAAAGCTACAAACAGCTGCCCATGAACCTTTTCCAGATCGCCACCAAGTTTCGCGATGAGGTACGACCCCGTTTTGGTGTCATGCGCAGCCGGGAATTCCTCATGAAGGACGGCTATTCATTCGACCGGGACGAACAAAGCTGCGACAAGACTTATTGGAAGATGTACGAGGCCTATAAGCGTATTTTCAAGCGCTGTGGACTGGACTTTTCGCCCGTAGAGGCCGATTCGGGCCTCATCGGCGGCAGCTTTACCCACGAATTCATGGTGCTAGCCGAAAGCGGGGAAGCCGCCATCGCTTGGTGCCAGGCCTGCTCCTATTCGGCCAATATGGAGAAGGCGGTGGGAGTTCCCTCGCCTTCAGCTGTTTCCCAAGCCACTCTGGAAGCCTATTCCACCGTGGACACGCCCGGCAAATATACGGTCGAAGATGTCGGCGCTTTGTTAAAACTTCCTCCTTCCCAATTCATTAAGACCCTGATCTTCCTGGCCGATGGAAAGCCCGTGGCGGTACTGGTACGGGGGGACCACGAGGTCAACGAGGTCAAGGTCCAAAACGCCTTGGGCGCCACGGAATTGGTTTTGGCTCCCGCCGAGAAGGTGCTGGAAGTGACAGGTGCTCCCGTGGGTTTTGCAGGTCCGGTAGGATTGAAAGGCGTCAAGATACTCGCGGACAACGCGCTCAAAGACGGACATGATTACGTGACTGGAGCTCTTGCTAAAGACAAACATTTAATCCATGTGGAAATCAGCCGGGACAGCGCCGCCCCTTGGTACAACGACTTTCGTAGCGTGGTTAGCGGCGACGGTTGTCCTAAATGCGGGAAACCCCTGAAGATCGTACGGGGAATTGAGGTTGGACAAACCTTCAAACTAGGGACGAAATACTCCAAAGCCATGAAGTGCGTCTATTTAGGCGAGGATGGGAAGGACCATGAGGCGGTGATGGGGTGTTATGGCATCGGAGTTACCCGCACCGTGGGAGCGGCAATTGAGCAGCACAACGACGCCGAGGGCATCCTTTGGCCCATCTCCCTCGCTCCCTACCAGGTGCACCTATTGTTGCTCAATCCCGCCGAACCTGAAGTGGCCAAAGCTGCTGATCAATTTTACGAGGAATTAAAGAAGGCTGGTTATGAGGTTCTCTATGATGACCGCGCTGACGCTTCGGCCGGATTTAAGTTTAAGGACGCCGATCTTTTGGGAATGCCCTTGTCCGTCCGGGTTGGTTCCAGGGGATTGAAAGAGGGCTTGATTGAAGTAAAACGCCGGCGAGAGAAGGAACCGGCAAAGGTTCCGGTGGCTCAGGTATTGGAAAAGGTTAAGGAAATGGCCGCTGAGGAATGGAAACTTTGCACGCCGTAATTGAAAAAAATATCCCGAGAGGCACTGTTATTTTTAAAAAAAGTAGTTTTATATTGGCAAGTCTTTTCGTTTCACCATTTGTTATTACCTCAATTGCATTAGTGATCGGGTTTATTTTTTTTGGTAATTTATTTGTTTTTCCAATATTGTTTATTGTCCATTCTGACTTAAATATTGTGTGGGCTTTAGCTTGGTTTATAGCTTCTGTTTTTGTTTTTATGGCGTGGAGGTATAAAAAGAACAGGTTAGAAAAAAGTATTTTAATTTTTTACGTTTCAGCTTTGTTGTTCGTTTTGTTGGCCACCTTGGTTTATATCGGTTGGTGCCTCGTCACTGGCCGCGATTAATTCCTGCGTAGAATTTTTGTTTGAAAGGTTTTAAGTGAAAATCGCCCTCGTCACCGACACTTACTTTCCCCGCATCAACGGGGTGTCCACTTCCACCCAGATATTCGCCGAGGAGTTCGTAAAACTGGGGCACGAGGTTCATATTTACGCCCCGGCCTATCCCAACAGCATCGACGAGAGCGACCACCTCAAGATTTTCCGCTTTCCCTCCTGGTATCTTTTCTTTGATCCGGAAGACCGCCTGGGCAAGCCCTGGGCCGATAAGAAATTGGTCCAACAGTTTATCGACGCCAAATATGACATTGTGCATACCCAAACACCCTTTACTATCGGCGGGCCAGCGGTAAAGTGGGCGCGACAGAGCGGCGCCAAAGTCGTACATACCTATCACACCTTATTCGCGGCCTATACCGAGCATTACCTTTGGTTTCTTCCGAAGGCCTTTGGCATCTGGTACGCCAAGAGCGCCAGCCGCCGCTATTGCAACTCTTGCGACCTTCTTATAACCCCTTCCACTGAAATGCAAAACGTCCTTCTTAGTTACAACGTCACCAAACCCGTTGAAGTCATCCCAACCGGGATCAGGTTGGGGCGTTTCCAGGAAAAGGATGGGAATCGTTTCCGCAAGATGAAGGGGTATAAACCAGAGGACCAAGTTGTCCTTTTCATGGGGCGAGTGGCGGAAGAGAAGAATATCGATTTTCTCATGCGGGTTGTCCATCGATTGAAACCCCGGGTTCCCAATCTCCAGTTCTTGATCGCCGGTGAAGGGGCGGCCAAGAAAAACCTGGAAAAAATGACTGTGGACCTAGGCATGGTCGATTACGTCCATTTTGCCGGTTACTTAAGCAAAGAAGATTGGCGAGATTGCTATGCGGGGTCCGACCTTTTCGTTTTTGCTTCCATTACGGAAACCCAAGGATTAGTGGTGACTGAGGCTATGGCCGCCGAAACCCCCGTGGTCGCCGTTGGAGAGATGGGCATAAAGGACGTGATGGCTTCCGGCAAGGGAGGTCTGGTAACAAAGTTAAATGAGGATGAATTTGCCGATGCGGTTTATCGGATGCTGACCGATAAAGCCCTTTATCAACAGAAGAAATCCGAAACCTTAGAGGAAGCGGACAAGTGGTCATCCACTTCCATGGCCAAGCGAATGCTCGAAGCCTACGAGAAGATACTTAAAAACTAAGATGAACCATCCAGGCACAAAGTCTCCAGAGAAGAAAAAATTATTTTTGGTTGTTTTGGCTTTTTGGGTATGTTCGTGTCTTGGTGGAGGAACTGTGTTTTTTCCTTCCTTCGCTCTAGCGGACCAAGAACAGTGGATATTCCTGCCGTCGACCCCCCTTTTCCAAGGTTTTATCGGCGATCCAAGGGAAGCCTATACGGGTATTACCGCCTATGGCAACCAGAGCCGTTTTGAGGGTGCGGTAGGCCAAACCTTCGAGTTTCTTCGTTATCTGCCCCCGGACAAGACCCAATGGGGATGGGGAGTTTTCGGGCAAGGATTCATTTTGTTGGATGAAAATGGCGCCACTTTTCCCATGAGGGCGGCCGATTGGTACGCGGGAATGTATGTCAGCGAAACCAAAGGCGACTTTTCCCATCGGCTTGAGTTTGAGCACCAGAGCGCCCACATGGGCGATTCCTTGCAATACCTGCAGTCACCCTTCTTTTTCAGCCGGGAAAATTTTAATTACACTTTTTCTTACCGTGTTCTGGATGTCTATGGCCTTTATGCCGATTTGGGCGCCTGGGAAAACATGTATCCAAGAGGTAAAGCCCTGTTCGCTTCGTGGGGACTGGAACTTTATTCACCCGCTGCCGATGTGGGAGGGACCTTTTTGCGCGGTTATGCCGCAGGTGATTTGAAGTGGCTCCAGGAAACAGAAATCGCCGACCAAGCTTACCAGTTAGGCATTCAATGGAAATTCAAGAAGGAGGAAAGCCGGGACATCCGGCTGGCCCTTCTTTATTACAACGGCAATTCGGAATTCGGCCAGTTTTACCGCGACCATGACGAGCATTGGGGCTTCGGACTTTATTTCGATCCTTGATTAAAACATTTCACCACAGCGGCGTTTTACGCCGCACAGAGGGATAGCTTTGGAAAGACATTTGAAAACAAAAACTCTTCCATTTATTTTTTTTAGCTGTGTCTCCGTGTCTTTGTGGTTGGCGCCTTTGATCCTTAGGGCGGGGGATGAACTGCGTTTTCTGCCTCCGGAACCGGTTTTTGACCGCTTGATCGGTGATCCCCGCGAACCCCAGAATGCCTTGATTGCGGACCTCACTTATCCCCGCTTTGAGGGGGCGGTTGGCCCCGTTCTGGAGTTCCTGCAATGGCGCCCGGAGGATGGAAGCCGTTGGGGATGGGGTATCCAAGGGGCGAGCTTTATTGAATTGGATTCGCTCGGCCAATTCGTTTATCCCGAAAGGGTAAGCGACTGGTACCTGGGAATGTATTTCAGCGAGTCCTCCGGGTTCTTCTCCCACCGGCTGGATTACACCCATGTCAGTTCCCATTTAGGCGACGAGCTTTTTGACGAGATTCCAAGGATTATTTATACGCGTGAAAGTTTTCGCTGGATCACATCTTTTCAACCTTTGGAAAGTTTCCGGATTTATGCCGGAGCGGGTTATTCCCCCCACATTGCCCCAGAGGAAAAACCCATCTTTCTTCACGGCGGAATAGAGCTTTTCACAAATTATTTGGATTTCCTGCTGGGTACGGTTGGTCGTGGATATTTCACTTACGATATCAAAATCAAGCAAGAAGCGGGCGGGGTGGTGAACCAGAATTTTCAATGGGGTTTTCAGTGGAAATGGAAAAGGGAGACGTCTCAAGCCCTTCGAACGGCGCTTTCTTACTACAATGGCAACAACGAGTACGGACAGTTCTATCAAACCAACGACAATCATTGGGGGATCGGAATTTATTTTGATCCGTGAAATTTTTGTTTTTAAAATTCGAAATTTACTTTTTTAAATTCTTGAAGTTCCATCCCACAGGTTGTATAGTCCGTTGAAGCAGGCCCCAAGCACTTACAATCCCCGATAAACCGTCGATGGAGGCAGGATGACGCCCGTAGAAAGCCCGGCTCACGCCGATACGGATCAAACCTCTTCCCCCTTTTACCAGTTATTACAGCAAATCCCCCTCCAGTGTTTCGAACAGGAAAGATTCCTCCAATCCGAGCTTTTGGGAGTCCAGGTTTATCCCGAGCGAGGCGTTTTGGTATTGGGCATCCGGATGGCCGGCCTCGTTTCCCCCGAAACCTACGCCCATGTTTCCCGCTATTTAAAAGAAAGCCTTCCCAACGTAAACCGGGTGGTTTTAGACGTCCACTACGCACCGACCGTCGTTAGCCTTACCGATTACGTGGTTGCCCATGAGAAAGACCTGCTTTTTTGTGTCACGGAGGAAGCGGAAATTGCTGAGGGTTGGCTATCCCATTATCAAATTCAAGTGAAGGACCAAGTCCTTACTTTCCAGGTGCCCCATGAGTTGGCCCGCCAGCAATTAGACCGGAAGCTTTTTCCAAAGCATCTACAGGATATTCTTAAAGGCCGTTGCGGCTTGGACGCCAAGGTTGAATTGACCATCAACCCGGCTATCTTGCCGGAACTGCCTCCGATGGCCGAAGAGAAACCGGGTGAGTTCTTAGCTCCCAAGACTCCCCAGCCTATGATTCTTCTTGGCCGCAAGATCGCGGAAGAGCCCCAGTCCATGGATGTGAAGGAAGAAGTTAACGGGTTTGTGGCCCAGGGTGAGATCATCATCTACGAGCAGATCCAAACCCGCAGCGGGCGTTTCCTCGTGAAGATGACCATCACAGATTACAACAATTCCCTCGACGTGCGTTTCTTCCACGAGAACGACGGCAAGTTCAAGGGTGGCTTGAAGGAAAGGGATTGGGTAAGGGTTCGAGGCGACCTGAGACCGGATAAATATTCCCACGACGAACTGACGCTAGCCGCCAAGGACATCATGAAAATGCCCCCGCCCGAAAGCCGGCAGGATACCGCAGCGGAGAAACGGGTGGAACTGCACTGCCACACCCAAATGAGCCGCATGGACGGCCTTTCTAAGATCGACCGGCTCATCGAAAAGGCCGCCAAGTGGGGCCATTCGGCGATCGCCATCACGGATCACGGAGTGGTCCAGGCCTATCCGGAAGCCCGGGTCGCCGCCAAAAAACACGGTATCAAGCTGATCCTGGGTATGGAAGGCTACTTAGTTGACGAGTTCAAGCGCGAAAAGGGAATGAATATTTATCACATCATTCTTCTGGTGAAAAACAAGAAAGGTCTGAAGAACCTCTACAAAATGGTTTCCGAAAGCCATATGAAATATTTCTATAAAAGGCCCCTCATCCCCCGGGCTCTTTTGGAAGAATTCCGCGAGGGAATCGTTGTGGGCTCGGCCTGTGAACAGGGGGAAGTCTGGCAGAATCTCCTTCATAAAGGTCGTCCGCTGGAGGAAGTGGCCGCCTTCTATGATTACATCGAAATCCAGCCCTGCGCCAACAACGAGTTCATGATCGGGGACGGAATCGTCAAGGACATGGAAGAACTCCAAAAACTCACCCGGGTGATCTACGATACGGGCAAAAAGCTGGGAAAACCTGTAGTGGCCACGGGGGATTCCCACTTCATTGAACCCCAAGACGAGGTTTACCGCCGAATCCTCCAATCAGGCATGGGCTACGGTTTGGAGCGCCAAGCTCCCCTTTATTTCAAAACTACTGATGAGCTTAAAAGCGATTTTTCCTATTTTGGGGATGAAATCGCCCATGAACTGGTGGTGAAAGGCCCTCGGATGGTGGCGGAAATGGTCGAGGACGTGGAACCCCTGCCCACCCAAACCCTGTCGCCCATGTGGGAAGGGGCTGACGAGGAGCTTCGGGAAACAGCCACCCAAAAGGCTTTGGAGCTTTATGGAGCCCCCTTGCCGGATTTTATTGAAAAACGGCTTCAAAAAGAACTGAACGCCATCATTAACAATAAGTTTTCCACCCTTTACGTGATCGCCAAAAAGCTGGTCCAAAAATCCCTTTCCGACGGATATATCGTGGGAAGTAGGGGTTCGGTCGGCAGTTCTTTCGTGGCTTTCCTTTGCGGTATCACGGAGGTCAATCCCCTGATGCCCCATTGGCGCTGTAAAGAAGCTCACTGGTTCGAGTTTCCCCCCAATCCAGCTTCCATGGCGGGAGTGGACCTTTCGTCAAAGAACTGTCCCAAATGCGGCAAAGAAGCGGTGAGAGACGGTTTTTCCATCGCTTTCGAGGTCTTTATGGGTTTCAAGGGCGACAAGATGCCGGATATCGACCTCAACTTTTCCGGTGAGTACCAGCACGTGGCTCACAAGTATGTTGAAGAATTATTCGGCAAGGACCATTGCTTCCGCGCGGGGACTATTTCCGCGGTTCAGGACCGCATTGCCTTCGGATTTGTGAAAAAATTCGTGGAGGAAGCAGGGCGCACGGCGAGGAACGCCGAACTTAACCGCCTGGTCAAGGGATGCTCAGGAGTTTCCAAAACCACCGGTCAGCATCCGGGTGGTATCGTCATCCTGCCGAAGGAAATGGAAATCACCGACGTCTGCCCGGTTCAGTACCCGGCGGACAACAAAGAGGGTGACGTCATTACCACGCATTTCGACTACAACAGCATGCATGACTGCCTGGTGAAACTCGACATCCTGGGGCACGACAATCCCACCAGCCTGAAAAGATTGGAAGGAATGACCGGCGTTTCGGCCATCGGCATTCCCTTGAATGACCCGGAAACGATGAGTCTGTTCTCCTCCACGAAAGCACTTAAGTTAAAAGAAAAAACAGATAAAGATCTGGGGACATTGGGTGTTCCTGAATTCGGCACCAATTTTGCGATGGACATGTTGCGGGACACCAAACCCACTAGATTCGAGCATTTGGGAAGGCTATCGGGTCTGGCCCACGGCACTGATGTTTGGCTTGGTAATGCGCAGGATTTGATCAAGAAGGGAACCGCCAATCTTTCCACCGTCATCTCCACCCGTGACGACATGCTGAATGATTTGTTGGCCCGGGGGATGGATGAAGCCCTGGCCTTCAAGATCATGGAGGACGTGCGCAAGGGCAAGGGACTGAAGCCGGAGTACGAACAAGCCATGATCGCGGCCAAAACGCCGACGTGGTACATCGATAGCTGCAAAAAAATAAAATATATTTTTCCCAAAGCCCACGCGGTGGCCTATTGCATTATGAGTTTCCGCATCGCCTATTTTAAAGTGCACCACCCACTGGCTTTTTACGCGGATTATTTCACGAACAAAGCTTTTGGCTTCGATGCCACGGTGGCCTGCGGCGGATTGGGCCGGGTGAAGGACCGCATCAAGCTGATCCGGTCCCTAGAAAAGCCGACGAATAAGGAACAGGACGAGGCTTCGGTTCTGGACGTGGTCGAGGAAGTCTATGCGCGAGGGTTCAGATTCCTGCCGGTGGATCTCTATCAATCCGACAATCGCCAATTCCTCATCCAAGAACAGGACGGTGAGAAAAAATTACGCCCGCCCCTCATCAGTTTGGCGGGCTTGGGTGAAACGGCTGCCGATCTTATCCGGGAAGAACGTGCCAAGGGTGAGTTTGTCACCATTGAGGACCTCGTGGATCGTTGCGGCGTGAACAAGAATGTCATTGAAATCCTGAAAGAACACGGCTGCCTCAAAGCCCTTCCTGATTCCAACCAGGCTACTCTTTTTTAATCTCGATGAATTTTCGCCAAGCGGACAAGTCTGATTTGGTTTTGTTGTCTCGATGGAACCATCAGCTCATTCGGGACGAGCGGCATCGAAATCCAATGAATATCCTCCAACTCAAGCGGCGGATGTCCGGATGGCTGAAAAAAGAATATAAGGCCCTTCTTTTTGAAGAGGACCAAGTTCCAATTGGATATGCCCTCTACAGAAAAGAAAAAGATCATATTTACCTGCGCCAGTTCTTTATCGACAAACCCTATCGACGCAAGGGCCGGGGCCAAAAGGCCATGAAACTCCTTATTACCCGGTGCTGGCCCAGGAAAAGCCGGGTTGTATTGGAAGTTCTCATTCGCAATGAACGGGCTATCCGTTTTTGGAAATCGGTGGGGTTTAAAGAATATTGTCTCACTATGAAAAAAGGGCCTTTTCGTTCTTGAGCCACACAAATTCCTTTATTTATTGGCTTTTACCAGGCCCACTCTTGCCAAATTAGATTCTTTCTGGTATAAAAAGCTCGCAATTTAAGGTTCTCCCCAAAAGTGGGCCCTTTCCGGCCTGCTTTTTTTTTCTTATTTTTTGGCTGTAGGTTGGGCAAGGAATGTCGGATTTCAGACGGCCGAAAGGCCGTTTGTCGTTTGTGCCCTTATTTACCTTAATTTTCGGGGATGCCCAAGAAGAATAGTGTAGGGAGCAGGAAAGAATGGGACTTCCGGAGGAACCGAGGAATGCCCAGCTTCGGGATTTGGCCGAGGCCGTGGTCAAAGACAACTTTTTGGAGCTTTTTGACCTTCGTGTCAGGCCTCAAGGCAAAAGGCTGGTTTTGATGGTGGTCTTGGACAAGAGAAGCGGGCCCGTGACTTTGGAGGATTGCGCCTCGGTGAGCCGCGAGTTGGAAAAAAGGCTTGATGAGTTGGACTTGATCGAAACGGCTTATGTTTTGGAAGTGTCCTCTCCCGGTTTGGACCGTCCCTTGAGGAGCCTGGAGGATTGCGGGAGGTTCAAAGGCCGATTGGCCCAGTTTATTTTAAGGGAGCCCTTGGAAGGCCAGGTGAGCTTTGAGGGGCGATTGGGCGAGACGGAAGGTGAGCGGGTGGAAGTGAGAATCGGAAAAGAGAGAATCTTATGGGTTCCTTTTTCGACGGTGAAAAACGCCAAGCTGGTTGTGGAATTATAACTTTTCAACGCCAACAAAATGAGGAATGGGTCCATGGGTAACGAATTAGCCTTGGTGATGAGCCAATTAGAACATACCAAGCGTATCGACAAGAAAAAACTGGTCGAGGCGATTCAAGCTGCTTTGTCTTCGGCCGCCAAAAAGATGTATGGCGCGGCCCAAGAAGTGGACGTGGAATTCGACGAGATCAATTACGAGTTCCGCGCTTTTTACCTGAAGGAAGTGGCGGATGAAATCACCGATCCCAATACCCAATTGACCCTTTCGGAAGCCCGCAAACTCGACAAAGAAGCTGAAGTGGGCGGTGTTATCAAGGTTCGCATTCCCGCCGAACAGTTTGGCCGCATCGCGGCCCAAACGGCCAAGCAGGTCATCGTTCAGCGTGTCCAGGACGCCGAGCGGCAGAGTGTTTATGACCAGTTCAAGGAAAAAGAAGGCGATCTTATCACCGGAAGCGTGCTTCGTTATGAAAGCCGCAACGTCATCATTTCCCTTGGCGACGCCGAAGCCTTGATGCCCGCCAAGGAACAGGTTCCTCGTGAACGTTATTCCACGGGAGAGCGCATGAAGTTTTTAGTTCTCGAGGTTCGAAAGACCTTGAAGGGACCGGCCATCATCGTCAGCCGAGCGCATCCCAACCTGGTCCGCAAGCTTTTTGAACTGGAGGTTCCCGAGATTTACGAGGGCGCCGTGAAAATCGAAAGTGTGGCCCGCGAACCTGGGGCCCGCACGAAAATATCCGTCCGCTCCATGGGTGACGACCGGATTGACGCGGTTGGGGCCTGCGTGGGAGTAAAAGGAATCCGTGTCCAAAATATCGTGGATGAAATCCGCGGAGAAAAAGTGGATATCGTCCGATGGGATGAGGAGCCTCATAACTATCTTTCCAACGCCCTCTCACCCGCTAAAATCGCTCGAATCCTGTTCCATCCCGAGATTCCCTCAGCAGAGGTGATCGTGCCCAACGACCAGCTGTCGTTAGCTATCGGCAAGAAAGGGCAAAATGCCCGTTTGGCCGCCCGCTTGACTGGTATCAAGATCGACATCAAGAACGAGGAACAACACACACAGGAAGAGCGCGCCCGTATGGACGCCCACTTCCAGGAAATCCAACAGGAAATTCCCCAGGAACTAGCCGAAGCTAATATTGCGGCTCCTTCCGCGGGTGCCGCGGCGTCGCTGACCGACGAGACAAGAAAAGACGCTCCACCCGATGAGATTGACGAAGGCGCGGTGAAGGGCGAAGCAGCCCCCGAGGCCCCCGAGCTGACCAAAGATCAAGAGGGAATCCCAACTATTCCCCCTTCACCGGAGGTCTTGGGCACGGTCGCTCCGGGGCCGGAAGGCCAGGAGGGTTAACTCACCATGGGCAAACGCCTTTTTGAATTCGCCAAAGAACTGGGACTAACGAGCAAGGATGTGCTGGACCGTTGTAAAAAGCTGGGCCACAACATTCCCAGCCAGTTGACGGTTGTTGACGATAAAATCCAATCCGATATACGCCGCGATTTGGGGATGGCGGACCTAAATTCCGCATCCGTCAGCGCTACGGCGCCGATTTCCACCACTACCGCCACCCGCATGGTAGCCCCCAAAACACCCGCGACAACTTCCGCCTCACCTCTGCCCGTGACGGCCACCCGTACCATGGTAAAACCCACAGCCGGTTTGTCCGCGCCTACGGCAACCTATCCGGCCCTTAAGCCCACGGGTACTAAAACCGCTCCCCGACCGGCCATGGTGCCGCGTAAAAGCGGATCGGGATCGAAACATATGCCGGTCAAATCAGGCGGCCACGGTTTGGCCGCTGGCCGTCCCAAAAGCGTGACGACTGTCGTGAAAGAAACTGTTGAGGATAAACCTAAGGTTGAAGAACTCAACGCGGATGGGACTCCGGTCGTTCCCAAGATCCTGACGAAAATTAAAGTTTCCGAAGGCATTACGGTTTCCGAATTAGCGCAAAAGCTCAATGTCAAGGCTGGTGTTCTTATTAAAGAATTGCTAGACCTCAAGATTCTGGCCACCATCAATCAGAGAGTGGATATGCCCGTCGCCGAAACGCTGGCTTCCGCCCATGACGCCGAAGTGGAAGTGGTGCCCCTTTTTGGGGCCGAAATGTTTCAGGACACACCGGATGATCCCAAGGATCTGCAGCCCCGACCGCCCGTCGTGACCATCATGGGGCATGTCGACCACGGAAAGACCCTTCTATTAGACGCCATCCGCAAAACCAAGGTGGCCGAGGGAGAAGCGGGAGGCATTACTCAGCATATCGGCGCTTACCAGGTAAAACAGGAAAAAGGATCCATCACCTTTCTGGATACTCCAGGCCATGAGGCTTTCACGCTCATGCGCGCCCGCGGCGCCAAGGCAACGGATATTGTGGTTCTCGTAGTCGCGGCGGATGACGGTGTCATGCCTCAAACCCTAGAGGCTATTGACCACGCCAAAGAAGCCAAGGTACCCATCATTGTGGCCATCAACAAGATCGACAAACCGGAAGCCAATCCGGACCGGGTGAAGACCCAAGTGGCCGAGCGGGGGTTGGTTCCTGAGGAGTGGGGCGGGACGACTATTTTTGTTAATGTTTCGGCTAAAAAACGCCTAAATCTGGATAAGCTCCTGGAAATGATTCTCCTGCAGGCGGAAGTTCTGGAACTTAAGGCTAATCCTAATCGAGTTCCCAAGGGAGTAGTCTTGGAAGCCCGGTTGGATAAGGGCCGGGGGTCAGTGGCCACCTTCCTGGTAGAAAAGGGAACCCTTAAAATCGGCGATGATATCATCGCGGGAAGCACCTATGGTCGCGTCAAGGCCATGCATGACGACTTAGGTAAACCGGTGAAGGCCGCGACTCCCGCGACTCCCGTCGAAATTTTGGGCTTAAACGACGTGCCCCAGGCCGGGGACGTATTTTACGGGGTGGAAGACGCCAAAGTCGCCCGGGAAATCGCCGCCCGACGCACTGAAGCCCGGAAGGACAACCGTCTCGTCGGGGCCATGAAACACATTACCCTCGACAATCTTTTCGAGCAGATCAAGGAAGGGCAGATCAAAGAGCTGAAGGTCGTCGTCAAGGCGGACGTGCAAGGATCGGTGGAAGCCCTCACCCAATCTCTGGAAAAACTTTCAACCGGCAAGGTTGTTTTAAGGGTCATCCGCAGCGGTACGGGAAATATCGTCAATTCCGACATTCTTCTTGCCTCCGCTTCCAACGCCATCGTGGTCGGGTTCAACGTGAAGGCTGATTCCAACGCCAAGTCCACGGCTGAAAGGGAAGACGTAGACGTAAGGGTTTATAAGATCATTTACGACGCGGTTGAGGATGTGCGCAAGGCGATGGAAGGCCTGCTGGAGCCGACCTATCGGCCTTTGACCATCGGCAAGGTGGAAGTCCGTCAGATATTCAGCACTCCCAAGGGGGCAATTGCCGGTTCCATGGTGACTTCCGGAAAAATTACAAGCAAAGCCAAAGTGAAAGTTCTGCGCGCGGAAGAAGTCGTTTACGAGGGAGCCCTTTCATCGTTGCGGCGTTTTAAGGACGACGTGAAGGAAGTGACCAACGGCTATGAGTGTGGTATCGGCATCGACGGTTTCGATGATATCCAGGTTGGGGACCAGCTTGAAATTTATATTATGGAAGCGGTTGCCCAAAAACTCGAATAACTCCAGTTCGTGGTTTTCGACTGAGGACTTCAAGATCAAATGGTGATAGGTCTTTTGCGGGTCGAAATCCATTATCCCGAAAGCGGATCACTCAAAACGAAACGTTCCAGCTTGAAAAGCGTTACGGACCGTTTGCGAAGCAATTCAACGTCTCGGTGGCCGAAGTCGAATTCCAAAATCTCTGGCAAAGGTCGGTTTTGGCCCTGGCTACGGTTAACACTGACCGTTCTCACGCCAATTCCACATTGTCCAAAGTGTTGGAACTTTTGGACGATGAGGCGGATTTACAAGTGACCGGCGTTCAAACGGAGTTTTTATAAAGGTTGGGAATACTTTATGGGTTTTAAAAGGGCTGATAAGGTTTCGGCGGCGATTAAACGGGAAATCGGCGCGATGCTGATTCAGGAAGTTAAAGATCCCGGAATCCATTTTGTGACCGTTACGGGAGTGGAAACTGCCGATGATTTGCGCCACGTGAAGATATTCGTATCGATTTTAGGAGACAAAAAGACCCGGCAAGAATCCATGGCAGGTCTCGAGCGAGCCAAGGGTTTTTTAAGAGGTGAATTAGGACGCCGTCTTCAGCTACGATATACCCCCGAAATCCAATTCCGGCTGGACGAGTCGCTGGACCATGCGATGAAGATCAAAGGCATCTTGAACCAGATTAAATCCTCCGAGGAAAAACCAAGCGATGAAGCTTAAAACGAAGTTAGCCACCAAAACATCCTCCCAACGAAAAAAAGATTCCTACGCCGAAGTCGCCAAACTCATCAAATCGCACAAGTCCTTCCTCATCACCACCCATGTCAACCCGGACGGGGATGGTTTAGGGGCCGAATCCGCTCTCTTCATGGCCCTGCGTAAGTTGGGGAAAAAAGTACAAGTGGTGAACCATGACCCCCTTCCTTACAAGTTCGACTTCCTGGCCTTTACCCCCTTCTACCAAACCAGCGACGATATCCCGGACCATGAGGTTTGCTTTGTCCTCGACGCGGGGGATTTCACCCGCATCCGCGAAGGGGTCCAGCGCGAGGAGTTCGCCACGCTGGTTAATATCGACCACCATTATTCCAATGACCGCTACGGCGACTACAACCTGGTGGTTCCGGAGGCCGCGGCTACCGGTGAAGTCGTTTATGAGCTGATCAAAGCCCTCAAGGTCAAAGTGGATAAGGATATCGCCGAGGGGATTTATACCTCGATCGTCACCGATACCGGCCGGTTCCGTTATCCCAGCACCACCCCCCGGATCTTTCGGCTGGCGGCCGACTTGGAGGAAGCGGGTGCGGATGTCTCCCAGATCAGTGAGAGCATTTTCGGGGACATCAGCAAAGAAGCCCTCGAGTTGACCCGACTGGCCCTGGCAAGCATCCATACCACCAACAGCGGCGCCATCGGATCAATGACGCTGACCCAAGGTGATTTTCTCAAATCCAAGGCTTCCGACGACGACACCGAAAACCTCATCAACTTGGTGCGCAACCTGGATACGGTTCAAATCGCCGCCTTCCTCAAGGAAAGGCCCGATGGACGGATTAAACTTTCTCTCCGGTCCAAAAACGGGATCAATGTGGCCAATGTGGCTAAGCAGTTCGGCGGCGGCGGGCATTCCTATGCCTCCGGAGCCGTCCTTGACGGGCCATTAGACAAGGCTTTAAAGTCCGTTCTAACCGCCTGCCAATCGGTTCTTAAATAATCCAGTCATTTTTCTTAAAAAATCCTAAAGTGAAACCACCTATGGATGGGGTTCTTAATTTAAACAAACCTTCCACCTGGACCTCCCACGATGTGGCGGCTAAAACGCGGGGAATCCTGAAAGAAAGGCGCATCGGCCATTTAGGCACTTTGGATCCCCTGGCTACCGGCGTTTTGCCCTTAGCCGTGGGAACCGCCACGCGGCTTATCGAGTTCGCTTCCTATCCTAAAGAATACGCGGCAACCTGCCTTCTAGGGACCTCCACCGATAGTTATGACATTTCCGGAAAAGTATTGGATGAGAAACCCGTGGAAAACATATCGCCGGAAAGGGTGAAGGAGGCGGTTCTTCAACTTAAAACTTTAACCGAGCAGGTGCCACCGATGGTTTCGGCAGTCAAAAAGGGAGGAAAAAAGCTTTATGAGTTGGCTCGCCGGGGTATCGAGGTGGAGCGCAAGGCCCGTCCCATCCGAATCCAAAGCGTCGAAGTCCTCCAAGTGGACCTTCCACGGGTGTCCTTCCGGGTTGTCTGCTCACCCGGCACTTACGTGCGTTCCCTTTGCCAGACCCTCGGGGAATCCCTGGGGACGGGCGGATGCATGGAGAAACTGGAACGGACCCAAGTTGGCCCGTTTTTATTAAAAGACGCTCTGACCTTGGAAGAGGTTAAAAAAAATATGGAGGAGGGGAATCTTTCGGGTATCTTGATTGCGCCCAGCCGGCTGGTGGAGCATCTGCCGGAGTTAAAGTTGGAGAATCATTTGCTCCAGCGTTTCTGCCAGGGCCTGAAATTGGGAATCCCCGGTTTTGCTCCCGGCCTTTACCGCGTCGTGAACAGCCAGGGAAGGGTCAGCGCCATTGCCAGAGTCTCACCCGATGGGGAAGTGGCGCCCGAAAAAGTATTTGGAATAGAAGGACTGCTTTGAAAAAGCCAATCGTTCTTACCATCGGTGTCTTTGACGGTGTCCATTTGGGCCATCAGGCCCTCGTTCGTCAAACCGTCCAAATGGCAAAAAGCTTAAGAGCCCTTCCCGTCGCCGTTACTTTCCAGGATCATCCCATGCATGTGTTAAAGGGCGGACCGCGTATCCCTTTCCTTTTGCCGCGGCAGGAAACTTTCCGGCTTTTGAGGGCGGAAGGTATCGGTCGGGTTCATGTGCTCCGGTTCACCCGAGCCTTCTCCCAAAAGACCCCGGAACAGTTTGTCCATTGGCTGCAAGGATTGGGAACCTTAAAAGGGGTCGTGGTGGGAGCGAACTTCCGGTTCGGGCGTGGCGCAAGGGGCGACGTGGCGCTCTTGAGGCGTTTGGGAAAAGAATCGGCTTTCGAGGTCCGGGCGGTGGAACCCATCCGGGTGAAAGGGAGGGTGGTGTCCTCCAGCCGGATCCGGGAGCTTTTATCCCGGGGCCAAACCCAGTTGGCCAACCAGCTATTGGGAAAGCCGTATTTCATCGAGGGGGAAGTGGTTCACGGGAAACATGTGGGGCACCAGATCGGGTTTCCCACCGCCAACTTGGCGCATATCGATGAGTTTCTTCCCAAGGACGGGGTTTACGCCTGCTCGGTGAAGCTGGGCTCGAAATATTACCGGGCGGGAATGAACTTGGGCAAGCGCCCGACGTTCAAAGAAGACGACCACCACCGCCAGGCCGAAGTGCATCTGCTTCACTATTACGGAAGACTTTACGGACGAAGGATGAAGGTGTACTTATTGAAGTACTTAAGGACGGAGAAGAAATTCTCCTCTTCCGCCAAGTTGGTGAAACAAATCCACAAAGACTTGTCAGCGATACGTAAGACTTCTTTGTGGCGGGCCTAAGTTTTAGTATTTTTTCTTTCTTCTGCCTTTTCAAGATACTCCCGAAGGTATTTTTATTGCGTTTTTTTATTTCAGTGCTTGGGAAGAAAATAAGACGACTTTTTTGATTCGTTCCTTTTAACTTCCCCTCTTGAATAAATATTAATGTCGGTTTCCTCTCGAAAGTTCTCGCCCGAAATTGGAAATATTTATTTTCTGTTTTGATAATTTTTTTATTATTTGTTGTTCTGTGTTTATCCTTTCTCGACTCAGTGGGCTTTAATCCATTTTTTTAAAAATAAAGCTTGAACCGGTTTCATTTTTTGTTTTTACAAGTCTAAATTTTAGACTCTTCGATTTAACGAAGAAAGGCGTTGGTTCTTCGTAAAAATAAGGAATCGCCCTAAAATGTTTTTTGTTAATGACAAAAAAACTACAAATATCTTTAACGGAAAACCAAAAAACGTTTTTTAAAACGGGTGAAAGATTTACAAAAAGTTTTATTGATTATTCTGTCAAAAAAAGTACCATTCTAAACCCGCCAAAATTAATTCAATAAAATCTCTTTGACAATTTTTTTATTTTTTTTTATTGTCGCCAAGAATTATTTTTGCAACCTTTTGCCCAAAGGAAAACTAATGACTTCTTATCTCAAAAAATATTCTAGCTTACTCTTTCTCCTAATCGCATTAGGCCCGGGATGGACATGGGCGCAAAGTCTTTCCGGCTATACTTTTAATTCAAGCGCGGATATCAGTAATTGGGGGATTAACATCTATTCGGGTGGCTTGATTACCGGATCGGTAACCTATAATCCCGCCCCCGCCGATGGTTGTTTTGGCGGTTCCACGGGTGCCTTGGAGGTGCAGCCGCCCTTTACCGCGGCCAACCAAATTTATAACGTGGATTATGGGTTGGCGAGTCCCACTAATTTTGCGGGCGAGTCAATCACGATGGTGGCTGATATTAGCAACGGATTTGCCACGAACGCGGGCCAGTATTACGGCCAGATATATTTGCAGGATGGGAGCGCTCAAGGTTACGCTTCGGTCTATCAGTCCACCGGAACCAGCTTCGGGAGCGCCACGGGAAATGATTCCGGCTGCGTTACTTTTACCTTTACGGTCCCAAGTTCTTTGAGTGGATCCTTCGACCCGACCCAAGTGGTTCAAATAGGATTCCAAATCGGCACCGGCAGCGGCGGTACGGCGTGGAATACCATCACGGTGGATGTTCAAGGCTGGGTCTATCCGACCAACACACCGACGCCTACCTTGACGCCCACTCCTACCGTTACCCCGACAGCGACTATTGGTCCACTTTCACCCGGTTCCACCGGTTATACCTTCAATTCGAGCGCGGATATCAGCGGATGGAGCATTAACCAATATTCGGGTGGACTCATCACCGGATCGGTCGGTTTTAATTCTTCTCCCGCCGATAGCTGTTACAGCGGCTCTGCCGGAGCCCTGGAAATCCAACCTCCCTTTACGGCCGCCAACCAAATTTATAATGTCGAATATGCCTTGGCTGGGGCGACCAACTTTAGCGGTATGGCCATCACGATGGTGGCTGATATCAGCAACGGATTCAACTCGAACGCGGGCCAATATTATGGTCAGATTTATTTACAAAATGGACCTGCCCAAGGTTACGCTTCGGTATATCAAAATACGGGTACCAGCTTTGGCTCCGCGTCGGGCAATGATTCCGGATGCGTCACTTTTACCTTTACGGTTCCGAGTTCTTTGAGCGGATCCTTTGACCCGACCCAAGTGGTTCAAATCGGATTCCAAATCGGCACGGGCGGTTCCGGAACGGCGTGGAATACGGTCACGGTTGATGTGCAGGGTTGGGTTTACCAATCCGCCTATTTATCAAAAAGGCAGTCGGCGACCATCACGCCCACCATTACGCGCACTCCCACCAGCGGTCCGCCATCCCTTTCGGTCTCCGGAAATTCCCTTTTGGCGAACGGCTCTCCCGCCGTCCTAAAGGGCGTCGACATCGACAGCTTAGAATGGTATGACGGTTCGGCTTACATCGGCGAGGGCCCGCCGAGCGGGATTGGCGGCTCGATCTTGAAAACCGAGCAGGAAGCGGTCACGGCCTGGGGCGCCACTATCATGCGCTTCCCCCTGAACCAGGATGAATGGTTCGGCTGTTCGGGCGCGGGTTCCGCGGCTTACCAGAGCAAGGTCCATCAAATCGTTGATTACGCCTTCAACCACGGGGTCTACGTGATCCTGGACCTGCATTGGTCCGGGACTTCCTCGACCGCCACCGCGCCTTGCGGAACCGGATGGGGTAACGACCTCAACACCAAGCAACAGTTCATGGCGGACGCCAACGCCATCACCTTCTGGAGCTCATTGGCTTCCACCTACGCCAACAATCCGGCAGTTCTCTTCGACCTTTACAACGAGCCTTACAGCACCAGCCCCAGCGGCACGGATGACACCAATGCTTGGAATACTTGGTTCAATGGCGGCTCGAATAATGGTTCCTTTACGACACCAGGCATGCAGGCCCTCTTAAACGCGGTCCGTGGAACGGGCGCAAACAATGTTTGCTTGATGGGCGGCTTGGCCTGGTGCTCGGACTTGACTGGCGTCGTGAACTATCCCGTGGCCAACCCCGGCAACGGCGTGGTTTATTCAGCGCATCTTTACGGCAGCAACGACGGCATCGCAGCCTCCAGCTGGAACGCCAGCGTTCCGTCTTCGGTCCTTACCACCGTTCCTGTTTTCATTGGTGAAATGGGTCCAGATGCCAGCAACGACAGCGACAACGGCACCTTTGACAACAACATGATCGGTCCCTCGGGCTGGGCCGTCACCACCACGGGTGTGGTAGGAGCCACCGCTTGGTCCATGAACACCGATACGCCGCCGGACCTTTTGGCCAATTGGAATTTCGCCCCGTCGGCTTGGGGAGTCGCAGTCAAGAATTGGCTTATCCCTGGCTCCGTGCCCACCTTTACGCCTACCGTCTTCATCACTCCCACACCGATTCCGGCGGGTTCCTGCGTGTATTCCTCTAATTTCGGGAACGGAGTTGTGACGGATAGTTTAGGAACGTCCTTCTATTCTTACAACTATGGCGGCGGCGCAAACACCGCTTCAACGGGAGTGGTGAGCCCGGTCGCGAATGGACCCGCCTACGCTTTGCAATTGTCGGGAACGAACCCTTCGTCGGGCGGCTTTGGGGAAGAGGCCACTTTCGGCAGCGTCCAGAACTTCAGCGGCTTGAACAACCTTCAGTTCTATTTTATGGCAAGCGTCCAAACCACGGTTTTAGTTGAATTCGCCAATCCCATCATTGACAACGCTACCACCGGGGATTACGCCGATTATAGTTACGCCATCCAAGTGTCGACGCCTAACACATGGCAATTGGTGACGATTCCTTACTCTTCTTTTGTCCGGCAGTACAGCAGTTGGCCCACGGGATCTCCTGATGCCATTCCCACCGAGGCACAGGCTTTGGCGAATTGCAACGGCATCAAGTTCCAGACCGACGCGGCCAATTCCTCACCGATGACCTTCTGGGTCGGCCAGATGTGCCTGACCGAAAACAGCGGGGGCCCCACCTCCACACCCACGCCCACCAGCACCCGCCTGTCTCTGAACGGCGGATATACCTTCAATTCCAGCGCGGATGCCAGCAGTTGGAGCATCAACCAATATTCGGGAGGGCTCATCAGCGGGTCGGTCGCCTATAACGCTTCGCCAACCGACAGTTGTTACGGCGGTTCTACCGGAGCATTGGAAGTGATGCCTCCCTTCACCGGGGCCAACCAAAATTACAATGTGGAAAAGGGTTTGGCGGGTCCCACGAATTTCGCGGGCAAGTCCATCACGATGATCGCCGACATCAGCAACAACTTTAACTCCAACGCGGCCCAGTATTGGGGCCAAATCTACGTACAGGACGGTGCCGCCCAGGGTTACGCAGGCGCCTATTCCACCCAACCCAGCTTTGGGTCCGCCTCCGGGAACAATTCGGGATGCGTCACCTTCACATTTACGGTCCCCAGCGGCATCAGCGGTTCCTTTGACCCGACCCAAGTGGTTCAGATCGGGTTCCAAATCGGCACGGGCGGTGGTGGCACAGGTTGGAGCACGATCACGGCCGATGTTCAGGGCTGGCTTTTCTCCAACGCCACGCCGAAAGTTTTAAACACCCCCACCCCCACCGGCACCCCGGTTCCACTTTCCTCTTATACCTTTAATTCCACCGCGGATGTCAGCAGCTGGAGCGTCAACCAATATTCGGGAGGAATCATCAGCGGGTCGGTCGCCTTTAATCCCGCGCCCGCCGATAGTTGCTATGGCGGCTCCACCGGCGCCTTGGAAATACAGCCTCCCTTCACCGGGATCAACCAAACTTACAACGTGGAAAAAGGTTTCGGCGTTCCCACGAACTTCGCGGGCAAGGTGATCACGATGGTCGCCGATATCAGCAACGGGTTCGATTCCAACGCTCCCCAGTATTACGGCCAGATCTATTTACAAGACGGTTCAGCTCAAGGCTACGCCGGTGTTTATCAGCAAACCGGCACCTACTTTGGATCGGCCACGGGGAATGATTCGGGATGCGTCACCTTCACGATGACAGTCCCCAGTACTTTGTCAGGCGGTTTTGACCCGACCCAAGTGGTTCAGATCGGGTTCCAAATTGGCACGGGCGGTTCAGGCAATGGCTGGAGCACGATCACTGCCGATGTGCAGGGCTGGCTCATCTCCAACCCCATCTTGCCGACGGCCACTATTACACCTACCTTCGCGCCCTTGGCCTGCAACCAGACCCAAACTTTGGCGGCGGGAAGCCCCTATGGCTTGGCCTTAGACGCCAGCGGCAATGTCTATATCGCCGACAACACGAACAACCAGATCGATATTTACTCGGCCACGGGAGCTTCCATGGGCCAATGGTACGGGAACGGCAGCTATTCCTTTGGGCAACCCAACGGCCTAGCCGTCGCCGTGAACAACCTTTTCGTGGTGGATTATTATGACGACGAGATCGACGAGTTTACCCTCAACGGTACGCCCGTCGCCCAATGGGGAACCCAGGGCAGCGGTAACGGACAATTCAGCGAACCTTGGGGAATCGGGGCCAACAGCGCCGGAACCACGGTTTATGTGGCGGACTTCGGCAACGGCCGGGTGGAGGCTTTCAGCCCCGCGGGTACCTATTTAAGCCAATGGGGAGCCAGTGGAATTACGGGAACCACTCCCTTCCAAGCGCCCACGGGTATCGCGGTGGACGCCAGCGGCAATGTTTACGTGACGGATTACGACGCCCAAACCGTGTCGGTGTTTGACTATCAGGGTAATCTCCTTCGGCAATGGAGCGCCCAAGGAGTCCTTCAAGGACCCGGCTTCATCGCGGTGGATAACACCACGGGCCTGGTTTACGTGTCCGATGGCAACAGCCTGGTCGCGGTCTATAACACGCAGGGAACATTTGAAGGGGTAACCTCCGGCGCCGGAAGCGGCTTCCAGGATCCGGAAGGTTTGGCTGCCAACAACGGAACCTGGTACGTGGGGGAACAGGGAGCGAATCAAGTGGATCAATTCGCGCCTTGCACCTCCGGGGGCTCGCCGATCGGCTCGCCGACCATGCCGCCTACGGCCACACCGACGGCTTGCGTGGCTTCCTTACAACCCACTTATACCTTCGGTGGCTGTACCCAGGGTTGGACAGCGTTTAATGGACCTGCCGGGGCGATTGTTCAGGTGGACCCGGCCAATCCCTATCCTTTGACTGGTGGAACGGGATCATTGGAAGTGATTCTTCCCGTGGTGGGTGCTGGCGGTGAGGACATCGGCTTGCAATTCCCATCGGCCGTATCCATCCCCGCCGGAAGTACCATTAGCTTCTGGTACAAGGCCTCGGGTTCAGGAAACCTCCAGGTATTCGACCAAAGCGGGTCGGGTTACTCATGGGACGGCGGATCTTACCAGAACAGTTTGTCCTCTTCTTGGACTCAAGTCAGCTTCACCATGAGCCCGGGGACCCCGTCCGATGTTGAACAATTGGGTATACAGGTGCTGAACGCCACCGCGCCGGTTACTATTTGGATGAATGACGTGACTATCAACATCCCCGTGTTCGTGGCGACATGCCCCGAGCTGCTCAACGGTTGCGAGAGCTTGACCCAGGGTGGGACTTGGAGCGGATCGAACGCGACCTTCAGCCTGTCCAAATCGCACGTGACCCAAGGATTGACTTCCCTGGATGTAAACATCAACACCGCCGCGGGTTGGAACGACCAGGCGATGATCCTGTCCGGGATTCCGATCACGAATTGGACAAATGTGGGCCAGTTGGTTATGGATCTCTATGTGGATCCGAGTTTGGTGGCTGGGTCGACCTATTCCCAACTGGAAATAGTGGACCAAAATTATTCGACTATTTCAAATACGGTGGGTATTGTCGCAGGACAGCAGAGCGTGACATTCCTTATAACGGGTGTGGGAAGTTCCACGACTGGAATCAGGTTCATCTACAACAATAATTCCACCAATGGGAAAGGGAACTTTTACCTGGATAATATCCGGTTGATTGCTCCTTGCTCGAGCATCCCCACGCCTACCGCCACGCCTAACAACGCCCCATTGGCTTGCGGCCAGAACCAGACCTTGGCGGCTGGAAGCCCCTATGGCTTGGCTTTGGACGCCAGCGGTAATGTCTATATTGCCGACAACACCAACAACCAGATCGATGTTTACTCGGCCACCGGGGCGGCTTTGACGCCCTGGAGCGGGACCGGCAGCTATGCCTTTGGCGAACCCAACGGCCTGGCCATCGCCGGGAACGACATCTTCGTCGTGGACTTCTATGACAACCAAATCGACGAGTTCACCCTTTACGGCACACCAGTCGCGCAATTTGGCGGCACGGGTTTCGGAAACGGACAGTTCAACGAACCTTGGGGTATCGGGGCAAACAACGCCGGAACCACGTTCTATGTGGCGGACTTCGGCAACGGCCGGATAGAGTCTTTCAACCCAACCAACGGTTATTTGAACCAATGGGGCAGCACTGGAATCGCGGGGACACCCACGGCCTTCCAAGCTCCCACGGGCGTGTCGGTGGATGGCAACGGCAACGTTTACGTGACGGATTACGACGCCGAAACGGTCTCCGTGTTTGATTACCAGGGAAATCTTCTGAGCCAATGGAACACCACTTCCTCAGGCCTCCAGGGCCCAGGCTTTATCACGGTGGATAACGTGACGGGCTTGGTTTACGTGTCCGATGGCGTCAGCTTGGTCGCGGTCTACAACGAACAGGGAACCCTGGAAGGGGTGACCTCCGGCGCTGGAAGCGGCTTCATGAATCCGGAAGGTTTGGCTACCAACAACGGAACCCTCTATGTGGCGGAACAGGGAGCGAACCAAGTGGATCAATTCGCCCCTTGCACATCCGGCGGCTCCGCGATCGGTTCGCCGACCTTGACCCCGACGCCAACCATTACCTTCACGGCGACGAAAACGGCAACCCTTACGCCTACTTCTTCGGCCACCAATTCGCCCACCGTGACGCCAACTTTCACGGTCACGAATAGCGCCACCAGCACGGCTATCAATACGGCGACCAATACACCCACAAACTCGGCTACGGCTACCGCAACCTCCACGCCGACGCTTACCACGACCCGGACGGCCAGTAGCACCGCTACCGAGACGGCTACTATTACGCCAACCAGCACCCATACTCATAGGCCTACCCATACGCCGACCAATACTAGTACCTTTACGCCCACTCGTACGCCGACGAATACTCCTACGCCGACCGATACTAAGACGGCGACGAAGTCACCTACCAGTACCCATACCGCCACGGACACGAAGACACCGACCAATACTAGGACCTCTACGCCCACTCGTACGCCGACGAATACTCCTACGCCGACCGATACTAAGACGGCGACGAAGACACCTACCAACACCCACACCGCTACGGACACGAAAACGCCCACCAATACTAGGACCTCTACGCCAACTCGTACGCCAACATCCAGCCCGACACCCCGGCTGGTAGCGGCCGCGGTACAGGAAGGAAGCGGATTGAGTGCAGGTTCAACCTCGACTCCAGCATGTCAATCGAGCGCTTCATTTGCCAAAGCTGTTCCAAACATCTCAAAGAATGGAACTCCCATTGATTTTGAGGTTACTTTACCTTCAGCTTCACAAGTTCAATTGGAATTGTTCACCGTCACGGGTGAGCTGGTTTATCAAGCCGATATCTTAGGTCAAAGCGGTTTGAACAAGATCATCTGGAATCTTGAGAACCAATCGGATAACTCGGTGGCCAGCGGCTTGTATATTTACGTCATCCAAGCCGGCAACGGGCCCCAGTCTCTTCGGAAAACGGGCAAGGTTGTGGTCATTCACTGAGGTAAATGGGAAGATTCGGAGGCTGAAGGTTAACTTTTTTTCCGATTCTGTCGTCTAAGAAGTAGAAGCCAGTTGGTTTTAATCCTTAAAGGAGAGATAAAATGAAAAAAGTAATGGCAATGGTTTTGGTGTTGTTCTTTGTCACGGCGACTTCGGGCTTGGTTTGGGCCGCAAACTCTCCAGCCACCCCGACGTCTAAATCCACCAAGCATGGAAAAAAGAAACACCACAGCAAGAAAAATGGTAATCCCGGTTCTTCTTCCAAGTCGGGAGCTCCCACCAAGTAATGCTAGCCTTTTAAGTCGGATTCAAGCGGTCCGGTTAAATTCCGGACCGCTTTTATTTTTTTAAACAAATTCTATCCACCCAAATGAGCGCCGGGGGTGATCGTTTCCCGGTTTTCCATTACTTGACCCAATGGTTTTGTGTGGAATTTGATGTTCTGGAAATCTCCCTTTAGCAGGAAGACCTTTCCAGAAAACCGTTTGAAATTCATTCTTTTTAAGCGTTTGTGGCCGGTTATCTCCTTTACACCCCCCGGCAAAGTCCATAGAATACTGCCCCTGCGCCCGATTTTTGGGAGCGTAGGTTTGCAAGGCAATGATCCTTTACTCGGCCCTCGTCCACTCTGACGATCGCTTGGTTTCAGGGGAGTCCGGCAACAAAATTTCAATTTGAGGAGTCGCACCATGATGACGAAGGAAAAGAAGACCCAGTTAGTTCAGGATTTTAAACAAAAGGATACGGATACCGGTTCCCCAGAAGTTCAAGTTGCCCTCGTTACCGAGCGGATCAAATACCTGACCGAGCATTTTAGAACCCATCCCAAGGACCATGCGTCCCGTCGTGGATTGCTCAAGCTGGTCGGGCACCGGCGCCGTCTTTTGGATTACCTGAAAAAGCACGATGTGAAGAGATACGCTTCGCTCCTCGATCGTTTGGGTCTCCGCAAATAAGGGAAGAAGAATTCACCACCAAGGCACCAAGGGCACCAAGAAAGACTTTTTTGGAAAGCCCAAGGCCAAAAGCGGTTCATTCAACATCCCAACCTCGTCACCAACCTAAAACTTTCTGGAGGAGTCAAAAATGATGGAACGCGTCAGCTGTAAATTGTCTCAAGCGACTTTATCTTTCGAAACGGGCCGTATGGCCAAGCAGGCCGATGGGTCGATCCTGGCCCAATATGGCGAAACTGTGGTCCTGGTGGCCGTGGTCGGCGCCAAGGATCCCATGCCGGGCAAAGACTTTTTCCCCCTCACCGTCGAGTACCGCGAGAAGTCCTCTTCCGCGGGCCGCATTCCCGGAGGCTGGTTCAAGCGCGAGGGCCGTCCCCGCACCAAGGAAATCCTCACCTCCCGCCTGATCGACAGGCCTATCCGTCCCTTATTCCCGGATGGGTTCTTCAACGAAGTCCAAATGCATTGCACCGTCATCTCGTCCGACCAAGAAAACGACTCGGACGTGCTGGCCGTTTCCGCGGCTTCAGCGGCCTTGGCCGTTTCCGATATCCCGGTGGCCGACATGTTCGGCTGCGTCCGCGTGGGCCGCATCAAGGGCGACCTGGTCGTCAACCCGACCTTCAAGCAAATGGAAGAAAGCACCCTGGACCTCGTTGTCGCCGCCAGTCGCAAGGCGGTCGTGATGGTCGAGGGCGGAGCCGACGAGGAATCCGAATCGGTCCTGTACGAAGCCATCAAACTGGCCCATAAAGAATGCCAAAAGATCATCGACCTGCAGGAAGAACTGGTCAAGAAAGCCGGCAAACCCAAGCGTGCCTTGACCCTGGTCAGGCCGCCGGAGGATTTGGCTGCCGCCGTTAAGGCCTTCGCCTTGCCTAAGATGAAGGCTGCTATGGCCGAAAAAGACAAGCTCAAGCGCCAAGAAGGCATCCATCACGTTGGAAAAGAAACAGTCGAAGCCTTGAAAGAAAAATTCCCCGAGAAGGACAAGGATATTTCGGGACTGATCCACGGCATCGAGTCCGACCTGGTCCGTGAAGCCATCCTGGACCGCCACGAGCGCCAGGACGGACGCAAGCTGGACGAGTTCCGCCCCATCACGGGCGAAGTGAAGGTTCTGCCCCGCACGCATGGTTCGGCCCTCTTTACCCGCGGCCAAACCCAGGCCCTGGTGGTCACCACCCTCGGCACCAAAGAAGACCAGCAGATTTTGGAAGAGCTGGAAGGCGAGCAGAAAAAGCGTTTCATGCTTCATTACAATTTCCCGCCCTACTCGGTGGGTGAGATCAAGCGCCTCTCGGGCCCCGGCCGCCGCGAGATCGGCCATGGCAACCTGGCGGAAAGGGCGCTGGAGCCATTGCTCCCGTCGCTGGACGCTTTCCCCTATACCATCCTGGTCTCCTCCGACATTCTGGAATCCAATGGTTCCTCCTCTATGGCTTCGGTCTGCGGCGGTTCGCTGTCCATGATGGACGCGGGCGTGCCCTTGAAGAGCCCCTGCGCGGGCGTGGCCTTAGGGTTGGTTTCCAACGCGGACATGACCAAATACGCCATCCTGACCGACATCCAAGGGTTGGAAGACCATTTTGGCGACATGGACTTCAAGGTGGCCGGTACCCGCAAGGGCATCACTGCCATCCAGATGGACATCAAGATCACAGGCCTGCCTTTCGAGGTCATCGAGAAGGGCTTGGCGCAGGCCAAGCAGGGCCGTTTGACCATCTTGGACATCATGGATAAGACCATGACCTCCCCCAGCACGACCCTTTCGCCCTATGCCCCACGGATCGTCAGCATCAAGATTCCGGTGGATAAGATTCGGGACATCATCGGCAAAGGCGGCGCGATGATCAAAAAAATCACGGAAGATTTCCAAGTTGAAATCAATGTGGAAGACGATGGTACGGTGAATATCGCCTCTCCCAACGGAGCCTCTATTGAAAAGGCCAAGGCCTTTATCGACGGGCTGATGGCCGAGGCCGAAGAGGGAAAAATTTATTTCGGCACGGTTAAGAAGATCATGGACTTCGGCGCTTTCGTCGAGATCCTGCCGGGCACCGACGGCCTGGTTCATATTTCCCAATTGGACAAGGGCCGCGTGGAGCGGGTCGAGGACGTCCTGAAGGAAGGCGACGAACTCTTGGTCAAGTGCATCGGGATCGACCCGAAGACCAAGAAGATCAAGCTTTCCCGCAAGGAAGCCCTTGGTTTGAACATCGCCGATTACAAAAAACTTTAACTTTTAGCGTCCCAAAGCCCTGGTTCGAAAGAACCAGGGCTTTTTTTATGCCCTTGGGTGTAAAATAAAATTACACTTTTGGAACCATACCATGACCGTCTGTGGGGGTAGCGCGCTTGCAAAAGACCATGCTGAAAAACGTCGACTGGGGCGGCCTGACGATTGTCAACCTCCTGGGCGTCCTGGCTTTCCCTCCCTACTTCATCTATTTGATGACCCTGGCGGCTCTGACCGCTTCGGGGTTCCTCTGGACCACCCATTTATCCGAGGCGGACCAACTGCGTTTCATCGAGTTCGAGAAGGAATTCCGCAAGGGCTATAAGCTGGAAAAGGCCGGGAAGCTCAAAGAAGCCCTGGCTTGGTACCTCAAGCTGAAAAAGCGTTACGCCGAGCATCCGCAGGCGAACCATTTGATCACCCTCCAGATCGAAAAGCTTACGGCGCCCGCCGGAAAGCCGGTTAAAAAGCCAGGCACTCCCCAAAAATCGTCACCCAAGACGAAGAAACGGGGGAGCTAAGGCATGGCCGACATCATCTGCCGCGAATGCGGGAATCCCCTGGACGAAGAACACCGCTTTTGCCCGGTTTGTGGGGCCGCCCATGAGCCCATTGAGAAGGCCACGGAAGAAGGGGTGGCCGCCTTCGAGGAGGGCGAGTACGAAAAGGCCCTCAAGCTGTTCAAATCGGTGGTCAAGAAAAACCCCTTCAGCGCCTTCGCCCTTCGGGACGCGGGCCACGCGGCTTTTCATTTGCAGGATTTTGTCGCCGCCCTGGACTATTACGAAAAGGCCCTGAAAATCCATCCCTCGCTCCTGGACGTCCATTTCAACATGGGGCTGATCCACATGAAAAGGGGGCATGTCAATGACGCCATGTTTTCCTTCATGGAGACCCTTCACCTGGTCCATCCCCTGACGCCCGGCAGTTTTTACCTGGGGCTTTTCCACACGGCCGAAAGCCTGTCCTTCCAATGCCGAATGAACATGGGGGCGCTGTTCAAGGAAAGGGGCGAGTTGGAAAAGGCCCTGGAGCAATACCAATCGGTCATCGACTCCAACCCCCGCAACGTCCCGGCGTTGGGAAGCCTGGGGGAATGCCTGATGGCCTTGGAGCGGTACGACGAAGCCATCAAGATTTACCGCAAGGCCCTCAAGATATTACCCGCGGGGGAGGAAAGGCTGAACATCCAGAATGACCTCGGGATTTGTTATTTTAAAAAGGGGGAACTGGAAAAAGCCATTACCGAATTCAAAGATGTGCTGAAGGTAAATCCCGACCATGTGAACGCCATCTATAACCTGGGACAAGTTTATTTTAACGAAGGGCTGACCGGGCGCATGAAGGAAGACTATGAGGAGTTCGTGAAATCCTCCAAAAACGCCGCCTCCATCCTCTTCGCCCTCTCCAAGTCCATGGTGTCGGTGGCCGCTGCGCAAAAAAGCCGCCCGGCGGAAGAAAGCCTCCTCATCGGCAACAGCCCGCCCATGCAGCGCATTCAGGACCTCATCAAACGGGCGGCCGCCAGCGACGCGACCGTGCTTATTTTGGGGGAAAACGGCACGGGGAAAGAGCTGGTGGCCCGCTCCATCCACCAGCAATCGGCGCGGCATGATAGGCCCTTCGTGCCCATCGCTTGCTCGGCTCTTAGTGAATCCCTCCTGGAAAGCGAGCTTTTTGGGCATGAGAAGGGGTCCTTCACCGGGGCCATTGGGCAAAAGATCGGGAAGTTCGAGGCCGCCGACCAGGGGAGCGTTTTCTTGGACGAGATCGGCGAAATCTCCCTTTCCACCCAGGTCAAGCTCCTGCGGGTGCTCCAGGAAAGGGAATTCGAGCGGGTGGGCGGGACGGGGACGGTCAAGATCGATATCCGCGTCATAGCCGCCACGAATCGGGATTTGAAGCAGGCCATCAAGGAAGGCCATTTCCGGGAAGACTTGTTTTACCGGCTGAACGTCATCGTCATCGAGATGCCGCCGCTCAGGGATAGGGAAGGCGACCTTCCGCTATTGGTGAAATACTTTCTCGACCGCTTGAAGGCCAAGCGGCCCACGAGGTTCGAGGGTATTTCCGAGGAAGCCCTGGCGATCATGCGGCAACACCGCTGGCCCGGGAACGTGCGGGAACTGGAGAACGTCATCGAGCGTATCGTGACCTTGAACGACGACGTGCTGATCAAGCCCGCCTACCTCCCGGAGGAGCTGACTGGCGCAAAGAACCCCGCTTCTAAGACGATGGAAAAGCTTCCGGCGAACAGCGTTCTTGAATCAGGGGAAAAGGATTTGATCTTTCGGGTTCTGCAGGAATCCCACTTCAACAAAAAGCAAGCCGCTACTCGGTTGGGTATCAGCCGCCCGACGCTTTATCAGAAGATAAGGAAGTATGGGATTGGGGTGGAGTAGAAGCCAACGATATCTTTGGTAGTCATTGCGAAGAGCCCTTCGAAAGCTTTAGGCAGGCATAATCACCTTACGCATGAATATTCTAATTACTCCAATTTTTCGTAATGTCTTGATGATTATGTTCGAAATTTATTCGAAACCCGTCCCTTATAGAAATGGTTTGAGCTGTTGTACAAGTTTCGTCTTCCTCGGTTTTAACGGTTAAAGTAAAAGTTACTTTTTCACTTAACGTTTTGAAAGATTCATAAAATGCGGGCGTATTCATATCTTCCGTACCAATCTCCACAAGAGCATTGAATAAGAAGTGTGTTTTCGGAGCCACGACAATTTTGGGGCCTGGAATATCTTTTTCCGCCCCGCTTATTTGATATATCCCAACACCAATCACTTTCCAATTTGCTGGGAGATTACCTCCTTGAAGGTATGGCAAAAAAGTTAAATCTCTTTCTTCATTTGTTTTATTGAAGCAATCAACATAAAACTTCAGTTCTAATTTCGGTTGTAATGTATCACCATCCTTGCTATCTGGATAAATGTTGAATTCTGGTTGAGGTTGAGAGTCATTAAACCAAATTGAAACAGCTTCACAAGAAGCTTGGGTTTCGTTTTGCTTTTTAATTTCCGTTTCTTTTCTGGCTTTTGGGCGTGGAGTTGGAACAATCTTTGGGACTAGATGAGCGGCCCCCCCAAACCACATGGTTGCTTGTTCTGTACTTTTTCCTTGAATTAAAATATAAGTCGTATACCCAGAAAGGCTTAACCCCCAAAGTATAAGTAACCATCCCATACCTATTCTTATTGTTCTTCCAAATCCTTTATCAAAATGATTTTGCGGTAGAAAGGTCATACCACCCCCAACCGCAGAAAGACCCAAACCAATAACAATGAGCATAAAATTGATTGAAGAAATATAATCCATGCGGAAATTCTATCCTTTTGGTCCGAAGTAAGGCGTGCAATCTAGAGACAAGTAAATATCCATAAGCTATACACTTTTTGCTTTATGCATGCCAAATAGATAAAGAATTTGGTTTAAAATTAAACTTGAAAAAGTGTAAATAATATGTACAATATATTTTGAGTGTAAATATAAATTACACTTAACTTTTTAGGTTTTTTTGAAAAACCTCAAATTATAAGGCTTTTTGGCCATGAAAAACCGCACAAGGACTGGCATGGACATTGCCTTATATAGTTAGCAAGTAGGCCAGCGACAACTGGTTTGCTTTCAAACAAATCAACACTCACCTCCCAGCCTCGGTCCGACCCACCGGGGCTTTTTTATTGCCCTTTTCCATGTTTTTTAAGCCAATTGGGCACCCTTTGCCTTTGTGTTATAGTGCCTCAAGACAGCCAAACATTAGCCATCCGCTGCCTGGAGGACGCCCCTGGACGCCAACTGGATCATCTTCATCGTCACTTTAGTCCTCTCCTTGGGGTTGACCCCCCTCTTCCGGAAAATAGCCTTAAGGTCTCACTTCTTAGATAGCCCCCAAGGCCAACTGAAAAAGCACACCGCCCCGGTTCCTTATATGGGGGGGCTGGCCATCTACTTTTCCTTTCTTTTGGGGGTTCTCTCGGCCATCATCCTGTCTCCGCCTTCCGATTCACCTCGGGTTTTGGCCCTTTTGGCCGGGGGCACGGTGGTCGCCATTTTGGGGCTGACGGACGATCTCTTTTCGCTCTCTCCGGCGCTCAAGTTCCTATTCCAAATTCTGGCCGCTTCACTGCTCATCTTTTTCGGAGTCCAATTGGAGTTTCTTCCGAGTCACCCCTGGCTGGCCAAGGTTCTGACGGTCTTTTGGGTGGTGGCGGTGACGAATGCGGTCAACTTGATCGACATCATGGACGGACTGGCGGGCGGGGTGGCGGTGATCGCCTGCCTGGGGTTCGTCTTTGTCCCCTTCCTGGGCTCCCAAAGCTATGTCCCAATGACGGCGGCGGCCTTGGGTGGTAGTGTCCTGGGGTTTCTGCCCTACAACTACCAACCGGCCCGAATCTATATGGGGGATTCGGGGGCGCTCTTCCTGGGCTTCATCCTGGCGGGCATTGCTATGGGCCACGGTTATACCCAAGTGAACGTTGTCGCCCTTTGCGCACCGCTTTTCATTTTGGGGATTCCCCTTTACGACACGGCGCTGGTGATGTTTTTGAGATTCCTGAAAGGGCGTTCCATGTTCCGGGGGTCCAACGACCACCTGGCCTTGAGGCTGAGGGCCCTGGGCATGTCGGTGAAGCCTATCGTTTGGTCGCTTTGGAGCCTTTCATTCCTGCTCGTGGCCTGCGCCGGTGTGCTGGTGCGGCTTTCGGAAAAGCGTGCCTTGTTTTTCATGGTCTTGTTTTTCTTCGCCGCCCTTCTTTTTACCGTGGCGGTTTCCACCATTCGGGTCGATGAGGGACAAACCAAGTTGAGGGAAAATCCTTTCCAGATATTCCTGGGCCCTCCTAAAAAACAAACACGAAAAGCGAAAAGAAAGTGAAAGTCCAAACCCTGATCGCCGGTGGGGGACTGGCCGGCCTTTCTTGCGCTCGTGAACTCAACCAAGCTTCTAGCCCCTATTTATTGGTGGAGAAGGAAGAAAATCCGGGCGGGCTTTGCCGGACGATTTTGGACAAGGGTTTTACCTTCGATTACACCGGCCATTTTCTTCATTTTCATGAGCCTGAGATAAAAAAATGGGTGCTCAATCTCGTTGGAAAAGAATTGAAGACCCGGACCCGCCATGCGGTCATTTACAGCCAGGGGACTTACAGCGAATATCCCTACCAGGAAAACAACGCCGGTCTTTCTTCGGGCACCATTCGGGAAAATGTATTGGGATATTTGGAAGCCGTCTTGCACCAGAGGTTTTCCGGAGTTCGGCCAGGGGAAGCCCGGGATTTCAAAAGCTGGTGCCTCCAAGCCTTCGGGCCGGGCTTGTCCAAGCATTTCATGTTTCCTTACAACGGGAAGCTTTGGAAAGTTCCGCTTCAAAAACTGACCACCCATTGGATGGGACGGTTCGTTCCCTCGGCCCGTATTATGGAAGTCCTTCAAGGCGCTTTTGACCGGCAGGCATCCCAATCGGGATACAACGCCACTTTCCTTTACCCGGACAAAGGCGGCATTTCCATTCTGCCCAGGGCTATTGCCCGGAACCTCCCCCAACTTTGGACGGGCGCGGGAATCCAAAAACTGGACTTGTCCAAATGGACAGCTACCCTGACCAGCGGGCTTGAAGTGGAATACAAAACCTTGGTTTCCAGCCTTCCCCTTAACCGGCTGGCGGCGATGACTTCCGGCCTTCCACCTGCCTTATCCCGTTCCGCCAAGCGCCTCCAGGCTACTTCGATCTACAACATCAATTTGGGTATTCGGGGCAAGCAGCCGGTTCCTTATAGCTGGGTTTACTTCCCGGAAAAGGAATTCGGGTTTCACCGGGCGGGTTCGGTTAGCGCCTGCGTCCCGACCGTGGCGCCCAAAGGGCATGCCTCGATTTACGTGGAATTCTCCTACCGAGGGGCCAGGCCGGACCCGCGAAAGCTGGGGAACCACGCCATTCAAAAATTGATGGAACTGGGATGGATCAAAAACCGGAAAGAAATCGTGACGAGAGTGGATTTGGATTTGCCGGGCGCTTACGTCATCTACGACGATTACCGGGATCAAACCGTATCGGACCTTCTTTCCTTTTACCGGAAAAATCGGGTCCTCTCGGTCGGTCGTTATGGCCGTTGGGAATATGGAAGTATGGAATCCGCTATGGAACAGGGAATTGGAGCGGCCCAGGAGATACTGTCGAAGAATTGAAAAGAGACCCAAGTCCCTTGGAAGAGGCCTGTTTAGGCCGAAATGGGTGCTATAATCCCATCCATCAATACCTGTGAAGAGGCAATATGGCCGCCCCATTAGAAGTTGAATCCTTAAAACCCTTGCCACTTTTTGCCGACCTGACTTCCATCGAGTTGGCCAATATAGCCCCGCTTTTTTTCGAGAAAGCCTACACTAAGAACTCCACCTTATTTGTCGAGGGGATGACGGGGGAAATTCTTTATATCATCCGCAAAGGTTCCGTCAACATCACGAAGAAGGGAACCGGCTCTCAGGAAATCGTCCTGGCCACCCTGAAAGAAGGGGAGTTCTTGGGGGAAATGTCCTTGATCGACAATCGGCCCCGCACCGCCACGGCCCGGGTGGCGGAAGAATCCAGCCTCCTCGTGATGACCAAGAAAGCCTTTAATACCCTGCTGGAGAAACAGCCCTCGACCGCCTTGAAAATACTGCTCTTCTTCCTGAAAATAGCCAACGAACGCGTGCGCAAAGCCAACGAATCCATCAAACAAATCTAGACCGGAACCAAATCCCATGAAAAAAATAATTTATCTTCTCGGCGCTTTATTTCTAGGCGCTGGATTAGGGCTCGTCCATCCCCATTTCCTTTTGGCGGACGTGGATGGGGAAGACCTCTCGATGGATCCTCGAGCCTATTGGCATTACGTCAACGCCCTCTACGCTCAGCATACGAACGACGTGGACCGGTCCCTCATTGAGTTTGAGCAGGCCGCCCGTTACGATCCCAAGTCCTCCGCCATCCATGACCGCCTGGCCTACCATTATTACGTGGAAGGGTTGGATTATAAGAGCGTCGAGGAACTGCAAAAGTCCATTGAGCTTCAGCCCAATAATGTCAGTACCCGACTGATGCTGGCCAATCTTTTTTCCAGCCAAGGGGAATATGGCAAGGCGCAAAAGGAATATTCGGAAATCATCAAGCGCGACTCCGAAAATATCGAAGCCCGGTATTACTTGGCGGGGGTTCTTGCCAGCCAAAACCGCATCGATGACGCCCTGGAGCAATATCAGCAAATTCTCGCGTTGAATCCCAAGGCCGCCGCGGTTTATTACAACATGGGGCTGATTTACACCCGGTCCAACCAGGCCGCCAAGGCGGAAGCCTCCTTCAAAAAAGCCATCGAGATGGACCCCGAAATGGAATCGGCCTATACCTCCCTCGGACTGATCTACGAGCTTGACCAAAAACCCCAGGAAGCGATCGCGGCTTACCAGGACCTTTTGAAAGTCAATCCGGAAAACGCCCAGGTTTATTTGGCCATGGGGGAGCTTTATTACAACAGCAAGGACGACCCCAAGGCCTTGGAAGCTTTCCTGCATTACGCCAAACTGAAGCCCTCGGACGTGAGCGTGGACGATTACATCGGTCTCTGCTATTTCAGACTCCAGCAGTTTTCCGACGCCATCGCGACTTTTCAAAAACTTTTGGACAAGCAGCCCACCAACGCGCTCCTGCGCTACCGTTTGGCGGCGGCCTATGAGGAATTGAAGGAATACGCCAGCGCCGAGGAACAGCTTAAAGCCATTCTGGCCAACGACGAAAAATCCGTGGATGCCTGGGTCCGCTTGGCGATGCTGTATGACAAACAAAAAGACGATGCCAACGTTGAAAAAACGGTTGCGGACGGTCTCAAAGCCGTTCCGAACCACCCGGACCTTCTCCTGGTTCAGGCCATGATTTACCACGAAAAAGACGACAGCAAAGACGCCGAGCCCGCCTATCAAAAAGTCATCGATCTCGAGTTGGCCTATAAAAACAAACAGGCCCCGGAATATAACCTCGGAACGCTCAGCCAAGCCTATTTCAATTTGGGCGCCCTCCTGGACAAGGCGGGGCGGTTCAACGACGCGATTAACGCCATGAAAAAGGTCATCGCGGTTCAGCCCGACAACGCCGACGCTTATAACTATATCGGGTACTCTTACGCGGATAAGGGCATCCAACTGGATGACGCGAAAAATTATTGCGAAGGCGCTTTGAAACTGGACCCGAACAATTCCTATTACCTCGACAGTTTGGGATGGGTTTATTACCAAAAAGGGCTTTATAAGGATGCCCAAGACCAATTCGAGAAAGCCATCAAATTTCTTAAAAGCGCGCAAAAGGACGATGGTGTCATTTACGACCACTTAGCCCAGGTTCTCATCAAACTGGGCCAAAAAGATGACGCCGTGGCCCAGTGGAAAAAGGCGCTTCAACTGGATCCCGACAACAAGGATTATTCCGCCAAAATCCAAAAGAACGCTTCCCCCAATTTGTGACCCCTTCGATCACCCTTCGAACCCCCGCGAAGATCAACCCGGTTTTGGAAGTTCTCGGGAAAAGAACCGATGGATACCATGAACTTGCCTTGGTTTTTCAGGCGGTTGGACTTTACGACGAATTGGATTTCTCCGAAGAGGGGCAAGGCCTCGGCCTGGAAATAGCGGAATCGCCCGCCCCTTTGGTCGCGGACGATTCCAATTTAATCCTCAAGGCTGCGAAGCTATTCTTTAGTGAAATTTTAAAAGAAGAACGGGGAGTTCAAATTCGGCTGAGAAAAAAAATACCCTTGGCGGCGGGTTTGGGCGGGGGATCCAGCGATGCGGCGGCCACCCTTTTGGGTTTGGACAGGCTTTTTAAAACGCAAGCGGGGGAAACGAGACTCGGCGGGCTAGCCGCCCAATTAGGTTCGGACGTCCCTTTTTTTTTGACCGGCGGAACGGCCCTCGGCACGGGGCGGGGCGAGAAAATCACGCCTTGGCCGCCGGGGCCTGAAATTTCCTTGATCCTCGTCAAACCCAACGAAGGCCTTTCCACCCTCTCCGTCTATCAATCCGGTAAGGCGGAGATAACGGGAGGAGAGAAGGCTTGTGATTTTCAGGCGATTTTGCGGGAAGGAAGCTTGGGGGAAATAGGCCGGTCTTTGTTCAATGGATTGGAACCCGCCACCTTTTTCCTGATGCCCGAAGTGGAAGCGATTAAGAAACAACTGCTTCAGGCCGGGGCCTTAGGCGCCCTTGTTTCGGGAAGCGGGCCGACCGTTTTCGGGCTGGCCGAAAACCCGTCCCAAGCGCGGAAGATAGGTAAGGACATGGAAGGGAAGGGTTATTCAGTGTTCACTACTCAAACCGTTTTGACAGGAGCCCATTAAAGATGGCGGTTCATTAATGAAAAAAAACCATTCTCCTTTGTCCACTTTGAAATGGGTGATCCTGCTGATGTTGGCCCTTTTGGCCGGAGGGTTGGGGTTTATCTATGAAATCTTGCCGGGAAAGGTGGCCCGGTCCATCGCCGCCAAATCCCTGGTTCGTAAAGCTCTCACGGAAACTCCCAAGGATTATGGGTTGGATCATTACGAGGACGTTTCCTTTACGACTTCGGACGGGATCACCCTTTCCGGATGGTGGATCCCCGTTCCAGCTTCCCAAAAGCCCCTGGGAACGGTTCTTCTCTCGCACGGGGTCTTCAAAAACCGGGAACAAGTTTTAAGCCGGGCCGCCTTTCTCTTCCGTTTGGGCTATCAAACGCTTCTTTTCGACCAAAGGGGCGAGGGTTTAAGCGGCAATAGCCCGGTTTCGGGAGGGCTTTTGGAGGCCGGCGATTACCTGGCGGCGGAGGCTTACCTGGACAGTCGACACGCCTTGCGGAAGCCGGTGGTTTTTTTCGGCTTTTCCCTGGGGGCCATCAGCGCCCTTCGGGCCGCCGTCAAAGCCCCTGAGGTCGAGGCGGTGATCGCCGACAGCCCGCTGGCCAATATCAAATCCTACGTGTCCCGGCGGACCATGGGCGGTACTTTTTCCTCGATGCCCGGCTTCCTGGACCGGTGCCTGGCGGCCTATGACTTGATCACGGGCCTTACCCTGACCCCGGGGGATCTGGACCTGATGCCGGTCGTCGGACAACTCCATGAAACGCCGGTTCTTTATATCACGGGAGAAAACGACGATTTGGCGAAGCCGGAAGAAGTCCGGAAACTCTTTGAAAATACCTCCTCCCATCACCGGCGGCTGGTTTATATCCCCGAGGCGGGGCATGAGGAAACCTACAAAAAATACCCCGTCATTTACGAAAAGGTGGTCACTGAATTTTTGACGGATTTAAGAAATGGATTCCCGAAACCGGATGATGGGATGGGGTTGCCAAGCGGGGCTGGGAAAAAGAAGGGTTCGAAAGCAAAGCACCATTCAAAACATCCTAAAGATCCTTTGTCTGATCAGAATTAAGCGTCCGCTTCGAGTTACTCGACACATCCGATGAAATAATGGCAGTGATAGCAGACGATCTTGCATTTTTTCGTCACCATGCCATGGCCGCATTGGGGACAGGTGTAAAAAAGTTCCTCCGATTCGTTCGTATAGGCGTTTTGTTTCATCTTTTGCCCGAATTCAAGGAGAGAAGGAAGTTTTTTGATGATGGGGGCGCCGTTGGTTAGGTCTTCATTCATAAAAACAGGTTAGCACGGCTTTTCCGGAGCCTCAATGGCCTCATTTGACGCTTGATTAAGCCTTCGGACCGAATTAAATTAACACCCCTCCCAGAACAGCGCTTTTGTTTCAGATTGGGGCGTCGACAAGCGGTAAGTCACCAGATTTTGGATCTGGCATTCGTAGGTTCGAATCCTACCGCCCCAGCCATTTTTGTACCCCAATTCATTGGGGTTCCTATTCGAACGATGCGGCTTTCTACCTTTTCTTCTACCTTCTTGGCTTCAACTGCGACCACAGCAGGATAAGCCCGCTCTATTTTCTTCAATAGGTCGATAGGGGCGTTGACCCCGTACCCTTCCAGGGTACTTACGTTCTTATGGCCTGTGAGGCTCTGAATCTCATAGGGCGAGAGGCCTGCCGCCCTCATGTTGGATACGAAAGTGTGGCGGAAAAGGTGCGGGTGTACCTTCTTGGTGATGCCAGCCTTAACCGCTAGGTCTTTGAACAATTGCTTTCCGGGCTCGGCAACAGGGTTTCCTTCCTCGTCACAAATTAGATAAACCTTATGTTTTGTCAGCCTGGGGTACCAATTGCGAAATGCGGGACGATGAGTTTTGAGCTTTTCCAATACTGGGACCAATGGCCCTGCTATGGGAATAATCCTGTAGTCATTGGTTTTTTCTGCACGAACGGTGATTTCACGACGGGTAAGATCAACGTCGTCAGAGCGCAATCCGGCCAATTCACCCTGTCGAATTCCGAGGAATAAAAGCAGGCTGGTTATGGTGCGGGCGTATGGACTTTCCTCTGAGGCCTTCAATATGGCTATTTGTTCTTCTTGGTTAAGGTAGTTCTTAGGCTTTTTCTCGACCTTTGGAAAATAGTCTTTAAGGAGTTGTTGAGGGGAGGTAAAGGGATGGTTTTTCAATATCTTGTTTTTCACTGCCCAACCGCAAAGGCTGGAAAGCTGAGCGATTTCGTTCATGACAGTTTTTATCCCAACTGGAATGTGTTTATAGGTTATTTCCTTACGCCGGGTGGCTATGTAACCCTCGATTCTGATCGGAGTTAATTCATTTAGTTTTAGATCGCCCATAAGGCGACAAGTGTGGCTTAAAGCAATACGATAGGGCTTCAAACCTTTCGAAGAATTAAGTTTGATCCCTTCCACGGCTGTAAAGTATTGGGGAATTGCTTCGGTGAGGATGGGAATAAGTTTGGCGTCGAGTCTTTCTTGATGAATTTCCAGAACTTTATACCGATTCAGACGTTCCGAAACACGATTAAATTCTGACTTTGCTTCTCTGGTTGTAGGGAACGTCCCAAGGGGAAGCCACTGACGGGAGCGTTTTCCTTTTTCCATAATAGAAGTGACGGCGAAAGCTCTAATTCCGCCTGTTCGTTTATCCGGCTTCGTTTGAAATGTTGCCATTAGACACTGCCTTTCCGAAACTTAAAATTTATTATACACTGACATATAGTCAGTGTTAAGGATTTCAGATAGGAAATATACTTTCCCCAATGAAAACACCCAAGAAAAACACTCTGTATTGCAAAATTGGAGCTTCTATAGCGGAGGAGCGGCGCAAACGGGGTCTCAGTCAAGCAGAGTTGGCCGACAAGGTAGGCTTGACTCCCAACTATATGGGTTTTCTTGAGCAGGGACATAGGGTTGCCTCGGTAGACGTTCTGGCCGCAATTGCAAAGGTTCTTAAAGTTAATCTTCAGGACCTCTTCAAAGACCTCTAACATTTTCCGCCTCTGTTGCTCCGTCGTTCGGCCCAGTCCTTCAATTGGTCCGCTGGGAATCGCAAACATCTCGCTGAGAATTTCGAAAAAGGCAAAGGGTCGGCAACGAATTTTGAACGGGAAACCCAATTCCGAAGAGTTCCAGGGGCGATGCCCAGAAATGTTGCCGCCTCATTGACTGTTAAATGTTTCGTATTGTGGCTCGTGGATGGTATGGGGCTTTTTTCCTTGTCGTTCATCAAAATCCTCCAGCGAGCATTGAATCAATTTCGTTTAAGATCAGTGGTGCTTGGACTTGGGAGGCGGTTGTCTTTAAAACACGGATTCGTTCACGGGCGAGTCGTTCAAGCCGTGTGGGACGCCCTTTGAAGATGGCTCTTATGTGGGCGAAAACGAGTTGGATGTCATAGTTGAGGCGGATAATTAGAGCATCGAGCCATTGTTGAGTAATAACTCCACGGGATTTTGATAGGGTCGTAGCTGGAAAGGAATCGAGCACAACATCCGATTGGTTACCTCGGATGATGTTGAACGCCTCGGCCAGAGGATACTTATCCGAATTTAAAACTTCAAAGAGAAGGGGTGGGCCAGGGGCTATTGGAAGCCTGAAAAAGAAACGGATTGATTGCCAGGAATCGAGCTTAAGTTCGAACCGAAGAGTAGCATTGAAGAAATCCTCGATGAGTTGGCGGCGAGGATGTTCGGTTAAAAAGCGCTGAAAGGATGCGGAGCGACGGATTTGTGAACCCTTGTCATAGGCGATGAGTTTAAAAAGAGGATCGTTTTCAATACCAAGGTATTGAACGGTTTCGGGATCAAGGAAGTTGAAGAAAAGGACCTTCCCTGAACTGAATACACGACAACGGAACCGTGGATTACAAAGGGTCTGAAACGAGGCCAGGTAGTGTTTCTTTGGCCTGTTTAGGGGTCCAATGTCTTCCGTAAGCTCCAGATAATGTAGCCTAGCGGTATTTTGAAAAGCCTCAGCTTCAATAGCGACAACTTCTGAAAGTGGTTGAAGAATGCTGAGGATATTGGTTCGGTTAAAAAGATCGGGGTAAGAAGGAAGTAGTTTCGGGCTTATATCTAAAACAATCGTCTGTTTCTTTGTCTTTGCAGTTATAAGACCCTGTTTATGTAGATGGGGCGGAATAGCAAGTATGCCTTGTTGCCAAACCTGCTCGTCTCCCCGCATTCCAAATTGTTCCTCTGCCAGTTCCGTCCTTAGCTCCACTCCAGCTCCAAGCGGTAGTTCAATCCTCAGTCGGTCACACTGGATAAGTCCATTTTTTCGCTCCCCATCCTCAGGGAGCTGATACAGCTCTCTACCAACTGACATAATATTATTGTTTTCTCGTGGTAAAGAATTTCGTCGAATACTGGGATTTGTGTCCATTCTCAAACCTCTTAAACAACAGGATCGTCCCTTAAAAGGGATGTAGTCCTTGTTGGTAGTGTTTGAGGGCGATATTAGAAGCTGTTGGGGTATGTATCAGGTCAAAGAGGGTCGATTTTGGGTCGGGACCAGAAGTAGAAGGAACATCAAAAAGTCATTATTTGATCCACTTGTAATAACCACGACCTACTTGTTCAATCAGTTTTTTCCAGTTTGGGTGATTTTCAAATATTTGGAGCATTTTCTTTTTGACTGGTATCGATGATTCCTGTTGCTCGTTGGAAGGCAGAAGTTTATTCCGTTCAGCAATCTTTTTATTGGCTGTTTTGATGACAGTTCGAAAGTAAAGTCCTACTTCATTTCCCTTTTCAAAATTCTCCCACAATTCTTTGACGATCAAGGATTGCTGGTAAGTGAATTGGAATTCAACGTCCTTATATTTGAAACGGCGAAAATCATCTGATGGTGCTAATTTCTTTTTGGTTGTATCGGTTGTTTCATCAGAGCTTATTGGCCGATATATTTTTTGAACAGTCAAAGGTTGATTGAAATCGACTTTTTTAAAATCGACATGTGGGGGCCATGAAGATGAATCTGGCTCGATTTGGTCGGGTTCAATAAGGAAGGTTACTTTTTTGGGGCCTGTTTCTGGCCATACTCCTTGTTTTGGCTTTCTTGGGCTATTAAAAAAATCCCTCCAGAGTTTTCGCTCCTCCTGAAACGCTTCGGGTGAATACTTTCGAATTTCAGATTCCATTAGATACCCAGATTTCGAGATGAAAGTTAGAGGTCTAATTCTATCGAACTATTGAAGCCCTTTAAAAAGATCGGAAGCCTTGCAACCGAGGGCATTGGCGATCTGAACGATCTTGGGAACGGTGGCATTTCGCTCACCACGTTCTAAAAAACTGATGTAGTTGTGGTGAGAATTAGATTTAAAAGCAAGCTCTTCTTGAGAGAGCCCCTTTTTCTTCCGCAACCGCCTTAGATTTTAGCCAAATTTCTTAGCGATGTCATTTTTCATACCCCCGATTAAATTCCGATGGTAGGCTATTAACCACACACCATAGTGTGAATATAGAAATAGGCTTTTCCCTTTTATAAGCCTTAAAAGAGGTGCCAAATGAATAGACTTCAGGCTTTTATCAGCTTGGTATTTGTAGGCTTCTTGGTTGAAGGTGTTGTTATGGGCCAAGACTCGTCAACAAAGGTTTTATCCCCGGATTTTGTTCAAACTCATACACCCACAATTGCTTCATCAATTCCAATGGATACGCCTAGTAAACAAGCTATGGGACGTAAAGCATTAACCGGCGAAGGTTACAAAGGAGTTCCTTGGGGAACATCAATTAATGATTTTGTCGAGTTGAGAAAAATTAAGGTCTGGGATGAAAAAGGGGAATATCCAAACGCAGGAGAAATAGAAATTAAGAGTCCGGACATTCTTGGTAGTGATTGGGATTCCAGATTAACTTATTTAATATTGGGCGTGCCGGAAGATACTGATCCGAACGTAGTGGCCCATAGTCCTGATAGCGAGCTTTGCCCCAATAAATTTCAGAGTATTTCTGATAAGGAAGTTCACTATATCTTCTATGAATCGAAACTAGTTATGGCTGAAAGCCAAATTGAATCTACAGATTTTCTTAACATCAAACAAACACTTTCCCGAAAATACGGTTCTCCTGTGCTTTGTAAAGAATTGAGTTGGGAGAATGGGATCAATAGAACGGATGTCGAAAAAGCCTATAAATTTTTCAAGAGCAAAACGGAAGTTTACTTGTTGAGAAGTTATTCAACGGGCTCGGAGGAAACGCCTTTTGGGGATGATTTGCTTTATGTCTCCTCCAATTTTAAAAAAATATTTACCAACGAAGTTAAAGAATTAAAAATGGAAAGAAATAAAGGTCGGTCACGGGAAAGAAAAAAAGAGATAGATTCTGATTTGAATAAAGTTGAATGATGCCTAGTGCATTTTTTGATCCGCCCGAAACCGGCCAGCAATCCAACAGTGAGAAAATCAGAGTCGTTGGATCAAAGACATAATCCCGGATTTCCCAGATGGAATTTCCTTTCGAGTATAATAAGACAACGTTTGGCCATATAAACAAAGGTTTTTCTTCGTGTTGGGGAACATGAGAGGGGGAAATGCAATGGGTGAAGGCGGAAAAGACGCTCTTCGGGTGGTTTTTGATCCTGGCCTCAAGTTGGAGTTCCATGGTGCGAAGGTCACTTCCGATGGCGGGTTGATTCCCTATCGCGAACTCGACGAAGCTTTTGGTTTGACTGACAGAACAGAAAACATCCTTTGGGATCGGCGGACCGGTAAGAATACGCAACACACGATGACGGCGCTTCTTCGCCAGTCGGTATTCAGCCGCTTGGCCGGTTATGAGGATACCAACGACGCAGAACGCCTGAGTGTCGATCCTGCGATGCGGCATGTGATCGGAGGACGGGCCAGGGAAAAACAGGCCGCCTCCACCAGCCAGATGGGTCGTTTCGAGACGGAGGTCCTCACCCAGTCGAAGAATTTGACCGGCTTAATTGACTTATCGGGCCAATGGATCGATGGAGTCCATGAGAAAAAGCCCATACAACAGATCATCCTCGACATGGATAGCTCAGTGAGCGAGACCTACGGGGATCAGGAAGGTTCCTTGTACAACGGTTACTTTGGCTGTACCTGTTACCATCCCCTGTTTTGCTTCAACCAGTTCGGCGATTTGGAACGGGCTATGTTGCGCAACGGCAATGTGGCCAGTGCCCACGAATGGCGTTCGGTTCTTGAACCGGTAGTTGCCCGCTACCGGGGTCTTTCCATCAGCCGGTTTTTCCGGGGTGACGCGGCTTTCGCCCGTCAGGAACTATACGAATACCTAGAAGACGAAGGATATCTTTACGCGATCCGCCAACCTGCCAATGCCATACTCCAACGGGAAATCGAGCCATTTTTAACCCGTCCCGTGGGCCGCCCCTCCCACAAGCCGGTTGTCCGGTTTCACAGCTTCCAATACCAAGCCGTCAGCTGGGACAAACCCCGCCGCGTGGTGGCGAAGATCGAACATCACAACGGGGAATTGTTCCCAAAGGTGGGTTTCATCGTAACGAACATGCGACGACCGGCACCCCAGGTGGTGAAATTCTACAACGGAAGAGGCACGGCTGAGCAGTGGATCAAAGAGGGAAAGTATGCGATGAAGTGGACAAGACTAAGCTGCCACGACTTCGCGGACAACCAAGTGCGCTTACAACTATTCGCCCTGGCCTACAATCTGGGCAACTTCCTGCGCCGACTGGCACTGCCAGAACTGGTGAAACATTGGTCGCTAACGACCTTGAGGGAAAAACTCATCAAGATCGGGGCTAATGTCATCCGTCATTCGCGGTACGTTATTTTCCAGATGGCGGAGGTGATGGTTTCCCGACGCCTGTTTGCTGAAATCCTCAATCGGATACGGCTACTGGCAATGGTAAGGCCGCGAGCGCCAGTACTGCGATAACCGCAGGAAGGCATCAAGGCTTCAACCCGAGCGACTACCGCAGGATAGGTGTGCGCTCACAACGAGAATTGGCTTTCCAGAAGGTCAATTTCAGCTTTTTTGGGCACAGAAACCTTTTCCTGGGGCTTATTTCAGTGGCCCAGGACGGAAAATTCCGGATTCGGATGGAAGAAGCGGGGGGGGGGCGATATAATGAGAAACAAATTACCCGGCAATGTTTTCAGAGAAGGTCATCTGGGAAATTCCGGTTTACAAATAATTTACCCGGTTGGAAAAGTAGTCATCTCAAAAAGGGGACACCATGAACGGGTCCTTTAAAATCCAGAAATTCACTTTATGCGAAAACTTAAAAACGTTTTTCGCTCGATTTGTTTTTGTGTCCTTTTTGTCCCTTGCGGTTTTCCTCTTTTTTGTGGTGGTTCCTTCCGAAGTTCACGCGACTTCCGCTCAACTTAAAATCTCGGGTAACCAGATTGTTACAGCCAGCGGCGGTTGTACTGTCCGCTTAAAGGGTGTGGACGTTTCCGGAATGGAATATAGCCCCACGGGTGACGGTGGCACAGGCCGTCCCACGACCACTATTAGCGGCGTCACCATGACGGATTACGTTTCGATCATCACTGAGGCGGTCAGCGTTTGGCACGCCAACTGCGTCCGGTTCCCCATCAACCAGGATTTTTGGTTCGGCTGTACCAATTCAGGAGGGACGCCCAATCAAACCGCCTATCGGGCGGAAATCCAGGCGGTCATCAACTATTGCTCCGCGAACAATGTCTATTTGGATTTGGACCTCCATTGGTCGGGAACCTCAAGCACCGCGACAGCACCTTGCGGAACGGGATGGGGTGGCGCTACCGCCCAACAAGATATGCCGGACATGAACGCCGTCACTTTCTGGTCCTCGGTGGCCTCCACTTATGCCAACAATCCCGCCGTCATGTTCGACATCTATAACGAGCCCCACGACGTCAGCTGGTCCATCTGGCGGGACGGTGGCGCGGCCAATGGTTTCACAACTCCGGGCCTCCAGGCCCTCTTGACCGCTGTCCGCAACGCGGGCGCCAATAACATCGTGGTGGCGGGCGGACTTAACTGGGCTTTCGACTTGACGGGGCTACCCGCCAATGACCTGACCGATACGGGTTCGGGCAATGGCGTCCTCTATTCCTCCCATGTTTATTCCAGCAAGGGATACCCGGCGGGCGGATCCCAATGGGACACCTATATCACGGATGCCACGGCCACCAGCCCGGCCCACGCTGTTATCATCGAGGAATTCGGCGTTAACTTGGGAACTCTATGAAATATCGCATTATTGGGCTTTTTTCGGTTCTGGCTGGAATAGCTTTTTCAAACATTGGATGTCCTGGGAAAGATAACCCCACCAGTCCTGCTCCCGTAACAGTAATCATTGTCACGACCAGCACAGCGACTTCGACTCCGACAGGAACCCTAACACCCTTCACTCCGACCTTCACATTTACCGCTACCTTTACTCCTACCAACAGCCCTACCCTTACGGCCACAAGCACACCGACCTCAACGGGAATCGCGACCAATACAAGAACGACGACTAGCACCCCTTCTTTCACCAGCACAAACAGTCCAACGTTCACGGCCAGCAATACCCCGACCGCGACCAATAACGCCACGAGTACGACCACGGCGACACCCACTTTAACTCCCAGCAACAGCCCTTCCGCAACCTCTAGCAATACCGTCTCAAAAACCTTTACGCCCACAAACTCGGTCACGGGGACACCCAGTTTTACCCCGACGACCACCCCCACTTCGACGCCGACCAATACGGGTGGACTAACGTCAACCGCCACTAATACTCCTACCGCAACCAATGGGAGCGGGAATACTTCTACATTCACTCCCACCTTCACCGTTACCTCAACTTTGACCTCTACTAACACACCCGCGCCATGCTCAAGCGCGGTTTTCCTGTCGAGCTACACTTTTGACTATGGCTTGCAGTGCTGGTCAACCGCCGATAGCTCCCTTTCAGGGGTCACGGATTCTTATTCCTCAACCACCGTTCACTCGGGAATAGGGGCTTTTGAAGCTACCGCGCCCTTCTCTGGCACCGGGACGGTCAATATCGATATTCTTTTCGCTTCCCCAGCGAATCTTTCCGGCCAAACCATCAGCCTTTGGGTCTATGTGGACGCCCCTGTGATCGCGGGTGCGGGAAGCTTCGCCCAACTCTTTACAGAGAGCGGAACGGGATATACCTGGGAGAACAATGCCGGAACCAACTTGACGGCGGGCAGTTGGACTCAATTAACCTTCACCCCTAATTGGGCCACTTCGGGGGAAAATGCCGCGCAAGTCGAACGCCTTGGAGTTCAGGTGCAATCCGGTACCTCGGCTACAACCGGACACATTTATGTCGACGATGTCACGATCAGTAACACACCGGCGACGCCGACGCCTGTTGCGGGCGGAACCTGGTTTGATTCTGGCTCCTCAACGGCCTTGACCGGCTGGTCGGATTATTCCAATTACTACCTGAGTGGGGTTACCACCGGACCGACTCCGGTGGTTTCGGGTCTCTCTTCATCCTCACCGGGGTACAACAGCGCCAATTGCGTAACCGACAATATCCAATTCACCGCCGCGGGCCAGCAGGACAATATTCAGTACACCTGGGGGACGGGTTCTAACGCTGCCAATTTCACGACCTTGGGGGTCACGGGTTTCCGTGGCTGGATCAAAACGGACGCGGTTTTTTCCAACGGCTATCCAGGGGCGGGTTTATTCGTTAATACCAACAGTTATGCGGACAACTACAATGGGGGTTATGTCAATTTATCGAGCGCCGGTACATGGACCCAAGTCAATTTCGCGCCGGCCTTTACCGGAACGGATGCCACGAACGTCCAGCAAATCGGGCTCTCGTTCTATACGGGAGCCAGCGCGACCGCTTCCTTCAATACCGCCAATGTTTATGTTTCTAACGTGGAGCTTTATTGATCCGAAATGTTGAATGAATCTTTTATTGGAGTGCCTTTTTGAAACTACGTTTATTTTGCCTTGCGGGTTTCTTGGTTTTGGGATCAGTTTTCATCGTCGGTTGCCCTGGCAAAACCACCACTCCTACCGCCCCCGCTCCAGTAACTATTTACTGGTCGGCCACCCCGTCTTTTACCCCCACCCAGGCTTGTTTCGTGGGAACTTCCCCTACCTGTACGCCGACCTTCACTTTTACTTTCACGAACACGTTTACGATCACTAACACACCGACTAATACTTTTTCCCCGACCCCAACCTATTCGCCAACTAATACCTTATCGACGACTTATACGTTTTCTTCCACCCCGACAAACACACCTACCTTTACGAATACTGTTGTCTCTTCAGTAACACCTACGGCCACCTGTGATTTAACTACGGTATTTCAAAATGTCAGTCTTAAAAACTGGAATTTTCAAGTTTACGCGGCCATCAGTTATGGGGTCGGGGAAACAAACTCTTGCCTAATCGGTGTTCCGATTACGATCGTGTTCAACCACCTGGGTAATCCATCCACTATTTTGGGAAGTTTTATAGCGGATGGCGGGTCAACCAGCTGTGTCTTTAACCAAACCTTGCCGGTCGTCAGCCCCGGTGATGGCTTCCAAGTGAGCTTTAATTATTTGGGCACACTTTATTCGGGTTCATATACAAGTTCGTCACTGACAGGATGCGGAACCTATATTTTTGGCGGGGTTGGTGGGGCAGAGTTTGGGGCTGATTTTACTGTTCCGGGATGCACTTGGTCGGGGAACGTAACTGTTACGGGTGGTACTTGCGGGGTTTCCTGTGTTTGTGGGGTTGGACTTTCTTATGCTTGGAATGGCACGCTAAGTCAAAACGGATCGAATCTTACTTTTGACTTGTCTGTCGCAGGTGAATCTCCAATTACTTTAACTGGAACCATATCAGGAACTACAGCAGTACTAACTGGTTATGTTTATTCAACCGGCGAGACAGCCACTGTTAATTTAACTTTTGGTAACAACAATCAATCTTTTAGTGGGACTGTTACTGAGCCAAATCAGTGTAATCTTTCTGTTAGCGGCAGCAGTAGTTAGAGGCACCTTTTAAGTAAGTGTGATGAATCTAATTTGAACTGATTAAAAAAAGGTAGATGTGCTCGAGCATATTTGGATGAAGGAGAACCTACTTTTAGACCATATGGTTTGGATACAGTTCAAGATTTAGGACAAAAGGTTATTCCAATCCTTACTAAAAAACTTGACGAAGAAATTCATAGTATTAATACCGATGCCACCCCTTATCGTGATTTGATCGGAAATACTCAAGTTGGGAGTTTAATTAGCACTCTTGGATTTAATACAGACCCAAAGACGGTGGAAACCCTTGGACGTATTTCTGAAATGGAGGAAAAGAAATATGCTCAATTAAAGTTAATCTTATCGGAAATAGACCCGAAATCTAAAGCAAGAGGATTAAAACAAGCTGCCCAACGTTTTCGGGATTTAACCTCACGAATAAATGAGACTACAACTATTGTTGGTGATGCAGCGATACAAATTTTAAAATCGAAAGATGATGGAGCGCAGATGGCAATTTCCGCAGAGGGGGTAGCGGCTAAAGCTTTTAGTGCTCAGGATAATCTTCTTCCTGGTACTGGAGAACTTGTTTGGAGACAATTATTTGCCTGCACATGCCTGTCGCAAAAAGGATAGTGTGCAACTGACGGCTGTCAGTTATGGATTACAATGAGCCTTCTTTTAATAGTAATAGTCGAATTTTGAAAGGATTGAGAAAATGAAAAAATTAAGTTTAATTATGTTATTTGCGCTGATTTCTTCCGGAATATTGAGGGCACAAACAATAACAACTATATCTACTCCAGCCCAACAAACCGCGGAGATTCCGCCAAAATTTGTAACAGTTCAAATTGTGAATGCGACCATTGGCCCATCCAAGGTTGATGGTTCCCACTGGAGTGGCACAGGAAAGGTTAATCCTTCAGTAACAAACCAATTAGCACAATTACTTTTAGGGGCAAACCCATACACGGGGATTGTAGGGTTGTTGAGTGGTTCTTTAATTTCGGGTTCTGGGAAACCAGCCCCATATGGCATGGTTGAAGTTGCTATCAATGGCCAGTACGATTCAAAATTGCAAGCTAGACTAGTTAGTACAAAAAAAGAATTGGAACGTACTTACACTCCGATTTTTCATTTGCCTTCTTATCAAAACGTTCCTTTTGATGGCGGAACTCGATTCAAAATAACACTCTACTCGAAAAACCTAATGAATCCGAAGCCGACTCCAATTGGCGTGGCCGTAATTAACTTCCAAGATATTCGAAAAGCATTGGAAGAACAAAAAATTTATCAAGTTCCAGTGGCTGACCAAACGGAAAACCAACTTTTATTTATTGGGATCGAAGTGGATTCGATAACTCCCGGTAAGTAAAACTTTTTTGTTGTTAGGAACTTTTAAAACCTAGCAAAAAATAAGACTTTTGCATTGTGACAAAAGTCGGGGGTCTCCATTATTTGCTTTGCTTTGTCTGATCCGGGGACCCGTTCTATTCCGGGGGATGTCGGTTCGTTTGTTCATGGGTTCTTTATTTCGGATGCTGGACGGCTCAAATCCTTTTCGGCTGGCGCGGACAAGTGGTACAAAGAATGGGGACGGGTCATGCTTGAAGTTTTGGGACTTTTTCTAGCTATTGTCGATTTCGCCGGCTGGGCACCTCGTCTTGAAAAAATGTTGGGCTGGTTTAAAGACGGTCTCATCAAATATGAAAATTTTTTTCAACCAAACCAAGTAGTTCAAGACCCTAATGAGGTTCGAAAAACAATTAGGTTCAACAAGGTTATGAATTTGTTTTTTCCCTTAGCTGTCGGTTCTTTGACATTGCCTATGATGATTTATTCTTTCCGACATTCAAATTGGCCCATTCATAGTGGTTGAGATGTTCTCGTTTGGATAATTGGATTCGTTTTAGGGCTTATATTTTGTGTTTTAGTCTCATTCCTGATTCTGTATTTTATTTTTATTTTTGTCCTGCACATGCCTGTCGCAAAAAGGATAGTGTGCAACTAAAGTGAAAACCCGTTGGAATGCCACTAACCGTAACAGGCTTGATCCATTGACCAGCGAGGCCTTCTCCTGCACATGCCTGTCGCAAAAAGGATAGTGTGCAACTTGACCATTCTGGCAGTGGCCCCCGACGGGACGGTGGCTTCTCAAAAGAATCATGTCTTGAACACGACGCCTTTTCAATACGACGCGAATGGATCGTTATTGTCAGACAACAAGTATACCTATCAGTGGGACGCGGCCAACCGGCTCGTACAGATAAACGTTCTTAACCCACAACCTCCCACCATGACGGACACCATCACTTTCACCTATGACGGGAAAAGCCGTTGCGTAGGAATTACCGAAAGCCACGGCTCTACCGTACTGACTGCTAAGACGTTCGTGTGGTGTGGGGAAAAGTTATGCCAACAAAGGGACGTGACGGGGCATACGGTAGTGAATCAGTTCTTCGACCAAGGGGAACAGATTAGCGGGACAAATTATTACTTCGCAAAAGACAATCTTGGAAGCGTAAGGGAGATGACGGATTCCAGCGGGAATGTGCAGGCTAGCTACGATTACGACTCGTGGGGCAGGCAGGCGGTTTTAAGCCAAGCGGTGACGGCGGATTTTGGCTATGCCGGTTATTACGTCAACAAGACCACCGGCCTGGATTTGACCCACTATCGAGCCTATGACACGGAAAAGGGCAGGTGGTTGAGTAGAGACCCGATTGACCAATTTAAAAATCATGGCTTTGGAGCAACAACTTCAAGCGATTCAAATTTATACTGGTATGCGAATAATAATCCCATTGAATTTACTGATCCGTTGGGTTTGTTAATCCCTCCGTGGTCGCCTCCGTCACCACCACCACCTACACCAGTTCCGCAACCGCCAATGCAGCCTTGCCCAATTCAATGCCCGTGTTCTATATGTTCCAGTTACGTGGTTTATACAGAATAATATGTAAGGTGCAGTAACATATAAAAGCGGTAACCCCATTCCTAAAGGCCTTATTTAGAATTTAGACAAAAAATAGACGCTCTTTCAGTGAAAACTCGCCTTCAGTTTGTTTAAAAGTTTTTAAGTGATAAAATAATCTAATTAAAAATTCAAGTTATGTTAAAGAACCAAGTGCGAATGGTTATTTAAATGTCTTTGAAGGAATTTTATTTTCCATGAAAACCAGTGATTCCACTTACAAACACTTTTCGACGGGCGAAGAAGTTTGGTCGCTAATAAATCAAGTTATTGATGACAATAAAAAATTTTATTCAAAAATTCGAGTTCGTGTTGTTTTAGTAAAAACCACTGTTGGAACTGAGGAATTGTGGCGTAACGGCCTTTGTGTGTTCCAAACATTTTTGAAAACCAAACAACCGAAACCGGTAGAAAATCAAAAGTATGAGAAAATTCAATTTTTAGAATATTGGATTGAAGTTGACCAAGTTGAAAGTTATTTACAGCAATTGAAAACCGGAAAAATCAGCATCGGGGATCAAGATATTCTAACGACTGGTTGTGATCGCATTGGGCATTTTGAGTTCAAGACGGATGGACATTCAAAAAATCCCATTTATTATTTTCAGGGAGATTGTAATAGCAGGCCGAATTTTGCATCGCATGAACCAGTTATTTCTTCTTCTCTTCCGGTCTATCCCAGCGTTCATAGTGCAATACGTCATTGGTCCGGCCTGCAAAATATTGATGCTAATTCCAGCTTGTTTGGTTCGGTTCTCCTTTTTTTCCAGGAATGCAGAGCCTGGGTTAACGAAATGGAGTATCTAGAGGATGGAATATCGATCGGTATCCAATCTCTCAAAGAAGAAATCCAAGGATTGAGATTAAAAGGCGTTTGGGAACAAGACACGAACTTAATTCAATTTTCGGAAACAGTCTCTTCGGAAAAAGTAAAAATTAAAGCTCCTGAAAAAGCTACGGGATTTAACTTCTATTTGGTTGATGATGAAGAGAATCTTTATGATTTACATCAAGAAATTTCTCACTGGCAGGTCGGACAGAAAAATATCCTCCCGTTTCTTGGAAAAAAAGATATTGAATTGGAAGACAAAAAGATTATCAAGGAGGCTTTAGAGTCTGGTGAAGGGCTCCAAATTGAATACAAACCTTTTATAAAAAATTCTGACAAGAGCAAATTGGAGGAATTGGTAGAAACAACGGTGGCTTTTTTGAATACGGGCGGTGGTCGTATTTTAATAGGTGTAAACAACAACTGTTCCGTTGATGGAATCGAAAAAGGTGTTGTTTCTGGTAAATTGACGGCACAAAAGGAATTAGAAGAGTATTGCGGTTTTGTAAGACAAGCTATTGGAAGTGCCACAGACAAACAGGCCGAATTCTCCGTGACTTTACATCAATATGATGGGCATTGGATTGTGATGGCAAACATTTCGGTTGGGAAGGACAAACCTTATCAAAGTAGAGAAAAACTTATGTTTTTTGTAAGACGTGGCTCTAACAATAAACGGGCGACGACGGAAGAAATTAAAACAATGATTAACCAATCTGCGGCCAAGAACAATCCTTCTGAACTGTCAGGTATTCTTGCGGCTTTTGAATAGGGATTGTTAAAGGAAATGACTTGTCTAGTGCGACTTCAAGTGGAGGATCAGCGGCTACTGGTGGAGTTACTTTCCAAGCTCGTGTAGCGGCTTGGTACGGAACTCGTATTCTGGCAGGTTCCGTATGATTCCAGGGTGTAAACAGAAGCGGGCGTAACATGGTGTTGATTGAAGACGCCATATCCCTTTTTGTGAAAGGTCGTTACGCCCATGAAGAATATACAACAGTCGTTGAAGGTGCTGGTAAAGGAAAAGGTGAAAGCCCAAGTTCAGGCTGTATTGGACGCTGGGGATCTTCGGGTTTGGGTTGAACAAGAGATTAATGGTTTGCTGGAAGATGCTTTAAATACCCGTTTGAAGGAAGAACGGGACGAGTTTTTGGGCCGCAGGTCTTCCGCGGCTTGTCCATCCGAAGGGGTTTACCGCAATGGGTTTCGGAAAATGGTTTTGCCGGGGCCTTTTGGGCGCTTGAAGTTGAACAAGCCCGTCTTGAGGGAGGGTGGATTTATTCCCCGTACCCTTGAGGCTTTGCGGGAAGGGACCGGGAATTTGATGGCTCATTTGGGAAGAAGGTTTTGGATCAAAGGTGCCTCAACCCGATCGGTGGCCGAGGAATTAAATGGGGTGTTCGGGACCAAACATACGGCCAATCAGGTCAGCCAATGGACACAAGACCTGGAGCCAATGGTGGTTGCGTGGGAAAAACGGCCCTTGGCGGAAGGAATTCAATACCTGTACCTGGACGCTTTGTATGTTTCCTTGAAATGCATGGGAAGCTATGAAAACCAAGCCCTTTTGGTGGCCATTGGGGTGGATGGAACAATGCACCGCCATTTCTTGGGTTTTGTGGTGGGAGACTCAGAGAGCAAAGAGAGTTGGAGTGCCTTGTTGGAGGATCTGCTTTCACGAGGCTTGGATCGAAAGGTTTTGAAGCTGGTGGTATCGGACGCCCACGCAGGCATTCTGGCGGCGGTGGAAGAAAAACTGTCGATTCCCCACCAATTATGTGTCATTCACAAGATGAGAAACGTCCGCGTGAGGGTAGCGGCCAAGGACCAAAAAGAATTTCTACAAGACTTCACGAAAGTTTATTGGGCCGACGGCAAGAACCGGGCGCTAATAGCTTTGGGTGAACTCAAAGCCAAATGGGGAAAAGCCTACCCTAAGGCGGTGGCAATGACTGAAAAAGACTTTGAGAAGTACACTGTCTTCTTTCAACAGGACCACAAAGATTGGATGCTACTCAGGAGTACAAACTTGATCGAGCGGTTTAACCGAGAATTGAGACGGAGGTTCAAACCGGTAGGCGGAATGACGAACGAAAGAACTTTGGTGAAACTTTTGTGGGGAGTGGCAACGGCTCAACAAGAACGATGGAACAGAATCAAAGTCCACACCAGTCGCAAGGAGGTCAAAAGTCAGGCTGCTTGATTTAGGCGCCCGTAACTTTTACACCCTGAAACTTGACGCGACCTTCTGGCAGATAGTAGTGCCTCACCTCTTTTCGATCTTCCCCATTCAACAATTTTAAATTACCTAGGGTGTGAAACAGGTCAATCTGTCGATGATATTCTTGTCGGCCAGGCTACCGGTGGCCGCATCTATATTCAAGTTAAGAGGTCTTTAGATGCGGAGGAAGGTTCTGAATCCGAGTTCGCCTCCGTTATCCATCAATTTGTTAAACAATTTAATGCTCATCGATTACAGGCCAGCGCCCAGGTCTTAAACCCGAGACCGCTCGGTGAAAAGGATAGACTCATTTTGACAGTTGGGCCCACAGCATCAGGGAAAATAAGAAACGAGTTATCCAATATTCTAAATCGTGCTCGCACGCTGACTCCCGAACAAACAATAGATTCAACGGCGGTCAATGCTGACGAACAAGGAGTGCTGACAAAATTAAAAAAACATTTAAACGAGGCGTGGCAAAAGTTAATTGGTTCTTCTCCCTCAAATGAGGATTTAAAAGGGATTTTAAAATTGGCTTATGTCCAATCATTGAATGTTGAGAGCGGGGGGAATGATGAAACCTCTGCCAAAGACCTTTTGTCATCCGCTGTTTTAAAAACCTCTTCTGCGGCAGGTGCGGTTTGGAGTGCTTTACTCGATTTATGTTTGACCTTTGGTTCTACCCGAACCGGGGGGAATCGAGGATTTATTCAAACCCGTTTAATACAGTTGGGGTTCGATCTTAAATGGGTTCCGAGTTTTGATGCGGATATTCAAAAATTAAAGAACCAAACACAAATGACGATCCAACGTTTGGGCATTAACTCATTGATGAAGGTTGGATCAACCCAAATCAAAATAAATAGGTCTGTTGTAACTTTTATGGATTCTTTTGCTGGTGGCGGAGATTGTCTTGTGGTTGGAGAGCCTGGGGCGGGTAAAAGTGGTGTTCTTCATGATTTTGTCGGTAATTTGTTGGCAAGACAAAAAGATGTTGTCTTTTTGAACGCTGGTTTTTTGAGCGTAAAAGATTTAACGGAATTAAAAGGAAAACTGCAACTAGAGCATGAAATTTTAGACGTGTTCCAAAATTGGATTGGAGGAGAACCAGCCTATTTCGTTTTGGACTCACTCGATGCAATACGAGATGATGTCGCCTTTAGCAATTTCAGAGATTTAATTCGTCTTCTCATGGGTTTAAATTCCCGTTGGCGTGTTGTCGTTTCTATTCGGAAATATGATTTGCGTCACAGCCGGGCGCTACAGGCACTTTTTAGGGATACCGGCAGGCAATCGGATAATAACTCGGAATTTCAAGATCAAGAGTTCTCCGGTTATCGTCATGTTTCCATCTCTGGTTTTGACGATCCGGAACTTCTTCAAATAGACGCCCAATCCACCGACCTTTATCAAGTGGTAAGGAATGCAACTGGTGAATTAAAAGTCTTGTTAAGAAACCCTTTCAATTTGCATTTGGTTGCCGAACTGTTAGAGGGTTCGGCGGATATTTCAGAAATCTCTTCTGTCAGCTCACAAATCGACCTTTTAGATAAATACTGGTATTACCGGGTCGAAAGAAACGACCACCAAAGGGATGCTCGTTCCGCAGTCCTTCGAAAAGCCTGCGAAAGAATGATCGGGGACAAGAAACTTATAGTTGAGAGGTCACTTTTTTCGAATCCGGCAGAGAGCACATTTTTAGGTGATCTTTTAAGCACAGGGGTAATTATTGAATTTCAGTCTTCCCCTGCGGCGACCCCAGATTCGGATTTTTTGACTTATTCACATCATGTTTTATTCGATTATGCAGTTGAGCGGTTGATTTTAAGGGGAGATGTGGACCGAGTAGTTCAAACACTTGTCGCTGATCCAGGTCTTTCCTTAATGATTAGACCTAGCATTGTTATGCACTTTAACAACTTATGGACCAAAAACCCCGATCGGTGTAAACGGCGCTCCAATACTGTGACGGTCTGAGGCCCTCAAAGGGCGGTCGAAAAGTGTGACACTCCCCGAATTTACCGGATGATGTGGTTTTCAGCAATGGAACTACAGGCACCGGAAGGAAAAGGAGTGTACAACGATATGGACCAATGGATCGAAATTCGCAAGAAAATCCTGGTAGAAGGGGTTTCCAAACGCCAGGTGATGGAAGAAGAGGGTATTCACTGGGAAACCCTCAAGAAAATACTCGCCCATAGTGAGCCTCCGGGCTACCGGACAAACGGTGATCGGAAACAGCCGAAGATTGGGCCGTTTCTGGACCGCATCAAGCAAATCCTAGAAGACGACAAGCACATCCACAAGAAACAGCACCATACCGCCAAGCGTATCTTCGAGCGCCTGTGCGCCGAGGATGGCTACACCGGCGGCTATACCCAGGTAAAAAAAGCTGTCCGGGGACTCAAGCAGAGGAACAGCGAGGTATTCATTCCGCTGATACATCGGCCTGGTGAGGCACAGGTAGACTTTGGACACGCCTTGGTCAAGCTCAACGGCGTGTTGGTGAAACGCCCGTATTTCGTGATGGCCCTGCCCTATTCAGATGCTTTCTACGTGCAGATGTTTGAGCGAGAGAGCACCGAGTTCGTGTGGGAAGGCCACATCAGAGCTTTTAAATACTTTGGTGGAGTGCCTTCACGGATCAGCTACGACAACGCTAAAACCCTCGTGAAAAAGTTTATTGGGGTACACCGACGAGAGTTGACACGAGGTTTCCAGCAGTTGGTAAGCCACTATCTCTTTGACTACCACTTCTGCACCGTACGCAGGGGTAATGAAAAGGGTGTGGTGGAAGGAATCGTGAAATACTCCCGATCGAATTTCATGGTGCCGGTTCCACAGGTGAGAATCTTGGAGGAACTGAACAAAAAGTTGGAGGTGAACTGTAGCGAGGAGTTAGAACGCAAATTGCGCGGTAAAGGATTCACCAAGGCGCAGCTCCTAGACGAGGATAAGGCCCATTTCAGGCCGTTACCAGCCGCCGATTTTGACGCCTGTATTAAACAGTCCACCACGGCATCATCGCAGTCTCTGGTGCGCTTCGACACCAACGATTATTCCGTGCCATCACAATGGGCACATCATCCGGTGGTGGTCAAGGGATACATTGATCGGGTAGATATTTTCTACAAAGAAAAACTCATCGCGACCCACGTCCGCCTTTGGGGCAAGGAAGGCGCGACCTTCAATCCGGTGCATTATTTGGCGATTTTGGAGGGAAAACCTGGCGCATTCGATCATGCCCGACCTCTGGAAGACTGGAATCTGCCGGAGAGTTTTACCCTCCTGCACCGTCGCATGAAAGGCAAAGAAAAGTTTCACGGCGAGGGGACGCGGGAATTCATCAAGACACTTCGGCTGTTGGAGAAGTATTCGTTCTCGCGGCTCGCCCGTGCGGTGAAGAAAGCCGCAGGGATGGAAATTTACACCCGCGACGCCGTCGCTCAACTCCTCTTCCCCAGGGAGGATTTCAGACTGACTACTTTCAGCTTGGATGGTCGTGATCACTTAAGGCGGGTCCATGTGGCCCGACAGGACATTTCGGCCTATCGCGAACTGTTAGCGGTCGGAGGTGAAGCATGAGCGAATCCAAAAAGACCCTCTTGCTAGAGCATCACCTCAAGAAACTCAAACTGCCGACGATGTATCGCGAGTACGACAAGATGGCCCAACTCTGCCGCACCGAGCGCAGTGACTACCCGCAGTACCTTCTCAAGCTTGTCGAGTTGGAGCTTCTGGACCGTGAGCGCCGGGCCAAGGAAAGGCGCATTCGTGATGCCGGGTTTCCCGTGCTCAAAACCTTGGACACGTTCGATTTCAAGGCCCAGCCTTCGATCAATCAGGAATTGACGCGGGAACTCATGCGGGGCGAGTACATCGACAAAAAAGAAAACGTCCTGTTAATCGGCAATTCAGGGACAGGTAAAACCCATTTAGCCACGGCTTTGGCCTTCCAAGCCTGTACCCAAGGCCGGGCGGTGCGATTCTTCTCCGTCACCGGCCTTGTGACAGAACTTTTGGAGCGCCGCGAGGAAAAACAATTGGCAAGGTTCAACCGGCAATTGGCGAAGTACAACCTGATCGTCCTAGACGAACTCGGTTATGTCCCCTTCACCAAGGCGGGAGCCGAACTGCTATTTGAAGTGGTCAGCAAAGCCTATGAACGTACCAGCCTGATGGTAACGACTAATCTTCCCTTTGAAAATTGGGTGGAAATCATGGGATCGGAAAGGATGACCGGGGCTCTTATTGACCGTTTGACCCATCGGGTGCATATTCTAGAGGCCAACGGCCAAAGCTTCAGATTGGGGGAAGCAAAAAAACGGCTAAAGCATAAAGACAAGAAGGATTAATAGGGTGAACCAAAACCATACACCGTAAGGCGTATGGAAGGAGGGGGGTGTCACACTTTTGGACCGCCCACCGTCACACTATTGGAACGGCGCTTACAAATCACGAATATTGGCGGTGTTGGGGCCTGAAGCTGAGAAGGGGCTAGGGTAATTGAAAGAATGCCTTGGATTCACAGGGGCCCTTCAAGTCGTTTTAACGGTTTCGATTCTGATGTGGCAGGAATAAGAGTTTGGTCAAGATTTGGTATGGAATCGGTCTGATTTTGGTGATCTCGAAGCACTTCTTCACTCCAGGCTTTGCGCTCCTCTTGTTCTTGTTCAATTTCCCAGGGCCTTTTTGCTAAGACTTTTTGGTGAAAAGCGACCAATTCCTCGTCGGTCATACAGCATTGAGGGAATATTAAACCCGGTTGCAAAATTGGTAATGACTGGGCCCAATCGGGAATTGAGTTCTCGGTTATTCGACTGCCTTCTGGTTTTGGGGCAGGAGGATCAGGTGGGTAATAAAAAGCGATCTCTTTGCCTTCCTCTTCCTTAAGTTTTTCAGTTAGTTGTATCAATAAGCCAACTGCCTTATCGAGTGGCAATTCACTAAAGTCCCTTTTCTCGATCTCGGTTTGAATCTTTTTGAGGGGTTTCCCCAGAATCTCGATTCGCCTGTGTTCGAGTACACCGTATTCATCTTTCATTGCCTCTTTCTTGATCTGAATAAGATTGAATATGTCGTGGCGATATTTTCGGCCCCAATTTATCAACGTTTGCTTGCTTACCTTTAGTTCCTGGCTGATCTTGTCGTAACTCCACCCATCGGCTCTTAAGGCGATAAATTTATCGATGGTATTTTGATCTTTCACTATTTCCTCCTGTCTACCTTTTAACTACCTTCTCGGCATCTCAACCAGTGACAACGAGTGGAATCCCGTTATAATTTCTTTGGGTTGCTTAACAAGATTCGATGTTGGATTCGTTCTAATAACCGCATGAATTCAAGCCTTTCACGTAGCAGGCGGGTAACACAGTTGGTCTCTTCGAATCCTACCGCCCCAGCCAATAAAACCCAGCCTCCCTTTTGGGGGGCTGGGTTTTATTATTTGAGATGGAAGGGATTCGAACCTGAGGGGTATGGGGAACAGTTGGTCCCCATGGTGTTCAAAAGGGTATACAGGGGTTCTTCCCTGTAAGCGAAGCGGTTCGACATTCACCGCCCCAGCCATTTTTCCTTATTTAGAATTCAATAGATAAAATGACTTGCCCTTCTTTCAAACAATAGGTCCTAAATGTCTTCGTGGAGGGTTGCCAATAAAACCCTGCCTCCGCCGAAAGGGAGCTGGTTTTATTTTTTTAGTTAAGATCCGCTCTTCCGCCTTTTCCCGTGTATCGAGATGAAATTTGATTCCCCGAAGATAAAATTTTTATTTTTATTTCAGCAGTAAAAATCATTCCTTTTAACCGTTTCGAAACAAATCCTTAAATTGAAATTTTCATTTCATCATTTCGAATTCGAATGATTTTTCAAAACCGTAGAAACCACTTTCCGTTTTTTCCTTTTACCGTTATTTAACAAATTATTTTTTTTGCCGAAACCAACTCCGACAATAATCCCGCAACTTTTAAGATGTTAATCGCAGACCTCCTTAACAACGCCTTCTGTGAAATTCTTTTCGACCAAAGGGGAAAAAGTGAAACTCCAAAAAACTTTCGGACTGTTGCCGGCCCTACTGCTTTTGGCTTTGTCGGGATTGAACCTTTCCTACGCCCAAGACGCCGCGACGCCCGTTCCCACGCCGTCACCGGCCAGACCGCAAACCATGGAGGATCAGGCCGCGCCGGCGGCCCCGAAGAAATTAAGCGTGAAGGAAAAACTGGATTCCCTGGAAGCCGAGAACCAGAAATTGGAAGAACGCTTGAACGCCTTGGAGATAAAAGCGCAGGCTTCTCCCACACCCACAACCGCTACCCCGGTGGCGACTTCCCAGGGTCCGGCTTTCGGGCCCATGGGGGAGACCGATGCGAATGCCGCCGGCGTTACCGGCACCCGGGGAGTCCATGATTTGTCCATTCCCTTCGTGGAAGGCAACGAATACATGTACTCGGAAAGCCGTTACTTGTCCTTCACAAATCCCGGGGGGGACACGGAGTTCCGGATCGGCGGCTATGACTGGACGGATCTGGACCTGAATTTCCAAAACGCTACCGTGAACCAGGGAGTGACCCAGTACCAATATATCAATGGTAGTACTCCCAACGGCTTTATCGCCCGCAAAGCCCATTTGGATTTCCGGGGAACCTTCGGCAAATTGGTTGGGGCGGCCATCGGCATCGAGAGCGACAAATCCACCGAGGTCAGTATCGGGGTTTACCACGCCTATGCCTACGTCAAGTTCGACAAAGCCCTTGTGTTCCAAGCTGGAAAAATGTCGAACCCCTTAAGCCTGGAAGGGCTCCAGCCCAGCGCCGACCTTCCCTTCGTTGAACCCTCCATGGTCGCCAACTTGGCCGTCAACAAAGACATCGGGGCCGAGTTCCATGGAGAAGTGAACCACTTCTTCGATTACGTGTTGGAAATCGCAAATGGCCAGCAGGATAACGAATCTTCCGCCACGGGTCCCGGCAAACCCACGGGGGACATGAAGTCCCTCACGGGACGGGTCTTCTTCACGCCTTGGGAAAAGTCGGGGGACGAAGGGCTTGAGGGCCTGGGCTTCGGGGGTGGAGGCGCAGTGGACAACGAAACCAGCGAGGACACAACGATCTGGGCGAAACTTGAAACCTCGGTCGGCGGAAATGCTTTTATGACCTACAACGGTGTCGTTCCCGAGGGGTCTTTTTACCACTTGGACGGTCAAGGGTACTACTACAACGGGTCTTTGGGATTTTTAGGGGAGTGGATCCAATCCATCCAGACGGTGGCCCAGGGGGCGAAGGGGGTGCCGGTCCAATTGGCTAATACCGGCTGGCTGACTGAAGTCCAATGGGTTATCGGAGGCAAGGCGGGGTTTGAAGGCGCCGAGGTGGACAATCCCTTCGATCCTTCCAAGGGCCACTGGGGCGCCCTGGAGTTAGTCGCCCGCACGGACACGAATTTCATGGACATCCAATCCTTCACGGTGGGGTTCCCCTACGCGCCCAAGGTATCCCTGGGGACGGGAGCCCAAGTGGCGACGGCCTTCGGGGTGGGCGTGAACTGGTGGTTTGACGGCAATTTCAAGTGGATGTGCGATTTCGAGACAACGAATTTTTCAGGCGGCAATGAAACGGTGCTTCCGGAAAACATCGTCGTCGCCCGCGCGGCGCTTACGCTTTAAAAACCAGTCCTGTTGAGAAAGCCTAAGGCTGGGATAAAGGGACAAAATCAGGGAAGAAGTTAACCGAATTTAAGGAGGCCGGAATGAAACTGATCAAATCACTCACGCCGATGGGATGGAGCCTATTAGGGATGGTTTCAGCCGCCCTGACGACGGGAGTCCTGTTGGTTTCCTGCAGCCCGCAAAGAATCCCGACCGCGCCGCCGCTTTCCACCAATACCCCGACCGTCACTAAGACATCCACGATCACGCAAACCCCCACCTCGACCCCAACGATCACGAACACGCCGAACGCGACCCAGACGGTGGCCGCGACCGAGTCGATGATCCCGACGTCGACGGCGACCTCCACGCCCACCAACACGCCCACCGCGACAGTCACGGCCACGCCGCCCTCGGGTTTGGGGCCCGGCTCCATCGCCTTTACTGGGCTTCTTTATAACGGAAACAGCCAGGTCAGTTTCGTCAATACGGTTGCCCTGCCTGGCAGCCAGGTGGTTTATTTCACCAATTATTCCTACGACCCAACCAACAGCAGCAGCCCGATCGCGCCCTGGGTGGACGAAAGCTACAGTTGCTGCGCCACTGAGACCGGGAATGGATTGACGATCATCGAAGGCACCGTTTCCTACACGGCACCCGCTGGAGGGCTCCCTGCCTATAGCCAAATTGTCTTTGGAAAGACCGGTACGGTCGCCCAGGGAACGGCCGCCAACGTGGCAGGCGCCTCGGGCAACACTTACCTGGTGTTCAACCACAATGGAAACGGCCATAAGGTGATCGCCTTCGCGGTTTCGGGTCCCGTCACGACCTTCCTGGCCGGAATCATCTTCGGGCCCGACAGCTGGACCAGCAGCGGGTCCGTGACGGAATGGTGGGATTCCTACCTGCCTCCCGGGTTGGACGCCACGACTTCCATCGACCTCTCAGGCCTCTGGGCCAACGACAGTTTGAACGCGGATGAGGACGTTGGCCTGCAAAATGACAACGCCATTTTAGACAGTTGCCAAAACACCCTGGCAGGAATCGTAAACCCATTGAATTGGGTGGCGGATGGGGACCAATCGAAGACCGCCGTTGACTTGAACCCGGTGGGCCCGGCCCCCACTGGCGCCTGCTCCTCGGGGAGCGGGGGTTATACGGGTGCTTTACCTTGAAATTCGTCTTTGGTTTGTCGCGGGTTTGGAGTTCCCATATTGGATGTGAATGACCTTGGTTGAGTATGAACCGTAGTGGGGGTCCCCGGCATTAGCCGGGGATTCCCATACGGCAATTAAAAAGTTCAAGACGAAGGAGTTCGAGATGAATTTGAATCAAAAGCAGCTCAGTATGACCCGCTATGTTTCTTTCTTAGGTATTCTTTTGGTTTTCGCCTTCTTGAGCTTTGGCTGTCCGGGGAAGAACAACCCCACCTCGCCATCCTCAACGGATACCCCTACTCCCGCTTCCGGTACCACGGGCACCCCCACTTCCACGCCGACCTCTACCGCTTCCGCGACCGCGACCCGCACGGGAATCGCCACCTCTACTTCTTCCCCAACCCAAACGCCTAGTTCCACGCCTTCTCTTTCCCCCACTTTCACCGTTTCGAATACGGTGACAGGAACATCCACTTCCGCCACCACGAACACCCCAACGAGTTCCCCGACGCAAACGCCCACCAGCTCGCCGACCTATTCACCCACCAATACCAGGACCAGCACTTCCACCGCGACGCCTACCCCGACCGGCAATACAGGCCTCGTCATTACGGTGAGCTACACCGGCGCCCAGGGGGTGACCGGAACCAGCGTCTATGGCGTTGAGGTCTCCACCGATCAAACCTTCGTATCCGCCCCGCTGACGGTTGTCCAGCCGGGCACCGCTTGGTCGACCCTTCCCCCCGCCCCCGCTTCGGTCACCCTCTCCCTGCCCACCGGGACTTATTACGTCGGCGCGGACGCGAACATCACCGGGGCCGGGCAAGCCTTCCCCATTCCGAAAAATAACCCCGTCGTAGGGGCGCCCTCCGGCATGTACAACGGCGTCGTCAACAACAACTACAACGGCGCGGTCAACTACGCATGGACGGACGCCGGCGGCAACCTCGCGACGGCGGTTATTGTTCCCTCCGGCGGGGCCAGTGTCGCGGTCACCTTAAGCGACACTTATAGCGACGTGGGGTTCTCGGGTAAACCCCAAGCCTCCTTGACATCAGGGGGAGCCCTTTTAACTTTGTCCGGGAGTGACGCCGTCACCATCAGTGGGACATCTTATTACTTCTGGGCGCAGGTTTTCATGAACGACCCGCAGGTTTATGGGACCGGGCCCTCCAACCAGACCCCGGCGAACGATTGGGGGTCTTTCACGACGGGCAATATGAACGTTTCGTGCCTGAAGGACTTGAATTCAAGCTCATCGGTTTATGTTTTGCTCTACCTGGACCCCAACCCGGCGACGGGGTTATCGAACGAGCCGTTCCAGGCCATCCAGGCGGGTGACCCTTATGTGGTCATCGGGCCGACGGCTCCCCAAACCGCCGACGTGACGAGTAATAAAGCGGGCGCCTTGCTGTCCCACGGAGTCACGGTCGTCGCCAGCAATATCTGGGGGGCTTCCACAGCCACACCCACCAACACGCCAACGGACACGGCGACGGATACCATCACGGATACCATCACGAATACTCCCGCCATCACCAGCACTCCGACCGGTACGCCCACCCAAACAGCCACTTCTACCATCACCGCCACGCTTACCAACAGTCCTACGGTGACCGTTACCAGTACTCCCTTACCCAATTTGACCCCGGGTTCCATCGCCTTCACGGGCTTTGTCCAGAATGGGAGCAGTGAGTTCAGTTTCGTCGCGCCCAACGGCTTGCCCGCGAGCCAAGTGGTTTATTTCACCAATGAGGGCTATAACGCCACCAGCGGGGCTTTGTTCAGCAATAATGTCACCGTCGGCGCCGACTCGGTCACGATCGTCGAGAGCGTCGTTTCCTACACGGCCTCGGCGACGGGCCTGGGCAGTTACGTCCCGGTCGTCATCTCCAAAGTCGCCAATGACCCCAACCTGTTGCAGGGTGGGACCGCGTCCGGCAACCTGACGCTTAACCATAATGGGTTAGGCCATAAGATCCTGGCCTTCACGGTCAGCGCCGGCGTTACCCAATATGTGGCGGGCTTGATCTTCGGGCCCGATAGCTGGCTTCCTAACGGAACCGTGCCGGTTACCTTCTACGATTCAAATCTTCCGACGGGTTTGGACTCCACGACAACGACGGACCTTTCCAGCGCCTGGAACAGCAACAGCCTTGAAAGCCTAGCGGCCCAAGGCAACGATAACGCGGTCTTGAACACCTGCGAATCGAGCTTGTCGGCGGTCGTGAACCCAGCCGATTGGGTGGTGGATGGGAATATACCGACCTATAGCGCCTCAAAACCCACGGCCAGTTTGGGCTTGGATTCCGGTCCGCTGGTGGTTTGCGCGAATGGAAGCGCGGGTTGGACGGGTACCGTTCCGCCGACCAACTATAACTACACCTCAACACCCACCAGTACGCCAACGGATACGCCGACGGATACGGCTACCGCTACTCCGACAGCAACTCCTTAAGTAAAAGACATGCGCGAGGAAGAGCCTGGGGATTAAATAACCCCGGGCTTTTCTTTTTGTATCCAAAGTTTCAGGAGGTTGTGATGCGTTCAAGAAGGAGCCGGTTGTTTGTTTTTTTTGTTTTTTGGGCCTTGTTGATTTCAACTGTCCAAGCCGGTTGGGCGGAAGGTTTGCCCTGGACACCATCACCCCATGAGGGCACCTTCCTTATCCTGTCGGATATTCATTTCGACCCTTACGCCGATCCCTCGCTGGTTTCCCAGCTGGCGGCCTCGCCGGTGGATCAATGGCAATCCATCTTTGAAACCTCCAAGATCAGCCAATTTTCGGCCTATGGCAAGGACAGCAACTATCCGCTCTTGCGGTCCAGTTTGGACGCGGCGGCCAAGCTGGACGGCCAATGTGACTACGTCCTGGTGAACGGCGATTACATTTCCCACGGGTTCCGGGCGGATTTCACCAAAAACCTCCACACCGGCGACAAGGCCTACCAGGATTTCGTCCTGAAGACGGTCGTCTTCGTCAGCCGCCAGATTCAGCAGGCTTTCCCCCATATCCCGGTCTATTTCTGCCTGGGCAACAACGATTCGGACTGCGACGATTATGGGGGCCTCACCCCGGACTCACCCTTCCTTCCGACATTGGCGAAGGAATGGGCGACCGTCGCGGGCGATCCGGAGGCGGTGAAAACTTTCCTTCAGGGCGGCTATTACACCGTGGCCCATCCCACCCTCAAGGGAAGGCGTTTCTTGGTCTTCAACGACGTTTCCTGGTCGAAGAAGTACGAGCCCGCTTGCCACGAATCCGAAACGATCGGGCAGGATGAAATGAATTGGATGGAAGGCGTCCTTAAAGAAGCCCGGCGAAAACAGGAAAGGATCACCCTGATTACCCACATGCCCCCGGGCGTCCACAGCCGCAACGCGTCCCAGCACGAGGACCGCGTCAACCCACAGAAAACTTTTTACGACTTGAACTACCTTTGGTCCTTCCTAAATGCCTTGTCCCCCTACCGGGACTTGATCGACGCCGAATTCACGGGCCATACCCACATGGACGATTTCCGGGTGCTGGTGGATCATCAGGGGAAGGCGGCCTTTTTCACCCATATCGCCCTGGCGGTGAGCCCGGTTCGCCGCAACAATCCCGGTTTTCAAGTCATGCTCTATGACACCCAAAGCGGGGAATTGGAAGACATGGCCACCTACTACCTGCCTCTCGACGCGCCCAGCCCCCAATGGAAGCTGGAATATGATTTCAAGCAAGCCTATTCCCTGCCCGGTTACAACGCGGACAGCTTGATTTCCCTGGCCAATGCCATTGAAAACGATCCGGTGGTAAGGGCCAAGTTCATCCAATACATGCCGGTTTCCTGCACGAACGACCCCCCTGTCACCATGACGAACTGGAGGTTTTTCGGCTGCGCGCATTTGAACCTGGACCCCGACTCCTACAAGCAGTGCTACCAATAAGGCGGATAAACTTGGAATGAAACTTCTTCCCGTCATCCCATCTTAGAAGCCGTCCTTCTATTTGGACAGGTAAGCCGAAGAATTCCTGGAAAACGATCGAAATATTCCTGTTTTTCTATCGTCAAACTTTCTCCAAAAGTTCAATTTAACGTGCCCGTTCAGCCGATTTTTCGATTTTTTGGTACAATCAGATTTGATCTATTTTTGGAGGCTAACAGCCTTACCTTTTGACGGGGAGGGTATGATGAAAAAAAGCCATTTCCTATTGGGGTTGTTATTTTTAGCTGGTTTCATTCCGAACGCCCTCTTCGCCGTGCCTCATCCCTTTCAACCCTTCATTTCCCTTAATACCGGCGTCAGCCCCCGGGGCGTGGCCACCGGCGACGTCTTCGGCAATGGAACCAAGGACCTGATCGTGGCCAACTTCGGATCGCCAACTTTTATCGGGCAATCGACCCCCGCTTCGGTCTTGTCCCTCGGAAACTCATCCCTCCAGGTTTTTGCGCCTTCTTCCAACGGCCTGGTTCTGAGCGCCACCCTACCGACGGCCGCCAGCCCCCGGGGCCTTTCCTCTTTCAAATTAACGCCTGGTGGGCCGGACAATATCCTGGCGACCGCTTACGACGCCAACCTGCTCCAAATCTTCGGATGGCAGGGCGGGAAGTTCATCGCAATCGACCAAGCGCCGACCTTGAATATGCCCGTGGGTGTCGCGGCCGGCCTGACCCGCACCGGAGGAACGCCTTTCGTCGTGGTCGCCGATTACGGGGCGAACAGCATCTCCATCTACCCGGTGAAAAACGGAAAGCTGGGAACGAGAACCGATATTCCCGTGGATGGGGGTCCCACCCAAGTAGCCGTGGGCGACTTGAGCGGTTCGGGGTTCAACGAGATTGCGGTGGTCTGCCTTTCGGCGGATAAGGTCGACCTGTTGGCCGTGAAAAGCGACGATCCTTCAACTTACGCCATGCTCCTGGCCATCAGCCTCCCGCAGGGAAGTTCGCCGTCGGATTTAAAATTGGCCGACCTGAACCACGACGGGAAAACCGACATGGTGGTCTCGGATTTCTCCACGAACTCGATCATGGTTTTCCTGCAACAGGCGGGTGGCGGCCTCCTGGCCCAGGCCCCCGTGGCCACCAGCGGGAGCCATCCCAACGGATTGACCGTGGCCGACCTCGGGGGAACAGGGAACCCGGAAATCATCGTGGCCAACCGGGACTCGGATTCCTTGGATATCTTCCAGTGGTCGGGCCTCCAATTCGCGCTCGACCAAACCTTGAAAGTCTCGTCGGATGCCGCCGTCACTTTCGGGCCCGTGGAAGTGGCCGCCCTGGACGTGACCGGACAGGGAAACATGGCGCTGGCCACCAGCCACATGAGTTCCAACAGTCTCAAGGTTCTGGCCTTGAACGTCGCGGCCCAGCCCACCCCGACACCGGGCGGTTCCCAATCCAAAGGGGGCACCTTTTCAGCGGACACGACCTATTGCTACCCGAACCCAGCCCGTGGAGGGGACGTCAAATTCACCTTTCAACTGCCGTCCGCTTCGCAGGTGGAAATCCAGGTTTTTGACATTACCGGCGCCGCTGTTTGGGGTGAAACCTTACAGCCCTCCCAAACCCAGGCGGGAACCAACAACGTGGATTGGAACTTGGCCAACCCAGAGGGCCAGAAATTAGCCAGCGGGCTCTATATTTACCGCGTGACCGTCGGCGCCCAATCGGTCACCCATCAATTGGCGGTCATCCACTAAGCCTACTTAATAGATGGGTCCGGGTTCTTTATTAACGAATGTCCGCCGGGGTGATTCCCTTTTGACCCAGGATTTCCGACAGAGGCTTGTCTTTTTTGGACTCTAAAAGATAGCGGTACAGATCCTTATCCTCCGCGGTCAGGTAGCGGGAGGGATCGGGGGTCCGGTAGGGGCGATCGTCGGGCTTGTCCGTGAAAATAGAAAACAGGGGCGCGGCCATGCCGTCATTCATGTTCAGGGGGTCCAATCCCAAGATCAACTCCATCGTCCTCAAGAGACCCAACTGATCATAGAGGTCGCTGACCACCACCCGGCGCTTCACATAAGGGCCCGCGCAAAGAGCGAAACTGCGCATGGCGTCCACATGGTCGGGCCCGTTTTGCGAATCATCCTCGATGACCACTACCAGGCTTTCCTTCCAGATAGGGCTCTTCGACAAGGTATCCAGAATCGAGCCCACCGCCGCGTCGTTCTGGGCCACTAGCTGGTTGGGATTCAAGGATTTGGGGTCCATCCCCGCCGTATGGTCGTTGGGAAGCCAGATGTATTGGAGAGGCAAAACCTGGTTCTTCTCGACCTGTTGATTGAAATCATCCTGCCAGACGGCCACCCGTTTCAAATCCGAATAGGCCAGGTCCCAGCCCGCGAAATTAAAGGAGCAGTGGTAGAGGAAATCCGCCCATTGGGATTTGAATGCCGGGTCCGCTTTGATGGCCTGGCTGAGGCTGTCATCCCCGCTGTAAAACTCCGAGAACTTCTTCAGGAAATCCGGGTCCGCCAAAAGTTTTTGGCATCCGTTCTTCGTGAGATTCCTTCCCTCGAATCCCTTCATCATTTCCTGGAAGACCGTGTCCCTTTTCTTGTCCTTGGAATATTCCATGAAACGGTCGTAGCACTTGCGGGCGAGGGGGCTGTCCTCGCCGAATTTGTCGGTTAAGAGGCGGTAGGGCTTGCAGTAAAAGTAAAAATCCTCGCCGTAAATACGGTAGTCCAGGGACTTGGCATCCATGGCGTCCCAAAGGTAGCTGGGGGAAAAGGTGAAGGGAACCGTGCCGAAGGGCCAGAAATCCTCGTTCTTACGGGGGTTCTTGGCATCCTTGGTGCCCAGCCTTCCCGAATAATCATTCATGCCCAGCCATTCCAGGAAGGGGCTGGCGTAACCGCTGGTGGTGTAACTGTGGCCCAGGACGCTGATTTCTCCATCCACGTAAAAATTATCCAGGTTCACAAAATCCTCGGCCAAACGATGATGGTTGGGGGTGACGTCCCTGCCGAAGAGGCAGAGGTCCTTATCGGTGTTGCCGCTTGGCATATCCCCCAGTACCTGATCATAAGTTCGGTTTTCCTTGACGATGTAAAAGACATATTTGATGGGCAGTTTTAATCCTTGCGCCGGGTCATAAAAAGGTGAGGCGTCAGTAACTTGCTTATTCCAATCTGACAGGTTCGAGTCCAAATCACTGAATGGAATGGTACCCAAGGTTCCCTTAAGTAGCGTAAGGACATAACCCGGTTCCTCCCGCTTTTTCGTGGGCTGGGGGCCGTTGGGGTTGGGGCGGCGTTCGTGGATGCCTTTAGCGCTAAGGGTATAAAGATTATTCTCGTTGCCGGTAACATAGGTGGGATACCAGCCGGTGGGAATATAACCCGCTACTTGACCGTCCTTCGTATCGATGACGGCTACCGCGTTATACCGTGAGAGGGTAACGTAAAGGCGATCACCCTTCACGTAGCCGGAAGTAGGAGCGGCCCCGAACTTAAACCCACCTTGGCGAAGGTTCCAGGAATCGGTTTTTTTAAGGGTGAGCGTATTGAGGACGGAGATTTCGTCCGAATTCTGGTTCATGACGTAAAGCCGGTGTTGGGCAGGGTCGGCCGCGAAGGCAGTGGGGTTGGTTCCCACCTGGAGAGTGGTCAGGAGTTTTAACCGGTTGCCCCTTACCGCATAGGCCGCCACCTGGTTATCTTGAAGCAGGCTGACCCATAGCTTCCCATCCTGAAACTCCAAGGCATAGGGCATGCGGCCGCAGTCCAGTTCATCTTTTATCTCGCCTGTTTCCGTATCGATCAAAGCCAGGCGGCCACGGGTCTTGTAGCCTCCCTTGCTGTCATCCAGAAGCAGATAGGCCGCGGCGAGGGTTTTCTTATCCAGGGGGACGAGGCCCGCCGTGAAACCATTGACGGTGAAATCCTTTTTCTCCTCGAAATTTTCGTTATAGCCCCGAATGGTCTGGTCGTAGCCACCGCTCACGTAAAGATAGCTGTCCTGGCTGACTCTGGCGCAGGGAAAGAGAGAGGGAGAGGTGAAGGTTTTCAACACATGGGTGCCGTCCCCGCTTACCACCGAGATTTCCGGGTTGGTTTCCACGTAATAGCCATTGTTCAATACTACCAAGTTCCCCGCGAAGGGGGTGATGACCATGGGGTAGCGGCCTAATTCCAATTGTTTCCCGGCGGGAGCCATCCGCCAACCGTTAGGGAGCGTGACTTCAGTCGGGACAGTTTTACGGGATTCATTGTGTTTGGCCTCCAAGTCTTTTTGGACGACCTCAAAAGAGGTGTTCTTGGCGAAACGCCAGATTTCTGAATTCAGCCTTTGCTCTTGGCCGGGGACATCCAGGCCGGGGGTGTCGTCGTCATCCAGGGCCAGGGCGGGAAGGCAGGCCCCCAGGAAGACCAGTAAAAAAGCGAGAAAGAAGCGAGAGGAAATCATTTCGGACCACCTTTTAGGGAGAAAATAAAATGTATTTTCTTTTTTATGAGCCAGGGTAGCGATAGGAACCATGTTAATTAAATGTGAATTTATCCGTCAAAAACCAAGTCGAATAAACCGGATTTATCGTCTAAAGTAACGAGACCTCAAACGGTGGAAACCTCATTTGAAAGGCGTCCCATGAAGCCGATATGGATTTTAGTTTTCGCGATGGCATTTCTCCCCCAACTCACTTCTTTTGCCCAAGACCGCCACGATGATGCGGCCAAGCCCGTGGAAAGACCGGAACCGGTCCGTTCCGCGCCGGCGCCCCAAGCCCGGCCTGAGCCCGCCCCTCGAAGCAATCCGGCAAGCGTCCCCGCTCCGGCCCAAATCGACTTGAGCCACCAGACTTTTCACAATAACGTTGGGAACCCGGATCCCAACCGGACGACCCGTTGGAACGCCCCCTCGTCAGGTTTCCAAAGCCAGCCGATCTTGCGCACTTCCCCTACCGACTTTCAGGCCACCAATCCGGCCCCTACCGGTGATAGGCCCGTTTCCTCCCGTCCGGTCCAAAGGTTAAATCCCTCCCGTTTTGTTTCCGTCCAACCCACCGGGAGCAACGTGGCCCACCATCATCATCCCTTTACGCAGGGTTATGTGCGCAAGAAACTCCAGAATCTTGGCGTGAGCGCGCTTCCCAATTACATTACCGACCGCCGGAACATGTTGGACGCGGACAACCTGCATTCCACCATTCGTTTCCCTCAAAAAGGCCCCGACCACCAGCCACTCAACACTACCCTGCTAGGCCGCAAAGACCTGGGCAACCAGGTGGTGACGGCCCAAATGGCCTACATCAGCAGTGGAACGCTTAATGACGAATTGGCTCGAACGACCACATCCGAAACTCGTGCCGGCCATTATTATTGGCACACCGGTGAGAGTTTTAATTACTGCCATTACGTGGACAGCTGGGGTTACCACTGGTACGGCTGGTACGCGGGGGACGACTGCTTTTGGACCCGCTTTTACGCCGAACGTTGGTGGTTCTATGACGACAACCTGGACCGTTGGTGTTTCTGGGACAGTGGCTATTGGTGGTGGCAGGATCCCGACCACGTGGGTGACCTTTATCTCTACGATTACAACGGGGACCAGTATATTCCCTGCGATTCGTCCAAAGACGCGGTGGTGACTACGGTTCAGCCGGGAACGGCGACGGTTTACCGCAGTCCGGACGGGACCCGTACGGTCAAAGTATTGGGGGGAGGGGACAGTTTCTTGTTTGATAACGCTATCCCGCCCTCTTTCAATCCTATTTATCTGGCGTCGCAGGTTACGAATGTTCAATTTTCCGATAACAGCGACGGGAGCCCGCTTCAAATCTTGCTGACTTTGAGCGACGGAACCTACGACGTTTTCGACGACCAGGGCAACCCTTTGAATTACAGCGACGATAACGCCCCGGTTCAACAGAACTAATCCGGATCAGAACGCCTGCGTTTGCGGTTTTTCTTCAGTTGGCGCGGGTATGGATCCTGGCGCTTCAGTGTTTTTTCGATTTTAATAGGGCTATGGCAACGCACTGGAAAGTTATTTCTTTTTTTGTTCCCGCCTTTCTAATGCCTTGGCTGTTTTTCGCCGGACCTCCTTCCACCGCCGACCTGAGGGGGACCTGGGAAGGGTCCATGGGAGTGGGTTCCAACCGCTTCCGGGTTGCCTTTGTCCTGGGGCCAAGTGAAGGGGAATATCACAATATCGATGATGGAATCCATGCCGAACCCTTGACGATTGTTTCAAGGGAAGGGAATTCCCTTAAGGCTCAAACGGCGGGTGGCGGAACCCTGGAATTGAAACCGGATGAATCGGGGGACTTTCTCACCGGGTCTTTTTATCAGGGGCCCGGAAAGGATTCCCAACAGAGCCTTGTCGGGGAAGGAAAGACCTATCCGGTTACACTGAAGAGGTGCGAAGATTTCCTCCACCCCCGGCTCGGGCCTTCTGAGGGGCAAAACGAATATACCTATGAACCGCCGAAAGACCTTTCAGACGGGTGGGAATCGGGGGACTTAAGGAAAACAAATGCGGATGTTAAAAAAATCGAGAAGACAGTTCAGAAACTTCTAAGACCGGATTTTCCTTACGTCCACAGCCTTTTAGCCGTCAAGGATGGGAAGCTGGTATTGGAGGAGTATTTCTACGGTTATGGGCCGGATGATGCCCATCCGGTCCAGTCCATCACGAAACCGGTTTTCTCCCTTCTCTTTGGAGTTGCCGAAACCCAAGGTCTTTGCTGTGCTTCCCAAAAGCTTTACGATTTTTTCCCCTCCTATCGCTCCCAGTCCAATTGGGACCCCCGCAAAGACGGGATCAGTTTGGAAAACCTTCTCACGATGACATCCGGTTTGGGCTGCGATGATTCCAAAGACGCGAAGGACTGTTCCTGGCCCATGGTTGCCTCGCCGGATTGGCTGGATTTTTCCCTTTCCCTTCCATTGAATGAAAAGCCGGGTTCCCATTTCGCCTATTGCGGTGCCTGCCTCACTCCCTTAGAAGCTATTCTCGAAAAACAAAGCGGATTAACATTGGCGGATTATGCCCAAAAGTTCCTTTTTGACCCGTTGGGGATAAAGCGTCCTCCTTGGTGGGAAGGCCCCCAAGGCATCCATTGTCCTGCCTTTGGGCTGGCTTTGAGGCCCCGCGACATGGCGAAGATCGGTTGGCTGGTTTTAGAAAATGGAAATTGGAAAGGGCGGCAGGTAGTTCCGGAACAGTGGATTCGTGAATCCACGGCGCCGCATGTCCTAAGTCCAAGGACAGACAAGAAATCCGACTATGGTTACTTATGGTGGGAAAGGGACGCCGATTGGAATGGAAGAAAACTACGGGTTTTGGACGCTTGGGGCGTGGGGGGACAACATATCTTTATCGTTCCAGGGTTGGATTTGGTTTGTGTTTTAACCGGAGGAAACTATAAGGATGGAATAGCGGCCAATCATTCTTTCGAGATATTTAAAGAAGTGATGGACGCCTTTAAACCCGGTTCTCAAAAGTAATTCGACATCTGGTGAAATAAGGCATAATTACTTTATGACAATCCCTACCAAAATAACGATGTCCCAAAGGCTCCTTTGTGGCGCGTTTATGGTTTGGTTCTTTTTGGTATTCGCCCATTATTTTTCTTGGGCTTCGATCTCTGACTTTTCATTTGTTTCCAAGGTTCTGGCGGGTTTTAACCAGGCGAGCCTAGCCAAGATGGCGGCTAATGGGTTCCACTTCCTCAAGACGATCGGGATGGCCCTGGGGGCGGCCTTCATTCTTTGGCGCGCGGGACGGAAGTTGGTGGGGTGGTTGGGATTGGCTATCACCCATAACCCTATCCGTTTTTGCGTGGAGATGGCTTTCGGGATACTTCTTCTCAATGGCTTGTGGTTAGGTTTGGGGCTCAACGGCCTTTGGTGGCCCCTTCTTTTAGGTTTCCTGGCTTTAGCCCTTTTGGGATGGGCTCTCTTGGATTTTTTCCAAGGCTTTATGAAGATCCAAAGACTTCCCCGGCTTCGCCCCCCCGGCAGGCTTACTTTGGCCTTGGGTGGATTGGGAATGGCTTGCTTCCTTTTGGCTCTTCTTCAAGGGGCGGTTCCCGACGTTTACTTTGACGCTTTGGTTTACCATCTTTCTACTCTCGAGTTTTGGCGGTACCACCATGGCATCGCCGATTTTTACACCAATCTTTATTCCTATTATCCTTTCGGCGGGGAACTTTACTTTTTCAACGGCTTTATTTTCGGGGGAAGCGAAGCCGCCAAGCTGTTAAACACTTTTGCCGCGGATCTCTGCGGCTTGGCCGCCGCGGGCTGGGTAGCGGAGGAAACAAATCTGGAATGCGGATGGCTTACGGGGGCCATGGTTTTGACCCTTCCTTTGGTTTCGGCCACCGTTTGGACCACGCAGAACGACCTATTGCTGGCCTTTTTTTTAATTCTCTTCTTTTACGCCTTAGTCCGTTGGGCCCGGGAAAAACCCTCCCTGGCTTGGGCGGCGGCGGCGGGGCTTTTGGGAGGGGCCGCGTTGACGGTTAAGTACACCGCGATCCTTGGTGTTCTTTTAGGGGGACTGATCTCCTTATTTTTCTTCGATGGCCTTTGGAAGGGCAAAAGAATCGGGGGATGGTTATGGATGTTATCCCTTGGAATACTTTCCCTTGTTCCTTGGCTTTTAAGAAATGTCGCTTATACGGTGAACCCCTTTTATCCCTATCTTTCCTCGTTGTTTGGCGGCTCGTCCCTTTCCCACTGAAAACATGGGTGCGCTGATGGGAGATCACGAAGCGGTTTTGAACGGGAATTTCTCACTAGGAACCTGGCTGTTCCAAGTGCTATCCAAAGATTTGGACAAAACGATAGCTCCTTTGATCTTTGGATTTATTCCTTTTCTTTTTTTGAAGGGCGACCGAAAACCTGTCACCCAGTTCATGTTGGTTCTCAGCGGTTTGTGGCTGGTGCTGGGGTTCCTCGTCTCCCATCAATTAAGGCTGATGATTCCCGTCTTTGTGACAGTCTTGAGCGCCTTCGGGTTGGTTTTAGGGGAACTCAAAAAGGAAAAGCTGGTTTCGATAGGGGCCTGGGCGGCGCTAGTCTTTGGCCTCGCTAGCTTTCTTTCCCTCTGCCGATTAAGCGTTAATTATTACCATAGCGACAAGGTTTGGTTCGGGGAACAGACGCGTTCGGAATATCTTAGCCAGGCCCCGCAGACATCCTCTTATTTCGGCCTCGCTCAATTGGCCGGGAAGCTTTTGCCGCCGGGGGATCAAGTGTTGGTGGTGGGGGATGCCCGGGGCCTTTATTATCCCCTTCCCTTTTATACCAACAGCGTTTTTGACGAACAGGTTTTGCCGAAGCTGGCGAGGCAGGAAATGGATGGGGATGGTATTGGGAAAAGACTGCATGAAATGGGGATAGACGCCCTGGTGGTATCCGGCGAGGAAGGAAAACGCATTTATGGGCAAGGGGCTTTTTCTAATCTTCACGCCCAAGAGGTGGAAAAACTTGACCACTTTATCCAGCGTTGGACCGATCCCCTGGTCCTCAAGGGTGGGAGTGGAATCTATCTTTTGCGTTTCCAACCCGCTGTTAGAAGGGCGCCAGTCTCCAATCTTCTGGGGTTTTTCCAAGCCGGAACCTGATTCTTTTATCGTCCTTGGATAAGGTTTTCTCGATTATCATAAGGACCGATTCTTGAAGCGATCACCGGGAGGGATTGGGTGGCTATTCCTTTGGTAGCGATCATTTTAGCGGCGGGAGACAGCACCCGCATGAACTCCAAAACCCCCAAGGTTCTCCATCCGGTGGCGGGCCAGCCGATGATCGATTACGCCCTCCAAAATGCCGAAGCCCTTTCTCCTTCCAAAATTTATGGGGTGGTGGGGTCCCGGGAAGTCGCCGAATATCTGGACAAAAGAGCCATTCCCATTTTTCAAAAGAAGAGGCTCGGCACCGGCCACGCGGTCGAACAGGTATTACCCTTCTTAAAATCCTTCAGGGGCCATGTCCTCATTCTTTATGCTGATGCCTGTCTGGTGCGGCCCCAAACTGTTCTTGCCCTTAGGCAATTTCATCTTCTTCAAAAGGCCGAAGCCACCCTCTTAACCGCCCGAGTGGACGAGCCCTTCGGTTATGGCCGTATTGTGCGGGGACGGGGAGGGGAAGTGGAAAAAATCGTGGAGGAGAAAGACGCGACCGAAGAGGAAAGACGGTTGAACGAAATCAACGGGGGCGTTTACTTCTTTAAATCCCAGTCTTTGGGACCGGCCTTGAAAAACCTGAAGCCCAAAAGCGAGAACAAGGAAATTTATCTGCCCGATACTATCCAACGGATTTTGACCCAGGGTGGAAAGGTCCACGCTCTCATGGTTCCGGACCGTTCCGAAGTCCTCGGAGTCAATAACCGGAGCCAACTGGCCCAAGCGCACCGCCTTTGGAACCTCCGCAGGGTCGTGGAACACCAACGCGACGGCGTCACTTTTTCGAATCCTAAGACGGTGGAAGTGGGTCCAAAAGTAGTGATTGGTCGAGACACCGTGATTGAAGGAAATGTCCAACTGCTGGGTTCCACGGTATTAGGAGAGGACTGCAAGGTGGAGTCGGGAAGCGTCCTTCAATCTGCCCGGCTGGGTTCGAAAGTTATCGTCCGGGCTTCCCGTATTTTAGACAGCCATTTGGGGGATGGGTGCGACGCGGGGCCCTTTGCCCATGTCCGGGGAGGCTGTGTCCTGGACAAGGACGTCCATGTGGGAACCAATACCGAGATCAAAAACGTCCGTATCGGCAGCGGAGGCAAAGTGGGCCACTTTGCCTACGTAGGGGACGCCAAACTGGGAAAGGATGTCAATGTCGGCGCGGGTTGTGTTTTCGCAAATTACGATGGCAAGCATAAGCATGAATGCCAGGTGGGAGACCAAGTTTTCCTCGGGAGCAATTCCACCCTGGTCGCGCCCATCAAAATCGGCCCGAGAGCGGTCGTTGGAGCCGGATCGGTTGTCACCCAGGATGTCCCCGCAGGAATGACGGTTGTGGGTGTGCCCGCTCGTCCCATGAAGCGGAAATAATAAAACATTCCCCTTTTTTTAAGCTTTGTCTTTCACGCTCCGTCTTTTATGATTGGGCCTTCCCACGACGCTTTTCTTCGCCTCGGAGACATTTTTAAGGAGCTTCCATGAGTCCCAGAGTCGCGGGTCCAAACGGGTTGAAAATTTTCAGTGGAACGGCAAATCCCGACTTGGCGAAGAATATCGCCAAGTCCCTCAAGGTGCCGCTGGGCGATATCATGGTCAGCCGTTTTTCCGAAGGTGAAATTCGCGTCAAGATCAACGAGGACGTTCGCGGCAGGGATATCTTCATCATCCAGCCTACCTGCCCCCCGGTGAATGACAATGTCATGGAACTTCTGATCATGCTGGACGCTTTCTGGCGGGCAAGCGCGCGCCGCGTGACGGCCGTTCTTCCTTATTACGGATACGCCCGGCAGGACCGTAAGGACCAGCCCCGCGTTCCGATTACGGCTAAACTGGTCGCCAATATCATCACCCAGGCCGGAGCCGATCGGGCCTTGACCATGGATTTGCATGCCCAGCAGATCCAGGGTTTCTTCGATATCCCCGTAGACCATCTTTACGCTTTTCCGGTTATCGCAAACTATTTCCGCCAGAAGAAACTGAAGAACCTGACGGTGGTTTCGCCCGACGTGGGCGGCATCAAGATGGCCCGCGCCTATGCCAAGGGCCTGAACGCTGACCTCGCCATCGTGGACAAGCGCCGCAGCGGCCCCAACGAGGTGGAAGCCATGAACCTCATTGGAGAGGTAAAGGGACGGACCGTCCTGGTACCCGACGATATGATCGCCACCGGAGGGTCGCTGGTGGAGGCCGTCAACGCTCTCGTGAGGTTTGGCGCTAAGGATATTTACGCTTCCTGCACCCACGCGGTTTTATCGGGAAATGCCATGGAAAAACTGGAAAAATCGGTCTTGAAAGAAGTGGTGGTAACGGATACTATTCCTATCCCCCGGGAGAAGCGGATCAGCAAGATAACCGTCCTCCCAGTGGCTCCCCTTTTCGGGGAAGCGATCATACGAATCCACAACGAAGAGTCGATCAGTTCGTTGTTCAACGATGTGATCTAACCAAATTAAAACAAGAACTTGGATTCCGTGACTGCCTGCCGTCCGTGGTTACGCCCCAAGAAGGAGCTGGGAAGACATGAAACAAGTACCCTTAGCCGCTAAAATCAGGACCGTCCGGGGCAGCAGCCGCACCCGCCGCCTGCGCTCAAGCGGGTTCGTTCCCGCGGAAGTCTACGGGCATAAAGAACCTAACCAATCCATTGAGGTCCCTGAGAAGGAACTGACGAAAATCCTTTCCTCCGCCAAGGGAGATAATATTTTCTTCGCGCTGAATATCGAGGGAGCCAAGAGCGGCGAGCCTCTTTTGGCCGTCATTAAGGAAGTCCAGGTCCATAAAATAAACAACTCGATCCTTCACGCCGATTTCCATAAGGTGAACATGAAGGAAAAGATTCGTATCAAGATCCCCATCCGTGTGCTCAACGCCGATACTTGCGAAGGCGTCAAGTTGGGCGGGGTTTTGCAGCTCTTTATGCGTACACTGGAAGTCCAATGCTTGCCGGGACAGATTCCGGATGCCATCCAAGTTGACGCCCTTCACTTAGCCGTCGGCCATTCGGTGCACGTTTCCGACCTGAAGCTGCCGGAAGGCGTTAAAGCCGTTCAGGCCGCCAAGAACGTCGTCGTCTCCGTGGCCCAGCAAATGGCGGAAGAAGTTAAGGCCGCTGTCGCTGAAGGTACCGTTCCTGTTGAGGGTGCCGCTGCCGCTGGAGAGCCCGAAGTCCTTACAGCCAAAAAGAAGGAAGAGGGCGCCGCCGCCGATGCCAAGGCGCCTGCCGGCAAGGCCGACGCAAAGGCCGCCCCCGCGGCCAAGGCCGACAAGAAGTAAGCCGGAACTTCAAAACGTTTTGGGGCCATCCAGGGGTTACCCTGGGTGGCTTCTTTTTTTTCGAGGCCTTTTTATGGCAACACCGTTTTTATTATCCCGCCTTAAACGAGAGCGACATGGCTGTTGAAACCTGGATGATTGTCGGCCTGGGCAATCCGGGGGAAAACTACCGGTTTACCCGCCACAATGTGGGCTTCCGGGTGGTGGAAGCACTTGTCCTTAAACATAACGTCAAGCTAAGGGAAAAGGACGAGGCGATTTGGGGGAGCTTTACGCTCGAAGAGCGGGAAGTCCATCTCTTTTTTACCCAGACTTTCATGAACGAGTCGGGCCGGGCGGTCGCCCCCTTCCTCAGGTACCGAAATATACCCTTGGAAAAAATGCTGGTGGTCTCCGATGACCTGGATTTACCCGTGGGGAAAATCCGTTTGAGGACCTCCGGCGGGTCCGGGGGGCACCACGGGTTGGATTCCCTGATCGCCCATTTGCAAAGCTCCGACTTTTCCAGGCTTCGAATCGGCGTCAGCAAGCCGTCTTCCGCCGAGGAGGGAGCACATCATGTGTTATCCTCTTTTACGCCGGACGAAAAGCCCAAGATTGAACAAGCTATTGAGCGATCCAGAGATGGGATTGAAACTTTCATTCTCAAGGGCTCGGTAGCCGCCATGCGGGAGTTAAATAAAGATGCTTAGAATTTCTTTCGCGCGAAAGCTATTGGTTTTATTTCTTATCATTTTTCTTTGCGGATCAAGGTGGGGTGCTCCCAGACTTTGGGCCGAGGCAACAGACTCCACTGATTCAAATCAGAATGAGGAAAAAGCGCAGGATCGGGATTCCAACAATGACTTGGATTGGGACTTGGGTCTAGATGACGATAAAAGCGATGATGGCACCGAAAAAAGCAAGTTCAAGGACGACTCAGACGATACCTATGAAGATACTGCGACCGACTTAGACGGCCAATCCAATTCCAAGTTTAAGGATGATCAGGACGCGGACGATGACACGGAAACGGATAAAATGGATCAAGAGAAGCAAGACCATTAAAATTTCCGTCAAACCTAGGGTTTATTGACGTTTCCATTCGTAAATCCGGTAGCCTTCCTTTTTGCCCACCCCTTCGAAGATATCCCCTTTTGAGTCCACGAAAACCGTGTGCCCGTGGGCCATGTCCAGGTCTTCGTCCGAATGGAAGAGTTCCACTAGGCCGTAGGCCTTCCTCTTGAAATCCTCCACGAAGACCGAGTTGATGAAGTCCTGGTTTTTGTCGCAAACGATCTGGTAATAGAGGGTGCCGTTGCGCTCCGCCAGGGTCCCCAATCCTTCCACGAAGGGCCGGCCCATGAGGGAAGAAGCCGCCCCCTTGATCTCGTGAACGGCGCCCTTGGCGTCATGGTAGCTCTTGTTCCCGGACTCAAAAACTGGCAGTTTTTTCAGGTGGTCCAACCAGCGGTCCAGGTTGTAGCCGATAGCGGCGAAGCTTGCGAAATCGCGGTCCTTGGGCGAGTCTGGGCCAAGTGAGTCGAGGATTTGGTAAGTGCCGTCATCCCGTACGCTGTAAACAACCCCGTTTTCCAGGTAATAGTTGGAATGGGGCTGGCCCGGGTCCACCACTTCCTTGTCCACTGGAACTTGCCCATCGTCCTTCAAGACGACCAACCGCGAACCGGGCTTGGTGTGTTCCTCATAGTCGTCCTTGCCCCACTGTTCCTGGGGGCTCTCCAAACGCACCAAAAGGGCAACCGAACTATCAGGTAGGGTTTCCATCGCGGTGAAACCGTAAAAGTTTTTCGACTTGTCGATGGGGTTGAGGGTCGTCAGGTATTTGCCGTTGGGGGCGTAGAGGTCGAAATCCAGGCCGGATTCCAAATAAAAGCGGCCGTGACCATCCACCACCAGCCATTCGGGCCCGGTTGAGGGCACGCCGTGGTTGGAACCATCTCCCCAGGGAATTGTCGCCAGGTGCTCAGGTTTGGAAAAGGACAGAATACCTCCCTGGGCTGGAGAAGGTTTGAAGAACAATTCTCCCCAACTGCCCAGAAAAAGGACGAGGACCAGGATTTTCTGTATTATTTTTTCTTTTTTCATAGGATCAATTCCTCCGGGTTCGGCCAGGGAAAAGAATGGAATTTTAGGCGCGTTTTGTTTTACCGACCGATTTTTTGTTCCTGACCATCACCTGCCCCTTGGCATCGATATCGAATTCGTAAGCGTCGGGTCTTTCCCATCCCTCCATGATGCTATAGGCGCAGGGCACCACGATCAGGGTCAGCAGGGTGGATACCAGAATGCCGCCGATAATGGCCACCGCCATGGGCTGCCGCAGCTCGGCGCCCGGACCTAGGGCCACGGCCGCCGGTATGGCGCCGGCCACGGTGGCGAAGGAGGTCATCAGGATGGGCCGCAAACGCACCGGGCAGGCGTACATCAGCGCGTCATGAAGGGAGGATCCCCGGGCCCGGGCTTGGTTGGTGAAGTCCACGATCATAATGGAATTTTTTTTAACCAGCCCTAAAAGAAGGATGAGCCCGATCAGGCTGTACATGTTCAAGGATTGGTTGAAGAGCCATAAGCCTCCGAAAGCCCCGGTGATGGAAAAGGGCAGGGCTAGCAGTACGACAAAGGGATGAAGGAAGCTATTGAACTGGCTGGCCAGGATCATATAGGCCACGACGACCCCCAAGACCATCGTAATGATGAGCTGGCTTCCCGTCTGGGAGTTGTTTTGGGACGTACCCGTCAAAATGGCCTGGTAACCGTCCGGCAGGACATCGCCCGAAATTTTGATGGCTTCATCCAGGGCCTGCTGGGCGGACGAGCCGGGGGCGGCGTTAGCCTGGAAAAAAATGGCGCGCTGACGGTTATCCCGGGTGATTTGCTGGAGGGAAGGAAACTGTTGGATCGTGGTCACGTCGGTGATCGGCACGATTTCCCCCCGGTTGTTGCGCGTGTAGATTTTTTTGATGTCATCCGGCTTCAAGCGCTGGTCCTTGGGCATCCGGATGAAGATGCTGTTCTCATGCCCGTTTTCGTGGTAATAGGCCGTTTGGGAGGTGAAGCCCCCGACAAGGGTGCCAAGGACGTTTCCCAAATCGGCAATGTCCACTCCACGCGCGGCGGCCTTGGCACGATCGGGGATGACTTGTATTTCGGGCTCGCCGGACAGGTAATTGTTGTTCACGTCGGCCAGTTTGGAACTGGCCCTCATGCGCTTCATGATTTCCGTGGCATAACCGGCCAGTTTGTCCCAATCGGGACCCGTCACAATGAATTCGGCGGCATAGCCTTTTCCGGTCGAAAGGCCGCGTTGGGAGAGATCGAGAAGGAAAACCTGAAGATCGGGTGACACGGTCTTTAGGGTCTTCCGGCAGACCTGCATAAATTCAGCTTGGGTGAGGCGGGGGGTCGCGAATTTCCGGTAGATGTTGGTGATAAAGCCCAAGGGCCCCGAAGGCTTGAATTTTTCGTCCCAGGAAGCCACCGGCCTGTCCTTCTCGTTTTTCATCGTGATGAACATGATGGCGGTGTTAGAAGCGTTGCCCCCGAATCCCCCGACGGCTACATAAAGGTTCTTGATTTCCCCTCGTTTACTCAGGAGGGTCTCGCATTGTTTAACAATATCGTCGGTCCGGAAAATGGAATAATCCACGGGAAGCTGTAAATTCAATAGAAAGACGCTTTGGTCCGTGGAGGGAACCATTTCTTTCTTGATAATTTTTGAGAGGCTCATGGAACCCGCGAAGACAGCAACGGCTCCGAAAACCACCCACCAACGGTGGTCGTAAAGCAAGTGGGCGAAGAGGAAATGGCGCTCTTTCCACAAGTGGGCCAAGACAACCAAAAGAAACAAGCCTCCCCCGATTTCGAAGGCCCGAAGGTTCCAGCTTTTCAGGCCGAACAAAACGATAAGGCCGGAAACGAACCAAAAGAGGGGAACCAGGGAATATTGGGGATTCTTGGTTTCCTCCTGGACCTCCACTTGAAGCTGTTTGGGACTGGTGAAGAAAAAGAGAGAAACCATGGATTTAAAAAAGGGCAGGTGACCCGATTTCGCCTGGGCCGCCAGCAGGTCGGTGCGGTACCAGAGGCACCAATCCAGGACCTTGGAATAAAAGGCGGACAAACGGTCAAACTGGACTTTCACCACATGGCTGAAGCCCTTGGTTTCGTCGGCCATATGCACGAACTGGGAACAGCGCATGGGGGTCAGGGTGACGGCTTCCAACAGGGAAATCAGCACGGCCCCCGTGATGGTGACGCCGAATTGAAACATGAACTTGCCGATGATTCCCTGCATGAAGGCGAGGGGAAGGAAGATAGCCACGATGGCCGTGGAGGTGGCCACGGCGGCGAAGGTGATTTCCCGGGCGCCCTTCAAGGCCGCCTCTACCATGTTTTCTCCATGCTCCTGGTGCCGTACTATGTTTTCCAAGACCATGATGGCGTCATCCACCACCACGCCAATGGAAAGGGACAGGGCCAGGAGAGTGAAGGTATTAAGGGTAAAGTTGAAGAAGTACATAACGATGAAGGTCCCGAACAATGAAGTGGGGATAGCCAAAAAGACGTTGAAAGTGGAGGACCAGCTGCCCAGGAACAGGTAACAAACCAAGGCGGTAAGGATAGCAGCCAGGAGGATGGTCAGTTCCAATTCATGGACGTTATCTTTAATGGAAGTGGTGGTGTCGAAATTGACCGACATGTGGTAGCCCTTGGGCATTTCCTTGATGACTTCCGCCAAACGGGCTTTGGCGGCGTTGGCCACATCGACGGCGTTATAACCGTCCTGCATCACCAGCCCCATCCCGCAGGAGGGAATGCCATTGAAGCGCGAAATACGGGTAACGGTCGCCAAACCGTCCTCGACGGTGGCCACGTCCTTTATTTTAGTGAGGATATAGTTGGGCGTGCCGCCACGGGAAAGAATAGGAAGATCCTCGAAAGCCTTAACCGTATAGGCCTCCCCCATGGAGCGGACGTCATATTGGGTCAAGGGGGTTTCCATGAAGCCCGCCGGCACTTCGGCGTGCTGGGTATTGATGGTGTTGACGATATCGTCTGCGGTCAACTGACGGGCGGTCAATTTATTGTTATCCACCCAGATATTGACCTGGCGGTTGATGAAGCCACCCAAATTGACGCTGGCCACGCCGTTAAGGCTGGTGAAGCGGTCCTTTAGGTAGTCGCGGGTGTAAAGCATGAGGTCTCTCAGGGTCAGGGGCGGGTCCGCCGTCACGGCGAACCAAATGATGGGGGAGGCGTTGGGATTCTGCTTCTTGATGATGGGGGGATAGATGTTCGTCGGGAGGGATTTTTGCACCTGGAAGACGGCGGTCTGCACGTCCTGAACGGCCACATCGACGTTTCGGCTGATGTCGAGAAACACCGAGATACTGACGTTTCCCTCGGTGCAGGTGGTCTGGACGTCCTGGACCCCTTCCACGCCCAAAACCGAATCCTCCACGGGATCAGCCACGTCGGACTCCATGATTTGGGGAGAGGCGTTGGGCAGGGTGATGGAGACGTTCACCACCGGAAAATCCACGTCGGGCAGTTGGGAGACACCCATACGGGTAAAGCAGACGATTCCAAAGAGGATGAGCCCGAACATGAGCATCCAGGCGAAGACGGGGTTCTTAATGGAGACGTCGGATAAAGTCATTTTAAACTCCAAGTTTTAAGTTTTGAGTTGCGGAAAATTTTCAATCCGCCGGGCAGATGGAAAATATCATTAACTCAAAACTCAACATTTAGAACTAAAAACTAGTTGTTATCTGTCTTCGGCAAATCACCCGTGGCTTCGCCCAGCCATATGGAATTAATCAGCACCTGGTATTTCGCCTGGTCGTAGTTGGTTTTGGCGGTTTCGAGCTGGGTCAGGGCGTTCAAAACATCCAGATTGGTGTTCAGGGCCAGCCTTCGGTCTCTTTCCACCGCAGTGTAATCCTTTTGGGCGGCGTCCAAGGCTTTACTATATGCGTCTACTTGGTTCATGGAATTGGCCAGGGCGCGGTAGGCGCCGCGGATATCCTGCAGAGCCTGGCGACGGGTGAGCGAATATTGCATATCGGCTTGGCGTTTTTTGGAATCGGCGGCGTTTTCTTGGGCCACGATGGCTCCGCCCTCAAAGATGGGGAGGGAAGCCACCAATTGGACGTTCCAATCGGCTGTAGGGCTTCCGCCGTCTTGTTGAAGGTAATATTGGCCTTGGACGGCAAGGGAGGGTAGATGTTCCCCGTGCGCTTGCAGGACTGTGGCATCCGCCAAATCGACTCCCGCTTTCGCGGCAATGACATCCGACCGGTTATCGACGAGGGCTTCGGCTTGTTCAAAGGTTATCGTGGCGGGAATCGGTTGTTCCTCCGATACCAAGGGCTGTTCGGTTTTCAAGCCGGTCAGGACCACCAAACTGTCGCGGGCGATGTTCAACTGTCCCTGGGCGGCCTCCTCGTCCCCCTTCAGTTGGGCCAATTGGGCCTCCGTGGTCAGGACGTCGCTGTCCCGGGACCGTCCGATATTTTTCCACTGTTGTTCCTGCTTCAGGATTTCCAGGGTCAGGCCCTCAATTTCTTGCTTTGATTGAAGGGTATCTTGCAACTGTAGAATGCCGTAAAAGGAACGGGCCACATTTAAAAGCAGCGTGCGGGCTTCTTGTTTATAAAAGTGATGATTTTGATCGATCTGGGCTTGGGCCCCCTGGATCGCAGCCACCTGGTTTAAACCTGTTAAGAGGGTTTCGGTTCCCGAGAGATAGAGTGTATTGCCTAAAGGTTGAAAAAGGGCATTTTCCGAGCCGAAAACGTAATTACCCGATTGCCAGTTCGCTCTATCATTCAAAAAGATTTGGGGTAGAACCGAGGCGACTGCCTGATCGCTTTGGGCATTGGCTTGGAGGATATTCTCGTATTTGCCGGCCAAGTCCTCCGTATGTTTTACCGCAAGGGCGTAAACATCCCAAAGGTTCATTTGGGCCTTTTGGGCGGCTTTTTCCACGACGTCGCTAGTTACTCCGGTGATTTGTTCTAAGGGTTTTTCAACGTTGTTATTCGTCACATTGATCGGGGCCTCAGCGCAGCCCGAAAGGAATAACAAAAAAGCGCCGGTAGCCAGCGCTTGGAGGAAAGGATTGCGGATCAAGTTAAAGTCTCCTCATCATAGGAACTAGATTCGAACGGATATTCAAGTGGGGGACATTATGCCCATTGGGAGCCTGGATTCAATCCTGACTGATTAAAAAAGTCGGGTAAAACCAGATGAGCTTAAAATATCAAATTTCAAGCGAATTAATTGCCCGTAACGGCCGAGGCGGAAACAGGGCCATTATCACAACCAAAAAAGTGGGACCTTTCCTTTTGCTTTTGTTCCCATTTTGCCACCATGTCATCTAACTTTTTCTGCTGATCGGGGGTTAAGAGTGCCCTGAGCTGGCTATTGAAGGAGTCCCTGAGAGCCTTGAATTTTTCGTCTCCTTCTTTGCGTAAGGCGTCGGTTTTAGGAAGCTCTTGTTTTAAAAGAACAGATACTTTCCCTTTTTGGTCCTCGGTTAAGTCGTATCGGGAAACCAAGCGCTTCAGAATGCGGTCCGCATCGACGATTCCAGGTGGATGGTGTGGACCAAAAAAATGGTGGATCACTATACCAGTGGCCGTGACTCCCAAAAGGAACCCAATGAGGAGGGTTAACGAAGTTTTAATCCATGATTTCATAATTGAGTCCTTTTAAGGTGTGTAATCGTCGGCGGGTGTATAGGAAGCCAAGGTAATCCCGGTGTTCGTGGAAGTACCGTAAGAAAAGTTTGAGGAAAAAGCCGTTTCAACATTGGTGGGTGAAACCAGCTCAGTCGAATCGGGAAGAATCGTGAAAAAGACCCAAGCCGCCACGGCGGCTGACCCCAGGAGGGGGACCAGCCACCGCAGGGCAAAACCGCGAGAGAAGAAGCCGCTCTTTGGGGAAGCGGATTCCAAACGGTTCATGACTTTCAAGACGAAGAAATCCTCAGACGCCTCCGAGAAGGTCTGAGCTGAGAATAGCTTACGAGACACGACTTTCCATTCGGCGATGGCCCGACGGCATTCGGCGCAATGAGGCAAATGGCTTTCTACCAGCTTCCTTTCCTTTTCGGTCAGGGGTCCGTCAAACAAGGCCAGTAGTTTTTGTTGGATTGCTTCGTGATTCATTTATTTCTCCCGCTCATCGGTATAGACGTCTTTTTCCTGGATAAAGTGTCGTAAATTCTCCTGCAATTGCTTACGGGCGCGTGAAAGGCGGCCCTTCACGGCATCCAGGGAACATTCCATGACTTCAGCGATTTCCTGGTATTCCAGGCCTTCCGCTTCCCGGAGCGTCAGGATGGTACGGTAGTCCTGGGGCAATGTGGAGAGGATTTTACCCGCCAAATCACGGTTTTCCATCTGGGAAGCTGCCACGGGAGGGGTGGAAAAGAGCTGGTGGACCTGGTCGCCTTCCTCCTCCACCAGGGTATCGAGTGAGACGGTTCTTCGCCGGTTTCTCTTCCTTAATACATCCAGGCAATGGTTGGCTGTGATGCGGTACAGCCAGGTGGAAAAGGAAGAATTACCCTTAAATTTGCCCAAGGATTTATAGGCTTTCACAAAAACGTCCTGGGCCGCTTCCTCCGCCTCGGTATGGTTTTGGAGCATGGAAAGGCAATAGCCCATCACTTTCTTGTGGTATTGGCGCACAAGTTCGGCGTAAAGCTCTTTTTGGCCGGAGCGGATTTTTTCAATCAGTTCATGGTCGTTAATGGCATTGCCTACCTAATATTGATACCGACTCCTTATTTTAGACGGTTTAAAGGGATAAAAGTGTTCGGGACGAACCCATTGGCCGAAATTAACGGAGGAAAAGGGGTTTTTAACGCCTGAGTCACCCGAAAAAAACCAAAGACAGATAGTTCAAGTACTTATGGAAACCTCCAACCTGGATATAATGAACGCCTTTGTTCTCCCTGTTTTTTTCTATTGGGATAAGATTTGGAATCATTGGTGATATTTATGCGGATAGCCCTGACTTCCCAGGAAAAGAAAGTCCTGGGGTTTATCGCCTTGATGGTGGTTTTGGGTTTAGTCATGCTTGGATTTAAATGGCTTGCCCGATAGAAAAGGAAACACCGTGACTCAAGCTCTCACCCTGAATGGCCGGTGGAAATTCACAAAACTGGCCGAGTCGTCCCTCTATAAAAGGTCCATTCCGCTTGAGAATCCCAAGGCACGAAACATTGCTGTTCCCTCCAATTGGTATCTGCAAGGCGAGGATTTCGCTGGCGAAGCTCTTTATGAGAGGGAGTTCAAGGCATCACCACTCAAAAAAGGCCAAGCGGCCTTTCTGCGGTTTAAAGGGGCTGATTATTTCCTGAAGGCTGAGTTCAATGGACATCTTCTGGGGAAGCACGAAGGTTATTTCCAAACCTTTGAGTTCGACGCCTCAAAGATTTTGGGTAGGGAGAACCATCTAAAAGTCTGGGTGGAGTCCCCGAAGGAAAGTCCAAAGGCCTGGCCTCACCACAAACACCTGATCAAAGGCATCTTCAACCACCATGATGCCCGTCCAGGAAGTTGGGACCTGGAACATGGACAGGATCATAATACGGGAGGCCTCTGGAACGACGTGGAACTGCTGATTGTGGACCAGGTATTCTTAAAGCGCACCCAGGTGGATACGGCCCTGCGGCCCAACGGTCAAGCGGTAGTGACCCTGAAGCTGGTTTTAGTCAATGTGGCGGAATCTGGAACCTATGACATCCGGACTCAGTTTGAAGGCATTGGTTTTCCCACGAAGCTGTTGACCCAAAAGAATATCCACCTGCAAAGGGGACAGACCGAAGTCCAAATTCAACAAGTTTTTAAAAAGCCCCGTCTCTGGTGGACATGGGACCAGGGCAAGCCGAATCTTTATAAGGCTTCCATCGCCGTTCATCACTCGGGGACGGGTCATGTGGTGGAAAAAGGCGAGGCGCGTTTCGGTATCCGTGAAGTTAAAGTGACGCCCGAATGGAAGTTTATCCTCAACGGCCGGACTTTTTTCCCCCGGGCCACTAATATTATTCCTACCCAATGGCTTTCGGAATACAAGGCTTCACGGGCCAGGCGGGATGTGCAATTGATGCAGGACGCCAACTTGAATGGGGTCCGGGTTCACGCGCACGTGAATCGGGAAGAGTTTTATGCCGCCTGCGATGAGGCGGGCCTTTTCGTGTGGCAGGACTTCGCCTTGCAATGGAGTTATGAGGATACGCCCGCCTTTACCCGCAACGCCTGTCGGCAGATCAAGGAAATGGTCCATTTGCTTTACAACCATCCCTCCATTCTGGTCTGGTGCTGCCACAATGAGCCGTCCCATAACCGTGACAAACTGGATCCGATTTTGGCCAGGGCCGTGAAGGAAGAGGATCAGAGCCGCTTTGTGGATGAAGCCAGCGACTTCCGCTTTCACCCTTACCCGGGATGGTATTGGGAGGATTCGGTGCTCAAGGATGCTCCCGGAATACTTGGCCCGGAAAATCCCTTTTATTCCGAGTTCGGCGCCCAGGCCCTGCCGGAACTTTCGACTTTAAAGAAAATGTTTGGTCCCAAGGAGTTATGGCCGCCCGATTGGAAAAAGTGGGCCGTCCACGACTTTCAATATTTTCAAACTTTCAACGTGGCCAGGATTGAAATGGGAAAATCAATAGGGGAATTCGTGGCCAATAGCCAGAAGTACCAAGCCCTTGTGTTGAAAGAATATATCCAAAGCTTCCGCATCAAAAAGTACAAACCCATGACCGGTTATTTTCAATTCATGTTCGTGGACTGTTGGCCCTCCATTACCTGGAGCGTGGTGGATTATTTCCGCAAACCGAAGGAGGGTTATGAGGCCCTTCAGACGGCATCCCAGCCGCTTTTGCCCGTCTGGCGCACCCATGTTACCCAATACAACCGCAAGGATATCCTGAATTGGGGGCAATCTTTTTTGAAGGGCCTTCATATGGTCAACGACTTTCCCTACTCGTGGAAAGGCCTTAAAGTGGAGGCCCGGGTTTTGGATCCGAAAGGCAAAGTCCTTTTTCGGGAAGCGAAGACCTGCGATATCGCAGCGGATTCGGTTTCCACACCCTTCGATACAAAAGAAAGGTTCGCCCATATGAAAGGCTTCACCGTTCCCGAGACCGCCCGGTATGGTGATTATCAGGTGCAAATTAGGGTTTGGGATCGAAAAGGCAAGCCGGTCGCGCACAACGAACAGGATTTCAAAGTGGTTCCCAAAAAAGTTTAAAGGAAAAGAATTTGAACCGCCAAGAAGCCAAGGCACTAAGAAAAGCCGATAACAAAAATAAAAAAGGAGATGAATCCCTGTTTCCGGGTTTTCTTGGCATCTTAGCGTCTTGGCGGTTAACTCTTCTTTTTTTGGCTCTTGCCGGCTGGGTTTTTGCGGATGGAGTACAGATCATTAAGGAAGTCCCCTCCACTTTTCTTTATCCTTCCGACGGGTTCCTGCCATTCAATATTCACCGTGGCACCCAAACCATGTTGTCGCTCATGGTTCCGGGCTGCAGTTTTGACGATCCCCGAGGAGTCGCTTGCGCCCTCTTAAAAAATGACCACGACCCCAAATCCCCTCAAAATGACATTGTGGTGACTTGCATCGGAGTGAATTCGGGGGCGGGAGAAATTATTTATAACGTGGGTCTTAAGGATATTCGCCGCTTCGGGTCCGTTGGTCACGATGATAAACAGTTTTACCATCCTACCGGCGCCGCCATCAGTACGGGCGGGGAAGTCGCCATTGCCGATACAGGAAACAACCGGATCGCTTTTTTGCAACATGACGGACTGAGGCTGACTTGGATTAACACCATAGGTAAACTCGGGGCCAGCACCGGACAGTTCAACGGGCCGATGGGCGTGGCCTATGACTCCCAGGGCCGCCTTTACGTCGCGGACACCGGAAATAACCGGATTCAGGTGCGGGATGCCAACGGACGGTTCCGGGTTTTAAATACGCCACCCTTAGAAGGCCCTTCGGCAATCGCGGTAATCGACGCCCACGAAGCCTGGACCTTTTATCAGCAAGGCCCCTACGCCAACCGATTGGCGATCATCGACCGCCAGGGGCAAAGGCTTCAAACGATGGATTTGGAGGGAGGGGCGCTCGCCCAAATCACTACTGACCAAATTCCTGATTCACCCGTCAAATTGTATGGCTGCGCTTTCGATTATTACGGAAACGTCGTGACCACGGATTTTGAGAAATCCTGCTTGCGGAAGTTCGATAAGGACCTCCACTATGTGGTGACCTTTGGAAGCTTGGGAACGGACGATTTCCAATTTACCGAACCCCGGGGAATCGCCATCAACCACCAGTTCGGCCAGATCCTCGTAGCCGAAAAAAACAGCGTTCAATATTTTTGGAACGGAGCGGATGCGGTCAATATCAAGGTGGAGCCGTCCGACAAAGGCTTCCGAATCTCCTGTTTTTTGACGGAAAGGGCCCTGATTAGCGCCGAGATTCAGGATGACGCGGGCAATTCGGTTACCACTTTGTCGCAGAAGCAGGATTTGGGACAAGGTTCCCAGGAGATCGACTGGACGCCCGGTTCGTCCCTCTCCAAGGGAACCTATTATTTGAAAATGCAGGTGATGGCCACCTATTCCTCCCGCGACCGGATCGCGAAGGAAGTTCGAGTGCCTATTTCCTATGAAAAATGAAGTGAATTACCCGGCTTTCCGACAATAGATTTCCCTTTTACGAAGGACCTTTTATAATTGCTCAACTACTCGAAAGGCAGGAGCTTTCTTTTGAAAAATAAATTATTCTTTGCGGCGCTTATCCTATCGATCGCTTCCCGTCTTTGGGCCGGAACGGATTCAGGAATTGAGTTTCAAGCCGAGGGTGGAATGGTTTCTCCTGTCAGCAAGACCCTTTACGAAAATTACACCTCGGGCTACAGTTTTGGAGCAGAAGTGGGTTATAAATTCAATTCCCACTTTTCCATTCTCCTGGACGGAGAGATTCAGGATATGGACGGTCAAAATCCATCGGGAAACCTTCCGGCCTTCGCTTTTGACACCGTGGAATTGGCGGTTCTGGAAAAGTACCGGTTTAGCTCCATTTCCACCATCCATCCTTTCTTCTTTATAGGGGAAGGGGCCGTGATCAACATGCCCACCAGCAAGGCTTCCACGGATAATCCGCATGAGACCGACGCCTTATTCGAGGGCGGGCTGGGGTTGGAATTCACCCTGGCCGATCAAGCCAATGTCTTTATCCAAGCAAAGGAATCCCTGGATTTAACTTCCTCCCGGTTTTCTGCGGATAAAACGACCCTTTATCTTCCGATCCAAACCGGAATCAATTTCAGTCTTTAAAATCTGATAACTCTCTTGGGTTTTACTTCCTCACCCGAAAGATATTCAAAATTAAATTTTGGGAGCGGCATTTGTTTCGACCCTCGATTTTTCATTTACTATTAGGTTTTGTGATTTTATGGGCCGGATTGTCCTCCTGTGGTTCCTCTCCCGAACCAGGGCTTCCGGAACTCGACCTTCAACAAGCCCGAGCGGTCAGTGACGCCGCGGCCAACGACCTCATTGGAGATAATTCAAAGGATCTGTTTAACCGGTTGGACGCTGGGTTTTCCGCCATGGTGCGGGATGAAAAGGACGTGGAGAAAGTCATCCAAAAGATATATGGATTTTATGGGCGGCCACTGGAATGCGACTATAAGATTTCCAAATCCGGTACGCGTGTCGACGGCACCTGGAAAAGGTCTAAAAGGGACTTTTTTTACGCAGCGAAGACCACGAAGTATCCCAAGGGCAAATATTTTTTAAAAATCGAGGTGGTGGCCAATGCCCAGGCCAGCTCGATCGATGTTTCAGGTTTCGGTTTTTTTGACTTTAAGGATGGTAACATTCCGGATTATCTGCGGTAATTTCCATGGCCTACCGCTATTGGTTTGCCTTTGTCCTTTCGGTCGCCCTTCTTTTCCGCGTTTTCCAGGGACAATGGGCCTTTGAAAAGCAGCGGGCGGTTTTCCCCGGGCCCCAAACCGGGATTTTCACCGCATGGGTTTCGGAAGAACCGGAGGTTCTCTTCGAACACAATCCCGGAAGCCATGACACGGGCCGACTGAATAATTCTTACCAGCCTTTTGTTAAGGAAGTCCGGGCGGTTTGCACCCTTTTTTCCCACGACGGCCGTCCGGTTCCACCGGTTAAGGCCCGCTGTACTTTCCGCCTTGATCCCCGAACAACCCAACCGATTTTGTCTTATGGAGACGTGCTACGGATTCAAGGGAAGGTCGAAAAACCCTTGCCGGTCCTCAATCCCGGGCAATTTGATTATGCCCATTATCTTAAGACCAAAGGCGTGGCTTACTTGATATACGCCGCGCCGGGGAAATGGGAGAAAGTTCGCCAGGTTTCAGGCGGAAACGGCCATCCTGGTTTCCAGGGCTGGACGATCTTACGCTGGTCCTATGGACTCAAGCGCGCGGCGGAAAACGCGCTCTACCGCTACCTGCCGTTTCCTGAGAACGCGCTTTTGGATGGAATTCTCCTAGGGGAGAGGTCGCCGCTGCCCGATGACTTGGTGGAGTCCTTTTTTCTAACAGGGACGATCCATATCCTCGCTGTTTCAGGCATGATTACGGCTTTTATCGCAGGGCTGTTTTTCTTGGTCTTTCGAACCTTTCAGATCAAGCGCAAATGGGCGGCCGGATTGACCCTGGTAGTCCTTCTTTTCTTTGTTTTTATGACGGGTGCCCATCCGCCGGTGTGTCGGGCGGGACTTTTTTCAACTTTGGCGCTGTTCGCCATCCTATTTGAGAGGCGTGTTCACGGCGGAATGTTGCTCATGACGACCGCGGCCCTCATCATCGCCTTCAATCCTTTCGTGTTGGAAGACCTTTCCTTTCAAATTTCTTTTTTGGCTACCGCGGGTTTGATGGTGATGGCGCCCTGGATAATGGAAAAACTTTCTTTTCTATGGCGGCCTGCCGCTTTCTTGATCACCGCGACAACCGCCGCCCAACTGGCGGTCTGGTGTCTCATTGTTTATGACTTCAACCAATTCTCTTTCTATTCCGTTTTATCCAACCTGTTGATTGTTCCCCTTGCCTTGTTCGCGGCGGCCGGGGGACTCACCTTGCTGGCCGGGGCTTTAGTCCATCCAATTTTGGGAAACTTATTTGGGGCAGCCTGCGAAGCTCCCTTGGAGCTTTTGATATGGTTGGCCAATAGGTTGTCCCAACTGCCCAAAGCCGAATGGATTGTGGCTTCCCCTCCCCTCGGATGGGTTTTGATTTTTCATGGCCTTCTTTTGGCCACCTTTTTCTGGTTTTGGCCTTCTCCCCGGCCGGAAAAACCCTCTGAAAAATGGATCCAACGCCATCGGCTTTTCCTTAAGGGCCGTCGTTGGGTGATCCGGGCTTGGCTTTTTTTCCTACTAACAGCGGGAACAGCTTGGGGATTTTCAAACTTTCAACCCCAACCTTTTCGAATCACTTTCCTCGCTGTAGGCCATGGTAACGCGGTGGTGTTGGAGTCACCCCAAGGTAAAACCTTAATTGTGGACGGTGGAAAGGAAGCCCGGGGTCCGGACCGGTACAGCGTGGTCGTTTCCTTCCTTCGGCATAAGGGGATTCAAAAAGTGGAGGGGGTTCTGGATACGCATCCCGACGAGGATCATGTAGGCGGGTTGGTGAATGTGCTCTCGGCCTATCCTGTCTCCCAGGCCTATGAGGGAACCCAAGCCCAATCGGATAGTTGGATTTATCATGAGTTCAAGGAGATGATCTGGAAACGGGGCGTGAGATTAATCGCTTTAAAAGAAGGGGACCAGCTTAACGAATTAAATCCGGCCCAACTCACCGTTCTGCACCCGTCGGATAGGTACGTTCCTCATCTGCACGCGGACAACAATCGGTCGGTTGTTTCGAAGGTTTCTTTCGCGGGATTCAACCTGATCCTTCCAGGTGACTTGGAAAAAGACGGGCTGGTGAAGTTATTGAAAGACAACCAGCCTTTTCCCAAAGTGGATTGGCTCATGGCTCCCCATCACGGCCGTAAAAGTGGGGAACCCGCTCTTTGCGCCAGAGGCTTCAAGCCCCGATTCGTGGTTTTAAGCGATTGGCGTGACTATCCGGACGATCATTTAGTCTTCCAATCCATGGTGCCGGAAGCCGTCGTTTTATCCACGGCCGAAGAGGGAGCCATCGAAGTTGAAATAAGTCCGAAAGGTGTGGGAAGGTACCGGACTTTTCTTGAGGAACAATGGAAGCCATTCACCAGTGGAAAGTGAAGAGGACAATTTCAGGGCGCAAGATTGACTTTATCCTAAAATCGGGCCTATAATTCATTGTATGAAGGTGGTTCTACAAGATATTGTGCGCGAAGTCGCAAAGACCACAAAACTTGCCCTGCCTGACGCCAAAGTGGTGGTCAAAAGGCTTCTTTCCACCATGGAGGAAGGGCTTTTAAGCGGGCACAGAATTGAAATTCGTGATTTTGGGGTCTTTCAAACAAAAATCGTTTCCGGTAAAAAGGGTCGTGATATGGCCCGAAACTTAACCATACCTCTCCCCGCTTATAAAAAAGTTTCATTCAAAGCCGGAAAGAATTTACGCAAGTTTTTTCGTTCCATTCCGGAAGAAAAACCACCGGTCGTGGCGAAAAACGGACAGTTGGAAATGTCGATTTTACTTGAGGTTGTCAACCGGTAAGAGGAAGCTCTGGTCCCACGGAGGGGATGGATGTCCACCACGGTTCATTACTTCGGAAAAATTAAAAGCCAGGAAGCCATCCGAGAAATCCAGGATGAATTCCGTGAGATCGCCCAGGTCATTGGTTGGTCGCATGAAATGGTGGACCATGTTTTTACCCAAGAAGGTGAGATACCAGGGACCCGCCTTTCCTTACGCGGCATCCGGGTTACCTTGAACAAAAGTACCTCCCCCCTTCAATTGAGTTTCGACAAGGACGGTTACCTGTCCCACATTTATTACGAGAAGGCTCCCGCTGAAATGCCGGGCCAGCGTCCGACCGGAGCGACCCGCCAGCTTCTGCACCAAGTCCATACCAGCACCAGCATCCGTACCGGTGACTCGGCCACCCACGTTTCCGTGGTCAAGCTTTTGGATTACGTGAAAAAGCGTTATGTGCCCAACCTGGAAGTCATCGACAACACGGGCTACTGGTATTCCCGGGACGAATCGGTTTTGAGCGCCAAAAAACTGGAACTGGCCAAGAAATAATCCTTTCGAACGTAAGCCCCCTGGAGCGAAGCGCTACAGGGGGCTTTTTTATTTTAAAATATCCGGCAAGTTTTTACCGCCAAGACTCCAAAACGCCAAGAAAGACGTAAAATTAAGAAATGTTTTTTTCTTCTGGCCGGAAAAGATTTTCTTGGCGCCTTGGCGCCTTGGCGGTTAACTTTATTTTTTTGCAGGTTACTTCTCCCGTTTTTCCCGAGTCGTTCCAATTAAAAATCGGCAAGCTTTTCGCCCAAGGAAAGACGGCCGAGATCGACCAAGCCATCCACCAAGAGCTGGAGGAAAATCCCGGCCAGCTTTATCTTTGGCTGGAATTGGCGGACCTGGACAAGAGCCAAGGCGATTATTCCGGCACCGTTGCCGCCTACCAAAGTTACCTGGTGAAGAAAGAGGATTGGAAGGTACGGGTTTCCCTGGCCCTGGCTCAGGAACAAATGGGAGATTTTTCCAACGCGGGCCAAAGCTTGGGGGAACTGGACCGGGAACATCCCAAGGACCCGGAACTTCTTTGGGGATTGGCGCGATTGCGCCTTTACCAGTCCCAATGGAAAAATATTCGAACCCAGGCTTCGGCCAGGGAAGCCCTCAAGGAAGCCCAAAAATACCTTTTGACCTTAACGGCTCTCCAACCCCATTTCGCCATGGCCATTTGGCAGTTGGCCGAAGTTTCCCGGGCACTGGGGGATGCGGAGGAGGCTTTAAAGGATTACACAGCGGTGGTGAAGCAGGACGGAAGTTACAAGTACGCGCACCGCTATATGGCCTTGTTGCTCGCCCAAAAGGGAAAATACCGAGAATCCCTGGCAAAATACGAGCAGGCCATGGCCATCGAACCGGACGATTTAAAACTGAAAAAAGAGGCGCAAGGGGTGGCCCTGCTCGCACCCCAAGAGGCCAAAGAGCGCAAGAAGGAACGCCAAAAACAATGGGAGGATTGGATTCCCTCAAATGCCAAGCCCATCGAGGCTTCCGCGGTGACCATTCGTGTGGGGATTTTCACCGGAATGGGGCATCTCCTATTCCGGGGCCAATCGGACATGCGGGTCATGACCCCTTCGACCGGTTTACCTGGCTCAGGGCAGGCTCCTGCTCAAACACCCCTAACCATCCTTAAGGGGGGTGAAGACTACGATGTTTATTATGAAAGAGGCAAGTCCTCCCAAGCGCCCAAGGACCAATGGCTCATTCAGGATAAAAAGAAAAGAACCCTCGTTACTTTTGACCAACGCGTCTGGATCGTTCCCGTTGATCCCTCAAAACCCCTTCTGCTTCACGCGGTGCCTTTCAACAAGGGTTATTTCTTCGCCCGGGAAGAAGACCGGGCTTATCGGGGGTTCTTGGAGATATCCCCGCGCCAAGGGAATGGATTCAACGTCATCAACCGGGTGACCTTGGAGGATTACACCGCGGGCGTCTTGCCCTCCGAGATGCTGTCTACTTGGCCCATGGAAGCCCTGAAGGCCCAGGCGATCGTGGTGAGGACTTACGTCCTTTCCAAACTGGGGCGCCATAACGAGGACGGATACGATGTTTCCGATAACGTCCAGGACCAGGTCTATCGGGGTGTGGAGGCCGAGGAGGCGAAATCCAACGAGGCGGTGCGACAGACCGCCGGGCTGGTGGTGAAGTACCACGGGAAAATAATGCCGGTGGTTTTTTCCGCCGAATGCGGGGGCCACACCCAGGATTACGAGGAAGCCTGGGGTTACAAGTCACCGGTGGTGGGCGTGGAAGATTATGACTCCCGCTATAACCAGGACATGGAATTTCCCCTTTCGCCCGCCCGCATGGAAACCTGGATCAAGGAAGACCGGGAAGCCTGGTGCAGGGTCTATACTTTGCGTGGCTACCAAAATTACCGCTGGGTTTGGATCATTCCCGCCACGGAAATCGAAAAGAAAACCCCGGGGATCGGCCGCATCCGCCGGATGATCGTGACGCACCGTTCCACGGCCGGATGGGCCGACAGCCTTTTAGTGGAGGGTGAAGCGGGGAACAAGGTTTTCAAGGCGGACAGCATCCGCCGTTGTTTAGGGGGCATCCGAAGCAACCTGATCTGGATCGAGCCCCAATTTGACCCCAAGGGATGGCCCGAGGATTTTATTATTTATGGCGGCGGCTGGGGCCACGGGGTTGGAATGTGCCAGGTGGGATGCTATGGTTTAGCCGAGGCGGGCAAGGATTGCGCTGAAATTTTACGCCACTATTTCCCCAAGGGAAGCGTCGAAAAACTAGCCGCGAATTAGTGTAAATGGTCGCTGTTGAAGATGAGAAAAAATAAATTCATCCGCGTTGACTCGCGTCAATTCGCGGCCAAAAGGTTTTTTTGTGAAACTAAGATATCTCATGGCGGCTTTTATGCTTTTGTCCCTTTCGTCCTGCGCGGGGTTGGCCCGGGACATGGGCATCGATCATCCCCCCGACCTCCAGCAAAGGGCTGGAATTACCGGCACGATCGCCAATCCCACGCCCCTGGACCCTTTTAAAACTTACGACTTGGTCATGGCGGCCAATGAATGCCGGTTTTTCACCATGGTGGTTCCGTCCAAATGGTATTGGAAGGTTTACCTAACCGTCGCCACCCGGGACGACACGCGACGGGGGGAATTGACCGCGGCTATTCAACAAACAAACCCTCCTTGGGGACAGCTTCCCAATATCGGCCTCGCCAAGGACTTTGACTTGGCGCGGGAAGGATTACAGGCGATCCTCGGTGTTGGAAATCCGGGAGAAGACCGGGTAGCCCTTTTCCGGCTATGCCAAGATGGCGCTCCCGTTCACATCACGATTACCAGTCAGATCTCCGCGACCCGGGCCTTGATGGGCCCCGGTGATGTTCAAACCCCGGTGCCTTTCGGCGACTGATAACCCGATTAACCACCAAGACACCAAGGGCACCAAGAACAGCGAAAGACGAAATTTTAAAATTTGTTAGAAGAGATTATTTTTTTGCCTTTCTTGGTGCCCTTGGTGTCTTGGTGGTTCAATCTGTCTTTGAGGTTTTTATGTCACTTTATTTCGCTTACGGTTCAAGCCTTCTGCGTTCCCAGATGGAACGGCGTCTCATGGGCAACATTCCTGTCACCCGTGCCGTTCTCAAGGGTTACCGCCTGGCTTTCATGGGCCACTCCACCGAGCGAAAGGGCCCGGTCGTTAACCTGATCCCCGACCCCACCCGCTTCGTTCCGGGAACCCTTTATGAACTGAACGAGGTCATGATCCAATATTTAGACCGGGCCGAGGCCTGCGAGAAAGGGATTTACCAGAAGTTGGAAGTGACGGTGGAGAAGGACGATGGGGAAAAGGTGGCGGCGGCCTGTTACCAATTGGCCCAGGAAAACCCGCCCTTCGGCCAGCCTAATCTGGGATATCAGATGCAGGTCAAGCAAGGTTACAAAGAATGGGGATTACCCGAGGAAGTGTTGGAAGAGGCCTTGGAATGGAGTAAGGAGTCGTCCATTGGGGGCGCCTAGCATTGTTATCGTGGATTACGATCCTCTTTGGCCTGGACTATTCGAGGAAGAAAAAGACCGCTTGCTTAGCTGTGTGGGCAAATGGGCATTGGGTATAGAGCATATCGGAAGCACCGCTGTTCCCGGGCTTGGCGCAAAACCGGTCATTGACATCATGGTGGGTGTCCGAATACTCCAGGATGCCGACTACTATTGTCTGGCTCCCATCGTCAGCTTGGGTTATGAGTACATCCAAAAATATGAAACCGACTTTCCCTTTCGCCGCTATTTTCGAAGAGCCAAAACGGGGAATGTTTTTGAACATCATATTCATCTTGTCGAACAGGGAACGGAGTTTTGGAAACGCCACCTTGCCTTCCGCGATTATCTTCGCGCCAATAGGGAAGCCGCCTTTGAGTACGAAAAGCTCAAAAGACTTCTAGCCCCTCAATTTAACGACGGTAATGAATATGCGGCGGCCAAGACCGATTTCATAAGAAAAATTGAGAAAAAGGCTTTATAGCGTCTTAGGCTTGGAATTGTCTGAGATTCATTTGAAATGGGAAGGCTTGGATGAACAACTCCCCAAAAATATTAACCCTCATGGAATTGGCGAGGAAACAGGAGCCCCATCCTTTCACACGGTTGGAACGGGGGAAACCCGTGGTGAAGGGCCGGGAAGCGGTGGCCGATCTGGTCGAACAGGACAAGAAAAGCGCCAAGACCCCGCTCATCCAAAGCGCCCTCTATCTCTGCTTCGATTGTTTTGAAGAAGCCCATAATATCGCCCAAGACCATGAAGGCCCTATTGGCAACTGGCTACACGCCATTCTGCATAGGCGGGAGCCGGACGCGGGCAATTCCAAATACTGGTATGCCCGGGTGCATGCTCCGGCGAAGGTATATGAGGGCATTGGAAATAAGGCATTGGCCGACCTAAAGGAAAATCCGGCTTCAGAACTCGAATCCCTGGTTAAAAAGATGGAGAAGTCCAAGACCTGGGAGCCGGAAGCTTTCGTGGATTTGTGCGACCGTTTCCGCCAAGAGGATTCAGACTCACCTGCCTACCGGACGCTCGCAAAAATCCAGGAAATCGAATGGTTGGGTTTGGTGGAGTTTATTTTAACGACTTAAGCACCCCTCACCCCGGCCCTCTCCCGCAAGGGGCGAGGGAGACGTGACCCCTTCTCCCTTGACGGGAGAAGGAAGGGATGAGGGTGATATTCTTAAACCGCCACCAGGGAAGGCTTGCGTTCCTTCAATACCATCGGCATTCCGTTCCTGGGCCTCAAGGTGATGGAAGGGAAAAGTTCCAGCTTGTAGCCCGGAACCGGGCGGGGCACCCAGCGTTGGGCCAGCGTGGCCAAGACCAAGACCCCTTCCATCCAGGCGAAGGGTTCCCCGATGCATTGGCGCGGCCCCCCTCCAAAGGGAAAGTAGGTGAAACGGGGGCGGGCGGCCTTGGCCTCAGGGGTGAAACGCTCTGGGTTGAATTTTTCCGGGTCCTCCCAATAACGTGGGTCCCGGTGCATCAAATATTGGACCATGTTGACCACCGAACCTTTCGGGATGTCGTAACCCCCTATCTTCGTGGCGCGGATGGCCTGGTATCCCAGGGCCCAGGCCGGGGGAAGCAGGCGCATGGATTCGGAAAAAACCATTTCGGTATAACGCAGTTGGGGAATGTCCTCCATGCGGGACGCCCTGCCGCCTAGAACCCTGCCCAATTCTTCGTGAAGCTTGGCCTCGGCTTGGGGGTTTTGGGAAAGCAGGTACCAGGTCCAGGTCAGGGCGTTGCCTACGGTTTCATGGCCGGCCAAAAGCAGGGTCATGGCTTCGTCCCTGACCTGGGCATCGGTCATCCGGGTTCCCCCTTCCGAACTTTCTTCGGAGAAGAGCATCATGGAAAGCAGGTCCCCGTTGTCCGTGCCCCTTTGGCGGTGCTGTTCAATAATCCGGAACACGGTTTGGTCCAGCTGGCGGCGGGCCTTTCGCACTTTTAAGGTTTTGGGCAGGGGGAGTTTCGGCCAAAAGGTGGGGAAGGGGCGGTACATCCAATCCTTAAAGGCCCTCATGGCGGTGCCCAGGGCCTGGTCGATTTCCGCCGCCTCTTCCTCCAGGTTCACGCCGCAAAGCGCCTTGCCCACGATGGCTAGGGCGATATGCATCATTTCCTCGTTGATATCCAGGGTTTGGCCGTCCTTCCATTCCCGGGTTAGGCCCTGCGCCTTTTCCACCATGATTTCGGCGTAGGAAGCCACCCTTTGGCGGTGGAAGGCGGGCTGGATGAGGCGACGCTGGCGTTTATGGAGATTTCCCTCGCTGGTCAAGAGGCCTTCCCCCAGGATGGTCCGGGTGATTTGAAGGGCCGGTTCCTTTTGGAAATTCTGGGGCTGAACGCTGAGGACTTCCTGTATCAGGTCAGGATGATTCAAAAGGTAAGCCCGCCAGGGGCCCACTTTGAAACAGCAGATATCCCCGTGGGTCCGGGCGGCGCGGGCGAGAAAGCCCAGCGCGTCATTGGAAAACTGAAAAAAGAACTCAAAGGGATAACGGGCCCGGATGATGGGTGGGTCGACTAGCGCGGCCATTCGTGGTTTTCCTGTTCTAAAATTGGATTAATTGACGAAAAAGCCGATACCCGCCTGGATGGGAATAAAAATGGTGGGGCTGTTGCTGGTCCCACCAAACCCGTTGGCGCCGGTAAAGTCCATATCGACCCTCGCCTGGAGGAATAGGGCGGCGGAGTCCGCGACCTTGAATAAAACCCCCGCTCCGGGAGCCATCAAGAAATCGGTTTGGGTGCTCTTGGAACTTTCCGAACTGAAAGTCTGGGAATAAGAATTAAGGGCCACGCCCAAGCCCAGGAAGAGATAAGGCCGGATGGCTTCGTGGGTCAGGTTAAACCGGGCTACTCCCATGAGGGGAACGTAAGAAAAATTTCCACTCTCGCCCGCAGTGGGCTTGGAAATATCGTATTGGTAATAACCTGAGGCTACGGCCAAGGTGAAGGTGCGATCAAGCCGATATCCCACGGAAAGGTCTCCCCCGAATCCCGTGCTGAAGGCTTGGGCCACACTGGTGCTGAGGGGCAGGGCGAGGCTGCCATCGGCGGTCTCGGTCCATCTTTGGTCGGCGGGAATGTCACCCTCGTCCGCAAGGGCCATCCCGGGTAAAATCAGCAGTAAAGCCAGCCATAATCCCTTTTTCATGAGTTTCCTCCGTGGTTCGGTTTTATTTGACTTATTCAGTATAGGTAAGAACAACCTGAAAAATAAATGATGGGCGTCTAAAATACAAGGAATTAGGAGGCGGAATGAAAAAGTTCAAGTGGCTTTTGCCGGTGCTTTTCTTACCGGTTCTTTTCATGATGGGTTGTCCTAAGCCCCCTACCGCGCCGAACTCGGCCCTGATCGAGAATCCCTGGAGCGGCGCCATCACTTTTGGTTTCAACAATGGAATCTCGGGTAACGGCTTTTACGTCCAACCCTATCCGGGCAGCAGCATGTCCAGTGTCGTGGCATGGTTGTTGGTCAACCAAACGGGAAGCTACAACTATAATTTAACGGTCACGGATACGGCTTATAACGGCAGCGTCATCGGGACCGCCTCCAGCGGAGCCGTTTCCCTATTGAATAACTCTGCCTATCAGCCGGTAACTTTCACTTTAGGAGGGGACCCCGGCGTTACCAAGGGTCATACGGTTGCGTTTGTTCTGAGCCAGGGGAGCGGCCCCGGCACCACTTCTTATTGTCCCCAAGCCTCTAACAGTAACAATGTCAATATCGTGCTGACCAATGGAACAAGCCCACCCCTTGGAAACGCCGAAGGCATCGGGGTCGCCGTGGTGATCAACGGCAACAGTTGAGCCGGGAAATGAAGACTGCTCCAGGTCGAGCTTCCTATACATTCCCTTTCACCTTCCGGCTATCGACAGGGCTTTCCCCGTGTTAAACTAAGGCCTGATCACTCCTCAAGGATTCCCATGTTTTATTTCGACCACGCCGCCTCAACCCCCCTGGATGAAAAAGTTCTCGAAGCCATGATGCCCTATTTAAGGGAAGACTTCGGCAATCCCTCCAGCGTGCACGCCGCGGGCCGGGAAACCCGCAACGCCATCGAGCGGGCCCGGGAAAAAATCGCAGAAACCCTGAACGCCGACCCCCGCGAGATTCTCTTCACCAGCGGCGGCACCGAGAGCGTCAACACCGTCCACAAGGGCGTCACCTGGGCTTTCCACGGCAAGGCCCGGCATATCGTCATCTCCTCGGTGGAACATCATTGCGTGCTGGAATGCTCCGAGTGGCTGACGAACCAGGGTATGGCCGTGACCGAGGTTCCGGTCAATTCGGAAGGTTGGATCGACCCGAAGGACGTCCAAAAGGCCGTCCGTCCCGGCGAGACCGGGCTTATTTCCATCATGGCCGCCAACAACGAGGTGGGCACGATCGAGCCTTTCCAGGAAATCGGCCGGATGGCCCGGGAACAAGGCATCCTCTTCCACACTGACGCCGTCCAGGGTTACGGCAAAATTCCCATCGACGTCCAAAAGGACCATATCGATTTCCTGTCGGTGTCAGGGCATAAAATTTATGGGCCGAAGGGCGTGGGGTTCGTCTACCAGCGCAAGGGGTTGGAGATGGTCCCCTTGATCCATGGGGGCGGCCAGGAACGGGACCGGCGGGGCGGCACGGAAAACGTGGCGGGCATCGTGGGTTTGGGCGAAGCGGCCAAGCGCATCTGCGGTGAAACCACCGAGAGGCAGCGCCTCCAGGTGATGACGGACCTCTTCCTGGAGGATTTGAAGAAAACATTCCCGGACCTCAAGGTGAACGGCCCCGAGAAATCGGCCCAACGGGTGCCGGGCCTGCTGAACATCACCTTTCCGGGCATCGAAGGAGAGAACCTGGTCCATAGTTTGGACGCTAAGGGTTTCGCCGTTTCCTCCGGAGCGGCCTGCGCGGCGGGCTCGGCGCCGCCTTCCCACGTTTTAATCGCCATGGGGCGTTCGCCCAGAGAGGCCAAACAGGGCCTTCGTTTCAGTTTCGGCCATTCCAACAAGGGCGAGCAGGCCCAACAACTGGTCCAGGCTTTTCCCGCCATCATTAATGGTTTGAGAATGATGTCTTCTTTCCTGGAAGACGATGACGCCCAAAGCGGTCCCCCGAAGTCCTCCCTTTCCCCACAAAATAAAAGGGGATAGCCCCATTTCGGTGTTTTTATTAAAAGAGATAAAAACAGCGGTTCGGGTTAAAATAAGTCGCCTTTCAGGGTTTTGGTTCTGAAAATTCCGCGCCTTAATCTTTTTATCGATTGAACTTTAAAAGGAGGTGGCTTTATGTTCCGCTTAAAATGGAAAATGATGCTGTGGATTTCCCTTGGGTTGCTCTTCCCCCTTGCCGCCCGGGCGGAAAACGGCGTTACCCCCACCGAAATCCTATTGGGCCAGTCCGCGGCTTTTAAAGGCCCGGCGGCCGGCTTGGGAACGGAACTCTGGCGAGGCGCCCAGGCTTATTTCGAGAAAACCAATTCCGAGGGCGGTGTCAACGGTCACCAAATCCGCGTGACCAGCTTGGACGACGGTTATGAGGGGGATACGACCCTGGCCAATACCACGCGGCTGATCACCGAGGATAAGGTTTTCGCCCTTTTCGGTTACGTGGGGACCCCCACCCTGGTGAAGGCCCTTCCCGCCCTCAAGGAACACGAGTCGGAGGGTATTTTCCTTTTTTCCGATTTCACAGGCGCCCAGCCCCAGCGCGAGGCCCCCTACGATAAGTTGGTTTTCAACGTGAGGGCTTCCTACCGCCAGGAAACGGCCGCTATCGTCAAGAATTTCGTGAAACTGGGCCTGACGAAAATCGGAACCTTCATCCAAAACGACGCCTACGGAAAATCCGGTGCGGATGGGATCAACCGGGCCCTAAAGGCCAAGGGCATGACCATCGTGGCGGAAACCACCTATGAGCGCAACGTCCCCTATATCACCCGCATGGACCAACAAGTGTCGGCCCTAAAAGCCGCGGGAGCGCAAGCGGTCATCGCGGTGGGCGCCTATAACCAGTGCGCGGCCTTTATCCGCGACGCCCGCGGCGCCGATTGGAACGTGCCGATCGCCAACCTCTCCTTCGTCGGAGCCGACCAACTTTTGAGCAAACTAGTGGTGGAAGAAAAAGTATCGGGCAAGAAGTTGACGGCCCATCTGGTGAACTCGCAAGTCGTTCCCTCCTGGTACGACACCTCCAACCCCCTGGTCCAGGAATACAGCGCCATGATGGACCTTTACGACCCCAAGCTTCCGGCCGACCTGCAAGATCCCAATTACAAGCCGGCCAAGTACAGCTTCGGGTCCCTGGAAGGGTACCTCAACGCGAAACTTTTCGTGGCCATCCTCAAAAAGACCCCCGTCGATTTAACCCGGGATTCCTTCGTGAAAGCCGCGGAGTCCATGAAGGGCCAGGAGATGGGAACGGGCGGCCCCCTGTCCTTCTCCGCGACCAACCACCAAGCTTCCAACCAGGTTTTTTTCACCACAGTTCAAAATGGCCAATGGGTGCCCTTGAAAGATTGGACGGAGGTCCAATAAGCCGTCCCGAATGGCTTCGTCCCAATCCTGTTGAAGACCGGGGGATTTTAAAATCCCCCATCCTCCATAAGAAATAAAGGAAAGCAATGCCGGATTCATCAACCCGAAAATCGCTGAAATTAAGGCACCGTCTCGTGCTGAGCGTGGGAATTTTTTCCGCGGTCATGGTCTTGATCGTCTGCTTGGGGTATTTTTTCGCGACTCGGGCCTCGAAAGGCGTCCAAGACATCTACGAGGAAACCAATTCCAAGACCATCATGGCCGTCAATCTTTCCAACGCCTATTCCAAAAGCATCGTGTCCCTGGTCCATAAGCTGACCTTAGGGGTCTATCCCTGGAACCTGGCCGGAAGCCAACTAAAAGTTATCCAAAAGACCATCAAGGAAAATATCGAGCCCCTGGAGACCTCGCCCATGGACGCCGACGAGAAACAATTGCTGGACGATGTTTCCAGCAAGATGGACTCCGCCAACGCTATCGTGAAGGAATTGGAACCCATCATCCGGAAAAAAGACAAGGAAGGGCTGCAATCCCTGGCCCAGCGGCTTTACCCCTCCGTCGAGCCCGTGGGTTACAGCGTCCAGCAGTTCCTGGACTATGAGTTGAACCGCAGCAAGGAAATGGTCGAGGCCCACCGCAAAGACTTCCGGTCCTCCTACCTTTGGATCGCCTCCGTGGCCCTGGCCGGGGCCCTGGTGATTTCCATCCTGGCGGTCATGCTGCTCCAGCATTACATCGCCCATCCCTTAAGGCAGGTGTCGGACCGTATCCGAGACATCGTCAAGGGGAACGGGGACCTGACGAAACGCGTGGAGGTGCATAGCGACGATGAGATCGGGGAAGTGGCCAAGGCCTTTAATTCCTTCGCCGACATGCTCCAGACCATGCTTTTGAGGGTCTTGGATAACTCCCAGCACCTTTCCGAGCAGGTCCAAAGCATGACCCATTCCACCGCCGAAGTCTCCGCCATGAGCGAGGATGTGACCACCACCATCCAGCAAATCTCCAAGGGGGCCGAGGAGCAAGCCAGCAAGATCAACGAGGTCAACCAACTGATGCAGGAAGTCCAGGAGACGATGAAGGAAGTGGAAATGAAGGCCCACGAGACATCGAAAGCGGTGGACCAGGCCACGCAAACGGCCAAAGTGGGCGGCCGCTTGGCCCGGGGCACGATCGACAAGATGGTGGAACTCAACGGTATCATCCTCGAGAACTCAAAAATGGTGGGGCATTTGGGCCTCAAAAGCAAAGAGGTGGGCGTGGTGGTGGAGATCATTTCCAACATCGCCGAACAAACCAACCTCCTTTCGCTCAACGCCGCCATCGAGGCGGCCCGCGCCGGGGAACAGGGGCGGGGCTTCACGATCGTGGCGGATGAGATCCGCAACCTGGCGGACGGCTCCCGCAAGGCGGTCGGGGACATCACCACCTTGGTGCAGGAAATGCAGGACGAAACCAGCGCCGTCATCAAATCCATGGAAAAAAGCTCCGCCGAGGCCCAGGTTGGCAAGGAAGGCATCCATCAAATGGAAGGCGCGCTGGACGGGATAGTGACGGTCATCGAAAACGTGGTGGGACACAGTAAAAAAATCACCGAAATGATCAATGCCCAGGGTCTGCGCTTCACCCAGATCGTCCACAGCATCCAGGATATCAACGCGGTTTCCGAGGAATCGGCCGCCTCCACCGAGGAAGTCTCGGCCTCCACCGAGGAACAGTCCGCCAGCATGGAGCAGATCAACGCCACCTTCAAGGAACTGGCGGCCCTGTCCCAGGAATTGAAATCCATGGTCGAGAAGTTCAAAATCCGCTGAAAAATCAAAGAAATTTTCGCCCCGAAGCTACCGATTAAGCCTTAAGATTTTTCGGTTTCGGGGTTTGTTTTGTTTTCACGCTCTGTGTACTCTGTGGTGAAATCATTTTTTTCAAGGAGCCTCCCATGCCTTCACCGCTTTCGCTCGATTTGTCCTACATTTCTGACCTGGTTTCCGAAGCCGACATCGCCTTCCTTGCGCCGCCCGTGGAGAACGCCTTGAAGTCCCTCCTGGAAGGGACGGGGCGGGGGTCCGACTACCGGGGCTGGATCGAACTGCCCTTCACCGCCCAAAAGCAATTGGCCGACTTGAAAAAGGCCGCCAAACAATTCGCCGCTTGCGAATCCGTGGTGTCGGTAGGCATCGGCGGTTCCTATCTCGGCATCAAGGCCACCATCGAGGCGCTCGGCGGCTCCGACAAGATCCACTACGCGGGCAACCATCTCTCGCCCACTTTTTTCCAAAAGCTGATGAAGGATTTGAACCCGAAGAAAACGGGAATCGTCGTCATTTCCAAATCCGGCACCACCACGGAGCCGGCGGTGGCTTTCCGTGTTTTGAAAACCTGGGTGGAAAAGGCCGTGGGAAAAAAGAAGGCCAAGGGCCGCATCGTGGCGGTGACGGACCAATCCAAGGGGGCTCTCAAGGGCATGGCGGACGCCGAAGGCTATAAGACCTTCGTGATTCCCGACGACGTGGGTGGGCGCTACTCGGTGCTGACTCCGGTGGGGCTTCTGCCCATCGCCGTGGCGGGGTTCAACATCGCCGAGCTCCTGAAAGGCGCGCAGGACGCGGCCAAGGAAATGAAATCCTCCAACCTGTCCACGAACCTCGCGGCCCGTTACGCGGCGGCCCGTTACCTGCTCTCCCAAAAGGGGAAAGTGACCGAGGTGTTGGCCAATTTCCGTCCCGAACTGCATTACGTGAGCGAATGGTGGAAACAGCTTTACGGCGAGTCCGAAGGCAAGGAAGGGAAGGGCTTGTTCCCGGCCAGCGTGGATCTGACGACCGACCTGCACAGCATGGGACAGTATCTGCAGGAGGGCCAGCGCAATTTGATGGAGACTATTTTGTGGGTGAAGTCGGAAGAAAAAGACATTGCCATCCCCAAGGACAAGGACGACCGCGAGGGATTGAATTTCCTGGCGGGCAAAAAACTTTCCTGGGTGAACGAGCAAGCCATGAAGGCCACCGCCTTGGCGCACCGGGACGGCGGGCTTCCCGTTATCCGCCTGACCCTCGACGAACTTTCGGAATATTCATTGGGGTACCTTTATTATTTCTTCGAGATGGCCTGCGGCATTTCCGGAACCCTCTTGGGCATCAATCCTTTCGACCAGCCCGGCGTGGAGGCTTACAAGAAAAACATGTTCGCGCTTTTGGGCAAAAAGGGTTTCGAGTCATTGGCGGCGGAACTAAAAGGGAAGGGCGTATAACCACCCCGAAAATCGGTTGAACCACCAAGACGCCATACCGACCTCTTTTGGAACTCAATGGAATGTCGGCTTTTTTAAAAGAAAAGCATTCGGAGTAAAGGTCAAGCGCCATTGAAGAAATTCCCCCTGATTGATCTGGTTCGGACTTTTTCCATTATCGTGGTGCTGGCCGTCCATGAGGATGAACAAGTTCTTCTGCGTAAACCCGAAAATACCTGGAGCTACTGGTTGTGGGAACATTTTAGGAGAAATGGCACCTACGGGGTTTATTGTTTTTTTATGGTTTCGGGTTTCCTCATCGCGGGAGTCATCGCGAAAAATCAGGGATCACTTTGGAATCCCTCACTTCGGGAATTTTACATCCAAAGGGCGGGCCGCATTTTTCCCCTGTTGGGTCTCACCCTTTGGATTGGGATTTTAATGCTATGGATCCCAAGGGGTTCGAACGACAGCGATATTGATGTTTTCCGGCCCGATCATGGTTACTTGGGTCCGGGATTTTGGATTTGCCTTTTCACCTTCACTTTCAACTGGTTTCGGGCATTTAATCCCTTTATCAATTATGGTTTGCATTTTGGTTTACTTTGGTCCTTATCGATTGAGGAACAGTTTTATTTTCTTTTTCCTCAGGCTTTGAAAAGATTAGGAAACGTTAAAAATCTTTGCCGTTTTTTATTTTTTGTGATGGCCATTGGTTTTCTTTGGCGGTTGGGCTGCTACTTTTTTCATTCCAACCGGTATATGCAGATATGCGGTTCTCCAGGGGCCTTTGACAATATCGCCGCCGGAGTTTTCCTTTACTTGGCCGTGGACCGATGGAAGGCTTATTTGATAAAGAATAAAAAAATAAGTTATCTTCTTTGTGCCGCTGGCTTCGCGTTGGTGACCGGAATATATTTGGGAACTTCCCAGGACGTTGAGAGCGACAGGGTTTACGCCTCAAGCCTCCTTGACTTGGGTCTTTTTACATTTTTGTTAGGCGGCCTTCATCTTTCCTTTTTCGAATCAAAATTTTGGAAACCCTTGGGCTTGCCCGGAAAATATTGTTATGGCAGTTACTTGTTTCATCCCATGGTTTTAGCGGTGATGTTTCCCTTAATTTTTCGCATGAACGCGTGGATGGCCTTCGCGCTTTTTACAGCGGCCACGGTTGCTTTGGCCGCCCTTTCTTACCACTTTTTTGAGATGCCCGCGAATCGAATTATCCGAAGAACCTTCCTTGGGACCAACGTTTAATGACCGAAGGTCCAAAAACTTTGGTGGCGGAACTGAAAGGGGAGGGCGTCAACTAAAGACGAAGAAAAACCTATTGAACCACGAAGACACGAAGGGCACTAAGAAAGACCCTGGAAATCACGGAAAACATTCATGATTATTCTTAATAACTTTCTAATCTTTTGCTTCCCTTGTTGCCCTTTGTGCCTTCGTGGTTCAAAAGCTGTTAGGTATGACTTTGTAGAAAAATTAGTAATAATTCCTTTGACAGCCTACCGCTGGGGGTATATAAACGGATCGTCAACTAAATGTGGTGTTAAATAACGATTTTAACCCTATTTGGTCGGCCTTTTTGGTGTGAATGGGGAAGAAGTTCTAGCGCCAAAAAAGGGGGGATTTAAACCGGGGGATCCGTCCGCTTCGCCTCAACTACTTATCGCCTGCTCTCCACACGAACTCACAACGACATCCACAACAACCCATGATTCCAACACTGAGTTAACCCTAAGTTAACCTCAGGCGGGAATTTTTGGCTTCAAATTATTTTAAGGAGGATGCATGTCCAAGCCTGTACAGTCCACTGCCGCGACTCAAACTTTCGTGAGGCCCAATACCTTTACCCGGGATGGCGGCCTGAAGATCAAGCGTTATTTCACCAAGAAGGGTGTCCATCCCTTCGACGACGTGGAGTGGGAACTGCGTTCCGCCTCCATCACCGATGAAAAGGGAAAAGTGATATTTGAGCAAAAGGATGTCGAGGTTCCCAAGCCCTGGAGCCAGACGGCCACCAACATCGTGGTCTCTAAATATTTCCACGGGGTCATGGGCACCGAAAAGCGCGAGAGAAGCGTCAAGCAATTGATCCGCCGCGTGGCCGATACCATCGCCGAGTGGGGCCGTGACATGGGTTATTTCGCCTCCGACGACGACGCCGAGATTTTCCACAACGAACTCCTGCATCTGCTCGTGCACCAGAAGATGGCTTTCAACTCCCCCGTTTGGTTCAACGTCGGCATCGAACCCCGCCCCCAATGCTCCGCCTGCTTCATCAACTCCGTCTCCGACAACATGGAATCCATCCTCGACCTGGCCAAAACCGAAGGCATGCTCTTCAAGTACGGCTCGGGCACCGGCACCAATTTCTCCTCGTTGCGCGCCAGCACGGAAAAGCTTTCGGGCGGGGGGACCGCTTCCGGTCCTGTTTCTTTCCTGAAAGGTTTCGATAGCTTCGCGGGTGTCATCAAGTCGGGCGGGCGCACACGCCGCGCCGCCAAGATGGTCATCCTGGACGCCGACCATCCGGACATCGTCGAATTCATCAAGTGCAAATCGGAAGAAGAAAAGAAAGCCTGGGCCCTCATCGAGGCCGGCTATGCCGGCGGGTTCAACGTTCCGGGCGGGGCCTATGACTCCGTGCAATTCCAGAATGCCAACCACTCCATCCGTGTCACCGACGAGTTCATGAACGCCGCCGCCAACGACGGCACCTGGACCACCAAGGCCCGCAAAGACGGCAAGCCCATGGATACCTACAAGGCCAAAGAACTGCTTCGCATGATCGCCGAATCCACCTGGATTTGCGGCGACCCGGGCATGCAGTACGACACCATCATCAACAAGTGGCACACCAGCTCCAACACGGCGCGCATCAACTCCTCCAACCCCTGCTCCGAATACATGTACCTGGACGATTCGGCCTGCAACCTGGCTTCCCTGAACCTCATGAAGTTCCGCAACGCCGACGACGAGTTCGACATCGAGGCCTTCCGGCACGCGGTGGATGTCACCATCCTGGCGCAGGAAATCACGGTGGATAACGCCAGCTACCCTACCAAGCCCATCGAACGCAACAGCCACGACTACCGGCCGTTGGGCTTAGGTTACGCCAACTTGGGCGCGCTTCTCATGTCGAGGGGCTTGCCTTACGACGGCGACGAAGGCCGCAATTACGCCGCCGCTATCACCGCCCTCATGCAGGGCGAGGCCAATCTCATGAGCTCCAAGATCGCCAAGGAAGTCGGGCCTTTCGCCGGCTACGCCCGCAACGAACAGCCCATGCTCAACGTCATGAAGATGCATCAAACCGAAGCCGCCAAGATCAAGCGTGAGGGCGTTACCGACGAGCTTTTCATCGCCGCCCAGCACGTTTGGAAAGAAGTGCAGACCCACGGCAAAGAATGGGGTTTCCGCAACGGCCAGGTATCGGTGTTGGCCCCCACGGGCACCATCGGCTTCCTGATGGATTGCGACACCACCGGCGTCGAGCCGGATATCGCCCTGGTGAAATACAAGAAACTGGTGGGCGGAGGGGTCATCAAGATCGTGAACCAAACGGTTCCCGCGGCCCTGAAGAACCTCAAGTATTCCGAAAGCCAGGTGAAGGACATCCTCGCTTATATCGAGGCCCACGACACCATCGAGGGCGCGCCGCACCTGAAAACCGAGCACCTGACGGTGTTCGATTGCGCCTTCAAACCCATGAACGGCACCCGTTCCATCCACTATATGGGCCATGTGCGCATGATGGGGGCGGTCCAACCCTTCCTGTCGGGCGCCATTTCCAAGACGGTCAATTTGCCCAACGACGCCAGCGTGGAAGACATCATGCAGGCCTACATCGAAAGCTGGAAACTGGGCCTCAAGGCCGTCGCCATCTACCGTGACGGCTGCAAAAGGTCCCAGCCGCTTTCCACTTCCATGGACGGGGAAAAGGTCAAGGTGGCCAAGCCCATCCGCCGCCGCCTGCCCGACGAGCGGGAAGCCATCACCCACAAGTTCTCCATCGCCGGCCACGAGGGCTACATCACCGTCGGCAAGTTCGAAGACGGCACCCCGGGCGAGCTTTTCATCACCATGTCGAAGGAAGGCTCCACGGTCTCCGGCCTCATGGATAGCTTCGCCACCGGCATCTCCCTCGCGCTGCAGTACGGCGTGCCGCTGAAGGTTCTGGTGAACAAGTTCAGCCACAGCCGCTACGAGCCCTCCGGCATCACCAACAACCCGGAAGTGCGCTTCGCCAAGAGCATCACGGACTATATCTTCCGCTGGCTGGCCTTGAAGTTCCTGCCCGCGGGCGAGCGCGGCGCGGCCGAATCCGCCGAGGGTTTGGATATGGCCCACGCGGCCAAGGTCATGGCGGCCGCTTCTCTGGCGCCAGCACCCGCCCCGGCGCAGATCAAGCCGGTCGAGGAATTCATTTCTTCTTCTGAGAAGAGGGAAAAGGGCGTGTTCGTGACCCAGGCGGACGCTCCGCCCTGTCCCGAATGCGGAACGATCATGGTACGCAACGCGGCATGTTATAAGTGCCTGAACTGCGGATCGACGAGCGGGTGCTCTTAATAGACTTTCACCGTTCCTTTTGAACAAAGGAGCGTTTTAAAATCAGGCCGATAAGCCCCGTTCTCTTAACTGAGGGCGGGGCTTTTTTATTTCCCGCCCTCAGGGGGTTATAGGGGAGCAGAGCTCCCCTATGGTTTTTCTTGAATGGGGTACACAGGGGTAAATTCCCCTGTGAGCGAAGCGAGGGTGCGGGCTTTTTTATTTCCCGGCCTCGGGATTCTAAGGGGGCTGAGCCCCCTTAGGGTTTTCGAAAGGGGTATACAGGGGTCATTTCCCCTGTAAGCGAAGCAGGGTGGCGGTTTTTTATTGAAGTCCCCACTAAAACCCAGCTTTTGGACTGTTTTGGATCGCTTCCACGGTCAAAAATCAACCTTCCCACAATGACGCGCAAACTGGCAGACGCCAGTTCTTGAGCTTTTTTTGGCCCGCCAACCGGGGTGGGTGGAATAGAAGACGATTTCAGCGGAATTGCCTATAAGATATTTTCGGGTTTGAAAGTAAAATGTCCGGTGTCCGGCGCGGATTCGAGGGCCCGGTTTTTCCATCTACCGTAACCGTACGAGGTGTATTCTTTTGGACCGAAAACCCCCGACCACACCTTTAACCGCCGACCCGAAAGAAGGAGTTGGCCCCGCTTTAGGCCGTGAGAACCGCACCCTGCGCCTGATCAGCGGTTGTAACCAAGCCCTTCTTCGAGCCACCAATGAGACCGAGCTGATGGAATCCATCTGCCGCATCCTGGTGGAAAAGGGAAGCTATAGGATGGCCTGGGTGGGTTTCGCAGAGATGGAGAATGGGGAAAAAAAGGTGCGCCCCATCGCCCACGCGGGCCCCACCGACGGCTTTCTCTACCGAACCAAGATCACATGGGATGAGACGGAACACGGGAAGGGGCCCACGGGGGTCGCCGTGCGCACGGGGAAACCGGTTTTCATCCACGACATCACCAAGGACCCGGACTTCGTCCCCTGGCGCAAGGAAGTCGAGGCCCGGGGCTACGCTTCCTGCATTTCCTTGCCCCTCGCGGACCGGGGAAAAATCTTCGGGGCCATGACCATCTATTCCCTGCAGGTCGAGGCCTTCGACGAGGCCGAGATCGGGCTTTTGGCCGAGATGGCGGGCGACCTTGCCTTCGGCATCACCGCCCTTCGCACCGCCGCCGAGCACGCCCGGCTCGAGGACAACCTCCGCGACAGCCAAACCCGGCTCTCGCTCATCCTGAACAATGTTTCCGACATCATCTTCTCCATTTCCGTGGAGCCGGACGGCGATTTCCGCTTCGCCTGGGTCAACCAACGCTTCCTGGACGTGACGGGAGTCCCGATGGAAAAGATCGTCGGGATGTCCGTCGCGAAGGTGATCCCCGAGCCCGCCCACGCCTTGGTCTTCGGCCATTACCGGGAGGCCATCCAAAGCAAAAGGTCCGTCTCCTGGGAGGAAGTTTCCGAGTACCCGATCGGGAAAAAGTACGGTTACGTCACGGTCGTGCCCGTGGACGACTCCAAGGGAGCCTGCCGCCACCTGATCGGAGTGGTCCACGACATCACCGAACGCCGCCAGTCCGAGGAAAGGCTGAAAGAGAACGAGCGCAAGTACCGGGAACTGGTGGAGAACGCCAACAGCATCATCCTGCGCTGGACGAGGGAAGGGAAGCTCACCTTCCTCAACGAGTACGGCCAGAAGTTCTTCGGCTATTCCTCCGAGGAGATTTTGGGCAAGCACGTGATGGAGACCATCGTCCCCCCCTCGGAGACCGGCGGGCGGGACCTGAGCCAGCTTATGGAGCAGATCCTCGCCGATCCGGCCTCCTTTGAGCAGAGCGTCAACGAGAACATCCGCCGCAACGGCGAGCGGGTTTGGATCGCCTGGACCAACAAGATCGTAAGGGACGGCCGGGGGGAGGTGGTGGAAATCCTGAGTATCGGGACCGACATCACGCGGCGCAAGCGCGCCGAGGACGAGGTGCGGGAGCTGAACGCCGGCCTGGAAAAGCGCGTGGCCGAGCGCACCGCCGAACTGGCCGTCGAACGGGACCGGGCGGAGGCGGCCGACCGGCTGAAATCCGCCTTCCTCGCCACCATGTCCCACGAGCTTCGTACGCCTTTGAATTCCATCATCGGCTTCACGGGCCTCATTTTGCAGGAACTGGCCGGGCCCCTGAACGCCGAGCAAAAAAAGCAGCTGGGCATGGCGCAGGAAAGCGCCCGGCACCTGCTGGCGCTCATCAACGACGTGCTGGACATCTCGAAGATCGAGGCGGGCCAGATGGAGGTTTTCCCCGAGTCCTTCGACCTTTTGGCCTCCCTGCGCAAGGCCGCTTCCCTGGTTGGCCCCCTGGCGGCGAAAAAACAGCTGGAATTGCGCCTGGAGATCGCCCCTGAGGTCGGAAGCTTTGTCAGCGACCCACGCCGGGTCGAACAGGTGCTCCTGAACCTCCTGAACAACGCCATCAAGTTCACCCCACGAGGGTCCGTCACCCTGGGGGCTTCCATAAAAGAAGGGCAAGCCCGCCTTTGGGTGGCCGACACGGGCATGGGCATCAAGCGGGAGGACCTGGGGAAACTGTTCCACTCCTTCCAACAAATCGACACCGGGCTCACCCGCCAGCACGAGGGCACCGGCCTGGGGCTGGCCATCTGCCGGCGCCTGGCTGAACTGTTGGGGGGTAAGATCGAAGTGGAGAGCGAGTGGGGCAAGGGCAGCCGCTTCACGCTGGTCCTGCCCGGGGGGGCGAAATGAAAGGCCAAATCCTTCTCATCGAAGACAACGAGCAAAACCGGTACCTGGCCAAATTTTTGCTGGAAAAGAACGGTTACACGGTCCAGACCGCCCTCGACGGGCCGATGGGTTTGGAAATGGCCGGCAGGCTTTTGCCCGACCTGATCCTGCTCGACATCCAGCTCCCGACGATGGATGGTTACGCCGTCGCCCGCGACCTCCGGCAGAACGCCGCCCTGGCGGCCACGCCCATCGTGGCGGTCACCTCCTACGCCATGACGGGCGATCGGGAGAAGGCCATGGCCTCCGGCTGCGACGGCTACATCGAGAAACCGATCAATCCCGCGACCTTCGCGGAGGAAATCGGCCGCTATCTTAAGGACGGACGGGGAAAGGATAAGCCATGAGCCCAAGCCGCATCCTGATCGTGGACGACCACGAGGAGAACATCTATCTTTTACGCGCCCTGTTGCAGGCCGACGGATACGAGGTCTCCACGGCCCCCAACGGCGCGGAGGCCCTGGCCCAAGCCCTCCTCAACCCGCCCGACATGGTCATCAGCGACGTCCTAATGCCTGTCATGGACGGGTTCACCCTCTGCCGGGAGTGGAAAAAGAACCCCCGCCTGGCGCCGGTCGCCTTTGTTTTTTACACGGCCACCTATACCGACGAAAGGGACCGGCAATTCGCCCTGAGCCTGGGGGCGGAGGCCTTCATCGTCAAGCCGGAGGAGCCGGAGTCCTTGCGCAAGACCATCCAAGGGATATTGGGAAGGGTGAAGGGCCTTTCCGTGCCGGGGGAAAAAGGGGAGGGGGCGCCGGTGGAAGAAACGGTGTACCTGAAGCAATACAACGAGGCCCTGATCCGCAAGCTGGAGACCAAGATGACCCAGCTGGAGAGCACGATCCGGGAACTGGAAAGGGAAAACGCGGAGCGCTTGAAGAGCGAGGAGGAGAGGGAAAGCCTGCGCGACCAGCTTTTCCAGGCCCAAAAAATGGAATCGATCGGGCGCCTGGCCGGCGGCGTGGCCCATGACTTCAACAACATGCTCACCGTGATCATTTCCTACACCGACCTGGTGCGCAGCCAGATGAAACCGGACGACCCCCTGCGCGACGACCTCCAAAAAATCCTGGAGGCGTCCCGGCGTTCCGTCGACCTGACCCGCCAGCTGCTGACCTTCGCCCGGAAGGAAACGGTGACGCTGAAGGTGATGGACCTGAACGAGGCGGTCAACAGCTTGATTCGCTTCCTCGAGCGCATCCTGGGCGAGAATATTCAATTGTCCCTGCGCCTCCGGGGCGAGCCGGGAAGGGTCCGGGTGGGGTCCACCCACATCGACCAGATCCTGACAAACCTTTGCGTCAACGCCCGGGACGCCATCCAAGGGTCCGGGAGAATCGACATCACCACGGGGGCCGCCGCTTTCGACGAGGCCTATTGCGCCAAGCATCCCGGTTTTTACCCGGGACAGTTTCTGCGGCTCTCCGTGAGCGATAACGGTAGCGGCATGAAGGAGGAAGTTATGGCCAAGGTGTTCGAGCCCTTTTACACGACCAAGGGCCCCGGGCAGGGGACCGGCCTCGGGCTTTCCACGGTTTATGGGATCGTCCAGCAGAACAAGGGTTTCATCCAGGTGAAAAGCCAGCCGGGCATCGGAACGACCTTCGATATCTACTTGCCCCGTTATGACGGCCCCCTTCCGGTGGTACAGTCGGAAAGTCTCGCGATCCCCCTGGCCCGGGGCCAGACCAACATCCTTTTGGTCGAGGACGAACCGGCCATACTCCAGATCACCACCCGAATCCTCAAGAACCTGGGCTACAAGGTTTTGCCCTACCCCTCGCCGAGGGAGGCCGTTTTGCATATCCGAGATCATTCCCTGGCCCATTTGCTGATCACCGACGTGATTATGCCCGAGATGAGCGGCATGGAATTGGCCAAGAAGGTCCAGCCCGTTTTTCCCGGATTAAAGTGCCTTTACATGTCCGGTTATACCGCCGAGTCCAACCTCCTGGAGGAAGGGGTCCATTTCATCCAGAAACCCTTCACCATCAAGGAACTGGCCGAGAAGATCCATGAAGTTTTGGGCAACTGAGGGACGACGAAAAACGAGGCCGATAAAGCTCAGCTCTCTTCTGGAGACTGGTTTTTTTCAAGTAAAAAGTATACAGCCGTATACTTTTTACTTGATCAATTATTGACAGAGTTGTATAAGCGGATAGACGAAAGGAGGTAGCCAATGGCCTTTAAAAATATGGGAATTGGGAAATCTGTTGAAACTGCCCTGGACCTTGTAAATAGAGCTTTAAAAGTTAAAGAGGAATTGACCGTTGTCGGGATTCGAGAAGAGCTGTTGGGTGTGAAGGAAAATCTTTTGCACTTGAAAACTGAGGTGTTAGAACTCCAAGAAATAAATCAAAACTTAGAGCAAAGGCTTAAAAAAGAAGATTCTAAATCAAAGCTTCGAAACGACTTCGAGAACGATCAGCAGTATGGTTGTTATTTACTCAAAGAAGAGAGGATGACGTACAAGCCGGGTTTGTATTGCCGGGTATGTTTTGAAGATGATGGATTGAAAATGAATTTGTTATTTGTTGGTAAAACTGGAGCAGAATGTAAAAATTTTTTCCCGGACAAAAATTATGTTCGGCCGCAACCACAATCACGCATTTCAAAAATGCGTTTAGGCTGGTAGGAAAATTAGGCTCGAATCGAGAGCCTCTCTTTTTTTAGAGGTATTTGTATATGGAAATGGAATTAACTGAATTTGTATTTAGGCTGCTTTTGATATTTACTCCAGGGTTGGTAGCTTTTTTTATTATTAAGCAATTAACTATTCATAAAAAATATGAATTTTATGAAGAGTGCGTTTATTCATTTATGTTAGGGTTGATTTCATATTTGGTTTATTTCGCAACAACAAAAATTTTAACATGGTTGAATGTGATAACTTTGAGTTGCGACCTGATAAAAAATCTTACCGATAAAACTACCAACCTTAACTTTCGTGAAATATTTTTCGTTTCTATAATTTCTGTATTTTTAGGTTTGTTTTTTTCAATCGTAATAACAAGAAGTTGGTTTCACAGATTTGCCCAATGGGCTAGAATTTCAAACAAATTTGGGGCTTTAAGCGTTTTTGATCACATTATGAATTCTAAAATGCCGCCTTGGGTTGTAATTAGAGATTTAAAGTCCGATCTTATGTTCGAAGGCTGGATAGAAGCTTTTCCCGATACGACTGAGGAAAACGGTATATTTTTAAGAGACGCCATTGTTTACAAAAATTCTACAGGCAAAAAATTATATGAAACTTCCGGTTTGTTTGTTGAAAGGGACAGAAAAGATTTAATTTATGACTTTCCAATATTGGGGTTAGATGAGAAGGAAACTAAAAACAAAAAGGAGAATGAAAATGGCAAAAGATCAGCAAAGAAATGATGGGTTTATCCAAAATGGAAGTAGTAATAAACTTCAAGAAGGGTGGATTAAAAAGGGCGGAGTTAATAACCCGCCTCAAACGCCACGTCCCGCCCCTCCGCAGGCGATGAATCCCAAACCAACTTCTAGTTCAAATCAGTCTTCGAGTAATAACGGCAAGAAATAGGAATTAGAAGACTTTGGGGTTGGGTCGTCATTTGACATTTTAGGCAGAAAATCTTTTATCCAGTCGAGGTTCGGGCCGTTTGTAGGTCTTTCGCGAGGGCTTCGTAGGACCAATAGCCCTCGTAGCGGAATCCGTTGATGAAATAGGCCGGGATGGTGCAGACCCTGCTTTCCACGGCGCCCTGGAAATCCCTCTCAATCCGTTCCTCCATATCCGGGCGAAGTCCCTTTTTCTTCGACTGAACAACCGGTCCCGGTTACTTCTTTAGATTGGTGATTGACCCCGGTTTCAAAGATTTATTAACCGTGCCTGATATTTTCTTCTTATGGGGACCTTGGTGCCGGGACAACCCATCCTTGGATGTCATTTGTAAGAAACGCTCCTGATGGGCCTCTGCCTGGGAACCGGGTTCAGGAGCCTTTGCCATTGCTACGCTCCCAAAACCCGTGAAAAGCACTAGCATCCAAATTGTGGTGTTCTTTTTCATCGGTTTTCTCCTTTTTATCTTCTATTGAATTGTAGGACGTTCTTCCGGTTTCCCGCCGGATCAAGCCACAACCACTCCGGCGGCCGCAAGCTCAGGGATTTGTGTGCTGGTGGCGGTAGAACCCAGGGGATTGCCCGTTTCCACGACTACCTCACCCTTGTTCGCCGCCAGCACGGAATCGATGCTCACCAAGACACTCAAATCGGTCAAAAGGTTATTGCCCAGATTGATGAAATAAAGAGCCGTCATGCTGGTACTGAGGCCCGTCAGATCGCTGATCTGGTTGTTTTCCAAGTAAAGCCACTTCAGCAAAGTCATGTTGGCCAAGGGAGCGATGCTGGAAATCTGGTTATAGGATAGATCCAAGTAAGTCATTCCCGTTAGGCCGGAGAGGGACGTGAAGTCACTTATTTGATTACCTTCCAAGTCAAGATATTTGAGACTGGTCAGACTCGACAAGTACAAAAGGTCAGCGTTGGTGAAGTTGTCATACATCGATTCGAGATTTTCAAGATTCGTAAAGGAGGAAAGAACGGAGAAATCACTGATCGTATTGAATCCCAAGTAAAGAGTTTGAAGGTTCGTCAGTCCGGAGAGAGCCGAAATGCTGGTGAAGGAGTTACTGTCCAGATAAAGGGCAAGAAGGCCCGTCAGACCGGATAGGGGTGAGAGATCGGTAATGTCGTTACTCGTCAGATCAAGCGTTTTGAGGCTTGAAAGACCGGACAGGGGCGAGAGATTGCTGATTTGGTTGTTATACAAAGAAAGATATTGAAGGCTTGTGTAGCCGGAAAGGGCGGAGATATCACTGAGGTTGTCCCAGTCCAGGTTGAGGTTCAACAGGTTCGGATCGTTAGGCAAACCCGCAAGGCTGGTGAAACTGTTGTGGCCTAGATCCAGGTAGGTCAAGTTCGTCAGTCCGGAAAGGGGAGCGAGACTGGCGATTTGATTTCCATCTAAGGAAAGGGAAGTCAGGCCTGTCAAGCCCGCGAGGGGCGTCGGGTCCGTTATGGAATTGTAATTCAGATCCAGCGATGTCAGTCCCGTGCAATATTGCAACCCTTGCACATTTTTGATGTCCGCTTCTTCAGCCTGCAGGCTGGTGATCGTGGACAAATCGGCCGCCGTGATGGGAACGAGGGAACTGGAAATCACCCCGTTGGTAATCAAGACCTGCACCACCGCGGCGAGAAGATTGGGATCAGGAATCAAAACCGTATCCGCCGAATTTGGAGTGGAGGTAGGCGTGCAGGACGGTGAAAAAGTTGGAATGGGGGTAGACGTCGCGCTAGACACCAGGCTGAGTGGGGCAGAGGCGGGGCTTGACCCGGGATCGAGTGGCGGCACGGAAACTCCCCTTTTACAGCTGGCCATGAAAAGGGTCGAAGTTCCGACAGTTAAAACGAAAACAAAAGCCAATATAAAGCGGTTTTTCATATGGTTTTCCTTCAAAAATAAATAGCCGGCCTAAATGAACTTTGAAAAATAATTTTAATACAACTTCATGTCATATAGGATTTAGCATTTCCTATGCCAATCCTCTTCATGCCAAAGAGGGCATTTTTAAATCAAATTCAATCCCTTGGTCCACAGTCCAATGGGATCACCGTGTGTTAAAAGTCAAAAAATCCAAAATAATTGTAATAAATTCATCATGCTTTCGAGTTCCTCGCGTTAGGCAAGAGGGGTTCCGGCCAGCACGTAACATTTGGGTTTTGAAAATGAATGGATTGATCCTCCGACTCTAACCCTTTTATGATTTCTCGAAGAAGCTCCGAAAGCCGGAGAGGAATATCCCCTTCGCCTTGCGGTGATCCACTAGGCTTACTTCATCTCCTATCCGGGTGTTCAACGGTGGGACAGGCAGGCATTCCACCTTTGCCAACCACCACTTTCGGCCTCACCTCTGAACCCTATCCCCGCGCCGCTTGAAGGTCTTTCGCGAGGGCCTCGTAGGACCAATAGCCCTCGTAGCGGAATCCGTTGATGGAATAGGCCGGGGTGGTGCTGACCTTGCTGGCCACGGCGCCCTGGAAATCCCTTTCAATCCGTTCCTCCACCTCCGGGTTGTTCATATCCCTCTCAAAAGTTGCCTGCTCGAGGCCCCATTGGCGGGCATAGGCCCGAGAACTAAGGGATCAGGCCAACCGCCTATCATGAATCTTCGGCAAACAGGCCAGTTAACAGTTTGGTTGCGAGCCATTTTCCCTCCCGAGAGTCGATTGAATAGGTTCCTCACTTGTGCTAACCTTTTTTGAATCCATAGGAGGAACCATGCCGACGAAAAATCCAAGAATCCACGTCGTTTTAGAACGTCCTTTATTCGACAACTTGAAGGGCTTGGCGAAAAAGAACGGCCTGTCCGTCAGCTTGGAGGCTAGGGAGTTGATCCGGGAGGCGCTTCGCTCCACGGGAAAAAGCACTCCCCGGGTCTATACCGGCAAACACACCAAAAGCCTCATTGGAAAATTCCACATGGGCAAAGTGGACTTGGACGAAGTTTTGGCGGAACAAGTTCATGGATAAGGTTTTGTTGGATACGAGCGCCGTTTACGCGCTTTTTGACGCGGACGATGACCACCACGGGAAAGCCGTTGCCATCAGACGATGAATATTTCGCTGGAATCAACGTTCTTCGGAAGGATTTCGACAAGCTGAAATTTTCTGAGCCTATCGGGGAACAAAAATAAATAACCCCCTGACCTGACCCTTTGGGTCGATCCTCGATCTTATTCCCCGTCCTCCGGTACTTCCGCAATTTCCCCCAGCGCCCTCTTCACCGCCAATACCAATTCCTCGTTGCTGAAGGGCTTCGCGAGGAAGGCCGCCGTCTTGTGGCGCAGGTGCTGGCGGACCAGCGCGTCCTCGAGGGAACCGGACATGTAAAGGACTTTCAAGTTGGGATTGATGTCTTTCCGGAAGGCCGCGTATTCGCTGCCTGTCAAGCCTGGCAGGTTGATATCGGCCAGCAGAAGGTCCACGATGCCGCCGTGCATGCGGGCAAGAGAATTGGCGATGACCGAATCCTCGGCGGGCAACACGGTATAGCCGTACTTTTCGAGTACCTTCTTCACGATCAGCCTCAGACCCGGGTCATCCTCGACTAAGAGAATGGTTTTGGAGGTCAGCATATATATCCTTTTTGATACCTTTGGTTGTTGGGCAACCGCGTCAATCGTAGTCAGATGGATGTTAGGTATTTTAATGACAAAAGCGGGGCCGTGACTGTAAATTTCGTGATAGTTCTTTCCGCCAAAAATCCTTAAATCAGGGGCCCAGAATCCGCCCCGTTCCTTTGTTTTACCGGGGGCAATCCCTCGAAGTCATATATGATTTATGGCGGTTGATGGGGTCTTACCCAATAAATCCAGGAGCGCAACGATGCCCGAAATCAAAAAAGCTTACGTCACCATCATGGTCGCCGACCTCGATAAGGCGGTGGAATTTTACAACGGGATCTTGGGGCTCTATGAGGACCTGCGCTTTAGGGACAGTTGGGCGGAGATGACCAAGAAGGGGCGGGTCTCAAATTTCAAATTTTAACTCCGACCCCTTTGTTCTTATAATGAGGGCACGGATTTCAAGCCTGGAGTGGACGTGAAAAAATTCCTGTTTATTATCTTCTTTCTGATCGTCACAGCGGCCGCTTACATGGTGGGTTCGCATGGAACTAATCCCACTCAATGGTTCACGACCCCCACGCCCACCCCCACCCCCGTGCCACAGGCGGCCCCCGCGCCTCCCGATCTCAATCCGATTTGCAACGCCCATACCTTGCCTTCCGCCGTCGCGGAGCTGGAGCCCAACAACATCTTTGGCGCTCCCCAGGACCTAGGCACACTGACTTCCCCAGGGCTCCAAGTCAACGGCATTCTGGAGAAGGTGGCCCACGCGGCGGACACGGCCGCAGCCGATTTCTTCAAGGTCGATCCCCGGATGGAAACCACCGATTTGGACATGGACGTCTATACCTTTAGGGCCGCCACCCCCTTTCTGGCGGTTCTGGATTGCTACACACATGTCCTGGGAAGGCCCAGTCCGCTGAATCACGATAACAACTTTCAGTTGCTCATCTACAACGAGTCCCTCGATGTGATTGGGAGCTCCACCCAAAATAATCCGGTGCAGTCGGTGGAAATCTCGGAATCCGGCTTTAAATATTACGCCGTGATCTATGGCGTGGACGGCACGGATGGCGCCAGCTACCGGCTCACCATAACCCCCAAGGAAGCGCAATAGAGAAGCCCCTGAAGTAAATTTTCGTAGGGCGGGCAGGACACTTTCAAGTTCTAAATCCAGGAGCGCAACGATGCCCGAAATCAAAAAAGCCTATGTCACCATCATGGTCGCCGATCTCGACAAGGCGGTGGAATTTTACAACGGGCTCTTGGGGCTCTATGAGGACCTGCGTTTCGGGGACAGTTGGGCGGAGATGACCACCAAGGGACTGACTGTTGGCCTGCACCCCAAAAGGCCGGGGGCCCACCCGGCGCCAAAAGAAAACCATATTTCCATTGGGTTCGAGGTGCAGGACCTTCGAAAAACCGCCAAGGAGCTGGAGGAGAAGGGCGTCGTGTTTCAGTACCAGGAGAACGAGGTGAACCTGCTGGCTTTCTTCAAGGACATGGATGGGACTCATCTTTACCTGACGCAGGTCCGCTGAGGGCAGGGTTACGGGGTGGGGCTGGGCGTTGGCGTGATGAGGGGAAAAACTATGGGGGTCGTTCCCAAGCCCGGAAGGAAGTCGGCGACGGTCCAAGTCACCGGCAAGTTGGAAGTGGGTACCGCCACCGCGGAATAGGTAGAGCCAAAACAAACCTCGTAGCATTCGACCGCTGGAACCCTTTCACTTACCGTAATATTCACCTGGCCCGCCCCTTCGCAAACCCCGGCGATCGAAGTGATGAGAGAGGGACAGCAAAGGGCATTGGAAACAATGATCAACATATCCGTGGAGAAGTCGACCGGAGCCGCGGGCGGTGAGGAAGTGCCGTATAAAGCATCCCAGTCGGCCTGAGTGCGGATGATGGTGAAAGGAGCGCCGCCCGCAGGATTGGTTTGGGGAACGGCACTGGGATTGGCTCCGGAGGGAAGGGCCGCGCCCACCAGGCCAGGAGCACCAAAATAACAGACCGGCGTGGAGGTGGCTGTGGGGGTTCCAGTGGGTGTAGGAGTAAAGGTCGGCGTGGTGGACAGGGGCCCGAGATAATAGTTTTTTTGGCAGGCCAGGGGAACCAGGGACGCCAGAATCACCGCCCCGAAGAATAAAGTTTTTTTCATTAGTCGCCCCGCCATTTAAATATTGAAAAAAAGATATTTCAAATAGTACCACTAAAGAGGATGTTCCGGCGTTTTTGAGTGGGTCTTCTTGATATCCCCTGGAACTTAATTGTTAAATGCCCACGGCAAAGACAGTGTCGTGAACCCAACGAAAGCAGGTGGATTTATGCGTGTTATGGCGACAAAACAATATGGGCCTTTGGGACAACTTCAAGTTTTTGAAATTCCAACCCCCGAACCGGACCAAGGGGAGGCGAGAGTTCGGGTTTGCGCCTCGGCCTTGAATCCCGCCGATTATAAAGTGGTCTTGGGAACCATGAAATTCCTTCACGGTCGGAATTTTCCAATGGTAGTGGGCTATGATTTTTCCGGGACTATCGAAGCGCTAGGTCCTGGAGTGGATCGGGTGAAAGTCGGAGACGATATCTTCGGCTTCCTGCCCTACGGCATGGGCAACCGCCGGGGCGCCTTCGCGGAAACACTGATCGCCAAAATCGATGAGCTGGCCCTGAAGCCCTCGGGCGTTACCCATCTCCAAGCGGCCGCTTCCGCGACTACCGGGCTTTCCGCCCTTCAGTCCCTGCGGGACCTGGGCCGCCTCGGTCCGGGGTCACGGGTGCTGATCACGGGAATATCGGGGGGCGTGGGTTCCATCGCCATCGGCATCGCCCAACGGCTGGGGGCGAAGGTCACAGGCGTGGGTTCGGGAAAGGGACTGGAACTAGCCCGCCGATTGGGCGCCGAGACCGTGATCGACCGGAAATCCACGGACCCGATTTCCGCGGCCCAAGGCCCCTTTGACGTGGTCTTCGATTCGGCGGCGGGATACCGTTGGAGCCAGTGGAAAGTCCTGCTGAAGCCAGGCGGAGCTTATGTCACCACCCTTCCCTCGCTCACCTTCGGGGTGGACCTGATGGCGAGTCTTTTTTCGAAAACCCGCGCCAAATTCTTGATGGTGAAATCAAAAGCGGCGGACCTTCAATTGCTTGGGGAATGGCTGACCAGCGGCCTAGAGGTTCCCCTGGATTCCACGATTGCAGTCCGGGACGTGGCCAAGGGCTTGGCGCGATTGAAAGCCGGGGAAGTGATAGGACGAGTGGCCGTTGACGTCGCGAATCAATTCGGGGGCTGAGACCCTTCCCTTTTTCGAGGGTTACTTTTTCTTTCCCTTATCCAAACTTTCCTTCACCCGAAACTTCACGATGCGGCCCACCAGGGCCAATGGCAGGGGCTTGTCGAAAGGGAATTGGACCGTTCCCCGAGAGGTCTTATAGGTCGAGAGCTCCTTTTGGAAGGCCGTGATCCCTGAGGAGGTTGGGAAAAAGCTAATGTGGGTGGTGAAGGCCCCGAAATGAACGAGATTCCCCCTCAAGGTGAAGGTGGGAATGCGGTAGCGGATCTTTTCCTTCGCTTGCGGGGCGGCCTTTTGGATCGTCCGGCGCATCCGTGTTAAAAGCCGCTGAACCTCTTCCGGATAGCGGCCGATATAATCATCTATCGTCTTCGGGATTTTTTTGTTCATCGCCATTGCGCGTTTTCTTATTTCTTTTTCTTCGGGGGCAGGCTTTGGGCGTGAGCCCTCCCCATTTCGACCCACTTGGCCAAATCCTTTTTCGTCTTGAGGGCTTCGGGGGCCACGTAAACAATCCCCACCATGGGCTTGCCGGTGAAGTTGAAAGACCTGACGTGTTTCAGGGCCATGGCCTTATTGTGGTTTTCCGCCCCGATCTTGACGACCATCTCGTTTTTGAGGACACCGCCGATCATCTTGCCCTCATAAAGAAAGCAAATTCCCCCGAACATCTTCTTTTCGGTGATGGATTTGGATTTGCCCAAGATTTCTCGGATTCGATCCGCCAATTTCTCGTCGTAAGCCATGGGGCCGCCTTTTGGAAAGTCATTTTACATTCAAGCGGATTTAAATAGAACCGAACAGGTCCGGCCTTTTGAATGGAACAAAGGTCCGATCCCAGGAATTACCTTTGAAATTAAAGGGGTTAATCCATCACTGGGTTATGCTTTCCTTCGGCGATTTTGGATTTTCCTATGATAAACTTTGTTAGTCTTTACGCGTCTCCAACGCGGGTTCAGGGTTTAATCGTTGTGAATATTTATAACGGATTGGTTTAATGAAGCTTCATAAAAATGTTTTTAGTTTCTTGGCCCCCGCTGTTTGTGTTTTTTTCTCCCTGGGCGCCAAGGATGCCGACCCTCTTTTAAAGATTCCCGAAGTCACCGCCCTTAAAACCGCCCGCCCTTCCGCGATTCAACCGGCCCGGATCAACCAGGCTTACGGCAAATTTCCCCTGGCCTTTGAGGCCAACCAGGGCCAAGTGGATCCCCAGGTAAGGTTTATCTCCCGGGGAAGGGTTTACAGCCTTTTCATCACGCCCCGGGAAGCCGTCTTTTGCCTGAGCCCGGACAAAACGAAAAAACCGGAATCAAAAAGGGTTCCATCGGAGGTTGTCCGGCTGCGCCTGCCGGGAGCCGACCCCAAGGCGGTCTGGCGGGGAGAAGAAGAAACACCCGGCTTTTCCAATTACTTCATCGGCAATGATCCGTCGCGTTGGCACAGTCATGTGCCCTTATACGCGAAAGTGAAAGCGGAAAATATTTATCCGGGGATCGACATGGTCTATTACGGAAACCAGGAAAACCTAGAATATGACTTCATCGTCCATCCGGGAGCGGACCCGGGTCTTCTCCAATTGGACTATGTGGGCGCGAAAAAACTGACCTTGGACGGAGTTGGAAATTTGATTTTAAAAGTCCGGGAAAAGCCATTGGGCGAATCCCGTAACTCGACGAGTGACGGGCAAGGGGCCAAGAGCGATGTGGTATTTCACGCCCCGAGAGTTTACCAAACCACGGCCTCGGGAAAGGTCGAGGTCGAGTGCCGCTACGTCTTTTTGGAAAAGTCCAAAATTGGCTTCCAATTGGGTCCTTACGATAGGACACGCCCGCTGGTCATCGACCCGACGGTTTCCTATTCCACTCTCCTGGGAGGAAACGGGACGGATGTGGTCTCGAGCGTCGCCGTGGATTCGAGCGGGAACATCTACGTGACCGGCCAAACTAATTCCACCAATTTCCCAACCACCGCTGGGGCCATCCAAACGACCAACGCCGGAGGCTATGACGCTTTTGTCGCCAAGTTGAACCCGACGGGAACCGCGATCCTTTATTCCACCTTGCTGGGGGGGAACCTGGATGACTACGGCGAGTCGATCGCCGTGGACGCGGCCGGGGACGCCTATGTGACCGGTTCCTTGCTTTCAAGCAATTTCCCCACCACGCCGGGGGCCTACCAACCGACGGCCATCGACAGCGGATGGATGACTTTCGTCAGCAAATTGAATCCCACGGGAACCGCCCTGCTTTATTCCACCTATTTGGACGGGACCGGCAGTAATGATTACGCCAGGGGCATCGCGGTGGACGCGGCCGGAGACGCTTATGTGACCGGCATTACGAGCGCCACCAATTTTCCGACGACCCCCGGAGCCTTTCAAACGGTTGCCGCGGGCGGGGTGGATGACAGCTTCGTGACCAAATTGAACCCGGCGGGTTCGGGGCTGGTCTATTCCACCTATCTCGGCGGAAGCGGTATTGAGGACGGTTTCGGAATTGCCGTGGATTCGGCAGGCAGCGCCTATGTGACAGGGTTTACCACCTCCACTAATTTCCCCACGATGGCCGGGGCCTATCAAACCGCCAGTTCGGGGGTGACGGACGCTTATGTGACCAAATTGAATCCCTCGGGAACGGGACTGGTCTACTCGACTTACGTGGGCGGGAACTTGGGTGTTTATAGTTTCGCCATCGCGGTGGATGGCTCCGGAAGCGCCTATATCACCGGGTTCACCACTTCGACCTCATCCTTGGCGACCGCGGGCGCCTTCCAAACCGCCAGCGGCGCCGTGACGACCGCCTTCTTGACCAAACTGAACCCCTCGGGGACGGGGTTATCCTATTCGACTTATTTGGGCGGCAGCAGCTTCGATTCGGCGGAAGGCATCGCGGTGGATTCCAGCGGAAATGCCTATGTCTCGGGTTACACCAGCTCCACTAATTTTCCCACCACGGCAGGGGCCTACCAGTCGGCCAACGCCGGTGGTGATGACGCCTTTGTGACCGAGGTGAACCCCTCCGGATCGGCATTGGTTTACTCGACCTACTTGGGTGGGAGTGGGACTGATTACGGCGAAGGTATCGCCGTGGACACGAGCGGGAACATTTATGAGACGGGTGGCAGCTTTTCCACCAATTTCCCAACGACGGCGGGCGCTTTCCAAACCGCCACCGCCGGAGGGACGGACGGCTTCATCACCAAGTTTAGTTTAAGCGCCGTCACCGGGACACCCACCTCCACTCCCACCAATACCGCGACGTCCACAGCCACCGCCACCGTGACGGGGACGCCGACCCTCACGGCCAGTTCCACCGCGACCCAAACGCCCAGCGCGACATCGAGCTCCACCCCTACTTCCACCATTACCCTCACTCCCACGATCACCCTTACTCCGACCCGCACGGCGACGACCACCCCCACGTCCAGCCCGACCTTGACTCCCACCATCACGTCCACTTTTACGGCCACCTCGACGCCGACCATCACCTTTACGCCGGGCACCGACCTCTTTTACCTTTCCTTGAACCTGATGAGGGAGGGGACCGACACCCTTTCCATCCATGTGGGGAGCGCCGACTACAACGGGCCCTATTCGCTGCGCGTTTACAACACCGCCGGCGAACTCATCAAGATTCTCGATAATCAGGAACTGACCCGGGCCATCGACATTTGGTACCAATGGGACGGGACCAATACTCACAAGGATCCCGTGGCCAGCGGCGTCTATTTGATTCAACTTCAGCGGCCCCTCGATGTCAAAGTCGCCAGGGTTGTGGTCATCCGGTAAAAAGAAATGAGCAAAGAGAGAAGATCATGAGGATGACTCGGCATGACTTTGCTGGGGGTCTTTATCGATTTGGTTTGGGATTGGCTTTGGTCCTCTTGCCGATGCGGGTTCTGGCCTTTGATTTTACCCCCGACGCTTCGCGCGTGATTTCCGATCCCGCCTACCTGCCCCTGGGAGCCCAGATTTTCGGCGCTACCGAATTTACCCTGGGGGAAGCCAATTCGAACACGAATAACCACTTGGGCGTCCTGTTGAGTTCCAATAACACGGCCATCACCTCGATCAACCAGCTATTGGATTACGGCATTACCGACGATCTCACCCTGCGGGTCAGCGGGTTTTTCCAATTGCTCGGATCGACCAATAGTCCCCCCTCGGGTGCCAGCACTATCACCACCTCGGACGGACTGGGGGACCCCACGATCTCGGCGGTCTGGCGAGTGTTGGATCAGAAGGATAAAGCCTTTAATTGGGACCTGATCGGTTCCTACGCTCCCAACCTGATCAGCGCCCAATCGGCCACCCCGGAACTGAACGGAACCGTGGCGCGCGGGGGGGCCATGGCGGATTTCAGCACCGCGCTGAGCTATAAGACCAAGAGCTTTACGATTTACGGGGAATTCAGCGGGGACTATTTGGGAGCCCGGACCACTTTAAACCAGTCGAACAATATCACCACCAGTTACGATTCCAACTGGCAATATGCCTTCTATATAACAACGCAGACGCGCTTCAACGAAGTCTTCTCTCTCAACGCGGGCGTGTCCCAAACTTTCACCGGCGACGCCGACGCCTCCTTCACCAACAGCAGCGGCAAGTTGATCGACTTCACCAGCCAGCCCGGGAATATCACCACCCTGGTCGGGGCATTGAACTATCAATTAACCCCCGGCCGGTTCGTCGCGTCGGCGATCTATACCCATGACTTTTACGGCAACAGCGCCAGCACCTACGCGACGGTCCCCAATAACGACACGACGACGGTGGATCGAAACGCCGATACCTTCGGCGGGGAAGTACGCTATGTTTTTAATTAAAGAGGGGTGCCGCTAAACGATCTTGCAGGGAATCATTTCGTCCTCGTTCAAGGAATAAACCGCGCAGAGGCGGTGATAGCCGTCAGCGATGACCACCTTGCCGTTTTGGGGATCCCGCACCAGCAAGAGAGGCGAGAGGGCTTTGCCTTCCTTGATTTTCTGTTGGTCCCTGGTGACATGTGTATTGCTGATGCCCAGCAGAGAAAGCCCCGAGGCCCGGAAGATGTCCTTGGCCTTGAACGGGATGACTTTGGCGTCCTTGAGTTTTCTCACCAGGCCGAGGCTTTCCGAATCGTTATGCAGGAGGCCTAAGTAGGATTGGGCCGCCGGATAGTCCTTGTCCTCGGGTTCGGGAAGCCATTTGATCTCGGCTTTGTCGCCCATGTTCCATCTCCTTGAGTTTGACCCATTATCCCCCGAAAGAGGGGGCTTTGACAGATTACTCAGTCCTCCTTTTTATTTATCTGCGGGCGCCAATTGGACGCTTCCGTCGGGCATGCGGCGGGGCACCATCGCCTGATAGTCCGCGACCCAGGGCAGGTGGAAGAGGCCCTGCCGGAGGGAGAGCTGCACCATGCTTCCGTCATCGACCGAGTAATAAAAATCCTGCGGGGTCAGCATTTCGCACATATTGCCGCTTTGGTCCCAATCGTGGAAGTAAATCATATGGGCCATGGGATTGATTCCCTCCCTGACGCTTCCGCCGAAGGGAGAAATCATTTTCGAGTTGACGGTCACGAGATGGATTTCGGGTTGGGAAAAGTCCAAAAGCCCATTGGCCAATTGGAGGCTGAAGCGCAGAAAACAAGCCAGTAAGGCGCCGAAAAATAAAAAGAATAACGCCACCACCCAGCGGGGTATTCCTTCTTTCAGGGCGTCTTTGATGAGGTTTTTGAAGATCAAATAACAAAGGGTTATCGCGGATATAACGCAAATCCCATCCGCCCGGAGAAAATCTGACTGCCGGACCCACCGGAAGCAGGCGCTGCATGCCAGGTACTCCCCGATCACCAGCGCGATAAAGAGGGTGAATAGCTTCAAAAAAAAGTAAAAGCGCCGGATTTGCATGGGTTGAAACTCCGTTCTTTTGCCACTCACGGTTTGGAAGAAAAGAAGGGCTCCATTATCCCTATTGGCCGGAATAAAAGAACATGGTTATGAGGTCATTTCCCGGCGAAAATCTCTTTTGGCACCCGGCCGAACCTGTGGCATCATTGGTCCACTTTCCTTTAAAGGATCCCGTAAATGAAAAAAATGGCTTTTCTGCTTTTGTTCTTAATATTGACGGTGGTTAGCTCCGTTCCCAGTCAAGCCAAGGAACCTGCTTCCCCCCGGGAGCGGCTCCTGATGGATTTCGGCTGGCGTTTCGCGCTGGGTCATGCCACTGACCCGGACAAGGATTTCGGATTCGGGACGGGGTATTTCTCTTACTTCGCCAAGGCGGGTTCGGGAGACGGGCCGGCGGACCCCAAGTTCGACGACCGAGCCTGGCGGGTGATTAACTTGCCCCATGATTGGGCGGTGGAACAGCCCTTCGACGAGAAGGGTAGTTTCAGCCACGGTTACAAAGCCATTGGCCGTGCCTTTCCCGAAGCCAGCGTGGGATGGTACCGCAAGACCTTCTTCATCGCCAAGACCGACCAGGGGCGGCGTGTCAGCATTGAGTTCGACGGGGTCTACCGGGACGCGGCGGTATTCGTGAACGGCTTTTACATGGGTAAGGAGGAAAGCGGTTACAACAACTTCCGCTACGACATCACCGACGTTCTCAATTATGGCGGAGAGAACACGGTGGCGGTGAGGGTGGACGCGACCATGGAGGAAGGATGGTTTTACGAAGGGGCGGGAATTTACCGGCACGTCTGGCTGACCAAGACGGCCCCATTGCACGTGGATTACAACGGTACCTTCGTCAACTCGCAAGTGGTGGATGACGCCACCTTAGTGACCGCCAAAACCACCGTGGTGGACGACGGAACCACGAAAACTGTTTTTGACGTCGACCAGGAAATCCTTGATGAGCGGGGAAAAAGCGTCGCCCTGGGGCATCAGAAGGACTTGACCCTTGAGCCGGGATCGGTAGGGGAGTTTTCCATTCAAGTCCAAGTTCCCCAACCCAAGCTTTGGTCCATTGAATCCCCTTACTTATACCAGTTGGTGACCACCGTCAAATCCGGAGGGGAAGTTATGGACCGAACCGAGACCACTTTCGGCATCCGCACCATCACTTTCGATCCCGATAAAGGCATGTTCCTCAATGGCCAGCACGTGGAACTGAAGGGCACTTCCAACCACCAGGATCACGCGGGGGTGGGAGTGGCCTTGCCGGACGCCCTGCAATATTACCGGATCAAAAAACTCAAGGAAATGGGCTGCAACGCCTACCGCTGCGCCCACAATCCGCCCACGCCCGAACTGCTGGACGCCTGCGACAGGCTGGGAATGCTGGTGCTGGTGGAAAACCGCCTGATGGGCACGAGCCCAGAAATCATGGACCGCTTGAAGCGGATGGTCCTGCTAGACCGCAACCATCCCTGCGTTTTTGCCTGGTCATTGGGCAATGAGGAATGGAACATCGAGGGCAACGAGAAGGGGGCCCAGATCGTCCCTCCCATGCAGGATTTCGTAGAGCGGCTGGACCCGACCCGCCGGGTGACGGCGGCGGACAGCGGGGGATGGGGCAAGGGCACCTCCACCGTCATCGACTTGATGGGCTACAACTATTACGAGCACGGCAACACTGACGAACAGCACAAAGATTTCCCCAACCAACCCAGCATGGCCACCGAGGAAAGCGACACTCACCAGACACGGGGTTTCTATGACGACAGCCAATATGCCCATATGGCTCCCAGCGACCTCAAGGAGGATGGGGCCAGCATCGAAAAAACATGGAAGTACTACATGGCAAGACCCTATCTGGCGGGGCTCTTCCTTTGGACGGGTTTCGACTACCGGGGCGAGGAAAACCCTTTCCATTTTCCGGCCATCGCTTCCCAATACGGCGTTCTCGACCTTTGCGGTTTTCCCAAGGACTGCTATGACTACCTGAAGGCTTTCTGGACCGACGAACCGGTGCTTTTGCTTTCGCCCCATTGGAATTGGCCGGGAAAGGAAGGTCAGAATATACAGGTACGGGCTTTCAGCAATTGTGAGGAAGTGGAATTGTTCCTGAATGGCAAGAGCCTGGGGAGAGAAGCTATGCCGGTGAATTCCCATTTGGAATGGCAGGTTTCCTATGAGCCGGGGACTCTTTCGGCCAAGGGTTATAAGGGTGGGAAAGTCGTGGCCATGGCCAAGCAGGAAACCACGGGCAAACCGGCTTCTATCGCGCTCATGCCCGACCGCGCCCAGATCAAGGCGGATGGGGAGGATGTTTCGGTGGTGACGGTGGAAGTGAAGGACAATAAAGGAAGGCTGGTTCCCACGGCGGGGAGCGAAATCCGATTCTCACTGGAAGGCCCGGGGAAGATTATTGGAGTGGGGAATGGAGATCCCTCCTGCCACGAGCCGGACCAATATTTCGAGACGGTTTCCCAATTAAGACTTTTGGAGCCGAAAATGATGAATGGGGGCTCTTTAGGAAAAAGGCCCGAGGTGGAATATGACCTGCCGGATGAATCAAAATGGCCTGACCTCTTCCAGGGCCGGGACGACGACCAGGGAAACGTTTCCAAGGATAAACCCTCGGTAAGGGTTGTTCGTTGCCGGTTCTATCTTCCCCAATTGGATGAATATAGCGAGATCGTTTTGCTTCCCAAAAGCATCGTGGATGGGCAGGCTATTTACGTGAACGGGCACTTGATCGCCGATAAAATCAAGCGGGACGACACCGGGAAGGCTTACCCTCTCCCTAAGTCCATCTTAAGAAAGGGCCGTAATATTTACGCGGTAGTGGGGACAGAATTATTGCGGCGCTGGAAGTGGGAAAACCTGAACGGAGACCCGGGGTCCATCCGAACAGTTATCCCGGCGGGCCAATGGAAGCGAAGCCTCTTTTCCGGCTTGGCCCAGGTGATCGTACAGTCGGATAAAAAGGCCGGTCCCATCGTCTTGAAGGCTTCTTCGGAAGGTCTTTCGGGAACTTCGTTGGAGATTAAAACCCTATCGGTGCCCTTGAGGCCCTCAGTTCCAACGGAATAATTATTTTTGAACTAAATCCAACCCTCCCCGTCTATAGGTTGTAGCAGGCAAGAACGGGTAGGGAGGTTTCTATGAAACCGGGTCTTTCTAAAGGCTGGAAAATTGGATGGGGAGTTTTCATTTTGAGCGGATGGATTGCCGAGGCGGCTTGGCTGCTGGAAAGCACCAAATAACAAACGACTTTATTTATTTCTCCCTTTGAAGTTGAGGCGCGCCTCCCCAGGCGCGCCTTTTTTATTACAACAGCGCGGCGAAGCGGCTGAAAACCGTTTCGCCAACAGCCTGGAGGGCCTTGGCCTTTTCGGAAAGATGGTCCTCGATGCGCTCAGGACGGTTGGGCCCACCCGAGGGCGTCAGTTCCTTAGCGTAAATCGCGGCCCAGTTTTTCACCATTTCTTCCGTGACTTCCAAGTGGCATTGGAAACCATAAGCGTTATTCCCTGTTTTAAATATTTGATTAGGATAGAGGCGGCTTCCTGCCAGGCGCAGGGCATTGGAAGGAAGCGTGAAGGTGTCCCCGTGCCAATGAAAGGCTTCAAACTCCGGGGCAACTCCCAAGAATAGGGAGTCCAGGCGGCCTTCCGGAGTCTGTTCGATGGGGTACCAACCCACCTCGGGCTGGGCACCGCGGAAAACCTGGCCACCGGCGGCATGGGCCAGCATCTGGGAACCCAGGCAGATTCCCAAAACAGGAATCGAAGAGGCCAAGCAATGGCGGATGGCCTTGAGCTCCGCCGTCATCCAGGGAAACTGGTTTTCCTCATATACACCCATGGGTCCGCCCAGGACGATGAGGCCGTCCCCCAAACGTTCCGGAACGGTGTCACCCTTGAAGGGTTTTAATAGCTCCACTTCAATCCGCTTGGCCTTCAGGACGTTCAACAGGTAACCGGGACCTTCACAATCGATATGCTGGAAACAAGTAATATGGGGCATGGGCCGCTCCTGCCTTGGGAATGCCGCATTTTATCCTATCTGTTCTCTATATAGAACTAGCTGACCAGCCCTTTTCTCGGTCAAGGGGGAGTTCGAATAAAGGATGCTTCGGCTTTTTTGATTTGTTTTGCTCCCCGGGTGAAATTGGTGGTAAAAATGTCTTGGGTATCCGTTAAGAACAAGCCCGAAAGTTAATGGAGGAGGGTGCCGAACATGTTATTCAACGTGCCGGATGTTCTCAGTCCCGAGCAGGTGGCTCAAATCCGCCAGAAACTGGAGAAGGCCGAGTGGGTGGACGGGCGGCTGACCGCGGGGCACCAGGCGGCCAAGGTGAAGAGCAACATGGAACTAAAAAAGGGCCAGCCCGCCGAACTGGAGGCCGGGGCGATGATCCGTTCCGCGCTGGAGCAAAACAAGATCTTCAATATGGTGTCCCTGTGCTTCAAAGTGTCCCCGCCGCTTTTCAACCGCTACGAGGGAGGACAAACCTATGGACCCCATATCGACAACGCCATCCGCCAGGCACCGGATCCGGCGGGGCGGCAGTTGCGGATGCGCAGTGACCTTTCGGCCACCCTTTTCCTCGCCAACCCCGAGGATTACGACGGGGGAGAATTGGTGGTCGAGGACACCTATGGGGTTCACAAGGTCAAACTTCCGGCGGGACATATGGTGCTTTATCCGGCCAGTAGCCTCCATGAGGTAAAGTCGGTGATACGCGGGACGCGGATGGCGGCTTTTTTTTGGATCCAAAGCATGGTGCGCGACGAGGGGAAGAGAGCCCTTCTAGTGGAGTTGGAATTGGCGGTCCAGACGCTCCATCGTGACCATCCGGACCATTCCTCACTTGTGCAATTCACCGGGATTTACAACAATCTCTTAAGGCGTTGGGCGGAAGTTTGAGCGGGAGAAATGGGCCTCTTTCTTTGTTGCCGAAGGGGCGGAGGATGTCTTAAAATTATTCCACATAAAACTAAGGCGATGGAGTTCGCCACAACCGTCTCTTTGAGAGGCCGATGACTCCTATCCCCATCCGGGGATAGGAGTTTTTTATTTTAGGCCACATTTAATTTGAGGAGGGAAGCGATGGATAAATATCTCATCATGGCAACGGGAGCCATCCTGGGCGCCTTTTGCCGCTATTGGTTCGGGCTTTTCGCGGCCGACAAGTTGGGGACCCATTTTGTATACGGAACGCTCCTGATCAACTTGATCGGTTCTTTCGTGCTGGGGCTGTTCCTGACGATGCATTTGGACCGGGGCCTGTTCACGCCTAATGCCCGCTATTTTGTGGCGGTCGGCTGGTGCGCCTCCTTCACCACCTATTCCACCTTCAGTTGGGATACCTTCCGTTACATCCAGGAAGGCAACTTGAAACTGGCCGCGGTGAATGTTACTTTGACATTGATGGGTTGTTTGGCGGCCACTTGGGCTGGCGTCACGGTTGGAAGGGTCCTATAGGAGGAAACCATGAAGCTTCAAGGAAAATGCAAGGCGCTTCGGATCTATGTCGACGAAGACATTAAATGGCAAAACCAATTGCTTTACCGGGCCATCGTGGAGAAGTTTTTAAGCATCGGCGTCGCGGGCGCCTCGGTCTTTAAAGGTATCGAGGGCTATGGCTCTTCCGCCCGAATCCATTCGGCGCAAATCATCGAAATCATGGAAAATCTTCCAGTGATGATTGAAGTCGTGGATATCCCTAAGCAAATCCTGAAGGCATTGAATGTCGTGGAGCCCATGCTTCCCCAACATTGCCTCGTGACGGTGCAGGACATTCAGGTTATTCATTATCACGTTCCAAAAAAGGTTCATTCCAAAACTAAGAAAATAAGTTGAACGTGTAATTCTTCTGTTTGGAAGATCTTTGCTTAATCCTTTAGTTTTAGCCCTTTTTGACCATTTGTTGTATAAGGTGGTATATTTATAATAACGATTTTAGTGAAACCGGTCTAATTTCATTAAAATCAGCGGGTGTTTTACAAATAATTTACCCGGTTGGAAAAGTAGTCATCTCAAAAAGGGGACACCATGAACGGGTCCTTTAAAATCCAGAAATTCACTTTATGCGAAAACTTAAAAACGTTTTTCGCTCGATTTGTTTTTGTGTCCTTTTTGTCCCTTGCGGTTTTCCTCTTTTTTGTGGTGGTTCCTTCCGAAGTTCACGCGACTTCCGCTCAACTTAAAATCTCGGGTAACCAGATTGTTACAGCCAGCGGCGGTTGTACTGTCCGCTTAAAGGGTGTGGACGTTTCCGGAATGGAATATAGCCCCACGGGTGACGGTGGCACAGGCCGTCCCACGACCACTATTAGCGGCGTCACCATGACGGATTACGTTTCGATCATCACTGAGGCGGTCAGCGTTTGGCACGCCAACTGCGTCCGGTTCCCCATCAACCAGGATTTTTGGTTCGGCTGTACCAATTCAGGAGGGACGCCCAATCAAACCGCCTATCGGGCGGAAATCCAGGCGGTCATCAACTATTGCTCCGCGAACAATGTCTATTTGGATTTGGACCTCCATTGGTCGGGAACCTCAAGCACCGCGACAGCACCTTGCGGAACGGGATGGGGTGGCGCTACCGCCCAACAAGATATGCCGGACATGAACGCCGTCACTTTCTGGTCCTCGGTGGCCTCCACTTATGCCAACAATCCCGCCGTCATGTTCGACATCTATAACGAGCCCCACGACGTCAGCTGGTCCATCTGGCGGGACGGTGGCGCGGCCAATGGTTTCACAACTCCGGGCCTCCAGGCCCTCTTGACCGCTGTCCGCAACGCGGGCGCCAATAACATCGTGGTGGCGGGCGGACTTAACTGGGCTTTCGACTTGACGGGGCTACCCGCCAATGACCTGACCGATACGGGTTCGGGCAATGGCGTCCTCTATTCCTCCCATGTTTATTCCAGCAAGGGATACCCGGCGGGCGGATCCCAATGGGACACCTATATCACGGATGCCACGGCCACCAGCCCGGCCCACGCTGTTATCATCGAGGAATTCGGCGCGACCTCTTCCGACGGAGTCGCATGGGACAACAGCACCATCGCCTGGCTCAACGGGACCAACGACCATAATTATGTTTATTCCGGAATGGCTTGGGCTTTCAGCTCGGACGTGAGTCCGACGCTCTTGACGAGCTTCAGTGGCTACCCCACCACTTCCTATCACGGAGCCCCGGTTTCCACTTGGCTGGCTCAACTCAACCAAACGCCGACCCCTAATTGCGTGGCGGGAAGCCCGGTGCCTACCGGCACACCCACCAAGACCTTCACCGCGACCCCTAGCTTTACTCCCACCGCCACAACCGTTCCTCCCAGTATTACCTTGACTAAGACGACCGGTGGGCCCACGTCCGGTTATCCCGAAACGGGAACAGCCATCGCCATGACCATCACGGTTTGCAACGCCTCGGGATCGGTGACGGCCAACGGCGTTACGGTGGTGGACAATATCACCAATCCCTTGAGTTGGTCCCAGGACGGCCCCAATTTTAGCCAATGGGCGGTCACGGTTTCGGGTGTGCCGGTGACGATCAATCCCCTGAATACTTCAGGATTTCCAATTACTTGGGTCGTGAGCAATTTACCAGGCGGGGATTGCGTTCCGATCGCTTTTAGCGTGGTCGCTTATTCCTTCAACGCCAGCGATTCCTGCCAGGTGGTGAGCGACAAGGGAACGGCGACTTGGTCCGGAGGAGGACCGGTTAACAGCAATACCATTGCCATTACGGTTATTTGCAACACACCCAGTCCCACACCCACCAGCAGCCCGACGAACACGCCGGTGGTTAATACCAGCACGGCCACGAAAACCGCCACCAATAGCGCAACGCCCACCGCGACCAAAACACCCACCTTTACCCCTTCCAATAGCCCGACAAACACTCCATTGAACGCTACCAGCACCCCGACGAATAGCGCCACCAATACGGCCACGAAAACCGTAACGAACAGCCCCACGAATACATTGACTTCTACTCCAACCACAACCCGCACGAATACCCCGGCGAACACTTCAACTAGTACGGTTACCAGTACCACGACGAACACAGCCACTACTACGGCGACTAGTACGCCCACGAAGACCGTAACGAATAGCCCTACGAATACTTCAACTTCCACCGCAACCCGTACCGCCACGGCAACGACCACGAATACCGCGAGTAACAGCCCAACTTACACGTCTTCATTGACTCCGACAGGTTCGCCCACCAATAGCCCCACCCGCACTTTCACGGCAACGGCCACCAATACCCTGGTTAATACGGCGACTTTAACCGCAACGTCCACCTCAACTCGTACCGCCACGGCAACCACCACGAACACCGCCAGCAACAGCCCGACTTACACCTCTTCGTTGACCCCAACCGGTTCGCCCACCAACAGCCCCACCCGCACTTCCACGGCAACGGCTACCAATACTCTCATCAACACCGGAACCCCAACTTCGACTGCTACCGTCACCACCACGAACACCGCCAGCAATAGCCCGACTTACGCCTCTTCGTTGACTCCAACTGGGACAGCCACCAACAGCCCTACTCGCACTTCCACGGCTACCGTTACCAATACTCTCATTAACACCGGAACCCCAACTTCGACTGCTACCGTCACCACCACGAACACCGCCAGCAATAGCCCGACTTACACCTCTTCGTTGACTCCAACTGGGACAGCCACCAACAGCCCTACTCGCACTTCCACGGCGACGGCCACCAATACCCTCATCAATACCGGAACTCCGACCTCAACCGCCACGGTCACCACCACGAACACGGCCAGCAACAGTCCAACTTACACGTCTTCATTGACTCCGACAGGTTCACCCACCAATAGCCCCACCCGCACTTCCACGGCTACCGTTACCAATACTCTCATTAACACCGGGACGCCGACTTCAACGGCTACCGTCACCACCACGAATACCGCCAGTAACAGCCCGACTTACACCTCTTCGTTAACTCCGACGGAGACGTTGACCAACAGCCCTACCCGAACTTCCACGGCGACTGCTACCAATACCCTGATCAACACCGGAACCCCGACTAAGACCAGCACCATGACTCCCACTTCCACCGCCACCAACACCTTGGTTAATACCGCCACGGCGACCACCACCTCAACGGCGTCCGTCACACCCACTTTCAGCCCCACGCCGGTGACGGTTTCGGCCTCGCAAGGGTCCAGCCCGCCGGGTAGCTCCACCCAAATCCCAGGCGCTTCCGGAGTTCCCATCCAACAGATCCAGATGAACAATCCCAGCAGCAACCCAGTCACGCTCACCAGCATCACCCTCACCGGGACGGGAAGCCTTCCCAGCGGGATCACCTCGGTCAATCTTTTCGCGAATGGAACGCTCATTTCCACGGCCAGCTTTAGCGGGTCAAACGCCACCTTCAACTTCAACGGAGTCATTCCGGGAGCCAATGGAGCCGTGACCTACGAAGTCACCGCGAACTTCTCCTCGTCGTCACCGGTGGGGAGCTATTCCTTCAGCGCCACGAACGCCACGGGAAGCAACGGCCAGCCCCTTCTCTTTACCGGATTGCCCGTGTCCGGTGTCACGGTCACCATCGTGGCCGCTACGGCGACTTACACCCCCAGTTCGACGGTCACCTCAACAGCCACTAAAACCATTACGCCGATGCCGACGGTTACCGCCACTCCAACCTCAACCCCTTCAGCCAAACCGGTGGTTTATCCGAATCCCACTACCGGAGGAACGGTTCAGTTGAATCCGGATTTGACTTCGCCATCGGACGTGAGCATTGAGATCTTCACGATTGCCTTCCGGAAAGTGGCCACCTTGAATTATTCAAACGTGCAGCCGGGAGCGAGCGTACCGATTCCCTTAGTGGATAAGAGGGGAACACCTTTGGCCAGCGGGCTTTATTACGTGGTGGTCCAAACCAACCAGGGAAGAAGCATCCTCAAACTACTCATCCTGCGGTAATCCCGAATCGTCGCGAACCTTTTCTCTGGATCATCGCCTCCCTTCACCGTTGGAATTCTTGCTTTCGGCCTAAGCGAGTTCTTTCAAAAATCCTAAAGGTTCAATCTTTTCTCGTGGAAATGTTAGGACCAGGTTAGCTTTCAAAATCCGGGAGAAAAGGGTTCATTTTTTCAAAATTTATCGTGAAATTAGAATTGTTTAATTCATGACCGGCCAAGATTTAAGATTGATCCCCAACTTAAAATAAAATACACTCCTCACATTCACCGACTGTAAACCATTTATTATTTTAAACCTTTTAATTTAACCGACCGCATTGTTTCGGATTCTGTTGTTTCAATGAGTCGTTTGAGTATGATCCCGCTAATTATTTAAAGGAGCTGATTTATGAAAAATTTATTATTGACTGGAATCGTATGGTTATTCATGGCGTTCTTCCTCATTGGAACCGCAAGCGAAGCGAAGTCTTTGGTATCGGGTATGGCCGGAAAAGAAGCCTACGTACCGGGGGAAATCCTTGTCCAGTTCAAACCCGGCATAAACCGGTTTCAATCGGAAATTTTTTTGCGCCACCTGGGAAGAGCCGACCGCCTGAAACTGCCGGTTTCCAATCCCTTGTTCGAGGGTATTTTCAAAGTTGAGCTTCAAGGCGGGTTAGGGGTTTCCCAAGCCGTCAGCGAATGCCAAAGCGATCCTTCCGTCCTTTGGGCCGAGCCGAATGTCCGCTATTACGCGCTGGGCTGTCCTCTGCCAACCGACCAGTATTACAGTTCACCTTATAATTGGCCCCTACAGCAAATCAGCGCTCCCCAAGCCTGGCAAAATATTACTTGGAATTCCTGTCCACCGGGTTGCTCGGTGACGGTAGCCGTGATCGATACTGGCGTGACGAGGTCCCATCCGGATCTTCCCCCTTCCCTTTTTGTTCCAGGATACAACGCCTTTACGGGTTTGGTGGATCCACCCCAACCCACTTTGGGGTTAGCTCCCTACACAACGGTCGAACCGACGGACGATGATTTTGGTCACGGGACTTTTGTTTCCTCTCTTCTTTGGGCCCAATGGCAAAGTACGGTTCAGCCGGAAGCCTGCAATCCGGGTTCTTCCACCACCGGGATGGCGGGTTTGGCTCCGGGTGTGAAGCTCATGCCGGTCAAGGTTTTGGACAACACGGGCAGTGGCTCCGCCGCTGGTGTGGCTTATGGAACGCTTTACGCGATCGAAAACGGCGCCAAGGTTTTAAACCTGTCCTTGGGAGGAATGCTTCCTGATTATTTACAGTACTTAGTGCTGCAATACGCGATGTCCAACGGTTGCGTCGCGGTGGCTTCCTCCGGGGACGATGGTACGGCCGTTCCCTTGCTTTTCCCCGCGAGCTTTACCAATCCTCCTTATTCCCTTCCGGCGTTGATATCGGTAGGAGCCACGGACGCCAGCGGCGGCATTGCTTTTTATTCCAACTCAGGCCCCGGGTTGGACCTGGTCGCCCCGGGAGGGTCGGCCATGGCTACCGGTAATTTCACCCTTGACGCCTCGCAGAATGTCTTTGGGGCCCGCCTCAATTGCCCCTTTTCGGCCAACCCGGCCGATTTCATAGCCAACCCCGCGGACAGCAACTTTTGCATCGCCGCCGGAACCTCGGCCTCGGCTCCTTACGTCTCCGGCACGGCCGCTTTGATGTTCTGCTTGTGCCCGAACCTCACGAATGTGCAAGTCACCCAAGCCATTATCAGCAATACCGACCTTCTGCCGGGCCAAACGGGCTGGACACCCACCCAGGGCTATGGCCTGTTGGACGTCTACAAAGCTCTCTCGAGTATTTCGTCATGCATTCCGGCTCCCACCTGGACTTTTACGCCCACCGTGACGGTAACCCAAACCCCCACCGGCACCCCGACGAGAACCGTTACCAACACAAGGACAGCAACAGACACCCGCACCCCGACCAATACTCGAACAGTAACGGATACCCGTACCCCCACCAGGACGCCGACCATAACCCCCACGAGGACTAATTCCCCCACAATCACCGCGACTCATACGGTGACGAATACCAGGACCGTGACGGATACCCACACCCCGACACATACACGAACCGTAACGGAGACTCATACGCCGACGGGAACCGTAACCAATACGAGGACAGTGACAGAAACCCGCACGCCGACCAATACACGGACGGTCACCGACACTCGCACACCGACGAGGACCGCCACCATAACGCCGACGAGGACTAATTCCCCCACAACCACCGCAACTCGTACGGTGACGAATACCAGGACCGTAACGGAAACACGCACTCCCACGAATACGCTTACGGAGACGACAACTATTACGCCAAGCCCGACGCCAACCAACACCAGCATGTCGACGGCCACTTCAACCCTAACCAATACGCCCACCCTGACTCCCACACCCAGCGTCACTTCAACCCCGGGCGGCTGCTGTTATAACTTCTCCTTAAAGTGGGGAACTTCCGGAAGCGACGCAGACGGGAGCTATAGTTTCGGCAACCCCGTTTATGACATCGCCCTTGATAACAGCACCAACTGCAACGGGCAGCCCGGGCCGTGCGTCTATGTCACGGACCAGGCGAACAACCTGGTGGATAAGTTCGACACCTCCGGTTCCTCCACGAATTTCATCCTCTCCTTTGGCGGGACGGGATCCGGAAACGGCAATTTAAACGGTCCCTATGAAATCGCCGTCAATTCGGCCGGCACTTCCATTTACGTGGCGGACCAAGGAAACAGCCGGGTGGAGGTATTCGGTCCCACCGGCGGTTATTTAAACCAATGGGGAACCAGCGGGATTGCCATTGGCCAATTCGCGGGGCTGTTCGGCGTCGCGGTGGACCCGGTGTCCAATAATGTTTACACGGTGGATGAGGGCTTAAACGGCAGGGTCCAGGAATTTACCTACAACGGGGGGGCGCCCGGGGGTATCCCCACGCAATTTGGGGAAAGCGGGGGATTTAGCGCCCCTAAGGGAATCTGCGTCAGCAACACGGAATTGGTTTACGTACTCGACGGCACCGGGGTTCATCAATTCACCGCGGCGGGAGTCGCTACCGGTATCTCCTGGAGCAGCATCGGCGTCAATTTAACGGCGGATTCGGCGGGATATATTTACGTGGCGGGTGAAGGCTTAAACCCCGTCTCCAAATATGACCCCAATGGCAATCCGGTCTGCCAGATCGCCACGGGTCCGGATGAGGCCGCCAATCAAATAGGTTACCCCTTGGGGGTAGCCGTCAGCCCGAGCGGGGTACTTTATGTTAATTCGGTCAATATGATCGTGGGGGAATACGTGCCTTGCGGGCCCACGCCCACCGCCGTTGCCCTGTCGGTCAAAATCGCGGCCCTTTCCAAGAATGCGCAACGCGCGGAAACGCCCACTTCCACGATGACACCGACATTTACCGTCACCCCCAGTCCCACCTTGGGCAACCTGGCGGTGGTGGTGGCGCCGAATATTTCCCGGAACGATGAACCTATTCAATTTAAAGTCCAGTTGCCGGGGCCGGCCCAGGTTCATTTGTCCTTGTACACCCTTTTGGGGGAACAAATCTACCAAAGCACTATTGCGGGAAACGCGGGCCTGAACAACCTGCTTTGGCAGGTTCAAAACCAGTCCGGGCAGGCGGTCGCGAGCAGTTTGTACCTTTACGCGCTTGAGGTCAATAATGGCTCAGGGTCCCAGCGATGGACGGGCAAGGTCGTCGTCATTCATTAATCCTTGTTAGGATTTCGGGCTCACGGAAAAATTTTAAAAGCGGTTGATGCCAGCCTATTATCAAGGCACCGAGAGTGCCCGAAAAGACCGGGCGGCTTGGGCGTGGTTGGGGTTTAAGGCGAGGGTTTTCTCAAATAATCTCCGGGCTTCCGCCTTATTCCCGGTTTGATAGGCCACCACGCCCTCATAGTAATAGGCATCCGCATAGCGGGGATCGATCCGGGCCGCTTTCGCGAACCAGTCCCCGGCTTGTTTCAAATCCCCCATGAAAAAGAGGTCGAGGCCGACATTGACGGCATAGCCGGGATTTTGGGGGTCCCAGTTTTGCGCCCATAAAAGATGGGGAAGGGTTTTTTCATAAAGGGAATGGGCCTTTTGTCGCGGGGCCGGGGAAGGGTTTCCCTGAACCGCTAACGCCTGGGCTTCTCCCATGTATTTCGCCGCCATCCAAAGCCGCGCCATCCCGTAGTCCTTCAAGAAGTAGTCCCAGGAAACCTCATCCACCGAATCATCCGGTTTTTGATAATGCCTCAGGCGCATATCGGCCCAAAGCCGTTCGGCTTCCGCTTCGTCAAAGAGGGGACCGGCGGGGGGCAGAAAGCCCTCCTGGGTCATGCCGTTGGGAACCAGACGCATTTCACCCAAACCGTCCGGCCCCAAGTCAGGATAAGTGAAAAAGAGCCGGTGCCCGGGGTTTTGCTCCACCATCCATTGGATCAGGTGGCCCGAGATATATTCCTTGCCCTTCTCGTGGAAAGGATAGGGGACTTTGAGTCCCGGCTGGGTGCGGGCTAAAAAGATCCGGTACCAATCCATCGGCAGGCTTCCGCCGCCCAACACCGGAAGGTCGGGCCTTTTTCCCTCCAACAGCTGGAAGTACCAGCAGGGGAAATCCAAAACGTCGCCCTTGCAAAAGAAGAGCCCGCCCACGGGAACCGAACGCCAGGCGTTCAAAACATAATCGTAAGTGTAGGTGTAAAATTCTTGGCCCCCTTGAAGCCAGCGGGCCACGGCCAGGGCCAGCACCAGCAACCAGACGGCAACGGGGGCGGCCTTGACGGCCTTAGGATGGCGGCGGCCTAGAAGTTGGAGGAGGAAACGAAAACCCAGGCCCGCGAAGAGGGGGATGAAAATAAAAGAGGCGATGGAATAATTCTGCATCAGGTAAATTTTTTGGCTGGAGAACTTGGAGAAAACACAAACGGCGGCGAAGAGCCCCGCCCAGGAAAGAAGCAAGCCCGCCGCCTGACGGCGCTCCCCGCGCCAAGCGGCGAAGATTCCGCAAAGGGCCAAAAGGCCCAGGCCTGAAAATTCCACCAAGGCCGAACGCAGGTAGTAAAAACCCTGCTGGGCCCACAAAAAAGCGTCTCCCGTAAAATCCTTGTCCTTGTCTACGTAACGGCTCACGTGGCGCAGGAAATTTTCCGCATCCACGGGATGGGCCCAATTGACGAGGGGGTCCAGGGAGGACCTTAAGGGCAGGTAAAGGTAAAGGGAAAGTCCCACCACCAAGAAGGCCGCGCTTTTTACCAGTTCCTTGGCCGCCCCTTCCCTTTCCCTCAACTGGATCCAGGCCAGAAAGGCGAAACCGCTCCCGGCCGCCATCATGCTCATCCAATGGTTGCCCAGGGACAGGCCAAAAAGAAAAAGAGCGAGGGAGCGGCGTCCCCGAAAAAGGGCGCCCAGGACGGCTAAAAGGAAAACAGCCGTCAGCTGGTAAATACCGTTCTTGGCGCTCAAGGCGGCGGGATAGGCGGTGGCCCCGGCCATCCAAAGAAGGGCAAAGGGAAGGCTCAAGGAAAGGCCCAGGTTGAAACGATCCTTCAGGAACCGAAACAATAAATAGCAGGCCAGGGCCCCCGTGAAAGCCGAAAGCAGGTTGACCCGAAGGCAGAGCGGCCCCAGGGGCAGAAGGGAAAAGAGTCGGCCCAGGAGGATGAAGAGGGGATAACCGGGAGGATGGGCGATCCCCAGGCAGGCCGAGACGGTGATGATCTCCGGGCTGTCATCCATATAGAAGGAAGGGTTCAGGCCCAAAAGGGCCAGCTCAAAAGCCAGCAGCAAAAGCAGGATTCCGGGTAAAAAGCTTTTCTCGTTCACTCCTTTATCCAAGGGGAGCCGCTTTTCCACCTTGGAAAGGGTTGTTTTTCCATCCCCACCAGACCCAAGCGAGGAGATAAGCCAGGAGCGATGCTAAGGAAATCCATTTTCCAACCTCGAAGGCCGCCGGGTTGTATTTCAAAAGAAAATGGTGGTTCCCGGATGAAAGTGGGATGGCCCGGCTAAAATAATCTCCGGGCATCACCTTGTATTTTTGCTGAACACTGTCAGGGTAGGCTACCGCTTTCCATCCCCGGCTGTAGTTGTCGGTCATCATGAGGATTTGGGGTTTCTCCGTTTGGACATGGATTTCGACCTCATCGGTGGTCCGGTCCTGCAGTGTTACTTGTCCTTGAGCGACATTTTCCTCCGGCAAGATGACGGGTGACTCTTCCAAAAGAACTTCAGCCCCCGGATCAAAATCCGGACGGGAAATATTTTCCATCGCCTCCTGGGCGCTTCCCACTTGCTTCCATCGCCCGGCCAAAAAGGCGCGCGGCAGGCGGGAATAGGGTAGGGGCGTGATATGAAGGCCTTCGCTCTTCGTGTCTAGGAGATAGCCTAGGCGGACTAGACGGATTTTAGAAAGAGTGAGGGTAAGCTTTTGGGTGTCAGGAGCGAAAGAGGGGTTCAAGGGATTTCCCGTGTAGGTCATGAAATAATTGTAGCGCCTCGGAAGCAGGGGGTCATCGCCCCAGATGTCCGGCAAGCCCAGGGAAAGGGCACGGTCGTCATGGGAGGTCCAATAGATCCGCCCATCCCCCAATTGGGGGGACAAGGCTTTTTGAATCTCGGCTTCCCTGGATTTCATTTGTTGGGCGTCAAAGGTGGGAAGATTGGCCCCCGCGAAGGCCCACAAGTTCGCCATGCCCAGGAAGGCCAGGGCGATTTTTCTTACTGCCCCTAGGGAAGTCCAACTCCAGAGCAGGCCGAAAGCCAGGAAAAGGAGGGAAGCCCCGGCTAGGTTGACGATTCTTGCCGCGTCTATCTGGAGAAGGAATTGGGGAGATTGGGGTGAAAGGGCTTCGGAATCGTTCCAGGAAAGTAGGGAAGAAAGTCCGTCCAAGCTGGACCCTTGGAAAACCGAAAAGGTGGCGGCCAGAAAAACTGCCGACAGGCCGAAGGCCAGGAAAGCGGGCCACTTTTTTTCCCTCGTGGCGGAAAACCAGCATTGGAGCCCTCCGGCGGCGAGGAAAGCGAAAGCTAATTGGAAAAAGATGCCGAACTTGAAAGTACCCCGGAAGGAGTCAAAGAAAGGAACGCATTCGTTCAGGAGGGGATAAAGGGGCGTGTAAAAACCAAAGGCCAATAAGAGCGATAAAAGGGCCAGGCCCAACAGGACCCCTTTTTTCCCCTTGGGACTTTCGCTTCGGGTGAGCCCGTAAATCGCCAAGAGAAAAGCGGTGATTCCAATATAGAGGCAGGACTCCCACCAAATCCGGGAGCCGCTCCAGCAAAAGAAACGGGTTTCTTTCCCGCCCAGGCCGGAGGCCAAAACCGTCAAGGAATCCAGGGGGTTCAGGGAAAAGAAACGTTGGGCCTCCGGGGAGCCGGCGCTTACCCGTAGGTTTTCTCCCTTAGCCTCCAATCCGGCCAGCCATTGGATGGAAGTGACCGCGAGCGCCCCCAAAAGCATGGACAGGCCATAAAGGGCCTTGCTCCATCTCTTTTCGGGGTTCCGGATCTCGAGCGCCAAGGCGTAAAGGCCCGCCAGGAAGAGGGTGTAAATAAAATATTGGGCATGGCCGGACAAGAGTTGGAGGGACAAAACCCCCATGCCCACGAGGGCTTCTATTAAACCGGGGGATTTCAAGAGACCCTCCACGCAAAGAAAGACCAGGGGAATCCAGGCCATGGTGCAAAGGTTCGGCAAGTGGCCGGGGGTAACATGCGAAAAGTAAGCCCCGCCGAACATGAAAACGAAGGCTCCGAAGAGTGCGGCCAGGAAACTTAAGCGGTTCGCGGCCAGCCAAAGGTAGGTGAAAAAGCCCGCCAGGAAGACGTGGAGGGCGATGGAAAAGTTCAGGGCGAATACCAGGGGAAGAAAGAGAAAAAGCCAGTTAGGGGGATAGAGAAGGGCGGACTGGAAACCGGCGAAGAAAGGCGCCCCGCAATAGATGTAGGGGTTCCAAAGGGCCAAATGCCCTTTTCGCAGTTCGGAAAAACCGAAATCCCGCCAGGCGTAAAACTGGTTGGCCAGGTCGCCGTCCGGAGTGGAAACCAGGGTATCGCCGGAGAAGAGGGCCCGGGCGAAAAGGACCAAGACCGCTACGCCTAGGACCAGGGCCGCCCAGGCCTTCCGGCTTGAGGCGGGGGAGAAGAACCCTTGGTGAAGCTCTTGGATGAGGGGAGATGGATGTTCTTGGTTCATGAATACCCGGAAATTGGATTGGCTTATTATAAGAGGCCTTTCCGGTGAAGTGTTTTATAAGAGTGGGGGAAATTAAGCGAAAAGTCGGTTACTTGTTTAAAAACATTTCACCACGACCTCTTGGCCAAAGGCTAAGAGGTCGTGGTTCAAGAGGCCTTTATCCCTAAAAGGTTCTCTTAATGAATCGCCGAAAGATCTGCTTGATGACGGTATTGACCGCCGATTTGAGGTCCTTCCAAAGGTTTCTTTCGACGGCTTCCACCACCTCTCCCCCATCCATGCCGGTCTTTTGCTTCAGCATTTCCGCGATTCGATTCAGCCATCCCTTTTTGCTGTCATTGGCCGAAGCCGCTTCGGCTTCGGCACTCGGCTGGCCAACTTGGGGCTGTCCGTCATTGCGAGGAGTGGCTTCCGAATAGGAAGCCGAAGACGACGAAGCAACCTCAGTTTTAGATAATGCTTCTTTTTTTGCTTTTGCCGCCTCCGCCTTTTGGGCCTTGGCTTGGGCCTTCGCTTGAAGGGCCGCCTGGCGTTCCGCTTCCTGTTTGGCCGCCTCTTCCCTCGCGGTGATCCGGGCTTTTCGCCCCTCCTCCATCACCCCTTCCAGCTTGCTTCGGAATTGCGGGTCATGGGGTTCCTTCGACAACAGTTTGAGGTGTTCAAGGTTCGACAACATCCCATAAACCACCGGTACTCCCTCGTTATGGGCCAGGGAGGCGTGCACTTCATATCCCTTTTTGGTCCGGGTTACCTTGACGTTTGGGGGGAGGGCCGTCCAATAAGAGGAATGGGGGTCGTTGGGGTCCTCGTTAGGAACCTGCTCAGCCTTATCCTCAAAACTTTCGGGGCTGTTGCCCTTTTCAATCCAAACGACCAGTTTTTCCACCTGGGATTCGCTCATTTGACGGTCAATGACCACTTTTAAGGCTTTTAAGATGAGGTCCTGGATATCTTCCAAGGACATTTGAGGGTTCGCCAGGTCCATGAGGCAATAGACGGGGGCTTCCGCCAGCTCCCATGGGTCTTCTGGCGTCTCCATGGTGTCCGCAGTGCGGACATCTGAGGCTTTTGAAGGTTCCGTAGTGTCCGCACTGCGGACACTTGAGGTCGTAGCAGGCTCTGTTATGTTCGCAGTGCGGACAACCAACTCCCTTGCGGATGGATTAAGGAACTTTAATAGTTTTAAACCTTCGTTTATGACGGTTTTGCTCATTTCCAGCCGGTTGGCCAGCTGTCTTTGGGAGAGGTCCGGGTATACCTTCAACAAGGCTTCGATATCCAGGTACTTACAGAACCAATGCCTGTCCTGGCCCTTGTTGTCCATGATGCCAGGCAGGACGGCTTCGGCGGGGGTATAGGCAAAGACCAAAGCCCTCAAGGTTTCCCAGCCCAGGCTTTTGGCGGCCTCCAGCCGGATATGGCCCCCGATGAGCTCATAGTCATGCTCCGGGTCGGAAGCCTTTTCCTCCTGGGTGAGGGGTCGAACCTTGATGGGGTCCAACTGGCCGTCGGCCTCGAGTGAGGCTTTCTTGATCTCGATCATTTCGTGGGTAATCACTGGGCGGGAGTTGTTGGGGTTGGGTCTTATCCTGGCGACAGGGATTTGAAGCAAAATCGGTTCCATAAACGTTCCTCCAGAAAATAAATTTCAAGCCCATGAAATTTTTAAAGAAGCTTGATGGCGGGGAGGATATTTCCAAAAAATGTTTTTCGTCAAATAAAATTTTAGGGAAAAAAGGTTTCCGCTTTAACCTTAGACATTTTTTGAACAATAATTGGCCTGTTTTGGGATTCGAATAGAAGCTGACTGTGAAGATAAGCGCCGAGGCGGAAAATTTCGGTGGTTCTGAAACGAGAGAAACGAACTTTGTGACGGGCTTGAGTTAGTCCTGAAGGGGGTCACTTTTGTTGGATGGTGAAAAGGCAAGCCGGTTTTGATAGGCAAATTCATTCCCAATAATAGGCAGGATTCATTCAGTGCGCCGTGTGTGCTAAACTGTTTTCGTCGCAAGGCTTTTGGCTAAGGGAGGCCGTGAATGGACAGGATTACTTTTGAACCGAAAATCATGGGTGGGAAGGCTTGTATCCGTGGAATGAGGATCACCGTTGCGCATGTCGTGAACATGGTTGCCGATGGCATGACGACGAAGGAAATACTCCAGGAATACCCCGACCTTGAAGCGGAGGATATCCACCAAGCCCTCCAATATGCCGCCGCCCTGGTCCAAGAGGAGGTTCATCCCCTGACGGGCAGTGGTGTATGAGGTTTTTAGCCGATATTTTTTTTCCTTTTCTTCTTCTCCTTGAATTGGCCGATGGAGGCCCATAAGATGTATTAAGAATTCAACCTGGGGATCCCATGACAACAAAATTGAAGATGCCAAAGACGATAACGTTCGCGTTCCCCGCCGACATGGGCAAAGAAGTCCTCGCCGCGGCCAAGAAAGAACACCGCACCGTTACCGCGATTCTTAGGGACGCTTTCGACCGCTACCAGGCCAAAAAAGAACTTCTCGAGCTCCACGCGAGCACCAGCAAGTACGTCAAAAAACACAAGATAACTTCCGCGGCCTTCGGCGGCCCATTTGCCGGGTAAGTCCGCCTTAACCGTTTGCCTGGATGCCAACGTCATTATCTCCGGCGTGGCTTATGGCGGCGTCCCGCTCCAAATTTTAAACCGGCTTTATGACTTCGATTATTCCCACGTTACCGGCCCCAATATCCTCGAGGAAGTCCGCCGGGTTCTCATCCATAAGATGGGCCAACATGAGCACAAAGTCGGCCGTTTGATAGACCGGTTCAGAAGCGCTTCCACGGTTTGTGTCCCGGCTGGCGGGATCAACGCGATCAACTACCAACCCGATGACAGGGTTTTGGAAGTGGCAATCATTGGAAAATGCGATGTGCTCGTCACCGGGGACAAGAAACACCTGCTGCCATTAATGTCCTTCCAAGGTGTCATCATTGAACCGCCCGCCCATTTCCTCAAGCGGCTTAATGCCTTCAATATTCCCCTTTAAAGGGCTCGTGGAAGGCGATTGATTCTCTGATTGAGCACGTGGTTCGCTTGCTCGAGACAAGGGCTCCCGAAAAATTCGAGGGCCTTTTTTATTTTCTGTTTTATTTCGCCACAATCAGCTTTCCGATTTTCTGTTCCTTATGCCCCCCCGCTTGCGCTTCCATAACGGCATAGTAAAGGCCATTAGCCAGGCTCGAAGCGTCGAAAGGCACGGTATTGGCCCCGGCATTGGTGGCGCCGTTGAACTCGGCGGCCTTGCGGAAGGCGGTGGTGAAAAGCTTGAAGGTGACTTTATCCGCGGGGAGGGAAAGCTGGTAAGCGAAGGTCACTTGGCTTCCTTTGACGGGGTTAGGATAGGCCAGGTAACCGTAAATAAGGCTGGAAGGGTTGAGGGTGGAAGTGGGGGTCGTCGTGGGTGTCGGTGTGACGCTTGAAGTCGAGGTAGGGGTATAAGTCGGCGTGAAGCTTGGGCTGTTGGTGGGGCTATTGGTTGGGGTAAAGCTGTCGGTCGGCGTGAAGCTAAAAGTGCTGGTGCAGGGGATGCCGCCTACCATGCAGGGGGTGTCGGTAGGCGAGTCGGTTGGGGTGTCGGTGGGGGTCGCTGACGGGGTTGGTGTGGGAGTACCCGTGGAGGTGTTTGTAGGGGTGGAAGACGAGGTGGGGGTTCCGGCGAACTCGTTGAAGGTGGGGGTGCCCGTAGGCGAGGGGGAGATGGTGCCGGTGGGGGTAAAAGTGAAAGTAGGGATGGGGGTGCCGATACCCACGTCATCAATATATATACCACGCCCTGTATTACCGGTTGCCGACAAAGCGGAAGCGATGATGGTCACGCCTGAACAAGCGTCCTGATTATAGCTAATAGGAAACCAAGTTTTTTGAGGTATGGAAATTGACGTATTTGACCAACCACCACAACTTTCTGTTTGCATGTAAATATATGCCCCGTTAGGTGACGTATCCATCCAAATCCAAAAATTGGAAGTACCAACACCCTTGAACAGCGACGGTGGGCAAATAAGTGTGCTTGGGTTGGTGTTCCCTGATTGGAAATTGCATTGGCTGTCGATGCCCCAATAGGCGGCCCAAGGCGGGGTATAGCTGTTGGGGCAAGGAGAAGTCAGGTCGTTCACCGGGTGCCAGAGCCCTTCGTAAGTGAAGCCGCTCATGTCGCCGTAATTGGGCGTGGGGGTGGAAGTGACGGTAAAGGTGGTGGTGGCGGTGGGGGTGAAGGTTGGGCCGGTGGCCATGGCCGAGGATTCGTTGGAAACGACCGTGGTGTTGCCTTGGGCGTCCACGGCTTGGACAACATAGTAGTAAGGGACATTGGGATTGGGAGAAGTATCGTTGAAACTCAAAGTGGTACCGTTAGGGGTTTGGCCTATCTGGGTATAGGGGCCGCCAGTCGTGTTGGAACGGGAAATCAGATAGTCGATGGTCGTAAAAGCGGTGGTCTGGGGGGCAACCCAATTCAGGGTAACTTGGGTCATCCCTCCAGAGGCGGAAAGATTGGAAGCGGGGCGTATAGCGGCCAAAGCCCGGTAGCAATTCAAACGGCCCCAGCCAGTTTGAATATTGAACCCACCCCCTAAGGTATCAGCGGTGGTATAGAGGCATTGTTTAGTTGCGGCAGGAGAGAGACCTAGGTCCAGCAGGATGGCGGCCATGGCAGAAACCTGGGGAGCGGCCATGGAAGTGCCTGTCCAAAAACCATAACAACTATCGCAGGTGTATTGGGTAGTAAAATCAGAACTGCAAATTGGAGCCACTAATCCTATCCAAGAACCATAAGTGGAAAAAGAGCACTTTGAACCACTTTGATCCACCCCCCCCACGCCGATCGCATTGGGATCACTAGCAGGACTATATTGGTTATTCGAACCATCATTGCCCATTCCTCCAACGACAACACTGTTTTCTTGGAAGGCAAGATTACTGTAATAATCGAGAGTTCCCGCTGGAGCACCAAAACTTATGTTGATTCCCTTCGCTCCGTTTTGCAATGCGTATTGTATTCCTTCCTCTAGGTAAAAATCCGTGCTATCCCCACTAGGCAGGGTGATTTTTATAACAAGTAGTGAACAATTGGCGCAAATCCCGGTTCCACCAAGCCCGTTGTTGACATCCGCACTGGCAATGCCGGCAACAGCAGTACCATGGCCAAAAATATCGGTTACATCACTGTTCCCGTCGTAAAAATTCCAACTGCTGGAATTTATTTTTCCGGCAAAGTCCTCATGGGTTGTTCGGATGCCGCTGTCACAAACGGCGATCACGGCGGTTGATCTGCCTAACGATGCGTTAGCAATCCAAGGGTCGTTAGAGTTCCAGGCTTGGTCCATGTGAACGGCATTCACATTCCATTCGTCGTTGCCATTTTGGTAGTTAGGGTCATTGGGAAATGGGTAGGGCGTGTAGGACAAGGGATAAGCCAGGTAGTTGGGGGTTACTTGGCGAAAGTGAGGGTCATGCTTGAGACTCTCTACTTTTTCAGGAACTGTTCCACTTGGAACCTTTAAAAGGAATCCGTCGGAATAGAGGGGTTTGATATATTCGTAACCAAGAGTCTTGATCCAAGACTCTCTTGTTTCTTTTGGTATGGATTTCTGGAAATGAACGAGTACCTGGCCATCTTCATAAGGCCAATTGGCTGGATTTTTGGGGGGAGCAGAGAAAGATATGGCTTGAGAAGCTGCCCAAGTAGAAAAAGGCATTAGGCTGAATGCCAATATGAAAAATTTGGATGCTTTCATGCGGCCCTTAGTCGGAATAATGTGGAAATTATAGCACTTTAAGGTGCGTCAAAAAGTGAACAACAAATTAGTTATTTTTTATTGCCAAAGATAGTTCTTTTGAACAAAATAAGGCCTCCACAAAAAAATATCTCCAAACAAAAATCATGAACCCTTAACGCTTTACCGGGACAATGGCCTTGAAAAAGATTCCTCTCCAAATTTTCTTGTCCCTTGCGTTAACATCGTTTTCCTTTTCGCGGCTTTTGGCGCAAACCCAAACTCCCGTATTCACGCCCACCCCGGGGCTTTCCATCGTGAAGATCGTCAACGAGGGAATTTTTGCGACCGGCACAACTATCACCTACGATCTTACCATCAATAATTTTCAAACCGGTACTACCGAGAATAATTTGACCGTGGTGGACACCCTTCCGCCAGGATTCACGATAGTCAGTACCGAGACGGATATCACGACCGGTACTTACACCGTCTCTCCCGTATTACCGGTGACAGGCCCTAACCCGGTAACCTTCGGCTCCTTTAGCATGGCTAACAACACGACTAAACATATCGACCTGCAAGTTTTAGTGGGAAGCGTTTCGGGTATGACGGTTCCGGTCTCCAACGCGGCCACCCTTTTTCAGAACAATAGCCCAGTGGCGAATAGCAATGCCTTGGGACAGGCCTGCGCGGGTGTGGCCCTCGCCTTTGAGCCGACGCCGGGGCAACCGGTGAGTTATCAGGGTAATGGCATTTGTATTTCACCCGGCAGTACCAGCGGCTACGTGGTGGGGAACAACGGTTTTATCGGAAGTCTTAATGAGACGAATAACACCTTAACCACCCAATCCTCACCCACCACCCAAAACTTAAATGGAATCGATTGCTGTACAGGCGGAGTAACCAACGTGGTCGTCGGCAATGATAGGACTGTGCTGGTAAACAGTGGGTCGGGGTTTATTAGTTTGGGTGCCATTCCATTTTTTGAGGCGGATAACGATCCTGATGATAACCCTGGATCGACGGACCCGGATGATTTGGTAAATTTCACCGCAATTAAAATTGGGCCAAGTTGTGGTGGTGTTTATGTGACCGCGAGTGACGGCGCAGTTTTATTCTGTTCTTCCGTTGCCAATCTTATCAATACCAATGGCGGCTGTTTAACCCCAATTTTGGGTGGGGGCGGCCCAACTAATACGACAACTTTTTGCGGGGCCAATTCCATGGATCATTTGGACGCCATAGATTTGACAAACGATGGATGGCTTCTTATAGGCGGATATGATTTGAATGCCGCTGGCGTGACTAACGTTGTTTTCCAAGTTTCCAATGTTACTTTTCCAAATAGCTGTACAACTTTCTCTAACCTATTACCTGGCGCTCAACCGGTAGGAAGTATCAACGCCATTACTCATGATGGCTCCGGTGACATTTATGCCGTGGGCAATAACGGACAAGTCTATTACTCCAATAATAATGAGACCGTAGGCAGTCCTCCCACCTTTACCAATCTGAACGCTGGAGGGGCCTTGGGTATTCCTGTGACTGAGAACCTTCTTTCCGTGGCCGCCGTGAACGCTAACAATGTGTTGATCGGCGGCAACCATGGGGCCGTATATCTCTTTAATGGTAGTGGGGTTCAAAACCTTTCGAATTCCATGATGCAAAACAAAGCTGTGGCTTGGATTACCAATGCCAACGGCGACATTATTGGTTACGCGGTAGTCTGCGAGGGAACAGTAACGACATATTGTCTTCCGCCTGTTCCACCAATTGGACCTCCTTCTGGAACGGTTACACCAACCAACACTCCCACCAATACCCCCTCGCTTACTGGTACCCGCACACCGCCGACTGTCACAACCACCATTACCTCTACGGCTTTTGCAACCTCTACTGCGACTAATACACCCACCTTTACTATTACTTCAGGGCCCGGAACTCCCGGCAGTCCCACTTCCACGCAAACGGCTGCGGCTACCTTCACCGGTACTTTTACTTTCACATTTACCCAAAGTCCTAATGGAACTTCGGGTACCGGAACCCCAGGTAGTCCCACTTCCACTCAAACAGCCGCCGCTACCTTTACCGGCACTCCGACATTTACCATAACTCCAAATGGAACATCGGGGGTTGGCACTGGAACCGTTACGACAACTCCCAATTCAACTTCTTTTTCGACGGACACGCCGACGCCTACCATCAGCCCCACTTTGACGGAAACTGGTGTCGCAAACCAAAATACGCTTACACCCACGCCAACCCCCACCCCGACTTCCACTATTCCCGTGGTGGATTACCATGGAGTGGCCTGCATTTCGGCGGGCAACGGAACCTTCATTAACCTGGTCGTGGGGGATGACGGAACGCTTGTCGAACGAACCACGACCGGTTCAGGGGCTTCAAGCCGTGTTATTCCGGTGGTGGTCAGTGGTGTTCCGGTTACCGTCGGCTTCCACGCCATCTTCGCCTGCACGGCGGATGAATGGTGGATCGTCGGGGCGAATGGCACAGTGGTTTGGACCACGGACGGGGGAGTGACTTGGAATAGCCTGGTTTTACCGGGTGGTACTGGCGTAGACCTGACTGACGTGAAGGGCAATCTGGGCTGTTCGCAACTTCAAATTATCGGGGTAGGCGGGCAACTTTGGAATGTGGCAACGAATGGGACGCCGGGAGGAACCTCCGTTAGTGGTGGAACTTTGGGTGCTACGAGTTTTGGGAGTGCTGCTAATTGCACAGGCTATGCGGTCCCCAATCCCTCGGATTTCTCTGGTGGATTATTGAGATTCGATAAAACTTTCGATTTCTCAAGCGGCGGTGAACAATGGATCGTGGGCCGAAACAATTTGGGGCAAGGATTTATCTTACATAGTTCAGGCTCAGGGATTTTCTGCGAAAGCTCATTGCCAACAACTATCAACGGAACCGCCGTAAATATCACCGAGATCACCGATATTTTCGAGCAGACCGGTCCTCCCGGTTCCACCAATATCTGGGCGGTTGGAAACGAAGCCTGTGCGGGTGGCACTTGTTACAACGTTATTTTGCATTCCACAGACGATGGCCGGACTTGGACTTCCTATCCCCAGTTGTATACTATTCCCGGCCTTCCGAACGGTGTTTCCAACATGACGGGAATTAATATCGAAGCCAACACGGTTCGGATAACCACCTCCACCGGGCAGTTGATCGAGTTCACCCAAGACCCCGTTACCGGAGCGCCCAATCTACTCCCTGTTACCCAAATTGGTGGCACTCTGACGGCTGTTTGTTCCTGTGTGGTATGCGGTCTGGAAGGACTTTTCCAGCCCATCTCCGATTGCAGTCCCTTCGCGGTAGGGGGAACATTTACTTTCACGCCTACCTTCACGCCTACCTATACCACTACTAGCACCACGACTAATACACCCACTTTAACTCCATCAGGTACCTTCACAAACACCTTTACGCCTACCTACACTTTTACGGTTACTAACACGTTTACAATTAGCTTTACGCCCACATTAACACCCACAACCGTTTGCACTAATTTTAAGGTTGGTAGTGGGCAAATCCCAATGAGCGTATCATATATTAAATTTACTGGTTTAGTGACGCAAGCGGCGGTGGACGCTAACAATGGAACTTGGCCAACCGCCCTTCCTGGTACCTCGTGGATAGGCCTGGATGCTAATGGAGATGATACTGGAACGACAACGGAAAATTATGTTTATAGCGGAACTTTTCCGGCGACTTCGGCTTTTTCGAGTTATGCAATCATAGCTGCGGCGGATGACGCGGTCACGGAAATAAGGATCAACGCCTGCGTCTTTCCAGTCTTCTTTGGAGGGAAAAGTTTTGGTTCAATAGCTATCCCACCAGGTTGTCTGAATACGACCGGGTTTAACATCCTCACAATTGTCGTTGAAGATACCCAAAAACCTTTTACGGGGTTGGATTTTTCCATTGTCTGTAACCCATTTACGCCTACGGTCACGACAACCTTTACTACCACACCCACGAATACTCCCACTCACACGGCAACCAAAACTCCGACCTTTACCGACACCTACACCACAACGAACACCTTAACCAATACGGCCACCTTAACTTCAACCTTCACGCTCACTAATACCCCGACACCGACAGCGACTTTTACCCCCACATTTACAACGACCAATACTTCAACCACTTCAGCCACCAATACCGTGACTTATACTGCCACGTATACCTTCACGAATACGTTCACTCTAACCACCACCCCAACCTTTACCCCTTCCTATACTTCCACCCTTACCTTTACTCCGACTACCACTCCATGCAATTGTGACTTTGTAAATGGAGCGGTAATCGCGCATGGCCCAATTGAAACACCGGTAGTTGGAAATTACTGTTTTAATGAACAGCTTCTCTTAGTTCCTAATCCGAGCAAAAATTATTGCTCAAACTCCGTATCCGTTTCCTTTTCCGTCGTTGCTACGGTTGGAACTTATACGATCACTTCCAGTTCACCAGACAATACTTTCGCCGTACCAGCAGCCCCTACACCCTACGCCATATCCATCCCCTATACGATTTGTGGGCCTGCTATCAGTAATAATCCAGTTTTCGTGATTCTTAAATCATTGGGGAATACAGTTTGTAATCAGGTGATTACCGAGGGCTTTGGGCCCCTTTCACCAACCTATACCTCTACGTTTGCGGCTACCCCCACTGCGACGCCAACCTCCACGGCAACACCTGGGACAAGTTGCGTTTGCACTGGTTGGTCAACTTCCTGCGGCATTACAGGATTAACATCAACCAATTGCGCCTCGGTGGCTTTAACCATTACCGGGACGATGCCTGCTGGTTGCTCTAGCGTGACAGTAACGCTTTCTGCAACCCCGGCTACTGGAACGGATACGTTTTCAATAGTTCCAACTAGTCTCACGATAAGTAGCCTTCCAGTTACTGTATCGGTAACGGTTTGCGACCTTACTTCGGCTTTGTCCGGTAAGAATTTCATCATTAACATGATTGATGCAAACGGTCATACATGCAGTTCCTGTGATCCAGGAATTGTCCCTGCTTTCACACCAACCCCAACTTTTACGCCTACTATTTCGCCGACACCTGCGCTTTGTGGGTATGGCGGGGTTGCATCGCCTAAGGTTAATTTGCAGGTCTATTGTTCCCAGACGGACAGCCAGAGCCGCCGATGGAAGGTCAAGATACTCAATGAGGATTCAGTGCCCGTAACTCTTTCCACTTTGTCCATCAAGATGTGGTTTGACCAGTCCGGGCTGGTTACCGCCCAATGGTCCGGTAGCAATGGCACCATTTATAATTCCGGAGGCTCGACGGCAGGCACTATCAACCCGCCCCCCAATTCAGCCCAGGCTGTTGCCATGAGCCCTCCCTGCGTAGCGGATTCCTCCCATATAGCAAACCAGGTGGCGACGCTTACCTTTGCTGGCATTTCGGGGGCTATTCCGGTGGGCGGATGGGTGGATGGATTGGAAGCCTGGATGACCCGTTGTGGCACTCCCTGCGGAAATTGGGATACGCCGGTTGTGGATTATACTCAATGCAACGGAACGGCTTATGCCGATGACCCTTACATGGCGATTTACAACAACGGGCATTTGTTGCAGGAATTCGTCAGTTCTACCGTTCCTGATCCCGAATCCGGCGTGCCGCCCTGCGCCCAGCAAGTCACCTGCACCCCCACCGTTACTTTCACGCCGACCTCTACCTTTACGGCCACCCGGACCTTTACGATTACGCCAACCTTTACGCCCACGATAAGCCCGACACCATCGCCGACTGCCAACAGCACGGCGACCGCTCAAGGGACGGCAACGGCCCAAGCCAACGCCACCTCGACCGCCATAGCCGCTGGGACGGCTACGGAAATTGCAGTCGCCACTACCCAGGCCAATGAAACCGCGACGACAATAGCCGCGTTGTCCATGACACCGACTTTTACCTTAACATTGATCTCGTCTCCAACTGCAACGCCAAGCCCAACTTGTCCACCAGCTTGTATCTTCACACCGAACCAGAATTCCGGTTTGGTCATCGGTCAACCGAATTTTACTTCGAACTCCGTAAATCAAGGGTTATCAAATCCGACGAGTCAAACATTGGCAGGGTCGCAAATGGGTGTTTTCCAGGCTGGGAATAACTTGTTTGTATCGGACCCAGTAAACAACCGTGTATTGCTTTACAATCCCGTTCCTACAGGCAACGATCCAGGTGCAACACAAGTCCTTGGCCAATCATCCTTCACGGGTTCACTATCGAACCAAACTGGCCTAAGTGCTTCGGTTACCGCCAATACGTTGGCCGGGCCTGAAGGAGTGTGGAGTAATGGCACGACTTTGATTGTGTCGGACACAAATAACAATCGTGTTCTCATCTATCACAATATCAGTACCCTTCCTATAGTCGATGGTTCTGCGGATGTTGAAATCGGACAAGTCGATATGGTCCATAGTCAAGCGAATCAAGGGTCTGCCGTTGGTCCTCGAACCCTGAACATTAATCAAGCGCAGTACTTTGTCGGCGTATTTTATGATGGTCAGCGATTATTCATCTCAGATACAGGCAACAATAGGGTTTTGATTTTTAATTCGCTGCCGGTGACAAATAATGCGCCTGCCGATGAAGTGATTGGGCAATCGAGTTTCACAAATGGCCTGTCTCAGGGGAGCGGTCCCCAAGGTCTTTTTGGACCTAGTGGTTTGTGGGTATCGAATGGAAGTTTATTCGTTGCGGATTCGCAGAATAACCGTGTATTGGTTTACAATAATGCTGGTCAGGGGATCGATACCTTATCGGAAGGTACTACTAACGTTGCAGCTGATGCCGTGGTTGGCCAAAATAGCTTCACTGCCAATGCCCCTAGTAATGCCGCTAATGGTTTGAATTTTCCAACGGGTGTTTATTCGAATAACTGCCAGCTTTACATTGCGGACAGCCAGAACTTCAGAGTGGTGGTTTATAACAATATTCCAACAGGCACCACCGATCCCCCTGCCGATCAAGTTTTAGGACAACCCAACCTCACGACTAACACCCCTCCTTCTTCTTCGCAGCAAAATAATCTTTTGCCTATTGACCTCCAGTATTCCAATGGAACGTTATATGTGACCGATTATGATGGTGTTCGGGTACTTGGGTTTACATGTGCGAATCCCAGTTCTCCCTCGCCTGCTTTTAAGGGCATTAAGAGTTCCACCTTGGGGGGGCAATCAACAACCACACCAACGCCTTCTCAAACTCCAACAATCACTCCCACGCCTTTCACCGGTCTCTTGGCTTCAGCTGTTGTGGCACCTAATGTTTCCCGAAACGGTGGACCAGTAAAGCTCTTGGTTAATTTAGGAAGAAATGCCCAAGTTCACTTGACACTCTACAGCTTGGCTGGTGAGGAGATTTATCAAACCATGGTGGAAGGCCAGGTGGGATTAAACAGCCTTTTGTGGAATATTCAAAACTCTAACAACCAAGCAGTTGCCAGTGGGCTTTATGTTTATCTTCTGCAAGTCGATGATGGCCAAACCAGTGAATCGAGGACAGGGAACATTGCGGTCTTGAGATAAATCGCAAGGAGAATATCGTCTCTACCTGCCTTTTTGAACCTTATTGTTCGGGAGCTTTTTGACCTATCTTTTGGTAATCCGTCTTCATTTCTTGGATTAGCGTTGGATCTTGGGGATTTAAGTCCGATGCGGCATGAAGCATTTCCATCGCTTCAGGAAGCATTTTCTTTTCGATATAGATTTCCGACAGTTTCAGGTAATAAACCGCAGCACGGGGATTTTGCTCGATCCCTTTCCGGTATAAGTCCGTCGCCTCATCCAAATGCCCCTGCCATAAGTGGACCGTCGCCAGGTAAAGCAAGTTTTGGGGTTTGTCCGGTTCCAAGTCGTAGGCTTTTTGAAAAGCAGCTTGCGCTTCGGGATATTTTTTCAAAAAAGAATAACTTATCCCGAGATTGCTGTAGTTCAATTCGTTATTTGGGTCTAATTGAATCGCTTCCTGCATCTCGGTGATGGCTTCTTCATGCTTTCCCAGGCCTTCATAAACATTCCAAAGGTTTTGGTATAGGAGAACATCTTTTGGGTCGAGGGAGATGGCGGTCTTGAATTCCGGGATAGCCTCATTCAGTTTTCCCGTATAAAAAAGAAGGCGCCCCAAGCCTTGATGGGCTTTGGCCAAGGAAGGAGAAATGGAAAGAGCCCGATTGAATGCTGTTAAAGCATCATCCCACCTTTTGGCTTCGGTATAAGTGCCTCCCAGATAGGAATAGGCAACCGCGGCATCATCTGGATAAACCCGCACCACGCTTTCCCACAGGGTTTGGGAATTCCTCCAGATTTCAAGTTGTTTGATTGTTCCGTAACCTAACGCTCCGGTTAAAATCAACAGAAAAATCCTAAAGATCATCCGCCGGTTCGATAATAAAAAGGCGACCCCTACCGCAAACAACAGAAACAAGCTCAAGGTGGATAGGTAAGTAAATCGGTCTGCTGCCGCTTGGGTTCCCGTTTTGAAAAAACCAACCACAGGCGCTAGAGTGACCAAGTAATACAGCCATGCTGCCCCCAAGAACGGCCATTTCTTTCGGTAAAGAAAACAACCTAGGGTTATTAATACTGCCGAGAAGGCGGCCAGAATATTCTCCATTTCGTAAACAATACCCATTGTGTGAGGAAATGGAACCAAAGGAACGAGGTCTAAGGGCACGAGGATTTTGCATGGGTAATAAACCAAAGAACGGAATGCGTTCATGACCCATAAAGCCGTGGGGGTACCTGCGTTGGTGGAAAGGGTATCCTTGGCGGACAGTACCGAAAAAACACCAATCATAAAAGCCAAGACGAAAAATGGAATTTTTTCAGTTACAACCTTAGAAAATTCACCTAGAAAGCGTTTCAAAGGCCAATAATCCAGTATGAGGAAAACCAGCGGGAGGGTTACTGCCATAGGCTTAGACATCAAGGAGAAAAGGTACAACCCAAAGCAAACGTACAGCCTCAAATTTTTATTGGCGGGGTTGGAAGTATTACCCAGGTAAAAAAAGATGCCCGATAGATAAAAAAAGGCGTAAAGGACGTCTTTTCTTTCCGTGGCCCAGGCCACGGATTCCACATGTATAGGGTGGAGCCCGAACACGAGGGCCGTCATTAAGGCGGTGGGAATGACGAAATCCTGAACATTTCTATCCTTAAGGATTTCCGGCTTGTTTTGGGCCAAAGCTAATAGCCGAAGGCAAATTAGGAAAACCAACACGGTATTTGAAGCGTGAAGAAAAAGATTGGTGAGGTGATAAACCTGGGGGTTGAGCCCGCCCATCCAAAAATTCAATGCCCAAGAAAACCAGGTGAGGGGCATCCAATAGGTGAATTTGTTCGTGAACATCCATTGAATGGCTTGGAAATTCAAATAGCGAATATTAATATTTTTTAGAATAAATTCACTGTCGTCCCAGTTGACGAATTCGTTTTTCAGTAGCGGCAGGTAAAATAAAACCACGGCCAAAACCAAGAGAATGGAGCATACCCATAATTGACGCCCATCCATTTGAACGGAGTTAGAGGGCGGAGGAGAGGGTTTCGGTTTTTCTTTTAAACGATTTAATATCTCTGTAATCTGTCGCTCATTCAAACCCGTTTGCGTGACTAACGCTGGAATTGGAAGATGCTGGTTCTGCCGGATGAACTCTATTTTTTTCTTTATTTTCGACAATTCCGGCTTCCCTTTTTCTCAGACGGAAAATGCTCTGGACACGCATGATCTCTTTGGAATCTTGGTCTTTGGCCATTAGTTTATGAGGCAAAACAAACCTTGTCCACTTTCCATGAATCTTCGGAATGATAAGGCCCACAAGGATAATTCCGAGTTATATCAATACATCCTGTCTTATATCTTTTCTTGATAAAATCCTGTCCAGGTTTATAAGGCTGTTGGATTCTTGTCGAAAGGTTGAAGGGCTTTGTCCAAAGCTAATAAAATTAATTTTATCCTGCGAAAAAGACACCTTTCGATTCGGGAATTATCGGCCCAAACGGGGCTTACCGAGGCGGAGGTCGCCCAAGTTCTCGAAAAGGGAAGCCTGGATAAGGTTTCAACCGCGCCACTACCCCCTTTTCTCCAGGGAGGTCGGGAGATCCTCTGGGTTTGCGCGATATTCTTGGCCCTGGCGGTGGCTTTCTTTTATCTTCCGGTCCTGAAAAATGATTTCGTCAATTGGGACGATATGGACAACATTACGAATAACGTCCAAATCCGGCGGCTTGATTGGAACTCGGTACGATGGATGTTTACCACCTTCCCCACGGGAAATTGGATACCCCTCACCTGGCTTTCTTTCGCCCTTAATTATCGGCTAACCGGGTTAGACCCCCGGATGTTCCATGCCACCAATGTTCTTTTCCATGTATTAAATACCGTTCTGGTTTTCCTGGTGTGTTTTCGGTTGATGAGGCATTTTCCCGATAAGTCCGTATCCGGAAACGCCGATGGGCCCAAAGCTTTTGGCCTGCCCATCGCCTTTATGACGGCTCTGCTTTTCGGGCTTCATCCGATCCATGTGGAATCGGTGGCCTGGGCCACGGAGCGCAAGGATGTGCTTTATTCTTTTTTCTACCTGGGGGCCCTGTGGCTTTATTTGGACGAGCCTTTTTCCTTTAAAGGAAAGGGTTTCAAGTACTGGGCCTGTCTGGGGCTTTACTTGCTTGCCTTGATGGCTAAACCCATGGCCATCACCCTTCCCCTAGTTTTCCTGATTCTCGATGGTTGGCCTTTGGGCCGGTGGCGATTGGGCTTGGCCAAAATCATCCGGGAGAAAACCGCATTTTTCATCGTCGCTTTTGGAGCCGTCTTAATGACGGTGGTCTCGCATAAAAATACCCTTTCCTATGCCAAGAGCGGGGTCGAGTTTTATTGGGTGATGAATTCTTTCCGGTCGCTGGTTTTTTATCCGCTGAAAATGGCATGGCCCCTGGGGCTGACGGCCTATTATCCCTTTCCCCCGGAAATGAATGATTTTTACCTTTTGGAGAATTTCGGCGCGGCGGCGGCGGTGGTTCTGATTTTCATTCTTTTATTCCGTTACCGCCGCCAGGTTCCCTATCTTTTGACAGCCTGGCTTTTTTACGTCGTCACCCTTTTGCCGGTCGTGGGAATCATCCAAACGGGAAGTGAAGCGGCCGCCGATCGCTATACCTATTTGGCCAGCCTTGGTTTTTTTCTGCCTTTCTCGGCGGGAGTGGCATTTCTTCTTTCTTACCACTGGGTTTTGTACGCGGCATTACTCTTTTTGGCCACGCCCCTTCTGGGAGTGGGAACCATGGCCCAGATCGGAACCTGGAAAAATTCCCAGGCCTTGTGGGAAAGGGTGACGCAAGTTTACCCAGACGAAAATCCGACCGCTTATTCCAAATTGGGGGCGGCTTATATCAAGGCCCATCGCTATGACGAGGCGCTGGCGGCTTATAGCCGGGCCGCGGCCATTCCCCCGCCCCTGGCGGAGACTTTCGGCGGACTGGGAACGGCCCTTTTGTACAAGGACCGGGTTCCGGAAGCGGTTCAGGAATTCGACTATGCCCTGACGCTGAATCCTCAATTCATCTTGCCTCGCCTCAGCCTTTGGACTATTTACGAACGCCAAGGGCGGCATGAGGAGGCCATTGGACAAATGCAAGCCGCCCTCCAGATCGAGCCGAGTTCATCGCTGTTCTACAATAATTTGGGAGTGAGTTATGGTTTTTTGAAAAAGTATGGGGAAGCCCGGACGGCTTTCGAAAAAGCCCATCGCTTGGACCCGGATAATTCCGAGTACCTCGTGAATCTCGCCACGATTTACCAATGGGAAGGAAAATCCGAACAGGCTTTGGAGTTATACCGGAAGGGAATCAACCAACATCCCCGGGAGCCGGTTTATTACCTCAAGATGGCGGACATTTACATTTCTCAGGGGCTGAAGGCAAAGGCTTTGGAAGAGCTTCGAATCGCCTGGAACCTCAATCCGACGAACCCCAAATGGGTTCAGCAAATAGGGGAGGACTTTGAGACGCTTGGGCAGGCCAGCCTAGCCCAAGAATGTATGGCCAAGGCTCGGGCTATGTCGGCGGAGATAAACCCCTGAACGGTTTCAACGCTTTCAATCTTTGGACTTAGCCCTGCAACCACTTGTTAGACTTAAACCTCTTTCCGGCTTAAAAGGGAATTTGGCTCAATAATGTGGCAAAATCCCCCTATTTTTTTGTTCAAGACCCTCTTTAAAATCAAAAAAGTATGAGATACTCCTCAAGTAGGAACAATATTGACCGTTAATATCGTTATAAGGTAATAGTTTTCCAACGCCTGAACGACCACAAATGCTGAGTGGTTGGAGGGTATTTTTTAAGTGATTTGGAATGGTACCGGTTTAATAGACGGTTTCGAGCTTTTGGTACTTCTTTAGCTAAGATTCAAAAATCGTGACCTGATGGCAATCATAGAAGGCCAGATGGGTTTTGCTTACTATCGGTTGTTGTTTATTTTTCGAGAAAGACAAGAAATGTTCATCAAGACATTAAAAAATAATTTAAATCGTTTTTGGGTTTCCGGGCTCGCGGTTTTGTGTTTTCTTTCGATACCCGCGAACCAGGCTATGGCCCAATGTACCCCTCAGTCCGCGACACTCTGTATCTCCAGCGATGACTTTTCTCAAGCTTATGTCGGCGGAACTTTAATCGGAACCTTTCCTTATGCCGGCGCTCCCGGAACGGGTGGAGCCGGAAGTCCCACTTGCATCAGCGTATCGACATCCCTCTTGACGGGCGCGCAAGTCTGTTTGGGAATTTACACCCAAAATACCGCCCCCCAAGACACCTTCACCTCCTGGGACCTGGATATTACCTGCACCGGCGGCCAGCACTCTGAAATCACCAGTACGGGAAGTGGCATCTCAAATTATTATACCAATGCCTCCAATTGTAATCCTTGCACTGGTCCCGCAAACGACTCCAGCGGCAATCCTTGGTACAGCCCAACCTATGGGGGAGGCGCTTTTAGTTCTGCCTATTGTTCCAGCGGGGTGACGGCTTCCACCTGGGCCAATCAATTGTATAATCCGGTCACTGGTAAGACTCTTCCTTTCGCCTCCAACAATTGTTCGGGTGACTACGGCACCTCCACTGGCGCCCTTTTTTGGCGCCAATGCACCACCATCCCCACCCCTGAACCTACCATTGGGCCCCCGAATCTTAGTATCACCAAGACTTACAGTGGTGGAGTGACTTCCGGGAATACCATTGCCGTCACTTTCATGGTGGCGGTTTGCAATACGGGTGGGCCGATAACGACGGGCCCCGTGACGGTTTTCGACAATTGGGGAACGGGAGCCAATGGAACCGCCGGTTTTCAAGTCTCGGGCTTTGGATGGGATAATTTTGGGAACAATCCCTACACTTGGAGCTACAGTCCCACCTTTGGAGTAGGTGACGACCCGACATTCGGCCAGGGACAGCCCGCCTATGTAGCCTTTCCGTCAGGGCTACCGGGCTCCTCTTGCGTTACCGTCGGTTTCGCTTTCGTGCAGAATTATTGGCCCAACAACCAATGCCAGACGGTGGTGGACGATGCCAGCGTTTCATGGGGTGCCGGCCATGCGGGGCCTTCCGCCCAGTTTACCGTCGGCATTCCCTGCTTTACGCCCACCTTTACGAATACCTTCACTTTTACCAATTCGCCCACTTATACCAACACGCCCACCCCCACTTGGACTCGCACTTTCACCCCTACACCGACGCCTACAACCCCAGTCAGCACTCCTACCCCCACCAACACCAATACTCACACGAATACATTCACGAATACACCCACGAATACACCTACCCACACTTTCACCCTCACTCCAACTAATACCGTCGTCAATACGCCCACGAACACACCAACAAAGACTCCCACTTTCACACCCACCAATACCCAAACCCCCACTCGGACTAACACTCCCACCAATACGCAAACCAATACTCCGACCAATACGGTCGTCAATACGCCCACTAATACCCCCACCAAAACCAATACCAATACCCCAACCAATACGTACACCCCCACTCCGACCAACACCCCCACGCCCACTCACACGAATACAGCCACCAATACGGTGACGAATACTGCGACCAACACCCCCACTCCCACGCACACCAACACTCCGACCAATACGGTGACTCCCACGCCCACCAACACAATAGCGAACACGCTTACGAATACCGCTACGAATACGCCCACTGCCACCCGCACGAATACCCCTACCAATACGGTAACGAATACTCCGACCAATACCGCCACCCCGACACTTACCAATACGCCCACTCCCACGCGCACGAATACTCCCACGAATACGGTGACCAATACCCCCACTAACACTGATACCGCTACGGCCACCAACACGCTCACCAACACCCCGACCCGTACGCCAAGCCCAACTCCCACGAACACGGCCACGAACACGGCTACCAATACCATTACCATGACGCCGACGAACACCAACGTCATTACGCCAACAGCCACAAGCACACCCACTAAAACCCCCACACCTACGATTACCAACACCCTCACGAACACGCCCACCAATACCGCCACCATCACCCCCACTAAAACGCCGACCTCCACGGCCACCAACACTCCCACCACGACGCCCACCAATACTTTCGTCAATACGCCCACGGCGACGAACACCCCGACTAATACCGCCACTTCGACACAAACCAACACGCTCACCAATACCATGACGAAAACCCCAACCGCTTCACCTACCAATACCCCCACGAACACCGCCACAGCCACGATTACGATGACCCCGACCAATACCAATGTCATTACGCCCACAGCGACCAGTACCCCCACCAACACGCCCACCTTCACATCCACCAGCACGCTCACGAACACGGCGACCTATACCTTCACCCGCACTCCAACTTCCACCGCCACTAACACGCCAACGAACACTTTGGCGAACACCGCCACCAATACCCCGACTAATACCTCGACCGCCACGCCCAGCAATACGGCTACTTTCACCCCTACGGAAACCCTGGCGAATAGCGCCACGAACACTCCAACGAACACAGCGACAGGCACTCCGACCAATACCGCCACCGCCACAGCCACGAATACTTTGGCGAACACCGCCACGAACACTCCAACGAACACAGCGACAGGCACCCCGACTAATACGGCCACCGCCACGGCGACGAACACTTTGGCCAATACCGCCACGGATACCGCTACGAACACTCCGACGAACTCCTTGACCAATACGCCCACCGCCACAGCCACGAACACTTTGGCGAACACCGCCACGGATACTCCCACCTATACCCCCACTTCCACGACCACCAACACGGCTACCGCCACTCCCACCAGTTCGCCTACCAATAGCCGCACCGCGACCGCGACCTTTACCGCGACCAATAGCGCCACCAACACTTCGACCAGGACCGCGACATTGACCCCGACCAACACTTCAACCACTACCCCGACATTGACCCCTACTTACACCGCCACTCCCACACCCCCGACTTCGGTTTCGATGAACAAGCAGGTTACCGCCACCTCGGCCCAATCGGGCAACACCTTGACTTATACCCTTAACTTGGTGGTTACGGGCAACAGCGCCCAGAACTTAGTAGTAAACGACCCTTTGCCTGCCAGTGAAACCTTTGTTGATTTCGTCTCCAGCCCGCCTGGAACCGCCACCAGCTCAGCTGGGAGCTTATTGACTTGGACTTTACCCTCGCCCCTTGCGACTGGGAATTACCAGCTGGTCTACCAGGCACAATTGAATAACCTTCTGACCTCCGGAAGTACCATCACCAATAACGCCCTATTGATCTATGCGGAAGGGGCTCCCGTCACGGCCAGCGTGAGCGTGCTGGTGACGGGCCAATACTCGGTCAAAATCGGGGTTTACAACGAAGCGGGTGAGTTGGTGGATACGATCCTGACGGAACAACTATCCCAACCGGTCGAGAACATCACGCTTGCGTCCAGCAACGCCATCACCAGCCTGAACGGGCCCAATAACGCCGTGACGATTTATTACGACGGTATGCCCCTGGGCAGTTGGAACGGGACGACTTCCAGTGGAACCCTGGCGGCCAATGGGGCCTATTACGTGAAGGTGGACAGCCTCAGTAGTTTGGGGTCCGAGGTGAGCACGACCCAGGAGGTGATGGTCAACCGGACGCTCTATACCTCGACCATCCTCATTTATAACGAGGCGGGGGAAGTGGTGAAGCACCTTTATGCCTATACTGACGATCCCGGCCAGGTGGGGGTAGCCTCGGTGAACCTGTCTTCCACCGTCATCGAACCTGGACTGGCGCCCAGCCCCGGCGCGCCCAGTCAGTTGACGATCACGCTGAGCAACGGAACGACGATGGTATGGAACGGGACCAGCGACGACGGCTCCTATGTGCAAAGCGGGCAGTACCTGGTGGAAGTGCATACGGTGGACGGGAGCGGCGGGGAAACCACGGTGATTAAGGAAGTTTCGGTGGAAGACCGCAATACGGCCAGCGGGATGGGCGTGGTGACGGCTTGGCCCAATGTGTTGAACGCTTCCAAGGGATCAATGACGACGACCTTCCACACTAACTCGTCCTTGAGCCTGACCTTACAGGTGTCCATTTACACGCTTGCGGGGGAATTGGTCCAAGTGAATAGCGGCGACGCCGGAACCGGCCTTGTTTCCTGGGACGCTTCCCATGTGGCCAGCGGCGTCTACCTGGCGGTGGTGGAATTAACGAACCCGAACGGGGGAGGCCTTATGGGCCGTCAAACCCTCAAACTGCTGGTCGTTCACTAATATTTAGCCTTTTTTCATTTTAACGGGATTCTACGATTCACCTAGTGGTCGCCACCGATCTTTCTAGTCCAGGCCGTCCCTTCCCCAACAAACGCACAAAAATGGTTTATGCAAAATAAAGGTTTTCTCGGTTTCGGAGTTTTGAAAGATCCGGGGCAAACCGGGGTTTTTACTTTTTTAGTAAAATTTTTAGTAAAATAAATTCCGCCGAAGAAGGCTTTGGCTTTGACGCCTTGCTGGATTTAATCGCGATGAAGTCCAAATCCTTCCGGACCAAGACTCATCCATTGGAGTTATTCATGGGTTCCCACCCCACCATCAAGGATGTCGCGAAAAAAGCGGGAGTCTCCATTACCACCGTTTCGTTCGTCCTGAACAACCGGACAAACGTGACCATCAGCGAGGGAGTCAAAAAACGGGTTTTGAACGTGGCCAGGGAAATGGATTATCACCCCAGCGCCATGGCGGCGGGGTTGGCCGGACGCCGAACCCGCAACCTGGGAGTGGTTTTTTACCAGGAAGACAAAATTATCTCCAACCAGTTTTATTCCTTTGTCATCGAAGGAATGGTCAAAGAAGCGGTGGATAAAAATTTCAACCTTCTTTTTTCATACGTGGAAAAGGCCTACAAGGGTTACCAAAGCCTTCCCCTCATCATTCGGGAAAAGAACGTGGATGGAGTTCTCTTAATCGGGCGGGTGGAAGCCGAAATGGTGAAAGACATACAGGAGCGCCGCCTTTCGCTGTTGGCGATCGACAATTATCCGTCCCTGAAGGGAGTCGACACCATTCAGATCGACAATAAGCAGGGAGGGCTGATCGCGGTGGAACATTTGATAGGGTTGGGCCACAAAAATATCGGTCTTTTAAGCATCGCCAAGGGCCGCCCCAGCATTGAGGAACGAAAAGAAGGCTGGAAAAACGCCCTCACCAAATATGATTTGCCCGCCCAGGACGCATTTTCCTTTGAGAGCCAGTCCCTATCGTTCCAAGGGGGCTATGAGAAAACAAAGGAAATTTTGAGGAAGAATAAGAAGATGACGGCCCTTTTTTGCGTCAATGATGAAATGGCGGCGGGCGCCTTGAGGGCCGCCCGTGAAATGGGCCGGTCTGTGCCTTCGGATTTAAGTGTTGTCGGGTTTGATAACATCACCATGAGCAATTATACCGATCCGCCCTTGACTACCGTGAGCGCGGCTAAGGAATATATGGGAAAGTTGGCTGTTTCCCGGGTGCTGGAAATGATTGAAAACAAAGATACCCCCCCTAAGCGGCAGGAAGTGCCGGTAGAACTCATCGTCAGGAATTCCGCGTCGAAACCGTGAGATTTCCACCCAAAACACCTTTGTGATAAGCGTGAAAAGGCGGATGAGGGCTTCAGTTACGTTTACCCGACCTTTTAGGAAATCTTACGGATACATTTTTGTCGGCGACGGATCAAGCCCATAGTCACGGCTTGCCATTTCCGGTTAAAAAATGGAAGATAAAGCACCGACATCTTCATTTTTAGAGGGGGACCCATGCCCGGCAAAAAAAAGAAAGAAACCGAATCTACCTCTTCCAAGAAACCCAAACGGTCCGTAGGAACGAAAGTTCCCAAAAAAAATCCAACAAAGCCCAAGAAGACGCCACTCTCCAAGCCTTTGGGCGCCAAAGCCAAGAAGACCGTGGCTCGGACCAAAACTTCAAAACTGTCCGCGACTTCGGGAGAGCCCATTCAAAAAAAGAGCAAACGCCAGGGAGAGACCCAGATGGTCGCTTTTATCCGGGATCCGCGCTGTATCTTTACTTATTGGGAAGTTACGCCGGAGAGCATCGAAGCCATGAAACAGCAATTGGCGGCCGAATACAAAGACAGCTCGATGGTTTTACGTGTTTTTAAAACCGGATCGGACGGAGAAACCGAATTAATTGAGGAAATCAGAGTGGAACCCGGCGAAATGAACCGTTATGTCCAGTTAAAAGAAGCTTATGGAAGTTATTTCGTCGAAATCGCCCAAAAAGCCCCTTCCGGCCGCGTTGTCGTTTACGCCCGTTCCAGTAAACTCATAACCGGGATCTCTTCGGAAACACCCGTTGGTTCCGCGGCGCGGACGGGGTCCAAATGGGAAACCCCGGAAGGCCTTTTGGAATATTTCTCGGACGCGGAAGAAACCGAAACTTCCACGCCTATTCCGGGAATTTCTTCCGCGGAAGCCTATCGGAAGAATTTGGAAAAGAAAAAGTTGGACCGATATTCCGCGTCTAGAATTAACTAAAAGGCCCCTTTTTAATTGATCGTTGAAAAAGGATTCGATTGTCCAATTCTTCCTCCGCTGTCGCCAAGGATCAAGGGAATCATTCCGGATTTCTTTCCCTGGTCCTCCACTGTCATCTTCCTTATGTGCGCCATCCCGAACATGATTATTTTTTGGAAGAAAATTGGTATTACGAGGCGCTTTTTGAGACCTATCTTCCTTTACTTTGTGTTTTTGAGGAGTTATCCCAAAAGAATATCCCTTTTCAAATTACTTTATCCGTTTCGCCCACACTTCTCTCCATGTGCTTGGATCCGCTTTTGCAAAAAAGAGCCGTTCGTTACGTGGACCAGCTCGTCGCCCTGGCTGAAAAAGAAAAAGGACGAATCCGAAATCATCCGGAGTTCGAGCCGGTACTCCAGATGTATCTTGAAAAACTGGGGAAGTATCGCCGGGCCTTTATCGAGCAATATCAATGTAATATCGCGATAGGGTTTAAAAAATTCCAAGCTTTGGGAAAAGTGGAAATTATTACCTGCGCGGCCACCCATGGCTTTCTGCCAATCCTGGGAGTCCGTGAAACGGCTGTCCGGGCCCAAATACAAGCGGCCCTTCAACTTCATGAAAGTTTTTTTGGCGGAAAACCTGAGGGTTTTTGGCTGCCAGAATGCGGTTATCAGCCGGGCCAGGATGAAATCTTAAAAGACTATGGATTGAAATATTTTTTTGTCGAGTCCCATGGGCTGCTTCAGGCGACGCCAAGGCCCCAATACGGGACTTTCGCCCCCATCCGATGTCCGTCGGGATTAGCCGCGTTTGGAAGGGATCAGGAGAGTTCCAAACAGGTTTGGAGTTCAAAGGAAGGCTATCCGGGCGATCCGGATTACCGGGAATTTTACCGGGATGTGGGGTTCGATTTAGATGAGAAAGAACTTCATCCTTACCTTCAACCGGAAGGAATCCGGAGGTTTACCGGTCTTAAATACTATCGTGTAACGGGTTCCGGGGACCAAAAGGAACCCTATCAACCGGAGCGAGCCCGCCTGAAAGCCAGGCAACACGCGCTCGACTTCCTTTCCAACCGCCAAACTCAAATAGGGAAAGTGGGGCCCTTAATGACACGCACCCCGCTAGTGAACTGCCTGTACGATGCCGAGCTATTTGGCCATTGGTGGTACGAAGGCCCGGATTTTCTCTATTTTCTTTTTGAACTCAACCACCAAAGGGGTGAATCCCTTTCTTTTATCACCCCTTCCGGTTATTTGAAGCGTTTCCCTGAAATCCAGCCCACGCAACCGGTTTTTTCTTCCTGGGGTTTGGGTGGCTATTCGGAAGTTTGGCTCAACCAAACGAACGATTGGATTTATCCACTCTTAAGCTCGGCCTGCGATGAAATACAGGCCCTGGCGGATAGGGAAGAAGGGGAAGGTCCGTTAAACCGACGCGCCATGGACCAGGCCGCCCGTGAATTGCTTTTGGCCCAGTCCAGTGATTGGGCCTTTATGCTGTATAACGGAAACCACGGTCTTTACGCGGAACGCCGGATCAAAATCCATCTCAGCCGGTTCAACCAGTTATTGGAACAGGTCCGTGAAAACAAAGTGGATCAACGATTTCTTTCGGATTTGGAAGAAAAGGATAACCTGTTTCCCCAAATGGACTATCACTTCTATCAAAGCCCGGTGAAATAAGGGAAAAAAGTCCTTCCGCTTGCTTTTATCTTTTTGCCTAATCCTAAAGCCAAGGCTACAATAACGCCACTTTCCATCGGGAGAAGTATCTTGAAAACCGTGATCGGCGTGGACCTGGGCGGAACCAATATCGTGTCGGCTGTCGTGGATGATAAAGGAAAAGTCCTCGGCAAGGACAAACGCAAGACCATGGCCTCCCTGGGCGCGATGGGCGTCATGAACCGGATCGTCGAAAGCGCGCGGGCTGCTTCCACCAATAGCGGACAACCTTGGGTTTCCCACTTGGCGGTGGGAATTGGCTCCCCCGGACCGCTAGACCCCAAAAAGGGGATCATTCTCTATACCCCCAATCTCAATTGGAAAAATGTTCATATCGTTGATTATTTGAGAAAAAAACTTCATAAAAAAGTCGCCCTTGAAAATGACGCCAACCTGGCGGCCTTGGGCGAAAGCTGGGTGGGCGCGGGCAAGGGTGAGAAGGTGGTTTTGTGCGTGACCTTGGGGACGGGAGTGGGTGGCGGGCTTATCTTGGATGGAAAAATTTATGAGGGAGCAACCGGTGTCAGCAACCATATCGGCCACATGGTCGTCATCCCCGATGGACCTCCAACCCCTTATGGCAATAGCGGCATCCTCGAACAATATGTTTCAGCCACGGGAATTATCCGTTTGGCCACCGAAGCGGGGCTCAAGCTTGCCCCCGGCCAACCCCGGGAAGCTTATTCCTTCCAGAAAATGGCCGAAGCCGGGAATAAAAAGGCCCTGAATGTTTATGAAAAGGCGGGACGTCTATTGGGAGTGGGACTCACCTCAGCGATCCATCTTTTGAACCCCGGAATGATCATCTTTAGCGGTGGGGTGGCCGGAGCGGGAGATCTTTTGATGAAACCCATGAGGAAAGAACTTCAAAAGCGCTGCTTTAAGTCCCATATGAAGGGATTAAAGTTCCGAATGGCAAAGCTGGGGGATAATATGGGCGCCGTCGGCGCTGCCCGGCTGGCCTGGCAATCCATCCCAAAAGCCTAAAAACTCAACAAAACAAGCCGCTTTGCCCTTTCTTTCCAATAAAAAAAGTTGCACTTGGGAGTGGCTGTGCTTACAATACCGGCTTTCAACGACCTTCTGCTTCGGCGTGGGGAGTTGGAATTGTGAAATAGTGGTCGACCACTGTTTTAATTTCAAGGAGGCTTCTAATGAAGCGTTTTTTTGCTGCGTTGATGACCGTGTTGTTCCTCGGAGCAACCGGTGTTGTTTTGGCTGATGATGCTGCTGCTCCGGCTGCTGCTGCTCCGGCTGCCGCTGCTCCGATGAAGAAGAAGCACAAGAAGGCCAAGAAAATGAAGAAGTCAGCCGATGCCGCTGCTGCTCCGGCTGCTGCTTCCACGACTCCGGCCGCCAAGTAATAACGGCGCCAAGTCTGTTGGGGTTTCGGGTTTAACCGCCTGAAACTTCCTCATGTCGGGTGGGCCTTAGGGTCCACCCGATTTTTTTTGCCTTGAATTATTTCGAAAACTCGTCAGTGACGGCGCCTTGGCTGGCGGATGAAACCAAGTGGGTATATTTTCCCAGGACCCCTTTAGGATAGGGATTGGTAATCGGCTTCCATTTGGCTTTCCGTTTTTGAAGTTCAGCCCCGCTGACAAGCAAATCCAGCTTTTTTTTCTTGGCGTCAATGGTGATCAGGTCGCCATCCTTTATCAACCCGATAGGCCCCCCGACTTGAGCTTCTGGGGCGATATGGCCCACGACCAAACCGTGGGTACCCCCGCTGAACCTTCCGTCCGTAATCAAACCGACTTTTTCACCCAGCCCCTGGCCCACCAGGGCCGCCGTTATTGCCAGCATTTCCCGCATTCCAGGCCCGCCTTTGGGTCCCTCGTAGCGAATCACCACCACGTCGCCGGCTTTGATTTTCTTCTTTTGAATGGCGGCGAAAGCCGCCTCCTCACCGTTGAAAACCTTGGCGGGACCGGTATGGGTGATGACTTTCAGCCCGGAGATTTTTGCCACGGCTCCCTCAGGCGCCAAATTGCCCTTCAAAATCACCATGGGCGCGGTAGGGTAAAGGGGGTTATTGATGTGCCGGATAATCGGTTGGTTCTTAGAAAGGGGAGCCGCCTCTTTGAGATTTTCCCTGACCGTTTTTCCGGTAACGGTCAAGCAATCCCCGTGGATCAATTTGGCTTCCAAGAGCATTTTCATGACGGCCGGAATGCCGCCAATGCGGTCCAGGTCGGCCGCAACGTATTTACCGCTGGGTTTTAAATCCGCCAAGTGGGGAACCTTGGCGCTAAGGCGGTCGAAATCATCGATCGTCAGCTTCACGCCGACGGACTTGGCGATGGCGATCAAGTGCAAGACGACGTTGGTGGAACCCCCCAGGGCAAAGGCCACCGTGATGGCATTTTCGAAGGCTTTCTTGGTCATGATGTCTTTGGGGCGCGTGCCTTTTTTGATCATTTCCACCACCGCGGCGCCAGCTTGGTCGCACAAAAGCCTCTTGGGCTCACCCACGGCGGGCTGGCAAGAATCGTGGGGAAGGGCCATGCCCATCGCCTCAATGGCCGAGGCCATGGTGTTGGCGGTGTACATGCCGCCGCAGGAACCGGCGGTGGGGCAGGCGTTGCATTCAACGCCTTTAAGCTGTTCCTTATTGATTTTGCCCGCGCTGTATTGGCCGACCGCCTCGAAAATCGAAACGATGTCAATATCCTTGCCGTTGTACTTGCCCGGCAGGATGGTACCGCCATAGATGAAGACGGACGGAATGTTCAGACGCCCGATACCCATGAGGGCACCCGGCATGTTTTTGTCACAGCCGCCGATAGCTACCAAGCCGTCGAAGCGCTGGGCGCTGGAAACGACCTCAATGGAATCGGCGATCACCTCACGGGACACCAATGAGAATTTCATTCCCTCATGACCCATCGAAATGCCGTCCGAGACCGTTATAGTACCGAAGGTTTGCCCCATTCCCTGGGCCTTTTGGATTCCTTGCTTAGCCCTTTCGGCCAGTTCGTTCAAATGCATGTTGCAAGGCGTGATTTCGCTCCAGGGAGAGGCGATGCCGATGATGGGTTTCTGGAAATCCGCGTCCGTGAAGCCAACGGCCCTCAGCATGGCCCGGTTGGGAGCCCGATTGTCCCCCTCTGTCATCATGGAAGACCTTTGATTGAGTTTTTTTGTCATTGAAATGCCTTTCGCGCTTGGAATGGTGGAACGAGTACGCAAGAAACCTTTACAGAAACGACAATACTTCCTTGCTGTGGCCCTCAGGATTGACTTGGGCGAAGTACTTTTTAATCTTGCCTTCCTTATCGATAACGGCAGTGACCCGGCGGCTGGTTCCTTTTTCGGGATTAAACCCGTCGTAAGACTTGGAAACGGAACCATCGGGATCGGAAAGAAGGGGAAAATTCAGGCTAAATTTCTTAGTGAACTCGTTGTGACTTTGCAGGTTATCGGTGGAAACACCGAAGACCACCGTGTCCTTGGCCAATAACTGGGAGACGTCGTCCCGGAAGCTGCAGGCTTCCTTGGTACAGCCCGGCGTGTCGTCCTTGGGGTAAAAATAAACGATGACGTTTTTCTTTCCCTTAAAGCGGGACAATTGGACAGTGCTTCCGTCGGTGGACTTCAGGCTGAAATCGGGAGCGGGGCTACCTTCTTGAAGCGGCATGAGACCCTCCTTCAATGAAATGAGGGGGCATTTTAGTGCGGGCGGGTCAGGGACTCAAGCGAGGATGCGGCGAATCAGGAAGAAGGAAAAGAGCCCGGAAAAGGCGAAAAACAGGAAAAAGCCCAGGCGCAGACCGGTGGGATCGAAATGAAGCTCGATTCGGTTATCGCCTGTTTCCAGAGGAAGGGCGGTTAATACCTCGTCCTCGGTTTGGATCTGAACCGGGTTTCCATTGATGTTGGCTTTCCATCCAGGAAGGCAGGTCTTCTGGAGAAACAATAAATTGGATCCATAATCCGATTTATTATTGCGGGCGGACAACAAAAGGCGTGTTTCGCTCCATTCGGATATATCCGGCTTAAATTCAGGGGGATTTAATAACATCGCTTTTCCATGGGTAATCCCTAGATAGGCTTTGGGCATAGCTGATCCTAAGTGATAAACAAAGGGGTAATGGTTTTGAGTCACGGTGAAAATCGGGGGAAGTTTTAAAGGAATATCAGAAACAATCTGGTCCACACCCATCATCCGAAGAAGATCGATATTGTTGGAAAAGCCCATAGGATCCCGGTCTTTATATACCCATGAAAACCAACCTAGTTTGGCCCAGATGTCGGCGTAGCGCCGGGGGGTGGGGTTGGCGTCGAAAACTAGGTTGGGCCGGTTGAACATCAAGTTCATGTTGGGATAGGCCATTTCCCGATATTGGTTAGGAAGGGGCGAAGGAGTGTTGTAAAGAAGAGTGAGAGTTCGATTTTCCGGCGCGGGAACTTGAGGAGCGGTAATATCCGACGGATTATAAAAAGCGTTCCCCAAGGGCATGCGAAAAGCATAAAGGTCGGCCAAAACCAAAAAGAGAAGAAAAATCTTGAGACAGGTCAGATTCCATCGAGGGCGGCCCCAAACAGCGGCCAGCAAACCGCCTAAAAAGAGAATAGGGAGGAAAACCCTGGGACGGATGGGGTTCAAATTAACGGCAAGCGCCTCCAATTTTTGCGGAACGCGGCTCAAGTAAAAGGAAAGGGACTGGAAATGGGCCGCATCCCCTAAAAGGAAATGGCGGATAAAGAAGTCGGCGGAGGATTCCAAAAGAGGCCGTCCGAATGACAAAAGGGCCAGTCCCATCAGGGGTATTCCAATTGTCGCCCCAGCGATCCAAAGAGTTATTTTTTTACCTTGGACCCCATGGTCTCTTTCCTCAAACCAGAGGTCCCAACCCGTCGCCGCGCCTATCCCAAGGACCCAAGTGGCTAAGAACCAATAACGGGCCGGGTCGCGGAAGAAGGAAAAGACTGGGAGGGATTGGACCAGGGAATAAAAGAAGGTGAATTTGCCCATGGACATGGCCAGAGCGAAGACGAAAGTCCAGGCGATCCATTTCCTTCGCGGATCTTTGCGGGAAAAGAAAAAGACGATGAAGAACAGGGCAACAATGGAGAAGGCCACCTGCATTTCCACAAACTGATACTGCCACCAATAGTCCATTCCCGCGCGGTCATATTGAGTCTTTCCAAAGAACCAAGGGAAGAAAAGGGTGAGGAAATTCATCGGTGTCCAGGAGTGATAAAAACGATCAATAACACTCCATTGAGTTTGAAAATCACCCTTCAAACATTCGGCGGTAAAGAGAATAAGGGGTGAGGCTACGATCAGAGATCCCAGGCCCATCAGGATCGTGGAACCCAACCGCGTTTTAAGCTTATAAGCGTCGAAGAAAAGCGCCCGGAAAAGGAAAAAAAGACACTCCAAAAAGAAAACCTGAGGATGGCCCGAGAGCAAGTTCAAACCCATCAAAAGAGATGAAAGAAAAATCCAGAAGGCTCGTCGGGTTTCCAAGTGACGTAACAGGGCCAGGAACGCCCAGGGAAAAAAGGCATGGGCCCAAGCCACATTTAAGTGGTCCAGTTGGGCCATTTGATGGCCGTTGAAAGACCAAAAGAAGGCCAATAGTAAGGCAGCGGACCGCGACAAGTTCAGTTGGCGTCCCAAAAAATATGTTCCGAATAAATAGATAGCTTGGGGAGACAGGAAGAGAAGGTTGAATACTAAGACATAAGATGAAAACCAGTGGAACAACCAAAGAAAAGGGGACAAGACACCCGCCATCGAATAAGCGGCGATCGGGGCCCCATGCATGGCGTTGTCACAAATGAGGGGTAATTTACCCTGGGAGAGATGCTGGTGAACCCAAAAATAAACCGGTTCGTATAAAACGCTCAGGTCCAGGGAGAGAAAAAATCGGGTGAAGGGATGGGACCATTCCTTAAAAAATAATAGGAAAGCGGCGGTTAAAAAGAGAAGCGGAGGGCCTTCTTGGCGCCAAAAGGTCTTTGGGGTTAGGGAGAGAGAACTAGACTTTTCGATGGGCGTTTTTTTCAAGGAATTGGAGTAATTCTCCGGTCACCGTTCCCAAGCAGATTTCCTCCACGGGTCCGCGCATGGTCAAATCAAAGTTATCGTTGACCTTCAAGGCCAGGTCACCTCCGGGCATATGAAGGGTCAATTCCCTGTCGGTTTTGCCCGTTTTCACGCAAACAGCGGCCACGGCGCAGGAGGAAGAACCGGAAGCCAGGGTATAGCCGGCACCCCTTTCCCAAATGCGGATACTAACCTCTTTACGGTTGTTGACCACGGCGAATTGGACGTTGGTGCGGTTCGGGAAGAGGGGATGATTTTCGAACAAAGGGCCATATTCGTGGGCCAGGGATTCAGCTTCCTCGATATTGCCTACGAAAACCACGCAGTGAGGATTTCCCATGGAAACGCAGTTAATCCGGAAACTGTCGCCCGGCTTGATGGGAGGAATCAGCTTATCGATGACTTCCGCTTCGCTATTAGGAACATTCACCGGAATCTTCCCGGCGGCGAATTCGGCCTTGCCCATATCCACGGTTACCGCCGCGGCTTTGCCCACCACCAAGTGCAGTTGGGCCTGGACCTTGCCTCCGGCCGTCTCGATCTCGAAATAAGTTTTCTCGGTGTAACCATGCTCGAAGAGAAATTTGCAAAAAATCCTCAGGCCGTTGCCGCTCTTTTCGGCTTCGCTTCCATCCGGGTTATAAATCCGCAGGCGGGCCAGGGAAGAATCGGATTTCTCCAGGGCTAGGATGCCGTCCGAACCCACGCCGGTATTACGGTTACAAACCCGGATGATGTTCTGGGGGGTTAAATCAAAGGAAAGGGAGGCCGGGTCCATCACGAGATAGTCGTTTCCCAAACCATGGGAACGGACGAATTGGTTTTTAGAGAGCATGGAAGTCCTTGGCTATTTTTTCACGCAAAACAAATTGGTGTAATCCTCACTCCCGCCCCAGGAGCGTTTCAACAACTGGTTAGCTTTCACCGGCTGGACCGACTTTTTCCTCTCGGATATCTCGAAAAAACCGAACCCCATGGACTTGAGGCTGTTTAAATAATTCTCGGGACGGCTTCCGGCCAGTTTAAGGGAAGCGGGGGAAAATTCGGTGACGAGCTTTAATCCCTTATTTCTTCGGATCAATCCCTTCATGCCCGCCAGCGCCAAAGCTTCGGCTCCTTGGATATCCATTTTAATGAAATGAATTTTCTTGTCCAAGGGTTTAAAAAAACGGTCGAGGGCCACCGTTTCAATTTCTATGGAGGAACGCCCGTCTTTCGAGTCGTAAACCCGGTGGTCACCCCGGTTGGAAGGATTCAAGTAAAGGCGGATCTTTCCGTTTTTGTTCGAGAGGGCCTTGTTCACTAAAACGACATTGGTATAGCCGTTGGCTTCCACGTTTTTTTGGAGAAGGCGGAAATTAGCGGGATCGGGTTCAAAGGCGTAAACCTTGCCCTGGGGGCCTACCAGATGGGCGGCAATGAGGGTGTAGTAGCCGATATTGGCGCCGATGTCCAAAACCCTGTCCCCGGCCTTGATCTCCCCTTTAAAAATTTCAGTTTCAACTGGTTCATAAACCTCGTGATTCGCCAACTCCAGGGTGTCCTTGTCATCCAGCCACATACGGTGGCCCTGGACCATCACCGAACGGGGTTTTAAAAGCCCAAAAAGGATCCCATAAGCCCAGCGTAGGGGCTTGATCCGGCCCAAGCCATGCCCGCCGATGCCGTAATAAACTTTTTGGAGTAACGAAAACAAGGGATTACGCACGTTGGATTCCTTTGCCCGGACGTCCCATATAAAGAAGGCCCATCAGGGTTACCAAAAGCCAAATCGCCAAGCCGACGCGAAGAGGAAGCCACCAGGCGGGATCCAACCGGAATTCCACCCGGTGTTGCCCGGAAGGAACGTAAACGCTTCTTAAAAAATAGTCGGCATTGTAAAGGGGCGCCGCTTGTCCATCGATGAAAGCCTTCCAACCCGGGTACATCACCTCGCAAAAAACGACCAGGCTCGCGCGATCCAGGTTCAGGGAAAAAGCTTGGAAGTCCGCCTCATCCTTTTCAAAGCGGCATTGAAGCCCGGCGGGTTTTCCGCTTTCCAAAGAGCTTGTCCATTCGGCGGGAAAAGGCCCCGGGAGGAGCCCGGTTTGGGCCGCGTCAAAGCCCGGGTTTTGCAATAGGGCCAAGCGGCGATGGGGATCAGGTTCCATCACCAGTTTTTGGGGGGCATAAGCGTAGGACAAGGGTTTTTCGTATTCATAAAGAAAATAAGGGGGAAAGGACTCCCGTTTGAAACCGGGCAAGGGTCCTTTGGCGGTTCCCGTCACAACTCCTTGAATCGCCCCCAGTTGAACCAAAGGCCCCAAGGGGAGGGTGCCGATGTCCTTTTTGGTTTGAAGCATTAAGGGATTGTAGCCCCCGAAGTTTTTGATTTGGAGGGCGCAGGCGGCGTTTTGGGGATAATTCAGGATGTAATCCCGCCCGCCCACTTCGATGGGATATCCCATGGTCGAATTATAGAAAATGAGCCGGTAGGGTCCCAAGCGGAGGGCGCCCTCCACCAGCCCCTTGGAATTTTGGGCGAAATCGAAATTGGACGCGGACGCGGGTTTGAAGTCATCCAAGCCGCTCAAGAGTAAGGGCAGGACCAGGGCGCCCGCCCACAAGAGAGACGAGAGGGTTTTTAATTTTGGAATGGTGAAGGCCGGTAGGAAAAGGGCGATAGTCCCCAGGGTCAGCCCCAGAATTTCCCTCCAGTTCATGGAAGGCCTCCAAAGGGCCGCCAAGTACAAGACAAAGGCATAGACGAGCGGGGTTTTCAGGCGGTGAAAGATTTCGGTTTTTGGCGGGTCTTCCGATAAGCGTTGCTCAAAACCAAAAGCCGCCAAAGCCGAGGCGGCAAGGACGTAAAGAAACAAGAAACGATAGGGAACCCGGATGATCGAAAGCCCGGGTAAGAGGTCGCAAAGAATCCGGTGAAGAGGAGTATAGCCGCCGAAACAAAGCAACAGCGAAAAGAGGGCGAAACCTCCCAGATAGCGCACCAAGTTCTTTTCCTTGTGCCCGAAAGCCCAAAAAATAAAAAGAGGAAGCCAAATACCCAGGTAACCTAAATTCGCGGCCAGGTGGGTCTCCCCATTCGTGTTGCCGAACTGGATGGCCTCGGCCATCTCCTTGCCCTCGGGAACGGTAAGGCGGGGGAGGAAAAACTGGTAAAGGGTGGCGGGGTTCAAGGGCAGACGGCTGTTAGATTGCTCGTAGGTTTGGCCCGGCGCGCGGCGGTCGGTGAGCGCGGAAAATTCCAGGCTTGGAATCAACTGGCCCAAGAGGGGTAAGGCCCCCCAAAGAAGAAAAAATCCAAAAAGCAAATGCGACTTTACGGATAATCGGGCCACGCTTTTTTGATGATTCGAAAGGAAGCGGAAAAGAAAGTAAGCCAGCCCGCCGTAAAAGGCCCCCACGGTTACCTGGAAACTGCCGCAAAGAAAAAGCATGGCCAAGCCAAAACCCGCCCCGAAAGCGTTCGACGGTTTCTGGTTTTTGGCCAATTGTTCGAGGCGGTAAAAAAGCCAAGGAAGCCAGGCGAAAGCCGCCAGAACCGGCGGATGGATCAGCTCCAGCCAAAAAAAACCCGAAAGGGAAAACAAAAGGGCGCCGACCCGGCAGGAGTTTTCGGATAGGCCCATGGACTTCAGCCATAAATGCATGCCGAAGGCCGCCCAAAGAAGATGAATCAGGAAAAAAAGGCTTAGACCCACAGGTATGGAAAAGGGAAGGGTCAGGTAATTGAAAGGATAGAGCATCATGTTTTGGAGGTCGGCGAAAAAGGGCTGCCCGCCCAGGGAATAGGGGTTCCAGAGGGGGAAATGGCCATGGGCCAATTGATCCCTTAAAAAGGCCCTCCAGGGCCCAAATTGGGCCAAAAGATCGTTGTCGAAATAGGCTTTTCCTTGAAAAAGACAAGGGTAAAAAGCCAGAAGGGAAAGCACGAGATAAAGAAAAAAGCTTTTTCGGGGAAGAGCGGATTCTTCGTTCCCGTCTTGGCCGAAGGGATTAAGCATTTGCGGCGGGTTTGGCCCGCATGGAATAAAAGGCGTAACCCAGGGCTGAAATCAACCAAAGAATAAATCCCACCAGAAGCGGTTGGGCCCAGACGGGCTCATAATAAAATTCGGCCAAGTGTTCCCCGGCCGGAATGAACAAGGTCCGGAAGGTGGAATTGCCGGTGAAAATTTCCGATGGGTTTCCATCCACTTTCGCCTTCCATCCGGGAAACATGACTTCCGAGAAAAATACCCAACTATCCCGGTCCAGGCGAATCTGGAACGATTCCTCGTTCATGTCGTTTTTCACCCAGTCATATTGAAGGGAGGCCTTTTGGCCCGTTAGTTTGGCGGCTATGTCGGGGGGAGGCGTTTCGGATAAAAACACTTGGTTCGCCGGATCGAAATCCGGGTTTTTCATTTCCGTGATCATGGCCTGATCGTCGGGAACGACTTTCCATTGGAAAGGAGCCGTGACGAAACTGGAGGGGACCTGCACCCCGTAATAGTAAACCTCTCCCATCACCTGGCGGTCAAAACCTTTCATCTCGCCCGCGTCCCGGCCCAGAAGAAAACCGCGGATGGCCATAAGCCTCACGAAATTTTGAAGGGGCAGGGACTTGAGGGTCATGGGTTTGAGGAGGTAAATCGGGTTATAGCCGCCGCTGTCCCGGATTCCGAATTCCATGGGAGCGTCCTGGGGAAAGGTCCAACGGTAATTGGCGTTGCCCATTTGCACGGGATAGAACAGGCTTTGGTCAAAATCGTAGCGGCCCAGGCTTGAGTTCTGCTTGAGATAGGTAAAAGCGGGGAAATTTTCCTCGTAATTGAAATTGGAGGCGGGCCCCAAACTGAAATCGGACCAACCGGTGAGCAGAAGGGGAAAAAGCAAGGCGCCTTGGAGAAGGCTTTTGCCCAAGGGTTTCCAGGACTCCGTTAAAAATATTAAAAGGAAGCCTCCCAGCCCTAGCCCCAGGGCCAGCATTTCACGCCAAGTTTGGCCGGGATTCACGAAGGTTGGGACGAAAAGCAAAAAGGCGTAAATCAAGGCAAACCAAACCGCGTTGGAACGGCGGCCCGTTTCGGCGAATCCCCTTTCCAGGGTCTGGTAACCGAAGGCCAGGAGGACACAGGCGAAAAGCAGGTAGGCCTGGACAAAGCGGAAAGGCGCCCGGCTCAAGTTGACTCCCGGCATCAAGAGGCATTCCAGGCGGTGCAAGGGCGTATAGCGCCCCCAGGCGGTCAGGACGGATAAAAAAGCCACTCCTGCCAGGAAGATGAGGAATTTTTTCTCCTTCCGCTTGAAAGCTAATGCCATGAGGAAAGGCGCCCAGATTCCCAAGTAGCCGAAGGCTCCGAGGAAGTCGTTCCCGACATTGACCTGGTCGGTAATTTGCTGGATCGCCAGCTCAATGTTGCTTCCGGGTGGAACTCCCAGGCTGGGATAAAGGAACTCATAGCTTGTCGAGGGAACCATGGAAAATTGCCCGTTGAAGTGATCGTAGGTCTGGTTGGCGTCCTGACGGTTGGTGTATTTTGAAAATTCATAAGCAGGTATGAAATGGCAAGCCAGGGGCAATCCACCCCAAAGGATAAATAGGAAGGCCGCCACTAACTTCTTCCAGGGCCAAAGGGGGGTGGCTTCATCCCTTGTCCAAAAACGGAAAAAGAAATAAAGCAAGGCGGTATAGAGAACGCAAGTCGTCGATTGGAAATTCCCGCAACAGAAGATGACCGCGAAACAAAGGCCGGAAAGGAAGGCCCAGCCCTTTTCCAGCTTTTGGGCCAAGTGTTCCAGGGTCAAGAGAAGCCAGGGAAACCAGGTATAGGCGGCCAGGATGGGGGGATGGATCAATTCCCACCAGAAAACTCCGGAAAGGGCGAAGGTCAGGGCGCCCAGGCGGCAAGCGCCCGCGGATAAGCGCAGGCTTTTAAGCCAAAGATGCATTCCCCAGGCCGCGAGGAACATATGCAGGAAAAAAAAGACACCCAAACCGTAGGGAATGGGAAAGATCAGGGTGAGATAGGTTAGGGGATAGCACATCATCACGTTGGGGTCGGCGAAGAAGGGCTGGCCCCCGAAAAAATAGGGGTTCCAAAGGGGGAAGTGGCCCATGGCCAGCTGGCTTTTCAAGAGGGCCCGGAAATGGCTGTATTGGTTTAAAAGGTCGTTGGCGAAGTAGACTTTGCCCAGGATCAGGGAAGGAAAAAAGGCCACAAAGGCGACGGCTAGGTAAAGTCCCAGGGACGTCAGGGCCGTTTTTCGGTGGGTGGTTAATTCCATAAGTGGGGCCGCCTTTCGGATTTTTTCAGCATGCTGTTAAGGGTTGCGCTTGGGAGACCTTGGGGAAAGGGGAACAAACCGGCTTCCCTTGGGCCCCTTTTGAATCTTGAAGACCTTCACGTCAAGGGGTGGTTTGGGGATGGAGGTGAAGAAACCGGCGATGAGGCCCCATCCGTAAAAGAAGTGCCTGAGGAAAATCAGGATCGGAACCTTGAAGGAGTCCATGAAACGCCGGTGCCAGGAAGCCGCCGAAACGCCTGTTCCAATGGCGCCCAAAAGAAAGAGCCCCATGGGCAACCACCAAAGAGGGGAACGGACAACCGAACTATAGAGGGCGGGAAGATTCGGGATAAAGGCCGAGACCAGGGTCACCAGGTAAAAAAGCAAAAATGCGGGGGCCAGGTGCACGATGTCCGAGAAGCAGGGATAAATCTTCATTTGCCGGGCCCGGCCCCGGCCATAGCGGAAGGCCTGCCAGCAAAAGGCCCCCAGGGACTTCCGGCGGGAACGGTAGACGGCCCCGCGGGGGTCATAAACCAGCCGATAGCCCTTGTGGAGAAGCCGGTTCAAGAACTCATTTTCCTCGTTGGGATAAAGATCGACCCGAAAACCGCTCTCGGTTAAAAAGGCCTTCCGGCGCACCATCATGTTGCAAAGGATCAGGTCCTTCTCCGTGGCTTCCTTGACGGAACCGATGGCGGCGTAGCGGTTTCTCACCTTGAAGCTGCCCATCCAGGAGGCCAAAACCGCGTTGACGGTCTTCTCGAAGGAGATGGCGTCGGGAGGGACCAGGTTGGGACCGCCCGCCACCGCGGTGCGATTGTCCTCAAAGTGGGAGGAAAGGTGCTTGACGGTACCGGAGCAAACGAAACTGTCGTCATCCAAAAAATAAACCAGGTCGGTTTTGCATTGCTGGACGCCCAGGTTTCTCTGGAGGGAAGGATTCTTGCCCACGCAGGCGTAGATCTCCCGTGGCTTTTCACTGGGTGGCAGTTGTTTCAAGCCTTCCAAAACGGGAAGGGGCTTGTCGGTGCGGTCCACGGCGATGACCACGCTATAGGAAAGGCTCATGATTTGGCCCCCACGGCGGAACCCAGCCGCATGGCGCAAGGGATACCGACCAGGGAAGTCAAAAGGGGCCCGGCCAGGACGGTCATCAAGGAAAAGGAAAGCAGTCCGGCGGTGGAAACCTGCGGCGTGGCGAATAGGAAGAACAAGGCGGCCTCCCGGGTTCCGAAACCCAAAATGGTGATCGGCAGGAATTCTATCACAATGACGATGGGCAAAAGCAGGGCGATGGTGATGAAAGAAAGGGGCAAGCCCACCGCCAGGGAGCAAAAATAAGTGCGGACCAAAACCACCGTCCAGGCGCTCAGGGAAAGAAAGAAGGGCCAAACCAGGCGGTGGGAAGGCTGGAAGAGGGTTAGGAGGTCTTTATAGAATTCCCGGCCATGGGCGCTCAATTGCTCCGCCAGCTTTTGGGGGGCCAGGAAGAGAAGCAGGGGCTTGAGGATATAGCGCATCCATTGGGGGTTCAGGAAAAGCGCCATTAAAAGGACGCCCATGCCGATGCCCATCAGGGCCGCCACCGCCGGGCCCTTGAATTCGCTTTGGGCGATGAGGGTGATGAGGCCGGTGGCCGCCAGGAGAACCAGGGCCAAGAGGTCGTAAACCTTGTCCGCCACGTGCACCGCGAAAGCCGAGTGGGGCCGGAGCTTTCCCCACTTGCCGATGCCCAAGACACGAACAATATCCCCCAGCTTGGCCGGGGTGACGGCGCCTAGGGGCTGTCCGGAGAGGTAAATCCAAATGGAGTTCTTGAAGGTCAGGTGGGACCCGAAAACCCGGGTCAGGGCGATGAGCCTAAAGCCCTTGATCACGACCTCGGGAATAATGAAAAGGAAAGCCGCCGCGACCCAGGAAAGTTGGGCCGATTCCAGGAGCTTCCAGGTGGCGGGCAGGTCGACCATCCTTAATAGAAGTAGAAACAAAAGGATGCCGAAGAGGAAAATGAAGGAGCCTAGGCGTCGCATTATTTCGAAAGTTCCTTTTCAAGGGGTTCCACGCAACGTATCCAGTCCCACTTTTTTACCAGTAAGGCGCCCGCTTGGGGGGATTTTTTGGCTTTCAGCGCACCTAAAACCGCCTTTGCGTAGGATTTGGGGTCCGGTTTCGAAAGAAAGAGGGCCTTTTTGAACCGGGCGGCTTCGCCCACGTCGGTGGCCACCACCTTACAACCGCAGGCCAGGGCTTCCCGCAGTTTCATGGAGGCCCGGTGCCGGTTGACCGGGGTATCCCGGTAATAAACCAGGGCGGTACCAGCCAGCCCCAAACAGGCGGCCACCTGTTCGGGCGTCACCATGCCGGTGAAATGGACTGATTCGGCAATCCCCAGTTCCCCGGCCAGCCTTTTAAAGCGGGTCTCGTCCGGGCCGCCCCCCGCTATCAGCAATTGGACCTTGGGCAGGGTTTGGCGCAAGAGTTTGAAGGATTCCAAGACGGGTTCCAAATCGCAGGCCACGTTCAGGTGGGCGGTAAAGGCCAGGATGGGTCCCCGGTCCTTTTGGCTTTGAAGTTGGGCGGCGGCGGGGGGAAGGTTCTCGAATCTCGGCTTTTCCAGGCGGAAGAGATCGGTATCCACTCCCTGGGCTAATTGGACAAGCTTCTCGGAAGGAACCTTGAAGAATTCCCGGATGGGGGTCAAGAGCTCGGGATTGTGGTAGGTGACGAGGTCCGCCCAGACGGGCCAGCGCTTTTGGAGCCACCGGTGGAAGGCCCGGAAAAGCCCGCGGCTATAGTCGTAATCCAAGTCATCCACGTCGATCACAATCTTGGCGCCTTTCAAGCGTTGCAACCAAAGGGCCGGGACCGCCATGGGGTAAGGCTTGATGACCATGGCCGCGTCAAAACGGGAGAAAAGGGATACGAGGAAATAATAGGGGAGGGACAGAACCATGTCGAACCAAAGGGGGAGCGAGGGGATGGGTTTGACGAAGAGAGCTTGGTGGCCCCGCTTGCGAAAGGCCTCGGCGATATAGCGGGCCCGCAGGGCGCAGCCCGTTCCCCCGCCCTTGGCGGAGAAGACGACGATTTTGAGTGTTGTTTTTTTCAAGGTTGATTTCCTTTGAAACTTCAACGGCCCGAATGAGCCTTAACGCCCGTTGTGCGGCCCGTCACCAGCAGTATCTTGTCCCTAGTCCAAAATTCGGAACCATTCAAAAGGCAGGACAGCAAAAGATGGGCATCCACCCAATTGATTCCCTTTCCGAAAAGCCGTTGTTTCTCCACCCAGCCCAACACTTCCGAGTCCGGGGCGGGGGGTATCCGGGACAGCAATTGGAGGTCACGCAGAATTTGGTCCCGGTGTTTCAAGTGGCCCAGGGATAATTCCCCGATCACGAAAGGATGAACGAGGACCTCTTGTTTTTCCAGAAGGGAAATCAGGTTCTTATCGGGAGAATGGAAATGGTCGATCCAAACGGAGGTGTCGACCAAAATCACGCTTTAGGAGTCCTGCGCCCGCGGGGTGCGGCGGAGGCATGGGGGTCACTGCCGCCCATGGCGGCGAGCCTTTTGGCGGCCTCGCTGCGAATCAGGGATTCCAAGCCCATGCGGACGAGTGAGGTTTTTTCCTCAACACCGGTCATTTGGGATGCTGTTTTGAGCAGTTGATCGTCAATATTCAGGGTTGTTCTCATATGCATCAATATGGCCTTTTCGTATGCATCTGTCAAGATCCGGGAATAGCGCCCGGATAGCCTCCCTAAGAAGCCCGGTTTTAGTCGGAGGAAGCAAACCCTACCAGGCCATAAACCGCGGTTTTTGGAAGACATTGGATGGCCGCGTCGGCTTAAAATAAGCCTCCTCGCCACGACGGATAAAATGAAAACAAGGAGGCATCATGAAATTGACGAAAGTACCTGGCTGGTGTATTGAGAACTACATGAACGACCCTCGAATTACCCCCGAGGGAAAATTAGTCACCCAAATTCTTATTCCCGTTTAAATGGCAGGAGGAACCGGTATGGAAAAGCTAAAGGGCTTGGCTATTCTGCCTTTTAAGTCACTCCGGGAATGGGAAAATTGGCTGGCCCAGAACCATTCCGCTTCTCCGGGAATTTGGCTCAAGATTTTTAAAAAAGATTCAGGTGCGGGTTCGGTTACCTACGCTGAAGCTTTGGAAGGCGCCCTCTGCTATGGCTGGATCGACGGACAGAAGGACCGCTATGATGAAAAGGTCTGGCTTCAGAAATTCACTTCCCGGGGTCCCAAGAGCGGATGGTCCAAGAACAATACAGTCCACGCGGAAAGGTTGATTAAAGCGGGCCGGATGAAGCCCGCGGGGCGCCGGCAAATCAAGGCGGCGAAGAAGGACGGGCGTTGGGCCAAGGCCTACCACCCCCCAAGCACGGCCACCCTGCCCGAGGATTTCCTGAAAGAAGTAAATAAAAACAAGAAGGCCAAAGCCTTTCTGGAAAGCTTGAACCGGGTGAATGTTTACGCCATCATTTACCGGCTTCAAACCGCTAAAAAGCCGGAAACACGGGAAAAGCGGTTTAAGCAATTCCTCGCCATGCTCGCCAAGGGCGAGAAACTTCATCCCTAGGGAAATCAAATGATCAAATACTACGCCTTCCTTCGCGGCATCAACGTGGGCGGCCGGGTGGTCAAGATGGACGCCCTGACCGAGATGTTCGTTGCCTTGAAGCTCAAGAACGTCAAAACCTTCATCCAAAGCGGCAACGTGATTTTCGAGTCCCCGGATAAAGACCAGAAAACTCTCGCGGGAAAGATTGAGAAAAAACTCTTAAAGGAACTGGGTTATGAGGTACCGGCGTTATTGAGGACGGAGGAAGAACTCCAGGCCCTCCTCAAACTCAATCCCTTTAAGGGAATGAAGCCCGACGCCAAAACTTACGTCGTTCTGATCGCCGAGGAACTAAAGGAAAAACCCAAACTCCCCCTGGTATCGGAAAAGGACGGGGTGAAGGTTTTGGGCATGAGGAAGGCCGATATCTTTTGCGAAGCCCTGCCCCTCAAGGGAGGCCGCTGGGGCTTCCCCAACGCCTTCATCGAAAAGCAGTTCAAGGTTTCCGCTACCACGAGGAATTGGAATACGGTCAGCAAGATTATTCAAATAGTATAAAAAAAACACTTTTGAACCACCAAGACACCAAGAAAAGCGAAAAATGACGACTTTCGATATCGTTTAAACCTTTGTCTTTCGTTGTTCTTGGTGTCTTGGTGGTTCAAATTTCTTTCGTTTTTCATTTTTGTGATGTCCAGTTTTGGATTTTTTGTTCGTCGTATAGTATAGAGGTGTATCAATTCCTAAAAGGAGACTCGAAATGGCAATTTCCGTGGCTGAAAAGAAAGCGAAGTGGATGAAAACCGCCAAGGTGATTTATTGGACGGTGACCCTTCTCTTCGTATCGGCAATCGGTTCGGGCGGGGTGATGATGCTCATCGGCAATCCCGAGAATGTCAAAGGGATCACGGACCTGGGCTATCCGGCCTATCTTTGCACCATCCTGGGTGTGGCCAAGATATTGGGCTCCATCGCGATCCTTTTTGGCGGCAAGTTCCCGACCCTCAAGGAATGGGCCTACGCGGGTATCTCCTTTGATTTACTCGGCGCCTCGGCCTCTTATGCCCTCCACGACGGCGCCCTTTTCCATATGATCGCCCCCCTGGTGCTTTTCGTTTTGGTGCTTATTTCCCACCGCCAGTGGAAAACCGGCTGGATGTAAGGCAAGGAAAAATCCATTTTTACCACCAAGGCACCAAGGGCACCAAGAACGAAAAAGGCCTTAAGGAGATTCTAAGTTTTGATCCAAGGCTTGGTTTGGCTTTTCTTGGTGCCCTTGGTGCCTTGGTGGTTCAATGCCTTGGTTTCCGCCGCGTAACTCCTTGCCTCCCGGGAGCGGACGACCTAATGATAGAGTCATCGAAAGTCCAGGAGGGTCGGCATGAAAACCAAAAAGACAGAAACAACCGAAGCTGTGAAGCGGGTGCAACCCCTGGGGTTTCCCTGGGAAACGGCCGATCCCTTTCTTTTTTGCGCGCACCACGACGATGCCTATCCGGCGGGCAACGACCGGCTGGGTCCCCAGGCTTACCTGAAGGGCCGTAACCTCGGAAACGACTTTGAGGGCAAGGACGGCTGGCGCATGTACCACGGGGATACCGTGCCGGGTTTTCCCCAGCACCCCCACCGGGGCTTCGAGACCGTGACCGTCGTGAATCGTGGCTTCATCGACCATTCGGATTCCCTTGGCGCCACCGCCCGGTTCGGCCAGGGCGACGCCCAGTGGCTGACCGCCGGCAAGGGCATCAACCATTCGGAAATGTTCCCCTTGCTCGACCCTAAGAATCCCAACCCGCTCGAGCTTTTCCAAATCTGGCTGAACCTGCCCAAGGCGGGGAAGATGGTCGCGCCTTATTTTTCCATGCAATGGGCGGAGAAGATTCCAAAAGTGACGGCCAAAGACGAGGCTGGGAGAAAGACCGAAGTGACCCTCATTGCCGGGCAACTGGGGGATCAGAAGGCCCTGCCTCCGCCGCCCGATTCCTGGGCTTCCAAGCCGGAAAGCGATCTGGCCATTTGGACCCTTAAGATGGAGCCGAAGGCCCGGTGGGTTTTGCCGAGGGCCAAGAAAGGAACCAACCGTACTCTCTATTTCTTCCGGGGGGATTTTATGGTTATCGGCGGCGTGCCGGTGAAGCTCCGCCACGGGGTCGAACTGGAGCCGGACATGGATGTTTTATTGGAGAACGGCGGCCAAGAGGCCGAACTGCTTCTCTTGCAAGGCCGCCCCATCGGCGAGCCGGTGTCCCAGTACGGGCCTTTCGTGATGAATACCCGGGAAGAGATTCAGCAGGCTTTCGAGGACTACCAACGTACCCAGTTCGGCGGATGGCCTTGGATGTCGGACGACCCGGTTCATCCCCGTGGAGAAACCCGTTTTGCCAAGCACGCGGACTTCCGCGTCGAACGGCCTTAAGGTTGAGGACTAGCTAACGCTCGACTTTTGCAAATTTGATTTTAGATTCGTCGTTGCGAGGAGCCCATGACTTTCGGGCGACGTGGCAACCCAAAGCAATCAAAAAACTGCAATTTCTGGAACGTTTGGATTGCCACGTCGGCCTTACTACGGCCTCCTCGCAATGACGGATTTTTTCAACCCGATACACTACCCAATTCGGACACGCGTTATTTCCCCTTCCCGGCATAGGCCTGTTTGAGCGTCTTGAGGTCCAGTTTCACCATGCTCATGACGGCTTGCATGACCCGGTTGGTCCTGGCCTTGTCCTTGCCGGATACCAGCTTGCCCAGGATCGCGGGGACGATCTGCCAGGAAAGGCCGTATTTGTCCGTAAGCCACCCGCATTGAACTTCCTTCCCGCCGTCGGTGAGTTTTTCCCAGAGGGTGTCGATCTCTTTTTGGGTCTTGCAGGGCACCATAAGGGAGATGGACATATTGAAGCGGAATTCGGTGCCACCGTTGAGGGCCAGGAATTCCTGCCCGTTGATCCGAAACCGCACAGTCAGCACGGACCCCTCGGGTTTGGGCATCCCCGGCCCGTAGTAGGCGATGTCCAGGATCTTGGACTTCTTGAAAACCCCGCAATAAAAGCGCGCGGCTTCCTCCGCTTCGTTATTAAACCACAGGCAGGTCGTCATTTTCGGCATGGGCACACCTCCTTGGAAATTAAAGACATTCAAGCATGAGAAAAGTCACGGATGCAATAGCCGAAAAAGACAGGCTCCTTGTGCACAAGAGTGAAGAAAAAAGGATGGCTCGGAGAAATGGACGATGGTAGCTTGACCCATCTTTCTGTTCTCGCGAGTCAGGAAATTGATTTCATGTACGAACAATTTGGTCTGAGGCTAACCTAAGACAGTTGGAATAGAATTCAATGTAGGTTGTACTTGTAGTTGTTTCATTAGAACGTAGAAATTGACCTGGAGAAATATTAGAAGCCAATGTGGGGAGTTCTGTTCTAACTAAAGTTTCAAAAAAATTTATCGCGTTTCTAGAAGTATGAGCAATTGCATTGCGAGTGGTTTTCATGTCGTTGAATCGAGTTTCAGTTCCAACAAACGCGTTGGAATAAGGTTCTCCGTTATCGAAGAATATTTCCGCCATTCCTTTTACTTCCGAAACGGTGGTCCAATCAGGATATTTTCTTCCTCTTTTCACTAATAAATAAGCTTTCTCGTTTGAGAGGGATTTTGTGATTTTTTTGGGTCTAAACACGCGTGTTGATTTACCTTCGAGATAACCGATAAAGGAAGTTTCTAAATAAATCTCGAAACTTGTAAGCATTTTAATAAATGAAATCTCATAAATATAATCGAGGTCTTTTGGCGAAAAAATTGAAGGAGATTGGGCGGTAATTGTATTGGCTTTTCGAATTAAACCGAACGATTCATTTAAGGCGCGATGGAACGTTTGTTTAACAACTTTTAAACTTGGCATTCGGCGCCTAATTAAGTCTTTTTTCTATCTCGGAAAGAATGTATTGGTATCTAATTTTGCGAGCTTCCAAATCCGTTACATGTTTGGTGCAAGCATCAATGAATAGTCTTAGGCGAGAAGAAACTAAATCGGGCGGATTTTCCAATACGGAGTCAATTTCAGTTAACGCAGCAGATATTTTTGAGAATAAATTTTTACTCAGGTTTGTTTTATCTTTAAAAGAGTTAATGGCGGAAAACAAAGAATAAAAAAGAGGTTTTGATGAGAAGTGTGTATTCGATAAATTTCCATCGAAGAGTTGGGAAATTGTATCAATGTTTTCTTTGAAGCGGTTGATGACCTTTTCCTTTTTGTCAAAAGTATCATCATATTTTTTGTAATAGCTTTCTATAACCTTTTTGTCTTGGATCCCATCAAGAATCACAATTAATAACTCCGATGTTAATTCAGCCTCAGCCATTCTCGTGATGTCTTTTTCTTTAAGGATTTTGTTGGCAAGATAAAATTTGGAAAATTCAAATCCCAATGAATAAGCTGCGGTTTTGAAATGGCCAAAATAATTTGCGTTTAGCAGTTCCTGTTTTTTGAGAACTACCGTGTAGGTGTTGATGCGAGCGAACATCTCTAATATTTCTGCGTCGGTCGCTTCGTTTAGAACATCCACGGATATGTCGTATATCAAAATCTTTTTTTGAATTGGTCCCGGCAATTCACTGAAATATAAACCGCCGAAATCCTTATTGTGAACTTTCATAATTTTGAAACCATCTTTTATAAATGACAAAATGGTTCTGATGCGTTGTTGTCCATCGACGATTTCTCGGTATGACTTTTTGGTGGTCATATTTACGTCATGTCGAATGAAGATTTTTGGAATGGGAAAGCCTCTAACTATTGTATCCATGAGATAAGACTGAGCTTTTTCTGACCAAACAGCCCTTCTTTGATATTTGGGGGATAAAACAATCTCTCCGCGGGCATACCATTCGATGAAATCGTTAATGGAATACGGTTTTGGGCTTGGGGGTTGCATAGGGCTCCTTATTGAAAATCAGATTATAACAAAACAAAAATATGGTTTTAGTTATTGGTTTGATTTGTTTTAAAAGAATGAAGATAAGGATTTATCGAACATCCCGCCCCGTCAAGACGGCAGCGCCGCGCTTTGCGAGTTCCCAGCCACCCTTTCGTCCGAAATTAAACTGGGTTGGTTTTATCCAGGTGTTGCAGTATCCGCGCCGATTCTTCCGGGGTGAAATCGGCTCCATAAAACCTCATGAAAAGCCTATGGCGCATCTCCTTCGGGTCGTCCCGGCCGAGTTCCTTGCGAATGCCGACCAGGGCAAGCTCCTTGGCGGTTGAAAACATCTCGCATCCCATCCGAAAACGCTCCGCAGGTGGGACTTTTTTCCACATTTCCAGCCAAACGGTTTCGATTTCGGGGGATGTGTCGGTCACGGTTTCAACTCCTCAAGCTGCTTGGAAACGCCCAGCGCTAAAGCCCATTTCTTGAGGTAAGTATAGTCCAGGCCGGGAGTTAAGGACAGGAGGCTTCGGATGTCCTTTTTCTGGACTTCCGAGTGAGTTTCCTTCGACCAGTCCAGCTTGGAAAGAATCAGGTCCTCGGGGGACGCGACAAACACAGTTGAGCCGTCCTGCAATTTCATGGCTTGGCGCCGATTAAACTCGACTTTCCGGTATTCCAAATCTTTTCGAACGATGAAATCAACTTTGATCATCCATCCCTGGTGAATGGCGTTGAACATAGTCCGCTGTTGAACGGCCGTCGTTACCGCTTGTTCATCCAGATAAAAGTCGGACGAGAATAGTTGACGCAGTTTTTGAGTGTCGGAGGGGTTCAATTCCACGACTAAGTCGATGTCCCTCGTCATGCGGGGTGTGGCGTAGAAATCCAGAGCGGCTGAGCCGGTAAGCATGTAAGAAATTCCGGCTTCTTCGAGGCGGCTGGCCACGAGTTTGATCAGTTCTATCTGTTCATTCATGGGAGGATTTTAACACGGTGCGGAGTAAGGGTTGTGAAAGGAATCATCTGGAATATAGACCAGTTACAAAAGCAACGGTTGAGTTACCGAACATCCCGCCCGGTCAGCACGGCGGCGCCGCGCTTGGCGAGTTCCCAGCCGCCCTTGAGGTTCCACATGGGGTCGGTGAGACGGATTTTGGAGAGCAGATACTTGGGGCGGAAGAGCACTTCACGGTAGGCTTCTCGGCGCAGGCGGATTAAATCCTGGGTGGTGAGGGCTTCGGTGCGGATGACCGGCGTAGGGGCCAGGGGCGAATATTGCGACCAATCCTTATGGTTCAGGTAGCCGTTCTTCTCGTAAAAGGGGTACATCTCGGTGTTGGGGAAGGGCGTGCTAAAGCAGAACTGGGTATAGAAGGGGTCGATTTCTTTGATGAAGTTGATGGTGCGGCGCCAGGTTTCCTCGGTTTCGCCGGGCAGGCCGCAGATGGTCATGCCGTAGAAAAGAATGTCCGCTTCCTTGCAGGCGGAGGCGCATTTGGCGATGTCTTCCTTGCTCACGCCCTTGTTGATGCGTTCCAGGATACCCTCGTCTCCGCTTTCGATACCCACGGCCAGCTCACGGCAGCCGGATTTGCGCATCATCTTCAGCGAGGGAACGTCGGTCAGGTTGGCCCGGGTACAGCAGACCCATTCCATATTCACTTCGTCCTTAATTAAGGCCTCAGCCAGGTCGGCGGTGCGGTCGGAGTTCAAGGCTAAGAGGTCATCAAAGAAGAGGACGTTCTTGGCGCCGAAGTTTTCCTTCAGCCAAATCAATTCCTCCGCCACTTGCTTGTGGGGGCGGGGGCGGTATTTTTCCAAAGCGTAGGCGCAGAAGGTACAGCCGAAGGGACAGCCCCTAGAAGTCTGGATCATCACGAAATGGTCTTGGAAGACCCCCGTGTGGTAAGGGGCGATCGAGGGCAACATGTCGTAGGCTGGGAAGGGGGCCATGCTCACGTCCATCAGCATCGGGGGAGGGGTCTTCACCATTCCCTCTTTTTCGGTGTAGTAGGTCAGGCCGTTGATGCCGGAAAACCAGCTGTTGGATTTGGGTGGCATGTTGCCCATGGGGCTTAATTCGGATTCCAGCCGCTTGGCCAGGGACGGCAGGATGGCGTCCAGCTCACCCATCAGGTAAAGGTCGATTTCGGGATGGTTCTTGACCACATCCTCGAGGAACCAGGGAACCTCGGAGATGATCTTGTTGCGGATAACCGTGACGCAGTTGGGGTTGGTGGCCTTGGCCAGTTGCAAAACCTTCAAGTCCTCTTCCTGGCAGTCGAAGGCCATGCGGGCCACGACCATGTGGGGCTGAAAATCGCTCAAGAGGCGGCCGACATGCTCCAGTTTCAGGTCGAAGCCGTTGGCGTCCATGACCTTGACGTCGAAACCGGCATGACGAAGGGAAGCGGCGCCCTGGAGGATGGATAGAGGGGGATAAACCGAACCCACGTCCCGGTGTTCGTAGCGTTCCTCACGCACGACCGGAAGGTTTTTGACCCGCGGGGGATTGATTAACAAGACTCGTAATTTCATTAAAGGGGTTCTCCTGCCACTAAGTATATCAGTTGTCTATAAACTTTAGTGCTAGTTAGAAGTTAGGAGTGAGGAGTTAGGAATTGCAAGGCTTTACAGCAAAATTCATCAGGAAAGACCGAAAACTCCTAACTTTCCTTCTCAGCTTCCCGCGTCCAGGCGGTATTTGGCGAATGCGTCCTGGGCGGCCTCGTTACTGGCGTCCCGGATGTCTTCCCACCGTTGAAGGTGGGTTGTGTAGTTCAAATCCCTCAAGGTCATCTCGGTTTGGCCGTCGTTAAAGTGCCATTCCTTCAGAAGCACATCGTTGCCCAGGGGCTCGGGATTGGTGACAACATTCTTGTTCCAGCGGCGGTATTGGTGGGCCCACTCATCCACGGGGATCGTCTTGGCGCCCTCCGCTTCCCACATGCTGGACATGAAATAAAGTTTGCTGTTGGGGATGTAAAAAAGAAGGTCCACGGAGGAGGGACCGTTCACACCCTCGGAAGGGCCCAGGGTGACAATCTGGAACTGGGGGTCGTTGTTGAAAGGCCGGAGCTTATCCTTGGCTTTGGGATATTTTTGAAGCACATCCGTCATGTTGTCCCCCAAGGCCAGATTGTTGACCTGGCGGGGAAGCGGTATTTTGGGCCCGGCAAAAAGGCTGTTGAAAGCGCCGGTGCTCCAGATGGCCGTTAAAATTATTAGGGCGAAGATAAAAGCGATCGCCTTGCCTTTCCATTTTCCGGGGGTCGGAAGGGAAGGGGCGGTCGGCTTCGGAGCCTCTACTTTAGTGGCTGGCGGCTGTTTGAGGCGTGTTGGCATTGGATGTCGCGCTTTCCGGGAGTGGATCGCCGTAATCCTGAACGTGGCCCAAGAGGGATTTTAATCCCCGCCAGAGAAGGTCCACTTCCCTCAGGGACCGGACCGTGATCAATTGCCGAAAAACGAATTTCGGGGTTTTCATCAGGTTCCAGGTTTTGGTCGCCCACTCACTCGCATTGATGGTTGTCTTCAAAATCGGATGACTCATGTCGTAATTCTCATAATCTTTTTCTCCCACCAGCAGCCAGCCCTTGTTCACGGACTCGCGCCAGAGGGGAGACCCGGGATAAGCGACGACCACGGAAGCCTGCATGCAATCGCCCACCCTGACTTTGTAAAGCAACAGCTCCTTCGTCACCTCGTACGTCTTACGGACATCCTCCTCGGTTTCCCAAGGGTATCCCATCATCGTGGTCAGGAGCACCACCAGCCCCCTGTCCTTGGCCATCTTGACCCCGTTGCCGATCAAATCCACGGTTTCGCACTTGGCCAGGTGCTTGATGCTGTAATCGGAGCCGGACTCCAGCCCGATCTTCAAAAGCCGCCAGCCGCACTTGACCAGCAGGTCGACCACTTCTTCATTCAATGTATCGGCGCGGCAGTTAGAGGAAAACTGGAAGCGTCCCAGCAATTTGCGGGCGGTGAGTTCCTTGTAAAATTCCTTGAGCCATTCGATGTTGTAGATGGGGCCGGACTCGTTGTCGTCGAAGAATTCCCAGACCCCGTGCTTCTCAACGCAAATCTGCATTTCCTCCGCCACGTTGGCGGGGGAACGGAGGCGCGCGGTCTTGCCCCAGAGGGCGTGCTGCCAAATGCAGAAGGTGCAAACCCCCACGCTGTTGGGGGAAGCGTCCGAGGCGCCACAGCCCCGGCCGGTGAGGATATAGGCGGTGGGGCGAAGCAGATAGGCTTCGCCGTAATCCTGGAAGCGGGTCAAGACCCGGTCGATGAAGGGAAGGGAATCCAAGGCGTCGGTCAGCTTGTGGGGGCCGGTGGTGGCGGTTTTGCCTTCCGCGTCGCGGTACCAAATCCCGGGGCCTAGCGGTTCCTTGCCCGCCAAATGCTGGACAAGGTTGCGGCCAACGATATCGTAATCGCCGCCGGTCATCACGTAATCCACCTTCGAGTTCACGACCGATTCCTCGGGGAAGTAACTGACATGGTCGCCCATCAAGGCAATTTTCATTTTGGGGAAACGAGCTTTCAACTCTTCTATATATTTCCAATGGCGCTTCACGACCGGAGCCTTGGTTTCGAGAAAGACGACTTCGGGGGCGAAATCGGTCAGGTACTTGTCGAACTCCTCGTCGGACATGCGGCGGTTGATGCCGTCCAGCCATAACACCTCATGGCCTAGATGCTTGAGGTTGGTGGCCAAGTGGCCGGGAACCAAGGGAAAGATACGGACTTCCAAGGTTTTAGAGAATTTTAAATGGCGGTTTTGGGTTAAAAGGGGAAGCTCGCCGTCCTTGCGGAAGGGAGGGTATAAAACAGCGGCTTTCATAAAGACCTCTTCATTTTTAATACGATGCTTTTCCGAGAGGGTCAAGTCTATCAAATTTAGGGAAAAAGTTCCAAGGACTCACTTTTAGCTCTCATCTCACGGATTCCCTGGATATTAGACGGTGGAAGCGGGCTGAAAGAGTTTCAAACCCTCTTATATTCTACCGCGATAGTAATCGATGGTCTGCTTTAAGCCTTCTTTTAACGGGACTTTGGGCTCCCAGTGAAGGATTTTTTTGGCTTTGGAAATATCGGGTTTGCGCTTGATGGGATCGTCCTGGGGAAGGGGCTTCTTGACGATTTTAGCGTCCGGTTTGCCGCATAATTCTTTCACGACCTTGGCGAATTGGAGGATCGTGGTTTCCTGGGGATTGCCCAAATTGAAGACATCTCCTTCGGTATGGGGAGTGGAGATAGCTTTCCAAATTCCCTGAACCAGGTCGGCCACATAGCAAAAGCTCCGGGTTTGGGATCCGTCGCCGTAAATGGTGAGGGGCTCGCCTTGGAGGGCTTGGTTGATCAAGTTGGAAACCACCCGTCCGTCGTTCTCGTTCAAACGCGGCCCGTAAGTATTGAAGATGCGAATCAGCCGTGCGTTCACCTTATATTTATGGTGGTACTCGTAAACCAGGGCCTCGCCGAGGCGCTTGCTCTCGTCGTAGCAGGAGCGGGGCCCGAAGGAATTCACGTTGCCCCAATAGCTTTCGACTTGGGGATGGACCTTAGGGTTGCCATAAACCTCGGAGGTGGAGGCGAAAAGGAACTTGGCCCCCTTTTTCTTGCAGTATTCCAAAAGACGGTAGGTGCCGATGGAATTGGTGAGGATCGTCTCGATCGAATTTTTCATGTAGCCAATGGGGGAGGCGGGGGAAGCCAGGTGGAACACATAATCCGCCTTGGGCAGGAAACGGGGAAATCCCCTCGTCACGTCCTTCAAAAATCGCGGAAGTCCCAGGAAGCGGGGCAGGCCCTTGATGATGTCCTGGTTGATGAAACGGAAGCGGGGGTGGCGGCGCAGGTGGGCGATGTTTTCCAATTTTCCCGTGATGAGATTGTCCACGCAGACTACCTGGTGGTCCAGGGAGATGAGGTAATCGCAAAGGTGGGAGCCGACGAAACCCGCTCCGCCGGTCACCAGGGAATGGACGCGCTTCATTTCAAAATCCTCGAAAAATTTTATGACGAAGTCTAGATCGAAAAGCCTGGGTTATTGTAAGGGCAAAATCCGAAATCGGAGGCGGGAATTTTAAACGGATTGCGTGATTAACGGGGATTCAAAACGGTTTTTACCGTACCCAAGCTCCGAAGGACCTTGGGCACCGATAAGCGGGTAATGGAGAAATTTTGATTTTTTACCGCTTATTCACCCAAACTCCAATGGACTTTGGGTGCAGACCGATTGTTTATGGAGTTATTAAATTTTTTTCAATCGGTCAGCGCACCCAGACCATGCCGCCGAACTTCACGCTGAACTTGCTGAAAATGTAGTGGCCCAGTTTGGTGTTGGTGACGAAACTGCGGCCGAATTTGTTGATGGCGGGCAGGCGGCTGAGGAAATAAGCGATGGCTCCGAAGAAGGGCCCCAAGCGGTAGCGCAGGACGCTGCGCTCGTAAAGGTTGCGGCCCTTTTCCAAAATCCACATGCGCTGTTCCTTAGGGAACTCGGGCGTCACGTAAATGGGCTCCCGGGAATTGTAGGACATGTCGGTGAGGTAATCGGGGTTCAGGATTTGGGCGTTCCCCTTCACCCACTCGAAAAGCTCGGTGCCGGGGTAGGGAGTGTCGTTGTAAAAATTGATGAAGCTGGCCGGAAGGCTGGAGGCGAAAGCCAGGCTTTCCTTGGCTTCCTCGAAGGTTTCGGTGGGATGGCCCACGATGAAATTGACCGAGCAGGGGATGCCGGCCTTATAAGTTAAATTCACGGCCTTGGAGACCATCTCTTTGGTCAACCCTTTACGGATGAGCTTCAAGATGCGCGGGTTCCCCGACTCGCAGCCATAGGAAATGAGGCGGCACCCGGCCCTTTTCATCCAGTCCAAAAGTTCCTCGTTGACGGCATTGACCCGCATGCCGTTGTAGAGCTCCCAAGTGATCCCCAGGTTCTTTTCGACGATGAGCTTGCAGATTTCTACGACCCTTTCCGGATGCAGATTGAAGACGTCGTCGTTAATTTGGAAATGGCGGAAACCCTTGGCATGCCAATATTCCATTTCCTTCACGGTGTTTTCGGGGGTGCGGGCGCGGAAACCGCCGCCCATGGAAACAGGCACGGAGCAGAAGTTGCACTTATAGGGACAGCCCCTTTGGGTGATAAAGGGAATGGCCCGGGCCTGCCAGCAGGGGTAACGCTCAATGCCGAAGGATTCGTAATCCGGGTAAGGGAGCTCGTCGATGTTGTCGATCAAGGGACGGGCTTCATTCTCGACGTTTTCGAGGCCGTTGCGCCAGAGGAGGCCACGGACCTTCGCGAAGTCCGGCTTGGGGGATTTCAGCGCGTCCAAAAGCTCCAAGACGGTGTACTCGCCCTCGTTCTTGATAGCGAAGTCGACCGGCGTGTCCTTGAGGATTTGAAGCCGGGAAACGGACACATGGGGTCCGCCGATCATCACCGGGGTCTTGGTGTGGGACTTGATCCGGTCGATGAGGGAATAGACATTTCTCAGGGAGTAGCTAAAGGCCGTGATGCCCACGAGGTCGTAATTGTTTTTCAAAAGCTCGGGCAGTTTCTCGGCGCCGTCCATGCGCTCGTCGTAAAGGTCAACATGGACCCCTTTGGATTTGAGGAAAGAGGAAAGATAAGCTACGCCCGTGTGGGGATGGCCGGGAATGGCGTTGGGGTCGCCGAAGATGGACCTTAGATTGGAAACGGTTAAAAGGACGCTGGACATGTCGAATCCTGTCTGGGTTTTGAAAAGCTTACCATAAGAAACAACCTAAAACGAGAGGCAGGCTTTTCCGATAAGCTTAGCGGATGGGAAAGCCTTGGCCCCCATAAGGATCGGTTTCCTGCGGGGTCGGAGTGGGAGTCAGGGGCGTCGGGGTATCGATAACTTCCGGAGCTTTGACCGGTTTGATGCGGACGATGACGTCGTTTTGTGTGTCGGTGAGATAAAGGCGGCCTTCCACATCCGCCGCGATACCCCTGAAGTGGGGATGGTAATTTTCGTTGAGGATATCGTCCTTGGCCGTCCATTGCCCGATGAAGTCGAAACGGTGGTTGAAAAATTCGACGCGGCCCGTCATGCCGTCGGTGATGGCAATGATCCCGTTTCCGTCCCTGGTGATGGCGATTCCCCCGGGTTCCTTGAATTGGTCCGGGCCGTCCCCAAACCAGCCTTCATAGGTAACTGGCACCCCGCCATTGTTAAAAACCTGGAACCGGAAATTGCCCGTATCGGCGACCAAGCCCTGGTCCGTGGTGTTGACGGTCATTGCCAAAGGAACATTCATCATGGCCGTGATCGTGGAGGAGGTGGGGTCCCCAAAGGCCCCCCAGGTGGAATTGAACTGGCCCAACTCACTGAAAATCTCAATCCGGGAATTGCCCGAATCCAACACCCAAATATTGCCGAAATGGTCCTTGGCGATGGACCGGGGAAGGTTGAAGTTGCCGTTGTCCGATCCCTGGGCCCCCCAGGTCGAAAGAACCAGGCCGTGCTCATCCAAAACCACGACGCGCTGGTTCAAGGTGTCGGCCACGTAGAGCTTATGGGTGGGATGGACGAAAACCGCAGTGGGATGGTTGAACTGCGGCGGATTGCGCCAGTCCGCCCGGGTGCCGAAACTTCCGAAGGTAGTGACCGGCTTGCCGTTCAAATCCCAAACGACAACGCGGCTGTTGCCGGTGTCAGCGATGACCATTTTACCGCCGGGGGAAATGTCGATGCCTTCCGGGTCGTTCAATTGATTGTTGTTGGTTCCCTTGGAGCCCCACATGGCGTCGAAGGTATAGAGTTTGGGACCATTGTAGGGAACCGGCGTTGGCGTTGCGGTGGGGGTTTGAGTGGGAGTTTCAGTCGGAGTCGTGGTGGGTTTCGCCTTGTGGTGCTTTCTCGCCCAAAGGTCGGAAGGGCAGGTAAAGACCGTGAAGAGCAGAACCGCGAGGGACAAACGCTGAAAGTTCATGGATCAATGCTATCGGGGAGAATAGGCAAACACAAGTTGTAAGTTCTAAGTGTTGAGTTTTGAGTTTCTGTTCTTTTCACGAAGTGAAAAATTTAAGTTAAACCTTAGAACTACGAACTAAAAACTGAAGTTTTAGGCGCCCTTTTTCCCTATTTGGGAAAAAGGAATTCTTCCCCTTTTGAGTTTTGCGTCTTAGGCGCTTTCCGCTCGGCTCTGGCAGTTAATACAGCGGGTGGCCCAGGGGAGGGCTTTCAAACGGGCCATGGGGATGGATTTTGAGCAGACCTCGCATTTGCCGTAAGAGCCGGCTTCAATCATCACGATGGCTTTTTCAATACGTTCCAGTTCGACACGGTCGTTTTCCATGAGGGTGACGGAAAGATGCTGGTTCAACTCGCCCGAACCGTGGTCCGCCATGTCGCCCGGCATATTCTGGTTATCGGCGATTTCTTCCTTGAGGTCCTGTTCCAGGTGATTCACTTGGCCCCGGATTTCATTGCGGCGGTGCTGGAGCTTTTCGAGGAGAGGCTGGAAGGCGGGATCGATGCGGATCTTTTTCTTTATAACCGGCTTCGCGATGAAAACGGGTTTTGAGGATTTCGCGGCTGATTTTTTAGCGACAGGTTTTTGTTTTTTCGCGATTTTTTTCTTGGTGATTTTTTTCTTGGGAGACATGGTTTCCTCCTGATATTGATGGTTCGTTATGAATCTTTTGGGCGTTGAAAAGGATAGAAGAGTATCGAAGGGCTGAAAAACTGTCAAGAATAAAGGGCGAGGAATTCCCTTGAAATTTAAGGAAATAAAGCAGGTGAGTGGAAACCTGCTTTTTAACCTTCCCCCTGTCCGTAAGACGATGAGAACCCTATACTTGGATGTCCTTCATCCGTCGGAAAAGGAGATTTTGATGGCCATGGGTATCGCGCTCCTCGTTCTTTTGTTTTTCCTTGGGATCGGCCTTTTAGTGGCCATTTACCTTGTTTCCGTTTACAACTCCCTGGTTCGTTACCGGGTGGAAGTAGACAATTCCTGGAGCCAAATCGACGTCCAGTTGAAACGGCGTCACGACCTCATCCCCAACTTGGTGGAAACCGTGAAAGGGGTCATGAATTTCGAGAAGAACACCCTTACCCAAGTGATGCAGGCCCGGGCCGCCGCCATGGGGGCCACCAATCCATCGGACCGGATAAAGGCCGAAAATGATATCACCTCGGGCTTGGGCCGCCTTCTGGCTGTCTGGGAAAACTATCCCACATTGAAGTCCAACGAGAACGCCAGCCAACTCCAAGCGGAATTGACCTCTACGGAGAATAAAATCGCCGATGTGCGCGGCCGCTACAATGATACGGTGGCCAATTACAATTCCCTCACCCAGCAGTTTCCCTCCAATATGATCGCCGGGTCCTTTGGCTTTTCCCAAAGGGAATTCATGAAGGCCGCCGATTCGGATAAGGAAGTTCCGCAAGTCAAGTTTTGAAGTGGTGGCGAAAAAACCGAAAAATATCTAGCGTGAGAGTCTTTGAAGGCGGCGGGTTAGAGACCGTTCCAATAACCCTCCAGGGCGCCCCTGCCATGCCGATTCGAGGAATCCAATCCCGCCAGCTTAAAATCCTATTCTCCCTTCCTTAAATCCATATCTTGGGGCGGGTCCGGGCGATCCCTACCAGGGACAAGCCCCCCAGGGGATTCATCCTCCTCCCAGTGGTGATAAAGCTATAAATAGGTATAATTTGGGCATTCTTTTAAAAGAAGCCGGTTCGTCGTAGTCCCCGGCCAAAAAACAACATCTCTCAACACTATCGGAGCAGCCGTATTGTGGGTCGATTAAAAAGTTTCGTTTATCTTCTTTCTGTTCTATCCGCCTTTTTACTCTTGGGGGCCTCGCCCCTTTCCGCCCAAATCACCTTGACCAAGTCCGTCAACGTCGCTTCCGCCGCCTCGGGCAGCCCCATTACTTATATCCTTAATTACGCCAACGCTAATAGCAACACGATCTGTTCGGATACTTTCGAGGGAGATACTTTAGGGGCCCAGCCAACCGGCTGGACCGATTCAGGTGGAACCTGGACGACGTTTGCCGATAACGGCCCCAGCGACCCTGGAACCAAGGCGGTCCAAGGCGTCGCGCCCAACGGCCAGTATCCGAACCTTCTCAATACTTGCGCGGGCCAGGTGGGGGATGGCTCCATCCAAGCGGACATGAAGATCCCCACCGCCGGTCAATCGGGCGTGCTTCTTTGGCGTTTTACGGGCACCAACACACCGACGGTGGCGAACGGTTCGAACTATCAAGCCGACCTGACGACGGGAACCGCCAACAACGTTTCGGTGAATTATTACGACAACGGCACCGCTACTTTCCATAACGTGGCGACGGGCAGCGCCAATATCACCGCGGGGACCTGGATAACGGTTCTTTTTCAGGTATCCGGTTCGGGAACGACGGCCACCTTGTCCCTTTCCGTCAACGGCACCCAGGTGATCGCCCCCACGGCCGCCAATTTCGCCATCGGTTCGGGACAGGCGGGCCTTCAGGTGAACAGTAGTTCGACCGTGGAGTTTGATAATGTTTCCATCGTCAAGCTCGCTCCGGCCTATAACGTCACGGTGACCGATACCCTCCCGGCGGGGCTGACTTATGTCTCTTCCAGCGGCTCACCATTGGTCACAGGCCAGCAGGTGGTTTGGAGCTTGGGCAACCTGGCGAGCGGGGCCTCCGGCGCCCTCACGGTTTCAGGGACGGTCAACAATTGCGGTATCACCTTGGCCAACACCGGGGAAGCGAATAGCTCCATTCCCCTGGCCAGCGTGATTTCATCGGCGGTTACTACCACTATCGCCGCCTGCACCCCGACGCCCACGAATACCCCTACCGCCACGCCCACCCTGACGCCGACTTTTAGCCCTACCCTCTCAGCCACTTCCTCACCAACTAAGACCGCCACTTTTACGGCGACGAACAGCCCTACCGCCACCGCCACCAATACGGGAACAAATACGGCAACCGGTACAGCGACCTTCACAGCCACCAAGACAGCCACCTCCACCGCCACGGGAACGGCTACCCTGACGGCAACGAATACCCCAACTGACAGTCCTACCAGTTCGGCTACGAATACAGCATCGAGTACGGCGACTTCCACAGCGACCAAAACCGCCACCTTTACCGCTACGGGAACGGCGACTTTAACGGCTACAAATACCGCTACCAACACGGCTACCAGTTCGACCACGAACACCCCTACCGCCACGGCCACGGCTACTCCGACAAAGACAGCGACAGATACGGCCACCGGGACAGCGACGAATAGCACAACTTCAACGGCGACATCCACCCCTACTTCGACCGCGACTTATACGGTTACTTCCACAACAACTTCAACCGCCACGGAAACAGCTACTTTGACGGCAACCAATACGGCGACTTCAACCGCCACCAGTACAGCGACATCCACTCTCACCTCAACCCCGACTGATACGGGCACTTACACCCCTACATTTACTCCCACCGATACTTTTGTCGACACCGCTACAAATACGGCGACCTTCACCCCTACGGGAACGGCGACTCTAACCGCCACGAATAGCGCGACCAGCACGACGACGAATACGACCACTGATTCCCCCACGGCCACCGCATCCATGACCGGGACGAACACGGCAACCGGGTCGGCTACCGCTACCTTCGTCGATACCGCGACGTATACCCCAACCTCAACTCCCACGGGAACCCCAACTTTAACGACGACCGATACGCCAACCAGTTCCCTGACCTTCACTCCCACGGATACACCTTCGAATACGGTTACTCCCACGATTACCAATTCGGCGACATCTAGTTCTACTTCAACCGTGACTGATACGGGCACTACCACGGTTACGGCCACGCCCACCGCTACCTTCGCCGAAACCGCGACGAACACTCCGACTTCCACGACCACAGGGACAGCCACCCCGACGGCTACCGTTACGCCCACCGACACCGGTGAGACGGATACCTTCACCTACACGCCCACGTTTACTTATTCCTACACGCCCTCCTATACCCCGACTTTGACTTATACGGTCACGAGCACCTATACCTCTACCTCCACTCCAAGCCCCACCAGTACTTTGCCGGCGGGAACCTCCACCTTTACACCCGTGCCAACCATGACATTTACTTATTCTTTTACTCCAACGTTTAGTTCCACCGCCACTTACACCTACACCCCCACCTATACGCCGACCTTTACCCCATCACCCACCAACACACTACCGCTCGGCACATTTACTTTTACCCCCGCCGCTACCCATAGCTTTACGCCCAGCTACACCCCTACCCCTTCCTATAGCGCCACGCCGATCTTCACTTCGACTCCGACCTATAGCCCCACGGGAACCCGGACGCCTTTGGCGGCCGCTTCCTGCGCTTTTGAAACGGTCAATCTATTCGACCAGCAGGGCGAATTAGTGAAAAGCCTGTGTGGAACGCTGGGGGTACTGAATCCCCAAAATTTGAACCTGACAGTTTCAAGGTTTGTTCCCAACTCCTCGGGATGGGGAGGCACTGTGACCCTCTTCCTGAACGGAAAAATCCTGGCCACCTGGGACACGACGAACAACAGCGGCAAGATAGTACCCAACGGGTTTTATCATCTGGTGGTGATCCAAATTTTTACGGATGGGACCAGCGCCCAGATGCAAACCACCGTTTATGTGGGGACCCTTTCACAGACCGTGCAAGTTCAATTGTCCGCCCAACCGAATATCACTTACTCCGGTGGCACCATCCGTCTTTTGGCGATGGTGGACGGCATCCCGGTGACGGGGAGCCACGTCCTTAAACTTTACGATACCAGCCGGGAATTGGTGAAAACCTTGGATATGTCCGCCGGCCAAGTGGTTTGGGATTTGACCAACGCCGCCGGCCAGGAAGTCGCCTCCGGGCTTTACTTGATTGTCCTGGATACGGTGGCTCCCCAAACCGGAACCCCGGCTCGAAAAGTCATCAAGGTGGTTGTTTTGAGGTAAACCTAAAAAAGGCATTTGCCGCGAATTTGCGCAAATTGACGCTGATTTTAAAACAAAAACAATATTCAACAACCTCACCCAAAAGATGAGATGCCTTTTCTTGAAGTTCTTTTGATTCGCCTCTTAAATCCGCGAAAATTTGAGCTGATTTGCGGCCCGTTTGCCGTTTGAGCTTTTTTCAGGTTTTTCTTCGTAGCTTCACGGTTAAGATGTTCCCGTTATGGAAATTCTTCTCTTAAGGCTGGACCGAATCGGGGATTTTATCTTGGGGATTCCCGCCTACCGGGCCCTTCGCCAGGCCTATCCCGACGCCCATATTTCGGTCATGGTTTCCTCGCCCGTTGGAGAGCTGGCCAAGGTTTGCCCTTATTTCGATGAGGTTTATCTCTTTGACGCCCTCTGGCTTTTACCCGGACAGAAGCCACTGGACCGATGGAAATCGGCCTGGAAACTGATTCGATTCCTACGATCCAAGACCATCGACTTACTGTTGGATTTTCGTTATCAAAGCCGGTTGGACCCCCTGGTAGCGGGGCTTTCCGGGGCTAAGGAAAGGGTGGGGGTGGACCTGGGATGGGTCAGCTCTTTTTTAACGAAGAAAGTGGTCCAACCCGCTTCCGAAATCCACCAAGTGGACCGCAATCTTCAATTTCTCCACGCTATCGGCGTGACGACGGAGGATCGCAAGCTGGAAATGTGGTTTGAGGAAAAGGACCGTAAGGAAGCCGAAAAGCACCTGCCCACCCAGGAGCTTTTGCCCGCCATGCCCCGCATTGCCATCCATATCGGTGCGGCCACGCCTTCCAAAAGATGGCGGGAAGAAAGTTTTGAGGTGCTTATCCATGAGCTCCACGCCAACACCCAAGCCGATATCCTTATTTTAGGGGGCGAGTACGATTTGGGGTTCGCCCAAGAGGTGGTGGATGGCCTGGAATGCCCGATCATCAACTTAGTGGGAAAGCTTTCATTGCGGCAGATGGCGGCCTTGATGACGGATTGTCGGGTTTTCATCGGCTGCGATTCGGGGGCCAGCCATTTGGCCGCCGCCTGCGGCATCCCCGTGGTCAGCCTTTTCTCGGCGGCCAACGAGGTGGAAGTGTGGAAGCCCTGGGGAACGAAAGTGAAAGTCCTCACCCGCCATCCCACGTGCTCGCCCTGCAAGAGCCACGAGTGCCTGAGAACCGACGGCTATTTCTGCATGGCGGAAATCAAGGTGGAGGATGTGGTGGCGGAAGTGAAGGCGTTTTTGGAAGAACAACGTTAATACTGATTTCGAATTCATGTGAAAGAAGCCAAGCTTGGATCTCGTAAAAAGTTCAAATTTCAATAAAGTTCAAGAAGGTTTAGTGGATTGGCCCGAAAGTTGGCGGGACCTTTATTTTCCGAAAGAGGAACTGCAATCATTGAGCAGAGAAGAAAAAGAATATTTTGAAAATGTTTTTATTAAACGCCTCGGCAGTTGGCGGCTTGTTTGGTACGACCAACGACCAATCAAAGCATTGGGAGTATTGAAGTCAATCAAGGCTTCTGAAAAGTTAAAATCTCTTTTAAATTCCTTACGGGCTCACTTAGACAAAAATATCGTTGTTTGTGCCGCTGAAGCCTTATGGGAAATAGAGAAATATCAGGATTCCTCTAAAATTATTGCTGGTGTTCTTGATTCAACGGTGGGTTGGACAACGAGAATAAACGCGGCGCTTGGTCTCCGGAACTTTGATGATAATTTATCTTTTGAGGCGTTGATGAAAGCTGTTAGATCCGATAAGGACCGTTTGGTTCGTTACAATGCGGTTCGGTCGATATTTTTTAGACTAGGGGCCGACCCTGACAAACTACCGCCTGACCTTTTGTTTAAAGAGTTTTTGGATGGTTGGGATTCGGAACGGCCTTTGTTAATTGAAAAGATAAAGAAGATGGCCTTAGAGAAAAACAAAGCCTAGAAAAGCCAAGATGTTTTAAGAGAGCAACAATTCCTCATCCTGGTTCAGAAACCTCCACTTGCCTGACTCCACATCCAAGTTCAAACCGCCAATGCGGATTCGCTTCAACTCCAAAACCTTCAGAGGCGTTCCAAACTTAGTGTCCTTTAGGCTCCCAAATAAACGGCGGATGTGGCGGTTTTTGCCCTCGTCGAGAACCACTTCCAGCTTTGTCTTGTGGCCCGCGCCACCCTTAATTTCAACTTGGAAGGCTTTCAGCAATTCCCCCGAATTTTCCACGCCCTTGAGGGCTTGCTTGATGTGGGTTTGGGTGACCAGGCCTCGCACCCAGACCTCGTAGGTTTTCAGGCAAGAACCTGGCTGGGTGATGCGGTCGGCCAGCTTGTCATTGCGGGTAAAGAGTAGAAGGCCTTTGGAATCCAGGTCCAACCGTCCCACGGGTTTCCAGTTTTTCTCATAGGCCCAATCGGGAAGGAGGGTATAGACCGTCTTTCGGTCTTCCTCATCGGAACGGGTCACGATGTAGCCCTTGGGCTTGTTCAACATGAGAAGTTTGGCTTGCTCACTCTGGACTTTTTCGCTTGGCATTTGATTTAACTCCCGGCTGAAATGGTTTGAAATATTTTTTCGGCGGCGGATTGGCCGGAAGCGATCGTGTCGGGGATGCCGACGCCCTTGAGGCCGTTGCCCGCGAGATAAAGGCCCTTGGACTCCGAGGCTTTTTGCTCGAGGCGGGAAGCCTGGCTTAAATGACCGGGCCTGAAGTAGGACATGGAGGCATTATAAGACGCCAAATGGTGGGCGATAGGCCGGCCTCGCAGGTTTAAGATGGGTTTCAATTCATCCAGGACTTTTTCCAACAGGCTGGATTCGCCACCCGCTTTTAATTGCTGGACCGCTTCCGAGCCTAGAAAAGCCCTTAAGAGCACATTGCCCTCCAAAGCGCGGCCCTCAAATTTTTGACTGGCGAAAGTACAACCTACGATCAGTTTTTTCTCCCGGGAGGGAACCACGAAACCGAAACCATCCAGAGGGTGATCCACGTCCTGGCGGCGGAAGCCCAGGTTCAGGGTTGCCGAATCATGGGCGGGGATACCCGACAAAAGCTTATCCCACTCCTTGTCCAACTGGCCGATCAAGGGACGCATTTTAGAAGGTTGAATAGCCAGGACAACGGCGTCCACTTCTTGGGTCCGGCCATTGGCGGCTATTTCCCAAGTTCCCTTGTCCGTGGGTTTCAGGGATTCCACGGGGCTTTGAAGCCATAGGGATTCGGCCGGTATTTTCGCGGCCAAGGCTTCAGCCAAGGTTTGCATGCCTTTTTTGAAACTCACGAAGAGGGAATAGCGGGCACCGGAAACCTGGGCCTGGGAGTTCAGGCGCCGGGCGGCCAAGGCCTTGAGGAGGGAACCGTACTTCAGTTCCATTTCCTTGAAGCGGGGCACGCAGGCGTTCAAACTCAGGTCGTCCGGATCGGCGTTATAGACCCCGCCAATCAAGGGCTGGGCCAGGGCCTCAAATACCTCGTTTCCCAGGCGGCGCCGGACGAAATGGCCCACGCTTTCATCCTGGGGGTCCCGGCGAACCTTCACAAAAGGCTCCAAGGCCGCCCGTAACTTTCCAAGGGGGGATAGCAGGGAGGTCGTCATGAGCGGCATTAAACGGGAGGGGGCCAGCATGTAAAAGCCCTCCGGAATGGGGTAGAGCTTCGTGCCTTTTAAGATGAAGGATTGCTTGAGGGACTGGTTGGTCTTGATGAGTTGGTCTTCCAGGCCCAGTTTTTTGCAGAGTTCCAATGCCGCCGGTTTTTCGGTGATAAAACAATCGGGGCCTTCTTCCATCACAAAGCCATTATCTTCGACCGTGCTTAACGTGCCCCCGGCTTTTTCACCCGCGTCCAGGATGTTTAATTCCAACGGGAAATTTTTCTCCTTGGAAAGTTCCAATAGACGATGGGCCGCGGCCAGGCCGCTGACGCCCGCGCCGATGATGGTTACCCTGAACATTTCAATTGGTCCTTATTTGAAAAAATTAATGACACCTAACTTATAGCTTCTTCCACCAAGGAAGCCAGCATAGCAATAAAGGAAGGATGGGTGCCGACGGTCTTGGCGCGCACCAAATGCAGACTCTTCCATTTGGCCTTTTCTTGGGCCAGGACGTCGATATCGTAAAGCACTTCCACGTGATCCACCAAAAAACCGATGGGAGCCACCACGCAGGCGGAGAGGGTTTCATAAGTGCGCCGCTCGATAAAGTCCCCCAGGTCCGGCTCCAGCCAGGCTTCCTCAGGCCTGCCGCTGCGGCTGGTATAGGCTGTTTGGTAATAAGGAACTTCCACCTTGGGCATGACCTGCTGACAGGTTTCCTCGAACTGAAGTGAATAGGGGGATTTGTGGGCCATCGCCCTTGGGATGCTATGGGTGGTAAAGATCAGCTCCGCCCGATGGCGTTCTTTTTCCCCAGGAGTCAATTGGGCAAAGGCTTCTTGAATATGATGGGCAATCGCGTTGATGAAGCCGGGCCGGGTGTGCCATTCGGGGGCATAAGTTATTTCCGGGACCGGCAATCCTAGCGCTTTGATGGACTCCAGGGCTTCCTGAGCCTTGTTCACGTATTTGTCAAAGGAAGCGGGGCTGCGATGGGGCGCCATGACGATGGCGAAGACTTTGGTTTTGTTTTGCTTGGCCAGTTCGGTGAGGGTGTCGGCGATTCGGGGGGCATAGTGGGCGAATCCTAAAACCACCGGAATATCGAGTCCCCGGGATTTCAGGAGTTTCTCCAGGGCATCACCCTGTTCACGGGTGAGCCTGTTATAGGGAGAGACCCCCCCGATTTTTTCGTATTGCTTCGCCACCAGTTTGAGCCGCTCGATGGGGATGCCCCGGCCCGCGGTCACGTCCTCTAAGAAAGGAACGACATCCTCGGGTTTTTCCGGGCCGCCGAAGCCGATCAATAAAACAGCATCGTAAGAATGGTTCAAGGGGTCCTCGTGATAAACAGATAGGGAGATTTCAAAAACGCACTAAGTTACTCCAAAAGCAGGGAGTTATTGAAGAACTTTTGGAGATTATCAGATTTTCCAATTTTTGACGGTTTCGATCATCGCCTGGACGTTTTCCATGGGTGTCTGGGGCAGGATACCGTGGCCTAAGTTGAAGATGTGGCCGGGGCGGCCGTTCACGAGGCGAAGGATTTTTTCAGTTTCCTCGCAAACGGTCGCGGGATTGGTCAACAGCACCTCGGGATTCAGGTTGCCCTGGATGGCCACATCGCCCAATTCCTTCCAGGCTTTATCCAAATCCATCCGCCAATCCACTCCGATGACGGTCGCGCCGATTTGCTTGAACCAAGAGTAAAAGGGAGCGGTCTGGGTGCCGAAATAAATCACGGGAATATCCGGCTGCAAGCGTTTGAAGTGCAGAATCAAAAACTTTAAATAAGGAAGGACTAGGCGCTGGAACTCCTCGGGTGCCAGGATACCCACCCAAGAATCGAACAACTGCACGGCTTGCGCCCCGGCTAGGACCTGGGCATTGAGATAAGAAACCGTGGCCGCGACCAGTTTTTTCATGAGTTCGTCCCAAACCTTGATGTCCGACAGGACGGAACGAGTTTTGTGGTAGTCCTTGGAACCTCCTCCCTCGATTAAATAGGAAGCCAGCGTGAAAGGCGCCCCAGCAAAACCGATGAGGGGAATATGAGGCTTGAGGCCGGAACGGATTAAATGAATGGCTTTCATGACGTAACTCAAATCGAAATCGGCTTCCACGTTTTCCATCCGCTTCAGGTCCTCGCCGGACCTAAAAGGGTTGTGGATGACGGGTCCGCCGCTTTCGGCGAAGGATAATTCGAAACCCAGGGGTTCGGCGATCAGCAGGATATCGGCGAAAAGGATGGCCGCGTCCACGCCCAGGGTTTCCTGGGCGGTTACAGTAACTTCGGCGGCTAGTTCAGGAGTTTTGCAGAGTTCCAAAAAGGAAACCTTGGAGCGGATATCCCGATATGAAGGCAGATACCGCCCCGCCTGGCGCATGATCCAAAGGGGCGTACTGGTGACCGGTTCCTTGCGGCAGGCCTTCAGGAAGAGGCTGTCCTTCGGGGTGGCCGGGAGGGTTTTGGGTTCCCGGGGTTTGATCCGCACGGCCTCCGCGGCTTTCTTTTGGCAAAGTTCGAAAGATTTTTCGGCCACTTCTTTGACCAGGAATCCCATTTTGGGATGCTCCGGTTCCAAGTCGGGCCCTAGGCCGAATTCCTTGAGGGCCTCGCTGCACACCGATCCGATGGAACCGATAACTATCCGGCCGAGGGCTTCCTGGAGTTCATGGTTTTTGCCGAGTCCCTTGGCCAACTCAAAGATATTCCGAATCTGTTGGGCGCTGGTAAAAAGGGCTACCGACACCTCGCCGTCCAAAATGGATTCGATCAAGTGGGTCAGGGGCTTCGTGTCCTCGGGCAAGGCCCAACGATAGACGGGTACGCTGGTAACTTCCTTGGCCCCTCTTTCCAACAAGGCCGTGAGAAATTCGGGGTTGGCGACGCCATATTCCTGCACGGCGATCTTCAAGCCCTTGACGGGCCTTTGCCCGTCCAAGGCTTCCAGGACTTCCCGCCAAGTATTGGGCTCGGGGACGACCACCGAGGACCGCATATTTTTTTCCGTCAAAGCCTTTACCGATTTGGGCCCGCGGGCCACCAGGGAAGCGTGTTTGAAGGCTTTCTGGATACGGCTGGGAGCATAGTGGGCTTCCAGGGCTTGGAAAAGAGTCCGAGTCCCCACACCGGTCATAAAAATGACGAGATCAATATGGCCTTGTTGTAGATTCTCGAAAAAATTGAAGGCTAGCTTATTTTCCGAAAGGGGAATTTCTCGCATGGAGGGAGCCACTCGGGGCAGGCCTCCGTGGCGGGAAATGAGATCTTCCATTTCCTTGGCCATGCGGCTTTCAAAAGCCGCGACGGTCAAACCGTTGAATCCCTGCATTTCTGTTTCGATAGGGGTGGGGGCGGCCATGGAAGGCAGTATAAAAGTCAAAGGACCGTAAATCTATAGAAGCGGGGCCCCAGCGTCACAAGAGGGAAGGCTTCTTCGCCTTAACGGGGTGAATTCAGCTTAGGAGCCTCGTCCAGGGATTCCACTTCCACCTGGTAATCCAGCTTGGAAAGAACATCCGTTCCACGGAAAGTGCCGGAAACCGGGGCCGCCTCAAGGGGTGTAGGGCCCGCCGCCAGGGGAACGTGCAAGTCCGCCACCGCCAGTCCCCAAGTGGGGTCATAGCCCCTCCAACCCGCGCCCGGCAGGTAGACTTCCGCCCAAGCATGCAATTCATTGGCGTCCTTGGAACCGGGGTCGTATTTGTAACCGCTGACGAACCGCGCGGCCAAGCCCATGGACCGGCAAATCTCCACCAGCAAAACCGCCAAGTCCCGGCAGGCCCCCTCGCGGCGGCGCAGGGTCTTGAAGGCGGGCAAGGCATCCCCCTGGGAACGGATCACATGCTTGAACTCGCGGTGGAGATAATCGGTGGCGTGGAAGAGGAAGTTGATGGCGTTATCGTCGCTTTCATTCAACAATTCCTGGGCGAGATTTTCCACCGAAGGGTCCGGCGCGGGTTTGAGGTAGGAGGCCAAAACAGAATGCTCGGTTCCATATTTGCCAGGAAGCCGCAAAACCATGGGATCGGTAATAAGGTAGTTGAAAGGGTTGCTTAAGGTCGTTTCCACCCGAGAGCGAGTTTGGACGCAGAAGCTGGAATGTTTACCGGAGAACCAGGCCATGACCTCGTGGTTGTTAAATAGGTCCAAGGATTCGGAGAGTCCCACGGGCGTGGGTTCCACCTTTAGCTCAAAAAAATCCACCCTCTGGCTGAAGTCGTTTCGGGGCTTTAAATGGATGGAGGTTGGCTCGAGGAAAACTTCCTTGCTGTAGGTATAACGAACCTTATGGCGTATCTCAAACCGCATGGCTCTCCCCCCATTTACGGGGCAACTTTCCCATGGCGGTTTCCGCCCATTGGGAGGGACAAAGCTCCACCGTTTCTCGGACACGTACCTTCCACCAGTCCGTGACTTCCTTAAGGTCTTCCCGCTCGTAGCGCGTTTCGGTCATCCGGTTGGTATCCTTGCGGTACAGCACCATATCGATGGGAAAGTCCACGTCCGTGGCGCTGGTGCGGGTGGCCTCAAAGGCCAGGTATCCCACCTTCATCGCCACTTCCATGGTCGTTTCATAACGCAAGGCCCGGTCCAACAACGGCTTTCCATAGGCGGATTCGCCGATGGCGTAATAGGGGGTGCTTTCCGTCACTTCCACCCAGTTGCCCTGAGGATAAATGAGGTAAAGTTTGTGTTCCGTGTCGCTGGGCATCTGGCCCCCGATGATGGAAAAGAGATTGAAGCTATAGCCTGCCTCCCCCAAGGCCTCCTTGTCTTCCTTGATGACCCGCCTTACCTGCTCCGCGAAGACATTCACGGCCTTATAAAGATGCGGGTAGGTTTCCTTCTCGTTTTCCAAGCGTTCGTTGAAATAGGTAATCGCCTTATCGCGGGCGGAGCGGAGCCCGGAGGTCATCAGGAAAAAAGGCTGGCCGTGATTCTCGTGGATGGAAACCTTCCGGCCCGTGATCTGCTCGGTGCCGCTGGTGATGCGGGTGTCGGCCAGGGCCACCAACCCCTCTTTTATTTTCATGGCAAGGCAAAAAGTCATTGGTTGTTCCTTTCGGGCAAGGGCTCGGCGGCCATCTCGGCCCCCGGCTGGTTCGAGAAATAAATGGCGAAAAGGGCTTCGCCCACCGCGTTCAACTTGGCCTCGAAGCTGTCGAGGTACTCATGCAACCCGAAGGCGGCCATCCCGCCGATGTCGGCGTAATCCAACTCGGAACGCAGGCGGCCCAATTGCTGTTCCACCGGGTTGGAATAGGTGCCGGGAAGGGACCCGGTAATGGAGCGCATGGACACCTCGGCCTGGGTAATGCAATAGCGCACTGAGCGGGGAAATTCCCTGTCCAGCAAGAGGAATTCAGCGACCCGCAGGGGATGAATATAGCTGTGCTTTTTTCGAAACATCTCGCTGGCGCTGGCGGATTTCAACAGGGCGGTCCAAAGGATGTCGTCGTAGGGGGTGCCCACATCCTCCACTTTGGGCAGGAGGATGAAATATTTCACGTCCAGAATGCGGGCGGTCTTGTCCGCCCGTTCCAGAAGGCGTCCCATGTTGAAGAAGTGCCAGGCCTCCCCGTGGGACATGGTGGCGTCCGTCACCCCGGAAAAAAGATGACTCAAGATTTTCACGTTGCGGCAAAAGGTGTTCAGGGAATCGACTCCCGTGCCCGGACTATGGACGGCGCCTTGCACCATCAGGTAAAAACTGTTCAACTGCTCCCACATTTCCGAGGAGATGATCTCCCGCATGGTACGAGCGTTTTCCCGGGCCTTTAGGATGCTGGAATAAATAGAGTTGCGATTGTCGGGGTCGAACATCAGGAACTGGATGACATTGTCGCGGGTTGGCTCGCCGTAGCGCAATTCGAAATCCTGATAGTCGCCGCTGGTCACCACCAGGGGCTGCCATTGTTGCTGGCCGCTCAAGGGCGTATCCAAGATCAAGTTCAAGTTCACCCCGATGAAGCGGGCGACGTTTTCGGCGCGTTCCACGTAACGGCCTGTCCAGAAAAGTGAATCGGCCAAACGGCTTAACATGAAAAACACCCCGGTTTCGAGTTCGTGGCTTTAAGTTTTAAGTTGTTGTCCATTTTCGATACGAGTCTCAAATTTTTATTAACTCCTAACTCAAAACTCATAACTTCGAACTTTTTTAACCAAAGTTTTCCGTGAATCATTGATCGAGGCCTCTTTCTTTAAACCGGAGTGGGAGATTCACCGAGAACCCAGGTATCTTTGCTGCCGCCGCCCTGTGATGAATTCACGACCAGTGAACCCTTCTTCAATGCCACCCTTGTCAGCCCGCCGGGAAGAACATAAACGCTTCGCCCGTAAAGAACATAGGGCCGTAAGTCCACGTGGCGGCCCTCAAAATGGTCGTCCACGATGACCGGCACCCGGGAGAGCGCCAACGTGGGTTGGGCGATATATTCCCTCGGGTGCGCCGTGATAAGTTTGGCGAACTTTTCCTGTTCTTCCTTGGTGGAGTGGGGACCCACCAGCATGCCATAGCCCCCCGCCTGGTTGACGGCCTTGACCACTACTTTATCCAGGTTTTCAAGGACGTATTTTCGCTGGTCCGCCTCCCAGCAAACATAGGTGGGAACGTTGGGAAGGATGGGATCTTCCTGTAGATAAAATTTGATCATGTTGGGTACATAGGCGTAGATGCCCTTGTCGTCGGCTATCCCCGTGCCGATGGCGTTGGCCAGGGCCACCCGTCCCTTGCGGTAGACTTCCATGAGACCGGGTACTCCCAGGGTGGAATCGGGCTTGAAAGCCAGCGGATCGATGAATTCGTCGTCCACCCGGCGGTAAATGACATCCACCCGCTCATAACCCCTGGTGGTGCGGAGTTTCACATAGCCGTCGGAGACGACCAGGTCCCGGCCTTCCACCAATTGGGCGCCCATTTGCTGGGCCAGGAAAGCGTGCTCGAAATAGGCCGAGTTATAGGGACCGGGGGTCAGGACCACTACCCGGGGAGAGGCGGAATCGTTCGGGGCTGAGTAACGCAAGGTGTCCAACAGGCGCAGAGGATAGTCCTCCACAGGCTTGACCGACATATCTTGAAAGGCCTGGGGCAGGGTTCGCTTGAGAACATTACGGTTTTCCAACACATAAGATACACCTGAGGGACAACGAAGGTTGTCCTCCAGCACGTAGTAGTGACCGTCCTTGTCCCGGACCAAGTCTGTACCCGTGATATGAATCCAAATTCGGCGTGGGGGAGTGAGCCCCACGCATTGGCTTCGGTAACCGAAAGAAGAAAGCACGACATCTTTTGGAATGGCCTTATCCTTTAGAATCTGCTGGCCGTGGTAAATATCGTCGATGAAAAGGTTCAGAGCCTGGATGCGTTGGATCAGGCCCTTCTCGATGACCTGCCATTCCGAATTGGGGACGATGCGGGGAATAATGTCGAAGGGAAAAATTTTCTCCGTACCCTCCTTGTTGCCGTACACCGTGAAGGTAATGCCCATTTGGAGAAATTCGGATTCAGCGGCTTTTTGCTGGCGGATTAAATCGCTGTGGGACATGTCCTTAAGGCGCTGGATGAGGGGTGCCACCATGGAGCGGGGCTTGCCGGAATTTTCGAAAAGTTCATCATAAAATGGACCGGTATCGTAATTTTGGAAATCCATCAGAGTCTCCTTTTTCGCCGCCTGAACCTCAGATATAAGGCAATTAAAGGGCCAAAATGGTCTTTAAAAATGGCCTTAAATCCGCTGTTTATAAAACATCAAGCGGACAATTTTGGTTTTCGCACACAAAATTGTTAATTGAACAAGACCGGTTGTTTTCAGCGGCGCGCTTTGGCATAGATTAAGATGGGCCTTCAAAGGAGCGGTCAATGAAGAAGTTTATCCTTCTTTTCCTCAAGGGAATGGGTTTGGGTCTAGGGATCGGTCTTTGTCTGGCCGGGTTCGCGGGAATGACTTATCGGGCGGTTCATAGCGGAACCCTGGGGTTCAATCCGGGGCATACCACCGTTTATTTTTTCGTTGTTGGTGTCGTGATGGGTTTGTTTGGCGGATGGTGTTTTTCACTTCAAATGATTTTGGGTAACCTCTTAGCTTCCCTTTTCATGAAGGTGGCCGACCTCGTTCCTTTGTCCGCTCTGATAATTGGAGAAGAGTGGGCAAAGAAGATGGAAGCTTTTTTCCGGGAGATTATTCAACCCTTCCCTGGTTTCTTTCGAAAGTTCATCGAGTGGATTTTTATCCTGCGGTTTGAGGATTACGGACGGATTAACCGGGCCCTGGAAAAGGCGAAAAAAAGGGGTGAAGACGAAAAGCCCACCACCCAATGGGCGCTTATGGTGATATTACATTTTCTGTTGGAACCGCTTTGGCTCCTCTTTTACGCTGTCTATGCTATTCTTTTGCTCATCAGCTGCGTTTTTTGGAGTTTCCCGTTTTTTAAGTGAAAGGAACGGACATTTGAGCGAAGCAAATTTTGAAAAATGGAAATTACTTCAGTCCCATTGGGATGACGACGAGTACCTTAAGTCCCTCACTCCCCTAATGAAGCTCCGATATAAGCGGTTGGACGAGAAGGTCGAGGCCATGATTGATGAAAACTTTCATGAAACGGGGGCCTTCAAGGGTCGGCCGCTTCTTTTGGATATTGGCGCGGGACGAGGGGAATTCGCGCTATTCCTGCAAGGCCGGGGAAGGGCAAGGGTCTGGAATTATTTGGGATTCGAGCCTTCCGGCGAACAGTTGAAGCAACGGGATATTTTGGAATACGGCATGGGGTTCGTGCGGGGTATGGCCGAGCAGGTACCTGTCCAGGACATGGTCGCCCATGGAGTGGTCGTGAAAGAAGCCATCGACCATTGCTATGAGCCGGCGAAAGTTTTTTCCGAGGCCAAACGGTTATTGAAGCCGGGAGGAGTGCTCGTGGTGTCGGTCACCAACGATAAATCCTATTTCAAACGGCTTTTGCCTTTCGTAAACAAAGGGCGAAAGTCCAAACAAACCGATCACCTTTTCTTTTTCGGGCCTGGCAAATTAAGAAAACTAGCGGAAGAGGCCAAGTTTGACAGGGTCTCCATCGAAACCTATAATTACTTAAAATTACCGCGAATCCTTGAACAAGTTGTAAGTCTCTTCGGCCCGTCTATTAATCGGTCGATTCTCAACGTGACGGATGCGATAGGTAAAGCCCTCTTACCTGGGTTGGGTGGGGGGATCATCCTCAAAGCTACAAAGAAGCCTTAATTTCGAATAAAACAGCTTAAATCCTGAAACAAAGGGGAAACCGTGATCTCACAAGATTTATTGAATATCCTGATCTGTCCCGCCTGCGGATCGGCCGTGCGGGAGAAGGATAACGCCATCGAATGTACCGCCTGTAAGAAGCGTTATCCCATTGAGAATGGTATACCCGTGATGCTCGCTGACCGTGCGGAAAAGCCCAAGAAATAAATCTCTTCATATCGGTATCGACACCCGCTTGGCTTACCGGCGTGGTGTCGGTACCTATGCCGCCAACCTGATCCTTGCCCTTTCGAAGATTGACCGGAAAAACCACTATTCGATTTTTAATGCCCCTCACGTATTGAGAAGCCAAATTTCCTCCTCCCGTTTTAGCTGGGTTACCGTGCCTTTTTCCAATGCCGCTTATTACGAGCAGGTGCTGCTCCCGCGCGCGGCCCGGGAACAAGGGGTGCAACTTCTTCACTATACCGATAATTCGGCCACGGCCCTTGACCCCATCCCCTTTGTGGTAACGCTCCATGACACGATGCACACCCGGCCGCTGGCCCAAGTGAGGCCCAAGGCCGCGTTTCGACACAGGTTGATTGACGCCTATAAAAAATGGGCCATCAGCCGTTCAACTTCCCGGGCTAAGGCTGTTTTGACCGTATCTGAATTTTCGAAAGGTGAGATTCTCAAAAACATGAAAATCGACGGGACCCGGGTTTTCGTAACACCGGAGGGAGTGGATCGACGGCTGTTTAAAAAGGTTTCACGCAAACCTTCCAAACTTTTCAAGATTTTGGCGCATGGAGCGGCGGACGAGCGGAAAAATATTCCCAATATCCTGAAGGCGGTGAAAATTCTCGCGGATCGCGGCAAGAAGTTCCAAGTGATCATCTTGGGCATGGATGAGGCGGAATTGAAATGCACGAACTACATGAACCAGGTTGTTTCTTTGGGAATCGGGAATCTTTTGGAATGGGCGGGGAACGTGCCGTCTGAAATGTTGAGCCGTGTTTACGCGGAATCGGACCTTTTTCTTTATCCCTCGCGTTTGGAAGGTTTTGGCCTGCCGGTATTGGAGGCCTTCGCCTGCGGGGTGCCGGTGATCGCCTCCAATACCACGTCCTTGCCTGAGGTGGCGGGGGACGCGGCCCTTCTGATCGACCCGGAAAGCCCACAAGCTATCGCTAAGGCCGTGAAACAAATGATGGAAGGGTCCGTGTTGAGGCGGCGCTATATCCAACGGGGGTTAAAACGCGCCAAACTTTTTACTTGGGAAAAAACCGCGCGGTTGACGTTGAAAGTTTATGAGAGGGTCGGCCAGGCGTTATGACGCTCATCGAACTTTTATCTTTTGCTGTCGCCTTAGGAACGGTTGAAATAATCCTGGCGCGATGGATGACCGTTGAAAAATCCTTCCCTATCCTCATGAAGGACATCCTTTTCACCCATCTCCCCTGGTTTCTCGGTTTTTGCTGGCCCTTGGTTGAAAAGCTGAACCTTCCCGATCCTCATAATTTCACCGAGCGCAAAATGCAAATCCTCTTGGGACTCCTTTGGATGACCCATTTGTTCTTGTTTTCCCGGCTTCTCCTAAAAAAATCGCAAAGGAGAGGATGGAAGGATTCCAAAATCTTCGGGTGCGTGGCCCTTTTTCTCTTTGTGGGAACCACTCTTTGGACGGCTTCGGTTTGCGAGCTGAGCGGGGACGAACCCCATTATTTGTTGATGGCCTACAGTCTGATCCATGACGGGGATTTGGACCTTGCGAACAATTACGCCAATAAAGATTACGAACAATTTTATCAACGGGGTGTGTTGGAACCCCAAGGGTTGGAACATGTGGTGGACGGTAAAAGATACAGCCATCATCCTTTGGGGCCGGTATTGCTGATACTGCCAGGATTCCTCATCGCCGGGCGGATTGGGGCGGCAGTGACCATGGCCCTGTTAGCCGCGTTGGCCCTTTATCTGACGATGCGTGTGTTGGAAGAAATGGGTGCGGAGGGTTGGGCGCTTCATGCGACGGGAATAGTCGGCCTTTTCTCCAGCCCGTTACTTCTTTTCTCCGGTCTTATCTTCCCTGAAATTCCAACCGCTTGTCTGGTGGCGTTAAGCCTTCTTCTCGTAATTAAGAAGCGACGGGCCTGGCTGGGATTATGCCTGGGATTGATGATTTGGATGCATAACCGCAACGTTTTAATTTTTTTTCCTTTCCTTTTGTTCGCCGCGTACGAGATTTGGAAAGACAAGAAATACCGTTTGTCGCAAGCCGGAAAATTTGGGGTTTGTTTTGGAATTCCAGTTTTGTTTCTGGTCCTCTATTTTTACAGCCTTTATGGAGTATTGACGCCCCTAGGGGCCCACAATGAACCTTTCACATCCTTATTTCGATTAAGCCATTTTTGGGACGGGTTCTTTGGTCTGCTACTAGATCAGGAATGTGGATTATGGTTCCATTTCCCCATCTTCGGGCTGGTCGTGACCGGCGGGTTTTTGTTGTGGCGATCCAAAAGCTCGCTGGGCCTTTTGGTGGCGGGGACTCTTCTCTTTTATTACCTGTTCATGTCCTTCTATGAGAACCTCGGGCTGACCCCAGCCACCCGCTATTGGGTGGGGGTGACGCCCCTTTTGTTGCTGACCATTTATCCCTCTATTGAAAGAATGAAAGCGGGGGACATTTGGACGAAGTTGGCCGGCTTTTCCCTGGCAATTGGGGTGGGGGTCAATTGGCTTTTGGCGGCGATCCCTTGGTTGCGGTATAACAAACTAAATGGGGAAAACTGGATTTTAAAGATAGCTGGTTCTTTTCTTCATCTTCCCCTGACAGAAATGAATCCGGCTTTCCAAGCGCCCGTGGTCGAGATGAAAAGCTATCTTATGAGTGGTTTGACAATGGCGGTGACCCTTGGTTTAAGCTTATGGTTTTTGAAAGAGAAAAAAGTTTTAAATAAATAAAGGACAACAACGCTTGAACATCCTCGTTCTCACGCCCCTGGTTCCTTATCCGCCGCACGACGGTGACAAACTTCGTCTTTATCATTTCCTTAAACACCTGAAGAATCGGGGCCACAAGATCGATCTTTTTTGCCTGTCTCGCGTGAAGTCCGACTTCCCTTATGGCGAAGACCTTCGCGCCCTCTGCCGTCATTTTTATCTGGAGCATTTAACCCACTCGGACCTTTTCTTCAACTTGGTAGGCGGGGTTTTGATCGGTCAGTCCTTAAATGTTTCAAGCTACTTTTCCCCGAAGTTCCGGGATCATCTGAAGAGTTATTGGCAAACGGCTGACGGTCAGGGTATTGATGTTGTTCTCGCCCACCGGCTTCGGATGGCTCCCGCGGCTTTTGAGGGAAATCCTGGAAAGCCGGTGGTTTTGGAACTAACGGATTGTCTGACGGCTTACGCCCAACAACTGAAGGAGAAAAACGTGGCGCGGTTCTCCCGGCGATTGGCGGCCTGGTGGGATTACTGGTTTCTCCGAAGGGAAGAAGCGGAATGGTCAGAGAGGGCTTTCCAATCCACGATCATTTCCGAGTCGGATGCCCAGATTTTGAGGGAATTGGGAGCTCCGATCGACAAGGTCGCCGTTATTCCCAACGGTGTGGAATTTAAGCGGGTCTCCAAGGCCAAAAAGCTGGGGGTTTACCCCAAGGGTAAGCCTGTGGTTTGCTTTGTAGGCAATATGGGTTATGCCGCCAATGAGGACGGCGCCCTTTGGTTCCTAAAAAAAGTCTGGCCCAAGTTAAAAGAGCAAGCCCCCTCTACGGTTTTCGCGGCGGTGGGAGGGCATCCCCAGAAGGCCCTCTTGCGGCATCACAATGGTCAGGATGTTTTCATCACCGGGTGGGTGCCGGAGATCGAACCTTATTTAGTCCAAGCGAATGTTTCCATCGCGCCTTTGCGGGTGGCGGCGGGCATGCAAAATAAGGTGGCATTGTCATTAGCTTTAGGCGTTCCCGTCGTGGCCACCCCCCAGGCGGTTTCCTGGATGCCGTTGAAAGGGCGGGATGGCGTTATAGTAGTCGGAAACGAGGAGCAGTTCGCCCAGGAAGTGGCTGAAGTTCTTTTGAAACCCAAAGCGGGGAAGGCCTGGGCGAAAAAAGGGCAGCGGTTCATCCTGAAAAACTACCAATGGAATGTATCGGGAAAAAAACTTGAAGCTGTTTTGAAGCAGGCGGCCAAGACGAACAAGCTTTAACTGTGAACTGGGGTCATTATGTGTGGTATAGCGGGTTTCTGCCAATTTAAGCCGGGCCTGCCCTTGAAGATGAAGCATCTCGAGGACATGACCGAATCCATCAAGCACCGGGGTCCGGACGACAAGGGCATTTACCAAAAGGGTCCGGTGGGGCTTGGCATGACCCGCTTGGCCATTGTCGACGTCGCGGGCGGAGCCCAGCCCATCTCCAATGAGCGGGGCAATATATGGGTGGTTGGTAATGGGGAAATCTACAACCACAAGGAACTGCGCGGGCCTTTGGAAGAGGCCGGACACCGTTTTTCCAGCAATTCGGATATTGAAGTCCTCGTTCATGCCTATGAGGAATACGGCGATAAGTTTATTTCCAAACTCAGGGGCATGTTCGCTTTCGCCCTCTGGGACGAGACTTTCCAAAAACTCATCCTGGCCCGGGACCATGTGGGGGTGAAGCCTCTTTATTACACCACCGCCGATGGGTCGCTGGTCTTTGGCTCTGAAATCAAGGCTTTACTCGCGTTGGATACGGTGCCGCGGCAAGTGGATTCCAAGCAAATCCTTACGCTCATGACTCTCCAATACGTTCCGACGCCGGACACTTTGTTCAAGGGCATCCGCAAACTGCCTGCCGGCCATTACTTGGTGTGCCAGAGCGGCAAGATGATGGTGCGGCCTTATTGGGAACTTCCCAAGATCTCCACGACCATCGGCGAGGATGTGGATTCGGCCCAGGAGAAAAACCTGGTCGAGGAGCTACGCTCCAAGTTTTTCGCCAGCGTGAAGGAACAACTGATGTCGGATGTGCCCCTGGGGGCATTTCTTTCCGGCGGGCTGGATTCTTCCTTTGTCGTGGCGGCGATGACCCAGCAAACCCGCCAGTCGGTCAAGACTTACTCGGTAGGTTTCGAGAACCAGCATGACTTTAACGAACTCAAATTCGCCCAGAAGGTCTCCAAATCCCTCAAAAGCCAGCACCGGGAAATCATGGTCAATGCCGAGATGCTCAACGACCTTATCCCGAAGCTGGTGAAATACCAGGACGACCCGGTTATCGACCCCGCTATATTGCCCACCTTCGTGGTCTCCCTTTTCGCCCGGCAGGAAGTGAAGGTGGTCCTTACCGGGGAAGGTGCCGACGAACTTTTTGGGGGCTACCGGCGCTACTCCTATGACCAGCTTTCGAGCGGGATAAAGTTGATTCCCGGTTGGATGAAATCGCTCGTGCCTTTCGTGACGGGCGGGATGAAGGACCCTTACAAACAGGCCTGGCATGCCTTGAATAAAGAGGATTTGGTGAAACGGCACATGGCCTGGTCCCGGCTTTGCCTGGAAGAAACCCTGCAAGGTCTGGCGGGGGAGAAGCTGTTGTATGAAATGGAACATTCCAAGGTCGAGGAATCCCTGGAGCGGATTTTCGAAGGGGCCGAGCCCTATGGTTTCGACAACCTGAACCTGATGCTCTATATGGACTTGAAGACCTGGTTGCCCGACGACCTCTTGAACAAGGTCGACCGCATGAGCATGGCGGCCTCGCTGGAAGCCCGGGTGCCTTATCTGGACCACCGGCTGGTGGAATTCGCCTTTTCCCTCCCGTCTTCGCTAAAGCTCAAGGGGAGAACGGGAAAATATATTTTGAAAAAGGCCGCCCAGAAATACCTTCCCAACGAAATTATCAACCGCCAAAAGAAGGGTTTCGCCGTGCCCCTGGGCCCTTGGTTTCGCAAGGAATTAAAATCCTTGTTGGTTGATATCCTTCATTCCGAGAAATTCCAGAAGCGGGGCTATTTCAACATCACCAAGACCGAGCAGATTCTTCAGGAGCACCTTTCGGGTAAGAAAGACCATCACCTGCTTTTGTATGGGCTGCTGTTGGTCGAGATGTGGCACAGAAGGTTTATTGATGAGTAAATGAATTTCGAAAAGTTGGAGCATAAGTAATGAGTTGTCAAAAACATTTGATCTTAATTATTTTGATTTCCTGCTGGATATCAGCAATTATTTTTCCACACATGGCTATTGGAGTCGAAGCTCAAGAAGTAAGTTCCGAATACCATTTAATTGAAGGTAAAAGCTCGAAAATAAGAGAAGTTTTATCTTCGATTGATCCGGATAAAAATAAAGTTGAATATTTTTTGTGGCGAATAAAAAAAGAGGTCCTGAAGGAGTATGTTCCTGAAATTTTTTCGGAAGAAAATCTTCGGAAATATTTTGACGCACGAAAGTACTCAATTGTTGATAAAAATGGGGATTTTAAATCGCTTTTTGTTCAAATGAATATTCCGACTTCATACGACGTTTATTTTATCTTTTTCAGCAAAAATGATCGTGGGATATGGACTCTTGGAGATATATTGCAAACAAATGAACATTATTATGAACCGAATCCAATCTACTTCCGCTTTGAGAATAGGGATTTTATTTCATTGAGAGATTCTGAAGGCGGAACGGGTGTTTGGACTTCCGAATATCATGTTTATTGGTTGAATGAAAATAAACTGAAAGATGTTTTGGATTATCCTTCGGAAGGTCAACGGAGTACTTGGGGATTACCTTATGATGCGGATTTTCACGAAACGAATCTCGAGGTCCAAAAAAACCAAACGCCAAATTACTTGGAGCAGAATTTAACCATAAATTATTATTTTGGGCGTTGTGGTGATGAAAAGTATGAGGTTGAAAGTAAAAAAATATTTTCAAAAGATTACGATTTCAGATATTTTTGGGACGAAAAAGAAAATAAATTCAAACCGAAATTTGAAATAGGTAATGAAATAGACTCGCCTTCGACTGCTATTTATTTAATGGAAGAACCTGAAAAATTTTTGAAAACGTATTTTCTGGATTTGAAAAAAGTTTCGGCAAATGGTGATAATCAAGTCAAAGCTTGGTTCGAGTGTTTTTTGAAAGAGTGTAAAGCCGAAGATAATGAAGAAAGAACGAAAATTGATCAATTGAAGAAAAGTCTTTAATGAAAAGATAGAAGAGAATTGAAAATGACAACCGATCGTTACGAAAAAGGTTGGAAAAAATTCCAAGAAATCCACGGGCCGGTGGCGAAAGCTACAGTCAACAGCCTAAAGGACATTAGTCCCGAGTTGGGAAAGTTCGTCACAGAGTTTGCCTTTGGGGATATCTATTCTCGTCCGGAATTGGACTTGAAGACCCGCCAGCTTTTGACCATTGCCTCCTTAGTCACCCTTGGAAATGCCCCTCTTCAGTTGAAGTCCCATATCAAGGGCGCCCTCAACGTGGGATGTACCAAGCAAGAGATCATCGAGGCCATCCTTCAGATGGCGGTCTATGCCGGGTTCCCAGCGGCCATGAACGCCATGTATGCCGCTAAAGAGGTTTTCAGCGCCAAGAAAGCCCGCTAGCTTCTGCCTGGATTTAGGGTAGCTCAGGCTAGGTTCATGAACCGGTTCCGGCTTTACTTGTCAGGTATAGGCCTAACTGAGTCCGCTCGCCTCTTCCCAGAGATTCTTAAAAAGCCTCAGAAATTGGGGGTTTCTAATTAATTTTGAGGGGTCAGCCAAGGGTAGTTTGACGGATGGCTAACTTTCCTGTAAAATGCCGCCTCTTTTGGCTCAAAAACCATTAAAAATAAGGTTTTTTACGTCTTTTGGCCTAAATGTGCCTATTAAATAAGGGTTTTTCCCCTACTCCTTTGGAGGCTTTGAAATGCTTACTGTTATGGACCTGCGGGCTGGGAATCTTTGCGAATTTGACGGGGTCCTTTACCGGGTCACTGCCTACCAGCATGTGAAGCCAGGTAAGGGTGGCGGGTTTGTCCGTCTGAAGCTTAAAAACGTGGAGTTGGGCACGGTGACCGATAAGACCCTGGATAGCTGGGAAAAAGTACCCGAGCCGGCGGTCGAAGAAAAAGAAATGCAGTACATGTACAAGCAGGGCGAGAAATTCATTTTTATGGATACCGAAACCTACGAGCAATTGGAGCTGACCGAAGAAGAAGTTGGGGAAGGGTACCAATGGCTGAAGGACGAAATGGCCATTGAAGTCCTCTTTTATAAAGAACGTCCTATCAGCGTGAAGTTGCCTATTACTGTTAATTTAAAGATTACCTCCTCGGAGCCCGGCATCAAGGGCGACAGGGTTTCGGGAGCTAGCAAGCCCGCCACCCTCGAGAGCGGAGCTACCATTCAAGTACCCCTTTTCGTGAAAGAAGGGGACGTTATCAAGGTCGATACCAGAACCGGGGAATATTTAGAAAGAGTTTGATTCCCCCATCCGTTGTTCAGCCGTTGCGTTAGAAAGGAGACATTGAATGTCGACTAGCCCGGAAAAGAACGAAGGGTCCAAGCCGGAAAAGAAGAAAAAAAGCGAATCCGTCCCAACCAAGAAAATCAAAGTCAGTTCCAAACTGTCTATCGTGCAGGACGTTATCGCCCTCATGAATGACGCGGATATTACCGAACTCAGTTTTGAACAGGGGGACGTTAAGGTCCATCTTCGACGAGGACCGGGGATTCCCTTTGTCGCGGGCATGGCTCCCGCCGTGGTTGCGGCTGCGCCAGTAATCGCGACTTCCGCCACTCCCGCTGCTGGTTCCTCGGCCGCCACTCCGGCGGCAGGAGCGCCCGTATCAGCAGGGGACGCTGGGGCCACGTTGAATTCTCCCATGGTGGGAACCTTTTACCGCGCTCCATCGCCCGAGGCAAAAGTTTTCATAGAAGAAGGCGACAAGATCGCGGTGGGCCAAGTTTATTGCATTATTGAGGCCATGAAGCTCATGAACGAAGTGAAGTCCGAAGTGGCCGGCAAGGTCGTCAAAATCCTCGTCCAGAATGGCCAGGCCGTCGAGTTTAACCAGCCCTTGATTGTTGTTGATCCCAGTTAAACAAAGCCCTTAGCGGATAGCTGTTGGCTGATAGCAAAAGCTGACAGCGAAAAACTTTTTTATTTAAGGAAAGCTAGTGTTCAATAAGATTCTCATCGCCAACCGGGGGGAAATCGCCCTCCGCATCATTAGGGCTTGCAAAGAATTAGGAATCAAGACGGTTGCGGTTTATTCTCAAGCCGACGCCGATTCATTACACGTTCACTTAGCGGACGAAAGTGTCTGCATTGGGAAGCCTGCCAGCAAAGAAAGTTATCTCAATATCCCCGCGCTTATCAGCGCGGCGGAAATCACCGATGCTGAGGCCATCCATCCCGGTTATGGTTTTCTGGCCGAGAACGCCCACTTCGCCGAAGTCTGCGCCAGCTGCCAGATTAAATTTATCGGTCCCAAGCCCGAAGTCATGCGGCTGATGGGGGATAAAGTGGCGGCCATCCGTACTGCCAAGAAAGCCGGAACCCCAACTACGCCCGGAAGCGACGGTCCAGTAAAGGATGAGAAGCAAGCTCTCGCGGTGGCCAAAATCATCAAGTATCCCGTCATCATCAAGGCTTCCGCGGGTGGTGGTGGTAAGGGTATGCGGGTAGCCCACACGGATATTTCCCTGACTCAAGCTTTCCAGACAGCCAGGGCTGAGGCCGAAGCTGCCTTTGGAAATCCTGAAGTTTATATCGAGAAATACATCGAGGAACCCAGGCATATCGAGGTTCAGATCCTGGGCGACGAATATGGCCATGTAATGCACTTGGGTGAGCGGGATTGCACGATTCAAAGGTCTCACCAGAAACTGATCGAGGAAGCCCCTTCGCCCGTTTTGACGGCTAGGCAACGCAAGAAGGTGGGAAAATACGCCCTCAAATTGGCGAAAGAAGTGAAATATACCTCCGCGGGAACCATCGAGTTTCTTATGGATAAGCACGGTGATTTCTTCTTCATGGAAATGAACACCCGCGTGCAGGTGGAGCATCCCGTTACCGAATTGACCACCGGGGTTGATATTATTAAAGAACAAATCAAAATCGCGGCGGGTGAAAAACTTTCAATGGGCAAGGATATCCTGGAGCCCCGGGGACACGCCATCGAATGCCGCATTAACGCCGAAAATCCGGATGATAACTTTCGCCCCTCGCCAGGTACGGTGACGACCTATCACGTTCCCGGTGGGCCGGGAGTGAGGGTGGATACCCATCTCTATCAGGGATACAAAGTGCCGCCTTATTACGATTCGATGCTGGCCAAAATTATTGTCCATGCTCCCGACCGTCCCCAAGCCATTCGGCGGATGGTGAGGGCTTTGGACGAACTGGTGGTAGAGGGTATCCATACCACCACGGATTTCTTGAAGGTCATTTTGGAAAGCGAGTCCTTCAAAAGGGGAAATTACTCTACCCACTTTGTGGAAAAATTCATGAAGAACAAGAAGGATAAAGGCGAGGATAAAAAATAAGAGCTGGTAACTTACCGCCGATGATGGGCGAATTTATGTTATGGATAAAGAAAAGTTAAGTCTGGAGAAAAAATTGAAGATTACCGTGTATTTCGATCCCAAAGACGTAAAGCCGACGGTTGTTCAAAACGCGACAGTGGTATTGGCGGACGTTCTGCGAGCTTCCACCACCATAGCGGTTTATCTTTATCACGGTGCCGCGGGCGTGGCCCTTTGCCCTGATCCTGGGACGGCCAAAAAAATATTTGAAAAGCAAAAGCGCGGGGAAGGCCTTTTGGCCGGGGAAAGGGACTGGGAAAAGATCCCGGGTTTCCATTTAGGCGGCTCACCTTTGGATTCCAGCCGCGAAAAAGTGAAAGACCGCATTGTTGCCTTTAGCACCCCTACCGCGTTGAAAGTTTTGAAAAATGCCAAGCATGTGGTGATGGGTTCTTTCGTCAATTTGGATGATGTTTACGATTCCTGCCTTCGAGGGAAGCGGGATGTGGTGATCGTTTGCGCCGGAGGCCCGGAAGATTCGGCTTTCGCCGGGATGCTTTCCGATTTCCTGCAGAACACTTTGAGTTCCACACCCATTCTATTGGCCGAAAGCGCCAAAGAAGCTGTGGCTCTTTATAAGCCTTGGCAAGGGAGGATCATCGAACTTTTGAGGGAATCCCCCGAGGGAAAGTCCCTTACGCAAAAAGGTTACGCCAAAGACCTGGATTTTGCCGCCAAGGTCAGCCGTACTTCCGCCGTTCCATACTTGAAGGACGATTTGTTTTTAAAGGAAGACACCCCAAAGCGGAAATGGTTAGAAGACGCCAAAAAGCCCACTGCGCCGCAAAAGGGCAAATCCATCAAGATTACCGCGCCACTCTTTCCTAAAAATCCTGAGCACCCGGTGCCTGGAGCGGATAAAGGGGCCAAAAAGGGCGTTCAAGGACAGGATGGAAAGAAGCACGAAGATAAAAAGGGTGACGAGAAAAAGCACGCCGATAAAAAAGGCGAAAAAACGGATAAGAAAAACGATAAAACCACTTCGGCTCCCAAAAAAGCCGAAGTCAAGGGCGCAGTGGTAAAACCCAAGAAAGTCCCCAAGCCCATGTTCAGCAAGAAGACCGTTGCAAACGCTCCGGTCAAGATGATCCGAAAAGAACGTTAATCGACGGCAAAGAGCCGGCGTCCACCTGAGGCGGTTTTCATGAAGTTCCAGTTTGCGAACCGAGGGGTCTTCAGGGCTCTTGACGCTAATTGTAACCGGGCCCGTGAGGGTTTTCGCGTTGCCGAGGATGTAGCCCGCTTTGTCTTGGATGATTCCAAGCTTTTGGCCCGTTTGAAGAAACTCCGCCATGGAGTCACCAGCGCTGAGAAATCCCTGTTTCAATCTAATGAAATCCGTCAGTCTGCCCGAGACGTAGAGAAGGACTTGGGCCGCGGAAACAAAGAAAAAAGCGAAAAGATACGATCCACTCCCCAGGATCTTTTAAAGGCGAATCTTAAGCGGACCCAGGAAGCTTTGAGGTCTTTGGAGGAGTTTTCAAAACTTTTGAAGCATCCCGCATCCGTCCGCTTCAAGAAGCTTCGGTACGAATGCTATAAGATCGAGGAAGAATTCGACTAAAGGCTGATTAGTTGCAATCCCTTGGAACCCCCGGTATGCTAGTTTTTCACATCGCTTAACTTCAACTCAATCCAAATAAGGAATGAAAATGGGAAACAATAATGGAAATGGTAAACATTCTCTTCAGGAAGGGATTACCCGTACGCCTTTCCCAGGTTCCCGCAAGCGCTATGTGGACGGCAAAATCCACCATCTCCATGTTCCCATGAGGGAAATTCAATTAAGCCCCACCAAGACGGAAAAAGGCATGGAAGAAAATGCCCCCCTTTGCGTTTATGACACCAGCGGTCCCTACACGGACCCCAGCGCCACTATCGACTTGCGCAAGGGTTTGAATCCTCTCCGTCAGGAATGGATTTTGGAACGGGGCGATGTGGAAGAAGTAGAAGCTTTTTATAAAGGAAAACCCGCCAAAGAAGTAGAGACTTTCCCCGAAGCCAACCGCCGGAAACCGCTCAAAGCGAAGAATGGCCACAATGTCAGCCAGATGCATTATGCCAAGAAGGGCATCATTACCCCTGAAATGGAATTTATCGCCATCCGGGAAAATCAATTGTCCGAGGAAAGAGCCGAGAAGGGCCGCTTCCACAAGGGCCAGGCTTTTGGGGCCATCATGCCCGCCGTCATCACGCCCGAATTCGTCAGGGATGAGGTTGCCCGGGGCCGGGCCATCATCCCTTCCAACATTAATCACTTGGAATTGGAGCCGATGATCATTGGGCGGAACTTCCTGGTGAAGATCAATACGAATATTGGCAACTCAGCAGTTGCTTCCTCTATTGAAGAAGAAGTGGAAAAGCTTATCTGGTCGGTTCGGTGGGGCGGGGATACGCTGATGGACCTTTCAACGGGTAAGAACATCCACGAAACCCGGGAATGGATCATCCGTAACTCGCCCGTGCCCGTGGGCACGGTGCCAATTTACCAGGCTTTGGAGAAAGTGGGTGGTATCGCCGAGGACCTGACTTGGGAACTATACCGGGATACGCTCATTGAGCAGGCCGAACAGGGTGTGGATTATTTCACCATCCATGCGGGGGTTCTTTTGCGCTATGTGCCTCTGACGGCTTACCGCCGCACGGGTATCGTCTCGAGGGGTGGGTCGATTCACGCCAAATGGTGCCTGGCCCATCACCAGGAGAATTTCACTTACACCCATTTTGAGGAAATCTGCGAGATCATGAAGGCCTACGATGTTTCCTTCAGCCTGGGAGACGGCCTGCGGCCTGGCTCCATTGAGGACGCCAATGACGAAGCCCAATTCTCCGAATTGAAAACCCTTGGTGACCTGACCAAAACCGCCTGGAAGCACGACGTGCAAGTGATGATCGAAGGTCCCGGCCATGTACCCATGCAGCTCATTAAAGAAAACATGGACAAGCAATTGGCTGAATGTCACGAGGCGCCTTTTTATACTCTGGGACCCCTCACCACGGATATCGCCCCAGGGTACGACCACATCACCAGCGCCATCGGCGCGGCCATGATCGGCTGGTTCGGCACGGCCATGCTGTGCTACGTGACGCCGAAGGAGCATTTGGGACTTCCCAATAAGGACGACGTAAGGGCGGGAGTAATTGCCTATAAGATCGCGGCCCACGCGGCGGATCTGGCCAAAGGCCATCCGTCGGCTCAGCGTTGGGATAACGCCTTATCGAAAGCCCGTTTCGAGTTCCGTTGGGAAGACCAATTTAACTTGGCCCTTGATCCTGAGCTTGCCAAGGAATACCACGATGAAACCCTGCCAGCCGATGGAGCCAAAGTGGCGCATTTCTGTTCCATGTGTGGTCCGAAATTTTGCAGCATGAAGATCACGCAAGACGTGCGGGACTACGCCAAGGAACAGGGCCTGACCGAGGAGAAGGTTTTAGAGGCGGGCATGAAAAAAATGTCCGAAACTTTCGTGGAAACCGGCTCGGAGATTTACCAGAAGGTTTAGATCTGATCGCGGAATTCATGAAATCTCCTTTGGTTTTAATTCCAGGTTTGGGAGCCGATAAACGACTTTTTCGCCATCAAAAAAGGGCGTTCAAACAGGCGCTTACTCCTTCTTGGCTACTGCCTCAAAAATACGAATCCCTTTCTCACTATGCTCAGCGTTGGTCCGGACACTTAAAACTAAAGCCGGGTGGCTATCTTATCGGTGTTTCTTTTGGGGGGATGTTAGCTCTTGAAATGGCAAAGTGGGTAAAACCCAAGGCCGTTTTGTTGATATCGAGTTGCCGAAATCCTTCGGCCATCCCATGGTATTTAAGAATGTCAGGTCATATTCCATCTTGGCCTCTTATTAGTAAAACTCTCGCTAAAATTTTCCCTAAGAGAAGCGGACGATTTTTGGGTTCCAAAACAAAAAGACAACAGGATTTATTGATTCAAATGTTATTGGAAACACCCGATTCATTTCTTCGATGGACCCTTCACGCGATTTTAGGTTGGGAAGGATTTAAGAGTGATCGACTAAGAGTTCATCACATTCATGGGGAGTGTGACCATCTCATTCCTGTTCGAAATGTTGAGCCGGATCAGTGTATAAGAGGTGGCGGGCACTTGATAAATTTAACTCATTCAAAAGAAGTTAATGAATTTCCCCAGTTCAATAGCGAAGTGCAACACTTAGCCCCGGCAGAATCCGGGGGTTATCCTAAGTTTTATGAAACAATCCTACAAGCACCTGTCGTTGGCCGAACGTGAAGAAATCGCAGTTTGGAAGGCAGAAGGCCTCTCCATACGAGAAATCGCCCGACGCCTCGAACGTGATGTGTCCAGTGTTTCCCGAGAGTTGAAGCGTAACGCACCACCTTTACGTCCTGGCCGTTATCTACCAGCTCGGGCTCACCTGCGATCTACCCAGCGTAACCAACTCTCTCGGACCCATCTGCGTCTCAAAAAACCAGGGATCCGACAACATGTTTTGCGTAAGCTTCATCAGGGGTTTTCTCCCGAACAAATTGCTGGTCAGCTTCGCCTTGAGAACTCCAAACTATTCATTTCCCACGAGGCCGTCTACCAGTTCATTTATTCCGAAGCCCGAAACCTCATCCCTCTCTTGGCTCGTTCCCATCGAAAGCGGCTTCGCCGATGGCATTCGCACAAACATCGAAAAAGCCATATTCCAGAACGAACTCCGATCACTCAACGACCCGCCATCGTGCAGACGCGGCGTCAATTTGGTCACTGGGAAGCGGACACCATCATCTCCAGAAAAAGTAAAGCCTCCCTTTTGGTGATGGTCGAACGAAAAAGCCGCCTCGTGAAACTCGCCTGGTTGCCTCAAAAGTCCGCTTCGAAAACACGAGCAGCTATCAATCGACGGCTCACCCTCTTTCCGAAGGGGTTACGCCGGACCATTACTTACGACAACGGCTCTGAAAACATCGAGCATCTTCAAGTTAACAATCTCTTAGGAACCCGTTCCTTTTTCTGTCTTCCTTTCCACAGTTGGGAAAAGGGAACCGTCGAAAACACTAATGGTTTGGTGCGGCGCTTCTATCCAAAGAAAACCGATTTTGCTACCATAACTCCAGCGAACGTGCGACGTGTGGAGCGGGCTCTCAACAGCCGTCCACGCAAGTGCCTTCGCTTCAAAACGCCGGAGCAGGTCTTTCGTCTAGGTGTTGCACTTACTGGTTGAATTCAGCTTTATCAAAAAAAACGTTAGGTAGGATTTAGGCAATAAAAAAGGCTGCTCCCTTTAGAGGAAGCAGCCTTTTTGTTTCTAAAAACTTAGTTGACCAGCTTGTTCGCATCTGGGCGCTTCGGCGGGTCATTAGCCGGGCGGGTAGCCACTGGGGCATTATTCTTAAAGGTGGGAGCCAATTCGGCATTGATCTTGGCATATTCAGGATCCTTGCTCGCGTCTTCCACGATGGCGCCGATAGGGCAGGCCGAATAGCAACTGGTGCATTCGGTGCACTCCTCGGGATTGATGATCATGAAAGGCTGGCCCTTGTAATCCCCGGGATGAATGCAATTCACGGGACATACATCGACGCATTGCGCGTAAACTTCACCTAAGCACTTCTCAGTAATGACATACGGCATGACTTCCTCCTTCGATATTCACTCTCCCATTCTCGGGAGGAGTTTGCGCCTTCTGATGCAGGAAAAACTTGGTTAGTTTAGAAGAGAGAAGCTTTCTTTCGCAAGACCATTTTTGATTTTTTTGGGCGTAAATGGGGTCTTTACGGGACTTTAACAGAATGGTAGTTTGAGGGAGTCGAAAGAGGTTTCAGAGAAACCTTTCAGGATTGGATCAGTTATAACCGAGTCGCGACCGATTGAAACCTTGCCGGGCCGGCCTTAAATTTTTCAATCAAACCAAAGGCTAGTCCTAATGAAAGAAAACATGGCTAACAAAAAAGATTATTACGACTTACTGGGCGTGTCCAAAACGGCATCGGCAGAGGACCTGAAAAAGGCCTATCGAAACATGGCCAAAAAGTACCATCCGGACGCCAATCCCAACAATAAAGAATCCGAGGAAAAGTTTAAGGAAATCAACGAGGCCTATGAGGTCTTGTCCGATTCCCAAAAGAAAGCGGCCTATGACCAATTTGGCCATGCGGGAGTGGGGGCGGGTGGGCCCGGAGGATTCGGGGGTGGGGGATTCCGACCCCAGGATTTTGGGAATGCCGCCGACTTTGAAGACATTTTCGGCGACGTTTTCAGTAATTTCTTCGGTGGCGGCCAGCCGGGTCGGGGAGGGCGTGGCCGGACACAAGCCCAGGAAGGTGACGATCTTCGATTTGACTTAAACCTCACTTTTGAGGAAGCGGCCTTCGGAACAACCAAGGAAATCAAAGTTCAAAAATTATCCACCTGCGAGTCCTGTCATGGTTCGGGGGCGAAGCCCGGTTCGGGAAGGGTGGTTTGTCCCACGTGCAAAGGGGTTGGCCAGATCCGGTCCACCCAAGGTTTTTTCACCATCGCCCGAACCTGTACCCGTTGCGGCGGCCAAGGTGAAATGCCGGGCAGCCCCTGCCCCACTTGCCATGGACATGGCCGGGTGGAAAAAGAAAAGGTCATTTCCGTTAAGGTCCCCGCCGGAGTGGACGAAGGTTCCCGGTTGCGCTTGAGGGGTGAAGGTGAAGCGGGGTTGAATGGGGGCGCAGGGGGAGACCTTTATGTTTTTCTGCACGTGGAAGCCCATGATTTTTTTGAACGGGAAGGAAACGACCTGCATTGTGAAATTCCCATCTCTTTTGTTCAGGCTTCGCTGGGAACCGAAATCGAGGTGCCCACGCTGGAAGGCCCGGTTAAGATGAAGATTCCGGCGGGTACCCAAACGGGAAAGGTTTTTCGTTTAAAAGAGAAGGGCCTCAAAAGTCCGCAAAGCTCGGACGTTGGCGACTTATTGGTGGTAGTGACCGTTGAAACGCCAACGGACCTGAATTCCAAACAAAAAAAATTGCTCGAAGAATTTGAAGTTATTTCGAACGAAAACAATACCCCCCAAATTTCAAAATTTATGGGCAGGATGAAAAACCTTTTTGCCCGGAAAAAGTAGTTCGGATAAGATTGAATTTTCGAATATGAAAAAAGGCGTGAAGCCATGAGCTTTATCCCAAGGCTTTTCTTGTCCTCGGTCCCCGAAAACCAACAGGAAATTACTTTGGATGAATCCGCTTCACGATATTTGGTCAAGGTACTCCGGTTGACCGAAGGTTCAACTTTTAAGGGGTTCGATTCCCAGGGCCAACAGTATGAATTGGCGTTGAAAAAAGCGGATGCCAGGCAAAGCATGGTATCCGTCTTAATTCGTCATAAGAAAAACCCGGATGATAAAAATATCTTTCTCGCATTAGGACAAAGCTTGCCCAAGGCCGCAAAAATGGATTTAATCCTTCGGCAAGCTACCGAAGCGGGTGTCCACCGTTTTATTCCTTTTGTAACCCAGAGAAGCATCTCCCGTCCGGATGTCTCCCAGTACGACCACAAAGGTGACCGGTGGAAAAAAATTTTAGTAGAAGCTAGCCGTCAATGTGGACGAAATGAAGTACCTCAATTAGATCCGGTTTTGAATTGGGAACAAGCTTTGAATTTGTTTGGCGAATTTGACCAGGTTTTACTGCCTTATGAAAAAGAGGCGCCCACCTTAAAAACGATGTTAGAATCAAATTCCTCTTCGAAGAAAATTTTGGTGTTAATAGGGCCTGAAGGAGGCTGGACTACGGAAGAAGTGTTTGAAGCCGAGGAAAGAGGGGCGGCTCCAGTCCATTTACCGACCCCTATTCTTAGGACTGAAACCGCAGGCATCGTTATTGTTTCCATGGTTCAATTTTTTTATGGTTCAACACCGGATGGCTCTATCTAAATGAAATTTTTTAAACCAATACGAGACCCCAATCTACAGAGTGCCGATCATTTAGTTTTTATTCTTGGTCATCCCTTAGGACACACTCTTTCTCCTTCCATGCATAACGCAGCCTTTTGGACGATGGAGCTACCTTGGACTTACGCGCCTTTGGAGATTCCTTTCAGTGAATTAGAAAAAGGAGTAGATGCCCTCCGTTCTCCTAATGTTTATGGCGCCAATGTTACCATTCCCTATAAAGAAACAGTCATTCCTTACCTTGACCATGTGGAAAAAGATGCTCAATGGTTAGGATCGGTAAACACAATTTATCGCAGGGAGAAAAAAATTTTTGGAACTTCTACGGATGGCGAGGGTTTTTTAAGATCCTTGGGTGTTTGGCGAAAAAAGCTGAGAGGTTCAAGGGGCCTGTTGATAGGTGCTGGGGGCGCGGCCAAAGCGGTCGCGGGGGCTTTAGCTCGATCAGGTGTTAAGGAACTTTATATCGCCAACCGATCCCCGGAAAGGGCTGAACAATTGGTCCGATTGCTTTTAAAAAACTATCCCCGTCTTCGAATTGGTTCCGTTTCGTCGAGTGAAGGGGAAAGACTTCTGGTTCGTTGTGACTGGGTGGTTCAAGCGACGACCATGGGGTTAAAAGAGGGAGATCCTTCGCCCATTTCTCTTAAGGACGCTCGAAAAACAATCTTCGCAGTGGACCTTATTTATCATCGGGAGACAGCTTTCTTGAAAGAAGCCCGCCGTCGCCGGTTGTCAAACTTGGGCGGGATAGGAATGCTTTTGCATCAAGGCGGCCTTTCCTTCGAGTATTGGACTGGAGAAAAGGCCCCCTTGCCGGTGATGCGAAAGGTTTTGCTGGACCGTTTGGTATCCCATTAACCATTTTACCTGGCTTTCGGTGACAAACGTTGACTTCGATTTTTTTCGATTCTATACTTCTTTCTTGGTGCTGGTTCTGGTCCATTTTCTACCCATCCGAGGTTTCCAATGCCTGAATCCATGAAGAAACGCCTGGGCGAAATGTTGGTGGATGAAGGGATTATCTCGGAAGAACAGCTTCAAGAGGCGCTCCACGAACAGAAAATCAAGGGAGGGCGTCTCGAAAAAATCCTTATTAGCCAGGGTTACGTCACCCAAGACGTGATTATGGCTTTTGTGGGAACCCAACTTGGTATTCCCCATGTAAGCCTCATCGAAATCGGGGATATTCCCAATGATGTTGTTTTCTCGGTCCCCGAATCCATCGCCCTCAATCATTGTTTGATCCCGATTGTTAAAAAAGATAAGAAACTTACCGTTGCCATGGCGGATCCGCTCAATGTTTTTGCCATTGATGACATCAAAATGATGACAGGCTTTGAGGTGGAACCCGCGATTGCCAGTGAAACCGAAATTAAGGCCATGCACGCCAAATATTATGGGGCTGCCGCGGGTGGTTCTGGTTCAAGTGGCGGCGGTGGTGGAGGTGAAGTCGGCGGCGATATGCAGGAAATTATCAATTCCATGGGCGGTGGCGAGAACTTAGAAGTTATGGAAGAAAAGAATGAGGAAATTGATATTTCTAAGTTGGAGGCGGCTGGAGAAGACGCACCTGTCGTCCGATTGGTCAACCTTGTTTTGACGGAAGCCGTAAGGGCGGGAGCCAGTGATATCCATATTGAACCTTATGAAAAAAGCCTTCGGTGCCGTTATCGGATTGATGGCGTCCTCCATGAGGTTCAATCACCTCCAAAGTCATTGTCCGCCGCTATTTCTTCCCGTTTAAAGATCATGTCCTCGTTGGATATTGCGGAGCGGCGATTGCCACAGGATGGACGTATTAAAATTAAGGTTTTGGGAAAAGAAATCGACCTTCGTGTTTCTATTTGCCCCGTTCAATTTGGTGAGAAGATAGTTATGCGTATTTTGGATTCGTCCAACTTATCTTTGGATCTGCCGAAGCTTGGTTTCGAAGACGATATTTTGCCCAAATTTGAAAAGGCCATCGTAGAGCCCTATGGGTTAGTTCTAGTGACCGGGCCAACGGGTTCCGGTAAGTCGACAACTCTCTATTCGGCACTCCACTACATCAATAATCCTGATACAAATATTTCTACCATTGAGGATCCAGTGGAATATAACCTTCCAGGCATTAACCAAGTTAATGCCAAAGCGGGAATTGGGTTAACTTTTGCCGCAGGATTGCGCTCCTTCTTACGCCAAGATCCGGATGTGATCATGGTTGGAGAAATTCGCGATAAGGAAACGGCTGAAATTGCAATTAACGCTGCTTTAACGGGGCACTTAGTGTTCTCAACCCTGCATACGAATGACGCTCCAGGGGCAGTTACTCGCATGGGAAACATGGGAGTTGAGCCATTTCTTATTACCTCCACTGTACACTGCGTGGTTGCTCAGCGTTTACTCCGTCGTATTTGTAAAGATTGTAAGGAAGCCTATGAGGCGCCCGACGAAGTTCTGGAAGAGATGGGAATTAATCCCAATGCGGGTGAAAGGGTGACTTTGCATCGGGGAGTGGGATGCGCCACTTGTTCTAACACGGGCTACAAAGGGCGTATGGCGATTCATGAAGTCATGATTTTAAGCGAAGATTTCAAAAAAGGCGTTCTGCAAAGAAAAACCGCTTCTGATCTTAAAAAAATTGCCAGAGCCGGGGGAATGCAGACACTTAGGGAATGTGGCGTGAAGAAAGTTTTAAAGGGAATGACGTCGGTTGAAGAACTCTTGCGTGTAGCTCACGCTGATTCGAACGAAGAATAAAGCATTATCTCGTAAAGGAGACACAAATATCCCATGGTCAATATTGATACGCTTTTAAGGCTTATGTTTGAAAGAGGAGCTTCTGATCTTCATATCACCGCTGGAGCCCCTCCAATGCTTCGGATTGACGGCGTTATGACGGCAACCGAATATGAAAAACTAAGGCCAGAAACAACCCAGCAGCTTATTTACAGCATTTTAACGGATGAGCAAAAAGAGAAGTTTGAGAAAGATAACGAGCTTGACGTTTCTTTTGGGGTTGAAGGTGTAGGCCGTGTTCGTATGAATGTTTATCAACAACGGGGTGCGGTAGCGGCGGCCTTACGGAATATTCCAACATCCATTCGCACATTCGAAGACTTGAAACTTCCTCCTATTGCGCTAGACATCGTGAAATTACCGAAAGGATTAGTTTTGGTTACGGGGCCAACGGGGTCAGGCAAATCAACGACCCTAGCGGCTATGCTGGATTGGATTAATACAAATCAACAACACCATATTATCACTATAGAAGATCCCATTGAGTATGTGCACACTCACAAATCCTGCATTGTTAATCAAAGAGAGGTTGGGACGGATACACATACTTTTACATCTGCTCTAAAATATGCTTTGCGTCAGGATCCGGATGTCATCCTCATTGGTGAAATGCGTGATTTGGAAACCGTGAATGCCGCTTTGACTATCGCTGAAACGGGTCACTTGGTTTTCGCCACATTGCATACGGTCGATGCGATCCAAACCATAAACCGTATCATTGATGTTTTTCCCGCGGGCCAGCAACAACAGATTCGGGCACAGATATCCTTTGTCCTTCAAGCTGTGCTCTCCCAGCAACTATTACCGAAGGCCTATGGATCCGGCCGGTGCCTTGCATTGGAAGTGCTCATCCCGACTGCGGCAATTCGAAATCTCATTCGCGAGGAAAAAATTCACCAAATTTATTCGTCCATGCAAACGGGAACTGAGTATGGAATGCAGACCATGAATCAATCTTTGTTTGAGCTTTATCAAAAACAACTTGTAAGTTATAACGAAATTTTCTCCCGGACATTGGATCCGAAAGAATTGCAACGGATGGTAAAAGGCGTGATTTAATTTCATTCGGGTTCCTTGACTTGGAAAGGCTTAAAAATGCCAAACTTTAAATATAAGGCCCGAAATAATATGGGCAAAGTTATAGAAGGAACTATTATTGCTGAAAACGAAGCTGGTGTAGCGTCTGCACTTCGACAAAAGAGATTGGAGCTTGTTTCGACTTCCCAGGCGGGTGGGTTAGGTTCAATTTGGGCCGCACTGAATAAAAAAGGAGGGAAGGTAACGACGAAAGACGTTGTGATTTTTAGCCGCCAGTTCTCTACGATGGTGAACGCGGGGTTGCCGATTCTCCAAGGCTTGACGATCGTGGCGGAGCAAGCGGAAAATCCAGACTTTCGAGCAGTTATGACGAAAGTCCGAGACGACATCTCCAATGGTGTACCACTTTCAGATGCGATGGCCAAATATCCTAAAGTTTTTACGACACTTTATGTCAATATGGTCAAGGCTGGCGAACAGGGTGGTATTTTAGATGTGATTTTTGAGCGACTTTCGGAGTATTTAGAAAAAGCAGAAGGCGTGTCGAGAAAAGTGAAATCGGCAATGATGTATCCTGTAGTTGTTATGTCGGTGGCTTGTTTAGTTGTTATTTTTCTCATGGTAAAAGTAGTTCCTACTTTTCGTGATGTTTTTGCGTCTTTCGGAGCGAAGTTACCTGCTCCAACCCAGTTCCTTATTGATGTCAGCGATTTTTTGGCGAGTAAGAAATCGCTCCTTATTGTTGTCTTCTTATTTGCGGCTTGGATTGCTTTAACCTTGTATCGCAAAACTAAGGTAGGAGCTTATAATTGGGACAAAATGATTTTGAGTCTTCCGGTTTTTGGAGTTTTGGTTCAAAAAGCTGCTGTGGCAAAGTTTGCCCGAACCTTGGGAACTCTAATCAAGTCGGGTGTGCCTATCATGGATGCGTTAGAAACAGTTGCTAAAACCTCTGGTAATCTTGTTTTGGAAAAAGCCGTATTAAATGCTCGTGATTCTGTCAGAGAAGGTAAGACCTTAACGCAACCGTTGAAAGAAAGTAAAGTTTTTCCCCCAATGGTAACCCAAATGATCAATGTTGGAGAAGAAACCGGAGCTTTAGACACAATGTTGAGCAAAATAGCCGATTTTTACGAGGATGAAGTTGATGCTGCTGTTGAGGGTTTGACATCAATTATTGAGCCTATTTTGATTGTTTTTTTAGGTGTAACGATTGGTTTTATTGTTGTGGCTATGTTTATGCCAATGTTTGAAATTGGCAATGCTGTTGGTTGAGGTTTTGAGTTTGGATAAGTTGACAGGGTCTTTTTAAAACGATAAAATGACTAAGAGCTAAGTCAAAGGGTCTTGCAGTTTAAGACTGAGCTCAACTCAAAGGGAGGTTTTTATGATTCGTTTGAAAGCAAAAGGTTTTACATTGATTGAACTGATGATCGTTGTCGCGATTATCGGTATTTTGGCTGCCATTGCTATTCCCCGATTTGCCCAAATGTTGGAAAAATCGAGAGAAGGGGCGACCAAAGGTAACTTGGGAAGCTTGAAATCAGCAGCTTCTATTTATTATGGGGACCAACAAGGGATTTGGCCGACGACTTTACAGTCGTTTAGCGGGTATGCGTTCAGTCGCTATTTGGACAATATCTCTCCGGTTAAGGTAACAGGAGCCTTCGTTGCTGGAGCTTCCAGCCCGGCTGGAGCTTTAGTCAGTATGACGGTTATGAGTGGGGTTCCAATAGACAGTAATACTGGGTGGTTGTATGACAGTAATTTTGGAAGTGTGTATGTGAACAGCACTGTGCAGGATTCCAAGAGCATTCCTTATTCATTCTATGGGTTTGAATAAGTAAAATTTAAAAGCTTAATAAACAATGGGTGGCTATTACACCCATTGTTTATTTTTTTTATAAAATTTTGGGGTGATTTTATCTACGCTCTGATAATTTTGTTCCTTCCTATTGCAATGGCTTTTTGTCTTTATGATTTTTTGAATGTGTTTTTGTTATGTTGGACAGATAGAATTCCAATTTTTTTTCGCTTCTTCTTGGCAAGAAAACCATTAAGTCATTTAAAAACACTCAAATTTTTTTTCTTCGAGACTGCAAGTATTTCGATTGCGGGATTTCTATTCTTAAATATCCTTGATGAAACTTTGATAATCAAATCATTAACGCCAATTTTAGATCCTTTTGACCAAAGAAAATTCGATCGTTTACTTTTATCCAAAATTAACTCAGTGAGAATGATTTCATGAGTCTTTTTTCAAAAACAATTGTGGGTTTAGATGTAGGAACATCCAGCGTTAAAATTGTTCAGCTTAAATTTTCCGGAAAACAATGGCAGTTGGTAGCTATTGGAATGTCGGAGATGCCAAACAAAGAGTCATTGGAACTTAAAAACTCAGAGGTCCAACGTTCTGTAATCATTGAAACTATAAAGCGTGTGTATAAGGAAAGCGGAATAAAAAATAAAAGAGTAGTAACGTCACTTTCTGGTGATTCGGTTATTATTCGTTATGTAAAACTTCCTTTTATGACGGTCGAAGAACTTCGGAGTGCAATTTCCAAAGAGGCGGAGCAATATATTCCACTAAACATCGATCAAGTTGTGCTTGATTTTCAAATTTTGGGTGAAACACAAGAAGATGGACAACGAAAATTGGACGTCTTGTTAGTGGCGGCGAAAGTTGACGTGGTAGATCAACATATCCTAATGCTTAAGTCGGCTGGTCTGACCCCGGCAGTAATAGACATAGACGCTTTTGCATTGCAAAATGCTTTTGAAATTAATCGTTTGGAACCAAGTGAAGAAACTGTAGCCTTGCTTAACATGGGAGCTTCTTTAACGACTATAAATATTCTCGAAGGTAACAATACCAGATTTACCAGAGATATCCCTGTGGCCGGGAATGATTTTACGAAAGAAATTCAAAAAGAGTTTAATCTGAAGTTTTCTGAAGCAGAAGAATTGAAAAAATCCCATGGGGCTATTTCCATGGAAGAGGATGATTTTAATCTATCTTCTGTTTCTCAAAAAGATGACCGGGTTTTAAGGATGTCCGATGTTATAACCCCGGTACTGAACAAACTTTTGGGGGAGATTCGCCGATCATTTGATTACTATGAGACTCAGGCGCGTAAAAAAACGGTTGAAAGAGTGATTCTTTTGGGAGGAAGTGCGAGGCTGAAAAATGTCAATCGATTTTTGGCTAATAAATTGGGCATTCCTGTTGAATACTTTTCAACTTTTCGAAATGTTGAGTCTCAAAAGGGTATTGATTTAGAACAACTAACTGAAAAAGAATATCACATGGGAGTTTGTTTGGGATTGGCTTTACGCCAAGTGGAATCTTAAAGAATGATCACCATTAATTTGGTTCCTGTAAAAGAGAGAAAAAAGCGAAAAGAAATTTTAATTATTTTTTCTGTGGCGACTGTATTTGCGGTTGCCATTTTGATAATGGCTTACATATATGCGCAAAGATTGAGTGTTGCTGGCAATTTAAACAAAAAAATAGAGGAAGTTGAAAAAGAATCAGAGGGTTATCAAGACAAAATAAACGAAGTTAAGGATTTGGAGAATAAACAGGCGAGTGTGGATGCCTTTAAGAAAACTATCAAAAGTATCTCCGAAACACAAAGAGAAATTCTTGTTGCGCTCGATCAAATGGCTCTTAATTTGCCCGAAGGAATCTGGTTAACTAATATCATTCAGGGATCGGGAAAAGATGCGAATGAATTTTCTGTTCAAGGATATTCTTTTGCGGAAGAAAAAATTCAAAACTACGTTTCAAATTTACAGAGACCAAGTGGTTTGCTTAAAGAAGTGACGGTGGACCCGAAAAGTTCAATGGCGACAGTAGGAAAAAATAAGATCCATCAATTTCAGATTAATTTCAAAGTGGCGGATCAAGGCGCATGAAAATAACACCGCTCCAGCAATACATTATTTTGGGGATATTCGCTTTTTTTGGCCTTGCTTTTCTTTATTATCAATTTTTGTTAAAACCCATTAATAATAAAATATCGGTCCTTCAAACCAAGCTGGATGGGGAAAAAAAAGACTTAGAAGAAGCGAAAATGATCGTGGCTAAATATGTGGAATTTAAAAAAAGAGAGGATTCAATTCAGCGGGAACTCGAATGGATTCAGAATAGAATTCCAAAATCGATCGAAAGAACAAAATTAATTGAAGCTATTAGTTTTTTGCAAAGTCGGTCCAATGTTATGCTGACAAGTTTTACCATTAATCCTCCATCCTCTAAAGATTCATATACTGAAATACCAATTAATATACAATTTCATTCTGATTTTAAGGGGCTTATAAATTTTCTTTATCAAATTAGCACTTCGAATTTATTGATGACGGCCCACGGGTTAAAAGTAACTCCGTATACGCCAACAACTTCAGACGATCCAACTTTATCTTTATCGACTCAAATTATTGTTAGTGGAGTTCAAGCTAAATAATGAAAATAAAATGCAATAAAGTTTATATTGAATATGTTTTTTTTATATTTTTTATTTTTATTCCCTCTGTTAATCTTGCTCAACAACAGGACGTGCCAGAACCTGTTTTTGTCAATTTTTCTATTCAACCACCTTATATTCCGGTTTATCATGGGCGTGATCCGTTTAGGCCTTTAGACAACGTAAATCGGTCTCCGCAAATTTCGATTTCTGATTTAGAGTATCATGGTGTTATAGTCATGGAAGGTAATCCGATGGGCTTATTCACTTGGCGCGGAAATCAGGCCGTTCGGTACACTTTAAAGTATAGAAAATTGTATAGCGATGCTGGTGTGGAAATCGACGGCGTGGTAGGGGACGTTTCTGATATCGAATTAACGTTGATTCAAGGTGACCAAAAAATTGTTTATCCGCGAAAATAAAAAAGGAGATTTTAAGATGCGACGATTTTGTTCGCACTTGAACAGATGCTTTTTGGGATTCGGAATATTGTTATTAAGCAATTGTATTTCACAGGCTGACGACATCGATATTGATTTGAGCGCCGGTGCGGCAACAACCACAAACGGTATTTCTTCCGAAAAGAATTTATCGAACTCTAAAAACGCAACAAGTGAAAATGGAATAACTTCGGCGATCAGCTCGATTAATGGGTCAGGGATAGTTGAAACGAAAACTTCTGAGAAAACAAGAAAAGCTGGTTCGAGCGTAATTAATGGAGTGAACTTTTCGAAAGAGGGGCAGGGGGCTAAGGTTTCAATTGAAGGAGATGACCTTCCAAAACCGCTTGCTCAAAAAATATCGAGCGGGAAAATCTTGTTAAAGTTTTTAAAAACAAAGTTAAATATTCCGCCCAAAATAAGGGGGGCTATTTTTTTTGTGACGGACGTTCGCTCGTCAATCCATGAAGGAACTGCATGGCTTGTTTTTGATGGCAAAGGCATCAAAAATTTTGTTTTAGAAAAATCAGACCTTGGTTTTACCTTATTGTTAAATCCGGAATCAAGCCAAAGTAATCAAAATGCTTCTGGAACGGTTTTACCGGTGACTAATGCCACCGATGAAAAGGGGCTATTTTCCAGGCTTGTTGATGTTTCGTTAAAGCCGCTTGGAAATTGTATTAAAGTGGTTTTGACCTCTGATGGCCCCTCAAAATACACAATTAGAAAATTATCTCAACCTGAAAAATTAGTGATTCGGTTTCAAAACACTAAATTGGAAATCGAAGACAAGGTGAAAAAGTTAAGAATGGATGAAATTGGAATACAAAAAAGTGGGTTACTTTCCCTGGAGTGTCGACAAATTGGCCCTGTTTTTTCTCCAATTTCAGAGGTTTTGCTGACTCTTCTTCCTGGGACCGTTAACCAAATAGATCGTGATTTGAATCAAGTGGTACTGACGTTGTCGGCTCCGCCAGTTATTCAAAAACAGGAAACAAAAAAGGGAAATCTCAACCAACTTATTTCACTTGACCTTGAAAGTGCTGACCTTAATGCGGTGATTAAAACTCTTGCGGGGGAAGCTGGTTTTGAGGTGAATTTTGTTGGAGGGCCTTTAACAGGTACTGTTTCAGAAAAATTTAAAGACATTCCCTTCAAAACTGCACTTTCTGATTTATTGGTTTCGGGTAATTATGATTATGATTTACAAGGGAATACTCTTCGAGTTGGTCCACAAGCCACCCTCAAAAGCACAAAATTAATTTTGCCGCACATCACTGAAATCATAACTCCCTCAAATGGTATGTTACCAAACCAATTTGATACTTTAGTGAGGTCTATTCTTCCGGCATCCAACGCTTCAAGCACTTTTTTTGATACCACTCGAAATGTTATTGTCTTGACTGGGACGACTTCGGATATCGAAGAATATAAAATGGCAATAAAGGATTTAAAGCTGGATGTTGGCTCAAGTGGTGATCGGATTATCAGGGTGGTAAAGTTGAACTATGCCACGGCAGCACAAATGAGCCCGATATTAACACCTTACCTGACGCCTGTTGGAAAGATTCAAGTGAAAGCAGATAAGCAGCAATTAATTATTTGGGAAACCGCAACTAATATGGGTGTTCTCTTAGAATTAATTAATGAGTTAGATATTAAGCCAGAACAGGTTTTGATTGAATCCAATATCGTTGAAATTGATGATGAGAATGATTCGGCTATGGGTGTTATTTGGTCTGCTAATAGGGGGACTGGAGACCCTACATTTTCTGCCGGTCTTGATCTTCCGCCGACAGGAACAAATGGGGCTCCTGGAGTATTAAGTTTTGGGACGGTCAGAAGTGGCATGGACATTTCGGCTAGTATTCAAGCTTTAATCACTCATAAAAAAGGAAAGGTAATTTCACGACCCCGAGTTTCTACTCAGAGTGGAATTGCAGCGGAAATAAATGAAACTGAAAATGTTATTGTTCCATCGACAACTGAGATCGCTGTTCCTAATGTGGGTTTTCAAACAACAACCACATATCTTCAAGTGGCGCTTCCGATTGATCTTAAAGTGCTTCCACGCATAACTGATGATGGAAAAATAACTACGGTGATTTCAGCTTCTATTACAACTCCATCCGGACCCGCTGCGCCGGGTGCACCACCTCCTACAAATGTTCAAACGGCGACAACAACCATTACGACGAAGAATGGAGAAACAATCGTAATTGGTGGTCTTGTCAGAGAGGTTGTGCAAGAGGAAGTGGATGGTTTGCCCCTTTTATCAAGTCTGCCTATCATTGGAAGCCTTTTTCAAGTGCATTCCAAGAGTGATCAACATGAAGAACTTGTTATTTTTGTTACGCCCACCTTGTTAGAAGATTAAAAATTAAATTTAAAAGGTACTTTTTAAAGGCCTTTTTTAAAAATGTATCAATAAACAATCCAACCTAATTGGAGTATTCAACAGTGAGTATACGTTTTCTGACGGCGGGTGAGTCGCACGGAAAAGGGATAGTGGTTATTTTGGAAGGTTTTCCCGCTGGATTGATCATATCAGCCGCTGAAATTAATACGGAATTGGCCCGACGACAGCGAGGATATGGTCGGGGAGGCCGTATGCTTATTGAAAATGATCAGGTGGAAATTGTCTCCGGAATTCGAAATGGAGAAACTTTAGGATCACCCATCGCCCTTTTCATAAAAAATAAGGATTATGAAAATTGGGAAAGAGTTATGTCACCTGATTTTTCGAACGAGAAAAAAGGAAATCCTCTTCAACGGCCGCGACCTGGTCACGCAGACTTACCAGGTGGAATTAAATATAATCAAAGGGATTTGAGGAACATATTGGAAAGAGCAAGTGCAAGGGAAACAACGGCTAGGGTTGCTGGGGGTGCAGTTGCTAAAATATTTTTGACTTCCTTCAATATCTTTGTTCAAAGTCATGTTAGGCAATTAGGCTCTTCCTCATCAAACCATAAAATTTTAAACTATGACAATCTCAATAAAGAGGCAGATAAATCCCCAGTTCGAATGTTAGAAAAAAAAGCCGAAAAAAAGGCAATGGCGCTTATTGAAGCAGCGAAGCTAAAAGGCGATACTTTAGGGGGAATCTTTGAAGTAATTGTAACTGGAGTACCCATCGGACTCGGAAGCCACGTTCAGTGGGACAGGAAACTAGATGGGCGATTAGCGCATTCCTTATTGAGTTTACAAGCAATCAAAGGTGTTGAAATTGGAGAAGGTTTTCGAAATTCGGGTTTATTCGGATCAGAAGTACATGATGAAATTGCCTATAACAAGACTAAAGGTTTTTTTCATTTATCAAATAAGGCCGGAGGAATTGAGGGAGGGATGAGTAATGGGGAACCTATTATTGTGCGGGTGGCAAAAAAACCAATATCGACCCTTCGAAAACCGCTTCGCTCTGTTAACATTGAAACAAAAAAAGAAATTAAGGCTGCATATGAACGTTCGGATGTTTGTGCTCTGCCGGCAGCCGCAGTAATTGGAGAGGCGCTTTGCGCTTGGGTGATTTTGGAAGCTTTTTTGGAAAAAATAGGTGGCGATTTCATGAAAGAAATCAGGGAACGGTATAACATGTATTTGAAACACATTAAAACGTATTAATCCCCAAATGGCGTTACCTCCAAATATTGTTCTTGTTGGTTTTATGGGATCCGGCAAAACATCAACGGGAAAAGAATTGTCGAAAATTTTAAATTACGATTTTTGGGATGTTGACAGTTGGATAGAAGAAAAAAATGGGGAAAAGATACCTGAAATTTTCGAAAAGAAAGGAGAAGAGTTTTTTCGCCAACAAGAAGAAGATGCCATTAAGTGGCTTATTGGAAAAAAAAAATATGTCGTTTCGACGGGTGGCGGAACTTGGGTTGATAAAAATAATCGAGAAAGTCTCTTGAAATTAGGTTGGTGTATTTGGCTTAAAGTTTCTCCTGAAAATATATGGCAAAGAGTTTCAAGTCATTTAGAGAAAAGGCCGTTGTTGTCAAAGTCGAAAAATCCGATTGAATATTTAGATATTTTGTTAAAAGAGAGAATCCCGTTTTATTCACTCGCTCAAGCTAGTTTTGATACGAATCGCAAGAATCCAAAAGATATTGCTATTGAAATTATTGATGTTTTAAAAAAAGATTGTCCCTTTAATTTATGCAGTGATTTTTGAAAAGCTCTTAAATCTCGTTTCCCAAAATGAGACAAAAGCGTTCCGGGGTAAGGAAACAAAATTTTGAGATTAATACAGTATGAGCATCAGAGTGTAAAAGCTAGACGTTGAAGGAAACAAATGAAACTTTGGCTTTCTGTAGATATAAAATTGTTTTAAAATTTATCAAGTAGGATTTATCTTTAATTCTTTTTGATTTCGTTTAACCGTTTTTACTGAGATCTCCGTAGCCGAATAGAACGTAAACGTTGTTTCGAAAATCCGAGATCGACACAATTTCAAATACTTTTGAAATGGAAGCGAGATGTATTCTTAGTAAAAATAATTTTGTTGTTTTTAAAATTGGCAGCTGGATTGCAAAAAGGTTTTGAATCAATTACACAAGGTATTGTTGCAAATAATATCCGGGTAAAAATTCAGCTATTTACCTTAGCCTTGAGCGTGGTACTTCAAAATCAATCAGACAGTTTCTTGAGGTTTCCGTATTAATTAAGAGTTGAAAATTAAACCTTTAATTTTAAAAAGACGTTATCTGACAAGAAGAACCTTTTTTGGCATCGAAAAATTCATTCAAGAAAAATGGATACAAATATTGCGCAAGATAATTAAGGTAAACTTAGGCAGTAGAAGTTACGAGGTCGTTATTCAAAATAATATTTTGAATAAATGTGGACTGGCAGTTAAAAAAATTGTTCGATCAAAAAAAATTGCAATATTATCAAATCCTTTTGTGATTAAAAGCAAAGGGAAAATATTTATTGAAAGCTTTAAAAAGGTTGGGTTGCAAGCAGTGCCAATTTGTATTTCAGATGGAGAACAGTATAAAAATGAGAATTCGCTATTTTATATTTTAAAAACTTTGGCACATAATGGTTTTCAAAGAGATTCTTGTTTGCTTGCATTGGGCGGAGGTGTGATTGGTGATCTGGGTGGTTTGGCGGCCTCTATTTATATGAGAGGCATTGATTTTATACAATGTCCTACAACCTTTTTGGCCCAAGTTGATGCTGGTATAGGGGGGAAAACAGCAATTGATTTTGAAGGCATAAAAAATTTAATAGGAACATTTTATCAGCCTCGACTTGTGCTAATTGATCCAACAGTACTTACAACTTTGGACAAACGTCAATTTAAGACGGGTCTTGCCGAAGTTATTAAATATAGTGTTATTCAAGATGAAAATATGTTCCGGTTTATAGAAAACAAAATCGAAAAAATTTTGAATAAAGATCAAAAAATATTGAATTATTTAATTTTGAAATCTTGTGAAATCAAAGCTAATATTGTTTCACGTGACGAAGGAGAGCAAGGTAAACGTGCATGGTTAAATTATGGACATACCTTAGGACATGCACTTGAGTCTTATTACGATTACCAAATTTTAACCCATGGAGAAGCAATAACTTATGGGATGTGGTTTGCGGCTTTGCTTTCTTTACGGCTTGGTTTTTGCTCGCGAAATGTTTTGAAAAGGCAAATCGAGCTATTTAAAAAAGCTGAATTACTTCATAAACTCCCTTACTTTGATCCGCAAAAAGTTTATCTTAAGATGTTTTTAGATAAGAAAGCGCGCAATGGACAAGTCCAATTTATATTGACAAGAAAAATAGGTCTTGTTACCATTCAAAAAAATATACCAAAATCTATAATTCTTTCTGTTTTAACTCAACTTCAAATTGAGGCAAGTGAGTTATCATAAGCTTATGACGAAGGATCCCATTACGTCTGAAATAACTGAGTTGAAAAAAAAGTTGGAAGAAAATCCTGACTCGCTTGTTTTTGCTCCCCTTGCAGATGCTTATCGAAAGCAAGGTGGATTGGAAGAGGCCGTTAAGATTTGCAAGAAAGGCTTAGAAAAACATCCAAACTATACCAGTGCTAGAGTTGTTCTAGGTCGAATCTATCAAGAACAGAAAAAAATCGAACAGGCGGCGAGTGAATTCAAAAAGGTTTTGGAAACGGATCCGGAAAACTTAATGGCTCATTCACTTCTCGGGTCAATTTTTGTTGGACAAGGCGACTGTCAATCTGCAATAGAAGAGTATCAAAAGATACTGACTTTGAATCCAGACGATGAAGAGACGCAAGAGGCCCTAAAACAAGCTATTGAAAAAGCTGCGGAAGAGCAAAAACCCAGTAGAGAACCTAAAAAAGAGTTGTTGGCTGCTGAAAAACGGAATCCGTCAAAAGAAAGTACGGCCTCATTAACCATTGCTGAACTTTATTTGAAACAGGGTCATTTTGATAAGGCCATCGAAGTATTTCAGGAACTTTTAGCCAACGATCCTCAAAATCTATTATTGCGTCAAAAATTAACGGAAGTTGTTGATCGCCAACAAAAGGATTCTGCAGTTAATACTGCTACGGTAAAATTAAAGAAGAATGAATTTATTCAACCTCCGGATCATAAAGGTGATCTCCTAGAAGAAACTCGTGTTGATTTGAAAAATCCTGGAAAGGGGAAAAAAGAAGATGATTCTAAATTTACGAGAGATGACATTTTACAGGTAATGCGGCATGGGGAAAGAGATGATGCTGTACTAGAGGGGAAAAAGAATCAGCTCGGGTTTAAAAAAAATGAATCAGTTCTGAATGCTAAAATAAGAGGCAACGAAACAAAGGCAGATGTTTATTTGTCTTCGGAACAAACGAGTGGCCTAAAAGTGATATTAGCTGAGCTTGAGTCTATGGATGGAATAATGCGATGCTTTATAACGGAAGGTAATGGAATTAACATTGTTTCTCTCGGAGATAGCAACGATAATACTGAGTTAGGAAAACAAGCCGCTATTATTTTTAACAGTACCCATAAATCTGTTGAGCAACTTAATCAAGGGAAATTGAATCAGGTTTTAATTACGGCCAATTCTGGGCATATATTGCTGGTTGCGTTTGCTAAATATATTCTGATTGTTTTGGCTAATAGCAAGATTAATTTAGGGTTATTAAGGCTTGCCCTGGATTCTTCTATCAAAAAACTTGATAGAATATTATAGTTTTCCAATTTAAAAAAAACTATATTGATCTGCCTTAATGGACTTTAATAGAATTTCAGGCAGGATTACCTAATGGATTTCAAAAAAATATTAGAAGAAACCCTTTCAAATGTTGAAGGGGCGCTAGGAGCAGGATTGGTTGGAATGGATGGAATCGTTATTGATCAGATTTCTCATAATTCAACCTTCGATATCAACGCAGTTGGTGCCGAATATTCCAGTATTATCAAAAATGCAATGCGAGCTTCCTCTAATTTTGGACTAGGAAATACGGCTGAAATTTTGATAACTACCGATAAAGCTACGATGATCATGATGATGGTTGGTCAAAGTTATTTTGTGACGCTTGCCATTAATCTTGATGGAAATCTAGGAAGAGGCCGCTTGGAACTAAAAAAGGCTATTCCAAAGTTTGAAAAAGAGTTGACCTGATCTCTTGAGGTTTCGATTAAAAGTACCACCGGTTTATCCATCGCATGAACTCTCGGTTCATTTGCGCCCCATAGAAATTTTTAAATCCTGGTTTTGGCGTTATTTTGACCATCTTTTTTATCTCGTTTTTTACAATTTTTGTTGGGCATTTTCTTGTTTTGGGGTGGGTTGGTTTTTTGTGCAGTTCAATTTTATTCCTATTTCAAGGAAAATCTACCCTTTCAATTATTTTTTGATTTTCATTGCTGAAACTATAGTTTCGCTTGGCTGGGCCCACCTTATATTTAAAGTTTTTATTGAGGGCCAAGGTAGTTTAAAAGATGTTTTGTTCGGGATCAAGAAGTATGTACTTAAAGCAACGGGAGTTGCGATAGTCTCGGGTTTTGTTATCGCTCTTGCTGTTTTTAACATTCGGGTCTGTTTTTATTTTAATAGTTCCCATCGGTTTATTGATTATTTATTAGCGGGAGCCATTTTTTGGATTTTAATTTTCTGGCTTCTGGCGTCAATGTATCAGTGGCCAATATTATTTTTTCAAAATCCTCCTTTTTTAAAAATTTTTTATAAATCCTTTCTCCTGGTTTTTGGGAATTGGGTTACTTCCATTTTGATATTATTTATTTGTTTTTCTTTTATATTATTATTTTGCATTATTTGGCCGTTTTGGTTCTTTTTTGGAGCTGTTTTTTTGTTTTCGATTCAGTGTGTTGTCCTTGAAAAATATCTATTAAGATATAAAATAACTTACGAAAATAAGCCGTTAGAGCTTCTTTTGGATATCCTGAAATGTGAACAACAAAGGGGCTGGCATGAATTATTCAAGCCCTGGGAGAATAAATGACGGCAACAAAAAAATGGGCAAATGGGCTTATCTTTTTTGCGACTGGATATCTTCTCTTCAGCGGAAATCGTGGTTTGTGGAATTTATATAAACTCCAGCAAGAAAAAAAGAGTTTGTCTGAACAAGTTTTTATATTGAACAACCAAATTAGGCACTACCAATTGGAGTATCAATTTTTTTCTAAAAGTGCTTCGATTTTTGAAAAACAAGCCCGGGAAGAATTGAATCTTGTGAAGCCGGGAGAATTGGTTTACAAGTTTTCAAAAAATGATGGTAAATAATTAGCTCGGAATCGTTGTTGACTTCACTTCTACTGGCCGTTATTCTAACCGTCCTTTATCGCACCTTAAAATCGGCGTCGGTTTTTTTAAAAGAATCGAATTTTAATTTTATTTCGGTTAGGAACTAGTGATCGGGTAGTTTTTTGCCGAGATGGCGGAACTGGCAGACGCAAGGGACTTAAAATCCCTCGGGCCTAAAGCTCGTCCCGGTTCGATTCCGGGTCTCGGCACCATTGATCAGTATTGTCATGTAAAAGCGAGGCGCTTTTGTGCGCCAAAAAGACGCGGGGTGGAGCAGCCTGGTAGCTCGTTGGGCTCATAACCCAAAGGTCGCTGGTTCAAATCCAGCCCCCGCAACCACTGTTATAAAAGTCGCTCCATGGGGCGGCTTTTTTTATTTTAGGTTTTTTTATAAAACTGATATCTTCGAAAAAGAGTCATCGGGGTAAAACCGTTACGATTGTTGAAGGTTTTGCGAGCACCAAATTTCAACAGAAGAATTGGCCAGAAAAATAGATTGAATTTTGGACTGGTCAAGCGGTCAAAATAGTTGAGATTCGGGGATATTTCCGAAAAAAGACATTGAGGTTTGTCAAAAGCAAGATTTTTTGATTTGATAAAGAGGGTTTTGACAAACCTTTGCAAATTGATGCAAGGTTAGGTTCGCTTGCGTGTTTCTGCTTCAATATCGCCGTGGCTTCCATTATTAAAAGATTTTCTTCCAACCCTCGTTATTTTGGAAGAAAAAGCAGCGGAGCTTTATCATCTTTCTCTCATCGAAAAGCCGGTCTCTGCCCATCGGTCGGGAGAAGCTGTTTTTGGGGTAGAAACTGGCGGACGTTCAAAACAAAAACTACATGATCATCTTTTGAAACAAGGTTTTTATCGGTTAACCAAAAGAACAAATTTAAGTCAAGCTATGTACCCGTGCTATTCTCGAGAGGATTTAGGAATTATTCAATTTTTCTGTCCGCGTGTTCGTGTTAACCAAAAAGTTTCAACCCATGGTTTGGCAGCTTTTCCTGATAAACGGTTTTCGATTCTCCTAGAAAATCCGCATTTTGTTGATGTTTCTTATCTAGGTGTCCATTATGAAGTACTTCTACCTCAGGTGGGTCGGTTTATTCTAGATAAAGGTTTACAATTAGGCACCGGTCGATTTTTGAATTCGCTTAAAATTTATGAATCAGCCCGAAATCTTTTAATTATTTTGGATCTATTGGTTTCGCATGATGAGTTACAAGAAGAGGCGCTGAATGACTTTTTAGAAATCCGTCCTTCAGGACTGGTTCAAGAATTCCTTCAGCTTTTGAAAGAAAATGGCCCGGGATCGATTATCTGGGACTCAGCCCAAAAATTATATTTGGAAAGATATTCGGGATCAAAAATAGTTACATTAACCAAATGGTATTGGAAATTTCTTCCAAGCGCGATACGTTTTTTAACAAAGCAAAAAGATTCCGAATCCTAAGCGACGATGGTTGGTGAACCTGTTAGAATGTAATTAATGATCCCACATAAAAAAGATAAGATTCCTACCACAAAACCCGTTGCGCTAGTCACAGGGGCCGCCAGTCCTCTTGGCACCGCCATTTGTTTCAAGTTGGCCAAACATGGAATAAGCCTTGCCCTTCACTTTGGAAGATCAAAAAAAAACACTCTGAAGCTTCAAGAAAAATTGAACTATTTTGGAATAGAAACACTTGTCTTAAGTGCTGATTTGAGAACACCTTCTAAATTAAGGTCGGTTATCGGGCAAGTTATTTTCAAATTTGGAAGATTAGACCTCTTAATCAATAACGCTTCACTATTCCAATCAAGCCCATTGGCAGTTAAAGACTGGGAAAAATGGTTAGAGATTTTTCAAGTTAATACTTTCTCTCCTTGTGCACTGGCAATAGCGGCATTTCCGTGGCTTCAGAAATCCAAAGGAAATATTATTAATATCACAGATATTTATGGCGAATTACCAATTCTTAAGAATTATCCAGCCTATTCTCTTTCAAAAGCCGCCTTGATATTTCTTACGAAGTATTTGGCAGTGGAATTTGCTCCAAAAGTAAGAGTGAACGCTGTCTCGCCCGGAGCTATATCTTTTCCCGAAGGGTATAGAAATAAAAAGAAAAAAAAGCTAATTCGTAAATCTGCTCTACGACGACAGGGTACAGCGGAGGAAATAGCGGGTGCGGTTTTGTTTTTAGCTAAAAATAATTTTATTACTGGGCAAATTATAAAAGTAGATGGAGGACGGTTTATTCATTGAGCTTTCTTGGTAGAAAATCGAAAAAAGTATTCGAAGCTAATTGTCGAATTTTTTGGGAAGAATCTTTAAATTCTGACGCCAGTTCAATAAGTGGTTTTCTAAGAAGAGGATGTACTAAATTGGGATTGATTTCCAATAGAGGGAAAAGAACAAAAGCTTTTGTTTCAATGTTGGGATGGGGCAAGGTGAATTCGTTATATTTTTTGACAAAGTTTCCCCAAAGTATAAGATCAATATCCATGGATCGCGGCCCAAGAGTATTATGAATTGGAACCCGGCCCGCCCTTCTTTCTAGAATTTCAGCCCAATCTCGAATTTTGCCAGGTGACTCTCGAGTCTCAAGTGCCACAACTAAATTCCAAAAAGGTTTTTGCCGAATATAGCCGACAGGCGAAGTTTCATACACGTGGGACTGCCCAAGAACGGAATATTTTTTACTGATTTCGCTCAACGCAAGGTGAAGATTTTCCCTCGGATAGATATTTGAACCTAAACTTAAATATGTCAGTTTCGGTGATTTAGTATCGGACCATTTACGATAGATTTTAACACCGACATTTTGAGAACCTCGGACAGCTCCTGGCTTTGAAACAGACAAATGAATCTCAGAAAGCTTGAAATCTTTTAACAATGAATCTGCCAATTTGTCCGCTAATGTTTCAATCAAATGGTATTGGCTTTTTTCAACAAACGAAACAATACTTTTGGCAATTTTTTTGTAATTAAAAGTATGAGTTATATGGTCCTGCAAAGCTGCTTTGTGGATATTACAAGGAAATTTGAGATCGATCAGAACATCTTGTTTTTGTTTCCGTTCCCAATCAAATATGCCAATAATACAACGTACTTTCAGGCCGGTCAAAATGATGTAATCTTTTTGAAGCAATTTAGAACCCCCTCGGGACTATCTTTAATCTTATTGTAAAAAATCAATTCCAAACAATTTATTTGGTTATGAGTTCAGAAAAAAGTTCCTTTTAACAAAAATGAGTTGACGCCTTGCTTATCATTTGATTCCATGACTTTATGGGTTTAACAAAAGTAGTCTTTTATCGTTCTAGCTTTCTTTTGGGAGCAAGCGGTTTTTGCCTTTTAAATTTGCTCCTTTTTGGTGATCTTCTAAGGAGCGGAAGTCATTTAGTATTATCAAGCTCGCAAGCCGATCTATTCCTCCATTTTGTGGCTTGGCGCCAATTCGCTTTTGATCAACTTCATAATGGCCATCTTGCTTTGTGGAATCCTCACTATCTTTGTGGCACCCCATTTTTGGGTAATTTCGAGTCGGCTCTTTTATACCCGCCAAATTGGCTTTATCTTGCTTTTCCCTTGGCGTTTGCCATTAATTTAGGAATTATTCTTCATGTTTTTTTAGCTGGATTCTTTACCTACTTATGGGCCAATTATCGGGGCCTTCATTTCCTTTCCAGTTTTGTGGCGGGCACCGTTTTTATGTTTGGTGGGGCTTACTTCCTACACTTGTATGCTGGCCATTTGCCAAATTTGTGCACGATGGTGTGGGCGCCACTTCTATTTTTGTCCATTGATGGGTTAATAAAAAAAAATTCCATAAATTGGATTCTCCTTGGTATTTTTACAATTTCGATGCAAATCTTAGCGGGACATCCCCAGTATGTGTATTTTACTGCGATCATTTCGCTCATTTATGTTCTTTTAAATTTAAAAGGGAAAAAAGCCAAGCTTCAAATTTTAATAAGTTTCTCCATCCTGTATGTCGGAGCTTCCTTAATAACTGCAGCACAATTGTGGACCGGACTTGAAGCGATTTCGGAATGCGCTCGGAATATTTCTTTTGAATACAATACGGCGAGTTCTTTTTCTTTTCCTCCTGAAAATTTGTTGACTCTTGTTTTTCCTGAGTTTTTTGGAAACCTAGTAGCGGTGCATTATTGGGGCCGCTGGTTTTTATGGGAAGTTTCTTTATTCATTGGAACAACAGCTTTTTTCTTGGTCCTTTTAGCGGTCTTCTCGTCCAATTCTCAAAAAAGACGATGGATTTTGATGATAACGGTTATTGCCTTTATTTTTTCTTTAGGAGCTTTTACCCCACTTTTTAAGTATTTTTATGACTTTTTTCCGGGGTTTAAAGGGTTACGCGGTATCTGTAAATTCGATTTTTTGGTTAGTTTGTTCCTGGCGCTATTGGCTGGAATTGGTTTAGATCATTTGATTAAGGCGAAAAGCAAATTAAGGTGGCTAGTCTTCATCGTTATTGTGTTCGGATTTATTGTTCTAGTAATGGAATTTTTAATCCTAAATTCGGTTAAAGGGGGCTTAAGTGGTGATTGGGGAAAATGGTTTTGTAATGTTCACTGGTTAAAGAATACACTTCACTCATTAAATTTTTCTGTAAAAGTCCAGTATGCCGAAGAATCTGGCCTCCACGCAGCTTTTAGTCTGCTTGTAGGTGGATTAACTTGTACTTTATTGGCAATTTTGTTGACAATTCAAAAACTAATTCCGAAATGCATTTACGCAATCGCAGCCTTGGCCATCATCGAACTGTTTTTCTTTGCTCGACTCAACCGACCTACGTTTGAATTGTCTAAGCTTCAATATCAGTTCGGCGTACTTCGCGATTTTTATTCAAAAAATCCAGGGGATTACCGAGTATATGGAACTGGTAGCGCTTCTTTAGTTACGGATGGTGACGATATTTGGGAAGATGAGCCGATGGTTTTGGGACGTTATGGTCGATTTGTTTGTAAAAGCCAAGGTTTATCAGAAAATCAATTATTTTCCATTTTGCCGATTTTTCAAAAATTTCCACCCATATTGGGAATTACGCGGCTCAAATACCGGTTATTAATGAATGAAAATCCTATTCGAATTTATCCGTTTAACTTCAAGGCGTTGCCACGTATGCAACTTGTGAATCATTGGGAAGTAATTCCGGATGGGCAAAAAATATTGAATGCCATGTTCATTCCTACCTTTGATCCGACCCGGAAAGTTTTTTTAGAGACTGCTCCGGAACCTATTTCTGTTCAGGACGGGGGGGCGGTAGGAAAGGTGGAGTGGAAAGATCTTTCTACGGATGAAATTGAAGTGCGAGTCCGAACCAATGGTCCGACCTTATTATTGGTCACGGACAATTATAGCTCCGGATGGAAGGCCGTGGGTCTTCCGGGAAGCGGCCAGTCTGATTATCGCGTCATTCCCGGGGACTACTTCTTACGGGCCATTCCACTTAGCGCAGGGGCGCATCATTTTATCCTGGAGTATCGGCCAACCGCATTTGAGATTGGTAAATGGGTTTCCATTCTTTCTTGTATTTTGTATTTGGGTGTGGTCTTATTCTGTTTGATAAAAGCTTCATCATTTCAGATGAGAGTTTTGCCATGAAAATTCGAAATTTATTCGACGAAAAAAAAAGAGTTTTGTCCTTCGAGCTTTCCGCTCCCCGTGATGGAAATATCGATGGACTTTTTCGAACGGTCGAAGAATTACAGGAATTAAAACCGGATTATATTTCGATCACTTATGGCGCGGGGGGGTCTTCGCGGGATATGACCTATGGAATTGCTGTCAGGTTGAAAGAAGTTGGAGCTTTGCCTCTAATGCATTTCACCTGCGTCGGGCATTCGCGATTTGAAATTAAGGATTTACTCGATCAGGTAAAGTCTGCCGGAATTGAAAATATACTGGCTTTGCGGGGCGATCCTCCCCGTGGTGAGACTTCCTTCGTTCCCGCGCCTGATGGTTTTCGTTATGCCAATGAACTCATCGAGTTTATCAGATCTGAAGGTTATGATTTTTGTTTGGGGATTGCGGGTTACCCCGAGGGCCATTTAGAAGCGAAAAGCCTAGAAGCGGATATTGAAAATCTTAAACGAAAAATCGACGCTGGCGGTCAATATATCATTACTCAGTTATATTTTGATAATCGGGACTACTTTAAATATGTAGAGCGTCTCAGGAAAATGGATATTAATCTCCCCATTCAACCTGGTATCTGGCTTTTAACCGATTATGCGCAAACCCAAAGAATCTGTAATCTTTGTGGCGCGAAACTACCCGAAGATATCGTGAAATATTTGGAATTGATCAAGGGCGATAAGGAAAAAGTAATTCAATTCGGGATTGAATATGCTACTCGTCAATGCGAAGAACTTTTAAGAAACGGCGCTCCCGGCATTCATTTTTATGTTTTGAACAAAAGTCGAATCGTTCAAGCCGTTCTGAAAAATTTGAACGACAAAGGTTTGGTATTTGGTTGAGAGCGAACTCGTGCTCTTTGGTTACGATTCGCAAAATACTGGTATTTGCTCGGCCCTAATATCTGTTTAGCTTTTCCCCCTTTGAATGGAACCTCTTCGGATATATAATTTCTTCCGTGATTATCAATGATTTTGTAATACGGAGAAGACCATGACTGATACCGCATCTATTTTTAGCCGTCTTCGACACGTTTTACAAAATACCTATTTTTTCCAATCCTTGAAATTAAATGAACTGGACGAATTAATCGGTCATCTTCGGATGATACGAGTTCAAAAGGGTTATGAAATTATTAAGCAAGGTGATCCGGGAGACGCTTTTTATTTGATCGCTTCCGGAAAAGTTTCGATTTGGATGAAAAAGGGATTTCGAAAATCTCAAGTGGCTACTCTTGGCGTTGATGAATTTTTTGGCGAAATGGCGCTTATTTCAAACGAGCCCCGTAATGCCACGGTCGTGGCGGAGGAAGTCACCGAACTCTTTATCCTTCAACGCTACGATTTTGATAAAATATTGATGAAAAATCCGGTTATCGCCCAAGAATTAAAAAAATCTTATTACGAACGCAAAGAAAAGAACAAGTAACCTTCCTTTAAGACAATTGACAACAAACCGGAAGATTGGCATATTCACTGACCCGGCTCTTCCAAAAATTCGCAGGACGAGCTAACGGTCCAATTTTTGTTTGCCCATCCGGGTTTTCCGTCTTTTCAGGGAAGATGGGAAGGGCAAACCCACCGGATGGCGGGGTAGCTCAGTTGGTCAGAGCAACGGTTTCATAATCCGTAGGTCGAGAGTTCGAGTCTCTCCCCCGCTACCATATTTAAACCCATCCCAAGAAGGTCCATCATGCCAACCCATTTGATGTTGCCGTCTTTTCCTTTTTCCAAAAGAAACCGGCTTATCGTAGGTGTTTCCGGTGGCGCTGATTCTTTGGGCCTGCTGGTTTTATTGAAAGAACAATGGCCGCAGGCAGCACGGCACTTGGTAGTGGCCCATGTTAACTACGGATTAAGGGGCCGGGACTCCTTTTTGGATAAAGAAAAGGTAAGACAGTTATGTCTAAAAGAAAACATTCCGTTTCGATGGTTGCGGGTGAAAAGATTGAAAATAAGGACGAAAAACGAAAAAAAATCGCTTCAAGATTTGGCTCGTGAAATTCGTTATTCCTTTTTTCAAAAATTGGCTGAAAGGGAAGGCGCTTGGGGTGTGGCGGTGGCCCATCACCAGGAAGACCAAGCCGAAACAGTTTTGGACAGGTTACTCAGGGGAGCAGGATCTCGGGGTCTCTCGGGTCTAAGGCCTGTTCAAGTGTTAAAATTTTCTGAAAATAACCGATCTTTGAAAGTCTGGCGGCCTCTTTTATCCTTTTCGAAAGAACAGATTCGAGATTATTTAAAAGAAAATGGCGTCGAATGGCGAGAGGACAAAACCAACCGCAAAACTGATTATCGCCGAAATCAAATTCGTCACGAGATTCTTCCTTTCCTCTCCCGTTGGAACAGTAATCTTACGCAAACGCTGGCCCGAGTAGGGGAGATCACTTCCGCGGAAGATCAGGTTTTGGAAGGTTTTTTGGTTTTAGTTGAACGGAAAGTGAAAAGCCGTTGGGTGCGTGGGGTTTATTCCTGCCGGGCCGAAAGTTTCCAAAGAACGCCTTTGGCCCTCCAGAGGAGATGGGTCCGCTTTGTTAGCGAGCAATTGAATGCCAATGCACGTGGATTTTCCTTTGATCGGATTGAGGAAGTTATTCGGTTGTGGGAAGGAAAGGAAAAGGGTCCAAGGGATCTAGGATTCGGGTTAGTCGCTGGAAAGAGTGGAAACAAGGCTTTTTTGCGATTGGCGAGCGGATAAAGGCCGGTTTCCCTGGAGTAAGCGCGGATACTTTTGGGGCGGAGCCTTGAACATTCGATATTTCGGTGGCACCCTTTCCCCGTTGCTTGCAAATCGAAAAGAGGCTCAGTTATGATACGGTTCCTTGCTTCTTTAAGGATATGTTCCTAGCTTGAACCTGACGTTTCCGCGGTTACTTTCATGTGAGGAGTGCTTCTTTGAACCAGACCTTTAAAATTATTGCCGGATGGTTGTTGGCCTTTGTCGTCGTTATGTATTTCATTCAACAAACGAACAAAACAAAATCCCAAAACGAATGGGATTATTCTCAATTTGTGGCTTCGGTCCAATCCGGTGACACCCAGTCCGTGACTATCCATTCCGAAGACCATTTGATCAGCGGGATCACAAAGGACAAGACGGAATTTAAAGTCTTCGAACCAGACGATCCAAATTTGGTCAAAATGCTTTTAGATAAAAATGTACAGGTAAAAGTCGAGTCACCCATGCGGTTAGGAATGTTCTGGACTATTGTATTAAACCTAGCACCTTACCTTCTGATCATTGGGTGGTTTGTTTTCATGATGCGCCAAGCCCAGTCGGGTAGCGGCGGAGCATTGGCTTTTGGAAAAAGTCGTGCTCGCTTGATGACATCCGGCCAGCAAAAAGTGACTTTCGCGGATGTGGCTGGCGTGGACGAAGCTAAGACCGAGTTAATGGAAGTGGTTGACTTTCTGAAGGACCCTAAAAAATATCAACAGCTTGGTGGAAAAATTCCTAAGGGTGTCATCCTATTAGGCCCTCCGGGAACCGGGAAAACTCTTTTGGCTAAAGCGGTAGCGGGCGAGGCGGGCGTGCCTTTCTTCTCGATTTCGGGTTCTGATTTTGTGGAAATGTTCGTTGGGGTTGGCGCGGCCCGGGTTCGTGACTTGTTTGAACAAGGCAAAAAACACGCTCCTTGCATTATCTTTATCGACGAAATCGACGCGGTCGGTCGCCAAAGGGGAGCTGGGCTAGGCGGGGGCCACGATGAACGGGAACAAACTTTAAATGCCATGCTGGTAGAAATGGATGGTTTCAACACCAATACCGGAGTTATTTTGATCGCTGCGACGAATCGAATGGATGTCCTGGACCCAGCTTTGCTGCGCCCCGGTCGATTTGATCGGCAAGTAGTAGTGGATCGCCCCGATTTGGCCGGAAGAGAAGCTATTCTCCGCGTTCACGCGAAAAATGTGAAGTTAATCGATGGAGTGGATTTAGGGGTGATCGCCCGGCGCACTCCAGGTTTTTCGGGCGCGGACTTGGCAAACCTTATCAACGAAGCGGCGCTGTTGGCCGCTCGCCGAAATAAAAAGGCCGTTGAAATGCCAGAACTGGAAGAAGCTATCGATAGGGTCATGGCAGGTCCGGAACGACGAACCCGTGTCATTTCGGATGAGGAAAAGAAAATTGTGGCTTATCACGAGTCAGGCCACACTATTGTGGGAAAAATGGTCGACAAGTCTCATTCGGTCCATAAGGTTTCCATTATTCCCCGGGGGCACGCAGCCTTGGGCGCTACCTGGTATCTTCCAAACGAGGAGCGTTTTCTAGCCTCAAAAACTGAGCTCTTGCATCGCATAACTGCCCTTTTGGGTGGACGTACCGCCGAGGAATTGACCTTCGGTGATGTCACGACCGGGGCCGGGGACGATTTGAACCGGGCTACCGAAATCGCTCGGGCCATGATTTGTGAATATGGCATGAGCGAGAAATTAGGATCCATTACCTTGGGTAAGAAAGACGACATGGTCTTCATCGGTCGCGACATGATGAAGGAAAAAAGCTACTCCGAACAAACGGCTCAAACGATCGATGCCGAGGTAAAACGCATTGTGGAAGACTGCCATAAGAAAGCTATGGAAATTCTCAAAAAGAACCGTAAATTCCTTAAAATCATGGCGGAAGCTCTCTTGGAGCGGGAAATTCTCGATAGCACGGATGTGGATAATATTTTAGCGGGAAGGAAGATTGCGCCTAAACCACCTTCCAAGGATTCGACGATTCCTCCCACCCCTTCCAATCCGGCGCCGGTAACACCCAATGTGGTATTAAAGCCTCAAACCGCTCCCTCCCAGGCCATTCAGGGTGGGGGACGGATTGGATAAAGCCAGAATCGAGAAGGCCGTCCGGGAAATCTTGATCGCTATTGGTGAAAATCCCCATCGGGAGGGATTGAAAGACACCCCCAAGAGGGTGGCCAAGATGTACGAAGAGGTTTTTGCGGGGTTGGCGATGGATCCGAAGGAGATCATTACCGTCTTCGAAACCGAAGGCCACGAAGAAATGGTCATTCTTCGGGATATTCCTTTTTACTCAATGTGCGAGCACCACTTGCTTCCCTTTAATGGTAGGGCTCACGTGGCTTATATTCCCCGAAAGGACCGATTGGCCGGGCTCTCCAAATTGGCCCGAGTTGTAGAGGTAGTCTCCCGTCGTCCCCAGCTCCAGGAGCGAATCACTACCCAAATCGCCGATACCCTGATGAAGGTACTGAAGCCTCATGGAGTTTTCGTTATTGTGGAAGCCGAGCATCTTTGCATGACCATGCGGGGCGTCAAAAAGCCGGGTTCCAGCATGACCACTTCCGCTGTCCGAGGTGTTTTCCAAAAAAACGAAATCACTCGCAAGGAAGCCCTTCAACTGATAGGGAAGTAGGCTTATGCCGCGCTTGGGCGGGGTTTCTTTTCGAATTCTTCATCCTGATCCATTCGAGTTCTCACTTTTTTCCGCTTTGTCCTTTGAAGTTATTTGTGCGGCTGAATTTTCCTCAAAATCTTCGGCCATCAAGTTCGCACAAAAGGTCTCTTTTTTACCTTTCATTGGGCATATCCAATTCAAAAAAAATTCAACTTTCGACGTGATTTGGACTTGTCAATTGTCCAATGTCCCGACCATTTCCAAAATACTCAAGGATTTTCCGGTGTTGTCTCGTCAGATTGATTTGGCTTTCAAATCCTATGGATCTGAAAATTTATGGGAATTGAAAGGACACGGAAATCGAAGATTCAGAGGGGACCGTAAAACCCAAATCATGGGAGTCCTTAATATTACGCCTGATTCCTTTTCGGATGGTGGCCGTTATGTTGATCCGATTCTAGCCGCAGAAAGAGCATTGCGAATGCAAACAGAAGGGGCCGATTGGGTGGATATCGGAGGGGAATCCACTCGCCCTGGGGCTAAATCGGTATCGGTTTCGGAGGAAAAAAAGCGAATCCTGCCGGTCCTTAAAGCCTGCGCCAAAGCATTGCGGATACCGGTATCGGTGGACACCTATAAATCCGAGGTGGCTCGGGCGGCGGTAGGTGAGGGCGCGCAAATGATCAACGATATCGGCGCCTTAAGGCTTGATCCTTTGATGGGAAATTTGGTGGCACGCTTAAAAGTACCTGTGGTCTTGATGCACATGCTGGGAAAACCCAGAACTATGCAAAAGAATCCCATTTATCAAGATGTGGTGGGTGACGTGTTGGCTTTTTTTAGGGACCGAATCGCTTACGCCATTAGATGTGGTATTTCCGAGGACCGACTCCTGATCGACCCAGGGTTTGGTTTTGGCAAGACTCCTTGGCATAACATGGAACTTACACGGCGCATTTGGGAATTCAAAATTTTAGGCCGGCCTATCGTGACAGGCCCTTCCCGTAAATCTACTTTGGGATTCTTGTTGGGGGGAGCTCCACCCGAGGAAAGAGTGGAAGCCACGGGAGCCGTAGTTACCGCGTCCATTCTCAAGGGGGCCGATTTTGTCCGAGTTCATGATGTTCAAAGCATGAGCCGTGTGGTAAAAATAGCTGACGCCATTCGTTATGACCGGGGATTGTCCAGACCATGAATATCCTGATCGCCCTCTTTGCCAATTTTCGGTTGGTTGACGCCTTGGATATCGTGGTTGTTTCCTTCGTGATTTATCAGCTTTTGCTCTTAATTCGTGAGGTTCATGCCACCCGCATCGTAGTCGGGTTCGGGATTTTATTCATGGCGGCAGCCATCGCCAGCCAGTTCCACCTTTTAACGCTGGACTGGCTTTTGAGCAATGTCGGCCCTTTTGTCGTCATTTCCTTCGTGGTGGTTTTCCAACCGGACCTGCGCCGCATCATTACTCAAATCGGGCGGGGAGGTTTCTGGGGTGGTGTTTTTCAGGGTGAGGCGGCCCTTTTTAAGGAAATTACCACCGCAGTTAGGGATCTGGTCAAGACCCGTCGGGGGGCTCTCATTGTCATTGAGCGAGATGACAGCCTTCAAAGTGTTTTTGAATCCGGTACCAAAATTGAGGCTGATGTCACCGCCGAACTGTTGGTCACGCTTTTTGTGCCCCATTCGCCCCTCCATGACGGGGCCGTCATCATCCGCGGGGGAAAAATCGCGGCGGCGGGATGCATCCTGCCCTTAAGCCAGAATCTCAACCTCAGTAAATCCTATGGCACCCGGCATCGCGCGGCAGTCGGAATTACGGAGGAGACGGATGCTTTGGCCATCGTCGTTTCGGAAGAAAACCATACGATCGCTTTTGCCATGGCGGGGAAAATCACGCCGGAAATTGACGGCAATACGCTTGAGGAAATGCTGACTCTTTATGGAACCAAGGTGGATTAAGGAGTTTGGATGAAACGCTGGATTTTTGAAAACTTCAACCTGAAACTATTGGCGGTTTTCATCGCCTCTCTTCTTTGGGCTTACGTGGACCTAAAACAGGTCCTTGACCACAAGCATTTGACCCTTTACGTGGAATTGACCGATATTCCGGCGGGGATGGCTCTTGACCCAACCGTGAAGACGTCCGTTTCGGTGATGTTAATCGGAAAAAACGTAAAGGACCTGGAAGCGGACGACCTGGACGCCACCGCCAGTTTGAAAGGTATTCCGCCGGGCCAACAAGAAGTTGTGCTCAGGCCCAAAATCGAACAGCTGCCCGAGGGTGTAACCGCCAGTGTCCATGACTTGAAAGTTCACTTGATACCTTTGGATACACCCCAGGAGACCTCCAAGAAAAAACCGGGAAAGTAATATGGCCTTTTTATGCGTGAACATTGACCACATCGCCACTTTACGGCAGGCTCGCCGGGAAGAGGAGCCTGATCCGCTGGAAGCGGCAAGGCTTGTTGAAAAAGCCGGGGCCCAAGGTATTACCGTCCATCTCAGGGAAGACAGGCGTCACATCCAGGACCAAGATGTCATTGGGTTACGGAAAATCATCAAAACTAAACTAAACCTGGAAATGGCGGCATCGGTGGAAATGGTCAGGTTCGCTCTCCGGATTAAACCCGATCAAGTTACTTTGGTCCCCGAAAAGCGCCAGGAGCTTACTACCGAGGGTGGATTGGCTCTTTCTTCTTCCTTGAACCGTTTTGAAAAGTCCATCAACCAGCTCCAGGCGAAAGGTATTCCCGTTTCCCTTTTCATTGATCCCCGGCCGCAAGATATCCAACTTTCTTCCCGGCTGGGGGCGACCTTTATTGAACTTCACACCGGCGCTTATAGCCGGGCATGCCGGTTGGGTGGGAATGTCAAAAAAGAACTCCTGGTATTGGTGGCGGGAGCCCGATTGGGTCATTCCCTGGGCCTCAAAGTTCACGCGGGCCATGGATTGACTTATCAAAACGTCACTCCGATCGCGGCCCTGCCCGAAATCGAAGACTTGAATATTGGGCATAACATCGTTGCACGGGCTTCTATGGTAGGATTAGAGAAAGCCACAAGGGAAATGTTGATACTGCTTCAAAAGGCAAGCCGTGGTTTAAGGGGGCATTCATGAGCTGGAAGGCGGTTTTTTTAATCGCGTTATTGGTTGTCGGGGCCATTGGCTATTTTCTTTGGGGAAAAGTAGAGCAAGCCCCTCCCGAGGCCACCTTGCCCGGTTATACCAACGCCTTGAAAAATGACGAGGTTAAAGCCCAAGCAGCCGCCGCGGGAGCCCAATTGGATGTGGTGAAAAGCGCGGTCGAAAAATACAAATCAGACAAAGAATCCTATCCCTCCACCTTGCAGGACTTGGTGCCCAATTATATCGACCATATTCCTGGAGGGATCGCTTATGACCCCGCCACGGGAAATGTCAGCGTCGCTCAATAAATCCGCCTTTGCGCAAATCCAAACCCCTTCTTTCGGAACCCCAGGCTTTCCGCTATGCCCTTTGGCTTTTAAACCGAAGGCCTCATAGCGTCGGGGAACTCAAAGAAAAGTTCCGGCGCAGATCGCTGTCTCCGGAAATTCAAGAAACTATTTTGGCCCGATTAGAGGCCAAAAAGTTCATCAACGACCGGGAATTTGCCGAACGGTTTGTTCGTTCCAAAAGAGCCCAGAACTGGGGCCCCCGCAAGATCCAAGCGGCCCTCCATCTGAAAAAAATTCGACCGGATGATATTGAAAAGGCAACCGCTCTTTTTTTCCCGTCTACTGATGAAAAAGAACAAGCCAAGGAATTACTCTCCCGCCAAAAACAAAGGTTTTTGAGAAAAAAAGAGAAAAAAGAAGGGGATACCCGGCGCAAGGCTTTCGAATTCCTGGCGCGCAAAGGCTATTCTTTAGAGGCGGCCCGGCTCGCCGTAATGGATGTTTTCAGTTATAATTCCGACCTTCTTAACGACCAAGAATAACCGAGGATTTTATGGGCGTTCCCACAACCGGAAGCGAGATCAGGCAGGCCTACCTGGACTTTTTCAAGTCCAAGAACCATAAGGTCGTACCCTCGTCCTCCCTGGTTCCCGAAAACGACCCCACGCTCCTCTTGTCCAACGCCGGGATGAACCAGTTCAAGTCCTATTTTCTAGGCACCATACCATTTCCCCACACGGTTCCTTACGCCGTCTCCTGCCAAAAATGCTTCAGGACCGGTGATTTGGAAAGGGTGGGTTATACAGCCCGGCACCATACCTTTTTCGAAATGCTCGGAAATTTCTCCTTTGGCGGTTACTTCAAGAAGGAAGCCATCGAATGGGGTTGGGAGTTCGTGACGAAAGTGCTTCAGATAGATAAGGCCCGATTGTGGGTATCGGTTTATGAGAAGGATGATGAAGCCATCGAGCTTTGGAAAAAAACAGCCGGGTTGCCGCCGGAGCGTATCGTTCGCATGGGAGAAGAATCCAATTTTTGGACCATGGGTCCCACGGGCCCTTGCGGTCCCTGCTCGGAAATCTATGTGGACCTGACGCCGGAAAAAGGTGAGACGAAAAATTTTGAGGAAGACGCGGAGGCGGGAAGGTACCTGGAAATTTGGAACCTAGTCTTTACCCAATTCGACCGCCAGGAAGACGGTAGCCTGAAACCCCTTCCCAAACCAAATATCGACACGGGCATGGGGTTAGAGCGAGTTGCCAGCATCATGCAAAAAGTTCCCTCCAACTTCGAGACCGATTTGATCGCCCCTCTCATGACCGCCGTCGCCAAGGCGGGGAATATTCCTTTCAAAGTGGATGGGTCCCAGACTTACACCTCTCTCAAGGTCATCAGTGACCATTTACGGGCGACGACTTTCCTCATCGCCGATGGGGTCCTCCCCTCCAACGAGGGCCGGGGTTATGTTTTGCGGCGTATTTTGCGGCGGGCCATCCGTCACGGCAAGCTGCTTGGATTTGATAAGCCTTTCCTGTCGCCCCTGACCCTGGAGGTTGGTAAGGTTATGGGTTCCATTTATCCTGAAGTGAAGGACCGCAAAGAGCATATTGTTAATGTCGTCAAGGCCGAGGAAGAACGGTTTTATGAAACCCTGGCTTCCGGTACCGAACGATTGATGGAAAAAATCGAAAGCCTTCAAAAATCCAAAATCAAAATCTTGTCCGGCGAGGAAGCTTTTACCCTTTATGACACCTTCGGATTTCCCTTGGATATCACGAAGGAAATCCTCAAGGAAAAGGGCCTGTCGGTGGATGAGGCGGGTTTTCAAAAGGCTATGGAAGGCCAAAAAGAAAAAGCCCGTTCCGGATGGAAAGGCAGTGGAGACGCGGTTTTCCCTCCCCTCTATAAAGAACTGGCGGCGAAGATTCCGGCCACCATTTTTAAGGGTTATGAAAAAACAAAGGACCTGGGCCAGGTCGTTCAAATCGTTCGGGTCAAGGACAAGAAACATGAGCCGGTCGAGAAACTCAACGAGGGTGAGTATGGTTTTGTTATTTTGAATCAGACGCCTTTTTACGCGGAAAAGGGTGGACAAGTGGGGGACAAGGGCGTCCTTCAGGGTTTCAACTCAGCCAATGTTTCCTGGGTGGATGTGCTGGATACCCAAATGGTGGCCGATACGCTGGTTGGCCATTGGTCCTTCATGAAACGCGGCCATTTGACGATGGGCCAAAAGGTCGAGGCGACGGTGGAGGAAAGCGTGCGACGGGCTACCATGCGCAACCATACGGCCACCCACTTGTTGCACGCGGCCCTTCGACTGGTTTTAGGGAGTCACGTGGGCCAGGCGGGAAGTTATGTGGGCCCGGACCGGCTTCGGTTCGACTTTACCCACTTTGAAGGGCTTAAGCCCGAGCAATTGCGCCGGATTGAGACTATGGTCAATCAGCGTATTCTGGACAACATAGAACTTTCCAAGCAGGAAATGTCGTTCGATGAAGCTAAGAAAAAAGGAGCCCTTGCTTTCTTCAGCGAGAAATACGGCGAAAGGGTGCGGGTCGTCGACGTGCCCGGTTTCTCGACCGAGCTTTGCGGCGGGACCCATGTGAACCGCACGGGCGACATCGGCCTGTTCAAGATCGAAAGCGAATCCTCGGTGGCCGCCGGTGTCCGGCGCATTGAGGCGGTGACAGGTGAAGGTTCCTTATCCAAGGTTCATCAAGAGGAGGAAACCCTCAAGGAAGTCAGCCAACTTTTAAAAAGTTCCAACAACGAATTGAAAAATAAGGTCCAGGCTTTATTGGATGAAATGAAGGCAAAAGAAAAAGAACTTTCCTCCCTCAAGTCCAAGCTGGCCGGGAGCCTGGTGGATGAAGTCCTGGGTCAGAAAAAGGACGTTAAGGGAGTGTCTTTGGTCGTCGCCCGAACCGACGAATTGGACCCGGAGGGCATGCGCCAATTGATTGACACGCTGAAGTCCAAGATGGGAAGCGGTGTCATTGTCCTGGGCAGCGGCAAACCAAATCAAATTACCTTCATCGCGGGGGTCACCAAAGACCTGACGGGAAAGTTGAAGGCCGGGGATATCGTAAAGGAAGTGGCCAAGATCACGGGTGGTGGCGGCGGGGGCCGGCCTGATTTAGCCCAGGCGGGCGGCAAGGACGCTTCCAAAGTGGATGAGGCGCTCCGGCAAGTTCCGCAGATCGTGGAGAAGGCGATTCCTTGAAACGCTGGCTGTCCTTAGACCTCGGGAAGGTAAGGATTGGGGTCGCGTTATCCGACTCCCTGGGGCTCATCGCTCAACCCCTTCTCGTCTTAAAGTCCGCCGGAACCCAACAAGACATCATCGCTATCGGAAAATTAGTCAATGAGCATGAAGTGACTCAGGTTATTGTGGGCCTCCCGTTTAATATGGACGGGACCGAAAGCTCTACAACCCAAAAAGTCAGGGATTTCACCGAGAAACTTTTAAAACGCTTAAGTGTGCCGGTTTATTACGTGGACGAGCGTTTGACCAGCAAGCAAGCCGAACGCCTGATGATCGAAGGAAATGTCCGAAGGGAAGACCGGCGCCAAAAAATTGATAAAGTGGCGGCGGCCCTCATACTCCAGTCGGCCCTTGAGGGGGCCCGTTTGATACCGGTGGAAAAACCATGAAAATCCTTAAAATTTACGGCTACTTTTTTTTAACCATTTTTGTTTTTTCCGTCTTTATTTTTATCCCCACTTTTTTCTTTTCCGGACAGGATGTCGATGTGCCCGTCTATTCCAAAACCACCGCCCGTGAGATCGCCCGAAGCTTGAAAGAAAGGGGGATCCTTCATTTTGTCCTCCCTTTTAAGGTTTTGGCAAAGCTCACCCATGCTGACCGAAAACTAAAAGCGGGTTTGTACCGTTTAAATCCAGGCATGAGCTTATGGGATGTCTTGACGACTCTCTCGGAAGGGAAAAGCGAACTTCTGGCCCTGAAAGTGCCGGAGGGTTATACGGCTGTCCAGATTGCCCAGGAGTTGGAAAAAATGAAGGTGATGACAGTTGAAGATTTCATGAAAACGGCTGAGGACAAACAAGCCTTGAAGAGTTTGGGAATCCCGGGACCAAGCGCGGAAGGGTTCCTTTTTCCCGAAACTTATCGGGTTCCGGTTGGAGCCAGCGCCCAGGACCTGATGGAACTGATGGTGCGGCAATTTTTTGATTCGGTCGGAAGCGATTTTGAGGACCGTTGCCGCCAGAGGGGGCTGACCCCCTATCAAGCGGTCATCTTGGCCTCTATCGTTGAAAGGGAGGCCCAAAAGGCAGATGAAAGGCCCATTGTGGCTGGCATACTGTATAACCGGCTCCATAAAAAAATGCGCCTTGAAGTCAATGCCACATTGAATTATGTCCTGGAAAATAAAAGGGCATGGCTTACCAACGACCAGCTTAATACTCAATCGCCTTATAACACCTACCAGCACAGGGGCTTGCCACCCACGCCCATTTGTAATCCGGGATTGGCCTCTATCCAAGCAGTGCTTGATCCGGCGGATGTGCCTTACCTTTACTATGTAGCCAAGGGAGACGGTTCCCAACTATTCGCTACAACATTTGAAGAACACCAAAAGAACGTCAATGAAGCCAAGAGAATCCGCAGGGCTAAGCGATATTCCAAACCAGCTTCATGAATAAAAACGGCGCTTCCTTTTCTTCCAATATTTGGAAACTTAACGGCATTCGAATGCTTTTTTGGATGCATTTTTTTGGGCCTGTGCTCGTACCTTTCTTCACCCAATGGGGTGGATTGAAACTTTCCCAGGTTTTTTACCTCAATGCCTGGTTTTTTTTCTGTAATTTTATTTTTGAAGTGCCGACAGGAGCCGCGGCGGATTTTCTGGGTCGAAAGGCTTCGCTGGCTCTGGGATCGATTCTGGGAGGAAGCGCAGCGTTTCTTTATACCAGCCGTCCGCTTTTAACTGTTTTCTTGGTGGCAGAGGCTGTTTTCGCCTTGGCTTTTACTTTTCAATCCGGAGCCGATGAAGCTCTGGCTTATGACAGTCTGAAGGTAATGGGAAAGCAGAAGGATTCCAAAAGAATATTATCCCGCATGGAGTCGTTTAAATTGGGAGGGATTTTATTCGCTTCCCTAACCGGCGGGTTTATCGCCGATCAATGGGGATTGACCGCTCCTTTAAAGGTTACCGGCATCGCCATTTTTCTTTCTTTTTTCATTGTTGTTTGGATCAAAGAACCGAGGGCGCGGAACCAAAAACGCAAGCGAGTTTCCTATGGGACCATTTTTAGGGATGGTGTCCGGTTTTTCATGGGACACAAAGTCCTTTGGCTTCTCACCTTGGAAGCGGCTATCGTCAACGCTTTGGCTTGGTGCATCATTTGGCTCAACCAACCCTTGTTACAGCAAAGCGGCCTTGCTTTAAAATATTTTGGGGCCGTGCAGGCCTTGTCCATCATTGGCCAAATCCTGGTTCTTTCCCACGTCGGTTTTTTGGAACGATTGTTTGGATCGAAAAGGGGATTGCTGACCGCCGGAGGCATCCTCACCGGCATTGGGTACCTTATATTGGGATGGGCTCAATCTTTGTGGCTGGTGATTCCGGCCATTGTGTTGGTGTTCACCTTCGGACTTTCTCGGTTGCCGCTATTTAGTTCTTATATGAATAAATATACCCCTTCGGATAAAAGGGCAACGGTTCTTTCGACCTCCTCGATGATCCGGACTTTCGCCATTTTTTTATCCATGCTGACGGTGGGTTTGGGTTTAACATTCGGGTCACTCCAAAATACGGCGATAGTTTTAGGAGCCTGCTTGGTATTGTTGTCGTTGTTTTCCCGGATCGAAGAAAGGCACCTGAAAGACTAGCCAATTTCCCTTGCGGTTCAGGGCCTCCTGCCTTAATTTAAAGTACATGCCGACTTTCCATTAGGCGATTGGAAAAGTCGGTATAGTACCGATTTCAGTATTTTTGTTTTAATGGAGAATCGGCACATGATGATTCAAGCTTTCCACCTGACCAAGGTCCACTCCTCGGGCGTCAAGGTCCTCGATGACGCTTATTTTTCCGCTTCTCAAGGGTCCTTCATGGCTGTCATCGGCGAAAGCCGAACCGGCAAAAGCACTTTTCTCAAAATATTGGGTGGCGAGGAAAAACCCACTTCGGGTGTTTTAAGGATCGATCATCAGGATATTTACGGCCTTTCGGATTTGGAGAAACGCCAATGGCTTTCCGAAGTAGGCATGATTTTTCCCGACCTGAAGCTTTTCTCCGATAAAACCGTTTATGAAAACTTTCATTTCATCCTCCAAGTCAAGGAAGCTTCGGGTGAAGGGGAAAAAGAAGCCATTATCAAACTACTTTCAAGGGCTGGGTTGGAAGGAAAGGCGCAATCCAGGCCGGCGGATCTTTCCTCCGGCGAGCTAAGGATTGTTTTGGCCCTTAGAGCCATGATTTTCCGACCCCGGTTGCTTTTAGCGGATGATCCCTTTCAAGGCTTGGATGGTAAGGCCACCTCCTTGTTGTTCCACTTTTTCTTGGAATTGAACAAGTCCGGAAGCACAATCGTGCTATCCACCCAGCAAACGTCTTTTTTGCAGGAAACGAAAAAATCGGGAGCCGAAGCCCATATTCAATGGATGAAGTTGGACCAAGGTAAACTCTATCCTATGGAAGAAGTGGCCCCGTGAACCTTTCCCGTTTTTTCTTTGTTATTAAAGAAGGGTTTTTGCAGCTTTTTAGGACCCGCGGCCTTTCCATCGCAGTGGTGGTGATCGTGGCCTCCACCCTGCTTCAGCTTTCCCTTTTTCTGGGAATTTCCAGAGTACTTGATCAGGCCCTGGGTTCGGCTCGGGAAAAGTTTCAAATGGCGGTCTTCCTCACGCCCGCTTCCGACGATTCCGATCGTAAAAGAATACAGGAACTTTTATTATCCGACTCCCGGGTGGCGTCTGTCCGGCTCGTGACCAAAGAGGAAGCGGTCCAGGATTTTCGAAAAGACCCGGAAATCGACCAGATGCTCCAAGCTTTAGGTGAGAATCCCTTAACGGACTCTTTTACGGTCATCCTTCGAAATGATCCTTCAGAAAAACTGGAGGATATGGTTGAAAAATTGAAACAAGACCCCCGAATCGAGGAAGTGGACTACGGCAAAAATGAGTGGGAAACGGTCACCAATCTCACACGATTGGTGCAATGGGGCGGTTTCATCCTCGGTGGTTTCGTTTTTTTAACGGCACTTTTCATTGTTTCTAATACCTTAACCTTAGCCCTTTGGGCCCGCCGGGAGGATTTTATTCTGATGGCGCGAATGGGAGCCCCAACTTGGATGAGGGCGGGACCTTATTTATGGGAAGGAGTTTTCCAGGGATTCCTCGGTGCCCTGATCGTTGTGTTCTTTTTCGAAGCCGTTCGCCATTGGGCTGGAATGGCCCTTCAAAAATATGGGGGTCTTGACATTTTGATCAATTCCGCCGCGACGGAATGGGGAAGTCTTTATCTGACCCTGGTTTTTTTGGGAATGATCCTGGGTTTTCTGGGCGCTTTTTTAGCCCTGCGAAAAAAATGGGTGAAAGAACTCCGATGAGAAAATGTTTAAGCTTTAAGTTTTTAGTATTAAATTTCCGAAGATCTTCACGAAGTGAAAATGTCGATAACTGAGAACTTAAAGCTAGGAACCCAGAACTTTCGGGTTGCCTTCGTTTTCGCGGTATTATTCCTGGTTGTTATGCCCGCCTTGTGCCAAGAAACTTTAAACACTCCCGCATCCGATGCGGGACAGATCAAGACAGACCTTCACAAAAACAAAAAAGACTTGGCTGTTATCGAGAAAAAAATAGCCGAGCAAAAGAAGCAAAAACGACTGGCGGATGTGAAAGAAAAAAAAGTTCTTGGCCAGCTTCGACAAGTGGACCGGAAGCTCGGGAATTTGAGACGTGAAAAGGAAGCGAATGAAGAGGATTTGAAGGAAACCCGCGTCCGTCTGGATGAGTTGCGAAGCGATATAGCCGAGAACCAACAAGACTTGGCCCAGAGCCGCCAATTGTTAAAACAACGCCTCCAGGACCTCTATCGAATGTCTTTCCGACAGCCTTTCTTGGGGGGAATCCTGGATTCGGAAAGTTTCGGAGACTTGGCGAGGAAACTCAAATTTGAAATGATCCTTGCCCATGGCAATGAAAAGCTCCTTTCCCAGACCTACAAGAGTGAAGAGCAATTTGAGCGGAAATCGGACGAATGGAACCAGGAGGAACGGCGAAAAGAAAGACTTTTGTCGATTTTGGGGAGGCAAGAAGCCAACTATTCCCAAAAGCATAAAAATCGGACGATCTCTTTGGATAGGATTCAACGTCAAAAGGTAGAGCAGGAAAAGAAGATTGAGGAGTTGAGCCAGGCGGCTCAAAACTTACAAGAGAAAGTTTCCTCGTTTTTGAAGCAAGCCGAAGAAGCCAGAAAATCCCAGGTGGCCTGGGTTTCGGCTGGAACGGGATTGAAAATAAAACGCGGGAAAATTCCCTGGCCCGTTTCGGGAACGATCATCCAATTCTTCGGAAAGTCCAAGAACGCTCAATTTAAAGAAGTGGTGGATAACACCGGTATTCAGATCCAGGCCCCCGAAGGAACGCCTTTTAAGGCTGTGGCGGACGGCAAGGTGCGTTTCGCCGATTGGTTCAAGGGTTATGGAAAACTAGTGATTTTAGACCATGGGGAGGGGTATTATTCTCTCTACGCCCAAGCCGCCGAATTGAATGTGACGGAAGGCCAAACGGTTTTGGCGGGAGAAATCCTTGGAACCGTTGGGGACACAGGGTCCCTGGTGGGAACCAGTCTTTATTTCGAAATCCGAAAGAACGGCATACCGCAAGATCCCATTCTTTGGCTTAAACGACAAACGTAGCATGAAAAGCTTTGAATGATTGTGGGCTTTTGATCGGAGATCAAAAGCCTTTTGAGAACAAGAACTTAAAAGCGAAAAATATTTTTGGAGGAAGTTATGGAACGCCGCCCGTCAATTCTCACCACGGCCTTTTTGTTGTTGGCCCTTTGCGCCGTGAGCTTCGCCGCGGGAGCCGCTACCCAATCAGCCAATCAGCCCAAAGAAACCAACGAGGATGTCTATAAATACCTCCAACCTTTCGCCGATGCCCTGGCCATCATCCGGGAGAAATACGTGGACGTCGACAAAACGGATCCCAAAACGCTGGTTTATGGCGCCTTGAACGGCATGGTCAATACTCTGGACCCTTTCAGCCAGTTCATGCCTCCCGACGAATATAAGGATATGCAGACCGAGACTTCCGGAAAATTTGGGGGATTGGGCATTGAGATCGCCCTGAAAGATGACCGCTTGACGATTGTCTCCCCCATTGAAGGGACTCCCGCCGACAAGGCAGGACTCAAATCCGGGGACAAGATCATTAAGATCGGGGATGAGAGCACGGCCGCCATGTCCATCAATGACGCGGTGAAGCGTCTTCGCGGAAAAGTAGGCACGAAAGTGACGATCACCGTTTTACGGGAAGGATTGGGCGAGCCTTTCGATGTGACGCTGGTTCGGGATAACATCAAGATCGAAAGTATTCATGCCTATATGCTTCCCCGCGACATTGGCTATGTCCGCATTACCGAATTTATCGACAACACGACGGACGATTTTGTGAAGGCAGTGAACGATTTGGAAAAGCAGGCTACTTTAAAAGGCCTGGTGATCGACTTGCGCAACGATCCCGGAGGCCTTTTGAATGAAGCCATAGGTGTCTCCGATTTCTTTGGCAAGAAGGGCGACATGATCGTCTCCACCAAAGGAAGAAGCGAAAACCAAACCTCAGAATATAGGGCTACCGATGGGGAAAAGTTCGATAAGAACCGGCCCATTGTCGTGATGGTAAATGAAGGCAGCGCCTCCGGGGCGGAGATCGTTTCAGGCGCCCTGAAAGATTGGAAGCGGGCCACCTTGATCGGTTCGAAGACCTTCGGAAAAGGGTCGGTTCAGACCATCCTTCCCCTGGAAGGAAGCGATGGGGCCGCGCTGAGGCTTACCATGGCCAAGTATTACACCCCCTCGGGTGTTTGCATTCATGGTATTGGGATTGACCCCGATCTTGATCTGCGTGACCACGATTTGTCCGAATCCACTCTCAAGATTTACACCCAGCAGATGGTGGAAAAATTCGCCGCAGTCCTCGTTAAGGAAGGCATGGTGGTTTCGGCGGATACCGATTTGACCCCGGCTATCATGGATCGTTTTGTCGATTATTGCGTGAAGAACGTCAAGAAGATCGACAAGGATGAACTGAAGAAAGACACGGATTACCTAAAAGACAGCCTCTATGTGGAACTGGTCCGGGCCAAGTTGGGTGAGGCGGACGCTCGAAAATTGGCGGTCTTGCATGATCCCCAAGTGGCGGTGGCCGAAGATATCATCGAAAACGGCGGACATATCAGCCGGAAGCTTTATGCCGAATATCCCAAGCGAAAAGATACCGAAAAAGCCGGTGAGAAAAAACTTGAGGAAGAACGTGGAAAAAACAAGCAAGACGACGGGGAATAAGGGCCGCTTTGGGGTTCCCCGGAAAAAGTGAAAAAGGGAATATCCGGGGGTTTTTGGCGAACTTTTTGGTCATCTTTTTATCCCTGGCGGTCGTCGTTTTTTTGATGTGGCGTTATTTTAAAGGTTCTTCGGCTGTTTCCGCCGCCAAGCCTTTTTCCACTCCCGGCACATCCGATTTCTTCCGGGGCGATCCCGCCGAGTCTACGGATAAGCTTCTCAAAGCCTTGAACGACAAACTCCAAAGCTTAGATCTGCTGAAGCTTCTCGACCGGGAAGTTGAAACCAGGCCCGCGACGGTCCAGGGAAAAGTCATCTCTACTTATTTCGAAGAGTTTCGGCTGCCTTGGCGCTATTCCGCCAGGGAATTGGCGTCGCAACTGGAATCCACAGCCCAACCCCTTGGGGCCCGGGAAACATTGTCCGACAGCGGGTCTTGTTTATTTACTTATAGTTCGGAATGGGTGCCAGTTGAGATTTCCTTTAACGAAGTTAAAAAACCCCGCATCTGTCTCATCATTGATGATGGCGGTTATCAAAAGGGTGAGGCGTTGGAGCATCTTTACGGGTTTAAGGTGCCAGTGACGGTATCGATTATCCCCGATGTTGAATTCTCCAAAAGCCTGGCCGAGGAATTCCCGGCGCATGGGGTAGAAGTGATGTGCCACATGCCCATGGAGGGGCATGAAAAGGGAACGGTCGGCGGGAATTATAAGGCCTTATTAAAAAAGGGAATGGATTCCTCCGTCGCGAAAAAAGACGTGGAAGAAGCCCTCGAAGACCTGCCTAACTGCCGGGGCTTGAACAACCATATGGGAAGCGTGGCGACAGAGGACCCGGAACTCATCTTGGGTGTTTGTGAGGCCCTGAAACCCGGCGGTCTTTTCATTATTGATTCCCGAACGACCGCCAAATCGGTGGTCGAGCAGGAGGCCCGAAAAACAGGGGTTCCCGTCGCCAGCCGGAATGTTTTTTTGGACAACGTGGAAACTCCGGGTGCCATCTTGAAACAGTTGGGTCAAGCCGCCGCTTACGCCAAAAAGCACGGCCAAGTTGTGGCTATCGGGCATTTTAAAGTCGTGACGCTTAAAACCTTGGAAGAAGCCGTCCACCAGTTGAGGGACCAAGGTTTCCAATTTGTTTACGCCTCGGAAGCCGTTAAGGAATAATAACTCATGGAAAAAAGTATTATTTTAGGAATTGAATCCTCCTGCGATGAGACCGCGGCGGCGGTGGTTATGGACGGCCATCGGGTTTTGGCCAATGAGGTGGCTTCCCAAATGGAGCTCCATAGCCGTTACGGTGGGGTGGTTCCGGAAGTAGCTTCCCGCCAGCACCTGGAGAGCCTGCCGTTTTTGGTCCAGGAAGTCCTCAAGCAATCTCAAACGACCTTTGACGATTTAACGGGAATCGCCGTGACCTCAGCTCCCGGACTTATAGGAGCCCTTCTGGTCGGGCTTTCAGCGGCCAAGGGTTTGGCTTTTCGCCTTCATTTGCCCCTGGCGACGGTTCACCATATTGAGGCCCATCTTTACGCGGCCCAATTGGACGCCCCAGCGGTTGAGTTTCCCGCCCTGGGTTTGGTGGTCTCGGGAGGGCATACGGAGCTTTACCACATGGAGGGTTGGGGGGAGTACCGGCTTTTGGCCTCTACGCGTGACGACGCGGCCGGGGAGGCTTTCGATAAAGTGGCTAAATTGATGGGGTTGGGATATCCAGGCGGCCCGATCGTCGAAAAACTGGCGAAGCTTTCCCCTGAAACAACCGGCACTTTTTCGCTCTCCAAAATGAAAGATAAGAGCCAGGATTTTTCTTTCAGCGGGTTAAAGACGGCGGTCATGCTGGAGATCAAAAAGAATCCTCCGGTATCGGACAAAGACCGGGAAAAACTTTCGGCCCGTTTTCAAAACACGGTGGTCGAGGAGATCACTTTGCGGGTAGGGGTGGCATTGGCGGAATTAAAGCCCAAAAGCCTGGTGATGGGGGGTGGGGTGGCCTGTAACCAGGCCTTGCGGGAAGCCCTTAAAATCCTGGCGGAAAAATCCGGCGTGGTTTTGCGGGTCCCGCCTCCGAAGTATTGCTCGGACAACGCGGCCATGATCGCTGGGTTAGGCGCTTGGCAGATTTCCAAAGGCAAGGTGGCCTCCCTTTCCGCCACCGCGATGCCCTACTCGACTTTATGCTAGTCGAAGCTGGCCTCCCTTTCGGCGCCATGCCCTTCCTGTTACAATAAAATCCATGCAAGATATTCCTTTTAATCTTTACCTTGGCACAATCATCCTGCGGCTTTTGGCGACCGTAGTTCTAACCGGTGTTATCGGCTGGGACCGGGAACGTTTCCGCAAGCCTGCGGGATTGCGCACCCATATCCTGGTCGGGCTGGGTTCAGCTTTGGCGATGCTAATTTCAATCCTGACCGGGCCGGTTGTTAATGGGGAGTACCAAATGGATCCCCGTATAGCGCAAAACGTCTTGACCGGCATCGGTTTCTTGGGCGCGGGGACTATTTTGCACCTGAAAGAAGGACTGGTTTCGGGATTGACCACCGCCGCGACTCTTTGGGTGGCCGCGGTCATCGGTCTAGCCGCCGGATGCGGTTTTTATTCGGGAGCCCTTCTGACCACGGCTTTGGTCATGTTGGTGCTTTATTTGATGAATTTGCTGGAAGATACCCTGGTGGACAACCTTTATCACAACATGACCGTCCATGCTAAGATAACCGGCCATTTAACGGAAAACGTTAAGGAAGTTTTGCGGGACGACAATATCAAGATTATCCGGGCGGAAACACAGGTCGTGAGCCCTTCGGAAAAATATATCGTGATTCATTTCAAACCCATTCCGGCGGCTTGGGGAAAATCCATTTCTCGGAAGGTGGAAAAGATTCCCGGGGTTAAAGAGGTCTTGTTCAACTCATGAGCGTATTGCCCAAAGAAGACAAACAATCCATCGACAAGCCTTCCCAGGTTTCTATGGCTTCCGAGCTGAAAGAGGCCCCTTTGGGGGCCTTGGGCAAGGGCGCCCGGGAATTGAAGCTGGGGGACCTAACCTTGAATGGGCGGGTTTTCCTCGCCCCCATGGCGGGCTATACCGATACGGCTTTCCGCCGCCTGGCCCGACGTTATGGCGCGGCCATGGTAGTTACTGAAATGGTGAGTTCTCGGGCCCTTATGGCGGGGGGAAGCGAGAAGACCGCCGATCTCATGGAATTCACCGAGCCCGAGCGCCCAGTGGGCGTCCAGCTTTTCGGCGGCGACCCGACCATCATGGGGGAAGCGGCGGCGAAGGTGGTCGAGGATGTCCACCCTGACGTGATCGACATCAATTTCGGCTGTCCGGTAGGCAAGATTCTTAAGTGCGACGCGGGCGCGTCGGTTTTGAAGGAGCCCCAAAGGGCCGGCTGGATCGTGAAGGCCATGGTCGAGGCCACCGACGGCAAGGTGCCGATCACGGTCAAGACCCGGGCGGGTTATGACGCCATGGACAACGCGGTGTTTGAGTTACTTCAGGCGGTGGAAGAGGCCGGGGCTTCGGCTCTCGCCATTCACGCCCGCACGCGCAACCAGATGTTCGAGGGCAAGGCCAATTGGGAAGTGATCGCCCGGCTGAAGGAAAAGGCCAGGATCCCCATCATCGGCAACGGCGACGTGAAGTCCGCCGAGGACGCCTACCGCCTGTTCCAACAAACCAACTGCGACGGCATCATGATCGGCCGGGGAAGCATGGGCGCCCCCTGGATATTTGAGGAGATCAACCATTACCTGGAAACGGGAAAGCCCATGAAGACGCCGAGCCTCAAGTTCCGCTTTGGTGTGGCCCTGGAACAACTGAAATGCTCCATTGAAGTAAAGGGTCCCCGGATGGGCCTCTTGGAAATGCGAAAGCACCTGACCCATTACTTTAAGGGGTTTGAGGGCGCCCGGGACATGCGGCAGAAACTATTGACCTCCGACGATCCGGACTGGGTTTTGAAAACCCTTGAGGAGATTTATCTGAACATGCCGGAGGAAGATCCGGCCCCAGCGGTGGTCTGACTCTTTGCTTTCTTTCCTCTACTCCATAGACGTGGCCGTCTTTCGCTGGATTAATGAAGGCTGGTCTTCTCCTTTCTTTGACAGTTTCTTCTCTTTCATTGCCGATATCCGCCATTTTTGGATTTTGATCGCGGCCTTGCTCCTTTATTGGGTTTGGAAAGGCGGGGCAAAAGGCCGTTGGCTCGTCCTCAGCTTGGCTTTGGCCGTGCTTCTGTCAGACCAGATCGTGAGCCATGTTATCAAAGGTCTAATTGAGCGGGTACGGCCTTGCAACGCTTTGGATGGAGTGCTGACCCCGGCGGGAAAAAGCGGGGCCTTTTCATTTCCCTCCAGCCATGCCGCCAATATGGGATCCTCCATGTTTCTTCTGGCCATGGCTTTTAGGCCCTGGCGCGGGCTTTTTGTCCTGATCGCCCTGTTGGTCGGGTTGTCCCGGGTTTACCTGGGGCTTCATTACCCTTCGGATGTCTTGGGGGGGTATATGATGGGCCTTCTGATCGGATTTGGGGTGTGGTATGGAATGGAAAAACTGAGGAAGCTGTTTCAAAATAAGGCCAAACCCGCCCAGGCGGTTTCCCCGAAAGGTTCCCGAAAAAGTGCCCGAAAGAAGCGCTGAAAAGAACGCCATCCAACCTTCGACCCTTTACCTGGTGGCCACCCCCATCGGAAATCTGGACGACATGACTTTCCGGGCGCTCAAGGTGTTGAAGGAAGCCACCCTGGTGGCCGCCGAAGATACCCGCAACACGATCAAACTTCTCACTCATTTTGGGATCAAGCCCGCCAAACTCATTTCCTGTTTTGAGCACAATGAAGTCAAACGCACGGACGAGATTTTAAACGCGCTATCCCAGGGCGGGTCGGTGGCCCTGGTGACGGACGCGGGAATGCCGGGCATCTCGGACCCCGGTTTCCAGGTAGTCAAGGCGGTGGTAGAGAAGGGTTATTCGGTGGTACCCGTGCCCGGCGCCTCAGCGCTTTTGGCGGCCTTGCCCGCTTCCGGTTTTCCCGCCACGCCCTTTACCTTCGCGGGGTTTTTGCCCGCGAAGGCGGGGGACCGGCAAAAGGTCCTCCTGCAATTGAAAACCCAAGAACATACCCTGGTCTTTTTCGAATCCCCTCACCGGCTCATGAACAGCCTCAAGGACATGATGAACGTTTTCGGCAACCGCCAGGGGGTGGTGGGAAGGGAACTGACCAAATTGCATGAGGAATTCGTGCGGGGCAACCTTCAGGAACTTTGGAAGCATTTCAAGACGGTGGAACCCAAGGGCGAATTCGTGGTGATGGTGGAGGGAGCGGAGCATGTGGACCGTTCGCTACAGGAAAAATGGGTCGGGGTCTCCATCGCCGACCAGCTTGTCCAATTGATGAAGGAACAGAGCCTCTCCAAGACCGAAGCGGTCAAGGCGGTCTGCAAACTGAGGGACTTGCCGAGGGAAGTGGTATACCAGATCGCCACCCAGATCAAATGGGAAGAGATGGGCCTGGGAGAGTCGATGGATCAGGATGAGGGATTAGACTAAGAATCTTGTTCATTCCATGTTGGCGGGTATCGGGGCATTGAAAATTAAAAAATTCTTTCTCGGATTGTTCCTCAAAATTCTTTTCAGCATCCTCATGGTCTGGTTCTCGGTGGCTATGGTCTGCGTCCTGGGGCCGGCTTTCTTGAAGGTGCCCTGTACATCACTGGCAACCATTGTTTTTCTCGTCTGTTTCGCCGCCTATTTTCTCATCCATTTCCTCCTTTACCAGCCTGTGTTGAGCCATGTGATGGCTCATGAGCTGACCCATGCCTTAGCGGCCATGCTCATGGGTGGAAAAGTGACTTCTATCCAAGCCTCCCGGTCGGGGGGGACGACGGTGGTCAACAAATCCCACGTCTTCATCAGTTTAGCCCCTTATATCTTTCCTTTTTACACGGCGATTACATTGGGGATCTACGTGATCGCGGCCCAGCCTTTCAAGATTTACCTGCTGGGGCTCATCGGTTTTACCTATGCCTTCCATTTAGCCCTGACGGTTTGGTCCCTGTCGAACCACCAGCCCGATCTCAAGGAAGGGGGCGTTGTGTTCTCCTTGATTTTCATTTTCGCCGGAAATATGATTGTCCTAATGCTCCTGTTCTCCCTCGTTTGGCCGCAGGTTTTGCCTTTGCCGCTAGCTTTTTCCGAGACTCTCCGATGGGCCTGGTATCTCGCCCAATCGGTGTTTCAATTCTTAAAACTCCATCTCTTCCGCCCGGAGGGCACCCCTACATGAAGAAAACTTTCGTGCTGGATACCAACGTGCTCATTCACAGCCCCCACGCCTTGGAATCCTTCGAAGACAATACAGTAGTCATTCCCTTGGGTGTCATCGAGGAATTGGACACCTTCAAGAAATACGAGGATGAGCGGGGCCGTAACGCTCGGGAAGTAGCCCGGATGCTGGATTCCTTGAGGGCCAAGGGCAAGCTACAGGAGGGGGTGCCCCTGCCGAACGGGGGGGTCTTGCGGGTGGACATCAGCCAGCCCAACGGCCACCTGCCCGCCGCCCTTTCCCACATGAAGATCGACAACAATATTATCGGCATCGCCATTTCCCTGAAGGAAAAGGGCGAGAATGTGAAGTTCATTACCAAAGACATCAACGTCCGCATCAAGGCTGACGCGCTGGGTGTGGTTTCGGAGGATTACGAGACCAATAAGATCAACATCGATGAGCTTTACCCCGGCTGGGCTACGGTTGTCGTTCGGGATTCACAGATCGACGATTTTTATAAAAGCGGAAAACTTTCCCTTAAGGATTTTACGGAGAGGCCCCTTTACGAAAACGAGTTTTTGCTCCTCAAAAGCGACATCCACGAGGGCAAAACGGCTTTGGGGATTTATCGGGATGGAACGAAAGAGGCGCAATCCCTTTGGTTCAAGGAACCGGAAGCCTGGGGTATCCGGCACCTCAACCGGGAACAGCTTTTCGCGCTGAACCTTCTTTTAAACGATCGTATTCCCATGGTGACCCTGGTGGGCTCGGCGGGCACGGGCAAAACCCTTTTGGCTTTGGCAGCCGGGCTTTTAAAGACGCTGGACGAGAAGAAATACCGGCGCGTGTTGGTTTCCCGGCCTATCGTTCCGATGGGGAAGGATATCGGCTATCTGCCGGGCACCAAGGACGAGAAGCTGATGAACTGGATGCAGCCTATCTTCGATAACTTGGAATTTATTCTTGATAAGGGACACTTGCAGAGCGACACGGAAGAGGTGGATGACAAGGTCCAATACCTTCTGGATTCCCACAAATTGGAAATGGAAGCCCTGACCTATATCCGGGGCCGGTCCATTCCTAAGCAATTTATGATCGTGGATGAGGCCCAAAACTTGACACCTCACGAGATCAAGACCATCGTTTCCCGTGCCGGGGTGGGCACCAAAATTATTTTGACCGGGGACCCCTACCAAATTGATAACCCTTACCTCGATGCTTCTTCCAATGGAATCGTGTACTTAGCCGAGCGCTTCAAGGGTAATGAAATGTTTGGGCATATCACCCTCTCGAAGAGCGAGCGTTCGCCATTGGCCGCGCTAGCCGCAAAAGCCCTTTAAATTAAAAGGATATTCTTGTCTAAGACGGCTCAACAAAAACTTATCGCCATAACTCTTGGTGATCCCGCGGGAATTGGCGGGGAAGTAGCTTTAAAGGCTCTTTCCCTAATTGGCCCTAAATCAAAGTCCAAGTACATCCTATTAGGTGACTATCGACATTGGGTCGCTTTGGCCAAAAAACTGAAGTTTCACATTCCGTTCGTATGGGTAAATGATGCCGAATTGGGCCGGGAACTAAAAAAAGGTGTGGCGGTTCTGGACCTGGGCGGGGTGAAGAAAATCCAGTGGGGCAAGATAACCGCGGCCAATGGCGCCGCCGCAGTGCGCTATGTGGCGGAGGGGGCTCGGCTGGCTTTAGCTGGTGATGTGGATGCCCTAGTAACCGCGCCTATCAACAAAGAAGCCATTCATAGGGCAGGCTGTCCCTTTCCGGGTCATACGGAACTTTTGGCAACCCTATCTAGTTCCCAATCTTTCGCCATGATGATGATGGGCGGGCCTTTTCGGATCGTTCTCCAATCCATCCATGTGTCGCTTGAAAAATCACTTGAGAGTGTCAAACCCGCCTTGGTTTGGGAGAAGCTTGAGTTGACCCACAAGACCCTTCGGCGTTGGTTTGGAATCCCCAAGCCCCGAATCGCGGTGGCAGGGGTGAATCCCCACGCGGGGGAAAACGGGGCTTTTGGAAAAGAAGAGATCAAGGTTTTGATACCGGTTGTCGAAAAGGCGAAGAAGATGGGTTGGGATGTGACCGGCCCCCACCCGCCCGATACGCTTTTTTATTGGGCCTCACAAAAGCCCTATGACGCTATTCTTTGCATGTATCACGATCAAGGGCTTATACCCCTGAAGCTAACAGCCTTTGATAGTGGGGTGAACTTAACCCTAGGGCTGCCTTTCATTCGAACCTCTCCCGACCACGGGACGGCTTTCGATATCGCGGGCAAGGGTAAGGCCCGTCCTGACAGTATGATTTCGGCCATCCGATTGGCAGAGTCCCTGGTCCGAAAATCCTGATGGATTCGATCTCGGATCTTTTCAAAGAATTTTCCTACCGTCCCCGCAAGACCGCCGGGCAAAATTTCCTCACCGATTCCAAAGTTCTCGATCAGATCGACCAAGTCATACACTGTCCTACAGGAGACGTACTATTGGAGGTGGGAGGTGGTTACGGGGTTTTGACCGAGCGATTGGCCAAGAAGGGCGCGCTTTTAACGGTAGTGGAAGTGGATCATAAGCTTTTCGCCATGTTGGAAAGAAAATTCGGAAAGACTCCAGGAATGGGCTTAGTGAAAGCGGACATTCTTAAGTTAGATTTGACACCTTTTGCACCCCCGCCCCCGGCTCGTCTGACGGTGGCGGGGAACATACCTTATTACCTTACTTCACCCTTGATTACCCGTCTCTTAACCCAGTACAACTCTATCGTTCGCAAGATTTACCTCATGGTCCAAAAAGAAGTGGCGGAACGGCTGGTGGCCGCGCCCGGAACCAAAGCCTATGGGGCGCTGACCATTTGTGCCCAGTTTTACAGCAAACCCCGCAAGCTGGTGGATGTTCCAGCCCGTTGTTTTAAGCCCAAGCCTAAGGTTGACTCCGCGTTTATTGAATTGGAAATAAAGCCTTCCTTTCCTTTGGAGGGTCCTTCGGAAAAACAATTTTTTGCCCTGGTACGCGCTATTTTTCAAACTCGGCGCAAAATGCTTTCCAATTCCCTGAAGTCTTTGGGAAAACCTGTCGAAAAGGTACAGTCGGCCCTTGAAAAGACTTCCATTAATCCGCAGATTCGGGGGGAGCAACTGGGTTTGGAAAAACTAGTGGGGCTTTCGAAGGCCCTGGAATAAGCCTCTTTTTATTGGCCTTACCGGCGTGTTAATATGCCGCATTCTTTAGACTCTAATTCGAGGTTTTTATGTGCGGCATTGTTGGATATACCGGCCCTAAACCAGCGGCCCCCTTGTTGATCAATGGCCTAGCCAAATTGGAATACCGGGGTTACGACTCCGCAGGCCTTGCCCTTTTAATTCCAGGCCGCAAGCTTCAGATCATCAAAAAAGCCGGTAAGATCCACAACCTGGTTTTGGCGGTGAAGAAGGCGCATATTTCTCCCGCGATCACCTCCGGCATCGGTCATACCCGCTGGGCTACCCATGGGCATCCTACCGATCAGAATGCTCACCCTCACACGGATTGCTCGGGCAATATCGCGGTCGTCCATAACGGCATTGTTGAAAATTACCAAAAATTGAAAAAGCAGCTTCAGGATAAGGGACACCGCTTCAAATCCCAGACCGATTCGGAAGTTTTGGCCCATCTAATGGAAGAAGGCCTCAAAAAACATTCCTGGCGGGACGCCGTACGTTGGGCCTTGGAAAAAATCGAGGGGACCTATTCGGTGGTGGCCGTTTACGAAGGGGAACCCCATACCCTTATTGGAGCCCGTTCCGGCGGGGGGGGCTTGGTGATTGGTTTAGGCAAAGGTGAGAATCTTTTGGCTTCCGACGTGCCGGCTCTTTTGGCCCATACCCGGCGGGTCTTTTACTTGGAAGACAACGAAATGGTTACCATTAAGACCGATGGAGTGGAACTGATTGGCGTCCACGATGGCAAAATCCGTCAGCCTAAAATTTCGGAAATCGAGTGGAGCCCGGAGCAGGCGGAAAAAGGTGGTTACCCCCACTTCATGCTGAAGGAAATTATGGAGCAGCCCCGGGCCATGGAAGACACTTTTACCAGCCGATTGGACCCCCGGACTGGGGAAGTGGCCTTGGAAGGAAAATTTTGGGAATCGCCTTACCTGAAGCGCTTCAAGAAAATTACGGTTCTAGCCATGGGCACTTCTTATTACGCCGCGCTAGTAGGGAAGTTCCTTCTGGAAAAATACTTACGCATTCCCGTGGACGTGGATAACGCTTCCGAGTTTCGTTACCGCAACCCGATTATTGACAAGGACACCTTGGCAATCGTGGTTTCCCAAAGCGGTGAAACCGTAGACACATTGGTGGCGCTCCGGGAGGCAAAATCCAAGGGCGCTAAAGTGGCGGTTATCTGTAACGTTATGGGCAGTTCAGCCACCCGGGAAGCGGATGGGGTTCTTCTGACGCGCGCGGGCCCAGAGATCGGCGTTGCTTCCACTAAGGCTTTTACCACTCAACTGGGGGCATTCTGGCTTTTGACCCTTCACCTAGCTGGCATGCGCAAAACCCTCCCACCCGCCGAATTGAAAAAGAAAGCCAAGGTGCTTTCCCGCCTGCCACAAATCATGGCTTCGGTATTGAAACAACGTAAATACCTGGAAAAAATGGCCCGGGATTTCTCCTACTATTTTAACTTTCTGTATATCGGGCGGGGTATCCATTATCCCATCGCCTTGGAGGGAGCCCTAAAATTGAAAGAAATCTCCTACATCCACGCTGAAGGCTATCCGGGCGGGGAAATGAAGCATGGACCTATTGCATTGATTGATTCCAAGATGCCGGTGGTGGCTATAGCTTTAAAGTCCTCCGGGGTTTACGAAAAGATGCTGAATAACATGGAAGAAGTAAAAGCCCGCGATGGAAAACTGATAGCTCTTGTTGAAAAGGGCGATAAGACCGCTGTTCGCAAGGCAGATGCGGTGATTGAAATCCCCGCTGTGGATGAGGATCTTTCCCCCATGCTCTCGGTTTTACCACTACAAATATTGGCCTATGAGATTGCCAAGCATAAAGGCCGTGAAATTGACCAGCCCCGAAATCTGGCTAAAAGTGTGACCGTGGAATAGAAGTTATCAATTTGATTTTCATTTTCAAGACAATTCCCAAATCCCCTTAAATTGAGCTTTTGCCAATTATCCACAAGTCTTTGATGGTGATGTAATAAAGCCCCATCCTGTGGGGTTATTTTTGCTTTAAACAGCTTTTTTTGGGTTGACGCCTTCAAAACCAGTCTTTATAGTCTTGTCAATTGTGTTGGCCCTGGTTTTGATATTTTTGGCCTAAGACTTAGGGGAAAATGCGTAAGTTTCGCGTAAAGCGGGGCTTATGCTCTTCAACGCAGGTGGTTCGTGATCACGTCCGTTTGTTTGTTGGAGATTATGTGGAGGGTGGCGCTTTTTTGGGAGGCGATCACGCTCTTATGGTTCTTTGTTATTGGTTTTTGGGCTCGAAAGGGCCTGTTAAGCAGTGAAATTCGGGTACGGCACTCTTCCCTGAGGAGTGCGGGCCCCAAAAAAGCTTAAGGAGAGAGAAGCATGAAGAAAGCATTAGCATTGTTGTTGCTGGCTGGCCTCGTTTTGGCGCCAGTCGCATCCTTCGCGGATGTGGCGGACCAGAGCTTGGGTCAAGGTGCGGGTTTTGACGCGTCGTTAAGGACGGGGAGCAGCGACTTGGTTCAGCTCTTCCCGGAACAGGCCTCTAACTTTTCGAATACCTTCTTCTTGTATTACGGAACGCCGGATTATCAGGCGGTTCCAGGTATTCCTCCCGCTGGTGGCACGGATACTATCGGTTGGGACGGAAATGGACTTCTTTCCGGTTCCGACAACTGGTTTGGGATGATTGATTCCAAACATGGAATTGGAACTTGGGCGCTCTTTCTCAATGTTCCGGTGAATTATTTCACCGACAACGCGGGTGGGAACCCGGATTTGAGACTTGGGACTGAAACCGACGGATACAATAATACCTATTCGAATCTAGGTGGTTTTGACCCAACGGATGCAGGTGGTTGGGGTGCCATGACTAACAATTGGGGATCGGTCGTTAATCACTGGTCCGATTGGAATGGGACGGGTATGGCTAATCCTGCGGGCGGAAATACGGGAGCCAGCAACTCAAATCGCATTGGGGAGTATCTTCAAACCCCGAATAACAAGTTCGAGGTTACTTTCGCAGACCAGGGCTTTGGTCTTTCCTTAAATTATGGGGATCAAGCGGGCGATTATTGGGATTTCACGGGCAATACCAACGTTTTGGTTCCGGCTACTCCTGCCGCAGGCACCTACCTGGGCTATAAACAAGAAGCTGATCAAGTCCAAGAATTTGGCTTGTCCGCGGGTATTGGGAGCAAGGACGTTGGTCCTTTCTCAAACCTCGACGTGGCTGCTTCGTTCGAATTAGGAACTATTTCAATGATTGATTCCGAAATCGAAGAAAACGCTACCGCTACTGGAGTGAACAATTACTTCCAAAACATGATGAAAGACAACGGTATTTATGATTTCCGAGTGAATGCTTTGGCCGTTAAGGATTCGGATGAAAATACCCAAATTAGGTTGTCCACCAACGATGTCATCAGCCAGTTGGGCACGAAGGAAACCTTCCAAGAAGATAACAACAACAACGGAAGCTTCCTGGACGCGGGAGATACGAATGAATTCCGTGATACCACTTACTCGAACTTGGATATCAATTTGAACGCCGGTTGTGTTCATAAGATCGAGGATGGCAAGGGAAGGTTTATTTCTTCCATCGGTGTGCAATACCGCAACCAACATTTCACCGATGAAAGTCAGACTTATAATGTCGCTAACGCGGCATTCCAGCCTGTTTATTATTCCGATTCGGACTATACCAATTTCCTCGTTCCTGTCCACATGGGCGCGGAGCAGGATTTGTTTAATTGGTTAACCCTCCGCCTCGGAGCGACGGCTAACGCTTTCCAGAGTTATTCGGATAAGACCATTGGCCGCAACAACCAGACCGCCGCCGGCGTTTACCAAAACGTCGAGACGGACAACAGCTGGAGCGACCAGTTTGCCAATGTTATGTTCACCAGCGGTTTCGGGGTGAAATTCGGCAATTTCGCGTTCGACGCTCTGTTGAATGAGGACGTTGTAGAAAATACTACATTGGTCAATATCGCACCGGGTGCGGGAACTTTGTTCTCCGGGAATCTCGTTACCGTTGCCAAGGTTGACGGTACTTTTAAGTTCTAAGATCGGTAGTTCAAAAAACCCCGCCTCGGTTTTTCGAGGCGGGGTTTTTTATTTTCAGTCAAAATGTTATGCTTTGGCCGTTCTCTGACGAGATTTTTCGCCATTAGTTCTTTCAAAAAGAGGTTTGTGAATGAGAAATTTAAGAAGCTTTATGGCTTTAGCGATATTTTTTAGCGGGTCTTTAGCTTTTGCCCAAGATGATTCTTCCATGGCAACTCCGACCGAAGTGATGCACCGAAAAACAACTCAACACGACCTCGATATGGAAATGATGAATCTAGAACTTCAAAAGTGCCAACTGGATAATGAAAAGCTCCAATTGGAAATCGACCGTCTGCGCCTTCAAAAGGGGTTTGGGCCTGAAGCGGCCTCCACTCCCGTTTCCCAACCCCCGAAGAGGGACGAGGACAATAAAAATGGAAGCACCATCAATTTGGAGGCCAGTACCCGGGCCGAAGAACTTTCCAAGGAAAACAGCGCAAACCCGAAAATCATCATTTTTGACACTCAAAACGCTGAATTGTGGATTGAGGGGACCCGTTATCCCGTTTATGAGCTTTTTCACGTCATGAAGGACAAGGATTGGCCCTATAAAAGAGATCTGGTGACCACCAAATCAGACGGAACGAGGCGGTTTAAATATTCTTACCAAAATATTTCACTGGAAAAATATGAGAATGAGAAATTTGGGGTTTTTACAATAGAGAAACCAAAAGACGACCAAGATTTCCAGGTTTTAACCATAGAAGGGGTAGGACTTGATGTTTCCGAGAATGAGGTGAGGAACAGGTTTCAAAACGAATATTTTCGCTATGACAATGAGGAGAGGAATGACAAGATTTATTATCTTAGATACAAGCACACTCATGGATTTCTGGGGTGGGATGACAAGTTGGTTTTTGGCTTCGATGTAAAAACCCATAACCTGGTGGAAATCAAATATGGTGTTTTAGACGAAAATTAACATTTCTCACAAGGAGAAAAAATGGATTCCGCATTTGCTCAAACAGCCGCTAAAAATGTTGCCGCATCGGTAGGTCCTCAAAACCCTTTGATGAGCCTTTTTATGACGACCATCCTGCCCATCATGCTGTTGTATTACTTCTTTTTTGTATATCTTCCGGCTAAAGATAAAAAAAAGAGGGATGAATCCCTCAATGCGATCCAAAGGGGAGACCGGGTCTTGACCCGGGGGGGAATTTACGGAACGGTGGCCGATATCAAAGATCAGGTATTAATTTTGAAAATCAACGAGAATAGTAAAATCGAAGTTGACCGTTCCTATGTGGAGACCGTTCAAAAGCCTTCTTAAGCGGATGAAGAACCCCAGTATTTGAAATCACGTTAAAAGTCTAATGTTGAAGATTGTCGAAAGATTTATGGAACTTTATCATTCCTAATAATCTTTTAATATTCTTCACGGGACATTTTGGATTTAATAAAATTCGAAGGAATCCAGGTTTTTTTTTGCTGGGCCATAATTTTGTTAGGACTGATATTTGTCAATGCGTATTATCTAACTTAAAGTTGTTGAAAGTAGAATATGAAAAGAGTGTTTGCGATATAATTCACTGACCATGCGTAATAGAACCCCGGGGTTAACTTTGAGGCGGCTTATCTAATGACTGAAATAATGACTGCGCAGGAACTGTCGGCCTATCTCAAGATTACAACCACGACTATTTACAAATTGGCCCAACAGGGCGAAATTCCTTCTTTTAAAGTGGGGAGTGAATGGCGTTTCAAGAAAGAGCTGGTGGATCGTTGGCTTGAGAAGGGTGTAGGCCACTCCCCTAAAAAAGTTTTGGTAGTGGACGATGAGCCCGCCATCTGCGAGCTCTACCAAAGGGCATTGGACCGGAAAAAATATTCTGTCAATGTGTCTCATTCGGGCAAAGAGGCTATTCAAGCCGCCAGCCAAACTAATTACGATTATATTTTTTTGGACCTGAAGATGCCCGAAATGAATGGGGTCGAAACCTTCAAGGAAATCAAGAAACTAAACCTCGGGGCAATGGTAGTCATTGTGACGGCATATCCCGATAGTGAGCTCTTGAGCGAGGCCATGCGGTTAGGGCCATTGACCGTTATCCTAAAGCCTTTGGACTTGAATGAGATTCAACGTTCGGTAGAATCCCTGGTTTTGATGACGTCGAGAGCCTAAATTTCCCTTTTTTCCCGCTTTGATTTCCATCTTTTATTCCGAACCCTTTCATCAGCTTGTAAAATAACCCCGTTTATTCGAATTTTCCGGAGAATTTGGTGATCCACTTTTTAGCTGAAATATTTTATTCTCAATTATCTCTTCAAGGCGAAGGGCGCTTGGAAAAATCCGTTGACTGGGTAGGGCTATGGGAGTCGTGGGCAACATTGGGGCCCGCTATTTTTTTGGAAAGCGCGGGGATGCCGGGTGAAGCCAGTGAATGGTTGATATTGGCTGGACTTCCAGAGAAAGAGTATTTTGAGAGTGGAGAAAATTATTGGTTGGCCGACAATTCGGGTCTTCATAAGGCGCAGTTTGACTTTTGGGATTTCGCCAATTTGATTGAAAACAGCCGTACTGGTTTTATGCCGATGCCTTTTTCTCTTTCGTTCGCTTGGTTCGGGATATTAAGTTATGAGTTTGGGGTTCGAACTCAACTGGGGAAAAAACAAAAATTGTCGGGGTATTCCAAGCCCGTTCCCGATTTTTATTTTTTCAAACCTTCCCGTTTGATTGCGGTAAACCGGCGGTCCAAAGAATATTTCCTTTTCGGGAGAGAGTTTTTTAATCCCTTTCATGAGGTTTCCCGTTTTCGAATCCCTTTTAACGTTCAGGATATTCAGTCGCGATGGAGCTTAGAGGATTATCGGGTGAAGGTTCAGGAAGCCCAGGCCTACATTCAGGAAGGAGATATTTACCAAGCCAACCTAGCACAATCTTTCCAAACACGGTGGGAGGGGAATGCCGGGAGTCTTTACCGAATTCTTCGGGAAATGAACCCGGGCCCTTTTATGGGAATTTTCAAGGGCAGAAATTTCACGATAGTTTCCTCTTCTCCCGAACGATTGGTTTCTGGGCTAGGAAACCGAATTGAAACAAGGCCTATTGCGGGCACCAGGCCAAGGGGAAGGGATGAAACGCAAGATTTGCAATTACAAGTTGAGCTTAAGACAAATTCGAAAGAACGGGCAGAACATCTAATGCTGGTGGATTTGGCCCGGAATGATTTGGGAAGGGTAGCCCGTTACGGGACTGTTGAGGTCAAACGATACTCGGAGGTGGAGTCCTATGCCAAGGTCCACCATCTTGTTTCCACAGTGCAAGCCCAACGCCGCGAATCCGCGACCCTTTCGGATATCCTCAAAGCCCTTTTCCCGGGCGGCACCATTACGGGTTGCCCAAAAATTCGATGTATGGAAATTATCCATGAGTTAGAAGAAAGACCCCGTGGTTTTTATACGGGCAGCATGGGATATGTCGCACCGGGGCTTTGTTTTGATTTGAATATTCTGATTCGCAGTTTTACTCTTTATCCAAATGGATGGCTGGAGTTCCACGCGGGAGCAGGAATTGTCGCGGACTCCGATCCCGAAAAAGAATATTTGGAAACGCTTTATAAAGTGGAAGCTTTAGCCCAAGCTCTTGGCACTTCCGTAATGCCGCCAAAATGACCGATCTTTTGTTCGTGGATATCAAGTTGGTTTCCTTAAGGAAAGCCCGGTTTTCACCCTTGAATACGGCTCTTTTCTTTGGGGAATCCTTGTTGGAAACCATTCCGGTTTATCAAGGTAAGCCACTTTTTTTTAAGGAACATCTTGATAGGCTCGAAAGAGGATGCCGATTTTTGGATTGGCCGGTGATTCCTCGTGAAAGATTTAGAAAAGCCATAAGATTATATGCGGCCCAACCAGAGGCACCACGTCATTTCACCATTCGGTTTAGTTTGGCGCAGGAGATAGCCCCGCCAGCTAATCCACGACATTTTTCCAATGAGGCTCCCCGGTTGCTGGCTATGATTCGACCGCTGAGGAGCGATCCAGGGAATTTTGAGCCACTTCAAGGTAAAGTGGGGATCAGTAGTTGGTCGGTTCCTGGTTCGAGTTCTGCACCGGGTCAGTTTAAATGGATATTTTATATGATGATCCGTCAGGATTTTCGTCGGCACCCCGAATGGGATGAGATTCTCCGCTTGGATCAAAAAGGTTTTGTGGTAGACGGGGGCAGCTCGTCGCCGCTATGGTTCGCCCACGGAAAGGTTTTGGCTCCGCCCTTAGCACGCGGTGGATTGGAAAGTGTGACTCGAAAAAAAATCCTGGGTTTGTGCCGTAGGTTGGGAACGAAGGTGGTTGAGAAAAGTTGGAAGCCTTCGGATGTTATGGAGCAAGGTGAATTGTTTTTTACCGGTTCCGGTGTAGGAATTATGAGCGCTTCCCATTTACAAGGTCGCCTTCTAAACCGTCCCGCGCTCTTCACACTTCGACTTTGGCAATATTACCGGAAGTGGGCGCTTCAGGGTACTTCATTTTAATGTTTGTTGTTAAATCCCTTGTTTCAAAAAAATCAATCGTTAAAATAACCACGGCTTGCCTTCTTTACTCCCCTACTTCCTGAAGCAAACCGATGACAAAGCGATTCGATCCTATTTCCGTTTCCCGGGAGGAAACATGGCTTTGATCTTAAATGGAAACGCAGCCGCTAAGGCAGTCCAAGAACAAGTTGTTAAAAGCTTGGCAAATGTTCAATCCAACGGGCAGAGACCAGGTTTAGCTGTAGTGTTGGTAGGCGATGATCCCGCTTCCGCCATTTACGTGGGCCGCAAGAAAAAAGCCTGCGAGGCACTTGGGTTTTATTCTGAAGAACATCGGCTGCCCAAAGAAATAATTGAAAGCGATTTATTAAGCTTAATCCAGACTTTAAATCAAGATCCAAAAATTCATGGCGTACTTGTGCAGTTACCGCTGCCAAAGCACTTGAACACTCAAAAAGTCATCGAGACTATCGATCCCCGCAAGGACGTGGATGGAATGCATCCTTACAGCCTTGGGAAACTTGTCGCCGGTTTACCGGGTTTGCGCTCTTGCACACCCACCGGGGTCATGGCCATGTTGGATTATTACAAAGTGCCCGTTTCAGGGAAAAGAGCTGTGGTGATTGGGAGGAGTATCATGGTGGGAAAACCCATGGCCCAACTTCTTGTGGAAGCCAACGCAACCGTTACGATATGTCATAGTAAAACCCGAAAAATTGGTGAAGTTATTCTTGAAGCCGAGTTGGTGGTCGCTGCCATTGGAAAACCTCGTTTTGTGACAGCAGACATGATTCAAAATGGAGCGGTTGTCGTGGATGTTGGGATCAATCGGACCCCTGAAGGAAAACTAGTTGGAGATGTGGATTTTGAAACTATTGCCCCCAAGGTGTCGGCGATTACCCCGGTGCCGGGCGGCGTGGGACCTATGACGATCGCCCTTTTGATGAAAAATACTTACGAAGCTTTTATGCAACAAACGAATTTATAAATCATTTCTTTCCGGTCGCCAGGAATCCGCAACACCTTAGTGCTTATAATAAAATTTTGGGGAGTGCGGAAATGCTGAAACCGCTCAAAGTGGGTTTAACGGGCGGACTGGGGGCGGGGAAAAGTTTGGTTTTGAGACTTCTCAAAGAAAAAGGGATTCCTGTTCTTCAAACGGATATTTTGAGCCACCAAATTCTAAAGGAAAAAAAATTCTCGATAGCTCTGACCGAACAATTTGGGGCAGGCATTCTAAACCGGCGTGGAATTATTGACCGAAAAAAGCTAGCTTCTCTGATTTTTAATGCTCCCGGTAAACGAAAGAGATTAAATGAAATTCTCCATCCAGAAGTTCGTAAAAGAGTCGCCAAATGGATTAACCGGCAAACCCGTAAGGCCTCGCCTTATCGCATGGTAGTTGTTGAAGTGCCTTTGTTGTTTGAACGTGGATACAACAGGGCTTTTGACCGAATACTTAGTGTTTCGTCTCCCCGCAATCAGAGGCAACAGCGGCTTCTAAAAAGAGGGTGGGATTTACCTGAAATCCGGCTCAGAGAAAATGCCCAATGGTCCCAAAGTCGAAAGAACTCGAGGGCGGATTGGATCATTTTCAACCAAAGTGGACGAAAACATTTAAAATACGCAGTTAACCAGTGGCTCAAGAGATTTGAATGAGACTTCATTATTCCGTGTTTTACGAAAGGCAGATTTTAAATTTTTTTATGAAAAAACTATTTAATCTCGAAAACTTAAAAATTCAACAAAGATGGATTATCGTTATTACAACTTTGCTGATTGCTATCACGGTTTGTTATTCAGCCGCACAAAGAGGTGAAAACCTTTTATCGCCTCTTTTTCTTTTTTTTGTTCCTTTAACCCTTTCTGGTGTGCTTTTAGGGTTGAATACGACCGCCGTTCTGACGGTCGTTGTTATTGTGGTTTCCATTATCAATCTCGTAAGTGTTTCTTCTCCGCCTTGGGTTGCGGCGACCTTTGTCCTGGGTTTAAGCGTCAATTATTACGGTTGGTATCGATGGATTCGCCAAAATGAGCTACAGGAATTTCAGTTTCAGAAAGCCCAAGAGGAACTCGAATTGAACATGAACGACACCCGAATCTCTTATGAGAAAATCAAGGTGGCCCATCAGTCTAACCTGATGAAAATCCAGCGTTATACCGCCTTGAACGAACTGGCTCGAAGTCTGGCCATGACTTTTAAAACCCAAGATGTAGTAGTCCTTTTGATTGAAACGATTTCAAAAACCTTTATGGTGCAGGGAGGAGTGTATACCCTTTTACTATTCGATAGTACGATTGGAAAGGCACTTCACTCAGTTCGTTATAGCGTGGATACAGAAATGGAAGTCAGGTTGAATCGGGAGCGGCTCAATCCCGAAGAGATTTTTAATACTTGGGTGGTGTCCCAGGGAAAGCCTCTTTTTATCAGTGATACAAGCAATGACTTTCGGTTTCAGAACTATTCTTCTGAAAACAAGATTCGGAGCCTGATGTCCGCTCCTCTTATGGCGGGCAATGAAATATTGGGGCTTATCCGCATTGAAAGCTGTTTTTCGACAGCGTTCCGACAGGATGATGCTCGGTTGCTTTCGAATTTTAGTGATTTAGGAACCGTGGCCTTAGAACATGTCGCACTTTATCGGCAAACCATTGAATTGGCAATTACCGACGGACTTACAGGTCTTTATGTGCAGCGCTACTACAAGGAAAGGGTTCGTGATGAGGTTTTCCGGGCCTTGGAGCATAAACTCCCCCTTTGTCTCATGATGATCGACGTTGATAATTTTAAAAGCTATAACGACAAATATGGCCATCTCGTGGGAGATAAGGTTTTGAAAGTGGTGGCCCAAGTGCTTAAGGAAACCGTTCGGACGGTGGATCTGGTTGCCAGGTATGGTGGGGAAGAATTTTCTGTTCTCCTGCTTAAGACGCCTTGGTCTGGCGCGAAAACCGTTGCGGAGCGCATCCGGCAAAAAGTGGCTGAGCAGGAGATCATTGCTTCGCAACAGTCCACTCATATTACCGTTAGTATTGGTGTTTCTGAACTGAATCCAGCTTTTAAAGACGTTGAGATATTCATTGATTCCGCCGACCAGGCTTTATATCAAGCAAAGGACGATGGTAAAAATTGTGTGCGCTTAGCGAAGACGGGAACTTCCTAATGACGGATCTATCACAGAAAATTTTGGGTTTATTTCTTGTCATAGCAGTTTTGGGAATCGCACTTTTGCCCGGACCTGGCGCTTTTTTTGTTTGTCTTCCATTTTTTTTTATAGGGTTTATGCGTTTTTCGTTTCCAATTACAGGTGCATGGTTTTTGGGTGGCTATAGCTTTGGATTGGTGTTCGGGCGATTGGTGGCCCATCGCTATCAACAAAACTGGATTTTCCCCGAAATTACTGCTCTCGTTATTCTTTATTGGGCGCCAGCATTCATTAAAGAGAGTTTCCGTAAAATTAAAACCAGGTTTAAAAATCAACATGAATCGAAAAAAGCCGAGTATGAGAATTTTAGGGGTGTTGCGGAGAATATAAAAAAAGAGAACACTCAAATTGAAAAACAACTCCGTCAAATCGAGCATTTGTACGATGTTATTAAGGATGCGGGAAGTACCCTCAATGTTCAGGAGATGATTGAGTTGACTAAGGAATTCACTGAAAGAATGTTTGATCTTCCGCATTTTATTATTGCTGTGCTTTCCACTGATGGAAGGAAATATGAAATCAGGATTGCTTCTGGATGCGATGATTCTCTTTTTAGGTCTTTTGAAATGGATATGGAGTCGAATGGTTTGGCAGCCATTTTAGCACGCGAAAGAAAGCCTGTTTTAGTTCCGTTGGTGGGGGAGATGGATCATTTTTCAAAATTACGAAATTTGGCCGTGCGCTCTTTTGCATTTCTTCCATTTCTGATCCAAGATAGGGTTATTGGTTTTTTGTGCTCTTTTTCTTCACAAGAAAATTTCATTGACCAGGAAAAATATTCTAATCTTCAGGTTTTTTGTAATCAGATTTCCATTGGGCTTCAAAAATCACTACTGTATGAAAAAGTCCAGAAATTATCTATTACCGATGGTTTGACCAAGTTATATTCTCATCGCTATTTCAAACAGCGGTTGGAAGAGGAGTTGATTCTAGCCAACCGTTATTCTTCCCAACTAAGCCTTTTAATCCTAGATATCGACCATTTCAAGCATTACAACGATACTTATGGCCATGTTGCTGGAGACCATGTGTTGATGGAAGTTGCCAAGATTTTGAAGGGACAAGCTGGGATGAACCACTTGGTGGCTCGTTATGGTGGAGAAGAAATGGTCTTAATTGCGCCAGAAACCACTAAGGAACAGGCGATGGAATTAGCGGAAAAAATTCGAAAAGCTGTTGAATCTAATTCTTTTTCGGTTGGCAAGGAAATGACGAGGGTTACGGTGTCCATTGGTGTGGCTACTTTCCCCCAAGATGCTCTCACGAATTTGGACCTAATTAGCAAGTCGGACAAGGCACTTTATGCGGCTAAAGGCAGAGGCCGGAACCGAATTGTAGCCTATCCATTTTAAAAAGGTTGATGGAAAAATGGTTGACAGGCTCATTTAGCATGATAAGATTAATTCGACTTCAAAGACGCCAAGCGTTATCCCCAATCATGTACTCCCAACGGACCAATCCCCAAAGAACGTCTATAAATGTTCATAGAAATGGATTTTAAACCCAATTTTTTTGGTTGGATTTGACAGTATTGATGCGATCTCAAGTGAAAATTCATAATGATTTTTTTTAGAATTTCAATAATTCCATTAGTTTTGGATTTGTATAACCCGCTGATATTTTAGAAAGGACTTTAGGGATTATGGATATTGCGGATTTGAAGAAAAAAACCATTGCGGAGTTGACTGAGGTGGCCCGGGAGCTGAACCTTGAAGGTGTTAGCGCTATGAAAAAACAGGACTTGATCTTCAAAATCCTGGAGACTCAAACCCAACGAAACGGTGTCATCAATGCCGAAGGTGTGCTTGAGATTTTGCCCGATGGTTTTGGATTTCTTCGGTCCGCCAATTACAACTACCTGCCGGGACCTGATGACATTTATGTTTCTCCTTCTCAAATCCGCCGGTTTAACTTAAGGACAGGAGATACAGTAACGGGCCAAGTTCGACCTCCCAAAGAAGGAGAAAGATATTTTGCACTGTTAAAAGTAGACTCCATTAATTTTGAACCGCCAGATGCTATCAAGCAAAAGGTCCTTTTTGATAACTTAACGCCGATTTACCCAAACAAACGGATTTGGTTAGAAACAACTCCGGATGATTTATCCATGAGGGTTATGGATCTCCTTATTCCTTTGGGAAAGGGTCAGCGTGGTTTAATCGTTGCGCCACCCCGTACGGGAAAAACGATACTTCTGCAAAAAATTGCCAATAGCATTGCAAAAAATCATCCCGAAGTTTATCTGATCGTTCTCCTAATTGATGAAAGACCTGAAGAAGTCACTGATATGCAGCGGTCGGTGAAGGGTGAAGTTGTTTCTTCCACCTTTGATGAACCCCCCGAACGTCATGTTACGGTCGCCGAAATTATTATTGAGAAAGCCAAACGTCTTGTTGAGCATAAAAAGGATGTCGTTATTCTTTTGGATTCCATTACCCGCTTGGGAAGAGCCTATAACACGATTGTACCTTCTTCCGGAAAAGTCCTCTCCGGTGGGGTCGACTCAAATGCCCTCCAACGACCGAAAAGGTTTTTTGGGGCCGCTCGTGACATCGAGGAAGGAGGTAGTTTGACCATAATGGCAACAGCACTCATTGATACCGGTAGCCGGATGGATGAAGTGATTTTCGAAGAATTCAAGGGAACGGGGAACCAGGAGATTATCTTGGATCGCAAATTAGCGGATCGGCGGGTATTCCCAGCTTTTGACATTACTCGTTCAGGAACGCGCCGGGAGGAATTACTTCTCACCGAAGAAGAACTTAATAAGGTTTGGATTTTGCGAAAAATTCTGAATCCGAATAATCCTGTGGACGCCATGGAATTTCTATTAGATAAAATGCGTCGTACTAAATCTAATAAATCTTTTTTGGATTCTATGAAGGGTACCGCCAACGAATAAGTCTATTGACTCTTTTGTCCGGCGGATTTACTTTTTCGTTGTGGGTATTTTGGCCATTTTGTTGATAACAATGTTTTTCTTGGTTGCTCGAGCCATGAAGCCTGAAATTCTTTCGGCTGTTTCGGCTCCCCCACCATCCCAACAAACGAATCTCGAGGACTTTACGCCTTTTTTTCAAATTCCTGGAATTCGCTTTTTCATTTATCATCCAATTTTGGGGGATACTTATTTAAGCATATCTCGAAAGTATCATCTGTTAGAGACTACTCTTCGAAGTTTAAACCAAGCCAACGACAATTCCCTTCCACGAGAAGGATCTCCGATTTTTATTCCGTCTAAAGATGGAATTTTTCACTTAGTCCGTTTAGGACAGGGTTTGGCGGATATCGCCCGGACTTACGAAGTAACATTGAAGATAGTACTTCAAGCCAATCAAAAAAAAGATGATTCTGATTTACAACCGGGCGAAGTTCTCTATTTACCAGGCGGGGTTTATCTTACCCGGCAAGATGTTCGATGGCTCGCCTTAGACTCATTAGGAATTCAAAAAGGTTTCCTCAAACCTACTACAGGTCGTTTTGCGGATGGATTCGGCTATCGAATCCATCCGATTACCCACAAGATGGCATTTCATGAGGGGTTAGATTTAGCTCCGGGTTTAGGTGCCTGTGTATTGGCGGCCCAAGATGGACGGGTCCTTTTTGCTAATTTTAGGAATGGCTACGGAAGGCTTATCATTTTGGATCATGGGGCCAAGCTTACTTCTTATTACGCTCATTTAGATGAAATCTTGGTAAAACCCAACCAATTGGTAAAAAAAGGAGATCTGATTGGTAAAGTGGGAAACACGGGCCGGGTGACAGGACCGCACCTTCATTTCGAGGTTCGCTTAAATGGAAAGCCCCAAAATCCATTGTTGTATTTAGTTCAATAATCCTAGGAAAACAACCCTGTCGAGAGATTTATGCGGGAGCCCCTTTACTTCCCTGGTTGATTTTTTTATTTTTTTGAATAGACTAAGCAACCCTTAAGGGAGAAAGCCCAAGGCTTTGTTCAGTAAACTAAGAAACGAGTTGAAATCAGGAAATGGAGTGGCGGAATGAAAACAGGAATACATCCAAAATATTACAAAACCAAAGTTGTTTGTGTTTGCGGAAATGTGATTGAAACGGCCACTACAAAAGGTGAAACATTCTCGGTGGAAGTTTGCTCCGCGTGTCACCCTTTTTTTACGGGTAAGATTAAATTACTCGATATGGCTGGTCGCGTTGAGAAGTTCCAAAAGAAGAGTGCCACCGCCGCCACGGCCCAGGCTGAAACAAAAGCTCGCTTAGAAGCTAAGGCGGTTGCCGCCGCCGCCAAAAAAGCTAAGCGCCAAGCAGTCCCTCCTCCGGCCGAAAAAAACTCGTAGATTTTTTTACCCTATTCAAAAGCCTCCGGTTATTAAAACCGGGGGCTTTTTCTATTTACATATTTTGCATTTTTTCAAATTTAAAAAATTTTTTGAGGCTATGGGATGATTGAATCCAAACTCCAACAAGTTGAAAAGCGATATCAAGAACTTTCGGATCGGTTGATACATCCAGAGACCTTTTCCGATTCCTCGGAATTACAAAAGGTCGCCAAGGAACGCGCGGACTTGGAACCGCTTGTGCAAAAAATAAAAGAATATAGGCAATTTACTCAAGAGAAGAATGAAACACGGTCTTTTTTAGAGGGGCCAGATTTCGAAATGAAAACTTTGGCGCAGGTGGAGTTGCCAACCTTGGAAAAAAGAGTGGAAGAAATTGAAAAGCAATTAAAACGTTTGCTTATTCCAAAAGATCCCAATGGGAGTCGAAACGCTATTATGGAGATTCGGGCTGGAACAGGTGGGGAAGAGGCCGCTCTTTTTGTAGCAGATCTTTTTCGCATGTATTCTAGATATATTGAAAAAATCGGGATGAAAATCGAATTGATCGATACCAGTCCCACAGAAATCGGGGGATTTAAAGAGATTGTTTTTATGGTTATGGGTAAGGAGGCTTTCGGAAAATTCAGGTTTGAAAGTGGCACCCATCGGGTTCAACGGGTGCCCCGTACCGAAGGTTCGGGCCGAATTCATACTTCAGCGACGACAGTAGCTGTTCTGCCTGAAGTTGAAGATATTGATGTACAAATTAAGGATTCAGATCTGCGCATCGATACTTTTTGCTCATCGGGTGCAGGAGGACAGAGCGTGAATACCACCTATTCCGCAGTTCGTATAACCCATCTTCCGAGCGGTTTGGTAGTTCAATGTCAGGATGAACGTTCTCAATTAAAAAATAAGGCGAAGGCAATGAAAGTACTTTATGCCCGTTTGCAAGAAAAATCAGATAAAGAAACTAAAGCTAATCTCTCGGCAACTCGTAAGAGTCAAGTGGGAAGCGGTGACCGCAGCGAAAAGATAAGGACTTATAACTTTCCTCAAAATCGGGTTACCGACCATCGAATTGGACTGACTCTTTACCAATTGGACAAAGTCATGGATGGAGCTCTTGACGAATTCATGGAGGTATTGGCCTTGGCTTATCAAGAAGAACAGTTACAGAATCAAGATTGATTTTTTAGAGGGATGAAATCAGAAAGGTTTTGATGAAAGGAAATCAGAAATCTCAAAATGTTTGGACTCCCTTGAAAATTATTCAATGGGCGGTTCCTTTTCTGACTCAAAAGGGTATTCAGAATCCGAGATTTGATGTTGAATTACTGATGGCTTACGCTTTAAAGATGGACCGACTGAAGGTTTATCTTCAATTTGATCGCCCCCTGGATACTCAGGAATTAAAAATTATTCGTGATCTTCTAAAACGCCGATCGCAGCATGAACCCATTCAATACATTACTGGGCAACGGGAGTTTTTCGGACTCAACTTTAAAGTTGGACCAGGAGTTTTGATCCCACGCCCTGAAACTGAGCAATTAGTTGAGTGTGCGATTGAGTGTCTTGGAAAACTGCCTGAAGAAAAAAGAATAGTTTTAGATCTTGGTACGGGCAGTGGTTGTATTGCCATTGCGATAGCAAAACATGTTCCTTGTCGAGTTTGGGCGGTGGATATTTCGCAAAAGGCTCTTGAAATTGCTTCCTTTAATGCTCAAAACCTGGATACGCCATCCATTCATTGGCGTCAAGGCTATTGGTTTGAGGCCTTAAAACCTGGAGATCCAGTTGAATTTGGAGTTATCACTAGTAATCCACCTTACATTTCGTTTGATGAAAAAAACGAACTAGCTCCAGAAGTTAAGGATTACGAACCACCTGAAGCTTTATATGCCGAAAATCGGGGGTTTAAGGCTTACGAAGAACTGTTTTATGGGATTGAAAACAGACTTTTACCAGAGGGTGGGGCTTTTTTGGAAATTCATGCTAATGGTTATAAAACGGTTTCTCGTCTTTTTGGATCTTACAAGCAGAGCCTTTACCGGGATTTACAGGGGTTACCGAGAATTATTAAATTAGAATTAGAAAAAGAAACAATATAAATTGTTGACATCATTTCAAAGCAATCTGTATAATCACCCCTCTTTGGCCAAAACGAGAAAAGCTCTTTTCTCGTTTTTTGTTTTCTAGGATGTAATAAAAGGCTTATTCCTGTTTTCTTCCGGAGGATTTTCAGTGAAAAAAATGAAATTTGGTCGCCGTGAACGTATTGATTTTAGCCGCATCTCATCCATCATGGATATGCCCGATCTAATTGAATTTCAAAGAAAATCTTACGAGGTCTTTTTACAAAAGGGTGCGACAACCGAACAGCGCATCGATCAGGGTCTTCAGTCGGTTTTTACAAGTGTTTTTCCCATTTGGGATTTCAATGAAGTTTCCTCCTTGGAGTTTGTTTCTTATGCTCTTTTAGATCCCAAATACAATGTGCGGGAATGTCAAGAACGCGGCATGACTTATTCCGTTCCGATGAAAGTTACCTTGCGCCTCGTTATTCGTGAAGAAGATCCTGAAACCGGGACTAAAAAGGTGAAGGATATCCGCGAGCAAGAGGTTTTCTTTTGCGATCTTCCCATGATGACCGACCGCGGAACATTTATGATTAATGGTGCTGAACGTGTCATTGTTTCTCAACTTCACCGTTCTCCCGGGGTGACTTTTGACGAAGATGATGGCAAGTTGTCTTCTTCTGGTAAAAAAATGTATATGACAAGTGTCATTCCTTACCATGGTTCGTGGTTAGAATTTGAATTCGACGTGAACGGAATTCTTTACGCCCGTATTGACCGCAAACGGAAATTTGTAGCCAGCACTCTTCTCCGTGGTTGGGGTTTTTCCACGGACGAAGATATTTTGAAGATTTTTTTTGATGTTGAAAACTTAGAAGTTTCCGAAAAGAAACTTCAGGGGAAAGCAGCCGCACAAGATGTGGCTCATCCCGAAACGGGTGAAGTGTTGGTGGAGGCCGGCGCCGATTTTACTGCGGAAGTGGTAATGGCTTTGAAGAAACTTGGCGTCAAGCAGGTCAAGGCGGTTCCCTCCAATCCAAATGATGTTTCTATTTTGAGTACGCTTCGCAAAGATAATACTCATTCTCAAGAAACGGCTCTTGTCGAAATTTACAAAAAGATGCGTCCGGGTGATCCTCCGACCTTGGAGAATGCCAAGAGTCTGATGGAAAATTTATTTTTTAACAAGAAGCGTTATGATTTGGCTCGTGTTGGCCGCTATAAGATGAATAAAAAATTGGGACTAAAGACTTCGTTGGATCAACGTACGGTTTCCAAGGAAGACTTGGTGCTGATTATTCGTTATCTTTTTGATCTTTGTAATGGTAAGGGTGAAAAGGATGACATTGACCACTTGGGCAACCGTCGTGTTCGTACAGCTGGGGAATTGCTTGAAAACAAATTGCGTTTGGGCTTTACCCGAATGGAGCGGGCTGTGCGGGAACGCATGTCGATCGTTGATATGGACATGAATCCAATGCCCAGTCAACTGATCTCAACCAAGCCAATCACGGCAGCTGTGAAGGAGTTTTTTGGGACTTCCCAATTATCCCAATTCATGGATCAGACTAACCCTTTAGCTGAATTGACCCACAAGAGACGTTTGTCGGCATTGGGTCCGGGTGGATTGAACCGGGAACGCGCTGGATTCGAAGTGCGCGACGTTCACCATACGCATTATGGTAGGGTTTGCCCAATTGAGACACCGGAAGGTCCTAATATTGGCTTGATTGCGTCCCTTTCGACGTATGCCCAAATTAATGAGTATGGTTTTGTGACGACACCCTTAAGGAAAGTCGAAGGTGGAAGAGTCTCTAAGAAAATTGAATTTTTGCCCGCGGATGATGCAGATAAGTATGTGATCGCCCAAGCAAATACACCTTTGGATGATAGTAACAAATTCTCTAATGACATTATTGCGGCGCGATATAAAGATGATTTCCCTTTGGCGGGTCCTAGTGATGTTCATTACATGGACGTTTCGCCTCGTCAATTGTTTTCGGTGGCAACGTCCCTCATTCCCTTTTTGGAACATGACGATGCAAATCGCGCCTTAATGGGTTCTAACATGCAACGGCAGGCCGTCCCATTGATACGTACGGAGGCCCCTTTTGTAGGAACTGGAATGGAATATAAAGCGGCTTATGACTCGGGTGTTTTGGTTATAGCCAAGCGCGATGGAGTTGTGGCTGGCGTTTCTTCAGATGAAATTATCGTTTTTGCTGATGAGGTTGATGAAACTGGTTCGGTTGATATTTATAAACTGACCAAGTACAAACGTTCTAATCAGGATACTTGTATTAATCAAAGGCCGATTGTCAAAAAAGGTGAGAAAGTGAAAAAAGGCGATGTAATTGCCGACGGACCTTCCACTGACCAGGGAGAATTGGCTTTAGGCAGGAATCTTCTCGTGGCTTTTATGCCTTGGAGGGGATTTAATTTCGAGGATGCTATTATTGTTTCTGAAAAATTAGTTCGTGAAGACTATTTTACTTCGGTTCACATTGAGGAGTTTGAACTTGAGGCGCGTGACACCAAACTGGGCAAAGAAGAAATTACGCGGGATATTCCTAATGTTGGCGACGAAGCTTTAAAAGATCTTGATGAAGAAGGTATTGTTCGAATTGGAGCTGAAATAGTTCCTGGTGATATCTTGGTTGGGAAAGTCACTCCGAAAGGCGAAACTGAGTTGACGCCCGAAGAAAAACTTTTGCGCGCTATTTTTGGTGAGAAGGCTGGGGATGTTAGGGACGCTTCCCTGCGAGTTCCGCCGGGCGTGGAAGGTAAGGTCATTGACGTCAAGGTCTTTAAGCGTAAGGAAAAGGATGAAAAGATTAAAGGCCGTGATGCTTCTATGGTTAAAGCCATAGAGAAAGATTCGGCTCACAAAATCAAACAACTTGAAAAAGAAAATGAGAATCGTATTGAAGTCTTGAAAAAGCAAACAGAGGAAAAATCGAAAGACCTGAATAAAAGCGAAAAGAACACCTTAGAAGAACAAACCGAAGAAGAAATAAAGCGCTTGAACGAGGTTCTTTTGAATCGCGTCAGGGAAATTGAACGGGAGAAGAACAATGAAGTAGAGAAGGTGAAAAAGGGCGACGAGCTTCCGCCGGGAGTTATAAAGCTTGTGAAAGTTTATGTTGCCAAAAAACGCAAGTTATCAGTAGGGGATAAAATGGCGGGTCGTCACGGTAATAAAGGGGTTGTCTCTAAAATTGTTCCGGTTGAAGACATGCCTTATCTTCCTAATGGTAGGCCAGTAGATATCATTTTGAACCCCCTGGGTGTCCCTTCTCGTATGAATGTTGGGCAAATTTTGGAAACCCACTTAGGGTGGGCCGCGAGCGAGGGTGGGTATCATGTTGCGTCTCCTGTTTTTGACGGCGCTAAAGAAGAAGAGATTAAAAAGGCGCTAAAAGAACAAAACCTGCCCGACTCCGGAAAAATCACTTTGTACGATGGGATGACCGGCGAATCTTTCGATCAAGAGGTAACGGTTGGCTATATTTATATTTTGAAATTAGCCCACTTGGTTGATGACAAGATTCACGCTCGTTCTATTGGGCCTTATTCCCTTATCACGCAACAACCATTAGGTGGCAAGGCGCAATTTGGTGGCCAGCGTTTTGGAGAAATGGAAGTTTGGGCGTTGGAAGCCTATGGCGCGGCTTATACCCTTCAGGAGCTTTTGACGGTGAAATCAGATGATGTCCAGGGTCGAACTAAGGTTTACGAAGCCATCGTGAAGGGTAAAAACGCTCCGGAACCCGGTATTCCGGAGTCATTCAACGTATTAGTGAAAGAATTGCAAGGCTTGTGTTTGGATGTCAAATTGATCAAGAATTCCAATTAAGGAGGGGGAAAAATGAGCCAAGTCAAATCAACTACCCCTGAGAGTGAAAGTGAAGTTGTAAAGCCGGCTGCACCGGAAGTGCCGCCAGTTTTAGTTGAAAAGAAAGCTAATCTTGAAAACTTGCTTAAAGAAACCCCGCGATTTGATGCCATTAAAATTGGACTTTCTTCCCCTGAAACAATTCGGTCTTGGTCTCATGGAGAAGTCAAGAAACCCGAAACGATTAATTACCGTACCTTCAAGCCCGAAAAAAATGGGTTATTTTGTGAGAAGATTTTTGGGCCAACGAGAGATTGGGAATGTGCCTGCGGTAAATATAAACGGATTAAGTATAAAGATGTCATCTGTGACCGATGTGGGGTGGAAGTAACTCAGGCAAAGGTTCGTCGCGAACGTATGGGCCATATTGAATTGGCGTGCTTGGTTTCCCACATTTGGTATTTAAAAGGCGTTCCTTCCCGCATGGGTTATTTGTTAGAGATGTCCACGCGTAATCTGGAAAGGGTTATTTATTACGAGTCTTATGTCACTTTGGATCCTGGGAAAGCGCCAGTAGAAGTTGGCCAGCTTCTTTCCGAGGATGAATACCAAAAGCTTCGTCTAGAGTACGGAGCTTCTTTAAAAACCAAAATGGGTGCAGAAGCTATTCGCGATTTGATTCGAATGGTCGACTTAGAGGACTTGGATAAGAAGCTTCGCGTACAAATGAAGCAAACCAACAGTGAGCAAAAACGAAAGACTATTATTAAACGGTTGAAAGTTATTGAAAGCTTCCGCAAGAGTGACAACAAGCCTGAATGGATGTTTTTGGAAGTATTGCCGGTGATTCCGCCTGAACTTCGTCCGCTAGTGCCATTGGATGGAGGGCGTTTTGCGACTTCTGATTTGAATGATCTGTATCGTCGAGTCATCAATCGAAATAACCGTTTGAAAAAACTCTTGGAACTTCATGCGCCTGAAGTCATTGTTCGAAACGAAAAGCGCATGTTGCAAGAAGCGGTGGATGCGCTTTTGGATAATGGACGTCGTGGTCATGCTGTCCGTGGTCCGGGTAATCGTCCGTTAAAGTCCCTTTCTGATATGTTGAAGGGCAAGCAAGGTCGTTTCCGTCAAAATCTTTTGGGAAAACGGGTCGATTATTCGGGGCGTTCCGTTATTGTGGTGGGTCCTGAGCTAAAGATGAACCAATGTGGCTTGCCTAAAAAAATGGCCTTGGAGTTATTCAAGCCCTTCATCATTAAAAAATTAGAAGATCGTGGTTATGTTCATACTATTAAGAGTGCGCGGAAAATGGTTGAGCGAGTTAAGCCCGAAGTGTGGGATATTTTGGCCGAAGTCATCCGTGACCACCATGTTTTGTTGAACCGTGCTCCAACTTTGCATCGTCAGGGAATTCAAGCTTTTCAACCGGTGCTCATTGAAGGACGTGCTATTCAAATTCACCCACTGGTTTGTACGGCGTTTAACGCCGATTTTGACGGCGATCAGATGGCGGTTCACGTGCCTCTTTCCAGTGAAGCGCAAATGGAATCGCGATTCCTAATGCTGTCGACCAATAATATAAATTCCACGTCCAATGGGCGACCTATTGTAACACCCACTCAAGACATCGTTTTAGGTTCTTATTACATCACCAAGGAAATGCCGGGTGATAAAGGCGAGGGAAAAGTTTTCTCAAGCGCTCTGGAAGTTGTTATAGCGCTCGAGTCCAAGCAGGTTGGTAAACATGCTCGTATTAAAGTTCGTCGGAACGGTAAGCTTATCGAAACCACCGTGGGGCGAGTTATATTTAACCAAATTATTCCTTCGGGTTTGCCGTATGTGAATCGGGTCATGACCAAGAAAGAGTTGGGGGACCTAGTGGCCCTTTGCTACGAAAAATTGGGTCAGGATATCACAGTCAAACTTTTGGACGATATTAAGGAACTGGGCTTCAAATATGCCACCCAGGCGGGAATTACGGTATCGATTGATGACATGCTCATACCAAAAGATAAGACTGACATTTTGAAACGGTCATACAAAGAAGTGGCTGAAATTGAAAACCAGTATAAGAAGGGCATCATTACTGCCGGTGAGCGTTATAACAAAGTCATCGATATCTGGACGCATACAACCGATGAAATCGCTGAAGTTATGTTTGAGAACCTAAAACAAGACGAACATGGATTTAATCCTATTTATATGATGGCGGATTCTGGAGCTAGGGGCTCCAAGATGCAAATTCGCCAATTGGCGGGCATGCGGGGACTGATGGCCAAGCCTCTTCAAAAAATTACGGGTTCCATTGGTGAAATTATTGAATCACCTATTACCGCTAACTTCCGAGAGGGACTTACGGTATTGGAGTATTTCATCTCAACTCACGGTGCCCGTAAGGGTCTTGCGGATACGGCTTTGAAAACGGCGGATGCGGGTTACCTCACGAGACGTTTGGTGGACGTTTCCCAAGAGGTCATCATTAATGCGGAGGATTGTGGGACCGTCAACGGTATTCGTGTGGGAGCCATCAAGGAAGGGATTGAGATTATCGAGCCGTTAAAAGATCGTATTGCTAACCGAGTTGCGGTTGATAACGTGGCCAATTTGTTGACTTCTGAAGTCATTGTTAAAAGTGGACAGATTATCACGGAAGATGTTGCTGAAAAACTCGAAGAGGCTGGAATTGAACAAATTCGAGTTCGTTCTGTTCTGACTTGTGAATTGGAAAGAGGTGTTTGCGCCAAATGTTACGGTGTGAACATGTCCAACGGTAAGATGGTCCAGATCGGAGAAGCTGTTGGCATTATTGCCGCCCAGTCAATTGGTGAGCCTGGGACCCAGTTGACACTTCGTACATTTCACGTTGGAGGAGCGGCTAGCCGTGCGTTGGAGCAATCGAAGATAGAATCAAACAAAAATGGAATAGTTCGTTTTCATAACTTGAAACTTGTTGAAAATCGTAATAAGGAGCTAATTGTCTTAAATCGAAATGGTGAAATTTCGGTTTATGATGAAAAGGGAAGGGCCATGGAAAATTATGTGGTTCCTTTTGGTTCTACTTTAAAAATTCGAGAAGAAGCAGTTGTGAAAGAAGGTCAATTGTTGGCTCATTGGGACTTGTATAAAGTTCCAATTTTCACTGAGGTTTCGGGTTTAGTGAAACTTCAAGATGTGATTCGTGGTGTTACAGTTCGAGAGGAAATTGACTCTTCAACAGGGTTGAAGGAACGCGCGGTTATTGAGTATAAAGATGAAAATTTATCCCCCCGTTGTGTGATTATGAATCCTGAAACGGGTGAAGCTATTAAAAGCTATCGGTTGCCAACAGGATCTCTTATTAACGTAATGGATGGCGATAAAATTATGGCGGGCGATATTCTCTCGAAAATCCCTAGAGAAATTTCTAAAACTCGTGATATCACGGGTGGTTTACCCCGTGTTGCGGAGCTTTTTGAGGCTCGGCGTCCGAAGGGGAATGCGGTTATTGCAAAAATCAGTGGTACAGTTGGTTTTGGTATTGCCTCCAAAGGGTATCAAAAGTTAATTGTAACAAATACCGAAGGTAAAAAAGCAATTGAAGAAGAATATGCAATTCCTTATGGAAAACACTTGAATATTCACGAAGGAGATTTTGTTCGACCGGGCGATGCTTTAACCGATGGGCCTGTTGATCCGCATGATATCCTTGAGGTACAGGGGGATGCGGCTGTTCAAGAATATCTCTTGAGCAAGGTTCAAGAGGTTTACAGACTTCAAGGCGTGAAGATTAACGACAAGCATATTGAGGTCATCATCCGCCAAATGATGAGAAAAGTAGTTGTTCAAGAACCGGGCGATACAGAGTTTTTACCAAAACAGCAAGTTGATAAGGGGAAATTCAAAAAGGAAAACGAGCGGGTATCTGAGAAGGACGGCAAAACCGCCAGTGCCCGGCCGATTCTTTTGGGAATAACTAAGGCTTCTTTGGGGACGGAAAGCTTTATTTCGGCGGCCAGTTTCCAGGAGACTACTAAAGTTTTGACCGAGGCTGCTGTTTCGGGAAAAATTGATGAACTGAGGGGCCTTAAAGAAAATGTGATCATGGGGCATCTTATTCCAGCGGGTACAGGAAGTCCCTTTTATCGAGGAGTTAAGATCAAAGTTGACGAGCCCGAAGAAGAGTTGCCAATTGGTATTGCCGCCCAGCCTTCGACCGAATTAGATGACCCGGATTTGAAGATAGAAGAAGGTAATTCTGGAAAAAAAAGCCTTGACCAGGCTTGAACCTTTTGATAGCCTACCCGTCCGCGTTTGAGCCGGGGTTAGGTGAGGCGGTTGAGAAATCCTCCTTTTTTGAGGTTTGTCCCTCAAAAATGGTGAGCTAGGGGAGGGATTTGCTTGAAGATTCCCCCTTGGGTCTCTTTTAAAAAAGAGCCCGGGGTTTGATATGGAATATTCATTTGGCAAAGGCGGAGCTCACTGTCTTTGCTTTTTTTATTTTTGGGATGGAGGAAAATTTGCCGACGCTTAATCAATTGGTCCGTAGAGGCCGGGAAAAAAGCAAACACAAAACAAAGTCGCCGGCCTTAAAGGCTTGCCCGCAAAAACGTGGCGTATGTGTGAAAGTTGCGACAATGACACCTAAAAAACCAAACTCTGCATTGCGAAAAATTGCCCGTGTGCGTTTGACGAATGGAATGGAAGTGACTTGTTATATTCCGGGGGTTGGACACAACTTACAGGAACACTCGATTGTTTTAATACGTGGAGGTCGTGTGAAAGATCTTCCGGGGGTGCGTTATCACATTATCCGCGGTGCGTTAGATGCCGCCGGTGTCGCAGATCGTAAACAAGGACGTTCCAAATACGGGATGAAACGGCCTAAAAAAGAAGCCGCCGCAAAAGCTTCTTAAGGAGTGAGAAATGCCTCGTCGAAAAGTAGCCGCTAAACGGGAAGTTCTTTCAGATTCACGTTACAACAATAAGTTAGTAACGAAGTTCATCAATTCAATGATGTACGACGGTCAAAAAATGGTTGCGTCCCGTAGTTTTTATGATGCCTTAGACCTTCTGGGCGAAAAACATGGAGAAGGTGCGCTTAATATTTTTAAAACCGCAATTGAAAACGTAAAGCCAGCATTGGAAGTGAAGTCTCGTCGTGTCGGCGGCGCCACTTATCAAGTGCCTGTTGAAATTCGCCCCGAACGACGCACGTCACTAGCTATTCGCTGGATATTGACCGCGGCCCGAGCCCGTAAAGAAAAAACAATCGCTGAAAAATTGGCTTCCGAACTAACGGATGCTTTTAAAAATCAGGGAACATCAATTAAGAAAAAAGAAGATACTCATAAAATGGCGGAAGCCAATCAAGCTTTTGCCCACTATCGCTGGTAATTGAGGGTTTAAATTGGGAACACGGCAAATATCTTTAGCGAAGACTAGAAATATCGGCATTATGGCTCATATTGACGCGGGTAAAACTACGTTGACAGAACGTATTCTTTTCTATACGGGTCGAACTCATAAAATCGGTGAAGTGCATGATGGGGCCGCCACTATGGATTGGATGCCCCAAGAGCAAGAGCGTGGCATCACTATTACTTCGGCTGCAACCACTTGTTTTTGGAAAAATAACAGAATTAATATTATTGACACACCTGGTCACGTTGACTTCACGATTGAAGTTGAGCGATCTCTTCGGGTTTTGGATGGAGCTATCGGTGTCTTTGGAGCTGTTGAAGGGGTTGAGCCTCAATCCGAAACTGTTTGGCGCCAAGCCACTAATTACGGAGTGCCCCGAATTGCCTTTGTTAACAAAATGGACCGTGTTGGTGCCGATTATTTCGCCGCTATTGCTCAAATGCGAAGTCGTCTCGGAGCTAACGCACATCCGGTTGTCTTGCCGGTCGGGTTGGAGGAGAAATTCGACGGTATCATTCACTTGGTTGAGATGAAACGTTATCGTTGGCTTGATGACACGTTGGGAGCTAAGTTTGAGATTGAGGAAATTCCTGCCGATATGAAGGAAATGTCTGAGACCTACCATAAGGAGTTGGTGGAAGCTGTAGCTGAGTTCGATGATGCTGTCATGCAAAAATATTTAGATGGAAAAGAAATAACGGCTGAAGAACTTCAACGTTGCATACGAAAAGGAACCATCTCTAATAAATTCAACCCTGTTTTTTGTGGATCGGCTTTTAAAAACAAAGGGGTTCAGCCCTTATTGGACGCTGTTATTAATTATTTGCCTTCACCAATTGATATTCCACCGGTGAAGGGTCATAACGCCGATACGAACGAAGAAGAAACTCGTGATGCCGCTGACGATGCGCCCTTTTCGGCTTTGGCTTTTAAAATCATGACTGATCCCCATGTTGGAAAACTGGTTTATTTTCGGGTTTATTCTGGATCTCTTTCTATTGGTTCCTATGTTTACAACTCTACTAAGGGGAGCCGTGAACGTATCGGACGTCTCTTGCAGATGCACGCGAATAAAAGGGAAGAAATAAAAGAAGTTCATGCCGGTGATATTGCAGCCACCGTTGGAATCAAAACGATCACTACGGGAGATACTTTGTGTCTTGAGGAAAAACCCATTATTCTGGAAAAAATGGTTTTTCCTGAGCCTGTTATTTCTGTCGCAATTGAACCAAAAACAAAGGTTGATCAGGAAAAAATGGGTTTGGCTTTAAGTAAGTTAGCTGAAGAGGATCCTTCTTTTCGGGTCAAGGGTGACGAAGAAACGGGTCAAACCATCATTTCGGGGATGGGTGAATTGCATTTGGAAATCATCGTCGATCGCATGATGAGAGAATTTAATGTGCAGGCCAATGTGGGAAAACCGCAGGTTGCTTACCGCGAAACGATTCGAAAGACTGTTGAAGCCGAAGGAAAATATATTCGTCAAACAGGTGGCCGTGGTCAATATGGACATGTTTATATCACAATGGAGCCGCAAGCCCCTGGAAAAGGTATTGAGTTTGTGGATGCCGTTAAAGGTGGAACGGTTCCACGAGAATATATCCCGGCGGTCGAAAAGGGAATCATGGAGGCTAAGGATTCGGGAGTATTAGCTGGGTACCCGGTTGTCGATTTTAAAGTTACTTTAACGGATGGTTCTTACCACGATGTGGATTCTAATGAGATGGCTTTTAAAATTGCCGCTTCTATGGCTTTTAAAGACGCCATGCGGAGCGCAGAACCTATTATTTTAGAACCGGTAATGGATGTTGAGGTGGTCACGCCGGATGATTTCATGGGCCCGGTAATGGGAGATCTTCAATCCAAACGTGGAAAAATAGAAGGAATGGAATTGCGCGGAACGGCCCAAATTATCAGGTCCAAAGTACCCCTTTCTGAAATGTTTGGTTATTCAACAAATCTACGGTCAATGACTCAAGGCCGGGCCACTTATACGATGCAGTTTGCGCATTACGAGGAAACCCCTCGGACGATTCAGCAGGAAATTATCGCAAAAGTAAAAGGCTGATAAAATTCAACACCCTGGACAGGGTGTAAGGGGAGGCGTGTCTATGTCAAAAGAGAAATTCGTACGCAATAAGCCGCACGTGAATATTGGGACGATCGGGCACGTCGATCATGGAAAGACGACGCTGACGGCGGCAATCACGACAGTTTTGGCGAAGAAGGGTTGGGCGACCGCGAAGGGATATGCGGACATCGATAACGCCCCGGAAGAAAGGGAGCGTGGAGTTACCATTAATACCTCGCACGTGGAGTACCAAACAGCAAATAGACATTACGCCCACGTGGACTGTCCAGGGCACGCGGACTATATCAAGAACATGGTGACGGGAGCGGCGCAGATGGACGGTGCGATTCTGGTGGTCTCGGCCGCCGATGGCCCGATGCCGCAGACAAGGGAACACATTTTGCTGGCCCGCCAGGTAGGGGTACCATTTATGGTTGTTTTCCTGAACAAGTGCGACATGGTGGATGATAAAGAACTGTTGGAATTGGTGGAAGTTGAAGTGCGTGAACTCTTGACCAAGTATGGATTCCCTGGAGACAAGACGCCGGTGATTAAAGGCTCGGCGACGAAGGCCTTGGAAGGGGATACTAGTGAGCTTGGGGAACCAGCGATTTTCAAATTGATGGAAGCGGTAGATGCCTATATTCCCGAGCCAAAGAGAGATGTGGACAAGGACTTCCTGATGGCGGTGGAGGACGTGTTCCTGATCACTGGCCGTGGAACGGTAGCGACGGGTCGTGTTGAAAGAGGCCGGGTGAAGGTTGGGGAAGCGGTGGAGATTGTCGGGATCAAGCCGACGAAGGACACGGTTGTGACGGGTGTTGAAATGTTCCGCAAATTGCTGGATGAAGCCCAAGCGGGAGACAACATCGGCGTACTCTTAAGAGGTGTGGAGAAGAAGGATATTGAGCGGGGACAGGTTTTGGCCAAGCCCAAGAGCATCCTGCCGCACGCGAAGTTCAAGGGAGAGGTTTACGTGTTGACGAAAGAGGAAGGCGGGAGGCATACGCCGTTTTTCAACGGGTACAAGCCGCAATTCTTCTTCCGTACGACGGACGTGACGGGATCGGTGCAACTGCCGCAAGGGGTGGAGATGTGCATGCCGGGGGACAATATCACGATGGACATCGAGTTGATCGTGCCGGTGGCGATGGAAAAAGAGCTGAGGTTCGCGATCCGAGAAGGCGGCCACACGGTAGGCGCTGGTGTCGTAACCCAGATCGTTGAATAAAGAAAAGGCGAGGAAATAATGGCCACGGCCACAAGTCAAAAAATCCGAATTAAATTAAAAGCCTACGATCATCGATTGCTTGATCGTTCGACAGTGGAGATTATTGAAACTGTTCGTAGAACGGGTGCGATTGTATTGGGGCCTGTTCCTCTTCCAACAGAAATCAACCGTTACACGGTGTTGAGAAGTCCGCACGTGGACAAAAAATCAAGGGAACAGTTTGAAATCCGTACCCATAAGCGGTTGGTGGATATTGTTAATCCCAATCAAAGAACTATTGACGCATTGATGAAACTCGATCTCCCCGCTGGCGTGGATGTCGAAATCAAATTGTAAGGGTAAGGAAATGAGCGAGAGTGTGAAAACCCTAATTGGAAAAAAGGTCGGCCAAACCACTCTTTTTGAGGAAAGTGGGAAAGCCACCCATGTTACGGTTCTGGAGATTGGTCCTTGCGTGGTTATTCAAAAAAAGACCCAAGAAAAAGAAGGTTACAATGCTTTGCAGTTGGGTTTCGTAGAAAAAAAAGAAAAACACACCACCAAAGCCTTACAAGGCCACTTTAAGAAATCTGGTGCAACACCAAAACAAGTATTAAAAGAATTTTGTGTTGAAGATTCCGGCCTATATCAGGTGGGGCAAACTTTGACCGTTGAAAACATGAAAGACGTTAGTTGGGTTGATGTCACCGGGGTTACAAAAGGCAAAGGTTTTCAAGGTGTGGTGCGTCGCCATGGATTTAGGGGGGGCCGTAATTCTCACGGAAGCATGTTTCATCGAGCTCCTGGAGGTATCGGAGCGTCATCGGATCCATCACGTGTTTTTCCGGGAACCCGTATGCCGGGTCATATGGGAACCGATCAAAATACAGTTTTAAACTTAAAGGTTGTAAAAATTGACGCTGATAACAATTTGTTATTTGTAAGGGGAGCGGTTCCGGGTGCTGATGGCGGCATCGTAACCGTTCGCCCGAGCGTAAAAAAGTAAAGGTGAAATTCGATGCCTAAAGCGAATGTGTACAATTTAACTGGGCAATCCACGGGTCAAATGGACTTGCCTGAAAATTTATTCGGTTTAAAACCACGATCTCATCATTTGTGGCGAAGCGTGACGACACACTTGTCAAACCAGCGTTTGGGAACAGTCAAAACCAAAGGCAAGGGAGAAGTTTCCGGTGGCGGTAAAAAGCCATTTAAGCAGAAAGGAACGGGTAACGCCCGCCAAGGATCAATTCGTGCTGTTCAGTTTGTGGGTGGTGGTATTGCCCACGGGCCAAAGCCCCGTGATTACTCATTGGAACTTCCGAAAAAGATGCGTCAGCAAGCATTGGCAGAATCGCTTTCCGATAAGGCTCAACAAGGCAAAATAATGGTCATCGAGAGTTTAAAATTTAACACGCCTAAAACAAAACAGGCTGTGGTTTTACTGAAGAGTTTGGGAGTGAATGGCCAAAAGTGCCTTATCGTAATTGATCAGTCTGATTCAGCAACTTTCAAGAGTTTTCGCAACTTGCCTAAAACGACCGTCTTGGCCAAGGGAAATCTGAATACTTATGAGGTGGTAACTCATGATGTTGTTGTTTTGACTCAAGGAACATTGAAACAATTGATGGATGCTAAATCTAAAGTTTCTTCGGACAAGGAAAAGTCGTTATGAAAAAACTACATGATGTCATTGTCCGCCCACTGATTACCGAACGAAGCACTTTATTAAAGGAAAAGGGTAAGTATTCTTTCGAAGTCCACTCTGATTCCACGAAACCAGAAATAAAACACGCTGTTGAATCCATTTTCCAAAAAGAGAAAATTGAAGTTTTGAAAGTGAATACTACGAATGTGCCGGCAAAAGTTCGTAGGTTTGGTCGGAACATTTCCAAGTCTTATCGTTGGAAAAAAGCGATTGTGACTTTGAAACCCGGCCAAAAAATCGAATTCTTTGAAGGGGCTTAAAGCTTATGCCTATTAAAGCGTATAAACCAACTTCTGCGGGCCGTCGAGCGATGACGGCTATTGTGGGAGAAAATTTAACAAAAAAAGCCCCTGAGAAATCATTGGTTTTGCCTTTGAAAGGCACCGGCGGTCGTAATATGTATGGCCGCATTACAAGCCGCCATCGGGGCGCGGGACACAAGCGCCAATACCGTTTAATCGATTTTGACCGTGAGAAGGTGGGCATGTCGGCGAAAGTTGTTTCACTCGAGTACGATCCTAATAGGTCTTCCCGCATAGCTCTTTTGCAGTACTTGGATGGGGAAAAGAAGTACATATTGGCTCCGGAAGGTTTATCGGTTGGAGACCGAGTTTTGGCGGGACAAGGCGCAGACGTTAAGCCGGGCCATGCCATGAGATTAAAAGATGTTCCCATGGGTTCGATGATCCACAATATTGAGATCCGCCCTGGCAAGGGCGGGCAATTGGTTCGTTCCGCTGGAGCCGTTGCCCAATTGATGGCCCGCGAGGGGGATTACGCAACCCTTAAGCTTCCTTCCGGTGAAATGCGAAAGATCCATGTTGACTGTATGGCTTCAATCGGACAGGTAGGAAATTTGGATCATAACAACGTAAGTATTGGAAAAGCAGGTCGTATGCGCTGGATGGGTGAGCGTCCTCAGTCTCGTGGAGTTGTCACTCGTCCTGGGGACGGTCATCCGATGGGTGGTGGCGAGGGAAAAACTTCAGGAGGGCGTCATCCAACCACTCCTTGGGGAAAGCCGACCAAAGGATACAAAACGCGTCAAAATAAGTTGACTGATAAATATATCGTCAAACGTCGCAAATAAGGGAGAGGTTTAGAAATGAGTCGATCAGTCAAGAAGGGTCCCTATGTGGACCAGAAATTAATGAATTTAATTCAAAAGATGAACCGGACAGGTGAGAAAAAAGTTATTAAGACTTATGTCCGTAGGTGTTCTGTTCATCCTGAAATGGTAGGACATACTTTTGCCGTTCATAATGGCAGAAAATTCATTCCGGTTTTCATCACGGAAAACATGGTTGGGCACAAGTTGGGCGAATTTTCGCCCACCCGCACCTTTAAGGCTCATGGGGCGGCAAGAACTGAAAAAGCAGTGGCTCTAAAGTAAAGCCAGACAGGGAACGAGGTTTTTAATATGCAAGCACAAGCTATTTCTCGATTTACAAGGGTGACCCCGCGAAAGGCTCGGCAAGTGGTTGAATTGATTCGAAAAAAACCCGTGGCTGAAGCTTTGAATATCTTGGCTTTTACTAAAAAGCGGGCCGCCGGTGAATTAGCCAAAATACTTAAAGCGGCTGTGTCCAATGCCGGACAAAGTACCCGTGTTGATGTTGACAAATTAATGATTAAGTCGATTCAAGTGGATGGTGGTCCGATGATGCGCAACACCCGCCGGTTCATTCCGCGGGCTATGGGCCGTGCCAGCGCGATTCACAAGCGAACGAGTCATATCAAAGTGGTTGTTTCAGATGAGGCAAAAAACTAGTTCAAGGTTTTGGGGAGGCTTTTTTGGGACAGAAAATTAATCCGATCGGCTTAAGGGTCGGCATCATTCGAGATTGGGACTCTCTCTGGTTTATTGCAAAGCAAAAAAATTATACCCAGACATTGTTGGAGGACATCGAAATCCGTAAATTCGTGAAGTTGCGCTTGAAACATGCGGGGATTGCTCGTGTGGTTCTCAAGCGTAAAGGCGAAACGGTTGAAGTCGATATTTTCGCCTCCCGGCCCGGAATTGTGATTGGCAAAAAGGGTTCGGAAGTTGACAAGTTAAAAGAAGAACTTCAACGTTTTAGTAAGAAGGAAGTCAGAATCAACATCAACGAAGAAAAACATCCCGAAACCAACGCACAATTGATCGCTGAAGGTGTGGCAAGCCAATTGGAAAAGCGAATTGCTTTTCGCAGGGCCATGAAGAAGGCCATCCAAAGTGCGTTAGACGGCGGAGCCAAGGGTATAAAGATTATGTGTTCAGGACGTTTGGCGGGTTCGGAGATTGCCCGTACTGAGTGGTACCGTGAGGGGCGTGTTCCTCTTCACACATTGCGGGCGGACATTGATTTCGGATTTGCGGAAGCCAACACAACGTATGGAAAAATTGGAGTTAAGAGCTGGGTGTTCAAGCGGGAAATTTTCGGTGCAAAAGATAAGCAAGAAGAAGTAGCTGCGGCAAAGCCAAAATCGGCTCCTCGCGATAAAAAGCAGCATGAATTTAAAACTAGCCCAACTAAAGGTTAACCAAGGATCAAGTCATGTTAATGCCTAAGCGCGTGAAATATCGTAAGACGATGAAGGGTCGTATGCGAGGCCAAACAAAGAACGGTGCTGTTTTCGCGTTCGGCGAATATGCTTTGAAATCCCTAGATGCCGCATATGTTACGGATCGCCAAATTGAGGCGGCGCGTGTCGCCATTAATAGGCATATGAAACGTGTTGGGAAATTATGGGTCCGTATTTTTCCTGATAAGCCCATTACCAGAAAACCCGCTGAAGTTCGCATGGGTGGTGGTAAAGGGGCACCCGATCATTGGGCGGCGGTCGTAAAGCCTGGTCGTATTTTGTTTGAACTCAGTGGGTGCCCGGAAATAGTTGCCCAGGAAGCCTTTCAATTGGCTTCCCATAAGCTTCCCGTAAAGACCAAGTATATTTCACGGGCCCAAGTAGGAGGAGTTTCATGAAGCCGAAAGAAGTCCGCGAGATGAGCATTGATCAGCTTAAACAGCAATTGATTTCTAAAGAAGAAGAGCTTTTCAATTTGAAGATCCAATTGGCCACAAAACAATTGGAAAATCCCATGAAAATTCGGGAAGCCAGGCGGAACGTGGCTCGTTTGAAAACAATCCTTCGGGAAAAAGAAAAAGGCTCAAAGGCCTCGTGAGGAGAAAGTAATGACGTTGGAAAATCAAAGACCACAGGCCCGTGTGAAAACAGCGGTTGTTTTGAGTCGCAAAATGGACAAGACGGCCATTGTTTCCATTGAGCGGCTGGTGAAACATCCTCTGTATCAGAAATTAGTTCGCAAGCGTAGCAAATTTAAGATTCACGACCCCAAGAATGAAACGAAAAGGGGAGACGTTGTCTTGGTGGCTGAAACCCGTCCCATAAGTGCCGACAAGCATTGGAGATTGCTAAAAATTCTAAAAAAAGGTGTTCAGGTTGAGGAGGCGAAATTATGATCATGCCTCAAACCATATTAAACGTTGCCGACAATAGTGGGGCCACGAGGATTATGTGCATCCATGTTCTAGGTGGAACTAAACGTCGGTATGCGGCGATTGGAGATATTATCGTTGCCGCTGTTAAGGAAGCCATTCCTGGGGCTGGTGTTAAGAAAAGTGAAGTTGTTAAGGCTGTGATTGTAAGGCAAAGACGTGTTTTTACCCGCCCTGACGGTTCCAACATTCGTTTTGATGAAAATGCGGCGGTTATTATAAACGATCAAATGAATCCCAGAGGAACCCGTATTTTTGGGCCTGTAACCCGCGAACTGCGGGAAAAGAATTTTATGAAAATTATTTCGTTGGCTCCGGAGGTTTTGTAAGCCATGCATGTTCATCGAGAAGACACGGTTTTGATATTAACGGGCAAAGATCGGGGGAAAAAAGGCCGTGTTATCCGCCTTTTTCCGAAAGCGGAAAAGGCACTGGTTGAAAAAATTAATATGGTAAAACGCCATACAAGACCAACCCAACAGCTTCCGCAAGGCGGAATTTTGGAAAAAGAAGCACCGGTTCATATTTCCAATTTACAGGTTGTTTGTGGAAAATGTGGGAAGGCGACCCGTGTCGCTCATAAAGTTTTGGCCACTGGAATAAAGAGCCGCGCTTGCAAGAAGTGTGGCGAAATTCTGGATAAGGAAAAGTAAGATGGCAACACAAACTATTTTAAAAGAAAAATATTCAAAAGAAATAATACCAAATCTGATGAAGAAGTTTGGGATTACAAATGTTATGCAAGTTCCAAAAGTTGAAAAAATTGTGATTAATGTTTGCGTTGGGAAAGCCGCTTCTGAGAACAATATCAAGCTTTTGGATATGGCGGTTGAGGAGTTGACGCTGATTAGCGGTCAAAAACCGGCTATTACACGTTCTAAAAAGGCGATTTCTAATTTTAAGCTTCGGGCGAATCAGCCTTTGGGTGCGAAAGTGACCCTTCGGGGAGACCGAATGTTTCAGTTCATGGAAAGGCTCTTTATGATTGCTTTTCCTCGTATTCGTGACTTTCGTGGCGTGCCGACGCGTTCTTTTGATGGTCGGGGTAATTACACTCTTGGTTTAAAAGAACAGATAATCTTTCCGGAGATCAATTACGAAAATGTCCAATCTATTCATGGGATGGATATCACTTTTGCAACAACATCCAAAAATGACGAGCAGGCCAAAGAATTATTAAAACTGCTTGGCATGCCCTTTAGAAATTAGGAGATTTCATGGCTAAGAAATGTTTGATCAATAAACAAAAGATGAAGCCTAAGTTTAAAGTTCGGGCTTACACACGGTGTAATTTGTGTGGCCGTCCGCGGGCCTTTTTAAGGCGATTTGGAATGTGCCGTATTTGTTTCAGAAAACTAGCCGGGGAAGGAAAAATCCCGGGTGTGATAAAAGCCAGCTGGTAAGGTTAAGGAGACCAAATTTATGTCCATGACGGACCCGATTGCAGACATGCTGACAAGAATTCGTAATGCGAATCATGTTTATAAGGAAAAAGTGGACATACCTTTTTCAAAGTTGAAATTGGAGATCGCGAGGATACTTGCTGAGGAAGGTTTTATTAAGAATTACAAAATAGCTGAAGAAAAGGGAAAGCCATCTTTAATCCGCATCTCTATGAAATATGGCGAAAAAAGAGAACGTGTCATTTCCAATATCAGCCGAGTCAGCCGGTCTGGTCGGCGAGTTTATTCGGTAAAGTCCAGGGTTCCAAAAGTGATTGGAGGTTTGGGTATCGCGATTGTTTCGACATCAAAAGGAGTTTTAACTGATCGCCAAGCTCGTCAACAGGGAGTGGGCGGGGAAGTGCTTTGTTTAGTCCATTGATCATTTTGTATTGATAATCCGAGGGAGAAGTCATGGCGCGAATTGCCAAAAAACCAATCGAGATACCCCAAGGGGTTAAGATTAAGTCCGAAGGAAATCAGATCACAGTTGAGGGGCCCAAAGGCTCCTTAAGTCTTGAACTGATGTCGGGTATGAAGGTAGAACCAAAAGAAAAAATTCTTTTGGTTACGCCAGTAGAAGGCGATAACACGAATTCCAAGGCACTTAATGCCAGTCACGGCCTCACGCATGCTTTGATAAAAAATATGATATTGGGTGTAACTACTGGGTTTGAAAAAAAGCTTGAAATTCAAGGTGTGGGTTATAGGGCTAATTTGGAAAAAGGAAAGCTCAGCATGTCGCTGGGTTTTAGCCATCCGGTAGTGATGGATCTTCCTAAGGGTGTCACGGTTGATATCGAAAAACAAACGCTTTTAACGATTAAAGGAATTGATAAATACCTTGTAGGGGAAATGGCTGCCAAGATTCGCCGTGTGAAGCCACCTGAAGTTTATAAGGGAACGGGGATACGTTATTTGGGTGAATATGTGAGAAAGAAAGTTGGGAAGACAGGCGCTACCGGTAAAGCGGGTGGAAAATAATCATTGGGAGTTGATCCATGTCGTTGCAACATCAAAACATTAAACGGGTTCGTCGGCACGATAGAATTCGAAAAAAAGTTGAGGGAACTTCACAGAGGCCTAGGCTTGTTGTTCATCGGGGTGCTAAAAATATTACCGCCCAAGTGATAGACGATAGTAAGGGAATTACTTTAGTGGCGGCTGCAAGTTTTGACCAAACTCTTCGGGGTAAGATTAAATTCGGTGGCAATATTGAAGCGGCTAAAGCAGTTGGCGAAAAAATCGCAAAATTAGCGAAAGAGAAATCTGTAACCCAAGTCGTTTTCGACCGGGGGGGCTATGTATTTCATGGCCGTATAAAAGCATTAGCGGAATCCGCCCGTCAAAACGGACTTCAATTTTAAAGGATAGAAACTATGGCTCGTATTGATGCATCGAAGTTGGATTTAAAGGAAAAAGTGGTTCAAATTAATCGGGTGGCCAAAGTTGTTAAGGGTGGTCGTCGGTTCAGTTTTTCAGTTTTGGTGGTGATTGGTGACGGACATGGCCACGTCGGAATTGGGACCGGAAAAGCCAGCGAAGTGCCTGATGCCATTCGCAAAGCGGTTGAAGACGCAAAGAAAAATTTGATAGTTGTTCCACTTAAAGGAAATACCCTTTTTCACGAAACAGTGGGCATATTTAAAGCATCCCGTGTTATGTTGAAACCGGCTTCTCCTGGTACTGGAATTATTGCGGGGGGCGGGGTTCGAGCGGTTTGCGAATTAGCTGGCATTCACGATATTTTAACGAAATCGATTCGGTCAGATAATACATTTAATGTTGTTCAAGCTACGTTGAAAGGTTTGAAGTCGGTGCGGTCTCCCGAAGTTGTCGCGGCTTTACGCGGTAAACCGATTGAAAACTTTACAGGAGCTCCTAAATCATGAATGAGTTGAAGATACAATTGGTGAAAAGTCTTAATGGCCGCTTGCCAAAACATGTGAAAATTGCTGAGGCGCTAGGTTTAAAGAAAATACGACAGACTGTTATTAGGCCGGATACCCCAGTGATTCGCGGGATGATTGATAAAATCGGTTATTTAATCGAAATTAAAAACAAGGGTAGTTGAAATGAAAATTACAGAATTGAAACCAGCATCCGGCGCCGTTAAACGTCGGAAAATCGTCGGCAAGGGTCCAGGTTCCGGACACGGAAAAACGTCTACACGTGGGAACAAGGGGCAGAATTCCCGAACGGGTGGTGGAGTCCGCCTCGGTTTTGAGGGTGGTCAAACGCCAATTTATAGAAAGCTTCCTATTCGTGGGTTTAAAAGTATTGGAAAAGTTTCTTTCGATGTTGTCAATGTGGATCAATTGTCAGTTTTTGAAAATGGAGCAACGGTGACACCTATTCAATTAAAAATTAAAGGGTTTGTAGGTGGAAGCGATCCGGTGAAAATTTTAGGCAATGGTGAATTAAAAAATAAATTAACCGTAAAAGCCCATGCGTTCAGCGTGTCCGCAATCGAGAAAATTAAAGCCGTTGGTGGAACGACGGAGGTCTTGTAGTGTTTTCGGCTTTTTCGAATATTTTTAGGGTACCGGAACTCAGAAATCGGGTGCTTTTTGTTTTAGGTATCCTCTTGGTTTATCGTATTGGAACGCATATCCCTGTTCCGGGGGTAAATATAGCCGAGCTAGCGAATTCTTTCAAAAGCCAGAACAACGGGATTTTGGGTTTTTTGAATTTATTTTCGGGTAACGCGTTAAAGCAAGCATCTATTTTTGCTTTAGGTGTTATGCCCTATATCAGTATGTCTATTATCCTGCAACTTTTGACAGCTGTTATTCCTACTCTTGAAAAACTTTCTAAAGAAGGGGAACTTGGGCGTCGAAAAATCACTCAATACACCCGTTACGGAACAGTGATTCTTTGTGTTATTCAAGGAACGGGTACGACTTATCTGTTTAAAAATTTTGGCGAGAATGTGATTTATCATTGGGGAATTAGTTTTCAAATTTTAGCAGTGTTGGCTTTAACAACCGGAACAGTTTTTATTATGTGGCTTGGAGAACAAATTACGGAGTATGGTGTTGGAAATGGGATGTCCATTATCATTTTTTCTGGAATCGTTGCAGCTTTGCCTGGACAAATTGCTAATACTTACAGGATGTTGAAAGTCGATCAACTGAGCTTAATTGCAGTTATTTTTTTCGCTGCTTTCACCCTCTTAACCATTGGTTTCATTGTTCTCTTGCAACAGGGAGCTAGGAAAATTCCTGTTCAGTATGCTACTCGAGTTGTTGGCCGCCAAGTATTTAAGGGGCAATCAACTCAGCTACCGTTAAAAGTTGATTATTCAGGAGTTATTGCAGTTATTTTTTCTTCTTCTATTTTAGTTTTTCCATCAACGATCGCGAAATATATTCAAAATATTCCCTCAGTGGCATCGGACCAAGGATGGCTTTATAACGCTATGGAATTCATTGTTCGAAACTTTGCTCCTGGAGCTTTTGTTTATTATGTGCTTTATTCGGCCTTGATTGTTTTCTTTTGCTATTTTTATACTGCGATTGCGTTTAATCCCACCGACCTCTCCGAGAACATGAAAAAATACGGTGGGTTCATCCCTGGAATTCGTCCCGGACAGCCAACTGCGGAATTTATTGATCGAACCTTGACGCGAATCACAATTTGGGGTGCTTTGGCAGTTTGTGTTATCGCAGTTTTTCCTGACCTGTTAACCCGACAACTTCACATTCCTGTGCAATTTGGCGGGACCTCATTATTAATTATTGTCGGGGTTGCTTTGGATACTATGAAGCAAATAGAATCCCATTTACTCATGCGTCACTACGATGGGTTCATGAAAAAGGGTCGATTGAAAGGAAGGAATGCGTTTTAATGCGTATTATTCTTTTAGGTGAACCGGGGGCAGGAAAAGGAACTTATTCTGGTGAATTGGTTAAGAAATACCAGATTCCGCAGATATCAACGGGCGACATGCTTCGAGCGGCAGTAAAAGCCGGAACTTTATTGGGGCGTCAAGCACAGGAATTCATGAAAAAAGGCGAATTGGTTCCCGATTCAGTTGTTATTGAGCTGATTCACGAACGAATCCAACAAAATGATGCAATTGATGGGTTTATTTTGGATGGCTTCCCTCGGACGGTTCCCCAAGCTCAAAGCCTAGGAAGAATGCTTCAAAGCATGAATATCAGTCTGTCGAGTGTTTTAAAAATAGAGGTAGGCAAAGCCACTTTATTAAAACGGTTGACGGGAAGAAGGGTTTGTCCTGGTTGTGGAACGACATACAATATTGATACCATGAGACCTCAAAAAGATGGAATTTGCGACAAATGTGGAAAAGAATTAATTCAAAGACCTGATGATCGTCCTGAAACAATTGAGAATCGGCTAAATGTTTATGAAAAAGAAACGGCTCCTTTAATTGAATTTTACGAAAAACAAGGTTTATTGAAACGGGTTCAATGTGAAGGTGAATACGATGATGTTATGGGCCGAATTTATGCCGCATTGGAAAAAGTGGCTAAAGTTTGATTGCAATTAGATCTGAATCAGAGCTGAAATTGATGCGAATCAGTGGAAGGGTTGTTGGGCAAGCTCTTATTGAGCTCGAAAAGAAAATTAAACCGGGAGCTACAACCCAAGAACTCGATAAATTTGCTTATGATTTTTTTAAAAAAAACGATTGTGTCCCAGCTTTTTTAGGTTACCACGGCTATCCGGCAACTATCTGCACCTCGGTAAACGATCAGGTTGTTCATGGGATCCCTAATAAACGTGTTCTTGAAGAGGGTGATATCGTTGGAATTGATGTCGGAGCTTTTTACAAAGGTTATTGTGGCGATTCGGCCAGGACTTTTGCCGTTGGGAAGGTTGCTCCGGAAATAAGGGAATTGCTTTTAATTACATTTGAGTCCTTAAACAAGGGTATTGAACAATGTCAGGTGGGAAATCGAATATCGGATATTGGTCATGCTATTCAAGAATACGTTGAAAATAAGGGGTTTTCGGTCGTTAAGGACTATGTGGGCCACGGAATTGGTCAAGCCATGCACGAAGAACCTCAAATTCCAAATTATGGCAAAAAGGGTCAAGGGCCCCGAATTATTCAAGGAATGTGCTTAGCTTTAGAGCCGATGGTGAACATGGGGGCGGATGAAGTGCAGGTTTTAGAGGATGGCTGGACAGTGGTAACGAAAGATGGTAAATTTTCAGCCCATTTTGAGGATACGGTTGCCATTCTTCCAGATGGGCCGGAAAACTTAACGCGAATGGACCATACCTCTTAAAAAAGGGGTTGGGAGGATTATGGCAAAGGAAGAAGCAATTTCGGTTGAAGGGACAGTGATAGAAGCCCTTCCCAACGCAAGTTTTAGGGTGGAGTTAGAAAATAAGCATGTGGTTTTGGCTCACGTTTCGGGAAAGATGAGAATGAATTTTATTCGGATTCTTCCGGGGGATAGGGTAACGGTTGAGTTATCCCCCTATGATTTAAATCGGGGTCGTATCACTTATCGGTTCAAGTAAGAAATTGAGGAAGGACGCAAAATGAAGGTTCGATCATCAGTAAAAATTATTTGTGATAAGTGCAAGGTCATTCGTCGTAAACGAGTGATTCGTGTTATTTGTACAAACCCAAAACACAAACAACGTCAAGGATAATTGAGGAGAAGGCATGGCTCGAATTGCGGGAATTGATTTACCAAAAGAGAAGCGTATTGAAGTGGCTTTGACCTATCTTTATGGAATTGGTTTGGCCTTGTCTAAAAGAGTTTTGGTTAAAGCCAATGTCAATCCGGATGTGCGAGTAAAGAATTTGAAGGACGATGAAATTGCTCGGATTCAAAATACGATTAATTCGGAAAACCTAAAGGTCGAAGGTGATTTACGCCGTGAAGTTTCCATGAATATTAAGCGTTTGATCGACATAGGAACTTTCCGAGGAAGCCGTCATCGTAAGGGACTTCCTGTGAGGGGGCAACGGACAAAGACGAATGCGCGCACCCGAAAGGGTCCGCGAAAGACGGTTGGAAGCGGGCGTAAAAAAGAAGAGTAAAACTTAATTTGATTTGCTCATTTTCACATGGGCGGGAAGTGTAAGGAGAAAAAGAGTGGTTGATAAAGCGGAATCAAAAATCGAAACAAAAGACGAAAAGATGGCTACTCCCGTAGCGGTTAAAAAGGGTAAAAAGGCGCCACGCAATGGTGTGGTCCATATTCAATGCACATTTAATAACACACTAGTAACGGTTACGGAACCAAAAGGTAATGTTGTGACTTGGTCATCGGCGGGTTCCATGAACTTTAAAGGAAGCCGTAAATCAACCCCTTTTGCGGCTCAAGTGGCTGCTGAAACTGCCGGAAAGAAAGCGGTTGATGCAGGAATGAAATCAGTGGAAGTTTACGTGAAAGGTCCGGGTTCGGGACGGGAAGCAGCTATTAGGGCCATTCAAACGAGTGGGTTACAAATCTCAATGATTAAAGATGTTACACCTGTCCCACATAATGGATGCCGGCCGCCAAAACGTCGGCGAGTATAAAGGAGATTCCCCATGAGTGCTCAATCTGTATGTCGCCTCTGTCGCCGTGAAGGTATGAAGCTTTATTTAAAAGGAACACGCTGTGAAACCGAGAAATGTGCTTTTGAGCGAAGAGGGTATGCTCCTGGTCAACACGGGCAAAGACGCAAAAAAGATACGGAATATGGACTCCAGCTTCGAGAAAAGCAAAAGGTCAAGAGAATATATGGGCTGTTTGAACGCCAATTTCGCCGTTATTTTTCAATTGCAGCCAGAAAAAAAGGTGTAACAGGCGAAACCCTTCTGCAATTGTTAGAGCAGCGATTGGATAATACTATTTATCGAATGGGTTTTGCGGAATCTCGGCGCCAAGCCAGGCAAGTTGTACGGCATGGTATGATTTTGGTAAATGAAAAGAAGGTCGATATACCATCTTATAATTTAAAAGCGGGGGATAAGATTTCAATTTTGGAGAGGTTTCGGGAAAATGTCGGTTTGAAACGATCATTAGAAACGCTTCAAAAACGCGGCGTTCCAGAATGGTTAGAAGTTGACACGGGAACCTTATCAGGAACATTCAAAAAAGTTCCAACAAAAGATGAGATAGCGTTACCCGTTCAAGAGCAGCTTATTGTGGAATTGTATTCGAAATAGTAATAAACATCTAAAAAGTGTAGATAGGTCCTTCTAGGACTATTTTAGCAGGAGGCATCATGCAAATTGGAAATGTGCAGATCCCAAAATTTTTGGATTATGAAAAAGATACTCTTACTCCAGCATATGGGAAATTTATTGCCGAACCCTTTGAAAGAGGTTATGGACAATCTGTTGGAAATTCTTTACGAAGGATTCTTCTTTCTTCAATTACTGGAGCGGCAATTACATCAGTAAAGTTTGAGGGTGTCACACATGAATTTTCCTCAATCCCTGGAGTGGTGGAAGACACCACAGAAATTATTTTGAATTTAAAAGAACTCAAGATCAAAATTTTTAATTCGGGTACAAAGACCATTCGTTTATCTGTTAAAGGTGAGCGAAATGTTGTCGCTGCAGATATTCAAACAGATGCTGACATTGAGATTTTGAACCCGCAACTTCATTTAGCGACATTAACTGAAGAGGATTCTGCTTTGGATATCGAAATTGAAGTTGGCGAAGGACGTGGTTATGCTCCAGCTGAACGCAACAAGCGAGAAGGCCAGTCCATTGGAGTCATTCCAGTTGATTCGATTTTTACCCCAGTGACTCAGGTAAAATATTCTGTTGAATCGGCGCGCATTGGCCAAATGACGGATTATGACAAATTGATAATGGAGATTTGGACTGATGGTCGAATTCACCCTGAGGATGCTTTGGCGCATGCTTCTAAAATATTACGGGACTCCCTTCAGATATTCATTAATTTTGAAGAAGAGCCAATTCAACAGGACGATTCGGTTAGTGAAGAGGAAGAGCGTCTGCGTGAACTTTTGAATGAGAGCGTTGAAGAATTGGAGCTTTCGGTTCGCTCGGCGAATTGCTTGAAAACGGCCAATATTAAAACTATTGGCGATTTGGTTCGAAAAACTGAGTCAGACATGTTGAAGTATAAGAATTTTGGCAGAAAGTCGCTGAATGAAATAAAAGAAATTTTGGGTGGAATGGGTCTTTCTTTTGGGATGGATGTAGATTCTATTCTTGCAAAAGGCAAGTCTTTATCTTCGGCTCGTATCGAAGCCAACGTTTAATTCGAACAGGAGTTTGTAATGAGACATCAATCACATCATGGGCGTTTAGGAGTTCAACCTGCTCATCGTCGTGCCATGGTTAGGAATATGGTAACGTCTCTTTTAAAACATGAAAGAATTAAGACAACAAAGGTTCGGGCTAAAGAAATCCGCAGATACGCGGAGAAAATGATTACGATTGCAAAAAAAGAAACGTTGGCTTCTAAACGACGTGTTCTTGGTTTTGTAAGAGAGCGCGAAGTGGTCAATAAGTTATTTAAGACTCTGATATATCGTTATGCCGAGCGCAAAGGGGGATACACCCGTATTTTAAAATTGGGATATCGAATGGGTGATGGAGCGGAAATGGTTTTTTTAGAATTGGTTGACCGTCCCGCGGAAGAAAAAACATCTGAAACGAAAACAGAGAAAAAAGAAACAAGTGAAACACCTTCGTCGGAATCGAACATTCAAGGCGAGAAGAAAAAAAAGAAAAAAGAAATAAAGGTTAGTGCCTAAATTTTGCTTAAACATTCAGTTTTTTTCAAAGAGTCGAAACAAACTTTTCTTTTGACCAAAATACAGTCAACACGTAGAATAAAGCGATCACCTATGAAAAAAACATTCTATAAAATATTTTTTTCGATTCTTTTTATGTTTTCTATCTCCTGTGTTTGGGCTCAAAATTCAGATACGGGCTTATCCGGAAGTCTTGCAACAAATCATCAAGATTATTTCTACAAAGATCCTAATAAAGCGTTTCTTTTGGCCTTCTTCCCGGGATTACTAATTCATGGCTATGGTCATTTTTATGCCGACGATAATCTAATGGGAAATGTTCTTTTAACAGGGGAAGTTGTTTCTGTGGTTTCAGTCGGACTAGGAGTATTGATAAAGTCTGATACCACTACTTTTTCCGGTGGAATTTTAGGTGATTCAAATAATGCCAACACGATTGGAACTAATTTGATATGGGGTGGTATTATCGCTTTCACGGGATTATGGATAATTGATATGGCTCATGCACCAGCTGCTGCCAATGATTATGATGATGAACACGGATTAAAACCAATCGCTTATATGGGCGACAACAATCGTCCAACTTTGGCTCTAGCCTATCATTTTTAAGCGATCGAATTTTAGATAATCCGTTTCATTTCTACTGATTTTTACTTTTCACTGCCCTTCAAATATTAAGCGTCGAATTTAAGTAGTGGATTAATTATTTGACAATTTTAGGATATCTTTTGTGCATTTAGATCGAAGAGATAGCTTCCTATGGGTCAAATTAGGAACTGATCAACATTTCCAATAGTCTAAACATCAAGGCGTTTCCTGTAAAAAAGAAATGACACAGTAGGTCGCAACAAAATCCATTTCCAAAGTCGTCAAGATTAACGACGCCAAGCCTCAGGACCACTTGGAAACGGTCGTGCAAAATACAGTTGAAGATATCGGCAACCAAATGCGAACACCAAAGCCGATGAATTTTGCGGGGAAGCGGTACGAATGAAGCCCGGATAAGGTGAGTGTCTAGGTATGTTCGACCAAAAAAAACTTCGTAAGGCTGGTGAAGTTCATTTTAGAATTCTAAGTTACACCGATTACTCTTTAAGATTGCCATTATTGGGCACCATGTCAATTTTTATTAGTAAAGATTTGTGTAAGTATAGCTGTCTTCTAAGCAAGCCTAAACTCTCTTCGAATATCAAAAGGAAATACATTGTAACCACAGTTTGAACTCATCAGTTCGATCAAAAATTAATAAGTAAGGTTTATTTTATTGAGAATGAGAAAGTTTATTAGAAATAGGTAAAATTATTAAACATTGATATCCAAAGATTTTTTTGTCTCGATGGTATTTTCTTCTGAACGAAAAATCTGATTTGAATTTTTATGAGAACCTTTTGTTAAGCGAAATCCCGCCGCTTCCAAAGCCTGTTTCCAACTTCCAAATTCCCTTCGAGCAGCCGAATAAAGAGCTAATCTGTCACGGTAAGTTGTTAACAGATTTTGCGATTCTGCTCTGCGAACTTCCTCTAGTACCTGTTCCTTAGACCATTTTGTTAATTTTTTACGGCGGCGACTCTTTCCGGCTTCCAATATTTGCTCGTAATCAATACCAGCTGCATTTATCGCATTTGCCCAGCTAGAAAAATAGCGGCGGGAGCAGGCGGCAGTAAAAAGTGGAATATAATTTTTTGAAATATTACTTGCTGAAATATCTATATTTTGTTTTTGTAATTGTTGCACAATTTCAACAATTTTTTCTTTCGACCATTTTTGTTTCATTTGACGCTCCTTTGGGTTAATAGCCTCATTAATTTTGAACACACTTGCTAAGTTCATTAGACTGAAAACTAAAACAATGTTATGATATATTATGTTATATTATGAATCAATAGGATAAATAGCTATTTGTTAGATGATTTCTTCAATAAAATTGGGGTTATTCAACATAAAGGTGATTTTTCACTATTTTCTTTCCTCCTCATTTTGGCGGATGATACGGTTATATGAAATCGCATATCCAAAAATAAATGGGCGGGCAAATGGTTCAAATGGCTAAAGAATATTTTGAGGTTTTCGTTTTTTTTTGTGCAACCACAAGCCTTGTTTTTCTTTTTCTTATATTGACTCCAATTTCTAAAGATCCCCATGGTTTTCTGATGACGAATGAAATTTCTGATTTCTCAAACACGAGCTTGATCAAGTGGGCCTTGTTTGGATCAGCGGCTCTTTGCGCTGTTCTTGGGACGCTATTGATGAGTTGGATTACTGTTTTAACTGCGGGAATTGTCTCAAATTTGTTATCGATGACCTATTTTTTGTTATGGGCTGACAGTATTTTTGGTCTTTCCATTCAATTTCAAACATTCGATTTTCTGAAGTGCTTTGGAACAGGACTGCTTTTTATTTGCTTATTTCTTTTCACAATAGGGTACGTTGATTCGAATTACAAAAAGATGTCGAAAGTTGCAGGTTGGAAAGAAAAAGCAATTCATTATTGGTTTATTGGATGGATATGTTTTTATTTTTGGATTTCAGTAGTTCTTGTTTTTAAAACAGTTAAAGATTTTGAGCCGCATTTTTTGTTAGTCTTTTGTTTTTTAGGAGGTTGTTTTTTGAATTATCTGTTTTTCTTGTTCTTGAAAAAAGAATCGGGTAACAAAATTGGAATTTTCTCAAGAATGGGCCGGGTTATATTTGGTTGTTGGATTTTGATTATTGTTTTACTAGAAATTGGCCAAGTTTGGCTTCGTTGAAAAACGAAAATCAAAAACAATATTTTTTGATTTATTTTCTCTTGTTTTTTGTTTCCAATTGTTTTTTATCTTATTCTGTTTTTTCTTATCAGGCGAAAGGATGGATTTTCTTTTTTGGCATTTTCATCCCTATCGCGTTTTTCCTGGCATCACTCACCCCTCAAGTGATCGGGGTGGAAAAGATAAATCAAAAAGAAACCTTCACACTTTCCAATACAACGGCGATTTGGGTTGTACTTGGACTTCTTTCCGTTCTCATCCGTTTTTATAGATTAACCCAAATTTATTTATGGCCGACGGGCGACGAGGCGTTGCATGGGTTCCTGGCCCTCTCCCTTTTAAAAAATTGGAATTGGCAATTTTTTTATACGGTAGGCGAACATCCTCCCTTTCTCATTTGGACACTGGCTCTTTTTTTAAAAATGTTTAAATCTCCTTTTGTGGCGTTATGGTTATTACCTGCATTGTTTTCAGCCATTACGATTCCATTAGGCTATTTTTGCGGCCGGGAATTTTTATCTAAATCCTCTTCAGTTCTCTTAGCCTTCTTATTAGCTTTCAGCTTTTGGCCGCTCTATCTCAGCCGTTTTTGCCATCAAGGACTTTTTGTTCCTTTTTGGGAATTTTCCAGTTTTTTGATCTTTTTTCGCTGGATCAAAAGTCTTCCGAGCCCTAAACCGATTTTGTGGCCTTTTTTAATGGGAATTTGGTGTGGTCTAGGAACTTTCACTTTTATTTCCTGGGTTTTCGTATTGTTTTTTTTATTCGGGATTATTTTGGTTCTTGCCTACAAAAAATTAATTTCTAACGCTTTTTTATTTTTTATTTCTTTGTCGCTGGGGTTGCTCCCATTTGCCTTGGCTTCATTTAAGGAGGGTTATGGTCATCATTTGACTGATTCATCCGCTATGGGCCATTGGTTTTCCAGCTCGCATCAAGTCATAACCCACTTTTCTTATATCACCTCTCTTTTTTGGGGTTCATTGCAAACGGATTCTTCCTATGGCCCAACCTGGGGTGGGATTTTGAATCCGATTTTGACCTCTTGTTTTTTTATGGGAATATTAGGGCTTTATCAAGAACGTTCCGAAACACTGTCGAAATGGCTAGGTTTGGGATTTGTCTTATGCATATTGCCAGCCTTCTTGGCGGGGGATTATGTTGAATTGAATCGTATTATCCAGGTGATGCCGTTTTTATTGTTGATCGTTGTGTTAGGCTTACAAAAACTTCTTTTGGAAATTGGGAATGAAAACAAACGCAAAATGGCTCTTTGCGGGTTGCTATTTTTATCCTTCCTGTTGGACGCGAATCAGCTTCTAAGGCCAGCTGTAGTGTATTTCCGTGCCAGGGAAAATGGATCGAACGCCTCTCTTGACCCGAATCTAAAGGCCTATCAAATATTAAACTCGCTTCGTTTAAACTGGGGGCCAGGTATCATTTTCACTGATTTTCTTCCCGTTCAATATGGCCACTCCCTTTTTGTAACCACCTATCCCTTTAACTCGGCCATTAATCCGGGATTGGATTCTGGAACCGCAAGTTGGGCGGCCATCTTAACCAACATCCATTATCAGCCTTTTTTGTCCAAGCGGTTTCCCAAATCGAAATGGTATTGGGTCGGGAATGGCATCCCCGAACTGGAAGGAGGTTTGGCGCTTGGAGTTTTATCCGTCACCAACGACAATCGGGAAACGATAAAGAATTGGATTAAAGCCCAAATGGTTTTCCATCAATTCCAACTGGATGGGGAAGGAAGCTACAACCAAAAAGAAAAATACGAACAATCCGTCCAATACCTTGTTAAAAGTTATGACAGTGTCAAAGGCGACCGATTTATGGAGGCTTGCTATTGGGAATGGTTTTCACAGTATTTTTTCAGCCCCTCTTATCTTGAAAATATTGTCGCTCTCCAAAAGGCCATCCGACAAGGGTATCCGGCAGTTCATTTGTATCAGAAATTGGCTGAGCTTCTCTTCCAACAACATCGGACCGAGGAGGCCCAGAAGGCACTTCGAAAGGCCATCGAAGTGGAATCAAAATTTAAAATCAAAAATAACTTCACCATCGAAAATTGAAAAATGAATTTGGTCGAAAGACAAACCTTTGTGAATTGGAGTCGAATTGAAAGCATTGGAGTCTCAAAAAGGTTTGGGTTTATGGCTTCTTTTTCTTGTACTTAATCTGGCGAATGCTTTTTTATCTTATGCCTCTTTTAGTATTCAGGCGAAAGGGCTATTTTTTGTTTTTGGGGTGGTTCTTCCCATTTATATAGCCTTGAGATCGATAACTGTTTGCGGACATTCCGATAGCTGTACTTCTTCAGCTGTGGACCTTCCTTTTTTTCCTAAGATACTTTTCCTTCTTTTTTCGATCACTACAATTATTACCCGGTTTTATCGGCTTCAAACTTTCCACTTGTGGCCTTCGGGAGATGAAAGTCTTCAAGGTTTATTCGCAATTGATCTCATCCACGATTGGAATTGGAGGTTCTTTTACACCACGGGGCAACATCCTCCCCTGCTTATTTGGCTGTTGAAATGGTTTTTCCAGTATTTTGAATCCCCCTTTTTAAATCTTTGGTTTTTCCCCGCTTGTGTTTCGGTTTTTTTTGTTTTTCTCAGTTACTGGACAGCCCGATTGTTTTTCTCCCGTAATGTTTCGGCTATTTATTTTTGCTTAGCCGCCGTTAGTTTTTGGCCCATGTGTTTAGGCAGATTTTGCGTACAAGGTGTTTTGATTCCTCTATTTGAAACGATCGCCTTTTTATTGTTAGGTTATTACTTGAAATCCCTAACGCCAAAATCCAAAACCCATTTCGTAGCGGGGCTGGGCCTTTGTGCCGGCCTCGGAACTTGGGCCTACACTTCCTGGTTCGCGGTTCTTTTCTTTTTGGTCCTGGCTCTGTTTGTCTTGGAAGCGAAAGATCGGTTGCGCAAATTCAAGTTCTTTTGGGTTTTCCTGTTTTTTTTGATTTTGGGCGCCCTTCCATGGGTGGTCGCCGCCATTCATGAGAAGTTTGGAGGCTACGTTCTGGGTGTTTCGTTATTTAGCGGGTATTTTAATTGGAAAGAACAGTTTATAAATTCTATTTCGTATTTTACGGCCTTTTTTTGGGGGACCATCAAAGGCCCCGCGGCTTATGGTCCTATTTGGGGTGGGATGTTGAACCCCTTCCTGGGTTCCTGTTTTTTTATCGGGGTAATTCGTCTACTTAAAGAAAATGGGGACGGGTTGGCGAAGTCCATCTTAGGCGCCCTTGTTTTATTTAGCTTGCCGGGTGTTTTGTCAGCGGATCACGTTGAAATGTTTAGGGTCATCCAATTGATGCCTCTTTTAATCCTCGTTGCCAGTATCGGAATGGTTTGGCTTCTGGAGTTCATTCCTGATCGAAAAGGTTTGCCTGTGTTTTTGGTGATCCTCCTTCTTTCTTTTTCATTGGATTTAATTCATTTACTTAAAATTTCCGATATCGCTATTCTCCCTTTCCGCCCCGCCGCAAACATTCAGGACGAAAATTATTGGGCTTACGAAAAACTGAAACCCATGGCCCAATCGGAGGGACCGGGGCTGATCTTCACGGATTTTATTCTCTTGGACCATGACCATACCTTGAATGTGACAAGTTATCATTTTAACTCCTTGTTAAATCCAAAATTTCAAATCAAGAATGCCAGATGGGCGGGCGTGGTCACCAATGTCCATTACGTTCCTTTTCTATTCAAGCGTTTTCCCGAATCCCATTGGTACCGAATTACGCCTTATGCCGTCGCTGATGGGGGATCGGCGGTCGGAATTATTTCTCTCACCCCGCAAAATTTAGAAATTTTTTCCAAGTGGGCCATTGCCCACCAATATTTCCATCAGTTGACGATCAAGGCTGAAAATACGATGAACGATCGAAGCCAATATTTATTGACGATTCAAAAGTTGTCCGAAGGACTGCCCTTGATGGCCGGCGACCCCTTTTTGGAGTCCTGTTATGGGGAGTGGGCGGCCCAGTATCATTTTGGCACCGACTTGGGGCCCAATATTCAGGCTCTTCGCCGGGCGATTGAAAAAGGTTATCCCGCCGCTAATTTGTATTACAAATTGGGGAATTTTTACCTTCTCAATCACCAGCCCCAAGAAGCCCGTCGAGCCTATTTGATGGCCGCCCAATCCATTCCGAATTACACTAACGTTCAAGACACCCTTTCGTATCTTGAAAGCCAACAGTGAAGAAATTTTCCATCCCAAAACCATGATTTAAAGGTGGGGAAATATGATTCTAACTTTCGTGATCTTGATTGTTTTGATTTTACTGATTTCGAAAGCGTGGAGATTTTTCCTGGAGACTTCCGACGATATACGGCATATCCGCTTGCTCGAACCCTGGTACTGGTTTATTTTCTTAAACCTATCCTTGACGGTGATTTCCAGCAATTATGATTATCAATTCGTTTGGATCGGGTTATTGCTCCAAATCGCCCTCAGTGTTTGGTTCTCGATCTCCATCGGCTGGATCGTCCAATCCTGCGAACATAAGAATGCGATTTTAAACCAAAGCTTATTTTCCAAAGGAAAGACGGTTAAATTTTGTTACCGGTGCGGAACCAGACTTTCGGACGAGGATGACACTTCTTTAATTTCGGACCATTCCTGGCAGACCAAACTATTTCAACTGCCACCCCATCTTTTGGAATATGTCAGTTTTTGGGTCGCCCAATCGATGATGGTTTTGATCACGCTATTTTTAGCCTTGAAAATGTTGAAGCACCAGGAATTTCAAAATGAAGCTGTGCTCATTGCGATCATCCTGGTCATTCTTTTACCGCCCCTCATTTACTTTTTAGGACGGTTTAAGCGTTATCTGTCCGATACAAAAGGAATGATTTGGTGGGACGATTTTAAAAACTCTTTCGCGGCATGGGTGATTGTCCTCGGACTGATATGGTGTTTGCTGCATTTTTTCGCCAACTAGCCTTGTCGTTACACCGCTTGACAAGCGGTTCACCGCTGAGTATAGTTTCGGCCAAGCAGTTATTTTTTTAGGAGCTTTTCATGACCTTCGGAAACGCAATGAATCCAGTTCTTTTGGTATTGGTACTCGTATTGCGTCCGGAGGCGGTTCGCTCCTAAAGACGGCTACCAAGCCGCGGGGCCCGCTTCAAACGGGCCACCGCGGCTTTTTTTTTATCCGCGAATGTCCCGCCCAAGCGACGATCCCCTAAACATGGGTTTATAAGGCTTTTTTCAGGTTCGAAGGGACTTTTCACCCTGTTTAACCCTCGAAAAAGCCAGTAATTATTGTAAAATCTGAGTCTTTCACGCCTGAAAAAGGGCGTGGACCTTAAGGGAGATAACGATGGCAAAGACTAAACTGAAAACCGGGGCGCAAATGATCGTGGAGATCCTGCTTGATGAAGGCGTGACCATGGCCTGGGGCGTGACGGGCGGGGCCATTTTGCCCGTGTATGACGCCCTTTATTTGAACCGGGACAAAATCAAGCTCATCGACACCCGCCACGAACAAGGCGCGGTGCATATGGCGGAGGGTTTTGCCAAGTCCACCGGAAAGGTGGGGGTTTGCGTCGTTACGTCCGGTCCTGGCGCCACCAACATTGTGACCGGCCTAGCCGACGCTTATATGGATTCGGTTCCCCTGGTCGCCATTACGGGCCAAGTGCCCACGGCCCTCATTGGAACAGACGGATTCCAGGAAGCGGATGTGGTGGGGATCACCCGGTCCTGTACCAAGCACAATTACCTGGTCAAGAACATCCAGGAACTGCCGCAGATTATGAGGGACGCCTTCTTCATCGCCCGCACGGGAAGGCCTGGGCCCGTTTTGGTGGATATTCCCAAGGACATTGCCGCGGCTTCCGCGGAAGTGGAAATACCGGACAAGGCTTCCATTCCCCTGTCCAAGTTCGTTCCGACGCCCGATATCAGCCAGATCGACAAGATCGCCGAGTTGATCAAGCATGCCAAGAAGCCCCTGATTTACGCCGGTGGTGGGGTGGTCAATGCCGGGGCCTCGGAAGAACTCTACAAGTTCGCCCGCAAAACCAATATCCCGGTCACCTTGACCCTGATGGGCCTGGGCGCCTATCCGGCCACCGACCGGCAGTTCATCGATATGCTGGGGATGCACGGTTCCTACCGCGCCAATATGGCCCTCACCCATTGCGACCTCCTGTTGGCCATCGGCAGCCGGTTTGACGACCGGGTGACGGGTAAGCTCAGCGAGTTCTCGCCCCATTCCAAAAAGGCCCACATCGATGTGGACCCTACCTCGATTGGCAAGAATGTCAAAGTGGACGCCCACGTGCTGGGGGATATGCGTTTCATCCTGAAGGATCTCGCTAAAAAGGTCGGTTCCAAGGAATACGAGGCCTGGTACGAAGAACTCGATAACTGGCATGTGAATCATCCCTTGGGTTATCAACAGGATCCCAAAGGTCCAGTGTTGCCCCAATTTGCCATCGACGAGATATACCGCATCACCAAGGGCGACGCCTATATTGCCACCGAAGTGGGCCAGCACCAGATGTGGGCGGCGCAGTATTACAAGTTCAACAAGCCCCGCCGTTGGCTGACTTCTGGCGGGTTGGGCACGATGGGTTTCGGTTTTCCGGCCGCCATCGGGGCGGCCTTTGCCCACCCCGGCGCCACGGTCGTGGACGTGGCAGGGGACGGGAGCTTCCAGATGACCCTGCAGGAACTAGCCATCGTCAAGGAGTACGAGCTCAATGTGAAGGTCATCATCATCAACAACAAGTTCATGGGCATGGTCAAGCAGTGGCAAGACCTCTTTTTCGACAAGCGCTACGCCTCCACCTCGATCCCGGCCCAGCCGGATTTCGTGAAGCTGGCCGAGGCCTATGGCATCGCGGGATACCGCGCTGAGACTCCCAAGGACACGAGTAAGGTGTTGGAAGAAGCCCTGACGAAAAAGGGCCCCTGCATCGTGGACGTGGTCGTGGACGCCGAAGAACATGTTTATCCCATGGTTCCGGCGGGCGGGGCGGTGAAGGACATCGTCCTTTCCAAGGCCCACCAAATGGAAAAAGTGATGGAAGCCCGGTCCCAAAAAGGGCCCAAAAAACCAACCCAAGTCCACCTGTAAGAGAAAGGAAAACTTATGCGACACACAATTTCGGTTTTAGTGAACAATCACGCGGGAGTCTTGTCCCGTGTTTCCAACCTCTTTTCGGCCCGGGGCTATAACATCGACAGCCTGGTGGTGGGCGTGACGGATGACCCCAAAGTTTCCCGCATCACCATCGTGGTGAGGGGCGACGAGCGGATCATTGACCAGGTGGAAAAACAGCTGAACAAACTGATCGACGTCATCAAGGTCATCGACCTGACCCATGAGGATTTCATCGGTCGGGACCTGGCCCTGATCAAAGTGCGAGCGGAAGCCCATACGCGAAGCCAGGTCATGGAAATCGTCCAGTGCTTCGACGGCAAGATCGTGGATGTGGCCCTGAAGAGCTTCATCGTCGAGGTCACAGGCAAGGAAAGCAAAATCAACGCCATGGTCGAGCTCTTGAGCAACTATGGCATTTTGGAACTGGTCCGTACCGGCGAAGTGGCGATCTCTCGGGGCAAGAAGGTCCATGAGGAAGAAGAAAAAAAAGTGAAGGTCAAGGCGGGAAAAGCAGGGCAGTCGAATCTCTAAAAAAAGCAGTTGGCAGTAATCCTAAAGGCACATCAAAAACAAGGAGAAGGAAATGGCTAAGATTTATTACGAGCAGGACGCCGACATCAACGCGTTGAAAGGCAAGACCCTGGCCGTCCTCGGCTATGGCAACCAGGGCCGCAACCAGGCCCTGAACTTGAAGGATTCGGGGATCAAGGTAGTCATCGGAACCCGTTCCGATAAAACCAAAGCCCAGGCCAAGGCCGACGGCTTCGAGGCTTTTGATTCCAAGGAAGCCGCCGCCAAAGCCGATATCATCCAGATCCTCATCCAGGACGACCTGCAGGGTTCGCTTTATAAAGCCGACGTTCTGCCCTCGCTCAAGGCGGGCAAGGCCCTGATGTTCTCCCACGGGTTCAACATTCATTTCGGCCAGATCGTGCCTCCGGCGGACGTGGACGTGTTCATGATCGCCCCCAAGGGCCCCGGCCATTTGGTTCGCACGACTTATGTCGAAGGGAAGGGCGTTCCGGCCCTGGTCGCCATCCATCAGAACGCCACGGGCAACGCCCTGAAGCTGGCCCTGGCCTATGGCAAGGCCATCGGCGCCACCCGCGCCGGGGTTTTGGAAACGACCTTCAAGGAAGAAACCGAGACTGATCTCTTCGGCGAACAGGTGGTCCTCTGCGGCGGATTGTCCGAACTGATCCGCGCCGGGTTTGACACCCTGGTGGCCGCCGGTTACCAGCCCGAAGTGGCTTATTTCGAATGCCTTCACGAGGTCAAGCTCATCGTCGATTTGATCTACGAGAAAGGTATCACAGGCATGCGGGAGGCTATTTCGACCACTGCCAAGTATGGCGATATCACCCGGGGCCGCCGCATCATTACGGAACAAACCCGCAATGAAATGCGCCGAATCCTCAGCGAAATCCAAACGGGGATGTTTGCCCGGGAGTTTGTGTTGGAAAACCAGGCCAACCGCCCGGTTTACAATTCGGTGTTGAAGCTCGACTCCGAACATATCGTCGAGAAGGTGGGCAAACAAGTGCGTAGCATGTTTAGCTGGATGAAAAAATAAATGAAACTGCCCTTTATGCCGGAAACCTGGAGCCTGTTCCTTCCCGCCTTGGCGGTAGGCTGGGCTTTGCTTCTGGCAGGGGCCCATTGGGGTTGCTGGGCGCTGGTTATTTTGGGAGTCGCGGTACTGGTGATCGCGGCCTTGATCCTGAATTTTTTCAGGGATTTTGAGCGCAGCCCCCAGGGGGCGCTCAAACCCAAAGAAGTTTTGAGTCCGGCGGATGGCAAGGTGGTTGTTTTAAAGACGGCGACCGAAAAGTTTTATCTGAAGAAGCCTTCGGTTCATATCGCGATCTTCATGAATCCGTTGAACAACCATGTGCAAAGGGCGCCCTATGACGGCAAGGTGGTGAAAAAGGTTTACTACCCGGGCGAGTTTTTGGCGGCTTACGACGACAAGGCGGACCTGGTGAACGAACAGGCCCATTTGGTTATGGATTTGAAAGCCCCCGGTAAAAAAGGTAAAGCCATGGGCCGGATCGTCATTAAGCAAATAGCGGGTTTATTGTGCCGGCGGGTTAAAACCACGCCGGATAAAGGCAATGTCATCGAACGGGGTAAAAGAATCGGGCGAATCCTGTTGGGATCACGAGTTGATCTTTTTCTGCCCAAGGGATTTAAGCCAGCCGTCAAGCTGGGAGACCAAGTGAGGGCGGGCGTGACGGTCATCGGAGAACTGTAATGGTAGCTTTGAAATATAAACAAGATAATGAGAATAGGCCGGCCAAGTCCAGGTTTCGCAAGACCATTTACCTGCTTCCAAACCTCTTTACGGCGGGGAACATGGTCCTGGGCATATTAGCCATCGCCTATGGCATCAACGACTCTCTGACTCTTTCCCTGGCCGCCGAGACCAATACTATCCCCTTCGTTCTTCCAGCGGAGCTCATCATCATCGCGACCTTCGCCGATTTCTTCGACGGAATGGTGGCCCGTGCCACGGGCACCACCAGCAAGTTCGGCATGGAGTTCGACAGCCTCTCCGACCTGGTGAGCTTCGGCATGGCGCCCGCCATCCTCATTTACCTGTCCGTCCTGCGTTACCTGAACGTTTGGGGCATTTCCATCACGGTATTTTATGTGGTTTGTGCCGCCATCCGCCTAGCCCGTTTCAACGTCCAGGCCCAGGTGGAGGAAAAGAGCCATTTTATGGGCCTGCCCAGCCCGGCGGCGGCGGGCATCCTGGCTAGCTATATCCTCCTGTCCCGCTGGGAAGGATGGTACGGCAAAGGCATTTTTATGAACAAAGTCATGGGGTGGTATGAGGAAAATCTGAGTTATATAGAACTCTATGGAATCCCGATTCTGACCGTGATCATCGCCCTGGTGATGATTTCCACCATCCCCTATCCCAGCCTGAAAAAGCTGAAGCTCGAATCCGTCAAACCCTGGACCCTGGCCTTCATAGGCCTGGTGATCTTTTGGCTCATCAAGGCCGCCGAATTCACGGCCTTTACCCTTTTGACCATCTATCTCTTGTGGGGTATCGCCCAATATCTCACTAAAAAAAGCGTCGAAAAATTGAAACCAAAAAAACCCAAGCAGCTCAACCCCGTTACCAACCCCTAAACAGCCTTTAGGAGAACAAAATGAAAACCCAAAACAGCAGCAACAAAGCAGACCGCGTTTATATTTTCGACACCACCCTGCGCGATGGGGAACAAGCGCCGGGCGCCAGCCTGAATACCGAGGAAAAAATGAAGGTCGCCGTCCAGCTGGAAAAGCTGGGTGTGGACATCATTGAGGCGGGTTTCCCGGCGGCCTCGCCGGGCGACTTTGAGGCCGTGCAAAAGATCGCTAAGACCCTTAAGAAAACCGTCATCGCCGGCCTCAGCCGTGCCATGCGCAAGGATATCGACGCCTGCGCCAAGGCGCTGAAACCCGCCAAGCGCATGCGCATTCATACCTTCATCTCTTCCTCTGACATCCATCTTAAGCACCTGTTTCGCAAAAGCAGGGAGGAAGCCCTGGCCGCCGTGGTGGACGCAGTCAAGTATGCCCGGCGCTTCAGCGACGATGTGGAGTTCTCGGCCCAGGATGCCTCTCGCTCCGACTTGGACTACCTCTGTCGCATGATCGAGGCGGCCATCAAGAGCGGGGCTACAACAGTCAATGTGCCCGATACGGTAGGTTATGCTATTCCCACCGAATATGGCCACATGGTCGCCACCCTGAAGAACCGGGTGCCCAACATCAGCAAGGCCGTCATCTCGGTGCATTGCCATAACGACTTAGGGCTAGCGGTGGCCAACTCTCTCTCGGCCATCCGCAGCGGGGCCCGACAGGTAGAATGTACCATCAACGGAATCGGAGAAAGGGCGGGCAACGCCAGCCTGGAAGAGATCGTCATGGTCCTGAAGACCCGGCACGACCTCTACCCCTACCAGACCGGCATCGACACCCAGGAAATCTACAAGGCCAGCCGCCTGGTCTCGACCCTGACGGGCTTCATGATCCAGCCCAACAAGGCCATCGTGGGCAGCAACGCCTTCGCCCATGAGAGCGGCATCCACCAGGACGGCATGCTCAAGTACCGCCAGAATTACGAAATCATGACGCCGCAGGAAATCGGGGTGTCGGAGAGCCGATTGGTGTTGGGCAAACACTCAGGCCGCCACGCCTTCAAGACCCGCCTGGAAAGCCTGGGATACAACCTTTCGCCGGAAGCCATCGACGGCCTTTTCGCCAAGTTCAAAGACCTGGCGGACAAGAAGAAAAGCGTCTATGACGAGGATATCGAGGCCCTGATCGAAGAGAGGATCGCCGCATCCGAGGAGATTTACCACCTGACCTATCTCCATACCTCGGCGGGTACCACTACTTTGCCAACGGCCACCTTGAAGGTCAAAAAAGGGGTTGTTGAAAGCCACGAGGCGGCCACGGGGGACGGGCCGGTGGACGCGGTTTTCAACGCCATCGACCGGGCCACCGGCTTCAAGGGCAAGCTGGAAAACTATTCCTTGAAAGCCCTCACCCAAGGCCGGGACGCCCAGGGCGAGGTGACGGTGTCCGTCACCACCAACGGGGACGAGGCCCATGGCCGGGGAGTTTCCACCGACGTCATCGAGGCGTCAGCCAAGGCCTATTTGAGCGCGGTCAACAAGCTTTTGTTGAAGCACAAGACCAAGAGCGCCAAGGCGGCGTTTGACATTCAAAAGGGCTTGAAGCTTTAAACAAGTTAAAACCAAGAGGCCGGGGAAACCCCCGGCCTCTTTTATTTATAGGGGTAGCGCATGAACTTCCACATCGTCGTATTGGCTGGGGACGGGATCGGTCCGGAAATCTGTGAGGAATCCAAGAAGGTCCTTAACCGTGTCGGGGAAGTGTTCGGCCATAAGTTCGAATACGAGGCCCAGGACGCGGGTGGGATCGCCATCGATAAGTTCGATACTCCGCTGCCTGACCATACCTTGAAAGCCTGTTTGGCGGCCCAAGCGGTCCTCAAGGCTCCGATGGGCGGGCCCAAGTGGGACAAGATCGAAAACAAAAAGCGGCCCGAAGCGGGGATTCTCGGTCTTCGCAAGGGTCTGGACCTTTACGCCAACTTGCGCCCGGTAAAGCTTTTCGACGCCCTCAAGGATGCCTCCACCCTGAAAGCCGAGGTGATCGATGGGGTGGACATGCTGATCGTTCGGGAGCTCATCTCGGGCATTTACTTCGGCGAGCCCCGGGGCATCTTCGGAGAAGGGAAGGACCGTTACGGGGTTAACACCGAAATCTACCGGACACCCGAAGTCGAGCGAATTGTGGGGCTGGCCTTTGAACTGGCCAAGTTACGCCGCAAGAAAGTAACCAGCGTGGATAAATTCAATGTGCTGGAATCCTCCCGGCTTTGGCACGACGTGGCTGAAGAAGTCTCCAAAAAGCACCCGGACGTGGCTTTCGAGCACCAGATCGTGGACAACGCAGCCATGCAGCTTATCCTCAAACCCAAATCCTTCGACGTTATGGTGACCACCAATATGTTCGGCGATATCCTTTCGGATGAGGCCTCGATGCTCACCGGCTCACTGGGGATGCTGCCCTCAGCCTCAATCGGAGGCAAAGTCGGGCTTTACGAGCCTTCCCATGGGTCGGCTCCGGATATCGCGGGAACCGGCAAGGCCAATCCCCTGGCGATGATTTTGTCGGTGGCCATGATGCTTCAATACAGTTTCAAGCGTCTAAAAGAAGCCGAGGCCGTGGAGAAGGCGGTCGAAACGGTCCTGAATGCCGGGCTTCGCACGGCGGATTTAGTGAAGGGGGGCGAGAAAGCGGTGTCCTGCCAAGAAATGGGAGACGCTGTCGTCCGGGAAGTGAAATAGAACCGATGAAGAAATTATTTTGGTGGGCCGCATTTTTGGTAACGGTCGCTTTTTGGGGAAGCGCCTTCGAGCCATCGCCGGCCCAAGCCGTGACACCGATTCCCTCCAACACAGCTACTGCCACTTTTACCTTTACTGCGACGAATACTTTTACGGCCCTCGTTACTCCCACAGGTACCCTTTCTCCACATGTGACACCGACTCCGACATCCACCGCCACTCTAACGGCTAGCCCGACGATAACCGGCACTTTCACCTACACGCCCACCGGAACCTTGTCTCCCTCCCTGTCACCCACACCTACTTCAACCCCTACGCTGACCTTCACCATTACACCCACCATTACCAAGACCGCCACCAAAACCCCCACGGTCACCATGACGGCGACCTCCACCCCGGGCGTATTTCAGTTTTCCGTTTCCCCGAAACCGGACGCCTCAAACCAGATTCATTTCAAATGGGGAACTACCACGGACGCGGACCACACTTATTTGAGAATATTCACCAATGGTTTACGCCCCGTGCTGGTCTATGAATTCAGCAAAGACCAAAAGCCGGAAAACCTGTCCAGTGGCACGCATGAGATCGTTTGGGATGGAAAAGACGAGGAAGGCCGACCCATGCCACCGGGTAGCTACATTTGTTTTATTTCCATATCGGCTAACAAGAAAACCTATGACGCTAACAGTAAGACGGAAATTCCATAAAATAAGACGACATCCCTCAAGTTCGGGGGCCTTTGTAGCATTGAAACTCCCTCCGAATATGCTATCCTTTCCCTTCCCAAATAAAGGTTTTTGACCATTTTTGAAGGATTGAGCGATGAAAAAGAAGAAAGTCGCCGTCATCGGCGCCACTGGAGTGGCGGGCCAGCAGTTTTTGGCCTCCCTTCCGGGGCATCCCTTTTTCGAAGTCGTAGCTTTGGCCGCTTCGGAGAGATCCGCGGGGAAGTCCTACAAGGACGCCCTGACCGACGCCTCGGGCGCTTTCCGTTGGTATTGCCAGGAGGCCTTGGACCCCACTTTCGCTAAAATGCACATGGAAGACGCCTCCAAGCTCGACGCCTCTAAAGTGGACGTTATCTTTACCGCCGTGGAATCAGACGCGGCAAAGGAATTGGAACCACGTTACGCCAAAACCACACCTGTCGTCTCGACCGCGTCCGCCTTCCGCTATGAACCGGATGTCCCCATTTTCATTCCCGGCGTCAACCTGGATCACGACAAGCTGATCGCCATCCAAAAGAAGAGCCGCGGCTGGAAAGGTTTCGTGACGCCCGTGCCTAATTGCACGACTATGGGCCTGGCGATGACCCTAAAGCCCTTGCATGAAGCCTATGGGGTCCTGCAAGTGATCATGACTTCCATGCAGGCCTTGTCGGGAGCCGGACGGTCACCCGGAGTTATTGGCATGGATATCATGGATAACGTTGTTCCCTATATCCCGAAGGAAGAGGAAAAAGTCGAGAAAGAAACCCAGAAAATCTTGGGGACGATCATCGGTGAAACTATAGCCCCGGCGCCTTTTCCGGTCTCGGCTACCTGTACACGCGTTCCAGTCATGGAAGGCCATACGGAAGCGGTTTATGTTTCCTTGTCTAAGCACGCAACTGTGGAGGATGTGAAAAAGGTGATGCGTGACTTCGGGAAGGATTTTGTGGCCATGAATTTTCACTCCTGCCCGCCCCATTTGATTGAGGTGACGGATGATCCTTTTCGCCCACAGCCGAGACTGGATCGGGACCGGGAAGGGGGAATGGTGACCTCCGTGGGCCGGGTGAGGGCGGACCATGCCTTGCCGAACGGAATCAAGTATATGCTGGTGTCCCATAACACCAAAATGGGAGCCGCTAAAGGCGGGATGTTGGTAGCCGAGTATCTGGTGCATCAAGGACACATCTAGAAAGGCAGTTTTGAGTTATCAGTTTTGAGTTTTAAATTTTTTATCCAAGGAGAAAGACATGCAAGAGCGTAAAGGCGTCGTTACCTTCAAGGGCGGATCTTTGACCCTGATCGGGCCGGAAATCAAAGTGGGGGACACGGCTCCCAATTTCAAGGTTTTAACCAACGACTTACAAGAAATGACGCTCGATAATTACAAGGGAAAGACTTTGATTCTTTCAGTAGCGCCTTCCTTGGATACCGGTGTTTGCGCGGCGCAAACCCACCGGTTCAATAAGGAAGCGGAAACCCTTCCTCCCAGCGTCCAAGTATTGACGATTTCGGCGGATTTGCCCTTTGCCCAAGGGCGCTTTTGTGGGGCGGAAAATATTAAGATTCAAACCCTTTCCGACCACCGGGAGATGTCCTTCGGGGACGCTTATGGTACCCATATCAAGGAACTCCGCTTGGAAGCCCGAGCCCTCTTTGTGGTGGGAAAAGATGGTAAAATCAAGCACGTTGAGTATGTGAGCGAAGCCACTAACCATCCGGATTATGATAAGGCTTTAGCGGCGGCGAAAGCCAACGCCTGAGTTGAAAAGAGAATAAAACCAGGGGCGCCTTTGGGCGCCCCTTATTTTTGATTCCCAGGAATATCACTACCTATGCTGATTCCCGTTTTCCTTTTTTTCTTCGTCTTCGAAGTTTATCTGTTGACCCATTGCGCTACCTTTAATATCAACGATTCCGGTGAAACCATCATGGTCTGCGACCTGCTGACCATCAGCCATTCGCCAGGCTATCCCCTGCACACCCTTTGGGGGAGGGTCAATTGCCTCCTGCCTTTGGGTAAACCGATGCTAAGGGTGACCTTTTCTTCCATGGTTACGGGGACTGTTTCAGTGGTGATGGTTTATTGGTTCCTCAAAATGATGTTTCAAGGAATCTTCACCTCCGCCAATTCTTTCCAAGCTTCCCCTGTGGTTACGGCCAACGGCCCGTCCCCAGTTTCTATGAGCGTTACGGGACAAGAGGCTCCAGAAACCTCAAAGTCCAACTCATGGCTTTGGGAAGTTCCGTCCCTCTTTGGGGCGCTTGTTTTCGCTTTTTCCTATCAACATTGGTTCCAGTCCTGTGGGGCCAAGGGCGGCATTTATACCCTCAATACATTGCTTTCGGTCTCCATGATTTTTCTTTTCTTTAAGATGAGGGAAAGCGGATGGTTCACCAAATCCCTCCTACTCATGGGCTTCCTTTATGGCTTGAGTCTGGCTCATCATTGGCCCAATCAAATCGTGATGGCCCCGGCCTATCTTTGGTTTTTCCTGGCCAGTCAAAAACGGGTTCCCTTGCCTACCATTTTAAAAAACGCCATTGGCCTAAGACCTTTTGATTTATGGGATAACCTTATCAATGTTCTCTCGGCTTTTGGCGTCTTGAATTTTGTAAGGGCTTTTATTTGCGGCCTTTTATCCCTTTCGGTTTACATGTACCTGCCCATACGGGCGACCCAGAACCCTCTGGTCAACTGGTGGGATCCCCGTACCGTGGACCGGCTTTGGGGAACCGTTATCCGGAAGGGCTATGAGAACGTCGGCGCTGCCCGGGGTTGGGAAACTATCGTCCGCGATCTCAAACGCTTTTGGCTTCACGCCCATCACGAGTTCGGCGAAATATTCACTTTCCTTGTTTTCTTCCTGATGATTTGGGGGGGCGTCTGGCTTTGGAAACGAAAACAATGGGCCACGGCAACTGGTTTCGCCTTGTTCGGGGGAGGTGTTTTCGCGGGCATCATCCTTTTCAACAACCCGCTGGAAGGGTATCAATGGACCATTGACAACTTTTTCTCCCCGGTTTACCTCACCTTCGCGATTTTCGCGGCCGCGGGTGTCGCCGGTATTTGCGAGTGGGTCGCCAAGGAATGGCCTTACCGGGTTGTTCCCCTTTACGCCACCGCTTTTTGTTTGGGGTTCGCCTTGATGCCTTTGATGTTGAACTACACGGCCAAGGACAAGATGGTCGACGGCCAAGCGGTTTACCAGGGAAACGACCAAAGCCGGTATATCAGTTCCTACGATGAGGGCATGAATATGCTCAAGACCGTCAATCGGGACGCGGTTATCCTCTGCAACGGCGATATCGACATTCTTCCCCTTTGGTACCTGCAATACGTGGAAGGAAAAAGGCCCGAGGTCGTCAGTTTTACCATGCAGCTCATTCCCTACGATTGGTATCGGAATCCTTTATTCAAACGCTGGCCTTTCCTTGAGGTTCCCATGCGAACGGACGCCTATGGGCGGGAAGATATCCGTCCCGAGACGGTGGTTCAAGATATGATCGACCAGCACGCCAAGGACCGTTCCTTTTATTTCACTAACATTTTCACCGCGCCTTGGATGAGGGACAAAAATCCATCTATGCCCGAAGGCTTTTTGTGGAGGATGATTAATACCAAGAATATGAATTATCCCTTCACCTCGGGACGGCTGAATTTAATTTGGAGCACTTACCGTTTACGGGACATGGAAGATCCTACCCGGGGTTATTGGGATGAGTACACGGATGTCATGAAAGATTCCTATGGCATTGGTTATGATTTTACGGGCTATTACTCCTACATGAACAAAATGCCGGACCTGGCCGTATGGGGCTTCAACAACGCCCTGCAATACCGCCAACCTCAGACTTTGGTTCGCATTTACATGATGCTAGGTGAGAGCTATCTGGCTATGGGCAATTACGCCGCGGCCATCAACAATTACCAGGAAACCCTTCAACGGGAGCCCCGGAATCCTTATGTCTTGGCCCGAATGGGGGATGCTTTCCGGTTGATGAACGACTTTACCAACGCTGATTCCGCTTACCAACAAGCCCTCGGCCTCAATCCCCAGCAAAAGGAAGCTGTCGATGGGCTCGCGCTCCTCAACAAGGCGGAACAGGCGCACGAGGTGCCGAACTCGTCGCACCATTAAGACCATGGAATTCCGCAATATTCGCTTGATCGTGGAGTATGACGGAACCAGTTATTCGGGCTGGCAAAAACAACCCCAGGCCTCGACCCTACAAGGAACCCTGGAAGACCGGCTGAAACTCATCTGTGGGCACCCGGTGGACCTTTTGGTAGCGGGCCGTACCGATGCCGGGGTTCATGCCCTGGGGCAGACCGCCAATTTTCACACGACATCCCCGATGCCGGTGGAACGCATCGCGAAGGTTTTAAACCAGCTTTTACCCCACGATATCCGAATCGTGAAGGCCCAAGAGGTTCCAGCCACCTTTCACGCTACTTACCACGCCAAGGCCAAACTCTATCGCTACGTCATTCGCAACAGCCAAGACTATACGGTCTTCGACCGAAACACTTACCATCATTTCCGGCTTCCGCTGGATATATCCGCCATGAAGAAAGCGGCCAAATACCTTTTAGGCACCCATGACTTTACGGCCTTTCGCGGCGCTTTAGGAAAAAGGGCAAATCCGAAACGTACCTTGATGAAGATCGGTATACAAAAAAAAGGTTCGGACGTCGTCTTGGATTACACCGGTGTGTCCTTCCTTCACCAAATGATCCGAATCTTGAGTGGAACGCTGGTTTATGTGGGTTCGGGCAAGATTAAACCAGAGGACATTACCGCGATTCTGAAATCCAAGGACCGAAAGAAAGCGGGGCCAACCCTGCCGCCCAATGGCCTTTTTATGATGAAGGTTTTTTATCCCAAGACTTTTCCTCCGATTAAAAAACATAGGCCAAAACCTGAGGAATCGGAATGAGGGCCGCTTTGATCCTTTACCGCATGGGTTCTCTGGGAGTTTTATTGTCCATGGGCGTTTTTTTTGAGGAACCCCTGGCCGGATCACTCCGCCAAAATCCGTCCACATGGATGAGCATCGCCATACTGTTCGGGTACGCAGGCCTGTGCGGAATCTTGCTATTGTTGACGCGTTTGGAATGGTTTCGGGAGGGAAACCGAACCTTCATGTTTGTTTCCCATGGGTTTGCCCTAGTCGCCGTTTTGTGGCTGCTTCTGTGGTGTTTCGATTGGCTGGCCATGATGGTGAATATGGGGGATAGGGCCGAGATGTTTATTAAACATACCTCCGACCTACACTTGTTTGGAGTTGGTTTTTCTATGGCAGGGTACGTTGCCGGTTGGATGGCCGCCGGTTGGGGGGAACGCTCGGCGCGGTTCCTTATGACTATTGGGTGGGCCGTCAGCTATATGGCATGGTTTAACCTGTTTTTCCAGCCAGCCTTAAAATGGCTTTGGGCTCCCGCGATCGGCGGGCTTTTGGTTGTGATCGGTGCTTTTCTCATTAACCGGCAACTAAAAAGGGACTTTGAGACGGCAAGCTCGTCGGCGTAGAATATCCCGCTTTCAAACAAGATTGAGGAATCCCATGGCTTACTCGTCCCTTCGTGAATTCGTTGAATTCCTTGAAAAAAAAGGAGAACTTGTCCGGATTAAGGATGAAGTGGACCCTATTCTAGAAATCACTGCGATTGCGGACAAGGTTTCCAAATCCCCCCAGGGTGGCAAGGCCCTTTTCTTCGAGAATCCCAAGGGAAGCGCCTATCCGCTTCTGATTAATGGTTTCGGTTCCTACCAGCGTATGAGTTGGGCCTTGGGAGTGGAGAACCTGGAAGAACACGCGGACTCCATCAAGGAACTCCTGGAGTTGAAGCCGCCCAAGGGCTTTGTGGAAAAACTGAAGTTCCTACCGAAATTGGCCGATATTGCCAAATTTCCTCCTACGGAAGTCAGCAAAGGCGCTTGTCAGGAAGTCGTAGAAAACAACCCTGATTTAACCGCTCTTCCCGTCTTGAAATGCTGGCCTGATGATGGCGGCCGCTTTATCACTTTCCCCTTGGTTTATACCCAGGACCCGGAAACAGGCCTACGCAATATCGGGATGTACCGCATGCAGGTTTACGACGCAAAAACGACGGGGATGCACTGGCAGGTCCATCATGGAGGGGCGGGCCACCATCGCAAGGCCGAGAAAATGGGTAAGCGCCTGGAGGTGGCGGTGGCGCTGGGAGGGGACCCCGCTTTGACCTATTCAGCCACGGCGCCGTTACCCGAAGGTATCGATGAACTATTGTTCGCGGGGTTTTTGCGTAAAAAGCCGGTGGAACTGGTGAAGTGCAAAACCGTGGATTTAATGGTCCATGCCGACGCGGATTTCGTGCTGGAAGGCTATGTGGAAGCGGGCGAACGGCGCTTGGAAGGGCCCTTCGGCGACCACACAGGTTATTACAGCTTGGCCGACCAATATCCGGTTTTCCATGTGACTTGCATCACCCACCGGAAAAATCCCATCTATCCCACAACCATCGTGGGCAAGCCGCCCATGGAGGACGGCTATCTGGGTAAGGCCACGGAACGATTGTTTTTGCCCCTAATGCAAAAGGTTTTGCCGGAAATCGTGGATATCGACCTACCGGTGGAAGGCATTTTTCATAACCTGGCGATCGTTTCCATCGACAAACAATATCCACAGCACGCTCGCAAGGTAATGTTCGCCCTTTGGGGGCTGGGGCAAATGATGCTCAACAAGATTCTTCTGATTGTGGATAAGGATACGAATGTCCATGATTATGCTCAGGTTTTATGGCGGATAGGGAACTGCATGGACGCAAAGAGAGATGTTGTCATTACTGAAGGCCCCTTGGATGTGTTGGACCATACCTCCCCCATGTGGGGTTGGGGCGGCAAGATTGGCATCGACGCCACGAAGAAATGGAAAGAGGAGGGTTTTAATCGTGAATGGCCGGAAGAGTTGGTGATGGACCCTCAAGTTGAAGAAAAAATCTTACCTATTTTGAAAAAGAATGGCCTAGCCTAATCCTCTTTCCCGAATTTTATGGATTGCTGGCCTTTGAATCGCTTCCCCCGATGTTACCTGGATTTTCGATGACATTATCCTGACTTCTCCCATTGTGCTCTTAAACTTAAATCATAAGTTCAGCGCTCAAGGAGGTGTTGTATGGGGATGAGTAAGGAAGATGTGTTCCAAGAAATGAAAGAAGAGGATGTGGTGGTTTTAAACGTCTTGCCGGAAGGGGATTTCGAAAAACTCCATATCAAGGGTTCGTTCAATGTTCCTTTGGGAAACGACAACCAAGCTTTCGTAAAGGTCGTTGAGGACAATTACGGGCGTGACAAGTTTTTCATCACTTATTGCGCCAACATCAACGGCCCAGAAGGGTCGGAAGCCGCCAAAATTTTGAAGGAAAATGGATTTAACGCGGAAGATTTTCCGGGTGGCGTTCAGTCCTGGATGGAATCGGGCTATCCGGTGGAAGGCAGTATGTCCGAAGAGGCGGCTGTCCTCGATTAGTTTTTCATTCTTCTTATAGGCCCCTGTTTTCCCGTTGAAAGCATGGGCCTTTTTATTTGGCTAAAAATTGGTTATAAATGCTGTTCTGCTTGAGCTCAATCGAAGCTTCTAAGGAACTATTTTCATGAGTGAAAAGATTCAATCCATGTTCGCCGATATCGCGCCAACCTATGACAAAGCCAACCACCTCTTGTCTTTCAATAAAGACATCCAATGGCGCAAGGACTCTGTTAAGCAGATGTTGAAGGATGGATTCGAGCCAAAGGTGGTCCTGGACCTTTGCGCGGGGACGGGGGATTTTGCCTTGGCGGTCAAGGAACAGCTGCCCATGGCCAAGGTGATAATGGCGGATTTCACCAAGCCCATGCTTAGGTTAGCGAAAGAAAAAGCCGGGATTATGCAGGGTTTTGAGTTTTTGGAGGCCGATGCCCTAAGGCTACCGTTCCATGATATGGCATTTGACGCGGTGGTCTGTGGATTTGGCGTTCGGAACTTGGATTCATTGGAATCCGGATTGAGGGAAATTGCCCGTGTTTTGAAGCCCGGCGGAAGAGCCGTCATCCTGGAGTTTTTCAAGCCAACCGGGTTTTTGACCCGACTGGCCCACGCTTTTTATGTGGGTACCATCGTACCCATGCGGGGCGCCGCCGTTTCGAACAATAAGGAAGCCTATGACTATCTCCAGAAATCGGCTAAAAACTTTGTTTCGTTTAGCGAATTCAAAAAACTAATGGAAAATTGTGGCTTTAAAGATGTTTCCTCTGAAAGTCAAACCATGGGAGTGGCCGTAAGCGTGATGGGAATCCGAAAGTAGGGAATGGATGAAAAAGATACTGACCGCCATAACGGGCGCTTCGGGGACGATTTACGCTCGGAGGTTTTTCCAGCATTTTCCCTATGATGATTGGGAAGTGCATGCCGTCGTTTCTCGATCCGCCCGGATCGTGGCTTCCTATGAAGGTGGGCTTAACCTCCCACCGCACGTGAAAGAATGGGACGAGAAGGATTTAACCGCCCCTTCCGCCAGCGGTTCCAACAAGTTCGAAGCCATGGTTGTTATTCCTTGTTCGACGACCACCTTGGGCAAGCTGGCTCACGGGATCGCGGATAACCTCATCACCCGTTCTGGGGAAGTCTTTTTAAAGGAACGCCGCAAGTTGATCCTGGTTCCCCGGGAAACACCTCTTTCCCTTATCCAGATTAAAAACATGGAACTTCTTACCTTGGCTGGTGCGCACATTATTCCAGCTACCCCCAGCTTTTATGGCAATCCCCAGACGATTGAGGACTTGGTGGATACGGTGATTGCCCGGGTTTATGATCATGCTGGCATCCAAGCCGAGGTTTCCAAGCGTTGGCGTATGGAAGAGGTCGGCGACAAAGAAAAACATCTCGAACGTTAGAAAAATGCTCGAAAAATTAAAAACCATATCCAATCTTGTCGTCCTACCCCATTCGGTATTCGCCCTGCCTTTCGCGTTGGCGAGCCTGCTGACGGCCACCGGCGGAAAGCCCCCCTTGCGCGTTCTTTTCTGGGTGATTGTTTGCATGGTTTTGGCCCGGACCGCAGCCATGGCTTACAACCGTTTAGTGGACACGGATGTGGACGCTAAAAACCCTCGAACCCAAAAAAGGGATATCCCCGCTGGACGCATTCAACCTTGGCAAGTGGGAATCTTGATTGTTGTTTCCAGTCTTGGTTTTGTGGGGGCTTCCTACATGCTGAATCCCTTGGCTTTTAAATTGTCCCCGGTGGCTTTGGCCATCGTCTTCTTTTATTCCCACACCAAGCGGTTTACCTGGACTTCCCACCTGTTCCTGGGATTGGCCTTGGGAGTGGCCCCAGTGGGGGCTTGGATCGCCGCGAAGAACGCCTTCGCTCCCGAACCTTTCTGGTTGATGATGGCCGTCATATGTTTCCTGGCGGGGTTTGATATTTTGTACGCCACGCAGGATGAGGCTTTTGACAAAAAGGAGGGCCTGCAATCCTGGGTTGTTCGCTGGGGCCTGCCCAACAGCCTCAAAGCCTCTCGATTCTTCCATGCCTGTATGTTAGGATTTCTCGCTGGTTTCGGGATTCAAGTAGGTTTTCCCCCCTTTTACTACGCGGGTATTGGTGTGATCGGGGCGGTTTTGCTCTATCAGCACCAGAAAGCTTATAAATTGGAAACCAGCGGGAACAAGACCCGCTTCACCCTTTCCCCGGCTATGATGAAAATGAATGGTTGGATATCGGTCCTTTATTTTGCCGTCGTAGGAGTCGCCGTTTGGCTTTAAAAACGCTCTTAGCACAATCGCCCATTAAAGATATTTACGAGAAAGTGGAAAAAGGCATCCGGATCACGGAAGAAGATGCCCTTCGTCTCTACAATACGAATGATCTTTATGTCCTAGGCGCCATGGCTAACTTGGTACGCGAGAAAAAGAACGGTAACGATACCTACTACAACATCAACCGCCACATCGATTACACCAATGTCTGCGCTACCACCTGTAAGTTTTGCGCTTTTTCGCGTTTCGAGGGGGAAGAGGGGGCCTTTGAGTTTACCCACCAGCAGATCGCTCAAAAGGCCAAGGAAGCCTTTGAACGGGAACATATCACCGAGCTTCACATCGTCGGTGGTCTCCACCCCACCTATGATTTTGAATGGTACGAGCAAATGCTTCGGCTTTTAAAGCAAACAGTCCCTTCGGTCCACTTGAAGTGTTTCACGGGAGTGGAGATCAACTTTTTTGCCGATAAGTACAACATGACGCATGAAGAAATCTTAACCCGGTTGAAGGCTGCGGGGCTTGATTCCATGCCGGGAGGGGGGGCTGAAATCTTCCATCCGGATGTACGAGACCAAATTTGTCCCGGTAAGGCTACCGCCGATCAATGGCTTGAAGTCCATCGTACCGCCCATCGGTTGGGACTAAAAACCAACGCCACCATGCTTTATGGTCATATCGAGAAATACGAGCACCGCGTAGACCATATGCGACGTTTGAGAGAACTGCAGGACGAAACCGGGGGGTTCCAAACCTTTATTCCACTGGCTTTCCACCCAGACCACACGGCCATGGACCATTTCGCCAGGCCCAGCGGTATGGAAGATCTGAAAACCTTGGCTATTGGCAGGATTTACCTGGATAACTACCCGCATATCAAGGCCTATTGGATCATGTTGGGCATCCGGCTGGCCCAGCTTTCGCTCAATTATGGGGTCGATGACATTGATGGTACGGTGATCGAGGAAAAGATTTATCATATGGCCGGTGCCGAAACGCCAGAGATCATGACGGTTCAGGAATTGAGGCGGATTATCCAGGAAGCGGGCCGTACGCCAGTGGAACGGGACACGCTGTATAAAGAATTGAAGTCGATTCCGGAATCGATACTTTCAAAGTAAATTTAATAAACTAAAGAGGAAACCTTATTATGAGCGAAACGCCAGCCGCTAGTCCTGCCGTACCAGCTCCAGCGCCGAAACCGACTCCTGCTTCAGTTGCGGCCGTTTCACCAGCGCCAACCGCAGCTCCTGTCGCGGCGGCTACAGTAGCTCCTCCGGCTCCCGCTCCCGCCCAACCGGTCAAGTTCATCGCCAAGCCCATGAAAATCGGGGTTGTTCCATTCCTCAATGCCCAGCCTCTCGTTTGGGACATGAAAAATCACCATCAATTGTTCCCGGTAGCGCCCAATGAGATGGGTGGGTTGCTGAAAGAGGGCCGTTTGGACGTGGCGTTGGCCCCTATTGCGGTGAAATTTTTGAATCCCGAGCTCCAGATAGTCCCCGTGGCCGCTATCGGCTCCAAAGGCCCGGTCAAAAGCGTGCGGCTTCTTGGCAATGCTCCTTGGCAAACAGTCACCAAACTCTTCGCCGATTCCCGTTCCCAAACTTCCGTTTTGTTGGCACGCCTTATCCTTAAAAAATGGTATGGGGTCAAGAACTTGGAAGTGAAGAGCGTCGACATGGAAACCTTTAAGCCCAGCCAAACCAAACCCTGGGAAGCAACCCTTCAATTCGGGGATATCGCCCTGGAATCAGCCCCCACCGGCATGGAAGTGATGGATTTAGGGGAAGAATGGCAAATTCGAACCCAGAAACCTTTTGTTTTCGCGGTATGGATGGCCCGTAACGTGGCTGTGGCCCGTGAGATTGAAATGGACCTCCTGGCTTGTAAGACGGAAGGATTGAAGCACTTCCAGGAAATTGTTGACCATTACAAGGGAATTTGGGTTTTCCACAAGCCCCAGGCCAAGGATTATCTGGAAAAAAACATCGACTATAGATACACCGCTGTCGAAGTGCAGGGGCAAATCGAGTTTGAGAAGCTATTAAAAGAAGAAGGATTGATTCTTTAATGACAAGTGCGATGATTGAAACTTTTCAAGAAAAGGTACTCGACGGATACGTGGTGAACCGTCAGGAAGCCCTGGAGCTTTTCCAAGGCTCCAGCTTGAATGAACTGGGTGCCATTGCGGACACGCTCAAGGTTCGCTCTAAAGGCGATAAGACCGCCACTTACCTGATTGACCGTAATATCAATTACACCAATGTTTGCGTGACCTATTGCAAGTTCTGCGCTTTTTACCGGGAGCCGGGAGATACCAAAGAAGGCTATGTCAACGAGGCGGAAAAGATCATCCACAAGATCACCGAGGCCAAGCAAAAGGGATGCACGCAGATTCTTTTGCAAGGTGGGCATCATCCGGATTTGACACTTGATTGGTATTTGAACACTCTTTCCAAAGTCAAACAGGCCCACCCGGATATCACACTTCATTCCTTTTCGCCACCCGAATTGGTCCACTTTTCCGGACTTTTCGGCATGCCGGTAATTGAAATCCTGAAAAAATTCAGGGAAGCCGGTATGGATTCCATGCCGGGTGGAGGAGCTGAAATTCTCTCGGATCGGGTTCGCAAGGAAATCGCCCCATTGAAAGCCACTACGTCGGAATGGCTGGGTGTTATGAGGGACGTGCATTCCCTTGGTATGCGTTCCACCGCTACGATGATGTTTGGCCACGTGGAGACCATCGAAGAGCGTATTGAACATATTTTTCTTATTCGGGAACTGCAGGAAGAAACCGGTGGTTTTCTAGGGTTCATTCCCTGGCTATACCAGCCGGGTAACGAGAGTTTGGGTTTAAAGAGCGCTAGTGGACAGGAATACCTAAAAACTCTGGCCCTGTCGCGGATTATCCTGAACCATACTTTACCGAACCTGCAGGCTTCCTGGGTTACCCCGGGCAAGAAGATCGGTCAGTTAGGCCTCAAGTATGGTGCTAACGATTTGGGCAGTATCATGCTCGAAGAAAACGTCGTGGCTTCTACTGGACTTCGGTATTTGATGAGTCTGGAAGAAATGCAACGATTGATCCGTGAAATGGGTTACGAACCCCACCAACGGGACACTTTTTATAATTTGGTCAATTAGGATCAGCTAACGACCCCAAAAGGATTCTTTAAAAATATTTTTCAGAATCCTGCTGGCAGCCATAGGATGGAACTTACCACTAAAACGAAGATTTTTATAATTCGTGACTCGTTCATAAATGGGAAAAAGTCCGTTCTTTGGACTTTTTAAATAACCCGCTAAGGTTTTCATGAATATCTTAGGAATCGACAATGTTATCTTCACCGTTGGGGATTTGAATCGGGCTGTAACCTTTTATGAAAAATTGGGTTTTTTAGTCAAATTCCGCTTGGATGCGTTGGATATCTGCGTTATGGCCGTGGGGTTCGAACTTCCAGGATTAGTCCTGAAAAAAGAGGACATTCCGACCCAATCGCTCGTTCCAGAGCGGGCCCGTTTTTGGGTGGAGGTTCCCGATACCCAAAGGTCGTTGGAAGTCTTAAAAGCACGGGGGATAGATTTGGTCCGAGAACCTATGAAGCTTCCCACGGGGTTATTGGTGGAAGTGGCAGATCCTTGGGGAAATGTGGTGGGGTTCACCGATCATTTGGCCCACCCGGAATCGGGCCGTCTGGTCAAGGCTGAAAAATCCAGAGCTAAACCGGTTAGAAATAAAAAAGGGAAAATTAAAAAATGAAAGAGTATAACGAGAGTCACGCCAAATCAGGGTTGACTATCAAGCTTCCAAGTATTGAAACTTTTTCTAACCAGTTTTCAGGTTATACCATCCGCATCGAAATTCCGGAATATACGGCCGTATGTCCCAAGACGGGGTTGCCGGATTTTGGAACCATTATCCTCGAATATGAACCCGTGGAACATGTTTTGGAACTTAAATCTCTTAAGGGTTATATTTTGGCTTACCGCAATATAGGTATTTTCTACGAGAATGCGGTCAATCGAATGTTGCGGGATTTTGTGGCCGCTTCCAAGCCTAAATGGTGCCGGGTGACGGGTCAGTTTGCTACCCGAGGTGGCATGCATTCAACAATTCAAGCGACCTTCGGAAAATCTTCAAAAACTTCCTGAAAATCCACTGATGGTCAATAGGTCTTCTTCGATCTTTAATTGTGTTTTTAAGACGTAGGCCAATTATATAAATTAAAGTTCGGATTAAATCGCTCTAAGACCGTCTAAAGGTTAAAGATGAAGTGAAATAAGCCTTTTTCTAAAAAAATAGCTGGTTTCAAAATGGTTGGTGGAAGAGTATCATTGAAGAATGCTTTGAAAAACTCTGGAATTATTAAAAACTGGTTCTCGCAATAAGTTCATGAAATTTAGTGGAGGGTGAAGTCTTTTTCCAATGAAGAAATCTAAAGCTTTATTTATGTTGATGAGCGTGGTGTTTCTGATCCCTGTTCTCTTATGGGCTGATTCTAAAGTTACTCCTGAGGGTGACTATAAAAAAGGGCTCTATTTATATGGGCAGGGCCGTTATGAAGCCGCATTGGTGCGGTTTCAGTTGGCCATCGATGAAAATTGGTCTTTCTGGCAGTCTTACCAAATGGTGGGATATTGTTATTTTGAGTTAAGGGAAAAAGAATCCGCCTTGAAAGCTTTTGAGCAAAGTTTGAAGATTAATCCTCATAACCCTAAATTGGTAAAAGTTTACACCGATTTAAAATCAGGATCTCTGGATATTCCCATGAGGCCTGTCGAGTCTGAGCTTCAACCTATTGGGACCCCAGTTTATATTCAGACCTATTACACGTATAACCAATAATAATTAGGCCTTGCTGGTTTTAAAACATTCCCTTAATTTCCGGGAAGGTTTTTCTATTTCAGCTATAATCCCCCCATTCTTTAACTCCCCTAGGAGATTTAACCATGCCTGTTAAAACCGAGTGGACGACCAATACCTTTGGACATGTTTATAAGGGCCGTTCCCTTTACAAGGGAAAGACTCCCTACCAGACGATGGAAATATTCAAGGACGATACTTTTGGAACCATGCTTTATTTGGACGGTAAAATACAGATTAGCCATGGCGATGAGAATCGTTACCACCAATACCTTGTTTCGGCCCCCCTTTTGGCTCATAAAAATCCCGAGAACATTTGTATTGTTGGCGGAGGGGATTGTTTTGCTATCGAAGAGGCTATCAAGTTCAAAAGCTTAAAGCGCATCCTGATGCTGGAAATCGACAAAGGGGTCGTAGACTTCTGCCGCAAGCATTATCCGGTCATTGAGAAATGCCTGAAGGATAAGCGAGTTGAGATTATTTATAAGGACGCTCGCAAATGGTTGGAGGACAATTCTGAAAACTTTGATGTCCTCATTATTGATCTCACCGAACCCCACGGACCTTCCAAGATGCTTTATACGCAGGAGTTCTATAGGTTATGTAAGCAGCGCCTGAACCGAAAAGGCCTCATCGCCATTCATACGGACAATTACTATCTTTTTCCCGAGTCTTTCGCCACCATCTATAAAACTTTTCATTCGGTTTTTCCCAATATCCTTACGGCCCGGGTGGATATGCCCTGCTTTGGAATGGGATGGACTTACCGCATGGCCTCTTCCGCGCCCATTTCATTAAAGTTGATGGAAACTAACATTAAAAAATTGAGGAAGCAGGGAGTCGGTTTTGATTACTTCACTCCTTCGACTTATTTGGTCCAACCGACCAACGAGGAAATAAATATTTTGAAGAACAGAGGCCGGTTCTCAACCGATAAAAAACCCTTTGACAAGTTTGAAAATATGGAAAAATACGTAACGAAATAAGACTATTCGGAAGGGGCTGTTGTTTTAAAACTAGTGTTATTTTCTAAGTGCAGTTTAATGTCCTTGACGATGCTCTCCAAGTCCAGCACCTCAAAACACCTCACCTTTTCGCAGGTCTTAGCCATCTTATTTACACAAGTAATATTGCGACATGGGCTTTCCGAGACGTAGGTTCGTGACAGTACGTTTTGATTGGCGGGCGGGAAAAGGGGGTTTATGGAATCATATCCTGACATACGGGCCGGGGTGGCTCCGAAAATTGAAATCACAAAAGTTTTGTTCCGAAATTTTACCCAGCCCGTTTTTGAGAATTTTCGGGCTGCGGCAATATGCAGGGGACCTGTATCACCTGAAATGAAAACCTGCGCGAAATCCACCAAGGCGGCGTAAGCGTCAATGGGTAATGTGGATGGAATGATCAGCACCTTCTTTTTCTCGTCTTCCGATAGAGTTTCCAAAAGCCTTTTTTCAATATCCTTGTGGGTGAAAGCGGTCCCTAAAAGCACCCGTACATCCATTTCAACCATTTTTTTGAGCAAGAGAGCTTGGTACTCGAAAGGAATGAGAGTGTAGGGAGAAGCTGTATCCGGATTTAAAAAAACAATTGGCTTATTGCTCGAGGCATCTTTTACCATCAGAAAGTCCCTTGCCTGTTGAAAGGCCTCGTCTGACAGAGTGACCGGAACACCTGGAAAAACCTTCGAGGGGTAGATGCCTGAATTTTTTCTAAGGAGCTTTTCCACAAACATATAAGACTGAAAAAGAAAATGGTTTATGCTCACATGGTCGATATCGTTTCGCGCCAATTGGGGGGCGCCGGTCATGAAATTGAGAATCTTCTGCCCTTTAGGGAAAAGCCGGTTATCCTCAAAGAAAGGTGAACAATTGAAACAAAGGTCGTACCGGTTTTCGACTACTAATTTTTTAATACTATCCACGTCATTTCCGTTGGGAAAGACTGTGCCGGTAAAAAGAGGATAAAGATTCGAAATGGCCGGGTTGCCATCAATAAGAGAAGCCACGGATTTTTTAATGACGTAATCGATTCGGGCTTCGGGGAAAAAGTCCCGGAAAGCCTGGACCGCCCCCTGCATCATAACCGCGTCGCCGATGTGAATATCCGGGATGACGAGGATTTTCTTGAACTGAGAAACATTTTGGACAGTCTTAAAGTTTTTCCGAAAGATGTGACTCACTAGGAGCTTGTTACCCAGGATAGGCGGGATGGTGTGATCGAAAAACCAGGCTCCACCTCGGGGGAACCAGGTAGTCAGAACACTGGTCAAATGAAACAATTTTTTTTGGAATTTGTTATCGATCATAAGAGCTTTGTTACTTTAAGAAACCTTGCCACCGGGGTCAATACTTGGCCGAAAGTAATTGAAGTGAAATTCATTACAAACGTTTTTTTTATCCTGCTAACCTATAACCCATGAGCCAGCGCCTTGTCCTTTTTTCCAAGTACATCTTAACCATGGACCGTCCGCAGCCGATTGAGGACGGGTTTGTAATGATCCAAGGTTCCCGTATTCTCCAAGTGGGAAAGCGAAAGGATCTTTATTTTCTTCCATCGGTTCGAATGCTAGACCTGGGGGAGACGGTGCTGTTACCGGGATTGATCAACGCTCATTGCCATTTGGATTTTACCGCGTTGAAAGGGAAGGTCCCTTACCGGGGGAGTTTTATCGATTGGCTAAAACGGATGGGAGCAAGTTCTCGAAAAAACGCTCCCGCTAGGTTTAAACCATCGATAGAGGCGGGTATTCAAGAAAGTTTTTCTTATGGTACAACCACCCTTTGTGATATTTCCACAAGCTGGGAAAGTTGGCAGCTCTTACGCGGTTCTGGTTTGAGAGCTTTTGTTTTTTTGGAAATATTCGATTTGATCCAAAGCTCACCGATAAATTATTGGAAAAAATTTCTTGAGAAACTCCAAGACCAAATACGTCAATGGCCCCCTAACGCGACTTTTCGTTGGGGGCTCAGCCCCCACACCCCTTTCACGGTCTCTAAAGAGTTATTGCAAATCGTGAACCGTTACCTGGATTCAAGAAAAGACATTTTAACCACTATTCATGTGGCCGAAAGCCGTGAGGAAGGGCGGTTGTTCAAAAGCGCTTCCGGGCCCTTGTTCAAAAGTATTGGCTCGTTGAATCCCAGCTGGATTCTTTCTCGGAACACAACCCCGGTTCAGTATTTAAATGAAAGCGGTTGGTTGCCAAAGCTGGACCTAGGGGTTCATTTAAATGTGGTAAATGATAAGGACCTTCGTCTTTTATCGAAGAATAGGATTGCTGTGGTTCATTGTCCGGGGAGCCACGCCTTCTTTAAGCATCCCCCATTTAAGTACCGAAAGATGCGCCAATACGGTATCCGGGTTTGCCTGGGCACCGACAGTCTTGCCAGCAACCAATCCCTTTCCCTATTCCGGGAAATGCGTCTTTTTCGGAATGAACATCCAGCCGTTCCGGCCATGGAAATTCTTTCCATGGTTACCCATAAGCCTGCTGAAGCCTTGGGAATGGGCCATGAATTGGGGCGAATTAAGCCGGGCTATTTGGCCGATTTGATAGGTCTTCCTCTTATTACTCGACGTCAAAAGTCTAAAACTATGGATATCTTTGAGAGGGTTTTACAGTATCGAAACAAAATTTCCTTTGCCATGATTCATGGTGAGCTTCGCTTCCGATTGGCCCAATAAATGAATTTGTTCCGTTTTTTGCCTTTTTCCAGCCTTGACACACTATTGAAAACCCTTATAATTCAGGCCCTTGTCCCCTTTTGAGGCACAAGCAGTTCACAAGAAAGATGAGCTAGGTAAAGAAAAATGCAAAAGACTGTTCTCGCAACGCAGAAAGACATCAATCGCAAATGGTGGATTGTCGACGCCAAGGATCAGGTGTTAGGTCGCCTGACATCTCAAGTAGCCGCTGTTTTGAGGGGCAAACATAAGCGCCTTTTCACCCCGCACGTTGAAAATGGGGACCATGTGGTCATTGTCAACGCCGAAAAAATTATTTTGACCGGCAAGAAGTGGGACACCAAGGCACATCACCGGACATCAGGACGCCCGGGCGGGTTGACGACTGTTATGTATAAGAATCTTCGTACGACCAAACCGGAAAGAATCTTGGAATTCGCTATCAAGGGTATGCTGCCCAAGACTTCACAAGGGGACAAGATGTTCGGCCGTTTGAATGTTTACAAGGGCGAAACCCATCCCCATTCCGCTCAAAAACCCGAGCCGCTGATCTTGGCCCATAACGCCACCAAAAGAGGAGAATAAGAGTGCCAGCCACGAAAGAACAATTCGCAGCGACCGGACGCCGGAAAACCTCCGTTGCCCGCGTAATCCTTAGGCCGGGAAAGGGACTATTCATTATCAATGGCAAGCCTATTGAGAAGTTTTTCCCGGAAATGAAATTATCCGTGGTGCGGTCGCCTTTGGAGACGGTTTTAGCCCTCGGCAAGTATGATGTGTACGCAAATCTCACGGGTGGAGGCGTTACCGGTCAGGCAGAAGCCCTCCGTCATGGTATCTCTCGAGCTCTTCTTAAAGTAGATGCCGAGATGCGCAAGCCTTTAAAAGCGGCTGGCTTCCTTACACGCGATCCACGCATGGTCGAGCGTAAAAAGTATGGGCGTAAAAAAGCCCGCAGACGCTTCCAGTTTTCGAAACGTTAATTTTTCGAAGAGCTTCAGGCAAGTCCTGGGAATGCTTCTCGAATCCCGCGCATCTTTTACGGTGCGTGGGATTTTTTGTTTAAACGGAAGGTGAAGGGTGGATCATAAGCCCCAATTGACGCCCAAAATTGCCGTCAACGCGCTTGTTTTTGATGACAAACGAAAAGTGCTGTTGGTCAAACGCACCGACAACGGTTTGTGGTGTATTCCCGGCGGCCATGTCGATTTGGGTGAAACTTTGGCACAGGCCTGTTTGAGGGAACTTTACGAGGAAACAGGTTTGAGGGCTGAAGTGGTGCGGTTGATCGGGATTTATTCCGACACCAAAGGTTCACTACATATAGCGCAAGGGCCGGAATGGCATACGGTCCGGGTCTCGTTTCTTTGCCGAATCATAGACGGATCACTGTACGCCAAGCGAGGAAACAAGCGACATAAAATATTTTGATGTCCAGCAACTGCCCGTCTTGATTACCGATCACGCCAAAAGTATTCAAGGATGCCCTGGAAGATAAACCGACAGGCAATTATCGCCTAATTTATTGAAGAGAGGAAACAATGCCAATACGCAAATCTAAGAAAACAGTTGAAAGGCGCACCATTGCCCGTCCTAAGAATGGAGTTTCAGGAAATCCCTTCATCGCCAATGACTTCAAAGAACAGGATACTTGGCGAATGTTCCGTATCATGTCGGAGTTCGTTGAGGGTTTTGAGGCGCTTCGAAATATTCGGCCCGCAGTGACTATTTTCGGTTCTGCCCGAACGCTTCAAAACGCCGAGGATTACCAATTGTCCCGGAAAATCGCCTATCGACTTTCGAAGAAAGGATTTTCCGTCATTACGGGCGGCGGGCCAGGTGTGATGGAGGGTGCGAATCTAGGCGCCCACGAGGCGGGGGGCCGTTCAGTGGGCTGCAATATCGAACTACCCTTTGAGCAAAAACCCAATCCCTATATCAACCTTCCTGTGAATTTTCATTATTTTTTCATCCGAAAAGTCATGTTCCTGCGCTACACATCGGCAGTTATTGTGATGCCGGGAGGGTTCGGTACAATGGACGAGTTTTTTGAGGTTATTACCCTCGTCCAGACGAAAAAAATCGATCCCATCCCAATCATCCTGGTGAACAAGGAATTTTGGAAGGGTGGGATCGACTGGATTAAGAACACCATCTTGGGCAATCGCCACTATATCGACAAGGGCGACATGGACCTATTCCACGTGGTCGACAAGCCCGAGGAAGTCGATGCCATCATTACCAAATATTATCGCTATAAGAAACAGTAACGACGCCATGTGGAGAACCGCTTTTTTTTGCCTAGCCTTGCTGGTTTTCCGAGACGTCATGGCGGTATACCCACCTTTATCGACCTTTCCAAAGCGGCCAATATGGGGCCTTCCCAATCTTTTGACGAAATGGTACCAGGTGGGGAAGACCTAAAAGAAAAAGAAGGATTTGCCAATATTCCCCAAGGGTCCGCAGACTTTTCAGGGGAATTCCTTTTCAACTTTTGGATTGGATGGAAAACCAAGGAAAATCGTTTATTGTCCTCAAAGGAAAGCGAAAGCCGGAATTTCCTGAGGCTGTAGCGCTATCGACCGGCCACCTTAAAGCCAATACTCTTTATTTTCTCCATTCCTGTCGATGGGGTGGTACGGCTTCCAATATCACCGTGGCTGAGTATGACGTGATCTATGACGACGGCCAAGTTTCTATTGTTCCATTACATGTTGGCGCGGAACTTACCAATTTTTCAGGAGCGGATGATACTTCCAATAGTTTCTTAGCTTGGTGGCATAAGTATAAGAGTACTGACATGGGCCTAAGCCTTTTTCCCTGGAAGAATCCCCGGCCTGAAGCTTTCATTCAAACAATTCTTTTCAAATCTTTGAACAAAATGCCTGTTCCCATTCTTTTCGCTATTACCGCTTCCGATAAAGAACTCCCTGTTTCTACAACTTCACCCAAACCGGAGAAAACATTTACGACCGATACTACCGGCTGGATTTCTCCTGGACCTTTAACTAGTTCTTCAGTGGGAACCGCCATCGACATGAGTTTTCTTTTGGATGCCCCGGCGGGGAAGCATGGTGCCTTAAAGAACATGGGCCAGGCCTTTTTTTTTGAGGACGGAACCGTGGCCCGATTTTGGGGGAGCCGCCTCCGAGATAACTGGTGGACTTTGAATGACGACCAACTTTCCGTGCTTGCAAGCCGATTCGCTCGCTATGGTTGTAACGAAGTTTCGGTGGAGCTGCCGGACAAGGCTAGCGTTGATATACTCACCCATCTTCAAAGTTTGGAAAACTCGATGAAAGCCAGAGGTATTTATACCGAGATCCTGTGCCAGGAAACACAAGTCTTGCCAGACTCCCTTTTAAAAGACCCGGCTGTCCTATTGCCGGCAAACTTAAAATTTACCAATGCTATTTGGGAACCGAGCTCATCGGCGAATGAACAGCCCATTACTTTCAGCGATAATCCTATGGTGATGGCGCCAGAAAAAAGTCTACCGGCCCAATTGATTTCTTCCAGACCTTTGGGAAACAGTTATGGAGTTCAATGGACAGCTGAATGGCCCAATGAGTTTTTAGGGGAAATCCCCATTTTAATGTCGGCCTATGCCGGTTTCCAAGGTTGGCAGGCTTCTTTGGGGATGGCTTTATCAGAAGCGGACGATGTTAATGTCATCGCTTCTAACGATGATTTGAACAACAAACCCGTTCTGTCGGCCCAATGGCCTATCGCGGCTCTTGTTTTTTTGCGGGGGGATTTAAAAGAGGGGAGAATTTTCATTCTCAAAAGCGATAAAGATCTTTTAACGGCTTTGGCCCACCGCTCAGGGTTTGAGCTCGAGGGAGAGGAGTTTAAAACCGATCCCGTGGGACTCTTGAAGGCCAAGGTGATTGAAAAAACTCAATCTATCCTATCCGACACCGAACAGATCCATTGGCAGGGAAATGTCGGAGTCGTGCAGATATCAAGTCCCCGATTTCAGGCTGTCATCGGTTTTGTGGGCCACCGGAAATTGATAAGCCCCGTTTGGCAGGTGGAAACTCCCAATCTATTCGCGTCCCTTTCCCTTATCTCATTGACCAAAACGAATCTTTGGGCGTCGGACCGTATGCTCCTAACGGGGGTAACCCGGATGGAAAACACAGGTCAAGTTTACAACACAGCCAAGACCAAACTAATTTCACAAGGAACAGGTCCCATTTTAGTGGAACCATTTCAGGCTAAAATTACTCTTTTTCGTTATCAAAAGGACATCAAACTGAGGGTACGTGCCTTAGATGCCAATGGGCAAATTGTTAAAATAAAAGTTCCAACCAAATGGGCAAAAAATAATTTGGTTATTTCGTGGGTTCCTACCGCTTTTTACATTGAAATATACAAATAAGACCTTTTATTTCTTTTGATCAAAATGATTTCAAAAAAACTAAAATCATTTTAAATTTAAATTTGCCGAATAGAATCGTTTAACATTCAAATGAAAATGGGCTATTATTCGATCAATTGTTTACCGTTTAACCGAGTTTTTGAGGGGTTTTGATGAGCCAATCGAACCAGTCGAAAAGTGAACGTCGAAAACATTCTCGGGCTAAATTCCAAGAGACAGTAACGTTACATAATGTGGTGGAATCCAAATCGGGAAACGTTTTTGAAGTGCAAGGAACTCCTATCAAGGTTAAGGCCAAAGATGTCAGTGAAGGTGGTATTCGTTTGGAAGTAGAGATGTCTCCTTCTTCCTCGAAAATCTTCAAACTTAATTTTCTGGTCCAAAAAAATAAGATGGTCGATGTCTACTCCAAGCTCGCCTGGGTCAGTGAGGGCATGTTTGGTCTTCAGTTCATCGTGGCGGACGATGAAATCAGGAAAATCATCCGGCACTACGTTGAAAAAAGCTTATAGTATTTAGTCTTCGTTTATAAGACAATTCCCGAATCCCGTCCCGAAAGGGAACGGGATTTTTTATTTCACTGGTTTTCACCTGCCATCGCATGAACGACATCGACCGAATAAAATTCATCAAAAGCGGGGTTCATCCGTTGTTATTTTGCTTCTATTCGCGGGCAACTGTCCGCAATGATAGTTATTTTATATTTTTTTTATGGGACCTATGAAACGCACCTACCGAGACTTAAACGAAGAACAGCGCGAGGCGGTTGTACATAACGGTGGACCGGCCCTTATTTTGGCGGGGGCGGGGTCCGGAAAGACCCGTGTTATTACCTACCGAATCCTCCGGTTGATGGACGAACTTCATGTATCGCCCTTTCGAATTCTGGCGGTTACCTTTACCAACAAGGCGGCCCAGGAAATGAAGGACCGGGTAGCCAACCTGGCTGGGCATCAAAAGGTTCGGGAACTTTTCATCGGCACCTTCCACCGTCTCTGCCTTTCCATTCTCAAGCTTCACGCGGATAAACTGGGGTACCAACCGGGTTTTACCATCTACGATGACTCGGATCAAAAGGCCCTCATCAAGGAATGCCTGTGGGATCTTAAGTGGGATGAGAAACAAGTGCATCCCTATGCCGTGCATTCCCAAATCAGCGCGGCTAAAAATGAATTGAAGAATCCCAAAGAATACGAGGAATTGGTGGCTGGCTTCTTCCAAGAGAAGGTGGCCCTAATCTATCCCCGATACCAGACCAAGCTCAAAGAAAATAACGCGATGGATTTCGACGACCTTCTCTTCAATGGGGTCCTTTTGCTGAAGCAATTCCCCGACATCCTGGAAAGCTACCGGAAGCGTTTCGAATATATTCAGGTGGATGAGTACCAAGATATCAACATTGCCCAGTACCAGCTGATCTCGGCCATCGCCCATCCTTTGAATAATCTTTATGTGGTAGGGGACCCGGATCAGTCCATTTATGGTTGGCGGGGGGCGGATATCCGCAACATCCTGCGCTTTGAGCAGGATTTTCCCGGTGCCAAGCTCTTCAAACTCCAGCAAAATTACCGTTCCACCCGTTCCGTCATCCAGGCGGCCCAAGCCGTTATCCGCAATAATTCCCAGCGCAAGGAAAAGGAGCTCTTTTCCATCCGGGAAATGGGGGAGACGCCCACCTATTACCAGGCAGAGGACGACAAGGATGAGGCTGAGTTTGTGTTGAAGACCATCTATGAAAGGCTGGGGGAGCCGGGCCGGTCTTTCCGGAGCGTGGCCATTCTTTACCGCACCAACGCCCAATCCCGCGTTTTGGAAGACGCTTGCCGCCGACATAAAATCCCTTACATCATCGTGGGAGGCCTCAAGTTTTATGACCGCAAGGAAGTGAAAGACATGTTGGCCTATTTTCATGTGTTGGTGAATCCCAAGGATTCGGTATCTTTGCGCCGCATGATCAATGTGCCCATCCGGGGCATCGGAAGCGGTACGGTGGCGAAGTTGGAGGAGACCGCCAAAAGCCTGGATATGACGCTTTTGGACGCCGCCCGGAAGGCAGCTTTTGGGCGGAGACTTTCCTAAGAAAGCCACCCAAGCTCTGGCTAGTTTCACTTCCATGATGGACGGGTTAATCGCCGAGAGGGATAGCGTACCACCAGGGGAGTTCGTAAAGAGGGTGTTGGAACGGTCGGGCTATTTGACGGATTTGGCTACCGATGATTCAATCGAATCCAAGATGCGGGCCGAAAACCTGAAGGAATTGGTGAACTCGGTAGTGGATTACGAAACGACCGCCGAAAACCCTACTCTCGGGGGCTATCTGGACCAAGTGTCCTTGGTGGCGGATGTGGACAAGCTCGAAGACAAGCGAAATTCCGTGACCCTAATGACCATGCACAACGCCAAAGGCCTGGAGTTTCCCATCGTGTTCATCACCGGTATGGAAGAGGGGCTTTTTCCCCATAACAACTCCATGGAGGCTGATGACGAGGTCCAGGAAGAACGCCGGCTTTGTTATGTGGGCATGACCCGCGCCATGGATATCCTCTATCTCACCGGCGCTGCCTGTCGTTATGTTTACGGCACCCCCCAATGGCGGGCACCCTCCCGCTTTCTTTCTGAAATCCCAAAGGATATGATCCAGGTGACGGGCAAGGCCGCTTCCATTGTGGCGACTCAGGGCGGTCTTTACGAGGTTCGGGACGCCAAGAAAAAGGAATTCGACGAGCTCAAAGACCCCGAATGGGATGAAGAGCCGGTCATGGCCCCTTACGCGTTGGGCGAGACGGTAAAACACAAGAAATTTGGGAAGGGAATGGTTTTGGCCCTAACGGGTTCGGGTGAGAACTTAAAGGTTACAGTCTCGTTCCCCAACCACGGCAAGAAACAGCTTTTGGCGAAGATAGCGAATTTGGAAAAAGTTGAATAGCGATTTCTTAAGGGGGGCTTATGGCTGAGATCAAAGAAAGCATGGTTCAACTCAAGGTGGCCGACGGGACCGAAATGGCGGCTTTTGTGGCGGAGCCTGATAAGAAAGGAAAGGCCGGAATTATCATTTTTCAAGAAGCCTTTGGCGTCAACCAGCATATCGAAAACATCGCCCGGCGGTTAGCAAGGGAAGGCTATGTGGCCATCGCTCCCGAGCTTTTCCATCGAACCGCTCCGGTTGGCTTTGAGGGGGCTTACGATAATTTTCCAGCCTTGAAACCACACTTTGATGGTCTATCTCCTGAAACCTTATTGGCGGACACCAAAGCGGCTTATGAATGGCTCCAAAAAGAAGAAAACCTGACCCCTGAAAAAATCGGGGCTGTTGGCTTTTGCCTGGGAGGACAGGTGGCTTTCATGGCGAATGCGGTGCTTTCTCTGGGAGCGGCTGTTTCTTTTTATGGAAGCCGAATTTTGGCTCAGCCTCCGGAAATGGCTAAAGACCAAAAAGCCCCTTTGCTTTTGGTTTGGGCGGGCAAGGATAAATCTACGCCGCCCGAGAAAGTAAAAGAACTGTGCGACTCTTTGCGGGTCGCGGGGAAAGACTTTATCAACGCAGAATTCTCGGAAGCCCAACATGGTTTCAACTGCGACGATCGGCCCGCCTATCACGCCGCTTCTGCGGCGGCGGCCTGGGCCATGACCTTGGCTTTTCTCAAAAAACATCTTATCGGAGCTTAAACCCGGTTCCTTATTACTGGAAAAGGGTTCTAGGTTCTGGCAATATATCGAATCCTTTCAGCCTTTTTAGGGAGTTTTCATGTCCTTATCCGAAAAAGATGTCCAATACGTCGCTAAACTTGCCCGCTTAGAAGTCACCGACCAGGAAGTGGCCAAATACACCCAGCAATTGGCCAACATTCTCGAATATGTCGAGCAGCTGAATAAGCTCGATACCTCCAATGTGGAACCCTTGACCCATCCTTTGGACGTGAAGAACGTCTTTCGTCCTGACGAAATACAGCCTTCCTTAACCCAACAGGAAGTTCTTTCCAATGGGCCGGAAGTTCAATCGGGGCATTTTAAGGTTCCGAAGATCATGTAATAGCGGGGCGCTTTCCCCGATGACCGCGAAAGAAAACTAGGGTACCAATGAAAAACGAATTACTCGAAAAAACAATTCACGAAGTATCGGCCGACTTGAAGGCCAAGAAGGTTTCTTCAGTCGAATTGACCGAGGCCACTATGGATCATTTGGAATCCATTGAGCCCAAGGTTCAAGCCTTTATTACCGTGACCCGGGAAGAAGCCTTGGAACAGGCGGCGGAAGCGGATAAACGCCTGGCTTCGGGCAAGGACATTACCCCTTTAACCGGCGTGCCCCTTGCCATCAAGGACCTGCTTTGCACCAAGGGCATCCGCACAACCTGTGGTTCCAAGATGCTGGAAAACTTCGTGCCGCCTTATAACGCCACGGTTGTAGAAAAACTTTATGCCGCCGGCGCGGTCAGCGTGGGCAAAACCAATATGGACGAATATGCCATGGGGTCTTCCACCGAAACTTCCTACTATAAGAAAACTAAGAATCCCTGGAACCTCAATTGCGTTCCGGGTGGGTCCTCGGGCGGTTCGGCAGCCAGCGTTTCAGCGGACCAAGCCTTCGCTTCTTTGGGTTCCGATACGGGTGGTTCCATTCGTCAGCCCGCGGCGCTTTGCGGTATTGTCGGCCTAAAACCCACCTATGGCCGGGTGTCCCGTTATGGCCTGATCGCTTTCGCTTCTTCGTTGGACCAAGTCGGCCCTTTTTCCAAGGATGTCGAGGATTGCGCCATCATGATGGATGCCATCGCAGGTCATGACCCCAAGGATTCGACCTCTGCCGAGGTGGTGGTGCCCTCTTACTCGACTGAAATGAAAAAGAGTGTGAAGGGGTTGAGAATCGGTATTCCCAAGGAGTTTTTCCCTGAAGGTTTGAACAAGGAAGTCGCTGAGGCCGTGAGGAAGGCGATTGATGAACTGAAAAAGCAAGGCGCCGAGATAGTCGAAGTATCCCTTCCGGCGTCGCCCTATGGTTTGGCGGCCTATTACGTTTTGGCTCCCTCGGAAGCCTCTTCTAACTTGGCCCGTTATGACGGGGTTCGCTACGGGTTACGTGTGCCGGGTGAGAACATACTTGAAATGTATTCAAAGACCCGTGCCGCCGGGTTCGGGCCGGAAGTCAAACGCCGCATCATGCTGGGCACCTACGCCCTTTCGTCGGGCTATTACGATGCCTACTATTTAAAAGCCCTTAAGGTTCGCCGCTTGATTAAACAGGATTACGATAAGGCCTTTGAGAAGGTGGACGTCATCGCGACCCCGACGGCCCCTAACCCGGCTTTCCGCTTCGGTGAGAAGACCGGTGACCCCCTTTCCATGTACCTGGAAGATGTTTTTACCGTATCGATCAATATTACGGGTTTGCCGGGGTTATCAGTGCCTTGCGGCCTTTCCAAGAGCGGATTACCCATTGGGTTACAGTTGATCGGCAAGGCTTTCGATGAGGCTACCCTGTTGCGGACGGCTTATGCTTATGAGCAGGCTACCGATTGGCATAAACAAAAACCTTCCTTGAGGAAGGATTAAATGGCAAACGAATATGAGCCGGTCATCGGCCTGGAAGTCCACTGTGAGTTGAAGACGGCTACGAAGCTCTTTTGCGGATGCAAAACGACTTTCGGTAATGAAGCTAACACCCAGGTGTGCCCGGTTTGCCTTGGGCTACCCGGCACTTTACCAGTCATGAACCAAAAGGCCGTCGAATACGCCGTGAAGATCGGCCTAGCCCTTAACTGCACTATCGCCAAATATGCCAAGATGGACCGGAAGAACTATTACTATCCCGACCTGCCCAAGGCTTATCAGATTTCTCAATATGACAAGCCGCTGAACTATGGCGGGTATTTGGATATCGTGACGAAAGACGGCGCCAAGCGAATCGGCGTCACCCGGGCCCATCTGGAAGAAGACGCAGGTAAGCTGGTCCATGCGGGCGGCAAGGCGGGACGGCTGGATTCCTCTGACTACTCCCTGGCCGACTACAACCGGGGCGGTATCCCGCTGGTGGAAATCGTCTCCGAGCCGGATATCCGAAGCGCGGATGAGGCCCATGCCTACCTGACGGCCTTGAGGAATATCCTTCTTTATACCGATGTCTCCGACTGCAATATGGAAGAGGGGTCGTTGCGTTGTGACGCCAACGTTTCCATCCGTCCCAAGGGAACCGAGAAATTCGGTACCCGGACTGAAATCAAGAACATGAACAGCTTCAAATTCGCCAAACAGGCCATTGAATACGAGATCAAACGCCAGGCCGCCTTGCTGGATAAGGGCGAAAGGGTGGTTCAGGAATCCCGACTTTGGGATGTGACCGAGAACAAGACCAAGACCATGCGTTCCAAGGAAGAAGCCCATGACTACCGCTATTTCCCTGAGCCAGACTTGGTGCCGATCATTTTGAGTGAGGATTACATCCAGGGCATTAGGAAAAACCTGCCCGAACTGCCTTCGGCGAAGAAGGCGCGGTTCGTCTCCCAATATGGCCTCAGCGATTATGACGGCGGGGTTTTAACCTCCGATCAGGAACTGGCCGAGTGGTTTGAGGAAGGCGCCAAGCACACCAAGAATCCCAAGGGCTTGGCCAATTGGATCATGGGGGACATGGCCGCCCAAATGAAGGAACAGGAAAAGGAACTCAAGGATCTGAAATTCGACCAGAAGAAGCTTTGCGAACTGGTGGACCTGATCGACGCGGGTACCATTAACAGCAAACAGGCCAAGGAAGTCTTCCTGGAACTCTTCAACAACGGGGCGTCCCCGGCGGAAGTGGTGAAATCCAAGGGCATGGCCCAAGTTTCTGACCCTAAGGCCATCGTAATCGAAGTAGAAAAGGTCTTGGCTGATAATCCAAAAGTTGTGATGGACTATAAGGGCGGGAAAAATGGAGTTATCGGGTTCCTGGTTGGAAAGGGCATGCAGGCAACAAAGGGTAAAGCCAATCCTTTAATGTTGGAATTTATTTTGAAAGCAAATTTGGACGATGCTAAAGCTAATTTAAAAATGAATAAAACCCGTGGGTTAACTTCTACCGACTTAATTAGCATCCCTTTTAGTATCCAGGATCAACCTAGAGAAAACTTTAATTCTTCGGAAGTAGAGTTTCTTTCGATTAAAGTTATACCGATTGATAAAAAACTTCCCTTAAGTAAATTTAATTTTATAGAAATAGATGGGGTTCATAGGGAAATCGATCATTCAAAATCTATGGAAAGAAATTATGATTGGGTTCTCGGAGTTAGTAAAATTATTGACGATGCATCTCTTTTATAAGATCTTTTAATGAGCCCTGTCAATTTTGGCCCTTCCGACGTCAACAACCCCCGTGGTGTTCCTTTCGGCGGCATGGTCCCCGAAAGCTTTTGGCTAACCAAGGCGCTCCTCTTCGATTTCGACTGGGTTGTCCGGGATTCCCAAAACCAAAATTACAACAAGTCTGATTTTCCGGAAGAAACACCTTTGGACGCTTTGAAGTATTGCTATCGTCTCCTCAGGGGTTTTGAAATCCGACTGGTCCTTACCTCAAATTTGAAACAAAGCGTGGTGGTTCAAAAGTTGGCCGATATGAACCTGGCGGAAGATTTCGATAATATCCGGTGTTTTGAGGATGTAACCGAACTCAAACCGAAAACCGAGTTGCACCTGCTCTCGCTGGACATGATGGGGGTAAAGCCTGCCCGTGCGATCGCGCTGGAAACGGATATTTTGGGGGTTCAAGCGGCGAAGGCCGCGGGGCTTTTTTGTGTGGGAACCCCTGAATTAGCGGGTCACGCGGATATGACGCTGGACTCTTTTATCCAAAAACACCTGATTCACACCCTTGAAAACATCGACCGGAAGAAAAGGGCCCAGTTAGGGATGTATCAAGGTTTCAGACACAGCGAAACGAAATCCTGAATCGGTTTCTGGTATTGATAAGCCACACTGGGAAAGTCATTGTGGTCGATGCCCTTGATGACCAGCCATTGTTTAGGGCTCGCGGCCTCCTCAAAGACTTTCTCGCCTAACTCAATCGGAATAACCGTATCTTTCTCGGCATGGGTATCCAGCAATGGACAGGTCCGCTCCGTGACATATTTTCCCGTCTCAAACTTGTCCCAAATCATGAAAGGGAACACTATTAGCCAGGGATAGCGCTGGCGGCTGACCGCGTAAATGGAAGGGAAGGCGCCTTCTAATATGAGCCCCGCCGGGTGGGTTTGAGTAGCTAGTTCCGCCGCGACGGAAGAACCCAGCGAATGGCCCCAAATGATAATTTTATTATCGGGAATCCCCTTTGCCTTCAGCCACTGGTAGGCGGCCAAGGCGTCCCCGTCCACCGCCCCTTCACTTAAGGTGGCTTTTTGGCTTCCTCCATAATTGCGGTAATCAAATATCAGGGTATCGAAACCGAAGTCGTAGAAAATCTTGGAGACCTCAGCCAATTGGGAAAGGCAATCCGCGTTGCCGTGGCAGTAAAGAAGAACGGGGTGGGGACCTTCGCTCGCTGGATGCTCGATCCACCAGCCCGTTAGGGTAACTCCGTCGAACGAGGGAAAGGCAACATCCTTGTAATCCTTTAGGCCAAATTGGGCGGGAGTAGTGCCATTCAAAGGAACCGGATGGAAAACCAAACGGTTTTGGAAGGCCACGAAAAGTCCGACAATCGTTAAGTAAGCCAGAAAGAGCGGAATAAGGATGATCTTGGATTGTTTCATGAAGTCCTCGTCGAAGTTAGGGTTGAATTCCGAGTGAGTTTAATGGAAGGTGATTGCCTTCATCAAGGAGGAAGCATGACGCGTAACTTCAACAAAACCGAACCGCTCAAATCCAGGTTGGTCCCCGAGGATTGGGGAAGCATGGAATGGCTTGTGGACGATTCCCTTGTCGAAGGCACCGGCATGAGTGTTGCGGTCATGACCCTCTTGGATGGGAAAACTTCGCCTTTACATCGGCATTCCAATTGCCACGAGTTTATTTATCTTGCCGAAGGAAAAGTAGAGGTCACCTTGGACGAAAAGAAAGCCACTCTTCAAGCCGGGGATTCGGTTTTGATCCCCGTCGGAACGTTCCACGGCGCCCGGAACCTCGGAGCGGAGGACGCCAAGATGATCATTTCTTATTCGGCAGGAATCAGGAAATACGAAACCGCTTAGAAGGTAGTCTTTTTTATTTGGCCCAAATCTTTCGCAAGGTATGGGCAGCCAGCTTGGGTTTTCGGTCCCGGGTGAAGACGCCCTTATAGTTGATCCCGTTGGGCCGGTGGGTGGCCTGGGCGGTCCTGAAATCATTCAGGTTCCAAACATGGGCTCCGGAAACATAGGGCTTTTGACCGATGACTTTCAGGTACCTTTCGATCATCTCGGCCTGGTATTCCTCGCTGAACATCGTGGGCGGGTCGGCATGGCTTCCCGGAACGGCGTCGGCGCCGAATTCCGTTACCAGGATGGGCTTTTTGAACTTCCGGTGAATGGCGTCCAAATCTTTTGAGAGCCGGGGAATAGCCTTATCTAGATCGCCGGGTTCACTGTACCAGCCGAAATAGCGATTTACGCAGACTACGTCTAGAAACCTGAAGGATTCCTCAGCGGTTCCCAGGTAGCTGACTAAGGTGATGGGGCGGGTTTTATCCAGATTTCGGGCTAATTGGGTAAGATTTTTAAAGAAGGCAGCGGCCCCCGGTCTTTTGGAATGGGGCTCATTGGCTAGGCTCCACATGACTACGCTGGGATGGTTTTTATCCCGTTCGATCATTTCCTGGGTGAATTGGCGGCAAAGCTGAAGTCGTTTCTTTAAGTCCTGTTTTCTTGAAGAAAAGCCCCACGGCGGGGGTCTCGTCAATGACCAAAAAGCCCAGCCGGTCGGCCATCGCTAAGTCCTGGTCGGAATAAGGGTAGTGACTGGTTCTGAAGGAATTGGCGCCGATCCATTTCAGGTTTTGGTAATCATTCTTGAGGGCGGTCGGGGGAAGGTACCGTCCGGTTCCCGGATAGTCCTCATGACGGCCAAAGCCTTTGAGGAATACCGGCTTCCCATTGAGAAGTAGGTTGGTTCCTTTTACTGCAATCGTCCGAATACCTACCGGCATTCGCACTTGATCGACGACCCGCCCGTTTCTTTGGAGTTGCAATTGTAAATCGTAAAGATGGGGTGAACCTGGGGCCCAGAGTTTGGCTTCGGGAACGGTTAATAAGGTTTCAGATGAACCGAAGGTTAGCTGACTTCCAGCTGAGGTTGCCCATCCGAAGCCCTTGAGTGAAACTTGTAGGGAGGTGTCTCGGGTGGCGTTTGTCTTTACCTGGATTCGAACCTTCCCGTTTTTGTCCTGGATTTCGGTGGTGATGGTTACGTCTTGGATCAATTCCTTGGGAGTAGTGAATAGCATCACGGGCCTTTGGATGCCGCAATAGGGAAAGAAGTCAAAGGAAGCAGGTGGGTTAAAGCTGTTGGCAAAGGCGTCCTTGGGGTCGAAGGGGACATTGCCTGGAGGCACCCGATCCGGTTTCAAAAGGCCTTCCACCCGGACGACTAAGCAGTTGTTGGTTTTCTTTAGGTGAGGGGTGACTTCAAATACAAAAGGAAGATGTCCCCCCTCGTGGGAACCCAGTTTGATTCCGTTGAGCCATACTTCTGAGAAGTAATTGACCGAATCAAATCTTAAGAAGGCTTTTTCATTCCGCCCAATCCAGCGAAATTTCTTTTGGTACCAGGCGGCACCCAGATAATTGAATAAGTCAGGAAACTGCTCGTTCCAACTGGCGGGTACGGGGATAGTTCGTTCTTTTGCAAAGCCCTGAAACCATCCTCTTTTCAAACCCTGATTTTGGGCATCGGCCCGGAAATCCCAAGAGCCAGAAAGACTTCTAACTTGGCGATATGAATTGGATTGAGGGTAGATCATGGAGTCCTTATGAATTGTTTTGTTGTCATCACGAGGACGACCAAAGGGAGGACGTGGTGATCCAAAATCTCAAACAAACTGCAGTTTCTGGAATATTTAGATTGCCACGTCGTCCTTCGTCCTCCTCGCAATGACGGCATTTAAGAGTTTTTCTTCTTCTTTGGTTGGGGATATTTGCTTTCGTAAGGATTGATCATGTTGCGATAGGAAGGGTTTTTCCAAAGGTCTTTTTCTTTTTGCGCATTTTTCTTAGGTTTGTTTGTCTTTCGTTTCATCCCGTTTCCTAAAAGAGTGTTGCTGAAAGACTGATCGCGCCCGTAACGGTGATAGCGGAAAGAAGAGTCGTTAGAAACACCACATCGGCGGCAAAAGTAGGTTCTTTATCATATTCAATACCGAAAAGGACGGTTGCGACAGCCGTGGGGAATGCGCTGGAAACAAAGAGAACCCGGGCTAGCATCCCCTCAAGGCCTATCAGGTGGATCAGGCTAAAAGCCAATAGAGGGCATAAAAGCAGGCGGGCGGTGACGGTTATCCAAATTTCCTTGGGATGTTTCAAGGAGATGCCCCCTTGGCCCAACTGGGCGCCCAGGGTGAGAAGAGCGATGGGCAGCATTCCATCGGAAGTCCATTTAAGGGGAGTCATGACGGCGTAGGGTAAATCCCAACTTAAACCCCTCAGGATGAGGGCTCCTGCTAAGGCGTATAGGATCGGAAGCTTCAGGATAATCACCATTCCTTTCCGCCATTCGCTCCATCCTCCCGCGATGAGGATGCCCAGGGTATAGGTCAGGACGTTCATGGCCGTGATGGTGATCACTTGGATCGCTACACCCTCTCCTTGGAAAGCCAGTTGCACCACCGGAATACCGTAATTGGCCGAGTTGAAGATCATGACGCCTAAGGTGGAGGCGGAGGCTAGGCCGGGAGAGAATTTCAGCCAGCGGGTTAAGGCCAGCATGGATAGGAAGGTCACAAAAGCTAAAAGAAAGTTAAAAAGAACCGTGTCGGCCATTTCCTTGGCACCGGGTTTGAAAATCAGCAGGCTGTAAAACATGAAGACGGGGATAAAAATATAAAAGTTGAGTTTAGAAAGGGAAGCCAGATCCAACTTGAAGTTTTTCGCCACCAAGTAACCCAGGAACATGACGAGGAAAATCGGGAGGATGACGTTGGCGGCAATATTAAAAAACAAGAGGACTCCAGGGAATGGCCTTTGGACATCGGTATTTTACAAGAGGCCTGAAATGAAACGGGAAAGATTTATTTTCGGAATTTTCCGTCCCATCAGCTATACTTTGATTCCAAGATGAATTCATCCACACTTTTTTCTGAACGATCCACTTTCCGGGGCCATTTCAAGCCCTCCAGGCCCCACTTCTAATGGCCGAAAATAAACGCCACCATTTCCTGGTGGTTTTTCTCACCGGAAGCTTCAGCCTCTTGATCGCCCTTTCCCTCATCCCCACAGGCGCGAACCGCGACCTTCTAGGTGAAGCGGGTTCGGATCTTGCCTTTTTACTTTATTACGGTTTCGGTCTTTGGGCTTGGCTTTTCCCTCTGGTTTTCATCCGTTTCGCCATTGGCCGTTTCCGCAACCATCCGATGGTGGAGCCTGGATTTAAGATTTTGGGCTTCCTTCTTTCCCTGGTTTCCCTTGGCGCCATGACGAGAGTCATTTGGCCCAATTCCCAAATGTTCTCTGCAGCCCAAATGCGTGAAGGGGTGGAATGGAGCGGGTGGCTGGGAATACAGGTGGGCGACCGGATGGAAGCGATTTTCAGCCGTCCGGGGACTGTCATTATTTCCCTCATTGTCCTTGTTTTGGCGGCTTGGCTTTTGGAAAAGGAAGAACACTTGGTCAAGGCCGCCAAGAGCGCTCTGGAAGGCTTTCAAAAGGGAGCGGGTTGGTTCCAGGAGCATGGGTTTGAGGCCTTTGTATTGATCCACGAGAAAATCTTGAAGACTTTCTCGGATTGGAAGGACCGCCAAAGGGAAAAAAAGATCGGGGATGAAGCCCGCAAAAAACTGGAAAAGGGTGATAAAGGGGTTCGTGAAGAGCCCAAGGGAAAAAGGGCATCCGTGGACCCTGGTCCGGCGCCGGTGCTGGCTTCTATTCCAGCCGTGTCGAAAACTTTAAAGCCTTCTAGGACGACAGCCCTATCCAGACCTCTTTTTACGGGTGAGGCGGAAGAGCCAATGGCTTCCGATAATGTAGTAGAGGAAGACGTAGTTGCCGCCGCCATGGCCGAGGCCAAGGGGGGAGACCCCATGACGCTGAAACAAAAGATGGAAGCCGCCAGTATCGAGATGGTCGAGGACGAGGAGGAACCGGAAGAAGAAAAGAAACCGGCCCGAGTCGTTCGCCAGTGGCAATTGCCCCCCGCGCATATCTTAAAGACCTTGGACGATTCCAAGGACAAGCCCATGGATAATTTCGAGGGTATCAGCCGGACCATTAAAGAAAGCCTGACCAATTTCGGGGTAGATGCCAATGTGGTGGGGGTCAATCCCGGACCTACCGTGACCCAATATGAAATCCAACTGGCTGCCGGGGTGAAAATCAACCGGATCGCTTCCTTGGCTGACGATTTAGCTCTGGCCTTAAAGTGCGGGCAGGTTCGGGTGGTAGCGCCCATACCGGGCAAGGCGACAGTCGGGATTGAGGTGCCAAATCTCAAGGGCCGGATCGTGACTTTGAAGGAACTCATCGCCCAGGAAGCCTTTCTGTCCTCCTCCAAAAAATTGCTGGTGGCTTTGGGCTGCGATATCGCGGGGGAAACGGCTTTCGCCAGCATTAAGGAAATGCCGCATGTTCTGATCGCGGGTTCCACCGGTTCCGGGAAAAGCGTCTGCGTGAACACCCTTATCGCGAGCCTCATTTTCAAATACGATCCCGAACAACTGCGCATGGTTTTGATCGACCCTAAAAGGGTGGAAATGAGCATTTACAAAGGCCTGCCACACTTGGCCCTGCCGGTGGTCAATGATCCTAAGGAAGCCCACTTCGCCCTGAAGTGGCTGGTGCGGGAAATGGAAGAAAGGTACCAAATGTTGGCCCACATCGGCGCGCGTGACATCGACAGCTATAACAGCAAGTTGCAACAAAAGAGGGAAGCGGGGGAAACACAAGTCCTGCCTATGTACTACATCGTGGTTTTGGTGGACGAATTGGCGGACCTGATGATGGTAGCCAAAGATCAGGTGGAAGATTCAATTACCCGCCTAGCCCAAATGGCTAGGGCGGTTGGTATTCACCTGGTGCTGGCTACCCAACGCCCTAGCGTTGAGGTCATCACGGGGATTATCAAGGCTAACTTCCCGGCCCGTATTGCCTTTCAGGTTTTCTCCAAAGTCGATTCCCGCACCATTCTCGATATGAATGGGGCGGAAGCGCTTTTGGGACGAGGAGACATGCTTTACCTTCCCTCAGGCGCCCCCAAACCCTTGCGGCTTCAGGGGGCCTATGTTACGTTGGAAGAAATCGAGCGTTTGGTGGACTTTTGGACGTCTCAAGGCGGGCCCCAGTACACCGCGGACTTATCTGAGGCAAAATCCTCTAAGGATGCGGTCACCGAAGCCCCCGAAGACGAACTTTACGAAGAAGCAATGGAAATCGTCATCAGGGCTAAGCAGGCTTCAACTTCTTTACTCCAAAGGCGCCTCAAGGTGGGCTATAGCCGGGCAGCCCGGCTTCTGGATGACATGGAACTGCGCGGAGTGGTGGGTCCCGCTGATGGCAATAAACCCCGTAAGATACTCGTCCAAATCCCAGGCGGTTCGGGCGGGCCTTTAGAAGAAGATGAGGAAACTCTGGATGAAAAACAGGACTAAAAATATAGTTCGCGGCTGTCAGTTAGCTGCTGGCGGTAAAACCGTTCTGGCTGCGATGATTTTTTTGATAGGCTCATCCACGCTTTGGGCGGATTCAACAAAAGACTTGTCGGTCGACCAGGTTTCCAAGAACGTCGAGCAGGCCCAGTCGGCCATCCAGGATGTTCAAATGGACCTCAAAATGGAAATGAAGGATTCTCTTTCGGGTACCCAACAAAAGTTAACGGGCAAGGTGAAAATTAAGTCCCCGGATATGATTTATGTCCATTACACCCAGCCTTCCGAACAATACCTTTACTCGGATGGGGACCTAGTACAAATGTACCAACCGGCCCAGAAGATGGTTTATCAACAGCACAGCGGCAAAGGCCAAAGCGCTAACGCGCCGATTTACCTAGGAGTGGGAAAGGAACTAAAGAAATATATCGGCATCAGCCGGGTTTCCATCATTGAGAACTCAGACAGCCAAGTCGGCCTGCTTTTTATACCCCTGGTCCAAGATGCCGGGTTCGACAAGATGAGGGTCTATATCCATAAGAAAGACTGGTGGCCCTACCGGATGGAAGTCGAGACGCCGGCAATGACGACGAAAGCCGATTTTTCAAATATTTCCTTTAACGGGGGATTAAAGGATAGCCTGTTCCAGTTCACCCCGCCCAAGAGCGCTCAAGTGGTGGAAGGAGCGGTTTTTTAATGAACATTGGATCGGAACTGAAAGCCGCCCGACTATCCCGGAAAATCACCTTGGAAATTATTTCCCAGCGCACCAAAATTCCAGTGAAATATTTGGAAGCTCTTGAGGAGAACCGATTCGACATATTTCCCTCGCATACCTACGCCAAAGGGTTCATCCGTGCCTATGCCAAAATCGTGGGGGTTGACCCCATGGTTTTGACCCGCCAGTTCAATGCCGAAATCCAACCGGTGGAAGTTCGCATCGAACCCAAGAACGCCGAAGCGGAATTGGAAAAAAACCTGGGATGGCGCCCGACTCTGGATCGTCCCCCTGTTTTCCGTCGTCAAGACGCTGAAGAAAACCCGCTCAATCTGGAGATGCTGGACGAAGGATACGCTGAGCCTATTCAGCATGAACCTTCCGTGATGCGCCAAAGGGCTTTTGCCTTGCGGCGTGGAAGGTGGGGGGCATGGGTTGGTCGTATCTTTTTGGGTCTATTAGTGGCGGTGTTTTTAGGGGCTTTAGTGTTCTATGGGGCACGGAAAGTATCCAAAATGAAATGGGGAAGCCCCAAATCCCCAACGTCAACAGAGGAGACTCAAGCTTACCAGCCCATCGTGGTGGGAGACAAATATCAGCATCTTATTTTGAAGGGACTGGATAAGTCCTGGGTTTTGGTCACGATGGACGATGGCCAAACCAGCTCGGAAGTCGATCTGGATCAAGGTGAAACCAAAACTTATAAAGCCCTCAAAAGTTTCAAACTCAAACTGGGTAACGCCGGAGGGGTACAAGTTCAATTCAACGGTAAGCCCTTCGGAGTATTGGGGACCATTGGGCAGGTGGTTGAAATCCAATTGCCTCCTGGACCCGGTGGCTCAGATGACGCGGATAGTGGAACATAAATTAAAATTCAAAACTCATCCTTTAGAGTCGAAGGAGGCCATTTATGGCGGATACCTATTCGTTTGACGTGGTTTCAGAAGTGGACTTGCAGGAAGTGGATAACGCGGTCAACCAGTCCATGAAGGAAATTTCCCAGCGCTATGATTTCAAGGGAAGTATCAGCAAGGTCACGCTCAATAAAACCACTAAGGAATTGGAAATTGTATCGGACGATGAAAACCGGCTTCGGGCTGTGGTGGACGTTCTCAAAGGGAAATTCATCAAACGCAATATATCCCCCAAGGCCTTGGATTTTCAAAAGGCCGATGCGGCCTTTAGCGGTACGGTGAACCAAAAAGTTAAGATTATTAGCGGAATGCCCATGGAAGACTGTAAAGACATCGTTCGGCGCATCAAGGATTCCAAACTCAAAGTTCAAGCTTCGATCGTGGATGAGAAGGTCCGGATTTCGGGCAAGGCTAAGGACGATCTCCAGGCCGCCATGCAGTTGCTAAGGTCCGCATCCGATATTAAGGTAGCTCTTCAGTTCAATAATTACCGGTAATTCCTGGAGTTTTAGTGGCGAAAGAAAAAATCTATCCGCCCCATTCCGATTGCTTTAGCTCGGCTTGGAGGACTTGTTTCTCTCTTTGGCCGCTTTTCTTAGTTCAACTTGGCTTTGTCCTTCTTCAATACGTTACTTTGTTTTTTTGCCTATTTCTCCTGGTGGGACCTTTTCTGGAAAAGGATTGGTCCCAGATGGCAGAGGGTTTTAAGGACCCCAAGAATTTTGACTGGACCTCGGTGGGTGCCGACGCGGCCGCTTATTTTATCAATGCCAATTGGATTCTCATTTTCCTAGGGGTTGTCACCCTTTATCTGCTTTGGTGGAGCCTTTTGTCGGCGCTATCCGATGGGGGTGTTTACAAGGTTTTTTGGGAAAGTTTTCGAAACGACGAGAAGTTTTCTTTGAGGGAATTTTTTAAAAACGGCGCGAAATTTCTACTCCCCATTCTTTTTTTACAAACGTTACTATGCATCGTTTCTTTGTTTTTTTTCGTAACCGCTATAATCGCGATTTTTGTTGGAGCATTTGTGATGGGAATTCTTTTTACCCATTCCATTGTCATGGGGATTTTGTTATCGATCGTGGGAATCCCAGTTGCCATTATGGCCGTCCTGCTTTTAATCGCTTTTGGAGCCTATATCTTTCTTTGGAAGGCGGAGATCACTCGAACGAAGGACGCTTGGTCCGGTTTGTCGGGGGCCTCGAGAATCGCATGGGATTCTATGTGGAAGGCCGGCCGTAATTTCCGGGAAAACCGGTGGCGAATCGGCATTGGTCTCACCGTTGCCTTTCTGGTTTACGTCGTCATGAGTTTTGTCCTGCGTTTTTTCCTGGGGCTGATGGGGCACCTTCCCTATATTGGAATCTTGTTTGACCTCGCGGACCTCGTTGTGGGCATTGGCTTGGTGGTTTTATTGATGAACTATATGCCTGCCCTATCGGTTGCCTACCTTTCGGAAGAGGAAATGTAAGCGTGCAGTCCATCTCCGCCCGTGGTTTTGTTCTTTCCGCCCATCCTTACGCTGAGGCCGATAAGATCGCCCAGGTTTATACGGTTCAATTGGGGCGCGTGCGGGCCATTGTTAAGGGAGTGCGCAAGCCCAAAAGCAAATTGGCCTCCATACTGGAGCTGTTCACCGAATCCAGTTTTTCACTCCATAAAAGGCTATCGGGGGAACTTTACGTTCTGGGTCAGGCGAAGCTCTTGAATGGTTATGCGGAGTTAAAAAAAGATCTACCCGGTATCACGGCTTTGCAGTTGTTGGCGGATATCCTCATCCAAGCCATTCACGACACGGAACCGCACCCGGAGATTTACTCCTTGCTTAAAGAGACTTTGGCGGCGCTGGGGGAAAAGTCGGCTTCTCCGGAACTCTATTTAACAGCCTTTGGAATTAAATTCCTTAAACTCTCCGGTTACCCGATGGAGCTGTCCTGTTGCGCCGAGTGCGAATCATCCCTGGAAAGAAAACAAGTTCATCTCATTCCGCATCGGGGCGGAGCTTTGTGCGAAAATTGCTGTCCTTCGGGACCATCCCGGTTAAAAGTTTCACCGGCGGCATTGGAAGTCATGAAAAAACTAATGAATCTATCCATGGAAAAAGTTCACATATTGAAACTGCGCCCGGCTTTTTTGAGAGAACTTTTTCTTGCCGTCTTGGACTATCTGGAGCGTACGATTGAAAGGCCGCTGAAGACGATCGAATATTACCTTAAAGTTGTGCCTGTCCAGCCATGATCGTAATTCTGATGGGAGTCGCGGGATCCGGGAAAACAACCATTGGCCGGAAGTTAGCCCAGGCCTTGGATTGTGCTTTTTACGATGGGGATGACTATCATTCACAAGCCAACAAGGAGAAGATGGGACGTGGGGTTCCTTTGACGGATGCGGACCGGATGGACTGGCTTCAAACGCTTCAAATCGCGATGAAAAAATGGGCGGCAGAAAGTCCCTGCGTGATTTTGGCCTGTTCCGCTTTGAAACAAAAATACCGAAATCAATTGTCAGAGGAACTTTCAGTCCAATGGGTTTACTTGAAAGGGGACAAAGAAGTCGTTCGACAAAGACTTGAAAGTCGAAGAGATCATTTTGCCGGGCCGGACTTGTTAGAAAGCCAGTTTTCGGCTTTAGAAGAACCTCCAAACGTTCTTCTTGTCGATATTCGAAAAGATCTCGATAGTATCGTGAAGCAATTGGTTGAAGATTTGAAAGGAACACCATGATTGCCTCCGGAGGTAGCGGAAAGTGGGTGTTTTCCATTTTTTTCGCTGTTCTTTTGGTCATCACTCTTTGTTATCCACAGCAGGTTCTTTTTATCCTGAAATTTTTATGGGATTTGCTCGTCCTTAATTTTCTCCCCTCCATTAAGGAACTTTTTCAGAATTTCTCCAAACATTGGCCCTTCTAAAGGTCGTTGCAGTCCCCCGATTATCATTTAAATACCAATAAAAATCAAAAAAGCTTGATTTGAAGGGCTTTCTGCCTATACTTGACTTTCTTGTCAAGATTGCGCAAAGTGACATTGTTGAATTTTGGCGTGAATTCTAAGGAGATTTCAAAATGAAGTTCTCGTCCACCGAGGAATATGGACTGCGTTGCATGTTGCAAATGGCTAAAAAGGGCCATAAAGGCACAACAACCATCCTCGAATTGTCTCAAAAAGAGGATCTCACTCCCGCTTACGTGGCCAAAATCATGGGTATCCTCCGTAAGGGCGGCTTGGTTCAAAGTCTTCGAGGCCAAAGCGGCGGCTATCAGCTTTCCAGGCTGCCCCAAGAGATCAACGTGAATGAAGTCTTGGAGGTCCTGGGAGGAAAGTTTTTTTCCCGTGAGGAATATTGTTCTTCGCCCTCGGGTGAACATGAGACTTGTATTCATACAATGGATTGTTCCCTCCGCTCTCTTTGGACTGGCCTTTCCTTCGCTATGACCAGCTACCTGAAGAAATGCAAGCTCTCCGATTTGATCGTAACCGAACCGGAAATGGAAAAATGGATCAGCCAAAAAACATCACCAACCTTAGCCCCTATAGCCCGTGGCGCCGTTGAAAACCAGAAAGCTTGAGAGAAAACATGAAACCTAAAATGCAGGAACAACCGGTCGAAAAAGTCACCCAGGAAGAATATAAATACGGGTTCACGACCGATATCGAGGCGGATTCGGCCCCGCCCGGATTAAACGAAGACATCATCCGCTTTATTTCGAAAAAGAAAAATGAACCACCTTTCCTTTTGGAATGGCGCCTGAAGTGCTACCGCCATTGGACCAAAATGAAGGAGCCCGATTGGCAAAGCGTCCATTATCCGGCTATTAACTACCAGGACATCATTTATTATTCGGCTCCCAAGCAGGGACCCAAGAGCCTCAACGAGGTTGACCCGGAAATATTGAAGATGTTCGACAAGCTGGGTGTTCCATTGCAGGAAAGGGAAGTTTTGGCTGGCGTGGCAGTTGACGCGGTCATGGACAGCGTTTCGGTAGGAACGACTTTCAAGAAAAAACTTGGCGAGATGGGCATTATTTTTTGCTCTTTTTCCGAAGCCGTGCAGGAACATCCCGAGCTGATCCAGAAGTATCTGGGCTCGGTAGTACCTTATAACGACAATTTTTTCGCGGCCTTAAACAGCGCGGTTTTTACCGACGGGTCCTTCTGTTACGTGCCCAAGGGCGTTCGGTGCCCCATGGAACTTTCCACTTATTTCCGCATCAACGCGGCTAAGACCGGACAATTCGAGCGCACTCTTTTGATCGCCGATGCGGGCTCCTATGTTTCCTACCTGGAAGGTTGTACGGCTCCCATGCGGGATGAAAACCAGTTACACGCGGCGGTAGTGGAGCTGATCGCGCTGGATGACGCCGAGATCAAGTATTCCACCGTGCAAAACTGGTATCCGGGCGACAAGCAAGGCAAGGGCGGGGTCTATAACTTTGTCACCAAGCGGGGTGCCTGCCGGGGCGTGAACTCCAAAATTTCCTGGACCCAAGTTGAAACGGGTTCGGCCATTACTTGGAAATATCCCAGTTGTATTCTGCAAGGAGACAATTCCGTCGGTGAATTTTACTCTGTGGCGGTCGCCAACAATTACCAGCAGGCCGACACCGGAACCAAAATGATCCATGTGGGAAAAAACACCAAAAGCACCATCATTTCCAAAGGGATTTCGGCGGGCCACGGGCAGAACACCTACCGAGGCCTTGTGCGTATACAGCCGGCGGCTGAAAACGCTCAAAACTACACTCAGTGTGACTCCCTTCTCATGGGGGACAAGTGCGGGGCCCATACGGTGCCCTATATTGAGGTGAAAAACAACAGTTCTAAGGTAGGCCATGAAGCATCTACTTCCAAGATCAGCGAAGACCAGGTTTATTACTGTCGCCAGAGGGGTCTTTCCAACGAGGATGCCGTCAATTTGATCGTGAACGGTTTCTGCAAGGAAGTTTTTCGCAAACTGCCCATGGAATTCGCGGTGGAAGCGCAGAAGCTTTTGGGAGTCAGCTTAGAAGGAAGCGTGGGATAAAGGGGTGAAGCAGCCATAAATGACCCAAATGAACTCGGATAAAAAAAGGATTGAAAATGCTGGAAATCAAAAACCTACAAGCGAGAGTCGAAGAAAAGGAAATTCTGCGAGGGATCAGCCTGACAATCAAGCCCGGCGAAGTACATGCCATTATGGGACCCAACGGTTCGGGTAAAAGCACACTGGCCCATGTTTTGGCGGGCCGGGAGGGTTACCAAATTACAGGTGGGGAAGTCCTTTTTGAGGGTAAAGACCTGCTTGTCTTATCACCGGAGGAAAGGGCTCGGGCAGGGATATTCTTGGCTTTCCAATACCCTGTGGAAATTCCTGGAGTGAACAACACCTATTTTTTGAAAGCGGCTTTAAACGCCATTCGTAAATCTAAAGGACAAGAAGAACTAGACGCGGTGGACTTCCTCGAATTGGTTAAGGCCACATTAAAACCCCTCAAGATGGACGAGACCATGCTTCAACGCGCGGTCAATGAGGGATTTTCGGGCGGGGAAAAGAAAAAAAACGAGATTCTCCAGATGGCAGTCTTGGAACCCAAGCTAGCGATCCTGGATGAGACGGATTCGGGGCTGGATATCGACGCCTTGAAGGTGGTCGCTGACGGGGTCAACGCCCTGAAGAGCAAGGACCGTTCCTTTCTTTTAGTAACCCATTATCAACGCCTTTTGGATTATATCGTTCCGGATAAAGTCCATGTTCTGGCCCAAGGCCGCATCGTGAAATCAGGCGGTAAAGAACTGGCTCTGGAACTGGAAGAAAAGGGTTATGGCTGGATAACCGGTATCGAAAAGAAAGAAGCAACTATCCGATGAACGCCGCCGAGGTAAAAAACTCATACCTGGAAATTTTTTCTGATTGGGAAAAAACAGCGCTTACGAAGGACCCTTTTTGGATCCAAGAAACCCGGAAACAAGCCTTGGCCTTGTTTGACAAGAAGGGTTTCCCCGATTCAACGGATGAGACTTGGAAATACGCGCCGCTGGATTCCTTTTACCGGATTCCCTTCGACCTGACGGCTGACAAACCTTCGAAGGAAGCGGTAGTCGCCGAGCTCAAATCCCTGGGATTCGACATCGATAAAGCCGACTTGATGGTTTTCGTGAACGGCCATTTTTCTAGAACCCTTTCTCATCTCACTGAACCGACCTTGGGGGTTAAGCTTCGAAGCCTCATCGAAAGCCTGTCCGATGGCCCTTTGAAGCGATACTTCGGGCATATTCTATCTCCCGAAAACCGCCCTTTTGTCGCCTTGAACTATGCTTATTTCACGGATGGCCTTTTCCTTCATGTTACCCGGGGAAAGAATCTCCTAAAGCCCTTGCATGTCGTCTACCTTTCCAGCAATTCGGGCAAGCCGACCCAATCCCATATTCGAAATCTTATCCTCATGGAAGAGGACAGCCAGGCAAAGGTCATTGAGCATTACTGGGGAAATAATTTGAACCCCTATTTCACCAATGCCATCACGAAAGTTTCCCTAGCCCAAGGCGCTTTTCTGGAACACACCAAAATTCAGCAAGAAAGTGATTTGGCCTACCATATCGGTGTACTCGCCACCCAGCAAAATGAGGGCAGCCGCCTGGTATCCCGTGTTTTCTCACTGGGTGGGGCGCTGGGACGAAGCGAAGTGGAAACGGTTTTGGCTGAGAAGAAAGCCGAATGCTTGCTGGAAGGCTTGACCCTTTCTACCGGTAAGCAAAACCTGGATATCCACACCTTTGTGGATCATCTTGCCCCCTCCTGCAAAAGTGAACAGGTTTTCAAGGCGGTTGCGGACAAAACCGGTACCGCCATTTTCGACGGCCAGGTTTTGGTGCGGGAAAACGCGCAGAAAACCGACGCCAGGCAATCCAACAAGAACCTGGAACTTTCCGGGGAAGCCAAGATTTATTCCAAACCCCAATTGCGGATTTACGCGGATGACGTGAAGTGTTCCCATGGATCAGCCACAGGCCAGTTGGACCAAGAAGCCCTTTTTTATTTCCAATCCCGGGGCATCAGCCGGGAAGAAGCTAAGCGCACACTGGTGAACGCTTTCGCGGGGGAAATGGTGGACCGACTTTCGGATGATTATCTCAAAGTTCCTATCCGCCGGATGGTCGGGGAATGGATGGAGGGGAAATTATGAAAACCAAAACACGTCCCCGAAAAAAGGCCGAGCTGAAAAGAACCGCTTTAAATGTGGAAAAAATCCGTAAGGATTTTCCTATCCTTAAGATAAAGGTGCATGGCAAGCCGCTGGTTTATCTGGATAACGCAGCCACCACACACAAACCCCTTTCGGTGATTGCGGCCTTGGACGAGTACTATCGAGAATACAATTCCAATATTCATCGGGGGTTACATCTCCTGAGCGAAAAGGCTACCGCGGCTTACGAAGGCTCAAGAGTGAAAATCCAAAAATTCCTGAACGCCGCCGATTCCAGGGAAATTATCTTTACCCGGGGCACGACCGAGGGAATCAACCTGGTAGCACAAACCTGGGGCCGGAAGAACGTGGGAGTGGGTGATGAAATCATCGTGACCCACATGGAACATCATTCTAATATTGTCCCCTGGCAGATTCTTTGTGAAGAAAAACAAGCGGTTTTAAAAGTCGCCCCGATTAATGATTCCGGAGAATTGATCCTTGAAGAGTTTTGGAAACTTTTTACCACCAAAACTAAATTACTAGCTTTAACTCATGTTTCGAATGCCCTGGGAACGGTCAACCCCGTTGCTGAAATCGTGAAGACGGCCCATGAAAAAGGCGTCAAGGTGCTGGTAGATGGGGCCCAGTCGGTTCCGCACAAAGCGGTCGATGTTCAACAACTGGATTGCGACTTTTACGCCTTTTCGGGGCATAAAATTTATGGTCCCACTGGGATCGGAATTTTATACGCCAAGTATTCCATTTTGGATTCGATGCCCCCATACCAGGGTGGGGGCGACATGATTTCCTCAGTCACTTTTGAGAAGACTCTTTATAAGAAACCACCTCATAAATTTGAAGCGGGAACGCCACACATTGCTGGCGTCATCGGCTTAGGTGCGGCACTTGATTATGTCTTGAATATCGGCCTGGATGACATCGCGGCCCATGAGCAGGATTTGCTCACTTATGGCACCAAAAAACTTCAAGAAATCCCCGGACTTCAGTTGGTGGGAACCGCTGGGCATAAAGCGGGCGTACTTTCCTTTACCTTGGGCGAGATACATCCCCACGATATCGGAACCATTCTAGACCGACAGGGAATTGCCATTCGAGCAGGGCACCATTGCGCTCAACCGGTCATGGAACGCTTTCGAATTCCCGCCACGGCCCGGGCGTCTTTCGGGCTTTATAACACTCAGGATGAAATAGACGCCTTAGCCAAGGCGATTCGTAAAGTTTTGGAGGTTTTTAAGTAATGTCCGACTTCAGCGATCTCTACCAGGACTTGATCCTGGACCATCAGAAAAACCCCCGAAACTTCGGGGAATTGCCGGGCGCCAACCACCACGCCGACGGCTTCAATCCCCTTTGCGGCGATAAGATCGCCTTGGACCTCAAGGTGAATGGGGAAGGTGTCATTGAGGATTTAAAATTCAAGGGTTCGGGATGCGCTATTTCCAAGGCTTCGGCTTCCATGATGACGATGGCCTTGAAAGGCAAAAAAACCGCCGAGGCGGAGAAGATGTTTAATCAATTCCACGACATGGTCATGGGAAAAGAAGGGGCCAAACCGGCGGAATTAGGAAAACTGAAGGTATTCGAGGGTGTTCGGGATTATCCCGCCCGTGTCAAATGCGCCAGCCTAGCCTGGCACACGATGGAAGCGGCACTTCACGAAGAAAAGGCGGTAGTTTCCACCGACGACGGAGTTGATCCATGAGCCAGGAACTCGTAACGGTTACCAAGGACGCGAAGGCCATTACCATCCCTTACGGAACGGAAACTCTCCTGTTCAAGGATGAGAAAGTTTATATCACCCAAACCTTGGGCGGTAGTTTCACCGTTCAAAGGGACAACGGCCAATTGGTACGTATCGATGGACGCGACGCGGACGCATTGGGAAAGGAAATTCCGGAGGAAGCTAAGGTTTTTAAAATCGAATACGGCGATGAGACCCCCCGGGACGACAAGGAAGTCGAAGAAGATGTTTGGAAGCAGCTTAAGACCTGCTATGACCCGGAAATTCCGGTGGATATCGTCGAATTGGGACTCATTTACAGCTGTAAGATTACGCCCCATCCAAAAGGTGGAAAGAAAGTGGATGTCGTCATGACATTGACCGCGCCCGGTTGTGGCATGTCCACTGTCTTGAAAGCCGAGATTGAGCAAAAACTCAGCCGAATACAAGGCGTTAAGGAATCTTATGTGGAAGTCACCTTCGAACCGCCCTGGAACCAATCTCTCATGACCGAAGCCGCCCGGCTTCAATTAGGAATGATGTGAGTTTTGATCAAACTCCATCTTTTCATCTAAAAGCCTTTTATTAGAATCTCAAAAAAAAATCAGGGAAAAGGCCTATCCCTGCGTTTGAATGAAAAGTGTGGGAACTTTTTGTCATTATTCATAGAATAAATCCGCTTTCTTTTTAATATTCCGAGCACGGGGTTATGAATGTCCTCTTCTAATTGGAAATCTCTTTTGCGTCTTATCCTTGTGAAATCATTTGGTATTGTTTTGGCCGTTGTTTTCTTTTGTATATCGGCCTATTTCCTGGCCTACCCCTTGATCTCCTTAGTCACCAGCCAGGGCGGGATAGATGCCAAAGTGGCATCGGTCTTCAATCATATTGGAAAAGTGAAAACCGGCTGTCGAGTCGGAGGCTTATTCCAAGTCAGCGTTGAAAACCAAAAAATTTTAGAACAAAAAAAGAAGAGCGAGTACAACTTAAGATCTTCAGCCGACAAAATCTATTGCCTCTATCCAGCTTGGCCGGATCAATTGGAGCCCCAAAGCGGGGATATCATCCGTGTTTGGCCCGCCAAAAAGCCCCTGTTCGGTGCGCCTTTAATCGACGGATGGGGCTGGTTTATTTTGGGAACCATTTTTGTAGTGGGACTGGTCCTGCTGGAATTTGCTTTCCTGGCCCTGACGGTCGCTTAACCTTCCTGAAGTCCAATCATTTTAAAAATATTTATTTTCTTTGAAAAAAGTTTTCAAAGCCGTGGCTTTTCAGTAATATGAGAGCCTTCTTGGGGCCCATCCCCGGAAGGAAGCTACCCTTATTTTCCATTTGGCAATTGGGCGAAGCCCAATGTAAGGAAATAAGGGTTACGCAGTTCTCCGCATTGGGGCTGAAGGCTCCTGTTGAATAGATGAACTGTGCAAATTTTAAATGCGAGGTTAGTCGAAATGGCTCAAGGAACCGTGAAGTGGTTTAAGAACGAAAAAGGTTTTGGTTTTATCTCCCAGGACGGTGGCGAGGATGTATTCGTACATTATTCGTCGATTCAGAACGATGGCTTCAAGACTTTGAACGAAGGGGACCGCGTTGAATTCGAAGTCACCCAAGGCCAGAAGGGTCTGAAGGCTGAAAACGTCCGCAAAATCTAAAAGATTTAAGCAATCTTTCAAAGCCCCCGAGTCTTCGGGGCTTTTTTTTTGCCTTTTAGGCTTGATTCACCAGAACTGGTCGTTTTACCGGCGAAAAGATTTTAAATCATCCCTTTTTATGCCGTTTTTAGCTTGCGAATAAGGTGTAAATCCCGTATTTTTTTCAAATCGACCAAGATTTCCGCGACAGGACCCTAATGGCGCTTTCATTCCAGGAACTCATCTTTACCCTCAACCAATATTGGAGCCAACAAGGTTGTGTCGTTCAACAGCCTTACGATTTGGAAAAGGGCGCCGGTACATTCAACCCCGCCACTTTTTTTCGGGTCTTGGGCCCCGAGCCCTATCATGTGGCCTATGTGGACCCTTGCCGCCGGCCCAAAGACGGCCGTTACGGGGAAAACCCCAACCGCATGCAGCATTACTACCAGTATCAAATCATCCTCAAGCCTTCGCCCGAGAACATGGTTGAGCTTTACCTGGAAAGTCTGGAACAGATTGGCATTCGGCAGGACGAGCACGACATCCGCTTTGTAGAGGACGATTGGGAATCACCCACTTTGGGAGCTTCCGGGTTGGGTTGGCAAGTTTGGATGGATGGAATCGAGATCACCCAGTTCACCTTTTTCCAGACGACCGGCGGGTTGGAACTGAAGCCCGTATCCGGGGAGATCACTTTTGGTCTGGAACGAATAGCCACCGTCATCCAGGGAGTGGACAGCGTTTGGGATTTGAATTACGGCGGAAAAGGTATTACTTACCGCGACATCTTTCTTCAAAGCGAAAAACAGTTCTCGGCTTTTAATTTCGCGCACGCGAATACCAATATGCTCTTGAGGCATTTCAAAGATTACGAGGGAGAGGCGCGGCGTCTGTTAGAACTCCAACTGACTGCCCCAGCCTATGATTACGTTATTAAGGCGTCACATACTTTTAACTTGTTGGACGCTCGGGGGGCCATCTCGGTGGCCGAGCGGACCAATTACATCGCCAGGGTGCGGGGAATGGCTAAAGCGGTGGCCACGGCTTACGTGAAAGAGCGTGAAGGACTGGGATTTCCGTTGATGCGGAAATCCTAGAATTCAAAATTAAAAATTGGGGTTTTTAATGATCCTGAAGGATGCCGTACTTGAAATCGGATGCGAGGAACTTCCTTCCTCCTATATCCGCCCGGCCATTGACCAGATGGTTGCCGCGGCGGAAGCGTCTTTGCGCGACCACCGCATTTCGTATCAGCATCTTTATACCTATTACACGCCTCGACGATTGACCCTTTTCTTCAAGGGCCTACCGGAAATGCAACAGGATTCCAGCAAAGAAGTCACGGGCCCGCTGGTTTCGATAGCTTTTGATCAGCATGGTTTGCCCACGCGGGCCGGAGAAGGTTTCGCCAAAGCCCAGGGCGTTTCAGCGGCTTCTTTAAAGCGCAAAATGACGCCCAAGGGCGAGGTGGTGGTGGCTCTTAAGAAGGGTGGTGGGAGGCTTACTTCGGAGATCATGGCCGAAGTTTTTCCCGAAGTGATCAGGAAGGTCCGTTTCCCCAAGGTCCAGCGCTGGGGTAATGGGGATTTTCTCTTCGCTCGGCCCATTCGTTGGATTTGTTCGGTTTTCTCTCGGGCGGTTATTCCTTTTGAAATCGCCGGTCTTTACAGCAGCCGAGAAACGCGGGGTTTGCGGGCTTTGAAGCAGGGGCCTTTAGATGTGGTGGAAGCAGGCGATTACTTGGAAGTCTTAAGGCAGGCGGGGGTGACTGCGGCCCCCGATGAGCGCCGACAGGCCATTTGGAACAAGGTCCAGCAGGCCGCCGCTGAGAAGAACACTACGGTAATCCCCGATCCCGAGCTTTTGGATGACGTGAACAATTTGATTGAATCACCGGACATTATCATGGGTTCTTTCGACCCCCATTACCTGGATCTACCTGAACAGGTCATCGTCACGGCCATGCGGGAACACCAAAAATACTTTGCGGTCCGGGATTCCCAGGGAAATCTTGCCCCTTATTTTATCGGCGTTATCAACGGCACTCCAAAGGATAATGCGGTGGTTATCCGTTCGAACGAGGCGGTTCTGAAGGCCCGCCTGGAAGACGCAAGATTCTTCGTGGCGGAAGACATGAAAATTTCCCTGAAAGGCTGGGGAGAGAAGCTTTCTGGCATAACCTGGCTGGAAGGCATGGGAACGATGGCGGACAAGTCGGTCCGTCTGCAGAAGTTGGTGAAAAAGATAGGACCTCTTTGCAATATTTCGAATGAGGCCATCAAAATTGCCGAAGAGGCGGCCGGTCTTTGTAAATCTGACTTGGCCACCAATATCATTCGCGAGAAGGAATTTAATAGCTTACAAGGTTACATGGGTGGTTTTTACGCTATCCAAGAGGGTAAACTAGAAGTAGGTGTGGCCATCCAAAGACATTATTGGCCGCGCTTTTCGGGGGACAAACTTCCGGAAACGATAGGGTCCGCCATTTTGAGCGTTGCCGACAAGTTGGACAACATCGTAGGTTGCTTCCGGGCAGGCGTAATTCCAAGCGGGTCCCAGGATCCCTTCGGTCTTCGCCGCCAGGCACTCGGCATTCTGCAAATCCTTTTATCGAATAAATACCCTGTTTCACTTGAAGACCTGGTCAAAAGCGCTCTTAGCGGTTTTGCAGGAAAAGCTAAACCAAAGGAAAAGGATGATGTTTTGGAGTTTCTCAAGGGCCGCTTTCAGGCCGTTGTGGAGTCCAAAAACATTTCTTACGATGTGGTAAACGCAGTCGCCGCGACAAATGCCGCCACCTTTATTGAACTGATTGAGAAGGCTGAAACGGTACAGCGCCAGAAAATGGAAAAGGAATTCCAGGAACTGGCGACCGCGGCTGGTCGCGTACTGAGGATTCTTCCCGAAAAGAAGGTTTCCGATAAGGTTTCCAAACCTTTATTAAGATTTGAAGAGGAGAAAGATCTATTTGAAAAAGTCCAATTTGCTAAAGAGTTGATCAAAGATGCCGACCGCCGAAGCGAAAGTTATTACGAGGATATCGTGGGACATTTGGAAACCCTAATCCAACCCATCCACGCCTTTTTCGAAAAGGTGATGGTCATGGATAAGAACGCGAAAGTCCGCAATAACCGCTTGGCCCTACTTCGTCAGACCGCCGATCTCCTTTTAATCCTGTGTGATTTCAGGAAGCTGGTCTATGCTTCGGAAACTCCTGCTAACCCTTCCCATTAACCCGTTGAATCGTTCTAAAACTTTGAAATTTCCTTGTTTTGCAAGCCCCTTATTTTTAGCGCTTTCGTTGCATTCAAAAGGGGGTTTGCTACAATAAGCCCCCTTTCCGGGCCTTTTGCGAAAATCCTAAAAGTCGGTGGTCCGGACATCCCGACGTTTTGACGTTATTCCTGTTTAACATTCTCGAGGAGGGTTCAAATGTCGAAAGTCGCCAAGAAAAAGTCGTCCACGAAGTCCAAATCCGCTGGAAGCTCCAAATCCAAAAAATTTGTTTACTTCTTTGGAAACGGCAAGGCCGAAGGCGAAGGCACGATGAAGGCGGAATTGGGCGGTAAGGGCGCGGGCCTCGCCGAGATGACCAACGCCGGTGTTCCCGTTCCCCCGGGTTTCACCATCACGACCGAAACCTGCCGCATTTATTACGAAAGCGGCAAGAAGGTTCCCGAGTCCATTGATAAGGAAATGCAGATCCACTTGGCCCGCCTGGAAAAGTCCCTCGGTAAAAAATTCGGCGACCGTAATAATCCCCTCCTGGTTTCAGTCCGTTCAGGCGCCAAATTCTCCATGCCGGGAATGATGGATACCATCCTCAACCTGGGGCTCAACGACGAGACCATCAAGGGCTTGGTGGCCTCCACCAATAATGAGCGTTTTGCCTGGGATTCCTACCGCCGTTTCATCCAGATGTACGGCAACGTGGTCATGGAAATGGGTAAGGAAGTTTTCGAACACGTGATCGGCCACATGAAGGAAGAAAAAAATGTGAAGCTGGACACCGATTTGTCAGCCTCCGATTTGAAAGAAATGGTCGAAAAATTCAAGAATCTCATCAAGGAAAAAACCGGCAAGGCTTTTCCCCAGGATGTCATGGCCCAATTGCGCGGCGCCCGTGATGCTGTTTTCCGTTCTTGGATGAATGATCGGGCCATTTATTACCGCAAGCAAAATGACATTCCCGCCAATATCGGGACGGCCGTCAACGTGCAGTCCATGGTGTTCGGCAACATGGGCGATGATTCGGGAACAGGCGTGGGCTTCACCCGTAATCCCGCCACTGGCGAAAAGAAGTTCTACGGCGAGTATCTCTTGAACGCCCAAGGCGAGGACGTGGTGGCCGGTGTTCGCACACCGCTTCCCATTTCGAACCTGGAAAAGGACATGCCAAAGGTTTACAAACAGCTTTACGACACAACTAAAAAACTGGAAAAGCACTATCGCGACATTCAGGATTTCGAGTTCACGATCGAGAAAAATAAGCTTTTCATGTTGCAGACCCGAACGGGTAAACGCACGGCGGCCGCGGCGGTGAAGATCGCCATCGATTTGGTGGCCGAAAAACTGATCACTAAAGAAGAAGCGCTCCAAAGGGTAGAGCCCATTCAATTAGACCAGCTGCTCCATCCGGTATTTGACCCTAAGGCCAAGAAAGATGTCATTACTAAGGGATTGCCGGCTTCGCCGGGCGCGGCGACGGGCCAAGCTGTTTTCACGGCGGATGTGGCCGTTGAGTGGAAAGAAGCGGGCAAGAAAGTCATCCTGGTTCGCCTGGAGACTTCACCTGATGACATCCATGGAATGGACGCGGCGGAAGGTATTTTGACCGCCCGCGGAGGAATGACTTCCCACGCTGCCGTTGTGGCTCGTGGAATGGGCAAGACCTGCGTGGCTGGTTGCGAATCCATTAAAGTCGATGAGCACGGCAGGAAGTTTTCTGTAGGCAGTGTTACCATTAAAGAGGGCGATTGGATTTCACTCAACGGTTCCACCGGGGAAGTCATTAACGGCAAGGTTTCCACCATGGAAGCTGAGCTTTCCGGCGATTTTGCCACATTAATGAGCTGGTCGGATTCTTTTAGGACCCTCAAAGTCCGCGCGAATGCCGATATTCCGCGTGACGCTAAGGTAGCCCGCCAATTCGGCGCTGAAGGCATCGGCCTTTGCCGCACCGAGCATATGTTTTTCGCCGAAGACCGCCTACCCTATATGCAGGCCATGATTCTGGCCACCGATGAAGCCTCCCGCCGGGAAGCCTTGAAAAAACTATTGCCGATGCAAAAATCGGACTTCTTGGGTCTTTTTGAGGCCATGGAAGGATATCCCGTTACCGTGCGTTTCCTAGATCCGCCGCTGCATGAATTCCTTCCCAAGAGGGAAGAGTTGATGGTGGAGATCGCCCGGATGGAAGCTTCAGGGAAGAACTCCACTTCCAACGAGATGATCAAGAAAGCCCTCGAATTGGTTAAAGAAGAGGGCTCGGATTTGCATAAGGCCAAGAAGCTCCTGCACCGTGTGGAGGAACTCCACGAGTTCAACCCAATGCTGGGTCATCGGGGCTGCCGGTTGGGGATTACCTATCCGGAGATCACCGAAATGCAGACCGAAGCTGTCATCAGCGCGGCCTGTGAACTGGTGAAGAGCGGGAAGAAAATCGTCCCCGAGATCATGATTCCCCTGGTGGGCGACACGGCCGAATTGAAAAACCAGAAGGCCATTGTGATTAAGATCGCCGAGGAAACCATCAAGAAATACGGGGTCAAGCTGGAATACCTGATCGGAACTATGATCGAGTTGCCGAGGGCGGCGGTTACGGCGGACAAAATTGCCGAGGAAGCCGACTTCTTTAGTTTCGGCACCAACGATCTGACCCAAACTACCTTTGGCTTCTCCCGCGACGACACCGCGAAGATTATCCGTTATTACCAAGACAACGGGATTTACGAAAAAGATCCCTTTCAGGTCCTTGACCGCAATGGCGTGGGCCAATTGGTGCGGATGGGCGTGGAAAAGGGCCGTTCCGTGAAACCCAAGCTCAAAGTCGGCATTTGCGGGGAACATGGCGGGGATCCTAACTCCGTTGAGTTCTGCCATATGGTGGGATTGAATTACGTCTCTTGTTCACCCTACCGGGTGCCCATCGCCCGTTTGGCCGCAGCGCAAGCTGCCATCCGGCATTCGGGTAAGGGGAAGGAATATTCCTCGAAATAAAACAATTTGAGGGGGGCGGAAGGAAACTTCCGTCCCTCTTTTTTATTCCTTATCCAACGCTTTAACGTTTCCCGTGCTTTCCTCAAGACATCGTCTTTGTCATTTAACGAATAAACTTTTGTGTTATAGTAACGGGGCTTTGCGGTTCTTCTCGAAAACATCAGGTATCGTTTTTCAAAAAATAATTTCATGAGGTTGTAAGCCACTTTATGAAACACAAGACTCGATTACTTCTCTTCCTTGCTTTTTCAACGCTTACTATCCCTACTTTCGCCTCCACCAATGTTCCCGCTTCCATTACAACGGACACTCAATGGGACGCTTCCGGCAGTCCTTATTTAATCCAAGGTAAAGTCGTCGTCGCTAAAGGAGCCACCTTGCACATTGGCTCCGGCGTCCAAGTGATTTTTCAGGGCCCCGCCGCCATGGAAGTGAACGGAACCTTGGATGTGGAAGGCTCGGCCGCAGCCCCGGCGGTTTTCCGCATGACCGAAGGCGGGCTCCAAAACGAGCTTTTTATCAATGGTGGAACCGTGGACATGACCAATGTTCGGGTCCTGAGCGGGGTATTCCTGGTTCAAGACTCCCAACTCCATTTGCAATGGTTTGAAATGACCAAGGGGAGCGGACTTTATTTGCGTGGTAACACGACGGCCAGCATGGAAAACGGCAAAATTTATGGAAATGCCACCGGCGTTGTGTTGGACGGTCAAGTCAAGGCAAACTTGGAATTTAACACGATTACGGAAAACACTTACGGGCTTTACCTGAAAAGTTTTACGGACTTGGATTTCACCAACAACAGCATTCATGATAATGACAAAGAGGTTATCAACAACACCCCGTCGGCGAACCTGGGGAACAATTACTGGGGAAATTCCGACGAGAAAACAGTCCAGGCCAAAATCCAGGGATCAGTGAGATTGGCTCCCTTGAAAACCCTGAAAGAAGTTCTTCGGATTTATATCCGAACCCAGTTGCCCTTGATCACCAAGCAAATGGAAACGGCGCTCAAGACCCAGGAGAAAAAAGAGAAGCAAGAGGCATTAGCCCGTCAAAATCCACAGAAACAACCGTCCGCATCAGTCGCAACCACCGAGGCTCCTGCCGCTGAAGCTTCCGTTCCTGCTGTCGAACAAGCAACCCCTGAGCCTGCCGAAGCCACTCCGGAGGCCGTGGAAGCTACCGAGCCGGAGTCCCCTGGAACCATGACCGCCAAAGTTAAAGAACTACCCGCTGCTCCCCATGCTTTAAAGCCACTTGCCAACCTGCCGCCGGACCAAGGTGACCTGTCGGGAGTAGCTGCGGTGGTGCCATCCGCCTCGGCTGAAACCGTGCCAATGGCCAGTCCATCTAATCCGCCAGTTGTGGTTCAACCTTCGGCCGCGGCTCCCGCGATGCCCTCCGTTCCTGAACCGCCCGCGGCTGTTTCCTCGACAGTTCCCCCCGTTCCTCCGGCAACAGATGCTTCGGCTCCCCCATCTTTACCCACTTCTGACGTAACGCTCCCACCAGCACTTCCAACCGAAAATACGGCGGCTTCCACCGTTCCAGTGCCTCCTTCCACCGAGGTTAATTCCACAAGTCCGCCGCCCGTTCCGCCCGCAGGGGATGTCATCGCCCCACCAGAAGTTGAAACCGCAACTACTCCGGCTTCCAGTGCTGGTCAAAACACTGTGCCCACCTCCAGCGTTCCACCTCCACCCGATTTAACCGATCAAATACCCCCGGCTCCGGCTGCCGCTCCCCCAACGTCCAACACTACGGCTACAAATCCACCCGCTGTTTCCGTTCCTCCAGTTCCGCCGGCCCCGGCTAGTTCCACGGATAATAGTTTAGCGCCTCCTCCTTCACCAGTCGCTGTTACCCAACCGGCTCCAGCCACCACTTCAGCAACGGCTAACACCACTACCCCGAATCCATCTGTTCCCGCTGCTCCAGTGGCGCCGCCCGTCAGCGCGGAAGACCAACAAAAGGCCGTTCAATCCTTAGATGGAGTTGGCGGAGATATCGATGGCATGCAGGCTCCGCCCTTGGATTTGGGGCCCGATCTATCCAGCCCTACCACAGCCAACGGTTCCACTAGCAGTCCCGCTACCAGTAGTCCCACAACGAATCCACCAAGCGATTCCAGCTTGGCTTTGCCACCCTTGAAAGACGCGGACGTGGCGCCTCCCAAGGATTTGGATTTGCCCCCGACCGACGACTTGGGCAACGCCAACATTGATTCGAAAAAATAGTTCATTTCGACCGCTGTAAAAACCCTATTTCCGATTTAAAATCCCAAATACCAATATCGTTTGGCTTTTAATCCCCAGTTTTAAGGATCTTTATGCCCATCCAAGTCGCCTTATTCACCGTCGGGGAGAAATACATTACCGGGGGCGCCAAAGATGAGGCGGGGGACAACCTCAATGCTTCTTCCCTGAAGATGGGATGGGAAGTTGTGATTCGCCAAGCCTTGGGGGATAACGAACAGGATCTAGCTGCCCACCTGATTCAAACCGCCGATAGCGGGACAATCGATATTATCTTTACCGTAGATGGAATAGGGGTTCAAGCCAAGGACCGGGTGCCGGAGGCCATGTACCAGGTTTGTGAGAAATGGATCCCGGGGTTACCCGAGCTTATCCGCAACAAGGCTTACGAAAAGACCCCTGTGGTGGCCTTAACCCGTGGAGTGGCGGGAGTAAGGGGAAGGACTCTGATTATCAACATGCCTGGCTCCCCTACCGCCATTAAGGATTCGATGGAAGTTTTAAGGCCGGTACTCCGTTTGGCGGTTGATCAGATCAAGGGAACGCCCGCTTAATGGTCCGGTTGTGACGGTAAGCAGAGCCGGAACCCAGTTTTTCGTTCTCCTGATTTTATTTTTCAGTTCATTTGTTTTGGCCGATCCCGGATTAAAATCCAACACATTTTTAAAACAAAGTTCACCGGCGGACTCATTGAACAAACTCGAGCATGATCCTGATTACATCGATCTTTCAACCCTATCGAACGTCGTTATTTCCCTGAAATACGCCACCACGGATAATTTCATGGGCATCGATATGTACGGGTCGTTCAATAGGGCGTTTCTTCATAAGGACGCAGCGATAAAATTCAAAAAAGCCGTAGAACTCTTGAAAAAGAAAAAACCAGGTTGGTCCTTCGTTATTTTTGACGCCTTGCGGCTGCACTCGGTGCAGTGGGTCATGTGGAACCGGGTGAAAGACACGCCCCAGCGCAAGTATGTGGCCAACGCAGAAATCGGTTCTCCTCACAACTATGGCATGGCGGTGGATTTGAGCTTGTTGGATGGCAAGGGCAAGGAAATTGACATGGGTACGGGCTTTGATTCTTTTTCCGAACTCTCGGAGCCGAAGTTGGAGGAGAAGTTTTTGAAGGAAGGAAAATTGAATAGAAAACAAATGGATAACCGATTGATCTTGAGAAAAGCTATGACCGGCGCGGGATTCATTCAACTTTCGCATGAATGGTGGCATTACGACGCGTTACCCGAACCGGAAATTCGGAAAAAGTATAAAATCGTCGAATAAAGCCTGAATTTCTAATTAGAATTTTAATTTTGAAAAGGCGGTTTAAAAACCCTCGTCAGGATAGGCTTCCTGTCCGTTTACGGGTTTCTTTTCCGTGCCTTGATCCTCTTCCTCGCCCGGTGTGGCCGCAGTCGTCGGAGCGGTTTTTACTACCGCTGGGCCTCCCATTTCTAGGATGTCGCTGTTGGGTTGGGCGGAAGCATTACTATTTCCCGTTTCGTCTGTTCCTGGGGAGGTTTCCCCCGCTCCGGAATGCAAGTTGCAAAGCTTGGTGGGAGCGGTTTCCTTCTTGAAAATCTCATCCCGGGTGCGGGGACAAAAGGCCGTGGCTAAGAGCCCGGAATCCAGGCAGATTTTCTTATGCACAAATTCATCCTCCGAACCTTTTGGGGGCTGAAAATTCTCCGCTGGTTTTTCCTCGGTGGCTTCTTTCATAAATTCGGCCCAAATAGGGGCAGCGGCTTCTCCGCCCGTTTGCTTTTTTCCCAGGCTTTGGCGTTCGTCATAGCCGATCCAGACCCCGCAAGTGAGGCTAGGCGTAAAGCCGATAAACCAAGCGTCCACGTTGTCGTTGGTGGTTCCGGTTTTACCAGCGGCGGGATAGGTGAAACCCAACCGGCGGATGATCCGGCCGGTTCCCTGGTCAATGACGTCCCGCATGGTATTAGTCATGATATAAGCCACTTGCGGGTCCAATACTTCCTGGGCTACGGGCGTATTGCTTTCCAAAACATGGTCTGAAGAATCCTTGACGCTTAAGATCCCGAAGGGCTCTACCCGCACACCCTGGTTGTCGAAAACCGAGAAAGCCTGGACCATTTCCTCCAAATTCACCTCGGAAGTTCCCAACCCCAGAGTAAGGTTGGGCTTAATAGGTGTGGTTATCCCTAGGCGGCGGGCCACGCTGACTACCGGCTGGATACCGAGCTTTTCCAAAAGTTTAATGGTGACCACGTTGATGGAATACATCAGGGCTGTGTGGAGGGTTGTGGGGCCCTTGAATTTTCCAGAAAAGTTCGTGGGACGCCAGGGTAGGCCTGTGATCGGGTCTGGATAAACCACGGGGGAATCCAGGAAAACATCGGCCATGGTATAGCCGTTTTCGATGGCCGCCGCGTAAATGAAAGGCTTGAAAGCGGACCCAGGCTGGCGTCGGGCCTGGATGGCACGGTTAAAGACGCTCTTACGGAAGTCGATCCCGCCGATCATGGCGCGGATAGCCCCCGTATGGGGATCCATGGCCAAAAGGGCCCCCTGGATAGGCTGGTCCACGGGGATATTGGTCAGCCGGTTCTTGCGGGCCACGATTTCGGCGTTTTCCACGCCCCGGGAAAGGGCCCGTTGGGCCGCTTCCTGCATCTTCAGGTCGAGGGTGGTGTAAACCGAAAGGCCTCCCTTATAAACCGCGTTGGTTCCGTAACGGGCTTCCAATTGCTGACGGACATATTCCACGAAGTAAGGGGCATTTTGGACCTCAATTTTCTTGAGCTCAACTGGAACGTTCCGGGCGTCGATAGCGTCTTGCGGGCTAATAAATCCGTGCTCGGCCATGGCGTTCAAGACCAGGTTTCGGCGGCCCAGGGCCTCCAAAGGATGTTTATAAGGGTCGTAATCGGTCGGAGCTTTGGGCAGGCTGGCCAGCATGGCGCATTCGGGCAGGGTCAATTCCTCCACGTGCTTCCCAAAATAGCTCCGGGCCGCCGATTCCACCCCATAGGCGCCTTCCCCAAAGTAAATTTGGTTCAGGTACATTTCCAAAATTTCTTTCTTCGAATAATTCCTCTCAATTTGAAGGGCTAGAAGGGCTTCGCGGATTTTGCGGGTGAATGTTTTTTCATGGGTTAAAAAAAGATTCCGGGCCAGTTGTTGGGTGAGGGTACTCCCCCCTTCCACTTTTTGGCCTGCGTGCCGGATGTTTTGAATGAAGGCGCGGGCAATACCAATGGGGTCAATGCCGATATGGCGGTAAAAGCGGTCGTCCTCGATGGCGATGAGGGCGTTTTGCAGGGTTAGGGGAATCTTATCCAGGGATACCAGTGTCCGTTGTTCCAGCCAGAGCTGGCTGATAACCTCGCCGTTGATGTCATAAATACGGGTGGCCTGGGAAGGGCTGGTGGTTTGAAGGAGTTTAATGTCAGGCAGGTCCTGCAACTGGGCGTAAAGGCAGCCTATGCCGATGCCCGCCAGGGCGAAAAAAATGGCGAAGGCGACCTTTAGGAAAGTGGGAAAAGGCCGGTTGGCTTTCTCGATTTTTTCGATGGGCAAATCATTCCTCATGAACTTGGTTTTCGAAGGGGCTCATTATAGCCAGCCACCCTCTTTTTCAACAGCCCGTTCAAAACACTTTTGTTATGATATGGGCCCTATGAAAACGAATTTTCCGAAAACGCCTGAGCAACAACTGGAAGAACTTTCCCGGGGAACCGCTGAAGTCATTTCCCGTCACGAGCTTCTGGATAAACTTAAGGAATCGTATAGAGAAGGAAAGCCCCTTAAAGTGAAATGGGGTGCTGATCCCTCAGCTCCGGATATTCACCTGGGCCACACGGTAGTTTTACGCAAACTCCGCCAGTTCCAAGACTTGGGCCATAAGGTGCAATTCCTCATTGGCGATTTCACCGCTATGATTGGTGACCCCACTGGCAAATCGGCTACCCGAAAACCCTTAACTCGTGAAGAGGTCGAAGCCAACGCCAAAACTTATATGGAACAGGTATTCAAGGTTCTTGATAAAGACCCGGCTAAAGTTGAAATCCGTTACAACAGCGAATGGTGCCGCCCGATGAGCTTTGAGGAGGTCATCCGCTTGGCTTCTCAATATACGGTGGCCCGTATCCTCGAACGAGACGATTTTACTAACCGTATGAAAGAACAAAGGCCCATCAGCCTCCACGAGTTGCTTTACCCCCTTATCCAAGGCTACGACTCAGTCGTGCTTCAGTCCGACGTGGAAATGTGTGGCACCGACCAGAAGTTCAATTGCCTTGTGGGCCGGGCGTTACAGGAAGAAGCGGGCCAGAAGCCCGAGGCTATTATCAGTGTCCCTATTCTTGAGGGGTTGGATGGAGTCAAAAAGATGTCCAAGAGCCTGGGTAATTACGTGGGCGTGACGGATATTCCCAACGAGATGTTCTCGAAGCTGATGAGCGTATCGGACGACCTTATGTGGAAATATTACGAACTTCTTTCCGATTTGCCGACGGCCGCTTGGGAAGACAGGAAAAACAAGGTTGGGAAGGGTGAATATCACCCCAAACGAGCCAAGCAAGAACTGGCCAAGGAAATCACCCAAAGGTTTTATGGGGAAGTTAAAGCCAAGGAAGCTTGGGATTATTTCGATAACCGACATAATTTAAATACAACTGTAGATTATCCCGTGGTTGAGGTTGAAGCCGGAGTACATAAAATAGTGGATTTGTTAGTGGAAATTGGTGCCACAAAAACAAAAAGTGATGCCAAAAGGTTAATAGATCAAGGTGCAGTTGACTGGGTTGCCGATAATGGCGTGAAGATAAAAATAGAATCTTTCAATCATACGACTTTAATGACAGCTAATGGTCACGGCATAATTCGTGCCGGAAAAATTTTTGTGAAGATAATTGCAAAGCAGTAATTAAAGGTGCGATTGAAGAGAATAACTGGTTTTTCTTTCCTCTGGGCAATTCTGGTTACTTGCCGAGTTTTTCCCGATCCCAGCTTGGACATCAAAGTGGACCAAGTTGGATACCTCCCCAGCCAAGCCAAAAGCGCTTTCATCACATCCGTAAAAGCCAAAGGTTCCTTCCAAGTGCGCCGCGCTTCGGACCATTCAATTGTCTTCACGGGGCGGCTGGGATTACCGGCTGGCGATCCTGATTCGGGGGATAGTTTGCGGGAGGCCAACTTTTCCACGCTCCAAGAAACCGGCGAGTTCTATATTACTGTTCCAGGAGTCGGGGAGAGCTTTCACTTTCATGTTGCGCCGGATGTTTATTCCGACGCCTACTATCTTTGCATGCGGTCCTATTACGGCCAGCGGTGCGGGATTAGGGTCGACCTCAGCCCTCGGTTTCCCCAATACCACCACGAAGCCTGTCACACAGAGGATGGTGTGTTCCACGTATCTTCGGGCAAGAAGGGCAGGAAGGACGCGACCAAAGGTTGGCATGACGCTGGGGATTACGGCAAGTATGTGGTGAATTCAGGCATTTCTTGTGGAACCTTGCTTTGGGCTTATGAGTGGTACCCCGAAAAAATCGGCGCTATCCGACTAGATATCCCTGAATCCGGCAACGGCCTGCCCGACATCCTGAACGAGGTCAAATGGAACCTGGATTGGATGTTGACCATGCAGGATGGGGACGGTGGCGTCTGGCACAAGCTGACCACGGAAAAGTTTTGCAGCTTTGTGGCCCCGGAAAAAGATGACGGGGGAACACGCTATATTATCGGTACGGGTAAAGAGCCCTTTAAAAGTTCTGGCGCAACGGCCGATTTCTCGGCGGTTATGGCTATGGCGGCCCGTATTTACAAACCGTTTCTTCCCCAATATGCCAAGCAATGCCAAGAGGCCTCGGAAAGGGCGTGGAAGTGGATGAGAGCTCATCCTAATGTGATTTTTTCAAATCCCCCGGGTGTTTCCACCGGAGGTTATGGGGACGGCGATTGTGGAGATGAAATCCTCTGGGCTTCGGCCGAATTGTTCCGGCTGACAGACAAAATAGAATATGGCCGCTATTTCGTTGAAAACTATAAACGCTATCCTGTTTCCGATCTTTGGCCCCAGGCTTGGGGTACGGTGGCCAATTTGGGACTTTGGGACTATGCCTTTTCAGATAGTGAAGAAGCTGATGCCAAAACGATCGAGGATATCCAGGAACAAACCCTGGATGCCGCCGATAAGGTGGTGGAAGCTTCTCGTAAAATCGGTTACCACCACAGCCTCCGGGCGGATAATTATATTTGGGGTTCCAACGCTGTGGCCGCCAATTTCGGCGTGATGCTTTTGGCCGCCTATCGCATCAAACTGAATCCGGATTATTTTTCCACCGCATTGGAGAATCTTCATTACCTTTTTGGGCGGAATACCTTTGCTCTTTGTTTTGTAACCCAATTGGGAAGCCATTCGGTCCTACATCCCCACCACCGTCCCAGTGCGGCCTTGGGGCTGCCCCAGCCATGGCCAGGGCTTTTGGCGGGAGGGCCTAATCAACATCCTGGGGATCCGGTTCTTAGCCAATTGTCCAAAGGCCCTCCAGCTAGATTTTACTTGGATGAACAGGGTTCTTATTCCTCCAATGAAGTGGCGATTAATTGGAATGCGCCTTTGGTTCTTCTTTTGGCAGGAGTTTTGCCGGAAGATAAAGAACTTCCCTTGAAAAAAATGAACTAAATTAATTGAAATTACTGTTACTTTTTTGAAAACAAGGCTGGTTTTTTCTAGCCTTGGCGTCTTAACATCAGTTATAATTTCGTCCAACAAAGGTTCGTTTTCTTGAGGTGATTTCAAGAAAACGGCCTTTTGTCGTTTTAGGACTAAATTTATCCCCGAAAAACCTTTGTTTTTCTGGCCGACAAAGCTAACGAAGACCACTAAAAAATTAAAAACGAAGATAGTTTGAAAATTTTAATTTGATGGGATGAGGATATGAGCGGCCACAGTAAATGGGCGAAAGTCAAAAGATATAAAGGCGCGCTGGACCAGAAGCGCGGCCAGGTCTTTTCCCGACTGTCCAAGGAAATTCAATTGGCGGCTAAGAGCGGTGGCGATCCGGATACGAATCTTCGGTTGCGCACCATTATTTTAAAGGCTAAGGAAGTCAGTATGCCCGCGGACACCATCAAAAGGGCTATCAATAAAGGAACCGGGGCCGAAGGCGGGGCGGCTCTGGAGGAAATGCTTTACGAGGGCTATGGCCCGGCGGGAGTGGCCATTTTGGTGGAAGCCGTATCAGATAACCGCAACCGGACCGCGGCCGATATCCGTTCTGTTTTTTCAAAATACGGTGGAAATATGGGTGAATCGGGATCGGTTAGTTTTATGTTCGACAAAAAGGGACTGATTATCGTCAAAAAAGAAGCCATAGGCGAAGATGACCTCATGGGTTTGGTTTTGGAGGCCGGGGCGGAAGATTTAAAAACCGATAAATCTGATGTTTATGAGATCACGACTCCGCCGGAGGCTTTTGAGAAAGTAAAAAAGGCCATAGAAGACCAGAAAATCACTCCCGAAAGCGCGGAAGTGACTCTGATCCCCAAGACTACCGTTCCCCTGGACGAGAAAAAAGCCGAATCGGTTTTTAAACTTTATGATGCCTTGGATGAGCATGACGACGTCCAAAACGTATACGCGAATTTCGAGGTGAGCGACGAAATCATGGCGAAGCTTGAAAGATAAAAGTTTTCCGCAAGCCGGGAAAAAAGTGATTTTGGGAATTGACCCAGGATTGGCCCGGATGGGTTATGGAGCGGTGATTCAGCAGGGAAGCCAAATGAAGGCTTTGGCTTATGGAACCTTAACCACCGAAGCCCACCAGCCGTTGGAACAAAGACTGGCCGTGATTTTCAAACAGGTGCAAAAGGTTTTGAAAAAGGTAAAGCCGGAAATGGTCGCCGTGGAAGAGTTGTTTTTCTCCCGCAACGTGAAAACGGCCATTGTGGTCGGGCAGGCGAGGGGAGTAGCCCTTTTGGCTTGTGGTTTGGCCGGGCTTCCGGTTTACGAATATAAGCCGGTTGAAGTGAAGCAAGCCGTGGCCGGCTATGGCGGCGCGGACAAGGAGCAGATTCAAAAGATGGTGAAGTTGCTGTTGGGACTGACGGAGGTCCCAAAACCTGACGATACGGCGGATGCCTTGGCGATTGCCATTACGCATGCGCAATGCTCGGGGACCCGTTTATCGGAAGCGATTAAAAAGCTTTCCCGCAATCCGGTTGCCGGTTCAATGATTTTGAAACGATAGGAGACTTATGTCTATGAAATGTAAAAATTGCCGAAACAAGCTTTTTGAGAACGCCCGCTATTGTCCGGAGTGCGGGTATCCCGCGGACGAGAAATTCAACGTTGTGGCCGAAGATTTTTCGAAGGATACGGTTAACAAAGGAAAATCGGAAAAACTCAGTCCGGATAGCAGCCAACCTATGACCATTATGGAGCACCAAGGCCATGAATACCTTTGGGATGAGGAATCCATGGGTGTTTGGATTGATAAGAGCATTTTGGAAGCAATTGACCGTGAAGCGGCCCAGGTGGTGTTTGAAAACCTGAACGAAGATGACCAGAAATATTTTAACCAAGCCAAAGAACATATCAAGCTTCGCTCCTCGGGTTTGAAAAGCCCCATTTCCGATAATGAACTGGATGAGCATTATTACAAGGCTTTGGTCATCGATGAAGATTTCGAGACCAAAGGTATTTGGCTGGATCAAAACATCATTTCTTTTTGGTATGCGGCTACTCAAAACAAGGAAGCTCCAGCTTTAACCCAGGTCGAGGAACTCTTGCATATCTTGGTTCACCTTAAATTCTTAGAGGACTAAACCGCGCTAGGGAAAGTTTTGGGTCCTTGGTTTTGAGATTTTGGTTGAAGAGATTTTTACTTGAGAACTCGGAAATTAAAAGAATAGCTCCCGACGATTTTCGGAGGGGTAATGATCGCCTTTTTGCAGGGAGTCTTAACCGGGAAGTTTCCCGATCGGGTGGAAATTGACGTTAATGGGGTAGGCTACGAACTTTTTGTGTCGCAGAAAACCCTGCAAGCCCTTCCCCCAGCCGGTAAAAATGTTCTTTTGAAAACCTATCTCCATGTTCGGGAGGATATACTCCAGCTTTTCGGGTTTTTGAAAGATTCTGAAAAACAGACTTTTCTCTTGGCCTTATCCGTTTCCGGTATCGGGCCTAGGGCTGCCATGAACATCCTTTCCGCATTTGACCCGGAAACCTTCTACCAGGCGATTCTTCGTAATGATTTGACTTTGCTTAAATCCATTCCCGGAATAGGACAGAAAACGGCTCAACATGTTGTTTTGGAACTGAAAGATAAGGTAACTAAATTGGTGGGTGGTGGAGTATTATTCGAGGAAAGTGTTTTTAACGTTGAAACCAAGAACATTTCGGATGCGATTCAAGCCATGATGACTTTGGGATATTCGGTAGCGGAGTCACGCAGGGCGGTTTTGGCCTCGATTCATGTGCTTGGGGAGAAATCAACAGTTGAAGAAATTTTAAGGTCTAGCTTAAAATCTATCGCCGTTCCCTAGTTGAAAGACCGGCTATATTTCAGGAGATGCTCGATGAAAAACTTTAGTCTTCCACGAATGGCGCTGATTCTTTGGTTCTTGAATTATTCCATTTTTTCACTTTTCAGCTATGTGGGATGGAGCGTTCGCCATGAAATTTCAACTTTCATTGTTTATGCCACAATTTGGGTTGTGGTGGAATTGACATTTTTGGGTTTGATTGAAGATAAGTTTTAATTTTGGAAGCCGAAAAAATTTAAGGAGAAACAAGATGAAAAGATTTCTGAGCTTATTGGTGGCGGGATTTTTACTGCAAGCATCCGCCGCTTTCGCGGATGTGGTCCAAGATTGGACTTCCGTCCAAGCCGGCATGGCGGGAACCTACCAGGATAGTAACGGTTCCAAGATCGATTTTACTTATGACGCCGGTCCCAAAGGCAGTGACAAGGCTCTCAAGATGACTTGCAATATTGTGGCGAACGGTTACGCCGGAGTCTATACCGGTGGCGCCTGGGATTTTTCAAAAGCAGCTTCCCTGAAATTTATGGCTAAAGCCACCATTCCGGGCGATCTCCAAATTGCCATCAAGGACGCATTTAACGTCCAATACATTACAAAGGTCACGATTCCTTCCGCCGATTGGACCCTGGTGACGGTTAATTTATCATCATTCGCGAAGGACCCTTATTACACTCCGCCGGACGCTATCGCGGGCCACCCTATGGATTTGAGCAAGGTGGGAAACCTGAATTTCTCGCCTCAAATGCAGGGAGCTTCCGTCGTATTGATCGGGCCGGTTGAAACCGCGGGGAACGCCTCAGCATCTACCGCTGCTTCCGCCGGAACAGCCAGTACGGTTTCTTCCGCCACTCCCGCTGTATCAATGGTTTCTTCTGGAACTTCCACGGCGATACTCGATTGTACTGGTATCACTGATCCTAAAAACGGGGGTACCTTTCAAGACAGCCAGGGATCTTCCTTTACTTTCACAGCTAAGGACAATCCTAATAAGAAGGGCCAACAATATCTTTCCATCGCTTACGAATTAAAGCAGGGCGGATATTGCGGAATGTGGTGCCGGGCAGGTGGGGCCGATTGGAAGGGAGCTAATCTCACGGGGCTCAAGACTATTAGCTTGATGATTTACTCCAAGGATCCTGTGGTTCTTGGTTTAGCCCTTAAGGACAATAACAACAACCAATATGTCGCGGAGACTCCCGCAAACAAGGGCGGAAAATGGGAGACCGTTTCGGTTTCCTTAAGCGATTTCAAGTTGGACCCTTATTACACTCCTCCCGACGCGAAAAAGGGAGCTCCCCAAGATTTCAGTAAGGTGGCCACCTTTAATATCCAACCTAAGACCGTTGGGAAGTTTACGGTGGCAGTGGATAACGTGATTGCCAAGTAACCCATTTTAAGAGTTTGACTTACCCTGATCCCCGGATTTCAAAAGAAACCCGGGGATTTTTTTATTCACGATTGACGATAGACAAGACGATGAGTAAACTTTGCCTCCTCTCATACTTCTGGAACGCTGGGGTAGCTCAGTTGGTAGAGCAGCTGTTTCGTAAACAGCAGGTCGCCGGTCCGATCCCGGTCCCCAGCTCCATTTTTTGTGGGTCATAATAAACTATTTTAAATTGAGCTTAGGGGATAGGTCACAGATGGGTTTGGAAAGACACGGCTTGGAGTCGGTTTTCCCTTCTTTCGTTCGATAGATAGCGTTTTTCCATTGATTTTGGCCTATTTCCTTGACAAAGGCGGGGGGGATTTTTAAAATCCACCTTCCCTTTATCCCTTTGGGAAAAAAAGGCCGGGCTTCTAGCCCGCTGTTAACCTAATCAACATCATTTTGACGTTCGCCTGAGGAGGACTTGTGTCAGTTAAGATTCGTTTAAAGCGTATGGGAAGCAACAAAAAAGCCTGTTACCGGATTGTGGTATTGAACTCCACAATGTCAGGCAAAGGACGCCGGGTGGAGGATCTGGGAACCTACAATCCCCGAGCCAAGGAAGAAAACCAAGTTTTGAACTTAAAAAAAGAATCATTCATTGAATGGGTGAAAAAAGGGGCTATTCCCTCTGATACCGTTCATGGGATCATGAAAAAAGCTGGAGTAAAAGTCTGATACCCCTCCACGGATAATCGATTTGAAAGAAGGGCAACATGAAAGAACTCATTGAGTACGTGGCTAAGTCGCTGGTAGACAAGCCCGAGAATGTGGCGATTCAACAAAGATTGGAAGGCAATTTGACCGTATTGGAACTTCGAGTTTCCAAGGAAGACTACGGTAAGATCATTGGAAAGCAAGGCCGCACGATCAAGGCTCTTCGTACCTTAGTTTCGGCTTCTTGTGCCAAACATGGACTGAAGTATTCCCTCGAAGTCGTTGAGTAACCCCGAAGGTTCGAAACCGGAAAACCAGTCGAACGACTTTATCGTCCTGGCGACTATCGTGAGGTCTCATGGACTGAAGGGTGAAGTCAAAGTTTCCTTGTCTTGTTCGGGAGTGGATCGTTTAGCTTCCTGCGCGAATTTAAGACTGGTAAAAGACGGGAAAGAGTTAAAAAAAGTTACAATTATTCGTTCGTTCCAGCACCCGGATGGAGATGCGGTAGTTCGCCTCAAAGAAGTGGTTGGTATCGAGGAAGCGGAAGCTTTACGGGGTACGCAATTGGCGATTCTATCCGGAGAAAAACCGGAACTGCCGCCGGATAATTATTATTTAGATGACTTGATAGGAATGACGGTAGTCAATGACAAAGGTGAGTCGCTGGGTCAAATCGCTGAAATTATGGAGAACTTGGCTAACGGAGTTTGCGTAATTCGGAACGGGGAAAAAGAACTTCTTATTCCAGTCTTAAAATCCGTTATTCGAGAAGTGGATTTGAAAGGCCGGCGGATGGTTGTTGACCTGCCGGAAGAGATCGATGCGGACACCGCGGATTGACATCCTAACCCTTTTTCCCGATTACTTTCAGGGACCCTTCACGGTCAGCATGGTGAAGAGGGCCCTGGCCAAAAAAGCAATTGATATCCGTCTACATGATTTAAGGAAATTCGCGACGGACAAACATCATATGGCGGATGATGTTCCTTACGGGGGCGGGGCGGGAATGGTCCTGAAGCCCGAACCGTTGGCGAAGGCCTTGGCGGCCCTAAAAAAAGGCCGTAAAAAAGTGAAGACTCTTTTAATGTCCCCCCAAGGAAAGCGATTAGACCACGCGATGGTATTGGAGCTTTCCCGGGAGAAGAATCTTCTCCTGGTTTGCGGGCATTATGAAGGTTTGGATGAAAGGGCCATGAAATCCATCGACGGGGAAGTGAGCCTGGGGGATTTTGTTATGACGGGTGGGGAACCCGCCGCCGCCGTGATAGTGGATGCTCTGGTCCGGTTCCTACCGGGTGTAGTGGGGCAACGGGAATCGGTGGAAAAGGACAGCTTTTTTAATGGATTATTGGATTATCCGCACTATACTCGTCCCCGCTTCTTTAGGGGAATGGGTGTGCCGGAGGTTCTGTTATCAGGCAACCATGCCCGGATTGAGCGTTGGAGAAAAAAGGAATCGCTGAAGAACACCTTGGCGAAAAGACCCGATCTGTTGGACCGGGTTCACTTAACCGAGGAAGACCAAAAGCTTTTAATGGAAGCCCAAAAAGAGATTGAAGCAGGTGAGTAATCCAAGGTTCCTTGGAGATTAGAGAGAAGGAGTAGTTAAAGTCATGAACGCGACGATTCGAAAAATTGAAGAAAGCCAAATCATCCGGAAAAATGTCCCTTTTAAAGTGGGCGATACGGTGAAAGTCTCCGTCAGAATCAAAGAAGGCGAAAAAGAACGTATCCAGATTTACGAAGGCGTCGTCACCGGGATTCAAGGCGCTTGCGGCAAAATGAAGTTCACTGTCCGGAAAATTTCCTATGGGGTTGGCGTCGAAAAAACATTTTATTATCAATCACCCATGATTAAAGAGGTCAAGAGTACTCGTTCCGGAAAGGTTCGCCGCGCGAAACTGTTCTACTTACGTGGCAAGCTCAACAAGAAAGACGCGAGGATTCAGGAAAGTAAAAGAGCACTGCAGGTTCCCAGTGAAGGCGTTGCTGAGACGGTTTCGGCCGCTAATGTTGAATCCGCTTCGACTCCGGTTGAGACTGCTGTCCCGACGGCTTCCGAGTCCAAGGGTGAAAAAGCTTAATAGGCCTATTTGAAGGTGTCTCATCAACCGCTTCGGGCTTCCGGAGCGGTTTTTTTATTTCCAGAGGGCCACCTTGCACCCCCTTCATTTCATAGGTAGGATACGGGCATGAAAAAAATATTTATTGTCTTTGCCCTCCTTTTAACCGCTAGTTTTGAGGCCAGTTGTACCGGTAGCGGAGCGGTAACGCCTCTTACCCCTGCCAAAGCTTCCCAGGCTGATTCGTCCACTACTACTGATTCGGATGTGATTTATTGGACTTCTTTTCCAGTCACTTTTACCCTGACCGACTCTTTAAATGGGGTTTTCCTCTTGAATAAGAAGGTGGGCTGGGCCTGCGGAAATAATGGTGTTGTCTTAAAGTATGATGGTGATACCTGGGAAAAAGTGAATACGAGTTTGGCTCAAAATGAAAACCTGATGGCATTGGCTTTCGCCAATGAAACGGAAGGCTGGATTGTTGGAACTCACGGGGTGATTCTCCATTATCTAAATGGAAGCTGGAGTTTGGATACCTCCCCCACTGAGGAGACACTATATGACATTATCGTTACCGCGGCTCATACCGCTTGGGTTGTTGGCTCTAATGGCGTCATTCTCACTTATAACGGTCTTTCTTGGGGCGCCATTGGTGCGGTTTCCTCCGCTGCCGGGGCCGCCGCCACGGTCACCAGCGATATTTACAGCATTGGCATGGCTGACCAAAACAACGGTTGGGCAGTCGGTAACTTGGGGCTCATTCTGCGCTATGACGGCCAGAAATGGACGACTTATGCCGCAAGTCCCTCAACCGAACGACTCAATTCCGTGTCGGTCATCAACTCTGTGCAGGCATGGATAGTAGGTGCCTATGGGACCATTCTTCGTTTTAATGGGACGGCCTGGAGTAAAATAACAAGCGCTTTTTCCGGTTTTGATCTCTACCAAATTTTCATGAAAAGCGATGACGATGGTTGGGCAACCGGCCAGGACGGAACGTTGATTTATTACGATGGAAGCCGATGGATTTCACATCAAAAACCCGAAGGAAAACCTTCCCTTAACTCCATCGCATTTTATAAGGACTTGGGTTTTATCGTCGGAACAAACGGAACAATACTGAAATTCCAACCGAACGGGGAAATGACCAAGTTTTCGTTCCTTTTCAAAGGCAATGTGGCCAAACAGGCTTCCAAGGCAAACCCTTATTGGACTGTAACTTATACTTTAATGAACCAAAGCCCGAAAGCTTCTCCCCTGATGACCTATGATTTGGCGATTCCCAAAGGATTTGAGGCTTATCAGCCAAAAGCCACACCCACGCCGAGTGGGACTGCTTTGACAACCAGTTCAGGCGGTGCAATACCGACAGCGGCTATAGCTACTGTTGGCCCTACCAATACAGTTCAATCGGGAGTGACCACGACTGGTTCCGACAAATCTGGTTCAGGCCCTTCTTTGTCGGGAACACCTCAAAGCGGAGGAAATTCCTCCAAAGTAGCCACGGGCATCACAGGTTTTTGGAAAATGAAAGGCGACAATTTAGAGTGGGAAATCGGGAATGTCGCCTCCTCGGAACTCAAGGCGGTAACGGTTTTGTTGCAGGAGAAAAAAAGTGAGAAGAAAGAATATCCCGTTCTGCTAAAGGCATTCCTCGTTTCAATCGATAAGGTGCTGGCTGAAGCGGCGCCAGTGACTTTATTAGCTTCGGAACCAAAGGCAAACGAAACCGCCGATATCATAACAACGCCGACGCCGGGGCCTGCCGCTAAAGCGACGGTTTCAAAAGTCCCCGTGAAGAACCCAACCCCACAAGAAGTTGACGAGGATGAAGATGCTTCAGAAAGCGGTACGCCGAGTGCCCAGTCTAGCCCCACTACCGGACATTGAAGCCGAAGCCTTAAGACATGGATCAGCCTCCGAAGCCTTGGAGTTTTTGAGGCTTCGATTGAAGGATGACACCCGGACTGGCGCCTTTCGACTCCTTGAAAAATTCGAGAAAAGGGTCACCAAAGACACACGGGAAATTAAAAGACTTCAGGAACTTTGGAAATATGAAAAATTAGCTGAAGAAAAGGGTTTTCAGCTTATTGCCGGAGTTGATGAAGCGGGCCGTGGACCACTGGCGGGACCGGTGGTGGCCGCAGCGGTCATCCTGTCTCCTGGCGTTGCATTGACGGGTGTGGATGACTCCAAAAAGTTGACGGCTCTCAAGCGGGAAGAACTTTTTGCTCGGATACAACAATTGGCTGTTGGGGTTGGAGTGGGCCAGGCCAGCGTTACCGAAATCGACGAGCTGAATATTTATCGGGCTGCCCAATTAGCCATGGAACGGGCCATCGAAGCCTTAAGCCAAAAACCAGATTATTTGCTGACGGACGCTATGCCTCTTCCACGCTTTTCTTCCATCACCCAAAAGCCCCTGATTCATGGGGATGCCTTGTCCGCAACCATCGCTGCGGCTTCGATTATAGCGAAAGTTACCCGGGACCGGCTCATGGGACAGCTTCATCAGCAATACCCCGCTTATGGTTTTGAAAGTCATAAGGGATACGGGACGGAGGAACACCTAAAGGCTTTGGGAGTTCATGGTATTTGTCCCGAACATCGGTTGAGTTTTGGTCCTGTCATGGAGACCCTCGCCCAAAAGTCGCCCGGGGGACCTTTGTGCTACTGGAAGGAAAAATTGAATCGTTCTAAAAACTTGAGGGAGCTGCAACAAGCTGGGGTTCAAATCAAACGAGTGGCCCTTTCCCATCTGAAGGAATCGGAATTGGAAGTTCTCCGGGATTTATTCCGAGCCAAGAGGAATGAATGGGACAGCCAAAAAAAGTAAGCACCCATCAAAGGGGAAAGAAGGCGGAAGAAATGGCCGCTGCTTTTTTAAGATTGAGGGGTTACAAAGTACTCGAGAAGAATTTTCGAGTCCCCCAAGGGGAAATCGATTTGATTGTCCGTAAGAGTGAAACATTGGTTTTCGTGGAAGTCAAAAGCCGAAGGGGCCAAGCCCAAGGTACGCCCTTGGAGGCGGTTTCAATCCATAAGGTAAGGCGCTTATCCGCGGCGGCTGCGGTTTATTTGGGCCAACATCCCAATCCAACACTATCCTGTCGTTTTGACGTGGTTACGATAGGGCCTGATAAAAGCTGGCTGGGACTGGCGAAAATTCGTCATTTTGAGAATGCTTTTTCGGTAGAGGAGTACTTTAATGTTTGAGAAAGGCATTTATGAAAAACGTTAGGTTTAAAGTTCCGTCGAAAACAATCGGTCTCCTCAAAAAAATTGGCCATTTAGCCGATGAACGGGGTGAAGCCGCCTATGCCGTAGGTGGGTTTGTCCGGGATCTAGTCTTGAAACACCCGGGTGTGGATATCGACATTACTGTGGAAGGGGATGGAATAACTTTCGCCGAAAAACTTGCGAAAATGACCGGATCGGAAGTGGAAGCTTTTACCCGTTTTGGTACCTCCATTGTGATTGTGCCGGGTTTCGGGAAAGTGGACGTGACTACAGCCCGTACTGAAAGCTACGATCATCCAGGCGCCCTCCCCTCAGTGAAAAAGGGTGGAATCGTCCAGGATCTTTACCGCCGAGATTTCACCATCAATGCCATGGCCTTAAGCCTTTCCCCGGGCTATTTCCTGAGATTGTTGGATCCGTTCGAAGGGCTTGAAGATTTGAAAAAGGGAAGGATCCGGGCGTTGCACGAAAAAAGCTTCATAGATGATCCAACCCGCATTTTCCGGGCGGTTCGGTTCGAACAACGGTTCAAAAAAAAGATTGAGGAAAAGACCCAGAGATGGCTGCTAGAAGCGGTCAAGGGTGATTATATTCAGCGGGTATCGGGCGAAAGGCTTCGAAACGAGTTACGACTTATCTTCCAAGAAGCGCATCCGGAAGGAGCGGTTTGGCGGCTGGATGAATTGGGCGTTCTGCCTCATATCCATCCCTCTCTTAGCGTTTTACCGGCGTCCAAAAAGATACTTCCGAATATCGCTGAAAGTATCTCTTTTTTTGAAAAGAACAAGATCGGATTGGAAGATGAAAAAATGGTTTGGTTCCAGGCCCTTTTAAAACCAGTGGACGAAAAAGTCACAGCTAGCCTTACCAAAAGGTTGACGCTTTCCCGGTCCGAACAAAAGATCGTTTCCCAATCCGCCAAAGTCTTTCCGACCTTGTTGAAAGAATTGGACAAACCGGAGATGACGGTCAGCCGGATGTACAAACTTCTTTGTCCTTTAAAAGCCGAGGTTCAGTGTTTCGTTATGGCCGCCGCTTCCAATGGTTTGCGTAAAAAAATGGAACATTATTTCACGAAGATTCAAAAATCCGTACCCTGGATACGTGGCCGCGATCTTCAAGCCATGGGAATCCCTCCGGGTTTCCGTTACACCTTCATTTTGTTGGAAGCTTTGAATGGGCAATTGGATGAAAAGTTCAAAACGCGCAAAGAGGCTTTAGATTGGGTCAAAAAATCTTTTGTTTCCTGATACGGGAAAACCGGGCCGTGGCCCATATCCGGTTAGAATTTAAATTTAGGTGGCCGACAACACGAAATTATTTTGTTTTTTACAATCAATTAATCCGTTAAAGTTGTCCGGCTTTTAACCCCGCATTCAAAATGGATGGAAAATGGACGAAGCTCGAATTCTGGATGCCCTCATGAAACTCGGTGTCCTTGTTTTTTCACTATGCCTTCATGAGTTCGGCCACGCTTATGCCGCCTATCGGCTGGGTGATCCCACCGCTAAAATGCTCGGCCGTATGACCATTGATCCGAGGGCCCACGTGGACCCTATTGGAACCATCCTATTTCCCCTCATGATGTTCCTTTATCCCGGACTTTTCTTGTTTGGATGGGCAAAGCCTGTGCCAGTAACGGTTGAAAATTTAAGCAAACCAAGGCGGGATGGGGCCTTGGTGGCATTGGCCGGGCCCGCAATGAATGTACTGTTGGCGCTGCTATCCTTTGGCCTTTTGGTTTTATTGGGGACCTTTTCCTCTTTTGGGGATGAGGCTACATTCATGACCATTGGTAACCTCGTTCAATTTTTTATTTATATGAACGCGGCCCTAGCTTTGTTTAACTTGATTCCCATTTATCCCCTGGATGGCTCTTGGATATTGAAATCTATTCTGCCGCCCAAATGGTCTTATCAAGTTTCCCGATTAGACCGTTATGGCGTTATTATTCTCTTCGCGGTCTTTTTTTTGCTTCAATATTTATGAGGACTTTAAATTTTTAAAACTGAGGATTTTCTTGTCACAAGAACCAATCCAAAAAAAAACCCGTTACCTTTCAGGCGTCCAATCTAGTGGCCGCCTACACCTGGGCAATTATTTCGGGGCCATTCACAACCATATCCAGCTACAGGATAAAGGAGAATGTTTTTATTTTATCGCCAACTACCATTCCCTAACTACTGTCCAGGACCCGAAACAACTCAACCAATTCACCTTTATGGCGGCGGCTGACTATTTGGCCATGGGGCTGGACCCTATGAAGGCATTTCTTTTTCGACAAAGCGATGTACCAGAAGTCACTGAATTGGCTTGGCTCTTAAGCACAGTCACGGGGATGGGTCTTATGGAGAGGGCCCATTCTTATAAAGATAAGGTGGCCAAAGGAATTTCCCCCAATCTGGGTTTGTTTTTTTATCCCGCTTTGATGGCCGCGGATATTCTAATTTATCAAAGTGATAGGGTGCCGGTGGGTCAAGACCAAATCCAGCATATTGAAATGTGCCGGGATATGGCGGGTTACTTTAATCACGCTTTTAAAAAAGAAGTTTTCAAACTGCCCGAGGGAGTTTTGAGCGAGGCTCCCAAAGTTGTGGGACTGACCGGCGGCAAGATGAGCAAGAGCGATGAGGCCAGCGTGATTCCCATTTTCGGCGAACCGTCGGAAATAAAGAAAAAGGTGATGAGTATCGTGACCGATTCCAAAGGGGTGAATGAAGCCAAAGACCCAGAACAAAATGTCATCTTTCTTTTATACCGGTTGATGGCCAAACCTGAGGAAACCATTCAAATGGAAAAGGGGTTTCGGCAAGGGGGAATGGGTTATGGGGACGCCAAAAAACTATTGATCGCCAAATTAGAAGAAGTTTTTGGCGGTGAAATACGTGAAAGACGGAAAAAGCTGGAGGAAAAGCCGGGTCAGGTGGAAGATGTCCTCGTTGATGGGGCCCGCAAGGCCCGGCGGGTTGCGGCTGAAACGATGGAACAAGTTTATGAAGCCACCGGACTGCCATTGTCTAAAATAAAGAAGGCCCTTTTAAATACCGGCCTTGATCGAGCTTATCATGACTGAAATCAACTCGGAGAATCACAGCGCCATTGAACCGGTAGCTGTTTCCGCTTCCGCTTCTATCACCAACGTTACGATTAAGGAAATCATCAACCAGGAAGACCAACGTCCCACTTATCAAATCACCTTGCCCTATTTCGACGGGCCTATGGATTTGCTCCTTCATCTTATCAAGGAGCATGAACTGGATATCTACGATATACCGATCTCCAAAATCACCAAAGAATACCTAGCTTACATTGAAATTATGCAGTCTCTCAATTTAGAAATTGCCGGTGATTTCCTGGTGATGGCCGCCACACTTATGCAAATCAAGAGCCGAATGCTTCTACCCGTGGATCCTACCCCCGACCAACCCGAAGAGGACCCCCGTTTGGAATTGATGCGGCGGTTGATCGAGTATAAAAAGTTTAAGGACGCCGCAGACCAACTTTTGGACATGGAAAAAAATAAGCATCATCTTTTTCCCCGGAATGTGCCGATTGACATGAAAGAAGTGGGAGAGGAAGAACACTTGGAAGAGGTTACGCTTTTTGGCCTTTTGGCGGCCTTTAAAGACGTCCTCATTCACACCCAGGAAGATGTGACCGCCGAATTGACCCGGCCAGAAATAACCGTCAGTCAAAAGATCAATGATTTAATGGATTTACTTCAAAGCGATCAAAAGATCGTTTTTCGCCCATTTTTGACCGCTTGTCGGACTAAAATCGAAAAGATCGTGGCTCTTTTGGCCTTGCTGGAAATGATTCGATTGAAGTTAGTGCGGGTTTTTCAAGACAAGGTTTTCGGAGAAATTGAAGTTCATTTGATCCTGACAGAAACACCGGGGAATCCTTCAGGCGGGTCTTAATCCAGTTCAACTGAAGGTTATCAATAATAAGTAATACGGAGGAAAATCGGACCTATGGAATTAGACAAACTTAAAAAAGTTCTCGAGAGCCTGCTTTTTGTGAGTGAAATCCCGCTTACGCCAAAGAAAATTTTTTCATTTGTGAAGGACACAACTCTCGAAGAAGTCCAACAGGCCTTAGCCACGCTCCAAGAAGAGATCAATGGGATGAACCGCAGTTTCCAAGTCATCCAAATTGCCGAAGGGTTCCAACTCGTGACACGCCCTGAGTTTCATAAGTGGGCCAAGGAACTTTACAAGGTTATTTCGAAAACCCGGCTTTCCAAGGCCGCCTTGGAAGCTCTGGCCATCATCGCTTATAAGCAGCCGGTCACCCGGGCCGAAGTGGAGGCAATTCGTGGGGTCGAAGTGAGCAACTTGATCCAATCGCTTTTGGAGAAAAAAATGATCCGAATTTTGGGAAGGGCAGAGACTCCAGGCCGGCCCTTGCTTTACGCGACGACCCATGAGTTTTTGATTCATTTTGGTTTGAAAGATTTATCCGACCTACCCAAAATTTCGGAAATCCAGGAATTGGCCGGTGATAAACCTTCTCCCGAGTTCCTGAAAGAAATGGAGGGGGAATTGCGCCGTCGGGAGACTAAATTAGGATTGGCTCCTGCGATGGAAAATGATTTATCCAATACCGAACCTCCTGTGGATCCCAGTTCTGTTCCTGAGTCCACTTCCTAGAACGATTTCACTCCAGTATATTCCGTTACATTTGACAGGCTAAAATCGCTTGTTTATAGTAGGCCAATCTTGTCAACCCTATTCGTTCAAACATCCTCAGGGGAGCCTTTTTGAGCCAGTTTGCACTTAAGAATCCAGGCTCTTCAGGGATGATGGGGCATAAGCACCACCTTTTTTCCCTCCGCGTAAAATTTATCCTGGTAATGACTTTGTTGATCTTCGTGGTCATGGTAGGTGTGACCTGGTTGGTTCTCAGCCAAATGAAACAAACACTCGTCCAGCAAGTGGTTTACGGCGGAGAGTCGCAGGTCCGAAGCCTGGCATTAAATAGCGGGGATTTGGTCCTCCAACTCAATCAGCCGGTTTCCCAAACGAGCGACCCTTCTCTGACCTTGATGCAATTCGTGAACGATGCCGTCAAGATGGAGTCCAGCCAGTCCGACCAGAATATCCCATCGGATTTGACCCCCTGGGAGCAACAAATACTGGGTTTTATCAATACTTATAATGAAGATGTCCAAAAATATCTCTGGCCCGACGGTGAAAATACCAAGCGCGGCAATACCGAGTATTCATTTGTTCTCGATAGGAACAATAAATACGAGGCTTATTCCGACCTTAAGGGCGATATCCAAAAATACATTCAGCATGATACCTATATGCCGCCCGAAGGGGTCCGTGCCATGGCCGACTCGGATTCCATCCTCGTCCAGACTTTCCAGGATCATGGCCGCCTGATTTATGACATCGCCGCGCCCATCAATGTCACGGGAGACGGGAAAGCCATCAAAATCGGCGAAGTTCATTTGGGGATGAACCAAAATATTATTACGCGGGTTGTGCGTTACGTGGCGGTGGCCATCATTCTCAGCACCCTGGGTGTCCTGATTTTAGGCATTCTCGTTATGATGGTTTTCGTAACGATTTTGATCAAGCCGATTCGCCTTTTGGTGAAAGGCGTATCCGCCATCGCCGCGGGCAATTTCGACCAAAAAATCAATATCAGGCGCTCCGATGAGTTGGGTGACCTTACCGACGCCTTCAACGACATGGCTAAGTCCCTCCGGGAAAAGGAAGTCATCAAGGGCGCTTTCTCCAAATATGTCACCAAAAGCGTGGTGGACCGTATCCTACAACACCGGGATGGTTTGAAACTGGGTGGCGAGAAAAAAGTGGTGACAGTTTTCTTTTCTGACATTCGGGGGTTCACCCCGATGTCCGAGGTCTTGAGCGCCGAGGAAGTGGTCCAATTGCTGAATGAGTATTTCACGGCCATGACCGCGATCATCTTTAAATACGAAGGGACATTGGATAAATTCATGGGCGACGCTATCATGGCTGTCTATGGGGCGCCCATCGAAATGCCTGACCACGCGGAGCGGGCGGTGTTAGCGGCGATTGAAATGAGCCGAAAAATGACGGAACTCCAGGCCAAGTGGAAGATGGAAGGAAAGCGGGAAGTGAACATTGGGATCGGTATCAACACGGGTGAAGTCGTCGTGGGCAATATCGGATCCAACGAGAGGATGGAATATACAGCCATCGGCGATAACGTCAACCTGACCCAGAGACTCGAATCGGTCGCGGAAAAGGGACAAATCCTGATTTCGGCTTCGACTTATGAAAAAGTTAAACACAAAGTGGACGTCGTCATGCTGGATCCTATTAAAGTCAAAGGCAAGACAGACAAGGTAGTGGCCTACAGTGTTCAAGGGTTGAAATCTTGATATTCCAAGCGCAAACCTTGCCATTAAGATGCAAGTACAGGAAGGTTGAAAAATGGTTTTAAGTAACGTTTCTTTACTTTACAACTCAGGTTCCTGGTGGTTCATAAGGACTTTACATGTCAGATGATAAAGTGATGATCGTCAAGATGGCTTTTCTCTACGTCCAAGGTGAGGAATGGTATAAAGCCATTGAAGAATACAAAAAACTATTAACGTTCGATCCCCAAGATGCCCATGTCCACAATATGATGGGCGACGCCTATGCCAAGAAAAAGGACGATGCTGACGCCTTTCAGGCTTACTTGAAGTCCAAAGAAATCTACGAAAAGCAGGGCCAATCCAACAAAATCGCTTCCATCGAGAGAAAGATCGCCAAATTATCCCCCGATCGCATGGACATCAAGCAAAAGCAGTTTTTCCTTTCCATCACGAAGACCCAGGAAGCCGACCGTTTGGCCGCCGAAGGCCGCTTGGACGAGGCCGTTGCTTTTTACCAACAGTTGATCGCGGCGGAACCCATCAATTTTTCCTATCGGGATAAGCTGGCCAACTTGTTTTTGGAGAACGCCATGGTTTCAGAAGCGGCAGGCCAATTGAAGGCTGTCGCGGATATCCACCTTTCCGAGGGGCGCCTGGACATGGCGCAAAACTACGCGGGGAAGCTCTCCCTTGTCGACCCGGAAGGTATCGATACTCTCCGTTTGCTGGCGGTTTTAGCCAAGCAGAAGGGGGAGTTGGAGGCCGTCGCCCGATATTACGGAAAACTTGCCCAGCTAGCTTTCGATGCTGGGCAGTACGAGGAAGCCAAAAACGCCATTGAGGCGGCTAGCCAAGCAGGCCGAGAGGATTTAAAACTCCTTTTGGCGAAGACTTTCATGGCCCTGAAGAAGCCCGCCGAGGCTAAGCAACAATTAGAGGCGCTCTTCAAAGAAAAGCCGGACGATGACGCCTTGCTGGAACAATTATTGGCTCTTTCGGAAGAAATTAAAGATTGGAACGCTGCCCAAAGCCACATTGCGAGCCTCCTTCAGAAGCGTCCCGATGACGCTAAACTCCAGCCTCGTTTGGCCCGGATACTATTGCAAGTGGGTAAAAGGTCCGAGGCACTGCAAATTTATTTAAACCTGGCGATGGGTGCGCTGAAGGAAAATAAGGTGGATTTGGCTTTCGGTTATTTTGATTCCATCCTGGCCCTGGAGCCGGACAATATCGAAGTCCTGAAGAAAAAAGCTGAGATTTATTTGAAATTGGGAAAAAAGCAGGAAGTCATCGATCTCTACAAAAAACTTCAGGCGGTTTTCACCCAGAAAAAAATGATCGAAGAAGCGAAGAAAGTGGGGTTGGTCCTCACCCGTCTTTCGACGCTCAAATAAAACCCGTGCCGGAAACGATTCTTTCCAAACCCCGCAGGAATAATGATGTGGAGTGCCTTCGGTGCGGGGCCATGAATATACCCGACAACAAAATTTGCGGCCGTTGCGGCGCCAACCTACCCCTGGTTTATGATGAGGAAGGAAACGTTTTTCAGCTGAAAGACCGGTTGGAAACTCGAATATCTGGAAAGCCTGGTTTCCGGGGAGCCCGCTTTTCCCCGAACAACGCCCGGTGGGTCCTTCGGTTTTGCGTCATCCTCTTTGCCCTATTGCTTGCTTTGTTGATCATGCATCACCGATAACCGGTTGTTTCCGTAGCTTGGAGAAACGCTGGGCTGTTTCCCAAAACAGGTAAATAAGGGAATTTACTGAACATTGATGTAAAGTCCTCCTTTAAGACTTTTACCTCATCCTGTAAAATCAAACCCCTTTACACTTAAGAACAGGAAAAACATGGAAGCTTTGATCGGAAAAACAAAAGAAAAGAAGGTTTTTATGGAAACCTTCGGGTGCCAATCCAACGTCCTGGAGTCGGACCATGTGGCGGGACTGCTCCTGAAAGACGATTTTTCGTTCACCCGAACGTTGGAGGACGCGGACGTCATCCTCTTCAACACCTGTTCTATCCGTGAGCACGCCGAGCACAAAGTCTTTTCCCGCCTGGGCCAGTTGGCCGAATGGAAGCGTGGCAAAGAGGGACGGGTTATCGGCGTCCTGGGCTGTATGGCCACCAGCTACAAAGACCAATTGATGGAAAGGGCGCCCCACCTGGACATGGTGGTCGGGCCGGACCAGTATTTGAAAGTTCCCCAAGTAATCCGAGCGGCTTCTGGAACAGGTAAGAGCCAGGTGTTGGCGGATTTTGACCCGATTTATTTTCCGGAAAATGATCCTTCTCGGCTATCCCAACCCCACCGGGCCTTTATTGAAATCATGAAGGGCTGTGATAAGTTTTGCACCTTTTGTGTGGTTCCCTTTACCCGGGGCCGCGAGGTTTCCCGCCCCGCGGAGAATATTCTTGATGAAATCACAAGGATTGCCGCAGCGGGAGTGAAAGAAGTCATGCTCTTGGGCCAAAACGTGAATTCCTATGGGCTGGGGTTGAAGACCAAGGGAAAGGTCATCACCTTCCCTGAACTTCTGAAGCAAGTCGGCGGGGTGAAAGGGATTGAGCGAGTGCGTTTTATGACTTCCCACCCATTGGATTTATCCGATGAGCTAGTCGAAGTGATGTCGAGACTGCCATCGATCTGCGAATCCATCCACCTGCCGGTGCAATGCGGATCGGACAAAGTGTTGAAACGGATGAGCCGCAAATACAGCGTAGCCCATTACTTGGAAAGGGTCCAAAAACTCAAATCCTGTATTAAGGATCTTTTTATTACGACGGATCTCATTATTGGGTTCCCCGGAGAAACCGAAGAGGATTTCCAGGGCACATTGGATTTGTTGGACCAAGTTCATTACGACGCCGTTTACAGTTTTAAATACTCACCCCGTATCGGTACCCCAGCGGCTCGGATGCTGGACCAAGTACCGGAAGAGGTGAAAGACGAGCGATTATCCCGGCTGAACGAAAAGGCTTGGAAGCATGCCTCAGAAAGCTGTGAGGCCCGTCTCGGCAAGGTTGAGGAAGTGCTGGTGGAAGGACCGGCGGATAAGACGCCCGACGCTTTTTACGGCAAAAGCCGCCAAAACCGGACGGTTGTCTTTCCAGGAGCCGGGTACAAAGCGGGGGATAAAGTTTTTGTGAAGATTGAAAGCCACAAGGTCGCTAATCTCTTCGGCTCCATTGTTCATTCCCGATAATCGAGAGGGTTCATGAAAAAAAATATTTTAGTTCTTTTGTTTTGCGCCGGTCCCTGTCTCCTCCGGGCTTCGGAAGGGATGCCGGACCCTACCGCCACCCCGGAGGATACCCACTCCCTCTTTGAAAAAGCCCAAAAACTATTCGACCAAAAGAATTACCAGGAATCCAAGGATATCCTGAATCAATTGGTGGCCAAGCACCCCATGGATGATTTCATCCCCAAGGCCCGCTTGCTTTTGGCCAACCTTCAAGAGGATTTCAACATTTCCATCGTCCAATTCAAGGATCTGGCGGCTGAATATAACGCGAGACCGGAAGGGGAAGAGGCCCAAAAGGATTTGGGGGCCCGTTATTACCTGGCGGATAAGTACGCGGATGCCGCCGAAAGCTATAAGGAGTTCCTCGACAATTATCCCAAAAGCGCCTCTTTGCCTGAGATCCACTATTGGTACGCTTCTTCTCTCTTGGCCTTAGACGCAAATAAGGAAGCGGCCGACCAGTTTAAAAAAGTTATGAACGGCGCCAAAGACAGCCCCTGGGCTCCCAAGTCGCTCCTGGGAATGGGAACCGCCTATTTCAAAATGAAAAAATATTCCGACGCGCGGAACCAATATTTGAGAATTCTCGACCAATATCATCTTTACGATGAATTGAATTTGGTTTACCTGAGGCTGGGGCAAACCTATGAGGCGGAGAAGAAATGGAAGGAAGCCCATGCCGCCTACCAGACTTTGATCGATCAATATCCCAAGTCTTTTGAGGTGGCCGAAGCCCGCGAACGCCTGAGAGACTTGGAAAGCCAGCACGCGGATTTGCCGCATGCCACGGAAGCCGAGGCTCCCGCGCCGACCGCAACGGTTGTTTCGGCTCTAGTCCAACCAACTCCCACGGTCGAAACCGTCGAATCGGTTCCAACGGCCGATTCGGACAATATCCCAACGGATATGGTTTCCAAGCCTTTCCATGTACAAGTGGGGGTTTATTCGAAGAAATTTAACGTGGATAAGACCCGAAAACTTATCAAGAAAGCCGGATACGGTTCTTATGTGGTTGCGGATAAACAGGTAGGCGTCCCTTACACTTACTATAAAGTGAGGGTGGGGCATTTTTCCGATCGCGCATCCGCCGAAAAAGTCGCCAAGGAACTGGCACGCAAGACCAAAGAAAAAGCCATTGTGATTGAAGACTAAGAGTGAGTTGAGCGACAGTTTTAAACCGTCAAACGCGAATCACGGACTCGATCGACGGAATTTTAGTGGACGGCCTTAGCCAAGGAATGGAGGAAGCAATGATGAAACGAGCATTTTTGGTGTTGATTTTGGCAGTCTGCCTGATGGGTTTAGGAAAAACCGTGGTTTTCGCCGGAAGCGGGACCGACGGCATGCTTCAAAAAGGATTAGATGCCCAAAAGATGGGTAAATATGGCGAGGCGTTCCAATGGTTCCGGATCGCGGCCGAGGCCGGCAGCGCCGAAGGGGAATATCACGCCGGTTATTGTTGTTTGACCGGACAGGGAGTAAGGCTAGACGAGGAACAGGCGGCGAAGTGGTTCCACAAGGCGGCGGATCAAGGGGAACCACGGAGTGAATTTCTGTTGGGAAGTTGTTATGAAAACGGGTGGGGCGTGCCTTTAAATCTAGATGAGGCTAAAAAATATTATCAAGCGGCCGCCCAACTGGGATTTAAAGGCGCGGAAAACGCCTTAAATCACCTACAGCCGACCCCTTCGACTCAATCGGAAAGCAATAATAATGTTCCCACAGTTAAAAATAATCCTTCCGATGAATCTCCCAAGAAATAAATTTTAAATATGACTTTTCTTTTGGTGCTAAATGGATGATTTGACGCCCATGATGAAGCAGTACCTCGACTTGAAGAGGATCCATAAAGAGGAGATCCTCTTTTTTCGTTTGGGCGATTTTTACGAAATGTTTTTCGACGACGCCAAAACAGCGGCCCGGGTTCTCCATCTCACCCTGACCGCCCGGTCCGGGGGCAATAACCAGAAAGTCCCCATGGCGGGCATCCCTTTCCACGCGGCGGACAATTACATCTCGAAACTGGTCAAAAATGGCTTTTCCATCGCCATTTGCGAGCAAATGGAAGACCCGGCTTTGGCCAAGGGCCTGGTGAAGCGGGAGATCGCGAGGGTCATCACTCCGGGCACCATACTGTCGGCTTCCATGCTGGAAGAAAAGTCCAACAATTACCTGGTCGCCCTCGCGCCGTCGGCCCAGGGCCTGGGTATTGGCGTGGTGGATGTGACGACGGGGGAATTCAAGGCCTGCGAACTCCAAGGGCCCGACCGATTTTCCGTGGCTTCCAATGAACTCTCGAAATTCAACCCCTCCGAAATCCTCATGCCCCAAACCCAACCCGAGGTTGAGGAGTGGGGCCGGCTTTTGAAGTCCGTGAATGGGGCCAAACGGTCCCATATGGAGGATTGGAAGTTCTCAACCGACGAAGGGAAGGAAATCCTCGAGGAGCATTTCCAGGTCAAGTCCCTCGACGGGTTCGGCCTATCGGGGCAGGACCAGGCGGTGCGGGCGGCGGGGGCCATCCTGCAATACCTCAAGGAGACCACCCACAGCGTCCTATCACACCTTGTGTCCCTTTCGACCTTCCAAGTGGGGGAGGGCATGGTGCTAGACGCCACCACCCAGCGGAACCTGGAAATCATCAAGCCCATGAGGGACGACGGCAAGGAGGGCACCCTTCTTTCCGTGCTGGATGAGACGGTCACTTCCATGGGAGGGCGCCTCTTGCGGCAATGGCTCATCACCCCCTTGACCTCGGTTTCCCAGATCAAGCGGCGCCAGGACGCGGTTGAGGAGCTTTTGGCCCGCAAGGATGATCGGGAAACCCTGAGGGACCATTTCCGGGAGGTGTCGGATTTGGAAAGGCTGTCGGGGCGCATCGGGTGTGGAACGGCTAACGCCCGGGACATGGTGGCTCTTCGCACGACCCTTTCACTTTTGCCCAAGATTCACCATGTGCTTTCGGGTTTCAAGGCCCAGGCCATCAAGGAAAGGGTGGAGGTTTGGGACAACCTGAAGGAAGTCCAACAATTGTTGGAAAAAGCCATCCACGATGAGCCTCCTTTGGCCCTCAAGGAAGGCGGTCTGATCAAGGCGGGTTACCATAAGGAATTGGATGGGCTAAAGAGCGCCTCCCTCGAGGGCAAAAGTTGGATCGCCCAATTGGAAGAAAAGGAAAAGGCCCGCACGGGTATCGGCTCCCTCAAGGTCCGCTATACCTCGGTCTTCGGCTATTACATTGAAATTTCCAAGGCCAACCTGGATAAGGTGCCCAAGGATTACCACCGCAAACAGACTCTGGTCAACGCCGAGCGTTTTATTACGCCTGAGCTCAAGGAAATGGAAGGCAAGGTTTTAGGGGCCCAGGACAAGGCCGACCGCCTGGAATATGAAATCTTCGAGGGCATCCGTTCCCAGGTGGCCAAGGAACTTTCCCGGCTTCAGCGGGTGGCCCGCATCATCGCCGAACTGGACACATTCTCCTGTATGGCGGCGGTGGCCGACCGGGGCCGGTATGTGCGGCCCGAAGTGGATGATTCCACCGAGCTTTCGATTGTGGATGGGCGGCACCCGGTTTTGGACCGCATCCTTTCCTCGGACAAGTTCGTTCCCAACGACACCCACTTGGGTGTGGAAGGCACTGAAATCATCGTCCTGACAGGCCCCAATATGGCGGGCAAAAGCACTTACATTCGCCAAGTGGCCCTGCTTTCCCTCATGGCTCAGGTGGGATTTTATGTGCCTGCCAAGCAGATGAAAGCGGGTATCGTGGACCGTATCTTTTCCCGGGTGGGGGCTTCCGATGCCCTAACCCAGGGCCAAAGCACCTTCATGGTCGAAATGGTGGAGACAGCTAATATACTGAACCACGCGACCAGCAAGAGCCTGCTCATCCTAGATGAGGTGGGGCGGGGTACTTCCACCTACGACGGGGTTTCCATCGCCTGGGCGGTGGTGGAATATATCGCCCAAAAGCTAAAGGCCCGCACTCTTTTTGCCACCCATTACCATGAGCTGACCCGATTGTCAGGGACATTCCCTAATGTGAAGAACTTTAATATCGCGGTACGGGAATGGAACGAACAGATTCTATTCCTGCGCAAGATCGTGGAAGGCGGCACGGACAAGAGCTACGGCATTCAGGTAGCCCGTTTGGCGGGAGTTCCCAAGGAAGTCGTGGCCCTGGCCAAGAAGATCTTGGCCAGCCTGGAAACGGGAACCTTCCTTTCCAAAACCGCCGAAGCCCCGGCGCCTTCCAAGACCGAAACGGAAGAACCGGCGATGCCCCAATTGTCCTTCTTTGGCACCGGGGCCAAGCATCCCATCCTGGAAGAACTAAAGGGCCTGGATGTGGACGGCCTTACCCCTCGGGATGCCTTGAACCTATTGGGGGAGTGGAAGAAAAAGATCGAAGAATAGAACCCGTCTCTAGTCCCATTTCAGCTTTTGCGGATCGAACTTAGAAAAGGTTTTTTGCCCTCCCTAAAAAGGTTCCTCAAGAAACTTTCCATTGAGTCCATTCGTCGAATACATAGGACTTTCGCTGGTTTAGAATTATGGATTGGACCCTCTTGATTTTACCGGGCTCGGGATTCAATAATTATTCCAGGTTTTAACAGCAAATATTGGGATCTCGACGATGCGCAAAAAGCTCAAAATCTACTTCAAAATTCTCGCTTTAGCCTTGTTACCGGCTTTTGTCATGCGTCCTGTCGTAGTCGCGGTTCATAACGGCTCACTCCATTCCGCCCATCAACAAGAAACTCAAACCGTTTCCACTCATTCACAGGAGCTTTCAGCTCCCCATTCGGCCCTTCGAAATGTTGAAAGGGAAGCCCCGGATGTAACGACCCTGATTGCCCGGATTTCCAAGGTGAAGACTCCTTCGCTTTTGGAGAACCATTTAAGAGTTGCTTTTGCCTCCGTTGTTTCCTCCCCCAAGAGTTTCCTCGTCCTCAGAATCTGAAAATTCCTTTCGTGTAATTCCCAGCCGGGTTCTTTTTTAACCCGGCCGGTCATTCGCGCGTTCCTTTAACGCCCGAAAATATTTACGAAAGGAAATTCCATGAAACGTGATGAATTCTATTTAGGCGCCTTAGTTTACACCCTCATCATCGGGGCCGGTTTTTACCAGCCAATCAGGGAAAAAATCGGAAGTGTCCCTTGGGATAAGCCGATTTACTCGTTTTTCCGGGACCATTCGCATCCATCGGTTCCGGTATCCAACCCACAGGTTCAAAAGGTTTTGGTGGCTTCGACAGTCCGGCGAATTTTAACGCCTGACCACGCTGTTTCAGTTTCGGAAACGACTCAAGAGTCGATCCGGCAAAACCTCGCGGGGAGGTGGGAAAAGATGGCGTCCCATCCGATGGGTTTGGGACAGGAAACCGAATCCACCGGCAATGCCCCGCCGCTTTTGGGTACAAAAACGGGTTCAAAAGCAAAATCCGTCCTGCCTGATAAAAAGGCTTCCGGCGTTGAAGAACCACTGAAAGGTTAAATTCAACCCGAAAGGAAGAGCTATGCAAGCCACTTTAAAGAATGAACTGGAACCCAAGTTTAATCCTTATTGTTTGATTTCTCTTTTGATGAAGGAATTTTTATGGAGGGAGGCCATGGATTCCGACAGCCAGTTAAAAAGCTGGTTAAACGCCGTCGATAAAGTCAAAGTTGGGAATTGGGGAACTTGGGCCGAACTGACAGCTCGAATTGTTTTGAAGGTCGCGACGAAAGATTTCTGCTCCACTTTGGAGAGGAGTCTTTCTGAATCGGAACGGCATTTTCTCGCGGCGAGGGTGCGGGATTTTGTCGAGGTTTACGGCAAAAGCCGTTTAAAAACCCTCAAATTTTAAATTTGGAAAGAAAAGGAGATATACCATGTTGAACCGAAAAAACGTCATTTGGCTTTGCGGTTTGTTGTTTTTGACCGAATGGGTTTGCGGCTGCGGAAGCGCTAAGCGGATCGATAGCTCCGCCTTGCCGGATAAGACGATGTCGAACGAGCGGGTTCCGGCGCAAAGGGCCAGTTTGAAGCCTTTGAGCCACTACCTCGTCGAAAAGCACGATTGCCTTTGGATGATCGCGGGCAAATCACGGGTTTACGGGGATTCTTTCGAGTGGCCCATGCTCTTTAAGGCCAATCGGGATGAGATCAAGGATCCGGATTTGATCTACCCGCGCCAGGATTTACGAGTGGACAAAGACTTATCCATGGAAGAAGTAAACAACGCGAAGCGAATGGCCATGGCGACGCCGAAGTATGTGCCCCATTCCAAACCCCGGGAGACCCTGCCGCTCGATTATTTCTGAGTTCCTAACCTCCCGATAAAGGGCCCGGTTGCAGCACCGGGCCCTGGCCCGGCCCCCAAAGGCCGGGCGATTTATCCGTTCCCGGCCCCAGCCGGGAGTTGGAAATAGCAGTCCGGAAAGGGGTCCGGTCCGCCTGCCCAAGGGCCGGCTTCCCCTTCCGTATATTTTGAAATAGAAAAAGGAGAAGGTTATGAAAAAGTGGTTAGCCTCAATGGTTGCGGTGTTATTCCTGGTGGCGGTATCGGGGCCTATTTTCGCGGCGCCGGCCACGCCGGGCCCAACGTCGGGAACCAAGACCATGAAACACAAGAAGAAAACACATAAGAAAAAGGGAACGAAGAGCATGAAAGCCAGCTCCACGCCCGCGGCGAAGTAAAAGGGTTGAACGGACCCCGGGGTTTCCCGGGGCACCCGCTGGAAAACTGGATCGCTCCAGTTTTCCAGCGGGTTTGGAAGCACGGTTTAACAAAAATCCAGGAGGTTATCCGATGAAATACTATTGGTTGATGGGGTGCATGGGTTTGGCGCTGGTGAGGTTTTGAGGGCTTTTTCGCGATTGAAACCGGATACACTGGATTTGGCTTCAGATAGTCCGTAAGTTGATCAGGTTAATAGGGAGAGTCATCCGGTAAACCCGGATAAAGGCGGAACGGGTGAAAAAAATAGTTTTAATCGCGGGCGCTGTAATCCTGGTTTTCATCCTGGTTTTGAATACTTCTTTCGTCGCGGACCAGGCTTTGGCTTGGGTCGCGGCCAATCCAAAAGATTCAGACGCTCCCGATGTTATTTATGACATGGGCCGTTGGTGCGATTTGATGGGAAACACCGACAAGGCCAGGGTCCTCTATTTGCAATTGTACCAACAGTATCCGGAACGGGCGGATTTGTGCGCCCCGGCGCTTTATCATTTGGCCTATAACTTCGCGAATGGAACTTATATCGTCGTCATAAAAAAGCAGGCCCTGCCTTACCTGGACATAGTGATGAACCAGTACGCGAGCCAGGCGGAGTGGCAGGATAAGGCGAAACAGTTGGACGATGAGGTGATGAATGCCCATTAACAACCTTTGAATTGCAGACTTACCATCTAACCCTTGACTCCATGGAACCTCTTTTGCCAATCGGGATAAGAAAAGAAGACCTGCAAGAGCCCTCGTTTTTATGGGTTTCCTGTTGATAATGTTACTGTCAACCTTCTCACCTTTGATTAAAATAGCCCCCTTGGTTGAATCCGGCGACGATACCTTTACTACACTGCGTTAAGTCAGGTGGGTTGTGTCGAAAAAAGACGATAAAATCCAAAAGAAATCCTTTGCTTACGAGTTTCCCATTGAATTGGAAACCCGCGCCCACGGCAATGTCGTGGCCCGTTGTCCGCTTTTGCCCGGCTGTCAGGCACAGGGCAAGACGGCTAAAGAAGCCCTGGAACAGCTTAAAACCGTTATTGACCTTTATTTCACCTCCGCCACACCCGCTTTTTTTGAGAGCCTTGAGGAATTCAAGGATATTTCCACCCTCTACGACCTTGCTGAGTACCGGGGCTATCTCTATGCCGCCACGGGACAGGACCTCATCCTTCGTTCCAGCAGTGGCGCTCCTGGTTCCTGGAAAAAAATCCTGCTCACCAAAATGAACCCCAAGTTCTTTTCTTCGACGGGAGACGCCAAGGAAGGGACGGGGGATTACGTCACCCAGATTTATTGCCTTTGCGTCTACGCTCCGCCCGGCAAGGAAGCCGTTCTTTACGCCGGAACCAACCTGAACGGGGGCATCTACCAAACCACCGATGGGGAAAATTGGAAGGAAGCCTTTACCACCGACGAGGACCGCATTCATTCCCTCCTCGAATTCAAGGGCAGGCTTTACGCGGGAACCAGCTCCAAAGGAAAAATATTTGCCTTTGACGGGGTGCAATGGAACACGGTTGGTTCCTTGAGTGAGGTGGCCGTTACCTGTTTGGGAACTTTCCAGAACCAGATTTTTGCGGGCACCTATCCCAGCGGGCTCATCTTTGCCTCCTCCGACGGGCTCAATTGGGAGGAAATGACCGCGACGGGACAGAACTTCATTCAATGTTTCCAAGAATTCAATGGGGCCCTTTACGCCGGGACTTCCAGCCCCAAGGGAGTGAAAATTTACCGTACCGAGAACGGCCTGGATTGGCTTTGCGTTTACGAGACCGCCCGTGAACTAAACCTTTATTGCATGGAAGTCTTTGAGAACGCCCTTTATGCCGGGACGGGTAATTCGGGAAGAGTCCTCAAAACCCAGGATGGTACCGATTGGAAAACTGTCTTCGCGGGGGACGCGGAAGGAGTCCGCTCTTTCGGCCTCTTTGGGGACTATCTTTATGCTTGCACCGAAAACGGCGGCACTCTTTTAAGATCCACATTCGATATGGCCCGTATGCCCACGATCTCGGATTTGACGGTCGAAAGGCTTACTTCCTCCAGCGCGCTTCTGACCTGGATCACCGACATCTCCGCCACTTCCGAAATCCATTACGGTGAGAAAAAAGAATCGCAAGATTTACGGAAGGTGATCATCGACAAAGGAATGAATTTACGGCACCGCGTTCATTTGACCGATTTGAAATCCGAAACCGAATATGAATTCAAGGCCGTTAGCGCCTATCGGACTTCCTCCCTGACGGTGAGTGAGACCTCATCCTTTAAAACACCGCCGGTACCGCCGCCCTCCATCACGTCTCCCAGCCATTCCCAGCCGGGAAAATGGGAGAAGTCGAGCGATGTTGAAATCCTTCTCCATCCACCGGCAGCGCTCTCCGGTTATTATTATCTTTTAAACCATTATCCGGGAACCGTGCCCGCGCCGCCGGAAGCTTCTTATACTGAAGACAAGCGGGTAGCCCTTTCCTCGACCCCCCAAGGAACCTGGTACTTCCATGTCGTGGGAGTGGACGAGGCTGGAAACATTGGGGGCCAAGCCTCCCATTACAAAATTCTGGTAGATACTGAAGCGGCACCGCCAGTCAAGATAACCAGTTCCACCCATCCGGAAAGCGAAAAGTGGGTCGCCAACCCCACGTCGGTGATCGCTTGGGAAACCCCCAAGGACCTTTCCGGGGTGAAGGGTTACTTCATCAAGGCTGATCACGAGCCGACCACCGTACCGGGGCCGGGAGCGGGGGAATTCACGCAAGAGACCCGCAAGACGCTGGGGCCTTTCGAGGACGGCTTTTGGTACCTCCATATCGCTACCCAGGATGAAGCGGGTAATCTGGGCAACCAGGCCGCCCATTATCCCATCCGCATCGACACCAAGGCTTTGGCTCCCACGCTTACTTCCACCAGCCATCCCCAAAGCGACCAGTGGTATTCCAACAACAAAGTGGAAGTCCTCATTAACACTCCCCACGATCTCTCGGGAGTGGAAGGTTATTATTACTGCATCGACCACGATCCCATGACCCTTCCCGATCCCGAAGCCCATTCGACGGTTTCGACAAGCTCACCGCAGGCCACCCAATGGACCGAAAAGACCAAGATTACCTTTGACGAAATCAACGACGGCCAATGGTTCGTGCATGTCCGCACCAAGGATAAGGCCGACAACATTTCGCCCCAGGCGGGGCACATCAAAATCTGCATTGATACATTAGTTAGCCCGCCCCAGGTGTCCTCCTCCACCCACGCGGAAACCGCCCATTGGTACCGGGACCGCCGGGTGGTTTTGAATTGGGAGGACCCCTTTGAGCATTCCGGTATCGAGGGTTACTACTACAACATCGACCGCAAGGCCGATACGGTGCCCAACGACAAAAACTCGCTGTTCACCAGCCAGCGTATGGTTTCCTTCGAACTTACCGACGACGGGCTCTGGTATTTCCACATCACCACCAAGGACAAGGCGGGAAACGTGGACTGGAAAGCGGTGCATTACCCCCTGCATGTGGATACGGAGGTAGGGCGGGCTTTTGTCTCCTCTTCCAGCCACCCAGAGCAGGAACAGTGGTATTCGAAGCCCAAGGCGGTTTTTAAGCTGGCTTCACCCGATGATCTTTCGGGTATCACCGGCTTTTACTACACCTTTTCCGAAGACCCGAAGATAACACCCGACCCGAAAGCTTCTTCCTTTACGGATAAAAACGAGATCACTTTGGATATTCCCCGGGACGGGGTACATATCCTTTCGGTGGTTTGCCAGGATGTGGCGGGGAATATTTCCAAGGAAGTAGCCACTTTCCGGGTACGGCTTGACACGATGGCTGAAAGCCCGGTCATTTCCTCCCCTAGCCATCCTCAATTGGAAAAATGGTACGGTACCCGACGGGTGGAGTTTGTTTGGAAGGACCCGGGAGATCTTTCAGGCATTGATGGCTATTACTACGCCGTTAATGGAGAGGAAAATTGGACCGCCGACTTGAAATCCATGACCTGGACAACGGGCCGAGGAACCGTAGCCACGGTCGCCGAAGACGGGACCTGGTTTCTGCATGTTTGCGCCAAGGATAAGGCAGGCAATGTCAGTGCTTGCGCCTATTTCAAGGTAAGGGTGGACAGTGAAGCGGGAGTGGCTTTTATCAAAAGTTCCACACATCCCTCCAATCAGTGGGTCAAGACGACGTCTCCAAAATTCATGTGGGATCCACCCCGGGAGCAATCAGGCGTGGAAGGTTATTACCTAGGACTTGACGCTCAACCCCACACTATTCCAGGACCAGGAAACGGCAAGTGGGTGACGGACACATCCCTCGCGGCTCCGGCCTTGAAAGACGGAAAATGGTTCTTTCACGTCACCGTGAAGGATTTGGTGGGAAACGTGGGGAAGGAAGCGGCCCATTATCCTATCTTGATCGATACGGCACCGCCCAAATCCCAAATGAAACCCCTGACCGCCATGTTGGATAAGACACAAATTTATGTGGAATGGAGCTCCACTGACGCCCACAGCGGTATCGCCTCCACTGATGTCCAGGTCAAGATTGATAACGGTCCTTGGACCGACTGGCTGACCAATGTGACCGAATACAACGGTGTATACCAAGGCCAGGACGGCAAGCGCCATGCCTTTCGCTGCCGGGCCAAGGACAACGCCGGCAACGTGGAGGCCTATCCCGAGGGTGAAATGGCCGCTACCACTCCGGATATCTCGCCCCCGGCGGCGGTCACCCAATTAAAGGCCACGCCTAAAGCGGGTGGCGATATTGAACTCAAATGGAACCCGGTCGCGGATAAGGTTTCCGGAACCGACTATTACCGAGTCTACAGGTGGATGGAAGGCGGCAAGAAAGAGAAAATTTCAACCGATGGGGAAGTGAAGGATACGGTTTTCACGGACAAGGGCGATGGTCTTAAGGAAAACACCGTTTACTACTATTGCATCCAGGCCGTGGACCGAATAGGCAATGAACAACATGAAGGAAATACCACCGCCGCTTCCTTGTCGGATCATGGCGTGGGGGTTCCAACCGTCACCAGTCCCACCCATTCCAGCGATGACTGGAGTTCGCAAAATTCCCCCGTCCTTGTTTGGGACGCCCCGGCGGACGCGACCGGTATCGCTGGTTATTATTACTTGCTCGATCAAAGTCCAAACGCCAAACCAGCGGCGGAACCCTCTAACTTCGTGGATGGCCGACGGATGGAATTATCCAACCTGGAAGGCGGCATCTGGTATTTCCACTTGGTCGCCAAGGACCGGGCGGGGAACGTCAGCGAACAAGCGGCCCATTACCGGCTCAAGATCGACCTTTCCAAGCCTTCCGCACCCCAAGTGACCTCGACTACCCATCCCGATTCCCAGCGGTGGTACGCCGCCAACAAGATGGAATTCAACATGGCCTCTGCCCCTAAATTATCCGGTGTTGAGAGTTTTTATTATGTTTTTGACCGCAAGGCGGACACCCGGCCCCTGCCCAACGAGGCCCAAAGGACGACGGAAAATATGGTGAGTTTGAAGTCTTCCGAGCCCGGGGTATGGTATTTTCACGCAGTGGTCAAAGACAAGGCGGGTAACCTTTCCGAACCCACTCATTTTATGGTCCTCGTCGCGGCGGCGGAAATGCCTCCCCCGGTGGTGGCCAGCCCCACCCATCCGGCGGAGGATGAGGCGGTCAACCACACCGAACCCCTTTTCACTTGGGATGACCGGCATGACGGCAGTTATAAACCCATGGGATATGTTTACAAGTTCAGCCCGAACGAAATCGAAACGCTCACTTCCGAGGATCAGTTCACTACTGAACGCTCAATCCAATTAAAGGGTATTCAAGAGGGGACCTGGTATTTCCATGTCGCGGCGGTCGGCAAAAAGGGCAAGCCGGGGCTTCTGTCTTCACGCAGGCGGGTGAAGATCCAACGATTGGGTAAGGTTCACGGTACTTTTCTTCGGAAGGATGGTGTCACTCCTATTTCCGGAACCAAACTGGAGATGGTGAAGGGTGATAAAGTGGCGGCTACGGTGATGACTGATCCCAAAGGTCGGTTTAATTTCTCGGGTCTTCCCGAGGGAAAATATGAGATACGCCTTCACAGCGACCAGTTTCCAGTTTTGCGCTTGAAGGACATTACGATTTCTTCGGAAGAAGGATTGGAAGACGCGGTCTTTACCGAAGACTTGGGAATTTTCCCTCAGCCTCCCAAGCCGGGCCCCTTGCGGTTCTTCTATTTCCTCAAAGAGGACTGTAATGTGACCTTGGAAGTTTTCGATTCCACCGGCGGCCTGGTGGGGAAGGTCGAGGAGAGACGGGAAGGGGGAGCTTATGCCGTGACCATTTGGGACGCGGCGGGAAAACCAGAGGGTGAATATCTTTACAAACTTTCGGCCAAGAGCATCACGAAGAACTCTATGTCGCGGTTTTCAGTGAAGAAGTTCAGGATTCAAAAACCCGTCAAGGAATTAACCCCCCAACCCGTTTCGTGAAAATTCTACCACCAAGATCAAAATAAGACTTTTTCTGGTATTACAAAATCCCAGTGTTTCTTTGTGTCTTGAACCTTTGCGTAGGGATTTGGTTTGCTTGACTAAAGAGAGTCTCCCCGTTACTATACGACCTCGTTTCGCTTCCCTTGAGGGGAATGGCCTTTGGGCCGTCGTGACAAAGCGATGATGTTCCTTCCGCTTTATCTTCCTTCTGCGAGGGGTTGTAGCTCAGCTTGGTTAGAGCGCCTGCCTGTCACGCAGGAGGTCGCGGGTTCGAGCCCCGTCAACCCCGCCATATTTTTCAACGATTCTACGACTTCACCAAATGCCCCGACTCGCTCCGTGTCATATCCGTGTCAAACTCCCTCTCAACCTGTTTCAGCGCGTTCACCCGGTCTTGCCGGTCGATCCGGTTATACCGTTTGAACATCGCGTAGGTCTTATGGCCTGATATGGACATGATGACCGAGTCGTTCACCCCCGCCTTCCTCAAGTTGGTCACCGCGCAATGCCGGAGGTCGTGGAACCGAAAGTTCTTGATCCCCGCCGCGCGGACGGCCTTGAGAAAAGCGGTCTTGATGTCCATGATGCGTTTTCCCCTCTCGGTGAAAACTTGAGGGCATCCAAGGGTTTTGGGTATCCGTTTCAGGAGGCCTAAAAGCGCCTCCGTCAAGGGAACCTCCCGTTTCTCCTGGGTCTTGGTGTCCGCGGCTTCCAGGGTGATGACTTTGTTTTGAAAGTCCACCTGTTCCCACCGCAAACCCAAAATCTCCCCCTTCCTCATGCCCGTCCAATAAGCCAGCTGGACGATGGCGGAAAGGCGCGGGGAGCAATAACCCAAAAGCGCTTGGTATTCCTCGTTCGTCAAAGTGCGGTCGCGGGATTCTTCCTTGAAGGCCCGCACCCGCTGAATCGAGTTTTTCTCCAACAAGCCGTTGAAGACCGCCCGGTTCACGATTGACTTGAGAACGCCGAGGTCCCGGTTAAGCGTGCTATTGGACAGAGGCTTTCCTGTCCTACTATCGCCGGGGGCTTGGTTGCCCACCTTTCGCCGGTGGGTTAAAAACCCTTCGACGATGTCCGGTGTCAAGCTTCTCAAAGGCCTGTCGCCGAAATAGTCCTTGAGCCTCTTGACCATTTGGATGTCGTTCTCATGGCTTTTCCTTCTTGCCTCGGAATAGGCCAGGAACGAATCCGCCGCCTCGGAAAAGGTGACCTCCGGTTTTTCGGGAGCCAGGTACTTTCCCTCCACCATTTCTTGCATGTGTTGGGCCAGCACCTTCTTGGCTTGGGCCACGGGTATTTGGCCCAGCCTTACCCTCTTGCGCTTCCTGATTCCCCCTTCATCAACAAAGTAATCCAGGAAATACCCCTTTTCGTCCTTGCGGAGAAATTGGGGCAATCCATGAACATTAGGTCTACTCATGCGTCCCTCCTAATGTCCCCAGCACTTGGCATTTTATAATCAGAGTCCGCCCAAGATGGAAGGGGTTTTTTAAAAACTTGAAGAAACACCGAATACCAAACCCTCGGATACTTGCCAACCTTCACAAAGGGAAGGGCACCGGTCTGCCGCCAATAGCGGACGGTATTGGGGGAAACCCCGGCTTTTTCGGCAATGTCTTTGTCCGACATTAAGTAATTCCGCCGTTCGACATTCTTCCTACGATCCACCATGGTCTACCTCCCTTTTAATTTTTTTTAAAACCCCCAAGGGGTTCTTTTTTGTAGATCGAAAATTGGGTTGTGAAGCGTTCAAGGTTTGGGGGATTCTCCGGGCTGATTGACTTGGAATTTTGTTTTCGGTTGTCGAAGGGGAACAACTTGCGAGGGCGAAATCTTCGGGGCAGTAATCGCCCTTTAAATGCAAAATCTGAAATTCGTTTTTGGGGGTCATCCGTCACCGCCGTATTTTGTGATATTTCTTTTGACTGTCTTAAGCGCCTAAACGTTTCATCGTGACGAAATAATTTTATGAAATGTCACTGACCGTCACTTGCTGCCGCTAACTGCCACTTGTGATCGATAGTGATCTTTTGTGAGCGTTCTCCGTAACCATCGTTAACCATGGATGACCATGGATTGACGCAATAGATTTTTATGACACTTAAAATTTTTGGGAGCGAAATGAGAAACGAATCGTCCAAAAGGCATGAAGGCAATCTTCCCTGCAAGGAGGCAGCCCGTGAGCCAATACCTGGAAATCAACGACACCGAAGCCCAGCACATTGCCTGGATTCACTCCAACAAGTTCACCATCCCGGACCTTTTCCACAAGAAGTTTTATCCCCAAGGCACCTACCGAAACGCCTGTTACGTCCTCAGCAAATACGTTCGAAAAGGTTTCTTGCTTTTCGACAAGGAAAATATATTCGCGCATAACTTTTATTTCCTGACCCTGCCGGCCATCCGCACCCTAGACGAGACAGGGCGGATGATCGTCATGGGCCGGAAGCACACCATCCGAATCAACCCCTACGAGCGACAACACGACCTTATGGTTCAGGAACTTAGAATCACTTTGGAGGCCACCCCCACGCTGGAAGACATCTTTTGGGTGAGCGACTTCGAAATGCGGGCCGGTATCACCCCGCGAACCAAGGCCGAATTCCTCAATGGGGAGCTGGAAAGCAACTGGCGGGTTAGGGCCTACGAAAGGGCCAAGTCCTTGGTCCGAAGGACGCCGGACGGGTACTTTGAGGCCGACTTCCAGGGGGACAGGCGGGCCTTTGTCCTGGAATTCGAGCGGACGGCCTATAACTGGAACATGGTCAAACGGATGGTCTATAACCTGGACGATGCCTTTCCCCACGCCTGGCGGCTGGTCGTCTCGGAAACCTACCCCCACGCCCGGCGGATGATCCGCAACCTCCAGGCCTGGGTCATGGAAAGGGACAGGTCCCAGTGGTTGGTCAGCGACTTTGGCAGGGTAACGACCAAGCCATTCGAGAAAGTCTGGTTCCGAATCAGCAACCCCCTGCCGGAATAACACCCTGTTGGCTCTGGAAAAAATGTCCTACGGTCTTTCATTCGGACGGAAGTCCAAATTTCAATCTTTCGGCTTTTTTAGGGGTGTTTTCCCATGCTCCGATGGCGAGCCCCCCTATCTCTGCATCAAGTACGGATGCGAGAAACGATAGGGGGGCTCGCCCTCTCCGCATGGGGTGTGCCAGGAAGTGAAGATGAAGGTTTGTAGAGCCAGCAGGTGAGGTTACCAGTAATGGTAGGTGGTAGAAACTCAGGTGGTAGTCGAATCCTAAAGGTTGTGATGAGTGAATTAGGTGAAGATGCCATTTGGGGTTATTTGGTGAATGGTAGCCAAGTCCTGACCAGGTAATCACCAGAGAGCCTGGAAGTCAGCCTCCAAAGTACCAGTGAGAATTGGTGCTTTGAAACGAGGTCATAAACTCTCTTTAGGGGAGGAACAATTCAGCAGTCCGTAACATCAAGTGAATCTTGCCGCGCCGAGAGAGAGGCACCGAAAGGTGAAAGGGGATGCCGAACCTCGTTCATGCAGGTGAAGGCTACAATCCCGCTGAAGAGTCTGGAGCAAGCGGGGCGAGTCCCCCGGCGTATAGGGAACGGAATGCTGGAAAGGCTTTACAAGCAACCTGGGAGGTCCTACCCGCCATAAGAGCGGCTCCTATAAAGTGGCACTGAAAGGGAGCCGTGGCGGAAGGAAGTCGGAGGGGGTCACAGTACCGATGAAGGATGGACAACAAAACCATCCAGAGGGAAGGACCCCTGCTTCAATCAAGCAACCTGACAAGGGAGGCGCTAGAGAATGTCTGAGAAGACTAACAACTCTGATGACAAAGTGCGAACTCTTCAAAGGGAGCTATACCGAGCGGCCAAGAGGAGCCCGAACCGGCGGTTTCATGCGCTGTACGACAAGATGACCCGATGGGATGTCTTGGTGGCGGCATGGCAACAGGTAAGGGCGAACAAAGGCCAAGGAGGGGTGGACGGAGAGACGTTGGAAAAGATCGAGAAGGAAATAGGAGTCATTCCTTTCCTGAAAGCGCTCCAATATAAACTTCAAAATGGGGAATACCGCCCTAAGCCGGTCAGACGGGTGGAAATACCCAAACCCGATGGAAGCAAGAGGCCGTTGGGGATTCCGGTCATCCGGGATCGGGTAGTCCAAGCCGCCTGTCGGAAGGTGGTGGAGCCCGTCTTTGAAGCGGATTTCTTGGAATGCTCTTTTGGTTTTCGGCCAAAGCGGGGAGCCAGGCAGGCCCATGGGGAAATCAAGAAGCTGATAAACCATGGGTATCGGTTCGTGGTAGATGGGGACATTCGGAAGTATTTTGACTCCATAGACCATGACAAGCTGATGGTTCTAGTCTGCCAAAGGATCAGCGACAGGAATGTGTTGAAGCTGATCTGGGGATGGCTGAAAGCGGGGGTGCTGGTGGATGGTCGGCTGGAACCGGCTATCCAAGGCACGCCGCAAGGAGGAGTGATATCTCCACTGCTCTCGAACGTCTACCTTCATGTGCTGGATAAAGTGTGGAACAAGCGTCACGGAAAACTGGGAAGGCTGGTGCGCTACGCCGATGATTTTGTGGTCTTGTGCACCAGTCAAAGCCATGCGGAAGAAAGCCTTGGGATTTTGAAGGATTTGATGAAGCGCCTGGGGCTGGAACTGCATCCGGAAAAGACGCAGTTGGTAGAGATGTGGTCTGGGAAAGTAGGTTTTGATTTCCTGGGATTCCATTTCTGCTATGGCAAGCCACCCGGAGGGCGGGGAATTCCCCGCTGTCTGAGTTGGCCGAACCGCAAGGCCATGAGGAAAATCACCGAGAATTTGAAACAGGTGATGACCGAACCATGGCGACTTCGGTACCCGATGGTGGATTTAATTCGGACTGTAAACCCGGTAATCAGGGGATGGTCCAATTACTTCAAAATCGGGGACACCCGAAAACACTTTACCAAACTACAGTTTTATGTTCTTAAGAGGTTCCGCCTGTTCCGAAGGAGGAAGGGTATACGTAGGGAATGGAAGGAATCGGCGAAAGAACTGAAACGCCTTGGACTGTATCAGATAACAACGCTCTACTCGCACGCCGCCGGATGAAGGTTGTCGGAAAGCCGTATGAGGGAAAACCTCACGTACGGTTTGATGAGGGGATGCTGGAGACGGGATGATGGGAAGCCCTCGTTGGGGCACGAAGCCGGAAACGGTGGACACGGATCAAGGGCCGAACTGCACATTACCGCGCCTGCGTTCTACTCTACAAAACCAGGAGACGTTATTTTTAAAAACAAGATTAAGGAAAATTCAAATTCAAGATCAAATTCAAAGACAAGGCAAAGCAAACCGGAGCTGTATTCAGAGGTGGTAGGTTGGGATTGGAGTGGTGGGTGTAGGTTAGCGTGGTAGGTGGGTAAGACAAAGACAGGGTAAGGGAAATGGTAGTTTGGGGTAATTGGTAGGTTGTTGGTTATAGCCGGTTTAAACAGGGGTTAATCCTTCCTGATAGCGTGGTTTTGGTTTTAAGGGGTGTTAATCTAGGAAACGACAAATTAAGGTTCATGTGGGTATAATGGTTTTTCAAAGGGGCAACCAAATGCAGGGAACAGATTCAAAATTGACTGAAATCGTGAACCGTTTGGCGGAGGCTTACCACCCCGAGCGGATTTATCTTTTTGGCTCCACCGCCAGGGGCGATCAAGGCCCTGACAGCGATTTCGATTTGATGGTCGTAGTCCCCGATAACGCACCCTCCCCCCTGCGCCGAAGCCGTTTGGCTTATGAAAAGCTTTGGGGTACGGGAACTGCGGCAGATGTTTTGGTTTGGACCCATACCGCCTTTGAAAGCCGAAAAGCCGTGATAGCTTCCTTGCCCGCTACTATTCTCAGGGAAGGCCGTCTGCTTTATGGGGCCGCTTGAGGCAGACCGCGCTGCTGAGACCAGGGCTTGGCTTGAAAAAGCCTCCAAGGACTTGAGGGGCGGAACCATTGATCGTCAAGCCGATCCTCCCTTTTTGGAAGACGTTTTGTTTCACTCCCAACAATCAGCCGAAAAATCCTTAAAGGCGTTTTTATGCTGGCATGACCAACCTTTCCGCAAAACTCATAACTTAGTCGAACTCGGAGAGGCTTGTTCTAAGGTGGATGGGACCTTGGAACCAATCCTCCGAAAAGCCGCAGTCTTAACCGAATATGCGTGGAAATTTCGTTATCCGGGTGACGTTGAGGAAATTGAAACGAAAGAAGCGGATGAGGCAATGGCCATGGCCCGTCAGGTGTTCGATGCGGTAAAGTTGCGGCTTCCGAAAGAAAGTCATCCAATGTCATGAATATGCGAAACCCATTTATGGCAATTGTGAAGTTTTCCTTCCTGGTTAATGGAGTTTTAGAGACAGTAAGAATGCTGAAAATGAATTCATCGAAAGTACCCTTTTTTTTAATCCCTTTCAGTTTGTTTTTTTTAGTGCCTACCACTTCCAATTCGAATAATGAAAAAACTATAAGACTTTTTCCGTTTCTTCAGGGTGGGGTCGGGTTTGTCGATACGACTGGGAAACTCGCGATCCAACCCCAATTCGAGGATGCAGGCGACTTTTTAAGCGATGTCACGTGGTTTAAAAAAGGCGGGAAAATAGGACTTGTTAGCAAGAACGGTGAAATCGTACTTCCACCCAAATATGACACATGCGCCGGGTATTCCGACGGCTTTTACAAAGTAAAATTAAATTCTAAACTTGGTTACGTCGATTCAATTGGAAAGGAAGTTATAGATATAAAATATGATGATCTTGGGGATTTCGCAGAAGGTTTGGCTTGGGTCAAACTGGATGGAAAATTCGGCTATATTAACACCCATAACGAATTAGTGACACCTGTTGTTTATGAAGCCGTTAACCCCTTTTCTGAAGGCCTTGCCAGCGTTAACAAAGACGGTGTTTGGTCCTACATTGATGCCAGTGGAAAAGAAATTATAAAAACGGATTACGCGCTGGCCGCATCATTTAGCGAGGGACTGGCTTGCGTACAAGAAAAGGGTGAAGACTTCAGTGGATATGAATTTATTGATAAAACAGGGAAGGTTGTTATTGATTCATCCGACATCCTTTCGGACTATCCACCTAGTTTTATGAATGGATATGCAGAATTCAGGAGGCGGTCCGGGGCACCACCTGCGTTTCAAACCACGGTAATCGATAAAAAAGGGGAAACTGTTTTTGCGGAAATCGACCAAACTCCGCCTGATGATTGCCAAAACTGCCAGGACGATATAACCACTTTAACCCCAGATAAGCGGACATCCTCATCGGTGATAAAAAGAAAACCTCTCTTAGAAACCCAACACGTTGATAGAAACGCTTTAAATAGGACAATTAAAAAGATTACCCAATTGAACGGAATTTCAACAACGGACTTCTATGGCCTTTTCCTTGAAGGTCATGCTTATGTTTGCGATCGAGGTAATTGGAAAAGCCTGCCTCCTTCTAATGACAACTCGCTGAAATTGGCAAAAGTTGTGGTGGGGGTGATTTTACAATCGAAGAAAGTTGGATTTTTCGACACCGAAGGAAAGATGATCTCGGGGTGGTTCAGCGATATTCGGCCATTTCACAATGGGTTGGCCAGGGTGAGTACTGGTTTGAAATGTGGATTCGTCGACCAAACCGGAAAAATTTTGATTTCGCCCGGAAAGTATGATTTCGGAATCCATGTTCCTACTGATGGTATCGGGCTGGCCTTCATTGGAAAAGATATATATTCCATAGATGCCAACGGAAACACTTTGAGCCAATACGAAGATACTTATAAAGCCAAATGTGCTTTAAAAGGTCAAACCTTGGTCAAGTATTACCAGGGTAACAAGATGGGTTTTACAGATCAGACCGGGAAAGTTGTTGTCGAGCCCCAATATGAAGTGGATGGCGGATCTCAATTTTCTGAAGAATTGATACAGGTCAGGGTTGAAGACGAAAAGACAGGATATATGAATTCCTCCGGCAAATTAGTTACCCCGTTGAAGTTTTGCTGTGCCGATTCCTTTTCCGAAGGATTGGCCGCTGCGGCTCAAGATAGGCAGGAAAAACACAAAGTTGGTTACTGCAAATATGGTTACATTGATAAAACTGGAAATTTCGCTATACAACCCGCTTTTGAGGCTGCCTTGCCTTTTTCAGAGGGCCTCGCAGCCGTCAAATATTTCGATAATGACGTGTCTGGGTTCATCGACACTAAAGGTAATTTAAAAATTAAAATAGCTTTTATTACTTCCAAACCTTTTTCCGAAGGATACGCCGCAGTCAAAATCGGAAAAACTGTTACCAATAGCAAATGGGGTTTCATCGATAAAAATGGGAATATCGTTATTAAACCCGAGTTCCTAGATGTCGGGGGTTTTCATGATGGTTTAGCGGTTGTTCGAGTCCCCGGAAAAGGCGATCAACAGGGTAACCTTGGTTACATTGACAAAAAGGGGAATTTCATCGTCCAACCCATTTACGAAGGCGGTACTGATTTTGAAGAAGGAATAGCTTCAGTCAATATTGGAACAAGTGTTTACTATTTAAACAAACAAGGTGAAACTATTTTTGAATATTTTATGCCGTTTGATTATTACTATTATAACCGATGAATAAAGTCGACTTTTTGGACCTATGATTTGACACGAATATGACAAAGGGTAGAGGAAATCGCAGGAATTCTTGACCTCCTCCATGGAAAACAGGAGGTCGATTTATTTCGTTGAGGGGGACGGCTCGCGTCATATACGTGTCAAACTCGACCGTCAAAATCGGGTTTTGACCGTCGCAACGTGTCCTTGACCGTCGCGTACAAAAAAAGGCCTCAGCTTGCTTGGGTCATAAAACCCTTACAGGCAAAGGCCTTTGAAATTGTGCTGGGGACTGAATTTTATTACTAACTCAACCGGCGAGGTCGGCGAAAGCTTCCGAGTTCCTGTCACGCAGGAGGTCGCGGGTTCGAGCCCCGTCAACCCCGCCATTTTTTTCATGAATCAGATCCATTTTGAAGAAAAAGACTGGTAACTGGATGCCGATTATTCGGTAGGCTGGATGGCGAGCACTTTTACCTTTTTGTTTTTCGCGCGGGCTCTTTTGGTGAGATCCGGCTGGACCTGGTCAGAAGCCAATTTCAAAGGGTTTTCGACCCGATAGTATTTTTTGGCTGTTTTTTCTTCGGTGCTTCGGAAGATTATAAAAGCGAAGCGGTTCTCGATCTTGCTAATGATACCCAAACCCCATTCGGGCTTGACGGGTAGTTGAACGATTTTCCCCAAATCTTTTTCATTAATTTCCATTTTGACTTATCCCTTCACGCTCTAAATTTTTATCTCCTTAAGTATAGCCCTTGCGCCCCGAAAATATGGTTAATAGAGGGAAAATAATGCTAGGCCCGGTTTCAATGGCGTGGAACTACCATGGGATGTAGTGTAGGCCCCAATTTAGGATAAAGTTTCGATGGTTTTTCTCTATGCGGATTAAAGAATGGGCGAATTTATTTTCGCCTTAGACTTTTTGGCTTTCAGGTTCTGTTGGAGAGAATTCATCACGAAGAAAATAAAATTTCTTCACACAAGAAAATCGACGATTTTTCCGCCTGCAAAGGCCTAGAACTTCAAGTAATATAAGCGTATGTCCCAACCCCGTACCCATCTGGTCATCGGAACGCCCTGTTACGGGGGCCTTGTGACCAGCCTTTTTGCCACTTCCCTTATGCGGCTTCAGCATGCTTGTATCCAGAGGGGAAATACCGACTTAAGTGTTAACCTGCTATCAGGGGACGCCTTGATTACGAGGGCCCGGCAAAATGTCGTGGCCCATTTTCTTGAAAGTTCCGGTACCCATTTATTGTTTGTGGATGCCGACATTTCCTTTGGCCCAGAGCAAGTTTTCCGGCTTTTGGATTTCAATGCCGATTTGGCGGCTGGGGTTTATCCCACGAAGCGCGTTGATTGGGAGAAGGTGGAACTTATGGCAAAGGCGGGAATGGGGAACCTGGAATCGGCTTCCTTGTCTTATGTCATGGAGTTTCAAGATCCCGCCAAGATTGAATCCAAAAATGGATTTGCCAAGGTTCGTTATGCCGGTACAGGTTTCATGATGATTAAAAGAGAGGCATTGATCAAGATGATCGAGGCTTATCCGGAACTTCATTACACTCGGGAACATCAGGCCGAGGACCCCCTTCGTGGCAGCAAGTGGCGATCCGGACTTTTTAATTGTTTTATTGAAAAGAAAACCGGCGTTTATTTGAGCGAGGACTACAGTTTTTGCCGCCGATGGACCGATTTAGGCGGGGAAATTTGGATTGACCTTCAAAGCCGATTGTCCCATACGGGCACGATGACCTTTTATGGAAATGCCGCGACGCAATTCGGCGGCGCATCCGAGCCGGCGCCTAAAAATTCTTAGCTTCTGAACGATTCTTAATCAAGGCTTACCATCTTGCGCATCATCTCACCATAACGTTCCCCGGATATCTTCATGCCCGCGAGGATATGGCCTATCTTCGACAAGTCGTCGATATCCAGCTGGATGTCGGCGGCTTTGGCGTTTTCTTCTAAGTGTCCGACCTTGGTGGTACCGGGGATGGGGACTATTTCCTTGCCTTGGTGAAGAAGCCAGGCCAGGGCGATTTGGGAAGCGGAAAATTTTTTAATCGCGCCTAATTTTTTGACCTCTTCCACCAATTTGAGATTTTCGGCGAAGTTTTTCCCTTGGAACCGGGGGATATTACGGCGATTGTCATTTTCTGCCAAGTCTTCAAATTTTTTGATTTCCCCGGTTAAAAAACCACGGCCCACGGGGCTAAAGGGAACAAAGCCGATGCCTAGTTCCCTTAAAGTGGGGAGTATCTTTTCCTCCACGGCCGTTTCCCATAGGGAATATTCGCTTTGAAGGGCCGTCAGGGGATGAACCTGATGGGCCCGGCGCAGCGTTTGGGGGCCGACCTCGCTTAAGCCGATATATTTAACTTTTCCTTGTTGGATCAGTCGGGACATGGCACCGACTGTTTCCTCGATGGGCGTTTTAGGGTCAAGCCGGTGAAGATAAAGCAGGTCGATGTAATGGGTACCCAATCTTTTGAGGCAACCTTCCACAGATTGGCGGACGTTTTCGGGAGAGCCGTCCAAGTTCTCGGGACTGACGATCCCTTTTTTCCAGCCAAATTTGGTGGCGAGGATCACTTTTTCGCGCTTCCCCTGGAGGGCTTTGGCCAGCAGTTCTTCGTTTAGATAAGGACCATAGGATTCGGCTGTGTCCCAGAAGTTAATCCCCAAATCCAAAGAGCGCTCGAGAGTGCGGAGGGATTCGGCCTCGTCGGCCTTCCCATAAGCGAAACTCATTCCCATGCAACCCAGTCCCATGGCCGGGACTTCCAGGCCTTGTCGACCTAATTTTCTTTTTTCCACAAAAGCCTCCTGCGTATTGGATGGTTCAAGCCAACAATAGAAGCAATCCTGACCAATATTCAAGGGATTAAGTGGGAAAGGGATTCGAACGGGGAAAAAAATGGGTTCGCCGTATTAGTGGATATTATCTCTAATCATTCGGCACTTTTTCGAAGATTTCAGCAAGTTCATTTGGATTCAAAAATTGGAGGCCGCAGGCGGTTTTTTCCGACCATACCACCCGGGCTAGAGTATGAATGTTTTTATCCATAAAACTGAAATCCAGCTGAAATAAGTGATCAGGGATAAAGAAATACTCAGTTCTCAGGCAAATGCCATCCTTGCTGATATTGATGGCCGTTAGATGAAGGGGATGGCTTTCATTTTCAGAGGAATTTTTTATCTGAGAGCCCCCTGGATCATCCATTTGAACCAGTCCATGAAACTCTTTTCTCTTGGTTGATCGTTTTTCGGAGCCCAAAGTTTCCCGCCGTATGAGTTGGATGTAATGTCATTAAAACAAATACGAATCTAACACTGGTTTAGTGCGGTGATTTTGTGAAGTCAATAATGAATGTGGCGCCCAAAAAATAGTGTTTAAAATACGACCACTTTTTGTTTTTAAGTTGTTGTGAAAGCGTCCGAAATTTCAAGAAAATGGAGGTATCATAGTTGTCGAATGTTTTTTTATCGAGGAGGACTTATGGGCTTTATGGACATGTTTGGCAAGAAAAACCCACTTGTGGATTGTAATGTGTATCTCTCAAATGTTGCGGGCAAATTAACCGGAGTTCCCGGTGTAAACCCAGAAGGTGAATTCACCGCGAGGTTTGTTCCCGATGACAAGCAGTACCTTTTGAATCGAAACAAAGTTGCGAATACCAGCGGCCATCTGGAACTTAAGGTGAGGTTAGAGACCTCGGGGCGGCAGGTTTTTTTTCAGTCTGTGCAGAACATGCAAAGCAAGTCCGTTTACATCAGCGGCGTGATGGTGAACGATGACTCGCAAGGTGGAAAAGCCGCGGTCCATCCCCTTGATATGATTTATTCTCCAGTGGATTCGGAGCAATATCCTGGCTGGTTTAAGGCGATCCAAGTTAATCTAAAAGACCCGAACGCTGTCAGTGTGTACCGGATTGTGGCGGCTACCGATGCGTCCAAATCCAATAAGCCTCCTAAATCAGAGGAAAAACGGGAAATGAGGGCATTTTTTTCTTATCCGCCTAAACCTAATTTCCCTAAAATTAAAATCGATTTCGAGGTTCGAACCACATTGAACCTCAAGGCGGATTTTCGACTGAATAACAGTCAATTGAAACAAAGAATCGAGTTGGATCTTGGGATCGAGACGATTAAAGAAAATGGACCAGGGGTTTTTGTCGGCGATTTGGTGGTTTATTGGGCGAATGAGTAGAAATTTCTTTCAGGGGTTAAGGCTCATGAAAGATGAATGTTTTGCTGGTAATAGAACTTGTTGATAAGGGTAAATACCTAACTAATAGCTGGTTTTATCAAGTTTTCCCTTTAAAAGCCGTTAGAATAACCACGCTTTGAAAGGGATAATGAGAATGGTTTTGGTTCAACGCTTATATATACCTACCTTACTATGTCTCATTTATTGGGGATTGCCAGCCATAATTTTGGCGCAGGCGACCAAGACTCCCACTCGTACGCCGACGGACAGCCCGACGATTACGGCGACACACACCATTACGAATACTCCCACCCTCACCCTTACCCGGACTCCAAGCGGCACCCCAACTGATACCGGTACACCTACATTTTCTTTCACCCCCAATCCTACTTTGACGCCCCCCTGTGGAGCTTCGGCTAATATTCTGGGGATCACAAGTTTTTCAAGCAACGGGCTTTCCTCGAATACGATGAGAGCCAGCATGTTCAATTTGAACGCCCCAGCCACGGTTTACAGTTTATGGTTAGAGTGCCCCACTTCCGGTATCCAGGTCATGGCGGGAATATATAGCGGTCCGGCGAGTAATATCGGGGGCCTGGTCGTTTCATCGGCGGCCCAAACTACAATTGTGGGATGGAATGGGATTTCCATTACACCAACTTATCTTGGCCCTGGAAATTATTGGTTGGCCTATTGTTACAATACGACCGTCAGTCACGCGGTTTACTGGAATACTTCCACAACCGCCAACGCTTTGGCTTATACCTCTGGTTCAGTAACGTTTGGAACCATGCCGACCAATATGCCGGCCACCATTTCTTACGATTCGGCAAGCCCTTATATCTCTGATACCATCTATGCGGTTTATTGCGACGCACCTACCATTACGCCCACTCCCTCGAATACGCCTACTCTTTCGAATACACCCACCCTCAGCCCAACCTTGACCCCCACTTTTACCCCTACCAATACTGGAACTATATTCACCAGTACTCCTAGCCCTACCAATACCCCTTCAGCCACCACGACCTGGACTCCTACGGCAACTTTTACTATTTCATTCACGCCCAATCCAAGCTTGACACCCGATTGTGGCGCCTTGGCCATGCTTTTCGGCAACGCGGTTACTATGGCCTCCAGTGGACCTGCCACCAGTTACCTTTACGGTTTACGGGCCTGTGTTTATAACCTGCCGGTCACAGGCAATGTGGAAACCATTTCGCTTTATTGCCTTCCTCAAAGCTCTGGAACAAAGGCAGTGGTTGGGATTTATACTTCACAGTCCGTTTCCTTGATGGGTTCCCTCATTGGTCAATCCGATCCTGCCAATCCGCAAACGATGGTTTCGGGATGGAACAGTTTTAGTATTCCAGCCACCGTTTTATCTCCCGGAAACTATTGGCTCGCTTATATCTTTTCCGCGCCCACGAGTTATGTCTTGAATTACCAGACCGCCTCGTCTCCCGTTACCAACTCGTTAGCCTACGCTCCCCAGAGCCTAGTGAATTCTTATGGTTTCGACGCAAAGGCTTCCAGTTATCCCGTTTCTTACAACGTGGGAATCGACATTTATGACCCGATATATGCCAGTTATTGTCCCCTCGGGAGTACGGCTACTCCCACTTATTCCCCAATAACAACTCCATCTTGGACAGCTTCCGGAACTCCGACCATTACCTCCACGCCAACGAACAGTCCTACCAATTCCATAACCGGAACGCCTACATTAACAGCCACCGCCACCGATTCGGGAACGCCTACCAGCACTTTCACCTTGACGCCTACCCAGACCATCACCGAGACACCCACCCAAACCGGAACCCCGACTTTAACGCCTACTTTCACTGTGACATCCACCAGCACCCTTACGTCCACGTTCACCTTCAGCGCTACTCCCACGAACAGTCCGACACCAACCTTTACCCCCAGTTTGACCCCCTCCGATAGCCCTTCTTCCACGCCGACATTGACGGGAACACCTACCTCCACACCCACCCTGACTTCAACCTCAACAGTGACTGATACGCCTAACCTGACATGGACTTCTACTTTTACAGTAACTGTCACTCCTACATCCAGTGTCACGAATTCACCTACTTTGACACCGACTTTTTCCTCTACTGATACGGCTTCAACGACGCCCAGTAATAGCCCGACCAGAACTCCAACATTAAGCTTCACCTCAACGCCAACGGCTTCACCTTCAAGTACGGTTACGGAAAATTCAACTATGACACCCAGTATCACTCCCACTTCAAGCTATACAACCTCTCCGACTCTTTCAGAGACACCCTTAGTGTCCTCGACCGTGAGTTGGACACCCACCCTTACTCCGACGGTTACAGCCGCAGGTACGTTGACACCCACCGCAACAGAAACGATACCGGCTTCTATAATGGCAACCCCAATTCTCTATCCGAATCCCTTGAAAGGGTCTGGTACAGTCACTTTGTCCATTTCTTTTAGCAATCCCCACGATTTTGTGACCGTGAAGGTTTTCACCACGGCATTCCGAAGGGTTTATGAGAATACAAGCCATTTTGTGCCGGCCGGAAATTTCTATTTCAGCCTCGATCCGGATAATTTCATTGGGTCTTCAGGGGCAAATGGCATTTATTACGTTCTTGTCACAACTCCCTCCAACCACTGGATTTCTAAACTCTTAATCCTAAAATAAGTAACCTCCTTAATTTCTGGGGAGTATTAATTAAAAAGAACACTTTTATTAGAATTCATTTATGTCAAAAAGTGAGAGAGGAATTTTCATGGAAAAAGCCACATTTGGAGCGGGATGTTTTTGGGGGGTTGAAGAGACTTTTCGGCAGATGCAAGGAGTTGTTTCAACCGCTGTTGGTTATGAAGGCGGCATCACGAATTCTCCCACCTATAAAGACGTATGCACCGATCGGACTGGCCATGCTGAGGTGGTTCAGGTCGAATATGATCCTAAACAGGTTTCCTTCGAACAATTATTGGATGTGTTTTGGCATAGCCATAATCCGACTTCTTTGAATCGGCAGGGCCCGGATATTGGTTCCCAATACCGGTCAGTTATTTTTTTTCATGATTCAAAACAAGAAAAGGCCGCTAAGGAATCGAAGGAAAAACTTCAGAAGACCGGTTATAAGAGTCCAATCGTGACCCAAATCGTTCCGGCTGCCATTTTTTGGAAAGCCGAGGATTATCACCAGCAATATCTTGCCAAACGAGGCCTGGGTTCCTGCCATATTTGACGAAAAGATCGAGGGACCGGAGAAACCCGGACTTCTAGGCTCGGAGACGGGTCTCTGGTGGCCTAGTAGTCCTTTCAAAAACCCTTTAAAACCGGCCTAAAAAATCCTAAAGAACCGATGAACCCTCCAGGGGGTTTGAGCTAGAATCTCCCCCATTAAGGACCGGGTTTGGGGACCGGCCAAACTGTAAAAAGGATGGTTGAACAAAATCCAATGAAAATTAAGCCTTGGGTTAGCGACGCAGTGGAGGTTAAGCAAAGCGGTATGGAAGGTAAGGGCGTTTATGCCATACGTGATATCAAAGAGAATGAGGTTGTCGGTGTATTCGGTGGGATTGTGGTTCCAGAAGACGAAATCGAAACGCTGACTCGTACGATTCCCGCGGATAGGTTGAACATTGACCACGCGATGTACATTTATCCTGGGTTCATCATGCTTCACGATTATGAGAATGGTTGTGATCCCCTTTGTTTCGTTAACCATGCCTGTGACCCGAGCGCCAAAGTGGTCAACGGAATCGTGTTGATCTCTACCCGAGATATTCCAGCGGGAGAGGAGATCAGCTGGGATTATCGCTATACCGATAATGTGGGTAATTGGAGTTATGAGTTCAAGTGTCAATGTGGGTCGGCAAATTGTTCAGGAATGGTTCAAGTCGGGCCTCAATACCGTAAAAAGATGACAGCTGCTTCCAATTAATGGATTGCTGCTGTTTTTTTTGAATAAAGCCGGTTCTTCCTTAAGGGGGATCGGCTTTTTTAATTTAGAAATGGAACGGAGGGGCCATTAACCTTCCGAACAGGGACATTAGTTCTTAATTCCTGCTTTTTAATGGTTTTTTCAGGACATTCCGACTGAAAAAGTTATCCACAACCGTGAATTTTTTTGATTCAATCCCTTAATAAGCTCATGTTTTAAAGAAAAAAACCGTTAGAAACAGTTGGATTACTTCGTCTAAACGACCCTCGATCCTAAAAAATCCGATTTGGCGGAATGTTCATGGGCCTTCAGGCCATGTTTAGCTCTATTTCTGGGTTGCAATCCGACAGCCAATGGCTGGATGTGATTGGAAACAATATTTCCAACGTCAACACGGTGGCTTATAAGGCCAGCCGAGCTGAATTTGCTAATCAGTTCAGTCAAACCTTATTAAGCGGTTCAGGAGATAATCCATCCACTGGGCAGGGAGGTGTTGACCCGCGGCAGGTTGGATTGGGAACAAGATTAGCTTCAATTGAAACGATCTTTACCCAGGGAACGACGATCAACACCGGGATCACCACGGATATCTCTATTCAAGGGAATGGGTTTCTAGTCGCCAAACAAGGTAACCAGAGCTATTTGACCCGAGCGGGAAACCTGACTTTCGATAGTCAGGGTTATCTGGTCAACGCCAATGGGGACCGAATCCAAGGCATCAATGCCACTTTGCAGTATGCCCCCACCATCATCAACTCCGCTAGGAATGGAGGATTCGCGCAAGTTACCAATGCGGAATTGAATTTGAACTCCGCCGAAATTTCCAGTACCCAAAGCATTCAAATTGATCCTCAGATGACCTTGGCGCCCAAAGCCACCACAGAAGTCTCTTTTAAGGGCAACTTAGATGCCCTTCAACAGCCGAATGTTTTGGATTTGGTCCCCAACTATTTTTTGGGCCCTCCTCCCACTTGGAAACCCACTCTCCCCATCGGCCTTGCCCTTGCCCTGAATATTCCGCCCCTCAACAATGGGATTGATACGAACCGCATGACGCTTCAGCCGACAGCCACGGGTGGTTTTACCCTGCAACAGGTCCAAAATCTTGATACTTTTATTCCAGGCATCAATCCTCCTCCAGCCCCTTTGGAAAATGGATACATTAATTTAGGAACCGCCCAAGCTTATGCGGGAAGTTACTTGTGGGACCAACAGCCGCCTATTCCGCCAGCCGATCAGATGAACGAGACCGTTTACGATTCCAACGGGAATGCCCGTCAAATCACCGTCCAGTTTTATCAGGTCAATGACTTGGGGGCCGATGGCATCAACAATCCCAGTGGCCCTAATCAGGTCTGCTATGCTTGGTACGCCTTTGACACGACCGGTGGCCAGTCCGTCAGCACGGCCGACCTAGTCGGTGGAACAGGAATCGGGGAAGGAGATTTTTCCGTACCAGGACAGATATTTACCTATGACCGGGGCCTTTTTGGCCAAGGTTTTTTCGGTGACTTTTTATGGTTCAACACGGATGGTTCGCTAGCTTCCAGTGGAGGGGTCGGAGGGGTTCAGGGGGTTGCCGGGTTGAATTTTAACTACATGTCCATTCCCCGCATTTATCTTCCGCCCGAAAATTCGAATCCTCCTGTTTCCGCCATTCCCACCCAGGGAGCCGAGATTACGGTTATTTCCCTTAATTTTGGGGACTTTGGGTTGTTGGGTACGGGTGAAAGGAACGGTCTTTATAGCGACGCGGACGGAAGCTATAAGATGGTCAACGGAGTGAACAACTATGTGCCCAACAACACGGTTTATGCGGCTTCGCAAGACGGATATGCAGAAGGGCAATTGCAGGGTCTTTCCTTCGATCCGACAGGGGTGATTGAAGGAGCTTTTTCCAATGGTCAAACCTTGGGCCTGGCCCAAGTAGCCTTAGAGCAAGTTCAAAATCCCGAGGGCTTGAGCCAAGCTGGAAACAATGATTTCACCTTGTCTTCCAATACGGGTACTTCCCACATAGGGATAGCGGGGCAGGGAAATTTTGGAGCGGTACAGGATGATTCTTTGGAAGGATCCAATGTGGATTTAACAACCGAACTTAGCAATATGATCGTCGCTCAGAGAGGTTTTGACACCAATTCTCGTATGATGGCCATCGTTAATCAGATGATGGATACTATTGACCATTTGGGACAATAAAAATCTTACTTTGCCTTTTACCTTCCTTCTCATGCCCTAATTGCCTTTTATTTTGTATAATTTTATCGTCTTCCAACGGGATCTATATGCCTATAGTCCATATTTGAGGAATTTCCTTGAATCCAAACGAAAAGGAACTTGTTAAGCGCATTCTCAAAGGTCATGCCGCCGCTTTCCAAGAACTCTACAACACCCATAAAAAACCCCTTATCCGTGCCTGTTGGTATTTCCTGGGAAGCGACAGCGAAGTCGAGGATATGGTTCAGGAAACATTCATAAAAGCCCTTAAAAACCTTGAAAACTTCCGATTTGAGTGTTCCTTGGCCACTTGGTTGAACCATATCGCGGTTAATCTTTGCCGGGATTTTTTGGAAAAGAAGAAAAAAACAATGCCCTTTTCAGTGGATTTTTTTGCCAGTCACCCGTCTAGAGAACAAACAACGCCTTATCCTGAAGAAGCCCTTCTGATGCTCCGGGAAGAAATCCAAAAACTGGAGGGAAGGGACAAGGAACTGATCACCCTGCGGGAAATCAAAGGACTCTCTTACGAATCCATCGCGAACCGCTTGAAGATACCGGTAGGTAGTGTCACATCAGGGTTATTTCGGGCAAGGCAAAAGTTGATTGAAAAAGTTCGGGAAAAACTCCCAGGATGGGAAGAGAGAAGCTCATGAAATTCACTCCTGAAACCTTATTACAAATCTATTTGGATGGGTCTTTTACCGAAGAAGCCCAAGCCGAATTCGACGCGCTCATTCGTAAGAATCCCCTTTTCGCTGAACAGGTGACTCAAGCTGTTGCCCAAAGACTGGGGCCGGTATCGGAGGCTCAAATTGATGAAATGGCGGGCCGTTTAGACGGCAAGATAGGCGCCATTTGGAGCCAATACAAACCCTCACCCATTTTGCGTTTCCTTAAGCTTACAAACAAAATCGTCTTAGTCCTTGCCTCGGCAGGAGTCCTTTATTTTGGAGTTCGCCGAATTTGGCCAATGATTCAATCATCGATCAACAGCCAGCCATCCGCCATGCTTGCCTTACCGGAGTCTCAACCAGTCCCGGGAAATCAGCCAACAAAAGGTCTAACCTTAACAGTCAAATCGGAGAAAAAGATGAGTTCCCCTTCGCCCCAATTGGCCTCAGAACCTCAGTCTTCTCGTTTGAAAGGAACAGAAGTTGATGTGGCGTCCCATGCCGATTCCAATGGGAAGAATCCTTCCGTGTCATCTTTGGGTCCCGCGACCCGTGAAAGTGGATTTGGCGCAACCGTTCCTTCAATCTCGAATCCAGGTAGTTTCTCATCCGTAAACGCGCAAAATCTAACCAGCCCGATCCCGTCCTCAGTTACAAATACCGCGCCTCCAGGGATTCCTGCGGTGAATTCCGGATCATCTTCCACGGCGGAGGGGGATTCCCTCCGAGTTACTATTGATATGCCAAAGACGCAAAATGTCATCGTGACGGTTTACGATTCCAACACACTCTTGATTCGGCATCTTTATCAGGGTGTCCTGGAAACGGGTGACCATTATGTTGATTGGGATGGGAAGGACGAACTAGGGAACGCGGTTCTTCCGGGCGACTATACGGTCGTACTCGATCTGGGGAATAAAAAGATGTCGGGCATCTTAAAGATTCTTCCTAAATAAATCACAACATGTTATCTACCTCCCAAATTCATCATAAAGTTAGAATCTCTCGGATGAAAAAATTCCTGTGCTTTTTGGGCTTGTGGTTCATCCTATTTGAAGTCCATTCCAGGGGCTTTTGCCAGGCTTTCACCAGTACCCCCACGAATACGGCAACTTTTTGTAGTCCTTGCACACTCACCATGAGCCCAACGCCTAGTCCGACGATTCTAGTCACCAATACCCCGACTTCCACGGCTTCCAACACGGCCACCAATACGCCTATTGGCACCGCGACAAGCACACCCACAATGACCGCCGTCAATACCCTTACGAACACCCCGACCAATACGCCAACTTCAACCGCAATTGTGACCAGCACTTCCACCTCGACGAATACGGAAACAAACACTTTCACTTTAACCTTTACGTTTACACCAACCAGCACTGCCACACCTACGCTTTCCCCAACTCAGACCTTTACTTCAACCACAACCTTCACGGGCACTGTTACATTTACGGTGACGGCCACTCCGGTGGTTTCATCAACTCCTACGCCCCCTTTCACAGCCAGTGACTGCAGCACGATCGAAACCTATTCTTATCCAAATCCAGCCATGGGAAACACGATGAACTTTCTGTTTGTTCTTTGTGAGGCAAGCCAGGTGAAAATTTCGGTTTATAATTCGACGGTAGGGTTGGCGGCGACCTATAACACCAGTGGCGTTCCGGGGCCTAATATTTACCCCGCTGATATCACCCGATATTCCCATGGGATTTATTACTATTTTGTTCAGACGCAAGGAATCTCCGGAGCCCGAAAATCAAAACCGACTAAATTCGCGGTTGTTCGAACACCGTGACGAAAAGCCTATCGTTTTTCTTCGAAATAACTTTTGGATAGTGGTCCTTTAAGGTGTTTTATCCTCTGAATAATATCTGTTTTTCCCGACTATAATGCGTGGGTCAGACGAGAGTGGTCTTATGGGAATAGAGAAAAGTCTTTTGGAGTAGTCAATCCGTTTTATTAATTGAATCTTTTTTGAGGCCTATTTTGAACAAGAGGTTACTCATTGTTTTGATAGGTTTGGGAATAGTCGCCTGCGCGGACCGGCTTTTCTCCCAGACCGTTTCTTCCAATAGCTCTACCGCTTTTCCCATACTTTCTTTCGGGATGGGGGCCCGGGCGGTGGGGATGGGAGAAAGCTTCACCGCGGTTGCGGATGATCTTTCGGCGCTTCACTACAACTCGGCGGGATTGGCCCAGATCCAACAGCCCGAGATGGTGTTAACCCATAATACCTACCTAGCCGATGGGTTTTATGACAACGTGGCCGGCCTTTACCCCATGGGTCCGGCGGGAACCTTAGCCTTGGGCATCAATTACCTCAATTATGGAAGCATTGACCAGCGGGACAACTTTGGGAATTTGATTGGTACTTACACTCCTTTTGACATTAGCGCGGAGGGAGGTTTCGGTTTCCTGATCGATAAGGACGTTTCCTTGGGATTCGCCAGCCAATGGATTCGCCAGGACATTGCCGGTGTTGTTCACACCGGTTTGCTATGGGACCTGGGTTTTTGGGCCAAACCCGTCGAGCGTTTTTCAATTGGGTTCAACATGAAAAATTTAGGAGTGGAAACCGGAGGATATAATTTACCGGCAGATTTTTATTGGGGAGCCGCTTACCGGTTTAGCCTAGCTAAAAGAGAATTGCATTCCTTGTTGGTCAGCGCGGGAGGGGACTTGGCTTTTCAAGGAAACAGCCATCTTAATTCGGGTTTTGAGTACTCTTATCAAAAGAGCTATTTTTTAAGGGCGGGATATTCCTATGATTTGCAGGATAACCAATTGGGGGGAATGCAGGGGCTGGATTTCGGGGCGGGCGCGAGGGTAGGGCAGTTTCAATTCGACTATTCCTTTTCTTTCGAGGGAAATTTAGGCAATATCCAACGTTTCGGCCTTTCCGTGTTTTTTGAGCCCCCGGTGAAAGCCCCCAAAACCGGGGTTAATCCTCCTCCGATGAGTATTTTACCGGGAATCAGTTCGAATCCCGCTCTTCCACCGCCAGCCGCGGGTAATAAGCCTGTGATGTTGAAATTCCAGGTTACCTCCCAGGATGAATTGACTCCGCAGCAATTGTTTGATCAGGCGGAAGAAAAACTCCGAATGGGTCTTAAACAAGAGGCCTTGGATCTTTACATCAAAGCCGTGGAAAAGGATCCTAATTTTGAAAAAGCATGGAGCCGATTAGGAAGGCTTTATTTCGATAAGTCTTTAGAGTCTTATCGTAAGGTTTTGGAATTGGATCCGGCCAATGATCGATTAAGGCAGTGGCTCCAGCAGTACCAGTAATGAATTTGGTTTAACTTGAAAACGGTTTATTTTTAATGAATAAAAAGTTTAAAAATTTTGAACTAAAGGATAAAAGGGCCGTCTAGAGCATGTGAAGGGTTAAAGACCGATCGGGATGAGAGGCTTTCCTTCACGGTATAAGTGAGTTTTATTTATAAGTGGGACCTATTGGTTGTCGTATCGCATTGGGCAAGCCCTGTGGCAAGGTAAGAACGCCGCAGGGCTTTTTTATTTAACAGATTGCTGAACCCCTATTTTTCAGCAACCTGTTAAGATCCCGTGCTTTCGTATTTGCCGATACCCCATCGCCACATCCGGCCCGAGACGGTCATAAAGGCCAAACAGGCCAAGGGTGTCGCCCCTAAAAGCCAGGGCGCCAAGCCCTTTCCCAAGATAAAACCCGCCGGAAGGTAATTGAAGGCTCCGTAGGGAATCAATAATAAAAGGATGTATTGGAGCGCGAAAGGATAAATGCTAAGAGGCCAGCGGGTGGATTGAAGAAGCGTGTGGGGAATCATCAGGTGCATGGAAGTGGCACTGATGAAGACAAAGGAAAGACTAGCCGCGATGACCAGGGCTGCGGTGTAAACCAGACAGCCGAAAAAGGCAGCGAAGGGGAGCAAAAGCCAGGCGATCCAAGGCGCGTGAAGATGGACCAGCGCGATGGAGGCAAGAGCGAATCCGGTAGCCAAATTACCGAAGGCGTGAAGTTCGGGCCGCGTGATTAATAGGAAGTAGAGGGAGTTGACCGGGTAGGTCAAAAGCCTGTCCAATTCACCCATGACGATGTAATAGGGAACCATCCAGATATGATTGAAGAAGAGTTCGGAGGTCCCCAATGCCGCCGCCGTCAGTCCGAAAAGAAGAACCACTTCGTCCGGACCCCAGCCGTTCAGGCCTGGCGTTTGGTGGAAGATCACCAATAGAAAAGCGAGGTTCGCCATCTGCATCATGCAGGAGGTCAGAACCCCGAGAACGAAATCCACCCGGTACTCAAATTTAGCTTGGAGGGCCGTGTTGAAAGCCATCCAATATAGTTTCAACATATCCATTGCGGTATCAGCCTCCCTGGATTTCCAATTGTTTTAATGCCTGATTCATTAAGAGTTTTCCAACCACAAAAAGGGCAAGGACCCAAAGAGCTTGTTCTCCAATAAGGCTCCAAGCTTGTTCGCCTTGAACCCATCCCATATAAATAGAAACAGGCGTGAAGATGGTGTGTTGGAAAGGCAGCCAATGGCCGATGGCTCCAAGAAAAGCCGGGTAAAGGGACAGGGGGGCCGACATGCCTGAAAAGGTATATTGCAAGGCCATTCGGGCCGTCAGGATGCCATATCCGCTGTAAGTGTAAAAGGCGCCCTGGACAAAGATAAAACAAATGCCGTACATCACCAGGAAAGCCAGCAAATAGCTGAGGATAAAGAGGCCAAATGCCTCCCAGCCGGCGGGGAAAACCTCCGGGCCAAGAAAAAGAAAACCGCAAAAGAAAACCGTCATTCCCAAGAAGCCATTGAAAAGACCGTCGCTGACGGATTGGACGCCCTGCGCCACCTGGAAATCCAGGGGTTTCAAAAGGTCGGTAGCGATGAGGCCCATGCGGATGCGTTGGCTAATCCTGAATTCCACACTCATTCCCAGCGAATAGTTCACGCAACAAGCGAGAAGCAGGTAGGGAAACATTTTGGCCTGGGATATGGAAGGCCCTAATGGGTTTTGGGCGTAAACCTGGCGCCAGACCAACATGGGAATGGCATAGGCCACGGTGGCTGTGAGAAGGGAAGTAAAAGTGGTGGCCCGGTAGGCAAAACTGGCCTTAAGGGAGCGAATAAAAAGGGAGGCATAACCCTTCGTGAACTCCAGGGTAGTAAGAGCAGGCTGAAGAGGACGCATCAAGAAGCTCCTATTTTGTTTCGATGGGTTTTCGGTAAATTCGGGTTACGATGGTTTCGATGTCGGTTTTTTCCAGGGCTAGATCCACTACTTTTTGCCGTTTGAGGAGAATCTGGGTCAAGGCCGGGGCGGCTCCGGATTTACGGTATTCCACGATTAACCGGTGCCCCTCGGAAACGATGATCTTTCCACCGTGCCGTTTCATTTCGGCGGTTAATTTTTTAAAAGCTGACGGGGCAACAGGCCGGTGCAATTCGGCAACGATCCTGGATTCGTTGGCAAATTTCTTTTCGAAGGCTTTTATGGAACCATCGAAAAGAAGCGCTCCTTTATCCAATAACAGCAAACGGTCGCAGGTCTCGGTAATGTCCTTCAGGTCGTGAGTGGTAATGAGAAGAGTGGTGCCGAATTTTTCCTGTATATCCGCGATATATTCCCGTACCTGCTCCTTCACCGACAGGTCCAGGCCGATGGTCGGTTCGTCCAAAAAAGCGATAGCCGGCGCGTGCAATAGGGCCGCCGCCAAGTCGCAACGCATGCGCTGGCCGAGGGACAGTTGGCGGACGGGAGTCCCCAGCAGGGGTTCCAGCCCCAGCCGTCGGACCGCTTCGTTATAAGTCACGTTGTAAACTTCTTCGGGAATGCGGTACATGGTTTTCAAGAGCCGGAAAGTTTCCCGTACCGGAATGTCCCAAAGCAATTGGGGCCGCTGGCCAAAGACCACCCCGATATTCATGGCTAATTGGCGGCGTTCTTTCCAAGGCAGTTGCCCTAAAACTTCCAGGCTGCCGCTTGTGGGCGCGATGATGCCGGTGAGCATTTTGAGGGTGGTCGATTTGCCCGCGCCGTTTTCACCGATCAGGCCAACTTTTTCCCCCCGGTTAATGGAAAAAGAGATCTTCTTGACGGCCTCCACATCCTCAAATTGGCTGGAAAGCAATCCCTTCAAAGCGCCCCAAAGCCCCGGCTGACGCAGGCGGCGTTTATAGCTTTTGGAGAGGTTTTCGATGTGAAGGGCTTTTTCCATAAGATGTCCTAAGGCTGAATTAAAAGGTTATTTTGATAAGGCCAGCATCTTATTTACCGGGAAGAGCCCTGTCAACGCACCAACAAATCCATCGGGAGTATGAAATAGGTCATATTGGAAATCAGGTGAGGGAGAAACAATGAAGCTTAGGAGAGTTCAAAGTTAAAATTTCCTTTTGAAATTAGGAGGTTTGATATGGAAACTCTGCCGTTTCTTAATCTGAAGGATGTCGAATTGGAAGAGACAATCGAAAGGGCTATAGGTTCCCGGGGAAAATCAGGAGCGGTTCAAGTGGTTGTAAGGGATGGATATGTCAATCTCCTGGGTTGGGTTGATAAGGCACAAGAAAAAAGGGATATCACTCCAATGGTAGAAGCCATTCCGGGGGTGCGGATCGTGACCAACCATATCCACGTAAAACCCTGGGAGGAAAAAAGGAATCTCAACCATTTTTAGACCCTTTAAAAGTGGAGGTAACCGAGCTCCGTTGAAAGCCTTGAATATCCGGCGTACCATTTATTAAGAAGTCGCTGGTTAAAAAAGGGGGACCTATGACAGATCCATTCAACAACAATATTTCCGATCCGAAGGATGTCGAGCTGGAAGCGGCCATTAGCCGGGCCGTTCGTAGTATGGGGGATGGAATCCATGTCAGCGCCCGAGGGGGCCATGTGACCCTGACGGGAGTCGTGGATGATTTTGAAACCAAGCGGGATATTTCCTCCATCGTCCATGGCGTCAGCGGTGTCCACGACATTGTCAACACTATCCGCGTCGCCCGGGTTGCAGACTAAGAGTCAAAGAAATTTGAACCACGAAGGCAGGAAGGGCACCAAGAAAAGCTAAAACAAAGATTGAATTTAGAATATTTTTTAAATACCTTTGCTTTTAGTCTTGCTTGTGCCGATTTTCAATGAATAGACAAAACATTGAAATCGGTACTATACCGACCTCTTTAAAAGATTTATGGAAGGTCGGCATGGTGCCCTTAGTGCCTTCGTGGTTCAATCGGTTTTTGCTGTAGTCTTTAAGCCTTTCCCTTCGACTTCTGCTGAAACTAGCCCGCCGATAAGGTATACTTTCGCCGTTTCATTCACATCCAAAGGGGAGGAATCGGCATGATTTACCGCTATGAGGCTTTAGGTCTGGCAGTTTTAATCGGAGTGGTTTTATTGGTGGCGAATTACGTGAAGGCGCAGGACTCAACGGCTTCCAGTTCCACTACCACCGGCACCGATGCTTCCGCCGCCGTCAGCCCGACTCCCGCGGCGAAACATGTAAAGGCCGGCCATAAAACTATTACCACGGCTTCGGGCCTTAAATACCAAGTTTTGAAGGTCGGTCATGGAGCTTTTGCCGTGGCGGGCCAAACGGTCAGCGTGCATTACACCGGCTGGTTGACCGACGGAACCAAGTTTGACAGTTCGGTGGACCGGGGCCAGCCTTTCCAATTCACATTGGGAGCCGGCCAAGTCATTAAGGGCTGGGATGAGGGTGTGGCCGGGATGAGGGTTGGCGAGAAACGTAAATTAACCATTCCTTCCGACTTGGGTTACGGCGAGAGGGGCGCGGGCGGGGTGATTCCTCCGAACGCCACGCTGGTATTCGACGTTGAGTTACTCGGGGTCCAATAAGAAGGATTTCATGTCTTCTTCGCGCGTTAAATGTATCGGCATTCTAACCGCCGGCGGTGATTGCCCCGGTTTGAATGCCGTTATCCGCGCGGTCGTTAAGACGGCGGTCCAAAACGGCATCGAAGTGGTTGGTATCCTGGATGGCTTCTTGGGGCTGGTCGAGAAATCCACGAAGATTCTGGGTTCAGACGATGTTTCCAATATCCTTACCCGGGGCGGCACCATCCTGGGTTCGTCCAACAAAGACAATCCTTTCCACCTCATTGAAAAGAACAAGTCGGGCAAGATCATTTACCACGACCGCAGCAAGGACATCCCCCGAAACCTGACGAGCCTTGGCATCGAAGCCCTGGTCGTCTTGGGCGGCGACGGCAGTATGACGGTCGCCAACAAGCTTTCCAAAATGGGCGTGCGGATCATCGGCGTACCCAAGACCATCGACAACGATTTGATGGGTACGGACCAGACTTTCGGCCATGACACGGCTGTTTCCATCGCCACTGAGGCCATCGACCGCTTGCATACGGTGGCCGATTCCCACCATCGAGTCATCATCGTTGAAATCATGGGGCGCTACGCGGGCTGGCTGGCGCTTCGTTCCGGTATCGCGGGGGGAGGGGATATCATCCTCATTCCCGAAATTCCTTATGACGAAAAGAAGGTAGTGGAAGCCATTTGGAGCCGCCGCCGCCGGGGTAAGAAGAGCAGTATCGTGGTCATCGCCGAAGGGGCGCACCCCAAGGGCGGAAAGATGGTGGTTGACCGGATTAATCCCATGTCCACGGAAAGGATCCGGCTCGGCGGCATCAGCCGCCAATTGGCCCATCATTTGGAAGCCCAGTCCGGTATCGAGAACAGGTCGATTATCCTGGGCCATCTGGTCCGTGGTGGAACGCCGACGGCTTTTGACCGCAACCTAGCCACCCTTTTCGGCGTCCGCGCGATGGACCTGATTTTGAAGGGCAAATTTGGCCGCATGGTGGCCCTCAAGAACGGTCAACTGGCTTCCGTTCCCTTGTCCGAGGTGGGTGGCAAAACCCGCAAAGTTCCTACAAATCACGAACTCATCAAGGCCGCCCGGAGTATTGGTGTTTCTTTTGGCGTTTAAAGCCGCTGTAAAGGTATAAAGGCGTAAATCTGCGGTTAAAAAGGTTTTTGGATGACAGCGGATAAAATAATTCAATCACTAAACCTGAAACCCCATCCAGAGGGAGGCTTTTACCGGGAAACCTATCGGGGACCGTCACCCATTCCAGGGTTCAAACCGCAACGGGTTTTCTCTACCGCCATTTATTACCTGCTCGTTCCGGGTTCGGTTTCCAAGATGCACCGTATTGTCTCGGACGAGATGGTTCACTTTTATCTGGGCGATTCGGTGACCTGGGTGCTATTAGGCTCCAATGGGGATTTCCAAAAAATCGTCCTGGGACAGGGCATGGAACAGGGGCAACAAGTACAACTGTTGATTCCTGCGGGTACTTGGTTTGGAGGCTATTTAAACGAAGGCGGGAATTTCGCCTTGATGGGAACCACTGTGGCACCGGGTTTTGAGTTTGAAGACTTTGTTTTGGGTGACCGGGAGAAGCTTTTACGACTTTTTCCTCATGCGGCAGAGGAAATTCAGCGGTTAACTTGAAACTTTTAAACCTTTAAAACGATAGTATTTGGAACAGATTTTAAAATTTTAAGGAGGATGGGGTGAAAAAATTATCGATGTTGGTTTTAGTGTTGGGCTTGGCTGTGTCCTATTCAATTTGCCGGGCGGAAGATATGGGTCAAAAGTCTAAAACCGTAACGATGACCGGCATCCTGGTCGATGTGGCCTGTTATTTGGACGATGGCGAAACGGGCAATGATCACATGGACATGAAAAACTGTGGCACGGAATGCCTGAAAGGCGGAAGCCCGGCGGGCCTTCTCGTGGATAAAACTTTGTATATATTGGCCTTTCCCTCCAGTGCTTTCGCTAATTATGCAGGAAAGAAAGTCGAGATTACCGGGGATGAGTATGGTACGAATTTAATTCCTAAAAAGGCCTCTCAAGTGAACAGTGACGGATCGAAAAAGGCCATCAGCATCAAGGGCAAGGCAATGATGTAACAATAATCTAATGTGGTCATTCGCCGTTGATGTCTAAAACACTAAAAACGCACCAGGGATTGACCTTGGGGCGTTTTTTATTTCCGTCCATTCCGTTCCGCCTGTAAAATGCTGCCATGTCCAACTCCTTAAGCCGCAAACAATTGCAGCGTTTCCTTGCGGTTGCCAAAATCGCCGCCCAAAAAGGCGGACAAAGGGCCCTGAAATACTTCCGTAAGAACGTTTCCGTTATCAAGAAAGTCGACCGATCGCCGGTTACTCGGGCCGACCGGGAAGCCGAGCAGGTCATTCGGGTAATTCTGGGGAAGGCTTTCCCGGGCCACCAGCTTTGCGGGGAAGAATTTGGTTGGGATAAAAACCATAAATCCGACTTCAAGTGGTGGATCGATCCGGTAGACGGAACCCGGCAATTTATCCGGGGGATACCTTTTTGGGGGACCTTGATTGGGTTGGAATACCGGGGGGAGGTGGTGGTGGGGGTTATTCATCATCCAGCCATCTCGATGACCCTTTGGGCGGGCAAGGGGCTTGGCTGTTATGCCAACGGAAAAAGGGCATATGTTTCCAGAATTCAAAACCTCAAAGGCGGCACATTGACTTATGGGGGAATTCGGCTGACTCCCAAATCCTACCGCAAGAAGCTGACCGACCTGATCGCCATCTGTTATGACGACCGTGGTTTCGGCGATTGTTTTGGCCAATCCCTGGTCATCCAAGGAATGACGGAAGCCATGCTGGAGCCGGTGGTGAAACCCTATGACGTCGCCGCTATCAAGATTTGCTTGGAAGAGGCGGGCGGCAAGTTTACCGACCTTTCGGGGAAGAAGACCATCTATAGCGGGAACTCCCTTTCCAGTAACAGCCTGGTTCATTCCCAAATATTAAGAGCCATCAACTAAGATAATAAAAGTCATCCTCATCATTTAAGGAGGCCGTCCATGGGTAACTGGCATGATGCTCATAGTCTTATCGGGATTATCGTGGTTGGGATTTTAACGGGATGGTTGGCCAGTAAGCTTGTTCATGGCAAGGGAATGGGCATTATTCCCGATATGGTGGTTGGTATTTTGGGAGCTCTTTTGGGTGGCTTTCTAGGCGATTTCTTCCATCTTCCCGTTCAGGGCTGGCTGGAGACTTTCGGAATGTACGTTCTGGGGTCTGTGGTTCTTTTGGTTGGCATTCGGCTATTGAAGCCTTCCAACTGACGCGATCGAAAGTTTTTTATGTATAACTCGGATGTTTTTAAGAAAGAAGACGCTTCTAGGCTTTTTGATTTCATCGAGAAGAATAATTTCGGGATACTGGTTTCCCAAAAGGAGGGAAAACTGGAAGCGAGCCACCTTCCGGTTTTGGTTCAACCGGACATGGGCCCAGGGGGGAGCCTCCTGAGCCATATGGCCAAAGCCAATCCCCAGTGGACCGCCCTTGCGGGACAAGAAGTCATGATGATCTTCCAGGGTCCACACGCCTATATTTCGCCTTCTTGGTATGGAACATTGGAATCGGTTCCAACCTGGAATTACGTTTCGGTTCATGTTTATGGCCGGTTTGTTCCGATTGCGGATGAAAGGGAAATCAGCGGAATCTTAAAGAAGATGGTCGGTTTTTATGAAGGTTTCCTGCCGCAACCTTGGGATATGGGAATACTTACGGAGGAGTACTTCCTAAAACTCTTAAAAATGATAGTGGGTTTTCGCATAGAGATAAGCCGATTGGAAGGAAAGTGGAAGTTAAGCCAAAATCATACGGCTGAAAAAAGAGAAAAAGTTGTCCGAGCCCTGGAACAAGGCGGGTATAACTCGAGAGAAGTCGCGAAACTCATGAAGGAAGAAATGAAATGATCCACAAAAAGAAAGTCGTGGTGGTTATGCCGGCTTATAACGCGGCTAAGACGTTGAAAAAAACTTACGACGAGGTGCCACGGGATATCGTGGATGAGGTCATTCTGGTGGATGACGCGAGCAGTGATGAAACGGCCATGCTCGCCAAAAAAATGAAAATAAAGACCTTCATTCATCCCCGGAACCGGGGTTACGGCGGCAACCAGAAAACCTGTTACGCCGCGGCGCTTAAGAGCAAAGCGGATATCATCATCATGCTCCACCCCGATTACCAATACACGCCCAAGCTTATTCCTTCGATGGCTTATCTATTGGCTAGCGGAGAATATGACGTGGCGCTAGGGTCCCGCATTTTGGGAGGCCAAGCGCTCAAAGGGGGAATGCCTCTTTATAAGTACATCAGCAACCGGTTTTTAACCTTCACGCAAAACGTCCTAATGGGGGCCAAGCTTTCCGAATATCACACGGGTTACCGTGCCTTTACCCGAAAAGTCCTGGAGGCGATACCCCTTGAGAAAAATTCAGACGATTTCATTTTTGACAACCAGATGCTTTCCCAAATCCACTATTTAGATTTCAAAATCGCCGAGGTGACCTGTCCGGCGAAATATTTCGCCGAGGCCTCTTCCATTAACTTTATCCGGAGTAGCAAGTACGGCTTGGGGTGCCTTTGGACCGCTTTGCAGTTTCGGTTAAGCAAGATGGGCTTTGTTTCGGATCTTTTTGCCTTCGATAAAAAAACTTAGCGTTTCATTTGACGGGAGGCTTTATGTCCAAGTTAATCCTGGCCATCGACCAAGGAACAACCGGCACCCGAACCCACCTTTTCGACCATTCGGGCAAGGTGGTGGGTAGCGCCTATCAAGAGTTCACTCAATATTTCCCAAAGCCTGGCTGGGTTGAGCATGATGCCAATGAAATATGGCGGACAGTGGAGGAGACGGGGAAGAAAGCCCTCAAAGCAGCGGGGATCAAGCCTTCCCAAATAGCCGCTATTGGCATTACCAATCAGCGCGAAACCACGGTCATTTGGGACCAAAAGACCGGCAAACCTATTCATCGCGCCATTGTTTGGCAATGCCGCCGGACAGCCCATCGATGCGACCAATTAAAAGCTCAAGGTAAAGAAAAGTTGTTCCTGAACAAGACCGGCCTGGTCATTGACGCTTATTTCTCTGGAACCAAGGTGGAATGGCTGCTTCGAAACGTGCCGGGTGCGGCCTCCAAAGCGGCCCGGGGAGAACTGGCTTTTGGAACCATCGATTCCTGGCTTTTATGGAACTTCACTGGCGGCCGCTCACACGCAACGGATTATTCCAACGCCTCTCGGACGCTTCTTTTTAATATCCGTCAAAAGCAATGGGACCCGGCGTTATTAGAGATTTTTCACTTACCCGCTCCGCTTTTGGCAAAGGTCCAGGCTTCCTCCAGTCACTTTGGAACCACCTCAACTCAAAGTTATTTGGGAGAGGGAATTCCCATCACGGGAATCGCCGGGGACCAACAAGCCGCTCTTTTCGGCCAGGGATGTCATGAGCCTGGAACTTTGAAAAACACTTATGGAACAGGCTGTTTCTTGCTTTTGAACTTAGGAAAAAAGCACATCCTTTCCAAAAATAAACTTTTAACCACCCTGGCCTGTGACGGAAAAGGACAGCCGGTTTACGCCCTAGAAGGGTCGGTCTTTATCGGTGGGGCGGCAGTCCAATGGCTGAGGGATGGCTTGCAACTCATTAAGACCGCACCGGAGTCGGAAGCCGTTTCAAGTAAAGTGCCGGATACGGGGGGAGTTTACCTAGTTCCGGCTTTTGTGGGGTTGGGAGCCCCCTATTGGGATGCCCACGCCCGTGGGGCCTTGTTGGGAATTACCCGCGGAACCAAAAGAGAGCATGTGGTTCGGGCCGCTTTGGAATCTTTGGCGTACCAATCGAAGGACCTGGTAGATGCCATGTTAAAAGACTCCCATCTAAAACTTAAAGAACTGCGGGTGGACGGTGGGGCTTGTCAGAACAATCTTTTGATGCAATTCCAATCCGATCTTCTTAAAATTAAAATCAACCGCCCAAAAGTGACGGAGACCACCAACATGGGAGCCGCCTTCCTGGCTGGGTTGCAGGTGGGATATTGGAAAAACAGCGCCGAAATCCAAAAAATCCGGCGGGTAGATAAAGTGTTTTTTCCCCGAATGAAAAAAAATAAACGCAAGTCGCTGTGGGACGGCTGGAAAAAGTCCATCCAACAAGTCCTAACCAAGTAAGGGAAAGGCGTCTGAGATGGTCATTTGTCCCCAATGTCAAAAGGCAAGTCAATCAGATAAAATTTGCGATAACTGCTGGCATGATTTCAAGGCCAAACCCCGGAAGAAAACTACGCGCGACCTGACGAAAATGCCCCTTAAAAATATTATTATTCTGGTTGTCATGGCTTTAGCTTTTAGTTTCTTTCTCATGGTTATGGGTAATCTGATAAGCCAATCGGATAGTAACCAAAACAATACTTCTATCAACAACTCAAAATAAAACCGAAGATGGTCAAACTCCGTTCTTTATTTTTTTTTCTATGCAGTTAAGTATTTCGTCTTCCTCGACGGTCGTTGGCTGGACATCCAAATAAGTTTCCCTCGCCATTACTCTTGGATTAACGGTAATTACCTTCACTAGCGTTTCCTTCGCGCCTTGGGGAATAATATGAAGTTGAAAGTCCGCCAGGTACTCCAGTGGTCTTGCCCTCCAATCGGTATAAACCTTTGATCTGCAGATGGGCATTTCATTACAACTGACATACACATCATTTTCATCCACGGGATTTTTAAAAATCGTTACTTCTTCCGGGTGACGGCCTCCTTTCCAATACAAAGAAAAAGTCGGCGGGGAATCAGAGGGGAGTTGAAAAAGATCTTTGGGATTGGATTTGAAAATTTCGCTGATGGTTTTCTGTACTTTGAAAACCGAGGCTTTAAATACCATTTGAGTAGAAAGGGGGTGGGAGAGTGGGTGGGTTTTAACGGTTGGTTGGTAACAGCCGGTTAGGGCTAATAGCCCTAAAATCAGTAAAAATGGCCCATTTTTTGATGAAATTCCAGCCTTTTGACACATTCCTCTAACATGCTCCCCAGGTTTTAAAGTTCGTAAAAACGACGTCAGTTTAACCCCCTTGCCCCACTTTTACCCTATGTAAAATCCCCCATTTTTAAAGAAAAATCGCTTGACGGAGTCAAAAAGTAGAGCATAATGGCTCGAAGTGGGGAATAGTGGGGTAAAGTGGTATAAAACTCACGAAACTCCTTATTTTTCAACAAAAACTGTTTTTCCATCCTGGGGTTCAGCCCTGGAAATGTTCTTTGGAAAGTGGAGAAAAAAGTGTTCCGAGGGATTTTTCATAACACCGTTGACGATAAGGGCCGCCTGAACATACCGGCCCGGTTTCGTGAACAGATTAAAAGCGATCACGAGACGCCCTTGGTTTTGACCTTGGGATTCGACCAATGTCTTTTCTTATACCCGATGGACGCTTGGAAAAAGATAGAGGAAAAGCTCTCTTCGCTCGACACCTTAAACGCGGAGGTTCGGCAGTTTCAAAGAACGGTTCTTCGGGCTACGGACGAAGTGGAGATTGACCAACAGGGACGCATCGTAATTTCGCCCGTATTGCGCAAGGAAGCGGGTTTGGGAAAAAGCGTGGTGATCGTTGGAATGCTTCACCGTGTGGAGATTTGGGATAAGGCGAAGTACGAAAACTACCATGCGCAGACGTCGCAATCCTTGGAGCTTTTGGGCCAAAAGTTATCGGATAAAGGCATTCAGTCCTTAAACCTTTAATTGGGTAGGGGAACTTAAATGGAAATCGGAATCGAAATAAGAGAAAAGTTCTCGCTAGTTCACGTCAATGGCGATATGAGCGAGGACGACCTGGGGAAACTGGGGAATGCCATTGAGACGCTGATGAAAAAAGGTTACATGCGTGTGGTTTTGGATTTGACTGACGTTTCGTTTATGAACGCAAAAGGGTTGGGGGCCCTGGTCAATCACTGGAACCACGTGCGCTTCAAGAGGGGGGATTTGAAGATTGTGGGGTTGAATAGCCGTCTCATGCATCTTTTTCGAACCATGGGCGTGGACACACTCTTCGATACATATCAGAACGTAACCGAAATGATGGAAAAAACAGGACGCAACGTGGCCATCGCTTAACACGATTGACGGTTGGCTTTTTGCGGACAAAAGATGAATGTTTAGGGGAAAAAATGGCAGTTTCGACATCAACTGAAACCGTGACAGTCCTGCGCTTGGCCGGTGATATCGGCATGAGTGATATGGAGGCTTTACTTCGTTCCATGACGGACCTGGTTTTGGAGAACAAAAATAAGGTTGTTTTAAATTTCCGCCAAGTGAAACATGTTTCACTCAACGCCATTTCAAAGTTAGCCGAAAGAAATCAACGCTTTAAAGCCCTGGGCGGGGAAATCAAGTTGGTCGGTCTCATTCCTTACGTCGAGAACCTTTTCAAGTTGGTTGGCGCTTATTCCAACTTTGACGTGGTTTTTGATGAGGATGAAGCCGTCGCCCGTTTTGACAGCTGATCAAGTCCATTTACCGGTTCTTTTAAAAGAAGCGGTGGAGTTGTTGTCCCCCCCTCCCGACGGGGTTGTCTTGGATCTCACGGTCGGGATGGGCGGCCACTCGCAGGAATTGTTAAAGCTCCTGCCGAAAGGCCGCTTGGTTGGGTTGGACCAGGATGTCGATGCCCTTCAACACGCCGGCCGAGCACTCAGGAAAGACCCTAGGGTCTCCCTGTTCAAGGCCAACTTCGCCGACCTCCTGTGGGTGCTGAAAGATCTCTCGATCAGCGAGGTTGACAGCGTGTTGATGGATATCGGCGTATCCTCACTTCAGTTGGACACGGCGCACCGCGGCTTTTCCTTCAATCAGGAAGGGCCTTTGGATATGCGCATGGACACGACCAGCGGCCATACGGCCGCTTGGGTTTTGAATACCTATCCGGAAGAAAAACTCTCCAAAATCATTTTCGAATATGGTGAAGAGCCTAAAGCCCGTGCTTTGGCCCGCGCCATCCTGAGGGCCCGGGAACAAAAGCCTTTTGAAAGAACCGGCGAGTTGGCTGACTTAGCCCTGCGGGTTTGTGGCAGGCCGCGGTCAAAGAAAGGACACCATTCAAAACATCCCGCTACCCGGCTTTTCCAAGCGATACGCATCGAAGTGAACCGTGAGTTGGAAATGCTGAAAAAAGGCCTGCGGACGTCCCTGAGAGTGCTCAAACCAGGTGGACGTATCGCAGTCATTACCTTCCATTCCCTGGAAGACCGTATCGTTAAGCAATTCTTCAAAATGGAAGCCACCAACTGTCTTTGTCCCCCTGAAATACTTCAATGCGTTTGTGGGCACAAGGCCTCCCTCCGTATTCTTACCGGCAAACCCGTGAGCGCTTCAGAAGAAGAATTGACTCAAAATCCACGGTCTCGTAGCGCCAAGCTGCGCGTCGCGGAGAAACTCCGCGTGGAGGGAGCGACTTGAGAACCCCCGAAGCCGTTTCCATGAAAGAACATTTTTTTTCGACGGCCGGTGAGGCTCTCAACGCGGACCTTTTCTGGCGGGGCAATCTGGCCAAAGCCGTCCAACGGAAGGATTTCAAGGGAACCTTTTGGGGTGTTTTGGTTTTGAGTCTTTTCCTTTTCTTCTATGTTTGGCAGCACATGCAGGTCGTCAAGTTGAGCTACGAGGTTCAAAGCCTGAAAACCCAGAAACAGCAATTGACCAACCAATATTACTATTTGAAGTATCAGATGCACGAAGTGAACAGCCTCTCCCGTATTGAAAAAGTGGCTCGGGAACAATTGGGAATGGTGACGCCGAAATCGGATCAAATTGTGATCTTAGACGAGGGGCCGGATTATTACCCCAAATGGTTTTCTTTTTGGACTGCCGCCATGAAGAAGGTGGATAAACCTTGAGCGCACTTCGTCATTACACCCAAATGCAAAAGCGGCTCCTCTTGCTGGAGTCGGTTTTATTCCTTTCGATCCTCTTCGTGGAAGGGAGATTGGTTTACTTGCAAGTTTTCAAACATTCCGAGTTCCGTCAATTGGCCTATCACCAGCAATATACGTCCAAGGAAACGAGTCCCTCCCGTGGAATGATTGAAGATAGATCCGGAGAGGCGCTGGCGATGAACATTGGGCTTTTCAATGTCTGCGCCCATCCCGATCAAATCACAGACAAAGACAATACGGCCGCGGCCCTTTCGCATGCATTGGGTTTGTCTTATGGGGAAATGCTCTGCAAAATTTCAGGCAACCAGCCTTTTGTTTGGGTGGCTCGTCAGGTGCCCTATGAGCGTTCGGACGCGGTGGAAAACCTGAAACTGGAAGGCGTTGAAGCTACCCGGGAGCAGCGCCGTTTTTATCCCGACCACGAAATGGCGGCCCATGTTTTGGGGTTCACCGGAATCGACGACCAGGGTTTGGATGGGCTGGAACGTTATTACGAAGACGTTCTCGCAGGAAAAAAGGGATTAGTTCTCACGGAGCGGGATGCGCGAGGCCGAGTGGTTTTGGCCGACAACAAGTCGGTGAAAGCCAATGTGGACGGGCTCAACGTGGTGACGACTCTCGATAAGACTATTCAGCACATCTCCCAGGTGGAGTTAGAGAAAGCTTTTGAAAAGTACCGGTGCAAAGCCGCTTCCATCGTGGTGATGGATCCCCATACGGGCGAAATATTAGCCTTGGCCAACTACCCCAATTACGATCCCAATCATTTTTCCGATTCTCCCAAGGAATTTTGGCGGGATCGCGTCGTCAACGACGAGTTTGAGCCTGGAAGTACCTTCAAATTGATCGCGGCTGTGGGCGCGTTGGAAGAGGGTGTTGTCAATGAGGACGACAAGTTTTTTTGTGAAAACGGCGCATACCATACCGATTATGGACGTGTGGTGACGGACCACGAAAAGCATGGTTGGCTCACTTTTCGGGAAGTTTTCGGTTACTCCAGCAATATTGGAATGGTGAAGGTCAGTATGAAACTGGGGAAAGAAAATCTTTATCATTATGCCAAACAATTTGGCATCGGGGATTTGACCGGCATTGATCTTCCGGGGGAATCCCCGGGCAAATTGAGGCCCCTGGACAAATGGAGCGGGCTTTCCCTCACTTCTATTCCCTATGGTTATGAAGTTTCCACTACGCCCATTCAGATGCTAGACGCTTATGCCGCGATCGCAAATAAGGGTGTCATGATGAGGCCTTATGTTGTGAAAGCGTTGGAGACCACCGATGGAAGGGCGGTTAAAGAATTTGGGCCAAAAAAAATTCGCCGAGTTTGTTCGGTCAAAACCTCCAAGCGGATGACGGAATTAATGAAGTGGGTGGTGGAAAAAGGCACTGGAACGGCGGTGGCTCTGCCTTCTTACGATATCGCGGGTAAGACGGGCACGGCTTATAAATTCATGAACGGCCATTACTCGAAATATAACTACGTTTCTTCGTTTATTGGGTTTGTCCCAGCCCAAAATCCAAAATTTGTCATTTATGTCTCACTGGATGACCCGAGGGGAATTTATTGGGGCGGCTACACGGCGGGACCGGTATTCAAGGAAGTGGCCAAAAGGGCTCTGGTTTATGACATGGTTCCCGGAAACGGCCCGACCACCTTATTTGCCCAGACTGGAGAACAACGCTTAGCTCCCTCTTTTGTTGGGCTCACGCCTTCCCAGTGCGAATGGCTGGCGCAAAACGACCATCTCAAGGTCAAGTTTAACGGAAAGGGACAAAGGGTCGTATCCCAGTCCCAATCGTCGGGGACGACGCTTTCGACGGACCTTGAACAACAAACCTATATCACGCTGACTTTAGGCGAGCCCGAATCTAGTCCTGTCGCGGGTTTGATGCCGGATCTTAGGGGCAAGACGAAGCGTCAGGCATTGGCCCTTTTGGCGCCCTTGGGCGTTCACGTGAACTTTAAAGGTGAGGGTGTGGTGAAGTCGCAGTTTCCCTCCGCGGGACGGTCCATCGCGAACGATACCCCTTGCGACTTGAATTGCGAAGTTCCGGTGGCCAAAACCAATTCAACGGGCTTGGAAGGAAACTCATGAGATTCCTGTCCCTGGCCCAAAAATTGAAAGGTTTAAAAGTCGTCGGAAAAGGCAATCCGAAATTGACCGGCATCGCCGAGAATTCAAAACAGACCCATTCGGGGGACCTTTTTGTTTGTGTCCCCGGAGCAAAAGTAGATGGCCGGGTTTACGCCCAGGAGGCTTTGGAATTAGGCGCCCCGGCGGTGGTGGTTCAGGAAAAGCCATTGAACGGCCTGTCAGTGCCCCAACTGGTGGTCAAGGACAGCCGGGAAGCCTTGGCCCGATTGGCGCATTTTTATTACGGTGACCCTTCCAAAAAAGTGAAGGTGATTGGGGTGACCGGCACTAAGGGCAAAACCACGACCACCTACCTTATCCGGTCCATCCTGGAAAGGGCAGGGCAGCCGGCGGGACTTATCGGCACGATCGCCTACCAGATCGGAAAGAAAATATACGAGGCCAACAACACCACGCCATCCTCACTGGTCATTGTGAAATTACTAGATGAAATGCGCCGCCAAAAATGCAAGTGGGGTGTCATGGAAGTATCTTCCCACGCTTTGGAAATGAAAAGGGTCTTGGGAATCGATTTCAAAGGCGTGGTTTTTACCAACTTGGGCCGCGACCATTTGGATTATCACAAGAATTTCACCCATTACTTTCACGCCAAGCGCCGTTTGTTCACCGAATTCAAAAGCGTCGAAGCGCGAGCCGTCAACGCTGACGACACTTACGGCCAAAAACTATTGAGCGAGTTCAAATCCAAGGCCGTGGGTTACGGCCTGAAGGCCAAATGCGCTTATCAAGCCCTGAAGGTCCAACATCGGCCTGGCTTTATCGGGTTTGAAGTCCAAGGCCACGCTTTCGAGGCTCCGTTGACCGGGATTTTCAATATCTACAATTCGCTGGCGGCCATCTCGGTTTTGAGGGAATTGGGCCTTTCGTGGCAAACCCTTCGAGACGGACTCAAGCACGCGCCGGCGGTTCCGGGTCGATTCGAGGAGGTGGCGGCGGGGCAGGATTTCACGGTGTTGGTGGATTACGCCCATACCCCGGACGCCTTGAAACAGGCCTTGATCGCTTCCCGGGAAATCCTCGGCAAAAAAAGCTTTCACAAGTTGATTTCGGTTTTCGGCTGTGGCGGAGACAGGGACCGAACCAAGCGGCCCCTGATGGGCAAAATCTCATCCCAATTGGCCGATATGACGGTCGTGACCTCGGATAACCCCCGCACTGAAAAACCGGCGATCATTTTGGAAGACATCCTGAGGGGTATTCCTCATCCCTTGACGCAAAACGGCCACCGGCGGGTATGGGTGGAAGAAGAAAGGGCCGAGGCCATCAAGTTGGCCCTTTCCATGGCGAAAAAGGGGGATCTGGTTTTAATTGCGGGCAAGGGGCACGAGACTTACCAAGTGATCGGGGAAGAGAAACAGCATTTCGACGACCGGGAAGTGAGCCGGGATCTTTTGAAGAAGATGAAGAAGACGAATTAATGTTGCCATGGAGTTTGAGGGAGGTGGCCGCGCTCGTCAACGGGCGGTTCATCAAAGGCGACGGTGAGGTGAAAGTATCGGGTGTTCGCCACGACACCCGGAACGTGAAGCGGGGGGATCTTTTTGTGGCCATTGTGGGGGCCCGGTTGGACGGTCACCGCTTTTTGGGGAAAGCGGCGCGAAAAGGGGCGGTGGCGGCGGTTGTTTCCAAGATCGTGCCGGGTCGAATGCCGCAGATTCTCGTGAAGGACACGACGGAAGCCCTGGGCCAAATGGGGAGGGCCCAAAGGCTTCAATGGAACGGTCCGGTGGTAGCGGTGACGGGAAGCGTGGGGAAGACCACGGTGAAGGATATGACCGCCCATCTGATGGCCGGGTCTTTCCGAGTCCTGAAGACCCAGGGCAATTTGAACAACCAGTGGGGGCTGCCTTTGACCCTGCTGGAATTGAAGAAAGAGCATGAAGTTGCGGTGGTGGAGCTGGGGATCAACCATCCGGGAGAAATGGAACGGCTCTCCGAGATCGCCAGGCCGGATGTGGCCATTGTCACCGCCATCGGGGAAGCGCATTTAGGGTTTTTTAAGAACCGCCGGCATTTGGCGGCGGAAAAACAGAAGATCGCGGCACATTTAAGAAATGGAGGAACCAACATCTTGAACGCGGACGATACCTTATTGAGGACGAATGTCGAGAATGTCATGACCTTTGGATTGAAGTTGGGCCAAGTGCGGGCCGTTCATCTCGAAGCCGACGGCTTGGGAACCCGTTTTGAACTGCAAGCGGAGGGCGAGACCTCCGAAACCCGGCTTTCCATGCCGGGGGCCCATAACGTCCGCAATTCAGCGGCGGCGGTTTCCGCCGGACTGGTGCTGGGAATCCCATTGAAAGCATTGGCGGTCCGCCTGCGCTCTTTCGTATCCCAGGCGCCTATGCGCATGGAGATCAAGAATTTGAATGGAATCTTATTCGTCAATGACGCCTACAACGCCTCGCCGACTTCCATGGAAGCGGCCCTAGTTACCTTTGACCAAATGAAGGGTCCCCAACGCAAATGGGCGGTGCTGGGCGATATGTTGGAGCTGGGCGAATTCTCGCCCGAAACCCATTACCGCATCGTGAAAAGGGCGGCGGAAAGTTCTGTCGAAAACGTTTTATTGGTTGGAACGCGCATGAAAAAGGCCTTTAACAGCCTTGCGGAATCGCAGAAAACCAAAGTTCGGGCTTTTGACGGAGTTATGGACGCGAGAGCATTCCTCCGCCGTTCGGCTCAAAAAGGAGACGCAGTTTTGTTGAAAGCTTCCCGGGGTATGAAACTGGAGAAGATGTTGGAAGGATTTGAAAAGTGATTTTTTTAAAGAAGTTTTTGGATGATTTGGCTGGAGAGGACCACCCTTTTGCGAAGGGGAACGGATTGGTTCCGGTGAAGGCCGATTTCGAGACGGGACCTTCTGCCGAAGCGAGATCTGAAAACACAATGGACGGGAAGCAATTGTCGATTCGTTTCTCAAGATTGAGTAAGAACTAAGGAACCCAAATGCTTTATCACTTGCTTTATCCACTGGCGAACCACTTTGTCGGTTTTAACGTCTTTCGTTATGTGACGTTTCGAAGCGTCTACGCTGCCGTCACCGCCTTCGGGTTTTGCCTCTTTTTTGGGAAAGGCGTCATTGAGCGAATTCGGGGTTTGCAATTGGGCGAGAAGATACGCCACGATGGTCCCGCCAGCCATTCGGCAAAGGCCGGAACCCCCTCCATGGGCGGCGTTTTGGTTTTGTTGACGCTGGGTTTAAGCGCCCTTCTTTGGGTTCGTTGGGATTCCAAGTTCTTCTGGCTGGCATTCTTCTCCCTTCTTTGGTATGGATCCATCGGTTTCGCGGACGACCTTGTCAAACTCAAAGGCATTGGAAAGAGCCGGGGGATTCCCGGGACTTGGAAACTTATTCTCCAGACCATTGGGGCTATCATCATTGTCGGCGGCTACCTCTCCGTTCTTCCGGACGATTTCCTCTTAAAAACATCCATCACTCTTCCATTTTTTAAACATCCCATGAACCTGGATGTTCTCTATCCCTTCTTCGCGGTCTTAGTGATCGTCAGCGCTTCCAATTCCGTAAACTTGACCGACGGCCTAGATGGGTTGGCTATTGGTTGCACGACCTTTGCCGCTATGGCCTTCGTGGTAGTGACTTATGTATCGGGAAACGTAAAGTTCAGCGAATACCTCAAAATCATCATGGTGCCGGGAGCTGGCGAATTGACGGTTCTTTGCGCTGCCCTCGTCGGCGCGGGCCTCGGATTCCTTTGGTTCAATGCCCCCCCGGCTCAGATCTTCATGGGCGATACGGGTTCCCTGGCTTTGGGGGGGCTTTTGGGCACCATTGCGGTCATGGTGAAACAGGAAATTCTTCTGATCATTGTGGGCGGCATTTTCGTGGCGGAAGCCCTCTCGGTCATCATCCAAGTTACTTCCTTCAAAATGAGTGGAAAACGGGTCTTCAAGATGGCGCCTCTTCATCACCATTTTGAACTTTCCGGTGTTCCAGAATCCAAGATCATCGTCCGGTTTTGGATCGTGGCGATCATTTTGACGTTACTCACGCTGTCCACCTTGAAGCTTCGTTAAGGAAAAAAATGCATTACGTACACGGAAAACAAGTAGCGGTTATCGGTCTGGGACGCTCGGGTTTCGCGGCGGCGCGCCTTCTTTCCGTCCATGGGGCCCACGTCGTGATCCTGGATGATAAAACCCCCGAAAAACTTACAGCCTGGATTGAGAAATCCAAGGATATTGGACACGTCCAACTCATGTTGGGTGGAATCGATCCTACCACCGTTCTGAGCTCGGATCTGGTCATCACTTCACCGGGCGTTCCTTTCAACCACCCGACTTTAGAAGCCGCTCGGGACAAAGGAATTATGGTTATCGGCGAGATGGAGCTGGCTTTTGGCTATTGTCCGGCTTCCGTGGCGGCCATCACGGGAACTAATGGGAAGACTACGACCACCACTTTGTTAACGGCCATGATCAACGGAGGGGGACACAAAGCGGTCGCTTGCGGCAATATCGGAAAAGCCTTTGCCGAAACGGTTTTTGAGCTTTCCAGCGAGGATTGGGCGGTTTTGGAGGTTTCCAGCTTTCAATTGGAAACCATAGAGGAATTCCGGCCCCGTTTGGCTTCCGTTCTGAACGTGACCCCAGACCATTTGGACCGGCACGAAGGAATGCAGAATTACGTGGAAACGAAAGGCCGTATCTTTGAAAACCAGAAATCCGAAGATGTCGCCGTTCTCAATGTGTCCGATAAATATACCCCCATTCTTTCAAGCTTGGTGAAAAGCCAGCTTTATCTTTTTGGTTTTCCGGGAACCAAGGGCGCCACAAAACCAGGTTGCTTCATGACAGGGGAGAAGATCGAACTTTTGGGGAGAACTTTGATGGCGGCTTCCGACTTGAAAATCCCGGGTCCCCACAATTTGGAGAACGCTTGCGCGGCGGCCTTAATGGCTTCCTTGAGTGGAGTTTCAGACGCAGTCATAGCCAAGACCCTCTCGGAATTCACCGGAGTGGAGCACCGCCTGGAAGCGGCGGGAGAAATCAATGGAGTTCGTTTCGTGAACGATTCCAAAGGTACGAACGTGGATTCGGTCTTGAAAGCCTTGGAAAGTTTCGATCGCCCTATCGTCTTGATTTTGGGCGGAAGGGACAAGGCGGGGGATTTCACGCGTCTGGCCTCCTTGGTGAAAGAAAAAGTAACCCGAATCGTGGCTTTCGGTGAATGCAAGACGAAAGTGGTTCAACAATTGGCTTCTGCCGCGACGGTGGTTGAGGCTGGGACGCTGGAAGAGACGGTCAACGGCGCCTATGCGGCTTCGGAAAAGGGTGGAGTCGTACTCTTTTCCCCTGGATGCGCCAGTTTTGACATGTTCCAGAATTACGAGGACCGGGGAAGGCAGTTCAAGGCGGTAGTCCAGAAGATGGCCCGGCAGAAGGCTGGAAAAGTAAATGCTTAAACAGGGATTGTTTAATTCCAGAAACGAAAGGAGGTTTTCATTCTTGCGCTCGGATTCTGACAGCAACACCTACCAACGCCTTTTCAACACCTTACGACACTCTGTTCGGAATCCGAACGAAGGGATGAAAACTAAGGATTTAAAATGAGCTTTAGAACCAAAGAACAACCTTCGCCGGATTTCCTGATGTTCCTGCTCACCCTGATTCTGGTGACGGTGGGGCTGATCATGATTTATAGCGCCTCGGCCATCCTGGCCCATGACCGCTATGGCAATTCCTATTATTTTTTCGCACGCCAGCTTCTCTGGGTGGTTGTGGGCTGTTTCGGCATGTGGGTCACCTCCCGAGTAAATCTGGATAATTTGCGGGCCCTGGCCATCCCAGGGCTTTTTATAGCTCTATTTCTCATGGTTTTGGTTTGTGTTCCGGGCATTGGCAGGACGGTGGGTGGCGCCCAAAGATGGTTCCGACTTGGGCCTTTTTCCTTCCAACCTTCCGAAACCCTGAAAATCGTCCTAGTTTTCTACCTTGCCGATTCGCTAGACCGCCGAAAGCAAACGCTGGTGAACTTTTCTGGCCTATTCCCCTATCTGGCTATTTTGGGTGTTTGCATGGTGCTCCTGGAAAAACAGCATGACTTTGGCACGGCGGTTCTCCTAGCCCTGGTCACCATCCTTTTGTTGTTTCTGGCGGGCATGCAATTGACCTTTTTCTTGATTCCCTTATCTATCTTGATTCCGGTCTTTATTTTCTTGGTGGAGTCCGCCAGCTACCGGATGAAACGAATTACGGCATTCCTCAATCCCTGGGATGATCCCCAAGGGTCGGGTTTTCAGTTGATTCAAAGTTTGATCGCGGTAGGAAATGGGGGGCCCCTGGGTGTGGGACTTTCCAATAGCTCGCAAAAGCTCTTTTACCTTCCGGCCCCCCATACGGATTTCATTTTCGCCATCATCGCCGAGGAATTAGGTCTGGTGGGCGCAGGGACACTGGTGTTTCTTTTCGCGGTCTTCATTTTACGGGGATTCAAGATCGCTTCAGCGGTCAGCCAGAGGGAAGGTGGCCTTTTCCAAGCTCTTTTAGCCTCGGGAATTACGGGTCTGATCGGATTCCAGGCCCTGGTCAACTTGGGAGTGGTCACGGGTCTTTTGCCCACTAAAGGAATTCCACTACCGCTCATTTCTTATGGCGGCTCTTCCATGGTGTTCACGCTGGCTTCGATAGGGATTCTTTTCAACATTTCACGGGGAATCAAATTGCCGTCGCCCTTAACACCAGCCGGTAGCTGGCAGCCTTCGGCGGTTAGCTAAGGCTTAAGGGTTGAAGAAAAGCGAGGAAGGAATGGGGATTGGATTCGAAAAAGAAAATCATCATCACCGGCGGGGGAACGGGGGGGCATATCTTTCCTGGTATCGCCATCGCACGGGAGCTTTCAAAACATCCGGAGGTCGAATTGCTTTACGTCGGTAAGAACGATGGGCGGGAATCGAAATGGGTCCCCGATTCAGGTTTCCAGTTTGAGGGCATCCAAACCAGCAGTTTCCCTCGGGGGCTGTCGATGAGGCTTGTCACTTTCTGGTTCGAGTTCGCTCAAAGCCTGATCCAGGCGGGGCGGATCGTGGGAAGGTTCCGGCCCGACGCGATTTTTTCCACGGGCGGTTATGTCTCCGTTCCGATTTCGGTGGCGGCGGCCCTGCGGGGGGTTCCGGTGGCTCTTTTTGAACCCAACGTGGTTCCGGGTCTGGCGGCAAGGTTTTTATCTTTGTTTTCAAGGAGGATTTTCGTCGGGTTTGAGGACGCTTTAAAACACTTTTCCAAAAGGAGAACCCAATGGACGGGAATTCCGGTACGAGAAGAAATCGTGATGGCGGAGAAGGCGAAATCACGAGAGAGTTTCGGATTGAACCTGGGCACGACCACAGTGCTGATGCTGGGCGGGAGCCAGGGATCCCACGCTTTGAACCAGTTCATGACGGATGTGATCCAGTTTTTGGGACAGGGCGACCAAGCGGTGCAAGTCATCATGATGACGGGATGGGACGATTACCGAAAGACGGTGGACGCCCTGGAAAAATGCCCTCTCAAGGTGGTTTTGAGGCCCTTTATCAGCAACATTCACGAAGCCTACGCGGCGGCGGACCTGGTGGTGGCGAGGGCCGGAGCCATGACTTGCGCCGAAATCCTAAGCCGGGGCTTGCCGGCTCTTTTTATACCGTATCCGCACGCTTCCGGACATCAGGAGATGAATGCGAGGGCGATGGAGAGGGCTGGGTCGGCAGTCGTGATTACCGAAAAGGAACTGGACGACGAAAAGCTGACCCAAACCCTGATCTCCCTGCTGTCGGATGAGAAGAAACTGGCGGAAATGGGAGTTAAATCCGGGGAATTAGCCAAACTCCAGGCGGCTTCGGAAATCGTGGAAGGACTTTTAAAAATGGCGGAAAAAAGGAAAGCGGCGTGAAATCGAGCTTTAGAAAACTAACCCAGCCTTTCGGTAGCGTCAAGCGGGTGCATTTTATCGGCATTGGTGGCGCCGGAATGAGCGGTATCGCGGCGGTGCTGCTGAGCTTGCACTACAAGGTCTCTGGCTCAGACTTGAAGGCTTCGGATGTGACCGAGCGGCTTACCGAAATGGGCGCTGACATTCACTTTGGCCATAAGGCTTCCCATGTGGTGGGCGCGGACGTGGCGGTTTATTCCGCCGCCGTTCCCATGGACAACCCGGAAATTGTGGAGGCCCATAAACGTTCGGTGCCGGTCATCCCCCGTACCGAGATGCTGGCGGAGCTGATGCGCTTGAAATATGGCATCGCTATTTCAGGCACCCACGGCAAAACCACCACGACTTCCATGATCGGGCTGGTCATGACCGAGGGCAAACTGGACCCGACGCTGGTCATCGGGGGCCAGGTGGATGTGTTCAAGTCCAACGCAAAGCTGGGCAAGGGCGATTATCTGGTGGCCGAGGCCTGTGAGGCCTTCGGCGAGTTTTTCCTGCTTTCGCCCATGATTTCCATTGTCACCAATATTGATGACGACCATTTGGATTATTACGGCTCCATCGACAAGGTCCGGGAAGCCTTCATTCAATTTGCCAACAAGGTTCCTTTTTATGGATGTGTGATCCTTGGCGCGGACGATCCGCAGATCCAGATGATTATTCCCCACATCAAGCGCCGGGTGATGACCTATGGTTTTTCCAAGCAGGCCCAAGTTTCGGCCCAAAGGGTCCGGCTGGAAAAGGCCGGGTCGATTTTCGAGGTCGCCTTCCAGGGAAAGAAGTTGGGAACCGTGAAGCTCAATGTGCCGGGTCGATTCAACATCCAAAACGCCCTGGCGGCGGTAGCGGTGGGTTTGGAACTCAAGGTTCCCTTTAAAAAGATCACCGCCGGTTTGGTCCGGTTCCACGGGGCCAAACGGCGTTTTGAAATCAAAGGCTCTTACAAGGGTGCCACGGTGGTGGACGATTACGCCCACCATCCCACGGCGGTATCCGAAACGCTCAGGGCGGCCAAAAATTTTGCGGGTTCCAAAAAACTGCTGGTGGTGTTCCAGCCTCATCTCTTCTCCCGCACCCAGCTCTTGCGGGACAAATTTGGAAAGTCCTTTGGCGACGCTGATGAGGTGGTGATCTCGGCCATTTATCCTTCCCGGGAGAAGCCCATCCCAGGGGTGACGGGCATGACCCTGGTGGAAGCCTTGAGGGAAAACCGTCAAACCAACGTGCGCTATATCGAGGACCGGGCTTTGCTTTTGGAATACCTGAAGGCCCATTTGACCGACAAACATGTGCTTTTAACCATGGGGGCGGGGGATATCTGGAAAGTGGGAAGTGACCTCGTCCAGAAGCACAAAGGATAAGGGCGTGATTGCGGAATATGCCGTGCGGCGACATGAAAGGGTAGGAGAAGTGGATTTTAAAGAACTTAAAACCTTGGTCAAAGGAAAGGTGGAATTTGACCATTCCATCGCTCCCTTCACCACATATCACCTGGGTGGCAAGGCGGCGGCTTTTGTGGAACCCCAATCCAATGAGGATTTGGGCGAGCTTTTGCGGTGCCTTACCCATGCGGAAGTTCCGTACCTCATGCTGGGAGGTGGTAGCAATGTTCTCTTTGCGGATGAAGGTTTCAAAGGTGTGGTGATCCGCCTGGGACGGGGTTTCCAGGGAATTCACATAGGGGGCGATCGGGTGAGGGTTAAGGCCGCCACCAAATTGGTGACGGTTCTGGCCAAAACCCGAGAAGCGGGGTTGGGAGGTGTTGAGTTTTTTGCGGGCATTCCCGGAAGTCTGGGCGGGGCGGTTGTGGGCAATGCGGGGGCCAAGAAGGCTTGGATCGGGCCTACAGTCGAGGAATTGACCATCGTGACGCCCCATGGGGAAGTGAAACATTGGAAGAAGTCTGATTACAGCTTTGGTTACCGACAATCGAACTTGAAATTGAGCGGGAACGTGTTAGTGGAGGCCGTGTTGAAGCTGAAAAAAGAGGCCAAGGACACGATTGAGAAGAAGGTGAAGGAATACTTCAAAGTCCGCCGGGGTAAGCAGCCCCGGGTGGAGAAGAACGCGGGCAGTGTTTTCAAGAATCCGGAAGGGAACTTCGCGGGAAGGCTGACTGAATCTGTGGGGTTGAAGGGATTTCGGATTGGAGGCGCCAGGGTTAGCGAAATCCACGCCAATTTCATCATCAACGAAGGCGGCGCCACCGCCCACGATGTGGTAGCGGTGATGAGGGAAATCCAGAAACGGGTTCGGGATCAGTATCGAATAAAGTTGGAACCCGAAATACTACCTTTGGGGGATTGGGACTGGAATGAAATCAAGGACGTTTGGTGGAACTATCAAAATGGCTGATAACTTAAGACGAACGACGCCTCAAACAACAGGGCAGGGAAATTTAAGAAACCGGAGAACAAGATGAAAGTTGGCGTACTAATGGGTGGTTGGAGCCCGGAGAAAAAAATTTCCATGATGTCGGGCAAAAACGTGGTGGAAGGGTTGGGCCAAGCGGGAATTAAAGCCCTACCGATGGTTCTGAACACGATGGACAAAAATGAAAAGCGGCTTTTGAAAAAACTCAAAGCCGCCAAGTTCGACGGGGTTTTTATCGCCCTGCATGGCGGGTTTGGGGAGGATGGCTCCTTACAGGCTTTGTTGGACAAATGGGGGATGGCCTATACGGGTTCAGGAGCCCTCGCTTGTGGTTTGGCCATGCACAAGGGCTGTTCCAAACTGGTATTTGAGGCCAATCGAATTCCCACGGCCCCTTGGCATGCCCTGCATAAGAGCTTGGAAAAGTCCAAATGGTTGAAAGAGATCAAAATCGGCCTGCCCTTGGTTGTCAAACCTGCGGATGTGGGTTCGGCCATTGGGGTGACCATCGTTAAGAAAAAAGAAGAACTGGCCAAAGCTATTCAACTGGCCTTTCGCTATAGCCAGTGGGCCATCGCGGAAAAATTCGTTCCTGGAACGGAAGTGACCGTGACGGTACTGGGAGAAAAAGCCCTGCCGATCATTGAAATCGTGCCACAAAATGAGTTTTACGACTTTGACGCAAAGTATACGCCGGGCCATTCGGACCACTTGATTCCGGCCCGGATTCCAGCCAAAAGCGCCCAAAAAGTGAAATCTTACGCCGTCAAAGCCGGTAAGGCCATGGGTTGCCGGGACTATTACCGGGTTGATTTCATTGTTCCTAAGAAGGGGGAACCTCAGATTTTAGAGGTGAATACAGCCCCCGGTATGACCTCTACCAGTTTGGTGCCGGATGCGGCCCGGGCGGCGGGGATTTCTTTTCCGAAGCTTTTGAAGGAGTTGGTTCTGATGGCGCTGAAACGGAAAGGAAATAAAAACTGATGTATTACCGGGGTTCACGGGTTCCTTTAAGTGAAAAATCTCCCCGGTTCAATACTGCGGGAGTGACATCGAGCGTAAGGTTCAGGGCGCCCCGTAATACCGGAAAGGGGGAAAGCCGTTTTTTTCTAAAGTTGTTTGAAAAGAAGGAAAAACCGGTCGTGCGGCAGGAACAAAAGGCTTATGCCTTTTACCGGCCCGGGGTTACATCGGTGGAGGACACACCGGGATTTTCAAAGAAGCGGGGATCTTGGAATCTTCGTGGCCCTTCTTTGAAAAGCACGGCATGGATGTTGAAGCTGGTGGGATTAACACTTTTAGTTCTGGCTGTGATTTGGTCTAAAAATAAGACCACCGCTCTTTTACAAGATCTGGCGGGTTTGAAACTGGAAAAGGTAACCGTGGAAGGAAACCATTACCTGTCAGAAGACGATATTGTGAAAGCCGTGGCGCTGCCATTGGGGGAAAGCATGTTCAAGTTGGATTTAAACGAAGCGGGTGAAAGGGTTCGGAAAATGGACTGGGTCGAGAGGGTTTTCGTGGAAAGACGGCTGCCTCGCACCATTCTGATTTCCGTCCGGGAACGCAAGCCGGTGGCTCTGTTTGACGACGGATCCCTTTACGGAGTTGACCGGGAAGGAATGTTGTTGTCCCCCTCCCCGGCGTTGCTTCGGGAAGATTTGCCTCTTGTTTCGGGTGTGCCCTTGAAAGTGGATGCTGTCGGCACTACCGCCATGGCGGAATCCCTGAAGCCGGCTTTGGATTTCTTTTCGTTTCTCCAAAAGAAAGATCCGGTCATGGCCCAGGACGTCTCGGAAGTAAATCTTTCCGAACCGGATTCGATTGTGGTGACTTTTATCGATGGCATCCAAGCGACCTTTAATCCACCGGTCAGTGAAGGCGCGCTTAAGCGCATGGCTTTGGTACTCAGCGATTTAAATGAAAAGGGAAAAAGTGCGGGAACCATGGATTTCCGTTATCGGGACATGGTGTTGGTAAAAACGAGGGATGGAAAATGAAAACATCCAGGACTTTGTGTTATTACCGGCGCCGGTTAAAAAAAATGATGCCGGATACCCAAAGGGTGATCGGTAAGGCAAGACATTTGAACTTGAAAATGCTGAAGGTTTGTTTTGGACCATGCCGCTGTTTCTCGGCGGCTAAAAGATAAATAACAGGGAGGTGAGTTGAATGGCTAAGGAGCAAAAGCAGGACATCGTGGTGGGGCTGGACCTGGGTACAACCAAAGTCTGCACCATCATTGGGGAACAGGACGATGAGGGGCAGGTCCATATCATCGGGGTTGGAACAACTCCTTCGACGGGGCTTAAAAAGGGTTCGGTGGTGAATATCGAACAAACCATCGCTTCCATCAAGAAGTCCGTCCAAGACGCGGAGCGAATGGCGGGTGTGGAGGTCTCCTCCGCGTTCGCGGGTGTCGCCGGGGGCCACATTAAGGGATTGAATAGCCGGGGCGTCATCGCGGTATCCCGTAAAGACAAGGAAATTACGGAGGAAGATAGGGAAAGAGTGATCGAAGCCGCCCAAGCCATCGCCATTCCCTTAGACCGGGAGATTATCCATGTGATTCCACAGGAATACATCGTTGATGACCAGGATGGTATCAAGAATCCCGTGGGTATGTCGGGAGTAAGACTGGAGGCCGAAGTCCATGTGGTAACGGGGGCGGTAACCAGCGTCCAGAACATCGTCCGCAGTGTGGAAAGGGCCGATATCCAAGTGGCTGACATCATTCTTCAACCCTTGGCTTCGGCGGAAGCCATTCTCTCATCGGACGAAAAGGAACTGGGTGTTGCTTTGATCGACATTGGGGGTGGAACCACTGATATCGCGGTCTTTATCAATGGTTCCCTTTGGCACACTGGCATTATCACCTTGGGAGGCACCCTGGTGACGAGCGACGTGGCAGTGGGGCTCCGTACTCCTAACACCGAGGCAGAGGCTATCAAAATTCAATTTGGTTGCGCCTACACGGCGATGGTGAAGGAAGAAGAGGAAATCACCGTGCCGGGCGTGGGAGGGAGGCCGGACCGGCGCATGCCACGGCGAGTCCTTTCCGAAATTATTGAGGCGCGCATGGAAGAGATTTTCGAGTTGGTAGGATCGGAATTAAAGAAACACGGTTTCGAGGATCGGATTCCAGCGGGAGCGGTCATCACTGGCGGAGCCGCCCTGATGGAGGGAACGGCAGAACTGGCGGAGAAAATTTTACAACTGCCGGTTCGGATCGGTTCGCCCAAAAGGATCGGTGGATTAACCGATGTGGTCTCCAACCCGAGTTATTCCACGGCGGTGGGACTGGTACTGATGGGTATGCAGTCGCAACAGACGCAGGGTTCCAAACGCAATCGAATCGCGTCGGGAGCGGATGCTTTCAATAATATCCTGGGTCGTATGAAGAAATGGTTCGGAGACTCCATTTAAAAGTTAGAAATAAGGAGTTTGAGGTTTGGGAGTTAAACCAAAAGAAATGGTTAAGGGGGTGGCATGGGAAATGAAAGGTAGTTAGTAAGGGTTTAAAACTGACGGTTTAGAGCTGGCAGCCAAAAGTTGGTTTAAAAAAAGAGGGGGAAAACAATGATCGAGTTCGCGGAAGACGATGTGACGCAATATTTGGCCCATTTAAAGGTCATCGGGGTGGGCGGTGGCGGATGTAACGCCGTTAATAAGATGATCGAAGCCGGTATTGAAGGCGTGGAATGTATCTCGGCTAATACGGACTATAAGTCCCTTCGCCGCAGCAAGGCTATCAAGAAAATTCAGCTGGGCAAATCCCTCACCAAGGGATTGGGCTCGGGCGGGAATCCCACTATCGGGAAGGAAGCGGCATTGGAATCCACCGATGAAATTCAAAAATGCCTGGAAGGCGCCGACATGGTGGTGGTTGCCGCGGGTATGGGAGGCGGCACCGGAACCGGAGCGGCTCCCGTGGTAGCCGAGATTGCTAAGAAGCTTGGTATCTTGACAGTGGGCGTGGTTAGCCGACCTTTTGAGCACGAAGGGCCCGTGCGCAAGGCCCAAGCCGAGGACGGGCTTCGCGCGATGCTTCCTCATGTGGATGCCATTGTTGTCATCCCGAACGAACGCATCAACCTGGTTTGCGAGCAGGATGTGGAACTGTCTTCCGCTTTTGCTCGTGTGGACGAAGTACTGGTACAGGCTATCCAAGGTATCTCGGTAATTATCCACTCAGAAGGTATTATCAACCGTGATTTCGCCGACGTACGACGCATCCTGACCGCCAAGGGCAAGGTGCTGATGGGTATGGGCGCGGGAACGGGCGAGGATAGGGCCCTCAAAGCGGTGCAAAAGGCCGTAAATAGCCCGCTTTTGGAGGATGTGGACATCGCCGGAGCCACTGCGGTGCTGGTTTTGGTGACTGCGGGGGCGAATTTCACCCTGAACGAGTTCAACCAGATCAACGGGTTCCTCCAGAAAGCCGCCCGCCCCGGAGCCGAAATTATCCCGGGTATCGTGCGCGATGAAAACCTGAAGGACGGCCTGCGAGTCACCATCATCGCCACCGGTTTCGATGCCCAAAAGAGTGTCGACCAGATGGCTACGGTGATCGACCTGAAGAATTTCGTGACGCCCAACTTCAACACCGCCAAGGCCAGCTCGTCCCAGCCTCCAATGGAGGAACTGGAAGGGGATATGACCTTGAAGTTGTCGGATGGGCAGTACGACATTCCGGCCTATCTGCGCCGCCGTTTGGCCAGCAAGCCTTTTCAAAACTAATCGGGACTGAGATAGCAATTAAAAATCTCGATTGAATGAAAAGGATGGAATGGAAAAGATGTTGAGGAAAGGGTTTGTCAAAACCATAAGGTTATTCTTTTGGGTGGTGGTCCTGTTGATATGGCCGTCACCCATGGTTGGCCGAAGCTTTGGTGATGATATACCGCTTCATTCCGCCTTGCCGGCTTTAAAATCGTCGACTCCTAGGGTATTGATGGGAAATTCCGCCGCTGTGGCGGGAGTACCATCAAATTCGTCGGAGGATGAAAGCTTTGTGGTGCTTTGCTACCACAGGTTTGTACTTAAGCCTGATGAAAAGGATGATTGGGCCCAGGCCGAGTACCAGATGCCAGTGGAAGAATTTAAATGGCAGATGCAGTACCTGAAAGACAATGGGTTCACCCCCATTTCGGATGGTCAATTGATGGACTTTTGGTTTCGGGGGAAACCCCTCCCTCCGAAACCGGTCCTCATTACTTTTGATGATGGGTTTCGCACGATTTATCGCGACGCATTTCCTATACTTAAATCCTATGGATACCCTTCGGTTTTTTTTGTTTATACAAAGTTTATCGAAAATGGGGAGGCGGCTTTAAAGCGAAGGATCGATAGCAAGAAAAAACATAAAGTGAAATTGGGGGTCGAACCTCTAGGGATAGGGGATATCCTATCCATGCAAAATTTCGGCATGGTAGTCGAATCCCATACTGCCAATCATTTAAACCTGGGACTGGTGGAGGAAAAAACTCCTCCAATGGAGTATAAAAAAATTCTTGAATTTGAGCTCAGTGAACCTTTGACTTTCATCCAAGCTAACTTTAAACGCAAGTCTGAATTGATAGCCTATCCTTACGGGGTTTACGATCCAGCAATTCTTGCGACTACCCACGAAATGGGATACAAACTGGCCTTTACCGTCAATCCAGGTCCTAATGATCGAACGATAGAACCCCTCAAGCTCAAAAGGGAATTGATTCTATATCCCATTAGCCACGAGAAATTCGCCAGTCTTTTTACGGACAAGGTTCTTCACATGAAGGGTCTTTTTCCAGCGGACGGGGAAGTGATTGACTCCCAGAAGCCGGTTATCAAAGCTCAGATCGTGGATGATGTCGTACCCAATTCGGTTCGGCTGAAATTGGGAAACCATATCATGCGGGTTCATTACGACCCGAAGACCCACCTTTTGACTCATCAAGTAGGCGCGGAATTGGCCCAGGGTGGACATATCCTTACGCTTCAAGCGACGGACCTGAAAGGTATTAGTCGTGTTTACAACTGGTATTTCAGAATTAAGCATAAAAAGTATGAAAGTGAAGAAAAGGATAAGAGAATAGGTGTCGAAAATGCCCAAAATTAAAGAGCTTTTTTGGATTTTTTTCGGTTTGACCATGGGACTTTATTGGCCTATAGCCAGCCAGGCGGATGAGACCGTTTCTCTGAAATATACGTATAAATCCGATCAAGCCCCGGTCACGATTCTTCAGGATATCAAGGGGAAAGTCTTTTTGCCTCTTCGGGAAGTGGCGCAATTTTACGGGGTGGACTTGCAATTTGATTCCCAAACCCGCCGTGTTTCACTTCAAAAAGGCAAAAATCAGGTCAAGATGGTTTTGTCCCAACCGGTTTTCCTCATCCTTGATCCTGAGTCCTCTTTCCCCATGGACCCCGTAGAAGTTGTGTCGGGCCAATTAGCAATACCGCCGGAATCCGCCGGAGACGTTTTTGGAACTCTTCTGAACGTCAACGTGAGATTTTTGTTGGATCAACAGGCTCTTGTCGCCGGAGGAGTCCGCGAAGATGAATTAAGGAGTGAAATTCTGGCCCAAGCCGACCAATTGAAAAAATCGTCCGCCGTTCCCCCCACCAACACCGCCGTGGGGGTCACGCAAGTGGCGATTCCCACGGCGGTACCCTCCTTGGAGCCGACTCCTACGGAGGAAGCGGAAGCAAAGGAAGAGGTGCCTGTTGGACAAATCGAAAGGATACGTAGGATTGTGATCGACGCGGGTCATGGTGGAAACGATGCGGGGGCGCCTGGTCATGACCGCAGATACTTTGAAAAACAAGCGACCTTGGATATCGCCAAAAGAGTCGCCGGATATCTGAAAGAAGAACAAAAAGGGGAAAGAGAATTTGAGGTCCTCATGACGCGCACCGGAGATTATTATATTAAATTAAAGTACAGGACGGATTTCGCCAATTCCCACGACGCCGATCTTTTTGTCTCGATTCACTGCAACTCCAATCCAAGGTCTGGAGCCCACGGAACTGAAATATACCAATATGGATCCAGGGCTTCCAACAAACTGGCTGAGGTTGCGGCGGTTCGTGAAAATGGTGAGACCGATCCTTATGATTACACCATGACATCTCTGCGAACAAATTTTTATAAAAGTCGAAGCAATTTTCTCGCTCAAAGAGTCGAGGAGAAAATTGTTGAAAATTTGAAACAACATTTTAGAAATATTCAACACGCGCCTTTTTATGTTTTAGCCCACGCCGATATGCCTTCGATATTGGTTGAGACAGCTTTCATCAGCAACCAGGAAGAGGAAAATAAACTGAGAGATCCCTATTGGAGGGACAAGATGGCCAAGGCCATCGCGGAAGGAATTATCGACTATAAAGATCGGGTGGAAGGAATTTATGAAAACCAGCAAGCTAGCCGCTGAAGCAGTCCAAACGCAACAGGGCGGCATCATTACTATTACTTTTCCTAGGTTCGCTGATTCTAAAATCTTGCGACATGCTGTTTCTACGAGGGTCGGAGGAGTTAGCGCTGGAATTTATCGTTCTCTCAATATGAGTTATAGAGTTGAAGATGATAATGTCAGAGTTGACGAGAATCGTGTCCTTTTGTCCCGTGAATTTGGGATGGATTTGAGTAGATCGGTTTGGGTGGATCAAGTACATAGCGATAATGTGGTTAAATTGGATGCGGCCAACCGTCCTCAAAATGGAGGTTCCTTAGGCCAAGGAGACGGAATTATCACAAATGAAATGGATATTTCCGTGATGATTTTAGTGGCCGATTGTCTTCCGATTCTTTTTTTTGATCCAATACATAAGGCCATCGGTTTGGCCCATGCCGGTTGGCGTGGATCGGTGAGCCATGTGGCTGCGAAAACGTTACTGGCAATGGGAGATGCTTATGGAACAAAACCTGAAGAGGTTCGGGCGGTATTAGGCCCTTGTATAGGGGCCTGTTGCTATGAAGTAGGAGAGGATGTGAGAAAGAGCTTCATGAATGTTTTTCCCTGGGGCCAAGAAGTTTTTGAAAAATCCTCCAAAGACCATTGGAAGTTGAACCTTTCTGAGGCCAATGCCCGTCAGCTTATTGAAATTGGGATGAAAGAGGAAAATCTTATTCGATCAGAGCTTTGTACCATTAAAAACATCGATATGTTTTATTCCCACCGGGCCGAAGCGGGTTCCGGAAAACCAACCGGAAGGTTCGGTGCTTTTCTCATGTTAAAAAGTTAACCTATGGTAAAATTCGTCGTTAATAAGGGGTGGAGATGCGACAAAAACAGATAATGGAAATTAGTTTTTTGTTGATTTGGTTAGCTTCGGCAATAGCGATAGCTCAAACAGTCGATATATCTTCGACTCCCACGGATTATTATCAATCGGCTCTTCAAGCCTATCTTTCAGGTGATTTTGACCAAGCCATTCTTTTGGATTCTAAGGCTCTTCAAGCCAATTCCCAGGATAAAAAAGCCCAAGCTTTATTGAGTATTCTTGTTTCTGAAAAAGATAACGCAAATAAAACCGTTATTTGGATTGGTGGGAGGCCAGCTGTTGTTGAGTCCCCTAAAGGTCTAGAGGCTCCAGCGCCTGTCACTGTTATTCAAGAGAAAACCATTGGTGTGAGTGCCCGTCCAAAGGGAGTCGATGATAAAAAACTCGCGGAGTTGGAAGCGAGGGTACAAACTACGGCATTTCTCATGGAGAGGGATTCTTTTAACCAATACCGCGAGCTCAATGGAGCCCAAGAAGCGACAAATAAACGCTTAGAGGAGATTTCCTTGACTCTAAAAGACTTAGGAAATGGAGTCCAGCATTCCAATTTTCTCTTTTTGTTGGCCTTGGTTGTTTCGGGCGCCGCCCTTTTGAAGAGTTGGAAAAACGGCCAGGACATAAAAAAACAAAAAGCAACCATGGGCCACCCTGCCGCAACGAACGAACGAGACCGCGTTGTCAGTATCCGGCGGTCATAAGTTAAATGAACCTGTTCCATTGGGTTAAAAAGTTATTGGGAAAGTTTTACATGTTTAAACGCCCAGCGGAAATCCGTGCTCTCGCCGAGCGTCGTAAAGACGAAAGGCGTTGGCAGGGATCAGATGGAGATAAGCCCAGGTCGCCTAAAGATCCTCGCAGAAAAAAAGAGAGACGAAAAAAGGGTCGCAAGGTTTAGGTTGAATAGTCCTGCACATGTAACGAATATCCCGCATGAAAGAAAATGAATTGTCGTCCCAAGAGGATCCTTACGAGAGTTTTTGAAATTTAATATTTCCATTTAAGAATTTTAGTTAAAAGAGAAGTCATCAAAGTAACAACCAGTAAATTCGCTTAAACATCAATTTTAAAATTTGGGTTTTATTGAGTTGTAATTTGTTAATGGTAGTTTTGAATTTTACGCAAATTAGGCGGGGAAAAAGAATGAAGTTCGAAAGCCCTTCTGTATTGACTGTTCTTTGTTCCTTGGCTCTTTTGGGGTGTTTTTTAAAAATGTACTATGTGTTTTCTGGAGAAATTCGCCTCGTTAGTTCCTGGTATCCCCTATACATCTCCTTGAGCACGGTTTTTATAGTTGTTTGCTTATACAATCTTCTACTAATGAGGAAATGGAGTTTTTGGGCTTTCGCTGTTTTTTTAATCGCGCACCAGATTATTCAATGGCGAGTGAACCGTTGGGATATCAGCGCCTTAGCCTTGTTTTTGGCAATTGTAGTTACAGCGGCTTTTTATTACCGGCGGATGGATTAAATGATTCGAGGAGTTAGGCAATTACCCGAACCATTTTCCCTGGGTTTGACGCTGCTTTGCGGCCAATCTTTTCGATGGGATGGTCCTGACGCTGATGGTTGGTTTACAGGTGTCGCGGGGCAGGCATTCTGGAGACTGAAACAAGAGAAGAATCAGCTTTCTTGGGAATGTAATTCCCCGGTTGTTCGGAACAAAAACGCGGAAAGCTGGCTGTCGTTTTATTTAAGTTTGGACGAAAACTTAAATAAATGGGCTGAGTCCTTTGAGTCCCATTCGGTGATGCAATTTCCGCTTAAAGTTCTTAACGGTTTGAGGCTGATTCGACAAGAATCCTGGGAATGCACCGTTTCCTACATGTTTGCTCAAGGGCTTTCCGTAAAAGTCATTCGACATGCATTAAAAAAGTTTTGCGCGGAATATGGGCGGCCTCTTGAAGGCATCAAAGAAGTTCGTGCTTTTCCAGATGCCGCGGATATTGCTCGTCTTTCGGCGGAATCCTTGAGGCCTTTTACCAATAATTACCGGGCTCGGGCCGATCGAATCATTCGTATGGCTCGAGCTGTCGAAGCCCAGGTCGTTTCTCTGGATCATTTGAAATCGATACCTTGCGATGACGCTCGTGAGGCTTTGATGTCTTTGGATGGAATTGGACCAAAGATTGCGGATTGTATCCTTCTTTTTTCCATGGGCCATCAGACGGCCTTTCCTATCGACCGATGGGTTTTAAGGGCTATGAAAAGGCATTTTCGCTCCATTAAGCTCTTGGGAAGCGGTGAAGAGGCTCCAACCAGGACCCAATATGTCAAAATCGTTCAAAAAGCGAGAACTGCTTTCGGCGAGAATTGTGGAATCGCCAGCGAGTATCTTTTCTTATTTTTAAGAATGCTTGAAGACATGAAACTTCGGGAAGAATTATCTCCATTTTGCTCAACTCTCGAACCGTTTTTAAAGCTAGAGAAGTCCAAGAAACCAATAATTGTCGTTCGTAAAAATCAGGTATTTCCATCTCGAAAGTCTTTATAAAGTCTGGTTAAAAAAATATAATAAGTTCGTCTTTGAAAGTGATACCTTTCAAAATCAGTCAAACAGGATCTTTCGTGAAACCATTAATTTTAGTTGTGGATGATGAGGAAAGTGTCAGGGAATCTTTTAGGCTTGCCCTTCAGGATCATTATGAGTTGGTTTTTGCTGAAGACGCCAAAACTACGATTCGAATCCTTAAAAATCAAACTTTTGATCTTTGTTTATTAGACATTATGCTTCCCGATGGTTCCGGTTTGGACTTATTACGCCAGATCAAACGAAAGGATGAGTCTATCGAAGTCATAATGGTGACAGCCCTCACCGGCGTTGATACCGCATTAGATGCGATGAAATTGGGTGCGTATGACTATTTAACGAAGCCTTATAAAATCGCGGAATTATACGAGCTTCTGAAGCGAATTCTCGCGAAGAAGGCGTTGGAAAAAGAGAACCGTTTCTTGCGTGAAGAGTTGGCTTTGAAAAAACCAATAAGTCTTATTGGAAATAGCAAGGCTATACAGGAAGTGGTCCGACAAATAAATGATGTTTCCAAATTGGAATCGCCGGTGTTGATCCGAGGTGAAATGGGAAGCGGGCTCGAAGAAGTCGCGCGTGAGATCCATTCTCAAAGCGTAAGAAAGCGGAATCCCTTCATTACTTTATCTTGTGGATCCATATCTAAAGGCCAACTTGAAAAAGAACTTTTTGGCGAGGAAGGTGATGAAGCAAAAAACCAATCTTCCCAAATTGGAAAGTTAGAATTCGCTAATAGTGGAACTTTTTTTCTCGAACAAGTCGACAGGTTGCCTTTGGATATGCAGGAGGAAATCTTCAAAGTGTTTTCCGGAAGGAAAATGTTTCGAATTGGAAGCCGTGTTTCGATCCCCACGGATTTTCGCGTCATCGCCTCGACAGACATTGATTTATTGGCGGAGGTTGAAAAAGGGAACTTTCGGAAGGATTTGTACCAATTATTGAACATATTTTCTTTAGTTTTACCCGCTTTAAGAGAAAGGCGCGAGGATATTCCGAGTTTAGTGAATTATTTCCTCAAGGCGACAAATCAAAAGGCGAAAATTCATGTTAAAAACATCCAAAAGGAAGCTATCCAGTTTTTAACCCAATACAATTGGCCTGGGAATGTCAAAGAACTGGAAAATAGTATTGAAATGATGGTTTTGTTTGCGGGAAAGGATACCCTTGGTATCGAAGATATTCCTCTTGATATTCTGGTAAAGCAAATTGATTTGGCTAAAACCAAGGAAGAAGCGAAGCTATCATTGAAACGGGTCCGGTGCCAATTCGAACGGCAGTTTATTCGAAAGGTATTGGAACGTACCCGCGGCAATCAAACTCTGACCGCGGCTACCTTAGGACTTCATCGCAATACTCTTATTTGGAAATTAAAAGAACTGAAACTTGAGGATGATTACAAAAGAATTGTTAAAAAACGCCGAGAACATGGGATTGGTTTTCGGAATTTATAAATCCAATTTCAATTTCGGATTTGAAGGCCTATGGGTACACCCTTGAATTGGATTCTTCTTCTTAGGGAATTACACAAACAATTTTTAGTTAAAAATGAGCTCGGAGTTCAGTTTTCTCGATTTTCAAAACTGATCGAAAAGCAAATGGGTTTAACCCGGGTAGTTCTTTTATTTCGGGAAAAAGATGGTTTTAGATCTTATTCGCCTTCGCAAAGAATTGCGATGTCTGAAAAAAATCCTCATTTTAATCATCTCATTAAAAAAAATAAAATATTGACTGTTTGGAGTGGAAGTAAACCAAAAATTCAATCTGTTTATTTTCCGATTTTAGTCGAAGAAGACTGTGTGGCCTGTTATGCGCTCGTCAGTAAATCAAAACAGTTTTCAATAACGGGCGAGAAAAAAATATTTATGAAATTGTTGGTAGATCGGACTGCTGATTTTTTGGAAAAAAAATATCTTTGGGAAAAACTTCAATCAAGAAATCGTCAAGATGTCTTCGGGTGGATGTCCCCCGCGATGATTCACGAAATACGAAATCCTCTTACGGCTTTAGATACACTTATCCAATTACTCCCTTATAAACGAATGGACGATATTTTTATGTATTCCTTTCAAAAATTAATGCAAAGGGAAATAGGCCGTCTTTCTGATTTGACTAATGATTTGTTGGATCTCTCGAATGCGGGTCCTGAAAAGAAAACTATGATTAATTTTAAAAAAATTATCCAACAAGTTATCCAATTGATGGGCCCTCTTTTTCAATCCAAAAAAATCCGATTGAAAATTAGCGCACTTAAAAACTTTTGTATAAAAGGAAACGAGATCCAAATAAAATCATTATTTATCAATTTGCTGCAAAATGCGTTGAAAGCTATTCAGGCAGAGGGAGTAGTTGAAATATCAATACACTTCTTGACCAAGACTCCTAATGGGTCAAATTGGGCAGAAATCCAGGTTAAGGATAATGGAAAAGGTATTCGGGAAGAAAATCTAGATAAGATTTTTTTGCCTTTCTTTTCAGAAAATTCATTAGGAACCGGATTGGGGTTGGCTATTTGTCGAAAAATTGTTGAAAATCACGAAGGTTACATAAAAGTAAAAAGCCATCCCGGGAAAGGAACGATTTTTTCTATCTTTTTTCCATTAAATTCTATTTCCGCGAAGATCAAAAACCTGCCAATTTAGCTGGCTTTTTGATAAATTATACTATGTAGGAAAAAAGGATTTGAATTCTTATGTTAAAAAATGGTGTAAAAATTCTTATACTTGAAGACGATGCTTACTTTCGAGATATTCTTCAGGATGTTTGTGAAACTTTTGGAGAGGTCTTTGCTATTGGTGATATTCAATCGGCCCTCGATTTATTGGAAAAACAATCATTTGAACTACTGTTATTGGATTGGCATCTAAATCGAGTTTATTTTTCCCCGCTTCTTTCCCTTGTTGAAAATTTCCAAACAAACGCCAAAAAAATTGCCTTGTTTACGGTTCCCGACCTTCCAAATGTTATTTCTGCCATAAAAGCAGGGAATTGTGATATTTTGTGGGCCGCTCAGGAGAAAAGACTTCTTAAGGCAAAGATTGAGGAATGTTTATCCCAACCTTTAAATTTCCATTATCCCCATTCGTTTATTTCACATTTAGCGGCGACTCTTACTGAGAAAGCCATGGTCCAAAAAACCTCACTTTTTCAAGCTCGGCGAGAATTCTCAAAGACATTTCTTCGGCAAATACTTAGCCAGCAAAAATTGAAGAGAACCCAGCTAGCTAGCCTCATGAGTGTTAGCCCACGAACCTTACATCGACATTTGTCGGCTTAAACTTTTGAAATCCTTTATATTTTCTGTTTTAGGGCCAAGTAATTACCTTGTTTTATTAGGGGTTGTAAGAAAGAAAAGTGCCAAAAACCCTTGAAAAAGGCAGAAAATCCTTGCCAAGTGTCTTTTACTCTTGTATAAATAGGCCGGATTTCAAAATCCAGGAGGTGGACGTTGACCAAGAGCGAACTGCTGGGGACGTTAGCGGAGCAAACGGGATTAAAAAAGAAGGACGTGGACAATGTTCTTCAAGCTTTAAGGGGTACTATTTATAAAACCTTGAAGAAAGAGTTCAAAATCAAGCTGGATGGCTTGGGAGTATTCCAGTTGAAAGACCGGAAAGCTCGGTTGGCTCGGAATCCTCGGACTGGTGAAATGGTAAATGTTCCAGCTAAAAAAGTCGTTAAATTTCGTGTTTTAAAAGATTTGAAAGAAGCTGTTTTGTCTTAAAATTCGTTTATTTAGACGACTAAAAGGGCACCTTGTTTTTAAACAAGGTGCTTTTTTATTTTGGGGTAAAATTCAAGCAAAGACGGTTTTAGGAGAGTTTGTGCCCTTACCCCACGCCATTTACCTCAAGTTTAGGTCAAGCGTGGGATTTATTGCCGTTCTCACTCTTTGGTTTTTTGTTGTTAACGCGGTCTTTTTTTCCCATTTCCCATTTTTATTGCATTTTTCACCTGGTTTTTTAAATGCCAATAACCTTCAAAATACCGACTTATTCGAAAGAATAATGAGTTTTCAGAGTTCTTTTTTAAACGTTGCTTCCGGTTTTGTAGTTGTTGGAATTTTATGGAGTTCCGGGAAAAGATTACGCCATTGGCTTACCATTCTAGGTTCGACAAATTCTATTAATTTTTGCTTGGATTTTGGGCTCGGTATATTCGTTTTGAACACATTTTGGATGGGTTTAGGGCTTGTTCGATTGTGGGCAGAGTCCTTATGGCTAATTGGAATCGTTTTTTTAGCGATTCAATTAACAAAGGATATTTTAACCATTCGGCAATCCTGGTCCTTACGAATGGAATTTCCATGGACTCTTTTGATGTTGGGAATCAGCTATTTTGGCTTTCTTTTACTTCATAGTTTACTTCCAGAAACCTTTTATGATTCCCTCAATTATTTCCTCGCGATGCCGAGTTTCTGGCTTTTTCAACACGGGATTTCTGATTGCCCCACGCATTTGCTTTCGGGTTATTTTCATGGTGGATCACTTTTTTTCCTGAATGGCTTTATTTTGGGCGGGACGGAGGGGGCCAAAGCTTTAAACGTCGTTATTTTATTTTGTCTTGGAGTGGGGGTCTTTGGGTGGGTCAAGGAACTGGGCGGATTTTTGGCCGGGACTTTTGCTGGAATGGCCATTTTCACTTTCCCGCTGCTTTTTTTAAATACTTTGGCTGTTCGGGTTGACGGTCTCTTGTGTTTTTCGCTTTTCCTTTTTTTTTATAGTTTTGATAAAGCCTGCCAAGCCTCCTCCAAAAAAGAGGCTTGGATTATTGTAGCGAGCCTTTTTGCGGGCTTGGCCCTATCAATCAAGCCGACCGCAGTGGTTGGAATAGGGGCGGCGTTTTTGGCTTATTTTTGGGAATATGGCTTTCAACCAGTAAAAAGATTTAAAAAGATATGGCTTTTTCTTTTGGCCCTTCCAGTCCTAGAAGTTGGACCATGGTTGGTCAAAAACGCTTGTTTTGCTGGGAACCCCTTTTTCCCTTATGCCATATCCTGGATGGGTGGACGACAGTTTCCCGCTTGGAGTTATCAGCGGTTGCTGCATGAAAACCAACAGTTTCTTCCAATGGATCAAGGGTTAATGTCTTTTATTGACTTGCCTTGGCGTTTGACAATGCCTCAGTCGGGGGATGGCCAATTTATTGGTCCGCTACTTTTAGCCTTTTTGCCAGTTTTGTTTTTTACCCGTACTCAAAACAAGTCCATTGGTTTTTTAGTTAAAACCATGCTTCTGTCATTTGTTTTCGGGCTCAGCCTTTCCCATATGCTTCGTTTTTCAATGCCGGCTTTCGTTTTGGCTTTTATGATCTTAACCTTGGCCCTGACAGCTGAAAAAAATGATTGGTTGAAAATTTTATGGGGCGGAGCGTTAGTTTTCTCCGGCCTTTTGTTTTTTGTTTACTATCTAGGACTTAGCGCGCGCTTTTTTAACGGGATGGGCATTTGGACCGGAAGGGAAACCGCGGAAGGTTATCTGAATCGACAGATGCTGAATTCTTATGAGCCTATAGTGGTTTGGACCGACCAAAATCTGCCCGCAGACGCCAGGCTGTTAATCGTTGGGGATGCCAGGGGGCTTTATTACCGGAGGACTTTTTACGCCAATTCCGTTTTTGACGAGCCTTTTTTTGCGGCCGCCGCAAGGGGAGAAAAGGACGCAGAGGGGATATGGACAAGGCTTCACCAAATGGGAATTACCCATGTGGTTTTTAATATACCCGAGGGAGAAAGGGTTTCGAGCGAGTACCATCATTACGATTTAAGCCTGCCCGAATGGAAAAAACTTAATGACTTTGTCCGGTCGGGCTTGGAACCCCTTTACTGGAAGGATTTTTTAGCGGTATACAAGGTCAAAAACACATTGAACCCCGCGTCCAACAATATTGTGAATCCATTCTCTTTTTTTTCTGAACCGGCCCATGCGTTTATTGAAAGTTTTCAAACCGGGCGATTTTTTAAGGCGGAGCAAGCTTTGAACGAAGAACTTGTCCTCTTCCCGGGGGAAAATTATTGGGTGGAAAAAATGAATCTTTTGAAAGAAAGCGGGAAAAACCGGGCGAAAGGGACAGGCTCCTCGTGAATCCCTCCGCCGTTTTTCATGTGGTCGCGGAATGTCGTAAAAGTCGTACGGCTTTTTGGGTCGCTTGGTCATGGGTCGCTTTTGTTTTGGGCTATTATTTTTGGTCTATTGGACCGGCTCTCGATTTGATCCCCGCGGCTTTTAATACGAGCGCTTTTTCCGTCCTTGAAAACTCCCAAGCACTTATGGTTTTTAAAGAATCGTTCTTAATTGCGCTGACAACATCTTTTATTTTGCTGGTCACGATTTCTTGGGGGAGGCAGGTTCGCCTATTTTTTTTCATCAACCCCTCTGACGCTTGGCTTCGATGGGGAATGGAATTCGGATTGGGGATTGTTTTTTTGGATATGTTTTGGCTCGGCTCGGGATTGGTCCGGGTCTGGACGAAGCCTTTTTTCGCCACCATGGGTATACTTTTGAGCGCCCTTGTTTTCCAAAATATGGTTGATATCGTTCGAGGGGCATCGCATTTGGCGCGAAAAGTTTTTCCCCGGGACGCTAGTTATTTTTTCTTGTTCGCAGCGGGAGCGATTTATTTATTTTTTTCCATAGCCCACGGCCTTGTCCCGGAAACTTTTTATGACTCCATGGTTTATCACCTGGCGGTGCCCCAGTATTGGCTTTTGAAACACGGCATTTGCGATTTCCCCACCAATTTTTTTTCCAATTATCCATATGGCGGGGAACTTTTTTATTTTAATGGGTTCGTTTTTCGAGGGACGGAGGCCGCCAAGATGCTTCATTCGGCCGCTTTTGGGTTTTGCGCCCTTTTCGCGGGAGGATGGGCTCGCGAAATAGGAGGGGAAAAAGGACGGTGGTTAACCCTGGGCTTGGTACTCACTTTGCCCCTTTTTGCCATCAACATTTGGAGTACCCAAGTGGAGGGGATCTTAGCGTTGGCCTTGATCCTTTTTCTTTATTTCAGTTATCACGGTCTTAAAGATAAAAATCCTTCTGCCGCCTGGGTGACCGCTACGGGTCTTTTTATGGCTTTGGCTTTTTCCATCAAATACACAGCCGCTCTCATGGTCGCTGGTTCTTTTTTGGCAATGATACTTGTTCAACCTGAATTTTTAAGAAGGTTTCGTTCTCGTCATTGGATTGGTCTTTTCTTTGGGGCCGTCCTCTTATTGGGTCCTTGGATTCTCAAAAACTTCATTTTTACCGGCAACCCTTTTTTCCCTTACTTTGCGGCCATCTTTGATGGGCGGCATTTAACCCTGGAGTCTTATCAGAAACTTTTAACCGAACAACAAGGCCGCATCGCCCATGGATGGGAGTGGCTTTATCTTCCCTGGAAAGCCGTGATGGCGAATCCCGACGGTTTTGACTTTTCCGGGCCTGTCGCTTTGGCATTCATCCCTTTTCTTTTCCTGTTTAAACTTCGACATCCGGCTTTGAGGTTCATATCCTTGACCACCGGTTTCTTTTTCCTATCGGGCTTTTTAGTGACCCATATCCTGCGTTTTCTTGGGACGGGTTTTATCCTGATTTATGTTCTGTTGGGAGGCGTTTTCGCGGGAGGCAATCGGCCGCATTGGGGAAAAATTCTAGCCCTGGCGGCGGGGGTCTCGGCCATCCTTTCTTTCGGGTATTTATCGGCTATCAGCGCCCGATACTCGGGATGCGCCGGAGTCTGGTTCGGCCATCAGAGCAGGACTGATTACCTGGAAAGCCGGGGAAAAATCACGCCTTATTTCAGCATGGCCCGCTGGATTTCCCTTAATACCCCACAGGACTCGGGACTTTTGATCGTAGGGGACGCCAGGGGACTTTATTATGACCGTCCTTTTCTGACCAACAGCGTTTTCGACGAACAGGAACTGGCGGTCCTGGCGAGGGAAGAGATCAACACCCAAGGCATCGGCCGCCGCCTTAAACAAATGGGCGTGGACTACTTGGTGGTTAACGGTCCGGAGGGGATTCGGGTATCCTCGGATTATCACCTTTATGATTTGACGCCGGAAGAATGGAAAAGATTAGACGACTTTATTCAACAGAACACCGAGATCGTTTATCAGCGGAATTACCAGATCGTTTATCACCTTGTTCCATCGTCTGAAGTAAAAAATTCACCAGAGGTATTCGACTTGATTTTATTTTTTTCCAAACCCGCTTCCGAATTCATCAAAGCCGCCCAGGGCCATCAATGGGAACAAGCGGGGGAGAGTTTAAATGAAGCCTTGAAACTTTACCCGTTTTCAGAATTTTGGAGGGCGCAGAAGACCCAGTTCGATAAAGCGATGGGAGATATTCGGCCTAGTTGAACCGGGGTGTTGTGATATTATCGGAAACGTTTCAGCCTCACTTTGCCTCCAAGGGTGAAATCGAATGACATTTCGTTTCCAACAAATCCTTCTTTCGGCCCTCCTGGCATGGGTTCCCCTCGCTTTTTTCTTCCGGGCGGCGGATGGATTCACCCTTCCGAAAGAATTGATCGGGGTCCTCGTCATCGCTTATTTCGGGGTTCGCGCCGCTTTTGAGGGGCGGGGCCTTTTTCGCCAACCCCTAATCCTGGCCACCCTTTTATTCACGCTATGGATGGTTTTAGATTCATTGGGTGTCGGACTTTTAAAGTTGGAAGTGTTGAAAGGCTCCGTCCATCTGATCCTAATTTTCGGAACCCTCCTCGCCGTGATTTTCGCCTGTTCCCGCGGAACTTCCTACGAAAAGCTGGCCCATTTGGCCTTATTCGCCGGCACGCTCATGGCCATCCATGGGTTGTTCCAAAGCTTTGGCGTTGAAAAAGTGGATTGGACGAGTCATTTTGAACACCGCGCTTTTTCCACCCTGGGAAACCCGGATTATTTAGGGGGATATCTAGCCGGACTGATTCCCCTTGCCTTCATCTTAACCATCCAGTCCCATCATCAGGAATCGTGGTTGTGGTTTCGGGCAGTGACCCTTTTTCTCCTTTTGGGATTATGGATGACGCGCGTCCGGGGAGCTTTTTTGGCCTTGGGGGCGGCGGCGCTGTTTTTATCGATCGTTTTTTTGTTTTCGTGGGGAAGGGACTTGTTCCGCCGAAATATCCGTTTCGTTTTGGTGGCCTTCGGTGTGCTCGTCCTCACGGCGGGCGTTTATGTGTCCCGGCACGGAGGTTCGGCCTTATTCAGCGCCAAGCAAATCACCTTTCAGCAAAGGGTGGAACTTTACCGAATGGTCGGGGAAATGGCGAAGGACCATCCCTGGTTCGGCATTGGATTGGGCCAATTGGGGATCCAATTTCCCCTTTACCAATCGAAACCCTGGGCTCCCATTGATTATCCCCAACATCCCTACACCTTTTCCGAGCACGCCCATAATGAATATCTCCAGTTCTTAGTCGAGGGAGGAATTCCCGGTTTGTCGCTTTTTCTCGCGGTTCTCGTGGTTTACGCGGCATCGATTCGCCGGTTTTTGAAAAATCCATCCTCCGAACCCCAGGATAAAGAGTTTTTGATCGGCATCGCCGGGGGAATGGTGGCCTTGCTCATCCAATCCATCAGCAATTTTCCGTTGCAAGTGGCGCCGACCGCCGTTCTCTTTGGATTTTTTTTGGCGGCTCCCTTGGCGCTTCGTCCGGCGGCCCTTTTCCATTCCGGTAAGGCGATGACGACGATTCAAAAGATTTGCCTGGCATTGGCTTTTTTGATTCCCGCAACCATCGGATTGCGGGCCCTCGCTTCCTCCATCGCCTTTCGGGATACGGTCGGCGAGTCCTCCTTGGGATATGGAAAATGGGCGGCTTATTACGGCGGCAGATTGGTTTCGCTTTCCCCCCTCAATCCCAAGGTCTGGAACGCTGACGGTAAGGCGCTGGAAGTGGCGGGCCAAATCGAACCGGCTTATCAGGCCTATCAAAAATCGCTGGAGCTCAATCCCAACTTCGTCGAAAATTTGCTGCCCATGGGCCAGATCCGCATGAACCAGGGACGCCTGGAGGAGGCCTTGTCGCTTTTTCAAAATGCGGAGGCCATCACGCCTAATTACTTCGCACCTCTTTGGCCCATGTCTGTCTGCCTATTCCAACTGAAACGCTATGAAGAGTCGGCGAAAGGTTTTGAGGCATTTCTCACCTATGCTCCCCGTGATTTCCAAACCTACTTAAACCTGGGTGTTTGCTATATACAGCTTAAGCGAAAAGAAGACGCCATCGCGGTGTGGAAAAAGGCTTATGCCCTGAACCCAAGCGACCCCCAAGTGATTCAATATTTGAAATCCCTAGGTGTGAATCCGACTTAATCAAGATGATATCAGGCTGTCGAATCTCGACAAAAAAGACCTCCTAGTTCTCAATAGTTGTCATCTTCCCCGGCCAGATGTTAAATTAAGGCAAGGAAAGGGTGTTCTTCGGCTTTGGCCGGGGAACGCACTCAGGTCAACCCTATGGGTATTCAGGCTCTTCTGGAAAAATCGTCTTCCGCTTCCCCTGGCGCCCCCTTGCCGGAAAGTTCCCTCGACCGGCCTCTTATTCAAAAAGCCTATGAGTTCGCCAAAAAAGCCCATGAAGGCCAACAACGCCTTTCCGGGGATGAATACCTGACCCATTTGGTGGGGGTCGCCGACATTCTGGCGGATTTGAACATGGATTCGGTCACGATCGCGGCCGGCTTGTTGCATGACATCCTCGAAGACACCAAGATCACCTACGACCAGTTAAAGGCGGAATTCGGCGAGGAAATCGCCAACTTGGTGGAGGGGGTCACCAAGATTTCCACCCGCCAATTCCAGGATACGGCCATCCGACAGGCGGAAAGCACCCGCAAAATGCTGGTGGCCATGGCAAAGGACGTGCGGGTCATCCTCATCAAACTCGCCGACCGCACCCACAATATGCGGACCCTCGATTTCCTCCCGCCCGACCGCCGGGAGAAGATGGCCAGCGAGACCCTGGATATTTACGCCCCCCTGGCCCATCGGCTGGGAATCGCCAAAATCAAGAGCGAACTGGAAGACCTCTGCCTCCGCTACCTGGAACCGGACGTTTATTATGATTTGGTCAAGAAAGTCGCCATGAAGAAGGCGGAAAGGGAAAAGGTCCTGGCCAGCGTCCTCCAGATCATGGACGAAAAATTGAAGGAATCAGGCATCACGGCCCAAGTTCAGGGGCGTTCCAAACATTTCACCAGCATCTATCACAAGATGAACCAGCAGCAAAAGGGCTTCGACGAAATTTTCGACCTGATGGCCATCCGGGTTTTGACCTCGTCGGTCAAGGAATGTTATGAGGTTTTGGGGATGGTCCATACTATTTGGAAGCCGCTTCCGGGCCGGTTCAAGGATTACGTCGCTATGCCGAAAAATAACATGTACCAAAGCCTCCATACCACGGTGATGGGGCCCGAAGCCCAGCCGCTGGAAATCCAAATCCGGACCTACGAAATGCACCGGACCGCCGAGGAGGGAATCGCGGCCCATTGGATTTACAAGGAAGGGCGCGGCGTCGAGAAGGAAGACCAGAAATTTGCCTGGATGCGCCAGCTTTTGGACCTTCAGCAGGATATCAAGGACACGACCGAATTCGCCGAGGCCATGAAAGTCGACCTATTCGACGACGAGGTTTTTGTTTTTACCCCAAAGGGCGAAGTGAAGGAACTGCCCCGGGGGGCGACCGCCTTGGATTTCGCTTACGCCGTCCACACTGATGTGGGGACCCATTGCATGGGGGTCAAGGTCAACGGCCATATGGTTCCCCTGCGCTATACGCTTAAAAACAGCGATATCGTCGAGGTGCTGACCCAGTCTTCCCGGACGCCCAGCCGGGATTGGCTCAAGATCGTCGTCACCAGCCGCGCCAAGAACAAGATACGGCATTGGTTCCGGACCCACCTTTCCGCCGACGAGGTCGACAAGGGAAAGCACCTGCTGGAAAAAGAGGCGGTGCGGATGGGCGTGGATTTCAACGCCTCGCTCAAGTCGGGGGCTTTGGAAAGCCTTTTGGAATATTTTGGTTGCCACAGTCTCCAGGAACTCCTGGCCAATACGGGCCATGGGGAAATCTCACCCAAGCAGATTTTGAACAAGCTGGTTTTAAAGACCCAAACGGAAGAACACCCAAAAGTCGAAAAACACGACAAGCACGACGAGAAAGCGACTGAAGCCAAGTCTTCCAAGCCCGCCACTCCGGCCGCGCCGACGTCTGGGTCGGCCAAGGGCATTTCCATCGGCGGGCAAAAGGATTTCCTGATCCGTTTCGCCCGGTGCTGCACCCCCGTCCCGGGCGATCCGATCGTGGGCTACGTAACCCGGGGCCGGGGCGTTTCCATCCACCGCACGGATTGTCCCAATACGCTTCAATTGCCCGAAGGCGAAAGCCGCATGATTCCCGTTTCTTGGGAAGGAAACGCTGGCCAGGTTTATGAGGTCGCCATCGAGGTCAAGGGGAAAGACCGGGAAAAGCTTTTGGCCGACATGCTATTGGCCATCTCGGAAGAAGGGGTGATTATCAACGAAGCCAACGCCAAGGCGGCCGAGGGCGGGTGGGCCCAGGGTTATTTCGTTATCGCCATTTCCAAGGCCGACCAGCTGGAAAAAGTCCTGAAAAAATTGCAGAGGGTAAAGGGCGTGGTCAGCGCCCGCCGCATTGAACCGAGGTAAAATTAACATGGGTTTCATAGAGATGAAAGGAATGCCGTTTTAAAATGAAAGAGCGAATAGTGGTCGTCTCACCCGATGCGCCGGCCCCCATCGGCCCTTACTCACAGGCCATTGAAGCGGGGGATTTCATCTTCTGCTCCGGCCAGATTCCCCTGGATCCCAAAACGGGCCAACTCGTTCAGGGTGATATCGCGGCTCAAACGAAGAGAATATTGGATAATTTCGCTGCAGTTTTGAAGGCGGCGGGCGCCGATTTGAAAAACACGGTGAAGCTGACGGTTTATTTGACCGACCTTGGAAATTTCGAGGTATTGAACAAAGTTTTAGAAGGGACATTTACGGGTGAGCCCCCGGCCAGGGCGGTGGTACAAGTGGCGGCGCTCCCCAAGAACGCCTCCATCGAAATGGATTTGATAGCGCTGAAAAAGTGAGTCGAAAAGGATAATTTCATGGCAGAAACCTATTGCGTCCGGCACTTCGATCAAATCGCCAAGGACCATTGCGCCACCTGCAATAAACCCTATTGCGCGGATTGCCTGTCGATGGAAGCGGACCAGCCCATTTGCGCCAATTGCAAGGAAATCAAAACCAAGGCGGCCACGGCCGAGGTTTTAAAAGCCGCCAGCCAATCCGCAGCGGGAGGCTCGCCCCTTAACTTCAAGGGGAAAGGCCTGGATGACGACCCCTTGGGGCTCTTCGCCGCTTCTCCGAAGCCTAGCGTCCCTAAAATTGAGCCCCCGGCAGTTGTCCCGCCTCCTCCGGTTGCTGTTTCACCGCCGACCGCGGCTCCCCCATCGGTTTCACCAGTTCCCGTTATCCCCAGTCCTGTTCCACAGCCTAAGGTGATTTCTCCCTTGCCTTCTCCCACGGTCCATCCGGGTTCCGTCTCTTTGGATAAACCCCTTATAGCTTCTCCCTTAACCGCTGCTCCGGGCCCTCCGCCCAACCCTCCCGTTGATTTGAGCGCAACAATGAAGCCTTCCCCAACCCCGGGACCTTCTTTGCCAAAGGCTTCCGCAACCCCATCGCCCGTGGTTTCCGCCGCGCCCGCCCCCTTTCCCGCGGATAGCGAAGCTCTCGCGGCGTCCCTGAAAAAAATGAAGGTTTTTTCAGTGGCTAAGATTTGGATGAAGTACCTGATCCGCCATTCTTACGAGATGTTCGATCCCCTGGCTAAAAAACTTAAGGTTCCCACCTATGTTTTCTTGGGGCTGATTGTCCTCCTGGTCGTGGGGGCCGTTATTGGCGTTGGCTCGCTCCTGGATAAGCCCTCCGTGATATTGGCCGACAGCATCCCGCCGATCCATATCATTCAGGAGAATTCAAGCCAAGTCAGCGAGATGGATATCACCGCCTACACCGACTTCCAAGCCCACTTGCAAACCATGGGTTTTAGGCCGGTCATCCAAATGACGGTTCCCCAATTGCCCTCCCCTAATTTTTTCGACGTGGGCATGAAGGAGGACGCGGGAGTTTACAGTGAAATCCTCAAGATGCCGGGACAAATCGCCCCGCACCTTTCCTTCGTCAGCGTTTTTTCCAACGGCGTTTGGTTTTCCACCAATGCCTGGCAGGGGGACAACCAAACCATGGATTACCTTGTCAGCGCCTATTATCCCGACGACAGCCCCGACCAGCTTTACGCCCAGCACGTCCAGACGCTGCTGGATAAGCTGAAACAGGAAAATGGCTGGCAGGTCCAGACCATGGGTGAAAACCGCTACATGTCGGCCCTCTCCGATCACTTACGCTGGTTCCTGAACAAGAAGGACATCCAAGGCTACCAAGCCGACTTTAAGTTGTGGCATTAACCCGCCGCTTTCTTTTTTGCCATGGTTTCACTTTTAAGCCCCAATACCGGGCGTTGACACTCCACGGCCCAATCATTATATTAACGCCCACTTAACGTTGAATTTTTGAAAAGCCCTCCGTTGTTGGGCTTTTCTACACCTTCAAGGATCCTCCAGAAACCCTTCGGGATTTCAGGGGCGGCGTGCCGGAAAGAAAAACCGCCCGCCGGGAGCTTTTCATGATTGAACCGGACAAGTTGACAGTTGCCCTCACCTACGACGACGTCATGCTTGTGCCCCAAAGATCCGACGTGCTTCCCGCCGATACCGACGTTTCCACTTTCCTGACCCCCGGCCTCAAACTCAACATTCCCATCATCAGCGCCGCCATGGATACGGTCACCGAAGCCCGTTTGGCGATCGCTTTGGCCCAGGAAGGCGGTTTGGGGATCGTCCATAAAAATTCCACCATTGAGGAGCAGGTCGCGGAAGTGGACAAGATCAAGCGTTCCGAAGCCGGCATGATTAGCGACCCGATCACCCTGACGCCCGATAAAAAAGTCGCCGACGCCCTGGCTATCATGAAGCATTACCACATCTCGGGCATCCCCATCGTCCAACAGGACGGCAAGCTGGTGGGAATCGTGACCAACCGGGACCTGCGGTTCGTGAAAAAGCTGGACCAGGTTTTGCGGGAAGTCATGACCAAGAACAATTTGGTCACGGTCCCGATCGGCACGACCCTTGAAAAGGCTGAGGAAACCCTTCATCAGCACCGCATCGAGAAACTGCTGGTCGTGGACAAAAAAGGGACGCTGAAGGGCCTCATTACCATCAAGGACGTTAATAAGCGCATCAAGTTCCCGAACGCCTGCAAGGACGACAAGGGCCGGTTGAGGGTCGGAGCGGCCATTGGAGTGACGAAAGACACCGAAGAAAGGGCCGAAGGCCTGGTGGGGGCGGGGGTGGATGTCCTGGTCGTTGATACGGCCCATGGCCATTCTGAGGGCGTTTTGAAAACGGTCAAACTCATCCGCAAGAAGTATCCGAAACTTCCCCTCATCGCCGGCAACATTGTTACCGGCGAGGCCGTCAAGGCTTTGGCGGACGCGGGGGTGAACACGGTGAAGGTCGGGGTGGGGCCCGGTTCCATTTGCACCACGCGGGTGGTAACGGGGGTGGGTATTCCCCAAATTTGGGCCATCGCCGAATGCGCCAAGGCCGCCCAAAAAAGAAAAATCGGGGTCATCGCCGATGGCGGGATCAAATATTCGGGGGACATCACCAAGGCCCTCGCGGCGGGGGCGGATGCCGTCATGTTGGGCGGGCTTTTCGCCGGAACGGAAGAATCGCCGGGGGATGTGATCAACCTCCAGGGCCGGATGTTCAAGGTCTATAACGGGATGGGTTCCCTGGCCGCCATGCAAAAGGGCAAAAGCGCCGACCGCTATTTCCAGGACGGTGTCACGGATTCCAAAAAACTGGTTCCCGAGGGGATCGAAGCCCGTGTCCCTTACCGGGGAACGCTGTCGGAGCTGGTTTACCAATTGGTCGGAGGCCTTCGGGCTGGAATGGGATATAGCGGCACCAAAACTGTGAAAGATCTCAAGGAACGGGGCCGGTTCGTCCAAATCACTTCGGCGGGTTTCCAGGAAAGCCATCCTCACGATGTGGTCATCACCAAAGAAGCGCCGAATTATTATCTGGATTAAAACAGCCGATAGCGCTTTGCCGTTGGCTTATAGCTAACGGCAAACCGCCATCCGCTAACCGCAGTTCATTGGAGGAATTATGATCGTATCTATCGCGGTGATGACCATCCGTAAGGGGCACCAGGGGAAAGCTTCCGAGATTATCAAAAGCCAAGTTGAAAAAGAAAAAAAGACCGAAGGAGTCATCCGAGCTTACGTAAAAAAGGCCCTCAACAACGATGACACCTTCCTGATTTACGTCGAATACGACACCTTGAAGCACTTTCAAGCCGCCGAGAAAGCTTCCCAAAAGCTCAATGAGAATGAAAAACCGGCCTTCGCTCTCCGTCCCCATCTTTTACGGGGCTTTTACGGCAACTTTGATTGAAAGCGGCCGATGTCGGTTAGCTGTTGGCCATTAGCCAAGGGCTAACCGCCATCCGCTAATAGCTGGTTTCAGGAGTCTTCCTTTGCATCACGACACGATTATCGTTTTGGATTTCGGGGCCCAATATAGCCAGTTGATCGCCCGGCGGGTGCGCGAAGGCGGGGTCTATTGCGAGATCCTGCCCTTTTCCACGCCCGTGGAGAAAATCCTTGAAAAGAATCCCAAAGGCATCATCCTCTCCGGCGGCCCCGCCAGCGTTTACGCTCCCGACGCCCCCCATGTGGACCCGTCCCTCTTCCGGCAAGGCGTTCCGATTCTCGGCATTTGTTACGGCATCCAGTTGATGAGCCAGGCCCTGGGTGGGAAAGTGGTGAAGGCTCATAAAAGGGAATTTGGTTTGGCTTCTTTGAAAATCAAGGACAAGAAGGGTTTTCTCGCTGGCCTCCCCTCCACCCTCAATGTTTGGATGAGCCACGGCGACCAGATCACCCAAATACCGCCGGGGTTCAAGAAAATCGCCTCCACCCACACCTGCCCCACCGCTGCCATGGCGGACCCCAAGCGAAAGCTTTACGGGGTGCAGTTCCATCCCGAGGTGGTCCATACCGACAAGGGCTATAAGATCCTCGAAAACTTCGCCCGGAAGGTCTGCGGCTGCAAGCCGACCTGGAGCATGGCCTCCTACGTGAAGGACGCGGTACGCCTGATCAAGGAACAAGTAGGGAAGGGCCGGGTGCTTTGCGGGGTCTCCGGCGGGGTGGATTCCACCGTGGTCGCCGCCCTCATCCATCGGGCCGTGGGAGACCAGCTTTCCTGCGTCTTCGTTAATAACGGGGTGCTTCGGATGGGCGAGGCTGAGCAGGTGCAGGAGATGTTTAAGAAGAAGCTGAAGATCGACCTCCATTACGCCGACGTTGAAAAAGAATTTCTCGACGCCCTCCAGGGCGTTTCCGAACCCGAACAAAAGCGCAAGATCATCGGCCGGACCTTCATCCGGGTTTTCGAGCGCTCCGCCCGAGACTTGATGAAAGAAAAGGGTGAGTTCGACTTCTTAGCGCAGGGAACGCTTTATCCCGATGTCATCGAAAGCGTGTCGGTTAAGGGCCCCTCCGCCACCATCAAGAGCCACCATAACGTGGGTGGCCTGCCCGACGACATGAAGTTCAAGCTGGTGGAACCCCTGCGGGAGCTTTTCAAGGACGAGGTCCGGGCCCTGGGGGCCAAGCTGGGAATCCCCAGGGAATTGCTCTGGCGCCAGCCTTTCCCGGGGCCGGGATTGGCGGTGCGGGTGGTGGGCGAGATCACCGCGGAGAGGCTGGAAATCCTGCGTAAGGCCGACGCGATCGTGACGGAAGAAATCCAAAAGGCAGGCCTTTATTATTCCATCTGGCAGTCCTTCGCGGTGCTGACTCCCGTCAAGACGGTCGGGGTCATGGGGGACGAACGCACCTACGACCATGTCTGCGCCATCCGCGCGGTCCACTCCACCGACGGCATGACCGCCGATTGGGTGAAACTGCCTTATGATCTCCTTGGCCGTATATCCAACCGCATCATCAACGAAGTTCGTGGCATCAACCGGGTGGTTTATGACATCACCAGCAAACCCCCTGGAACTATTGAGTGGGAGTGAAACGGACACTCAATGGCGGGAACAAATACTCGTTATAGTGCCGATCTCCTTGAATTCTTGCGGAAAGATCGGTACATCACCAGCAAACCACCCGGAACTATTGAGTGGGAATAACCGGCCTCAAAAGCTTTAGCCGCAAATCTACGCAAACCTAAAAACAAATTTCAAAATGGAGGGGTTATGGAAGAGCAAGGCGTCAAGTTGTACCCCTATCGATGGGTGGTGCTAGCTCTATTCATGCTGATCAATGTCATGGTCCAAGTGCTGTGGATCTGTTACGCGCCTATCGCGACGCTGGCGGCCACCGCCTATGGTGTGAAGCGCGAGGACATCGATCTTCTGGCGAACCTGTTCATGCTCATCTATCTCGTTGTTTCGTTTCCGGCGGCCTGGGCGATCGATACCTATGGGTTCAAGAAAGCGGTCGGATTCGGCGCCCTCTTGATGGGAGCTTTCGGACTGCTTCGCGCCTTGTTTCCCACGAATTATACGATGGCGGTGGTGGGAACGATCGGCATATCGGTCGGACAGCCCTTCCTTTTAAACGCCTTCACCAAATTCGCCGCGCTTTGGTTTCCGCAAAAACACAGGGCCACCATTACGGGCGTCATTTTCATCGCCATGTTTTTAGGCATCGGGCTGGGCGAAGCGCTGGGGCCTGGTTTGGTTTCCGCCTTCGGGTTTTCCGGGATGCAACTCATCTATGGCATTGCCTCGGCGGCGTCCTCCTTGTTGTTCCTCTTGCTGGCCAAATCGGAACCCCCGACGTCGGCGAGCCCCCCGGGGGAGGAGGTCCGCGCGCTGGTACTGGACAGCCTGAAGCAAATCCTGAAAAACAAAAACGTCTATATCCTCTCCCTCGCGCTCTTTCTGGCCAGCGGCATCGTGAACGGCGTGTTCACGCTGATCGACGGGCTCGGCACGGAGCTTTCGCTTACGACGGATCAGGGCGTGTTGCTGACGACTTTGCTGCTCGTGGGCGGAATCGTCGGCAGTATCGTGATTCCCGCGGTTTCGGACGCCTTAGGACGCCGGAAGCTGGTGCTGCTCATAGCGGTCGTTCTGGCGGTGCCTGCCACGCTGGGCTTGGTGCTGGGGAGGGGCCTCGTATTCGAGGTCATTTGTTTCTTTGTCATGGGCTTCGCGGTCACAGGCGTGACTCCGGTGGCCTATCAATACGGCGCCGAAATCACCTTTCCGGCTCCTGAGGGTACGAGCAACGGGATTTTCGCCATAGTCGTGCAGGCATCCGGCCTTCTGATTGTCCTGATGGACGCGTTGCGGGGAACCTTCCATAACTCTTACATCCCGTCCTTTGTCGGCCTCGCGCTGTTACTGGGAGGATCGGCTTTCCTCATGATGTCGCTCTCCGAGTCCCCGAAGATGGCCCGGTCATCGGCCGCCGCCGGATCGGGATCGGTATCCGACGCGGGGTAGCGAAGCCCCGCCTTGGTTTTTAGGAGGAGAAAAAATGGAAGTCAAAGGCGCGACTTTTTTGTACACATTGGCCGGTCTGATGATCACCTTCGCGGGGTTTTCGGCGCTCTTGTTGACCCTCCGGCCGCCGTTGGAGCGAGATTATCACTGCTTGATAGATTCCTCTCAAAAACGGTCATGATGCACATTTTCGTATTGACGTCGGCAGCGCTGCTGCCGGCGCTCTTCGCGCTCTACGACATTCCGGAAAATTGGATTTGGCGAATCTCGAGTGTGCTTTTCGCGCTACCGATGCTGTTTCTTCAGGTCACCTATCCGTACCGACGCCGCAAGACGGTCGGTAAAGGACCACCGCCCGCGATATTCGCGGTCTTCGTTGTATTGGGCTCCGTTGTGACACTAGCGATGCTTGGCTATGTTTTAGGCGGCCTCCCCTATAGTGCCGCGGCCTATATCACGGCCTTGACGATCGACTTCTTTACGGTCGCTTTCGCCTACGTGGTCGCGCTCGATGTCATTATGCAACAACCAATGGAAGCGTCAGAGCGGCCGGCGCCGCGTTAGTTCCGAGTCCTAGGGTGCGAACCCATGAACGCCTGTCTCTGCGCCTTACCGGAATCCACTTTGGAACCACTTTCGCGGTTCGCGGTTGGAATTTTACTTTCGGCAAGATGGCTAGAAATTAACTTGAAATTAAGGAAAATTATTTTAGACATTCAGCTTTGGGAGGTGTCGTTAAATGAGAAAAATAATTGTTTTATCAATGATGTCATTAGATGGAGTCATCCAAGCGCCTGGTGGACCTAAGGAAGATCCATCGGGGGGGTTCAAATATGGCGGTTGGGTCGTGCCTTATGATGACGAAGTTGGTGGCAAGGTGGTACAAAAAGAGCTGAAACAAACGGCGGATTATCTTTTGGGCAGAAAAACGTTTGAGATTTGGGCCCCCTTCTGGCCTAAACACGCGGACATTTGGCCTGGTATCAATGAGGGAACCAAGTACGTCCTATCCAAGACCATGAAAAAGTCGGATTGGAAAAAATCGGTTTTCCTCAAAAGCTTGGGCGATATCAAAAAACTCAAAAATTCAAAAGGTTCCGACATTCAAGTTTGGGGTAGCGGCAAGCTCATTCAGCTGTTGCTTAAGAATGATTTAGTGGATGAACTCCGGCTCAAAATTTATCCGTTGACCCTAGGCAAAGGAAAAAGGTTATTCAATGGCGGCGTGGTTCCGATGGCGTTTGTATTAACGGAGAGTATTGTTACGCCAAGTGGAGTGATGATTGTCAATTACAAGCGGGCTGGAAAAGTCAGGACAGGTACCATTGGAGCTTAAGGAGGGCTTAATACATGAGAAAACTAATCGCGGCCATCAATATGACACTAGACGGGTTTTGCGACCACACAGCGATGGTCCCGAGCGACGAAGGAATGCGCTTTTTTAATGATCTATTGCGCACTGCGGACACCCTTCTGTACGGAAGGATAACCTATCAACTGATGGAAGATTATTGGCCACCGATGGTAAAAAGCCCGACCGGCGACAAACTGGACGATGAATTCGCGGTACTCATCGACAATATTTCAAAGATCGTTTTTTCCCGCACGCTGCAAAAGGTTGACTGGAAAAATTCAATATTAAAAAAGGGACTCATTAAAGAAGAGGTTTTAAACCTCAAGCAGCAAGCGGGTAAAAATATTTTAGCGGGCAGCCCCAGCTTAATAACAGCCTTGGCGCAGTTTGGCTTAATTGATGAATTACAGCTTGTCGTTCACCCAGTTATTTTAGGAAGCGGCCTGCCCCTATTTAAGAATATCCGTGACCGGATCGATCTTAAGCTCTTAAAAACAGAAACATTTGGTAGTGGCGCGGTAGTTCTTTACTATGAGCCGGCAAAAAAATAAGCGCATCGTTAAATCGCGTTTAGCTGGCTGTTGTTAAGAATGGCAAGTTTCTCGGGAACGGTTGTCCAAGGCGGCCTGCCATGAGCCGACAAGATAAAAAGCATTTAAGCTTTCGCGGAGATCATTCAAATGAAAAACCTGTTCGATGCCGCTCTCGCGGACCAAATAAAGCGGCGGATTGATAAGTTACAGCCCGACAGTGGCCGGCAGTGGGGCAAGAGGAGTCCGGACCAAGTCATGGCTCATTGCGTTTTGGGACTCGAGATGGCCCTGGGCGAGATCAGGCCGCGCCGCAAGCTGATCGGGCGCCTGATAGGTTTGGTGATTAAGCCCCTGGTCTTAGGAAATGATGATGAGTTCCGCTGTAACACGCCTACGTTGGATGAGTTGGCCGTCAGCGGCGAGCACGATCTGGCGGCGGAGAGCAAGCGTCTTTGTTTGCTTATAGACCGGTTCGTTTCGGGGGGGCCCTCGGCCTGTACGAGCCATCCTCATTCCTATTTTGGCCCGCTGACGCCCATGGAGTGGGCCATCTTAGAGTACAAACACTTGGATCATCATCTTCGCCAATTCAACGTCTAGGGGAAAAAAATAACCCGGTTTATCGATCCTGGTTTGTCTGAGAGGCGAAAGTTTAAGGTTGTTGTCCACGGTGGGGACCCATTCGACAAGCTCATGGCAGGCCGCCGTGGACAAATAAATAAATTAGCTAATGCGGCCCTGAAAAAAATATTTGCAAGCTCCTTATTTTTTTGAGCGGCGGATTTCATTCTTCGCTTTAAAAAGGAGATCGGCGGCGCGGAAAAAATTATTGACAAAATTATTTTATTTATTTTTGAATCGGCGGGAAGCGGCATTGTCTTTAAGTTGTATATCTTCTAAATTACCCGTCCCATGACCTCAGTGACCGAAACCCATCCCGATTTCTTACTCGTAACCTTCGAGGGCCGCGTGGAAGAATCTTTTCCTACCGAATTTCCGGAACAGCTGGTTGGAACGGCCATTACCCATCAATGCGCCAAGATCCTGGCGGATCTTCGCAAGGTCGAGGGAACCCTCACCACCATGCAGCGCTTCACGATGGGCCAAACCGGGGCCAAAAAATATTTTTCCGCCCGGAGTAATGGGGAACTTTCATCCTGCCGGTTCGCCGTGGTGGCGACCCCTCCTTTGATGGACCCCTCTAAATTCGGCGAGACAGTGGCCACCAACCGGGGAATGCCCGTCAGGGTCTTTCAGAGTTTTCAGGAAGCCGAGGACTGGTTGCGGCAATTTCCAGATTCTCCTGTATGAACGAAAGAAGATAGGGGCTATTCATCATTCATTTCTCTGTCCAGGAAGGCCTGCGGTGAGCCCGCCGAACCTGCCTGCCATGAGCTCGTCGAATGAGGACCCTTTTTGTCCCGAGAAAAGAGCCCAATAACCCTGTAAAATCCCGTCCTCCCTAAAGCGGGGGAGTGGTAAGCTAATCAAGCCGAACTATTTGAGGCCTGTTATTTAGAGGGATGGGATTATGCGCCGAACCATTTGCCTAGCGGGTTTCGCCTTACTCTTTCCATGCCTGCTTTGGTTTTTCCCTGTCGCTTGCGTCAACGACGGCCCTGCCGCCCCGCGTCCGCCCGCGCCCACGTCGACCTTCACCATCCTGCCCAGCAATACCCCCTGCGGGTATCCGGGAAATACCTGTACTTTTACTTTTACCCCTACACCGTCCAATACGCCGACAATAACTTTCACAAGCACCCCAACGAACACTCGAACCAACACCGCCACTCCAACGATCACCTTTACTCCGACCAATACCCTTTCCCCAACCATCACCTACACACCCACCAACAGTCCCACGCCGTCATGGAAATTAGTGGGACCCGCGGGCTTTTCCGCCGGAATGATATGCCCGCCGTCGCTGTGCGTTTACAACGGCGTTCCCTACGTGGGTTACGAGGATCTTGGAAACGGCGAAAAAGCCACCGTCATGAGTTACGTCGGAAGTTCCTGGGTGAATGTCGGCAACGCCGGGTTTTCGCCTGGAACGGCGATATCGGCTTCCGTTTGCGTTTATAACGGCACGCCCTATGTGGCTTTTCCGGATGGCACCAATAACGATCAACCCACTGTTATGAAGTACAACGGCGCCGCGTGGGTCAATGTCGGTAACCCGGACTTTTCGAGCTGTTCCACAGTGGCCTATCCATTATTTATGGATGGCGGCACCCCTTATGTCGCTTTGAATGATTATTCTTGTGCCAGTAATCGAATGACGGTTATGAGCTACGATGGAACCTCCTGGGTCACGGTGGGCAGCCCTGATTTTTCTTCCAGTTCGACACAATCTCAATCCCTCTATGTATATAACGGGGAACCTTATGTGGCTTTTCAAGATGGAAGCGATAATTACAAAACGACGGTCATGAATTACACCGGAAGCGCGTGGGTCACGGTGGGTAACGCGGATTTTTCAACCGGCGGGGCCCATGTCACCACGTCCCTCTCGGTTTACAACGGGACGCCTTACGTGGCCTTCCCGGACGGCGCCACGGGCCAAGCCTATCTTTGGAGCTATAACGGGAGTACCTGGTCAATCGTCGGCGGCACCGCCCTTTCCACCGGCGCGGGATTTCCATCGCTCTATATCTACAACGGCACACCCTATGTGGCTTTTGAGGACGTCGCCAATGGCAGTAAGATTACCGTCGTCAGCTTCAACGGCAGCACCTGGAACACGGTCGGCGCCGCGGACTTTACGGCAACTTCGGCGGCGGGATTATCGTTGTTCGTCAGCAATGGAATTCCATATGTCGCTTACGTGGACGGCTCCACTAAAGCCACCGTCATGGCCTATTATTGAGGCGGGCGACCTCCCGAGTTCTCTTTTGGTTTTATCGTTCGATGAAAATCATTAAAGATTTTTATAGGCCTTTTCGCCTATGGACGGGATCAAAAGGCGCTTGTGAGTAGTCCAAGAGGGAGCCGTCACGGACAAGCCGGTCCCCAAACTGATGTATAATTCGACCAATGTTTTGGAGTTTAATTTTGAGGCAACTATGAAAAGAATTATTTTTATTATTGGAATCCTGTTGGCTGGTTTATCTCCCCTGGCCTGCCAGAAAACCTATAACGTGAACCCTTTGGCCGCTTCTGTAACGGCTCCGACAGCGACCCCTACTTGTTCCCCTTATGGAGGTTCCCCTATCACTTGCACTACCGGTATTACCTGGGGATATGCTTGGGTGGCAGGCTATAACGTCAACTCGGTTTACCAATATGCTGCAACCTTGGCCTTGGCGGTTGATTGCCTGCCGGAAACGACTGATGGGGTCACCCTAACGGGGCCAGGGGTCGATCTACCCTTGACCTATAGTAATTCTTCGACTATCGCGGGGACAGCCGGTGGAACCCTATACGCCGTTTATGGAAGCAATAGTGTCACCGGAAACTTGACCGTGGGAAGTCCCTATACCCTCACCACAGTCACTTCGATTGGGACCGCGACCTCGACCATACTTCTTAACTCAATTAATTCCCTTACCTTTTCGACTGATGGAACTAGTATTTCCTGGAACGGTTACGGATGTAATATAAACCTTTTTTTATGGCAAAGCGGCAGCATTTTCTTTGACTATACCGGCGCTGGTTATGAGGCTGCTTCACCCCTGATTCTCCCCCATACTTGTACGAGCCCTTGTTCGGAAGGCGCGGATTTCATCGCCTCCACGACCAACATCAACGGTGGATCGGGTATTTATTATATTAGTAACGGCGTCATTCAAACCTTTCCTTGAAATTGATTGGCGTGAAAGCGGTTATAAAAGAAACCCATCATTTGCCAGGTCTTGTCCACACCGTCTGCCATGAGTTTGTCGAATGAGGATCCGTTGTGGAAAAGGAAACACCATTCGACTAATCACTCAGCCCTTTGCCCTTGAGAATCGGTTTCACGTATTTTTCAATCCTGGCTTCCCGGGTTTTGGATTGCTTGGGCGCGGCGAAATAAAGAAGGTAGGCCCTTTGCCGTCCCGGCGTTAAAGCTTCAAAAGCGATTTTCAGGGCGGGAGTCTCCTCCAGTTTCTTTTTGAATTCCTCGACCATTTTGAATTCGGAAGTCTTTTTATGAGGCACTTTCAAACCGGCTTTTTCCACCTCGATGGCTTCCTCAATGTAGGCCTTCAAGACGGATTTCAACTTGACGATTTCCGGGACATTGGTGAACCGAATCTGGCGTCCCGCCTGCACATTTTCCGTTTGCTGGATGAGAATGCCCTTCGGGTCCTTCAATAAGGCGCCCTTCATAAACAAAAGCGCGCAATATTCCTTGAATCCATGGATTAAAAGGATGTTTTTTCCCTCAGAGGTGTAACAAGGCTGTCCCCACTTCAATTCTTCGGTCAGGGGACATGCCAGAACGATCCTTCTCAATTGCTCGCATTCTTCCTTCCACTGTTTGGCCTTACTGAAAAAAAACTCAACCTTTGGATTCCTGATGCCCTTGGCCATGCCCCGCCCCCCTTATTCACGCCACTGATTTAGCCACCATCAAAAAATACCCTTTAGCCCGTCAAAATGAAAGACATAAAGTCCTTGGGTGGCTTGTCAGCACCCCGGCCCTCCAAAAAATTCACCAGTGAGCGACAAACAAAGTTCAGGAAGGGGTTTTATCGCCGTTAGGTGAACGGCATCGAAATCATCAAGTGGGCAGGGATTTGGTGATAAAATCCATCCTAATTGGTTTTGTATTTTGAAGACTTATGGACCCCTCTTCGTCTGGACCCAAAAGCTTGATCGTGGGATTTTTTGTTGGGAGGATATATGAAGTGGAATTTTTTTCGACCGGCCAGTTTGGCCATGGGCCCCCTTCTTTTCGCCTTGGTAGCGGGTTTTTGCGTCTATCGGTCGCCGGGTCCGGCCCGGAACTTCTTCCAGAAAATATTCCACGGCGGGCCTTCCCGATTTTTTCCTCGTGATCCATCACTGATTGACCTTAAAAACACCTTCGGCCTCCTGCCCTTGGCCTTTGAACCCAACGAAGGGCAGGCCGACTCAAAGGTCAAGTTCCTGGCTCGCGGATCGGGTTACACCCTTTTTCTAACCGAAACAGGAGCTTTCTTGTCATGGGCAGGGCCCGAAGGGCGCGGAAAGAAAGAGGCCCATCCATGGTATTCGCCGAAACTTCCCAACGCCAAGCCTTCGCTTCGTTCCCACCAAACGGTTTGGCTGGGGCTCCAAGGAGCTGATCCCCGGGTTTCCTGGGAAGGCGGTCAAAAACTCCCCGGCCACAGCAACTATTTCCTCGGGAACGACCCGAAAAACTGGCATTCAAACATCCCCCAATATAGTCGTGTCGTGGCCAAGGACGTTTATCCCGGCATCGACATGGTCTATTACGGGCGGCAAGGCCGGTTGGAATACGACTTCGTCTTAAAACCGGGCGCCGACCCGGGGCTGATCCGGCTGGCCTATAGCGGTCCCCGGGGAATCCATCTGGACGGCGAGGGGGACCTCTATTTAGGAAAGGGCCTGGGGGCGGCGGTCTTCGAGGCGCCGGTGGCCTATCAGGACCTGGCTGGCCGTAGGATGACCGTGAATGGAAGGTACGCCCTGGTGGGAAGGGGCATCATCGGGTTCCGGATGGGAACCTACGACCGCACCCAGCCTCTGGTCATTGATCCCGTGCTGGCCTATTCCACCTTCCTGGGGGGAATCCGCCAGGAAGAGGGCACGGGCATCGCGGTGGATGTAGGGGGGAACGCCTATATTGTGGGTTATACCGACTCCACGAATTTCCCGATCACGGCGGGCGCTTTCCAGCATACGATCGCTGGTTTCAACGCGTTCGTGACGAAGTTGAACCCCACCGGGACCGCCTTGGTCTATTCCACTTATCTAGGGGGAATCACCGCGGAACCCGGTTTAACCTTGGGCTGGCCCGTCAACCAGGGCAACGCCATCGCCTTGGACGCGGGCGGGAACGCCTATGTCACCGGGTTCACCGGTACCACCAATTACCCGACCACCCCGGGCGCCTTCCAGACGGCCGTGGGAGGGAACTATGACGCTTTTGTCACCAAACTCAACCCCACGGGTTCGGCCCTGGTCTATTCCTCTTACCTGGGTGGATCTCAGAATGATGAAGGGACCGGCATCGCGGTGGACGCCGGGGGCAACGCTTATGTGGAAGGCGATGTCAGCTCGCCGAACTTTCCCACCACGCCCGGGGCTTATGAAACCGTCGCGCCCCCCCTCTCGGGCCTCTTCATCACCAAGGTGAACCCCAACGGGACCGGCCTGGTCTATTCCACCTACCTGAACGGGACCGATGTCTCCAACGGGTTCGGGATCGCCCTGGACCCGGCCGATGACGCCTATATCGTGGGCTACACCCTGGGCGGCTTTCCCACTACCCCGGGCGCTTTCCAAACCATTTTCGCGACAGGGGCCTCCGATATCATGGTCACCGAGTTGAACCCTTCGGGGAGCGGGTTGGTGTACTCCACCTACCTGGGGGGGAACGGCAACAATTACGGGGGCGTGATCGCGGTGGACTCGGCCGGCAACGCTTATGTGGGCGGCTCCACCAACGCGACGAACTATCCCATCACCGCCGGAGCCTATCAGACGGTCCAAAAGGGTCAAAACGCGGTCGTAACCAAATTAAACGCGGGCGGGGCCTCCCTGGCCTATTCCACCTATCTTGGCGGTACCGTCGCGGAATATGCTTATGGCTTGGCGGTGGATCCTAGTGGGGATGCCTTCGTCTCGGGATGGACCGCCTCGTCCGACTACCCTGCCACCCCGGGGGCTTTCCAAACAACCCTGGGAGGATCGCAGGACGCGTTCCTCTTTGAATTGAACCCAACCGGAACGAATCTTCTTTATTCCACTTATTTAGGAGGGAGTTCCATTGAATATGGGCAAGGCTTGGCCATGGATGGTTCGGGGGGGCTTTATATTACCGGCATGACGACTTCGGCCAATTTCCCAACCACGGCCGGGGCCTATCAAACCGTTATCGGGGATACGGGGGGCTTCGGCGACGCTTACGTCACCAAATTTGCCTTCGCTACCTTCACGCCAACCGTCACTCCCCCGTCGATACCGACACCGACGCCCACCAACACTCCCACGATAACGCCCACGAATAGCCCAACCCTAACGCCCACCTCGACACATTCTTTCACGCCTTCATTAACGGCCACAATCACCTTGAGCAACACGCCAACCACCACTCCTTCGGTTACGCCTACCTCAACGCCTACTTGCGTGCCTCGCGTTTGGCCCGATCCCTACGGCCCCCGATTTGCCTTTGACCATGCCTTGAGGTTCGGCTGCCTGCCCGCGGGCGCGCAGGTTTTCATTTACACCCTTTCGGGCGAACTGGTCAATCGGATCAGCCAGTCGGGGGACCCCACCGAATGGGTCGGGGCGAAGAACCAAAAGGGGGCGACGGTATCGCCCGGGATTTATTATTACGTCATCCAGAACGGGCAAAAGGTTTTGCAAAGCGGAAAGTTTTTAATCACGCCCTGAGGGGTTTGGCATCAAAAAGCGGTTTAGCTGTCCACGACGGGGAGGTGCAATGGGCAGATAGACAACGGGAATCCAATTCTTGGCTTATTCGTTCCTTTCCAAAAAAGGAGTTTGGGGGGAATATAGTTAAAACCATCTCTCGGGAGCGGTCTTGAAAACAAATGGACAAAACCTCAAGGTCCTCGTCACTGGAGTTACAGCCGACCCTCCGGGCGCGACTTATGGGCCCCGGTTAGCCAATAATTATGAATTGATATGGATCATGGAGGGCGAAGTCCGGGCGACCTTTGGCCGGACGCTGATCCAGGGTAAAGAAGGAACAATTCTCTTCCGTTATCCCGGGGTCAGGGATTATTACGAATGGTCCAAACGGGGCCGGACGGTCCATGCCTATGTTCAATTCGAGATCTCCAAGACAAAGGGATTTGAGATCCCTCAAAAAGGAGTCCCGCCGTTCCGGCACGTGCCGCCGAATGATGTGCTCAGGCCCCTGTTCGGTTATTTCTTGAGGTTGGATGAGTTGAAAGGCAAAAAAATAAACAGTTTGATGAGCGCGGCCCTAGAGTTGATGTTGAATAGTTATTTTTCGGGAAAGATAGAGGTCAAAGCCATGCCGCCATCCCAATTTCCAGGATTGGTTGAAAGAACGATTGAATTCATCACCCGTCATAACGAGAAAGATCCGACGGGGAAATTGAACCTGACCGAATTATCCCGGTCGGTGCATTCCTCGCCGGAAAATTTGTGCCGTCTTTTCCAAAAGAACCTTCATTTGGGTCCTCTGGAATACGTCAAAATGCTTCGGCTGGACAGGGCCGCCAATCTCTTGCGCCGTTCCAACCAAAGTCTCAAGGAAGTTGCCGCCCAAACCGGGTTTTATGATTCTTTCCATCTTTCCAAGAGCTTCAAGAAAGTTTATGGACTTTCGCCGAAGGATTTCAGGGTATCCCCCTTGAATGAATGGATCTGCCAAAAAAATCCTGTCATCCGCACCCTTTACAACCGGTCGGACCCCAAGGCCCTGGCCGCTTCCCAAGCCCATTCGGAAAAAAGCTGAATTTTGGCCACATTCTCTTTCTTGAGGCCGTCAAAATCCTCTATTCATTCGTCAGTCCTGTACATGGCTTAATCTCCAATACTCGATAAACTAAAACTGTTAAAGGCCGTCCTTGCGGGGCCGGTTCAAAACAATTTTAGCGGGATCGCTTATGTGGACTGAAATCCAGAAAAAATTAAAAAGCCGGATATTTCTTTCGGCTTTTTACAGCCGCCTTTCTTTTTTATTGCTCGCCTTCGTTCTCGGCGGGCTTGCGACTCCTGTTTGGGCGGCGCCACCCGCGGGTTACAACCTGGTTTGGGGCGACGAGTTCAACGGCGCGGTCGGCAGCGCGCCCAACTCCGCCAATTGGACCTACAACACGGGCGATAGTGGATGGGGAAACAATGAATTGGAAAATTATACCAACAGCACCGCCAATGCCCAGATCATCGCCGATCCCAACGCCACCGATGGCAAATCCTTAGCCCTCATCGCCATCGACACCCAGCCCGGCAGTACCAACTACGGCCAAGTGGGACGCTATACCTCCGCGCGTTTATTAACCGAGGGACTTCAAAGCTTCCAATATGGTTATATGGAAGCCCGCATCCAAATGCCCTATGGCGACGGCATCTGGCCGGCTTTTTGGATGCTGGGCAATAACATCACCACGGTTAGTTGGCCCGCCTGCGGCGAGATGGACATCATGGAAAATATCGGGAACGCCGCGGACCAACCGGTCAATCACGGCTCTCTTCATGCCCCCAACTGGAACCCCACCGCAAACTACACCCTGTCGGGCGGCCAGCTTTTCCACACCGCTTACCACACCTTCGGTCTTCTCTGGCAGCCGAATCAGGTCCAGTTCTATGTGGACGGCACCCTTTACGAGACCCAGACCGCCGCGAATTGCTCCAGCGCGGGCGGCACCTGGGAGTTCAATAATAATTTTTTCTTTCTGCTCAACATGGCCGTGGGGGGCAGTTGGCCCGGCTCACCTGACGCCGGTACTTCTTTTCCGCAGACCATGCTGGTGGATTATGTAAGGGCCTATCAACTATCCGCGGGTACGGCCACCCCCACGCCGACTTATACAATGACCAATACCAGAACGAACACTCGGACTTTCACTCCTACTAATAGCCCGACCCCGACCCCTACCAACAGCCCGACGAATACCGCTACCTTGACCCCCACCAAGACCGTCACCCTTACGCCCACGAACACCCTCGTTAGTACGGCGACAGCCACCCCCAGTTCGACCCCCACCAGTAGTCCCACGGCCACCCGTACGACTTCCGCCACGAACACGGTCACTTTCAGCCCCACAAGCACGAATTCAAACACTCCGATAAATACCGTCACGAAAACCGGCACTTTTACCCCCACGAATACCTTAGCCAACACCGCCACTCAAACCGCTACGACGACGGCCAGCACTACCGCATCGAACACGCCGACTTCAAGCCCCACAAACACTTTGGCCAATACGTCCACTCCTACGGCAACCTCGACTGTCTCGAACACGGCGACTAAAACGGCGACTTCCACACCCACCAACACTTTAGCGAATACGGCCACCCAAACCGCCACGTCCACGCCTACCGATACCGTCACGAATAGCGTTACCGAAACGCCTTCCTTGACAGCTTCGAACACGACTACCCCGACCACCACTTCCACCCCCACCCATACCTTAGCCAATACGGCCACCCAAACCGCCACGGATACCCTCACCGCCACCGCCTCGAATACGGCAACCAAGACAACGACTGCAACCCCTACGGATACGGCCACTCAAGCCGCCACGGCGACTTCAACCAATACGGTAACCAATACCTCCACAACTACGCCTACCAGCACGGTCACCAGCACCGATAGTCCCACCATCACCTCCACGCCCACCAATACGAATGTGATTACCCCGACTTATACCGGAACACCCACCAACAGCCCCAGCTCAACCGCTTCGAACACGGTCACCCCAACCCCCACCGTGACTCCCACCAACAGCTTGACCAACACGACTACCCCAACCCCAACCTTAACCGCCTCGAACACCGCCACCAAGACAACGACTTCAACGCTCACGAATACCTTGACTAACACCGCCACTGGAACCGCCACGGCGACACCGACCAACACCCCAGTCAATACCGCTACCCCCACGGCCACTCCCGCCAATAGCTTGACGAGTACGGCGACAGATACGCCAACCCTAACCGCCACCTCCAGCGCCACTTTCGCCACCACCTTAACCGCCACTTCAACGACGGTTCCCGCGACGCTGACAAGCACGGCAACGCCCACGCCCGCCCCTTTCAAGGGAGTGGTGGTCTATCCCAATCCGGTCACGGGTCCCACGGTGAACGTGCTTCCGTCGGCCTATTCAGGGGTTTCGACGGTGGAGGTGGAGATATTCACGACGGCCTTTAGGAAGGTACAGGAAGAGACCTTCCCGAACGTTCCGTCGGGTGTGGCGGTGACGGCCCAACTGACCGACAAATGGGGAACGCCACTGGCCAATGGGCTTTACTACCTGGTGGTCATCGCCGACGGCAAGCGATCCCTCGCCAAATTGCTCATCCTTCGCTAAATTTTCATATTCCTGTTTTTTTTTCAGGGGCCAAAAAGTTGAAAAGATGCGGGCGGCCTGAGTATAAAACCTTCTCCACGGTGGGGACCCATCATGGACAAGAAAATGAAGGTGTTTGAATTGAGGAATAAAAAAAACGCCAATTTACCATTGTCGATCCTCAAAAAGGGATGAGGGAAAATGACCGTTGGATTTTTTTCACATCCAAAACTATTCACCCGGGGCCTCAATCCTAAGATCCGCGCTTTTTTATTGACCCTTGCCCTGTTTTTCCTGGCTCCTCTTGCCTGGGCCAAGCCCCCGTACCTCGTTTTCGGATATCTTCCGGATTACGATACCGTCACCTTAAGCGCCTTTTCCTGGGGCGACATGACCCATGTGTTGGAAGCCTTCGCCGAGTTTGACGTGAATTTCAACGTGACTTTTCCCAACGGCCAGAGGGCCAACCTGGCCTCCACCGCCCATTCCAACAACACGCGATGCATGCTTTCCTTCGGGGGGGAGGGTTCGGGGAGCGGCTACTGGCCCGCTCCCGGCGCCTCCATGACCACGGCGGTGAGCAACATCATGAACGTGGTCACCTCCAATGGTTATGACGGCGTGGATATCGACTGGGAATTTCCGACGGCGAGCACCGAAACCGGCTTCATGGGTTTAATGTCGGCGCTGGCCGGCGCCCTCCACGCCACGAACGGCTATGACGGCAAACCGAGACAGCTTACCTTTACCATCAGCGCTGGCGCGGATATCTGCGGGGTCAATTGGGCCACCATCGGGCAGTACGCCGATTATGGAATTCTCATGGGGTACAGTTATGGATTGGACCAATTCAACGGCCCCATGGTCGATACCGCCGAATACGGGGACTGCGCCGGCAACTACGATATACCGGGCGACATTGTGGCCTCGGTGAACCGGGTGACGGGCTGGGGACTCTCCTCCAGTCAAATCATTCTCGCCTGTCCCATGTATTCCAACCAGGGGAACCCGTTAACGACCATCCTCACGAGTACTTTGACCGGCTTTTACACCCCCCAGGACGAGGCCTCCTATAGCAGCGGCGATACCGGCGTGGACAACGCGCAAACTTATTGCGACAAGATCAATTGGTGCGCGGCGCAGTCACCACAGCTTCCGGGCATCGGAATGTGGGAAATTTCCCAGGCCTATCCGCCCACCACCAACGCGGGGGTATCCGAAGTATGGGCCGTGATCGGGGCGCGCAGTTCCTGCGTGACCTACGGCGCCGCCGCCACCCCGGCCAATACGGCTACCAGCACCGCCACCAATACGTTGTCCCCTACGGGGACAAGTACTCCTACGGGCACTTCAACCAATACAGCCACCATGACCCCCACGAACACCGCGACGAACACTCCAACGGTCACCCCAACCCAAACAACTACTAATACGGCCACCAACACCATGACCAACAGCCCAACCTCCACCCGCACCTTTACGGCTACCCCGACGCCTACCACGACCCCTACGGCCACGATGACGAATAGCCCCACGATGACGCCCACCCAAACCTTAACCTTTACGACAACCTACACGCCCGTCTTCAGTTTTACCCCGACCTGCACGCCGACCCTCACCGCCAGCGCGACCGCCTCCCCGACTCTAACGGCTTCCTTCACACCGACTGGGACGGCTACTCCCACCAATAGCCAGGCCCAAACGGCGACGGATACCGCCACGAATAAGGCAACTCAAACGGCCACCCACAGCCCGACGGTTACCCCGACCAACAGTCCCACACCCACTCTAACGAACACGGCCACCAACAGTTCCACCGCAACCCCCACCGATACCGTTCCGCCCACCCATTCGGCGACCAACACCACCACCCCGGCCGCCACCCTTACGCCCACCCATAGTCCTACCAATAGCCCCACCAACAGCCCGACCCATTCACCCACGCTCACGCCGACTTCCACGCCCTCTAACAGCCCCACGGGGGTTCCCACTGCCACCAACAGCCCCAATTCCACTTCCACCCCTTCTCTGACGGAGACTCCCTCCTCCAGCCCTTCGCTGACGACTACGAATACGCCCCTCTCCACCGCCACCCCGATGCCCACGAACACGCCGGTGGCCAATACTTCCACGGCCACACCGACACCGGCGGTCACGACCGTCGTGGTTGGGCTTCCTTATCCCAATCCCAGCGGCAACGGACCGGTTCGAGTCTTCCTGCAATTTCCCGCGGATTCCACGGTGGAATGGAGCGTCTACACGACGGCTTTCCGCAAAATCCTGGATATCCCCCAAGCCGTCCCCGGCACCAGCGCGATCCTGTCCTGGGATTTAAAGGACAACCGGGGCAGTTCGGTGGCTAACGGGCTTTATTACCTGAGGATTGAGGTCACCGGCCCGGTCAAGACCACAAAAATTTTAAAGTTATTGGTTCTCCGCTAAAAGCTACAGCCCCAATTTTTTGGCGGCATCGGCCACCCCGTCCGCCGCATGGGTAATGAGGTCCCCCTGGGTCGAAGCCCCCAGCTGAGACCCGCGGTTTGGTTGTGCCAATTCCGAAGGGGAATTGGCCCCATTGGAAGAAGCCTGCGGTGAGCCCATCGAACCCGCATGGGATGAAGAGGAAAAGCCAGCGTCACCGGGGTGCAATTCGATCAGGGTGGCGACTTTATCCCCCGAACCCGCTCGATGTTCCATGACGATTTTGGCGGCCACGGGTATTTGGGAAACCAGCTCGCTCCTGCCGTTCACCACGTTATGCGTGGTCATCATGCCTTTCACCAGGAACCAATCGGCGAACTTATCCGAGTCCAAAAGCTTGACGGGTTGGGTGGGTTCGAAGGACATCACCAGGTTGCTATCCGCGAGCTGGTTCATCCATTCCTGGGGAAAATGCTTGTCCATGAAGGATTGATAGGAGCCTGCCACCATTGCTTTCTTGAAAAAATCGAACCAGGGCAGGATGTCCAAAGCGTTGGCGCCGTAATAGTGCCGGGTGAATTCCAAGGGCCATGCTCATTTCGCCGTAGACGGCGTCTTTGGAAACAATGGTGAAACCCCCAGCCTTGGCGAATTCCCAAATTCCGGGTCCTTGGACTTTCCGAGGCCCGATAAATGAACATGGGTGGAATCAGGGAAGAGGTCTTTGAGCCTTTCGGCCAATTTTGGCGAAAGATTCTGATCGAAGATCAGTTTCACGGTTGGACAGCGAGACTGTGCCGTTCTCTCTCAGCCGCGTAGAAGGCAGGCGCGGATGTCTTCTGCGTTAAGGTAGGGAAAATCCTTCAGGATTTGCTCGGAGGACATACCGGAAGCAAGGTATTCCAAAATATCATAGACCGTCATACGCAAGCCCCGGATACAGGGTTTGCCTCCTCTTTTTCCCGGTTCCATCGTGATGATTTTGCTGAAATCCATTGTTGTACTCCGTTGACTCAATCATAAAGGCGCCTATAAGGCCCCGTCAAGCCAGGCCCCATTTGCGGCGAAGACGCGGGGTTTTTGGCTATAATCCCCCCATGAACCGTCCCGAATTCGTCCATCTTCACCTTCACAGCCAGTTCAGCCTGCTGGAAAGCACCGTCCGGGTCGAGCCCCTGATGGCCCGGCTGAAGGAACTGCAAATGCATGCCGTGGCCTTGACCGACAAGGCCAACCTCTTTGGGGCCATCGGCTTTTACCAGAGCGCCCTTTCGCACGGGTTGAAACCCATCATCGGCTGTGAGGTTTGGGTGTCGTCGGGGGCCCGGACGGATAAACCCAACGGTTCGGGGCGGACGGAGGCCCTCTATCCCCTGGTTTTGCTGGCGGAGAACGAGGAAGGGTACAAGAATTTATTGAAGCTATCCTCGGCGGGATATTTGCGGGGTTCCTACCAGATTCCGCATATCGACAAGGAACTCTTGGCCCGCCATAGCCGGGGTTTGACCGCCCTTTCGGGAGGGTTGGACGGTGAGATCGACAAGTTCATCCTCAAAGAAGAGACCCCTGTGGCCATGAGAGTCGCGGGGGAATACCAAGAGATCTTCGGCAAGGGGCGGTTTTTCCTGGAGGTTCAGGACCACCGCAAGGCCGGCGACAAGTCGGTGCAAAAGCACCTGATGGAGATATCCAAGCAAACTTCCATTCCTTTGGTGGCTACCAATGACGTGCATTATTTGAGGCGGGAAGAGGCGCTGATTCACGAGGCCCTTTTGTGCCTGGGGCGGGGGGAAGTGCTTTCGGATCCCAACCACATCACCTATGGGTCGGACGAGTATTACCTGAAGAGCGCCGAGGAAATGGCCAAGACTTTCGGCGAAATCCCGGAGGCCCTGCGCCAAACCTGCGAGATCGCCGAAAGGTGCAACGTCACCTTTGAGTTCGGCAAGACCCTGATGCCTTCCTTCACCGTGCCGGCGGGGTGGCTGGATGAGGTGGCTTACCTGGAAAAACTCAGCCGGGAAGGCATACCCAAACGTTACGGGGCCGGGAGCGGTGACCCGTGTATTTTGGAACGCATGAATGAAGAGCTGGGCATCATCCGCAAAACCGGCTTTAGCGGTTATTTTTTGATCGTGTGCGACATCATCGCCAAGGCCAGGGAAAAGGGCATTTCGGTCGGGCCGGGGCGGGGATCGGCGGCGGGGAGCCTGGTTTCCTACCTGATCGGGATTACCGACGTGGACCCCATCCGTTACGACCTGCTATTCGAGCGCTTCATCAACCCGGAGCGGGTGAGCGCCCCGGACATCGACGTGGATGTCTGCGACCGAAGGCGCCATGAGGTGCTGGAATATATCACACAAACCTACGGGCAGGATCGGGTGGCTTCCATCGCCACTTTCGGGACCATGGCGGCCAAGGCGGTGATCCGGGACGTGGGGCGGATTTTGGAAATACCGCTTCCCGACATCGACCGCATCGCCAAATTGATACCCGGCGAGCCGAAGGTGACCCTGGAAGACGCGCTGGAAAAGGTGCCGGAGCTTCGGGCCATCGCTTCCGAACAGGGGCCTTACCGGAAACTTTGGGATATTTCCCGGGCGCTGGAAGGGATGGTGCGCCACCTCTCAACCCACGCGGCGGGCATTCTCATCGGAAACGAACCCCTTCTGGAAACCGTGCCCTTGTGCCGGGGGACCGGGGATGAAATTTTAACCCAATATGACATGAACGCCCTGAAGGACGTGGGGCTTTTGAAACTGGATATTTTGGGCCTGCGGACGCTTTCGGTGATCGACGATACCCTCAAGCTCATCAAGAGCCACCGGAAACAGGATGTAAAGGTTTCGGACATCCCCATGGAAGACGAGGCGACCTTTAAATTACTGCGGGAAGCGAAAACGATGGGCATCTTCCAGTTGGAATCCCGGGGAATGCGGGATTACGTGCGGAAGCTGGAGCCCACGCATATCGAGGATTTGATCGCCCTCAACGCGATTTACCGGCCCGGGCCCCTGGGCTCGGACATGGTGGATGATTTCTTCCACCGGAAGAAGGGGCTGGCGAAGGTGGAGTATCTTCACCCCTTGCTGGAGCCCATTTTAAAAACCACCTACGGCATCATCCTTTACCAGGAACAAGTGATGCGCATCGCCAAAGACCTGGCGGGCTTCACCTTGGGGCAGGCGGACCTGCTGAGGCGGGCCATGGGAAGCAAGAATTCGGAAAAAATGGAGCAGATGCGGGACAAGTTCCTTTCCGGGGCCAAGGACCGGGGGATTTCCAATGACATCGCCGAGGCGATCTTCAACCAAATGGCGAAATTCGCCGGGTATGGCTTTAACAAGTCCCACAGCGCGGCTTACGCCATCGTGGCTTTCCAGACCGCCTATTTGAAAGCCCATTTCACCCCGGAATTCATGGCCGCCCTCCTGACCAGCGAGTCGGGGAACCAGGACAAGATTTCACAGTACGTGTTCGAGTGCAAAAAAATGGGCGTCCGGGTGCTGCCGCCGGACGTGAACGAGAGCGGGGACGAATTTACGGTGACGCCAAAGGGGGAAATCCGGTTCTCGCTCTCGGCCATCAAAAACGTGGGGACGCCCGCCATCGCGGCCATCCTGGAGGCCCGGGGCAAGGAGGGGGCTTTCCTGTCCCTTTTTGATTTTTGCCGCCGGGTCGACTTGAAGGCCTTCACCCCCAAAATGGTGGAATGCCTGGTTTTGGCTGGGGGTTTTGATTTCTCCAACTCGCCCCGGGGAGCCATGAAGGAAGCGGTGGAAAAGATATTCCGGCAGTCCCAGGGGCTCCAGGCCGATTCCCAGAGGGGGCAAACCTCCCTTTTCGGGGCGATGGATTCGGGGCCGGCGGATACCCTGCCGGAAGCGCCCGAACTTTCGCCCGCCCAAATTTTAACGGCGGAAAAGGAAGTACTCGGATTTTACCTTTCCGGACACCCCCTTTCGGAGCATGAGTGGGAGTTGGAGCACTATGCCACGCCGCTTCATGAGCTGGAGGACCTGCCCGACGGCCATGAGATCAGGGTGGCGGGGCTGATCCGGGGTTTCTCGAAAAGCATGGTGAAGAAGACCAAGGAAATTTACGGCCGGTTCGTGCTGGAGGACCTGCATTCCCACCTGGAAGTGATCGCCTGGCCGGAAGTCTACAAGAAATACCAGAACCTGCTGGCGAAGGACCGGTTGGTGGCTTTGAGGGGCCGGCTGGACAAGTCCGGGGAAAAGACCCAGATCATCGCCAACGAGGCCATCGACCTGAATGAAATGGCGGTGAAGTGGGCCAAGGGGGTCCACCTCACCATGAATGTCGTGGGATTGGATGACAGCCTTTTGCCCAAAGTGAAGGCGGTCTGCGAGCGGCACCCGGGGAAGGCCAAGGTTTATTTCCACATGCAAACGACCCATCACGGCTTGATGGTTCTGGAAGCGGGCCCCGCCTTGTCAGTGAAACCTTCCAAGGGGTTTTTAAGGGAAGTTTCCGACTTGTTGGGTGAAGAAGGCATCGAGATTGAGCTTTGACCGGAGGTTGAAAAAAGCCGGCTATTCTTTGGCCTGATCAATGAATTGATCGAGGGACTGGATGGAAGGATTTTTTTCTGCGGTCGGATGGAGGCTTTTCACCCTTTCGAAATCCTCAAGGGCTTGTTTTTTCCTTTTTTCCGACAAATCGAGAATGCCCCGGCAGTAATAGGCTTCGGCGCTGGAAGTGTTACCCTTGACTGCCTCGTCCAAAAATTGAAAAGCTTTTTGCTTTTCGCCTGACCGGTATTTTTCAAAAGCCATTTGGGAAAGAATCTTCGAGGTGAAGACGGGATCCAACTGAAAGGCCTGTTGAAGCTCCGCTTCGGCTTCTTTTCCTTTTCCCAACTTATCCAAATCGGTGGCCCAATTGACGATGAAATAGGGGCTGGAGGGGTCCCAATGGACCGCTTTTTGATAGGCTTGTTCCGCTTGGGAAAGATAGGAAGGGTCCGAAGAGCTTAAGATGTCCTCGACCCGGCCTTCGTTGTTGTAGTAATAGGCGTTGGCGGGGCTCATATCGATGGCTTTTTGATAACACTGAAGGGCCGTTAAGTCCCAATCACGCGATTTTTCCCCGTCGAGCTGCGCCCTTTGCTCATAAGCCAACCCCAGGTAAAGCCGGTATTTGACCTCCAGGGGGCAAAGCGAAACGGCTTTTCTTAAATGGTCTATTTCATAATCCGAGTAAGAAACCAAATCCGAATTCGACATTTGAGGATCGGGGTTCTTCAAGATTTGGGACGCGGCGTTGCCTTGGCCGAAAGCCAAATCGGCGCCCAGACGGCTCAGGGGGAAAAAGAGAGCGAGCAATATAAAAAGAGCGAGGCCCGCCTTTTTACAGGCGGCGTAAAGATACCAACCGGGGCCTTGGGCGACAGGGGGGGGGAAGTTTTGCGGTATTGATTTTGCACTATCGCCAAGAGTAGAAACCAAATCAGGTTGATCGAGGCGACCCCAAAGCTGAAGAAATTTTGAACGTGATAGGCGACGGCGCAGGCCAGTACGGCGATCAAGCACCATTGGACCGAAGAGTTGGAGGAACGATAGGTTTTCCACCATTGAAATCCGAAGGCGGCCAGAAGGCCCAGATAGGCGAAGAAGCCCAAGAAACCGGTGGTGGATGCCATTTGTAATAACTCATTGTGCGCCATTCGGGAGCTCATGAACATGCCGTCAATTTCGTTGAATTCGATTCCGCTGTAATAAGGAAAGGCGATCTTGAAATTGTCCAATCCAACCCCTAGAAGGGGATTCGCTTCCACAATCCGCCAAGCGGGGCGCCAAATATGCAAGCGGGAAACCGCCAGGCTTTGGCCCATGTGAATGACGGAATCGGCGAGCCGGGTTAAAAAACCGTGGCCGATGAAAAAAAGCAAGGCCAGGGTTAAAAGCGAGGCGAAGGCGATTCCTTCCTTTGGAAGGAGTGAAAGTCTTTGACGAAGAGGATTTGAAAATTTATTTTTTCTTAAAATCAACCATAACCAAACACCGATTCCAAAAAAGGCCCCTAAAAATCCACCCCGGCTTCCCGTGCTGAAAAGTCCGAGTCCCAGGATGGCCAAGACCGAAAGGGCTATCATCCAATGGCGGAATAAGATCAAGCGAACGCTAGTGATCGAAAATAAAACCAAGCCCACGATCCGGAAAATGAGTTCTAAGGAAGCCGAAGGACCCATCTGAAAGAGAGTTAAACCCTGACTGGTTCCCAAAAGAAGAAATAATCCGCCTAAAGGGGCTAAAAACCAAAATAACAGTCCCGGTGGTGTTGAGGATTTGGCGCCTTCCGCCGGGATCTTGAGGGATTGGGAGAGAAAAAGGGGTATCGACATGGCCAGGTAGGCGGAAAGAAAATTCGGATTTCCCAAAGCCGCGAATTCCCGGGCGGAAATCACGGTTTCCGGGTTCCATTGGATAAAATCGAAACCGAAATGCTGGCCAATGGCATAAAACGAGGATAAGAGGGCGGCCAGGGAGTTGAAATAAAATATTTTTCCTATTTTTTCTTCGGTTAAATAAAGACTGAGAATTTGAAACAGCAGGAAATAAGTAAATAAAGTTGTTAATCCGGAAAAATTCTCGTAGTCGCCTAATAAGCTCGTGCTCCAACTCAAGCTTGTTTCGGGAAGGGAAGAAAGGATTTGGACGAAAGCCAATAGGTAAAGGGAAAGGGTGAGGGGCGTGGGAGGTGAAAATACCTTGTTTTTAAAGGCTAAAAGGGCCCCTGGGACCATGAGAACCATCAAAAAGGTCAATTTAGGCAGTTCGAATTGATCATGGCTATGAACGAAGAAAAGCAAGGGTGTAAAAAAAATAGGAAAAATAATTAAGTTGTCCCAAAATTTGAATGTGACACGAGGCGGAATCAATTATGAGAATCCTTTTTTCGAAATCATTTCATCGTTGTTAATGTTTGTAAAAAAAATTTGAAATTATTTTCAAAAACGGCGATCAAAATCTATTTTTTTATTGACAGTATAATGTATCGTTTTATACTTGAGAAAGTTCATAACAAATCGTTCGTGTTTGATCATTTTGAAGAAAGACAAGTGTGGTTTCAACCGACTCCCACAAAAGAAACGGGTCCTTATACCTTTAACCACGACCGTAGCGAGCCGTTAACCTGTTTAATGTCTCGCTTTTTTTTGTGTTTTTTATCCTAACGAGCGTTCTATTGACTTATAGGATACAGAAAAAGCCTTCATCTTTTTTAATTTGTTAAAAACAGAAACAGCCCGAACGGAGATGTTCTTTGGTGAACGAAACGATCAGCCCCCATTGGCATATTGAGTTTTACGCGCCTGACGAGGCTCATATGCGCGGCATTTCGAAAATTTACGCTTCCGAGAAAACACCCTTTCAAAAAGTCGAAGTCATCCAATCCAGCCATTATGGAAAATGCCTGATCCTGGACGGCCATATGCAATCGGCCCAGGTGGATGAGTTCATTTACCATGAAAATTTAGTGCATCCGGCCATGGTCACCTGCCCCAATCCTAAAAAGGTGGTCATCATCGGGGGTGGGGAAGGGGCCACTCTCTATGAGGTGCTTCGCCACAAGACGGTCGAAAAGGCCTGGATGATCGATATCGATAAAAGGGTCGTGGAACTTTGTGATAAATACATGCCCGAATGGCATCGAGGCGCTTTTAAGGATAAAAGAACGACCTTGTTGTTTAAAGACGGGCGTAAGTTTTTGGAAAAAAGCAAAGAAAAGTTCGATGTCATTATTATCGATATTCCGGAGCCGGTGGAAGCGGGGCCAGCTTACCTTCTTTATACGGAGGAATTTTACAGGATGGTATCCGAGAAGCTCTCGGATAACGGTATGGTTGCCCTACAATCGGGTTGCTCGGCCGAAAAAGAACTCCTTTGTTTGGCGGCGGTGCACAATACTTTAAAGAAGGTTTTCCCGATGGTCTACTCTTGGCCGGCCAATGTCCCGTCCTTTGATATTCCCTGGAGTTTTACCATGGCTTCCAAGACGGTAGATCCTAAGACACTCAAAAGGGACCACATCAACCGCATATTGAAGGAACGTAAAGTGGGACCCCTGAAATATTACGACGGTGAAACCCACGAAGGTATTTTTTTCGTCCCCAAGTACATTCGCGATGGTTTTTTAAGAATTAAGGATATTATCCGGGACGATAAGCCTTTGACCTACCGCTTAATCGGAGAGGAGAAAAATTCAAAATAAATGTCACTTTACGACGGCCAAGATAAAACCCCTCTTTTTGACGCGATCGTCCAATACGCCAACGAAAATAAAATTTCATTCCATACGCCCGGGCATAAACATGGTCAGGGGATACTAAAGGTATTCCGGCAATTTGTCGGGGATAAGGTATTCCGACTCGACCTTTCGGTCATGAGTGAGGTGGATTCCCTTCACGAACCCAGTTCAGTCATCAAGGAAGCGCAGATTTTAGCCGCCAAAGCTTATGGGGCGGATTATTCGTTTTTTCTCGTCAATGGAACCACGGGCGGGAACCAAGCCATGATTTTGTCCGTTTGCGACCCCGGGGACAAGATCATCATTCCCCGGAACGCGCATAAATCGGTCATCTCCGCCGTTATCCTGGCTGGAGCCGAACCGGTTTATATCATGCCGAAAATCGATGAAACTTCCGATTTGATTTTAAACCTCACCCCCGAGCAGGTAGAGGAGGCTTGCCGCCAGAATCCGGATGCCAAGGCGGTCCTCGTCACCAACCCGACTTACTTTGGCTTAACCACTGACATAGAAGCTATCGCCGAAATCGTCCATCAGTATGACAAAATCCTATTAGTGGATGAGGCCCATGGGGCGCATTTGCATTTTCATCCCTCTTTTCCTAAAGCGGCGATCGATTCGGGAGCCGATATGTGCGTTCAGTCCACTCACAAGCACTTGGCGGCGTTAAGCCAGGGATCCATGCTTCACGTGAAGGGAGTCCGGGTTGATATCTTGCGGCTCAAGACCACCCTTCAGATGCTCCAGACAACCAGCCCCTCTTATGTGATTCTTGGCTCCTTGGATTTATCGCGTTTCCAAATGGTCAATGGCGGAGAAAAAGCTCTTGAAGATGTGATTGAAATGTGTGAGGAAACCAGGAACGACGTTAATAAAATCCACGGGTTGGCCTGCCTGACAAGAGAGCAAGTCCGCAAAATACCGAATTTGGATTTGGACGTCACCAAGTTGACTATTTCCACGAAAGGCCTGCCTTGCTCAGGATATGACATGGCTAAAATCTTGAATTCCGAATATGGAATCCAGACAGAAATGGCTGATTTTCAGAATGTCCTCCTTTTTGTTTCCATTGGAAACACGTCGAAGGAATTGAAAAAGTTTGTGAAGGCTTTGAGAAAAATTGTGGTGGATTACAAAGACATGTTCATGAACCAAAAGAAACGTAAAAGAATCGTCTTTCCAAGCTTTATTCCCCGTAAAGAAGTGAACCCTCGCGAAGCTTTAACCAAATTAACCCGCAAAATTCCGTTTAAAAGATCGGTGGGCAAAACATGCGCGGAAATTGTCTGTCCCTACCCACCCGGTATTCCGGTTCTCTGTCCAGGTGAGGTGATTACGCAAGAAATCTATAGTTATTTGATGAACGTTTTGGATTCGGGGGCCCGCATTAATGGCCAATCAGATGGACGGTTGCAAACGATAAAAGTTTTAGAGGAAAACCCTTCTTCGTCCAATAATCAAAAGAAGCTTTTTGCGATTGGTTAAAAGATGATTTAGATCAAGGAAAAGATCGTAATTAATTAACGAAAACTTTAGGAAGTTCTTGAAAGCTTTTAACACAATTTCTGCCATGTGCCTTTGCTTCATACATAGCTTTATCGGCCCGATCAATGAAAGTCACACCACCAATTCCCTCCGAACCTTCATAAGTGTCTACACCGATGCTGACTGAGACCTGAAGTGTTTTACCCCGGGCCATAATTTGATAGCTTCCTAAAGTTTCTTGGAGGCGATGAGCTAAGATCATCGCGCCTTCGCTGCTTGTCGCTGGAAGAACCGCGACAAATTCATCTCCGGCATAACGCGCTACCAAATCCGTAGTTCTGAAAAGCGATTGGAGTTTTTGCGAAATTTGTTTCAGAAATTGATCTCCGACGGAATGACCAAAGGTGTCATTGATTTCCTTAAAATGATCCAAGTCGATAAAAATCAAGGAAAGAGGTTGATGGTACCTTTTGGCCCGGTTGAGTTCGTAATCAAGAATTTGGTGAAAGTATCTTCTATTGTAAAGGCCCGTTAGTGTGTCCCGGAGCGCCATTTCTTCCACTTTTGCGAAAAGTTTTGCGTTTTCGATAGTTAGGGCCGCCTGCCTTGAAAAAATAATAAGAATTTCTTCCTGCAATAAATCCTGCGATTGCTCATAGACCAAGAGACCGACCAAATGATCTCGGATTTCCAGGGGTAACATGGTCGCGGATTTAAAATCTAGGTCCTTTTCAAAAAGACGGATTAATCTCTCTTGAATAGGGTTCGGACTGCTTAGGTGGATAGGAGCTCGACGTGTTTTTAAGAGATCAGATTCTTCCTCAATCGTTAGTAGTACGTTCATCTCTTGAATTTTTTTATCATTTGCACCCAGGCCGATGCAACCTTTTAAACTAAATGAGGATTCATCTTTGATAAAAATAACGGCTTTATTAATGCCGGTCCCGCTTTTCAAACCACGAAGAATTGATTTTAATAAGGAAGATAGAGGTTTCGAAAACTGGAGTTCGGCGCTCGCATGGTATAAAGACATAAGCCCTTGATTCAAAATTGCCATCTTGATACGCAAAGCTTCACTTTGAGTTTGTTCCATGGGATGCGTATGTTCAGACGCACCGATTTTTTTAGAGGTCAAAGAAGATTCCCATTATTGCAAAATAGGATTTGGCGTTGAGATGAATTGTTTAGTTATTATTAAGCATGGGTTGGTGGGCGTATAGTCAAATATAAAGCATTTTTCGGAAAATGTTTACCTGCGAAAGCGCTTTATCGATCTAAGTGACTTTAGATTTGCAGTCAAAGATTGTCATTTTGTATAAAAAGTTTACCGTGAAAGAAAAATATAAATCATTTTGATTATTCAATTTAATAAAGGAGTTTTGAGTTTTTCAGAGTTAAAGATTTTCGGTAAGCGCTACTTTTAGATTTATGAGTATTTGATGAAAAAATCGTTCAAAATTTTGACGGATTACTGTTTGAAAACGGTTTGCCGGTAGAATTTCAATTCTTCAATCGTCTCTAAAATATCATCGAGGGCCTTGTGTTTTTGCTTTTTCTGGGGTGATTGGAATTCGGGTCCGTACCACCTTTTTACTAGTTCCTTGATCGTACTGACATCGACCAAGCGGTAATGCAGGTAACTTTCCAACTTAGGCATGTACTCGATTAAAAAGCGGCGATCCTGATAGATGGTGTTTCCACAAAGGGGGGAACCTTTCTCCTTGCAATAATTAGAAATGAATTCCAGGGTCCGCTTTTCAGCCTCCTCCGGGGTGATTTTCGAGGCCTTTACCGCCTGGGTCAGTCCGGATTCATGGTGATGTTTCTTGTTCCAATCATCCATGTTGTCCAAAATGGAATCGGGCTGATGAATAACCAAAGCTGGGCCTTGAGCCAACAGATTTAAATCCTTGTCGGTGACGAGAGTAGCAATTTCAAGAATAACGCAAGTTTTGGGATCCAGGCCGGACATTTCCAGATCCATCCAGACTAAATTGCTATCTTGTCGGGAATCCATTGGCTCCTCACAATTACAGATGATTAAATTTTATCGGCGGGGGCGTAAAACAAAAAGCCCCTCCTGAATCAGGAAGGACTTTGAGGCGGCTTGGAGTTTCTCCTTAACGGCCGGCGCCGCCGAACACCCTCATGATGGCGAAATCAGGGTTGTCGCTGAACATCTTGGAGGCCAAGGGATCGGATTTGACGGCGGCTCGGACCAAGTCCTTGGCCACATCCACGTTATCCTTCGCGAAGGACAGGATAGCGGTCTTGGCCTCGCCCGGATCGGTCTGGGTCACCAGCTTCAGGATGGCCGCGATGTTCTTCACGACATCGTCGAACAGCACGTACCGCAACAGGATCGCCAGCCTGCGCTTGCTGAGCTTGGGCGAGGGAGCGATGTTGTTGGCGATGGAGCTTATGAAATCGATGTAGTCGGCGATCGCGTCGTCGCGGCTGGCCTCGTCCTGCATGCTTTGGGTGGCCGCCAAGGAGAACTTCTTGTCCTGACCGGTCCATTTGACTTTGGTCGACTTCTCGATCTTGCCCGTGTAGTCGCCCATAAAGGTCCCGGTTCTCACCTCGCCCCGGTAGTCATAAATGGGGTCCTTGGTAAGGTAAAGGGCGCAAAGGCGCAACACCTGTACCTCCATCGGGTTGAAGGTCACGAAGGCGCCCTTACGGACGGTTTCGCCGGAAACGAAGGACATGACAAACCGGTCTTCGAAGAAATCAACGAAATTGCGCAGGGGCTCGATCAGGATGGGGGGGATGATGTGTTTTCCCTCCCAGTCCCGGTTGAAGAGGTTGGTGTGGATCTTCAGGATCTTTTCCAGGGCGGCCAGGACGGCGGGGGGAGTACAGAGGCTGTCCATCGGACTTCCCTCATCGGGGAACTGCTTGTTAAGTAGGACACGAGCCGCGGAAAATGGGACCCTCATAGGGGAGGTGTCGGCCGGCTTCACGCAGACGTTGTTGGTGGTCTCAATGTCGACGCGGATCTGTTCGATGACGACCTGTTCGAAAAGGGGCCCGGAGCTGGGGGGGGCCACCGATGCCAGACCGGAATCGGCGTTGGCGATCTCCTGTTGGCACTTGGCCACGCTCTGGTATTTTTCCTCCACTTGCTTTCCGTTCTCGGAGATCTTGGCCATGAGGGGCATGATCGGTGTGACCACTTTCGTCAGTTCCGCGGCGCTTGACCCGATCTTCCCCTCGGAGACTCTTAGGGCGGTTTTCTCCTGTTCAGTCAGGCTGTCACCCTTGGTCCAGATGACCGCGATGGTCCGGAAGGTCTCCATGGCGCTTTTGGCGCTTTGTCCGGCGGAGGCGTTCAAGGCGGCGATGACCTTAGGTGAGTTGGCATCGATCTGACCGATGGACAGGACGACCTCGCCCTTGACCTGGTCCATCTTCCGCTTCCACTCGTCGCGGATTTTCTGGCCGTCCACGGGGGAGGTCTTCATCATCACTTCAGCCTTGGCCATTTCCTGCTGGCACTTGAGGATCACCTGGTATTTCTCCTCGACCTGCCGACTGTGTTCGGAGATGACCGCCATTTGGGCCTGCAATTCGTCCAACCACTTGGCCATGCCCCCGCCAGCGGTTCCGACCTTGCCCTCAAAGGTCTTGAGGAAGGCCAATTCCTGGTCAGTCGCGGCATCGCCCCTGCCCCAAATATTGGCTACCTTCTTAAGAATCTCCATGGCGGTCTTGGCGTTCTTTCCCGAGGCCTCATTGAAAGAGCCGATGAATTTAGAGAAGTTGGAATCCATTTGTCCGACGGATACCCCGATCTCGTTCCGCAAGAGGTTCATCTTGCGCTTCCACTCGTTTTTGACGTAGCTAGTATCAGAACCGGAGGCGTTGCGCAGGTCCCGCTCGCGCTCCTTGCCCATTTTGAAAGAGACCAACTCGTTGCGGGCGATGGCAAGGAACTTGTCGACCACGCAATAAGCGGGGGCGGGGATCGTCTCGGGGTTACGGTTTGAAAATGATTTTAGGAGGGATTCATAAAAAGGGGTCGAAAGAAGCTCAATTTCCTTGGTCTCTTTCTCGGTTTGGACGGTGATCTTGTCCCCGATGGCTCCGGTGCTAAGGAAGGTTGATTGTTCTGGATTGAGGTTATTCAAGAGGTTGGAAACGATGTAATCCACGAGCGCGTTGTATGCGTTGCGCAGTTTATCCGAGCGGGATTTTTCTGCCCCGGCCGAAGTGTCGGCGTCGTTGGCGAAGAAGCGGATAAAGTCCTCGACCTTATCACGGACCTCGCTATCCACGCCCTTCATGAGCTGTTCGTAATGGGTGCCGGTGACGGATTGAGTGGCAGTGGACATATAAAGAAGCCTCCAGGGGAGAAATGGAAAACTTAGGGAGCGCATTATAGCACAGGCCTTTTATTTGGTTGTTCATTTATAAAAAATGGAATTAAACCAAAGGAGGTTTAAAGGCCGAGGTTTTAAACTAAAACTAGGGGGGGTTTTAAGCCATTTTACCGTTTAAAGGTTTCTGGATGAAGAATTCACACACAACCTGTCGTTTTTCCCTCGAATATGAGGGGAACCAGAGAAATCCAGCCGAGACCCTTTGTTTTTTCCAAGCATTGTGCTGCAACCAGCTTTCCGACAAAAAACTAGCGCAGAACCGAAGAGGCTTTTTCAGCGTCATTTCCAATGTAACGATCCTAAAACCTGGCGAAAGTTTCACCGTAACGGTCGGGGGTCCTGTGCTTTTCCCGATAAACCTTTAGAAATGTTCCGGGACATTAGATTTATTTTAATTCCCTTGTCGGCCACTTCAGGCTTGTTTTTTAGGGGAGCCGTGCTTCAATAAGGGCAACTAAACCCCTGGATCAAGGAGATTATCATGAGATTTACTAGTGATAGCTTCAGCGACGGTTCCCGCATGCGGGATGAATATACCTTTCTCAAGCCTCACCTCAGCCACCATGCGGAATTGTCCAGAAACCGCAATCCTCATTTCTCCTGGGGCGAAATGCCGGAGGGCACCAAATCCCTCGTTATCGTGATGCACGACATCGACGCCCCAACCAGCCGTGATTTTGTGAACAAGGCGGGAAAAGTGGTTCCCTATGACTATCCCCGCACCGAGTTCTACCATTGGGCGGTGGTGGACCTGGATACCAAGACCTTCATACAGCAAGCTGAATTCAGCAAGGAAGTCACGGTCAGGGGAAAGCCCGGCCCGGCCGGCGCCCGCGGCACCCGACATGCCGTGAACGATTTCACCGAATGGTATAAGGGAAACGCGATCATGGAAGGCACTTACTCCGGCTATGACGGTCCCGCTCCGCCCTGGAACGATGAGAAACTTCACACCTACATCTTCACCCTCTACGCCTTGAAGGAAAAGAGGTGCCCGGTCGAAGGCAACTTCACCTGCAAGGATGTCGTGAACGCATTGACCGGCTTGGTTCTGGAAAAAGCCACACTCAAGTGCACCTATGCCATCTACTCCAAGGCACGGCCCTAGAAGGCGTTGCGACCGGCCCTCAACCTAGCGGCCCGTGGCCCTGAATTCGTCCTCGCACAAAGGGACCTCTCTGTACAACTGCGCTCATAGGGAAATAGCCCTATGTACCGCAAAACCGAAAGGCCTGCAAAACCAATAATCCCTCAATACCATGACCCTTTCTCATAACGCCCTTCGAAAAACCCAAAAGGATGGCGGCATTGGTCCGCCGCCTGCTTGCCGAGCAGGCGGCGGACCAATGGGGAGAATCCGCATTGCCGCTCGGCGGAATTTATCAGATTTAGGTTTCATCATTTAAGCGTAGAAGGATCAAGCGACCAAAGCCATTTCCAGTTTTTTCCTTTTCGTTCAAAGGCGGCCATTCCAGCGGTAGGGAAGGAAATCTCGGCCTCCGGGGAATCGACCGCCAAAAGGGAGGCCAGTTCCTCCACGAAGGGAAGGTGAGTCACTAGAATAAGATCTCCGTCGGTTCGCGAGGCAAGCTCACTTAAAATCTCAGCGGGATTCCCTTCCGGTTTAAGCTCTTTTTTTTCTTCCTGTTTCACCCCGGCTCCACCAGCAATTTTCAGGAAAATTTCGGCGGTTTGCACGGCGCGGGTTTTGGGACTGTGCCAAAGGGTATTAATCGAACAGCTGTGTTTTTTGAAGTATTCCGCGACCAGGGCGACTTCGGCTTTCCCTTTGGGGGTAAGCGTTCTGGACCCATCGGAATCAGGGCGTGAGGCTTTGCCATGGCGAATAAGATAGAGTTTCATGATATGTCCGCAAAATAGGGATCGGCTGTTGAATAGGTGACGTAAAATATTTGCTGCCTAGTTATTATCCCTGATTCCACGATTAAAGTGGCGGTTAAACTCGTCCAAATGCATCCAGTTTTTAAGGTCTTTCATGCGGTCCATGTAAAAAAATCCGTTGAGATGGTCCACTTCATGCTGGATCACCCGAGCCTCGAAACCATTCACCGTACGTCGGATGAACTGGCCGTTTGGAAGAAGAGCCGTAAAGGTCACTCGTTTAGAACGAGAGACGATTCCACGGAAACCGGGAATACTTAAGCAGCCTTCCCACCCCTTTTGCGTGGTTTTTGAGTAGCGGACAATCCGGGTGTTGATGTAAGTCCGAAGGGGAAAGGATTTGACCCTGGGATACCGTTTGTTGCCACGGCATTCCATGACGAGGGCCTGGCAATCGCATCCCAATTGGTTGGCGGCTAAACCCACCCCCTTGGCTTTTCTCATTTGAGGGATCATTTGTTTTAAAAAAGATTGAATTTTTTTTGAAGCCAAGTGTTTTTCAGTTATGGCGTGGGTTTTCTTTCGGAGGATTGGGTTTCCAATTTTAACGATCTTGTATTCCATAAAAGGGCTTTCCTTGGAAATAGACAGTGTTTCTTGGTTTGAAATTATTAAAAGAAGTTAACGCTTTACTTGAATTTATTGAGTTTATTTTTCAGTGAAAAACCATAAACTATCGCATCACTTTTACGAAAGGCTAAATTGTTCATGCTCTCTCATTTTATTTCATTCCCTAAAGATTTCCTATGGGGAGCTGCTACCAGTTCTTTCCAAGTAGAGGGAAGCCCTTTGGCTGATGGGGCGGCCAAGAGCAATTGGTATGAATGGACTCGTACGCCAGGACGAATCGCCAATGGTGAAAATGCAGACATAGCTTGTGATCATTACCACCGGTATAAAGAGGATATCGCCCTCATGAAGGAAATGGGTCTGAAAGCTTATCGCTTTTCCTTTTCCTGGCCCCGAGTTATCCCCGAAAGGGGAAAAGTTAATGAGAAAGGGTTGGATTTTTATCGGCGACTCATCGAGGAACTTCATAAAGCCAATATCACTCCCAATGCCACGTTGTTTCATTGGGAAATCCCTGAATGGGCCGACGGCGGTTGGGTTAACCGAGAGACCGCTTTGGCTTTCCGTGAATATGCCGAAGTTCTCTTTACTGCGTTTGGTAAGGATATTCCGTTTTGGGCCACCCAAAATGAGTCCGCGGTTACAGCCCAACTGGGCTATCTATGGGGCTATTTTCCACCGGGGCATGAAAATCGTAAAGAATTCGCTTTAGCCACCCATCATTTGAATCTGGGCCATGGTTTGGCTATGCAAAACTACCGGCAGATGAATCTTAAAGGGGAAATTGGTACGGTGGCGGCCTTGGCCCTATGTCGTACTCTTCGGGATGACAAGGCCGATAAAGAATATGCCTTTCATATGCAAAATCTCTTGATCGAGAGTTTTCTTGATCCTATAGCCGGCAAGGGCTATCCACCTTTCTTTTTTAAATATTCGGGCGAAAACCCGGAGTATTACGAGAAGGATCTCAAGGATATCGCCCATCCGCTAGACTTTTTGGGAGTAAATCATTATTTCCCTAACTATGCCCGTAATGCTCAAGGAAACAATATTTTCGATAATGATTTTTCTATGCCTGATGGTATGCCAATAAATGACCTCAAATGGCCGGTGGTGCCTGATGCTCTCTATGATCTCCTTATGCACCTTTCGAAAACCTATGGTTGGAAAATGTATATCACTGAAAACGGTATTCCTACACGGGATTCAGAAAGAACAGTAGAAGAGACCCTCGAAGATGACATTCGTATCCATTATCTGGGTAACTATTTGGCTGAGGCCAATCGAGCCATCCAAGATGGAGCACTCCTCAAGGGCTACTATGCTTGGAGTTTCATGGATAACTTTGAGTGGTGTCACGGTTATGATCCGCGATTTGGCCTTGTCCACGTTGATTTTAAAACCCAAAAGCGCACATTTAAGAAGAGCGCCAAATGGTATCAGAAAGTCATTCGAGAAAATGGTTTTGATTTCAACATACTGCCTGAAAATCCCACCTATCGAATACACCATGCTGAAGGCGTTGTCGCACGTAATTTTTAAGAAGGTTTTCAAAAGTAGCATTCCTGTTTTAGGCGCACTTCTTTTTGCGAGATTTTTTTGGGGGCGGGGGTAGTCCTTGGTTAAGGCCGAGGGCTTCTTTTAATGCTGAAAGGCTGTAGGGGGGATTACTTCGAATTTATCATTTCCAGGTTTTTTCCACAAAAGACTCAAAGCCGTGTCCGTTCCGGAGGTTTTTTGAAAATCAACCTCAATTAAACGTGGTCCCTTTTTTAAAAAAACGCTTCCTGATTCCCGGTTCTCACCCGTCAGTACTTCTCTTCCGTTCAGAAACATTTTCACTTGGTCGGTAGCAAGGGCTAAGAAATGATAATCACCTTCTATCGTAGTATTTAAAAAGCCATTCCAACGAACTATCAGAGGAGGAAATTTTCGTAAGGGAAAATCGTTACGGAAAGTGAAATTAATTAAAGGATCTTGATGTACTAGAACGGGCGGATTTGGAGGATTAAGTGATGACCAGTATTTTCCTTTCAATCCAAAGTTTGATTGAAGGATTTTTTTGGCATTATTACAATTTCTCAAAATTTCTTCAGCAGGAACCCTGTAAAAGAAAACGAGTGTGTGCCCCAGCGAATCCTTGAGAAATCGGGTTTCACCTCCGGGGTAAAGATTTTTGACTAATTCCAAAACGCCGGTTTGGCCCTCATCCAAGGCGAAGAGGACTGCTTGGCCTGGACTCCAATTAGGAAGTGAAAGGGACCCAGGCAAATCCAATTCTTGCATATGCTTTCTTTGAAAATATCCTAGGAACATTACGGCATAATGACCGTAGAAACGCGAAGAAAGATAATCCTCGCAGGAGTCTCCGCCTTCCCGTACTGCGTTTCCTACGGCCGTTTCTTGTGGACTATCACACCGTCTGCAGTCATAGTTTTTGGTCTGTTCGTCAAAGTAGACATGGTAATTTTGGAAGGTCATCAAGGCTATAAAAACCGTTGTGAAGGCGACCCACCATTTGGGACCGGTCCTCGGAGCGATTTCCTTTATTTTTTCACCAATAGCTTCCGCGGCCAAAGCCGTGAGCAGAGCGATAAAAGGCGTTGTTCCTATCATGCGACTGGCACTCGTGGGAAACTTGGAAAGAAAAGCGGGTAGTCCCATTACGATAAATCCCATGAGGGCAAAAAGGTTTTTTCTTTGAGAGAGTCGGGACCAGGCAAGGAAAAATCCCAGGACAAAGAATAACCCAGTGACATCGTCTAGAAGCCGATGGAAAGGGAGGTTGTGGACGGACCAAGAATCGCCCATTCGGTTGAATTGGAGGAATGTTTCCAGGCAATGATCCAAGAAGGCGCGAAGACCCGCTTTATCAAAGTGAAACTGAAAAAAGGCAGATCCGCCTTGAGGCATTCCCAAGCCCCCCCGCTGGTTCAAATAACGGAGCCAGGGCCATCCTACAGCCAAAGCAGCCAGATAAACGGATACCAAGACAGGCCAAGAGGATTTCGCTTTCCATTGGCTTTCACGCCATTCGATTAAAAAATATAAGGTTAAAAAAAATATAAAAGCGTAATAAGCCTGGTATGACTCGAAGCCCATCGCCGTTAAAAGAGTGGCAGGGATAAAATACAACCTGTTTCCAGACCGAAACCCTTTTGTCCAAAGAGCGAGAGATCCAAACATATAGAGAAGAATTTCTATGGCAGGATGACCAGAACGGCTATAAGTGACATGCCACCGCATCACCGACAGGATATAAAGGCTCAAAAGGGCAGTTCGGGGGCCAGTCCATTGGCGGAAAGTCCAATAAATACCCGGGAATGCTGCGAGACCCAAGGTCACCGAAAGGAGAAAAAAATGGAATTGGGTTGGGCTAAAGAAAGTAAACCAAAGGGTTGACCAATAAGTATTTGAAATGTAGTTAGGGTAAAAAGGAAGGAACGCCCCAATGTTTTGGAGAAGAGACCAGTTCTCACGGGCCATTTTGAGACCGGCCCAAGCTGAACAGGCTTCATCAGTAAAAATGCCGTTCGGGAAGTCACTAGAATGGTAAAGCCGAAAGCCCAAGGCCACTAGCAAGATAAGGAATAGGGCCAATCCTTCGAAGGTGGTGAAAGGTTCGGAGGTATGAGAGATGAAGGTTAGAGGTTTAGGCAAGACCTTAAGGAATGCTCCGACGGCCAAACTGTAAAGTAAAAGGCCGGGTATAAGGGTAGCTGGGTTGTCTTTTTGAATGAGAAAGGCCTGGCCAGTGATCGCCAAAGCTAGGGCGCACAAGAGAATTAGTGACTGTATATGTGGGGAAGTAGTTTTCATAGGAATTTGAATTTAATTATTATAGTGGTTAAAATTCCATGCTCAAACATGATCCAAAGCATTGAAAGAATCTGTATTTCGACCTAATTTGTTTTTGGTAACTAGATTATTTTAATTACCACTACCTTGAGGGTGTCTTGCGCATAATGGGACACTGACGGAGTATTCAAGTTAAAACAGTTTTTGTGGCTCATTTAAAACTTAAGTTGCTTCGTTACAAACCGGCCGCTTATATGCGGTCAGTGCTCATTGTGACCGAAATGGGTAATTTTATTTATGGATATCAACCAATTTACTCTTAATGCCCAAAATGCCATGCAGGCGGCCCAATCAATGGCTTCCGAGTATGGTCAACAGCAGGTAGATAACGAACACCTCTTTCTTGCTCTTTTGCGCCAGGAAGAAAGCGTAGTCGAACCTATTTTGAAGAAGATCGGAATGGACCCGGCCGCACTCGACAAGAGTTTGGAAAAAGACATTGCCGGACTTCCCAAAGTAGAAGGGAGTGGCCAGATTTACGCCACCGCTCGCCTTTCCAAGACCCTTGATGCCGCCCACAAAGAGGCGGATAAAATGAAAGATGAATACGTTTCTACTGAGCATATCCTTCTTGCCCTTGTGGACGCACCCGGTGCGCAGGGGCACCCGGAGGATTGGGGTGTCAAAAAGCTTGTAAAACAATACCGTTTGAGCCGAGAAAAGGTACTTTCGGTACTTGCTGAAGTGCGAGGCAATACGAAAGTGACTGATCAAAACCCAGAGGCAAAATACCAAGCCCTCACCAAATACGGCAAAGACCTTACGGACTTAGCCCGCCGGGGAAAGTTGGATCCGGTTATTGGCCGGGATGAGGAAATTCGCCGTGTTATCCAGGTACTCTCCCGTCGTACCAAGAACAATCCTGTGCTTATTGGGGAACCAGGTGTGGGTAAGACGGCTATCGCCGAAGGCTTGGCGGGGCGCATCGTTTCCGGGGATGTCCCGGAAGGTTTGAAGGGAAAGAAAGTCATTTCCTTGGATCTGGGCGCCATGGTGGCCGGAGCCAAATTTCGGGGTGAATTCGAGGACCGACTGAAAGCTTTCTTGAAGGAAGTTACTTCCAGTGAAGGCCAAATCATTCTTTTTATCGATGAACTTCACAACTTGGTTGGGGCGGGCCGAGCCGAAGGCTCCATGGATGCTTCCAATATGCTCAAACCTGCCCTGGCACGGGGGGAACTACGAGCCATTGGTGCGACAACCCTGGATGAATACCGGAAGTACATCGAGAAAGATCCAGCCCTGGAACGCCGGTTTCAACAGGTTCTAGTGGGTGAACCCAGTGTGGCGGATACCATTTCCATCCTGCGGGGACTCAAGGAACGTTATGAGTTGCACCATGGTGTCCGGATTCAAGACGCGGCCTTGGTGGCCGCCGCAGTCCTTTCGAACCGCTACATCACCAACCGCTTTTTACCTGACAAGGCCATTGACCTAGTGGATGAGGCCGCCTCCAAGCTTCGTATCGAAATCGACTCCATGCCGGTAGCTTTGGATGAGGTAGAACGTAAAATCCGCCAGTTGGAAATCGAAAAACAAGCTCTTCAAAAAGAAAAAGACGAGGGGTCGAAAGACCGGCTGGCAAGATTGGAAAAGGAAATGGCCAACCTGAAGGAAAACTCTTCGGGTATGAAGGCCCGATGGCAATCGGAAAAGAAGGTCATCCAAGACCTGCGTAAGATTAAGGAAGAAATCGAAACTTTGAAACTTCAAGAAACCCATTTTGAAAGAGAAGGCAAACTCGACAAGGTGGCGGAAATTCGCTACGACAAGGTTCCCAAACTGCAAAAGCAAATGGAAGAACTCAGCAATAAGCTAGCAGAAATGCAGAAAAGGGGAGCGCTGCTTAAAGAAGAAGTGACCGATCAGGGCATTGCCGAGGTGGTAGCCAAATGGACGGGCATCCCCGTTTCCAAAATGATGGAAGGTGAAACTGAAAAGCTCGTCAAAATGGAAGAAAAATTGAGGGAAAGGGTTGTTGGGCAAGATGAGGCAGTGTCCGCAGTGGCCAATGCCATTCGTCGGTCTCGATCGGGGTTGGCTGACCCCAATCGGCCCTTAGGCAGTTTCCTTTTCGTGGGGCCTACGGGCGTGGGTAAAACTGAATTGGCCAAGGCCCTGGCCGGATACCTTTTTGACGACGAAAAGATGATGATCCGTATCGACATGAGCGAATATATGGAAAAGCATTCGGTGGCACGGCTTATAGGAGCCCCTCCTGGTTACGTGGGTTACGACGAAGGGGGACAATTGACGGAGGCAGTGCGTCGCAGGCCCTATTCGGTGGTGTTGTTTGATGAAGTGGAGAAGGCCCATTCGGATGTGTTCAACGTTCTTTTGCAAGTATTGGATGACGGCCGCCTGACGGACAGCCAGGGACGGATGGTGGATTTCAAAAATACCGTTCTCATCATGACCAGCAATATCGCCTCCCAGAAAATTATGGAAGGAAATAAGGACGAGGATTTGAAGGATGCCCTTCAAAAAGAGTTGAGGCAGTTCTTCCGGCCCGAGTTTCTTAATCGCATTGACGATATTGTTATCTTCCATCGGTTGAAAGAAGATCAACTGGAGGCCATAGTGAATATTCAATTAGGGGGTCTTCGGGCTCGCTTAATCGACAAAAAGATAAAGCTGGAGATGTCCAATGGGGCCTTGGCTTTCCTGGCAGAAAGAGGCTATGATCCTGTCTATGGCGCTAGGCCTTTAAAGCGGCTTATCCAGCACGAGCTTGTGGATCGCATGGCTCTTAAACTCCTTGATGGTGATATTAAAGAGGGACAAACGATCAAAGTCGACGTTTCTAAGGGTGGGGAGCTCGTTATCAAGTCTTGAAGCACAAAAGAAAGAATGGTTTATCTTGGTTGCCACCAAGTTTTCAGAAGAAGAAATCGTCGACTATTCGGCCTTGATCGCTGTTTTTATCCGGGGCCAAAGAGACGCTTATTTAGAACGAGCCGAACTCTTACCACAAATCCAGATTGAGAAGTTCAGCTCTTTTTTTAATATTGGTCTTTTAAAGAATACCTTTTTTTTCCATAAGAATGACGGGCCCATCGAAGACCCTGTTTTTTTAAAGGAGTTGAATGATAGAGGAATTTATTTTTCTCTCGACCATCTTCGGGCGATAACATTTATGGATGTGGTTGTTTCCTATGAAGAGTTGAAACCACAAATCCAATTTCACGAGCTCGTGCATGCGGTTCAATACCAAAAACTTGGCCTTAAACAGTTCGCCAACAAATACTTTCGGGGGTTCTTGGCCACTGGGGCCTATGAATCAATCCCTCTGGAAAAAAACGCCTATGCTTTGGATAAGGCCTATTCCCAAAACCCGGAAATGCCATTTTCGGTTGAACAAGAAGTTCAAAATTGGATCAATGGTAATAAATTTTAGTCCAAAGTCACCGGCCTGCCCTAATCCTCTTAACAATAGGATTTATGCTGTATTTTATCGATGGTAAACGAGGGTGCCGAATTTATAAGCCCCTTTCTTTTAGAACAATCCCAACCGAACTTATTATTGCGGTACAATAAGCCTCCTTGTGGTTAAACCAAGTAAAAAGCTGGTTGTCACGGGTAGTGGTTTTGAACCTGATTCTTAAAAAGCAAAGAAATAATTCTCTTAAGAGGTGGAGACTTCATGAAGTCAGAAGCGCCCAAGAACAAGTCGGAACACGCCAATAATATTCTCAAAGTAGGGAAAGAAAAAGGTTATATCACCTTTAAACAGGTGAACGACATCCTGCCGGACGAGGTCGTTTCCTCCGAAGAGATTGACGACATTCTCCTTATGCTGGGTGAAAACGACATCAAGATCGTTGACCAAGAGGAGAAAACCGCAATCCCGGATGATGAAAAGGAAGTTGAGGCTGCCGTTCCCGGGACAAGCATGAAGGACGAAGATCCAGACGAGGATGAGGTTTTCGAGAAGGCACTCGACACCGCCGGAGTTGAGACCCGTGTCGGTGATCCCGTCAAGATGTATCTGCATCAGATGGGCAGGATTTCGCTCCTAACCCGCGCTGAAGAAATCGCTATCGCTAAGCGCATTGAGGCTGGCGAATTCAAGGTGGATAAGGCTGTCCTGGGTTCGCTATTGGGATTCCAGGAATTGAACAACCTCCTCACTGACATCATCAAGAAAAAAAAGACCATTCAAGAAACTATAAATCTAGATTCCTACGCCGAACTGCCGGGGGGACCACCAGAGAAAAAGATACTGGCCAAAATTCGGAAGAACCACGTCAAGCTTAAGGCCTTGGAGCGTCAGATCAAGGCTTTGCAGCATAAAGTGGGCCTCAAGTCCTTAGGAGAGGAAAAAAGAAAAGTCCTGGCCGAGCAATTGGACGCCAAGCTTATCGACCTCATCTGGCTGGTCAAGGATTGTCAGTTCCAAAAGAAGGTGAAGGAACGTTTTACGGCTTCCCTTCGTGACCGAGGTGAGGCTATTGAGGAACATGAGCATATCATGCACTCCCAGGAAAAAAGGATGAAGCTTTCCCCCGAGCTTTATATCAAACTCCCCAGCCTGCTCAAAGACGGAGAACCGGTGGATGTTAAATCCATGGAGAAGAAAAGCGCCTTGAAGGGCGAGGAGTTTATCAAGGCTTGCCGGCTTTGGGACGTGGCGCGTCGGGAAATAAAGCGTCTTGAGAAAGAAGCCATGACCGACCGGAATCATTTAAAGATCATGATGCGTACTATCCGGGTAGGCGAGCGAGAGGCTTACCATTCCCGCATGGAGCTGGTTGAAGCCAATTTGCGATTGGTTATCTCCATTGCAAAGAAATACAACAACCGTGGGCTTCCTTTCCTGGATCTTATCCAGGAGGGTAATATCGGCCTTATGCGGGGTGTTGAGAAATTCGAGTACCGCCGAGGTTATAAGTTTTCCACTTATGCCACTTGGTGGATCCGTCAGTCCATTACCCGCGCCATCGCGGACATGAGCCGTACGATTCGTATTCCGGTCCATATGCACGAAGTCATTAACAAATCTATTCAGACTTCCCGCGATTTAGTGCAGGAATTGGGGCACGAGCCCACGTCGGATGAGATCGCTAAGCGGATGGAAATGCCGGTCGAAAAAGTACGCGCGGTCCTCAAGATTGCTCAGAACCCGATTTCACTGGAAACGCCTCTTGGTGAAGAAAAAGACAGTCATTTGGGGGATTTCATCGCGGATAAGGAAGCTGTCAGTCCGGATGACGCGGCAGCTTTCGTGCTTTTAAGAGAACATATTTCTAAAGTTCTGGGAACGCTCAAGGAAAGGGAAGCGGAGGTTTTGCGCCTGCGCTTTGGCCTGACGGACGGTTCCCCTCATACCTTGGAAGAAGTAGGCAACATTTATAAGGTTACCCGTGAGCGTGTGCGTCAGATAGAGGCTAAAGCTTTGAGAAAGCTGATGCATCCGTCCCGCAGCCGCTTGCTCAGGGACTATCTCAATTAAGTTCAAAGAAGATAGGCAGCGTTTACCCAAGTTTCATTGGGAGATAGGGTAAACCCAATTCACGCCACCGATCCTCAAAGTGGACTCGTCCTGTAAAAAAACGGCGACACCGGTAAAGTCCTTTTGCCAATCCGACCGAAGGGGAATGGCGACATCTATCCATTCCACTTTTTCCAAAGAAACTCTTTTCGTCTCGGCCAGCCGTTGAACGACGAAATTTTCAATTAAGTCCCTGCCGCTGTTTTCACCTTTTTCCACATGGGTCATTAAGTGATTCTCAAAGACCGCCGTCATAACTTTCCAGCGTCGGTCGCTTAGATGATCGTCCAAAGGTTGGAGTTTGATTTTGAGGTTTAAGACTTCCGTTTCTAATGAGACCAAGAGCGTAATTTGGGCCGAGTCTCTGCGATTGTGCCAATCCTCAATTTCCTGCTGGCTCCTTTGGGCGTCGGATCCGACGAAACCTGAGCGGCCTGAAATAACCAGTTCCGGCGTATACAGGGAAGCGGAACCAAAGGCGCTTGCGTATCGATCCTGGCGTTCAGTGAAAAGAGGGGAGGCGAAGGGATATTTCCATCCAAGGCTATCCCAGTAATCCACATGGAAGCACAAAGGCAAGGCTTTACCGGCGTGAAAAAGTTCCATACCCCAACCATTTATCAGGATTTCCGCTGGTGGGCAGCTAGAACAACCTTGGGATGTGAATAACTCGATCAAAATGGGCGATTCGGAAAGAGAACTGGTCATTCCGATGGTAGGAATTAGAAAGGATATACCCATGAAAAATAATGGAGGTTTTAAAAATTTAAAGGACACGTTATTTGTTACGCCGTCGCTTTAAGTGAAGTTACATTTGTCCACAACCGCCTAGGAGAAATAGGAGAAAATAAAAAGGGCCGATCCTTTCGGAACGGCCCTTTAGATTCTACGGATTCTGCAGAATTAAGGAGTGATACAACCTTCAGCTTTGGAAACTACCAAACGCAAGGGCTGGAGCCTGGGCCTTCCGGTGGACATATCGCGGGCCACTTCGTAGCGTGGGACGGAGGGGTCAATCGAAACCGACCATGCATCAATGCCACCGGTCATCGATTTGGCATTGGTAAAGCCGTGGCCTGCAAAATAAGAAGCCGCATCCATGCTTCTTTGCCCGTTATGGCAGTGGAAAACCATGGGCGTGTTCTTTGGCCAGTTCATAATCTCATAGGATAGTTCCTCGGTAATCAGCTGCGCTCCCGGGATCTTAGCCATTTCCCATTCCGCCGGGGTCCGCACGTCAATCAAGCGGGGCGGGTTAGGGCTTTTCATGGCTGTCGCGACGTCCGCAGGGCTCACCTTGATGCGTTGGTCAATTTGCTCCGCTTCCTCAATGAAGTTCAATACTTCTTCCATATCAGTGATGTTGTGTTTTTGAGCGACATTCTCAAGGATGTCATTGGGTTCATAACCGCAACTATGGCATCCGCCGATGTGATATTTGCGGAAGAGGGCTCGCTGGGCGCTCGGATAAGCATCCAGAACCTCCTGCATAGTGCTTTGTTTCGTAATCTTTAGGCTTGCTGACATTGTTTTCTCCTCGTTGGGCCGGTTTCCCGGTGATTGATTCATGCATTAACTTTACGCCGTTCGTTCCTTTAAGGCAAGTGGTCCGATGGAGGAGGAGTGGGAGGGATGCCCTTTTTTAGCTGTTTATTGAGTCCCGGCGATTTATCCCTTTCTTTGCTCAACAAAGCCTATAGTTAACGCAGACCTATCCGACACGAGCCGCTCCCATCCGGAAAATTTCTATCGTCCACCGGTTAAGTCTCGAAAGGAATTTCAACGATGAAAATAAATATGATTGAATTGTTCGAGAAAATGAAGAGCGACCAAGTGGTTGTTTTAAACGTTCTTTCCAAAGGTGATTTCAAGAAACTGCATATCGATGGTTCCCAAAGCCATCCCATGACGGGGGACCCGGCGGTATTTTCAAAGGAAGTTGAAGAGAAGTACGGGAAAGCGAAGTCCTTTGTCGCTTACGGTGACCGTTTCGGTCTTTTAGAAAGCTATATGGCGGTTCAAGCCCTAGAGGATCACGGGCTCACAGCCCTGAATTATTCGGGTGGTCTCCAGGAATGGCACAAGGCGGGTCTGCCGGTGGAAGGAACGGAAGTAGGCGAGGAAGCGGCGACCAAGGCATGAAGTTTTCCAAGTTGATATGCCAAAGTTGCGCTACTCCCATCCGCACGGACTTTGAAAAGGGAACAGAAAGAAACGGCGGATTTTCACAAACCTTTTGCCGCCGATGTTATCAATCAGGGGCCTTTACCGATCCAAAAATGACCATGGAAATGATGCACGAAAATGTACTGTTGAAAATGATTGAAATGCAATTTCCAAGGTTTTTGGCCGTGTTATTATCCAATAAGGTTTATGCCCTCAAGCGTTGGGAAACAGCGAAAGTTTAACTCGAAATTTAAGAAAAGGAACAGTTTCTATCAATTGACATCATCCCCTGGTTTTCATTTCAATCCTCTTAAATTAATGCCTTAGGTTTTCCTCGGAATCATTCGATCCTGAAATCCATCCCCTTTGGACATCTCTCCTAAAAGTATTCTTTTGTCTGCCGGATAAAAGTCTTTAAATAGACTTTGCTTTTGGCTTTTCCGCCCTTATCCTTACCTCCGCTAATTACGATCGTTAAGGATTATGACCGTGGGAATCTTGTTAAGTTGTCAAAATCTATCCAAAAGCTTCGGGGCTCGGCCACTTTTCGAGAACCTCTCCTTCGGCCTCTTCGAGGGTGAACGCACGGGTCTCATTGGGCCCAATGGAACGGGAAAATCGACATTGATCAAGATCCTGGCCGGGCTTGACAAACCGGATAGCGGAATCATTTCAGCGCGAAAAGGGCTTCGGGTTGGTTATCTAGCCCAACAGGACCGCTTTGAGGACACGAAAGAGGATTTGGATGTCCGAACCGCCCTGGCCAAAGGTTTGGAGGGCTTAGGATTGGAAGATTACGAAGTCGATATCCGGGTGGATGCGGGTCTTGACGAGGCCGGATTTACAGATCCAAGCCAAAAGGTCACAAAGCTTTCTGGCGGCTGGCGCAAAAGGCTTGCCATCCTGACCCAGGTTCTACGGGAACCGGATTTACTTTTGCTTGACGAACCTACAAATCACCTGGACATGGAAGGAGTGCTTTGGCTCGAGAGTTTTATAGAAACCTTGAATTTTTCATTCCTTGTAGTGACCCACGATAGGCGCTTTTTGGAGCAAGTAAGCAACCGTGTCATCGAACTGAACAAAGGTTATCCGGAAGGTTATTTCAGCAATGAGGGAAATTACAGCCAATTTTTGGAAAAAAAGGACAATCTCTTTAATAGCCAGGCCCAGCGGGAAGATACGGTTGCCAATCTGGTTCGCCGGGAAATCGAATGGCTTCGCCGGGGGCCCAAAGCCCGCCAGACTAAACAGCAAGCGCGTATTGACCGGGCCGGGGAATTGATGGGGGAACTGGGGGAATTGAAATACCGAAACTCCCAGGGTAAAAGCGTGGATATAGATTTCTCAGGCAGTGAACGTCAGACGAAGCGCTTGGTCGCGGCGGAAAAGGTGGCCAAAAGCCTGGGTGGGCGCAAGCTCTTCGGATCCTTAGATTTACTACTAACACCGGGGGATAAGCTGGGTCTGTTAGGTGAGAACGGAAGCGGAAAAAGCACTTTGCTGAAAATGCTGGCGGGTGAAATCCAGCCCGATTCCGGAACGGTCAAGCAGGCGGAACGGCTGCGGGTAGTGACTTTTGACCAACATCGGGACCAGTTGGATTTGAACCAAACCCTTCGTAAGGCCCTTTGCGATACGGGTGATTACGTGAGCTATAAAGAGAGCCGCATTCATGTGGCCAGCTGGGCCACCCGATTTCTTTTCGACAAAGACCAATTGGACAGGCCGTTGAACCGCTTTTCCGGGGGGGAACAGTCGCGTGTGTTAATCGCGCGGCTCATGTTGAGGCCCGCGGACTTGTTGTTGTTGGACGAACCCACGAACGATCTGGATATTCCCTCTTTGGAAGTGTTGGAGCAAAGCCTGGTAGAGTTTCCGGGAGCCCTGGTGCTGGTAACGCATGATCGTTACCTGCTAGACCGCGTGAGCCACCGTATCCTAGCGCTCGATGGTAAAGGCCATGCCGACTTTTTCGCGGATTTGGCCCAATGGGAGGATTTTCGATCCAGGGAGCGAGTCAAAGAGAAAGAAAATAAAGGAAAGATATCTCAACCCGGAAAGCCGGGTTCCCCAAAAGATTCTCCCAAGGCGTTATCGGCCCAAGAGATTCAGGAACTTAAAGATATGGAAACCGCGATTCGAGCCGCCGAGGAAAAGCTTCGAGTGGCCAAAGCTAAACTGGAGGATCCCGAAATCGCTTCGGATGTCCACAAACTACGGCAACAACAGAAGAAGGCTGACGCCGAGCAAGTCAAGCTGGATTCCTTTTTCATGCGTTGGGAAGAATTAGAAGCCAAACGAAATAAGGTAGCGGCGCAATGAAGGTCATACTATTTGGGGCGACAGGTATGGTGGGGCAGGGTGTCCTGAGGGAATGCCTGACCGATCCGGATGTCACCCAGGTGCTGGTCATTGGCAGAGGGACCACAGGGCAAAATCATCCCAAGCTGCGTGAATTCATCCACAAAAACTTTGAAGATTTTTCTCCCATTGAAAGCGAATTGTCGGGCTATGACGCCTGTTTTTTCTGCCTGGGCGTTTCCTCGGTGGGGATGAGTGAGCAGGCTTACCGTCATGTGACCTATGATTTCACTTTGGCGGCGGCGAAGATTTTGGCCAAGTTGAACCCGGATATGACCTTCATTTATGTGTCCGGGACGGGAACCGACAACACGGAAAAGGGACGGGTTATGTGGGCGAGGGTGAAGGGCGAGACGGAGAATGCCATCCTAGGCCTGCCTTTCAAGGCGGCTTATATGTTTCGGCCTGGTGCCATTGAGCCACAAGACGGGATCAAGCCCAAGAACAAATGGCTTCGGGTTCTCCTAACGGTTTTGGGGCCGCTCTTTCCTTTGTTTAAACTTTTCTTTCCTGATTCCGTTACGACCACTCGAAAGGTGGGACGGGCGATGATCAAACTCGCCAAGGATGGGGCTCCCGAAAAATGGATTGAGAGCCGGGATATCAACCGGTTGGGTTAAGTCCCTTTATTTTTTAAAGAGATGCCATTTTTCGAGATTCCAATCTTTTGCCATTCCTAGGCTGATTCGTCGATTTACTAAAAGATTCAATATTTGGAATGTCTTAAGCCCAATGTCTTGTGATAATCTTAATTAAGTGAGTTGGAATGAAATTTTGGGTCCATATGGGGTAATTTTGGGCCCTTCCATGGGAATAACATTGGAAAAACGAACTAATTCAGGGTTCTTTTGGGTTCTAGCGACCTTTTTCACGATGTTCTTTTTACTTGCGGACGGTCAGGCGCGAACCTGGGCAGCGGGACGACAACAACTGAAAGGCCACCGAAACCAATCGATTCCAGCGGCCCTCCTTGTGGGACATCATGATGGGGCTTCTATTATTCGATTGGCTATTTCTTTGCCTCTTCGAAACACCCAAAATCTTCAGAATTTATTAAAACAACTTTATGATCCCCAAAGTCCTTCGTATCGCCATTACCTCAATCCGGGCCAATTCGCCGAAATGTTCGGCCCCACCCAGCAGGATTACCAAACTCTCCAGGATTTCGCGCAGTCCCATCATCTGACAGTGACTGCCACTTATAACAACCGATTGATTTTGGATGTCAGTGGGTCAGCCCAAGACGTCGAAAAAGCCTTCTATGTCCACATTAACGACTACCGAAGGCCGGATGGGAGTGTTTTCTATGCGCCGGACCAAGAACCCTCATTGGATTCGGATGTTCAAGTTGAACATATCAGCGGGCTTGATAATGAAACTCGTCCCAAGCCTCGTCTAAGGCGGTCTTTTAACAATGGAAGGCCTGTCGGTCATGTTGGAGGATCGGGTCCTACGGTTGGTGGTTTTGGAACTTTTATTGGAAGCGATTACCGGAACGCCTATGTGCCGGGCGTAACACTTACCGGTGCCGGGCAATCCTTAGCTTTGGTTGAATTCACCGTTTATACGGCTAGTGATCCAATTACTTACGAGAGTCAATGCAATCCACCCCTGAGTGTTCCCATTTCAAACGTTTATTTAGATGGTCTATCAGCAGCGACAACGACCGATTGTTCTTTGGCTGACGGTACTCCTGAAGTGGAAGTGGCCATGGACATCGAATTATCCATGTCCATGGCACCCGGCCTTAACCAAGTGGTGGTTTATATGGGAACCGCTCAAGCCGACGTATTGAACCGTATAGCTACTGATGACAGCTGCCAACAGATCAGCTGTTCTTGGGGGTGGGACCCGGACACACGAACGACCGAAAACAACATCTTAAGTCAATTTGCCGCACAAGGGCAGTCTTACTTTCTCGCCGCTGGAGATGGTAATTCTAATTCGCCATACGAAGGTGGTTTTATTTCTGATCCACCCTATGGTGATTATAGTTTGGGAAATGACGATGAAATTAATCAAACCCTAGTGGGGGCCACCGAGTTGACCATGAGTGGAAGCGGTACGGCATGGTCCTCTGAAAAAGCCGTAACCCCCGCGGATGGTTGGTTTTATTCGACCGGGGGGATATTAACGGGTTCCTTCCTGGGTGATTCGCTTTCAACCTATGCCCCCTATCAATCGGGACTCAATACGGGGACTAACTATGTTTCTTCAACTTATCGAAACGTTCCCGATGTTTCCATGGTAGGGGCGGATTGTTATGTTTACGATTGCCTAGGGCAAGATGACGAGGGCGGCACTAGCGCTTCGGCACCTCTTTGGGCCGGGTTTACCGCGCTCGTTAACCAGCAAGCGGCCATTTCGGGGATAGGGTCGATGGGTTTTATGAATCCAACCCTTTATTCAATTGCCAAAGGGGTCAATTACAATAGCGACTTCCACGATATCACTATGGGCAACAACGGCAGCGTCACCCAATTTCCTGCTGTGACAGGTTTCGACTTGGCAACTGGTTGGGGAAGCCCCAATGGTCAAAACCTAATCAATAATCTGGTGAGTTTGGCCATGTCTTTCACGCCAACTTTCACCCATACCTATACCCCGACGATTACTTATACGCCCACCCCGACTCCAACCTATACGCCCTGTGGTTACCCAGGTAATACCTGCACTCCAACTTATACTTACACTCCCACTTCCACCTTCACCGCCACCCCCACCCCGATATTATCCTCATTTGGCCAAGCGATCCTGGCGCCGGTACCTGTCTCCAAAGGAGGGACCATCTGCCTTTACCCTGACAAGCCGATCCAAAGCAGCCAATGGGACGTCTTTAATTTCGTTAGGGAATCGAAGGCCACCTTAACCTTTTCCTCGGGCCTCAACGACTGCTGGAATACCACTGGAACAGCGGCGGGGGTTTATCTGGTACGGGTAAAGATGGTTTATGCCGATGGCACTAAGGCAACGATTTGGAAGAAGATCGTGATTACGCCTTGAGAGTTTGATCAAACCTAATAAAAAGCAGGAAGCTTTAATGAACAAAAGGAAGCTGGTTGTTCTGTTTGCCCTATTGGGATTGATCCAAGAGACCGCCCATGCCGGCGATATAGCCGCCTCGTGGCTTCTCATTCCCAACAGCACCCGGGATGCCGCCCTTTCAGGAGCCTTCGGGGCACTGGCCGACGATGTGGACGCCCTGGGAGTCAATCCGGCGGGGCTGGCCGAGCTTTCGGGAAACGAAGGTGAGTTGCTTCACAATATTTGGGCTCAAAATCTAACGGTGGAACACTTATCTTACGGTCATGGTTTCGGAGGTTGGGCATTGGCTCTTGGGGGCGATTATTTCAATTTTGGCCAGGTTGATTTCTATAACCTGAATTCGTCCGGAATTCCGGTGGCCAATGGCAGTTTTACCCCCTTGGGTTTGGACCTTTACGGAGGGGTGGGTTTAACCTTGTTCCATGGTTTGGAATTTGGTGTGGATGGAAAATTCATCATGGAAAACTTGGAAACCGGCATGAGCTCCTCAACCGAGGCGGCAGACGTAGGGTTGAAGTACAAGAATTACCTAATAGGGTTGGGGGGGAGTCTGACCTTATTGAACTTGGGAGGAACACTGGAGGGGTCCGACCTTCCTTTTTCCGTAGATGTGGCGGGTTCCTACGTCAACCGGTTATCTCCGGATAACCTGTTATTGTTTGGACTCGATGGAAACTTGGCCCTTAATGATTCCACGGCTTCCACCGCGAGCATGGGCGCTGAGTATTGGTATAAGGGGATGGTTGCTTTGCGGGCAGGGTACCGTTTAGCCGGTTATGGCAATCTCCAGGGATTGGCTGGCTTGTCAGCCGGGGTGGGGATAAAACTGGAGCAGACGGAATTGGATTATGCCCTAACCACTTTGGGAGACCTGGGCTCTGGAAGCCAGATATCGCTTAGTTATCGGTTTGGCCCCTTTGAAGCCCCGATTCTTCCGGCCCCGACGGGACTGGATTATACCGTGGATGAGAGCGCAGTTATTCTCCATTGGAATAGTGTTCAAGATAAAGGGGTGACGGGTTACAATTTTTACGTGAAGAAGTCAGATTCAGAGGATTTCCGGCGGGCGAATAAAAGCCTTCTGCTCGAAACCACCCTCACGCTCAAAAAAATGAAGCAAGGAAAAGCATATATTTTCGGCATTACAACGGTGAATGCTGAAGGAGGTGAAGGCCCCATGGCCACCATAACGATTGCTCCAGTTTATTGAGTGGGAATTTAAAGTTTTCCGCGAAAAGGTTTAGATGTCGAAAAAAAGTTATTTAAAAAAATTTAAAATCTTTCAGGGCGCTTTGATTTAGCCGGTTGGCCGGGGAAAAAACAGTAAATTTTATTAAGGAAAATTAAGTTATGGATCACCGGGAATATCGAGAAGCGCTTTTAGCGGCCATTGAAAACAGGGCCAAATGCCACGCGGTTTATCTTCAAACCCAACCTGTCCGGTTGGCCATCGATGGCAAGGTGGTTTGGAATGGAAAAGTGGAAGTGTACCAACTAAAGGACCATCCCCAAGCCAAATTGGCTTTCGGTTGGGGTTACCAAAATGACCAAAAGAAAATCGAATATGTGACGGTCATAGGTGTTCCCCCCCTGGATAACCCGCTCTCCGCCGTGAAGGCATTTGTGGCTTCCCGTAAATCATAGGGTAATTTTTGAATCCATAATCCTCATTTGTCATGGTTAAAAAAATGAAAGAGCCTACATTTCACGTCGAAACAACTTACCGTCTGGCGAGGAGGGCCCTGTTCGCTTTTCTGATGACCTTTCTCATCGCGCGGGTGGATGTTTTCCTGATCATGTCCCATCAGATTCCCAATATGTATTTTTTTCTTCAAGGCACTCATGTCCATCATTTGAATTACGGAATCTTCCTCCTCTCCGGTGTGGGAGGGTATAGCGTTTTTCGCAGGCCGACCGGGCGCGCGGCGGAAATTAACGCGCTTCTTTACGGCTTTGCCATGGCCTTGACCTTCGATGAATTCGGGATGTGGCTGCACTTGGGTGGGAGCTATTGGCAAAGGGCTAGTTTGGACGCGGTTATCGTGGTGGCGGCGTTGATCGGCTTGGTAGCCTACGCGCGATCCATCAAGCGTTTTGAATCGCGGCATCTCTGGTCTTTTGTCGCCTTGGCACTGATGCTGATCGTTTTTATCGTCGTTTTGTTTACTGCCGGTGACCACTTGGTTGATTTAGTAGGACCCAAGCTTGAAGAATTGGAAGCTTCCTCATCTCCCTGAAAGTTCTTTAAAGTTCTAGGGGTTTATTATTTTTTTGGTCCCGCAAAATACCAGAGGATACAACCCAATATCGGCAGGAGCAGAATCAAAACAATCCATAAAACTTTTTTGTTGGTGGAAGCCTTGCTCTGAGAGGTGACGACAATGGCGTAAACGTCCGCCACCAAAATGATCAAACCTAATATTGAACCCATTTCTTTCTCCTGAAAAATAAATAAAATCCCGAATATCTTTGATGGGCGCGATGGTATTTGAAAGGGATGACCATGAGGTTTAGATAAAAATTTTATTTGATAAAAATAACGTTTTATTTTGAAAAGACGTTTGATTTTTATAGAAAAGTTAATGTTGTTTAGGACTGCAAAAGCCTCGGTAGTCTTCTTCCACCTGGTCTGCATAGGCCAGGGAAAGGTCAGCGATGAGCCGGCGAAATTCCTTCTTATCCTTTTTAATTCTTTCGAACGCCTTTTTGGCGAAGGAATCCTTAGTACGGCAATGAGTCCGGGCCAGGATGCCTCCCAATTGATAAGCTATGTTTTCGTCCAACATGTCCTCCGGCAAGACACCGTTGTAAGGCGATAATTCACCGACCGTGTAGTCTTCTCCCTTCAATTCCAAGCTTCCTAACCAGGGATCGGGATGGCGGCTTAAAGCACGATGGGCCAGTTCGACCCGGAGGGCACGGTTGTTTCCACAAAGTTTTCGGGTTTTTCGTATTGATTTCTTGGACAAATGATCCCAGGCACTGGGTTCTACCTGTTGTTTGATTTGCAATATCCTATAAGGATTTTGCGCTTCTTCTCGAACCCGAACCAGCGCGTAGTAATGTTTTTTCCCCTCGTTTTCTGGTCTCAAATTCAAGCGCTGGGCCAAATCGTCGATCTCAAAAACACGAGGCTTTTCCATGGGCCAGGGCTTGAGGCGCAGGGCGTAATCCTTCAAGGTCTTTTCCAATTTTCGGGTAATCTCCTTAGGGACGGTTTCCAAATCGGAATTCCCTTGGGTCTTGAAGATCAGAGCTTTTTTTCCGGGTTTGGTCCAACGCTCTAACATGTAAGGGAAGCCGTAGTGTTTTCTCGCGTGGGACAGATAATGGCGAAGGGATTGGGCGGATTGTTCTTCATCCCAGGGAGCCTGATTGAGGGATTTATACCAGCGGCAGCTTTTGACTTCCCGCCAATAGCCCCGGGTGCATTCCACCACCATTCGGCGGATGGCCTTTGGATTTTTTTTTATTCTTCCGGCCTAAGAGCACCAGGCTTACGCCCAATCGCCATAAATCGAACTGGTAATCCGCCACAATGGATTCGTCAAAGTTATTAAGGTCGTAAACCAGTCTTCCGGTGGCATCGATAAAACTTCCAAAGTTGGTGAAGTGAAGGTCCCCGCTGATCCAAATGCGGGTACCTTTGTCCCCTCCAAAAGCGCCCAACCAGTCGCTTTCGGCGAAATCCGTCCAAAAGAGATGATTGGTGCCTTGGAAGAAGGTATCGGGTGAGTGGGCCATGAGGGAAAATTTTTTATCCCGGGAACGCGATTCCAGGTTTTGGTTAAAACTGCGGATTTGATCCTTCACCCAGGAAGGGCGGGACCGGGGTGGGGTCGGCGTACCATCGGTGTTGAGCGTAAGGGATTCCACGAGCGCATTGTACAACGATTAAGAAGGAAGACGCTCCGACCCAATGCAAAAGAATTGTAAAATTAGTGGGAAAGGCCAGGAAGGGGGAAGTCGGCCTGGAGGAGGTCGGATGAATTGGATTGGCTGAAGATAAGGGTGGCCTTGTCGGTTGAGCATTTCATATCTGAAATGATCGAACCGTTTCGGTAATGATAAGGCGATAAATCCACAGGTTTGACAGCTAGACTAAAATCATCTCCATTTAATCCCAGGCGGGTCAAATAATCCTTTTGGACCCATTTGCCTTGGGCATCCTGGGTGCCATCGTTTGCGGAGACCACGAAAACAGCGGTTGAGGAATCCCCGGACCAACCGACCGGGTTGTTGAGGGTTATTCCTTGAGTCAGGGTTGGCAGGGCTTTTTGAAATAGATTGGTCGCGTTTTTATTGGAGTATATCCAGCCCAGTTTGGCGGGTCCGTCAAGTTGGATGAGACCGATGGAGTCCGGCTGGTCCTTTCCGTCGAAAGAGGTCAAAAGATATTGGTTACCCGGTGAAAAGGAATATATTTTTAAAGGCTGGAATTGTCTGGAATCGGAAGGAGAAGAAAGGTTCAATTGGATGAAGGTATAACGGGGGCCAGCATCCGAAACCTTGGGAGTCACCCGGCAAAGAAGGTTTAAATAATTGCCGGACAAGGCGTAATCGTTAATGGCATAAACACTTAAGGGATAAACCACTCCGCTGGATCGAAATTTATCTTGAATTGTGACAGTGATGGTGGGACCCATTTGAGGAATGGTCTGGTCATCTAAGCCGGGAAGCGTTTCCGAGAGGGTGACTTTATAATCCAGGTTTTCGACTGTTGCGGGCACCGCCCAAAGTGGGGAACAGAATCCGATGAGGACGAAAAAAAAGTATATTTTTATAAGGGTCACGAAGTTGCTCCGAAATTCTTTGATGATTAGACGACGAATAAACAGGATTTGTTCGACGTTGGAAGAGTTCTTTTAAAAGAAATCTCTTCTTAGTGGAAAAATTAAGATATAGTTTTCCAAAACCTTCAAAATGACCGGTAAATGTTAAACCCTATTTTTTTCCTTCCGGTTCCGGAAGCCTATTTCATTTCTTGATGCTTTTGGAGAAATTTGTTTGTTTTAACCTGAAATACCCTGGATTATTATGCTTTATTATTGCATCTTATAGTTCCCGTTGGAATCCTTGATTTCGCGGATTTTAAGTTAAGTTATGAAACCGGAAGGCTTTTAAGATGGCATCTCAAAATTTAAGAACACTTGTTGAGATGGATCGCAAGAAGCTCGCTTTCGAAACCTCAATCAATGAGTCGCAAAAGCAACTCATTTCAACCGTTCAAAGGGACGGTACGTTGGTATTTGAGCGAAAAAAATCTATCACCAAAGAAATGGTTTCAGGCTCCCAAGGTGATACGGAAAAGCTTTTAACCCAAACTCACCAAGTGCTTATCTCCGAAATGGAGTTCATTTTCACGACGGCGAAGAAAATCCTCGAAAAACCTTCCTCTCATATGTGTTTTGCAATGGGGGTTATTCTCTTGACTCGGGGTTTTTACGACGACGCCCTCGAACAATTTCAAAAATCGGTGGATCTGGATTCGGGACATATTCAAGCCATCAAGCATTACGGTATTACCCTTACGCTCAAGGGTGATTATGAAAACGCCCTTCATGTTTTCAACCACATTCTGGAGTCGGGTTCGGTTTACGCGGATATTTATTATTACCTAGGGAATGTCCATTTGTTCCAGAGACAATTTGAAAAAGCGAAAAAACAGTATGAGCAGGCAATTAAAATCAATCCAAATTACGCCGATGCCCATTTGAAGCTGGCCACTTGCGCTGTCGCCGTAATCGCGGGAGAAAATAGCAGCTTGGTGGAGGCGGCGGTCCAGGGTTATGTCGAAGAAGCCCAGCGGGAGACTCAACTGGCGCTGGATTGCAATTCCAAGATCATGAGCGGTTCGTTATTGACCGGTACGGCAAATCTAAAATCGGGTAAATATCCCATTGCCTTTAAAAACTACTTGGAAGCCCGTCCGAAATATATTCCCAAGACGGGCTCGGAAGTCGTTTATTTTTACACCTTAAAACTTCTCTTTGGCGACAGGGGTGTCAGCGCCCAGGAGACAGAGGAATATGTCCGTCAGTTGGAACAATTGGTGGAATCCAATCCACAATATGTCGATTTGAGGCTCCATTATGGTATGGGAACTCTCATGAAATCCAATTTTCTCATCCACCGTTCTTTGAAAGAAATGAATAAGGCTATCGAGGTCAATCCTAATTTCCAGCAAGCCCGAAGCACGGCCGATACCCTGACGGAAATCTACAAGAAAATGCTTCAGGCCGTCAAAAGTGTTTATCATTCCGGAGGCAGTTGAGCCGAACCTATCGAACGGTTTTTGAAGGGTTGCATCATCCCAATCAAGGCGGAGTGGACTATGGCGACTCTTTTTTCCGTCAAAAAGCGGGCCGAAACAAACTCCATTCAGTTTGTTTTTTTCTTTGCCCTTCTTTTTATATCGGTTTGCGCCGGGTGGCTGGTTTGGTCTTATTCCGAACGTTTGGATTTAGCACTTTACACGGGTTGGGCATGCGCCCTGATCTTTGGTACCTGGTGGTTTTTGCTCCAATGGCAAACTTCAGTTACCTGGTTTTGCAACCTTCAATTAACTCTCGCTAAATTAAACTTGCTTCCAAAGGACTATATATATTCGGACGATGCTTCTCCCTTAAAGGTCAAGCCGGGCATTGATGCGGTCGTTAAGGCGGCCTTCGAGACTGTGCAAAGCAGGGAAAAGGAAATTGTCTCAAGCCGCCACACTCTGGAAAAATACCTGGGTTCGGAGGCTTCTCGCCAGGCCAAGGGAAGCAATACTTCCCTTGGTGGTCAAATGCAAAAAGTGTTTATTCTTTTTTCGGACATAAGAGGTTTCACCCAAATGTCCGAACAGTTGACACCCCAGGAAACGATGAGGGTATTGAATCAAATTTACACTTCCCTGGGAATAGCCATTGAGGTCCAAGGTGGTGAAATCAACAAATTCATTGGAGACGCTATCCTGGCCTACTTCAGGCGGTCGGCCGAAAACGAGAAAGTCGACGCCCAAAAAGTTATTCGCGCGGCGATCGATATGCAGGAAAAGTTTCGACAAGCCATCAAGGCTAGCAATGAATTAAATACCAAGTCCATTTCAATCGGGTTGGGCATCGGAATTGTTTCGGGAGAGGCCCTGATGGGAAACCTCGGTTCCCGCAACCGCATGGAATTCACCCTCATTGGAGACGCGGTCAACTTGGCTTCCCGATTGTGTGGCATCGCTCCCGAATGGGAAATATTGGTGAACGAGGAATTGGCCATGATGGTTTCCGATCGATTCCACATCGAATCCCGTATGCCAGTGCAGCTCAAGGGTAAGACCGAGAAAGTCATTCCTTACAGCATCATGGGCGACATGAGCAACCGCAATTCTATCCACACCACTTAAATTATCATTATTCCTAGGAGCTTAAACCGGGTTTTCAGGCCACTTGTGCCGGGGATATTTGCGGCTGAGTTCCTTGCGGATTTGGGGATAGTGGTTTTTCCAGAACCCTGCCAAGTCACTGGTGACTTGAACCGGCCTTCGAGCGGGGGATAAAAGGTGCAAAACAACCGGAACCTCGCCTCCAGCGACGGTAGGACCCTGATTCAACCCAAAAAAATCCTGGATGCGGGATTCGCCCCAAGGCGGTTTCCCTTCCTCGTAGTGAATGTCCATCCGGCGGCCTGAGGAAAGAGTAATGGAATTGGGGGCTAGCTTTTCCAACAAAGATTGGTCTTTTTGGGGAAAATGAGATCTTAAAGCTGCGACAAAGCCGGTGGCTTTTAAATCCTCGAAACTCCGGCAACCCTGGCAGAGTTCTTTCAACGTTCCTTCCATTAATTTCGAAGTGATTTCAGGAAAGCTTTTGGACCGTCCAGCGACGAACTTTACACGATTGAGGAATAATGCCAATTCCTCTGGATCGCAGTAGGCCAAAGAGCCCGCTGCCTGGGCTTCCTTGAAAAGCAATGCCTGGGTTTCGAGGCTGAAGTCCCTGGCGGAAAGTGGCTTTTCATCCAGGACCAGTTGGCCGTATTTCAGGCGCTTAAAGCCTTCCACTCGTTTGGCTTTTTCATTCCATTCGTAAGTTTGTTCATCCGTAAGATCATCGGGGAACAGGTCCAACAACCAATCGATTTCAATCGGGCAGATGGACCTGGCTTTGACCTGGCCACCGGTCCCTTGAACGGCTTCTTGGGCCTCCACTACGACGAAAAATTCATGTTCCCGGGTGAGAGCGCTGTCATTAACTAAAGCCGTTCCTCCAGAAGAAAGAAGAAGTTCTCGAACCTTTCCGGAACGGTTGCGGGTTTGGAAGGAATCGGTGAGACGGACCCGGGCCACTCGATCGGGAAAGGCGGCCAAGAGCCCCTTGGCTAATAAATGGGAGTCGCCTGGATTTGTTTTTACACTGGAAGACTCCAGACGAAGATACCCGACCAACTGTTCCTCAAGCCTTTTGGCTTCGAAACCGGGATTGAATTTTCGAAGTTCCTCAAGGATATCCTCGGATTCTGGTTTTTCCTCGCTGATCAAGGCTGCCAGGCGGCAGGCTTGTCGTAAAACCGTAAAATGACCAAGCGCCAGTTCCTCTACTTGTAACAAAAACTTGCCCAATCGTGGAGTCAAGGGGATACGGGCCATACGGCGGCCCACTTCGGTGAGATCGCCCCTAGAGGTTTGGGCACCGAGGCGAGTTAATAAAGTGTGGGCGGCCTCAAGGGCGGCTGGGGAAGGTTTTAGAAACCAGGGAAAGGAATCCAAATCTCCAACCCCGAGAAACAATAAGTCCAACAGGCTTTTAGAAAGATCGCTCCGTAAAAGTTCGGGCACATCAAAAGCGGCCCGGTGGTCAAAATCATATTTCGCGAAGAGGCGAAGGCAGTGACCTTCCTGGAGGCGCCCTGCTCGTCCGGCCCTTTGGGTGGCCGAGGCTTGGCTGGCGGGGACTGTGACGAGGCTTTGTAGACCTGACCAGGCGGAGACGCGGGATTGACGAGTTAAGCCTGAGTCAATGACGGCAGTGACGCCCGGAACGGTCAAGGAAGTTTCCGCCAAGTTGGTGCTCAAAATAACCTTGTTTCCTTGAGTGGGGCTGAGGACCGCCTGTTGTTCCTGTACGGAAAGATCGCCGTAGAGGGCATGAACTTCCCCAGGTTCTTTACCGAGGGCTGATTTTGACAGGCAGTTTAATTTCAGCTAGTCCCGGCAAGAAAACCAAGGTAGTTCCTTGGAGGCCTTTGGCGGCTATTTGGCGGACGGCGGATTTGACTTTGAGACTTAAATCGGATTCTTGAGGAAAAGGGTGGTATTCAACGGTCACGGGAAATATCCGACCGGAACTTTTGAAAACCGGGCAACCTGAAAGATAAGTGGAAAGGGCTTCCGAATCCAGCGTAGCGCTCATCACCAAAAGTCGAAGGTCGGGTCTTGGGCCCAGTTGAAGGCGGTGGAGCCAAGCCAATCCCAGTTCCAAGGCCAGGCTTCGTTCATGGAACTCATCCAAGACCACCGCAGCAACGTTGGTGAGGGTCGGATCGGATTGGGATAGGGGAAGAAGCATTCCATCGGTCATGAACCGCAGGCGGGTTTGGGGTCCCAACTTTTTTTCAAAACGGAACTGGTAACCCACGCTTTGGCCGGGCTCCTCGCCCAGCTCTTCGGCGACTCGTAGGGCCGCGTATTTGGCGGCCAGGCGCCGGGGCTGAAGAACCCAGATTTCCTTATTTTTAGTGAAGGAAGCGGAAAGAAGGGAAGGTGGAAGCCTTGTGGTTTTACCCGCACCCGGCTCGGCGGATACCACGGCGGCATTGTGTTTTTCCAGGGCCGCAAGGATTTCGGGGATCAGAGGATCGATGGGCAGGGCGGTGATTGTCTTCATGACCATGGAATATAGGTTAGGTTGGACATATTTAAAAAGCTTTTAGAAATTTCAAAATCAGTATCTCTGAAACGTTAAAGTACAAGGTGTAGTCGGTTTCCAAAGAATTTGATAGTAATGAAGGCAAAAAAACAGGAAAAGTGATACTTTTAACTCAGGAAACGTGTTTGAGACTTCGCGGAATAGTATCAAATAGTTTCTATTTGACGTTGAAGCGTCGAATTCTCCGGGGGACTTTTGAGAGTCATTAATTCTAACCACCATTTTTCAAAAATCGCACTACCTCTCTTCGGTTTTGTTTTTCTTTCGGTCTCGGAGGTTTTCGCCCAAACTTCCTTAACAACCTACCATAACGACCAGGCTCGGGATGGATGGAATCAAAACGAAACCATTCTTACCACTGCCAACGTCAACAGTACCTCCTTCGGAAAGCTTTTTTCGGATGCGGTGGATGGGCAAGTTTACGCCCAGCCCCTCTATATGCCCAATGTCAGCATTGGTGGTGGCACCCATAATGTTGTTTACGTCGAAACCGAACATGACAGTGCCTATGCTTTTGACGCTGACAACGCCGGGGTTACTTATTGGCACGACAGTTTCATCACTGGAGCCGGTGTCACGACGGTGTCCGCGACTACTGATGCAGGCGGTTGTCCCCAAGTCACCCCGGAAATTGGAATTACAGATACCCCGGTCATTGATCCTTCCACTGGAACCATTTACTTTGTCGCCATGACCAAGACTGTTTCAGGAGGAGTGACAACTTTCTCCCAAACTCTTCACGCTCTAGATATCACGACTGGCACTGAAAAGTTTAGCGGCCCCCAGACCATTGGAGCTACATTTCCAGGTACGAATGGTTCTGGAGCTTCTGCTGTCACTTTTGTTCCCCAAGCCTATAAGGAAAGGTGCGCCCTGGCACTGGTCAATGGGGTGGTTTATACCAGTTGGACCGGTCACTGCGACAATAATGGGATAGCGGGAAATTATCATGGCTGGGTTATTGGATACAACGCATCCAACATTACCAAACAAGTCTCCGTTTTCAACGCTTCCCCCAACGGCAGTGAGTCTTCCTTTTGGGAATCTGGGGATGGTCCATCGGTGGATTCGGCGGGAAATCTTTACTACCTAGTCGCAAACGGAATTTTCGACCAAACGGCCCCAGTTTCGGACTACGGACAATGCTTTCTCAAGTTGAACACTTCCGGCAATTCGGTGACGGTGTTGGATTATTTCGCGCCCTATAATCAGTCAACCATGAGCAGTGCGGATAACGACGTTGGTTCTGCGGGTCAGTGCCTCTTGCCCGCTTCCTGGGGTACGACCGCCCATCCCAATCTTATGTTGGGAGCGGATAAACCAGGCGATCTTTACGTTGTGGATGCGGACACTGGAAGCATGGGAAAGTTTAGCACAACGACTAATAACGTACCACAAACCGTGGCGGCTATCGGCGGCAAGGGTTATACCACGGCCGCTATTTATAGTAACGGGACAACCAATTATGTTTATTGGGGCATGACCGGATCTCCGTTAAAGGCTTTTACCTTTGCCAACGGCCAATATGTCACGCCTTACTCCTCCGCTACCACTGAAAGTTTTGCCAGTCCCTCGGGTTGTGTTCCAAGCGTTTCGTCAAACGGAAACTCTAATGGTATTGTTTGGGCCCTATCATACGGAACACCCGTTACACTCCATGCCTATACCGCAACCAATTTGGGTACCGAACTTTACTATAGTGGTCAGGCGTCGGGTAACCGGGATTCGGCAGTAGGTGCTGCGGTCAAATTCGCGCCTCCGAGTGTAGTTAACGGAAAGGTTTATGTGCCAACCGCCAATAGTCTGGTGGTTTATGGGCTTCTGTCGGCCCCTAGTCCCACGCCAACTGGTAGCCCGGTAATGACGGCAACCCCGACGGCAAGTCGGACGCCCACGGCGACAGCTTCCACAACGGCTACCTCCACGCCTACTAGGACAGTAACTTTAACGGCTACTTCCACCCCGACTTTGACCTCCACTTTCACGGCTTCCCGGACACCCACAACGACCGCTAGCATGACAGCCACCTCTACGCCTACTTTGACTGTCACCAACACCGTCATTGCCACTTCAACGAATACTGTGACGCAAACAACCACTATGACAGTTTCGGCAACGCCGTCATTCACCCCTACCTTTACACTTACCCGGACAGCGACTTCAACGGCGACCGCCACGGTTACTTTGTCTTCCACTCCCACAGTTTCAAAGACACCGACAACGACTGCGAGCATGACATCCACCTCTAGCCCTACATTGACACCCTCCAACACCGTCATTGCCACTTCAACTAATACCGCAACACAAACCGCCACTCTGACAGTTTCTGGAACCCCGTCTTCGACGGCATCTTCCTCGGCCACCAGCTCTTTGAGTTTTACCGCAACCCCGACGGCAAGTCCGACGGCCACTGCGACTCAGACAATTACCCTTACCAACACCAACACGGCCCTGATTACGCCGACCTTAACCTTTACCCCGTCCCAAACCACAACTTCTTCGGTTACAAGAACAGCAACTTCAACGTCGACCTTAACCGTCTCCTTAACTCAAACCGCAACATCAACCGCCACGGTCACGAACAGTCCTACCACAACGGAGACATTTACTCCCACCTTTACGGGAACCGTGCCGCCGACCGACACTCCCACTTGGACCCCTACCGCTTCCAACACGCCATCATCGACTCCTTCGTTCACGGTGACGTCTTCTTCCACCAAAACATCCACGCCGACTGCCTCCAGTACTCCGTCCAATACCTCAGTGAATACTGTGACTTCAACTCCAACGGCTACGCTTACAAATACGATCACCTTGACTTTAACTTCCACGTCTACGGTTACCCGTACTTTTACGCCAGTCTTTACCAACACATCAATAAATACCGCAACCAGTACCTCAACGGCGACCCCAACGCCAACAAATTCTCCAACCAGCTCACCTACTTTCACTTCTACGCTTCAACCTAGTTTTACTTCGACACCTTCTTCGACTCTTACAACGGAGCCAAGCCCGACTATTCCACTAACCACGGCCGCGACACCAGGGGTTTCGTCCACTCCAATTGTCTACCCTAATCCCGCTCCCGGTGGAGCGCCGGTCACGCTTCTTTTGAACCTTAGTTCCATCACCAACGTGAGAATCGAAATTTTTACCGTGGCTTTCCGGAAAGTAGTGGATGAAACCATTCCGAATGTCCCGGTAGGAACGGTGAAATTGCCTGTTCCGTTGGTCGATAACCAAGGGAAACCTCTTGCTAATGGTCTCTATTACGTTTTGATCACGGCTAACGGGAAACGCTCGGTTTTGAAGCTTTTGATACTGGGGTAAGCCCTTTGGGCTTGTTTTTGGATGTTTGGATATGCCAAAATCCTGATGGATTTTGAAATAAAGTTGGAGGAAGCCGATGGAAAGCCTTTGGACAAAGCCGGTTGCCGAAGAAGTCAGCGTCAATTCGGAATGCACCGCCTATTCGGGCATTGACGACAGTGTTATCTAGAGACCGGTCGAAATCCGGCTTTGCGACTCCGATTGCTAGGAACCGCCGCGGGCGGCGGGTTCCCCCAATGGAATTGTAATTGCATCCTCTGCCGGGAAGTGCGGCAGGGCCGCCCAGGTATAACAGCCCGCACCCAATCCTCGGCCACGGTCAGCGCCGACGGCAAATCCTGGTTCCTGCTGAACGCCTCACCCGATATACGCCATCAGATCGAAGCTTTCCCCCCCTTGTTGCCTCCCCCAGAACATATTCGTGGAACTTCCATTGAAGGTGTGCTTATTACCAATGCGGATTTGGACCATGTGCTTGGTATCTTCATCCTCAGGGAGGGAGGGATACTCCCTTTGCACGCACCCGCCGCTGTCCGTAAAGCCCTGGATGAGGGTCTTAGAATTTCGGAAGTTCTGAAGTCCTACGGTGGGGTGTCCTGGCACGAACCGCCCTCCAGCTTAAAGCCCCTTTTGAAAAGCGACGGATCGGAAAGTGGGCTCCTTTATGAAGCTTTTGAGGTGCCCGGCAAGCTTCCCCGTTATGCGGGTTCGGCCGCTCTCAAGGGAAGCGCGGTAGGCTACCGGATAGTGGATCCCGCCACCAAAGGACGCCTAGTTTTCCTGCCTGACACGGCGGGACTCCCGGAAGCTGTCCTGGATAAACTCAAAGATTGCGACACCCTCCTTTTGGACGGCACCTTTTGGGACGAAGAGGAAATGACCAAGACCGGCACCGGCATGCTGACAGCCTCCCAAATGGCCCATATAACGGTTGGAGGGTTCCGAGGCAGCCTGGAAATCCTTCGCAACCTGCCCATCAAGCGTAAAATCTACATGCACATCAACAACACAAACCCCATTTTGAGCGAATCCACGCCTCAACACCAAAAGGTAAAGGAGGTGGGGGTGGAAGTGGGCTTGGATGGGATGGAGTTTGAGATTTAAAACTGGAGACATAGACTTGCTTATGACGGGAACTCGGATTGGACAAGGAAAAATGATTTAGAATGACTCGCTTTTTCAATTTTCGGAGATAAGAAATGCAAAAAGTATTTTTTAAAGGAATTTTTGCTGTTGTTGTGGGAATTTGTTTTTTGGCGGCAGCTGGAAAATTTATAAAAAGTCCTGAGATGGGTTCTCTTTTGTTGATGGTTTTTGGTGCTTTGGGTTTTTTGGTTTTTCTTTTTTATAGTATTTTTCCGATTTGGTCTTACGATAAAAATGGTTTTGAAAAAAACATCTTTTTTATAATCAGGAATAAATATAAATGGGAAGATGTAAATTCGGTAAACGCGAGTAGCATTGGGGACGCGTTATCCATCTTAACGAATAATAATGACCGGGTTATGTTGTCGAGGACCTTGACGAAGAATTATTCGAAAGTTTTGTCTGGAGTTATTGCGATTATCCAAGAGAAAAATCCGAAAATAGAAATCCCGCCGTCTATTTTGGAACAAATGAAGAAGTTAAAAAAGAAATGATTTGGAACGGCTGTCCAAGACGGGGCCCGAATAAGTTAGAATTTTTGATTCCTAAGGAATTTTAATGGAACCACTTCTTGACCGATCTGCCTTTCTTGAGCGGCTACGGGCCATCGGGATGACCCGCTACCACGATAAGCATCCATTCCACCGGCACATGAACGCGGGGAAGCTCACCCCCGACCAGGTGCGGGGATGGGTGGCCAACCGCTTTTATTACCAGGTCAATATTCCCATCAAAGATGCGGCCATTATTTCCAACTGTCCCATCCGGGAAGTCCGGCGGATATGGCTGCATCGCATCAGTGACCATGATGGTTTGAAAGAAGGCGAGGGTGGAATCGAGAACTGGCTCAAGCTGGGGGAAGCCACGGGGCTTACCCGTGACAAATTGTTTTCCGGGGAGCTAGTTCTTCCCAAGGCCAAGGCGGCAGTGGATTCCTACGTCACCTTTGCCCGCACCAAACCCTGGCCCATCGCCATAGCCTCCTCTTTGACGGAACTTTTCGCCCCCGACCTAATGAAGGAAAGAATCCTGGCTTTCGAGAAGTATTACACCTGGGTGAAACCCTGGGGTTTGGATTATTTCCGTTCCCGTGTCACCCAGGCCCGGGTGGATTCGGACCAGGGCGTGGAATTGACTTTCACCTATTGCGATACCCGTGAGCTCCAAGAGGAAGCCGTAAAAGCCCTTTCCTTCAAGTGCGGGCTTTTGTGGGACCTTTTGGATGCCATGGCCGAAGCTTATGGCGGAGTGGAAGGCTGAAACATGGATGATCACCTTGCTCCCCGGCTGGCGGCCAGGGCAAAGCTTCAGAAAGACCCGGCCACAGGCCAGTGGGTGCTTTTGTTCCCCGAAGGACTCCTGAATCTCAATGAAAGCGCCGCTGCGATCCTGGGGTTTTGCGATGGGAAAGGAAACCTGCCCCAATTATTGGAAAAAATGTCTACCCGCTTCAAAACGCCTGTTCCCCAATTGGAAGGGGACGTCCGGGAACTTCTCCAAAGGCTGGAATCCAAGGGCCTGATCGAATGGGGGAAGCCTTCTAGCTTTTCCACTAAGGTTGAGCAGATATCCGTCTTCGAACCCCTGGGGCTGGAAAACCCGATGGAATTCCGCCCCTTGGGGCTTTTAGCCGAACTCACCTACCGCTGCCCCTTACATTGCCCCTATTGTTCCAATCCAGTTGAGAAGGGCGCCGGTAAAGGCGGGGAATTGACCGGTGAAAAGTGGAAAGAGGTTTTAAGCCAGGCCCGAGACTTGGGGGTCTTGCACGCGTTCTTTTCCGGCGGCGAACCACTTCAACGGCCGGATTTGGAAGAACTGGTGGGCCATGCCCATGGTTTGGGCCTTTATACCAACCTCATCACCAGTGGCCTGGGGTTTTCCGACAAAAGGGGAGCCGCCCTGAAAGAGGCGGGGTTGGACAGCGTCCAACTCAGCTTCCAAGCCGAGGAGGAATCCTTCGCCGATGAGATCGCCGGGACCCACGCCCATATAAAAAAACTGGAAACGGCCCGGATAGCCAGGTCCCTGGGATTGCCCCTTACCGTCAACATCGTCCTCCATCGGGCCAATATTGACCATCTAGAGGCTTTAATCGCGCTGGCGGAGCGGTTGGGGGCTCATCGGCTGGAATTAGCCAATACCCAGTATTACGGCTGGGCCTTCCGTAACCGGGCCAAGCTTTTACCCACGAGGGAACAGGTTCTCGCTTCCTCCAAGGTGGCCGAGAAGGCCCGCGCGCGGTTGAGGGGAAAAATGGAAGTCCTTTACGTGATCCCCGATTATTTTTACGACCGGCCCAAGCCCTGCATGAACGGCTGGGGGCGGCGCTATATCACGGTGAACCCCTCGGGACAGGTTCTGCCCTGTCCCACGGCTTATTCCATCGATTCCTTGAAACTGGAAAACGTGGGGGAAAAGTCTCTTGCCTGGATTTGGAATGAGTCCGAATCCTTCAACCGCTTCCGGGGCACCCAATGGATGCCCGAACCCTGCGCTTCCTGCGACCTCAAGGAAGTCGATTTCGGCGGATGCCGCTGTCAGGCGGCCCTGCTCACCGGGGATCCAACGGTCACGGACCCGGCTTGCGGGCTTTCGCCTTTCAGGCCTAAGTTGGAAGAAGCACTGGCCGAGCCTTTGCTTTCTACCACCACCTGGGATTACCGTCAAAATCCCTAGAAGATTATTTCAAAACCGGATTTAAAATTCCTTTCTTCACCAAAGTTTTGAAAAATGAAGAAATTGCCTGTCCTTTTTCAAAAACCCTGAGAAAATGAGAGTGATTAAATTTTTTTTCACCCTTTGTGAGGCTCTTTTAGGAGACTCCCGTGTTAAATCCGCTCCAAGTTCAAGTGGCTTCCTCAATGGTGCGCGAGCTGCGTGTTTCCCTCTCCAACTTTTTCCTTTATACCTCTGGAAACAATATGGCTCTTCTTTCAATTCAAAGACTACTGACCGCGTTGGAAGAACTTTTTCGCGATTTGCCTTCCGTTATCTTAGGGGAATCGGAGGGACGCCTGGTTGTGGAGGGAACTCCTTTGGATGAACACACGACGGGGTCTACCAATATGATCAAGGATCTTTTCCTCACGCATAAGATCCATAGCCTCACCTTCCAGAAGGGTATCACGTTGGAGGAGGTCAAAATGCTTTTTTCCCTTTTGAAACCCAAAGGCCTGCCTACCGGCCTCTCTTTTTCCCAAGCCCTGGTCCAGCATTCCCTTGAGCATATCCGGGCCAATGAAAAGGTTTTCGTGGCCGTAGGGGAAGGAGAGGTAGTGGTTCCAGCGGGGGCGGTGGGAGGAGGCGGTGGTGAACAAAACCTGCAAGAGGCTCTGGAGGCCCTTCAATATTTTCTCCAAATATTCGCCCGGATTAAACCCGATAGCAATAAGCATGAAGTGGCAAGAAAGCTTTTCGATAATATGGGGGATTGGCTAAAAACAGAAGGTCATGGAACAGTTCAAGGGGCTGAACAGGCTTCTCCCGCAACCGCCCAAGTTTGGACTGACCTATTGGGAGGCTTCATGGCCCTTAAAAACAACCTGACGGCTGCCCCTGTTAAGGATGTTCAAATCGGAATGGATGAACTGCTCAAAAAATTAGTGATTTTGGGCGAGGCCCAAGGCATTCAAATTCAGGAGACGGACGAGTCTATTCCACTTTTTCAAGCTACTGACGTGGTTCCAGAACAGACCGCGCTTTTTGAGGCTGACCCAGTGCTGGCCGCAATCGACGAGGGGCGTTGGGAGATTTTTTGGGATCCTAATTTAGAAGAAAAGGTAGTCCAGCGCATATCCGAGCTGCAGGATCCCGAAAAGCTGGAGGCTTTCGAGGGCCTGTGGAATGGATTGTGGAAAAAGATATTTTCTGCCGACGAAAAAACCCAAGCCCTTTGCCTGAGGCATTTGAACCGTTTTCAATGGAATCGTATGCCGCGAGCCCTCCAAATGGAAGGTTTTCGGAATTTACGGAAATTCCTTTTGGAAAATGACCGCTCAACGGTTTATCCCATCGCCCTTACCCTTCTGCAGGATTGGATTCCCTCGGAACTGGCTCATCCGGATTGGGAAGAAATAGTGGAAATGGCCCGCTTATTGAAGGAGGATGCCGAAAAAAAGCCCCCGTCTTTTGAAAAACAAAACGAGGCCGCCAAAGTCGCGTTGGAAACCATTTTTTGTGAACCCATCCTTGACTCACTTTTGAAAAGATACCAAGCGGGAACTCGTGAGGGCGACGGCCTGTTGAAACTTTTTACGCTTTTGGGAAACCGTGTGTCGCCTTTTCTTTTCCAAAAAATGGAAGAAGAACCTTTGAAAAGCCCCGAATGGTCAAAAGCGGTGGACTGTTTGGCTGCCCTCCAGGCCGGGGGGGCGCGTGTTTTTGAATTTTGGCTGGAATGGCCGGAGAAAAGAAACCAATTGGAAAAGTTCCTGGAAATTTTTAGTGTGAAACCCCTCACGGGGGAGATGGCCGATTACTTTGAACGGCATTGGACCTCTTTTGGCCCATCCGCTCAATCAAAGATACTAGGAATCGCGGAGCAATGGAAAAGAGCGGATTTCCGCGGGCTCCTGCTGGAACTTTTACGGAAGCCGGAAAGTCCTTTAGCGCTTCAAGCGCTACAAGTGCTTTCAAAAGTTGGTTTGGAAGGGGACAGCCAGGCGATAGCCGAAGCTGTTAAACAATATCCGGCCCACGCCAAAGGTCGGGAATTATTTTGGATGAAAGCATGCCAGACCATGGGAGAGCTGGAAGACCCTTCCGGTGTAGAGTTTCTCATAGAATGGGCCGACAAGTATAAGATGATGGAAAGCAGGAAAAACAGGAGCCTGGAGGTCCGGCGGACGGCCCTGGAGGCTCTGGGCCATTTCAATACGCCATCGACCATTGAATTTTTAACAGGTCTCCAAAAAGATGCGGAAAAGGAACTTCGACCAACTATTGATCAATCCCTCAAGTCTGTTGGTCAAAGATGAGATGTAAGACGAGAATAACAATGATTAGTGGGGTGAATTAATTCTGTTTACTGGCTTGTTGGCGGAGCTTCTCGGAAAGCACGTATTTCATCAAACGATCCATATCTTCCCGGTTGAGGGCCAGGATTTTGACCCCGGCGTTATACATGGTCTTTCCTAGCTCAAAGAAAGACCCGGAACGCATGACTTCGGTTAGGAAAGTAACTTGGACGTTGTATTGGGGAAGAACGATTGAAAGTTCAACATGTTGACCTTGAGCAAAAGGTTTTTCACCGCTGATGGAGAGGCCACCCTCAGAAATATCACGGGTAACGGCGTGGTAGACCTGAAATTTTTGGGATAAGTGGGGGAGATGTTCGGCTTTAGTTTGATTGTAACGGGGTTGGTTGATAGTCCCGGCTTTTTCGTTATCGTCCAAAATACGGTAGGAAATTTTTAAAGTGGCCGCGACCCGTTCATGTCGGCGCTGTTCCATCCATCCTTTTTGAATTGTCATTCCTTACCGCCTTTTCGCCCGTAACTATGAAGGCGCAACTTATATTAAGTGTACTCTGATACCTATCGCCTAGCAAACGACTAAAATCGATTAAATTCGCTGGTTTTGCCTTGTCTTCTCAAAGGGGTTTGATCAGACTATTTCCTTTAAAACCAAGGATAAACCCAAGATATGAACAATCCCCGGATTTATGGCCATCCGCCTTATACCGTCGCTCTTTTGCACGGCGGTCCCGGTGTCAGCGGTGAAATGGCGCCGGTTGCCGAGGAACTATCAACCCAGTGCGGGATTTTGGAACCACTTCAGACTCTGGATTCCCTGGACGGCCAGGTGGAGGAACTGAGGTCAATCCTGGATAGGCATGGGGACGACCCTTTCACTCTGGTAGGCTATTCCTGGGGAGCCTGGTTGGGTTTCCTTTTGGCCGCCCACCATCCAGCCTTAGTTAAAAAGATCATTTTGATTTCCAGTGGCCCATTCGAGGAAAAATACGCGGCGGAAGTCCAGCGGAACCGTTTAAACCGGTTGAGTTGGGAGGAAAAAAGGGAAGTCCAGATCCTTCAAAAAAACTTGGAAGATCCCAAGGCTTTTTCCCGGTTCGGCGAAATCATGGCCGGGACCGATTATTACGATCCACTGCCAATAAAAATAGAGGGCGTGGAGTTACGCCCGGATATCTACCAAGGTGTTTGGCCGGAGGCCAAGAAACTCCGGAAGAACGGGAAGCTTTTAAAGGCGACGGAGAAAATCCAATGTCCTGTCCTGGCCATTCACGGAGACCATGACCCCCATCCAGCGGAGGGAGTGCAAAAACCCTTGTCTCAAACGCTCAAGAATTTCAGATTTATCCTACTTGAAAAATGTGGGCATACCCCTTGGATGGAAAAACAAGCCCGGGATGAATTTTTCAGAGTTTTAACCGAAGAGTTAGGCTGAATATGTGGGAGTTTATATTGCGTGTACAAAATTGTGCCAAGGTTCAATTTAAAGGGTAAATATGGTTTCGCATAACGTTTGGGTGTTTTTCTTATTCCTGATGTCATTTGCTTTTTGCAAAGCCGAACCAATTCTGAATATTACAACCCAGTCACCGACACCCTATCCTCCCGTTCAATCCAAGGATTATCATCCAGCACGCATTGATGATCCCGGGCATGTTCGATTAGCCTTCGTAGGCGACATCAACTTGGGCCGCCATGTAAAAGACCTCTTGAGGAGAAAAGGCGATCGATGGGTATCTGAAGCCTGCAAACCCATTTTTGACGACACGGATCTAGTGGTAGCCAACCTGGAGTCTCCCGTGGGCGTGGGGGGTGAAAAATACACCCCTAAATCCGTCTATTTGAAGGGAAAAACGAAGGACTTGGATGCCCTTTCTTACGCTGGGATTGGCCTGGTGACCCTGGCGAATAACCATGTGCTGGATTATGGCCCCGATGTTATGCGCCAGACGATGGAGGGGCTTGACCGTAGGGGAATACTGCATACGGGCTTGACCCAGTCGGGGGAGAAAAGCCAGGAACCAGTTTATGTCGTAACCCAGGGGGTGACGCTGGCCTTCCTGGGTTACTGCTCGGTTTGCCCGGGCAAGTTCGAAGCCCAGGGAAAAAGGCCGGGAGTTGAAGTGGCTCTTTCCACCGTCATGCTTCCTGAAATCAAAAAGGCCAAGAAGAAAGCCAATTACGTCATCGTTTTAGTGCATTGGGGAACGGAATATTACGGAACCAACGCACTGCAGAAAAAACTAGCCAAATCTTTACACCAAGGCGGAGCGGACTTAGTGATTGGGGCGCATCCCCATGTTCTCCAAAAAGTCCAAAAATTGGGAAAGACCCTGGTGGCCTATAGCTTGGGGAACTTTATTTTCGACCTGAAATACGATGTTTGTTTCAATAGCTGCATCCTGATCGTAGATTTGTGGAAGGGGAAAACGCCCCAATGGAAAGCGGTGCCGCTCGACCTCGGTTCGGGGAGGCCGGAGCCCTTGGCCGAGCAAAATGCCCAGGCTGTGATGATCCAAAAGGTTCTCGAAAAGGGCTATGAATATAACGGGCGAAGAAACCAGAAGGCTACCATGGGCTTGGCCCAAAAACTTTGAGGAGTTTAAGGGGGGCCCGTGGCAAGGGGGATGGCGCACATGATCGAAAGTATAACGACTAAGAAGCCATACTCGACCAATCCAATGTAGTCCGGATCTGGGGGGGTGTCCTTCCGCAAAGCTTTTAAAACCGCAAAGAGGAACAAGATCATTAACAATCCTTCCTGCGTGTAAAACCACATTCCGGCGATCACGAGGACAGCCGCCCACCGCTGCCAACGGCTTAATGAATGAAATCCCCGTCCTCCATCCAATTGCCAGAACGGCATCAAATTAAAGAGGTTGACCCAGGCGCCCATCCGGGCGATCGCCTTAAAGATTTCGTCATCGGTTACTTGGAATAACAGGAAAGAGGCAACCGCCGTGCCCAATCCCCAAATCGGGCCCGCCAGTCCCACCCGCGCGTCTTCTCTTGGGTTGGTGAGGGTTTGTTTGACCCGGATGATGGCGCCGACAAAGGGGATAAAAACCGGGGCGGTGGCCTTGATACCGTAACGATTGAGGGCCGCGACATGGCCCATTTCGTGGATATAAATGGAAAGAACGAAGCCAAGGGCGAATTTCCATCCCCACATACTCCAGTAGACCCCAAAGAACAAGAGCATGGATAAAAGAGTATGGAGTTTAGCCAAACCGAAGACCAATAATTTCAGTTCCCCAGTTCAATAGCGAAGTGCAACACTTAGCCCCGGCAGAATCCGGGGGTTATCCTAAGTTTTATGAAACAATCCTACAAGCACCTGTCGTTGGCCGAACGTGAAGAAATCGCAGTTTGGAAGGCAGAAGGCCTCTCCATACGAGAAATCGCCCGACGCCTCGAACGTGATGTGTCCAGTGTTTCCCGAGAGTTGAAGCGTAACGCACCACCTTTACGTCCTGGCCGTTATCTACCAGCTCGGGCTCACCTGCGATCTACCCAGCGTAACCAACTCTCTCGGACCCATCTGCGTCTCAAAAAACCAGGGATCCGACAACATGTTTTGCGTAAGCTTCATCAGGGGTTTTCTCCCGAACAAATTGCTGGTCAGCTTCGCCTTGAGAACTCCAAACTATTCATTTCCCACGAGGCCGTCTACCAGTTCATTTATTCCGAAGCCCGAAACCTCATCCCTCTCTTGGCTCGTTCCCATCGAAAGCGGCTTCGCCGATGGCATTCGCACAAACATCGAAAAAGCCATATTCCAGAACGAACTCCGATCACTCAACGACCCGCCATCGTGCAGACGCGGCGTCAATTTGGTCACTGGGAAGCGGACACCATCATCTCCAGAAAAAGTAAAGCCTCCCTTTTGGTGATGGTCGAACGAAAAAGCCGCCTCGTGAAACTCGCCTGGTTGCCTCAAAAGTCCGCTTCGAAAACACGAGCAGCTATCAATCGACGGCTCACCCTCTTTCCGAAGGGGTTACGCCGGACCATTACTTACGACAACGGCTCTGAAAACATCGAGCATCTTCAAGTTAACAATCTCTTAGGAACCCGTTCCTTTTTCTGTCTTCCTTTCCACAGTTGGGAAAAGGGAACCGTCGAAAACACTAATGGTTTGGTGCGGCGCTTCTATCCAAAGAAAACCGATTTTGCTACCATAACTCCAGCGAACGTGCGACGTGTGGAGCGGGCTCTCAACAGCCGTCCACGCAAGTGCCTTCGCTTCAAAACGCCGGAGCAGGTCTTTCGTCTAGGTGTTGCACTTACTGGTTGAATTCAGCGTTTTGAAAAAAGAACCGCCAGGAAACCAAGAATCCCAACCTTACCTCTGATTTTCCAAAAAAGGGATTTTTGTTCTTGGACTACCGAGGAATTTGATCTGGTAGGGGCAAGTCCATCTACCTGGCGGCCCAAGTCCGTGATTCTCTTCGTTAAGGTATGGTATTGGCTTGATGAGGGAGGGACTAGTTCCAAAGCTTCCCGCCAAAAGGACAAGGCGTCGGACGGGCGATTTCCTTGTTCGGCCTGGATTGCTTGTTGGGAGAGTTGTTGTAGGCTCTCTGAATGGGCGGGCTTTTGGCAGCCGGGACAGAAAAGGAGTCTTTTAGGGATTTCGACGCCGCAATGGGGACAAATATCGGTATGGCTAGTGGAAATCCATAGTTCTCATTACTCGGTTTACGATCGGAGTTGAAAGACAGGGCATTATACAAATAGATATGGACCCCATGATGAAAGGGGAAATTTCTTGGCCTTTTCTATTGCAAAAGGCCCCGGAAAGGGTCTACGTGGGCGGAGTCCAGCATCACCTTAAAACCGGCCCGGAAAGAATAGATTTGAGTCAGCCCTTGCCAAGCGATCAGATGATCTAGTCCTTCCCCGTAAAGAAACCATTGCTTGCCATCCCCCAGAGGAAAATCCATTCCCACTCCCAGGTTGAGGGAAAATAGGGCGTCAAAGGAAGCGCCGAATAAGGTTGTGTTTGGAGGACGGGGATCCTCATCCACCACCATATCCATCCCGAAGCCAGCCAAGAAGTAAGGGACGGTATTGAACTTTTGGTGGAGTTGGTCGTATTTGGAAGCCCAATACCATCGGGTGTTAACGGTAAAGGAAAGGTCATTCGTGGGCAAAATGAGCATAACGGTAGCGGGATTGCTGGGAGTCGGTGTCAGAGTAACCGGGAGTTCCAGATTGGGCATACTGTAGTAATCAAAGCCCCAAAGACCGTCAAAGCGGTCGGAAAGGCCGATGCCCAGCCATAAACCACCCGCAGGTGACGGATTGCCGTTTCCCAGGAAGCCCGAACATTTCGACATTCCCAATTGCCCCAAAATGCTGAAATTGGGTACTTCTGGGGTTTGAGCGGTGGCCTGACCACCCCAAAGCAAAATAACCAAGAGAAGAATTTTTTTCACCAATTCATTTTACAAGGGAATGCTCTATTTTGTCGGGGATAAAGTGAGGATGAATAGCCGGAAGATTTTTAACCGGCGATTCGTTTGGATGAGACTTCTTTAGTAATTTGAAGCCGAGAGTTCCATGGGAAAGGGTCGGCCGACGCTTTCAATAAATTCGAAGTTTTACCTTTGTGTTCCCGAATCAGAAGTTCATAACTATTAATCAAGCGTCCATTAATGGTGGGCCAGTCGTAATGAGTGGCGGTAGCGATCGCCCCCCTTCTGGCCTTTTGCATGGCTACCGGATGATCCAGGAAGAATTGGATTCGCCGGGCAAAATCCTGTGGATGATTCGGACGGGCCAGAAAGCCGTTCGTTCGATCCTGAATTAAATCGGCGACGCCCCCTTTGCGAACTCCGATAACTGGTAATCCGGAAGCAAAAGCTTCCAAAACCACGTTGCCGAAGGTTTCGGTCGTGGAAGGGAAGACGAAGAGGTCGGATGAGGCGTAAAGTTCGGAAAGTTTTCGGCCCTGAATAAATCCAAAAAAATGGTCTTTTGGAAATTGTTTTTGCATGATGGATCGGTAAGGCCCGTCGCCGGCAAAGGCCAATTGGAACTTATATCCTCTTTGCCGCAGTAGATGAGCGGCCTTCGCCAAATCGGCCAAATCTTTTTCCCCTACCATGCGGCCCACGAAAAGGAGGAGATATTCCTTTCCTAAACCAAGTTTTTTTCTCAAGGCCATATTCCGGTGGGTGGGTGAGAATTTATGACCGTCAATTCCCCGGGGCCATGCTTGGACGTTTCGAAACCCTCTCCCAACCAATTCGGATATGGTTCCAGCAGTTGGCGCGAAGGTGACTAAGTTTCGATTATAAAACCATCGCATGAATTGCCAACCCAAATCCACGGCCCAATTGAAACCATAGTAAGGGAAATAATCGACGAAATGGGTGTGGTAACTGGCCACCAATGGAAGCTTTTTTCGGAAGGCGTAGTTTTGACCGTAGATACAGAGGGGAGTTGGAGCGGCTACTTGGATTAAATCGGGTTGAAATCGGTCCAAAAGGGTATCGAGGTTTTGGCCATAAGGAATGCCAACCCGATAATAACGGTAAAGTGGAAAGGGAACTGAGGGGACTTTTTTAACCCTTCCTTTCCAGGGTTCGGTTTCGGAGGGAAGGACAGGTGCGAAAAAGCGGAAATCTATTTTTTTTGAATTTAAAGTTTCGGCAAGACGGGTATAGGTGCGAGCGACTCCGTCGGTCAACGGAGGCACGCTTTCGGTAAAATAAGCGACTTTCAGGAAGGCCTCCCCAACTCATTTGGAAGGCTAGCCTAGGGATGTGAGAAATTGAGCTTGTGAAAAGGAAGTAACGTTTCCGTTAAATGAAGGCTTGTTTATATCCCGCTTTAGAAAGGCTTTTCACAGGTTGGGCAGACGAAACGCGCCGCAAACCAGTGGCCGTCGGCCCGGGCGTAGTCCGGGAAGAACTCCGTTTCCATTTGGTACTGCATTGGGGGCATTTGAAGCCTTTTTCCAGTCCCAAGTCCTGTTCCAGTCTGCCAACGTTTTTACTTTCCCCGTTGATCATAAGCCGGTAGGAATTCGTGGTGTTTTGTTGCTTGCTGTCCTTCAACAGGTTCCTTGATCTTGCTTAAAATCTGTCGGGGCGTGTAGAAGCCTTTAACAGTGTAATCGTTGGCACCCATTTCCATGGCTTTCTTGACATCTCTGGGTTCGCCTAAAACAGAAAAAATAATGACGGGGATATGTTTGGTCTGATCACTTCGGCGAATTTTCCCGAGAACCTGGAACCCGTCCAATCAACGGTAATCCCAAGTCCAAAAGGACCAAATCTGGCTTTCGGGTGATGATAAGTTCCCATCCTTCTTCACCATCGGCGCCCTCCAGTACCTCGTAACCATCCTGCTCAAGCACGTCCCGGTATATACGCCGGAATCCACGCTGATCTTCCATGATCAGGATTGTTCCTTTTTTTACGGGATCGTTTGAGGGCGACTCAATTTTGTTTTCAATGGATTCCATAATTTGCTCCATAGTTTACCTCGCTGTTTTATTCAACTTCGAGGTTTATACACAACAAGAATAATGCCAACTAAAACCTGCTTTTAACGCGGTTTAATCCTTAAATGGTGGGTGAATATTCCCCGGTAGGTTCTTTTTACCCACCTGCTTTGATTTATAAATGAAAGGTATGAAAACATAAAAAAATGACGTCTTTACTTTTAGTTTAGAAATAAGACTTTAAAAAGATTTCCCGCATTTGTGGCAAGTGAAATGGGCCGTGAACCAATGTCCTTCGTTGCGAACGTAATCCGGGAAAAGCTCTAAAACCATTTCGTTGCCACAATGGGGGCAATGGTACCCTTGAGTGAGGCCGATTTCACTTTGAAGTTTCAAGGCGTCCTCTTTTGCACCGTCGATTTTCAAATTGTAGGAATTGACGCTTTTCTTAACATCTATCTGGGTCATCAGGCCCTTGATCTTGCTCAGGATTTGCCGGGGAGTATAAAAGCCCTTGACGGTGTAGTCGTTGGCGCCCATCTCCAGCCCTTTTTTCACGTCCTTTTGTTCTCCCAGGACCGAAAAGATAATAACCGGGATATTCTTGGTTTCGCCGTCCGCACGAATTCGCTTTAAGACCTCAAATCCATCGATTTTAGGCAAGCCCAAATCCAATAACACCAAGTGGGGTTTGATGGCTTCTCACCATATTCCAACCTTCTTCTCCGTCTTGCGCTTCCAGTACCTCATATCCGTCATTCACCAGCACATCATGGTATATGCGCCGGAATCCCTGTTGGTCCTCCACGATCAGTATGGTTCCCTTAGACATGTTGTTCCTCCTTTCTTGTTCGTTAAAGGTATTGTGACTCGAAAACTACTGCCCTTTCCCCATTCGGATGTGACCGTAATATTCCCCATTTTGCAAGTTCATAAAACTTTTCGCAATATAAAGCCCTAAGCCCGCCCCCGATCGGGAAGCTTCCGAGCCCAAAACCCGGGACTTTGTGAAGAGCCGTTGAAGAGTGGCGTCCGTCATACCAATTCCCGTATCGGAGACTTCCACCCATACAAACTGGCCGTTTCGGACGGACGCGGATTCGAACAGAACCCCGGTCGGTACACTTGATGGCATTATCGATAATGTTTCTAAGGCTTCCGCCGTTTTGTCCTTGTCGGCGAGGACCCAAAGATCTTCGGATGCCTTATCGACGGTGAACTTGAGGTTTTTCTTTTCAATAAGGTCTTCAAGATCCCTTGTCGCCAATTCTACAATTTCTTCCAATCGGACAGGGATTAAATCAACGGTCATGACGCCTCTCTCAATTTTTGACATGCTTAACAGGTCAGAAATAAGGCGATAATTCCCGTTTCCGATATTCCGCATGTCTCTGAGGTAATCTTTTTGAGTTTCCGACAGGTCACCTGTAATCCCTTCCAGCATGTTTTCGATATAGCCATTGATCTCGGCCACCGGTGTTTTGAGTTGGTGGGAAACGACCGAAATGAGATCATTTTTCATTTCCTCAACCTGCTTGCGCCAAGTAATGTCCCTCATGATGGAGGTGAAAAAGAGTCCAGCTTCGGTTTTCCAAGAAAAATAGGATATCTCGGCAGGGAATTCCTCGCCATTCTTGCGCCGGCCTTCCAGTTCTAAGGTTCGGCCGGGAATGGTAGACTTTCCTGAGGACAGGTAATTTTGAATAAGCTGCATATTGGCCTTCCAAGCGGATTCGATCATCAAGAAGCTGAAGGGCTGGCCCAGGGCTTCAACTTGGGAATAACCGAATATCTTTTCTGCGGCAGGATTGAAAAAAATAATAACGCCTTTGGAATTGATCGAAATAATGGCGTCATTGGCCGATTCGGTCAAGGTGCGGAATTTTTCCTCACTCTCTTTCAGTTCGGCTTCGGCGGTTTTTTGTTCGGTGATATTTTCCGTCATGGCGAGGCGGAAAAGGGGTTCGTCCTCTAGGTTTCGCATCACTGACGCGGATACTTTACACCGGATGAGACCCCCATTCTTGGGGATGTAGCGTGTTTCAATTTGGTACTTCGGCAGTATTTTTTCAAAAAGCTTTTTGTTTAAGGATTTTTCGACCGAAGCATCCTCGGCGAAGGTAAAGTTCATGCAGGAAAGGCCGATCAATTCGTTTTTGGAGTATCCCAACATATCGCAAAAAGCCCGGTTGACGTTGGCGAAAGTGCCGTCGGGAAAGGTCAAAGTCATGCCGATGGGGCTTTCCTCGAACAAGTTTCTGAAAAATTCCTCACGCTCCTTCGTGGCTTCGTGGATTTCTCTCTGACGGCTAACATCCATGATGGCGGTCAAGGCAAATTTAACGCCTCCCTTTTCGTCCAGAATAGGGGATCCCCAGCCTTCCAATGGAATGACGCGATTTAAATGACGCATCTCGATATCGTCAATATGTGATTTTTCCCCCAGCAGGGCTTTCGCCCCCGGCAATTCATCTGGAGGATAGGGCTGATCCGACCCGGCAATGAAAAGATGGTGGGCTTCCGGTGTTTGATCGATAAGTGTTTTGTTTTTGACCATGTCCGATCCGAATAATTCATCGTGGGCGTGATTGGAGTAATAGGGGGCACCAGTAGGATCTCGAACCAGAACCCCCATGGGAATGGCGTCCAAAAATTGGAATAGTCGGTGTTCGTTATTCAATAGAGTTTTGATAAAAAATTTTCTTTCGGTTATGTCGCGGACGATAGCCGTGTGAAAGACTCCATCTTTCGTTTTCCACTTTGAAACCGAGACCTCTGAAGGGAAAATAGACAAATCTTTCTTTATTCCCGTGATCTCAAGGGTTTGGACGCCGGAGACGATGGAAACGAATTTCTCAAAGGATAAATCAATTCCTTCGAGGTCGAATTTTTGAGGCATCAGTAACGAGAGGGGTTTGCAGACCAATTCCGGTTTGGAATAACCGAACATTGCTTCCCCGGCCGGATTGATATCGGTGATATTTCCATCGGAGTCTGTGGTAATAAAGGCATCGTACGCGGTCTCGGTGAGAAATCGAAATTTTTCTTCGCTGGATTTCAGGTGGTTCAGGAACGCCTGCCGCTCGTTGATTTGCCGGTTGATGAAATAACCGGCTAAACCGCAAATGACGCAGGCGGAAAGAATACCCAAAACGACCAAGGGGGTGCCCTTATCGGATTTAGTGATCTCAAAAATTGAAAAAACCAGAAAAAGGAAAATCCCGAAAATGAGTTTGATTTTTGCGTTCATCGGTAACCAAGCCTGCGCGGTTTAAGAAGGGTCATTCATATTTCTATAGAGGGATACTCCAATTTACGTCTTTTGAACAGAGTGATTATCCATCAGAGTTAGATTCCTGAAAACTGCCCATAAAGAGGCTATCTTTTAGGGATACTGGAGGCCTTTCCCCTCGTTTCAGGCTATTGCAATGGCAGAATGAGTGAAATTATGATGATTTTTCTTTTGCAAAGATTATAGGGGGACCAGGATGAGAAAAATTCCGTTGGGACGACAGGGACTCAGGGTTTCGCGTTTAGGATTGGGATGCATGGGTATGTCGGATTTTTACGGGCCACGCAATGACCAGGAATCGCTAGAAGTCCTGCAAAAGGCCCTGGATTTAGAGATTAATTTTCTCGATACGGCTGATATGTACGGGCCTTTTACCAATGAGGAATTGTTGGGGAAGTTTCTACAAGGCAGGCGATCTCAAATCATCGTCGCTACTAAGTTTGGAAACCAGAGGTCAACGGACGGGAAGTTCCTGGGGATTAGTGGAAAGCCCGAATATGTCCTCCAATGTTGCGACGCCTCATTGAAGCGCCTCAAAATCGATGTGATTGACCTTTATTACCAGCACCGGGTAGACAACACCGTTCCCATCGAAGACACGGTGGGGGCCATGGCCAAGCTGGTCCAACAGGGAAAGGTGCGGTACCTGGGCTTATCCGAGGCGGGACCCCAAACCATCCGCCGAGCCAACGCGGCGCATCCCATTTCAGCCCTCCAAACTGAATATTCCCTTTGGAGCAGGGAACCGGAGGACGAGCTGTTGAAGACCACCCGTGAATTGGGGATCGGGTTCGTATCTTACAGCCCCTTGGGAAGGGGATTTCTGACCGGAGTTTTCCAAAAACGGGACGATTTGGCCGAAAGCGATTGGCGCCGGAAAAATCCCAGATTCACTGAGGAGAATTTTGAGAAAAATCTTCATTTGGCCAATTTTGTTAAAAAGTTGGCGGACGAAAAGAAAATCACTCCCGCCCAGTTGGCGCTGGCTTGGGTAATGGCCCAAGGGGAGGATATTGTTCCGATCCCGGGGACTCGAAAGATTTCACGTTTGGAAGAAAATGCCGCGGCTTTAGACGTAAAACTCACGACCGACGACTTGAACCGCTTGAACGAGGCTTTTCCAATGGGTGTGGCGGCCGGCCAGCGTTATCCGGATATGAGCGCCGTTAATCGGTAGGTTAAATGGATGGTCCACGGTTACAAGCAAGATTTTGATTAATTCCAGTTATCGGGCACGATCTTTTACTCGAAGAGTACTGTTTAATTCCGCCAAACACTTCTATCCAAGTTACGGTATTGGATGGCTTCGGCGATATAGGCGGGTTTGATAAATTCTTCGGAATCCAAGTCAGCGATGGTGCGGGCGACTTTCAGGATTCGGTCGTAAGCGCGAGCTGAGAGGCCGAATTTTTCCATGGCGTTCTTTAAGAGGGACTGGGACGGCTCGTCCAGGCCGCAGTATTTGCGCAATTGGGTAGTCGCCATTTGGGAATTGCAATGTAAGCCCTCGCCCGTGAAACGCTTTTGTTGAATGGTCCGGGCCTTGCTGATCCGCTCACGGATGGCTCCCGAAGGCTCGCTGGGTTCAGTATCGGATATTTCCTTCCATTTCAAAGCGGGTACGTCGATATGCAGGTCAATGCGATCCAAAAGGGGGCCGGAAATCTTGCTCAGGTATTTCTGTATTTGGTGGGGCGTGCAAGTGCATTCCTTGGAAGGGTCGGTGTAATAACCACAGGGGCAGGGTGGCGTTGCCTTTCTGCAAGCTACAATTTAAAGCGAAAAAGCCCCAATCTCGCGCTTACCCGAAAGCTCTGACTACCCTGGGGGATCACATCAGGAAGCGCCGCCTTGACCTGGGGCTGTGGCAAAAAGACGTGGCGGCCACCTTGGGGGTCACCGAATCGGCGGTCACAAACTGGGAACTGAACCGGGTCACGCCCTATTTCACCTACCTACCCAAGATCATTGCCTTCCTGGGGTACACCCCACCACCCTACTGCAAGAAAACTGACAACGTTGTTGAACAGATGAAGCTTTATCGCCTAACCCATGGATTGAGTCAGGAGAAATTCGCTCAATTGGTCGGGGTAGATGAAACGACTGTCGCGAAGTGGGAACGTGGGAAACATGAGCCATCAAAAAAACTCATTAAAAAGCTCTCGATAATAATAGAATCGAGGAAATAATCCGGCTTCAGGGAAAATGGAAAAATCAGGTTTGTCACCCGACTATTTCATAGTGTGAAAAAAGGCAGGATACATCACGTTAGGATTGAAAAAACATTGAAGAAGAAAAAAAATTGGACACGGTCAATTAAGGTTTGTGTTGAAAATGCAAATCGATTATTGGAAGAAAGCCAACATTTAAAAGAGTGGGATTATTCTCTGGCTACGCCTTATTTTCTTTCCGTAATTTCACAAGAAGAATGCGCCAAGGGATTTTTGCTTCATTTAGTAGCTAAGGGTGTTATCCCTTGGAATAAAAACATACTTCGGATTACTCGCGACCATAATTGTAAACATTTATTAAGTATTATTGTCGACCATTTATCCCCCGACTTTGAAGAAATGCTTGCGAGACATAAAGAGCAAATGAAAACAGGAGATTTTAGGTTACCAAGCAAAGTTGCTGATTCGATGAATATTCTTAAGTTTGAAAAAGTTGGCAGGTGGGGGCCAGTATACAGCTATGGAAGTACTGATTGGGATGAGGAAGCAATGAAAATTGCTAATGGTAAAAAAGATAAACGAAAACAAAATTCTCTTTATGTTCTTTTGGGAAAGGATGGGAGTGTTGGAGGCACACCAAAAGTGATTACCCTGAAAATGTACGAGGAAGAATATGAGCGCGCTGTACGATTTATAGGGTTCGTTAACGGCCTAACTCTGACAGAGTCATCCACGGCGATAGACTATGAAAAAATAGTTGATGGGTTTCAGCTTTTGTTTTCTGAATAATATTTTATGGGGGTCTAAATAATTTAGAAGATTTAAGGAACTTTATTAAGAGGAAAACCGCTTAAAATGAGGTCTGATTCTGCTAGGATTAGAATCTCTTGAATTTTAAAAGTATACTCCCGTATACTATCCGCCATCCACGAAATAGGGGAGATTTTCCATGAACACAAGTGCTCAGGTAGGTTTTTTTGAAAATCAAGATGATGTGATACGCCCTACTTGGGAAATTTCCGCCTATGAATCTTTATGGGAGAAATACCCAAGTGTTAAAAAAATTGCCGAACTATTCCAAAGTCATAATTACGAATTGCCATCAAATATTGCGAAATTAGTTGGGATTGTTGACGAAAAGATCGAACAAATTAAAAACACAATAAATGGGTTAATGCCTTTCAAAAGTTATTCGGCAATTTTTCACAAAGATTTTGAATATCCAGAAAGATTAAGATTGGCGGAGTATCCACTGGAAGTTCTTTATTATCGTGGAGCGCTAGACTTACTTTCATCTAGAATTGTCTCTGTAGTTGGTGCTCGACAAGCTTCGCCTGAAGGCATTAAAAGAGCGAAAAAAGTTGCAAGCCTTCTTGTGGAAAATAAATTTACGGTTATGTCGGGATTAGCAGAAGGCATTGATTCAGCCGCACATCAAGCGACTATTGAAAATGGAGGCAAAACTATCGCAGTTTTAGGAACCGCCTTAAATGAAGTTTATCCAAAGAACAATAAAACACTCCAAGAAGAAATTGCTAAAGAGTATTTGGTTTTAAGCCAAGTTCCATTTTATGTAAATTCTTTGAGCACTTTTTGGAAGTACAAAAGAAATTTTTTCCCCGCAAGAAATGTAACGATGGCCGCCTTGAGTGCGGCAACAGTTATAGTTGAAGCTTCTGATACAAGCGGTTCTTTAATTCAGGCACGAGCCGCCATTAAACAAGGTAAAAAATTATTTATTTTGAAGTCTTGTTTTGATAAAGGGTTGAACTGGCCAGAAACATATCTTAAAAAAGGTGCCATAAAAATTACTGATGATAAACAATTAGTAGATGAACTACAGTCGTTAAATTAGATATGGGAATCGGTTTAACATGCAAAATGAAAAAAGGTGGCGTCAGGCCGACGAAACTGACGATTTTTATTGTTGCAATGGTCACCTAGAAAAAAACATTTATTATGCAAGAACATACACTCCTGGCAAGGGTTTCGGATTCTCCGAGACCAATCAATTAATCGCCAATTTTCAAATGGGTAAAAAAGCTCCAAGCAACCGAATTGGATATCGCAACGGAGCGATTGATACGTTTTCACAAGAAGTAACGGATTTTTTGACTTCGAAAAAGCGTAGTGACGAAAAGTTTTTGATTATCCCAATGCCATGTTCAAAACAAAGATCCCATAAAGACTATGACGATCGTATTGATTTGGTTGCTCAGGCCATCGCAAAACAATGCCAAAATGTTGAATATTTTCCAATTCTGGAAGGTGATAAAATGCCAGCCTTTCATGAATCGAAAAAGCCTCGTAATTGGAAATCGGTTTATGATTCGTTACGAATAAATGAAGATTTTCGAAGAAAACATAAAAGCGGAAAAATTTTAACTCTTTTAGACGATGTCACAACGAGTGGTGCACATTTTGAAGGGGCAAGAGTCTTACTGCATGAAACATTCTCCGAAAATGAAATCTGGGGTTTGTTTTGGGCAAAATCAAAATCCCAGCCAACTGAACCGTTGTAATTCGAAAATCAAATGGAAAATTTAATGAATGTATATTGTCTTTCCTGCAAAAGAAAAACTCACCACAAAGTTTTAAAAGAAATTAAAAGCCATTCCAATGAAGATGTTGAAATAGACGGTGATATCACTGCAATGGAAACCGATGACACTTTTCAAATTATTAGGTGTAATGGGTGCGATCAAATTACATTTAGGCATTATATGGATGCTGATGATTTTGGTGATCATGAATTTATTTATCCCGACAGAAAAATAAATAATATCCAAATTAAAACTTCTACTGGAACGCCGAAAGACATAGAAAACATCTACTACCAAACAATTTGGGCATTTAACGCGAATCATTTTCACTTGTGCGCAGCTGGAATTAGAATGGTGCTGGAAGGAATTTGCAAGGAACAATCAGTTTTAAAAGGGCTTGTTGTTGATAAAAATAGTGGCCTTGTAAAAACAAAGAACACATTGGAAGGAAAGCTGAATGGACTTGCGGAGAAAGGGATTCTAAACAATAAACAGGTAGAATTTCTTCATAAAATAAGGTTGCTGGGAAACGAAGCTTTACATGAGCTAAGTGATCATTCAGAAAAGGACTTAAAAATTTGCATTGATATTATTGACCACATAATTGAAAGTTTATATATATTGCCAAAAAAAGTAAGCCGACTAAAAAAATAATGGAAAACCAGTTAAGATCGTAACCGAGATTCACTCTTTGTTAATGATATTCGCGTAGGCGAAGATGCATGGTTTTTTTGCCTTTCTGCAACCTCCAATTTAAACCCAAAAAGCCGCAATCTTCCGCTTACCCGAAAGTCCTCCAAAGGCTGGCGCAAAACTTCCAGCACATTTTTATTAAACTCCGGAAACTCATCCAAAAACAGGACTCCGTTGTGAGCCAAACTGACCTCGCCTGGTTTAGGAATAGTCCCGCCGCCAATGAGACCAGCATCCGAAACCGTATGGTGGGGTGATCGGAAGGCACGGGTGGCCATGAGGGCCTTGCGCCGGGCCAAGGTACCCGCGATGGAGTGGATTTTGGTGGTTTGGATGGCTTCTTCCAGGGATAGGGAAGGCAAAATGGTAGGAAGACGCTTGGTAAGCATGGATTTCCCGGAGCCGGGGGGCCCCACCAGTAAAATATTGTGTCCGCCGGCAGCCCCGATTTCCAAAGCCCTTTTGGCGTTCTCTTGGCCTTTAACGTCGGAAAAGTCCAGCTTGTAGTTAGAGTGATTGCGAAACTCCTCCTCGATGTTGACCTGGGTGGGATGCAACTGCTTGTTCCCATTGAGAAACTCAAAGGTTTCCTTCAAGTTTTTAACGGCATAGACGGGAAGTTCCTGGACGACCGCCGCTTCCTTGGCGTTTTCGGAAGGGACCAACAAGCCTTTGACGCCCGCATCCCGGGCAGCCAGGGCGATAGAAAGAGCCCCACGAATCGGCCTGATTTTCCCATCGAGCGCCAATTCGCCCACCATCCAATAACCCTCGACCGATTTTTGGGGGAGGCGGCCGGAAGCCACCAATATTCCAACAGCCATGGGTAAGTCGAAAGAAGGGCCCTCTTTTTTGGTGTCAGCCGGGGCTAAATTGACCGTGATACGTTGGACGGGAAAATTGAACTGGGAATTGGTGACGGCACTTTTGACCCGGTCCTTGGATTCCTTGACGGCGGCGTCCGGTAATCCTACCGTTTGGAAAGTAGGCAGCCCGGGAGCAATATCGACCTCGCACTCGACGGCATAGGCGTCAATCCCCAAGAGAGCGGCGCTTCTGATATTTGCGAGCATTTACGCACCCTTAATTTGTGGATAACTTGGAGGGAGTTGTGAGGGGTATATAACAAGGCCTCCAAAGTTTATCAAGAAAATATGCATGGAAAAAACCACAAAGTTGGCCAAAAGCGGCCGGTTTGGCTTGCAAAAGCCAGGAGGGATCGTTAATATACCGGCCTCAAAGCCGCTTTTGACGGTTTTGCCCGCAATAAATCATTCAAAGGTGTCCCATGGCCCCAGCGACGGAAAAAGTAAAAGTGATCATCCATGAAAAGGATTTTGAGATTGAGCTTTTTGAAAAACAGGGAAAAGTATTCGCCAAAACCCACGTGAATAATTTTGGCGAGGTTATGGTTCCGGATTTTGGGGGAGGCAAGGACAAGGCCCTTCAGAATATCCAAGCGCGTATCGGAAATATCGTTGTGGCCATGCAGCTGGACGAAGCCCGCGAAAACCGTCGTAAGCAATGGGAAGAGGAACAGGTAAAAAAGCAACAACAGCAAAATTAACACCATTTTAGACAGCTTGTGCTCCGCTTAACCGCTGGGCACTGAGGGGATCCCCCCCTCTTTGAAGCCTCGGATCCCCATCCGGGGCTTTTTTTTGCTCTCAATCTGTTTTTAGCCGTTTGAGGGAAAAAATTTTTAAATTTTGAGTTCTAAGTTTTAAGTTGCTGCTCAGCTTAACTTAGAACTGAAAACTGTCTTTACTATTCAATCCAGAAGCTGATGACTTCAAGATTTTTATTGGCTTGGCGGAGGCGGTTGGAAAGAACCTTGATGATGATATCCATTAATTTCAGAGCGGTATGGGGTTTTTCTTTTCTCAATTTTTGGTAGCCATCAAGTGAAACCATAAAAAGTTCAGAATCGGTGGTGGCTCGGACCGCGGCGGAACGGGGAAGGCCGTCTAACAGCGCCATTTCGCCGAAGAATTCGCCTGGGTTTAAAACGGCGATGGTATTTTCCTGGTTCTTGACTTTCTTCAGGATCTTGACAGCGCCGGATTTAATCACGTACATACTGTCGCCCTTGGAATCTTCGTCGAAAACCAACTCGTCTTTTTTGACTGCCTTTTCCTCTCCCGCCGCACCCATCGCATCCAAATCATTTCCATCGAAGGATTTAAAGGGAGGATATTTGGACAAATAACTCACGTCGGGCATAAAAACTCCTTGGGTAATGGGGTGCACCCCAATTGTAGGATTCTTCCTTGAAGACGCAAGGATAAAAAGTCGATAGTCGCCTTTAACGACTGGCGCCTAAAAACTAAAAAAGTTCTGGCTATCGGTCGCCGACTGGTTTTAGAAAAAGCCGTGTTTGATCGTAGATTTTTGAGGTGTGGATGGAAGTGGGGTTGGGATCGGAGGGGCTGTTGGTGGCTTAGGGATAGACGAAAGGGAGGGTATGGATATTGGTATGGGGGGCATCTGAGGGGAATCCTCCAAAAGTTCATCCCCGGTAATGTGGGAGGCTCTCATGGCTTCTACTGCTTCAAGGACTTGAGCTTCTTGCTCGACGTTTTGGGTATCAACTTGAACAATGGCGTTGAGTACTTCCTGTTCATCTAATACATAACCATCCAATGCCGAAGCGGGAAGAGGTTGATCTGGATTGTAGACCGGGATAGAGGAGTTTGTTTCTTCTTCGGCGCTATAGGGTGTATGAAGGACTTCTGTTGCGGCCAATTCTATAGGTGCCGCCGATATTTCCACGACAGGGACGGGCTGAGCTTGAAAAGCTATGGGCACAATGGGAGGCAAGGTGGTTTTTGAGAGATCAGTGGCTTGCCGGGATGAAGGTTGAACTGATTCGATTGGAGGAATAGGATCGGTTTGAGTGGGGACTCCCGTCGAATGCGGGGTTATGGAGGGAATGCTCACCGATGGAGGTTCAAGGATTGAAACAGGAGATGTTAAGACGGCGGTGGCCATTGGTTTGGATTCGGATGTTTCGGTAGCGGCCTGGGTTGAAGAGGCGGTGGTTGGAGCAGTACCCTGGGGGTTTTTGGCGGCCTTAGCTTTGGCCAAAACTTGTTTTAAGTATTCCTTGGGATCGGTCAGTTTGACTCCTCCGGTTTCCGCCGGTAGGGGTGCGGCGTTAGGCGGTGTTGGCGCCGGAGTCGGACTGGAGAGTGCGTCAATGGAAGAAGGAATAGGCTCCTTAGGCGCGGTTTCGGCACTGGCGGGAGCATCTAACTTCTTCATGTTCAGCAATTTTTCTAATTCATCCAGACTGATGTTCTTTATTTTAGCGATTCGCGACTTGGCTTCATCCACCATGGCGCCGGTCTCGTGGATACGGACAAACTTTTCGTACTCAGCCACGGCTTTTTCCATAATCCCCTTGTTCTCGTAAACTTGGCCCAAGATGAAATGCGCGTTTGCGTAACTCGGCTCCAATTGGATTGCGATTCGGTATTCCTTAATAGCCTGTTTATAAAGTCGCAGTTTGTCGTAGATAAGTCCTACCGTATTGTGAATTTTGGCGCTTTGAGGATTTAGAGTGATAACCTGCGCAAAGGTCTCCAGCGCCTTTTGCAAGTCGCCTTTGCGTTCGTAGGCGAAACCCATGGCCATGTAAGCCGCTTCAAAACGCCCGTCCAGGCGGGTTGCGTCTTGGAAAGATTTGATGGCCTTGTCGTGGAGTTCTTGTTTGGCGTAGAGGGTGCCCATATCGTAGGCCACCTTGGCTTTGTTTTTTCCGGATTTGGCGGCTTCTTCTAGACGTTTCATCGCTACTTCCATATTACCGGCGGTATTCTTGTCGATACCTAAGCGGTGGTAGGACTCCGCGTAAGAGGGATCCAACTCAACGGCGGTTTGAAAAACCTGCATGGCTTGGGAAAATTGCCCGAGTTCGTAATAAACGTTACCCAAATTATTGTAGAAAGTGGCTGTTTTAGGGTTGCGGGCAATGGCGTCTTCAAAGGTCTTGATGGCTTCCTTGTATTTCTCGGAACGGGCCAGCATAAGGCCCAAGTTGTTCCAGGCTTCGGGGGAATTGTTGTCGATGGAAATGACTTTTTTAAAAACCTGGACGGCATCGTCGGATTGGCCCATATCGGAATAGATGAAGCCCATGGCCGTGTGGGCTTCTTTGTAATTGGGGTCAAGTTCCAGGGCCTTCTGAAGCTCTTTCAAGGCTTTAGGGGTATCGCCTTGGTCGGCGAGTTTTTGGGCGGACTCCAGCAACTCTTTCTTTTTATCTTCTTTATTGCCGAAAAGTCCCATGAGCCGAGCCGTTTAACCTTGGTTGAATTCAGTCAATTGAAATGAGAACGTTCATTGTATCGCCGGTTCTTTTGAAAGGTCAACTTGTACCGGACGTTTCTTTGGAAGATGGAACAGAATCTATTAACGAGGAAATCCCGGGGGAAGGCCTCCGGGAGGAAAGCTTCCCGGCATGCCCCCGCCCATCATGTTCATGGCTTTCTGTGCCATGCCACCCTTTTTGGCCATTTTCTTCATCATGTCATATTGTTTTAAAAGCGTATTGATTTCACTCGGTTGGGTGCCGCTTCCTGACGCGATCCGGCGCTTACGGGAACCGTCGAGCAATTGGGGGAACTGACGTTCCTTGGCCGTCATGGAAAGGATAATCGCTTCCATCCGCTTGATTTTCTTCTCGTCGGGGGCGTTGGCCGCCATTTGTTTTTTCTGCGCATGGTCCCCGGGAAGCATGTTAATGATTTCTTCCATGGAACCCATTTTCTTGAGTTGGCGAAGCTGGTCCAGCAAGTGGTCCAGGTTGAAGTCGGACCCTTTGGCCATCTTTTGTTTATCAAAGGCCGATTGGCGGGCCACTTCCTCGGCTTTTTCAATGAGTGTCAGCATGTCGCCCATGCCCAGAATCCGGGAAGCCATACGGTCCGGGTAAAAGGCTTCTAATCCATCCATTTTCTCACTGACACCCACGAATTGAATTGGGACCCCGGTCACCGATGTGATGGAAAAGATAGCCCCTCCACGGGCGTCGCCATCGGCTTTCGTCAAGACCAGGCCGGTTAAGGGGAGCCTCGCGTGGAAAGCCGTCGCCACTTGAACGGCGTTTTGGCCCGTCATGGCGTCCACCACCAGCATGATATTGGTGGGCTTCAGTTTTTTTTGAATTTCAGAGATCTCGTTCATCATTTGTTCGTCAATTTGCAGGCGGCCCGCCGTGTCCAAGATCAGGATGTTCGCGTCGTTTTGGAGGCAAGTTTTGACCGCCCTTTGGCAAACGTCCAAAGCCTTTTCCCCGGTTTCGGGCCTAAAGCAGGGAACCCCGATTTCCTGGGCGAGCGCCGCTAATTGGTTGATGGCCGCCGGGCGCACCAAGTCCGCGGCCACTAAACCCGGTTTGCGTCCGTCTTTTTTAAGCCACAGGGCCAGCTTGGCGGCGGTAGTGGTTTTGCCCGTTCCCTGAAGACCGGCTAAAAGGATAAGCGTGGGAGGGGCTGGAGCAAATTTAAGTTTGTTGGCGTTTTTGTCCTTAGGCGTCAAAAGCGCAATTAATTCCTCATGAACTATCTTTACCATCACCTGGCCTGGGGTGAGGCTCAGGGTCACTTCTTTGCCGAGGGCCTTGGCCTTGACCCTTTCCAAGAAAAGTTTCACCGTTTCGACATTGACGTCGGCCTCAAGAAGGGCGAGCCGGACTTCCTTGAGAGCTTCCTGAATATTCTCCTCGCTAATTTTTCCCTGGCCGCGGAGGTTCTTGAAAACCTTTTGGATTTTTTCGGTTAATTGCTCAAACATCGGTTTTCCTATTGAACGGATTTATCGGGAGTTGATTTTAGTGTCCTGAGCGCCCAATCTAAAAGGACTTTTTTATCCTGGGCGCTCAAGGGTTGGCCCAAATTCAAAGTTTTTTGAGATTTGGGAGGCATCCATCCTTTTTGAAGTGCTTTAGTTATATCTTTCAAATCGTCCTTGGGATCATCGCTTTCGGGAAAGGGAAAAGTTTCGACCATGGAGAATTCTTTTTGGGCTTTGGCAATCACTTTAACGGTCTTTTTCTTCAGGTTGGAGTCTTGGATGCCATCCGTGCTTTGCGGCTTAGGACCGTGACAGGCGAAACAACTTTGCTGGAGGATGGGAAGCGCCGTTTTTGAGAAATCTGATTGAAGGCTTTTGAGATCTTTCGCGTCCGCCAGGAGGGTTCGCGGAAGCAGGATCCCCAAGATAAAGAGAAAAAAAACAGGGTTGAAATATTTAAAGAGAGTCATCTTTTTCCTTTCTTTACCCGCTAATTATGGAAGGGCACAAAGCTAAATGATCCCGAGCCCTAAGTAAAGAGCCCGTTCGGTTTTTTGTTGCGAACGAGCTCAATTCTACCCGAATTCTTGCTTCTTAAATATCAGTGGATAAGAAATTGGGTGCCGAAAACGTAAGTGGGTCCCAGTGTCTGCGAACCAATGAAATTGGTGATCGTGGGGATCTGAACTTTTCCGTAAAGAACCGAATCGCCCGACACATTCCAATAAACCGAAGGTGAAAGATCGATGACCGTGCCACCGGTGTTGGGCGTGTCCCATATGGGCTGTCCGGCGGCTATACTTCCGTCACTGTTGCTATCGTTAGGGTTGGGTTCGGTGTCGGGGTCTGTGTATCGTCCTTCCAACGCCAAACCAACCGCCAGGGTATCTCCGACCTTTAGTTGACCTGAAATACCTCCGGTGTAAGAAGTGCCAAAAGTATATTCATAAACCGCCGAATCGGTGTCGTTCGTAAGGGCGGCTGTATGGAAAATCACGTTCCCGTTTGCGCTCAGGGTAAAATCATCCCAAACATGGTTGTATAACAAACCGGCGTAAAGTCCAAAAGCGCCCGTGCCTAATTGGGCATGGGTATCAATCGGATTTCCCGTAATGCCGGAGATAATGTTTGTCGTGCCGGTAGGCAGATAAGAACCGACGGAAAGCGCCAAGGCCTGGTGTATTTTCGTTTTGAAGTCGGTCTCCTGCCAAAAAAAGTAACGGGCTCCGATATTAATATCACCAATACCGAAAGGTGTGCCCGTATCCGCTATGTCCCCGCCCGGTACAACGGCATATGCGTTGCCGGGTCCGGCTGAAAGCGACCAATACTTTTCAACCAATGGCAGCATCACTATAAGCGAGATGTCGTCAGTTGGAGCATAGCTCAAGGTGGTGTTTAAGTTGACTTGGCGCAATGATTCCCATTGGGTATCGCCGGGGGCGTCGCCTATCGCGGCGGCCGTGAGATAAATACTCTCGAAATCCAACCGGAAGGAATCCGCCATCGGATGGGCGCTGCCCGAGGAAGCCAAGGGGTCGCCGCAACCGCAGACCGAACAAGCCATTACCGATTGAAATGCCGTTAAGAAACAAGCTAATAACAAAAACAGCAAACGCCATTGATTCATCATTGAATTTTCTCCTTTGGATTTTTGTGAAAAAACTACGAGCGAAAATCCAAATTAGGAGGAGGGGTAGGAACTTCCGAAAAGACTGCCAAAGGAACGACGGTCATGAGGGTCAGCTTATGCTGGGTGAAGAGGGGAAGGATTTTAAAACCCGGAGGGGGCATCCACCTTGCGAAGCTATTGGGAAAAAGGCTGGAACGGGAACCGTCCGGATGGCAACCGGCGGCGTAAAGACCCGGCACTTGTTGAGAGGACTGCTTTGAACAGGGGGAATGAGAGCAGCAACAAACGACACCACAGGTGTTTTTCATCCCGCAAGTGGAACAAACCTGGGTCTTGGCGCGCTGAGTGGTCACCCCCGGGGTGAGGAAGGGTTCGGCCAACCAGAGAAAAATACCCATGATTAAGAAGATGTTTTTAAAACTCATGTCTTTAAATTAGCCCTGTCCTTTTTAAAAAGCAATCCAACCTTCCTTTTATAGGTTTGGAGGGGTACAAAGGTTACGATCAACCATGTCTCTTTGAGGAATCCGAACAAATCCATGAAATCTCCTTCAACCCTATCGAAACAGCCCCCTGCGGCTAAATCCAGAAAAAACTGGGCCAAAGAAAAAATTTATTTCCGCGGCGACGATTATTTCCGGGATGTCTTGAAAGCCCTTAAAAAAGCCCGTAAGAACATTGATATCGAAACCTATATCTTCGAGCCGGGCCGTTTGGCGGATCAAATGGTCGATGCCCTTATTCGAGCCCAACGGCGCGGCGTCCGGGTGCGATTATTGGTGGATGGGGTTGGTTCACCCGACTTTCTTGCCCATTATGGCCCGCGATTGGAAAAAGGGCGGGTTCAGCACCGGATATACCGTTCTTGGCCCACTTTTTTTTCATCCATCCTCCACCGTTTTCGGTTTCTTCGTCCGGTTCAATCCGTCCAATACGCGTTTTCCATCTTTAACAGCGGAAAACACCGGGACCACCGAAAACAATATATTGTTGACGGTCAGAAGGTTTGGATCGGAAGTTTCAATGTTTCCGATTGGCACTTGGAAAAGGTGAGAGGGAAGACGGCCTGGCGGGACACGGGTATCGGTCTTTCAGGAGTTCATAGCCTGGTTTTTCAACTGGCCTTCCATGTGGCTTGGGAAGATCCCTGGCCCCACCATTTCGCCCACTTGTACCGTCATTCCCTGATCAAGTGGCTTACGAACGATGTGATGGGAAGCCCCATTCGTATGACCGCCAGCCGAAAACTGCGTCGGTTGTTCCGGAGGGAATTACTTCAACGCATCGGCTCGGCCCGGCGCCGCACTTGGCTGATCACGCCTTATTTTATTCCAACTGGGCCTCTTTTAAGGGGGCTGGTCCGGGCGGCCAAAAGGGGCTGTGACGTCCGCCTGATCTTGCCCGGCAGATCGGATGTTCCCATGGTGCGATGGGTCTCCATGACTTATTTTCCCTCCCTTCTGAAAGCAGGTTGCCGAATTTTCGAATTGGAGGGACGGATTCTTCACGCAAAAACGATTTTAATGGATTCTTGGGCTTTGGTGGGTTCCAGCAATTTGGATTACCGAAGCCTACGAAAGGATTTGGAAGTCAATGTCATTCCCCAGGAAAAAAAATCTCTCCTAAATTTGGAACTTCGGTTTGAAAAAGACCAAGCTCATTGCCGAGAAATTAATTTAGCGGAGTTGAAACAAAGACCTCTTTGGAGCAAAATCCTTTCAGCGATTTTTTTTCGTTTCCGCTACTGGTTTTAACCTCGAATCACAATCTTCAAGGAAAACTTCGATGAGGATCCCGGCTTTTTTGTTCCCCTTAAATCAGGTATCATTTGGTCTCGATCTATCCGCCGGGTGACCCCGGTGATGACACCTTGAGGAAACCATGGCTCGGAAAAAGAAAAACCCATCCGAAGAACCCGACAATATCCTCCACACCATGGCCCAAACGATAGATGCCCAAAAGGTTTCCCAGAAGTTGTCTGAATTGCCGGATTTAAAACAGCATTCCGATGCCCCTAAGATCACCGGTTACATGCTCCTGAAGCCCATTGGCCGTGGGGCCTATGCCGAGGTTTGGGAAGCCGTTCAGCTCCGCACGCGTAAATTCGTTGCTGTGAAAATCTTCACCAAAAAAAGCGGCGTCTATTGGTTTTACCTGCAACGGGAGGCCGATCGCCTCATTCGTTTGGACAAGCATCCCCATATCGTGTCCCTGTTGGACGCGGACCTCAGCGGCGAGATTCCCTATTACGTGATGGACCTGGCCCAGGAAGGTTCCCTGGAGCAGTTGATGGAAAGCGGTCGGGCAGGGAAAGAGGCTTTGGAAACGGGCGAGGTCGCCGATTGGATGGAGGAAATCGCCCAGGCCCTTCAATATGTCCATGCCAAACAGATGGTCCATTGCGATCTCAAACCCGCTAATGTTCTTCTGGATGAGGAAAGGCATGTTCGGGTGGCGGATTTTGGAAACTCCCGGATTTTGAGGGAATCGGGCGGAGCCCTGGGAACCCTTTTTTTTATGGCACCCGAACAGGCCTTAATGGAAGATCCGGAAAATCCTCCCCAACCCGATCCCCGGTGGGATATTTACGCCTTAGGGTGCACCATTTATGCCGTCCTGGCCCACCAAGTTCCCCATGCTGAAATATCGGACCAATTGGAGATGGCCCCCGGCGTGAGTGAAAGATTAAAAATCTACCGCGAGGCCATCGAATTCCAGACCGTACCTGACCTTTTCACCCGCACCAAAGGCGCGGTGGATCGGGACCTTTCGGCTATTGTGGCCAAATGCATGAGGGCTAATCCCGATGAAAGGTATAGCTCTGCTGCCGGGGTGCTCAAGGACCTCAAAAACCGGCGGGAAGGCAAGCCGGTCAGCCCCCTCTCCCAGGATTTGGGCTATTGGCTGGGTAAATTCTTCCTGCGTTACCGGACCTCGGTGTTGGTCACTTGTGCGGCCCTCGTGGCAGTGCTGGCCGCGCTTTTCATTGTATCCCAGCACCAAAAGGCCCAAATCCAGGATACCGCTTTTAACTATGTCCTGCGGGGAAGGGAATTTCTGGAGAAGGGGGATGAGGCTTCGGCAACCGCCTATTTCGCCGCTTCCAACAAGATGTTTCCATCACTTTTGGCCCGGGGCAACGCCGTATTGCACATGCCGCCAATTCCGAAGCGTTTTTTCGCCCACGATGGAAGCGTGGTGGCGGTGGCCTACAGTCCGGACGGGAAAATCCTTTTGACCGCGGGCGGCACCTTGGGAGCCAAGCTTTGGGACGCTGAAACAGGGCAAGCCGTGAGCCGTCCTCTCAAGTTGGGCGGAGCCTTAACCGCTGCGGCTTTCAGCAAGAACGGTTCCAAATTGGTTCTGGGAGACTCACAAGGGGAAGCCCAGGTTTTCGATGTGGCCACCCAAAAGGCCGTGGGCCGCCAAGTCGAGCAGAAAAAAGAAATCACCTCCGTATCCTTCAGCGATGACGGTCAAAAAGTGCTCACCGCCAGTGCGGACGGCATCGCACGGGAATGGAACACAGCTACCGGAAGGCCTTTGGCGACCCCGATGGAACATGACCGGCCCCTTTTTCTGGCGGCTTTCAACCCGAACGCCGATAGGGTCTTGACGGTGGATAAGGAAGGAGCCGTCCAACTGTGGGAGGCGGACAACGGCAACGCTTTGGGCGATTCCATTAAAGTGGATCTCCAAGGAGCACCGGCTTGGTATAAGCCCAGCGTAGTTTTTAACCCGGACGGAAGGGGTTTCCTGGTTACCGGATGGGATGGAACGGTGAAATTTTACGACAATAAGGCCCGGCGGTCGGGGCATCCGCTTTTTCTGGATGGAGTGGGAGCCCGGGCTGTTTATAGCCCGGATGGAAAACGCGTGCTGACCTCGGTTGTTTTTGGCGGGGCGGTGGGGTTGGCCCGGGTTTGGGGCGCCCAATCCCACCTCCCCTTGAAATTTAGTCTGAAAACGCCGGGCAAGATCATGGTCCTTGCCTTTAATTCAGACGGTAGCGAGATTCTCACCGGCGACACCGACCATGTAGTCCGGGTTTGGGACGCCCAACGGGGCGAACTGCTGGACCACGCTTTTTGGCAGGGAGACATGATCACTGCTGCAGCTTTCCAGCCCCAGGGGAATAGCTTGGCGACTGGATGCAAGGATGGATTGGCCTGTCTTTGGAAAAGAGGCGGGGATGAAGAAGACCCGGCTTCGCTCGAATGGGAAAAATCCGGCCGGGAACATTTCAAAAAACTCCAGGACCATGCCCTTTTTAGCCCGGATTTGAAGCAAGTCCTGACCTATGGGGGCAAGACCGCTTGCTTATGGGACGCGGCCACCGGTGGTCCGGTGGGTGAGGTTATGGTCGCCGGGGGAAGCATTTTGCGGGCTGTTTTTAATCCGGACGGCTCAAGCCTGTTGATATGTGACAAGGACAATGAAGCCCGCCTTTGGAACCTAGCGACGGGCAAATTCACGGCCCTTCCTCATGAAAAGGCCGTGCACGGAGGGGCTTTTAGCGCGGATGGAATGAAAATCCTAACGGGCGGCGAGGATAAGTATTTAAGGTCTTGGAAAGCCTCAACCGGTGAGGAATGGGGTAAGCCAGTTCCAACGGGTTTGAACATCACCAAAGCCCTGCTTTCCCCGGACGGGGAGAAAATGGCGGCCTTGAGCGTGAACGGGGGCTTCAAACTTTATCCGGCGGGCGAGGGGGATATGAAGCCATTGGTGAAAATCGAGAAGGGCGTGAAAAATGCCGTTTTCAGCCCGGATAGCGGCAGCCTGCTTTTGTACTCCGGTTCCACGGCGGTTCTATATGACACGAAGACCGGCAAGATCCTTTTGAGCTTAAAACATGGTCCGGGGCTTTCGGGCGCGATCTTATGCCCGGACAGCAAGAAGGCAGCTACCTTGGGAGGGGACGGAAACATCCGTCTTTGGGACCTCGTTACAGGCTTACCCATCGGTAATTCCTTGAAGCATGAGGGGCCGATCCAGGACTGTTCCTTCAGTCCGAAAGGCGAAGCCCTTTTCGTGGCCTATCAGGATGGGGGATGGCAATGGTGGGATACCCGAACTGGGGAAGCCATCAGCGAAGAAGTGCAGGACGGAACCTTGGTCCGGGCCATGGGATTTGATCCCTCTGAAAATTACGTCAAACTGTTGGGCAAGGACGGTACCCTAACCAAGATTGATGCCGATTGGGTGAGCCCCCAGGCGGACCCGGAACGGCTTTTACTGGCCTCACAGGTGGCGGGGCGGTGCCAAGTCAATTCCCAAGGCTCCTTGGATCCGGTACCCGCGGACCAGTGGGTACGATTATGGGTGCAATACCGTAAAGGCGAAAAATAAACATGAACCACGAAGACACAAAGAACACCATGTCGACCTTCCATAAACCTTTCAAAGAGGTTGGCAGGGTGCCCTTTGTGTCTTGGTTGTTCAAAAGGTTTTTGCCTTTGAGTGGTGGTGCCTCATGAAGGCCGTCGTAGAGGCCATCCGGCAGGGCGAGACCACCCTTCGCTTCGAGTTAGGCGAAAACCAGTCCGTGGTGTTGGGCCGCACGGACGAATCCGATTGGCCGGTTTCTCACGAGAAATTTCTTAGCCGAAGGCACCTGGAATTGCGCATGAAATCGGGCCGCTTGAACGTCAAGCGCCTAACCGGGGCCACCAATCCCGTCTTCCACCAGGGACAGGAAAAGGAAGCCTTCTTCATCGAGAACGGCGACCAGTTCGTCGTGGGCAAAACCCGTTTTCTTTTCTCTCTGTTAAGTTCCCGCCGGGATGAAGTAAAACCAGACCTGAAACTTTCGATGGGCCACGCAGAAATTTACGAAAAAAGCGAGGTTTCCGATCGCTTGCGTATCTTAGACCTTCTGGAACTTCCCGAAATCCTGCGGGAAAAATCTGATTCCGATTCCTTTGCCCATATTGCCAGCCTCCTCAGATCGGTCAGCGGGGGCGCTTGGTCCCAGATCATGCGCCCGGGCGGAAAGGTATTGGCGGTCGATTCGGCGATTGATTCGACGGGGTTCAGGACCAGCCGGACCCTCATTGAGGAGGCTTTGAAAAACGCCCCCCATCCTTTCCTTTATTGCTGGACCAGCGGGGAACAAAGCCTTTCCGCCACACTGCAGGAAGGCGCGGACTGGGCGGTTTGTGCCGCCACCCAAATTCCCGGCGAGGAGCCCCTACTTTTTTACGTGGCGGGCCAGGGCGGGAACGAACCCATTCTCAAGGACAATTGCCGCCTGGTGGGGCTCATCGCCGACATGGTGGGCCGCAGCTTATCCGTGCAGAGGCTGGAGGGGTTGAAGGAAAGACTCCAGAGGTTTTTCTCGGGCCAAGTTGTCTCCAAAATCATCGAATCCTCCGAGGCCGACGAGCTCAAGCCCAAACTCACGGAAGGAACCGTCATGTTTTTCGATATCAGGGGTTTTTCCAAGCTCACGGAGGGAAGGGCTGAGAAGATCCTGGAAAAAACCGGGGAACTGCAGGACGTGATGACCGCCATGACCGAGGAAATTTTCAAGGAAAACGGGGTCGTGCTCCAGTTCCTGGGCGATGGGATATTAGCCTGCTGGAACCTGCCTTTCCCCGATCCTGAGCACGTCAACCGGTCCTGCCGCGCGGCTTTGGCCATGGTGGCGGCCCTGGAAAAAGTAGCACCTACCTGGCGTTGCGGTATCGGCATCCACACGGGCCAAGTTGTGGCCGGATCCATGGGGGCTAAACAACTCTTTTCCTATACGGTGATGGGGCCGGTGGTCAACCAGGCCTCCCGGCTCGAAGGCATTACCAAAATCGTCGAGGTTCCCATCCTGGTTACCCGGGAAGTGGCGAACAAAATTACCTTGGATACGATCGGTGTCAGGCGTATTGGTAGGTTCCAGCCCGCGGGAATGAACGTGGCCCTGGACCTGTTTGAGATCCATTCCCTGGCGGCTGACTTGGATCATGAGAAACTTTTCGCCAAGGGCCTGGAAGAATTCGAGAAAGGCGCCTGGGAAAGCGCCTATGAGATATTGGACCACCTGCCCCCCAGCGACCGTCCGGCCCGTTATATCAAGACCCTGGCCGAAGTGCATCGCCGCCGTCCCCCGAAAGACTGGCAGGGTATCATTGAGCTGTCGGAAAAATGATAAAAGACGGGTGAATTAACAAAGGGCCGGCAAATTATCGGCTCTTTGTTGTTTTTGGTTTAATGAGAAGCGGCCGCCGGAGAAAGAACCGCGGGCGGATTAAATACCCCTTTCGGTGTGTGACGGTGAAGATAAAGCTTGGCCATTTGGGTCGATGACAAGAATCCCGGTAATGTAGTTCCCCAGAAGGCCTGGTTGCCTTGGTGCTCAATTTGTATATCCGCGAAAAGGGTTTCTAAAGTCGGTTGGATGGAACCGTCCGGAGCGTTGGAATTGACGAGTTGGTCTAATTGCTCGACCGCGGCTTCTTTCTCATCCCGGTTTGATTTCATCTGGCTGTTTTTGTCCTGATCCGCCGCCTTTAACTTGGTTTGCTGGTCTTGGGTGAGGCCGAAATAAGCGTTCCAGTTATAGGGAGGCGCCGGATTGGGTATGGGAGCTACCGGGGTGGAAGCCGCCGCCGAAGGGTTTTTGGGGGGATGGTCTTTCAAGTAAATTTTGGCGACTTGGGCTGGGTTCAGGGCTCCCATTAAGGATTGCCAATAATTTTCATCGGCGCCGTCGATCGTTTTAATTTTCCCTAAAATCTGGTTGAGAATGGGTTGAACCGCCGAATCCCCGGCATTGGCCAGGACCTGGTTCATCAGGCTTTGGGTGGCGACTTCCTGTTCCTGCCTTTCGGGTTGCACCGTTCCTTTTCTGGTCTGATTCGCGTTGCGGAGTTCCATCATCTGAGTTTTCGAAAGCTTTAAATATTGGACCCAAGCCTTGTCATCGGCGTAAGAAAGGGACGCTGTTAGAAAAGCAGCGGCCATGAGAGCCATGGGCGCGATTTGCAGGCGAAGGTTCATTGTTCCTCTCCTCAAAGTGGATTTGCTCGCCTCTATTGGACGTGTTCATGACGCCAAAAGGTTGATAAATCTTTAAAATGGCGGGAATAAATAGAGAGTTGCTTTTTATTGGAGGTTAATGATTTTACCGACGACATGGCCTTGGGGGGCGGTAATCACCAAGTAATAAAGGCCATTGGCCAAGGGGGTGCCATGGTCGTCCACCATATTCAATTGGGTTTGGACCAGGCCTGCCGGAGTGTTTTGTAACGAGGATTCCCTCACTTTTCTAAAAGCCGTTGTGAAGAGTTTCAGATTCACCTGTCCCGCCGAGCCATTCAAAGCGAACTGGATACTCACCGGGCCAGAACCGTAAACTGGATTGGGGTAAATGAATAGGCCGCCAATGGGAGGGCCGTTGAAGGTGGTTGGGGTGATGGTGGGGGTAAAGGTAATTGTCGGTGTTGAAGTGACGGTCGGCGAAGAAGTGGGAGTGTAAGTGTGGGTGGGGGTGAAGCTGTTGGTCGGGGTCGCGGTAGAAGTAAAAGTGGGAGTTGAAGTGAAGGTAGATGTCACGGTCGGTGAGGCGGTCCAGGTCGGGGTGGCGGTTGTCGTAAAAGTGTTCGTTGCGGTAAAGGTGGAAGTAAAGGTACAGGTGTTTCCCGATCCGTCGGTACAAACCGTCGAAGTGGACGTTGGGGTGGGGCTGTTGGTTGCCGTGGGACTGGAGGTGAATGTCGGGGAGGATGTCGGCGTTGAGCTGTGGGTGGCTGTGGGTGTGGAAGTGGCGGTATTGCTGGGGGTGGGCGTGTATTGGTTCAAGGTAATTTCGTAAAGGGTTCCCGAACGTCCAGGGATGGAACTGTCCGTAAAGGTATTCGTGGTGAAAGAGGGAGCCGCAACACTGGTGGGGGAGGAGTGGGTGGGATCGAATCGATAGGCCCGGATGGAAGCGATGGACTGCCCCCCGGCCAAATTATTGATGCTGAAACTGCCCGTGTCGGTGACGGCGGTACCGGGGCTGGGGAAATCGCGGTTGATCACCACCACCCAGATCATGTTGGGGGAGACGGCGCTTCGCGAGGCGTAAGCCGACATCAAGGATACGCTGGAACTAGTGGCGGGGATGGAAAGGTTGCCGAAGCTGGCCCCGGCTCCGTTGTAATTCAAGTAAAGGTTATAGGCGGCGGCAACGTAGGTGTTGTTCGTCCCGTCGTCCCACCGGCAGGCAATGGCGCCATATTGGCCGAAGACTCCCAACGCGTCCGCTTGGGCCACGCCGCCTGAAATATCCTCGCCCGATCCATATTGGTATTCGGAGAAAGAGAGTCCCGTGCCGGGATAATATTGGCTGACAGCGGACTGAAGGCGGGGGATCAGAGTAATGGGGCCGCCTGTGGAATCCTGCGCGATCCAGCTCGTTTCCGTGTAAGTCGGGTCCCAGAGGCTGCGGGGGGCTTGCATGCGGGCTACCGCCACTCCATAGGTCGTATCGTCATTGGTGATGCGTACGGCGGTACCTGCGTCCAATCCTGTAGCTTCTGGATACCAGTGTAAATCCAGATAATGCAATAGCCGCCGGCCTGCGGTGTTCGAGGCGGTTTTCATCGTGGCCAGGTAATAATCCAGGTAGGCGATAATATTGGGATTGCCTGAATAGGCATTCAAGGTCGGGCTATCGTCCGGCGCCCCTTGGTTATTCACGTATTCACTCCAGCCATAAGCGACCGGCCCCAAAACCTGGGCATTAGAATCGGCGGCGGTGATAACAGTAGAGAGACTGATGCCTTTCCCGGCCACCTCAGTGCAGGCGGCTTGGCTGGGATGGACCAGGGGATGGGTGCTATTCCAAAGGGCCGGTTCGTTATCCAGGTCGTAAAACTTGGCGCCACCCGAATTGGCTCCGCCCACGGTGGCTAAAAGATAGGACATTTCTTCGTTCATATAGACAACCTTGTCGGTGGTGACAGGCGCGGTGGTCCCTGTCAGAGCACTTCCGGTAAAACTGACGGCCTTCCAATAGGTTCCGCTGGTGTCTGCCGCCCCGGTTTCCGTCACGTCGCAATTACAATTACCATCGGCCGAAACGTAGCCTGCCATTTGCAGGGTGACCAAGGAAGCGGCATTGAGGGCGTTATTACCGGCAATGAATGTCGTTAAGGTCGTGGCAGGCATTCCCGGAGGCGTCACTCCATTGGGCACCATGTACCAATCCTCATGATTGGGACCGTAGTCGGTTCCGGCGTTGGAGGCGTTGTTTTCCCAATTGTAGGCGGTCAGGCGATTACCACCCTGACGATACAGTGGGATTCCGTGAACAAGGATTACGGTTGGGGTAGTGACGGTGGTCGGATTATTGGTGATGAGATCGTTAGAGCCATAGGTATAAGGAGGGATGGTCAAACCGGCAGCCCCCGCGTTGACGGTAAAAGTGATGGTAGCCGCCCGGAGGTTGTTACCCATGAGAAGTATTGTGAGGAAGAAAAAGAACTTTTTGATGGCTTTATCCATGTTTAGTGATGATCAAGGCAAGTTTATCATAGAAGTTTCGATGAAAAGACGGCTCCTGAACCAAAATCTAAAATGGTGGAAAACGAAAGAATCTTCCCCAAAAAGAGCTTTTTAAGTTATTGTATGTGCGCTGTACCGAATGTATTTGGTTACCCTTCTTCATTGACGTCACGGGGTGGCGGCAGCCGATAGGCACCGCAGAAATAGCGTGACGGAGTTTCAATCCTTATATTTCCCCCGATTCATTCCAAAATAAAAATTAAACGCTGCTTTTGCGATCGCCGTGGCCTGTTTTTATCAAAACAGGACCGGCCTAAGCCATCCAAGTTGATCGGTCTTTTTAAACTGGGGTTGCTTCGTCGCTGTCCTTTATTCACCGGACATTCTTCGCAACAACAGCCCATTAAAAAGGAAAAAAATGGAAAGTTTTCAAGAGTTAGGATTGCCCGAGTTTTTAGCGCACTCCATCAAGCAGATGAATTTCGAAAAGCCCACGCCGGTACAGGCGCAGGCCATCCCGCCGGGATTGGAAGGCAAGGACGTCATCGCCTCCGCCCAAACGGGTACGGGAAAGACCGCCGCCTTCGGCATTCCCCTTCTCAATTACCTGGAAAAACATAAGGACAAGACCGCGCTCATTTTGACTCCTACTCGGGAACTGGCCGTGCAGGTGCAGGAAGTACTGCGCAAACTCAGCGGTACCCATCATTTGGGTGGGTCCGTGCTTCTTATCGGTGGCGCCAACATGAGCACCCAATTCACCCAGCTTACCCGCAAGCCCCGGCTCGTTATCGGCACGCCGGGCCGGGTGATCGACCATCTCAACCGCGGGTCCTTGAACCTGAGCCACACGGGCTTCCTCGTTTTGGACGAGGCGGATCGCATGCTGGACATGGGTTTCGCGCCCCAATTGGATGAAATCCGCAAGAGGCTGACAGGGGAGCGCCAGACTCTTCTTTTCTCCGCCACCATCCCAAACAATATCCAACAGATGGCCTCGAAGTATTTGAAAAACCCGGTGCGCATCACCATTGGTTCCACCACCCAGCCCCTTCAGAAGATCGCCCAGAAGATTCTCTACACCACCGAAGCGAAGAAACCTGAGGAGCTTTCCGCCGAACTGAAGGAAAGGCAGGGCTCGATCCTCATTTTTACCCGTACCCAACATCGGGTGGACCGCGTCATGAACCGCCTCAAGGAAGAGGGCCTCAAGGTCACCCGTATCCACGGGGGCCGCACCCAATCCCAAAGGCGCCAGGCTATCGACCAGTTCCGGGAAGGGAAGTTCCTCATCCTGGTGGCCACGGACATCGCGGCCCGGGGTTTGGATATCCACCATATCGCCCATGTGATCAACTATGATCTGCCCCGCAACCCGGAAGACTATATTCATCGCGTGGGCCGCACCGCCAGGGCGGGGGCCGAAGGCGAAGCCTTGTGTTTCCTGACTCCCGAGGACCGGGAATTATGGGGAAGAATCTTGAAACTGATGGGTGCCAACAAGGAAACCATCGAAGTCAAGCCTTCCCATTTTGGCTTCACCGCTCCTAAGGAAGGGTCGGCTTCGAGCCACTCCCAGGGGCACCGCCCCTCGTCGCACGGGCCTCAAAGGCATAACCGGGCACCCGGAGGCAGGCCTTCCGGCCCCCATCCAGGCCGGGCGCCTCATAGTCCTTCCCATGGCCGCCCCCCTCAGCGGGAGCAGGAAAACCGTGGGTTCCAAGGCGGACACCGGGATTCCCAGTCGCAGGATTTCCGTCAGAAAAATCGCCATCCGGATGGAAGGCACCAGCAGAGATCGCAAATGCACCAGGAAAGATTCCAAGCTCCGAGGGAAGAGGCGCCGGCCAATGCCGCCACGCCTTTTGATGAAGCCGATGAGAAACAGCCGATGTCGAACGAATCCCGCAATTGGGGAAAGCCCGTGGGCTTTATTCAACGAATGGGCCAGAAATTCATGGGAGGAGGAAGGCCCTCTTCTCCCAGCCGCCCCTTTCCCCGTGAGGATCGCGGTGGATACCGTAGGGAAGGTCGCCCCGGGCAGAGCCGTGGTGGTTTCCAGGACCGTTCCGGTTTCCGTCGGGAAGGCGGGTTCAATGGCCCCAGCGGCGCTCCGCACCGCAGGCCGTCACAAGGGGAGAGACCCCATAGCGGCCCCCGGCCTTTTGCCCGGGATGGTCAGCATCGTTCCGAACACCGCCCGGGTGAGCGCTCCTTCAGTGGGGGTCGTCCGGGGGGAGAACACCGTCCTGGGAATTTCCATCCCAAGGGCGGCTTTAAAAGGTCTGGACCGGGAAAACCAAGGCCAGGTGGATTTCGGCCTCAGTAAAGTTTGAAGGATAATGGGTTGGATAATGAGGGGCGGGTAACTTACCGCCCCGCATTTGCGTTTTAGGGCAAAATTCTATTAGGGCCCGAACTTCTCTATGCGGTCGGCGCCCCAGTCCACAACATAGAGGTTGCCCTTGTTATCTACGGCAACGCCTGCGGGCATGGAAAATTGGCCATCGCCCTTGCCGGATGCGCCCCATTGGGTCAAATAGGTTCCGGCGGAAGTGAACTCCTCAACACGGTTGTTGTCCGAATCCACCACATATACATGATCCTTGCCGTCGATGGCGATTCCATCCGGACCGCTAAATTGTCCATTCTCATTACCGATCTTTCCCCATTGGGTGAGGAAGGCTCCGGAAGCGGTGAATTTCTCAACGCGGTTATTGTGAAAATCCGAAATGTAGACATTTCCAGTAGAGTCCAGCGCGACACTATTGGGGGAATCGAATTGGCCCTCATCCTTGCCCAGCCCGCCCCAGCCGTTTAAATAGACTCCGACGGAAGTGAACTCTTGGACGCGGTTGTTGGCCGAATCCACGACATAGACGTTATCGGCCTTGTCCGTCGAAAGAGAAGTGGGATTGAAAAGCTGGCCTTTGCTGTCCCCATATCCCCCCCACTCGGTGATATAGACGCCGGAGGAATCGAATTTTTTGATTTGGTCGTTCAGGGTATCCGCGACATAGACATTTTGCTTGGAATCCACCGCCACGCCCAAAGCGTGGTGGAATTGTAGGCTTCCGTTGCCTTTACTGCCCCATTGGTTGACATAAGCCCCGAAGGAATCGAACACTTCAATGCGGTCATTGACATAATCGGCCACGTAGACGTTTCCGCTTTGATTCACGGCGATTCCAAAGGCGCCCCACAATTGCCCCTTGCCCGGGCCCGAGCCGCCCCATTGGGCCAAATAGGGATGAGATAGGGGGGATGGAGTGGTGGGAACATCGCCAGCCCAAAGAAAAAAATTTGAATCACCAAAGCACCAAGGCATCAAGAAAATCAAAACTGAAATTTGTATTCTCATCCTAATTTGAACCTCTTTGTTTTTAGCTGTTTCTAGTGTCTTTGCGGTTCAAAGAGTTCTTGTTGTCTTTAAATACCCTTGATGATTTCCACTACCTTCTCCATATATTCTTTTGGCCCAAGCGTGATTCGGGTGTATTCATCCAAAAGTTCATCACCCGCGAAATCCTTCACCCTTATTTTTTCATGGGTGAAAGCTTCTAAAATATTTTTTCGTTTTTCACCAAATTTCACGAGAATGAAATTGGCATGCCCGGCGTAGCCGCCCAACCCTAATTCCTTGAGGGCCTGGATGAAGTAGCTTTTGCCCTCCAAAGTCTTCTGAACGGCGGAGCTGATTACTTGCGGGTTTTCCATCAAATACCGGCCAGCGCAGGCGGCGATGCTGTTGATTTCCACGTTAGGGATGGTTTTATACAGCCACTGACGGACTTCCGGGTTTGTGGCGATATAGCCGAAGCGGAGTCCGGCCAGCCCCCCGGCTTTGGAGAAGGTGCGGAGCACGATCAAATTATCAAATTCATCCACGCGGTTGATCCAAGAATCCCCATAAAATTCGACGTAGGCCTCGTCCAGGAGCACGATGGTTCCGTTGGCCGAGGCTTTATCAATGACCAGCTCCAAATCGTGGGCCTCCATGACGCACCCAATGACGCCGTTGGGATTGGCGATGGCGATGACTTTCGTAGCGGGCCTGATGTTGTTAAGAATTTCGCCAATCGAAATCTCGAATTCTTTCGAGTACTTAACCTTTACGCACTTTAAATTGAGAATTTCAACGTAGATTCGGTAAAACTCGTAAGTGGGGTAGGGGGTAAGGATTTCATCCCCCGGATCGCAAAAGACCTCCAACACCTGCCGGATGCCCGCGTCGGCGCCGTTGGTCAGGATTAAATGATCTTCCGACATTTTCAGGGAATGAGACAAGGCCGCATAGACCGGGTTCGTATCGGTGTAGGCCGAAACCATCCAGGGTTTGATCGCCCCCATCATTTGATGAAAGGCCTTCTCATCTATATGGGGAACAATTTCATTGAGATCCAGCCGTAGGAAATCGGCGCGGGTGTCCCAATTTTGTTTATGACGGGTTAGTTTTTCCAGGTGCTTTCGGGGTCTTATCATTTTGATTTCCGCCTTTGCGCTATTTGAACTCTAAAACATAGTGGGGGTCAATAAATCCGACTCAGTTTATACTAGGTTTCTAAAACTGGTTCTGAAAAAGGCTTTCTAAGATGATTTCTGAAGAAAAAATAAAGCATGATCTCGACGGATTAATCGAGACCTTCATGAAAAACTGTCCGTTTTTCGTGATTTGGAAAGAGGGCCTTATCGACCGGACGATGTGCGGGAAATTCCTCGTTACCTTTGACGCCCTTGTAAAAAGTTTTCCGGCTTTGATCGCGGCAGGGGCGGCGCGCATGACGGACGAGGAATCCCGCTCGGTTCTGGCAGTGAATTTGTATCAGGAATGCGGGGAAGGGGACACCCGGCGCACCCATTATGCCATTTACCGTAAGTTCCTTTCCACGGCGGGCATCGACCTTTCCACCATTTCCGAAAACGACTTCGCTTCGGAATGGAGAACCTGTCTGTCTAATTATATTAAGAACGCCGAAAGCGCCGGGACTGTGCTGGGAGCCCTGGCCGCCGGGGAATATCTGGCTCAGCCCGCTTTGACCCACATTTATAAGGTCTTGAAACCCCACTATCCCGGCGCGGACCAGGAATATTTCGAGAAACACCTGGTGCTGGAGGAAGACCATGTCAAGGAAATCACTATGATCATGGTGAAAGAGGCTGAAACTAATGGTGGATGGGAAGAACTGTTATCAGGTTTTAAGTTCGGCTTATCGGTTTGGGGGAATTACTTTAACCACCTAACGGAATTCATCAACGCGGCCAAGTAATGTCAGGCGAATTAATTAAAAATAGGCAAGGGGCCGAGGCGGCGGCAGCCTAGCTTTACGATTTCGGTGACGTGTAACTGCATCATGTAACCGAGATACTTTTCCTGGGCCAAGGCCAATTTCCGCCTCCGCTCGAAAGTTCCGCAATCCAAAAGAATCAAGTCCTTCCCATTGGCGATATGCGGCGGTTCATCTTTCTCAATATCGTAAATGGCATTCATCAGTTCCTCATCGAATAAGCGCTTGAATATGCTGGTTTCCAGGTCCGTCATGGAGGAAAGCACGATTTCACCGGCAAACTGGTTGGCGGCGGCGATTTCCGAAGCCGTCTCGGCCTCCACTTGGACCTTCTGCATTTGGACTAGGATTTCAGGCAATACAAAATCGGAAATGCGGGGTTCGGACCCGAAACGGCGAAGTTGCTGGGCGAAGACATCGTAATGTCGCATTTCATCTTGGATCTGCCTGGCCAGCCGCAACTTCAGGTCAACCTGGTTTTCGGGCAAAAGGGTGATTTCCCTCGCTTGGGCCACGGTTCCGAAATACCACTCAGACCAAGCCCGACGTCTCATGTAAGCGACTAGGTTTTCCCTGTAAACTTCAGGGTCCAGGGTGAAGAACTCGTATTTCTCGGAATCGTAGAGGTCGTCGCCGATATCCTTGGCGCGGTGGTAAAGCTTTTGCATGAACTCGTTCGCACTGAGTTTCATTAATTCGTCTTCCGTCCACTTGGAATAGGTAGGAACCGTCAGGGGCTTGTTCATTACCGGTTGTTGGATTTTATCGGTGTTTTGCATTATCGATTTCTCCGCTTTTAAGACTTTTAAAACAGACCTTCTTCCAAATTGATCCCGTACCAGATTTCCAAGCCTATCACACCCGTGGCTTCCATTTCACCGTTCATGGGGTCGGAAGTCATAAAGACCGGGGCTTTCGAGACATCGGAGGCTTCGTGAACCACAATCGCCACCGCCGGTTCACCCGGCAGATGGTGGATGCTGTAATTGCTGTTTTTATATTTCCGACCGGGGTGATTGTGCTTTCCCCCGTCCTCTTTATAGAAGCAGTCCAACCAAAATTTATAGTCCCGCACTTCATTTCGGGCGATCACGACGCCACCCGTCATCTTGGGCTGATCGGTGTATTTCCGCTCTTTCGAATCCAGCCCGTACCAGACCATTGGGATTTTGCCCCCCGCTTTGTCCATGGAGGCCATGAAATTGGCTGACCTAACAAAATCCACGCCCTTTTCCAGATCGGAACATTTGAGGGTCAGGATATAGGTCAGGGGATCGTTCAAATCCCGATGAAGGCTGTAAGCGGAAAAGCCATGGTCCTTGAGGTTTTGCTTTTGATCGACGAAGACTTGGCGAAAGGTTTTGAAATCTGAGATTTTTTGACGGATGAAAACCGTCCCCGGAGCATTGAGGGGAGAACCCTTACTCCAGACGTGTGAAGTGAGACAAAGCAAGATAGAAAAAAATAAAGCTAAAAATTGTTTTTTCAAAAACACCACCCCGTTGTAGACAAGGAATTCTTCTAGAATTGTTTCTGCTTTTTAAAAACGCTTCTTATTTTCAAGAAAATACGCCAACTAAAGAGAATGGCCACAAAGATTAGTAAAAAAATTACTCCATTGGCAAAGGGACTCGTTTCTGGCAAATGAGAATAAACGAACATTAAAATTAAGAAAAAAATAGCGAGCATTATATACGAGCGTAAAATTACCATCGCCGGGCTTTCTTTTTTTTCAATTTTTTCCACTAGGATCGTTTTCTTCTTGTTCATAACCTTCCCCCAATATTCGATCCGATTTTCGAGTGAGTTAAAACCCGGCCTTCAAAACAACCTTCCCGCGACGGGTCCCCGTCTTGGACACTTTACTATTTGTTAAGCGTTCACTCGTGTGAGGGTGTTCTTGTCTCGGTGTTCAAAAATTTTCGGCTGGCCTTTGATTTTGATTTTCGTCACCTGGTCGTAGGAGAAAGTTTCATCATCCAAAAAGGTTATTTGGATTTCATATTCGACAGTCTCGAATTCCTTATCCAAGAAAGGATTGGAAGCTATCCCGAAGGTCTTGGAGCCCAGTTCCGCCTTTAATTTAAACGATTTGGAATCGTGTTCCGCGTGGCCCCCGGCCAGGACCGCCATGGCCCGGGGAATAGTCAGGGACTGCATCACCAGCTTGGCCTTGGGGTCCCAGTGCCAGTAACCCACCTGGTCGTGGAAGGGGAATTCCTCGCCGTGGCGGAAAACTTGCTGGTGGTATCGCAGGCCATAAAGCGTCTGCTCGTGGTTGGCGGCGGGAAGGATATGGGTAAAGACGATCACCTCGTGGAATTTGTTGTTCTCGGTGCCCCGGTCATCCGAGGGGGCGATATCGTCACCGATATTTCCTTTGAAAGTCCCCACCAGATTTTGGAGAGGTCCTAGTTCGTCCAAGTTGAGTTGCGCCATTTTATTTCTCCTCAAAACCTTTATTAAAAGCCAAAAACCCTTTTGAACCACAACCTATTCACCTTTGTGTCTGGGAGCCCTTAGCGGTCCAGTAGATTATCGTTGGCCTTTTAGAACAATAACAAGACGAACCTAAATTTCCTCTTTGGTTTTTTGTGGTTCGGTGGGAAGTGGCAAGGCATCGGGTCGGTTGTCCGGGCCCAGAATGTTGTTTTCCTTCATATCGGTCACTGATTTTTGGATGAACCCTTTCATCATTCCCTGGAAAGAATTGAAAAAACTATTGGCTTCGGCATGGGCAGTAGAGTACCAAACCGACTTATTAGTCCTGATGTCGAACAACTCCATCCGATAACCGGCATTCTTTTGGTCGTTATTCGCGTAAGTCGTACCTGTCGCCGGGTTATAGATGACATTGGTCTGCTTTTTGACTGCCTGTCCGCTAACGCATCTCAATAGCGCATCGATCTTTTTATCCTGGATTATTTTTCGGACTTCAGTTTCGATCTCGGCCCGGGTCTGAAGACCCGCGTAGAGGAGGTCTGAAATGGGGTAACACTGGAGGGTAGTGCCGTATTGTTTCTCGATTTCATCCTTGGCGACATTCTCCCCGAACTGGGCGTAACCCGGTTCGGGATCGACGAATTGGATGAGAATGCGCTGATATTGCAAACCCACGCAATCGGGATTTAGTTTGGAGTAGTAATTGAGGCTGGCACAGCCGCCACAGAGAAGAAGGACCAATATGAAGCCGGTCAAACGCCGCATGGATTGCCTCCTCGGGGGTATCGGACGAAGGATTATAACCCGATTCAAAAGGCGTGTTTGTGGGATTTATTGCCCTCGAACGGCCGTAAAAGGCGTGCGGTCCTGGGTGAGGACGGTCTGGTAAACGGCCATCAAGTCCTGGTATTCCTTGCCGAGGGAAATGGACCTTTGCTTCAAGCCCAAGTCACGCTCGTAACTTAGGGTGCCGAAATCCACCTTGGCGCTGGCGGAAAACTCCGCCACCGCGTTGGCGAAGGAAACTTCCTTGGGAAGGTCGCCCGGCTTGTAACCGTGGGGCAAGGTAACGATGGCCTGGGTTTCCGAATTGAAGTTTTGGGGGACCAGAACCGGGGTCTGACGGGAATTGCGAAGGGTGGCGAAAAAATCCTCCACGTCCTCAAACACAATCGGATAAAAGATAAAGCTTCCATCATTTTTGAACTTGGCGTAATTGGGGATTTGGAAAGTGAAATGGACGTCAAGGGGTTTGGAAATATCCCGGTAGTCGCCGAAACGGTAATCGGTCAATGTCACGCCGGGGAAACGCTTCAAGAGGCCCCGATAGACGATGTCCCGCCTCTTGTCGTCGGTGGTGATCCGGAAGAACTGGCGCAAGGCCAGTTCAGAGGACCCATAAGCCAGGACATCCACGGAACAAGTGAGATTTCCCTGGGCATCGAAATCCATTTTAATGTCCCGATGGCGGCGGTGGTCTTTGGCGCCGAAGGGCGGGGTCAGCTTCCAGCTCAAGGGCATGAGAACTCCCAGGGCCTTGCGGTCCAGGGCCACCAGGGGCAAAACTCCGGGTGCGGCCAGGGATTCGGTGGGGTCAATCCAAATATAATCTTTTCCTGATGGAACGCCGATTAGGATCCCGTCGAATTGGGAAAGGGCGGGTAGGTCAGTCAAAAGCTCCCCGCTGGTGGCCTGGCGATAAAGATAAATCTGGGGGGTCATCTTGAGCGACTTGAGAGCGACCATCAGGAGTATGGCCATGTCATGGGAAGTGCCTTTGGCGCTTTCAATCACCTCGGGGAGCAAACGGTCGGGGTTCAGGTAAATAGGAAGGCCGGTGTCCACCCAATCTACTTTTTCGTTGATGGCCTTCTTCACCTCAGCGATGCGGTCAGCTAAAGCCTCGGCGGTGTTGCTTCCCGCGTCGCCGATCAGTTCTTCCACCGGCTTGGGGTCGCCGTCCCAAAATTGCTTTACCCGTTTGCGATAGGGGAATACGGCTTCATCCCACGTTTTGTTCAGGGTGAAGGCGGTTAAGGGAGACAAGTCCTGCAGGGAGGGTTGGAAACTTTCATAAGGAACGGGGTCTTGAACCCCTATGCTGAAATGAACGGTTTTTTCCCTGGCGGAGTTTGGCTTGCTTTCGTCCACCGCCAGATTTGTGGGAAGGCGCAGGCGGGTTCCCAAAAGCTCCAGGCCGCCCGGAATTTTAAGGGTGAGGTCCTTTTCCAGGGATGGGGTGAAGTCGTTCCAACGAAAGGCGAAGCTCGGTTCCGGCGGCACGGGGTGGGGCTTTTTCGCGTCTTCCGGATCTTTATGGATGTCCTTGCCGACCAGCAGGGCGGAAATCTTGCTTTCTAAGGTGTATTTCAATTCCAGGGCCTGATCGGCTTCCAGCTCGGGCAAGCGGACGGAGGTGATCTTGGAAAGGCTCAAAGGAAGGTTTTCCTGGGGCGGGACTCGTTGAATTTGGGGTTGGACGGAGGCCGGCGTGAAATTTCCATTAGCGTCCATTTGGTAGAGCTTCAGTGTTTCGACGTTCAGGTTTTGGGAATCCTGGTTGATCGTGGCGATGGTGGGGAAGGGATGGTCGGGTTTCACCCTTGTGGCCCAAAGCTGGTGAACGGTGATACGGATGCTTCTGTCGTTGTGCCATTCCACCTGGGCATCGTCCAAAAGGTTGAGGGCCTTGGGGGCGGTGGGGGACGCGAATTGGCTGGCAGCTTGGGAGAGATAGGCTGAGTTTTCGTCGGCCGGTGGCGCAGAAGTTTTAATGTTGGAAGTAGAGGCGCAGCCGGAAAGAAGCGTTACAGAGAGGAAAATAAAAAGAACAAAAATCTCGGTCGCGAATAGGCGCAAACGAGCGCCAAACAAAAAAAATGAAAATAGGGTGGGGGAAGTTTTGGAAGAAGGGTAAAAAGTTTTTGGCCTTGACCGCGAAAATTCGCGCCCATTTGCGGCTGGCTTTTTCATTTCAATTTTTTTGCCCGGCGGATTTGAGGGCGGCGATAGCTTCTTTCATATCCGGCGCTTTGAAGATGGCCGTGGCGGCTACCAGCAAGTTGGCCCCGGCATCCACCACCCGGGGGGCGGTCACGGGAGAAATGCCGCCATCCACAGCGATGAGGGGGCTGAGTCTTTCCTTTTCACACCATTTAGAGAAACGGGCGATTTTGGGGACGACCTCCGGGATAAAAGATTGGCCGGAAAAGCCGGGCCAAACCGACATGAAGAGGACATATTCCAGGTCTTTGGCGTAGGGTTTTAAAACTTCCTCGGAGGTTGTGGGGTTCAGGACCATCCCGGCCTTACAGCCGTCCTGGCGGATGAGGTGAATGGTTTCCACAGGATTTTCCACCGCCTCGGCGTGGAAAAGGATGTAGGTAGAACCGGCCTTGATGAAATCGGGGATGTACTTGTTCGCGTTCTCGATCATCAGGTGGGTATCCATGGGTACGTTGATTTTGCCTTTGAGCCCGGCGATGACAGGCGCTCCGAAGGTAATGTTGGGAACGAAGTGGCCGTCCATCACGTCCATATGCACCATGTCGGCGCCCGCATCGATGGCTTTTTGGGTCGCCGCGAGCAGATTGCCGAAATCAGCGGAGAGGATGGAGGCTGAAACTTTGACGGGTTTCATGAAATTCCTTGATGGGGATGAGTTGGTTGAGACGGTATCTTAGCAAAAAGGGTTTCAACATCCTAGGTATGGCTGGGAATTGGCTAAAGGCGGGAAGATGGATTATTCGATGGGTATTTCTTTGACGAACTCTTGGTTTAAGTAGATTTGGGCGGAAGCCTTCCCCGTAACGCTGACTCCCAGCTCCACATGATCTTTTGGAGATTCCATCTTGTTATAAATAGTTCGGGTGCCGGAACCGTCGAAAATATCGATTTGCAGGCGGCGGGGATTTCCTTCCGGCATATCAAAAGCGATCTTGGCGTATCGGGGTTTCAAATTTCCCTCAGAACTTTTGGCGCTGACAACGAAGGAAACGCTGTCTTTGGGCTGGATCTTTGATCCGGCGGGGGGAAGCTGCGAAAGAACCATTTCGGAATCCAGGTCGTCATGAACCTCGCTTTTGATTTTTTCGATGGTGATTCCCGCGGGCCGGAGGGTTTTGAAGGCTTTTTCCAGCGGTTGGTTTCTTAAGTCCGGCATGAGATAACTGGGATCAACCGGTCCGTCGGAAACCAAGAGATTCACATCGGTGAAGGAATCCACCACCTCGTCGGCAGGCGGGACTTGGGCTAGGATCGAGTCCCTTGGTTCCGTGGAGTTCATCAGGGATTCCCGGCCCACCCTCAAATGGGCTCCCGCGAGGGAAACCTGGGCCTGGGGAAAGGACATGGCGACCACAGACGGCACTTTCACTTTGGGGTTTCCCTTGCTCAATATGACGCTGACGGTTTGTCCCCGCTTGACGTAGTAATTGGCCTTGGGGTCCTGTTCACACACCAATCCTTCCGGGACGTGTTCGTCATATTGGGCCCGAAGGATTTTCATATGAAGGCCTTTGGAAGAAAGGGCCTTCTCGCCTTGCTTTTCGTCCATTCCAATAATTTTGGGAACGATCATCGGCTGGTGCATCTGGGTATAAAACATGGCGCTCAAGGCTGTCAGTATCGTAATGAGAGTAAAAGTTCCCAAAAGGGATAAGGCCTTTCGGGTGAGGTTTTTCTCGGTGGGGGTCAGTTTTATTTTTAGGAAAAGTGGGGGCATTTCTAAACTGTCTCCGCCTTTTGGGAAGAGGGGGTATTCTCAAATCCCAATTGGCCACAAGCCGCTGCGATATCCACGCCTTTACGTTCCCGCAAGAAAACTTTCATTCCCTGGTTCCTCAAGTTTTCCTTAAAAGCCGTTACCCGTTCTTCGGAGGGCGCGTCAAAAGGCAGGGTCGGCACGGGGTTATAACGGATCAGGTTGACCTTGCAAAGCAAATACTTGCAATAGGAGGCGAGTTTGGCGGCATCCTCGGGGCGGTCATTGACGTCTTTTAAGAGGATATATTCGAGGGTTACGGGTAGGCGGCGGGCATAAGTATATTTCCGCATGACTTTCCAGAGCCGGTCCAGGGGATTGGACCGGTTGATAGGCATGAGGCGGCTACGGATTTCGGGGTCCGCGCTGTGCAGGGAGACGGCCAGAGACACTGGCCAGTCATCCTTCGTAAAGCGTTCGATATTGTCAATTAGCCCGGAAGTAGAAACGGTGATTCGGCGCCGGCCAAGATTAAGGCCTTCCGGGTCATGGAGGATTCGCATGGCTTTTTCGGTGTTTTCATAATTATCCATGGGTTCGCCCATGCCCATAACCACAACGTTGTTGAACTTGACCGCAGAATTCCTTTCCATGCCCGCGACTTGGGCCACAATTTCGCCGGTCGTGAGGTCACGTTGGAACTTGGGCACGCCGGTTGCGCAGAAGGTGCATTTCATCCGGCAACCCGCCTGGGTGGAAAGACAGGCGGTGAAACGACCAGGCTCACCTTCTTCGTCCCGAGCCATGGGAATTAGGACGCTTTCCACTAAGGCCGTATGGCCATGTTCGTCGGGGGGTAATTGCCAGAGATATTTTGCCGTGCCATCTTGTGAAACCTGGCGGGTGTGAAGTTTTAGGGTGGAGAGGGTAGCTTTCTTGGATAGGTCCTGCCGCAGTTCCTTGGAAAGATCGGTCATATCATCGAAACTTCCGGCGTGCTTTTGGTAAAGCCAATGGAAAGCTTGGGTTCCGGTGTGTTTAGGCGAGCCCCATTCGGTGAAGAGGCTGATCAGTTCTTCTCGGGAGTAGTTATAAAAATCAACGGGGCTTTCCACGGTTTTTATCCTTCGCTTTTTTAGAGGGGGTTAGTCTACAAAAGTTCATAAGCCCTTATAAAGGGATAAACAGACCTTGCCAAAGCCAAAGGCAGGCTGTTAAATAAGCTCGTTTTAGACCAAAACCCTCAAGGAATTTTAAATGTCCAACTTGTTAAAGCTAGGATTGCCCAAGGGCAGCCTTCAGGAATCCACTTTTCATTTATTCGCCAAGGCGGGGTACAAGATTTCTTCCACGTCCCGCTCTTATTTTCCCAGTATCGACGATTCTGAAATGAAGCCCATGCTGATCCGCGCCCAAGAAATGAGCCGTTACGTGGAGGATGGCACCTTGGATGTGGGTATGACGGGCCGGGACTGGGTTAAGGAAAACGGCTCCGACGTGATGGAAATTGCCGAGTTGATTTACGCCAAGCAAGGGTTAAGGCCGGTCCGTTGGGTTTTGGCCGCGCCCGCCAATTCCCCCATCAAGTCGGTCAAGGACCTGCAAGGGAAGAAAATCGCCACCGAACTGGTGAACGTTTCCAAAGAATACTTAAAGAAGAACGGTGTGACGGCCCATGTGGAGTTCTCCTGGGGTGCCACCGAAGCCAAGCCGCCCGAACTGGCGGACGCCATCATTGAGGTCACTGAAACGGGCTCGTCTTTAAGGGCCAATAATCTGGTAATTCTTGAAACCATTATGGAATCCAATACCGTGGTTATCGTCAATAAGGCCGCCTGGGGCGATCCTTGGAAGAAGAAGAAGGTCGAAGATATGGTCCTGATGTTGAAAGGCGCTTTAGCCGCCGAGGAAAAAGTTGGCTTGAAAATGAATGTCCGGCGCAAAGACCTGGACAAGGTTTTGAAAGTATTGCCGGCGTTGAATTCGCCAACGGTGGCGGATTTGCAGGACAAGGATTGGGTAGATGTGGATACGGTGGTGGATGAAAAAATCGTCCGTGGAATTGTTCCCAAGCTGAAGGAAGCTGGCGCCGAAGGAATCGTGGAGTATCCCCTTAACAAAGTCATTCCATAAATTCAGAATTACCACTGAAGTTTTTTGAGGTTTGGATGGCAACAGCGGAAGAACTGAACAAGGAAGCGGTTCATCTCTATAAGAACCAGGATTTTCACGGAGCTGAAGAACTTTATCGGGAAGCCATTAAGCTGGATCATTCTTATTTTCCCGCACAGCTCAATATAGGCATCCTTCTTTTTAAAGCAGGGCGTTATGACGATGCCATCAAGGAATGTACTAAGGCCGTTTCCCTCCGTCCCGACCATCCTTCCGCCCATTTTCACCTGGGCAACGCCTATTACTCCAAAATGTGGTGGGAAGAGGCGATGGTGGAATATGAAAGGGTTTTTCAACTGGATCCTGCCCATATCGATGTCCATTTTTCCCTGGGAGCGATCTACTTGAACCGGGGTTACAAAGATAAAGCTGTGGAATGCTGGAAAAAGTATCTGGAACTGGCCCCCGTGGATACCCCGAAAGCCAAACTCGCCAAGGATTATGTGGATGGTGCCGTCGCGAACCAAGTGCATATTGGTAAATACATTGCGGAATAAATGGGAAATAAAAAGGGCTGGGAAATTATTGCCAGCCCTTTTTTACTTCAGACATTGCTACTTAATTAGTTGCTTTTGTCCTGTTTGATTTGCTCAGAACGAAGGTTTTCCTGGGATTCCAGGGATTTACGGTCTGAATTATCCAACTTGCCCCCGTCTTTCGCCAAATCGGCTTTACGTTCCTGATTGATATCCTTACCCTCTTGAGCCAATTGCTTATGTTCGGATTTGCTGATTTTTCCGCTTTTTACGCCTTGTTTAATGCGCCTGTGCTGGCGTTTTAAACGGGCTTTCGGGCTCATTGCGGGGTTCTTTCCGTTGGCATCCTGAGCCAGAGCCAAACCGTTGGCACCGACAAAAAATAAAATCATCGCTGCGGCCAATAACTTTTTCATTTCTTCTCTCCTCCTGATTGTTTGAACATCACCTTCAGATGGTTAGACCAATGAGCTTTTAAAAAAGTTCCAAAATAATAAAGAGCCTTTCTAATGGTTTTTCATGACGCTCAAAATAAAAAGGGCCGAAATAATTCCGCCCTTAGAATGGCATAAATTTTTAAAGAAGGCTTAGCGGCTATATCCATCGTCCCGATGGTTCCGATCATGATCGTCATTGAAATGATGGGGGTGGTCTTGGTGATCGTCGTAACGGCGGTCACCATGGTATCCACCATGATATTGGTCATGAATATAGGCAAAGCTTCTGCCTCCCGCCCGAAGCCGAATGATTTCCTCCGGTGTGCGGTGGTAATATTCGGAGGCGAAACGCAGGTTCACCATGTTCACTATGTCCGCATCCAACAAACGTACACGCGGCCCACGGCCATTGTAATAAGCATAGAACCTCTCGTAAGGGGTGCCATACACGCTTCCACGGATAGGGACATAAAAAATCCTGGGGCTTAAACGGTACCGGTGAAGGATATCAACCCAGGGCATTCCATGAACGCGAAGATCGATAATGGCGCCCGGGGCAACACCGGCCCGTTGGGCGACGTAAAAAACCACGGGTTGCTCCTCATCTGGAATGCGCTGTTGTACGCAGACGTTCACCTGATCCGGCGGCGCGTGATAGTAATCGCCGATGGCTAAGTGGAAACTATCACCACCGCCACCAATGTTGACACCCACTTGAACTTGGGCCCGGGCGGCATTGAGGCTCGCCAGTAAAAATAAAGCCGTGAGTAAAAAAACCTGTTTTTTCATTTTAATCTCCTCGTTTAAATGAATCGAATCAACTTCCTGTTTTTTTGACGTCGGGTATACCGCAAAAGTTTCAATCCCCAAAAAAGGCACTGAAAATATAAATTTTCGAGTCACGGCACTTTTATCCATGGGAAACGTCTAATCATTGTTGCCACGAGAAAAACGTCGACGGCTGTTTTTGTGGTTCAAATCTTTTGGAGGTGTGAAGATGAAAAAATGGATGGCTTTAGCGAGCCTTTTGGCGGCCCTGACTTTTGGATTGGTGTTGGTTGTTCAAGCGGACGATGACCAATCGGCATCGGGAACCGGTAAGCGGGGAATGATGGATGTCCAGGGCGGCCCGGATGGGATGCAGGGAGGGATGATGGGCGGTCACATGGATCGGATAAAGGAAAAATTGGGTTTGACCGACAGTCAGGCCGACAAACTGAAAGAACTTTTCAAGAAACAAATGGAAAACATGAAGCCCCTTCGGGATCAAATGAAGATCGATATGGACACGCTTCAGCAGAAAGTCGACACGAAGGCTTCGGAAGATGAAATTAAGAAAGTTTTGGAGACCCTGAAGACGGACCGCAAAAGCATGGAAACCGCCCGGCAGAAAATGGAAGATCAGCTTGCGGGAAATATTGATCCCCACTCAGCAGGCCAAATTTGTCCTCGGTATGAAAGAAAGAGGAATGGAAATGATGAAGAGATGGAAAGGTAGCTGGCACCATGAGGGAAAAGACGGTGATAAAAAAGGGCCGCCTCCCGACAGTGACGGATCGGGTAATAAGGATTAAAGCGATAATGGCGGTGTGAAAACCAACTGACTTTCAGTTTGAATTAAAGTCGAAACGATAGGCCGTTTCCCTTGGGAGGCGGCTTTTTTGTTTAAAGGCGGTATGATCTATCCAAATACCATTTGAGCGAAAGGATCTACTTGCCTCTTTTCGAAAAGAAATCGATTATCGACGTTTCCGTCAAGGAGTTATTCGGCTGGCACAATCGGCTTCAGACTTTTGAGCGGCTTACCCCACCCTGGGAAAAGATCAAAATCATTGAAAGGAAGGGCGGTATTACCGATGGAGGCCGGATGGTATTTGAAATGCGACAAGGCCCTTTCCATCGCCGTTGGACCGCCTCACATAGTGGTTACATTGAAGGCCGCCAATTTTGTGATGAGCAAGTGCAGGGACCTTTCTCCAAGTGGGTCCATACCCATCAGTTCCTTCCTGACACTGACAAGACCAGCGTTCTTTCCGACCATATCGAGTATCAGCCGCCCTTGGGATTACTGGGGCGGGCGATTGCCGGTGGATATATCCGAAAAAAATTGGAACGCACCTTTGGTTTTCGTCATTCCCGGACCCAAAACGACCTGAAGCGTTACCATCCTTACGCGGATAAGCCGCCTTTGAAAATAGTGATCACCGGGGCTTCTGGAATGATCGGGAGCGTCTTAGGCGCCTATTTGTCCTGTGGAGGCCACCAAGTCAGGACGATGGTGCGCCGCCCACCGCAATTGGAAAGTTCGGAAATCTTTTGGGACCCTTACCACGGGGAAGTGGATAAGACGGCCTTGGAAAGTACCGATGTCCTCATCCACTTGGCCGGTGAGAATATCGGGGCGGGAAAGTGGACCGCAAGGCGCAAAGATGAAATTCTCAAAAGCCGTGTGAAAGGCACCCGGTTCCTCGCGGAAACTTTGGCTTCCTTGAAGCATCCTCCTCGCGTAATGCTATCGTCATCAGCCATCGGCTTTTACGGTAATCGGGGTGATGAGGATTTGACTGAAACAAGCGTGGTTGGTGCGGGGTTTCTGCCGGAAGTCTGCCGGGCTTGGGAAGAGGCAACAGAGCCCGCCCGAAAATCCGGTATTCGAGTGGTAAATGTCCGAACGGGGATTGTCCTGACTTCCCAGGGCGGTGCCTTGGCCAAGATGCTGACGCCTTTTCAAATGGGCGCCGGAGGAATCATCGGAACGGGGAAACAATGGATGAGCTGGGTTTCCCTCGAAGACTTGATCGGAATCTATCACTATCTGATCTATGCCGATTCTCTTTCGGGGCCGGTGAACGCGACGGCACCCCAGGCCGCAATGAACTCGGTATTTACTAAGGTTTTAGGAGCAGTTTTGAAAAGACCGGTCCTGTTTCCCCTGCCTGGTTTCATGGTGAAGGCTATTTTCGGAGAGATGGGAGATGCCCTCTTATTAGAAGGGCAACAGGTGAAACCGGCGAAACTCCTCGACTCCGGGTTTCAATTTCTTTATCCCACCCTGGAATCAGCGCTTCGTTGGGAACTTGGAAAATGAATATTTTTTGTAATCAAGTATTTTCCAAGAACTTCGATGATTTGCGGTTAAGCGGAATCTCTCAAGGGATTCTGCAGTGATCCCAGCTGTGCCACTTGAGGCCAAATTCGAGTAACGGCCAGGACAACCAAAACACTTCCCAAACCTCCCAAAACCACTGAAGGGACCAGGCCTACAAGAGCTGCAGCCGAACCGGATTCAAACCCTCCAAGTTCGTTTGATGAATGGATAAAAATATAGCTTACCGCATTTACCCGGCCCCGCATCGAATCGGGAGTCAATACTTGGACAAGGGTTCCCCTCACGATCACGCTGATGAGGTCCAACGCCCCCGTCAGCAGCATCATCAAGAAGGACAGCCAAAAAGAGTGGGACATTCCAAAAACGATCGTAGCGGCACCAAATCCAGCCACCGCCCAAAGCAGGACTCGGCCAGCTTTTTTCATGGGGGGAAGGTGGGTTATGAACATAGTTACCAGAAAGGCTCCTAAGGATGGGGCGGACTGAAGCCAGCCTAAACCCACCGGTCCGCAATGCAACACATCATCGGCAAAGGCGGGCAACATAGCCACCGACCCACCTAACAGAACCGCGAAAAGATCCATTGTAATAGTGGCGAGAATCAATTTGTTTTGACGAACGAATCGAAGACCCGTGAGAAGCGATTGCAACGTGACAGGTTCGCGTTTGAAATTTAATGGGGCCTGACGAATGGCCAGCACATTGGCAAAAAAGATGAGTTCCAAGAGCACTTCCAAACCACAAACCCTTGAATAACCTATGACGGCATAGAGTATTCCTCCAATGGCGGGTCCGGTGACCGAAGCTATCTGGAATATACTGCTGTTCCAAGTAATGGCATTGGTAAAGTCCTTTTTTGGCACCAACTGGGGCAAGAGGGCTTGCCGGGCTGGATCACAAAAGGCCCTATTCAGGCCGGTGAGAAAAAGAAAGACATACATTAAAGGGATAGGGTTCGAACTGAGGGGCGCTAGGGCCAGCCCGGTTGCGCATAGGGCGTAAAGCAAGTTGCAAATGAGAACAATGTATTTTCGGTTGAAACGGTCGGCTACACCTCCACCCGGCAGCATGAAAAAGAAGATGGGGATCCAAATGAAAAGGCCCACCAGACCTAAGGCCAAAAAAGAGTGGGTTTGGTGATAAATTTTATAACCGACCGCAAGCCGCAGCATTTGCTGGCCTATGACCGAGAGGAAATTACCAAGAGTGTAATAACGGTAATTTGCGTATCGGAAGGCGGCATAAGGGTTATGTTTTTTTTGCAAGGTTTTCGCGGGCATTGGAACCGCATTGTATCGGCCAAAAGTCGAAATAAAAAGCGGGTAAAGCCAGTCCAGAGTTAAAATGCAAAGATTAATTACCTAAAGGAGTCCAATGCCTTTTGTCCAAACCGATCGTGGGAAATTTTTTTACTTGGAATATCGTTCTTCGGGACCAGTGGTCTACCTGCTCCATGGTTTGACCGCCAAGGCGCAGGATTGGGGGAGCATCCCTGACATGCTGGCCAAGATTGGGTTCCATGTTTTCGTCTTCGACATGAGGGGACATGGCCAAAGTGACAAGCCGGAAGAAGGGTATGGTCCTGAAGACCATGCGTCCGATGTCGAGGCCTGGGCCGTGGCATTGGGTCACGCTAAAGTCCAGGTGGTTGGCCATTCCACCGGTGGACGCAACGCCATGGTTTTTTCCGTCCTTTATCCGGAAAGGGCCCAGACTTTGACGATCGTGGACCAGACCTTAACGGCGGATTTGGAAAGCTGGAAGAAATACCTCACCCGTTATACTGAATATCCCACCCCCTTTGCCGATGAACCAACTTTGGATAAGTTCCTGAAAAAGAAGTTTTCAGGAGACGAAAGGCACATTGTTTATTACAAAGGCCAATTCTGGAAGAAAGACAGCGGGGAATGGGACTGGAATTTTTCTCCCGCGGCGGCCTGGAAAACCCAAAAGCTGGGGCGGGAAAAAGAAACTTATGACTGGCTGGCCAAGGTGAAGTGCCCTATTCTTTTTATTAAAGGCGGCGATAGTAATTATGTTTCACCCCAGGAAGCGGAGAAAATCAAAGAGTTGATCCCCCAGGGGCGGTTTGTCGTAGTGGAAAAGGCCGAGCACGCCGTCTTTCGCGATAATTCCGAGGGATTTCTAAAGGTATTGGTTCCCTTTTTGAAGAGTGTTTCCACCTAGCCTTTAAACATTCCAACTTTCATAAATCCTTTGATTTGCCCGCCCTTTTGGGTATACTCTCGCCTCCCTGAAGCCGGTTGGCTTATGCCCGCCGGCTTCTTATTTTTAGACCGAGGTTGAAATGACGCTTCGAAATGATTTACGCAATATCGCCATTATTGCCCACGTTGACCATGGCAAAACCACCCTGGTGGATGCTCTGTTCCGACAATCGGGTGTTTTCCGTGCGAATGAACACATGGAAGAACGGGTCATGGATTCCAATGACCTGGAAAAAGAACGCGGCATCACCATTTTCTCCAAAAACGCCTCGGTCATTTGGAACGGCACCCGCATCAACATCGTTGACACGCCGGGCCACGCCGATTTCGGCGGGGAAGTGGAGCGTATCCTATCCATGGTGGACGGTGTCCTCCTTCTAGTGGACGCGGCGGAAGGCCCCTTGCCCCAGACCAAATTCGTTCTTCGCAAGAGCCTGGAGCAAAACCTGGACGCCATTGTGGTCATCAATAAGATTGACCGGAAGGACGCCCGGCCCCACGAAGTGGTGGACGCGGTCCTGGATCTGTTCATCGCCTTAGGGGCCAATGAACACCAGATCGGTTACCCCGTGGTTTACGCTATTGCGCGCGAAGGAAAAGCCACCCTGGATTTGGAAAAATCGGGTGCCGATTTGACACCTCTTTTCGAAACCATTGTGAACCACTTTAAACCCGTTGAAGTCGACTTGGAATCACCTTTTCAAATGTTGGTCACGACCACTTCCTATAATGAGTACCTTGGCCGTATGGCTGTTGGACGCGTCAAAAGGGGAAAGATCAAGTTGAACGATCCCATTACCCTCATCAAGCTGGACGGCCGCAAGGTCAACAGCAACGCCACGAAGCTTTTTACCTACAACGGGATCAAGCAGGTTGAGTGTCCGGAAGCCATGGCGGGAGATATCATCCTTCTGGCCGGATTGGAAGATGTTCAAATCGGAGAAACCGTGGCCTCAGTTTTGGCGCCCGAGGCACTGCCCGCTATCGCGATCGATGAACCCACCATGTCCATGGTTTTTTCCGTCAACAACAGCCCCTTCGCCGGGAAGGAAGGGAAATTCGTGACGTCGCGGCATTTGAGAGACCGCTTATATAAAGAAGCGGAAGCTAACCCAACCTTGAAAATCAGCGATACCGAAAGCCCCGATGCTTATAAAGTCGCGGGCCGGGGTGAATTGCATTTGGGAATTTTGATCGAGACCATGCGGCGCGAAGGATTCGAATTTCAGGTATCCCGCCCCCAAGTTATTTTCAAAATGGTGGATGGGAAATTACAGGAGCCCTACGAGAATCTCATCGTCGACGTTCCCAACAATTGCGTGGGCATTGCCATGGAAAAATTAGGAGCCCGAAAAGGCGAGATGAAAAACATGACTCCACTTTCGGAAGTGACCACCCGCATCGAGTTTTTAATTCCGGCCCGTTGTTTACTGGGCTTTCGCACCGAGTTCATGACCGACACCAAGGGTGAGGGCGTCCTTCACCATGTTTTCGCCGGATATGGTGAGTTTAAGGGCGATATTGGTGGGAGGAGCCGGGGCGTGCTGGTGGCTTTTGAGGCCGGCGTTACCGCGGCTTACGGCATGTTCCAATTGGCTGACCGGGGTAAATTTTTCATCAATTCCCGCTTGGAGGTTTACGAGGGAATGATCGTGGGGGAACACACCCGTGAAAACGACATCGCGGTCAATCCCTGCAAGACCAAGCATTTGAGCAATATGAGGAGTAAGTCTTCCGACGAGGCGCTCACCATGGAACCCCCCACCATTTTCTCCCTGGAGCAATGCCTGGAATATATTCAGGACGATGAATTGCTTGAAGTCACACCCCTGAATCTTCGCATGCGCAAAAAGATTTTAAATAACGAACATCGCATGAAATCCGAGAAACAGACGGCCAAGAGTTCCGCCAAACAAATTCTTGAGCAAATGGCCCAAAACCCAAGGGCCTAAGCCTTTTGTCCATAGAAATTTTTTATCTCCCTAAAAAAAACTAATTATTCATCAGTGGAAAGGATGGAGCAATCGATAGAAAATTGATTTTTGTTTCGAGATGGTTAGTCGTGAAACCCGCAAGCAGTTTGGACAAGCAGCCTTAAACAGGTCCAACTTGAGGGCTTAAGAAATGAATTTTCTCGACTTTAAAAGTGGTTAGAATAAAATTTCAAAATACTTTAGGCTTTATTCGGGTTGTGAACGAGACGCTTCCGTTTCGTGTCCCACCATTATTTTAATTTTTTTTAGGAGGATGCCATGATGCAGTACAAGCGTACCTTTTTGTTTTTCGCGGCCGGGTTGTTAGCGTCAGTTGGAAGTTCTTGGGCGGATAACGCAACCCCTACGGCTGCTGCCGCGCCTGCCACGGACACGACTGCCGCGGCCAAGCCCGCCAAACACCAAAGCCCGGCCTATACCGCCATGGTGGCGGCCAATGATTTGGCGGCGGCCGGCAAGACCGACGAGGCCATCGCGGCCTATGAAAAAATCGGCGTGCTGAAATCGAAGAACATGGAGGCTTGGAGGCTTAATAACGAAGCCCATGCCTACCTGACTGCCGCCACGCCGGTTCCCGACAAAGCCGTGCCGCTGTTGGAAAAGGCCACGACCACTGACGACAGCAACTATGTGGCTTGGAACAACTTGGGTAGCGCCTATGAGTTGACCGGCGATCTCGAAAAGGCGAAAGACGCCTACCAGAAGTCCATTGACGCGGCCAAGGCGGCCAATGCCAGCTCAGCCAAGGCGGAAGGAAACCTTCAAGCCCTGCAGCCCCGGCTGGACAAGATGGATGGCGGGTCCAAGTCTGATGCGGATGCCAAAAGCACCCCTGCCGCTGGAGATGACAAGAAGTAAGTCTTTTTAAAAATCAGTTTAAATAAAAAAGCCCTGCCCATGGAAATGTGGGCGGGGCTTTTTGTTATCCGGATTTTCTGATGAAGGCGTGACAGGCTATTTTCCGGGGAAGCGGTCCATTAGGGTGTGGGTTTAGCCTTGGAATGCTTGGCCAATTTTTCGCCACCCGGAAGGGAAATGCCTATCTGCGCGGCGGCGGCCCCCATCGTTCCTTTCATCGGGATGAAATAGACGGGGATATATTTCTTGGAGTGGACCCGGCCCCGCTGGTCCATGCGATAGACGTAGAGCACCTGGTTATGCTTGAAAGGCTGGCCGATCGGAATAATGATCCGGCCGCCGGGCTTGAGCTGTTTAAAGAGGGGCTGTGGCACGAACTGGGCCACGCAGGTGAACATAATGATGTCGAAGGGCCCGGCTTCTTTCCAGCCGTAATAACCGTCGCCTACCCGGGTGTGAATGTTGGTGTAGCCCAAAGGTTTGAAGATATGGGACACTGCTCGGCCCAGGGGACTGATGATCTCGATGGAATAGGCGTCCTTGGCCACGCGGGAAAGCAGGGAGATGTTGTAGCCGCTGCCGGTACCGATTTCCAATACCTTGCTCTTGGGCCCGGGATGGGCCAATTGGGCCATGTAGGCCTGTCCTTCGTAGTCGCTCAAGGCCGAGCCCCAACCCAGGCCCCAGGTGCGGGGCGGATACTCATAGGCGAATTTCGATAGGTCGACCCCTCCCTGATAATCGTAATGGTAATACTCGCGAGGCAGGTCCTCAAAGGCCTTCATCAAGCGTGGATCGGCCCAGCCGAATTTCCGGTCCAGGTAGCGGTGGATATCCTTCAACATCGCCAGTTTGCGGTCCTGGAGCCTGGCAAATTCCTTGGCTGTTAGATCGGTTGTTCGGCCGCTTTTCTTGAAAACCTTGAGGAATTTTTTATAGGTCCATCCCTGGTCGCTCTTTCCCTTGTTGGGGGTGGTTTTATCGGCGCTTTTGTCGGCGGGCGCCTCCGTTGGCTTGTCGGTCGGTGTTTCTTGCGCCGCCAAGTGCCAGGTCGGGAGAAGCAGGAAGGCCAAGATCAGAAGCAAGCGCATAATCCGGTTCATGGGCGCCTCCCCGAATTCTCGGGTTTTGAAGGACCCGCTGGAAAAGCCAGGTAAGCCAGCCCATAGAGGGCCAGGCTCAATAAAATCAGCGGGCGGTAACCCTCGGCAATGGCCAGTAGGTTAGCCAGGGGAGTGGCTACCACGGAGAAGGCGCCGTTCAAGGCCCAGGCCCAAGGAATCAAACTGCTTTCCCGGGGCAGACGGCTTAAGCCTAAGGGAAAGAAAAAGCCCAGGGGAACGGAAGCCAAGGCGGCCCAGCCTCCCAGGAAGATACACTTTGCCGGGAGCGGCCAGGAAAGCAGGGCTCCCAACACCCCATCCAGCGCGCCCAGGCTCAAGAGAAACCAGACGACCAGGGCTATGCCAGCGGGACGCAGGCCGTCCTGGGGGCGGCGCAGGAAGCTGCCGGAAAACCAGCTCCCCAAGCCTGAAAAAATCAGCATTGCCGAGAGAACCAGTGAAAAGGAAAGGGTGCGGTCGCCCAGGAAATAAGCCCCTTTTTCAATCAACACAATTTCAATAAAAAGAAAACCCAGCCCCAAACAGGAAAAATAAACCAAGGTCTTTCCCAGTTGCGGTAAGGGTACCGCGCTGCGGGCACGCCCCAGTAAAGGCAGGGCCAAGACCAGCAGGGCCCAAAGCAGGGATTGGGCCAAAACGGCTAGGTTGATGAGATAACCGATTTCTTCCCGGGGAATCTGGGAGAGGTTATTGAGGATTTCCCGTAAGTGGGAAGGGCGCAGGATGGAGAAAAAGAAGGGCCTGTCCTGGGTGGAGGGCTCCAGGTTGAAGAATTGGGATTTCAGGAAATCTGGGCCCTGGCCGGAGAGAAGTTTGATGCTGTCGTCCATCAGGGAATCGCTGGTCTCCTCAGGCGCTGCCACCTGGTCGTTCGCCCCCGCCCAGACGGTGGGAGGGAGATCGTTGAAGATTTCCAATTCACCGGGCTTAATGCCGGGATAGTAAGAAATGTCGAAAGAACGGCTATCGCAGAAGGATTTGAGGGAAGCCAGTTGGTCTGGTGTCCAAGGGTCCTTGGATATCAGGAGCCGAACATTCCAGGAGGAACGGTAGAGAACCAAGTGGGAAGCGGGGTCCTGGATGCCGAGGTCTTGCAGGGCTTCCCGGGCGGTTTCCAGAAGCTTGAGAGCATAGACCGTGAATTCACGGGTACTGACCGGCAGGGAGACTAGACCGCCGGGGTTTAAGGCCTTGAAGTAACCCTGCAAGGCTTGGCGCGTGTAGGCGTATTTGTTGGCATCGGCCTGCCCCAGAAACTCGGAGGAGAGGTCGATGATGTCGAAGCCTTTTTTTGACCCCGCCAAATAGGATTCGGGGGCCTGGCGCAGCAGGGTGACACTCGGGTTTTTGAGCCAGGGGCCCTCATTGTGGGCCAAGGTGCCCCGCATCAGGGCCAGGATATTAGGGTCGCTTTCTAAGGCCACGAGTTCGGAGGTCTTATAGGCCAGGGCTTCGCCGATTCGAAAACCACCCCGAGTGCCGATCAAGAGCGCACGGCTGTTCGGTTTGAGGATATAGGGAAAGATATCCAAACTGCCCTTGACATAGGAAAGATCGGTCTTGGAGCTTTTGGGGAATGATCCTATCCGGTTGCCGTCCAGGTAGAGGCCGTAGGCCAGGGGCGGCCCGTCCACCTTCAAGAGGACGTAATTGTTGGAAAGGTCGATGTCGAGGCGTTCGGTAAAGTTATCCAAAAGCATGTAATAACCCCAGGGTGAGAAGACTCGCTGTTTCACATGGGCGTCCGACACGTTCAAGGCGGGGGTAATCATCTTGTATTGGCAAAAGTGGGACTTGTTGAATTTTACAGCGGCCGCCTCGCTCATCAGGAAAACCAGCAGAACCGCGACCGACCATTTCCAGGCCTTAGCTTGGAACCGGGCCCGGTATTGGGCCGCCAGGGCGGCCAGCGTCCAAAAGGGAATCAGTGCACAAAGCAGGTAAAAGGGATTGATCCAGAACATGGCCACCAATAGGGCCAGGGCCCCGAAACCGGCGCCCACTAGGTCGGCGGCGTAAACCGCCCCAATTTTTTCATTGGTCAGAGCCAGGAAACTCAAGCTGATATAGAGGCCCGACAAAAAGAAGACCGGGAAAAGGGCGCCGTAGTATTTGGCGATGTTTTGGAACTGGTCCATCCAAAGGTTTGTGTCCTGCAGTTCCAGGGGGTTGAATGGGTTCAGGGTTACCAGGTAATAGCCTAGGCAGGCTAGGGGCGGCAATAAAAGGGGGATGAAGAAAAGAAAGCGGTGGGCCCGTCGGAAAAAGAAATCCTTGAAAAGGCTTAGGGCGACCCCGCTGGCGGAGTAGCCGGCCATGGCAATGGAAATAACCCAATAGCCGTATTCGGACCAGCTGGCAATGGCGAAGTAACGGGTGAGCATAATCTCAAAACCGATACTGGCCGCGGAAACGGCGAAAAGAGCCACCAGCAACTGGGTGTTCGGCTTGGAAAGCTGGTAACGGCCCTCGGGACTTGCGGTTGGCATTTATCTATCCTCCCTTAAGGATTCGCTGGGGACGGGCCCCCAACCGCTGCTGGTCGAGTGGCCGGGTGAAGCGGACCCGCTTGTTTGTGTTGGGGTTCGGGCAGACCCGCCGGATATAGGGCGGCGTGCTTCAGGAAATCCCTCATCACGTCGTTGAAATGATCCGATTCGTCCACGAATAAGGCATGGCCGGAATTTTGAAAAAATTCAACACGGGCCAGGGGGTCCACCTGCGTCAAGTAGGTGGCCTGAGAGGTATATTTGGGAGTGACCGCATAAAGCAAGGGTACCTGATTCATAATCTTAAGGCTGGGCTGCCACCTTTCGCCCGGGAAGGCGTTGTTCATCAAGGCCAGGGCGATATCGGTGGGTGGTTTAACCGCCTCGTCGTCGAGCTTCTTTAAGAAATCCCCCGGCGGGGATTTCTTGAATAAACCCCAGACAAAGCTGCGGACGGCCTTTGGCCGGTCGGTTTTGAACTGTTCCAGGAAGCGGGCCTGGGAGGCCGAGGTGGCGGGGTTGGAAGCGGCCCCCAGCGCCGAATCCACCAGAACCGCGGCGTAGAGGCGGTCGGTGCCGAATTCCCCCATATAAGCCAGGACCTGAAAGCCGCCGTGGGACCAACCCACCAGGACGACGGAAGTCAGTTGAAGATGGTCCAGCAATTCCTGGATGTCCCTGGCTTGGCGCAGGGGTTCATCCCCGAGAGGAGTGATATCGGATTCGCCCTGGGACCGGGGGTCTAGGGCTATGACATGGAAATCCTGGGAAAGTCCCTCAAGCTGAAATTTCCAAATATCGGCGGGCAAAAGCCAGCCGGGGATAAAAACCAGGGCCTGGCCTTGGCCCGCTTCCAGGTAGTGGAGCTTGATGTGGTCGCTAGTGGTGAAAAAGCCGTCTTGGATTGGATTCTCACTTGTGGTTTCCGTCGAGGCTTTGTGACGTGGATGGGGTGTTGGCGAGGGTTCTTCATTTGGGGTCGGCTCGGTTGATTTGTGCATGAATGCCGCCCAAGTTTGTGCCAGTTTAGTAGTAAATGAAGTCGTAGTTGTAGGAGTTGCCTCGACTGAAACCATTTGGGATTCGAGGGAAGTCACAGCTATTGGCGGGGTTGGAGACATTATAGGAGACGGCGAAGCGGTTGGGCTCAAGATGGGCGATGGTGACGACAATGGGATCACCACGACCAACAAGGTCGGAGTAGCTGAATCGGGTGGAGTCGGGGAAGCCATTTCGGGGACCGGCGTCGGGGATAGGGGAGCGACTGGCAGGGGGGTGAAGGTGGCCAAGGGGAGCGATGTGGGCACAGGATTGGGTGTTAAGGCGAGGCCCGGTGAAGCCACGCGGATGTGAACCGAGGGCAAGCCCGCCGGATAAAGGGAAGCCTGATGCATGAAATCCCTGATCATGGCGTTGAAGTGTTCCGGTTCATCCACGAACAAGGCATGGCCCGAATGGTCGAAAGTTTCAACCTTTGCCTGGGGATCCACCTGCTGGAGGTAAGCGGCTTGCGCGGCGAATTTCGGGGTGATGGCGTAAAGCAAGGGTATCTGGCGAAGCGCCCTTGGGCTGGGCTGCCAGTTATCCCCCGGTATGGTGTTGTTCAAGGCGGCTAAGGCGATATTAGTTGGAACGAGGGCCGCCGACTGGATCAATTTCCTGTAAAAACTTGCCGTAGCGTGTTTTTTGAACAGGCCCCAAACATAATTTCGATTGGAGTTTTGCCGGTCGAGTTGAAAACCTCGAAGGAATGGGCTGCGTTGGGTGCTGGGGGCTGATGGCGCCCCCAGGGGGCTGTCGACCAGGACCAAGGCGTTGAGCTTGTCGTTTCCAAACTGGTCCAAATAGGCGAGGGCATCGAAGGCGCCTAATGCCCAGCCCACCAGGACCACCGAATCAAGATGGAGATGTTCCAGGAGTTCCTGTATGTCCCTGGAGCGACGCAAGGGATCATCTCCCAGTGGGGTCATGTCGGATTGGCCTTGGGAGCGGGGGTCCAGCAAGATCACGTGATAGTCTTTGGAAAGTTCCTGGAATTGCGGTTCCCAGATATCCCCCGGCATCAGCCAACCGGGAAGAAAGAGGATCGCTTCTCCCTGGCCGGCTTCCCGATAGTGAAGTTTCACCTGGTCACTGGTAGTGAAAAAGCTTTGGCGAGAGGTGTCTTGGGCGAAAGCGGGAATCGCGAGCATCAACGAGAGTATTTGGATCGTTTGAGTAATTTTTTTAAGCCGTGCGCTGGAAAGCATCGAGCTTGTCCCTATTCGGTGTGGAATGGTTTGGAGGAGCGAAGCAACGGAATTGAGTTTACCATTAGTCATTGAAACTAAAAGCAGTGTTTTAATATTCACTGCCTGATTCTGATTTTTATCATTGGTCAAATGTTAGTGTTCAGGAAAAGAAGGAGCGTTAAACGAAAAACTGTCTAAACTGTTTTATTCATTGAGTTCAAGGGAGTGATTGGATGATTTTGTTTGGTATTTTAAAATTGAAATTTAAAACCTCTATGCGATGGGAGATTTTTTTATGTTGAAACGATGGATTGGGGTGTTCATCTTTATGGCTCTGTTGCTGAGTCATACGGTATTAGCCGAGAATTATCCAGTTGGGTCCGCCGATATCATCCTTCGTGACGCTACTCGAAATAGGGACGTACCCCTGAAAATTTACTATCCCCAGACTCGTGAATCTCACCGGTTTCCGGTTCTTGTCTTTTCCCATGGCGCCGGCGGATCCAAAGATGGTTACGCCTATTTGAGCCGCTACTGGGCCGCTAATGGTTTCGTGGTGCTGAATCCTACCCACTTGGGAAGCGACAAATCCCTCTTGAAACGGTTGCGTCCTTTTTACAATTTGCGAGTAGTGCGCCAGATGGTCAATGAAAAAGCCAACTTGGTGAATAGGCCTAAGGACGTCACCTTTCTTTTGGATTCCTTGCCTCAATTGGAAGATAGGGTGCCAGCATTAAAGGGACACCTGGATCCCACAAGGGTGGGAGTAGGGGGCCATTCTTTTGGAGCTTACACCAGCATGGCGGTGGCGGGAGCAAAAGTTTACGCCTCTTCCGATAAGCCATTGGGGTTTGAGGATACTCGGGTGGAAGCCTTCTTGGTTTTATCGCCTCAAGGCCCTGGTGGTTGGGCTTTTAAAGAGGATTCTTGGGATATGATCCATCGCCCCATGTTCATGATGACTGGGACGCGGGACAGAGGTCTTGAAAATGGAGAACCTTACCTGTGGCGTCTTAAGGCTTTTGAGCACTTAAGGCCGGGCCACAAATATTTGTCGGTTATTCAAGGAGCGAACCATATGGATTTTGCCGATGCCCAATTTAATGGGAAGGTTCGTGATTCGTCTGTTCACCAGTGGATCGAGCAGGCTTCCTTACTTTTTTGGGATGCTTATGTTAAAGGTGACCGAGGACTGGAACAAACCTTGAAGCGAGGAGGTTTTTCCAGGGTCCCAGGAGTTCATGTTGAAAACATCTCAAAATAAAAGGAAAGGCTTTGGTTGTTTCTTTCGGATTTGCCTCAAGTTAAAATAATCCTATGTCCTTACGCGCTTTTTTAGCTTTTCTTAGTCTTATTGCCCTGATGGCATTCCGGCCTTCAGCAGGTCTGGCGCAATTGTCCATACCCGACGATAGCTCAAACCTCTCCGATAATGCGGAGATTAGTGGAGGGTTTGCCAAACCCTATGAATATGAGCGGCAAGCTTATGGTTATGACCCTGAAGGAGTGGAATATAAAGAAAACCAAGCTGAGGATTTTCAGGTTATTTTCATTACTTCGCTTCCATTTACGACTTTGGCAAGTTTTGGGATAACTGGACTTGTTTCTTTGGCGACGCGAGGCAATTTCGGAGTCGGAGGGGATTATTTTCTTCCGTTTGTGGTTGCGGCTGGATTGGGGTCCACTACTATCGCTTGCGTTTCAGTTTTAACGAATAAATACCCTCCTCCATCCTCTTCCACTTATGTCGAAAACCTTTCCCACCCTCAGTTCCTAGCATTCAACGTTCCGATTGTAACAATGAAGTTTTAAGCTCTCTTTAACGTAAGAATTTTGTTGGGGGTTCAATCAAAGTGGTTAAAATAAGGACCCTCTGAAAAGGGCTAATATTTTGGGTTAAGGAGCATTCGGCATGATGAAACGATTTTTGGGGTTCATCCTTTTTTCGATGACGGTAGGTTTTGTTTCAGCCCAAGATATGCCCCCGCTTCCTCCTTTACCCGATCAAAGTCAGGCAGCTACTTCTAATGCAAGTTCCACCGCCCCAGCGTCCTCGGCGAATCAACCGGCCTCTTCTAATGCGGCACCAGCTTTGCCACCACTTCCCGGTGACCAAGCCGCTGCTACACAAGCGTCTCCAGCGAACCCGGCCCTATCGAATCCTCCCTTGCCTCCAACAAGTAATGATCAAAGTCAGTCTCCGACCACCCAAGTTGCGGTCGCTACTCCAGGTGCCGAGGCGACTAAAGCTAAAAAACACCATCATTCAGTCAAGCCCTGGCAGGTTTCAAAATATAGACCGAATGTTATTTTTGGTGGATGGGTGAAGGCGAAAGGGGGGAACGAATCTTCCCGAATAGCTTGGACTTCCCAAGAAGTACTTAACGCCCTTCTTTTCAAAAAATACAAATTAATAAGTCCCCTTGATGGCAAGCAAGAAGAAGGCAGTTATGACGGTCAGGAGGGACGCCAGTGGCGCCAATTCAATTTTACCGCCCCTAAGTCTAAATTGATCGTTCAGGTTTATGTCCGCCAATCGGGGAAAAAAGTTTGGTTAAGAGTTGGCCCGGGAGAAGCTGTTCCGCCCGCTGAATATTCACTGACCCAAGCCCAAAAAATCCGAAACGCCGATTTAGCGGCTCTCCATCTTATTAAAAAGAAGTTTGGGCGCCGATTAACTCCCAATCGTATCGTTGCTAGTTGGGAAGCGCCTTATCGTTATTCCCAAGAATCGGCGGATGAATAAGGCTCGTAAACAAGAACATGCTGAAACATTCCGTGTCTTATGTTTTTTTTGGAATCGGCTTTTTAGCCATGGCATTCGTTGTAGTCAGAACTTATTATTTAATCTGGCGGATGAATAAAGGTAGAAAAACAGAAAGAGTCCAGCCGCATTCGCGTGAGAGGGCTGGGGCAGAACAAGAAGTCTAGAATAGAAGTTTTTATCTACTTAACGAAATCCACCTTTTGATTTTACTTCCGGAGAGAAAAACTATGCCAACCCGTAAAGAAGTGCCTACCACTGATTTTTTAAAAGAAGTCAGCTTATTTGATGGCATGCAGGATAAGACTTTAAGCCAAATTTTCAAGTTGGGGAAAGTTCAGAATTTCAAAGCTGGTCAAGGTATTATTGAAGAAGGACAAGCGGGCGGAAACCTCCACATCATGATTAACGGTCGGGCGGAAGTTTCGAAATCCGGTAAACAACCGGGTGAAAAGAAATATTTGGCTGACCTTAGCCGAGGCTCTATTTTTGGGGAAATGAGCGTTTTTGACGATGCCCCCTATTCTGCCACGGTTAAGGCGCGCGAGGATTGTTCGGTTCACGTGATCAAAGGTGATGATTTTAAGAAATTCCTCAAGAAAAACCCGGAAGTAGCCTATGAAGTTTTCTGCACTTTGATCAGCCTTATTTCCAGCCGACTTCGCCGTACTAATTTGGCCTTCTCGCTTTTGGAGTTTAATTAATCAGCCGCTTAGGGACGGAGTTGGGAAAAAGTGTTCCGCCTTCCACTGACAAGCTACAGGTTATCGATTTGGTCAGGACTTTTTCCATCCTTTCAGTTCTGGCCTGTCACTTGGTTGGGATTGCCCCATCCGGGTCTTCTTTCCAATGGTTATGGAAACCTTTTTCGGTTAACGGTGTTTATGGTGTTTGTGTTTTTTTTGTTGTTTCCGGCTTTTTGATCACACGTTTGATTGATGGCAAAAACAATCAGCTTTTCGACCCGGGGGTGAGGAGTTTTTATGTTCGCCGGGTAGCGCGGATTCTCCCTTTGTTGATCATCCATGTGGGTATAGGCGCCTACATCGTCCATAACGTCACCCATTTTCAAACGCTTTTTTGGATTTCTATTTTCACCTTTTTCTTTAATTGGTTCCAAGCCTTTTATCCGAATCCCATGCCTGGAATCTATTGGGGACTCTTATGGTCTCTCGCGGTAGAGGAACAATTTTATTTTTTCTATCCGATGGTCTTGAAGAACATTGGTCGACTCAAAACATTTGTTTCGCTTTTGTTGGGGATCATCGTTTTCGGGCTTTTATGGAGAAGTGGCATGCTTATGTATCCCTCGAAAGGCCGCGATTTTTTTTATAAAACTTCTTTCGGCGCCTTTGATCAAATCGCTTTTGGTATTCTTCTTTATATGGCATCTAAAAGATTTAGAAATTGTCTATCGACGCATAAAACTTTCAGCATTCTGCTATGTGGGGTAGGTATCAGCTTATTAATTGGGGTGTATTTTTTTACCAACATGAATGAACGGATAATGGATGATATTTACGGTCCGACGCTTGTAGCGTTGGGGGCTTTTTCCTTTATTTTGGGTGGGCTCCATCTAAATTTTTTTGAGTCAAAGTATTTGAGTTTTCTTAGTTGGACTGGTAAATTTAGTTACGGTATCTATCTTTTTCATCCCTTGATTTACTCAAGATTTTTTTATCCTTTTATTTATTACCCATTTCTTCGAAATCAAAATATTTTTATAGTCTTTTCAATTTTTGCCATACTATCAACGGGAATTATGGCCGCTTCATATTATCTTTTTGAGATGCCTGTTAATCGGTTTATTCGTTATGCTTTCCAACAATAAGGAAAAGTTATCCCGCTGAAGATTCTAAATAAGAAATCCTTATGGCGTTGTATTCTATACTTGGTAGGTTTAAAGCTCTTGCCATCTACCCCTAGTAATGATAAAGTCAGTAAAATTAAGCCGTTTCTACATTTTTCCTACACTTTTCGGCCTATTTTCTATTTCTTTCTTGGAGAAAATAGGGTTTGTATCTAAAAAAACTAGAAATTCACGGGTTCAAATCCTTCGCCGATAAGACCGAGCTTTTATTTGAGCCAGGTGTTACCGCTGTCGTGGGGCCTAATGGTTGTGGTAAAACCAACGTTTCCGACAGCGTCCGTTGGGTCATGGGGGAGCAGTCCGCCAAGGGACTTCGGGCTTCCGAAATGACGGATGTTATTTTCAATGGAACGGATTCTCGAAACCCTTCCAGCATGGCAGAAGTCACCCTTACCCTTTCCAACGAAGACAAGACAATACCCCTTGAGTACAACGAAATCTCCATTACCCGCAGGGTTTACCGGTCAGGAGAATCCGAATATCTCATCAATAAAACGCCTGCCCGTTTAAAAGATGTGAAAGAACTATTTATGGGCACGGGGCTTGGGGTCAGCACTTACTCCGTCATGGCCCAAGGCCAAATGGATCAAATCGTCACATCTAAGCCCGCGGAACGTCGGGCCATTTTTGAGGAAGCCGCGGGTATTACCCGGTATAAGGCCCGCAAGGTTGAGGCTTTACGTAAATTGGACGCTACTGAACAAAATCTCATCCGTATTTCAGACATTATCGCTGAAATTAAACGACAGATTTCCACCCTGGAAAGACAAGCCAAGCAAGCTGAAAAATATCGCGAATACAAAGAAGAACTAGGAAAACTCCAAGTTCAGATCCATTTAGATAAGTTGTCTAAACTGAAGTCCAAACTCAAAGACCTCAATCATAAAATGAGCTTGGTAAAAGACCGTTTAAATGAAGCCCAGGGTGAAACCCATAAATTGGAACATGACGAAAAGCAACAAAGAGCCCATTTAATGGAAATTGAGCAGGAATTGGCCGGTGTACGGGAACAGGCTTATAAAGTTAGTAGCGAAGTCGAAGTTACCCAAGGTCGAATGGAAGGAACCAAACGCCACCGCCATATGCTTGCGGATCAAAAACTGCGCAATGAACAGCAACAGGCAGAAGCTTTAGGCCGCATCGAGCAGTTGAAAATTTGGGTATTAGAAAGGATTGAATTATCCCAAAATAAGGAATTCCAGAAATCAGAAAAGAATAAATTGAAAGAGGAGCTAAGCTCAAAATTGTCGGCGTTGGGCAGCGATTTTTCCTTCAAAAGCCAGGACTTGGAAAGCAAAAACACCGCCGCTATGGATCTGATGAAAAAATCAGCTCACATGAAGGCCGAATTGGAATCGTTGAAGTCCCAAGACGAAGAAACATCTAGGCGCGTCAATGATTTGGCCGCCCAAGTGGGAAGATTTCAAAGCGAAATTGCGAACGCTGATGAACGTTTGGCTAAGATCCACGAAGATAAAAATGCCGCCCAAATCGAGGAGACACAAGTTGATGAGAGGATACTCCATTTTCAAAGTGTCCTTTCGCAACAGGAAACCCAAATTGACGAAACAAATATGTTGCTTAAGCAACTTAATAACAGCTGTTCGGAAGTCCGTTCTCGTTACAGCGTTCTTGAAGAACTTCAGAACAAGCTGACGGGCTATGATTCTGGAGTAAAGGCGGTTCTATTGGCCAAGCAGACGGAGCCCCTGATGTGGCAGGAGGTTCTGGGCGTGGTGGCGAATCTCATTTCAGTTGACCAAGTTCACGAGAGTTCTGTGGAAGCTTTATTGGGTGGCCAATTACAGTCTTTGGTTGTTCGAAACCGTGCAGCCGCCGAAAAGGTTATTTCCTATTTGAAGACTGAGGGCCAGGGGAAAGTATCCCTGTTCATACTGGATGATCTCGTTAAATTGCAGGGTCAGGGTTTTGCCGAAAGCGTTCTTTCCGAGCGGGGCGTGGAGGCTTCGGTACTTTCTCTTTTGAAATATAATCCTGAAATGGAACCGGTGGTGCGTTTTCTTTTTGAACAGGATCTTTTTGTGCAGGATTTGGCTGTAGCCGAAGAATTGACCGAACGTTACTCCCGTACTCGTTTTGTCACCAAGGAAGGGGACCGGTTGGGTCCCCTGGGATTCATTAAGGCTGGTTCGGCGGTTTCGGGTGTTTCGCTGATGGGCCGCCACCGTGAAATGTCCGAGATGGCTGGAAAGTTGAAAAATTTGGAGAATCAGCTCCAGGAAACCGAATCCGCGTTAGGTGAAACCAAAAAACAGCGGAAAGAAACTGAAGATAATCTTTTGGGCGCCGAAACCCGGCGTCACCAGTTAAAAATCCGTTTGGCTGAGGCCGAGAAGGAAATCACCCAATTACACGAGACTTTGTCCCGGTTGCAATCCGAAAAAACCTCAAAAGAAAATGAGAAGAATCAATTGGAAGAGCATTGGAATACCGATAAGAGCCGTATCCTAGAACTCAACCAACTGGTAGCTCAAAGTGACCAAGCTCATGACCTGACACAAGAAGAGATTTCCGAAGCCCGGCGGCAGCTGCAAGAGTTGCAGGCCCAAAAAGACGAAATCGCGAAACAAATTCTGCAAATAGAACTTGAGTTGGCCAGTCTGGATGAAGTCGCGGCACGTTCTAAGGAAGAGGCTGAGCGTTATCAAAAGGAACAAGACCAACTTACCCAATCGGTAGTTCAAAAGAGGGAAGAGAACCAACAGCTTGATTTACAGGAACAGCAACTTTTCTTGGATTTGAACGATCTCGAGAAAAAAGTTGGCGGATTGTCCGAGTCAAAACAAGAAGCCGATGCCCGGGTCAAAATATTCGTGGAAAAACGAGAGAAGATCGCCATCGAAACCGAAGAAAGAGCGGAGAAGGTGCGCCATTCCCGTTCCAAGTTTGAGGAAGTCCAGAAGGAAGTTCATGGTTTTGAGCTTCAGGAAGCCCAGATGAACGTGGAAGTCCGTAATATCGAGGAAAAACTGCAAGTTGAGTATAAGGTAGATTTAGAAAATCCTCCGGTAGCTCTCGAAAAGGGTTTTGACGGAGACGACGCTGAAAAGGAATCGGTCGAATTGCGCGCGAAAATTGAACGCCTCGGCTTGGTGAACATGGTCGCGGTCGAGGAATATGACGAATTAAACCAAAGGTATAAGTTCCTTACCGAACAAAGGGAAGATCTTTTGAAGGCGAAAGACGACCTTCAAAAGGCAATCAATAAGATTAATCTTACCTCGAAAGAATTATTCACTTCCACTTTCGCTACGGTTCAAGAAAATTTTAAAGATACTTTCCAACGGTTGTTCGAGGGCGGACGGGCGGAATTGATTCTGATCGACGAGGGAGATGTATTGGAATCGGGGATTGAAATCGTGGCCCGTCCTCCGGGAAAGCGTCTTCAATCTGTATCCCTGCTGTCGGGCGGTGAAAAAGCCCTGACGGCTATCGCGCTCCTATTCGCGCTTTTCATGGTGAAGCCGAGTCCCTTCTGCCTATTGGATGAGATTGACGCACCACTAGATGATGTGAATGTGGGTCGCTTTACCCATTTGTTGAGGGAATTCAGCAAGAAGACCCAGTTCATCATGATTACTCACAGCAAAGTGAGTATGGAAACGGCAGATGTTATGTATGGCGTCACCATGCAAGAATCGGGCGTCTCAAAGATAATTTCAACGAAGTTTAGGGAAAATTCTCCGGAAGAATCTTCGGTGTCTTAAGTCTTCATATTTCCAAAAAAAAAACTTTTGATTGTTGTCATTAAAGATTTTGTGAAATAGGAGTAGCTTTTAAGGGCTCAACCGGCCCCAGTAGACCTGTACGAGAAATCCAAAAGGATAGTGGGCTTAAAATGGGTTTATTCGACAAATTTCGAAACGGACTTCGAAAAACCGCACAACAACTGACCGCAAACTTGGATTCGGTTTTGAGGGGCACTGCCAAGCTGTCCCAAAGCACCTTGGATGAGATGGAAGAAAGGCTTGTCTCAATCGATATGGGGGCTACTACCGCCCAGGCGATTATCCGGGAAGTTCAGGAAAAATTGAAAAGCGAGAGGGAACCTTCGCCGGAGACCCTGGCTCATTATTTACGAGAGGCGGTATATCTAAGACTTTTTAAGGCTTATACTCCCCTGAAGTTGGCCCATCCAGTGGTCATCCTGTTGGCGGGGGTCAATGGTGCCGGTAAGACGACGACAGCGGGCAAATTGGCGGCTCGTTTTTCCTCAGAAGGCAGAAAAGTGCTTTTGGCCGCCGGAGATACTTTTCGTGCCGCGGCAGAAGAACAGCTGACGGAGTGGGCTGAACGTGCTAAAGTAGAGTTCGTCCGAGGTTCCCATGGAGCGGCCCCTTCGGCGGTTGTTTTCGACGCGTTAAAATCCGGGATTGCCCGTGGGCTAGATTGTTTGCTGGTGGATACAGCCGGAAGGCTTCATAACCGCCAGAACTTAATGGAAGAGCTGCAAAAAATTATTCGGGTTGCGCAAAAAGCCGCCCCGGGAATTCAACAAGAGAAGTGGCTGGTTTTGGACGCTAATACCGGTCAAAATGCCTTGAACCAGGCTCGGGAGTTTAACAAAGAAGTTCAGTTGACAGGTTTGGTGCTGACGAAATTGGATGGAACGGCTAAAGGCGGCATTGCGGTCGCCCTTTCAGAACAAATGGAGCTTCCAGTCCGTTATTTGGGAGTGGGGGAATGTTTGGAAGACTTGATTCCTTATGATCCGAAATTGTTCGCGGAAGCTTTGGTCCCGGATCCGGTTGTAAACGTTTAAGGAGGAGTTTACATGGAACGTTTGGTGCTTGCCACTCGAGCCGCCATGTCCAATACTTCGGTGACGGTAGTTGATATCGAGGGAGTTTTGGATATCAATACCGTCGGAGAATTCGAAGCTATTCTTCAGGAACTCTTTAAAAAGAAACAATACAAAATCGTCCTCAACATGAAAAAGCTGACCTATATTTCCAGCGCGGGGTTTGGTGTTTTGATGAGCATCATCAAGGACGTCCGTAAAAACCGAGGGGACATCAAAATCGCCAATGTTAGCCCGGACATCTATAAGGTTTTTGACCTTTTGGAACTCCCGGGTCTTTTCCACATTTTGAAAACTGAACAAGACGCCGTCAGCGAATTTTAAGCTGTTATGGCTGTCCAAAATTCAGGGATAAAAACACTTCCTTTATTTCTTTTGGCCTTTTTCTTCATCGTATTACCGAATTGTTCCTTCCCCCGCGAAGTCACTCTCACCATTCTCTTTACCAACGATCATCATGGCCAAGTCGATCCCGTTCACCAGAATGATCCGTCTAAACCTGTCGGCGGCGTCACCCGGCGGATGGCCTTGATCGAGAAAATTCGAAAGGAAGTCGGTCCCGATCATGTGGTTCTCGTGGACAGCGGAGATTTGTTTTCAGGAACGGCATTTTCCGAATTGACCCATGGTGAAGTGGATTGCGAAGCCTATCAATTGATGCGGTACGACGCCATCGGCTTGGGAGAAACGGATTTCACCTATGGGAAAAAAGCCCTTTTAGATTTTAGAAGAAAATTCCATATCCCCTGGGTTTCGGCCAATGTGGTCAGTGGAGGACAACCCTATATCAGGCCTTACGTTTTAAAAGCCACCGGAGTCCGTGTGGGGCTCATCGGTTTCTGTAACCCTGAAACTCCCGCCCTCATTGGGCGTGAAACGGTGCGAGGGCTTGTTTTTAATCCTCCGGGCGCCTCGGCCAAAGGCCTTCATTCTATTTTTAAAAAAGACGCGGATATATTCATCGTTTTGAGCAATTTGGGCGTGGAAGCGGATAAGAAATTCGCGAAAGAAAATCCTTTTATCCATGTTGTTATCGGGGGTTACAGCCAAACGCTGTTAACCGCGCCGATTGTCACCCAACTGAAAGATGGAAGCCTTTTAGGCCCGATTGTCGGACAGGCTGGTTCCAGGGGCTTATACCTGGGCCGGCTCGATTTAACCGTCGATGGGCACCGAGACCCTAAAACCAAGATAGCGGCTTATTCCATAGTGGACTATCACTATCAGCTCATTCCCGTTACGTCGGATCTTCCAGAGGATCCCCAGATGGTTGAGCTTTTGCAAAAGTACAAGGATCAGCTTAAAGAAAAGCCGCTCGATGAGGTTTTGGCGACGGTTTCAGCTGATTTTACCAAAGCGGAAAACGGAGATTCCATCGCAGGTGAGCTACTTACGGATGCCATGCGAAAATCGGCACAAACGGAGATTGCCCTGCTCAATAACGGTTCCTTCAAAGCAGGATTTAATTCAGGCGATTTAACCCGGGAGATTTTGTATGAAATTTTTCCCACGGACAGCGAAATTGTGGCTATTGACGTTCCGGGGATTTATTTAAGAAAGGCCATTGAAGAATCAGCGGAGGAAAAAGGGAAGGATGATTTTTTGCAAATCTCAGGGTTTACGGTTGAAAAAACGGGCGATGGCCTCCAAATTAAGGTTGGCGACGAACTTTTGAACGATAAGCGGAAATACCAAGTGGCCGTCAATGATCTTTTGGCCGGAGGGGCTTCGGGTTATGATTTTTTCCGCCGATTAAAGTCCCGCCGAAAAACCCAGACTGGATTACGGGAACTATTGGAAGAAACACTTAAATCCAAATCCAAAATTACCAGTGTTGATCTGGATAAACGATGGAATTTACCTTAATTCCTGCTCTCCAATAACGATATTAAATCCAGTGTTGGAATAGGTTGTTTTGGCTGGTTTTTGGTTCCTGCCTTGACACCTCTTCGTTGACTTTTATAATGCCCCTTCCAATCGCTCGTTACAAATAATCTTATTGGAATGATCATGCCACTTACCGGTGCCAAAAAATCAACAAACGCTTCCCTCGTTTCCGCCAAGGGACCGCGTGCGAACAAGTTGAAAGTTTTATTGGTCGCTTCGGAGGCGGTTCCTTTCGCTAAAACGGGCGGACTTGCGGATGTGGTGGGTTCTTTGCCCGGGGCTTTGATGAAATCGGGTTGTGAAGTTGCGGTTGTCCTGCCCAAATATAAGAGTATTTCACCTGAAAAATTTAAACTGAAGCTGGAAGTGAAGGGCATGAACGTGCCCATGGGAATGGGAGATATGACCGCCGATATTCTATCCACCCGGCTGGGATCAACCCCTGGAACGGCTTATTTCATCCAGAATGAGCGTTATTTCGATCGGGAAGGTTTTTACGGGACGGCGGAAGGGGATTACCATGACAATGCGGAGCGGTTCGCCTTTTTCTCTAGGGCATTATTTGAGATGCTCAAGGCTATTCGGTGGTATCCGGACATCCTACACCTTAACGATTGGCAGACCGGATTGGCGGCCGTTTATTTAAAAACTATCTATAAATCCGATCCCCATTTTGCCTCCACTCGAAGCCTGTTTACCATCCATAACATGGCCTACCAGGGGCTTTTTCCGAAATATGTTTTGCCCATGACCGGAATCGGTTGGGAAGAGTTTCAACACGAGAAATTAGAATTTTACGACCAAATTAATTTTCTCAAGGCGGGCCTTGTTTATGCCGACGCCCTGAGCACGGTCTCCGAAAACTACGCTGAGGAAATACAAACGGAAGAATTCGGGCACGGGCTGCAGGGTGTTCTAGGAACCCGGGCTTCATCGATTCATGGAATCCTCAATGGCATCGATTATGACGAGTGGAATCCGGCCACGGATAAGGAAATTCCAGCCCAATACACCTTAAAAAACCACGAAAAAAAGGAAGTTTCAAAGAAGAAGCTTACCGAAGAATTAGAGCTGCCGTTCAAACCGGATGTTCCCCTGGTGGGCCTGGTTTCCCGGCTTGTGGATCAAAAGGGACTGGATCTTATCGCAGAAGTCATCGAAAGCTTTCTGGAATTAGACGTTCAATTTGTGGTTTTGGGAACCGGGGAACTTCGCTATCACACCCTTTTCGATAGTTTGCGCCATCGATTTCCCTCCAAGTTCGCGGCAGTTTTAAAATTTGACAGTCGGCTGGCCAAATTGATTTACGCGGGAAGCGACATGTTCTTGATGCCCTCGCGTTTTGAACCTTGCGGCTTGGGCCAAATGATCGCCATGAAGTATGGAACCATTCCCATTGTCCGGAAGACGGGGGGATTGGCCGATACGGTCGAGAACCTTTCCCTGGAAGGCAAAAAAGGAACAGGGTTTGTTTTTGAACAATACCGCGCCAATGAGCTGTTATTCGTGATTCGGCGCGCCGTCGAGGCTTTCCACCAGCCCAAATTGTGGAAAGAACTGGTCCAGCGGGCCATGAAGCAGGATTTTTCATGGGATGTCTCCGCGGGGAAATACAAAGACCTTTACAATAAGATGTTAAAAAACTAGTTACTTTGGCGCTTTCACACCTCCCCCATCTTTTTTAATAATGGAATCAAATTCATGGAAACATTAAAAAATACCTTATCCCTCTTTCTGCAGCAAAAAGAAAACCTACTCCGGGACCGGTGGAAGTCCTCCGTAAGCCAGATGTCCGGGCGGTTGGAAGGCTTGGTCGGAAACGAAGGTGTTTTTCACGAGATCCGCGGGTTGCTTCTGGATTTGGTGGCGGTGGTGGAGCGGTCCGGAAGCGTGGAACAGGCCGTGGACGCCGAGTTCAAGCAAATCCTTTCCCATTTGAAGGCGCTGCAAGGAGACCATCAGCTTTCTTCCACTGACATGGTTTTCCTGCTTTTCTCAATGCGGGATACGGTGCGAGAAGCCGTCCGGGAAATCGTCGATTTGGGCCCCGAAGGCCAGCATGAAATTTCGGCGCATTTCCAGGCGGTGAGCCAGGTCTCCATGCTCTTGAACCGGCTGGGGCTGGTTTTCTTTGAGGGCGCCATGCGTTTGCGGGAGGAAGGGGGCGCGCAGGATGTCCTGGCGATTGAATATGCCCTGCTTTACGAACGCGCCCGCCAAATGGCCATCACAGACCTTTTGACAGGCCTCTACAACTTCGGTTATTTCTTGGAAAGGCTGAAAGAAGAACGCCTCAGGGCCGAGCGCTACCACCGTCTTTTGTCGCTGGTGATTCTGGATATCGACCACTTCAAGAAATACAACGATTCCAACGGGCATCCGGCGGGAAACGAGGTGTTAAAAAAAATCGCCACCATCCTCAAACAGGAAGCCCGAGAAGTGGATATTGTCGCCCGTTACGGCGGGGAAGAAATGGTGATTGTCCTGCCGGAAACCAGTCGCAAACGGGCCACTGAATTGGCGGAAAGGATCCGTCAAAGGATCAACGAAACCATGTTCGACCGGATGCAATCCCAGCCTTTGGGGAGGATGACCATCTCGGCGGGAGTCGCAACTTTTCCCGTGGACGCGTCTAACGAGGAGGACCTGGTCAAAAAGGCCGATAGCAGTCTTTATCTCGCCAAATCCCAGGGCCGCAACCGGGTGATGGCTTTCGAGCCGCCCATCAAGATCACCATCACCTACCGGCCTCAAAGGGAAGTCCAAAAAGTTTCATTGGTCGGCAATTTCAACAATTGGGACAAGGACGCCGACCTCATGACCCGGCAAGAGGACGGCAGTTTCCGTTTTATCATTTCCTTGAATCCCGGGATTTACCATTACAAATTTGTTTTGAATGATTTGGAGTGGATTCCCGACCCTTCTAGTCCCGAGCATGTCCATGATGGATTGGGCGGCGACAATTCGATTCTCCGGGTGAACACCTAAATTCATCGGTAACTCCTTTCTCCTTTCCGGCCAGCCAAAAAAGACTAAACATTTTTAAAAGCATTTGATAAGCTTTCGGTCTTAAATCCCTTGAAATTGGACGAAAAATGGCGGATTACAAGTCAACCCTCAACATTACCCAGACAACCTTTCCCATGAAGGCCAACCTTCCCCAGACCGAACCGGAGAAGTTAAAACTCTGGGAAGAATTGGGTTTTTATAACCGGACCTTCGAAAAACCCGAGGCACCTAAATACGTCCTACATGACGGCCCTCCTTTCGCCAATGGCGATATTCATATGGGCCATGCCCTGAACAAGGTGTTGAAGGACATCATCGTGAAGTACCAGGCTTTGCGGGGCCACGATACCCCCTATGTGCCGGGATGGGACTGCCACGGCATGCCTATTGAGCATAAGGTGGTGGAGCAGTTGGGGTCCAAGTCCAAAACCATGTCGAAGGTCGAAATCCGCAACGAGTGCCGCAAATACGCCGAGAAATTCCTGAACCGCCAAAGGGACGAGTTCAAGCGCCTGGGTATTTTCGGCGATTTTAACCATCCCTATATGACTATGGACCCCACTTACGAGCTTTCGTTGGTGAAGGCCTTGACTCAGCTGCTTTCGGAAGGTTATGTCAGCCGCCGTTTGCGCCCCATCCACTGGTGCCCGGTCTGTAAAACCGCCCTGGCCGAGGCCGAGGTGGAATACGCGGACCATGAATCCCTGTCGGTGACGGTGGCCTTTCCCGTCAAGCAGCTTCCGGACAAGGTCTTTCCGAATACGCCTCGGGAGAACCTTTCTTTCCTGATTTGGACCACAACCCCCTGGACCTTGCCGGCCAATCTTGGCATTTCAGTTCATCCGGATTTTGAATATGTCACAGTACAGGTAGGAGAGGCTTACTACATATTAGCCAAGGTCCTTTTACCCCAGGTCGCGGGCGTTTGTGGATGGAAATCCGACGACTTCAAAATCATCGATGAAGCCAAGGGAGATCAACTGGATAGGTCTATTGGACACCACCCTTTCCTGGACCAGGACTCACTGGTCATGGTGGGGACCCACGTTACGGCCGATACGGGAACCGGATTGGTCCACACGGCCCCCGGCCATGGCCGGGAGGACTACGAAATCGGCCTGAAGTACGGCTTGCCCGTTTATTCGCCTGTTAATGAGGCGGGGCGGTATGACGCAAGGGTCAAGGAATATGAGGGAATGTCGGTTTGGGAAGCCAATCCCAAGATCGTGGAAAAACTGAAGGGTTTGGGACGGCTTCTTTCCGTACAAACCATCCAGCACAGTTACCCCCATTGTTGGCGCTCGAAGAATCCCATCATTTTCCGGGCGACCGCCCAGTGGTTTATCGAGTTGGATTATCAGGATTTACGCAAACGATGTCTGGCCGAGATCGAGAAAGTTCAATGGATTCCGGCTTGGGGCAAGGACCGTATCCGGAACATGGTCGAAAGCCGTTCGGATTGGTGCATTTCCCGCCAAAGGGCCTGGGGAGTTCCTATTACGGTCGTTTATTGCAAACTTTGCGGGAAGCCGGTTGAGGACAAGAAAGTCTTGGAATCGATTGTATCCTTGGTTCAAAAAGAGGGGATCGATGGCTGGTTTAATCACCAAGCCCAGGATGTCTTGCCGCAAGGGTTCAAGTGCGCTTGTGGCTCCGCCGAGTTCGTCAAAGAAGAGGACATTTTGGACGTTTGGTTTGAGTCGGGAAGTTCCCACTTCGCCGTGATGGACCAAAGGCCCGAGTTGCAGAATGCCAAATACGTTCTTTATCTGGAAGGCGGTGACCAGCACCGTGGCTGGTTCCAGCACGCCCTTTGGACCGGGGTCGCCTTGAAAGGCCACGCGCCCTTCACCGGAGTTTTAACGCACGGATGGGTATTGGATGCCGAGGGAAAGGCGATGCACAAGAGCCTGGGCAACGTCATTGACCCCTTGGAAGTAATGAAAAAATACGGTGCCGATATCCTGCGGCTTTGGGTCTCTTCCGAGGATTACACCGAGGATGTTGCCATTAGTGAGGAAATGCTTCAACGTATGTCGGAAGCGTACAGAAAAATTCGGAATACTTTTCGATTTATATTGGGAAATCTATCGGACTTTGACCCTTTAATTCACACTGTCAAAGACGGTGATCTTTTAGATTTGGATGTCTATGCCAAATTGGTGTCTAACGGAAATATGATTTTGATAGATAAATATTATCGTGAATTTCAATTCACGAAAGTTTTTCATCAATTCGAACATTATTTTACTGTTGAATTAAGTTCAAAGTACTTTGATATATTGAAAGATAGATTGTACACATTTGAGGTGAATTCAAAGGAACGACGTTCTGCCCAAACAGTACTCTATAAAATCTTAAAAGATTCTTTGGTTGCAATTGCTCCAATTCTTTCTTTTACGGCTGAAGAAATTTGGCAATCTCTTTCTGAGAAATTTAAAGAAGAAAAGAGCGTTTTTTCCTGCAAACTATCAAATCATGTAAAAGAATACGAAGAACTTTGTGACGCAAAAAAGATTATTGGCGTTCCTTTTATTGATGAATGGCAGTGTCTTTTCAACGTTAAAGAAGAAGTGATGAAATCTTTAGAAAATTTGAGACAAGCAAAAACCATTGGAAGTTCTTTGGAAGCAGAAGTCGAGATTTTTATTAATGATAAAGTTGATAAAAAATATTGGAGAATTCTTGAAAATTATTTGAATGACTTGAGGTATTACTTCATAGTTTCGAAAGTTGAACTAAAAGAAGGAATGGCACCGGAAAATGGGTTTTTATCCGAAAGAATAACCACTCTGGGTGTTTTTGCGAAAAAAACTAGTGGCCAAAAATGTGCCCGTTGCTGGAACTATTATTCCCCCGAGCAAATGGATAAGACCTACCCCGATATCTGCCACCGCTGCGGGCCCATCGTTCAAAAATTCCAGGCGGTCGGGGACGGCCAAGCTTGATGCCGCTGGCGGGTATCTCCATGCTGGTATTGGCCTTGGACCAGGCCACCAAGTTCCTCGTTTTAAACCGAATGTCCCTGAACGAGTCCGTTCCCCTCTTACCCGATTTCGTATATTTCACCTATATCCAAAATCCCGGAACCGCCTTTGGTTTCATGTCCAATTTGGAACCCTTTGTGCGCATTCCCTTTTTTATCGCGGCCACCCTGGCGGCCACCTTCATCGTTTATATGTACCAAAAGCTCTTGGCCCATGAGAGGCTTCTAACCCGCATCGCGCTCGGTTTGGTATGGGGAGGCGCCTTGGGAAACATGGTGGACCGGCTTTTATATGGCAAAGTCGTCGATTTCATTGAAATGCGTTATTACGAATACGAATGGTTCCCTTATATCTTCAATGTGGCGGATGCCTGCATTACCGTGGGGCTCGCCTATCTTCTCTTTGAGTTTATCGCGGGTCACCGGCAGAAGACCCGGGCATGATCATTCGAAGAGTTTCATTACTGGCGGTTCTTTCCGACCAAATCTCGAAGTTCCTTGTCATGCACTATTGCCGGATGGGGGATTCGATCATGGTCATCCGGGATTATCTTTATTTGACTTACATCCAAAACCCCGGCGCGGCTTTCGGGTTCATGGCCAATACCCCCGCCTATGTCCGGATTCCCTTTTTTATCGCCATCACCTGCGGGGCGGGCTTGATTGTTTACGCCTATCAAAGGTTCGTTCCTTCCGAGAAAGTGCTTCAACGGCTCTCCCTGGGGTTGATTTGGGGCGGGGCGATGGGTAACTTCATTGATAGGGTCTTTTACCGGAAAGTCGTGGACTTTATCGACGTTCGTTTCCACCAGCACCAATGGTTTCCCTACATTTTCAATTTGGCGGATTCCTGTATCACGGTCGGCTTGACTCTTTTATTGTTGGGCTATTTTTTCGCGAAACCAAAGCAATCTTGGGAAAGGGTTTAAATGTATCCGATTTTGTGGACCATCGGCCCGCTTCATTTTTATTCCTACGGCCTTTGCATGGCGGTGGCGCTGGGATTCAGCATTTATCTCTTCGCCAGGGACACGGGTAAATACGTCGCCCCGAAGGTGGGGATCACCTACGAACAAGGCTTTCAAAAAGCCTTCGACTTAGGGGTTTATGTCATTGTCTGCTCCCTCTTGGGGGCGAGGCTCTTTTACGTTTTGGAAAACTATACCGAGTTTGAGAACGGCCAATGGCTTGATGCTTTCAAAATATGGCAAGGCGGGTTGGTGTTTTACGGGGGACTTTTCGGGGCTTTGGCGGTAGCTTTTTACTGGATTCGAACCCAGAAATGGCCAGTCAGCTATACCTTCGATTTGGTGGCCCCTTATATCCTCTTGGGCCACGCCATTGGGCGCGTTGGATGCTTTTTGAATGGCTGTTGTTATGGAATCGAAGATCCGGTTCATGGGATGATTTTTCCGGGAGCGGGGGACAATATCCCCCATCTTCCAACCCAGCTATGGGAAATGGCCGGGGACTTCGCCCTCTTTCTACTCCTGCTTTGGACCCGGCGTTGGACCATCCGTTACCAATGGCTGACCATCGCTTTGTATGGGCTTACTTATGGAACCCTTCGACTAGTCATTGAATTTTGGAGACGGGATTGGAACAAACACTATTTGATTATCTTCAACTCAGCCTCCCAGGCTGTCAGCGGAATCATTATTCTCCTGTCGGTTTTGGTTATCCTCTGGATTATTCAAAGAAAACCAAAAGAACCCCAAATTAAGAACCTCTGACAAAACCTTTTTCACCACCAAGTTCACCAAGGGCACCAAGAAAGCAAAAGACTTTTGAGAATTTTAAAATCTTAGATGTTCGTCGTTCTTGGTGAACTTGGTGCCCTTGGTGGTTCAAACCCTCTTTCTTTTGGGTTTTGCCGTCGATTCCAAGTAAAATGCCTTCCATGAAACCCTCTTCCACCACCGCCCAAACCGCCCTCATTACCGTCCAACCTGGCGAGGGGGGCAAGCGCCTGGATGTTTTCCTCTCTGCCCAGTTGAAAGCCTTTTCCCGCAACCAAGCCCAAGTTCTCATCAAAGAAGGCCATGTCATCCCCCAATTTCCGGTGAAGGCCTTAAAAGTCTCCTTGATTGTTTTGGAAGGCCAAACCTTTCAAGTCAACATTCCACCCTCTAAAAAGTCCGATATAAAAGCCCAAGACATCAAATTGGATATCGTCTTTGAGGACGCCTCTCTTTTGGTGATCAACAAACCGGTGGGGATGGTGGTGCATCCCGGCGCGGGGAATCCGGATAAGACACTCATCAATGCCCTCATGGCCCATTGCCCGGATATCGCGGGGGTCGGAGGGGTTCAAAGGCCGGGGCTGGTGCACAGGCTGGATAAGGATACTTCGGGGCTTCTCGTGGTGGCCAAGACCGACGCGGCTTACAAAAGTCTGGTAAAGCAATTGAGATACCGCAAACTAAGCCGGGAATATTTAGGGATTGTTAAGGGGGAAGTGGAAGGGCCTGGGGTAGTCAACGCCCCTCTGGGCCGGCATTTCGTCTCCCGCAAAAGAATGGCGGTGTTACCCGAGGGCGGGAAAATCGCGGTCACTCATTTCGCGGTTCTGGGTAAGGCGGAAAAGGCCAGCCTGCTTCATCTAAAACTGGAAACGGGCCGCACCCACCAAATCCGCGTCCATATGCAATACATCCACCATCCCATTTTAGGGGATGCGGTTTATGGGGGCGGTTCCGATTTGGCCCCCCGCCAGATGCTTCACGCCTTCCGGCTCTCTTTCCAACACCCCAAGACGGGAATCACGAAGACCTATACGGTTCTTCCCCCCGTGGATTTTGAGGAATGCCTGGTGATGCTGGGCATTGACCCGCCCGAGTGGAAAGATTTGGTTTGGGTGAAGTAATACCCCTTTCTTAATAGTGAATTGGATAATGGATCAAATTGGACTACAATCAGAACATGCAAAGGTAAAAGGGAGGAGCCATCCATGAATCTCGCCGTCAAAGTTCCTGTGGATATTGAAAATCTCATCCAACAGCTTTCCGTAAAAGACAAAATCAAGCTGGCCCACGAGCTCGAAAGGCAGACCCGGCGAGAACGTTGGACCCCCCTTCTGAACCGCATCCAAAAAAGGACTACAAAGAACCGCTTGAGCGAGAAGGAAATAGTGGCTTTGGTCAAGGAAACCCGCAAGGAATTACGTGGCAAGAGCCGTCATTGACACCAATGTATTAATCAGCATTCTTCTTGGAAGCCGAAATTGTCTCGCCGTTCGCAGGGCTTTTTTGGATGGACTTTTCGATATAATCACCTCACCCGAACTCGTCACCGAGTTTAATGCCGCTTGCCGGAAACCCAAAATCTCAGCATTCGTCAATCCCCATGACATCTTGGATACCCTTGAACTTCTTAAAAGTGATGCTGAATGGGTTTCCCCCGTTATCAAAGTTATCGCCAGCCGCGACCCCAAGGACAATCCTGTTTTGGAATGCGCTGTCGCCGGTCAGGCCGATTTTATCGTTACAGGCGACAAGGATCTGCTTGATCTCAAGTCTTTCCGGAAAATTAGAATTGTTAATCCCCGGCAATTTTTGTTGTTTCTAAAAAGGCATTGATTCGGAGTTGCGTCATTTACGGCGGGAAGGTGAGATTGTGCGGTTATTTTTCCAACACCCCAAGACGGGAATCACGAAGACCTATACGGTTCTTCCTCCCGTGGATTTTGAGGAATGCCTGGTGATGCTGGGGCTTGACCCGCTGGAGTGGAAAGATTTGGTTTGGGTGAAATAAGCGGGTTTTAACATTGTTCGTAACTTAATTAGCTTTGATATAATGCCCTCACAAAGGAGCCCAACATGTTTATGGAATATATTCAGACTGCGATGGGGCAAGCGAAATATAAAATTCTTGAGGACAAAACCTATTACGGTGAAGTACCTGGTTTTAAGGGTGTTTGGTCGAATGAAAAAGGGCTGGAGGATTGCCGGAAGGTTCTCCAGGAAGTCTTGGAAGAGTGGGTTTTATTAAAAGTTCGGCAGGGTGATAAACTTCCCGTGATCCAGGGTAAGCGCTTGAAATTGCCGAATTTAGTTCATGCTTAGACCCGTTTCCCGGCGTGATTTGATCCGGGGTTTGGTCCGCCTAGGTTTTGAGGGTCCCTATAGCGGAGGGAAGCATATGTTCATGGTGAAAGGCACCTTAAAACTCCGCATCCCCAATCCACATCAGGGTGATATTGGAATTCCTCTTCTGCGCGAAATTCTCCGGCAAGCCGATATTCATCCTTCCGACTGGAATAAATAATTTACTTCCTCCAACAACACCCCAGACGGGAATCACGAAGACCTATACGGTTCTTCCGCCCGTGGATTTCGAGGAATGCTTGGTGATGCTAGGCATTGATCCGCCCGAGTTGAAAGATTTGGTTTGGGTGAAGTAGTTGGGTTTTGAATGTAGTTGGTGTCCACGAAGGGGACCCGTCGTGGACAAGATTATTTCCAACGGCTCTATTAATTTTAAAAAGGTTGGATCATTAAATGCTTAAACGTCAACGTTATCCAATCTTGGAATTCGACCCCTCGCGGAAAGCTATGTTGGAACCCCATGTCTCCCGGTCTCATCGGAAGCATAAGGGGTTAACTCCTTACGTAGTCCTTTGTTTTTTCCAGGAAGTCATCTCCAAAGTTGTTCGAAAGCACCGGGCTAAGAAGGTGACCTACTTAAAATGTCCGCGCCGGTCGAAAAGTGTGACGGTGGGCGGTCCAAAAGTGTGACACCCCCCGCCTTCCATACGCCTTTAGGGTGTATGGTCGTTGGTTAATCTTTTCAATCCTTCTTGTCTTTACGCCTTAGCCGTTTTTTCGCTTCCCCCAGCCTGAAGCTTTGGCCGTTGGCCTCCAGAATATGCACCCGATGGGTCAAACGGTCAATAAGAGCCCCCGTCATTCTTTCCGAACCCATGATTTCCACCCAATTTTCAAAGGGCAAATTAGTGGTTACCATCAGGCTGGTACGCTCATAGGCCTTGCTGACCACCTCGAATAGCAGCTCGGCCCCCGCCTTGGTGAAGGGTACGTAACCCAGTTCGTCCAGGACGATCAGGTGGAGCCTGGCCAACTGCCGGTGGAACTTGGCCAATTGTTTTTCCTCCCGGCGCTCCAAAAGTTCCGTCACAAGGCCGGTGACGGAGAAGAACCGCACCGCCCGGCCCTGGCAGCAGGCCTGGAAGGCCAAGGCCGTGGCCAAATGGGTTTTACCTGTTCCTGAATTTCCGATCAGCAGGACGTTTTCTTTTTTGTCGATGTACTCGCCCCGCATGAGTTCCCGCGTCAATTCCTGGTTGATCGAAGGCTGAGCTTTGAAGTCGAACGTGTCCAATGTCTTGAGCACGGGAAAGCCCGCATCCCGGATACGCCTCTCCTTGGCCCGGCGTTCCCGGTCAAGAAGTTCCAGTTCGGCCAGCTTGAACAGGTACTGCGGATAATCACTGCGTTCAGTACGACAGAGTTGGGCCATCTTGTCGTACTCGCGGTGCATGGTAGGCAACTTGAGTTTTTTGAGGTGGTGTTCCAGCAAGAGGGTCTTTTTGGTTTCGCTCATGCTTCACCTCCAACGGCCATCAGTTCTCGGTAGGCCAAAAGATCTGTCCGGGCCACCTGAACCCGCCGCAAATGCTCACGACCGGCCAAGCTGAAGGTGGTCAGTCTGAAATCTTCCTTGGAGTAGAGCAACTGGGCGACGGCATCGCGTGTATAAATTTCCATCTGAACGGCTTTTTTCACGGCCCGGTGGAGCCTGCCCATGGAATTCTTTTCCAAAAGCCGCAACGTCTTGATGAATTCCCTCGTCCCCTCGCCGTGAAACTTTTCCTTTCCTTCCATGCGACGGCGCAAGAGGGTGAAACTCTCCGGCAGGTTCCAATCTTCCAGGGGCCGGGCATGGTCCAGTGCCCCAGGCTTTCCCTCCAAAACCGCCAAATAATGCACCGGATTGAAGGTTACGCCTTCCTTGCACCAAAGACGATCATGGGTCGCAATTCGCCTGGCCTTGTAAAAAATATCCACCCGGTCGATGTATCCTTTCACCACCACCGGATGGTGAGCCCATTCCGATGGCACGGAATAGTCGTTGGTGTCGAAGCGAACCAGGGACAAGGATGTGGCCGTCGTGGATTGCTTCAGACAAGCATCAAAAGGTGTAGCGGGCAAAGGCCGAAAATGGGCTTTGTCCTCTTCAAGAAGCTTGGCTTTGACTGCCCCTTTGCCGCGCAATTTGCGTTCCAAATCCTCATCGCAGTTCACCACCAATTTTTTGTTCAGTTCCTCCAAATGTCCCACTTGCGGAACCGGCACCATGAAATTTAGTCGGACATACTTCACCCCGCCTTCCACCACACCCTTTTCGTTACCCCGGCGTACGGTGCAGAAGTGGTGGTCGAAGAGATAGTGGCTTACCAACTGTTGGAAACTCCGTGTCAATTCCCGTTGGTGTACCCCGATCAGCTTTTTCACGAGGGTTTTGGCGTTGTCATAGCTAATCCGTGAAGGCACGCCGCCGAAGTACTCAAAGGCCCGGATGTGGCCTTCCCAGACGAACTCCGTACTCTCCCGCTCGAATATCTGCACGAAGAAAGCATCCAAATAGGGCAAGGCCATCACAAAGTAGGGGCGTTTTACCAGCACGCCATTGAGTTTGACCAGGGCGTGCCCAAAGTCCACCTGTGCCTCACCAGGCCGGTGCGACAACGGCACGAAAACTTCGCTGTTCCTGTGCTTGATCCCGCGGACGGCTTTTTTCACCTGGGTATACCCACCCGTGTAACCATCCTCTTTACGCAGACGCTCAAAGATGCGCTTGGCGGTATGGCGTTGCTTTTTGTGGGTGTGTTTGTCGTCTTCTAGGATTTGCTTGATCCGGCCCAAGAAGGGCCCCACTTTGGGCTGGGGCCTCTCCTGGCTCATCTGGTAGCCGGGAGGCTCGCTATGGGCGAGTATTTTCTGGAGGGTTTCCCAGTGGATGCCTTCTTCTTCCATCACCTGGCGCTTGGAGACCCCTTCCACCAGGATTTTCTTGCGGATTTCCGTCCATTGGTCCATGTCTTTGTACACTCCTTTTCCTTCCGGTGGCGTGGTTTTCATCGCTGAAAAACACACATCATCCGGTAATTTCGGGGAGTGTCACACTTTTCGACCGCCCTGAGAGGGCCTCTAGACCGTCACGGTTTTGGAACGGCGTTTACAATGGGAAAAAGGAAATTTTTCTAATGGCCCCGGATGAAATTTCCGGTCAAAGAATGTTAATGGTTTTTGATGAAGATGGAAAATTGCTTGATCAACTTCCTTTTGAGAGTATTTGGCCTTCGTATATGGATTTTGGTTTGATAAAAAAAAGAGGGCCTATTTTTTTTGGTCTTCATTGGTGTGCGTTGTCTGCTAGGGCTTGTTCGTCAGAATTTTATTTTTTTTATAATGGAAAAATAATACCGGCTTTCAAGGGTGAAGATGTTAGTGAAGATGGAAATTTTACCCCTCCTGTGTTTAAGGATGTTGATATTGATGAAATTATAGGGAACGATTCAGAAGGAACTCCTGCTTTTGTTAGGAATTACAAATGGCTTAATCCTTTCGCGGAAACCTGGAAACATTTAAAAAAGGGAAAGGAATATTACCGCGTTCAAGATTATAGAAATGCTATCCAAGAATATATGGAGGCCACTTCATGTGATTACGAGAATTATGAGGCGTGGGGTTTAATGGGTTATGCTTATTTACGGCAAAAGGGAACAGCTTATGGTTATGAAGCGGCTCAAGCCTTACAAAGATCAGTTAGAATTAAGCCGGATTATTTAATGGGTCATTACAATTTAACGCTCGCTTATTGGGCCGAAAATCAACCGGAATTAGCTGTCCGAGAAATCGCAAAAGTCATCCAATTGGATTCCAAGTATCAAGAGGTTCTAAACAAAGATACTCAATTCATCCCAATCTTGAAATCAGATGTTTATCAAACTTGGAGGAAAACTAATGTTTTGCCTTGAATCAAACGACTTACGCAATCGTCCGTAAAGTGAAAAACGGGGTCAGGCCACCATTAACCATTATTTTTTTGTCCACGACAGGGAGGTATTTAGGATTTTAAGAAGCCTTTGAAGTTCTTCCAACCGCCTGTTTGGCCGTTTGGGCAGCAGTTGTTTCCTTCCACAGTTGCGACAAACCATGCCAAAGGCTCTTTCTCAGGCTCAAACGATAGTGGGCTTTTCCCAGGTTGGGATAGGGCATGCCGGGAAACAAGCCAAGGATTGACCTGCACATTACTGCGCCTGTGTTCTACTCAAGAATTATTTCAAATCCAGCAAAAGTTTTATTCCATCTTCAATGTGGTTTATTGTTAACGCGTCCAATTTTCCAGATTTGTCCCTCAGAAAGGTTTTGTCCAGGGTAATGATTTGGGACACATTGGCCACCGAATCTTTTGGAAGACCCGTTTTACGCGCGGATAGTTTCACATTTCCAGGAGCATCGGCCAATCGGAGATTGGACGTAAGAGCGATGGCGACAATGGTTTGAATGCGGCTGCGATTAAACGCGTCTGATTGAACAATTAGGACGGGGCGGCTGTATCCAGGTTCCGAAGCTTTGGGGCCGGGTAGGTCCGCCCACCAAATTTCGCCCCGGTTCACCACCCATCCTTAGAAATAGACTTTGCCTGAAGTTTCCTCAGCGCGGGGCCAAGCTTAGAATCCGTATCGGCATAAAGTTCGTTGAGTTTAGCCGTCACGGAATCATCCATATGGCCATCAAGGTAATCTTTAATAGCCGTTACATAGAGTTGGCTTCGGGAAACACCCAGTTTTTCGGCCAGTTTTTCGGCAGTTTCAAAAACCTTATGAGGAATGGAGATAGCTGTTTTCATAAGTCAAAAGTATAACTTCGGTATAACCTTGTCAAGGGAGAAAATGTCAAAACGGATTTGGAATATCTAAGAAACTTTCGAAGTTCTTCCAACCGCCTGCTTGGCCGTTTGGGCGGCGGTCGTTTCCCTCCAAAGCTGTGACAGCCCATGCCAAAGGCTTTTCCTCAGGCTCAAACGATAGATCGAATTCTCCGGCAGTTCCTTCATTAAGCGATAATGGGCTTTCCCCAGGTTATGATAGGGCATGCCGGGAAACAAATGATGGACGGCGTGGTAGCGAAGGCCGACAGGGGCCCAGAGGCCGGTAGTGACGGGGTTGCCGGGGACGGTGACCGAGTCCAAAAACTGCTCCGAAAATTCCAAAATGTGGTCGGCGGGGTTGCGGTAACAATGGGTGGCCGCGACGGTTCGAATGCCGTTGGTCAATAAGATCAGCGTCGCCACGATGTACCAGAGAACCAGCACTTTCAGCGGCAGTATTCCTTTCCACAGCAACCAGCCAAAAGCCACGGCATAACCGAAGGTCAGCCATTCCTGCAATTGCCACCATTTGCCGTCCCTTTCCTGGGGGGCGGGGCGAGCCCATTCGGGGTCAATGGAAAGCGACGAAAGGTATTCCCAAAGGAGCTTGCGGAGGGGTGGAATGAGGTAAGAAATGGGGGTCAGCAGGAAGCGGAGGGTAAAGACAAAGGGAACGACCAGCATGGTTAAAAAGAAAAGAATAATCCGAAAGCGGCCCATCAGGACAAAGGGAAGGTATTCGCCGTCGTCCCGGGTGCCATACATTTTCTGTTTATGGTGGTCGATATGGACGCCCATATAGGTGAAGGAGGGGACCATGAAGGGGAAGCCGCAAAGCAGGTTCCAAACGATCCGGAACAAGCCGAAAGTGTCTTTTTTGAGGTGGGTTAATTCGTGAATAAAGATCACCGCCCGGTAGAGGCAAAAGACCGAAACGGCCAGACTGAGGATTTGGATGGCTGAAAAGTTGGGGGATAAAACCGCCAAGACGAAGGCCCCCCAGCCGAGGATAGTGTTAAAGAGGAGATCGGCCCAATAGAGGGCCGCGCTGGGCTCGAAGAGGTCGTCGACGATTTTTTTGGCTTCCGCCATGGGGAAAGTTTGTTTTGCTTCAGTCATGAACCCTTACCTTAAGGTTTTGGACCTGCATTTTGAAGGGGGAGTTTAGCCGAATTTGACCTGGTTGTGAAGGTTGCCAGAACATAGAAAGACGAAGAATCTGTTGAACCACCACCCATTGGCCTTTGGCCAAGGGCAGTAAAAACCACGAGGCACAAAGGGTACGAAGTGAAACGAAAGACAAAGATATTTAAGACTATGTTAAACCCTATCTCTATTTTTGCTTTTCTTGGTGCCCTTTGTGCCTTCGTGGTTCAAACCGCCTTTTCTCAATAACTTCTCAAGCTGTTGAGCATTTGTATGGCCGAAGGATTATTGGGTTCCAATCCGAGGCTGTATTGCAGGCACCATTTGCCGATGGCGTAGTTTTTCAAGTGAAGGTTGGCCACGGCCAGGTTGAAAAAAACTTCCCCATAGGCCCCGTTCGTTTGGCGGAAGCCTTCCATAAAAATATCCCGCGCGGCTTGGTACTCACCCATCCGCATGGCGAAGAGGCCCATGCTGAAGGTGCTCATGGCATAAAACTGCGGCTGGTAAAATCCCTCGATCCAGGATGAAAACTTAGAAGGCCTTAGGTTTTGAAGCTGGCCCATGACGGAGATATCCGTTTCGCTGGGGATACCGATGGATTTGGTGAAATCGGCATAAGAAAGGGCGGGGATTTGGGGGGCATAGTCCTTACGGGCGTAAATGGCTGTGCATTCGTCCAGGTAAATCAGGCGCCAGTCTTGAAACCTTTGGAGCTGATCGGCCCAGGAAATGGCGGAGTTGTATTCCATGACGACCAACTGGGCTTGGGTGATAGCCAAAAGGGGGATCAGGCCCGCCGGAGCGAAGCTTTGCTTATATTGCCCGTAAAAGGAGTCGTCCGGTACTTCCAGGCGGCCGTCAATGTAGGTGGGCTGGGGACCCTGCCAGTCCAGCCATCCCCCAAAATTCAAGTCATTGAGCATTTGCCCATCCAAGCGGTTTTGGATCATGTAGTGAACGGCTTTTACGGGTAGACGGTCGGTATCCAAACCCAAGCCCATCCTGTCATTTCTGCGGTCTGAAAGATAAAAGGCGTTGGTGCCTACCCTTAATCCTAAAAGAACAAGAAAGAGGGTAAGCCCGATAGCGGTTTGGGGGCCATAAAGCCATCCCCAGCGGGGTTTGGCCGTCCAATCGGCCAGGCAAACCGCCAGGAAAGGGGCGTCGATGAGGATAAATAAAGGGATATTCCGGACGGCCATCAAGGCCAAGAAAAGGAAAATCACGAAAAGGGATATTTCGTGGAATTTCCTTTGCCGAATGGAGGGGATGGCCAGAAGCAATGAAAAGAGAACTAGGGCAAAGAAGATAAATATATGAAGGTAGGAATCGTACTGGAGATTTTGACCGGTTAGAAAGTGCCAGGGAGTAAAGAATTCTGAAATGGTTTGTTTATAGATATTAGAGGCTTGGAGCCGGGTCCATAAAACGAAGGGAAAGAGTAAGCCCTTGTACCCATAGGGATTCAAGAAATCTGCCGCGATCGACAAAAGAAAATAGGGGAAAAGGGCCCGATCCACCCTTTTTTCCTGAAGCCAGCCGCTGATTCCATAAGCCGCTATGGCGGCCCAGCCCAACATGAAGAGTCCCTCGGTATTGACCCAGAGAAGTTGAATGACCGGCAATAGAAAGAGAAGGTTTCGGGTTCGATGTATCCGGGATTCAAGAATGAGCAAGGTCAGGCTTAAATAAAGCCATGAAAAAATCTCGGGGCGAACAATGAAACGCCGTTCCGTGGCCAGGATGGCGGCTAAAAAAATCAGCGTTTTTCCCCAAAAAGGGGCTTTCGTGGACTGGATACGGCCCCACAAGAGTCCAAAAACGAGAAGAATGACTACCATGTTGAGTAAGGTGAGGGCGGAGTACCCTATGTTCTTAACGAAGACATATAGGAGGATTTGGTAAAGGCCGTTGGAATCCAGGTAGTCCCGGTCAGTTTGGGTATAGGTGAAGGTATCTTTTTGGGGAAAAGAGTGTGTTTGAAGTATGGATTGTCCGGCTTTTAGGTGGAAACCGAGATCGTAATTTCCGATTTTACGGGCGGATAAAAGGATCACCAACAGGAAGCAGGCTAAGATTGGATAAAACCACGGATTTGAAATGAATTGGAGGCGATTTAAGGGCGTCAGGGATATCGGATGCGGTTGAGATTCAGCCATGGGTTTCGAGGGCGATGGGATAGGTCATGAATGGAGTTGTTTTTGGATTTTGACAACCAGAGGATGGGTGTCCCCGAAAAAGGATTGGGCCATGGTAAGCGCTTCCTTAAGATCTGCCTGAGCTATGGTTTTTTGCCCCAGGGCTTCTTCCACTTGGGCTAAATCCAGCAAACCTAAAGCCACCCGGGGATGGCTGGGCCCAAAAGTTTCCTTTAGGGTTTGCTGGCTTTTTTGGAGTAAATCTTCCGCTTCCTTGTTTTTACCCACAGATTCATAGGCTTTTGCCAACTTTCGAACGTAATCCGAAGTGGAATAGCCAAAATAAACACCCACGAACCGCTGGTAAATAGGGAGGGCGGTTTTGAATAAGCTTTCGGCCTTTTCGACCTGCTTTTGGGATTGGTAAAAATCCCCCAAGAGTTCCATGGCGTCGGCTTGTTCAACGGAATTGTTAGCGTAATTTTTCTTCGAAATATCGAGGACTTTTTGAAGATAGGATTGCGCGTCGGAAAATTGCTTGCTTGATTGGCAAAGCCTGGAAAGAAGATGGAGCGTTTGGAGGGTGGCCTGCGGATCAGTTTTGGCGTCTTTCTCTTGAATTTTGAGACTTTTTCTCAAAAGTGATTGGGCTTCTGAATCTTTTCCCATTTCCATTTCAACGGTGCCGAGATGATCGAGAGCTTGGGTAAGGTCGTCGGGCGAGTTTGTTTCCTTCTTTTCGAGAATGGCGACAGCCCTTTTTCCAAAGAACTCGGCATCTGGCCATTTGCCCCAATCGGTATAAAGAGAAGTTAACTGGTCTAAGGTCTCGGCCACTTGGGGATCATCGGGACCGAAAGTCTTTTCTTGGATGGCTAGCCCCCATTTGAGGGCCGCTTCGGCATCGGCGTAACGGGCCATGTAGCGATCAATTGTGGCGAGATCGATGAGGAAGGGGACTAAGTCCGGATGGGTTGGGCCATAACGGTCTTCCGCCATTTTTAAAGCGTCTTTACCCGCGGAAAGGGCGTCGGAGAAATAGCCGTTCTTCAACCGCATATAGGCGGTGTTTTTGGAAACGATTAATGGGTCTTCGGTATCTATGATTTGTTCGGCGTGGGAAAGGGTTCTTGAGAAAAAAAGAAGGATTAGAAGAAAAACAGATGAAGCTGATTTTACGGATAGGTTTTTCATTTTGGATGGTTTCACGGAATGATATCCATCATGACCGGAGCGGGGGTGGGAATGGGGCCGGGGGTGGGTATGTCCGAGCCAGAGCCTACGGGGCCCAGGATCACCACGTTGGCGTCGCGTTCAAAGGCATCCTCCCAGGTTTTCCAACCGTCAGTTGAGGTGACTTCACGGGAGAGATGGGCGCCTCCGTCAAAGCTTAGATCCGCCGCCCCTGCGAGCCCGCCGGAATTTCCAACTTCCGAGAGGGTATAACAATCCTCACATCCAGGTGCCGCTGATATTCCTTTGCCCGAATCGGTTTGGAATACGATGTAGCGGCATTCAGGCGGAAAAGACTGGGGATTGTCTTCTTTTTTTATGCCGATGGTCACCCATTGGTAAGAGACAGGGGCTCGAGAGGGAAAAAGGGCTACTCCTGAGAACGCCAGAGTAGTTTTATGTTGCATGAAGTTGATGGAATAGACGCGATAGTTAAGTGGAGTAGCGGGTGAGCCTATTTTTCGGACACGGATGGCGAAACCCGTAGCTGTTACTCCGTAATGAGGATGCAATGCTTCGCCTTGAATCACATCGTTAGAATGGTCACCGGGTGTTCCGTTGCCATGGATGGGGAGATCCCCAAAATCATCATAGGATACGCCTTGAAGCTTAGAGCCGCTTCCATGAAGGGCGAAGAGGGGCTGATGATCGAGAGTTTTCCATTTACCATTTTCACTTACCAATACATTCAGTTGTGAATCGGGAATTTCAGCTCGCGGATCGAAAGAATTGAGATGGTCCCCGTAAGCAATTGAAGCAAAATGGTTGTCATCAATGAGTCCCACCTTGTGCTGGCCGCCCCTTGTGACATCTTGCTCGATGACTAAGTGATATACCTTTCCCGAGAGAAGAGAAAGATTGTTGATGGGAACCGTAATCCAACAACCTCCCTTAGGCGTGACACTGGAGGTTTCCAAAGGTTGGGAAAGTGGTAGTCCCTTTTGATCTTCCTGAAGGCTAATTTTATAAGCCGGTGGTTTTTGCGCTTGCTCACAGTAAAAAGAAACGGCAATGAGATTTATCGCTTGCTGGCAGGTAAAGCGAAAGGAGATTTTTTTATCTCCTGTATTTAGTGGCGTAAAGAGGCGGGAGCTCATTGTGAAGTGGCAACCGTAGTCTCCGTAACTAAGTGAAGCAGTGCCCAAAAATCCAAAGACGATCAAGCTTAAAATTTTTGAAATTCTCATCATTTTACCTTTTGATTTTTTCCAGAACTACAAAAGCATAAAGATGGCCTCAGGGAAGCTGTAAGCAAGCAAATCATAACATTACTGTTCCATTGCACATTGGGAACTCTTACACCTTAAAAATGCATAAAAACCTTCATATTTGCTTTAGGAAACCGTTTGGGCATTTTTTCGTTAAAAAGCATGGTTTTATCGAAAAAGCGATATATATTATATTCATGGTAACAAAGAGCTAAGTTTTAGAAAAGCAATTCGACACCGCTTTCACAACGCTTTCACAATAAATTGTAATAAAAATCCAAGCAACCGTCTAAAAGGTGAACGAGAAATCTTTTTTGAACAGTCAAAAAAACGATTTTTGGTTTAAATCGGTTTAAGTCGATGAGTTTGAAGCGATAAACCACAACGGATGGCGTAAGCAGCATTTAAAAATTGATAGATGGTGGATGATGAAAAAAATGTCAATTCGATTTAAAGTTTTTTCAAAATTTTTTCAGCAAGGTTTCAATACGAAACTTTGCAAAGTATTTGTTTTGCTTTTTTCTCTCTCGTTGGCCAATAAATCCTTCGCCCAAGTCACTTTCAATACTGGCTGTGCCTCAGGAAACCCCGCTCCGGGGTCTTCTCAAACGCAACAATTGGTAGCTGAGGGCGTTGGCCTCCAGGAAACCGTTGTGGGGGGCACTTGTGGTTCTGCCCTTACCGTTACTCTTCCCCCGAGTGCCATCCCGGTGACGGCTTTTTTGTACGTTGAATATGATTATGGTTCAAATGGTGCCCCGGCTGTACTTACTGGAGTGAATTTTAACGGCTCTACTACGCCTGTGGGTACCCAGGAAGGGGCTGGGGTCACCTACGGGGGATATGCCAATACTTTTTATAACATTCGTTATCCGATTAGCCCAACCCTGTTGGATGGAACGGCGGGTGCCGGTGGTGCTCAGTATGTTTATCCAGTCACTCCTGGAGGTAGTTGCGCCGGGGAATCGCTCGTGATGCTTTATACCAACCCGGCGGTTACCAGCACCAACGCCGTGGCCATCGCGGACGGCAACAGCGCATGGCACATTGAGGAGAATGGAGAGATTGTTTACGGAGCGGCCCCACCTGATGCCGATTTGAACTGGTCTTGCCTAGGTCTGAGCTGTTCCACTTCGGATACGAAGCTGTCGGTTGCGGGTGGAGCGCAAGAATGCTGGTCAGGCATAAATGGGGACCAGGACCAAGTCGATCCTTATGGTTCTGGCCCGGCTACTAATACGGGGGGAAGCAATAACGGAAATCCACCAGTTTATAGTAGTCCGCCAGGTGTTCTCAATTGTCCAGGTACCGGCGGGGGCTCATCGGATCGTGTTCGCAATTATGATTTGGGGACGAATTTTCAAAGCGGAGCCGCCAGCTTGGAGTGGGGATTAAACGTGGGTACCCAATACGCCAAGTCGAGTTTTTGGCAGCAAGCTCTAGTGGCGGAGTACGATTGTAATCCCACTCAACAATGTTCGGTTACTACGAGTTTCGGAAGCACCTTTGTGCCCGCTGGATGGGTGATGGGAACAAACCCGCCTGGTGAAGGCACATGGAGTGAGAGCGGCGGATCAGTTTCCATGAGTTCGAGTTGCAATGGACTCAATAATTTCTTGGTGAATAACCAGGTTCAAAGCGGTCCGGGAACCCTTCAAGTTTCAATGTGTACGAAAACTAACGGGGGCAACTTCGGTGGTTTGGTTTTTGGGTATAACCCGACGACGGGCAACGGTTACGGACTTCAATTCTTTAACAATGGGTCTGGTAATACGGGCACCCTTTACTGGGTGACTTATAGCGGCTCTGTCACAACGGGGGCCGCAACCACGGTTGCCACGGCAACGCTTCCGATAGGCTCGCCCATTAGTAGCTGTCCCTCTTGGGTGCAGGTGGTGGTGAACGGTAGTTGCCAATATATTGTGTCTCTTGCCACTTCCCAAGCTGGCCTCAGTTCGGCTACGGCTTCGGCGACTTTCACGGGAAGCGGTTGTTCGAGCGGGTATATGGGGATAAGCGCGAACAATTGCGAAAATTCGGAGTTCCAGTCATTCCAATTTACCGGGAACTGCGCCACTCCGACACCTACGAATACCCCAACCAGAACCCCGACGAATACACCAACCCAGACCCCCACCTCTACCCCTACACCGAGCGCAACCAATACGGCAACCAAAACAGAGACATCCACGGCTACGAACTCCGCGACCGCTTCAGCCACTAGCACAACCACGGCTTCCGCGACAACCTCTGCCACCTCAACTACAACAGCTAGTGCCACTAATTCGAAAACCGCTACGACAACAAAAACGACCACTGCCACCACAACCAGCACCACGACTAGTTCAGCCACTTCGACGGCTACGGCGACCACCACCAATTCGGCGACCGCTTCTGCGACTGGTACCACCACTAAAACCACAACGGCAACCGCAACAAATTCTGCGACCGCTTCAGCTACTAACTCCGCTTCTGCTTCCACAACCAGTTCAGCGACCTCGACGGCTACGGCAACTACCACCAACTCAGCGACTGCTTCTGCAACTAGTACCACTACTAAAACCACGACGTCTACCGCAACAAATTCTGCGACCGCTTCAGCTACTAACTCCGCTTCTGCTTCCACAACCAGTTCAGCAACCTCGACGGCTACGGCGACTGCCACCAATTCTGCAACTGCTTCTGCGACTAGTACTACTACTAAGACCACGACGGCCACTACAACTAATACCCCAACTAGTTCAGCGACCGCGACGGCTACGGCAACTACCACCAACTCCGCCACCATAACTGCGACAAATACGGCAACCAATACAGCGACCAATACGCTGGTAAACACAGCGACGAATACCGCCACGAACACAGCTACGAATACTTCGACAAATACTTTGACTCTTACACGTACCAACACCCCGACAAATACTGTTACTATTACGCCGACGAATACACCTACTAATACTCCAACTCCAACAACTACCAATACACCAACTTCAACAGCCACGAATACCACCACCAACACACCCACGAATACTTTGACCAACACTCCCACCCGAACGCCTACTTCGACATCTACAAATTCAGCCACGAGTTCGGCTACCAATACGATTACGATGACGCCGACAAATACCGACGTCATTACTCCGACCGTCACTAACACCCTAACTAATACCCCAACGTTCACCCCGACCAATACGCCGACGAATACGACCACACCGACTCCAACGGCGACTACCACCAACACGCCTACGAATACCGTGACGAATACAACGACCCCTACGGCCACGAATACCGTTACCGCAACTCCTACTAAGACGGTGACGGTTACGGCTACCACCACGCCTACCAATACCGCAACTAATACGGCGACGAATACGATTACGATGACACCGACAAATACGGCTATTATCACGCCGACGGCAACGAGTACCCCAACCAATACCCCTACTTTCACATTAACCAATACGCCGACGAACACAGCTACGAATACGATGACCAACACTTCCACGAATACCTCAACAAATACGGTCACTCCGACGCCGACAAATACACCTACGAACACTCCGACTCGGACCTCTACGTCAACTCCGACGAATACTGCCACTAATACGGCGACGAATACGATTACAATGACACCGACGAATACGGACATCATTACGCCGACAGCAACGAGTACCCCAACCAATACCCCTACTTCGACTCCCAGCTTTACCCCCACGCATACTTACACTTTCACTCCGACCAATACGCCGTCTGATACGGCCACAAATAGTCCGACCCTGACTCTTACCCAAACTCCTAAAAATAGCGCCACCGCCACATCTACGAATACGCCGGTTTTTACTTTCACCACAACCAATACCCCGACGAATACAGCTACCTTGACCAACACCAATACTTACACACAAACCAACACTTCGACAAACACGGCTACCCTGACAGCGACTTTTACCAGTACTTCGACTTTCAGTCCTACCAACACTCCGACGAATACGGCGACTTCGACCAAGACCGATACCTTTACGCCGTCCAATACCACGACCAACACGGCCACCCCGACCACGACTTTCACCCCAACCAATACCAACACTCCCGTGCCGACAAATACTCCCACTGCGACGGTGACGAATACGGCTACCTTTACGATCACGAACACTTTTACTCACACGAATACTTACACCGCAACCAACACACCTACAAATACGAAAACATTTACAGCAAGCTTCACTCCCACAAATACTCCGACCGCTACTTATACCTTCACCAGTACTTCAACTCCTACTAACACTTTTACGCCGACCAATACCTTCACTCCCACGCCGGATGTTGAGATCAGTAAGAAAGCCTCGGAACTGGTAGCCCAGGTCAACGACATCATTACTTATACAATTGGCCTGAATGTGCCCGTGGGACCTGCTAACAATGTGGTGGTGAACGACATTCTTCCACCTGATCTGACTTTTGTCGGTTTTGGGACTATTCCATCAGGAGGGGTGACGGGTTATGCCGCCGCTACTAAGACCCTGACGGTGAGCTGGGGTTCGCTCCCGGTGGGGACCTATAGCTTCACTTATCAGGCACAAGTGGCGGGTTATGTTCCCCAAGGGACCGTTTTAACCAATAACGCCCAAGTGACCTATGCGGGATTAACCACTCCCAAGAAAACATCGGTAAACGTCAATATGGCGGCGGCCTACACTGTAAAGATTGGGGTTTATAACTCGGCTGGGGAATTGATAGATCAGATATCAACACAAGAATTATCACAAGGCATTAACAACTATACTTTATCGGGAGCGACGATCACGAGCCTGGAAGGGAAGACGTATGTGATGGTGGGCGGGGTGGTGATCGCGTCGTGGGATGGGACGAACCAGTCGGGGACGCCGGTGAGTAATGGTATTTATTACATTCAATTAACCAGCACAGACCCCTTCGGAGTGGTGACGAACGTATCGCAGACGGTGACGGTGAGCCGGTCGATCGCGCAGGTGGTGGTGGATGTGTACAACGAGGCGGGAGAAGTGGTGAAGCATTTGTATAGCTACGCGGATGACCCTGGGAACGTGTCCTTGGGGGAGGTGGCGTTATCGACGGGGATGATCGCGCCGAGGGTTGGGACGCCGACGCCGGGCGGGGACAATTCAGTGACGATTACGTTCAATGGGACGTCGGTGGTGTGGGATGGAACGAGTGATAACGGGTCGATCGTGACGAACGGGGTATATGAGATATCGGTGAACTGGACGAATGGGAGCGGTGGGGAGGAAGTGGTATCAAAGAGCGTGATTGTGCAGAGAGGGAACAGCCCGGTGACGAACGGGAACGTGTACGCGGCGCCGAACATCCTGAAGGGGACGGACACGACGAAGGTGAAGGTGGAATCGACGACGGACATGACGTTGACGGCGAGTGTGTATGACGTGGCGGGAGAATTGGTGAAGAAGCCGGTCACGGGAACCCCAGGGACGAACGAAGTGGACCTGAACCTGTCGGGATTATCCAGCGGCCTTTACATCGTGGTGGTGAACTTGAACGATCTCAACGGCACCTTCGTGCAGAAACAGACCACCAAAGTCCTCATCCAAAGGTAATTGGTTCCCAAGTTGTTCTAATTAATTTTTTGTCGATGTATCGGCGAAATCATATCTATTTTTGTTAGATATAAAAATTTAAACCAATTGGTCCCTTCAAAAATTCACATCATTGATCGATCCTGTGACCCTAAAATTCTTGGTGCCTTATTTCCATCGCAGAAAATTTGTCTTTTATTGTCAGTTTTTTGTTGTTTTTTGCCAATTTAATGTGAAACCGCTTTTGCAGAACAATTTCACCAAAAATCTGATTTCTGCTATATTTTATGTAATTTAGGAGTACATGAGGTTAGTTTTTCAAAAGGCATCAATATTGCTGTTAATCTAACTTAATATTACATTTTTTAAGTGCTGATTTAGGGTTTGGGGCCTGCACTAAAATCGTTTTTGAAGGTCTAAAGGTTAAGATGATAAACGAGTATAAAAAAATTAATTATTTAGAGTCTGTGAAGACTCTCTTTCTTAGGTTCATTCATCTTTTGGACCCTAGAACGACTTCGGCATTGTTGTTCTTACTTTTATTCTTGGGATTCATTTCTTCTCTACAAGCTCAAATTAATTACAGCACCGCTAATTATAATTCTTCTACTTATACCTACACCTCGATGGCAACAGCTTATTCTTTTTCCGCGGGAACGGGCGCTTGCGGTTTTCCTGCGGCAAATGACACTGATATTAGCGCAGCCATTAACTCCGCTTCCGGAGAAGATGACTACCAGAATGGTTTGGCCTGTGGCGCTTGTGCGGCAGTAACCGTAACCGGTGCCGCGGAAGCCATTACAGTGATGATCGATAATAGCTGTCCCTCTTGTACGACCGCCAACCAATTGGACTTAACCCAACAGGCGTGGCAAGCATTGACGGGTAATACCAGTTATGGGCAACTCAACATCCAATGGAAATTTGTTCCGTGTCCATTGAGTCTTATGGCTGGTGATTCCTCAGGCGATATCACATACGAATGGAAATCCGGATGTAGTTCCGGTTATGACCCGATTCAATTCATGGATGCTTTGTTTCCAATTGTTAGTGTTGGCTATGCCACCAGCAGTGGAGGCCCTTTTACCGCATTGGTTTTGGGGGCGAATGGGGTGGGTGGAAATAATTATTGGGGAACTAGTAGCGGTAATCTGAATGGTACCACGGGCCCCTTTTATTTCGATGTGAAGGATGGCGCGGGAGGTTCAGTCACGATCGGCCCCCTCAGCGTGGGGAGCTGCGGTACTGTCAGTGCGACTACCAATCAAGTTCCAGGTCCGGGACCAACGAACACACCGACGATTACCTTAACACCTACAATTACCCAGACTCCCACTAAAACGAATACACCGGGTTCGCCCACCGCGACACCCCAATTCACGTCTACCCCTACCGTTCCGATTTCTACACCGCTTCCAGGGGATATCACGGTTGCATCCTGTGCCTCAGGGAACCCTGCGCCTGGATCCTCCCAAACCCAACAATTGGTGGCCGAAGGTGTTGGTTTGCAGGAGACCGTTGTGGGAGGTACCTGTGGTCAGGCCCTAACCGTAACACTGCCCCCAGGCGCAACGCCGGTAACGGCTTTTCTTTATGTCGAGTACGATTACGGTTCAAACGGCGCACCACCTGTGCTCACGGGAGTTAGCTTTAACGGGTCGACTACACCTGCAGGCACGCAAGAGGGTGCGGGAGTCACCTATGGCGGGTACGCTAATACTTTTTACAATATCCGCTATCCCATAAGTACAACCTTATTAGGGGGGACCGCTGGTGCGGGCGGAAAACAAGATGTCTATCCCATAACTCCTGGTGGTAGTTGCGTGGGAGAATCGCTGGTGGAGCTTTATACCAACCCGGCGGTCACCAGCAACAACGCCGTGGCCATCGCCGATGGCAATAGCGCGTGGCATATCGAGGAAAATGGGGTAATTGCTTATGGTGCGGCTCCCCCCGATGCGGACCTGAACTGGGCCTGTTTGGGGATGAGTTGTTCCACTTCGAACACGAAGCTATCGGTGGTGGGCGGGGCTCAGGAATGCTGGTCAGGCACCAATGGTGACAAAGACACAGTAGATCCTTATGGTTCGGGCCCGGCAGCCAATACCGGAGGCTCTAACAATGGAGGACCCGCAGTTTGGAGTAGCGCACCAGGTGTCTTGAACTGCCCAGGTACCGGTGGTGGAACTTCGGATCGGGATCGAAATTATGATTTGGGTATGAATTTCCAGGGTGGGGCTACCAGCTTGCAGTGGGGATTAGACCTTGGGACCCAATATGCCAAGTCGAGTTTTTGGCAACAGGCTCTGGTGGCAGAATACGATTGCAACCCGACACCCGAATGTTCAGTCACCACAAGTTTCGGTGGTACTTTTATACCTTCCGGATGGGTGATGGGAACCAACCCACCCGGTGAGGGCTCTTGGGGTGTAGGCGGCGGCTCGGTTTCCATGAGTTCAAGTTGCAATGGTCTGAACAACTTTTTGGTAAACAACTCGGTTCAAAGCGGGCCTGGAACCTTGCAGGTTTCCATGTGCGAAAACGTAAACGGCGGTAATTTGGGAGGCTTGGTTTTTGGGTATAACCCCACGACGGGGAACGGCTACGGACTTCAATTCTTTAACAACGGTTCCTCCAATACGGGAACCCTGGAATGGGTTTCTTATACCGCTGGGGTTGCATCTACAGTTTCCACGGCGACAGTTCCGGCGGGTTCGCCCATCAGTAGCTGTCCCGCATGGGTACAGGTGGTAGTGAATAGTAGTTGCCAATATATTGTATCTCTTGCCACTTCCCAGGCTGGCCTCAGTTCGGCATCGGCTTCAGCGACTTTTACGGGGAGCGGGTGTACCACTGGGGAAATGGGGATAAGCGCCAACAATTGCGAAAACTCGACATTCCAGTCTTTCCAATTTACTGGTAACTGCCCTCCATCACCTACGCCGACCAAGACCCCAACGAACACCCCAATCCCCACCCCGACCACCACTCCTACGCCGACCCCTACTAAAACGACTACGGCTACGACTACTTCTTCGGCGACCAGTACAACGACCGCATCGGCGACGTCGTCGGTTACGAGTAGTACGACGAGTACAACCACCAAAACCAGTACTGCGACCGCTGTTGCCACGTCTACCGCAACCGCCGTCGCCACGGCTACTTCTTCGGCCACTAGCACGACGACCGCGTCGGCGACGGCGTCTGCCACCAGCAGTACGACCAGCACGACGACTAAAACCGCAACTACGACGGCTTCGGCTACTTCTTCGGCGACAAGTACCACGACGAGCACCGCGACGTCTTCGACGACCTCGACGGCCACGGCTTCCGCTACTAGCACGATGACCAAAACCAATACGGCCACGTCCACGGTGACGAACACAAATACGCCAACCTCGACGGTGACTTCCACGGCGACTTCAGTCCCGACGGCCACGGCCGTGGCTACGGTTGCGGTTCCGACGGCAACGCCCACATCGGTAGCGACCGCGACGACGGTGGCGACGACAAGCGCCCCGCCGACGGCGACCGTGACGAACACGGTTACGATGATTCCCACGGGCACGGCGACTTCCACGGCGGTGTCCACGGCTACCTCGACGGTTACCTCAACCACGACCAACACGAGCACCCAAACCAACAGCGCCACCAGTACAGCCACGAAGACTGTTACCAATACGGCGACCGCCACTGTCACGAGCACGAATAGCGCCACCAACACGGCGACCATTACGCCTACCAATACCCACACGGATGTAATAACTCCCACGATGACGTCTACTCCGACGAACACCGCTACTTCTACCTGGACCAACACGCCACTTCCCACCAATACAGCGACGAACACGGCGACAGCGACCGCCAGTTCAACGCCGACGAATAGCTATACAGTGACGAATACGACGACGAATACGCCTACTCCCACCTTGAGCAATACGGCGACGGCGACCTTCACGGCGACGAATACGTTTACGGTGACCAATACGCCCACGGATACGGCCACCCCGACGCCAAGCCGAACGCCTACGGATACCTTCACGGCGACGAATACGGCGACCTTGACTTCGACGGCAACCCCGACAAATACGTTTACGGTGACCAATACGCCGACGGATACCGCCACTGCCACGCCGAGCCGAACGCCCACGAATACCTTTACCGCGACGAATACGCCGACAATGACCGACACTTTGACGGCAACGAATACGCCCACGAATACGGATACGCCGACGAATAGCTATACGGCCACGAACACGAAGACGAATACGCCCACAGCGACCGCTACGAATACCTTCACTGCGACCAATACGCCTACGAACACCGCGACATTCACGAATACCTATACTTTCACGCCATCGTGGACGGTAACGAATACGGCAACGCCAACAAACACAAAGACGCCGACGAATACGGCGACGAACACAGCGACGGCGACGGCAAGCTCGACCCCGACGTCGACCTATACCTTTACGTCTACCTATACCTATAGCTACACCCCGACGCCGACCTTTACCTTCACACCAACGCCAGGAGTGAGCATCGTGAAGAAAACCTCGGAAACGGTGGCCCAATCGGGGGATTTGGTGACTTATAGCCTGATCTTGAACGTGGTGGAGGCGGCGGCCAGTTCGGTGACGGTGAGCGACCAACTGCCGGCGAATATGACTTTCGCGAGCTTCGCGTTGGTCCCGCCGGGTGGAGTGACGAGCGCGGTGGGAAATAACTTGAGCTGGACTTTCCCGAGCTTGCCGGTGGGAGCGGTGACGCTGACGTACCAGGCAATAGTGGGTAATCTGTTGCCGGGCGGCACGGTATTGACGAACAACGCGCAATTGACCTACGCGGGTAACCCGGTGCCGCAGAAGGCGTCGGTGAGTATCACGGTGGCGGCGATTTATAAGGTGGAAGTGGCGGTGTATAATGAGGCGGGAGAGCTGGTGAAGGATATCTGGGTGCAGGAGCTGTCGCAGGAAGTGAAGAGCTTCACGCTGACGGGAGCGACGATCACGAGCCTGGAAGGGAAGACGTATGTGATGGTGGGCGGGGTGGTGATCGCGTCGTGGGATGGGACGAACCAGTCGGGGACGCCGGTGAGTAACGGTACTTATTACGTGAATGTGACGAGCACGGACCCGAGCGGAGTGGTGACGAACGTATCGCAGACGGTGACGGTGAGCCGGTCGATCGCGCAGGTGGTGGTGGATGTGTACAACGAGGCGGGAGAAGTGGTGAAGCATTTGTATAGCTACGCGGATGACCCTGGGAACGTGTCCTTGGGGGAGGTGGCGTTATCGACGGGGATGATCGCGCCGAGGGTTGGGACGCCGACGCCGGGCGGGGACAATTCAGTGACGATTACGTTCAATGGGACGTCGGTGGTGTGGGATGGAACGAGTGATAACGGGTCGATCGTGACGAACGGGGTATATGAGATATCGGTGAACTGGACGAATGGGAGCGGTGGGGAGGAAGTGGTATCAAAGAGCGTGATTGTGCAGAGAGGGAACAGCCCGGTGACGAACGGGAACGTGTACGCGGCGCCGAACATCCTGAAGGGGACGGACACGACGAAGGTGAAGGTGGAATCGACGACGGACATGACGTTGACGGCGAGTGTGTATGACGTGGCGGGAGAATTGGTGAAGAAGCCGGTCACGGGAACCCCAGGGACGAACGAAGTGGACCTGAACCTGTCGGGATTATCCAGCGGCCTTTACATCGTGGTGGTGAACTTGAACGATCTCAACGGCACCTTCGTGCAGAAACAGACCACCAAAGTCCTCATCCAAAGGTAATCGACTTTTCACAAATATTTACGACCTATTAAATCTTTGTTATTCTCCTAGCGTCGTGACCATTAGGAGAAACCATGAATAGTGTTCGAAGAAAACCGATTACTTTTTTGATATTTCTTGCGGTGGGAATTCCTTGCGGATTAAGAGCCCAAGAAAATTCAATTAACACTACATCGGGTTCGGTTAAGTTAAAGCCTATCGAAGTAAACTATACGACTTTAAGCGGATTGTGTTATTCCATAAACGATAACTTTTTAGCGGGCAATAAGGACTTTGAAAAAATAATTTTTCCAGTAAACGATTATGAAGCCATTCGCTTATTGAAACGTTCCGAGAGTTCGGCGTCGACTGGACAGATATTTAAGATTATTGGTCTTCTGGGAGTGGCGACCGGGATTACGGGGCTATTAACTTCGCCTGTTGAGCAATATGCACCCTTTTGGATTACGGCTATTGGGGGCGGGATTTCCTTTGATGTTGGAGGGCTTTTTCAATCGGAAGCTCAGACGGCGAAATTTAATGCTATTCAAAGGTACAACCGCTTCGCGCGTGGGGAATATCAAGTTTTGCCTCAAGCGCCACTGGATGAGAAATCGTTATTGAAATTTGACAAATCAGACAATACTTCCATTCCTACTAATGATGTAACTTTAAGAAAAAAAGTTAATTGACGCTAAAAGTGAGGTTTTTAGCCGTATTCGGTCTTGAAGTTAAAAAACAAATCGGCGATATTGTTCAATGAATTTACTCAAAGGATTTTTTTTAAAAAATGGTTCCTAAATTTTCGATAGTCTTTTTCGCAGCTTTTATCACTGGTTACCTTCCTTCTTTAGCGGCTGAAAAAATCATCTCCCCCCAAAAAATATCAGATTCTGCTTCTCAAACACCGATGTCCATTGAGGATTTGGGATTTTCGAAAGAAGAAACTCAAAGTGATCCTCAATTCCAAAAGGATCTGGAAACCCGAACTGATATGCTCAAAATCCACCAAACTTTGGGTCTCATTACGGCGATACCCATGGCTACCGAATTCGTTTTGGGGATTGCGACGGCGGGTAATGTTTCGAATGGAAGTACGGATACCAGGTTGCATACGACCTTGGGCTTGACGACGGTAGCTCTGTATGGCACGACTGCTTTATTTGAAATTCTTGCTCCAAAACCGAAGGGTTTGAAGCCTAGCGGCAGCACAGGGGTCCATGAAGCCTTGTCTTGGATACATCTTCCATTGATGATTTTAGTTCCGTTGGTGGGGGATATGGTCAATGATCGTATCGCTAACCATCAACCAATCGGTAATCTTGGGGTGGTCCATGGGACTATGGCCACCACTCTTTTGGCCTCCTATTTGGCTTCATTGACCATTATGACTTTTTGAACTGGAAAACCATGAAAATAGTCTTAGCTTATCTTTTTGCCTTGTGGATTCCTGCTTTTGGTTTTGCCGGAGGTCCGAAAGAGCAATGGTTACTGGAAAAATCTGAGATTTCGTATGTGGTTACCCACCCTTTGCACGTTGTTCATGGAAAGAGTTTATCCGCCAAGGGAAAAGGTGTATGCTATGAGCGAAATTGTGAGTTTTTGGTGGCGGTTCCCGTGAAATCCTTTGATTCTGGAGATAACAACCGGGATCTTCATATGTTAGAGGTTACCAAAGCTGGCCTTTATCCATTGATTGAAGTCAACGCGAAAACGGCAGAAATCCATACAAACCAAAATCTTAAAACTATAGTAATGGATTTGGAAATCAGTTTTGCGGGGAAAAAAGTAAAATATCCCAAAATATCCATGGATGTTTTGGAGTGGAAATCCGACGAAGCCAGCCTTGCGGGCCAAATTATTATAAGCTTGAAAGCTTTCGATATAACGCCACCCAGCCTTTTGACGATGCCGATTCAGGACGCTGTTCCAGTGAAGCTGAAAATGGTTTGGAAGCGAGTAAGTTCAAAGTAAAGTTAAAAAATTAAGAGAGAGGTTAAGTTTTTATGTCACAAATTATGGAAGCTTCAGTGATCAATAACGAGGGAACAAAACCTGAAATTCTTGAAAAGGCTAATGCCAAAACCTGGGACGGTCTTTCTCGCATGGCTTTCGCGGCCAATTGGGATCCGGAAGGCGCCATTAATTGGAACCAACCTATCGAGTTGGGAAATATAAAAGAAGGGTGGATTAATATCCTTCATTATTTTTATGAGGGAGAATGGCAAGGACTCGAAATCATCCAGCGCCTGATGAATAAGGCCGCCCATATGTTCAATATTAATGAAATGGTTACCTATTACTCAACACAATGCTGCGATGAAGCCAAACATTTGTTTGTTTTTCGAAAATATCTTTATAAACTCAATTCGCCCCCGGCCAAGCAAAAAGCTTTTGATTGGCTTGTCTTCTTGTCCACCAGTGGGCCCATGCCGGTGGAACGCTGGATATTGGCGACCTATTTTACAGAGACCATGGCCGGAGCCATTTTCCAAAAATCCCTCGAATTGGAAGCGGTTGACACTACGGGAAAGGAAATGATCCGTTTGATGCTAAAGGATGAGTCTCGCCATATCGCTGGAACCAAGCTGGGAGTTCAGACCTTGATGGACCACTGTGGCCCCTTCAAGACATGGATCTTGAAAATGTGGTGGGGATTTTTCACCCGTTTAGCCGTTAAGGAAATCCGAAGTTTGAAACCCTATGGAGATCAGGTAGGAATGGACACAGAGTATATTATCCAGAAGTTCTACGCAAAAATGGCTGAAATGGATGAGTTTACCCAGAAATTTTTGAACGATGATTTTTCAAGAGGTTTTTTAAATCCAAAGACGGCCGCTTGACCGACGCCCGTCTTTTGAAACTAATTTTCGGCAACTTGAAATGATAAGGAGACGTGATGGGCAAGCGATTATATGTTGGAAGCCTTCCATTTGAGATGACCGACGCACAATTACAAGAGCTTTTCTCGGCCTGCGGGCGGGTGGAAAGCGCGAAAGTAATTTCGGATAAGATATCCGGAAGATCCAAGGGTTTTGGCTTTGTGGAAATGGCCACCGACACGGAAGCCCAGGCCGCGATTCAAAAATTCAACGGTAGCAGCGTGGGTTCCCGCAATATCGTCGTCAACGAAGCCCGTCCCATGGAAGATCGCAAAGGTGGCGGTGGAGGAGGATTTCGGGGTAACCGGGGCGGCGGAGGCGGTTTTGGCGGTAGTGGAGGGGGGCGTCGCGAAGGCGGCTATGGCGGCAACGGTGGCGGAGGCCGCCGGGAAGGCGGCTTCGGTGGCGGCAAGGATGATTTCGGCGCAGGGAATCGGCCCCGCAGAGATAGAGGGGATGGCTCCCATGGTGGCGGTCGTCGGAGTCCCGATGGGGAGAGTTTTGGAAACCGTTGGTAAATAAACTGTAATTTATCATTCAAAGCCTTCTTCATTTCAAGAAGAAGGCTTTGTTTTTTTAGTCTTTCAACTACAAGGAACAAAATTGGGACAACTTTCTTTTATTCCATTAGGCGGTTTAGGCGAAATCGGTAAAAACATGGCCCTGTTGGAGTATGACGGACAAGCCGTCATGATCGACGCGGGCCTGATGTTCCCCGATGAGATGCACCCTGGGGTCGATTACATCATTCCGGACTTCAATTTTCTCGCCGAGACACCGGGTCGGCTGAAGGCCATCCTTCTTACCCATGGCCACGAGGACCATATTGGGGCCGTTCCCTACATCCTTCAAAAACTCAACGTACCGATTTATGGAACGAAACTGACGCTGGGTTTTGTGAAAGCAAAGCTAGAGGAATTCAAACTTGAGACCCCGCCCACTTTCGTGGAAGTTGACCCTAAGAACACTTTTGATATTGGGCCTTTTCATATCGAATATATCCGCGTCACTCATAGTATCGTGGATGGGTGCGGAATCGCCCTTACGACCCCCGCGGGGGTCGTAATTCATACGGGTGATTTCAAAATCGATCCCACACCCGTGGATGGAATTCCTACCGACCTGAACCGTTTTGCCGATTATGGTTCCAAGGGTGTATTGATTCTCATGTCCGATTCCACCAACGTGGAAAGGGAAGGCTACACCCTCTCGGAAAAGGTGGTGGGTGAGGAGTTCGAGCGGATATTCCCCAAAGCCAAGCGCCGGATCATCGTGGCTTGTTTTGCCAGCAATATCCACCGCGTCCAGCAGGTCATCGAGGCTGCGAAAAAAGTCGGACGCAAGGTTTGCATTATGGGCCGCAGCATGGTGAGAAACACCCAGGTAGCCCGGGACTTGGGCTTTATGCATATCCCCGCCAATTTACTAGTCCAGCCGGATAACCTGAAAGGCATGGATCCGAAGGAAATAGTCATTGTGACAACCGGTAGCCAGGGTGAGCCCATGAGCAGTGTTTCCCGCATGGCCATGGGGGACCACAAGCAAATTTCACTTCAGCCGGACGATATGGTGCTTTTATCCGCCCGCACTATTCCTGGAAACGAAAGGGCTATTTCCAATATTATCAACTTGCTTTACCGCCGCGGGGCCGAGGTGTTGTATGAGGCAGTTTCCGAAATCCATGTTTCAGGTCACGCCTGCCAGGAAGAGCAAAAAATCATGATCGCTTTGGTGAAACCGAAGTATTTTATACCCGTACATGGGGAGTACCGCCATCTGGTTTTGCACGCCCGATTGGCGGAGCAAATGGGCATATCACCGGAAAATACCATCATCCTTGAAAATGGCGAAAAATTTATTATTGAGGGTGAGGAGGCGCGAATCGAGAAGGAACTTTCCGGAGGTACTATTTTGGTGGACGGAAAGCATATCTCCGACGTGGGAGAGGTCGTATTACGGGACCGCTTGCACCTGTCACAGGATGGTGTGGTCGTAGGCCTCGTTACGGTGGATACGGCCAAGGGGAAAATCGTCGGCGGGCCGGATCTGGTCACCCGTGGTTTTTCCGAAAGCCTTTCGGATGAGCTGATGAATGACGCTAAGGAATTACTAAGAAAAACTTTGGAAGAAGAAATCCACGATAAGATCACCGATTGGTCAACGGTTAAAGAGACGATGCGAAAGACCCTTCAGAAATTTTTCTCCCAGAAATCCAACCGGCGGCCCATGATTATGCCGGTCATCATGGAAATTTGAGCGTCTTTTCGCAATTTTATAACCTTTTGATTCGTTTGGACCGGTCTGGGCAGGTTGTTCTTGGACTGCTCTTACTTACCTTGTTCGGATAGCCATCTTTCCGCTTCAATAGCCGCCATGCAGCCCATGCCCGCAGCTGAAATGGCTTGCCGATAATAATGGTCCGCTACGTCCCCGGCCGCGAAAACTCCAGGAATATGAGTAATAGTCTTAGGCGGATGGGGTAGTTTTAGGTAGCCAACCTCATCCATCTCCAACTGGCCTTTAAATATGTTGGTGTTGGGAGTATGGCCGATTGCGAAAAAGAGGCCCGTGAAGGGATGGGTCTTTTCTTCATTTGTTTTTAAGTTTTTGACCTTGATTCCCTCAAGGACTTTTTCCCCCACCAATTCGGTAATGGCTGAATTCATCATCCATTTAATCTTGGGATTTGCCTTGGCTCGTTCCAGCATGATTTTTGAGGCCCGAAATTCTTCCCGGCGATGGATGATCGTCACGCTTTTGCCGAACTTGGTCAGGAAATTGGCCTCTTCCATAGCTGAATCCCCCCCGCCGACAACGGCTATTTCCTGGTTTTTAAAAAAAAAGCCATCACAAGTAGCGCAGGCGGACACACCGTGGCCCACCAACTCCATTTCTCGTGGAACCCCGCCGTATTTAGCCGAAGCACCCGTGCAAATAATGATGGCCTCGGCTTCTAGTTGTTCTTTTTCGTCTACCCAAAGCTTGAAGGGCCGCTTGGAAAAATCGACTTTTGTCACAAAACCAGTTTTATAACGGGTACCAAAACGGGCCGCCTGTTGTTTCATGTTTTCCATCAATTGGGGCCCTTGGATACCCTCGGGAAAACCGGGGAAATTCTCAACCTCGGTGGTGGTGGTCAATTGCCCGCCCGGCTGAGGGCCATCGATCAAGAGAGGATTCAGATTGGCTCGAGAGGCGTATAAAGCCGCTGTGTAACCCGCCGGACCGGAACCGATGATAATGACTTTTTCCATGGAAAATCCTCCGAAGTAGGTCTTTGGGTTTAATCTAAACATTATGCTAACTTACGGCTTTGATACAAAACAAGTCAAGACTTGGGTCAGGTTGTTGGGGCCGGGTACAATTTTTGATGGTACCGCTCTAATTCTTTTTGCCGAATATTCTCGTCCCAATTTAAAAGTTCTGCCATTATCCGCGAGGCTTTTTCCGCCGCTTCCCCCCAACGTTCCTTGCTATATCCTATTTCCAACCTGCGCAGCATCACGTCTTCCAAGTGCAGGGCCTTTTCTTTTTGAACCGCGTAAGCCACCTGGGCCAACACTTCTGGCCTTGCGGGATGAAGATGCTCGCACATGCGCGGGTCTTCTTCCAACAGTGCCAGAACTTCTTCGGCCCTTTGCCCGTAAAGCTGGGCCAGATGAACCGCTTGAGGTTCCGTTAGTTCATACTTTGTAACCCATTTTTGGGTTTCATCTTTTAAAAATAAATTCCATGGTTTTTCAGGTGTTCCGGGCAAGCGTACTATTTGGCTCTCGGCGGTTTTTTTGAGGATATTTTTCACCTGAACCAGAGCTTTTTGAGCCATGGCGTGATAAGTCGTTAATTTACCCCCGACAATAGTTAGGATGTTGCCATCGGATAAAATTTTATCTTCTCTGGAAAGGTCGGAAGCATGGCCTCCATCGGACCAAGCCAAAGGCCGGAGACCCGCAAAAGCCGCGATCACAAGCTTTCGGTCCCATGAACATTTAGGAAAAACCCGAGAAGCTTCCCGAAGCAAATAATCGATTTCTTCTTCAGTTGGGTGGACGTTATCCGGGTTTTCGGAATCATCAAGATCCGTGGTGCCGACTAAGCTATAACCACGCCATGGAATCACGAAAATGATACGGTTGTCCTTTTGAGTCGTGATAAGGACGGCCTGTGAGGGCAGTATCTCCGGAACGACGATATGGGTTCCACGGGTGGGGCGAACCAATTGAAGGGCGTCGTCTGAAACAAGTTTTGCGATTTGACCGACCCATGGCCCGGAAGCGTTAACGAGACAAGCGGTCGTGACAACACCAGCTTCATTTGAATGATCGTCATGGTAAAAAATTCTGATTTCATTGGCAGTTCGGTCAATTTGCGTTACTTGGCAATAATTAAAACAGTGGGCCTGCGCGCCTTCGGCGGCGAGGATGTTTTCCAAGACTAATCGAGCGTCATTTACCTGTGCGTCGTGGTAAAGTCCGCATCCCGTCAAATTCGTGGGATTCAGCGCCGACGTCATTTCAAGGGTTTCGGCAGGAGAAAACCAGCGGTGTTTGGCAATGTTTTGAGCTCCCGCCAACAGATCGTATAGCCACAAGCCCAGTTTAAGTTTCCAGGCTGGGACCCTATCGAATTTATATGAAGGAAGAAGGAATGAAATGGGATGAACCAGATGTGGAGCGGATTTGATCAATCGCTGTCGTTCGTGAAGGGATTCGAAGACCAAGGAAAAACGACCCTGCTCAAGGTAGCGGATGCCCCCGTGAACTAGTTTGGTGGATTTACTGGAAGTGCCGGAAGCAAAATCACCTTTTTCAAAAAGAACCACCGAAAGACCAGCGTTGGCCGCTTGAGCCGCCAAGCCGGCTCCATTGATACCACCGCCGATAATGGCCAAGTCGATATGGGATATTTCAGAAGGTTTCATCCAATGTCCTTAATATTGACTTAAATCTTATTCTATTGGTATTGAAGAAAGAGTGTGATGGTACCTATTATCAAGTGTCCAAAGGTTAATTTGTCCTGATTTATCCTTGGCTTTTTATCTTCTTTCAGTAAAAAGTTAGGTTCCTAAATTGACGTGAGTCGCTAGCCACCGGTAAGATGGTGCCCGTTTTAAGGGTTTTTATAGACTTGTTCCAGCGTTATTATTGACGCCAGGGCCCTTTTTGCGAGGGTGGCGAAACTGGCAGACGCACCAGATTTAGGTTCTGGCGGGGTAACCCGTGGGGGTTCAACTCCCCCCCCTCGCACCATTTATCCACTATAAAGTTTAAGGAGCTATCGTGAAAGTTAGCGTTAATGATGTCTCTGGTTGCACTAAAGAAGTTCATGTGGAGGTTTCGGTAGAAACCGTCCAAACCAAAGTAGATGGTATTTACGGACGCATTTTACGTGATGCGAAGGTACCCGGATTTCGCAAAGGCAAGGCCCCGCTGGATGTCATTAAAAAACAATACAAATCTGCTGTTCGAGAAGAGGTTGTTCACCATGAGTTGCCCGAGTTTTTCCGCACGGCTTTGATTAATCAAAAAATAGATCCCGTTTCCCAGCCTCAAATCACACACCTCCAATTCGAGGAGGGGTCGCCCCTCAAGTTTGTTGCTACCGTAGAAATTAAGCCAGAGTTTCAATTAAAGGACTACAAAGGCATTAAAATCAAAAAAGAGAAAACATTGGTAAGCGAAGAAGAAGTCAACAAAGCCGTAGAAAATTTACGGGATCAAATGGCCCAATTTATACCGGTAGAAGATCGGTCTTCCCAGGCGGATGATCTGGTCGTTATTGATTTTGAGGGGAAAATCGGTGGAAAGTCTTTTGAGGGGGGCAAGGCGAACCGCTATCCAGTGTTACTCGGATCGAATAACCTATTGAAAGATTTTGAGTCGAACCTTATTGGTATCAAAAAGGGTGAGGGCAAAACATTCAAAATGATCTTTCCTTCAGATTATGGAAAAAAAGAAGTCGCTGGTCAGGAGGCGGAATTCACTGTGGTTGTCCACGAGATCAAAGAAAAGAAGCTCCCGGCGGTGGACGATGACTTTGCCAAGGACGTGGGAAAGAGCGAAACGGTAAAAGAACTGCGTGAAAAATTGGAAAGCCAGATCAAGACTGCTAAGGAAAATGACCAAAGGGCTAAGATGGTTGAGCAGATCGGTGAGGCGTTGATAGCAAATCATCCCTTTGATCTTCCTGTTTCGCTGATTAATATTGAGCAACAACGCTTAGTGAAACAAGGAATTGAGAGGTTAAAAAACCAAGGAATAGACGCCAATAAGCTTTCAGATAATCAGAAAAAAGAGTTTGTCGATGGTTTAAGGCCAGTGGCCCAGAAGAATGTCCAGATGGCCATGATTGTTGAAAAAATAGCGACTGCCGAAAATATCTTATGTGAGGATAAGGATATGGAGGCTTATTTTGATAAGGTTTCTAAGAACGTCAACCAGCCAGTAGACGTCGTAAAGCGTTACTTGCAGCAGCAGGAAAATGCGGAATCGGTTAAAGAGTGGATTCAGTATGAGAAAGCCTTGGATTATTTGATCGCACAGGCGAAGATTGAAGCGGCATAACTAAGTTTCGGAGGAATTTATGGCACTTATTCCGATTGTGGTAGAACAAACCAACAGGGGCGAAAGGTCTTATGACATTTATTCACGGTTGTTGAAAGACCGGATTATCATGCTTGGTACGCCGATTAACGATGATGTGGCTAACACTATTATTGCCCAGCTTTTATTCTTGGAATCGGAAGATCCTGACAAGGATATTAATTTGTATGTCAATAGCCCCGGCGGAGTGGTTACTTCGGGCATGGCGATTTATGATACGATTCAATTCTTGAAAGCCCCTGTTTCCACTATTTGCGTTGGTCAGGCGGCCAGTATGGGTGCCTTGCTTTTGACGGCTGGAGCGAAGGGGAAGAGGTACGCCCTTCCCAACGCCCAAATCATGATCCACCAGCCCTCGGGAGGAGCTCAAGGCCAAGCGACGGACATTGCGATCCAAGCTAAAGAAATATTAAAAACAAGAGAACGGCTGAATAAGATTTTGGCATTCCATAGCGGGCAACCTCTTGAAAAAATAGAGCTGGACGTAGAACGAGACCATTTTCTGACGGCTCAGGAAGCTAAAGAATATGGCTTAATTGATGATATTTTAGCCAAACGGCCCGAAACCAAGAAAAAGTAAACTCTGGAGTCACAATGTCTGGCGATAAAGATAAAATTTCATTTTTAAGATGCTCTTTCTGCGGCAAGACCCAGGACGAGGTGAAAAAACTCGTCGCGGGTCCGACCGTTTACATCTGCAACGAATGCGTGGCTCTTTGTAATGACATTTTGAAGGAAGAGGACAAGGGAGAAGCCAAGACCGGACAACCAAAGGGGAAACTTTCGGTTCCGAAGCCGATTGATATCAAAGAGGTCCTTGATGAGTACGTGATTGGACAGGAAAAAGCTAAAAAGACCTTGTCGGTGGCAGTTCATAACCACTATAAGCGTTTGATGGTTAAGACAGGGCCGGAAGATGTGGAACTCCAAAAAAGCAATGTCCTTTTGATCGGGCCAACGGGCGTGGGAAAGACTCTTTTGGCTCAAACCCTTGCCCGTATTTTGGATGTGCCGTTTGCCGTCGCTGACGCTACCACCCTGACCGAAGCCGGGTATGTGGGAGAGGACGTCGAGAACATCATTCTTAAGCTTCTTCAGAACGCCGAATTTGACGTTCAAAGGGCAGAACGGGGCATCATTTATATTGACGAGATCGATAAGATCAGCCGTAAATCGGAAAACGCAAGCATTACCCGCGATGTGTCGGGGGAAGGTGTACAGCAGGCCCTTTTAAAGATTATCGAGGGAACCGAAGTGAACGTGCCCCCCCAGGGTGGGCGCAAACACCCTCATCAGGAATACATCAAGGTTAATTCGAGTAACATCCTGTTTATTTGCGGAGGAGCTTTTGTTGGACTAGAGAAAATCGTCGAAAGCCGCTTGGGCCGTCGTAGTATCGGTTTCAAAGGAGAGGCGCTGAGCCGTCAAGAAAAGAAGTTGGGTGAATTGTTCGAGCAAGTTCAACCCGAAGACCTCATCAAATTTGGTTTAATACCTGAATTCATCGGGCGTCTTCCGGTTGTTACCGCATTGCATGAGTTGGATGAAGTCGCTTTGGTGCGGGTCTTGACGGAGCCCAAGAACGCATTGACCAAACAATACCAACGTTATTTTGAAATGGAGAATGTGAAGCTTAAATTTACGCCCGAAGCTTTACAGGCGGTTTCCAAAGAAGCTATTAAACGGCAATCGGGTGCCCGGGGGCTTAGGTCAATCCTAGAAGAAGTGATGATGGAATTAATGTACGATATTCCTTCCCGTAAAGACATCAAAGAAGTTGTTATTACCGAGGGGGTCATCCTCAAACGGGAAGAGCCAATCGTGGTTTACCAAAAAGGCCGCGGCGAAAATACGGCTTGAAGTTTTACGATTTTAATCCCGATTCTAGCGGGCCTCTCGTTCATTTGGCCCACGCCAATGGGTTTCCGCCTCAGACGTATCAAACTGTTCTTCAACCGCTTTTGCCCCATTTCCACATCATCTCTTTTCCGGCACGTCCATTATGGGGCGACACTTCCCCTGAATGGCTTAAATCTTGGTCACAAATGGCTGGTGATTTACTGTGTGGCTTAAAAGGGATCGGGGTTAAAAAGGTTATCGGCATCGGTCACAGTTTGGGAGGGGTTCTCACCTTATACGCTGCGGTTAAACAGCCTGATCTCTTTAGCCATGTCATCTTAATCGATCCCACCATGCTTGCTCCCAGACTTTTGTGGCAAATCAAACTCATGAAGTTTTTTGGCCTTGAAGCTAGGTCCTACTTAATTAAAGGGGCCTTGCGAAGGAAGAGGACCTGGGAAAGCGGGGAAGCGGCATACCAATATTTCCGGGGCCGGGCTTTCTTTAAAAAATGGTCGGATGAGATAGTCCGGGCTTATGCGGATAGCATGACGGCGCCCTCCGCTACTGGAGGGGTTTATCTTATTTATCCCCCCGAATGGGAAGCTAAAATCTATCGGACGATCCCAATGGATGTTTGGAAATATGCCTTTTTGCTAAAACAACCCACTTTAGTTATCCGGGGTGAAACCTCCAACACATTTACAGTTAATAGTGAGAAGTGTTTTCAGAAAATGTATCCAAAAGCTAAATTTGTCGTGGTGCAAAACGCTGGACATTTGGTGCCGCAGGAAAGCCCGGTGCTGGTGGAAAAGTTAATCAGTAGTTTTCTGAAAGACACGATTTCAGTTTGAGGGTTTTCCATCCTTGTTTCTGAAAAGATTCTACGGCCTCGACCGGTTGGAACTTTTAAAATTTTTTCTCAATTTTAAAGACGCTCTTGACACTCTTACTTCGGTCATTATACTACCCTCTACTTTGTGAAAAAAATCACAATGTCTGAGTTTTACAGCTAAAACAAAGCAAAATACCCACGTCCCCTCTCCCAAATCCTGGGTTTAATTACGAGGTTTTCCATGCGTAAAAAGTACATTATGGCTCCAGGACCCACCCCCATTCCGGCCGAAGTATTGGCCGAAGCCAGTATGCCGATCATGCACCATAGAACCCCCCAATTTCAGGCTATTTTCAAAGCTGCGCATGAGGGCTTGAAGATGTTTTTTCGCACCCAACAGCCCGTTATGACCTTTGCCTCGGTGGGGACAGGGGTAATGGAATCGGCGGTAGCCAATCTCACTTCCCCTGGGGAGAGGGTTTTGGTGGCATCTGCTGGGCATTTTGGTAACCGCTGGAAAGATATTTGCCAGGTTTTTGGGGTACAAGCCGACCTTTACGAAGCCGAATGGGGTCAAGCCGTAGATCCGGAAGAGGTCAAGAAAAGGCTAAAAGCTTCCTCGGATATCAAGCTGGTATTCACGACATTGAATGAAACTTCCACTGGGGTCGTTAACGATATTCAAACGCTGACAAGGGTAGTTCACGATGCTGGAGCATTAATCGTGGTAGATGCCATTTCTGGCCTCGGGGCCATGCCATGTGAGACTGATGCCTGGGGGGTAGATTTGGTTCTTTCGGGATCGCAAAAAGGTTTCATGATCCCGCCGGGATTAGCCTTTGTTTGTGCCTTGCCGGCAGCAGTTGAAAAGACAAAAAGCACCAAGAATCCACGCTATTACTTCAGTTACGACAAAGCATTGAAAAAGCTGACAGAGGAAAAGATGCCGGACACTCCTTTTACACCCGCTATTTCCCTCGTTATCCAAGTTCGGAAGGCCCTGGAAATCATCGGGCAAGAGGGCATGGAAAATGTCTGGAAAAGGCATGCGGGACTTGCCAAGGCCACCCGAGCTGGGGTTGAAGCCATTGGATTAAAATTATTTGCTCCTATGGCGCCATCAAACGCTTTGACCGCCGTGATCTCACCCGATGGAATCGATAGCGGCTTGGTGAACAAGACTTTTCGGGACACTTATGGCATCAGCATCGCTGGCGGTCAGGCCAAAGTGAAAGGGAAAATTTTCCGCATCGGCCATTTGGGGTATGTGGATGGTTCGGATGTGGTTTTAGGAATTGCCATATTAGAAATGGTCATGCACAAATTGGGAAAGAAAGTATCTTTGGGTGTTGGAGTTAAAGCCGCCCAAGAAATCCTTTTGGCTGAAAATCTTTAATCGCGGGATGGGATATGTTTAAAGTATTAATTACCGACAAACTTTCCGAGCAGGGGATGGAAATTTTCAAAAAAGAAAAAGATTTTCAGACCGAAGAACACTTTGGAAAAACTCCTGATGATCTCAAAAAAATACTTCCTGAATATGACGCCTGGGTTATCCGGAGCGGCACGATTGTCACGGCCGATTTGATCCAAGCCGCCACGAAAATGAAGATTATCGGCCGGGCCGGAGTGGGAGTGGATAATGTCGATTTAGAAGCCGCCACCAAGCGCGGAATTATCGTCATGAATACCCCCGACGGTAACACCATTTCCACATCCGAGCACACGATTGCCATGTTGATGGCGATGGCCCGCAAAATCCCACAGGCTCAACAGTCCCTTAAGGAAAAAAAATGGGAACGGAGCAAGTTCATTGGATGTGAGTTGAATGAGAAAATTTTGGGAGTGGTGGGATTGGGACGCATTGGAACCAATGTTGCTCGCAAAGCTATTGGTCTTGGCATGAGAATCTTGGCCTATGACCCTTACGTGGATCCGGCCAAAAATAAGGGTCACGAATTTGAGATCGTCACCCTTGAGGAAATCATAAAAAAATCGGATTTCATTACGGTTCATACCCCCCTGACCAAAGAGACCAAGGGACTCATCGGCGCAAAACAGATTGAAGCAATGAAAAACGGAGTCCGATTGGTGAATTGTGCTCGTGGCGGGATCATTGATGAAACGGCTCTTTGTGAAGGTTTGAAAAGTGGAAAAATCGCCGGAGCGGCTTTGGATGTTTTTGAAAAAGAGCCTCCCTTCGACAGCCCCTTATTGACCCTGGAAAACGTGGTCTGTGTTCCTCATTTGGGTGCGGCCACCCAAGAGGCCCAAGTCAACGTGGCGGTTGTCGTGGCGGAGCAAATGGTGGAAGCCTTGAAAGGTGGAAGGGTTAAAGCGGCGGTCAATATGCCTTCCCTGGATCCTAAAATTATGGAGGAGTTAAAGCCCTATTTGATTTTGATTGAAAAAATCGGCTCTTTCCATTCCCAATTGGCCGAATCCTTCATCAAGAGTATCCATGTTGAATATAACGGGGAAGTGACCAAGTTTGACACCAAACCACTGACCTTAAGCTTGGTAAAAGGAATACTCCAAAAGGGTATGAGTGCGTCCGTCAATTACGTTAACGCCCTTTTCATCGCAAAAGAGCGTGGATATGAAATTTCCGAAACCGTAAATAACGCTGTCGGGGATTATTCCTCTTTGATCACCGTGACTGTCAAAAATGAAAAAGGAACTCATGCCATTTCGGGGACAGTTTTTGGTAAGAAGGAATTTCGTATTGTGAATCTCGACGGCAATACCACTGATTTCACTCCCGTTGGGAATATGATTTGGATGGCTCATGAGGATAGGCCCGGAATTGTCGGAAAGCTAGGAACTGCTCTCGGTAGCAATGGAGTGAATATTGCTGGACTTTATGTGGGCCGCCAAGAAGTGGGCGGGAAGGCCATTGCCATGGTCAACGTAGATAACGATGTTTCGGAAAAAGTAATGGCTGAACTGCGGGAGATACCCCATATTCAGGATTTGAAGTTTGTGAAGTTTTGAAACTGAGCAGTTTTCTTGACAGCCTATTGAGGGAGCGATACCTTAGTGTCCATGAAATTTAAAGCTCTTTTGGTGTTAATGGCATTTGGTTTATGTTCCAGTCTGGAAGCTGCACCCAGTTTTTGGAATGTTGAAAATGCTACTCCTACTCCATTGCCTCCTCCAGAGATCCAAGAGTGGGGAAACACTACGGATATTGTAAAACCGACCGATACTCCTGTTGTAGCTCCCTTGGTTCAAATTGCTATACCAACTCAAACACCCCTTCCGGGACTTTCACCCAAGAGCCCTACTCAAGCCGCTCTTTTTTCCGTTTTTATCCCCGGTTCCGGTCAGATTTATGCCGGGGATCCGATTAAAGGAATTATTTTTCTTTCTCTTTTTGGAATCGGCCTTTGGCAAACTTTAGATAATCTTCAATTAGTTGATAGCTTGGGGGATGCTAAAAATGAGACAGCCGGCAATTTGTTTGGATTGGCGACCCTGGCAGTTTACGGGTTTGGAATACAGGACGCTTACAATACCGCTTCTAGCTATAATAAAAAGAACTATTTAGCTTTGCATTTGGGGATAACTCCTCGACCGAATGCAAATCTCGCTTATATGTTCTAGCAATTAAAAAATGAAGAAAGACAGTTGGCCTTTTTTTTTAGTCCCAAGAAAATTCATGCGGTCTTTGGTCATCTTTGTTTTATTTTTATCTTTCCATCCTCTCGAAGTAAGCGCGGTGGAGTTAGATCCTTATCCTGTATTTGATCTTTCGCGAGATTCGTTTTCAATTACGACCTTTCGAGAAGAACGTCCCAGTTTTTATTGGGTAAATATAGGTGTCCCCGATTTATTTTTTAATGGTGTTCAACAACTCTCTTCCAAACCTAATCCAACCGTTTATTCAATACGAAGCGTTGAATATGGGGTCCAGACAAAAGGCTGGGTTTCAGACCAATTGCAGTTACGAGCCATTTTTCCTTTTGAAGCGAACGCTCTCCTCGATCCCAATGGCAATACGCACAATGTTGCGAAACTTGGGGATATCGAGATAGGAGCCACTTTTTTAGTAACTGGCGAGAAAGAAAAGGGCAACTTTATAGGTGTGGATGGTCGTTATCGCTTCGCTACGGGAACCAATCCTTTTGATCTTGCCTATCCACTTCTTTCAACAGGAAAAGGGGCTTCCGAAGAAGCTTTAGGGCTGGTCATGGCTGAAGAACTGGGTGGATTTTCTTTTTTTCAAAGTATACACTATGAAAAAACTCAACCTATTACACTGGATTCTTCCAATGCATTATTAGGTGCGGGCGTCTTTCAGTGGCCAGATAATCTGGAAGTTGAAGGACGTGTGGAGTATCTTGCTTTTCATCAGGCCAAGCGTTTTGTCAGTTTGTATTATGATTTTGCAATGAGGGCGAGTGGATTGATGGAATTTAACCACCAGGTCCTGACATATGGACAGATTCTCGATGTTTCGGGGCAGACCATTCAAACGACGGATCGGCTTTTTTTTTCCACCGGGGGACTTATCGTAAAGGTAGACCCGGAGTTCTCTGTGGATGGAAAAGTGTCAACTTTTCCTTTTGAACCAATTATTAGCGGTAAAGGGCGTCCGGATTTTGGGTTACTTTTTTCGCTTTCGTTAATATTTAGACCAATTTGATTTTAGCGTAAGGAGTTGTCAATGCCAGAAGCCAATATGTTCATGGAAAAGCGAATCCATCCCCGGGTTTCAGTCAAAATCCCAGTGAAGTATCGTGTTATAGAAGACCAAAAAGAATTAGAGACCGTTTTTGAGCGAAAGAAAAAAGAACAAACCACAAGAACCATGGATGTGAGTTTGGGCGGGCTTTACATTGTGGCGGATCAAATTTTGAATGTGGGAAGTATTTTGCGACTCGATATTTCTTTGCCCGAAAAATCCGCACTTATATCGGCTTTTGCGGAAGTTGTTTGGGCTAATGAAACGGGTGGCGGGCTACACTTTTTAGCCATGAAAGAAGATGATGTTGAGTTCTTGAAAAATTATTTAATTAAGAATTCCGACGGTAAATGACCATTTGATAAACGTCAAAATCAGTAGCTCTTTTTTCTTTTATTGGTTTTCGGTGTTTCTATTTGGCGCCTTTATCGGATTAACTTTTTCTTTTTTGAGCCCTCTTTTGGCATTTGTGGTGGATGGTTTGATGGCGTTTTTTTTTGGATATGGTCTTCTCAATTTATTCCGAAACCGCCAAATCGAGCACTTGCGGCAACTTTCACAAGATTCTTCAATTCCGGATTTCGCTAAAGAAATTTTTATTCTCAGTGAACGTGAGGATAAACCTTTGGAAGCCGCTTTGAAGAATACGTTGGAGAAAATCCCAGTTAAGGAACTTCAACCGGTTTCTGATTCGAAGCCTATTGATTTTGCTCTGCCCGAATTTACAACCGAATTGGAAGATTTTCTACAAGAACAAGAAAAGATGGCCAAGGTCTTTCATGCGTTTCGTGATGTTATTCGCGACTGGTCGTCCAATATTGAAAAGGCTGGCCGTATTAATAAATCCTTGCTCCAACTGAATGAGCTCATTGTTAATGACAGCAAAAAAGTGGCGGCGGACACGGATGAAGCCGCTAGGTCAGCCACTGATGGAATTAAATCGGTAGGTAAAGAAATCAAGGCTATGACTGAAATTAAGGCAACCATCGGTTCATCGGCGGAAGTTATTCAACAACTAAATTTGGCTTCAGATCAGATCGGCGATTTTTTGGCAACGATTACTACGATCGCGCGCAAAACAAATTTATTGGCCTTAAATGCGGGTATCGAGGCTGCTCGGGCTGGGGAACACGGTCAAGGTTTTGCCGTGGTTGCGAGTGAAATCAAAATACTTGCTGAGGCTTCTGCCAAGGCCTCGGGAGACGTAAAGCATCTGGTAGATGGTATTCGAGCAAAAACGGCAAGCGCCATTTCCCTTATAAGTACAACCGGTAAAATTGAAGAAAATGTGAACGTGGTTTATAGCGCTGGAGATGTATTTATGAATATTGTTAAGTCTGTTCGCAAGGCCGGAGGATTACTGGGTGAAATATCCCAAGCTTTGGAGGATCAACGGAATGACAATGAACTCTTGCTTCAATTAATTAATAAAGTTTATTTGGCAGGAGATCAGGTGAAAGAAAAATTTGAATCAGTAGAAGATAGTTTAAGCCATCTTCAAAAGTTATCCCAACGCATAAAGATAATCGTCGAAGATTCAAGAAATGCTGACGTTCCAAAAAAATAGTACGAAAGTTAAAGCTTTTAATTGGGTTTAGGGATATGAGACTAATATTTACGTTTTTCAAAAATATGAGCATCTTTGTTTTTGATGTGAATAATCGGTAAACCTTGCGCGATTAGATCATTTTTTTCAAAAAAATCGGTTTGAGCAACAAAAGTTGACTTCTACCTAAAAGTTGACAGATTTTACTACAACGGGTTAAAGTATCATGGTTTTTCTGGCAATTGAAAGTGATCTGTTAACGGTTTTAGTAGCGGAGTTTGAATCATAAAGGCGGTTTCGACGCCTGATGATTAATGACTTTCTTATCGAGGTCTTCAATGATTGTTTGTCCAGCTTGTCACGCCGAGAATCCGGACGGCACAATGATCTGCGTCAAATGCGGAACCGAACTTCCTAAAACCGCCGTTGGAGCGGCAAAAGCCGAGCTGGCGGAAGATACCAATAAGAAACCTGGATTTAAAGACTTTGGTAAAGATGTACTCGAAATTCTTTGGCTCTTTCTCATCATTTTGTTAGTTTGTGGTGGTTTTTGGGGGGAGTTTACGCACTGGACTGGGCATTTAACCGAGACCGAGGAAGTCAAGATGGTTCAAGAACCTGTGTTGGCCTTAAAACCGGTTCATTCCAAACATATTGGCCACCATGCGGTTCCAATAGTTAAGACGCTTGCTTCTCCCGTTGCTGAAAAACCACAGGTTGAACTTGGTTCTACCGACACTTTTTATCAAAAAAGTAAACAGCTATATGACAGTCAGCATTATCAACTATCCTTTGCTTATCTCAAAAAGGCTTTAGAAATTGATCCTACCTATGCCAAGGCCTATTTTGCTCTTGGGTATCTCTATGGACGTTTTGATATGAACGATGCTTCCGTAAGAATGTATGAAATGTCTCTTCATTTTGATCCGACGAATGCCGAGGTAATTAATAACCTTGGTATGAGGTATTATCACGCTGGTAATTATGATGACGCTTTAGATTTGTTCCAAAAAGCTGTGGCTTTGGACAATCAAAATGCCGATTATCAATATGACTTAGGAAGCGTTTATCTAGATAAAAACCAACCGAACGACGCTTTGATGGCTTTTCAAAAAGCTGCCGAGATTCGTCCAAGTGATCCTGAGATTTATGATGATATGGCCGTCTCTTATGAGAAGCTTGGAAAAAAGCAAGAGGCCTTGGACACTTGGCAAAAGGTAATGCAGTATTCCAACGATTCCGACTTAATTCAAAACGCGAAAACCCATATCGGCTTCCTTCAGGCTCAAAGTTAATGCTTCTTGCTTTTGGTTGAAAGCATTTTTTTATTTTGGCTGATTTTTAATTTTTCCGTAAAGTTTGAAAAGTTCTCCGAATGCCTTGAGGATGACTGACAATTTTGCCCCAGTTTGTGTTCCCGCCACCCGTGGTAAGTGGGTAACGCCTACCTCCACGAATCGAAAGCCAGATTTGCTCGATCGGGCTAGCAATTCAGTGGAGACCATGGCTCCACCCGCCGACAATTGTACCTTGTCAATTACTTTGCGCTTGATCATCTTGAAGGCACAATCCACGTCCCGTACTTGAAATCCAAACAACAATTTCACGAGCGAGCCCCACATAAAAGCGTTCAGTTTACGGTTCCAAGGATCACGACGATTCTTCCGATAGCCTAAGATCAGATCACCTTCGTCCAGTTTTTCAATAAGAAGCGTGATTTCCCTTAAGTCAAACTGTAAATCCCCATCGGTGAAAAAAACCAGATCGTATTGCGCCGCGTTATATCCCGAAATGACTGCCCCACCATATCCTTTGTTCTTCTCGTGGTGGACGGGGTGGATATTGGAGTCTTCCTTGGCCAAGCGGTCAATGATTTCTCCAGTTTTGTCCCTGCTTCCATCGTTAACCGGGATAATTTCCCACTTTTCAGCTACTTCTGGGAGTATCCGCTGGGCTTGGCGGATCATGTTTTCGACATTGGCTTCTTCGTTATATTCGGGGAAAAAAACGGAAAGAGATGAAACTTTAGGCATGGAAACTCCTTTAAGAGTCTTTTCGCCGCAGAGGCGCGGGGAAAGTTGCTGCATTCAAGTAAGGATCAACGTCGGAAAATATTACCACAAAGGGTGTTAGGCAAAAGGTTAATTCTGGATAGGTTGGTGGGGACGCTGGACAGTTGTTTCTGGTTTTCCTCTTCGTGATCTAAATTATTCCTTAAAAGCCGGGATTGAAACGGTATGGTCAACCAGCAGGGCCACCTTGTTACCCACGTCGACCGCGAAATTGGTGCCGCGGTCCTCGGGGTAAACCAAAGCCATGTTGGCCAAATAGACATTTTCAATGGGGGTTTCATATCCTGGCTTCACTTCACTGTAGTGAAGGGGAATAACAGGTTGAGCGTAAAGATCTTGAAATAAATAAAACTCTTCCAGCCAGGAAGGGTCGAATTGAGGATTGATCTTTTTTAAGTGGGGCAATAAATCGTCAAAAATTTCCTCTTTTTTCATTTTGAAATATCGATGATCCCGAGGGAGATAGTTGCCGACATATAAAATGTGTTTGCCTTGATACCAATCGGAAGGAGCAAAATTAGTATGTTCAAACAGCCCCAAGATAGGAATTTCCGAATCACAAATGTTCGTCCAATAGATATCACTGAATTTCTGTTTCATCACCAAGACTAAGCATTGCGCTCCCATAAACTCCAGTTGGGTCATTTGTTTTTTATAGGCCTCGGGTAGTTCGAGGCAAGTTTTAAGAAAAATAGGCGTGGCTGCGGCAAAAATCACACGATCATAGGTTTTTTCTTTGCCCGAAATTTCAAGTCCCGTCAGTTTCCCATCCCGGGTTGAAATTCGGTTGATCGGGGTGTTTACCTGTATTTTGACACCCGCCTTTTGAACGGCTTCGGCCAGGTTTTTGTGGAAGGCCTCAAAACCGCCTTGGAAATATCCGAGAGTTTCTTTTGAGCCTTTACGGGATGACGCACGGGTATGGATACGGGCCCAAAGCCAAGCCATAGCGACTTTATCGTAATACTGGCCGAATTTTCCTTTCAAAAGGGGTTCCCACATGACTTTCCAGATATTCGGTCCGGAATATTTTCTCATCCAATCATGCGCGGTAATGGCTTCAAACTTTTTCCAATTTTTTACCTTTCCCAAATAAAAAACCGATTGGAACCCAAACCAGATCCTTTCCCAAAAGGGAAGAGGCTTGAAATAAAGAAGGTCTTTGGGTGACGCAAGGGAATACATGGCGCCCTTGTGGTAAACGCCCATAGAACTCGTGAACCAATGGAGCTTATCCCGCATTCCCAGTTCGTCCACTAGGCCACGAATGCAGATATCACTTGTGAAAAGATGGTGATAATACTTTTCAAGAGTAGTGCCAGCTACTGGAAATCCAGACGCTAGGCCACCCACATGGTCGGAAGCCTCAAAAATATCAATTTCGTGGCCTTGCTTAGCCAATCGATAGGCGGCAGTAAGACCCGCTACACCGGCTCCGACAATGCCGATTTTCATGATTGTTTCCTTTTGTTTGATGAACCCGATTCCCGGCTTTTTTCCAGCTTTTCCAAACTCAGGTGTTCCCGGCCCATATAATAAAGCCCCAGCAAGTTGATGGGTATCCAAACCACAAAGTGTACAACAAGCATATAACCCAGAGCCAATTCTTTAGATATTCCGAATGGCATTAAGAGAAGCACGCCGACGTATTCAAACAAACCAAAGCCGCCGGGAGCGTTTGGAATAAGGATCGCCAAATTGACGATCGCCATTAATAAAGCTGCCGACCAGAAGGAAATGGGACTCGGCGCAATACCCATCCCGATACCTAAAAGATAATAGCCCGAAAACTCGCAAGTCCAAGCAGCGATAGAGGTGGCGAGCACAAGGAAGGATTCCTTAGCGTTTTGAAGGATTTTGAGTCCATCAAAAAAGGTATGGGCGATTTTATTCAGAGGTTTTCTTAATCGAGAAGGGGCGTGACCAGTAAAAAAATTGATAATCCTAACAGCGGTATTCTTGAATAAAAGAAGAAGGAAAATGAACAAAAAGGCGGCTCCAAAAACATAGGGGCAGGCTTGTATAGCATGTTGGATTCCCGTCGGCATGTTTTCCTCGCGAATCGGAAGATTACCGAAAGTTAGCGCGGCCCAAAGCATAATTATCATCGTTAGGCCGTCAAAGATACGTTCTAAAACTATGGTAGCGAGGGAAGCGCTTCGGCTAATTTTCTCTTTGGTACCGTTTAAGTAAGCCCTAACAAATTCCCCGGCTCTGGCTGGTAAAAGGTTATTGGCCATGAATCCAATAACTAAAGTAGGAAAGAGGCTTTGAAAATGACATTTTTTGATAGGCGAAAGCAGGATTTCCCAGCGGAATCCACGGATGACATAGCCCAACATGTAGACAATAAGGGCAGGAATAATCCAAAAAGCCTTAAATTTTGCGAAGGCCGACCAAAGGTCATTCCAATCAATATTTCTTAGGAGCAAAAAGAACATCGCCGCCATGACACTGAATCCGAACCACATTACTTTTTTGCTTAACATTTACCTTCCTTTTTTTGGCGGTAGAATTCGGAATCGAGACTGAAAATAATACATTTTATCGTATAAAACAAAGGAAATCTCCGGTGTGGCAATATCAAATAGATTTCTCTTTTTAGAATTGTTTGGTGGAGTCTCCCGCGCGAAGTAATATAGTCGCAACCCAGAAACTTATTCAGGAGGGAAGCATGCGTAAATATCGTTTTGCTTGGTTATTGATCGTTTTTGGATTCCCAATGATTGTTTCGGCTCAAGGTGCGGCCGCTCCGGAATCAAATCCGACTGTTGTTGCCGCTTCAAACTCGAGCGCTTCTCCCGAGTTCAAGACATTTAAAGAAGCTTATGCGGCCGGTAACCAATCTTTAAAAGACCGTAAACTTGACGAGTCCGCCGCCGACTATGACGCCGCAGAAAATTTGGCCTCAAGCGATAAAGGGAAGAGTCAAGCCGCGAATGCCCAGGGATGGGCCTATTGGAAAGCTAAGAAGTTGGAAGATGCCACAAAGGCCTTTAGCCGTGCCGTGGAAGAAAATGGGGACAATAAGGTGGCGCTCAAGAATCTCGGGGTTGTTTCCTACCGTAGTTATGAATATGGCCTATCGGATGTGTCGGCCCTGAAAGATTCAATAAAAAATCTTGAGGCTAGCGGTGACGATCAAGAATTATTAGACAGAGCTAAGGGTGACTTAAGCCGTGAAGAAGGATATGCCCAAATCACACCGGAACCTCCGCAAGATATCTCGAAAATGAAATTTAAAGAACTTTGTTCTTATGGCGATAAGCTTCAATCTGAAGGCGAATTTGACAAAGCGATGAAGGCTTTTAAACAGGCGGAATCGGTTGCTGTTTCAGCTGACGCAAAGGGCACCGCGGCAAACCGCCAAGGAAAATTGCTTTTGGATTTTCACCATCCTGGCGAAGCTGCGGCCAAATTTGAGCAAGCTGTGGGGTATAAACCGAGTGATAAAGAATTGAAGGTCTTCCTTAACAGCCTCGGTCTCAGTTATTGGTCCATCTACGATTCGGGTAAAGGAAAGGGAGAAGAGCTGAAAAAATCGGTTGATGCGTTTTATAAAATGAATTCCATTGACGCTTCTTACCATCATGAAAATATGGAAATGGCATTGGATGAGCTGAAGGAAGTTGATCCTGATGCCGCGAAAGCTTATTCGGTTAAGGACGATTCGTCGAAAGATGATTCCACCTCGGATAGTGATAAGGCTGGCGATGCCAAGGACGACAAAAATTAGGGCGATGGTGGCGACAACGGGGATTCTAAGTAACTCCAATTCATTGTTGGAGAAAAACCTTAATCAACTCCATCAAACCATACGTCATTGTTCTAAGTGTTTTTCAAAAGGCGGAAATTGCCCTGTTCCTGGAACAGGAAGAGCCAAGAAAGGTGGATTGTTTTTGATCGGTCAGGCACCGGGTGTCCGGGAGCCTGCCGCCCAAAAGAACTTCGCTTGGACCGCTGGAAAAAGGCTTTTTCAGTGGTTCTTGAGCTTAGGTATGCCCGAGGAAAAGATCCGGCAGTTTGCTTACATTACCGCTGTAACGCGCTGCTATCCGGGCAAGGCTTCTCACGGGAAGGGGGATCGTAAGCCTAATCCCGACGAAATCGCAAATTGTTCGCCCTATCTTGATGAGTCCCTGCGTTTATTAAGCCCTTCAGTTGTGGTGTTGATCGGTGGGATGGCTATTGAACGTATATTGGGGCCCCACAAATTTTCAGAGGTTATTGGAAAAGAATTCAAACAGGATCTTCCGGGTGGTTCCGCATGGGTTATCCCCATTCCGCATCCCTCCGGCGCAAGTCCCTGGCCTTACCTTCCCGGAAATAAGGAAAAGTTGGAAAGGGCTCTTCGATTGATTAAGAAAAGGCTACGACAGCAAAAGCTTTATGATCAACTGGCCGGATAGTCATTTGTTACGGCGTTTCCCTGTATCTTTTCCCTCTACTTGGATAAAATAAACTCTCATTTGCTATCTCTGATTAAGTTCTGGAGGCTTTTGTGATCCAATTTTCCGCAGTTTCCAATTCCGTTCGAGGCCAACTCCCTAAAGTCTGGGTGCTTTTGGCCTATGAAAAAGAAGATGGTTTTATAAATGCACCGGGTAAGTGGGGAGAGACTATACGAAAAACAATGACAGATGAAGGCTTCACGGGAAAAGAAGGCCAAGCGGCCGTTGCTCATCCATCTGAAGGGCTTTTGGCCGGAAAAGTGATTGCATTAGGCTTGGGAAATAAACAAGGCGTGACAGCGGAAACATTGCGAAGGGCGGGGGGGAGGCTTGGCCGAAAAGCCCGAGAAATTCGTGCCGAGGATGCCGCCATTGAATGGCCACGGTCTTTAAATGACGAATTACTTAAGGCTTTTGCCGTAGGTTTGCTATTGGGGTCCTACCAATTCAATCGCTATAAGACCCAATTGAAAGATACCCCGAAAGGTATTGGAAAGTTCATTTTTAAAGTGCCTTCCGATGTTTTGGGCATGGTTAAAAGCTCCCTTAAAACTGCTGAGAGTTATTCTGAGGGAGTTATTTTGGCTCGGGATTTGATCAATGGGGCTCCCAGTGACGTTACCCCTAAAGTTTTGGCGGATACGGCCCAAAAAATAGCAAAGGGTCCCGTTAAGTTGAAGCTCTATACCAAGAAAGACCTCAAACGTATGGGTGCGGGTGGTATTTTGGGTGTCAATATTGGAAGCGCCCTAGAACCATATCTGATTCATTTGCATTACAAGCCTACGGGAAAGCCAAAAAAATCCGTAGCCATTGTGGGAAAGGGAATTACCTTTGATTCCGGCGGATTGTCCTTAAAACCCGCGGGCTCGATGGAAACGATGAAAATGGACATGTCGGGGGCGGCGGCAGTCTTGGGTGTCTTCAGCCAATTGGCGAAGTCCAAGCCCAAGATCGAAGTACACGGTATTATCGCTACCACCGAAAATATGCCTGGTGGAAGGGCCTATAAGCCGGGCGATGTTCTGAAGGCGATAAACGGAAAAACCATGGAAGTTCTTAATACTGATGCGGAGGGTCGACTTATCCTATCCGATGCCCTTTCATATGCCGTTCAACAAAAAGTGGACCAAATTATTGATATGGCTACCCTTACAGGGGCCTGTGTGGTTGCTTTAGGCTCGTTGGTCTCAGGCGCCATGGGGAATGATGAAAAGCTCATGGGACAGGTAAAGGAAGCTACGGAAATCGAGGGAGAGCGTATTTGGGAACTGCCATTAGTCAATGAATACAGAGATGACATTAAGAGCAAAGTGGCTGATATTAAGAATATTGGCGGAGGCCGGGAGGCGGGCAGCATCATCGGTGGGTTATTTTTACAGGAATTTGTGGGTGATACGCCTTGGGTTCATCTGGATATTGCCGGTCCAGCCTATCTTGAAAGGGAATACCCAGCCGTTCCTTATCTTACCTATGGTGGAACAGGATTAATGGTTAGAAGCCTGCTGACTTTCCTTGAAAATTCGTGAAATCTGGTCGGAAAGAGTCCCTGAAAACGTTGGAAGCGGCTCCTTCTCTATTCCTGCCGAAATATTTGTCTTTGGTACCAATGGCCCCCAAAAATTGTTGTTTGACATGCATTCCTGCAACTATTCCTAGTGGTGAAGCGTCATAAAACTAGGTAAGCCAGGTGGCGAATGACAGAACTTGAAGCCATTCAAAGTTGCCAAGCGGGGGACATTGCCGGTCTTCATGTTTTGTATGAAATGCACCGGAAAAAAGTTTACAACTTGTCTTGGCGCATGTTGGGCACGCCGCAGGATGGGGAAGACGCCTTACAGGAAGTATTCCTCAAGGTTTTTGACCGCATTAAAAATTACCGGGGTGATTCGGCTTTTAGCACGTGGCTTTACCGGATGACCACAAACCACTGCCTCGATCTTTTAAGGCGGCGAAAAATTTTAACTTTCCTGGGTTTTGAGAACGCCCCGGAAGCGCAGGATAAGAAGGACAGCGAAAAAGCGGTTAACTTAGGGTTGAGCCCGGTGATTGCCAAGGCGCTGGAAAAGCTTCCTGAAAAACAAAAGGCCTGCCTTTTGATGAGGGAAATGGATGAGTTGAGTTATGAGGATATTGCGTCGGCTCTTCAGCTTTCTCTGGGGTCGGTAAAATCAAATATCCATCGGGCCAAGGCTTTTTTAAAAGAAACTCTGGAAAAAGAAGGGCTGTCGCACGAAGATGTGTAGAGAAATATGGGGTGGACCATGAAGAGCGTTTGGAAAGACGAAGACATTACAAAGACCTTGAAAAAGATGGCCAAGGCCGCACCGGAAGAAGTCGTTTTCGACCGGGTGTGGTTTAAGATAGAGGATCGCTTGGCGGTTCCGAAAAAGCATTTTTGGAGCCATATTATCTGGAGGCCCTGGAGCCATCCGGTGCGGTGGGTCGCCATGGCGGCTTGTTTATGTATCGGCTTCACTGGAACCTTTTATCATCTCGATACCAACGATAAGAACGACATGGTTTCTTACATGATGTCGGTTTCGAATGCTGGGGCTAACGTGACTCGTGATTCGGGGCTGGTCAATGTATCCGTTCTTCTCAGCGAGCCATCGACTTCAACCGCCGATCTTTTAACCAATGATGACGATCATTCAGATGTCCTGGCTGGGGATGAAATTCTCCTTTAAGCCAGGCTTGGGGGAAGCATGAAAAGCAAATACGTCATAGCGGTGATGGTTAGTTTTTTGGTCATACTGTGCGGTCGGTTTTCTTATTCGCAGCCGGTTGTGGATAATTCGCCCAAAGCCAAGCCCACGGAAATCCAATCCACCCATCTGACTCGCCGTGAAATTATCAAGCGCCTCCAATTGACGGATGACCAGCACAAATTACTCCAGCAACACCGGGCCGCTTACCGCAAGTCCATAGCGGTCTTGGATGGTCAATTAAAAGTCAAAGAAGTGGATTTAGAAAATGAACTTGAAAAACCGGATCCGGATCAGGCGAAACTGGATTTAATTGTTCAGAATATTGGAGAATTAAAAGGCCAAAGGTTGGGGGTTCAGGTAAAAGCCAAATTAGAGCTGGAGAAAAAAATCCTTACGCCTCAACAGGTCGATATGCTGAAATCCCTTCAAGGAAAAGAAGGGTCCGCCGCGGATGAAAATTTGTAAGACGATTTTTCTCCATTGATCCTTTTGACAAGCTTATAAAAAATAATGAAATCGGCAAAACCGGTCGAAAATGTTGCTAACAATATAAGATCGATTTTCACTATTTATCGCCTTTAACTTTGACAAGCTTTTAAGACCGGTGATAAACTTTTATTACTATGAGTTTCCTAGCGAGTATCGCTTCCCCATTCCTCAATCTTCTTAAAAAACTTGTTCAATTAGTGGAGTTTAAGCGCTACAAGGATGCCCTCCGCCGGAACCCCCAAGACCATTACCTTAGGGCCCGCTTCGCCAAATACTGCCTCAATAGCTATTTTCAGGATTCCACTTCTAAATTCCACGTTGTCGAAGCCGTCAACCAATTCGAGAACATTGTACATTCGGATGTTCTTGATCTTGAGATCTTTTACCTAATGGGGAAGTTTTACCAAGGCCAGGATAATCAAAAGGCTATGGACATTTACAAGCAGGGCATTAAACGCTATAACGATTTTGTAACAAAGAGCTTGGAATTTCGCCATGAACACGTGGAAACCGCCTTTGCCATTGCGCTCAATCTTTTGGCCATGGAATCCAATCACGCCGATCCGGAGTTAGAGAAGTTTTTCAAAACAATCAGGCGAACTTATCTCAAAAACTTCCTCGAACATAAGGTGGATTTTAATCCCGAAATTCTGGGAAATACCTCCGGACACCCTATTACCAACTAAAGTTTCAAAAGCGGGACAATAAAAAAGGCCCTGGATCTGCCAGGGCCTTTTTGTTTTTAATCCGACTTTTAAGGATTAAACTTCCGTAGAAACCTTGGAAGCCCGCCTATAGAGACCATTAGCGGAGAAAAAACCGATCGCGATGACTCCCACGTACCAGTACCACTCGTCGTGGATGAAATGCTTTCCCGCGGCCAACATGGCGAAAACCAAGGGGAAGGAAAGGTAAGTGTTCACTTTGGAGGCTAGGGCTGCCCGAGGCGCCAATTCCGGCGGGGCGGGATTACCTGTCTTGATACCATTGATGATTTTTTTTTGCGCCGGCCAAATAATGAACCAGACGTTGAACCACATTACAAGCCCGAAACCTGCTCCCAACATAATCCAATGCCCCCGAGCACTGTCGAAGTCGGCTTCATGGCCGGGCATCAGGTAATTGATATAAAGAAGGACCAGGCCAATCAAAAAGGTGAGCATGGCGCCCCAACGAAAAAAGAAAAGGGCCCTAGGCATGAGTTCCGGAACTACCTTCTTTTTGGAGTCGGCATCCAGGGTTTTACTGAAAGGACCGTTCACGAAATTAAAGAAATACAACAAGCCAATCCACAAAATTCCGAAAACCACGTGGAACCAGCGGAAAAAGATATTCAATATCTCTGTCCAAGTCGCGTCACCCATATTTCCTCCATGTATCATGTTTTAAAAATCGACCGGCCTACGTTATTCACCGAGGTAGGAAAAGTCAAGACGACCTATCCGATCAGACTGAGGGCACGAAGCTTTGGTTCACTGGAAATCCATTGAATCAACCGTGAAGATATGCTTGGTTTTTGATACTATAGTTTTTGAAAAAGCCATTAAAAGAGTTTTACCTGGAATAAGGCTGGAAATGAACGAGTGCGAACAATTACATCCTTTGTTGCGGGGCTATTTAAACGACAGCCTTTCCGCTCGGGACCGCAGAATGGTAGCCCGGCATTTAAATCTTTGTGCTTCCGCCCGTAAAGAGTTGGACCGTTTACGCGGTGGTGCGGTCAAGGCCCCGGCGGTCTCGGCTAATCCGCCTTCCGAACCTTGGGATTTGAAGATTTTACGGTGGTTATTTAAACCACCTAAGCCATCTCTTCCCAAAGAAACGGAAATAGTCCCGAAAAAGCAGCGTCCCCCGAAAGAAACGGTGGCTTTGCCGCCAATTGATGTATCCCGAAAACCTTCTTCCTTTAAGCCTATTCTCGGTATCCTCCTTCTATTTGTGGCCTTGGCTTTTTTGACCCACTTTATTCAAAACGCGGGTGATAACACCTATGTCAAGGGCACCAAGAGGTGGCTTTCCCAGCACGGAATTCACGCTTTCGGCATTTCGCCTTCCCTCGATATGGTGCTGGATTTAACCGGGCTTCCGCAGTGGGGTGGGCCTAATGCCCCTGTGGCATTTTCATATGACGAAATCATTTCCGACGAGGATCATTACAACCTCTATTGGCGTCTTTTGGAGCCAGGGCTGGATCCGCCCGCCGTTGATTTCAGCAAGAACGATTTAGTGGTTTTCTTTACGGGGCAGAAACCCACGGGTGGATACTCGGTGCGCTTCAAGCGCATGGAAAATTACGCCGACAAGACTATTCTTTGGTATGACGATCTCTTGCCCTCGGCGGAGCAATTGAATACGCCCCCGGCCCGCTCCTGGGTGCTACAGATGGTGCCCAAACCCGCCCAATTACCGGTGCTGATTCAGAAAATCCAATAAGTTTTTCACCGCGAAGACGCGGAGAAAAGCACAAGGATTTTGAGACAAATTATCTTTTTCGGTTTAAACTCTGTGTCCTCCGCAGTGAAATATCCTTTGGAGTACTGAATGAAAATTGGAATCGTCGGTTTACCCAACGTGGGTAAGTCCACCCTATTTAACGCCATTACCAAATCCAAGGCTCCGGCGGAAAACTATCCCTTTTGTACCATTGATCCCAACGTGGGAGTCGTAACCGTACCTGATGACCGCATTGGAAAGTTGGCGGCCATTGAGAAGAGTGAAAAACAGGTTCCGGCCATCGTGGAATTCGTGGATATCGCCGGGTTGGTAAAGGGCGCCAGCAAGGGGGAGGGACTGGGCAACAAGTTCCTGTCCCACATTCGCGAGGTGGACGCCATCGCGATGGTAGTCCGTTGCTTCGAGGACGGCAATATCATCCATGTGGAAGGGTCCATCGATCCTGTCCGCGACATTGAAATCATCCTCACCGAGCTTTGTCTGGCCGACCTGGAAACGGTGGATAAGCGCCTGCAGCGGACCGAAAAGGGAAAACGGGCGGGGGACAAGGAAGCCCTCTTGGAATGGGATTTGTTTTCGGCGGTGAAGAAGGTACTAGAAGAAGGAAAACCCGCCATTTCGCTTTCCGCCACGCCGGAGCAGGAAAAGAAGCTGAAAGAACTGAGCTTACTTACCCGCAAACCCTTTCTTTTCATCGGCAACGTATCCGAGAACGACTTGGCCGATCCCAACCAGAACAAGTATTACCAGGTTCTCAAAAAACACGCGGAATCGCACCAGGCTGGCTGTCTTCCCATCTCCGCCAAGATCGAGTCTGAGGTGGCTGAATTGCCCGAGGAAGAAGCCCAGCAGTTCCTCGAGGACCTGGGAATCAAGGAACGGGGGCTTCACGCCATCATCCGCAAGTCCTATGAAACACTGGGGCTCATTTCCTATTTCACGGCGGGGCCAATGGAAGCCCGGGCTTGGACCATTACCAAGGGAACTTTAGCGCCCCAGGCGGCGGGAAAAATTCATTCCGATATTGAGCGTGGGTTCATCAAAGCGGAGGTTTATTCCTTCGAAGATTTGGTGACGGCTAGTTCCACCGCCAAGGCCAGGGAGGCAGGCAAACTTCGCACCGAAGGCAAAGAATATGTCATGAAAGACGGCGATGTAGTGCATTTCCGATTTAATGTGTAAGGGGAATTTATGATCTCTCGAAAACTGGTAGGGACGTTGTTTCTGGGTCTAGTCCTGAGTGGGCGAGTCTGCGCGGGGAATGAGGCCCTCGGCGAACCTCAAACCATTACCGCCGGTGAGCGGGTGGCCAATTACCTGCAATCCATGATGATTTCCGTCAGCGCCGTTCTAGAATCCAAAAAACCGGGGGACATAATGGGTAATCCCGAAGTTTACCGGGTAGGGGTCACCTATGACCCGCAAGAAAAAGTGATCGAACTTTCAGTGGTCGGCATCCAAGCCGATCCCAAGATCGCCCAGGATAAGTTGGAGTTAACCCGAAAGCTGGTCTTGAGTTTCAACCCTAAAATCCAAAGAAACTTCGGCGTGACCCTGGGGGAAAATGATTTCGTCATGGATTACCTGAACGCCAAGACCAACCATATCACACTGAAATACAGAGATGGAAAATTCCTGGCCCAACCCATCGTTCAGGAAGTCGTTACTCCGGGGTTGTTAGGGTCTCTCGAACATTAACTCGGATATGAAAAATATTTTTTCAGCAACCTTCTAACAAGCCGGTCTACCTTAAAACCATCAATTTCCCAACCGAGTGACCTTCGGGTTCTTTAACCACCAGGTAATAAAGGCCGTTCGCCAGCGGTACGCCACCTTTATCCTGGGTGACCAAGGGCAGGGTTACCGGTCCGGCGAGTTGGGCGCCATAATCCACTTCGTTGATCTTCCGGAAAGCCGTGGTGAAAACCGATACCGTTATGTCCTTTGCTGCCTGATCCAGTGTGAGTTGGATTTGAACGGGACCAGGGCCCATCACGGGGTTGGGATAGGGCAGGATTGTTCCCGCTGGACGAGGGGTTGGGGAGGTTGTTGAGGTAGAGTTGGTGGTCAAGGTTCCGGTGGGGCTGTTGGTGAGGGTTGCGGTGAAGGTGGGAGTTTTCGTTAAGGTGGACGTGGATGTATTGGTAGGAGGCAAGGTACCTGTCGGTGTAATGGTCGGTGAAAAAGTTGCGGTGGGTGTGAAGGTTGGCGTGGAGGTGGCGCTGTTGGTTTCGGTAGAGGTTGGAGTAAAAGTTGACGTTTTTGAGGCCGTGAAGGTAGGGGTGCCGGTGAGAGTTGGGGTTGCGGTGGTTGTGGCCGTTAAAGTAGGAGACGCGGTTGGAGAAGAGGTGGCCGTAGCTGTGGAGGTAGTGGTAGCTGTCCAGGTTGGGCTTAAAGTCGGGGTGTTCGTTGGACCGGAGGAGGTATTGGAGGGTGTTGAAGAGGAAGTGGATGTAGAGGTACTGGTGGGCGTAAAGGTGGTGGTGGCCGTAGGCGTCAAAGTGGGTGAGGCGGTCGCGCTAGAGGTGGCGGTGGTCGTAGGGGTGAAAGTGGTGGTTCGGGTTGCGGTCGAAGTAGGAGTGGGCGTAGGCCCGGAGGGCGTCGCCGAAGGGGTGGATGAGGGTGTGGCGGTGGTGGAAGAACTATTGGCCAGTTTCCAAACTCCCCCGCCGAAGGTGCCCACATAGGTGGCATTGTTCCCAAAAGCGACGTGTTGGATCGAACTGAAGGGAAGGGTCGTCACCCGGGCCCAGGTGTTGCCATCGTCGGTGGATTCGAAAAAGCCCTGGTTCTCCGTACCGTAATAGACGGTGGTGGGATTGCTGGGGTCGATGGAGGGGGCCCAGCCGTAGGGTGTATAGCCCGGGGTCCCATAGAGGGTCACTGGAATGGCCATCTTCGTCCAACTGGTGCCGCCATTGATGGTGCGGTAACAGCCGCCGGTGGAGGAACTGGCATCCTGGGCCGCCAGGAAGATCGTGGTGGGGTTGGAAGGGTTCACGTCGAATTCCGTGGGGTAGTAGGGCGCGCTCCCGTTCACGTTGGTTGCGATATTGGTCCAGGTGCCGCCACCGTTTGCGGAAACAAAAAGGCCCCCTGGGTTGGCATAACCCTTTTGGGACGAGAGAAGGCAATAAAGGTTACCGCCTACCATCTTCAAAGAATAAACGTCCTTGTTGGTTCCGATAACGGGCTGGGTGGCACAGGCTGTCCAACTGGCGCAGTTGTTGGTGGATTTGTAAACTCCCTGCCCCCAGAGGGCCGTGTAAAAGACCAGGTTGACCGGGTCGTAGACGACAGAAGTATCGGGGGCGGAAGGCAGGCCGCTGGAGGAAGTGGTCCAGGTGCCGCCATAGTTGGTGCTCTTGATCACCCCGCCTGTGCCCGCCTTACCAATGGGATTGGAATGGTCCAGGTCGTGCAAGCTGGAAACCGCGGCGAAGACTGTACCCGCGGTCGAGTTGAAGGCCACGTGATAGAAAGTTTCCGTCCAACCTGAAGGAAAAGACCCGTCGTTGCGGCGGGCAGTGTTGTGCCAGGTCGCGCCTGAGTCGCCGGACCAGCAAAAGCCGATGTCCGAGGCGCAGATGTAATTGTAATTGGCGTTGTTGGGGTCAAAGGCGTATTGAAAGACGCTGGTGACTTCCAACCCCCGCGAGGACCAGGATTGGCCCTGGGAAGGCGGCGGGCTCCCCGCGAAATTGGAATAGGCTTCCGTCCAGCTCACCCCGGCCGTGTCGCTCTTGAAGGTCTCGCCCAGATCGGAAAACATCACCTGGCTGGAATTGGCACTATTCACCCCAAGCCCATCCACTGGTGAGCCCCAGCCCGAGAAGCTCAGGTCGAAATCGATCCAGCCGTCGAAGAGGTTGGCGACCGGGGAGCTGTCGTTGAAGACCAGGGACCAGGAAGTTCCCCCGTTGACAGTCTGATAGATATTTCGGTTTCCGGTGTTGGTGACATAGGCGGTGGTGATGTCGTTGTCCGCGCAGGCCACCATCGTGGAGCTGTTGGTCGAACTGGGCAGGGAGAGGGTCCAGGAAGAAGCATTGGTTGAGGTATAGACCTGGTTGGTGCTGGCCTCCACCACGAAAATCTTGGTGGCCCCGGTCGTCCCAGTGCTGGCGCCCGCGAAACCCAGGACGTTGGCGGTGGGAAGGCCCGTGTTGGCGGCGGACCAGGTGCCGCCTTCGTTTGTCGATTTAAAAACCCCCGCCGAAGTGCCCACGTAGCAGGTTCGGTTGCCGAGGGTTGAGGATTGGTCCACCATAAAGCCGTTCACATAACCCGAACTGCCGGTTGTGGCCGAGAAGTTGGTACCTCCGTTCGTGCTGCGCCAGACTCCGTTGTCGGTCCCGATCAGGATGAAATTGGCGTCGCCCCGGTCGATATAGATCTGGGTAATCCGTCCTCCCGTGTTGCCCCAGGCGGGCCATGGGCCGGGATTGGCGCCCGGCACGACCGTCCAGGTTTGGCCGCCGTCGTTGCTGACCAAAAGGTTGGGGGAGTTCAGTTGAGTGTCCTGCTGGGCCCCGAAGCCGTAGACGGTGTTGGCGTTGGTAGGGCTGAAAGCCATGGGACACATGACCCCGTTGTTGAACCCGTAATCCACCGCAGTGCTGATCTGGTAGAAATCCAGCATGCTCCAGGTATTGCCGCCGTCGGCGCTGCGGTACCAGCCCGACATATCGCAGCCGACAAAGCGCAGGTTGGAATTCAAAGGGGAAATAGCCGGGGCATATTGGGCCCCGCCCCCGCCCATGCCAACCGTGGTCCAGGTTTGGGCACGAAGAAGGGGTGTGAGGGTTAAAAAAAGGATGGTCAGGCATGACCTAGTTTTCATATACGTTCATTTTATCTCGGAATCGCCAGGGGTACTAATTTAGCCTTCTATTTGGGAGATTTTGATTCTGTATCTCTAGGCGACCGGGGAAGAGGTTAGTTGTTATTCTTTGGGTTCAAATGGGATGCTCCTCCCGTGGGCGATAGCCAATATCCGGTGGCATATTGGCACATTGAAAAGTCGGCCTTTTAGTGGGTTTTCAAATGGGGGGTACGGGGCTGGCACGTTGGCACAATGGCACATACCGGGTAACCTGCCATGAGCTAGTCGAATGGCCTGCCCTGAGCTTGTCGGAGGGCCGTTATAAGGGTGGCGATGGCTGTTATGAGTCCGATAGCGTGTCCGAGGGATCGGCAACGTCCTCCCAAAAGAGCTAAGATACGGCAATTCTAAGGGTATGGTGGACCGGTTCGAACCCAACACGTGGAGCGATAAAAGGTGGAAAAATGAAGCCGGAAAATGCAAAGGAAGAATTTGAGAGTTATCTAAAAATTCGAGAACTTAATTCAAACCGACTTACTCCAGTAACGGGTGTGGAAGCCATGCTATCGTTCTATCGAGATGTTCGTGCGGACGGCTGTGATTTTAATGAAGGCGAAGACATGCTTCTTTTTCAATGGGGCACTTACAATTGGGGCAAGGGAGCGCACTTTGAATTTAATTTAACACGTCAATTTATCACTGGCGAAAGTGAGGATGATGATATCTGGCAACTCTTATTTACCTTTAAATTTGCTCCTGATAAAGAATTGCGTGAGCTTGGCCATGGCAACAAATGGTGTAATAACATCCAAGAACTAACCGGTTTTACTGAATTCATACAAAGCAGTGGGTCTTATTTGAAGGTGGAAATGCGATTTGACGCAGACGTTGAATTGCATTTCGAACAAGCTGAATAGAAACGGGCTCTATTAGGGCATATCAGATTTCTAGTACTTGAAGAAAGCGGAACTTTATGGGGGAAAGAAGAAGAGAAAGAGAAACTCTAAGAGTGCTCAGCTTTTTAGTGGGAAGCACTTGTCTTTTGCTGGCTTTATTTTGTTGGTTTGTCGCTCCTGGTCTGATTGTGAAAATAGGCCTGATTATTATTTTAGTTCTTGTTGCTTGGGACCTCTTCTTTTTTGCGACCACTGGGAGACCGGTTCAGTATTTTAAGAAGAAGTGATCCGAGCATTTTTGAATTGTTCAAATAAAGAAATGTCGTTTTCTTGATGAGAATTGAAACTTTAGGCCTTCGGGATTTGGCTTTGAATATACTTGATACATCTTTTTTGAAGAGTTTAACAAGATCGTAACAGCGGTTGCGGGAGCAACTTGAAATAGTGCGATTGTTAGCACAAACCCGGAAACTATGGTAATGTTCCAAAAGATTTCTGGGGCGTTTGTGAACCAATTGGCTCCTATTTCGTTTTTGAAAAGGGTACGTCTATGGTCCCGGCAATATGAACCTTTCTCATTTTTCTGAAGCGGCTTTTCCGAATTATCCCCCAAAGATATTCCGATTATTGGCTTATCTTGCCATTTTCTTCCTTCTGGCCTTTTCCGCCCAGGCCCAGAATTCCATGGTTCTCTGGCACAACGACACTTCCCGCACGGGGCTGAATCCCAACGAAACCCTGCTGGCGCCCTCCAACGTGAACAGCACCACATTCGGCAAGATTTTCGCCCATACGGTGGACGGAAATCTTTTTGGTCAGCCGCTTTACGTTCCCAACCTTAACATCAATAGCGCGACCCACAACGTGGTTTTCGTCTGCACCGAGCATGACAGCATCTACGCTTTCGACGCGGACAACAACACGGGTGCCAATGCCAACCCCCTTTGGCAGGTCAGCTTTTTGAGTTCCGGGGTGACCACCGTCCCCTACAAGGAGGTAGCCTCTTGTCCTGATGTAAGCCCCGAACTGGGGATAACCGATACGCCCGCGATCGATCTTTCCACCAATACCCTTTATGCGGTGGCCGAGACCAAGGAAGTTTCGGCCGGGCCCGTCACCCACTATGTGCACCGGCTTCACGCACTGGATTTGTTGACGGGCGCCGAGAAATTCGGCGGGCCCGTCTCGATCGCGGCGGTATGGAACGGCATCGGCGGGCCCATCACTTTCACCGCCCTCCATCAATTTAACCGGCCGGGACTGGTGCTATCCGGTGGATTGGTCTACACCTTCTGGGGTTCCCATTGCGACGACAATCTTTATTACGGCTGGATTCTGGGCTATGGCGCCTCGAACTTGACGCTTCAAAGTGTTTTCAACACTGCGCCGGTTTCGCAAAGCGGCTCGGTTTGGCAAAGCGGAGCGGCCCCGGCTGTGGATTCCAGCGGAAACTTTTTCATGTCCTGCGCCACGGGCCCCTTTGACGCGAATTTGGGGGGAGTGGATTATGGCGAGAGCATCATCAAACTGATTCCCGGCACCAGCCCGGCCATCGCGGATTATTTTTCACCCGCCAACGAGGCTGCCATAAATCTTACGGATGACGAGATGGGCGCGGTAGGCATCATGCTCTTGCCTGATTCCGTCGGAAGCGCCGCCCATCCCCATCTTTTGACCGGCGGGGATAAGAGGGGCGATATTTTCCTTTTGGACCGCGACAACATGGGCGGCTTTCAAAGGGGAGCAGGACAAACGGACGCCGTCGTGCAGGAGTTCCACGCCGCCTCGGTGACGACTTTCGCGGCTTTCACCACCGCGTGTTATTTTAACGGCAATGTTTACTGGAGCTTCGTGGGGGATCCCATCCGGGCCTTTTCCTTCTCGAACGGCCAGTACAACACCACCCCTTCCTCCGAAACCGCCGATATTTTCGACTTTCCGGGTGTCGTGACCAGTATTTCCTCCAACGGCAACACCAATGGGATCCTTTGGGCCATCCAACCCGGCACTCCGGCCGATCTTTTCGCCTACGACGCCACCAACCTCGCCACCAAGCTTTATGACTCCACTCAGGCGGCGGGGAACCGGGATAATACCGGGGCCAATAACAACAAATTCACCCCACCCACCATCATTAATGGCAAGGTCTATGTGCCGACCTTGAGCAACCTGGTAGTGTATGGCCTTCTTGTCGCCGCCACGCCTTTCCCGACGCCGGTTCCCACCAGCACAGGTACTCCGACAGTGGCGGCGACCGTGACGGTCTCTTTCACGGCTACGAATACACCGACGACTAGTCCCACCCGGAGCTCAACGTCAACATCTACCCTTTCTCCCGTTGCCAGTTGGACTTTCACTGCGACGAACTCACCCACGAATAGCCCGCCACCGGCTACCACTACGGCAAGTTCGACATCAAGTCCCAGCTCGACCGCCACGGCATCGGCTTCGCCGTCGCCCACCGTTACTCCCTCGTTTACATCTACATTGACGCCCACTTTTTCATCCACCGGGACGCCAACCTTTAGCCTCACTTTTACCCCTACGGTATCAGCTACTTCTTCATCTACGGCCAGCGCGTCTTTTACTCCTACTAATTCATCCACGGCCACCGCGACCGCCACCAACCCTCCCATTGCCACAATGATTTTCACCGCCACGAACTCGCCCACCAATAGTCCTGTGCCGCCGACCAATACGGCAAGCCCAACCTCCAGCCCCAGCTTTACGCCTACCTTGTCCGCGACGCCAACCAGTACCTCCACCCCCTCTTTGACATCGACATTCACGGCCACTGCTTCATCCACCCCGACACCCACCTTTAGCCCGACTTTTACCCCTGTGGCATCGGCCACGCCTTCCTCAACGTCCAGTGCCTCCTCTACTCCGACCGATTCATCGACGATTACCGCCACCGCCACCAACCCTCCCATTGCCACGGCGACATTCACCGTAACCAATTCACCTACGAATAACCCGCCGCCGACCGACACGCCAAGCCCAACCGATTCGATAACTCCTTCTCCCACCGACACCCCGACAGTACCGCCTACTTCGACAGACACAACGCAGGCCACCACCACGAACACGCTTTCCCCCACCGAAACCGCTTTGTTTTCAGATACTCCGACGGCCTCATGGACAGCATCCCCATCGTTTACGCCCACCGCCACGAACTCCGAGACATTGACCCCAACCCAGACCATAACGCCGAGCCTAATTCCAACCACCCTCGCAGGCGGGTTCTTTCCCACGGTCCTAGTGGCACCGAATATTTCAAAGAACGGAGAACCCATCAAGTTCCTTTTCAATCTGGGAACAAGAACAGAGGTAAATTTCTCCATTAGTAGTTTGGCGGGAGAATCGATTTATTTCAGTTCCATGGAAGGTAATGCCGGTTCTAACACCGTTGTTTGGCCCTTGAAAAACCAAGTGGGCGAGGAAGTGGCCAGCGGATTGTATGTTTATTTGTTGGATGATGGTTCGGATAAGAAAATGGGGGAAATTATAGTTCTGCGTTAATTTTTTGAAGAATTTTCCATGAAAAACCAGGGCAAAGTCCTTAGGGATCGTCCCACAAAAAGGAAGGGACGCACCGGGTGTCCTAGTTTGGTAAACCTTCAAAATAAATTATCGAAATTTGATTTTGCGGTTCTTCAGCATCAGTTTAACTTTTCGTCCTTTTTGACAATCCGCAACCCTTTTGCTTTTCCTTTTTTTGGTTTTTCTTCCGGAGGTTTTTGTTCCTTCGACTTCTCGACTTGGGTAGCCATATCCCCCTTGAAATAAGTGGTGCCCGCGTGGACGAGACTGCTTTGAAGGTCCAGCCATATCTCGCCGCCCATGTCCGTCCAGCGGCGGCAAAAGCTGTAATCCTCGCTTAAATAGATGCCCGTTTTCTCGTCGATCATGCAGTTGAAGAGGGCATAGCGCCACTTGGAATCCTTCCATTCGTCGTGAAGTACCAAGTCCCTGGAATAACGTAGGCCGGAGTAGTGTTCCATCATGCGTTGGAGGGCGGGTTTTCGGATCATCAGAAAGCCGGTTCCGGCGGCCCGTACCTTGGCGAAGCCCCTTTCGATCTGGATGGCCTTGGGGTTTTCAAATTCCACCACGTAATCCAGCGAAGCGGAATGAAGATTGGGCCTGTCCGCCTTGGCCAATTCAGACAGCTTATGCCAATTGATGTTCTTCACCGGGTAAGCGGCGGCGGTGATATCCGCGCCATATTCCAAGAGCCGAAGAACTTGGATGGGCTCGAAACCGATATCCGAGTCGATGAACAAAAGATGGGTGGCGTCCTTGCTATCCATGAAGGTGGCTAGGAGGTTTTGGCGGGCCCGGGTGATGAGGGCGTCCCCCAGGATGGTCTTCACGGAAATGGGGATTTGCCGCTGGAAAAGGGTCTGTTGGAGCCTCAACATGGAATTGGAATAGATACCGGTCATGTGACCGTCAAAACAGGGGGTGGCGATCATGAGATGGGTAGGAGTTTCGGGCGAGGGGTTCTCCTTTAGATGAATTAGTAGGAGTATATCAACAGCCAGAATAGAGAAGTAAGCTCTTTGTAAAGTTCAGGACATAAGGTTTTTGCCGTTAGATTAAGGAATAAGGTCGGCCGCTTCACCAAATGATTTATCTTCTGAACGGACGGCTCGTGGGTTCTTTTCATACGTCTCAATGAAATAATATGGGTTTTAGACTCGACATCTCATCCACACGGACGCACTCTTGAAAAAGTGGCTACAAAAGGTTTTAGAGGGGCTGGCGCTGAAGCGGCACTTTTGGGCTATCAAGCTCCTGGCCCTTCCGAAATTTATCAAAAAACACCACCGCTGGCCCCAGTTCCTGGCCTCGTCCCAGGCCACATTCGAAGATTATATTTTCCACCGGATGACCGGCCCCTTTACACCTTACGAGGAACTCTGTGTCGACAAGGAAGAAGCGAAAGTTATCGCTGCGACCCTTTCCCCGGACATCAGGGCCCCTCTGCCCTTGGCGATCCTTCCCCTTACCCCCGAAACCACTTTGGAAGAAGTAGGGGTTTTTTTGTATCCCTATGTCGGCAAAAACCTGGTGGCTAAACCCACCCATACTTCCGGGGGGATTGTTTTTTTAGGGAGCGGCGATCTGCCGGCCATCATCCAGCAGACCTTCGTAATGTACCAATTTGCCCGACGGAATTATTTTTTGAACGAATACGAAGTCCAATACATGAGGTTGAGGCCGAAAATAATGGTGGAGGAATGCCTGCCATCCTCCGTTTCCTTTGGGAAAAGCGGAATGAAGTATCACCCCCCGCCGGATTTCCGTTTTTATGCCTCCCGGGGCAAGGTCTTTTTCTGCCAGTACGACGAGGGCCGGTTTTCGGATCACCGCCAGGCCCTTTTCACCGTGCCTGAGCACCGGCATATCCTCATCAAGGACATTTTTCCCTTACCCGAACTTTTGCCGGAAAAGCCGGCCCATTGGGCCAAGCTGGTCCAAACCGCCTCGGACTTGTCCCAACCCTTTGATTTCGTGCGGGTGGATTTGTATGACCTGCCGGAAGGGGTCTATTTCAGCGAGTTCACTTTGACCCCCAACGCTACGCTTTTTCCCTTCCGCGACCAGGCATTCAGCCGCAAACTATTGGAGGATGTCTTGGAGGCTTCGAAGAAATGATCGGGAAAAAGGAATAATGATGGCCGGTAACTCGAGTCTCAATTTTTCGGGCGGCCCCGGAGCCTTGCCCCACCAAGTGCTGGTGGAGGCCAGCGAGGCTATTCTCCAGGCGCCCGGAACCAAACAATCCATCCTGGGGATCAGCCACCGGTCCGACTATTTCAAGGCTATTCTTCAGGAGTCTGAAGGCATTTTTCGGCAACTTTTGAATATCCCCTCTGACTACCATGTTCTCCAACTACAAGGGGGCAGCAGCCTGCAATTTTCCATGGTTCCCATGCTGCTTTTGCGAGGGAAAGGAAAGACCGCCGAATACCTGAAAACTGGTTATTGGAGCGCCAAGTCTATCCCGGACGCGCACCTGGAGGGGCCGGTGCGGGTGCTTTATGACGGCGAAACCGGCGGCTACACCCGCCTGCCGGAGGCGAGCGAGCTAACCTATGACCCTCAAGCGCCTTATTTCCACTATGTCTCGAATGAAACGGTGGAGGGCTTGCAATTTCACTATTTGCCAGGGTTGAAGGGCGTGACGAGGGTCTGTGACATGTCCTCGGATTTTTTAAGCTATCCCTTTGACATCAAGGACTACAGCCTCGTTTACGCCCACGCCCAAAAGAACCTGGGGCCCGCGGGATTGACCCTGGTCATTCTCAAGGATGAGCTTTTAAAGAATGCCCCAAACGATTTGCCCAGCATGCTCGATTACCGCAACCACGTGGAAATGGGCTCCATCTACAACACCCCGCCCGTTTACTCCATTTATGTCTCCTTGCTGGTCGCACGTTGGTTAAGGGACACTATCGGCGGCCTGGAGAAAATGGCCGCCCTGAACGAAAAAAAAGCCCGGGCCCTCTACGGCCTGCTGGACCGTTATCCAGACTTCTTCCGGGTTCATGGAGTTAAAAAAGACCGGTCGAAGATGAACGTTGTTTTCCACCTATCCAGCCTTGAACTAGATAAGACCTTTCTCGACGAAGCCACCACCGCCGGTTTTTACGGCTTGGAAGGCCATCGCTCTCTCGGAGGCTTAAGGGCTTCCCTCTATAACGCCGTAACGGAAGAGGATGTGAACCGGCTTTTGGAGTTCATGGATGGATTTCGGGTTCGATATTCAAAATGATGGCTAGAATTAAGAAGGGTCCATGACGGGGAGATGTAGTAATCAAAGAACTAGTGCGATTAAGTTGATATATGCTCAGCTTTCGGGGCAAAGGCTTTTCGCGGGTACCTGGGAAGAAAAAACATGAATGGAAAACTGCCCGTATGACAGGCCCATTCATATCAATGGACAAACTTTTTCCGGTTATTCTATTGGACTTTTAAGCTCCTGAAATCTCGATTTAAAGGGTTCTTCTTCCCACCATTGGTCCGAAAAGCTTGGCAATGGTTGAAAAAGTTGGGCATGGTATACTTGAGAAATTATACTTGGCGGTTTAGACGGGCAAGGTCATGTTGGAAATTCCGGTTAAAACCTTTTCATTGCCCGGGAAGATTTTTGCCGACTTATTTTAGGGGGTGAGTATAAAGTGAAAAAAATATTTCCATTCCTAATTCTACTTGGCGCATTCCCGTTGTCTTTCGCTTGCAGCAGTAAACTCACGACTCCGGCTTCTCCCTCGCCCACGTCCACACCGGTTCCGCCGACCCCCACCCATTCCCCTACCATTACCAACACACCCTCCATTACCTTTTCTTTTACCCCAACCGGGTCCTACACCAACACCCCGACAATCACCTTTACCCCCACCACTACCCCTACGGGAACCTTGGCCCCCGGTTCTACCTCAACGCCGTCCAATGACATCGTCTATGCGGGCCAACCCTTCGCCCTGGAGGATATTTACGTCATGAACTCGGACGGTTCCAACAAGCGGAATTTAACCAGCTTGAGCACTCCCCATAAGGAGTGCGTCCCTCGGTGGTCGCCGGACAAGTCCAAGATCGCTTATTTCCTGTGCGGCGCCAGCGACAGCAGCCAGATTTACGTGATCAACGCCAATGGGACCAGCAATAACTATTTGGGCGTGGAGGGCGGGTCATTGTGCTGGTCGCCGGGCGGAACCATCATCTGCTACGTCGCGCCCACGACCCCGACCACTATTTGCCTTATTCCGGCCGCGGGCGGGGTCCCGGTCAGTGTCGTTCCCGGAACGGACCCATCCTGGTCCCCCAGCGGCACCACGATTGTTTTTGACGGCACCGGTCCATCGGGGACACAAATTGGAACGGTTCACCCGGACGGGAGCAGTCCCGCTACCTTGACCAGTGGCTTGACCGCCAGCACCAATCCCTCCTATTCGCCGGATGGGACCAAAATACTTTACATCTACTCGGGGAATGTCATGACCATGAACCCCGATGGTTCCAACCCGGTTCCGCTGACTAGTTACGGCACCGGGGGAGTTTATACGCCGGTTTGGTCCCCCGATGGGTCAAAAATCGCTTATGTTTATGACTCTGGAAGCGGCTTTAATGTTTACGTTATGAGTAACAGTGGATCAAATGTCACCCTCATATCTTCCAACGCGGCGAACGGTACGGCTGTCCATTGGTCCCCGGACAGCCAATTTGTGATTTTTGACGACAGTACCTGGACGATCATCCTGGCCAAGGCGGATGGGATCGCCTTCTCCCTCCTCACTTCCGGCGGCTCGAACTATACGGGAGATTGGGCCCCATTGTATTAAGCGGAAATAGAAGCGAGCAGCAGGTTCATTCTGATTTCAAAAAAAACAGGTTCAAGACTTAATGGGCGTTGCCCACCACCCTTCAAAAGTCTAACAATCGCCAATGGGACCGACCTGAATTTTCCTCAACAGTATTCCTTGTGGAAACCAGGTGAACCGTGCGCCATTCCTTTGCTGGAAGCGAATAAGCGGCAGGCGGTGATTACTCTTATCACGTCACGTAATATCTTAGAATCTGTTTAAAAACTTTAAAGACTCATGTGGATTGTCCCTAACGGGAACCCATTGGGACAGGTGATATGGATGATTGATCGGCTATTGGGCCTTAAATTAAAACAACGGCGGTCCTGCCAAGTGCTCGAAAGCAACATGCCCGGCGGTTTTTATAGGTTCCAGATTGGGTGTTCCACTCTTCATCACCATGGCCAAGTTTTCGGCTTTTCTCGTTTCAATCAAAGTATCTACTTCCTTTCGGGCGGGGCTGTTCAGACCTGTACCTTCCGACGTAATCAACGAATTTTTCCTGATTCTGCGGAAATAGGTGTAGCGGTCCAGGTTGCGGACCTTTCCGGCCCAGACGGCCCGGGTCAAAAGCTCGAAGTCGCCGCTGAAACGCAGACCAGAAGCGAATCCTCCTAACCGCGTTAAAAAATCCCTCGAAATCACACTGCCGGGATAGCAGAAGGGGTGGCGGATGGAGGCTTGGGGCGTCGAGTTCAGATCCAGGGGATAGCGGCAGGCGTGGATGATATCCTCGAAATACATGAGCTCCTGGGCGCTGATCCATTCGGCGCCCGTCCTTTCCGCTTCATTCAGCAATTCCTCCAACCGGTCCAGGCTGGACCAATCGTCCGCGTCCTGGAACATGTAAGCGTCAAAGGCTGTCTGGTCGATCACCGTCTGCAATAGGCGGTAGGGCCCCACGTTTTCGGGGGAGCGCAAAAGGGTTACGGTGGGGTATTTGCGCACAATTTCCAATGGAGAATTCGTGGAGGCGTCGTCCAAGACCGCGATGGCGTTGGGCGGACGGGTTTGGCCTAGGAGGGAATCCAGGGCTTGCCCCAACCACTGTTCACAATTGAAATGGGGTACCAGTGCCAATACACGGGATCGAGGTGACAACTTCGCGGGACCTTCACTTGACCGCGCCGGTTCATGGGAAGACGGGCTCGCTGGAGCCGAAAAATAGGGAAGTGAACCACCCGAGTTACGGGAAATCCTTTCGAGGTCAAGCAGGGTCAGGGTGCTTTCCATGCCTAGATGTTGAAATAGAGTTGGGGTCGAAATCCACCCAAAGGCCATATAAACCAGGCGGGCCCATTCGGTGTCTTTCAAAGTGACGGGTGGAATCCAGGGCCGGATAAAGAAATGATCGGGTCCCCGTTTCTCCAAGCCCCCCAATGTTGGTGGCGAATAGGGGGCATTAGCGGGCAAGTAGGCCCACAAGGGTGTGGTGACACGGGGAAGAAGATCGTGACGAAGGGATTGGATTTCTACCAACTCGAATTTTTTTAAAAAAAGCGAGAGCCTGAGGAGAATTTTTTCCCTTTGACCGGGCGGGGAAGCCAAAATGATTTTCGTGGGCAGGGGATTGTCTTTGGCGAAGACTTGGCTCAGTTTGGAAGCCAGGAAATCGGGGTTTACCCCGGTTTCTAATACAAGGGTTGTTTTGGTTAAGGAATCGTTCAACATCATGGGAGTAGTTTAATCTTAAGAGGCTGTTTTTGTCTCTTTGTCGGGACGCAGGTCATAAAGCTGGAGATAGGCCAGACCTCCCCGGCGGCCACCAAAGCCGCCTTGGAACCCTTGGGCACCCCCCGGTCCTTGGGTTGTGGCTTGGCTGGCGATTGGGGCAGGAGGAATGGCCGGTTTCCAAAGGGCCGGGTCCACCGGCTTTCCATTTTCCCGGACCCATTTGGCGATTTCGGCCTGCTGGCCTCCACCCCGCCCAAAACCGAAACCTCCGCCAAAACCCCCACCGTTGCCGCCGAGGTCCCGGCCGTTGTTTCCGCCCCGGCCTTGGTTCGCCGGAGGATCTTGGAGAAGCATATAGCGGAATTGGCCGTCCTTCACCTTTTGGGCGAATTCATTGACGGTAAGAATCGGATCACCCCCCATGAAGCCGCCGATGGCCACCACCGGTTCCCCTGTTTCAATGATGATCGGCGCCACGACCTGGCTGTTTTGCGAGACCACGAGATATTGCTCGCCCTGGTGATGGGCCTTCAAATAGTCCAGTAGTTTGGTGGTGTTCAAACGCGCGCCGAACCCCTGGAACATTCCACCCCTTTGGCCGCCGGAGAGCAAGTCGGGGCTGGCCTCAACCGATTGCCCCGAACCTAGAACGGGAGTCAGGGCCCAAAAGGCCGGGCAAAGGAAAAGGGCGCAAAGCCCCAGACCCAAGGCCGTCGGAAGGCCTGAACTTAAATGGGGTTTCAGACGTATCAGGGACGGCAAAAAGATAAGTCCGGCTAGGGCTAAAACCATTCCCAAAAACAGAATGGGCAAAAGCGTGGATTTCCAGTCGGGATATTGGAACAAGATAAAGGCCTGCCAGGCCGCCGTCAGGATTAGGCCCAGGAACAGAAAGGTAGGGCGGCCTTGTTGAAAATGGAACCAAAACGCATTGATCCCAATGCCAGCGAGGGCGGCTAGAGGTGGGACCAGCATGACAAGGTAATAGGCATGCATGGCTCCCCGCATAAAACTGAATACCATCGCGTAGATGAAAAACCATCCTAGCCAAAGCGTCAGCGCCTGGTGCGATAGAGCCAGGGGAAGGCTGAAGCGGGTTCGTCGGGCTTCCGCCCAGAATCCAAGCAGGGCCAGGGGAAGAAACCAAGCAATCTGCCCTGCCATGTTTTTATCCGCCAGCCGGAGAGGGCCCGGTGTGCCCGTATTCATGCCGCCTCCCCCGCCCCTGCGGCGGCCCATGCCTTGGGAAGCGGGTCCGGCGCCGGGTGTTCCTGAATTCGCTATCGAGGCGGGTGAAGATGGAGTAGCGATATTGGGTCCGGAAACGATAGTACCCGGTGGGGCGTTTGTTCCGGTGACGGCCGCCTGGGCATTTACCAGCCTTGGATTTTGGGGAGAGCCCCGCCGGCCCCTGGTCAGCAATCTTTGGAATCCGTTCCAGCCCAAGGAGAGGCTGACCATGGAATTATCCTGGGTGCTTCCCACAAAGGGGCGTTGTTCGGGTGGCGTCAGGTCCACAGACAAGGGCCAGGACAGGGCCACCAACAGCAGAATGAGGGTGCCGATGGTCAAGTCCCCCAGGCGGCGGAGCCAGGGGCGGGGAGATCCCAGCAGGTAAACCAGGTAAAAAGCCGGAAGACCAACGAAAGCCACCATCATCTTGGTATTGAATCCGATTCCGGCCAGGATCAAGGCCAGGTACAGGTGCAAGCGGTTTCCGGTTTCGGCGGCCTTGCTTAGAGCCCAGGCCGAAAGAAGCGTGACCAAAACCAGGCAGGCGTCGGTGTTGTTATAGCGGTCCACGGCGACGCTGACGGGTGAGAGGGCGATGGCCAAAGCGGAGAAGAGGGCCGCGCCGGAACCGAAGCGGCGTCGAACGAGATGATAAACGAGGACGAGGGCACCAAGTCCTTCCAAAATTTGGGGAAGGATGAGGGTAAAGCCCTTGTAACCGAATAGCTTGGTGAAGACAGTTTGGATCCACAAGGACACCGGAGGCTTGTCCACGGTCACAAAGCCGACAGGATCAAAAGACACAAAAAAGAAATTATGCCAGTTCATCATCATGCTTCGCACGGCTGCCGCGTAATAGGGATTACCGGTGCCGTTTTGGTCGATCTTCCATAAGCGAAGGAAGGCTCCCACCAGGAGAATGAGAACAAGGGCCGCCCATTCCCAAGGACAAGGGGTAGAAGAGGTAAGGTTGTCCTCGGGAAAAGCGGCGGTTTGTTTAGGAGAAATGGGGGAATCCATGAGACTCTAGACGCATTACTTTCACTTTGTGTGTCGGGTTTTGGGGTAAAAGGCTAACTCTTTTACCGGTTGGCGAACGTCCAAAACTCGACTCTACTTTTAGGAGATTCCCTTGGGAAGCCGGGTTTGGGTAGGGATGATTTTGCTTCTGTGGGGCGCTGGGAATGTTTTTGCCTATGACCTTGTTCCCACCGAGACTTCCACGCCGACGATGGCCAAGCCCGTCGCCTTGCCAGCCCAGGAAAAAATCCGGGATTCAACCTTTTATCCACTTCCACGCCCTCCCCACAAAGTGGAAGGGAAAGTCATGGACCTCACGAATGACGAAGATTTGGCTCCCCAAGGCGCCGCCTTATGGGACTTAACCGATCATCAAACGCTCCAGCAAATACCGGCGGTCAACAAAATGGATAAGCGGTCCGGAAGATATTACTGGCACCCTTTTAAGGGTTGGAATTATTGCCACTACCGGGACGGTCACCTGGATTGGTATGGCTGGCATACCGGCGGAAGCTTTCATTGGATCCTTTGGTGGTCGGGACGCTTTTGGTGGCACGATAGCTACGCCCAGAGATGGCTTTATTTCGACCAGGGATTCTGGTGGTGGCAGGACCCAAAGGGCGCGAATCAGTTTCAATTATTCCTGGACGACGGTCACTACCATGCTTGCGACGCCAATGGAGTACTGGGAGATGATCTTTTGAGGGCCGGAACCGAGGAAGTGGAAACTGCGCCGGTGGCCAAGCCTAGCGCGACAACTACTCCGGGCGCGAAACAAGGGGGCCATCATGGAGGACACCACTTGGGCGGTGGAACACCAGGGAGCATTGGAACCGGAATGGATGGTAATTAAAGTTTGATAATTTTAGGAAAAAACAGTTTTTGTGAGAGGCCGGCTATTTGATGAGAATGATTCTTTTGACTTTGACACTGAAGGGTTCTGTCAAATAAATAATGTAAACTCCGCTGGCGCATTTATCCCCATACTTATTGGTCCCGTTCCAGCTATAGGACTGGCTGATCGGGGCGGATAATTGTTGGGAAGCCAGGGTGCGGATATGTTCACCCGCCGTGTTGTAGATACAAAGGTCATAGGGCCCGGAATATTGGGTGTAGGCCACCATAATGGAAACCGGATTGGCGGGCGTAAAGATATTTTCCGAGACGTAAAAGGTATCTTCCGGTAGAGGCGTTGCCGTGGGCGTGTTTGTAGCGGTACAGGTATTTCCCGGATAGCCACAGGGAGTTAAGGTGGCGGTGGGTGTGGCGCTATTGGTGGATGTGGAACTGGGGGTAAAGCTATCGGTTATCGTTGGGGTCAAGGAAGGGGTTGAAGTAGGGGTTATCGTCGGGGTGTTGGTGACGGTAAATGTGGGAGATGGGGTGGGGCTGTTGGTCTGGGTGTAGGTGGGGGTATAGGTGGCCGTGATCGTGGGGGTGAGAGACGCGGTTGAAGTGGTGGTGTTGGTCGAACTATTGGTAGACGTAAAGGTAGAAGTCGCGGTGAGGGTATTGGTGGGCGAGAGGGTTGGGGAAAAGGTGGCCGTTACCGTCGGAGTCGAAGTGGGGGTCGGGGTATTTCCCGTGACGCAAAGCGCATAGTAAAGACCGGTGTAGCCGTAAGTAGTACCGACACCAGTTGGAATGCTGGTGGAATTGATCAAATAACTCGTCAAAGTGTTGGGACCGGAGCTGCTCAAAAGACTTCCGCTAAAAGCTTGCCCTTGGCAATTTTTAAAAAGTGTAGACGCAATGGTTACTCCCGAGGGGTAGAGACTATTGGATAAGACATAGTAAGCCGAATCGTCGGCGCCAAAGGAAATCCCGAAAGAACCGCTACTGATGATGGCGGAACTGATGGAAAAGGTTCGTTGAAATACCATGGTCGCGGGAGTGGATTGGAGGGCATAGGCATTGGCGTTGTCCGATATCCATTGGCCGCCGCAGGCGCTCGGCCAAACCATGGGCGCGGCCAAAGTGACGTCGGTTACGACAACCGCTGGTGCTGGAGCGGTGCCGACATAGCCGCCGACATCCGAAATGATGGTATCTCCTCCGTCTCCACTCAGTGCAAAACACCCGAAAGAAGACACGGGGGTAGGCGTCGGGGCCAAAGCTGAGCAGGCCGTAACCCCCACCTGAAAGTTTTCACGGTACATATAAGCATCCCCGACGGTTACCGTCAGCCAATTCGGGGCTCCCCAAATCCAGGCTATCGTCCCTCCGGATGGGTTAGGGATCAATTCATCGGCGGAAGCAATCGCCGGGAGAACGGAATCTACTGTGCCGGGGGCTGACCAGCTTGAGTCAACAAAACCCGTATTGTTCCAGCCTGTTGGAAAGGTGGGAAGGCCCGAAGTGGCCGCGCTCGGATCGTTCAAATACTGGTCGACAACGCAGGGATCGCCCGATTGAATGTAAGTATTCCCACAATCGGAATAAGCCAGGGTGAGCAGCCAAGTGGTGCCGCTATAAACCGTGTCCGACGAATAGGTGTATGCCGCCAGAACATTGTCCCCGGTGGTATTTAACCAAGCGAGGGGAATATTGATATTATTCACACCCACCCAACAACCGTCGGGACATTGATTGGCCAGGTTGCCGTTGATGAAGATTTCCCCACCGTCATCCGATGCCCAACTCAGGGTAGCGCTGCTTAAAGTGCAGGGGAAACTTATATCCGGGTGAATAAGACCCAGTCCACCGATCAGGATTGGAAAATAAATAAAGGAAGACAATATCTGGCGCAGTCTTTTTTGATTGAAAGGCTTATTAGATATGGATTTTAAAACATGAAAGATTGGAAGGTTTTCCGTCATAGGGTTTTCCTGTCGGTATATTACTGGTTCGATACAATCAATAAACGGGGTTGTCGGCTTATAACGAAACTCCCAGGTTCCCTAAATAATATCATGAATTGTCTTTCCGGTTGTTCTGGACGATATCTTTTCAAGTCTCATTTTAAAGATTTAGCGGATGGACACCACTTCGCCAGAGCACAAATGTTACAAAGGGGTTTACGGGCGTCGCAAACTTTACGGCCGTGCTGGATCAGGCGATGAGAGAAGTGAAGCCACTCTTCCCTGTGAACAATCTTCATTAAATCCTGTTCGATTTTTACGGCATCCTGGTGTTTGGTCCAACCTAGGCGATTGCTGAGGCGAGTGACGTGGGTATCCACTGTAATGCCTTCTGAGATGCCGTAAACCTCCCCAAGAACCACGTTTGCGGTTTTTCGGCCCACGCCGGGAATCTCCACCATTTCTTCAATGGTTTTGGGCATCTTTCCTTTATATAAACCCAATAAGGCTTGGGCGGCTCCAACCAAGTTCTTGGCTTTGTTATGGTAAAACCCGGTGGATTTGATGAGCTTTTCCACGTCTTTCATTTTGGCTTTCGCCAGCTTTTCCGGGGTTGGAAAAACTTTGAATAATTCCGGGGCCACGATGTTCACCCTTTCGTCCGTGCATTGGGCGGAAAGGATGACGGCGCAAAGTAGTTGAAAGGGAGTTTTATAGTGCAGGAAGCATCGGGTGTCGGGATAAAGGCGTTGAAGTTCGCGGATGATCTTGGATGTATTGGGATTTGGCAATGTAACCCTTAACCCGGATTTCCCAGATGGAATTTCCTTTCGAGTATAATAAGACAACGTTTGGCCATATAAACAAAGGTTTTTCTTCGTGTTGGGGAACATGAGAGGGGGAAATGCAATGGGTGAAGGCGGAAAAGACGCTCTTCGGGTGGTTTTTGATCCTGGCCTCAAGTTGGAGTTCCATGGTGCGAAGGTCACTTCCGATGGCGGGTTGATTCCCTATCGCGAACTCGACGAAGCTTTTGGTTTGACTGACAGAACAGAAAACATCCTTTGGGATCGGCGGACCGGTAAGAATACGCAACACACGATGACGGCGCTTCTTCGCCAGTCGGTATTCAGCCGCTTGGCCGGTTATGAGGATACCAACGACGCAGAACGCCTGAGTGTCGATCCTGCGATGCGGCATGTGATCGGAGGACGGGCCAGGGAAAAACAGGCCGCCTCCACCAGCCAGATGGGTCGTTTCGAGACGGAGGTCCTCACCCAGTCGAAGAATTTGACCGGCTTAATTGACTTATCGGGCCAATGGATCGATGGAGTCCATGAGAAAAAGCCCATACAACAGATCATCCTCGACATGGATAGCTCAGTGAGCGAGACCTACGGGGATCAGGAAGGTTCCTTGTACAACGGTTACTTTGGCTGTACCTGTTACCATCCCCTGTTTTGCTTCAACCAGTTCGGCGATTTGGAACGGGCTATGTTGCGCAACGGCAATGTGGCCAGTGCCCACGAATGGCGTTCGGTTCTTGAACCGGTAGTTGCCCGCTACCGGGGTCTTTCCATCAGCCGGTTTTTCCGGGGTGACGCGGCTTTCGCCCGTCAGGAACTATACGAATACCTAGAAGACGAAGGATATCTTTACGCGATCCGCCAACCTGCCAATGCCATACTCCAACGGGAAATCGAGCCATTTTTAACCCGTCCCGTGGGCCGCCCCTCCCACAAGCCGGTTGTCCGGTTTCACAGCTTCCAATACCAAGCCGTCAGCTGGGACAAACCCCGCCGCGTGGTGGCGAAGATCGAACATCACAACGGGGAATTGTTCCCAAAGGTGGGTTTCATCGTAACGAACATGCGACGACCGGCACCCCAGGTGGTGAAATTCTACAACGGAAGAGGCACGGCTGAGCAGTGGATCAAAGAGGGAAAGTATGCGATGAAGTGGACAAGACTAAGCTGCCACGACTTCGCGGACAACCAAGTGCGCTTACAACTATTCGCCCTGGCCTACAATCTGGGCAACTTCCTGCGCCGACTGGCACTGCCAGAACTGGTGAAACATTGGTCGCTAACGACCTTGAGGGAAAAACTCATCAAGATCGGGGCTAATGTCATCCGTCATTCGCGGTACGTTATTTTCCAGATGGCGGAGGTGATGGTTTCCCGACGCCTGTTTGCTGAAATCCTCAATCGGATACGGCTACTGGCAATGGTAAGGCCGCGAGCGCCAGTACTGCGATAACCGCAGGAAGGCATCAAGGCTTCAACCCGAGCGACTACCGCAGGATAGGTGTGCGCTCACAACGAGAATTGGCTTTCCAGAAGGTCAATTTCAGCTTTTTTGGGCACAGAAACCTTTTCCTGGGGCTTATTTCAGTGGCCCAGGACGGAAAATTCCGGATTCGGATGGAAGAAGCGGGGGGGGGGGGGCGATATAATGAGAAACAAATTACCCGGCAATGTTTTCAGAGAAGGTCATCTGGGAAATTCCGGTTCATGAGAAGCGATGAAACATTTCGAGTTTTGTTGCCAATTGTTCCGCAACCTTTAACCAGTGTATCGGGTGACACTTTGAACAGGTCTCCACAAAACTTATTTTTCAAAACGAAAACGTTCTTTGGTTCCCGGCTTAAAACGTCCCGGGGCGAAATGAACTTTTTCTTTCTTTCGCTTTTTGTGCTTTTGGGTTCCACTTTTTTCGGTCCAACTCCCGCGCAAGCCGCTCCTCCCCTGCTTAAGGTTTCCGGAAACGAAATCGTCACCGCCAGCGGCGGCTGCACCGTGCGCCTGACCGGGGTGAATCTGGATTAATTAATTCTGCTTGAACTAAGGAAGCAATATTGACAATGGACTTTCGCAAGCATAGAAATTTATTTTTATCATTTTTGTTGATAATACAATATTTTATTTTTTCTTCGGCCTCGGCAGGTCCCACTTCACTTCAATCAAATGGAAGTGTCAATGGGGCAAACCTTACTTCTTCTTCTCCCGTTCCGACACGTCATTTTAATTGGCCGGTTCTTGAAAAAGACAAGGTGATTTTGGTCGGGTTAAAACCACACCTCCCTCTTTCTGAAAAAAATAGAATTATTGGAATAATGATGTCGATGGGTGTTACAAAAAATACCAATGGGGCGGAAGGTTGGAATATCAAGGTTACAAATGGTATGTCGTCGAAAGGCGCTTACGAAAAGCTGAAAGCTGATCCAGCTGTTTCATTTGCTGAACCCGTTATCATTACTAACTTGGAAACTTTTTTCGCTTCTCCAACACCAACCCCAACGCACAAACCTTACCCGACCCCCAATTGGGATCGGCTTGTGCCAGGTAAAGATTACGATGCGAATCAAATTATGGTCGGATTAAAATCAGATATTCCCGCAACTGATAATGAAAGAGTCCTCAAACTAATGGGGTCGATAGGTGACGTAAAGCATGAAGTTTTACAAGCTCTTAAAATGGAATATTACCTTATTCAAATTACAAATGGAATGTCCGTGAAAGACGCAATTGAAGAAATGAAAACTGACCCATCGGTCAAGTACGCAGAACCGGTTGGAAAATATCATTCTAATTAAATCGGGTTCAAGAAAAAGTTCTATCTAAGGTTGTTGAAATTGAAAATTATTTTTCAAAAACTGAATATATTTTTTATCTGTCTAATGTTGGTGAATGTTGCTAAGGCCCAAAACTTTTGCCCTTTACCTAATCCTCTCACTGATTACTATTTCACTTCGGTCACTGGTATTGTCCAGTCGGGCAATAATACGTGAAGATTCCTTTGAAAATTTATTTTTTAAAGATGCGCCGACTGCGAGGCACCTCCCACGCCAATCGAAACCCGCGATTGTCATGTGAGGCCTACCCGTTGGCCTTCGGCCAAGGGCGATAAAAAACATCGGGTCGGCGCCGCTATCGCTTGGTGAATAAATTCCCAAGATGGAATCCCCTTCTTAATTTCCAGCCCCGCCGCCGGCCTTGTGCCGGCGGGGCCGGAAATTTAAAAGTCCCGCAAAAAAGAGGCCGAAGGCCCCAGGCAATAATAAAAATAAGGAGCAAGTCATGGGACTGCAAATCGAAGTGAAGGACATGAAAAAAACCAAGAAGGAGGACACCAAGACCCTGGCATTTTTCAAGGTCACGGTGTCGGTGGACGGTGAGCCGCTTATCACCCTACCGAACTACCGGCTAGTCCAGACGGATAAGGGGTTGAAAGTGGACTCCGCAATCCACGAGGTCAAGCAAGCGAAGGAGCAAGGTGGCAAGCCTGAATTCATCAAGTGCTACTACCCCTTCAACAACCTCAACGACGAGGTTCTGCCCGAAGCCGAGAAGGTCTACAAGGCCCTCCCGGTGAAAAAGGGCAAGTAAGAGGAACGGCCCCGCCGGGGGCTTTGTACCCGGCAATTAGTCTTTATTTGACTACGGTTCAATAAAGTTGTACCTTATAAATAAGTTTTACATAGTAAATATGTTTTACTTTTGGGAGGTTTTTATGCTGATTACACACGTTTCCGAAAAAGGCCAAGTAGTCATTCCGGCTGAATTCAGGGAAAAATTCGGAATCAAGAAGGGGACTTCCGTCAAATTTTTTGAGAAAGACGGGGAGATCCGCATGGTTCCCATGACCAAGGATTTGATAAGGAAGAACTGCGGGATTCTCGGGACCAAGGGCAAGCTTTTAAAGCTTTTGGCGGAAGAAAAGAAAGCTGAGCGCGAGCTTTGAAACATTACGTTTTGGACGCCCACGCCCTTTTGGCCTATTTGGAAGGGGAAGAGGGCAAGGAAGTCGTTGTTTCCGTTTTAAATGAAATCGCGGACGGCCACGCCGAGGCTTTCCTTTGTATCGTGAATTGGGGAGAGGTTTGGTACACGGCTTTTAGGGAGGGCGGGGAAGAAAGAGCGATGCTGTATGAAAAAACGCTTGCGGAAATGGATATCCAGGTTTTGGACGTGGGTAGGGAATTGACCCTTGTTGCGGCGCGATTCAAAGGGACTCATAAGATGTCTTACGCCGACGCATACGCCGCCGCGACGGCAAAATTGAGAAACGCCCACCTCGTGACCGGGGACAAAGAATTCAAATCCGTTGAAAAAGACATTAAGGTGAAGTGGATTCGATAAGTTTAAATATTTTAGTCGCGGGTAGGCTGGAGTTATTCGCCAGGTTCTTATTAGGAAAGGCTTTGGATGAAAAGAAAATTCGTGATGATCCGTTTCAAAGCTAAATCTTCCCAGGCGAAGTATTGGGAAGAGTCCCTTAAGGCTTTGGGCGTGAAGGACTTCTCATCCTTCGCCCGTGGGGCCGTTCAGGCCGCCATCGAAATGGGCCAGAAGGCCCACGATCCAAAGTGGCAGGATTTCCTTGAGGCCATTCAACCCATGGCGAAAAAGAAACTTGGTTACGGAATCTTCCACGGAGGGGCCAGGGTTACGGAAGGCTACGGAAAGAAACGCAAGGGAATTTCCGCCGAGGAGTACCGGCGCCTATTTGGAAAGAAGAAGTAAAAATGTTGGAGGGGATTTTGATTAAAAAGGTAGTGGTGGAACACATGGGGCTTAAACTCACCAAGCCCGACGCTAAAACCCATGCGAAGATTGTTAAAGCCGCCGCAAAAGCCGACCGGGAAGGGACTTGGATTCCCGATGAAAAAGTCCGGCCTGAAAGATACCGCCGTGGGTAACAAATCAAATGATATCGTTGAACACAAGGGCTGGAAGTTTAGCAAGCCTTCACCCAAGGAAGCGGCAGAGATTCGCCGTGGGGTGGCCGAAATGAAAAGCGGCAAGGTCAAGACGATTTCTTCTCAAGACCTCATCAAACACTTGGAGAAACTTTAAGAGCTAATGGTCCTCGAAGGAGAACAGCGGCCCTAGGGTCTACAAGGCTCTCCCGATGAAAAGGGCAAGTAAAGGAATGGCCCCGCCGGAGGCTTTGTATCCGGGTTTTCATAATATATTGGTTGACCTGTTATATGACATATGGTATAAGATACCATATCATAAAGATTAGGGTACTCGTGGAAGAAATTGACGTTTCGAAAATCAAATACCGCCTCATTAAGCTCCTTCAATATGAGAGCGACCTTAAAAAATTGGTGAGGTTGGAGCCCAAATTACACGAGGAAATACGTGACAGTATCAGGTTGGAAGTTGAATCCGGAAAGCTTGACGAAATCAAAGGTACGGGAGGATGGATAAAAGGCCGGGCAAAATCACCCAGCCGGAACATCGGGAAAAGCGGAGGCTTTAGATTCACTTACCTTCTTTTTCGTGTTCAACATGATATTTACCTGTTCTCAATTTACGACCACAGGAATAAATTAAATTTAGACGCCAATGATTTAAAGGAACTAAAAAAAACCGCGGAAGGCATAAAAAAAGCCTACCAGAAAGAGGGAGGGGATCGATGATGAAAAAAACAAAGGAAGAAAAGAAATTGTTCAGGGAAAGCCTTAGGGAAGGTCTCAAATTTGCCCAAGGGAAACCCGCCAAAGTTAAGGTCGAAAACCTTTTCATCCGCACTACAGGCCAGGATATAAAGGACGCGAGAAATATTCTGAAGGTTTCCCAACCCCAATTCGCCCGAATCATGGCTGTTAGTTCGGAAACGGTAAAGAAATGGGAGCAAGGTAAGAACCCGATTCCGGCGGCGGTTGGCTATTGGGCAGAAGGCATAAAAACTCACCCCTCCCAAACAAAAAAGCTTCTTTTCGAAATGGCGGGTAAATTGACGGGATTGGTTCCAGCGGCAGGACATTAATTAAATTGCCATCCCCTTTGGAGGTGTTAGGTGATGAAGGAACCTAAGAGTTTGACGGAAGTCAGAAAATGGAAACAGAGAGTTTCCAACGAGATGAACCGTCTGGGAATTGTAAAGTTTAATCAAAAGCATCGAAAAGAGACGGATGAGTTCATAAAAAGTGTTTGCAAAAAGGAACTTATGCCGCCCTCGCGCTCAGTTGAACGCCGATTGTCTAAAGTTTGAATCTGATGAAAAAGACGGCCCACGGGCCAAGAGTCCCCAAGGTTGGGAGGCTGGTGGCTGAATTGGTTGAGGCTGTTTACAAAAACGCCCCTTTAAAGTTCAGGAAACCAACCGCCAAAGAGCATAAAGAAATCATAGTTCGTTATAAGGAAATGAAAAGCGGGGCCGTGAAGGGAATTGAAGTTCACCCCGAATAAATCCCAAAAAGGCTAGAAGAGGGTAGGACGCCCCTCCAAACCTCCCCCCGCGAAACAAAAAAAGCCCGACTCCTCTAGGAGCCGGGCCATTTTCCTTCTTTTATTTTTTAAATGAATTCGGTTTCCACTCCTTCCGTGGCCACGTTTTCGCCGGAGCAGGAACCGTTGGTTTTGAAACCATGGTCGCGCTGGCCGCCGCTGGCCTTGCGGCCGCAGGGACCGCGAATGCCGCCTTCTCCGGTTGCTTCCCCGTCCCGGCCTTTCGGTAATTCTCCAGCCCTTCCTTGGTGATCAAATCCTTCAAAGACTTGTTCAAGTAGTAGAAGGGAACAAAGCCCCCTTCCTTGAACTTTCTCGCCGGCAGATCCACGAAGGTTCCTTTGGAACCCTCGACGATCCTCATCCCCGGTAGCGTCACTTCACACCCGCCATCGAACCCAACCTTGACGGAGAACGTCCCGACCTGGTGTCCCTTCCTGGCGATATTCAACTTCACAACTTCAATCTTTGGATTCATTCGAATCCTCCTCATTTTTATTTTGGGGTTTCGCGCCTTTTTACTGCGCCCCCCTCTACGAACGAGTAGGGGGGCGCGGTAAAAAGTTTGTATGTTCCTTTGCGGAAGGGAAGCAGCGGAGCGGATGACCTGTAGCCCTGTTAGAAAATTGCTTTAAGCGACGAATCGCGAAAGGCGACGACGGAGGAGGAGGCCGACAGCGTTCGAGGCCGCCGGGCTGATTTTGCCCGGGGTCCCGGAGGGCCAGGCCGGTTGCTGATTCCTTATGAATCTGTGTTGGCATTCTTTATCTTTGACTTGAGGTTTCGGATCGCCGTTCGCGGTTTTGGTTTTAAGGCCTTGTTGAAAGCCTAAGTCCCTTCGAAAAATACCTAAGAAGGTTCGCCGACCGCTGATTTCGCGGGCGTGTAACCTTCATCCATTTAACCATCCGGGGCCAACCCGCCCCTATGTGCAAACAGCTTATTGCTGTTTGCACAACCAAGACGCCGCCCTTTGCCTTGTGGGCAAAGGGCGAGGTGCCCCCGCTTTGCCAATGGTCTATTCCTAAGAAAATTTAATTCCTTTCAAATGCGCCGACTGCAAAGCACCGCCCACGCCAATTGAAGATCGCAATTGTCATGGTCGGCAAGGTCGGCGCTGCTGTCGCATTGAAACCAAATTTTTCCTGCGGAATCCCCTTCAAGTTCCTGCCCCCACCGCCGGCTTGTGCCGGTGGGGGCAGGAACTTAAAAGCCCCGAAAAAAAAGCGAAGGAGCAGGGGAAATGAACGAAGAGATCAAAAACATAGAGGAACTTTTCAGGGTTCCCGACCAGGAAATCGATAGGTTTTTGGAACTAATCAAAGAAGAAAGGATTTAAGGAGAAAAAATTTGATAAACGAAATTTCTAAAACAGGACTCCATTTTCCTTTTTCCGCTTGGAAATGTGGCCACGGATGGGACGACGAAAAAGAGGGGACACCCTGCCCCGCTTGCAAGGGGTTTTGTTTTTCGTGCGGAAGCAACGCCCTCCCGTTAGACGAAGAAACCGGAAACTGCCTCAAGTGCCAGGATGTTTTTGATTCGGATTATGAGGATTTTATCGAGCGCAGTTTGTCGTACTTGACTATATGAAGGATACTACACATAATAAGAAGTGAGGTTTTTATGGATTTATGCCGTATTTTCGGAACTTCCGGGACAACATTATGGACCGGGAAGAGCTTGACCTTTTAAGGTTCCAGGTTTTGGGGCTTGCTTATGCTAAAGACCGTTCTGGTTTTTTTGATAAAATTTTAAAGGGAGAAAAAAGGGTTTTGGTGGTGAATTATTATTTGTCTTTTAAGTTGCACGCCCTTTTCATTTTGACCGCCCATATCACCAGGGCGGGGGAGCCGCGCGAAAAAGAAAAAGAGGCGATTCAAAAATACTTAGCTGAAATAAAAGCATTGGAGGGGGAATAAATGAAAACACATTTTAAAAAAATTGTTTTGCCGGGAGTTTCCATTGAAGAAGACATTAAACACCTTAAGAAAAGACGGCCCGACCTTTACGCCTCTTTGAAGAATCCGAGCCCAAGGGTTTCCCTTGGTTGGAACCTCATTAAGTTGCGGAACAAGAAGAAATTGACCCAAGTTGAATTGGCCGAGAAGGCGGGTGTTTCCAGCCGGACGGTTTTGAATATTGAAAACGAGAACAGCACCTATAGCCCGACCTTAGGAATAATTGACCTTATTGCCAAGGCCTTGGGGGTGACGGCTTCCGATCTGGTTAAGAACGTTGACTTAACCGTAAACTTTTAAAGGTGTTTGCGCCTTAGGAGCTTTCCAACGGAGGATAATATGAAAGGCCGAACAGTCGATCATCATGAATTTCTTTTGAAGGAACTAAAAGACCCTGAAATCAGGAAGGGTTATCTAAACGCCGCCCTCGACAGGCGGGATAAGAAACATATTCTTTCTTCCCTCAAAAACGTGGCGGATGCCTTGGTTGGGGGGAAAATCGTGAAATCAAAACCTAAGAAACCGAATAAGGCAAACCTGCCGAAAAAGACCCGCCTGAGAAGTAAATCTAACAAATTCCTTTTTGAATACAATGGAACGAAATTTTATAAACCCGGTCCCAAACTCGCCAAAGAAATTGACGAGAAGGCGGACGCAATCATGGAAGGTCGGGTAAAGGGGATTCGCTGGAAAGGGTCGTTCGACAAGACCTTCGCTAAACAGCCTAAACCCTAGAACTGACAAAGTTGGAGGGGGTAGTACGCCCCTCCAAACCTTCCCCCTTCAACAAAAAGAGCCCGGAGCCTCTCGGCCCCGGGCCCTTCTTTTATCTTCTATTTCCTTGCCGGGTTTGGCTTCCATTCCTTCCGTGGCCACGTTTTCGCTTGAGAGGGAACCACTGGACTTTCCGGCTTTACCGCCGCAACTGCGGGCCCTGCAGGGGCCGCCGGCACCGCCGGACTCGTCGGTTTCTCACCCGCCTTTTCCGCCACCGCTTTGCGGTAGGCATCCAGCGCCTCATGCGTGATTAAATCCCTTAAGGCCTTGTTCAAGTAGTAAAAGGGAACAAAGCCCACGTCCTTGAACTGCCTTGACGGAACATCCACGAAAGTCCCTTTGGCCCCCTCGACGATCCTCATACCGGGTAGAGTAACCTCACACCCGCCATCGAAGCCCACCCGAGCGGAGAACGTCCCGACCTGCTGTCCTTTCTTGGCGATATTCAACTTCTCTACTTCAATCTTTGGATTCATGCGAATCCTCCTCATTTTTATTTGAGGGTTTCGCGCCTTTTTACTGCGCCCCCCTCTACGAACGAGTAGGGGGGCGCGGGTAAAAAGGATTCTTGGCGGCCTGCCCTCAAGCAGGCCTGCCTGGTGCGGAAGTCGAGGTTGCCGGTTTTTCCGGCAACGATGATTAAGGGACTTCCGCGTGCTTTTGGCGGAAGGGAAGTAGCGGAGCGGATGACCTGGAGCTCTGGTCAGGCAATCCTTTAAGCGACGAATCGCGAGAGTGCAACGGCAGCGTTCGAGGCCTGGTTCACCGTCCACGGTATTTGGGGACGAGGGAAGGGGCGTGAGACCCAAGGCCGGTCGCTTTTTTGGCCCATAAGGTGAAAAGCCTTTCGGCTTTTTTTTAAAGGTTTTGTTCCCGCCGATTTATCCCCCAACCTTTTCAACCGTTTCCCAAACCTGTAGTCCGGGCGGCGTTTCCCCCGGACCCCCCCAAGGGAAGGGAACAGCCCCTTCCCTATTCCCATCCCTAGCCCGGCGGGAAGTGACCCCCGGAACCCCCGGAAGCGAAAGACAACGTGGACGCAAAACAAATCGCCGGGCGGCTTTTACCAACTCTTATAGAGTTGGCATTATCAACCTTCGCCCTCACCTGGAGGGTGAGGGCGGATAAACGCCGTCGGGATCGGTCGGCGCCTAAATTTCAAAACGGGCCGGGCCTCCTTCGTCGGCTTATCCGGCCCCACAACTGTTTTGGAATTTTCCCGATCTGCTAAAGGAACACCGCAGGACCCTCGATCTTGTTTTACCCCAACAACAACACCTCTTTCGCTCCGTTTGGGCCCCCAAGGATTTTTGAGGGGGCCCACCCGGAGGGCGGCTCTCCTCTAATAAATCAAAGGGAGCAGGCCAGATGAAAACAAACGATTTGATGGAGAAAATCACCAACCAAATTTTGGAGGACATGGAGAAAGGAAATCTTTTTTGGGAAACGCCCTGGATTAAAACCGGAAACTTCCCCAAGAACGCCGCCACCCGGAAGGCATACCGGGGGGTGAATGTTATTTGGCTTACCTCGGTTGCGAGCCGCCAGGGTTTTTCCTGTAACTCTTGGCTCACCTACCAACAGGCCAAAACAGCGGGAGGCAACATCAAGGCCGGGGCCAAGGGGGTTGAGGTCATTTTCTTCAAGCCCTTGACGGTGAAGGAGGAAAAAGCGGAAGGGGATTTTGAAAAGAAGGTTATCAAATACCTAAAATATTTTACGGTTTTCAACCTGGACCAAACCGAGGGACTCGACCACTTGCGGCCCAAGAGCGCCGAGGAAAAGCCTTTCAACAAGAACGAGGAAGCCGAGCGCATCCTCACCCAATCCGGGGCGAAGATCGTTGAAGAAAACCCCGACAAGGCTTTTTACTCCCCGACTTTGGACTATATCAACCTTCCCCCTCGCCGTTCTTTCAAGACGGAGGAGAAATTTTTTTCCACGAGTTACCATGAGCTAACCCACTGGAGCGGCCACCCGAAACGGCTTAACCGCAAGCAGTCCCTGGTTTTCGGTTCAGTTGATTATGCCTTCGAGGAACTTGTCGCCGAAATAGGCGGGGCTTTCTTGGCTGGGCATGTCGGCTACGAATACGACACCCAACACGCCGCCTATGTCCAAAACTGGATCAAGGTTTTAAAGGATGACACCCGCGCCATTTTCCGGGCGGCATCACTCGCCCAATCCGCAGCCGACTTTATCTTAGGCGTGAAATTTGAAAAGAAGGAGGAAGCCGCTTAATAACAGCTCCATCCTTTCAGGAAGAAAAGCCCCCCGGTTTCAAACCGGGGGGCTTTTTTTGGGGTGTTCTTTGTCTCGGTGCGGCCCCTTTCGGGATTGTTTTCGAAAGGAAGATTTGACAATGAGTAATATAAATATTACACTAGGTTCAGGCATGGAAAACCACCCCTTTGTAGTTAAATATTTGGAGGTAGACGGTAAGGTTTTATACAAGGAGTGGCACCGCCGCTTAAAGGACGAAACCGCCAAGGACCTTATACGGATGGCGGTTGACCGGATGGAGGACGGGAATTTTGGCGATCATCACGACCTGCCAAAGACCGGGGGCCTTTGGGAATTAAGGATTCATTACGGAAGAGGTTTCCGGGTTTATTACGGCTATCATAAGGGAGCCATCATCGTCGTGGTTTGTGGGGGAGAAAAAGACAATCAGGATAATGACACAAAGAAAGCCACCAAGCTATGGGCGGCTTTTAAAGGGAGCGTGAAATGAAATTTGGATTGATTGACCATAAAAGTTATTTGTTTGAAGAACTTCAAGACCTTAAAACACGGGTCCGATACATAAACGCCGCTTGGGAAACCGGAGATTTTAAATACTTTTTGAAGGCATTGAAGAACGTGGCCGACGCCCTAGGCGGGATGAAAAAGCTTTCCAAGGAAACACAACTTGCGAGGGAATCCCTTTACACGATGCTTTCCGAGAAGGGAAATCCAACCCTTTCGAGTTTAGAAAAGGTTCTTCACGCTTTCGGGGTGCGGATTCTATTTGAAAGGGAACTCGCCCGCGGGAAAAAGAGTGCCTAAATACCTGCACATGGCTGTCGCAAAAAGGATGGTGTGCAACGGAAGTGCCTCCCCTCCTAGCCTATTTTTGTGTTGACCAAGGGTAGTCACGACAATTAACCTTATATCTCGATGAAATAAGTGGACGCTTGATCATTCGGAGTGTTATGAAAAAGTTAATGGCTTTAATGTTAGTGTTCAGCCTTATTTCTACCGGTTGCGCAACGGTCTTTAAAGGTGGTGCAGAACCTGTTGAATTTTCCTCCAATCCCCCTGGTGCAGAAGTTTATGTTGATGGTTTGCAAAGGGGAACTACCCCAGTTTCTGTTCCTCTAGAATCTAACAAAACTCATAATGTTGAATTTAGGAAACCTGGATATACCACCCAAACAAGCTCGTTGAGTAATGGTGTTGATGGTGGATGGATAGTTTTGGATGTTGTTCCAGGTTTCCTATTAGGTTTTATTCCTTTAATCGTAGACGCCATTACCTCTGATTGGAATAAACTTAACCAGAAAAATATGAATGCCGACCTCCAAGCTTCCAATTCTTCAAATTTGGAAGGTGGTGAAAACTTTAATTCTTACTTCTCGTATGGAGTAAAATTAACTAAAGAGGATAGGTGGCAAGATTCGTTAAAATATTTTAATGCGGCTGTTCAAACGGCCCAGACAGATGACCAAAGAAATTCCGCTGAGAAATGGATTCAATACGTCAATAAAAAATTAAATATCACAACTCTCCCTCTCCCACCCTCACAGTAATTCCATTAAAGGGGCTTTGGACCCTCTGGACAGATTTCCTCCTTTTGCCTGTGTAATTTTTTAATCGCCGGCCCTCAAAGTTAAAAACCTCCTCACTAAAATCCAAATTCGTTCGTCGGTTTTTATGGATTAACTTTTCCCCGCGACTCCAATTTCCACACGGTAGACCGGGCGGCGTTTCCCCATAGAAAAAGGGGCCAGGCCTACATATTACACTTTACGTGAAACGCGTCTATCTTGAGAAGGGTCGGGAAGGTGTATGGGGAAAAGCCGATTAAGGTGTTCTTTGTCTCGGTGCGGCCCCTATCGGGATTGAGGAAGGTTCGCCGGCCTTTGGCCGTGTAACCTTCCCTTTGCCGCGCCTCGAAAATCATTAAAGCAGGGAAGGGAAGTACCCCTACCCTTTTGCAAACAGCTTCAATGCTGTTTGCACCACCACTGCGAGGCCCTCGCTTTGAAAGCGACGGGCCAGGTGCCCACCCTAGCCCGGGCGGCGGGCTCGTTCGAGCCATCCCCCGGACCCCCCAGGGGGAGGGAAAAGACCCTCCCCTATATCCCCACCCTAGCCAAGGGACAGTGACCCCTGGCAACCCCAGAAACGAAAGACATAGAGGACGCAAACCAAATCGACGGGCGGCTATCGCCGCCGGGATCGGTCAGCGCCTAAATTCCCAAACGGGCCACGCCTCGTTCCTCGTCTTTCGGCCCAAAACCTGTTTGGGAATTTTCCCGGTCTGCTAACACCAAGGCGCAGGACCCGCCGACATTGATTTGCCCCAACACAAACACCTTACTCGCTCCGTATGCGCCCCCAAGGATTTTTGAGGGGGCGCACCCGGAGGGTGCTCTCTCCTCTAATAAAAAAGCGGAGCGTTCAAAATGAGCAAGAGAATCAAGCAGTTAGAAATGCCTTTGGAAGTGATGTTCAAAATTCCCCCCACGGTTCCCCCGGTTTCATGGTCCGAAGCAAGGACCGATTACGAGAGAGGCCCGGTTGTAACAAGCCCAGATGATGTAGTGGCCTATTTTGCCAAATACATCGGAGGCAGGGACAAAGAGGCTTTTGTCACCATGTACCTCGACCACCGCAACCACGTTTTAGAAACGGTTTTGAACAGCGAAGGAACCGTGGACCATACCGCCGTTTATCCAAGAGAGGTACTAAAAAAAGCTTTGGAGTTAAACGCCACGGGGATCATATTTTCCCACAATCACCCAGCCGGAAGCCTTGAACCATCGGAAGGGGACAAGCAATTGACCCGCCAAATTATCACCGCCGCCCGTGCCCTGGGGATAACCGTTCATGATCACTTGATAGTCACCCACGAAGGCCACTTTTCCTTCCGCACCGCAGGGCTTTTGGTTTAAGAAATCGCCCCTTTGGGGATGAAAAATTTTAGGAGGATTTATGGAAATCAAATTGTTAGGGCCGGAAAAAGAAACCGTAAAGGAGTTTAAAAAATACCGCCTTGAGACTTACGAGCCTTATGACGTTTTAGCGTTTCTCGTAAGCCATCACGGCCTTTTGGAAGTTGCGGGAGCTTTAAACAACTACCTCACCGACCAGGCCGAAACGATATTTTCAAAACTGGATTTTGAGGAAGGCGGGAGCGCCCTTGTCGGCTTGGCCGCCGCGCGCGCGCTGGACGTTTGTGCCGCTTCCGCTGAATCACTTTCAAACTTTGCCGAAAAATACGAACTTTAAGGAGGACGTTATGCCGAAAATTATCATTTTTATGGAAGGTGGGGTTTTGTCCGATGTGGTGTCAGACATTCCCGGCTTACAAGTTTTCAAGGTGGAGGACGACGACGGAGGGGACGCCGCCCAGGGAGACGAATACCGCCGCCTTACTTGGCCGGGAAAGGATAAGTACACCGCCACCCGTTGGGCTTATGAATTTGGCCGGGCCACGGTAGGGAAGGGCCTTATTAAAAAATTGGTTCCTCAAATCCTTTCGGATGATACCTACGCCACTTGGTGCCAAGTTTGCAACACGGAAATTCTCTTGAAGGATTCCTTGCCCGTCGAGGGCAGAGACGGGAAGTTTTGCCCTAAGTGTTCCAAGAAACACCCCTTGGAAAAATCTTCACACCCTACGGCTTGAAGACCGGAGGCCCTCTTAGGGGGGCCTTTTGTTTTGCTCGGCCCGGCACCCTGGCGGGTTTGAAGAAGGTTCGCCGGCCGCAAAGCGGCCGTGTAACCTTCCCTATGCCGGGCCTCGGAATTTTCGGGGAAAGAAAAACCCCTCTCCCCGCGCCCCTCTCCTAGCCCGGGCGGAAGATCCCCCCGGACCCCCAAGATCGAACGGCTTCAAGGTTCGCAAACCTCATCGTGCCGCTGGCCTGATAGATCGCACCCCTGGGCCGCCAAATACCGTCTGGCCCAGGGGCAAGGGCCGCTAAATGCCTAGATGCGTCCGCCGCGGCGTCCGCCCTTCGGCACTTTGCCCGAAGCGGTTTGCTGGGGTTGGCTAGGTGCTTCTTTCGCACGGCTCAATCTCCACCCACCAACCCTCTCTCGCCTCCGTGTTGCGGCCCAGATTCTTTGAGGGCCGCCCCCCGGAGGGGGCCCCTCCCAAATAAAGATAAGGAGCATCTATGGACAGGGAAGAAGCCGTAAAGAAGTTGAGGATAGAGGAGGTTTTTGCCATGAGCACGGGTAGCGTGAGCTACTTCAAGCACATTACGGGAGGCATTTACACCGAAGGGGTCCAGGCCGTGGCGGAGATTGCCGGGGCCTATTGGCTGATCGACGCCATTTTCAGTTATGCCCGGAAGGAGGAAATCCAGTTTTGGACGCTTGAAGTCAAAGCCTCCAAGGCGATCCTTACGATGAAGGAGGACGACGACCGGCCAGAAATTGTGCGGCAGGAGATCGAATTCACGGATTTCCCGGAGGGAACCTGGAAGTTTTACGTCGCTATGCAGGAGGGTAAACCTGTCCTGATGGTCCCCAACGAGTATTAGGATTTTCGCCCCGCCGGCCTGGCCGGCGGGGCGGTATCCCGGTCTAAAATTATTCGACTTTCTGTTCAGGATTTTTTTGGATGGCCCTAAAATGCAATCCAGGACGGCACCATGAGAGGCGAAGTCGACTGCCAAAAATGCGGGGGGACGGGCGACGAGCCAGGGGAGCCGGGTTTTTGGCTGGAAGGCATATTTTATTCCGGAAAATTCCCTTGTGGGGATTGCAACGGAAGCGGGAAACAGCCGATATGGTTGGAAAGCTGTAAGCCGTGCGGGGGCAGAGGTGTCTTGCCCGGCGGGGCCGATTGCCCCAGGTGCAACGGCCTCGGCTTTCACGAGGCGGAACCCGCGTCTAAAGTGAGCCGGTGGGAAGAAGTGATCGACTATTGAGGAAGGATTGGATTATGGAAAACACAGACAGCAGGATCGTTTCGGAGGAACCACCGACTGAAAGGTCGGCCCTTATGAACAACGAACACCTCGAAAGGTTTTTCCATTTCTCAAAATTGGCGGGAATGAATTTCGTCAGGATACTATTCGGGATCGCCTTGGCCGTGCTTTTGGTCTTTTCGGCCTATAGGCTGATTATCACCTACCACATCTTCTCGGTCTTGGGCCGGTTCATTTCGTCAGGGACCGTATCGGTCTTTACGACCTTACCTCATCCGTTTTGGTTTTGGCTCTTTGCCCTGGTCGCTTCATGGGCATCCTTAACGGCCTTTTTCGGACGGCGGATTTAATGAGGAGAGATATTCATGTCTGAAACCCCTGGTTCTTATAACCCCCACAGCAATAAAAATCCCGCCGCCCTCCGTGTGGCGAATTTCATGAATGGCTTTTTGGGCCCGGAACTGCTCATGGATTATCCTTGGCCCAAACGTCTCCACAAACCATACCAAGACCTTGCCCCCGCAGAACAAACCGAATGGTTTGAACTAGCTTTCAATATGGTCTTCCGGGACGCCAAGCTGGAAATCGTCGGCCTTTTGGGCAGGGAACTGAAGGTCGTTGAACTCAACCTCATCAAACGGCGGATTTTAGATTACTTTCAAGAGTTGAGAATTGAGTATGAAAAATGAAAGGATTCGACTCCCAAAAATCGCTCACCGCGAGGGTAAAGCTCACACGGAAAGATGTTCAGCGAAAAACCGGGGAAGTAATCAGGGAACTCCGCTTGGAAAAGAACCTTACCCAAGAACAAGCTGCCGACAATTGTGGATGCACGCTTGAGGAATGGGGACGATGGGAGCAAGAAGGAGTCCAATCTGTTCACGTGCTATTGAAACTCTCGGTATTTCTTGCCGGTTCCTTTTCTTCAATAACGAGGATCCTTGAACGAAAGGTCCCTCTCAATGCGCTATCAAAGAATTGGACAGACAAGGGATTTTTCCATCCTCGCCTTGTGCGGAATATGAACTTGCAGGAGATTAAGTCCTTTTTGGCAAAAGAGGAACGACCGTGGGTGAGGGAAAAGTTGCAGGCGCTTGCCTGCCTGGCGGAAGGGATGAAAACTAATGATGTGGCAAAAAAGCTAGGGAGGAGAGGCGGTCTCATCCAGCACTGGCTGTGGCGGTATTATAAGACAGGAATCGGGTGGGCGCTGAACTCCCGCAAACACAATCAGCCTCCGAGAGCGGACCGGGCCAGGACCAGAATTAAACCTCATCAAACGCCTAATAATTGATTTTTAAAAAGAAGTAGGAATTGAGTACAAAAAATGAAAATATTTTTCACGCTATGGCCCCTAATTTCGACGAAGTCACACCTCTCCGGTATACCAATACCCCCGGTATTGGCACCCCCAAAGCTTTCTCCTCGGCTTGAAGCCTCGTCGAAGGCCGCGAAGATTATCAATTCGCTGGGCCTGATACCCCTCCTTTTTTGCAAAATTCCATTTATCAGGTCAAACAAACCCCCTTTGACCTTTAGGAATTTCGCACAATCCTTCGAAAGCTTGAGGGCTTTCGGGATGCTTTTTGCCGTACTTTGTTTAAATCTTTTTGGGACATTGCCGGCGGCCGCATGGGGTCCGGTCGGCCACGAAACCATTGCCTATATCGCCCAGGACAACCTCGCCACGGCCGCCAAGGCAAAATTAGCCTCCATCCTGGACCAGGGGGCCGATTCTTCTATGGAATCGGCACAGGCAAAGCCCGCAATTCAGCTTGTGACTTCATTGCAGCCGGACGATCTGGCCAGTATTTCAAATTGGGCGGACCAAATCCGTGAATCGCGCCGTGAGACAGCCCCGTGGCATTTCATCGACCTCCCTATCCGGAAAGACCTAACCCTTAAAGACGAGCAGGATTATTGCCCCAATAATGATTGCGTCATCAACCAGCTCCAGATATTTGAAGGTGTTTTGGGGGATGAAACCCAACCTAAATCCAAGCGCTTAGAGGCCCTAAAATTCGTCGTCCACTTCATGGGCGACTTACACCAACCCCTTCATTGTGCCGATGACGGCGACCGCGGGGGAAACGAGAAGATGGTCCGGTTCAAAGCCCCTGGCCACCGTGGCCACGGGGCTAAAATCAAATTACACGCTCTTTGGGACCATCTAATTGAGTCTAAGACCGAGGAGGATCCCCGGGAGCTGGCCTCCACCCTTGAAAAGGCGATCCCCGGGGACCAGGCGGCCACCTGGACCAAGGGGAGTGAGAAAAATTGGGTTTTCGAGAGTTACATGATCGCCAAGACTAAGGTCTACAAAGGAATGGACCCAGGGACCCAGGATTACAGCGATAAGCCCCTTCCGGGTGATTACTTTGATAAAATGCGCCCCATCGTGGACCAACAGCTTGAGAAGGCTGGGATAAGGTTGGCATACGTGCTGAATGAGATATTTAAATAGAGCCACCTCTTTTGAACCACAAGGACACCAAGCGCACTAATTTAGGATGGTAGGGGAAGGGAAAACCTTCTGATAAAAATATAAACGGGAGATAAAAATGCCGATTTCTGAAACAACTAATAAGTTAATAGAGGAAGTAAAAGGTTCTTTGGTAAGACTCCAAAATTTCGATGTAAATTCATTACCTAGGGTTCAGGAGTTCGGGACAGCAATTAATTTTACCAATGCGGTTGAACCAGCAACGAGGATTATTGATTTATATAAACAAATACCTTTAGAGGTTTTGGACGCGTTCCCGGATGAAATCTTGACAAATATTAAAAATGTTTCAAACAATGATTTTCGTTTGCTTGAAACTATTTTAAAGGCGGCCCCGGGACTTACCACGCAAACAAGAGATAGTTCTGTCCAGGCCTTAGAAGCTGGCTATGGGAACTCATTCAAAACATTACATCCATTCATTTCGTATTCTGTTAGAAAATCAACCGATTTTGGTCGTCTTGAACGTGAGGCGCGTGCATTAATTCAGGATGTTACGGATAGGGCTGGAGAACTTCAGACAGAACTTGAAAAAAGGAAATTGGAAGCAGATAAAGTTTTAGAAGCTGTTAGAAAAGTTGCAGCGGAACAAGGTGTTTCTCAACAAGCCATATATTTTAAAAACGAAGCTGATAAACACGCGGAAGAAGCATCTAAATGGTTAACAACAACTATTTGGTTAACTGTTTGCCTTTTGGTTTATGCCGTTTCGACACTATTTATTCATAAAATTCCATTTTTTGTCCCTGTTACGGTTTTTGATTCCATTCAACTTTCTGTAAGTAAATTTTTAATTTTTATTACAATTTCTTATTTTTTAATTCTTTCGGTAAAGAATTTTTCAGCACATAGACACAATTCCGTAATTGACCGTCACAGGCAAAATGCTTTAGCAACTTATGAAGCTTTAGTAAAAGCCGGAAAAGAAGGGGCTAATAGAGACGTTGTTCTCACCAAGGCCGCTGAGTGTATTTTTTCCCCTCAACCCACCGGTTTTTCTAAAAATGAAGGTTCCGACGGTGGGCATCTTTCGTTGGTAAACATAAACCCAAGCGCTTTTAAATCCGGTACTTAAAAGAGGGTAAAAATGAAAAACGTCGAAATAAAAGTTGAGGGAACATCCTCACTATTAAGGTGGACTTGTCCAAGGAGTTTGGGCCTTCTTCTTCCGGAAAGACAACCATTGTTGCTTCCAAAGAGGGGAACATCTCCGTCCCTGAACGGGACGAGAAAATTGGGCTGAACGTTTACAAGAAGAAATAACCCTCTGAGGAGTTTTCGTGTACCTTTCCGATCAAGAAAAAGAACAAATCAAAGCCATGGTCGACCGGGGAGAACCTCTTCCACCCAAATACCGCCTTTCTCTCTTTGCCGATGCTCCTGAAGTTGAGCTTGTGTGGCAAGGGAAGTCCCAAGAAGTCACGAATGCAGTTCTTCCGTTCCAAGTCATCGAACAAATCGACGAACCAAGGTCAGAAAAAACTGGCCAGGTGGCGGATCTCTTTTCTTTAGATCTCCAAAGCGGCCGTCAGGCTAGTGGTTGGAGTAATAAACTTATTTGGGGTGACAATAAACTAGTCCTTTCATCTCTAAAAAATGGGCCTTTGCGCCAAGAGATCGATGAAGTGGGTGGTTTGAAACTCATTTACATCGACCCTCCTTTTGATATTGGATCAGATTTTTCTATTAACTTAGAGATTGGCGACAAAGGACTGTTAGAAAAAGAGCCAAGTGTAATAGAAGACGTGGCCTATAGAGACACATGGGGTAGAGGAGCCGACTCATATTTATCAATGATGTACGAGCGGGTAAAATTAATGAAGGATTTATTGGCAAACGATGGCTCTATTTACGTTCATTGTGATTGGAGGTTGAATAGTGTAATTCGTCTGGTAATGCAGGAATTATTTGGGTTAGAAAATTTTCGAAATGAAATTAGATGGCGAAGGCAGCCAGTCCGGGGAGCTAAAGCGACATCTGGCCAATATGCTAGGAATTCTGACTCTATACTATTTTATTCCAAGTCCGAGAAATGGACTTGGAACGGTGCTTATAAACCCTACGACGAAAATTTTATTAAAACAAAATTTCGACCTGATAAAAAAGGAAGATTATTTCGTGATTGTGATTTGGGAGATTATTCGGAAGATTCAATTAAACAGTTTGAAAAACAAAACAAAATTTGGGTAACCTCAAGTGGGAATAAAAGATTAATAAGATATTTAGATGAAGAAAAAGGGGAATCATTGGGTGATATTTGGACTGATATTTCAGAAGTTAACTCAATGGCCGAGGAAAGAACTAATTATGCGACCCAAAAACCTGAAACATTACTAGAACGAATTATTAAAGCCTCCTCAAATGACACTGATCTGGTTGCTGATTTTTTTTGTGGTTCCGGGACGACTCTTTCAGTTGCTGAAAAACTTGGCCGCAAATGGATCGGGTGTGACCTAGGTCGTTTCTCAATTCATACGACTCGTAAACGCCTTATAGGGGCACAACGAGAACTAAAAAAGGATACAAAACCCTATCGTAGTTTTGAAATTCTCAACTTAGGCAAATATGAACGTCAATACTTTGTAGGAATTAACCCAAACCTACCAGAGAAGGAACGAAAGAAACAATCCCTTCAGAAGGAGGAGGATTATCTAAAGCTTATCTTGCAAGCTTACAAAGGAGAGCGTGTTCAACAGCTAGCTCCATTTCATGGTAAAAGAGGCGGTGTAGCTGTTTTCGTTGGCCCCTTGGATGCACCTGTTACCATTAGCCAGGTTCAGGAAATAATTGAGTCCTGTAAAAAGTTAAAGCTTACAAAGGTTGATGTTCTTGGGTTTGAATTTGAAATGGGCCTAATCGAAACCTATAAAGATGAAGCTAACCGTCACGGAATTAACTTGTCCCTGAAGTACATTCCTAAAGATGTTTTTGACCGCCGTGCTGTTGAAAAGAATCAGGTTAAATTCTTTGACGCGGCTTATGGTGAGGTGTTGCCCAAAATAAAAGGGATGAAAGCCACCGTTGTCCTCAAAAATTTTGGTGTTTTCTACACCCAGGATGACGTGGAAGCTGTTTCCGAATCCCTTAAACCAGGCGGTTCTAAAGTAACCGTTGAGAACGGCCAGGTCGTGAAGATCACCAAGGACAAAAAGGGCATTGTAAAAAGGGAAGTGCTCACAAAGAAATGGACAGACTGGATCGACTATTGGGCCGTGGACTTCGACTATGAGAGCCGTAAGGAGATAATAAAGCAGGTGGACGAAAAGGGAAAAGAAAGAGATGTTTGGACCGGAGGGTTTATTTTTGAGAACCAATGGCAGACTTTCCGCACTGATAAAGATCGCTCCCTCGAGATGGAAAGCGCCGAGTACGAGTATCCTTCTAAGGGTAAATATAAAATTGCAGTCAAAGTGATCGACATTTTTGGAAACGACACAACCAAAGTAGTTGAGGTGAAAGTTTAATGCCCCTTTCACCTGATTTCCCTCGCGATCCCCATGTCATTCTCGATCCTGCAATTCGTTGGTATCCAGGAGAACAGACTGTCCTTGGCGATACTTTTACCCTTCTTTTACCCCCTCTTGTTCATAAGATTAGGGAAGGTGTGAAAAGTTGGCGAAAACGGGGTTATGAAGGTGCGTGCCATACGACCAGGACCCTCCTGAATTATTGGTTCAACACAGAACATTTCGTCCCGGGTCCCAATGGGGATCCCCGTCAATTTCAATATTACTTCGCCCAAAGAGAAGCAGTCGAATCGGCTATTTGGCTTTATGAGATAGAAAAGGCGCACGATCCTTATTCCTTGCTTCGTTACGACTCTTCCGAACAAGTAAGCAAGGGGATGTTTGAAGAGACCTGGACCCGTTACGTCATGAAGCTCGCCACCGGGGCAGGAAAAACCAAGGTAATGAGTTTGTTGGTGGCCTGGTCCTACTTCCACAAGCGATATGAGCCCGATTCTGATCTTTCCACCAATTTTTTGATTACGGCTCCGAACATCATCGTTTTGGATCGGCTTCGGGTGGACTTTGATGGTCTTAGGATATTCAACGAGGACCCTGTTCTACCGGAGAATGGTTACGAGGGCCAGGATTGGAGAAGTGATTTTCAAGTGACTCTACATATTCAGGACGAGATTGGGAACATTTCCAATACTGGGAACATTTTCTTAACCAATATCCACCGTATCCACCTCAATGAGACTAATCCTTCTTTAGAGGATGAAAACACAGAGGATTATTTTCTGGGGACTAAACCAACCGGCAAAACGAACGATTCCCAAGCTGATTTAGGGAAGATCGTTCGAGAGGTTTCCGATTTAGTAATCCTCAACGACGAGGCCCATCATATTCACAGCAATACCCAAGCTGGGTTTAAGGCTATCGAGGAAATTTCCAATAAATTGAAGATAAAGGGTGGGAAACTTTCTGCCCAGTTTGACGTTACGGCCACACCAAAACATGAAGGGGGTGGGATCTTTGTCCAAACGATCAGCGATTATCCCCTTGTGGAAGCCATTCGCCAACAAGTCGTCAAAACACCCGTTCTCCCTGATGAGGCTTCTAGGGCAAAATTACAGGAGAGAAAAAGTTCTAAATTCTGTGAACAATTTCGGGATTATTTACATCTTGGGGTTTATGAATGGAAAAAGGTTTACGATGAATTGATCAAACTTAACAAGAAATCGGTTCTTTTCATAATGACCGATGACACCAAAAATTGCGATGAAGTAGCCGAATATTTGGAAGCTACTTTTAAAGAATTAAAAGACGCGGTGTTGGTTATTCATACTAAAAACAACGGCGAAATCTCCGAAAGCAATACCAACAAAAACAAAGAAGATTTGGACATACTTCGTAAAGCCAGCAGAGAAATTGACAGCATGGAAAGCCCCTATAAAGCAGTCGTTTCGGTAATGGTATTAAAAGAGGGGTGGGATGTGCAAAACGTTGTTTCCATTGTTGGGTTAAGGCAATACGAATCCAAAATATTACCTGAACAAACGCTAGGTCGTGGCCTTAGGCGGATGTTCCGGGGTGAAGACGTATCAGAAAAAGTAAGCGTTATCGGGACCTCTAAATTCATTGAATTTGTGGAATCCATCAAGATCGAAGGTGTTGAGTTCGAGTACACCCCTATGGGGGATAAAAACCCTAGATCCCCTTTAGTGATTGAAGTAGATCGGGAAAATCCCAAAAAAGACATAGAAAGCTTGGATATTGTTCTGCCTGTATTAGCGCCCAGGATTTATAGGGAATATAAGAACTTAAACGACATCAAAGTGGGGAACCTAAAGTTTAAACCTGTTTCCCTAAAGCAGTACACCGAGGAAGAGAAAAGGCAGATCGTCTTTAAGGATATCGACAAGGATGAAATCAGCCACGTTACCGAATTAGACACCGATTCCGAGCCGAATTTTCAGAACGCCATTTCCTACTTTACCACCTCAATAATGCGAGACCTTCGGTTGGTGGGCGGAAAAGACATTCTTTTTGGAAAGCTAATGGAGTTCACTGAAAAGTACCTCTTTGGCCAAAAAGTCCCCTTGGATGACTTTAATACTCTTAGGAACCTTTCTGAACCGGAAGTAAATAAGACCTTAAGGGAGACGCTGAAAAAGGCCATTAATGATCTAACTGTCCAAGACAAGGGGGCTACCGAGGTTAAGGATTACATTAAATTGAGCAAGACTCGCCCCTTTGTGGTTAAAAACCAGGAATATTTGATTCCTAAAAAATCAATTTTTAATAAGATCATCGGCGATAGCCACCTTGAGCTTGAGTTTGCTTTCTTCCTTGACGATTGTGACGACATAATCTCGTTCATTAAGAATTCCCAAAGTACCTTTTTCAAGATCGAATACCGAACCGCCGATGGGTTCATTTCTAACTACTACCCAGATTTCATCGTAAAACAGGATCAGAAAAACGTTTGGATCATTGAGACGAAGGGTAGAGAAGACTTGGACGACCCGGAAAAGTGGGGCCGTCTTATTCAATGGTGCGAAGACGCTACCAAAGCCGAACGCGGTAAAACCTACCAACCGTTATATATACGGCAAGAAGCGTGGGATGAACACAAACCGGAATCATTTAAACAATTAATCAGACTTTTTGGTGAGTCTTAATGAGTTTAGAATTCCCAGGTTCTCGCTGGTGGAAATTCGATTTTCACACGCATACTCCCGCCTCCATTGACTATGGAAAGGGTGATCCAAGTTTAAAAGCTCGTTCCCCAAGAGATTGGATTCTTGATTTTATGCGTGGTGGCTTTGATGGTGTTGTTATTACAGACCACAATTCTGGAGCTTGGGTTGATCCTTTAAAAAATGCCTTGGCAGTTTTAGATCAAGAAAAGCCCGTGGGTTATAAACCATTAGTTTTATTCCCGGGAATGGAAATAAGTGTAAATCCCGGCATTCATTTATTGGTTATTTTGGACCCAAACAAAACAACGGCCGATTTGGATGCTTTAAGAGGAGCGGTTGGATATAAGGGAACTGCTGGTGAATCTGATGCCGTTACTGATCTAACATTTGAAAAGGTTGTAGAAGTAGTCGTTTCCGCAGGTGGAATTCCAATTCCCGCGCATGTCGATGATTCCCATGCAGGTCTTTTTAAACTTACAGGGAAAGCATTAGAACAGGCTCTAGGTTCAAAAGGTTTGACGGCCGTCGAATTTAAAGATATTGGTTCCCAAAGACCACAAATATTTACTGATCATTCTTCAAAAAGGGTTCTCTCGGAAATTATTGGATCGGATTCTCACAAACCTTCGGAAATAAATCGAAGATTTACGTGGGTGAAAATGACATACCCAAGTCTGGAGGGTTTACGGCTAGGTTTGTTTGATGGTATTCATTCGATAAAACGATCTACAGATACCCAGGACGATCCAAATGTCCACAGTCCAATAATAATTGATCAAATTGAGGTAAAAAGCGCTAAGTACATGGGTAATGGAGTACCACTAACAGCAAAATTTAACCCTTGGTTAAATGCCATTATCGGAGGTAGAGGAACAGGTAAATCAACACTAATGGGATTTCTTCGTAACGAACATGCGACGACCGGCACCCCAGGTGGTGAAATTCTACAACGGAAGAGGCACGGCTGAGCAGTGGATCAAAGAGGGAAAGTATGCGATGAAGTGGACAAGACTAAGCTGCCACGACTTCGCGGACAACCAAGTGCGCTTACAACTATTCGCCCTGGCCTACAATCTGGGCAACTTCCTGCGCCGACTGGCACTGCCAGAACTGGTGAAACATTGGTCGCTAACGACCTTGAGGGAAAAACTCATCAAGATCGGGGCTAATGTCATCCGTCATTCGCGGTACGTTATTTTCCAGATGGCGGAGGTGATGGTTTCCCGACGCCTGTTTGCTGAAATCCTCAATCGGATACGGCTACTGGCAATGGTAAGGCCGCGAGCGCCAGTACTGCGATAACCGCAGGAAGGCATCAAGGCTTCAACCCGAGCGACTACCGCAGGATAGGTGTGCGCTCACAACGAGAATTGGCTTTCCAGAAGGTCAATTTCAGCTTTTTTGGGCACAGAAACCTTTTCCTGGGGCTTATTTCAGTGGCCCAGGACGGAAAATTCCGGATTCGGATGGAAGAAGCGGGGGGGGGGGGGGCGATATAATGAGAAACAAATTACCCGGCAATGTTTTCAGAGAAGGTCATCTGGGAAATTCCGGTTTAACCAGTGTATCGGGTGACACTTTGAACAGGTCTCCACAAAACTTATTTTTCAAAACGAAAACGTTCTTTGGTTCCCGGCTTAAAACGTCCCGGGGCGAAATGAACTTTTTCTTTCTTTCGCTTTTTGTGCTTTTGGGTTCCACTTTTTTCGGTCCAACTCCCGCGCAAGCCGCTCCTCCCCTGCTTAAGGTTTCCGGAAACGAAATCGTCACCGCCAGCGGCGGCTGCACCGTGCGCCTGACCGGGGTGAATCTGGATTCTTTGGAATGGGACGTACCGCCAGGGGACAATCCGGCCGGCGGCAATGGGGTCCTGACAATGCTGCAGGAGGCGGTCAAATATTGGAATGTCAATTGCGTCCGCATCCCCCTGGACCAGGACTGGTGGGATGGCAACGCGCAAAGCTCCAGGGGTTCCACCAGCCAATCGGGATACCAAAGCTTCGTGGACTCCCTCGTGGCCTACTGCAACGCCAACAACATCTATTGCGACCTGGACCTGCAATGGTCCGGCGACGGGCCCACGGGCTCGGCCACCGGGCAATACTCCATGCCTGATGAGAACAGCCTGGTTTTCTGGGCCAGCGTCGCCGCCCGTTACGCCAACAACCCCTCCGTGCTCTTCGACACCTTCAACGAGCCCTACACAACTTCCTGGACCGTCTGGTTAAACGGAGGCACGGCCTCCGAGGGCTTTACCACGCCCGGCCTTCAGTCCATCGTGAACACCATCCGGGGCACTACCGCCAGCGCCGGCAGCACCCTGGCCAGCGGCACCAACGCCGAAAACATCTGCATCGTCGGCGGCCAGCAGTATTCCTATTATTACGTGGGCATGAGTCCTGTGGTGGATAAGGCCGGAGGCAACGGCATCGTCTACTCGGCCCATATCTACAACAACAAGGGCACCAACACCCCGGCGGGTTGGGAGTCCAACATCGATACGGCCCTCACCTACGGCCCGGTGTTCATCGAGGAATTCGGGAATTCGGCCAATACCACCGACGGCGGCACTTTCGTGAACAGCGTGATTACCTTCATGAACGGCACAAACGACAAGAATTACGTCTATGGGGGCATGGCTTGGGACATGGATATCTCGGCGACGCCTCTCCTGCTTTCGGCCTGGTCCTCAACTCTGTCCGCCCCGGTTTCCACCGGCAGCGGCTGGGTGCTGACGTCTTATGAAGGCCAACAGGTCTATGGCTGGCTGAAGGGACTTACCCATCCAGGTTGCTCCTCCAGCGGCGCCACGGCGACCCCCACCGCCACGGCGTCCTTCACCAAAACATCCACGCCGACCGCGACCGCGACGGCGACCGCCACAAAAACCGCCACGGCCACGGTTACCCCCACGAAAACCAGCACTCCCACCAGTACGGCGACCAGCACCGCCTCCAGCACCCCCACCTTTAGCCGGACCAACACTCCCACGAATACCCCCACCGCCACACCCAGCCATACGGCCACCCCCACGGCCACGAATACCGCCACACCCACCGTGACCAATACGCCCACCAAGACCGCAACGAACAGCCCCACGAATACATCGACTTCGACCCCCACTCCAACGTCCACGAATACCCCGATGAACAGCCCAACGAATACGGCTGCCAGCACCGCGACGAATACATTGACGGCTACGCCATCAAGTACTCCTACGGGCACGGCCACCAAAACGGCCACGAACACACCCAGCAACAGCCCTACTTCCACCTTCTCCCCAACCCTTAGCCCTACGCCCACGACTACCCTGCCCAATACGGCGACTTTAACCGCGACATCCACCGCAACCCGTACCGCCACGGCAACCACCACGAATACCGCCAGCAACAGCCCAACTGCCACCTCCCCATTGACCCCGACCGGGACAGCCACCAACAGCCCCACCGGCACCTCGACGGCAACGGCCACCCATACGCCGACGGTTACGCCGGCCAATACATTGACGGCTACGCCGTCAAGTACTCCTACGGGCACGGCTACCGCGACGCTGGTCAACACCGGAACCCCGACCTCAACCGCCACCGTTACGGCCACGAATACCGCCAGCAACAGCCCAACTACCACCTCTTCGTTGACCCCGACCGGGACGGCCACCAACAGCCCCACCGGCACCTCGACGGCAACGGCCACCACTACGCCGACGGTTACGCCGACCAATACATTGACGGCTACGCCGTCAAGTACTCCTACGGGCACGGCTACCGAGACGCTGGTCAACACCGGAACCCCGACCAGGACCAGTACCTTGACCCCCACTTCCACCGCCACGGCTTCGACTACGGCGACCCCTACCCTCACGCGGACGCTAACGCCGGCAAACACAGCTACCGCCACGGCTACGCCTTCGGCTTCGCCAACTCAAACCGCCACTTCAACGGCGTCGGTGACTCCCACTTTCAGCCCCACGCCGGTGACGGTTTCGGCCTCGCAAGGGTTGAGCCCGCCGGGTAACTCCATCCAAATTCCGGGGGCTTCCGGGGTACCCATCCAACAGATCCAGGTGAACAATCCCAGCGGCAATCCGGTGACGCTCACCAGTATCACCCTCTCCGAGACGGGAACCCCTCCCACCGGGATCACATCGATCAATTTATCAGCCAATGGAACGCTTATCGCCACCGCCGCCTTCAGCGGGCCGGACGCCACCCTCAGCTTCAACAGCGCCATTCCGGGGGCCAATGGAGCAGTGACCTACGAAGTCACCGCGAACTTCTCCTCCTCTTCACCGGCGGGGAACTATTCCTTCAGCGCCACGGACGCCACGGGAAGCAACGGCCAGGCCCTTCTCTTTACCGGATTGCCCGTTCCAGGCGCCACGGTCACCATCGCCGCCGCCACGCCGACTTATACCCCCAGTGCGTCGGCCACCCCAACGGCCACTAAAACTTTAACGCCACCGCCGACGGCCACGGCTACCCGGACCCCGGCCCCTCCGGCCAAACCAGTGCTTTATCCCAACCCCGTTTCCACGGGGGGAGTGGCTCAGCTCAATCCGGGGTTGACGTTTGAATCGAACGTGAGCATCGAGATCTTCACGACCGCCTTCCGGAAGGTAGCGGATTTAACTTATTACAATGTCCAACCGGGGGTCAGCGTGCCCATTCCTTTGGCCGATGAGTGGGGAACGCCCTTGGCCAACGGCCTTTACTATGTGGTGGTGCAAACCAACCGGGGCCGGAATATCCTCAAATTGCTGGTCCTGCGGTAATTACCACTCCGCTTTGAACCGCGACCCGCGGGTTTAATAATCCATCCCCGCAATTCCGGGAAATTCCGGTCCCAAGTCAAAAAAGAACCTGCCGGGGGCAGGGATTCGTCAAATTTGCGCCGGGCTTCCGCCAAGGGGCTTCCTTCTTTCCGGGCTTTTCCCTTACAAAACCACAATAAAACCACGCCTTTTTCTGGAATCAAAATTGCTTTATTCAATCCATATTTCGAATTCAGTATTGAGGAGGGGATGATCTATGAAATTATGGACCCTGGTTTTTTTGGCCGCTGTTCTTTTGGGCATACCGCTGGCTTGTACCAAACCTTTTAGCACCCCCCTATCGCCTTCCTCGGCGTCCCCGGTGGCTTCCGCCACCGCCACTTCAACCCCCACCTCCACCACCACGAACCAGGCCACCGGAACCCCCACCTCAACCGTCACCTGTTCGCCCACTCCAACCCCCCTGGCCGGGTCGTCCTGGACCTTTCAGACCCTCCCTGGTCTCCAGAGCTGGTGCTCGGTGACCTATGGGAAAGGAATTTTTGTGGCGATTTCAAAGGCGAGCGCGGTGGCCGCGACATCGCCCGACGGGGTCAATTGGACGGCCCAAAACCTGCCCAGTTCTCAACAATGGGTTTCGGTGACCTTTGGGAACGGTGTCTTTGTGGCGGTCGCGCAAAACAGCGCGGTGGCGGCAACCTCGCCGGATGGAATCAATTGGACGACCCAAACCCTTCCTAGTTCCCAAGCCTGGTCTTCGGTGACCTACGGCAACGGGGTCTTTACCGATTAAAGGTTTTATGATCGTGCAACAGGCGGAAGTCGTCGTCGTTGAGCGTTTGGGACGTTATCACCGCTTGCTTCACAGCGGCGTGAATATCCTTTGGCCGTTCTTTGACCGTCCCCGAAAAATTCAATGGCGGTATTCCCTGACAGATATCGGTGGCAATCATATTGTCCGAAAAGTGGAAGTCGAAAGAATTGATTTAAGAGAGACGGTTTATGAATTTCCAAAACAAAATGTCATAACCAAAGATAACGTCACCATCATTATTGATGTTTTGCTTTATTTCCAGGTTTCGGACCCTGTAAAAGCGGTCTATGAGATCGCCAATCTGCCGGATGCCATTTTAAATCTCATTACTTTGGCGGCCAGCTATGGATCAGAACTCACTCTAATATTTGAAGGGGAGGATGCAGGGGAAGCACAAATGGCGCTCCAAAACCTGTTTCTAAGTAAATTTGGTGAAATGGAATAATCACCTACTGCCAGATAAGCTGAAATTCTAGAAATAAAAGAATCGCCCGTACTTCGCCAGTAGATTTTATTGGGTGATTTCTTTTTGGTAAAGTTCCACCTCGCCAAAACTCCAGTTTTCCACCGGCATGTCATCGTCCACACTGACCCGATAAATTCCCTTCTTCCGGTCCACGAAAACAACCATGCCAACGATTTTGATTTTTTTGTGGATTAACATGTCACGGAGTTGAAAGTTGGCTTTGTGCATTTCGGCATTATAGGGTAGGAGTTCTTTTTAATGAAAATCAACGGCAACCAGGGCGTTTTTGACCTGATAAACCACCCACATTTTATTTGCGGAAGGGCTTAAGACAGGTGATATTGGGGCGGTTCCCAAGGTACTTTTAACAGGTGGGTTTTAATGGCTGAGTTCAAACCCGGTGACCCGGTCGTCCACAAACTAACCCGCGAGGAAGGCTTAATCAAGAGCCCCCAATCCTTCAGGCTCGGGAATAATACGGGAGAGTGCTTCTTGGTGACGGTTGGCACCTTGGAAAAGGTGTGGTTTCCCCACGAAATGGAACTCATAGACTCAACAAACCGGCATTAATCTCAATTTTTTCCATCGGCTTGAAACCCTCTTTTAAGCGTCTAAACTTAACCCGCTTGCTTGATAGTCTCTCATGGGAAAATGTGTGACCGGAGTAGGAATAGTGGTCCAGAAAACCGTTGGTAAAAAATCAAAAGCTTTGAAGTCTTCAGGATATCAAATGCGGGAATGGATAAAGCAAGTGAAGGAATGGGGCAAAATGGCGGATCGAAACCTAGGATCCGCAATCCAAACATTGAAAAATCCCCTAAATAAAAAGAATACGAGAAAAGCCAAAGGAAAATAGGTCTAACCAACCCTGGATCTTTGACATAACAGCCGTTCATTTCGACGCTGATTGACTGTACCTTACCCCAACACCCACCTAAAATTAATCGAAGAAGGTTTTCCATGAAGAACCGTGTTTGTATTTTCATCGACGGTAGCAACTTCTACTTCGCCTTGAAGCGGAACAACTACCCCACCCGCGTGGACTATTACGAGCTTTCCAAAGCCCTGGCCGGGCCCGACCGGGAACTTGTTCGCACCTATTATTACAATTCCGCCTATGATCCCGTCATTGCAACCGAGCAATCCAAAACGCAACAATCCTTTTTTGATTCCCTCCGCAAGACCCCTTACCTGGATTTACGCCTTGGACGGCTTGTCTCAGGAGCGGATGGAAACTTTAAACCAAAGGGTGAAAAAACAATATTTTCGGCAGATTTGGTCTACTTCGCCGCCCGCGGCCTTTTTGACACGGCCATTGTAGTGACCGAAGATTCGGAATACTCACCGGTACTTAATGCGGTGAAGGAACTAGGCAAAGCCGTGGAGATCGGTTTTTTCAAGGATTCCCAGCCCTCAGAATTACTAAAGGCATCCGACCGGATACTTCCTCTTTCCGAGGTTTTGGATAAGTTTAAGTCGAAGATTTTCCCTTCAACGCCCGATCCAGAACCCGGTCCCGAGGACAACATCGGGAACCAGGTTAATGTTAAACCCGCCCCAATTGCTCATGCGAGGGCGGAAGTTGCAAAAACCAAGAATTTCTTTGAAAAACTCCTTAAAAATAAATAATCGGTGAAATCATCATCAAAGAAGCCAGACAAGGGGATATTGACCCGCCAAGAGTTTGAACGAAAAATCGGGGAAGTGATCCAGGAACTTCGGCTGAAAAAGAACCTATCCCCAAAACAGGCCGCCGCTAGTTGTGGATGCACCCTTGAGGAATGGAAGCGATGGGAGCGGGAAGGATCACGGGATGTTCATGTCCTGCTGAAACTTTCGGTATTTTTTGATGGTTCTTTTTCATCAATAGCGAAGCTCCTTGAACAAAAGATTCCTTTCCATGCGCTGTCAAAGATTTGGAACCAAAAAGGTTATTTCAACGCTCGCACAGAACGAAATATGAACACACAAGAGATTAAATCTTTCTTGGAAAAAGAGGATCGGCCCTGGGTGAAGGAAAAGTTACAGGCGCTTTCCTGGCTTGCGAAGGGGATGAAAGTAAACGAGGTCGGAAAACGGCTCGGAGTTAGCCCAGGCCTTATCCGACAGTGGTTGGGCCGTTATTACAAGTCAGGAATCGGTTGGGTTCTCCAATCAAGTAAAAGGACCGTTGTGGCGGTTCCTTTCGGAAAAGGCCAGCCTGAATGACTTATTCGCCATGCTTCGCCCACATCGTTGGTCGTGAATCTAACCTTGACTGGAATACCCTTGATCGACTGCAAAATCTGCCATAAATCCTTCAGGAGCATCAGCCACACCCATCTTTTTTTCAAACATTCCCTCACACAGGCTGAATACATAAAAGATTTTAAAATTCGCACCATTATCAGCCCCGAAACCAGACAAATCCTTTCAAAAATCCACATCGGAAACACCCATAATATCGGTCGGAAACATACTCCCGATGAAATTAAGAAAAACTCTAAAAGGGGAAAAAAGCTATGGAAGAACCCGCGGCTTAGGAAAAAAATTGTCCAGGGAATGAAAAAGGCGTGGAAGTCCGGGGAAATGAGGGGGAAACATCAGGTCTATATGCGGGGCAGATGGTCGGACCCTACTTACAAGGCCGAGATGTCGGAAATGTCCAGGCGAATTAGTGGAACGAAAAGCTTCCGTCGGCGGCGCAGCAAGGTGCTTCGAAAACTTTGGAGAACGCCTTCCTTCCGGAGGAAAATGGCGAAAAGGAAACGCCCGGAGCAGACTTCACCCTTAACGGAAGAACAGTGGCGGGAAACGGTTGGCTGGTTGGAGTTCAGCCCGGAAAAATTCGGCATTAAGGCCGTCCATTGGAACCTAACGCAGGTCAGGGATTTAATCCTGGAAAAATGGGGTGTCCACTTGCATGAAAATACGGTCGGGGTACAGTTCCGCAAAAGGGGCTGCAAACGTGTCCCGATTAGCACGGGGGAACCTTCGAATCCCTCAAACTCTCGTTACAAGTTTCAGAAATGGGTCGGCCCAAAGGGTTAAAGGGGTCGGTTTTGAAAAAAGAAATTTTAACGCCCAGCGAACCCAGTCCTCGATTTGGCAAGGGGTAATCAACGCAAGAACCACACCCCGATATGCTTCAAAAGGTGTAAAATCGAGTAAATTACGAGGAAAATGGTTGTCCCCTTGGGGGACCCGTCATGGACAAGGTAACGCCATTAAAACTGGAATGAGCTATCAATTGATAAATCTAAAATGAATAAACTTATCTATTCGTTTTTCCTCGGGCTCGCCCTCCTGACTGCCGTTGGACGGGCTTACGCGGATGACGATGAGATCCCACCTCCGCCTGTCACGGAACCGGCCACCACTGCCCCCGTGGACAATCGGTTCTTGGGACCTTTGGAAGTCCAGGCCTACGGGAACGGGGCGGTCAGCATTGGCGATGCCCAGGGCCAGGTGCTCATAGTCCTCCCAATCGTTTCCACCGAGGGATGGAAGGACCATTACTTCGTATCGGGGGATGCGGAAGGTAGCTATGACGGTTCCACCGAGATCACGGACAAGGAAAGGGTTGGGATCAAGACCAGCATGGATGTCCAAAAAACGGAAATCCATATCCATACGGTTATGACCGCTTTGAGCCCGGTCACGGTCATTGCCGCCCGGGTAAACCTTGCTTTTCCCTACGCCGACTGGTCGGAAACCGACTATCGATTTTCAAAAAGCAAAGGGAAGATCCCATGGAAAAAAACTTCCAATGTCCTGATTGCAACGGGAGGGCTGGACGGTCTTTCCCTTGGACCCGCAATCCATCATGGGGAGCTCAAGGTCCGATTTGCCGGAACAGGGCTCACCGCGATCCTCCAGGACTACCGGCAATGGGAATGGTATAGCAACCTTTCGGTGATCCTGAGCCACGGTGAATCCCTTGATAAGCCCTGGATTTGGAAGGCGGGGGAATCTAAGGATTTTGATTTCAATTTGAGTTTCAACCGTGATTTCGCCACTCTTCCAACCGAACAACCGAAGGCTTCCCAGGAATTGACGGGTTACTGGTATGGGAGGGTCGATGGGCTGGACGGCCGCGAACGGATCTGCCTGGGAATCAAAAAGCTAAAGGGGAAATACCTGGCCTATTTCCACGACCTGGATCAGTTTGGGAACGGCATGAACGATTGGTTCAATGTCACTCGGAAGGGGCGGACCTTATTGCTGGAGAATGGCCTCGTCCAAGCGAGCGTGACCCTGAACGAGGCCGGTGATTCCTTGACCGGCCATGGCCAATGGAATGAAGCCGGCCACCCCCTCAGTTTTAAAAGAGGCTTGGATTACCTCCTGCCCCGTGTGGACGCGGACGGCGGGGCTGTCACGGAGTACAGCTACCAGCTTCCCCAAACCCTGGCCGACGGCTGGCCGGTGGGGAACCTTTTGGAAAGCGCCTTGGACCCCCAGGTAGTGGCTAGGGGCATCGATGAGATATTGAACGGGCGTCTTTCAAACATCGAGGGTTTGTCGGTCGTCAAAAATGGAAAATTGATCCTAGACGAGTATTTCATGGGTGAAGAGCCCGGGGACACCCACCAGTTACAATCTGCCAGCAAATCCGTTCTTTCCATCCTCTTCGGGATCGCCCAGGACCATGGCTGGGTGAACGTGAATAACAAGCTCTTCGACTATTTCCCCGAATACCGTGCCAAGGACTGGACGGACCAAAAAGACAAGATCCTCCTCAAGCACCTTCTGAGCATGACTATCGGGATCAACGATGGTTGGACATCGGACTACATGGGGGAGATGTTGGGCACATCCGATTGGCTGGACTTTGTTTTCTCGCTCCCCTCGAAATACCGCCCCGGGGAGCATTGGGGCTATTGCACTTCCTGCATGGAACCTCTGGGTGCCATCATTGCCCGCAAAAGTGGAATGTCCATACCGGCATTCGCCCAGAAATACCTTTTTGATCCCCTTGGTATCCAAGAACATAGTTGGGGAAAGAGCGGCCCCCACCAGGTAACCGAGGTTGGCGGAAGTCTTTGGCTGAAGCCGCGCGACATGGCCAAGCTGGGCCAATTATTTTTTCAGAAAGGGAAATGGAACGGCCAACAAGTGGTTTCGGAAAAATGGGTGGAAGAATCCACCAAGCTCCAGGCAACGACCCAAGGTGGCGGGGATTACGGCTACCTCTGGTGGGAGGAACAGATGCCTTTTAAGGGCAGGAAAACCAAGGTTTTCTATGCCTCCGGCCGTGGGGGACAATTTATTTTCGTGGTCCCGGAATTGGATCTGGTTTGCGGCATCACGGCCGGGAACTATACACCGGGGGCTGAGGGAAATCCCCCCTATGATTTTTTCAAAGCCTATATCCTGGGGTCATTTAAATAATTGATTCTACCTGTCCACGACGGGGACCCGTCGTGGACAACCCAGAGGTTGCTGTTTTACAGGAAAAGTGATTTTATGACGCGAAAAAAAGACTACGTTAAAATTCAATTTGTATTTTTGTGCCTCTTCATTCCACTTTGTCCTCTTTTGTCGGCGGAAAGTAGTGGAAGCGTTTCCGATGAATATAAAAAATGTTTAATTATTGGAAAAAAATACATATCAGAAAAGAATTACTTAGGGGCGATCAAAACTTATCAAAGTGCAATTGAATTAAATGATAAGAACGAAAAAGCATTCATCTATTTAGGATATGCCTATTATCGAAACAACCAACCCGCGTTAGCCGAAGAGACTTATAAAAAAGCAATAAAGTTAAATCCGCAATCCTCCCTGGCTCATTACAATTTAGCTTTGAGTTATTGGGTTTTCAAAAACGGGCTTTCATCACAAAACACAAATTTGGCGATTCGTGAGTTGGTTTTGGCATTGAAATTCGACCCATCGCTACAGGCAAAAGTTAAAGGCGATCCGAAATTTAGGGATATTTTAAGGATGCAAGCATTTCAAAATTCTTATCAGGCTTCGACTGAGTCTGAATCGAAAGTTAAGGGATTGAATGATGAAACCGATTTCGAACCCACAACCGTAATAACGTTCAAGGAAGATTTGGTTAAGCTTTCATCAGACCTCGTTAAGGCGAAGATTATTTTTCCAGATTCAAGGTTCGCCGAGGTTTACGATATTGACGGCGACGACGATGAAAATATTGATTTAAAGAAAAGGTTTAAAAGCTTAGGCTTGGATAATGACAATTCTACCGGGGCGGGTTACTACTTGGAAATTAATGATACCCCTTTAATTCTTTGGATGATTTACGACAAAACCTATTTGATCGATACCCGAAAGCCTACCCAAGCAATGATATTAACTGAAAATGTGTTGAATGTTATTCAGTCAGTTACTTCAAAAAAAATAAAAGAAGATTATTACTACATTGATATCGAACAGAATCCCGGAGCTGGGTCGGGAAGGGTTACAGATAGTTGGGGCATTGATCTTAAAACAAAGCGCTATCAACAGGTGAATGGCGACTAAAAAAGGTATTTGTCCACGATGGGGACCCCTAGGGGACGACCCCCTTGACCCTTTTTGGGGTCGTGGAAGGCCCTAAACCTGCAATTTGGTTGTGCACCTGGTCCTCAATTTTCCTTGTACCTTTTCCCATAATTTTTCCGATATTAAGGGCGGATATTTCCCCTGGTAAAGTTTCCCCTTCCAATTGAAATGCCCTGAATACATTTGGTTCGAAAGAATTTTATGGACGGTACTCCTGTGCAAGGGCCTTTTAGCACTAACAAAACCTTTTCCTTTAAACTTTCGTGCCATCCCTTCTAGGGAATAATTTCCCGATGAATAGGTTTTGAAAAGGCGGATAACAAGAGGAGCAGACCGGGAGTCAGGTTTTATTGTTCTTTTCCCGGCTTTTCCCAAAACATTCTTGTAACCAACCGGGGCTAACGAGGGCCAAATCCCTTGTTCTGCCTTTTCAGTCATCCCTTTTCGCGTTTCCTCCGAGAGGTTATCGATGTAATTTTTTGCCATTAAGACTTTTATCCCATGGATAAACTTTTCCGCCGATTTGGAATTATTCGAAACGATGGACCCTTCCTTGACCAGGTGGATCTCCACATCCATATCCTCTAATGAAACGTAATCCTTGAAATTTCGGTAAAGACGGTCGGTCTTTTCGACCAGTAAATATTTGCAGTTCGTATTCTTGATAAGGAAATTAACCATCTCCCCAAACCCCTCCCGGCCGGATTGCTTGGCGGTTTCCACGTCCCGGAATTCTTTAACAATGGTAAACCCCTGGGTTTCCCCGTACTGCCGAAGCAATCTCAATTGGGCGGGGATTGAAAACCCCCCTTTTTCTTGTTCTTTAGAAGATACCCGTACATAAAGGACGGCTTGTATGGACGGTTTTAATTTAAGGTTTGTTTTCATTGCCTCTCCCTTTGAGGGGCTAAACGAACCTTAATTCTTCGCCGTAGCGGCCCCTCTTATTGGCGATCCGGAGCGCCTGAGTATTCCATTACCCCCTAAAATTGACAAATTGACCTCTTGGATATACCGTTTACCTCATAGGTGTTCCATGGACAATTTGGCCTTAATAAGGCGCATCTTGGACACCCGTCTGACAACGGCCACTTTTGACCAGGTGTACCCCCCTTTAATTGCAATGGAAGAAGTGCTTCTCTCCCACGAAGACCTAATCGCCCGGCACAAAACCGTCCGAATAGATCTGCTTGAATTAATCAATTCGATCATTTTAAAAGAAACCGGAGAACCAGCGGTCGGGGAAGCAGTCACTTTGGTTTTGGAGCGTGTTGACAACTTTCTCACCCACCGCGGCTTCTACCTCAAGTGACTTCAACAACCACCTCATAACGTTTTTCACTTTTCCTTAATAATTTTCTGTAATAAATCGTTCCTACTCCGTCTGTAGTCATTGAACACTAATGAATTCGGGCGGGAGGAATTTATCTTCATTGAGCGGTTAAATTATTTTCCGCAACTTTTCTGTCCAACTAATACCCTTTTCCTCATCGAAACGATATCCGCACAAAGCCTGTCCGTCATTCTCGGTTTGAGAATTATTTTCATTTTTCCTTTCGCATAATTTTTTTCTCATGTTAAAACCCTCGCACACGCTCACCACACTATCACCACATCTAATGTGTAATCCCGCGAGGTTCCATGGAACAAGCAAAGGAAAACAAAAGGATCAAGCTCGTTCGTTTACACGCGATGGTCCTGCCGATGCACAAGGAAATGATGGAAGAGGAGATCTCCAAGGAAGCTTCGAGGGGCAGGCGGCTTACTATTTCGGAAATCGTAAAGCAGGAACTTGACGCAAGGTATCAGAGGAAAAACAAGGTCTAGTAATTCAATAGGGGTTCGTGTGAAAAAGAAAAATATGCTGGTCGTGTCGGTAATCGTTTCTCTCGCTTGTGGCTTCGCTTTGCTCGACGGCTGTAAAAAAAACGTACCCACCGCGGCGGACGCCCCCTCGTTGAACCAGGCCACGCCAACTCCCTTGCCAATCTCAGGGCCGCTTGAGGTCTATGTCACCGATAATTACCTCACCTACCCCACGCCCGGCTCAACCCCTGTCCTTAATTCCTTTCCGGTCACGGGCTTGTCGGTCCAGGCGATCCCACCCTCCAACAGCGTCACCTACACCAAAACGACCCAACCCGATGGGAAGGCCTACTTCTTGCCGTCCCAGCTGGAAGTGGGGAATTGGCAAATCGTCACTTAAAGACTTACAACTAAAATTCGCCTCGATTTACGGCTAAATATTTTGTGGCTTGCCTTGTTTGAGGCTTATGGCGGTTCCTATAATAACCGCCACTCACCAAAAAGAAAGAGGACGCCTCCCAATGCCTATTATTGAAGTGGAAAACCTCAGCAAAATCTATCGCACTCAAAAACGCCTTCCAGGCTTGGGCGGGGCCTTTAAAGGCCTCTTTAATCGGGAATATACCGAAGTGCGAGCGGTGGATGGAGTTTCCTTTAACATCGAAGAGGGAGAGTTGGTCGGCTTCCTGGGCCCTAATGGGGCGGGGAAGACTACCACTTTAAAAATGCTCTCCGGAATTCTCTTTCCGACTTCGGGAACCGCGAAAGTCATGGGATTCACTCCCTGGGAACGCAAAAATGAATATCGCCGCCAATTCGCGCTGGTGATGGGCCAGAAAAACCAGCTTTGGTGGGACCTGCCAGCCCAAGAATCCCTTTACCTCAATAAAGAAATCTATGGGGTGGAGGATGAGGCCTATCAAAAGGTCTTGGACGAAATGACGGAGCTTTTGCAGGTGAAAAAACTCCTGGGGATCATGGTGCGCGAACTTTCTCTGGGAGAGCGCATGAAATTCGAGCTGATCGCGTCCCTTTTGCACCGCCCCCGGGTTTTGTTTCTGGACGAGCCTACTATCGGATTGGATGTTGTGGCCCAAAAGAACATCCGGGAATTCATCAAGGATTATAACCGTCGCACCAAGACAACCATTCTCCTCACGAGCCATTATATGAACGACATCCAGGCGCTTTGCGAAAGAGTGGTCGTCATCAATCATGGGAAAAAGATATTCGACGGGCGACTAGACGATGTGGTGGAAAAATTCTCCCAAACCAAGTTGATTTCGGTTTCTTTTAAAAACGGGGGGGTGAGCCGGGAGCAGATGGCGGCCCTGGGGGAAGTGCTGGAATATACCAAGGCGAAATCGGTTTTGAAGGTACCGAGGGAAAAGGTGAAAAGCGCCTCCAACGAGATTTTGAACCAATTCGACGTAGATGATATCAATATTGAGGAAGTGCCGATCGAGGAAGTAATCGAGAAGGTCTTTAAAGGATCTGAGAGCTAATGGCGATTCCAACCTCGACAACCTTATCCAAGTCCCCCCTTCACAAATACTGGGTTATCCTTTCGACCCGCACCCAAGAGGATATGTCCTACCGGGCTAATTATGTCTTCGGGGCGGTTTTCCGCTTCCTGCCCTTGGTGACCTTGATTTTTCTCTGGTACGCCGTTTATCAATCCCGCAAGACCGGAGGCGGCACCCCTAACATTATGGGCATGAGCTATGCCGATATGGTCACCTATAACGCGTTGATGTATATCGCCCGGGGCTTCTCCAGCGTTCCCGGCACCACATCGGACATCACCAAGGATATCAAGGACGGTCTGCTCAACCGTTACCTTATCCGGCCGATCAGTTACCTGTGGTATCAAGTGATGTACCGCCTGGCCCATAAATTGGTTTTCTGGTACGTGGCTCTTTTCACCTTTCCGCCTATTTTTTTCCTGATGCGGCATTTTTTCAGCCATATCCCCACCTTGTGGGAATGGGCTGCCTTCGTGGTTTCATTGGTCATCGCTTTTGCCATCGGGATGCTTTTTTGCTTCGTCATTGGAACCCTCGCTTTTTGGTTTCTGGAAATATCGACCTTCCTTTTCGTGGTGATGATGATCGAGTTTTTCCTTTCGGGCCAAATGATTCCGTTGAACATCCTGCCCGCGGCCATGCAGCCCTTTTTATCCCTTTCCCCTTTTGGCTATGAGGGCTATTGGCCCTGTATGATTTTGATGGGGAAGGTATCCCAAGCCCAATTGCCCCAGGTGCTGGGAATCGGATTTTTATGGGTGGGCGTTTTTTACTTGATCAGTCAGGCCACGTGGAAGACGGGCCTAAAACGCTATTCGGCGGTGGGGGGATGAAATGAACCCATTGGGAAGATATCTGCGGCTGACCGGCTTAATGATGAAAAACTGCCTGATCCGGGAAATGCAGTTCAAGTCCAATTTCCTGATCCGCCTTGTCACCGAATTCATGTGGCTGGCGATGCAGTTTGTTTATATAGGGGTCATTTTCGGGCAGACGAAGGAAATCGCGGGTTGGACTTTATGGGAGATGGTCGTTTTGGCCGGCACCAATCACGTCATCACCCAACTTTTCGAGGCGCTCTTTTACGATAACTGTACAAGGCTGACGGACCAGATCCGCCAAGGTGACCTGGATTTCAACCTGATCAAGCCTATCAACACCCAGTTCCTGGTGTCGTTGCGCTATACCGATTATTCTTCCATCGCCAATAGCTCGATTGGTGTTGGGGTGATCCTTTTCGCGCTGCATAAAATGGGGGCGACCGTTAGTTTAGGGGAAGCGGTTCTTTTCGCCGCCCTCGTTGTGAACAGCGTCCTTATTTATTACGCCATGCTTTTCACCCTTTCGGTTTGGACCTTTTGGATCGGGCGCTCCAACAACCTCATGGAGCTTTATTGGCAGTTCGGTCAATTTTCCCGCTATCCCGGGGATATTTACCCCTGGTTGATCCGCCGGGTGTTGATGACGGTAATCCCGATGCTGATCGTTTCCAATTTCCCAGCCGGGCTCCTGATTCATAAGCTGGAAAGCGGCTGGATATTCTACGGATTTGCCTTAGGACTTTCGTTTATGGCTTTTACGGTGTGGATTTGGAAGAAGGGTCTTCAGCGGTACAGATCGGCGTCCTCTTAGCCTCGAAACACGGTTACATTCAGTTAAAATTCCGAGTTAAGAATTCAAAACTGTTTGACCCTTTGTTGGGTCAAACATAGAATGCAGCCATGCCCCAGCCCCAAGCCAAAGAAATCAAAGTTAATTACAGCAAAAAAACCGCTTTTTGGATGGCCTTCGGGGTGATCCTCCTTCTTTTCGCATGTGAAAACCAGGATTTTAGTTTTTTTGTTTTGCTGGAAAACAAGACGATCGACTTACGTTTCTCCGTCCGCGGTGCCAGGGTTCCCCAGGCTCCCATTAAATTGATCACGGTAGACGAGAAAAGCCTGAAGGAAGTGGGCCAATGGCCCTGGCCCCGGGCCACCCACGCCAAGATTGTCCGTCTTCTCAAGGCGGACGGTGTTAAATTCGTTTTTTACGACGTCTTTTTCCCGGAACCCGAACGCACCCAGGAAAAAATGCTCGCCCAACTGGACGAAGTTTTGGGAGCCTCACTCAAGGGTTCCTCCAAAACGGCCAACTCGATGCGGGAGAAGGTCCGGTCGGACGTCAAGAAGTTTCAAGAGTCGGAGGACGGGGACGCCCAATTGGCGGCGGCGATCCGGGAGGCGGGCAATGTTTTCCTCTTGATCGAGCCCTATGTCTCCGAAACCGAGGGATCCATCCCCGACCCCCGGAAGCTTCATTTCACCCCGGCGGAGTTGTTCGGGGGATCAACCGATGATTTGATCAACGCCAAGTCATTACTCGTTTCCATACCTCTCCTACAGCAATCCGCGCTGGACTCGGGCCACACGACCGTGTTCCCTTATTGGGATGGAATCTATCGTTATTATCCGACAGTCCTTTCCTACCAGGGAAAATTGATTCCCCATGCGTCACTCCAGATGGCCCGCTACTTCCTGGGGGACAAGGATCCGATCAAGTTTAACATGGGAGAATACGTGAAGGTAGGGAAGCACCAAATCCCCATCCAGGACCTGGGCATCGCCCTTATCAATTATTGCGGGCCTTTCATCGATTACGGAAAGAATCCGCCAACTTTCACTTTTCCCACCTATTCCGCTAGTGATTTGTTGAACGGCCGGATCAAGCCCGAGGAGTTGAAGGATTCGGTGGTGATTTTCGGGGCGACAGCCACGGGGCTTTTCGACTTGAGGCCCACGCCTTTTACCCACAATGCGCCCGGGATGGATGTCAACGCCAACGTCCTGGAAAACGCCATCTCCGGAAATTTCCTCAGGAAAGCCCCTGAACCTTTGACCCTGGCTCTAATCGTAGTGGCGGCCATGCTCATGTGGTACTTGATCCCCCGTCTGACCCCCATCATGGGCACGGTTTGGTTTCTCCTCGTCTTCATCATTTACTTCGCGGTGGCCTGTGTCCTTTTTGGTCAATTCAACTATGTGGTCAACTTGGCCTATCCCTCCGCGGCATTAGTCGTAACTTTCCTCATGCTGACTACCTACAAGTTCCGTACGGAAGTGCGCCATAGCCGCTACATGAAGCAGATGTTCCAGAGTATGGTAGCGCCTCAAGTTGTCGAAGAAATCCTGAAACTGCCGGCGGGAATCGAGCTGGGCGGGGAAGAAAAGAACCTGACCGTCATGTTTTCCGATGTTCGCGGATTCACGACTTTCTCCGAAAAACATAAACCCCACGATGTGGTTGAGATTCTCAACGAATATTTGACCCAGATGACCTACCTGGTTTTCCAGACCGAGGGCACTTTAGACAAGTACATCGGCGACGCCATTATGGCCTTCTGGGGGGCGCCAACAGTTCAACAGGACAACGCTTATCGGGCCTGCAGTACGGCGCTCGGAATGGTGGATTTGCTACATACGGTCCTGCATCCCAAATGGGAATTAGAAGGCAAGGAAAAACTCGAGATCGGGGTCGGATTGAATAGCGGGCCCATGGTCGTAGGGTTCGTGGGGTCCGAATCCATGAAAAGCTATACCCTTATCGGTGATGCGGTCAATTTGGGAAGCCGCCTGGAAGGGACCACGAAAGAATATCACGTGGAAATCATCATTTCTGAAACCACCTATGTACAAGTAAAAAATGACATGCTTTGCCGCGAACTGGACCTGATCAAGGTGAAGGGGAAAAACGAGCCGATCCGCATTTACGAATTGGTGGACCACCGTTTGAAAGGCGCGGGCGCCAAAGAAATGAAAGTGAAGGCTTTTGAAGAGGGCCTGGCTTTCTACCGCACCCAAAAATGGGACGAGGCGGTCAAATGCTTCAAAAATTGTTTGGACTTGGACCCGAAAGACGGCCCCGCTGAGATTTTCGTGAAACGGTGTCATCATCTCAAACAAGACCCTCCCGGCGTTAATTGGGATGGTGTTTTTGTAATGAAAACCAAATAAGTTTAGAGGTTTTCCGACCAGGAACTCTCTCCGCCTTATAATGGCAACATGGGAATCATTTTATTCGAGGCGCTATGACCTTCTCCGACTTCCTCAGCCTTTTTCTCCCCCTCTTTGTGGCTATGGATCCTTTGGGCGTCCTGCCGATTTTTATCCAAATGACCTCCGATCTTTCCCCTGCCAGAAGGCAGAAGATGTTGAACCTTTCCATTCTGACGGCCGGAATGGTCGGTCTTCTCTTTATTCCACTGGGCCCCCTGGTGCTGGATGTATTGGGTCTTAAAAACGGCGACTTTCAGGTGGCGGGCGGTCTTTTGGTCCTTGTGGTAGCTTTACGTGACGTGGTGTGGGACCAGAAAATGATGGCCATGAGTGAGTCCTCGGAAGCGACGGGGATCGTGCCTTTCGGAATTCCGCTTTTGGTAGGTCCCGCGGTTTTTGCGACTCTTATTCTTCTTCGGGATAGGTTTTCTGTCGTCGAGATCGGGTGTTGCCTCATTTTGAACTTGTTCCTGTCCTGGTCCATTTTCCGTAAATCCACCGTACTCATGCAGTGGATGGGCCTGACTGGCACCCGGGTACTATCCAAACTAGCCGCGCTTCTTTTGGCCGCTTACGCGGTTATGATGATCCGGGTGGGTTTCGTGTCCCTCAAGCAATTCCTACTGAATTAGGATATTTCATGTCCAGACCACGAGTTTTGGTTGTTTATAAAGAAAGCGCCTATAGCCAATACCTATCCAAAAACCAGTTGGCTAAAAGCTTGAAAAAGGGCGGCTACTGGGACATCGTTTTGGGAAGCCATCAACGCCACAATCTTACTCTGAATGGCGTCAGGGAAGCTTTGGAAAAAGAAGGAATGAATGTGACCCTGGTTCTCCGAGACCAGGTTCACCGCGAAAAGGGAGTGGATGGAAAGTTCAAATTTCTCGTTTCTGTGGGTGGAGACGGAACGTTACTGGACGCTTCCCATCATGCTGTTCGGGTTCCGATCTTGGGAGTCAATTCCGATCCCTTAAGAAGCGTGGCCCGCTTTAGCGGTTGTAATTTAAAGACCTTTCCAATGGTTTTAAAAACCTATCTCGATGGCAGGTTAAAGCCGACCGCGGTTCCCCGGCTTGAGTTTTGGGTGAACGGCCGAAAGAACCCTTGGCTGGTTTTAAACGACCTATTGGTGACCACCTTGAGCCCCGCCGGTACTTCCCGTTACGTTCTTAAAGTTGGTTCCCGGGCCGAGGAGCAGATGTCGAGTGGCATCTGGATCAGCACGGCTGCGGGCTCCACGGCAGCTATTTTCTCGGCGGGGGGAAAGGCCTTGCCGCCCACCTCCGGAAAATTCCAGTACGTGGTTCGAGAAGCCTATCAAAAGAAATTTGGAACCCGCCATTTGTTAAAAGGAGTATTGGAACCGGGTAGAATTTTAGAAGTGGTTTCCCGCATGAAGGAGGGTCGGCTTTTTATCGATGGAGCCAACTTGGCTTATCCCTTCCGATTGGGGGACCGCTTAAGGGTTCAAAACTCAAACTATCCCCTCAAGGTTATCGGGCTCAAAAAGTAGAGACGAATTCATTTGGGGATGGAATCCGAGGCGCCATAAGTGACCGTATCTGATCAAAGAACTTAATCCGCCCCTTCAGCGCCTTTCGGGGTTGGGGGTAGTTGTCCCTTGCCTTCCGTTTCCACGCCGGAGTTTTGACTTTTTTCGGTTGGTTCTCCCGGAAAGCATTCGCTATTGATGGACCGAATCTCCTGTTTCAATATCTTCGGAAAATTCTTCATCAAGAAACCAACATTGAAAACTTTGTCGTTCATGATTTCGTGGAAATCTTTTATCGCCATAAACTGCTGTTGGTAAACCCTGGAAAAAGGTAAGTAGCTCCAATGCCAAGGTTCATCCCTTACTGCCCCATGTTTTCCGACGTAAGTCTTGCAAAAACCAAATAAAGGCGCGTTTTGTTCCATCCAATCGTAAAACTGGACTACCTTACTCGGAGTATCGGGGTGCACGTTCACTAACTGTCCTCTCAAGCTGGCCTCCGATATATCCAGTTCGGTACCCCAATGATGCCGGGAAAGTCCAGGTACCGAGACTAAGCTCATAACCGCCCTTGCCCGTCCTTTTTCGTCCAAGTTGTCTGTTTTTTTATAAAGGGAGTCAAAGTGGTTCCAAATGTGGCGTTGGTGGCTAAAAGACCTGTAACCCGAAACTAGGATCAAACGCCAGCCGTCCTGGGCCGCCTTCTCCTTTAGCTTCCAAAAGCTTTCCATGACGGGCCGCTGCGCATATTGGTCCGAATCGTTGTCGCGGATAAGATCAGGTGGTCTTTGAAGCCCAAAAAGTTGGTCAATAGTTAAAACGGGAGGTTGGGGCGGGGGTGGGGAGGGAGCGGGAGCAGAGGAAGGCTTGAGGGCAAAGCGATGGGGGGCACAACCACAAAGACAGTTCAAGGCCAAGAGAGCAATGACCAGAAGGCAATAGATGGACTGCGATATCTTCCCTGTTTTATTCATTTCGACTGTTAGCTTTACTTCAGGTCTTTTGAGGAAAGAATCTTCAAGTTTTTGTCCAATTCGTAAACCCGGGGAACGCCGGTATCAAGGTTCAATTCCAGAACCTGTTCCTTGGTCAGATTTTCCAGGTGCATGACGATGGACCGCAAGGAATTGCCATGGGCGGCAACGAGGACGTTTTTTCCGTCTTTCAAGTAGGGCACGATTTTGTGGTCAAAATAGGGAAGGGTCCGGGCGGCGGTATCCTTGAGGGATTCGGAATAACCGGTATTGTCCTTGGGCGGGGGCACGTCATAGCTACGACGCCAGATCTTGACTTGCTCCTCGCCGTATTTCTGGGTGGTCTCAGCCTTGTTCAAACCCTGGAGGGCGCCGTAATGTCGCTCGTTGAGAGCCTTGTCCTTAATAATCATGAGATTGGTCTGGCTGATTTCCTGAAGAATGATATTTAACGTTTTTTGGGCGCGTTGAAGATCGGAAGTGAAAGCGATGTCAAATTTTGAGCCTTTCAAAAGTTGACCCGCTCGGTGAGCCTCTTTTTCTCCCTGTTCGGTTAGGGGAACATCCACCCACCCGGTGAATTTGTTCTCCAAGTTCCATTGTGATTGGCCGTGACGAACCAAAACGAGAGTCGGCATTGAAAACCCCTTTTGTTGGAATCAGGATAGGGAGGCTATAAAAGCGGTGTGATTTTAACCTTTGAAATCCTTTTTGAAAAGGGGAATGGCTAAGGGCCGGCACGCCTTGATTGGCAATGGAGCCTATTGCATACTGTGGCCCGAGGTCAAAATTTTTAAAACGGTGGTTGAGGTGGCTCAGGCGGATTTAAAATTTATGAGACGAGCGCTTTTCCTGGCGCAGAACCGGGCGAAATATGCTTCGCCAAATCCCAGGGTCGGAGCCGTTTTGGTTCAGAAGGGCAGGATTGTGGCGGAGGGAGCTACCCAACCTTATGGCGGCCCCCACGCCGAGCGGGTAACGCTTAGGAAGGCCGGAAGGCGGGCTAAAGGCGCAACTTTATACATCACCCTAGAACCTTGCGTCCATTATGGAAAAACTCCACCATGTGTAGACGCTATCATCCAATCGGAAGTTCGAAAAGTTGTGGTGGCTATGAAAGACCCATTTCCCTTGGTCAATGGACGAGGATTCAAAGCGTTAACGGAAGCTGGCATACAAGTGCAGACGGGAGTATTGGAAAAAGAAGCGCAAGAAATCAATCGGGCTTTTCTGTTTAGTGTTGCCCATCGAAGGCCTCGGGTCATCTTGAAAGCGGCCATGAGTTTGGATGGAAAAATTGCCACCGTTTCGGGTAAGTCCAAGTGGATTACGGGGGAAAAAGCTCGCCGGAAAACCCACGAAATGCGGGTCCAATCCGACGCTATCCTGGTGGGTAGTGGCACGGCTTTGAAGGATAATCCTTCTCTTACAATTCGGCTTCCCGGCTATCGTCGAAACGACGGATGGCCTTTTAGAGTTATTTTAGATTCCCGCTTGCGGTTGGGCCTGAGGGCCAAAGTTTTACAAGGCCGGGCGAAAACCATCCTTTTCACCTCCCAAATAGCTTCTAAGACCAAAGAAAAAGCCCTCGTGAAGCGCGGTGCGGTTGTTTTTCGGGTGCCTTCACAAGGAAAGATGTTATCGTTAAGAGCTGTTTTAAAGGTGCTTTATTTACTCCAGGTTCGTTCAATTTTAGTGGAAGGCGGCGGTGAAGTATTTGCTTCATTTTTGCGGGAAAAGAAAGTTGATGAGGTGGATCTCTTTATTTCACCCAAAATTTTCGGAGGAAAGGCTCCCGGTTGGGTGGGTGGAGTGGGTGTTGAAAATCCCAACACTGCGCCTTACTTAAAGGATATCCAAGTGCGGAAAGTTGGTATTGATTTTTTACTCACGGGAAAAATGTGAAATGTTCACGGGTCTGATTCAAGAAGTGGGGACTGTATTAAAGGCTGAAAAGCAAGGTCATGAGTTGTGGCTTTCGCTGGAAGCTCCCCGGTTGTCCCCAAAGTTAAGGATTGGGGATAGCGTAGCCGTCAATGGTTGCTGCCTTACGGTGGTGGAGGTGAAGCCGCCTGTTGTTTCCTTCCAGGCGGTTCCAGAGACGATCAAACGTACCGTGCTTGGACTTTTGAAAAAAGGGGAGGCCGTCAATTTGGAACCTCCTTTGACCCTCAGCGAGCCCTTAGGTGGACATTTTGTTCAGGGCCACGTTGACGGTGTCGGTCAAATCTTGGAATTGAACCAGGACGGTCAAGGCGCACGCTTAAAGGTTCGGATTCCTGACGCACTCGTGCCTTATGTAATTGAAAAGGGAAGCATCGCGCTGAATGGGATCAGCTTGACGGTTGTGACGGTAAAAGGCGACGAAGTGGAAGTGGCGCTTATCCCCCATACCCTTCAAAATACCGATTTGAAATTCAGGAAGGCGGACGATTATTTGCATGTGGAAGCGGACCTCCTCGCCAAATACGTGGAGAAGCTTTCGGCGGGATATCGGACGGTACAAAACCTATGAAAATAGAAAAATTGGGTGATAGTGAATTTGAAAAGCCCCAACCCATTTCCCCGCTCTTTGCGCCCGCGTTGAATGAGCGCATTAAAAGGGTGACCAACTCCGCCTTGCAAGCGGAATTAAGCATGATGATCGTCGAGGTCGAGGAAAAAGGGAGGAAACTATTTTCCAGCAAAGGTCGTAAAGAATTTGAGGAATATAAGGCTTCGGTCAAGAAGTTCATGAATAAGGTGGTGAATTCTTCCTTTCGTATGGAGGAACATCATGGCAAGAAAAAGGACGGAAAGTTCGTTGTCTATTTAACGATGCAGAAGGTGGATGAAGCCATCGAAAACCTGGGCCAACTGCTTTTGGCAGGCCAGCAGGATTCCATGAGGATCCTGGCGGCTTTAGATGAGATTCGTGGGATGCTTTTAGATACTTATTCATAAATAGGGCGGATTCAAGCATGAGTTGGCCGACTTGCTTGGGCCTTGGGTTTCTCGAAAGCATTTGTGTACTAAGCAAAGTAAATAAATGAGTTTAGAAAAGTTAAATATTAAACTTCGTACTTTTCGTGTATTGCGGGGTTAAAGGTGTTGAAATGGAAACCAAGAGAATAGAACAAGCCATTGAAGATATCCGCCAGGGGAAAATGGTGGTCGTGGTGGATGACGAGAACCGAGAAAATGAAGGAGACTTGGTCATCGCAGCCGAAAAGGCGACTCCCGAGGCGGTTAATTTCATGGCGAAAGAAGGTCGTGGCCTTATTTGCGTGCCTATGCTGGGCGAGGATTTAGACCGCTTGGATCTTTCTTTGATGGTTACGGAACAACAAGATCAATTTCGCACGGCTTTCGCCGTTTCCGTGGATGCTCGCCAAGGGGTCACGACCGGCATCTCAACTCACGACCGGGCGAAGGCGATTCAAATCCTTGCCGACCGGAAATCAAAACCTTCCGATTTGGTGAGACCGGGGCATATTTTTCCCCTGAAATACCGATCCGGAGGAGTGCTCCGCCGAGCGGGGCACACGGAAGCCACGGTTGACTTGGCCAAGCTGGCGGGTTTAAGGCCCATTGGCGTTCTTTGTGAAATCATGAAAGATGACGGTACGATGGCCCGCATGGACGATTTGAAAATCTTTACGGCCAAGTACGGACTCACGATGATCACCATCGCGGAGCTCATTCGTTACCGCCGCCAGAAGGAAAAATTGGTACGGCGAGTGTTAGAAGTTCCGATACCGACCGAAACGGGTGAATGGAAAGTCGTTATCTATAAGGCCGAAACGGAAGATGACGACAGTTTGGCTTTTATTAAAGGCGACATTGTTCAGGGACCGGTTCTGGTCAGGGTGCATTCCGAATGTCTCACGGGGGACGTTTTTGGTTCTTTGCGTTGTGATTGCGGTGAGCAGCTTCACGCCGCGATGGCCCAGATTGAAAAAGAAGGGCAAGGACTCGTTCTTTACATGCGACAGGAAGGCCGTGGAATCGGCCTTCTCAATAAATTAAAAGCTTATCAACTTCAGGACCAGGGATTGGATACGGTAGAAGCGAACGAAAAATTGGGCTTTCCCGCCGATTTACGGGACTATGGTATTGGCGCCCAGATCCTTGTGGATTTAGGAATTAAGGAAATTCGTCTTTTGACCAATAACCCGAAAAAAATCGTGGGTTTGGAAGGATATGGGTTAAAGGTAGTCGAACGTGTTCCTATTGAAATCCCCGCTAATTCCATTAATGCCAGGTATTTGGACGCAAAACGTTTGAAGATGGGACATTTTTTAAGCAAGAATTCCGAACCAAAATAGAAAAGATGCACTACAATGCCTGCCGGTTTAGCCTTTCAATGTTTTGCGGCATTAAGGACCTTTTCGGTGGTGCTGATTTTTAAGGAGATTGAGTGACCGTCAAAATTTACGAAGGAAAACCGGAAGGCGCCAAATATCGGATTGCCATTGTCGTAAGCCGATTCAACGATTTGATCGGCCAACGCTTGTTGCGGGGCGCTTTGGAAACCTTGGCGGCCCGGGGTGTAATCGAGAAAAATATTGAGGTTGCCTGGGTGCCCGGCGCGTGGGAGATACCGGTGGTCGCCGCGAAACTCGTGAGGACTGGCCGATTCCAAGGGGTTATCACTTTAGGGGCGGTTATCCGGGGAGAGACCACCCATCACGAACACATTGCCGCGGAAGTAGCTTCGGGATTGCGGCGGATTTCGGAAAAATCGAGCTTGCCCGTGGCTTTTGGCGTTTTAACGACAGATAGTTTGGACCAAGCCCTGGCTCGGGCGGGGGAGAAAAACGAAAACAAGGGTGCCGAGGCGGCCTTGCATCTTTTAGAAACCCTTTCGGTTATGGACCAAATCCAATGAGGATTATTTGAAATGGGATTGAAACGCCGCAGCCGCGAACTAGCGCTCCAGATGTTGTTTCAAATGGACATGGGGACGGTTCAATTAAAGGAAATTGAAGAAAGTTTTTTGCCCCAGGCCAGCGCACCGGAAGCCGCCAAGGTCATGGCTCTACGTATGGTGAGAAACACCTGGGACAAGCTGGCTGATATCGACAAGCATCTAAGGGGATTGGCCGAGAATTGGGATTTGACTCGCATGGCCGCCGTGGATCGCAACATTTTGAGGCTGGCGACCTATGAAATTATTTATGATTCGGAAATTCCAAAATCGGTGGCCATCAATGAAGCCATCGAGATTGTGAGACGTTTCAGCACCGAAGAATCGAGCAAGTTTGTGAACGGCATTTTGGACAAATTAAATAAAACCAGCGCGTAATGGGTGGCTTGTAGCCATTTGACAATGGCTAGGGGTTCTTTAGGAGTTGAAAGTGGAAATTGACATTCCCGATGACATCCGGGCCTTTATCGACGAGGTGGTAGATTCCTTTGTCATGTGGGATTTGCTGATATTCGTTTCCAAAAAAATGGGGGAGGTGGAAACTCCCGCCCGTATCGCCCAACTTTTGGGCCGGACAACCGAAGACGTCTTGAAACCCACGCGAAAGCTTGAGAAGTTGGGTTTGGCCACTTTTGAGAAACGCGTTGATGGGGAGCAAGTTTGCCGCCTCAACAAGAAATCCGAGCGTTTTTCAAATTTGGAACGCTTTTGGGCCTACAATGAAAGTCAGGAAAACCGCTTGCGAATTCTTAGCTATCTCCTCCAGAAGAAGATCCGATAAACCAGCCAAAGGTTCAAAATTGACCGTTGACTGTTAAAAGTCTGGCCGCGAACGGCGAACGCATTTCAAGCATATGTTTCATCAAAACTACGTGATAAACTACCCCGGTCCTAACCATCCAACCAGCGGGGTTCCATGCGATACGGTATTTTCTCGGATGTTCACAGCAATTTAGAAGCGATGACGGCGGTCGCCCAAGCCATGAAATCCGATGGGGCCGAAGACTACTTTTGCCTGGGGGATTTCGTCGGCTATTACTCGAATCCGAACGAAGTTATTGAGCTCATTAAGTCTCTTAATTGTTGGAAAATGGTTCTCGGAAACCACGACGCGGCTCTTTTAGGCAAGACTCCTCTTTCCAAATTCAACGCTCCCGCCGCCGAAGCCATCAACTGGACCAAGACCAGGATCAAACCGCAACACATCCATTTTCTCGAATCGCTCAGGCTTCGGGAGGAGATCGGCGATATTCAATTGGTCCATTCCTCTCCTCTTCAAAGCGAGGAGTGGCATTACTTGACCAGCCAGGAGGATTTGGAACGTAACTTTCGCTATTTCCAGGGTTTCATTTGCTTTTTCGGACATGTCCATAAGCCATTTATCGCCGAGCAAAAGAAAGACGGTTCGGTCCGAATCCTAACGGAAATTGAATATCAACTACAAAAAGACTGCCGTTACCTGGTGAATGTAGGAAGCGTGGGCCAACCCCGGGATGGGAGTCCCAAGACCTGCTATGTGATGTATGACACTTCCACCCAAAATCTCTCGATTCGGCGGATTGATTACGATTACGAAACCACCGTCAAGAAGACCCTCGACGCTGGCCTTCCCGAATATCTTGCCCAGCGGTTAAAAACGGGGAAATAAAAATGAAATCGCCTTCCGCTCCACCCGACATTCAAAAACGGGTCACGAAGCTTCGGGAAACCATTCGCCATCACGACCGGCTTTATTATGACAAGGCCCAGCCTGAAATCTCCGATTTTGAATACGACCGTCTTTACCGGGAATTGAAGGACCTAGAAGAGGAGTACCCCTCCCTTAAAACTAAGGACTCGCCCACCCAAAAGCTAGGGGAGACAACCGGCAAACATTTCAAGACTGCGGCCCATCGGGTTCCCATGCTTTCTCTGGACAACACCTATTCGCTGGAAGAACTCCAGGAATTCGATGAGAGGGTCAAAAAAGGCTTGGGTGACGAAAAATACGAATATGTCTGCGAACTCAAGATTGACGGGGTCAGTATCGAACTGGTTTATGAAAAGGGGGAATTGGTTCATGCCATCACCCGGGGCGACGGAGAAAAAGGCGATGATGTGCTGGCCAATGTGCGCAATATTTCCGGTATACCCTCGAAACTAAAGGGCTCAGGCATTCCTGATCGAGTGGAGATTCGGGGCGAGGTCTTTTTTACCCGGAAGGATTTTGAGGCTATTAACGAGGAGCGGGAAGAGGCTGAACTCCCGCTTTTCGCAAATCCCCGCAATACGGCTTCGGGAACTCTCAAAACGATTGATCCAAATGAGTCCGCCAAGAAACCACTTCACATTCTTCTTTACTACGTTTTCTCGCCCGGCAAATTACCATTTGCGACCCAGGATGACAGCCTGGAATGGTTGAAGAAAATGGGATTCCCCGAAGATACCCATTACCACCTTTGCAAGGATATCCACCAGGTCCATACCTATTGCGAGGAATACCAAAATAAGCGGGATAAGATCGGTTTTGATTGCGATGGCGTGGTTCTCAAAATCAACCGCTTCGACCAAAGGGTCACGCTGGGAGAAACCTCCAAGATTCCCCGATGGGCTATCGCCTATAAGTTTCCGGCCCAGAAGGCTGAGACGACATTGAGAGCCATCACGCTCCAGGTTGGTCGTACGGGAGCCGTCACTCCGGTGGCAGATTTGGAGCCAGTGCTGCTGGAAGGCACGACGGTCAGCCGGGCAACCCTACATAATGAAGACGAGATCAAACGCAAGGACCTGAGGGTTGGCGACAGGGTTTTGGTGGAAAAGGGCGGGTTGGTCATTCCCAAGGTGCTCCAATCTTTTCCTGAAAAGCGTAAGGGTACCGAAAAAGTCTTCAGGATGCCTTCCACCTGTCCGGTCTGCGGATCGAAGCTGGAAAGGGAAGAGGGCGAGGCGGCTTGGCGTTGCGAGAACGCGGCTTGCGAGGCCCAAGTGGAGCGCCGTATCCGGCACTTTTGCTCCCGGGACGCCATGGATATTCGGGGCGGCGGTCCGGCGGTGGTGAAACAACTGTTGGATGAAAAGCTCATCCGAGATTATTCGGGTCTTTATGAATTAAAAGAAGCTGATGTGGCTGATCTGGAACGGAAAGCGGAAAAATCAGCGCAGAATCTGATAGGCCAGATCGACGAAAGCCGCAAGCGAACTTTGGGGCGGCTCCTGTTCGGATTGGGGATAAGGCACGTGGGGGTTCATGTAGCTGAGATATTGGCTACCTGTTATAAAGATCTTTGGACGGTGACCGAAGCGTTGGAAGAAGAACTGACAGCTATTGACGGTATCGGTCCCATCGTGGCTCATTCGATCACGGCTTTTTTCGCTCAAACGGCCAATATAAAAATCCTGAAGAAATTGGAAAAGGGCGGAGTGAATTTTAAAAGGCTGAAGGAAGAAGAGCCTTCCGGAGAACAGCCGTTCTTCGGCAAGACTTTCGTTTTTACCGGGGAACTCAAGGGTTATAGCCGCAAGGAAGCCGAGACTTTGGCGAAAAAGCTTGGGGCAAAGGCGGCGGGTTCGGTTTCCAAAATGACGTCCTACCTAGTGGCAGGCGAGGCGGCAGGGTCGAAGCTAAAGAAGGCGAAGGAACTGGGAGTTGAGGTCTTGACTGAAGAGGAATTCAACAAACTTGTGGGAAAATATAAAAGTGAAAAGTGAGAAAGTTTTTAAAAAAAGACTGGTTTCCTCTGCGTTGATTTGCGCCTGCCTTGTCAGTCTATGGATATACGGATCCGCATTTGCCGATTCGACGCCCGGACCCGATTCGCCCTTTGATGTCGCGGCAAAGGAACTGGACAAAGCCAAGGACGAAACCCAAAAACTGAAGGATTCTTGGGACAAGAGTCGGTTGGAAACAACTCTTTACGATAAGCGGGCTAAGAGGGCCTATCAGAAATGGGTCAAGGCAGCCAAGGGTTTGAAAGACCAAGCCGAAGCTCAAAAGGAAAAGGCCGAGTTGGAATTTCAATTAGCCGTTGAAAAGAGAAAGCTGGCTTATAACGACTGGCAGGTCGCTCAGATGAAGATGTTGGCCAAAGAGTCGCAAGTGAAGGCTTTGGACCAGGAGAAAGAGAGCGAATCTATTCGGGAAAAAATCAAACAGTTGGAAGGGGAACTGAAAGGTGGTTCGCAATCCTCGGTGGGAAGCTCGCCATAAGATTTAAAAGCCTTTGCTTGGAACCGAAATCTACCGACTGTCAGCTAGCCTTTTCCCGCCTTGAACCACCCCATCAAACTCCTTATACTTAGGCCTCTTTACCACCCCTACCCCATCGAAACGAGGAAACATGTTAGGTAACGTCTTAACCAAGATTTTCGGAAGCAAGGCCGACCGGGAACTGAAAAAACTTTGGCCTAAAGTACAGCAAATCAACGCCTTGGAACCCCAATTTCAGGCGCTTTCCGACGCGGATTTACGCAAGAAAACCGACGAATTTAAAGACCGCCTTACCCATGGGGAAACCATCGACGACCTTTTGGTGGAGGCTTTTGCCGTCGTGCGGGAAACCTCCAAACGCGTGATGGGGCTCCGCCATTTTGACGTGCAATTGGTCGGCGGCATGGTGCTTCACTCGGGTTGTATCGCTGAAATGAAAACAGGTGAGGGTAAAACCCTCGTCGCCACGTTACCCATTTATTTGAATGCCCTGGAAGGCAAGGGTGTCCACTTGGTGACCGTCAACGACTTCTTGGCTGAGCGCGACAGCTTGGGCCGGGGAACCTTCAAGGGCATGGGGAACATTTATAATTTTTTGGGTCTTACTACCGGCGTTATCAAACACGGGTTGGAACATGAAGAGCGCCAGGCCGCCTATGGTTGTGACATCACTTATGGTACCAATAACGAATTGGGTTTCGACTATTTGAGGGACAACATGGCGACCGGTCCGGGTTATACCGTCCAAAGGGCCTTGAACTATGCCATCGTGGACGAAGTGGACAGTATCTTGGTGGATGAAGCGCGAACGCCACTCATTATTTCGGGGCCCTCCGAAGAATCAACCGACCTCTACTACAAAATTGATCGCATTATCCCTTCGCTTGCTCTCGGAAAAGACAAGGATTATGACACGGAAGAAAAAACCCGGTCGGCCTTTTTAACCGAAGCCGGAGTGCGCCACGTGGAAAGTCTCCTTAAGGTAGACAATCTTTATGACCATAAAAATGTCCGGTTGGTCCACCACGTCAACCAGGCTTTGAAAGCTCATGTCGTCTTCAAACGGGACGTGGATTACATCGTGAAAGACGGTGAAGTCATCATCGTCGATGAATTCACGGGCCGCCTCATGCCGGGGCGTCGCTATTCCGATGGCCTGCATCAAGCCCTGGAAGCCAAGGAAAAAGTCAAGATCGAGGCGGAGAATCAAACTCTGGCGACGATCACTTTCCAAAATTTCTTTCGTATGTACAAAAAGCTAGCGGGAATGACCGGGACTGCCGAAACCGAGGCTGCGGAGTTCAAGGACATTTATAATCTGGACGTTTTGACTATTCCCACCCATAACCCCATGGTTCGCAAAGACGATTCGGACGCGGTTTACCGCTCGATCAAGGAAAAATTCAACGCGATCGTCGACGACGTCGTCGAGTTGAACCAAAAAGGCCAACCGGTGCTGGTTGGTACCGTTTCCATTGAGAAAAATGAAATGCTCTCCGGCTTATTGAAGAAGCGGGGGGTCAAGCATGAGGTCTTGAACGCCAAGTTCCATGACCGGGAATCGGACATCATCTCCCTAGCTGGACAGCCGGGCGCGGTCACCATCGCCACGAACATGGCAGGCCGAGGCACGGATATCGTGTTGGGCCCTGGTGTTAAAGAGGTCGGTGGGTTGGCTGTTTTTGGCACGGAACGGCATGAGAGCCGCCGTATCGATAACCAGCTTCGTGGCCGGTCGGGGCGCCAGGGCGATCCGGGATTGTCCCGCTTTTACGTGTCCCTTGAGGATGATCTGATGCGTATCTTCGGTTCGGACAAACTAAAGGATTGGATGACCCGGTTGGGCATGGAGGAAGGGGAAGTGATTTCCCATCCTTGGGTGTCTAAATCCATTGAAAGGGCGCAGAAAGCGGTCGAGTCCCACAATTTCGACATCCGTAAACACTTGCTCGAATATGACGACGTTATGAACAAGCAGCGCGAGGTGATTTACCGGGAAAGAAACCGGGTTTTAAGGGAAAAAGACATTCGAGCCCACATGCTTGAAATTCTGGAAGATGTGGCGGTATTGGGTATCGATACCCACCTGCCGGAGAAAACTAAACCCGAGGAATGGAACCATGAGGGTTTGAAAAAGTGGTATCAAGAGGTTTTTCAAAAAGAGCTGGGATGGAAGGAAGAAAGCTTCCGCCGACTGGACCGAGATGCTTTTTACGCCGCGCTGAAAGACGAAATTATCAAGGCCTACGAAGACAAGGAAAAGGCCCTGACGCCTGATGTTATGCGTTCTCTGGAAAGGGCGATTATTCTCCAAGTTGTGGATAACCTTTGGAAAGACCATCTTCTATCGATGGATCATTTGAAAGAAGGCATCGGACTGCAAGCTTATGGTCAAAAAGACCCCTTGATCGAATATAAAAGGGAAGGGTTCCAAATGTTCCAGGAGATGGTGGGACAAATTAAAGTAGATTCTCTTAAGCTTTTGTTCCTCATTCAAACCGTGAGTTCCAAAGAAGAATTATTTCCCCAAGGAGATCTCAAGAACATCAAGGAAGAACACCCGGATTTCGATCCGCACGCACAGGCCACTCCCGCTCCGGCACCTATGGAGACCCAGCCTATGGGAATGTTGGGAGGAAATATGCCGCCAGGAATAGCGCCGCCCCCGGGCATGGACACTTGGCAGCAGGCCCAAGGAAACCAGTCTCAGGAAACGGGGAAGGTCGCCACCATCCGCAGGGATGAGCCCAAGGTGGGTCGGAATGACCCTTGCCCTTGCGGGTCCGGCAAGAAATACAAGAAGTGCCACGGCGCTTAAAATCTATTTGAACCACCAAGACACCAAGAAAAGGGAAAGACAAAATCTTTTATTTTAATATCTTTCTTGTGTTTCGATCTTTTTGTCGTTCTTGGTGCTCTTGGTATCTTGGTGGTTAACAATCTTTTAAGGAGTTTTTTTAAAATGTACCGAAAGTCACTGGTCGTTTTGGCGATGGCGGCGGTTCTCTTTTCCGGTTGCGGGAAAAAAGATCCCAAAATCTACACCCAGGATGGCCCGGTGGCAGATGGGGACATGTTAGTGGAATCGGGGTCTGCCGATCCCAGGCACTTAATGCCGCCCTTGGTGGATGAGACGGGCGGAGAGGATATTGACTATTTGATATTTGAGGGACTGGCCCGCATGGACGAGAATTTCAATCCCGTGCCATGCCTGGCCGAAAAATGGACTGTTTCCAAGGACGGCAAGGTCATCACCTATTACCTCCGCAAGGGAGTTCATTTCCAGGATGGGGTGGAATTCACGGCCGATGACGTTCTTTTTACTTATAAGGTTTATTCCGATCCGACGGTGAACACCCCGGAAGGGGCCATGTACCAGGACATTAAGAATGTCGAAATTATGGACCTCTATACCGTTCGGGTAACCTACAAAAAGCCCTTTGCTCCGGCCTTGTCCCAAACCTTCGACATGATTCTTCCCAAGCATTTGTTGGAAGGCAAGGACATCAATAAATCGGATTTCGACCGCCACCCGATCGGGACAGGGCCTTACAAGTTCGTCGAATGGCAGACGGCCCAAAAGGTCGTGCTGGAAGCCAACCCCGACTATTGGGGTGGAAAGCCCCACATCCAAAAATTCGTCATGCGAATTATTCCGGACCAAACCACCGAATTTCTTGAGCTAATGAACGGCGGAATCGACGCCATGGGCGCCTGGATGCATGGGGGTATGAGGGCGGAACAATATGTCAAGGAAACGGATACCCCGAAGTTTGAGGATTATTACAACACCTACAAAACAGATTCGCTGGCTTTCAGTTACATTGGTTGGAATCCGAAAAACCCCATCTTCAAGGATAAGAAAGTACGACAGGCCTTGACCATGGCCATTGATCGTCAAACCATCATTCAAAATGTCAGTTATGGGCAGGGAGTGGTTTGTGATAGCCCTTACCCGCTCCATTCTTGGGCTAACAATCCTGCCGACAAGCCCTGGCCCTTTGATCCGGCTAAAGCGGGACAAATCCTGAAGGAAGTGGGTTGGAAGCCGAGTGGGGACGGCCTGCTCCACAAGGTCATCGCCGGTAAGGATACGCCGTTTAAATTCACACTCATCTTGGCCCAAGGGTCCATTAGCGCCGAGAGGGTGGCCACCATCATCCAGCAACAGTTCAAGCAGATGGGCATTCAGATGGACCTGCAGGTTTATGAATGGACCACTCTTCTTTCCCAGTACATGTATCCCCGGAAGTTCGACGCTTACATCGGATCTTGGGCCATTACCCCGGACCCGGATTGCTACCAGCTCTTCCATTCCAGTCAAAGGGGAGAGCACCAATTTAATTTTGTGGACTACAACAATAAACAGATGGACCGCTTGTTAGTGGAAGGGCGCCAGACTCTGAATACGGCCAAACGCCAAAAAATCTACTGGAAAATACAGTCCATCCTACACGAGGACCAGCCTTATACTTTTCTTGTCGTTCCCAACCACCTTGCCGCCATCCACAAGCGGTTCAAAGGATTTGGGATTGCCCAACTGGTGGATCCTTCTTTATTGACCGTTAATAAATGGTATGTGCCCCTGGCTCAGCAAAAATATTCGATCAAACCATGAGAAAGTATGTCATCCGTCGTCTTTTGATGATGGCGCCCCTCCTTTTGGGGATTTCCTTCATCAGCTTTGTGATCATGCAGTTGGCGCCGGGAGATCCTGCCTCCCTGAACGTAGGGATGAACAGCAAGATTGACCCCAGTTACCTTATCAAACTCCGCCAGTCCTACGGCTTGGATGATCCCCTGATGGTCCAATATTGGCATTGGCTCAACCGCATATGCTTCCTGGATTTCGGCAATACTTTTCGGGACAACCGGCCGGTGATTGCCGTCATCGCCGAGCGTCTTCCCGCAACCCTCTTGTTGTCGGGATTGTCTGAAGTGCTTTTATTCCTCGTGGCGGTGCCTATGGGGGTTATGGCGGCTTACTATCAAAATAGGTGGTTTGACCGGTTCGTCACTCTTTTTTCATTCGTTGGTTTTTCCATGCCCAGTTTCTGGTTTGCCCTCATGTTGATGCTTTTATTTGGGGTTAAAATGAACCTCTTTCCCATTTCCGGAATGACCAGTACCGAAGCCGAGTTTCTGCCCTGGTGGTCCCAGGTTTGGGATTTGATTTCCCACCTGGTTTTGCCTCTAGTCGTGACGACTTTCGGTGGCCTGGCTTCTGTTTCCAGATACGCCCGGACCAGCATGCTGGAAGTTATCCGTCAGGACTACATCCGCACTGCCCGGGCTAAAGGCTTATCCGAGTTTCAAGTAATCTTCAAACATGCGTTACCTAACGCCCTTATCCCGATTGTGACATTGATGGGTTTGTCGCTCCCCGGGATCATCGGCGGGAGTTTCATTATCGAAACCCTTTTTTCCTGGCCGGGAATGGGGCGCCTGGGGTTTGAGGCCGTTCTAGCCCATGACTACCCCTTGTTGATGGGGATCGGTGTCATTTCAGGTTTCTTAACGCTTTTTGGGAACCTGTTGGCGGATATTACCTATGCTTGGCTGGATCCGAGGATCCGCTATGATTAAGCGATTGTTTCTTCAACATCCCTTGATGTTTTGGGGTTTAGTTGTTGTTTCAATTTTAGTTTTGACGGCCCTAACCGCCCAGTGGATTTCGCCCTACGACCCGCTCCAGCAAACTTTGGCGGACCGACTTCTGTCACCCTCCCTCCACCATTGGATGGGTACGGACCAATATGGTCGGGATGTCCTTTCTCGAATGCTTTATGGTTCCCGTGTTTCCCTGGCCGTCGGTTTAGTGGCTGTCTCCATCTATATATTTATCGGGACCTTTGTCGGTGCCGTAGCAGGCTATTATGGCGGGCTATTGGATTCGGTTTTGATGAGGCTAGTGGATATTCTGCTTTGTATCCCGACTTTTTTTCTTATCCTAATGGTCATAGCTTTTGTGGGCCCGAGTATTCTTAACATCATGGTCATCATCGGAATCACTTCCTGGACGGATGTTGCCCGGTTGGTTCGGGGTGAAATTCTTTCCTTGAAGGAAAGAGAATTCATTCAGGCAGCCCGGGTTATTGGTATGACCGATTCCCGCATCATTTTGAGGCATCTTTTACCAAATGCCTTGGGTCCAGTCTTGGTGGTGGCGACCTTGGGAATTGGGGGGGCCATCCTGATTGAGTCCTCGCTTAGTTTCCTCGGCCTAGGGGTCCAGCCGCCTACCCCGAGCTGGGGAAATATGCTGGAAGAGGGACGGGATCATTTAACCGACGCTTGGTGGCTCATCACTTTTCCGGGATTGGCTATTTTTCTTACGGTTCTCGGATATAACCTTCTCGGCGAGGGTTTGCGGGACTATATGGACCCCCGTCTGAGGGGAAGTGGTAGGAATGGCTGAGCAATTCGCTGAAATTGTGTTTCCCGTTTCTTTAAAACAGATATTTTCCTATCGGATCCCCAAAACTCTCGAAGGTTTGCTCCAGCCCGGCATGCGTTGCTCGGTTTCTTTCGGCCGCCGTCAGACCGTGGGGCTTATTACGGGAATTACCACCAAAGCGCCTGTCCACATTAAAAACATCAAGCCTATTGATTCGCTTTTGGATACCGTGCCATCGCTAACGCCTGATCTCTTGCAACTGGGGGCTTGGATTGCCGATTACTACTATTGTTCGCTGGGTGAGGCCCTTTTCGCCATGTTACCCACGGGATACCGAAAAAATCCAAAGGCTTTTCTGGAGTTGAATGCCGAAGCGGAACAGTCGGTTGTCGAGGATTTGTTGGAAAAGATGGGTCCTTTGAGAGGGGTCCATTGGGAAAGTCTCAATGGGGGCCGAGTCCCTTTGACGGCCCGTACCCGTGGACTGGCAGAAGCGCTGAAACAAGCTTCGTTAGGGGTATTAAGGCTGAAAGGAATACCGGATACCTCTCGGGCCAAGAAAACCATTCGCACCGCCGGTACGGCGGCCATTCCCGAGCTCCATTTCCAACAACAGGCGGCCTTTACGGCGATTAAGAGGGCTATTGAGGGAGGTGACTTTAAGACCTTTCTTTTGCAGGGGGTGACCGGATCGGGCAAGACCGAAGTTTATTTGCGGGCTATCTCGGAAGTGATCGCCAAAGGACAGCAGGCTATCGTGCTGATTCCGGAAATCGCTCTGACTCCCCAAACGGTGGAGCGGTTCACGGGTCGTTTCGGCAACCAAGTGGCGGTCCTGCATAGCCGTCTTTCCACCGGAGAACGCACCTATGAATGGCAGAGGATTGCCCTGGGTGAAGCGAAGGTGGCGGTGGGAGCACGTTCCGCTCTTTTCGCTCCGGCTTCGAACCTAGGGCTCATCGTGGTGGATGAGGAGCATGAGTCTTCCTACAAGCAGGAAGACGCGCCTCGCTATCATGCCCGTGACGCCGCAGTGAAAAGGGCTCAAATTTGTAAAGTGGTAGCTCTTTTGGGCAGTGCCACCCCGTCGCTGGAATCGGTCCACAACGCCAGGTTGGGTAAATACCAGTTACTTTCCATGCCGGAAAGGGTGAACAAAAAGCCCCTGCCTCGGATCAAAGCGGTGGACTTGAGAGCGGAGTGGAAAGTACGCGGGGAAGACAGACCGGTTCTATCCTTGGCTTTAAGGGAAGCTATCAGGGATACCCTCGATAAAAAAGAACAGGCGCTTTTGTTCCTCAACCGCCGGGGTTTTAACACGGTCACTCTTTGCATGAAATGTGGGGAACAGGTTCATTGTCCTTCCTGTTCGATTCCTTTGACCTACCATCGGGGAGCCAAACCCGGGCTTCTATGTCACTACTGTAACTGGACTGGCCCCATTCCCGAAAAATGCGCCGGTTGCGGAGACGGGCCCATCCAACAGGTGGGGTTAGGCACGGAGCGTTTGGAAGAAGAATTGAAGACTGGATTTCCCCATGCCCGGATCGAAAGAATGGATTTGGATACAACCCGCAGGCAGGGAAGCCATGAAGATATTCTTAACCGTTTTCGTCGCCACGAGACCGACATGTTGGTAGGAACCCAAATGATAGCTAAGGGCCATGATTTTCCGGGTGTGACCCTGGTGGGTGTAGTGGGGGCGGACGTTGGATTGGCCTTGCCGGACTTTAGGGCGTCGGAGCGGGTTTTCCAGCTTTTGGTGCAGGTGGCGGGAAGGGCGGGGCGGGCGGAAAAAGAAGGAATCATCTACTTGCAAACCTTCCATCCCGAGCATGTCAGCATTCTTTCAGCCATCCGGCATGACACGCAAGGTTTTTGGGAAAAGGAACTGGAATTAAGAAAAGACCTGGGCTATCCCCCTTTTATGAAATTGGGGCTTTTGGTGTATCGGGCCAAGGATGAAAAAAAGGCCCACATGGCGGCGGATAAGGCCGCTGAGATTTTAAAAAGGGAAGCGCGTAATTGCGGAGTAGAGATCGTAGGCCCAGCACCGGCCGGTATATTTAAATTGAGGGGCCATTATCGATTCCAGGTGATGATGAAGTCTGCGAAACCACAAGTGCTTCGTCAACTGCTTCAGTCTCTGGATTCGCGGTACCAGACGCCAAGGGGGGTCTTTCGGGTTGTGGATCTGGACCCTCAATCCATGCTCTAACAGGGTTCAGCACTCGGTTAAAAACGAGCAATCATAATCCAAGGAATCATTTTTACGAATAAGTACAGGAGAGCCAAACAAATACTGGCCGCGATGAATCCTTGGTAGAAGCCCGATTTCTTTTCCTGGTGGATTCGCTGGATAATAACTTCGGAATCCAGGTGGTCCTGCAGGTTTTTTAACTGAGTCTCGAATTTCCTCCGGGCCATTTTGCCCATAGCGTATTTTTGGGACAACGTCTGAATTTCCAATAACAACGGTTCCAATCCGCCTTCGGTCATATCGCCCTCCCGTCTTATGAAAATAGAGTGTCTCTTAATGGATGAATTATATCGCAAGGTCTTGGCCCAGACGCCTGACTCTATGGTTAAATAGCCACATGAAACTTGAACCTAAAACGAAAAAACCGATCACCCTTGTGACGAGACTGGAGCATAAAAGCTCCCAGACCTTGCTGGAATTCCTGTCTAAGCGTTTTTCTTACCACAACCCTGATGAATGGCGGGAACGCATCCAAGAAGGGAAGGTCAAGGTGAACGGACTTACTCCCTCGGAGGGTCAGCCATTGAGGCCGGGGGACGAAGTGGCCTATACCACCCAGTCATGGGAAGAACCGGAAGTGAACCCCAATTACAGGGTGGTGTTCGAGGACGAGACAGTGTTGGTTATTTCCAAACCGGCTCCTCTGCCAGTTCACGCCATCGGTGCTTATTTCCAGAATACCCTCATGCATCTCCTGCGTCGGGACCGGCCTGAAGCCCAAAATTATCATTTGGTCCACCGTTTGGACTCCGAAACCAGTGGGCTTTTACTTCTCGCAAAGGACAAGGGCTTGGTCGCTCTTTACCAGAAAGAGTGGGACGAGAGGGTGAAGAAATCTTACAAAGCCATTGTGTTTGGAATGTTTGACGAATCTCCCATTCGGTTGGAAGCTTCCATCGGTTCCAAAGTAGGAAGCTCCATTCGAATGAAATTGGCAGTGAATGGAGATGGGGGTCATCCCGCTGTCACTGAATTCAAACTTTTAGAAAAGCGCGGAAAATTTTCAATGGTGGAAGCGAGACTTTTAACCGGAAGAACCCATCAGATCAGGGTTCATTTGGAACACCTAGGCTATCCCATTGTCGGAGATAAGATTTATTCAGGTAACGATGAAGTGTTTCCCTATTTCCATGAGAATGGCTGGGATGATTGGGTGAAGAATCGAGTGCTTTTGCCCCGACAAGCGCTTCACGCTTTTCGGCTGGAATTCACCCACTTAAAAACCTGCGACAAAATGGTTTTTGAGGACCCTCTCCCCGACGATCTGAGCCAATTTTGGGAATCGGCAGGTTCACGCGTCTAATTTCTATCTTCTCATTCCAAACTTTTTTTATTAGAATGCCGTCCCTGCTTGTCCCTCCTTGCCCGAGTGGCGAAATTGGCAGACGCAATAGACTCAAAATCTATCGACCTCACGGTCATGTCGGTTCAAGTCCGACCTCGGGCACCATTTTTAGATTAATAGTCTTTTTATTTTTCTGAAGAGGTCCGACTCATTTCGTCGTTTACCGCGTTACTCATCTAGCGGGAAATTTTTTTCAAATATTCTTTTATCGTCAGGTTCTAAGAGCATTTGCAACGTTTTACTTGTAGTGTTATGCGACGATAACTTTAGGGCTTTTGGATGAATTTCGAAAACGTGTTGTTAAAAATTAGGCTGTTTATTATACGCGCCACTTTCTCCTAAGCTTTTAAACCTCGAGAACGACTACTATGCTATTATTTTTCATATTTAGAGGTTCGCTCTGGTTGATTCCTCAAAGGACGACTTGATCTTGCGGGAAATTTTCTACAAAGCTTTTAATCTTACGCAAGCTGGTGGTTTTGTATGTTATTAGACTATTTTGGAACAGTTTTCGCCTCCACCAAAGCCCTCCTCTTCTTTGAATGCCCAAAGTATTATTTATTTAAAAAAAATAAATTTATTTTCATAGGTCTTGTTTCGGTTTTTATGGGAATCGTTTGGTGTGAAAAGGCCATGGCTCAAACCCCAACCCCTATTGCAACCTTTTGTTGTAACACTTTATGGTCCTATCCCGAAGGAAACACAACCTTTAGCACTGATACAAATGGGTTGGCCTATGATCCCGCCGGGCCTGGAACTCTTTATGTCGGAGGAGTTTCGGTGATTCAGTCGGTCAACCCGACTGACGGAGTTACTATTGGGACTTTGCCTGGCAGTTATGGAGGTGTCAATATGATGACCTGCGGCCAGGATGGATTCCTTTATGTGGCGGATAATAGTAATCATGCGGTATTTAAGGTTGCCCTGCCTGGTGGGGCGAGGGCGGCCACTTTCAGCTTCCCATCCGATACGCTTGACACTGTTTATGCGGATGACCAAAGCGTGGGTGAGGATATTTATGTCGGTGGCGGCTCTGGCAACGCCTATAAGGTAACGCAAGCGGGTCCAGTAACCGCAAAGTTAATTTTTTCACCGGATGCGCCCACGCCCGCCCGAGGACCCAATTGGGGGCTTTTGTTGCAGGAGGGAACTGGAGGGGCACCTTCAACGCTTTATTACTCTGACCCCTTGAATAGCCGTCTTTTGAAGTTTGTCCAGGCTTCGGCTGGAAGTCTGACTTACGGGTATGTTTCAACCGTTACAACGGGAGGATTCATTTATCCCCACCAAATGGCGAAGAACGGATCTGGCGAAATTTATTTAGTGGGTTCGGGAGGTTATTGGGCTTTTGACCCCAATTTCTTGGCAGTATTAGCCAACTGCAGTTCCTTGCCGTCAGATTATGACGCTCAAGCAGTCGCCTTAGATAGTTCGGGCTCAGTTTATGTAGGGTCTACGCAAGATAATGGTGGTTTGGTGAAGCTGGGGTGCGTGGTTCCAACTCCCAGCCCAACCCCGACATCCATTGCAACCTCGACACCCAGCCCAACCTCGACATCCATTCCGACCGCGACATCAAGCCCAACCGCGACACAGAGCCCAACCCCGCTTCCGTTTAATTTCGGTTCTAATCCACCCCTGGAAGGACAGTGTTTCATTTACCCTTCTCCTGTCAGAGGCAATCAGGCAACCCTCGCTTATTACATGGTTGGTAGTGGCCAAATGGATCTGAAGATACTCAATGAAAATGGTGAATTAGTCATGGATATCACGGACCGGAAAGCGATGGGCATCCAAACCACTTCTTTTGACATGACGCGGTTGCCACCCGGAATTTACTATTATGTGGTCACCTTAAACTATGATTCAGGAAACACGGAAAGGCTCAAGACCCAGAAATTCGCTGTGGTTCGTTGAGGCCATCATGAATTTAATAAAAGGCAATTCCGTTCACAAGACCGCTATAGGAGTTATTGCTTTATTTTTTTTTCTCTCGGGCCAAGCCAGCTCTCAAACTTCTCAGACCTTGTACGATGCCGCCAGCCAATCAAACTCCATCCAAGATCTGGGTTACTCCGCCCGTTCGGTGATCCTGGGACCAGCTTTTGTTGGGGTGGCCGACGACACCTCGGCTCTTTTCAACAACCCCGCTGGATTGGCCTCCTTGATTAGGGCGCAAGTGGCTTTCGATAGTTATTTTGGGCTGGTGGATGCGGCCCAAGAAACGGGTGTTCTCGCAATACCGGCGGGTAGTTTTGGGGGGATAGGCCTAGCGGGTAGCTATCTTGATTACGGAACTTTTGAGGGGCGTGACACCTCCGGTTCCCTGACTCCCAGTTACAGCGCTGGTCGTTTTGGTTTTCAGGCCGGATGGGGGATAACCCTTCTCAAGGGATTTGCCGCAGGGACGGCTCTCCATTATTCGCAGCAAGAAATTGTGGGTAGTTCTTATTCTTTTCTTACCGCGGATGTGGGAGTGCTCTTGAACCCTTGGAAGGGATGGAAGATCGGCCTGGATTACCTTGCCCCCGGTTGGGGCTCTTTTGGAAGCCCTCTCGTTTCGGTTCTGAAAACAGGCGCCTCTTGGGATTTTTCTTTGGATTCTTCCACAAAGATTTTGACGGCCCTCGGCAACGCTCTCCAGTCTAATTCTTTGGATTACCTACAGGCCGGAATCGAAGCTTCCTATCGGCACATGTATTTTTTAAGGGCGGGTTATCAAATCCCGTTCAATGACAACGGTTATGAGGGATTTTCTAACATTTCTATTGGGGCGGGCATAATTTTATCTGATTTTGGGCTGGATTATGCTTACACCCCTTCCGGGAATCTTTCCGATTCGAACCGATTCAGCCTCTCTTATTTTTTGGGGCAAAGACCTAAAAATTCAAGGTCCGTTCTGGCGCCTTCCAACGCCCAATCTTTATCGAACTCGCAGTCAAAAAGGACCCCTGGTACATCCGCGTCTTTAACCGGGATGTCGGTCCCTCTGTCACCCACTCAAGCGGGAGGGAACGGGTCTTCTTTACCTACATCCACTGTAATTACTGTTCCCTCTACACCTTCCACCGTAGCTGCTCCCCAAACTGAAAAGGATAGGGAAGCCGGAAATAGCCTTGCACTTCATTTTGATATTCCTGCCGACTTCACATCCCAAGGGGATCAAATGGCTACACAGGGTCATCTCGTGGAGGCCTTGGTGCTATATCAAAAAGCTGTCCAACAAGATCCACAAAACCTACAGGCTTGGTGGAAGATGGGTAAGATTTATTATCAAGCGAATCGAAAAACCGACGCCATCCAATGTTTTCAAAAGGTGCTTGATTTAAGGCCGGACGACCAGGCCCTCAAAGTATGGTTGAATAAATACCGTGCTTCCCCCTAAAATTTGGGCCTAATGACATGACAAAAGGGTTTTATTGGGCATTTTGGAATAAAACCATCTTGATCCACCACTTATTGTTATGGACGCCATTTATTATTTAACCGCTTTTTATTCTTATCAGGAGAAGTCATTGGAAGATCGTGAATTGGTACAAAAGCTTCTCGCAAAAGATGAGGAAGCGGAAAAATATTTTTTTCATACTTATCGGACTAAACTCTACAAAACTTGCGTTTACATATTGGGTTACCAGGATCCGGAGGCCGAGGATGTGGCCCAGGAAGCCTTTATGGTGGCCCTTCGCAAACTTCCAGAATTCGAGTTTCGTTCCAGCCTGAACCGGTGGCTTTACCGCATCTGCGTTTTCCTTTGCTATGAGCGTATTCGAAAGCGCAAACGCCAAGTAGTCCAACTGGAAAGTGAATTGGAAAGTCTTTCGGCCCCGGCTTTGGTCCAACAGGAAAGGCAGGTGGAAGTAGAAGATGAGAAGAAAAGGATGATCCAGCTGGTGAGGTCTCAAAGAGATATGATGGGAAATCCCTGTCGGGAGCTTTTGAAATTATGGGACGAGGACAACCTAAGCTACGCCGTCATCGCCGAAAATTTGAAAATTCCCATAGGTACCGTCATGTCCCGGTTGACCCGTTGTAAGGAAGCCTTGAAACAATTGGTGCTAAATATCCTCCGGGAGGGAACTCGTGCCTGACCTGGTGGAAAAATTTTTTATGGAAGGTTTGACGGAAGCCGAGGAACAGCTTCTGAGCGATGCCCTATGGGCTTCGGAAGAATTGACGGAGAAATTCGCTGGGCTAGCTCAGGCGGCCTATACCCGTTATGGGTACCCCGAACCGCAAGAACCAGATGGACCTTCCTCAAATCCCGGAAGCGGGATTAAACCATGGATTGGTGCTGGTTTATTCATCTTAGGACTGAGCGCGACTTATTTAGGTTGGAATAAATGGGGCGGGGAATTGAAGGTTATAGTCGGCAGTTGGGGTATTCCGGTTAACGCAGTCCAACCGAGGACAGTTCCAGTCTTGAATGGGGAGGGATTAAAGTCAAACCAAAGAAGCCAATCCGAATCTCTAAACACCTCAAAATCTAACGTTGAAATACGTTCAAAACAGACCGAACAGAAGTCCATCGAAATAGAATCCAAGAGTATGGATCAAGATACTTCATCCCCGCATAACGACATGCCCGCTCATAGGATTCAACCGGGATCCGAAACAAAGCAAATGAAGGCATCGATTTCACCCTCTTATGAAGGTCAGTCTGAATCTCTAACCAAGGTCCGGATTCCTTCTCAACCAATAAATTTGGATCAAACCTCTAAAAACGATTACTCGAGTGTTTCGGCCGTTGTCCATTTAAGTACTCCAACGGCTCTAACTGTAAATGTCTTGGATTCAAAGGGAATTCAGATACAACCCTTGTATAACGGCACCTTAGGGCCAGGTCATTGGGTCTTTGAATGGGATGGCCATGTGTCTAATGGGCTAAAAGCGGGAGTCGGCTTTTATCAAATTGAGGTCAGAGCTGGATTTTTTGTTGAACGTAAAAATGTTGAGATTCACTAAATTCTTTGACGTCAATCCTGTTAATGGCAAGTCGCTATTTGTTTTTCGCCCATAAACTGTCTATGAATCAAACCTTTCTAAACAAAAATATTTTTTAATTTTGGAATAAACGAGATCGTTTCCGTCACTCTTATACGTCAGATATCGGAGTATTTTTAAAGTTTGGAATTCTTTAAAAAGTGGTTGCGCAAGATATGAACCAGAAAACTGGTATTTACAGTCATAAGTATTTTGGCTTTGGGGTGGCATTATTGGCCACCCTATATTTTTTATTGCCGGAGTTTTTGAACGCTTTGCCCTTGGTGCTCCCCCCCCGGGGCGTTTCGGGAGATCTTTGGGCGGACGTGATCTTGGGCCAAACGGACGGGCCGGTTGGCGGTGGGGCCATCAATATCCCGAATTCCGCTTTTGGAGACTACAGGCCCAATCAGGCGTCCAGCGGAGGTGTTTTCAATCCTGGCGCTCCTGTGGTAGACCGCTCGCAGACGCCGAATCGGTTATACGTCTGGGACGCGGGAAACAGCCGGGTCCTGGGATTTTTGAACGTCGGCGAATTCCAGCCCAACGCGCCCATGGGCCAGCTTGGCTATAACGCGGACATCGTATTGGGCCAGCCGGATTTCAGCCACTGCACCTGCAACGGGGATTCCAATTACCAGGACTATCCCAATTTCCCCCAGCCCAGTTCCTCCAGCCTTTGCGGAAGCATGGAGGACGATTATTCCCCGTTCGAATTCAACACCAGCTCTTACATGGCGGTGGATTCCCAGGGCAACCTTTACGTGCCGGACCCGGGCAACAACCGGGTGCTTCGCTATAACGCGGCCGATATCGCCAATTTCACGAATGGGACCGCGGTTGCGGCCGCTTTCGTTTGGGGCCAACCGGATTTCACGAGTTACGGGTCCAACCAACAACCCCCCGATTCTACTGTCGTGGCCTATCCCAGCAACTCCACTTTGAGTTTCAACCACGCTTCCGGCGGTGCGGCCATCGATCCCTGGGGCAACCTCTGGGTGGCGGATTATGCGAATAACCGGGTCCTGCGTTTTCCCCTGATCACGGACCCAACCAATCCGGCCTACAACGGTGGCGCCCCCGCGAAGGGCGCCGATGTGGTTTTGGGACAACCGGATTTCAACTATGGATATGGACAAGTACCGGTAACCGGCACGAAGGGCCTGACCGAACCCATCGCGGTAAGGGTGGACAATTTGGGGAATGTTTACGTATCGGACAGCGTGGGCAATGGGAGAATAGTGATTTTTGAGCCGACCTCCGTTAGCGCGGGGATTCCCCTTTACACTTCGGGCCAAGCCGCGGAAAGGGTGATCACTAACATTGACGGAAGTCCTTTAGGTCTGGAATTTGACAATAACGGCAATCTCTGGGCGGCTTATACCCAGAATGCGTCTATTGAAATGAACCAAGTCGTCGAGTTCCAGTTTCAATACACCCATTATCCCAAACCCTATCCGCCCATCGTGACCGCCCCCAAAGTGCTCCTGCAGGGCAAAGTATGGACCACGGCCTCGGGTACACCCAACGATCACAACCCCTTTCCCCCGAGTGGCAGTGGAGTTTCTCCCTATTTCTATTATCCCTATCCCCCGCCCACGGGTTCCTCGCAAAACGCCTGGCAGATTACAGGCCCGCGCGGTGTGGCATTCGACTCCAATGGGTACGCTTATGTCGGCGGCACCTCCACTTACATGGACGTCTGGCGCTTTCCGCCCCCGGGAACCCCGACCATTGGCGTCGCGGAATCGGCGGACGTAGATATTTTCAAGCAGACCCAAACAGGGATGGTGAACACGGTAGGGCCAGCGAATTTCAACCAGGGCAAAGGCGTGGCGGTGGCCGAGAACGTCAGCCCTGCCCAGTTGGTCATTTCTGACCACGACCGGATCATGTATTGGAACATGTCCGGCGGCCCCGGGGACCTTTCCCTCGCCAACGGCAAGGCTCCGGACGGATACGCGGGAGTGAATGCCACTGACGCCGAGAACACGGGGGTCACAGTTTTTGGCCGGGTCCATGTGGACCAGGCGAATCCCCAGAAACTTTGGGCGGTGGCGGAAAATCTGGGGGATCACTATATGCAGGTTTATAACCTGCCTTTAACCTCCTACGCGACGCCCGCTTTCATCCTCAACGAAAACATCCCAGTTTTGAAGCCGTCGGGTCCCTTGCAAACCCTTAGTCTCGATAATGTCACCGATATGGTGCCGGTGACCGCTACCAATGGGGCCGTCTCCTGGCTTTGGGTCGCGGACCCCGCGACCAACCGCGTCTTTCGCGTCCGGGATCCCTTGGGCCCCGCTCCCAAGGTGGATTTCATCCTGGGACAGGCCAATTCCACCACAACGGGATGCAACGGGGGAGGGGCTTTTGGTTCCGGGGCTTATGATGGATGCAGTAGGCCGCCGACCTACAAGGTATTATCCAATCCGGGGTCCCTTGCCATGGACCATCATGGGAACCTCTATATTTCGGATTTTTGGGAAGAATCCAACGGGAACACAAGGTTGCTCCAATACCAGGCCTCGGCCCTAGTCAACAACTCAAACACCTGCCTTTTTAACACCTCCATCACCGCCGCAGAGGTCCATACCTACGAAATGCAGGGGAGCACGACCGCCCTGAAAACCTTTGTGCCGCCCGGCGCCCCGAATATTTCGGGCGTCTGGGAACCGGCCTTCACCTCGGACGATGGTTACATGGTCGTCTCGAACAGGGGAGGATCGCCCTTCCCGGTGGTCATCCCCAACCCGCTCTCCCAGTTCGACCCGACCACCGCTTCCCCCTGGACGACCTTGAGCGATTACGTTAGCGCCACCGAGCTTTCGGGCGTTTTTGACAATGAGAACAACTTTTACACCACGAACCAAAACCGGTCCTATGCCCTGGTCTACCAGGCCCCCTTGCCCCTTTCCAGCACGCCCCTGCCCACCCCAACCGCAATTCCTACCGTGGTTTCCACGCCTTCCTGTTACACCGGCCTGCCCCTTTCCTTCCAGGGCTTGGACGCCCCGAATGGGGACGCGGCGGACAGCAACTATCTTTACGTGGCGGACGGGGGAAACAAAGAATTAAAAGTTTTCGCCCAAACAGGAGGCACGGCCTTGGCCACTGTGACCGGGTACAACGGGACCCTTTTTGCGAGCCCCACGGACATAGCTTTGGACTCTTTCGGGGACGTCTACGTGGCTGATTATCTAAGGGAAGCCGTATACGAATTCGGACCTTATTATCCATCCACTTCACCCTTGGCATCCTCGTCCCTTAAGCCCCTTGCGGTCTTTTCAACGACAGGGACCGAACCCAGGGGCCTTTGGGTCGAAACCAACGGGTCTATGACTTCCGTTTATGTTTCAGTTCAAACGGCCACCGGAGGATATATTTACCTTTTTACCGGGACGGCCAGTACTGGGGATTTTTCTACAACTCCCGTCAAATTCGCCCATACGACCGGCAACCACGTTCCCACGGGTGTACAGAAATCAGGTTGCTCCATCTATGTCGCTTATGGCACCGAAATCATCCCTTATGACGCAACGGCTCCCTACACCGCAGGAACCCCGATTCCAATGGTTTCAGTGGAAAGAATTCGAACCGATGCCTGGGGGAACTTTTACACCACCGGCGTCAACGGTTTGTACGTTTTTGGACAAGCCTTCAACCTTCCTGAGCTATACATCCCTCTCCCCGGTGGCCCCAATGGGGTGGCGGTCAACTCGAGCGACGAAATATTCGTGACTTTGAACAGTGCTGGACCAAGTCAACCAAGCTTTTCGGGGGTAACGGTCATCCGTGGTTGCCAGACTCCGGGTCCTACTCCCACATTTCCATGCGTGACACCGGTTCCCACACTCCCCAATACACTGACCCCTACCCCAAGTCCTACCATCACTCCCACTCCAACATGGACCCCGACCCCGAATTGCTGCCAGGGGGTGAACGAGAGCTTCACGGGGCTGGTCATGCAGACCGAGGGGCTGGCGGTGGCGGGAGATATGGTGTATGTAACGGATGGCTTGAACCAAAACAAGCTGCTGGAGGTTTTCCCCCTCACCGGTGGGGCGCCGGTGGAGTCCCTCGCAACGGGCCCAACCGGCTCGATGGTGGACGCAGAGGCGGTGGCGGTGGATGGATCGGGAAATATTTACGTGGGGGACTCGACAAACGGCGAGGTAGAGGAATTCAGCCCGAGTTACGGACTGATCCAGGTGATCGGCGGGGGGGCTTTGGGACCTGTGAGGGGCCTGGCGGTGACCACCCAAGGGGCCACGACGTCGCTTTTTATCGCGACCAACCAAAATATTTACCAATACAACAGTGTCAGCGGCGGTACTTTTTCTTTGGTGGCGACCTATACGGACAACGCGGGAAGCCTGCCGACGGGGATCGTGGTGGTGGGCGGGGTGCTGTATGTGGCGAACAACGGGAACGGGGAGATCGTGTCGTTCAACACGGCGGGAGGGAGTTCGTCATCACCGACGGTCCTCGTGACGGGAATTCCGAGCGTCTCGGGGCTGGTGGCGGACGGGGCGGGTAATTTCTATGTGACCAACCCGACTACTCTGGAGAGGTTCACCTCAAGCTGGGTGTTGGCCCAGACCTGCACGGGACTGGGTAACGTGTGGGAAGTGGGGGTGGATTCGAAAGGGAAGGATTACATGTCGCTGGGGGGCGGAGGGGTGACGGTTCTGCAAAGCTGCGTCATCGAACCCAGCCCCACGCCGACCCCGAATTGCTGCCAGGGGGTGAACGAGAGCTTCACGGGGCTGGTCATGCAGACCGAGGGGCTGGCGGTGGCGGGAGATATGGTGTATGTAACGGATGGCTTGAACCAAAACAAGCTGCTGGAGGTTTTCCCCCTCACCGGTGGGGCGCCGGTGGAGTCCCTCGCAACGGGCCCAACCGGCTCGATGGTGGACGCAGAGGCGGTGGCGGTGGATGGATCGGGAAATATTTACGTGGGGGACTCGACAAACGGCGAGGTAGAGGAATTCAGCCCGAGTTACGGACTGATCCAGGTGATCGGCGGGGGGGCTTTGGGACCTGTGAGGGGCCTGGCGGTGACCACCCAAGGGGCCACGACGTCGCTTTTTATCGCGACCAACCAAAATATTTACCAATACAACAGTGTCAGCGGCGGTACTTTTTCTTTGGTGGCGACCTATACGGACAACGCGGGAAGCCTGCCGACGGGGATCGTGGTGGTGGGCGGGGTGCTGTATGTGGCGAACAACGGGAACGGGGAGATCGTGTCGTTCAACACGGCGGGAGGGAGTTCGTCATCACCGACGGTCCTCGTGACGGGAATTCCGAGCGTCTCGGGGCTGGTGGCGGACGGGGCGGGTAATTTCTATGTGACCAACCCGACTACTCTGGAGAGGTTCACCTCAAGCTGGGTGTTGGCCCAGACCTGCACGGGACTGGGTAACGTGTGGGAAGTGGGGGTGGATTCGAAAGGGAAGGATTACATGTCGCTGGGGGGCGGAGGGGTGACGGTTCTGCAAAGCTGCGTCATCGAACCCAGCCCCACGCCGACCCCGAATTGCTGCCAGGGGGTGAACGAGAGCTTCACGGGGCTGGTCATGCAGACCGAGGGGCTGGCGGTGGCGGGAGATATGGTGTATGTAACGGATGGCTTGAACCAAAACAAGCTGCTGGAGGTTTTCCCCCTCACCGGTGGGGCGCCGGTGGAGTCCCTCGCAACGGGCCCAACCGGCTCGATGGTGGACGCAGAGGCGGTGGCGGTGGATGGATCGGGAAATATTTACGTGGGGGACTCGACAAACGGCGAGGTAGAGGAATTCAGCCCGAGTTACGGACTGATCCAGGTGATCGGCGGGGGGGCTTTGGGACCTGTGAGGGGCCTGGCGGTGACCACCCAAGGGGCCACGACGTCGCTTTTTATCGCGACCAACCAAAATATTTACCAATACAACAGTGTCAGCGGCGGTACTTTTTCTTTGGTGGCGACCTATACGGACAACGCGGGAAGCCTGCCGACGGGGATCGTGGTGGTGGGCGGGGTGCTGTATGTGGCGAACAACGGGAACGGGGAGATCGTGTCGTTCAACACGGCGGGAGGGAGTTCGTCATCACCGACGGTCCTCGTGACGGGAATTCCGAGCGTCTCGGGGCTGGTGGCGGACGGGGCGGGTAATTTCTATGTGACCAACCCGACTACTCTGGAGAGGTTCACCTCAAGCTGGGTGTTGGCCCAGACCTGCACGGGACTGGGTAACGTGTGGGAAGTGGGGGTGGATTCGAAAGGGAAGGATTACATGTCGCTGGGGGGCGGAGGGGTGACGGTTCTGCAAAGCTGCGTCATCGAACCCAACACTATTACAGGGAATTTTAAATCCTTGGCCAAACTCATCGGCAACCAGACACCGACTCCCGCTTTTACGCCTTCTCCGACGATCACCCCTTCGCCCACGCCTAACGCTTCATCCTTTGCCATCGCTGCACCTAATATTTCTAGAAATGGCGAGCCTATTAAATTTTTGGTGAATCTAAATCAATCCGTGAAAGTGAATGTTACGGTCTTTACTGTAACTGGAGAAAATGTTTATGAAACTTCGTTCGAAGGGAATGGCGGCTGGAATAGCTTGTCCTGGGATTTGAAAAATCAATCGGGAAACCAATTGGCGAGCGGCCTTTATATTTACGAAATTGAAGCTAGTGATGGGATTTCCAACCTTACTCAACGAGGAAAAATGGTGATATTGCATTAAACAAAGGTCGTTTTTGGATTTTTAGCGGTTTCTGTTTTAAAGGTTGAAAACTTTTAAAAAGTGAAAACTCAAGATATGAACCAGAAAACTGGTATTTACGGTCGTAATTATGTTGGACTCGGGGTGGCACTATTCGCCACCCTGTATTTTTCATTTCCGCTGTTATCCAGCGCACAAACCGCCCTCCCCACTCGGGGTATCGCGGGTGACCTTTGGGCCGATAAGGTCCTGGGCCAAGGGGATTATGGCATCCCCAACTCAGCCTTTGGCGAAACTAAATTCAATGAGGCCACTGCCGGTAGTCTGTTTAGCCCGGCCAGCGCCACCGTTGATCCTGTGCATGGAATGCTTTACGTTTTCGAAGCGGGCAACAACCGAGTGCTCGGAATGCCTGTCTCAGGACTTTCGTCCAATCCATTGTCCGACCAAAAGGGTTTCAACGCCACGGTGGTGTTGGGCCAACCCGATTTCCAGCATACCGGATGCAACCATGACGGCAATTTTCAGACCTATCCCACGCCCGTACCCGCCGATTCCAACTGCCTTTGCGGTTTGAGATATGACATGGAGAGTTTGGCGGAGGTCTGGACCGGCGGGAACATGGCTGTGGACGGACAGGGAGATCTCTATGTCCCGGATTTTTTCAATAACCGGGTTTTGCGTTTCAACTGGTCCGACATTGCCGCTTTCCAAGTGGGAACCCCGGTCACGGCCTCGGGTGTTTGGGGCCAGCCCAATTTCACTACGGTCCAAAACAATCAAGGTAATGCGGAACCTACGGCCTCCACGATCCAATTTTATCCCTCGCCGGATTGGCGGGCCGGGGTGGCGGCGGATGTTTGGGGTAACTTATGGGTGGCGGATAATGGAAACAACCGGGTCCTGCGTTTTCCAAACCCAAACGCCCACAATCCGGGCATGCCCGCCTCCACGGCGGACGTCGTGTTGGGACAGGGCTCCTTCACGACCAACGATAGCACGAATATGTACTCGCCCATCGCGGTGAGAGTCGATAACGCGGGTGATGTCTACACCACCGCCCTTCCCAATTCAAACGTCCCCAGCCGCGAGGTTATGATTTTTCAACCCTCTGGTTACGCCGCCTCCGGGGAACCCATCTATGGGACCAACATGGTCGCCGTTCCTAGCGCCGCCATCTCCGGTACTTCCGGCAGTCCCTTGGGGCTTGAATGGGACGCCCCGCCCACCATCACCGGCGGAGTCGCAATGGGTGGAATCGGGGGAGCCCCTTCGGCCGGAACAACGGGGGGATTATGGGTTTCTTACCTCAACGGCTACGCAAGTTATATCGTCCTTTACCAGGTTGCCCTTGGGGCCGGAACGCCTCCCGTCATCACCAGCCAGCCGGTCAAATCCCTGTTGAGCGACAACCTGCAAGGCCCGGCATCGAACGGAACCGCAGGGGACCAGGCGCCTTTTACTTTTTCGGACCTGACGGGAAATAATTCGCCAACTTGGAACATCGGGGATATTGACGGTTCGATAGGAGTAGATGGATTGGGAAATGTCTTCATCTCTAGTGGTTTTGTGGGGGCTCTACAAGATGTATGGCGTTATCCGGCGCCGATTCCCACGCCCCAGTCCGGAATCGCCCATTCGGCGGACGTGGATGTTTATAAACCCTATCGTTATGGATTGCAAAATTCGCCCGGCTATCACGGGATGGATTACACTGCTGGTGTGGCGATATCCGCTTATAAAGGGATAACCCAGGTGGTGGAATCGGACAACGTCATCCGTTTTTGGGATATGCCGTCGAACGGTCCAGCTGGGTTCCAAAACGGCCCCCGCGTGGATGGCCTCATCGGGGGCACCCCCAGCCAGCCCTTTTTTGGTGGCGGATTTGGCCGGATTAAGCCGGACAAAATGGGCCACTTATGGGCTATCGCTCCTGGAGGAGCTCAGCTTTGGATTTACAATCTTCCTTTGGTCAACGGGGAATCGGCTGCCCAAACCTTAACCCTGACTTCACCTATCTCCCTCTTGGGCGGGGGTTCGGTAAGCTTGACCAATGCCTCGGGATCTCCCGGCCACGTGGAAGGTTTGGCGGTGGATCCGAACGACCGATTTTTGTGGTTCACCGACGCCTATGCCAGCCGGGTCATGCGGATTCGAAATCCGCTGACAAATCCAGTGGTCGATATCATCCTGGGACAGCCAGACGCTGCCTCTACGATCGTCGACCAGCCAAACGGCGTCCCCAGCCAAACCAACCTGAATATGGCTGGATCGGCAGTTTTGGACCACTATGGAAACCTATTCGTGGGGGACCATTCGCTAGAATTCAATGGGGATGGGAGGCTTCTTCGATGGAACGCGCCTGCCATCCAAAACACCTCTTCCACTACCCCCTTGTTCGGGGTTCCAGCCTCGGCCGTTTATGGCGTGGGAGGGTTGAATAACTTTACCTCGGCGGGCGACGCCAATCCCCAAAATGCTTCCATCGCCAATCCCTGGGAACCGGCCATAAGTCCCGATGACAGTGTGTTGGTGGCGGGTTCTGACGCCCAAAGCTATCCCTATAACAATGCTTTGGTGGTGCTGGCCAATCCATTGGTGGCCGATAACCCAGTTACCCACTTAAATGATTTCGACCAACAATCCTATTCGGCCGTTTTTGACGACGACGGCAATCTTTATGTGGCCAACCACAACCGCAGCCGGGTTTTCGTCTATTTAAAGCCTTTCGCGACGCCCTATCCAACCGCCACTCCTACGGTCGGTCCTTCGGTTTGTTGCCAGGTGGCCTGGAACGTTCCCAGCGGCGGTACTACTTTCGTGGGTTCCACCGATGGTTTGGCCTATAGTTCCTCGGGTCCGGGAACCCTTTATGTTGGGGCAGGGACCACGGTTCTGGCGGTAAACCCTTCCAGTGGGGTGACCTTCGGCCCCTTGCCGGTTCCTTCCGGAATTTTCTCAAACATTTCGTCCATGGCCATGGGAGTCTCACGGTCCCAGTACCTATTCGTCGGAGATAACCAAGAAGTCCACAAAATCCTGGTTCCGGGAGGGAGTTCTTCCGCGACATTTAATATTGGGGATACGGTTGCGGCCCTTTTCGTGGACGGATCAAATCAAGACGACCTTTACGTGGGAGGATCCTCGAACAATGTCTACCGGGTGAACGAGTCCACTAAGAAGGTGTCTACTCTTACCCTATCGGGCGGTCCGGCGATCGGCGCCATGGGAGGGGTGTTGGTGGAAAGCGGAACCGGTGGGACCCCCGTGACCCTCTATGTGGCGGACATCCTTACGCCTAACCATGGGATCAACCAATATATCCAAACCGCTCCAGGTAGCACGATTTTCAACTATGGAACTTTAGAAGACCAAGGTAACGACATTTTCCCCCACCAAATGGCCGAGGACCCGGATGGCAATATTTACCTTTCCCAATCAGGGCAATACCGGAGATTCGCTCCGGATTTTAATTTTATCAGCAGTTGCACCACCACCGAAGTGCCGGACGCCCAATCCATCGCGGTTGATCCGCAGGGAGGGGTTTATGTGGGTTCTCAAAGTGACGGCGGGGCCCTCATGAAATTCGCCTGTTTACCCGCGACTCCCACCTCCACGCCGATTAGCTGTTCACCGGTCGAAACCCTTTTGGTGACTCAAGGGTGCGGGGTGGCGTTGGCCAATACGGGCAATATCTATGTGGCGGACGATTCTATGGGACAGGTTGATAGTTTCACTTCCAGCGGCGTTTCCTTGGCGCCTATTGGGCGGGGTCTTTTAAACGATCCCGAGGGGGTGGTGGTGGACGGGAACGGATTTGTTTACGTGGCGGACAATGCCCAGAACCAAATATATGTTTTCAGCCCATCGGATACTCCGGTGACTCAGTGGGGTTTGCCAGCTGGCAGCGGTAACGGGGAATTTGAACAGCCTTACGGAGTAGCCTTAACAACCAGTTCGTCAGGAACGACCCTTTATGTGGCGGATCAAGGAAATCAGCGCATCCAAGAATTCCTGGTGAACCCATCAATCCCGTCGGTGACTTATTTAAATCAGTGGGGAACGCCTGGGATCAGCGGGAACGGGACATTCGGTTCCCCCGCTGGAATCGCGGCGGATTCTTCTTCTGGGAATATATTTGTGGCGGATTCGGACACTGGATTGGTACAAGTGTTCAACGGCCAGGGGGCCTTCCTCAGCCAATGGAATGTCACCCAATGGAATGAAAGTAACGGCAATTGGAGTACGCCTCTCTTGACCGCAGATTTCATCGCGGTAGGACCCACCGGACTGGTTTATGTTTCGGATGGTTTTGGGACGGTTGGAACATTCGACGAAAACGGCGATGTTCTGGCTTTCACCCAGGGCGGCAGTACCTCCTTCGCGGATACGAAAGGCGTCGCGGTGGGAAACAATGGTTGGTATGTGGTTGATTCGATCAACAATCAAGTAAACCAATTCCAGGCGAGCTGCCCCGCTTTGAGCCCGACACCCACTCCCACTTTAACACCCAGCCCTACCGTTACCGTGAGCCCCACACCCACCTCCAGCCCGACGATAACCCCCACTCCGACAGGCTCTCCTACGGCTATTCCACCATTCACACCCCTCTTGAGCTTTACACCCACTTCCACGGCCGTTTGCTGCCAAGTGGCCTGGAACGTTCCCAGTGGCGGTACTACTTTTGTGGGTTCCACGGATGGTTTAGCCTACAATTCCTCGGGTCTGGGAACCCTTTATGTTGGGGCCGGGACCACGGTCCTGGCGGTAAACCCTTCCAATGGGGTGACCTTCGGCCCGTTGCTGGTCCCCAGCGGGTTATTCTCTAACATTACGGCTTTGGTCATGGGAATTTCCCAATCCCAGTATCTTTTCGTTGGTGACAACCAGGAAGTCCACAAAATTCTGGTTTCAGGTGGAAGTTCACCCGCGACTTTCAATATTGGGGATGGGGTGCAGGCCCTTTTCGTGGACGGAGCGAATAATGATGATCTTTATGTAGGGGGTTCCTCGAATAAAGTTTACCGAGTGAATGAGGCCACAGGGACAGTATCAACGATGTCCCTGGTCGGCGGTCCGGCGATTGGAGCCATGGGAGGGGTGTTGGTGGAAAGTGGAACGGGCGGGACACCCGTGACCCTCTATGTGGCGGATATCCTCACGCCTAACCATGGGATCAACCAATATATCCAAACCGCTCCGGGTAGCACGATATTCAACTATGGAATCTTGGAAGATTCAGGAAACGAGGACTTCCCTCATCAAATGGCCAAAGACTGGCAAGGGAATATTTATATTACCCAATCGGGACAGTATCGGAAATTTGATTCGAATTTCAATTTCATCAGCAATTGCGCAACCGCCGATGTTTATGATGCCCAGGCTGTCGCTGTGGACCCGCAGGGAGGGGTTTACATCGGTTCGGCCAGTGACAACGGAGCCCTTGAAAAATTCAATTGTTCAATTCCCATGATAACCCCAACGGTGACCGCAACGCCCACTATTACCGCGACTCCCACTATCACTCCCACGCCGGCCCTCTTATTCTGTGAATCTACTTCAGCCTGGGCTGTTTCCCAGCCTTGGGGGATAGCTTTGGGCCCGCAAGGAAATGTTTACGTAGCGGATGATTCGATGAACACGGTTGATATTTTTAATTCCGCTGGCGTTCCCCAAACACCGGCGATCAGCCTTGGTACTTTTGGCCTGCCAGTAGGTGTGGCGGTGGATGGCGGTGGAAACATTTACGTGACGGATGAAGATCTCGATCAGGTGGATATTTTTGCCAGTAGTGGGACGCCTGTTACCCAATTGGGAGAAATGGGAACAGGGACGGGGGAGCTCGAGGGACCATTTGGAATTGCGGTTAATTCGGCGGCAACGAGTATTTATGTGGCGGATTCGGGGAACCAAAGGATCCAGGTTTTCAACTCAGCGGGAGCGGCGCTTACCCAGTGGGGTGGTCCGGGTGGGACAGGATATGGAACCTTTGACACGCCTTCGGGATTGGCGCTGGACGCGTCGGGAAATGTTTATGTTGCGGATTGGAATACTGGTTTTGTGCAGGTTTTCACTCCTCAGGGAAGTTTCATTAATCAGTGGGATGTCACCCAAGACACGAATCTTCTCTCGGCTAATTTCATTTCGGTCTATGGCAACTGCCTAGTTTACGTGACGGATGGGTTCGGTGAGGTGGGTGTGTTTGACCTCAATGGGACTCCGCTTGGAACGATTCAGGGAAGTAGCTCAGGGAACCAGTTTTATGATACGGAAGGCATCGCGGCAGGTAACGGTGGATGGTTTGTGGGGGATGGAGCCAGCGGCCAAGTTTATGGTTTCGGCACTTGTCCCGTGACAAATTGTATCACGAGCCCGATTCCAACCCTTGATCCGACTTTTACCCCGACATGGACGCCAAGTCCAGGGACGCCCACTAATACGATTACTTATACAAATACCTATACACCCACGAATACGATGACGAAGACACCCACTCGGACACAGACTAAAACTCCCACCAATAGCCTTACACCTACACAAACTCGGACTCCAACGAAAACGGCTACTCTCACGCCGACTTTTACGACAAGTTTGAAAACACCTACCCGTACAACCACCAACACTCCTTCCTTTACGGCAACGAAAACTCAAACGAAAAACGAGACGCCTACAAATACCTTTACCAAAACCCCGACAGGGACTGCGACGAAGGCGTTAACCTTTACGCCGACTAAAACTCCTACGAAAAACTTGACGCCGACGCCCACAACCACAAAAACAGCTACGCTCGCGCCGACCTTTACTCCAAGCCCCACTCCGGGTGTGGCTTGTGGTACCAGTTCGGTTAGCTTGCAGCTAAAGGAGTTCACGACTTGCACGGCCAACGAATCGAACGAGACTTTTGAGGTGATCAATGGGGGAACCGTTCCGATTAATCTTAACCAGATCACCCTCAAGTTCTGGGTGGACGACACGACCGGTCAGGGACTTGTCGGAGCCGTCAATTATGGAGGTTGTTACGGTCCCGCCTGTACGGCGGTTTCGGGAGTGGCAATTCATACTGCCAGTTTTTCCCCGGCCTGTGGTCCGGATGGAAGCCACCAAGCAAATTGGGAGACCACGGTATCCGATACCAGCACGGCGACGTTGGGAGCGGGGGTGACTTGGACTAATATTCAAACCGCGGTTCATTTAGCCAATTTCGCCAATTTTTCGAATGACGCCATTTGGTACAGCCCTTGTGGAGTGGGAGGTGGAACCACTTATAGCAACGACCTGCATTACGCGGTTTATTATCAGGGTAACCTGGTAACGTCATCGGGCGGGATACCGCCATCTTGCAGGCCGAATCCCACTTGCACGCTTACTCCCAAAGGGGAAGTGGCCATGGTCCAGCGTGGAGAGAAAACATTTACACCGACTTCGAACAATGGGTTGGCGCAATTGGTTGTGGCGGCCCCGAATGTTTCAAGAGGCGGGGAAAACATCAAGTTCCTGGTAACCCTCAACCAATCCGGACTGATCCATTTGACACTTTTTAGTATTGCCGGAGAATTGGTGTACCAGACTTCCGCTGAAGGTGGGGCTGGTTTGAACGATCTTGTGTGGGGCCTGCAAAATCAATTGGGTGAATCGGTAGCAAGCGGACTTTATCTCTACCGATTGGAAACCGAGAATGGGACTACGCAGGAAAGTAAATGGGGCAAAATCGCTGTTCTTCACTAAAGAGATTTTGAAGGAGGAAAGTTATGAAATTTAAAATAATATTATTGGCGGCATCCATGGTTTGTTTTGGGGACCAAGTTTGGGGGCAATCGAAGCCCGCCTCAACCACTCAGGTGACACCCATTGTCCATCATTTGGTTAGCAACCAAGTTTCAAGAGCGGGTTCCAACATCCATTCAGTGAACATTGTCCTTCGGCAGCAGATGCGCCAGATACAAAAGGACCGAAAATCAGGGAAACTGACTGAAGTTCAGGCCAAGGCGGCTTGGGAAAATTTGAAATCGTTGCGGCGGCAGGAACTCGAATATTTTAAACAAAACGGTGAAAAGGAAATCACCAGTGAGCAAAAAAGCGAGTTAACCAGCGCGTTATCCCAGAATGCTGGGTCAATCTAAAAATTTAGAATGAACGCAAGAATTTCGATAAATTTGTAATAGGGTTTGAACTGAAAGAATTATCTAGCTTTGCCCTCCCACAAGGGCTAACTGTTTAGCCCTTGACTAAGGGCCAGTTGAGGGATTGGGTAAGGTGACATGACTAAAAAAGTATTAAACCTTTCTTTTCTTTTTTGTGGTTTATCGGTCTTTGCCTACCTTTGTATTCCCGCCCCTTTAAATGCCCAGGCAGTCAGGGGCATAGCGGGCGACCTTTGGGCGGACGTGGTGTTGGGCAAGCCCGACTACGGTATCCCCAATTCTGGATTCGGGGACGTGCAGTTCGACCAGGCAACTACCCAAAGCGCCTTCCACCTGGGAGGGACCGTGGTGGACCGGGTCAACGGGGTTATGTACATCTGGGACTCAGGCAATAACCGAATCCTGGGAGTCTCCATCATCGGCTCCTCCTCGGACCCAGGGCCGAACCAGGATGTGGTCCCTTTCATGGTCCTGGGCCAGCCGGACTTTTTCCACACGGGTTGCAACCACGATTCCAACTGGCAGAACTATCCCATCCCCCCTGCCGCCTCGCCGGACTGCCTTTGCGGCACCAGTTATTCGCTCCAATCGCTGGCCGAGGCGGGAAGCAAGGCCAACATGGACGTGGATTCACAGGGCAACCTTTATGTCCCGGACTACTTCAACAACCGGGTAGTTCGTTACAACGCCCAGCCGAACGGGTCGGTCACCAGTTTGGAACCCGCCACCTACGAATGGGGCCAGCCGGATTTCACCGGCTGGGCCGTGAACGACGTGGGCGGTAACGTGACCGGTGCCCCCAACAGCCAAAATTTTTACCTCAGCCCGGTCCCGCCGGGTGGGGGGGCCGGTTATTTCCCTCTGGGAACCAACACCGCTTCGTCGGGGGTGGCCATCGACGCATGGGGCAATCTGTGGGTGGCCGATGACTGGAACGCTCGGGTCCTTCGGTTTCCCAGCCCCGGCGGAACCTGTTGCGCGGCCCCGGCCGCGACGGCCGATGTGGTCTTAGGCCAGTCCGGTTTCACTACAAATTCCACTACCTATCTGGCCCAGCCCATCGCAGTACGCGTAGACCGGGCGGGAAATGTCTATGTGGTTTCCTACAATTCCTCCCTCGTTGGCACTCTATTCATTTATAAACCTACCACGCCCGGAAACGGTGCAACACAACCCATTTACGGAAGCGGGGACATTCCTGCAGCGGCTATGACACTCAGCAACATTGGGGGGGCGGAGAGCGAAGGCGAGGAATGGGACGCATCCGGCCCCAACGGCATCGGCGGGGCCCCGGCCTTGAGCGGGTCGGGGGGGCTTTGGGTTGCCAATCTTCAGGAAATCGACCTGTTGAAGGTGAGTTTGAGCGCGTCCGACAATATCACCTGGAGTATCGTCAAGACCCTGATGAACGATACCCCTGGGGACACGACAGGCTCCCCAGTGGGTGACAATAACTTCACCTTTGCCAATGTCGGGGGCGACGGGATTAACAGCACACAAATCCGCCAGCCGGCCATCGAGTCGCCTGGTGTGGATGCCTCCGGAAACGTCTATTGGATCAACCCCTATAACAATGAGTGCGACGGGATCTTCCGTTTTCCAGGGCCCATCCCGGCCCCCGTAAGCGGAGTCGTCCACTCGGCGGACGTGGAAATCCTCAAACCTTTCCAGGAGGGCTTGGAGGATATTCCCGACTACCACGGCATGCGCTACACGGCGGGAGTGGCCGTGGCTTCTTTCCAAGGTGTGACGCAGGTGGTGGAGGCTAGCGACATGCTGAGGTTTTGGAACATGCCCTCCACCGGGCCGGCCGGGTTTTCTAACGGCCAGAAGGTGGATGGACTGATCGGGGCACCGAGCCCCTCTCAACCCCTGGTAGGTCCCTCCGGCGGGTTTGGCCGGGTCAAAGCGGACCGCATGGGCCATTTGTGGGCCCTCGCGAACGGTCAGCATTCAGTCTGGGTTTATCAGCTTCCCTTGATGGGCCAGGAGTCTCCCTTCCTAACACTGTCCTTAACCCAGCCGATTCCCCTGTTAGGCGGGGGTTCAGTGAGTTTGACTGACGCCTCGGGACAAGCGGGTTCAGCTCACTGCGAGGGCATGGCCGTGGCCCCGGACGCCAGCTACCTATGGGTCACGGACCAGTACGCCAGCCGGGTGATGCGGATCCGCAACCCGGTGACCAGTCCAGTGGTGGACATCATCCTGGGCCAGCCCAACGCCACCTCCACCACGGTGGACTATCCGGGAGGAACCCCCGCCAACAACAACATGAATAACCCCGGATCAGCGGTATTGGACCAGTACGGAAACCTGTTCGTGGGGGACCATTCACTGGAGTTCAACGGTGACGGCCGGATCCTGATGTACAGCGCAGCCAGCATCCAAAACAGCGGTGCTACTCCCTTGTACGCGGTTTCGGCCACGATGGTTTACAACGCATTGGGGCCCTGGGAACCGGCTCTTTCCCCGGGTGACACCGTAATGACCGCAGGTTCGGACGCCCAAAGCGGGGGTTCTGTTTTTACCATGGTCTTCCAGAATCCACTGGGCGGGGGCGCTAACCCAGTCACCTACCTAAAGGACTATGGGCCGCAGGATTATTCCGAAACCTTTGACGACCAAGGTAACCTCTACGTGGCCAACCATAACCGAAGCCGAGTCCTTATTTACCTCCAGCCTTTCCCGGTGCCCACTGCCACCGCCACTTCAACGGGCTCCTGGACCCCAACGCTCACCCTCACCTCAACCCCCTCGAATACTCCAATCCTCACGGCCACTCCCACGGTATCCTTTACCGCGACAGCTTCACCCTCATCCACGGCCACACCAACACCTACCTTCACTTGGAACTCCGCCGTTCCCACCTTCACCCCGACATCCATTCCCAACTGCTGCCTGACGGCCTGGACTGTCACTTCAGGTCCGCTTCCCGACGTAGACGGCCTGGCTTATGATCCCTCGGGGCCCGCCACTCTTTACGCGGGCGGAGGCGCCACGATTTTGGGGCTCAACCCAGCGAACGGGGCGATCCTGAACAATTCCATGCCAGCTTCCTTTGACAGCATCACGGCCATGGCGATGGGGGGGGACGGCTATTTGTACGTAGCCGACTACAATAGCAAGGTGTTCAAGGCCCAACTTCCCTCGGGGAATATCGTGGAAACCTTCAGCATCCCGGAAAACGGGGTGCGGAGCCTGTCAGTGGCCCCTGGGTCGTCCTACCCGGAAATTTACGCGGGTTGCGACTCCGGAAATCTGTACCTAATCACCCAGTCTGCCAGTACTTCCACTTTGGCTCAGTTGTCATTTTCCACCGATGCCAGCCCGGTCCACCAAGGCGCTCCCGGCATCCTGTACGTCCCGGGGAACGCCGGCGCACCCTCGACCCTTTACCTGTCGGATGGGGACATTGCCCAACGCGTGCTCCAGTATCTTCAGGCACCGGCGGGGTCCAATACCTACGCATACCATGCTTTCTGGCAAACATCCAACGGCAACGATTATATGGGCCGTATCGTTGCGGACGCCTTCGGGAATGTCTTTGTGGGGGCCGTCGAGGATTACTATACATTTGATCCAAATTTCAATTTCCGATGGAGCTGCGCCATCGCGCCGGTTTACGGCCAATCCATCGCGGTAGATCCGGCCGGAAACGTTTACGCCGGACACACGTCCATGGATACCATTATCAAATTGCATTGTTCAGTTCCCGAGAGTACGGCCACCTTCACGTATACGCCCACCGTCACGCCTACTTATCCCCCAGCACCGATCCTTTCCTGTCCCCTGGTCGGGACGCCCCTGGCGGTTTCCCAGCCATGGGGTGCCGCCTTGGACACGGGAGGGAACCTCTATGTGGTGAATAGCTCGGTGAACGCGGTGGATACTTTCAACTCCGTCGACGTTCCGGGCCCCGCATTATCTCTGGGGCCGGAGGCCCTGCCGGTGGGAGTGGCCATGGACGCCAACGGCTATGCCTACGTGACGGATGAACAACAGAATATGGTGGACGTCTTTAACGCCTCGGGGTCCCTGGTCCTAAACTGGGGGACCTCTGGCTCGGGGGGCGGGCAATTCGAGGCGCCCTATGGCATCGCGGTTACTACAGGCTCCAGTGGCACCACGGTTTTTGTTGCGGATTCAGGGAATCAGCGAATGCAGGAGTTCCTCGTGACCACTACCGGAATCCCGGCGGTTTCCACGCTGACCGCCTGGGGTTTCCCTGGCGTAAATGGGGATGGAAGCTTCCTAGAGCCCGCGGGGGTCGCCTTGAATGGCCAAGGAGAGGTCTACGTAGCCGACGGAGAAACTGGAATAGTCCAGGTCTTCGACGGGACGGGGAAGTGGAAAAGACAGTGGGACGCGACCCTTGAAACTTCACTTTTAACCGCCAATTTCCTGGCGACCACCGGCGACTGCCTTGTTTTTGTGACTGACGGTTTCAGCAGCGTGGGAGTTTTTGATCCGAATGGAACTGTTTTGGGCGTGGTCTCCGGGCCAGGAACCGGGGCGAATTTTTACGACACCGAGGGCGTGGCGGCGGGCAACGGCGGATGGTTTGTGGCCGACGGGAGTAACGGCCAGGTTTACAGTTTTGGAACCTGCCCCGCGGCATCCTGCTGGACCATCGTCCGGACTCCTACTCCCACCCGGACACCCACGGCAAGTCCGACGATAACTCCCACTTTTACGACAACGGCCACCGCGACCATCACCCCAACAGCGACCTTAACCAACAGCCCGACGGTAACTTTAACATTTACTCCTTCCGAAACACCCACCATTACCCTGACCTATAGCCCAACCTTAACGCCAACCTTAACTGGGACACCTACGTTGACCAATACACCTTTAATCACTTCGACACCGACAATAAGTCCCACTCCAGGCGTGACAGGGGTAGTGATTGGACCACCCTATCCCAATCCCGTGATGGGCTCAGGCCCGGTGTCTTTACAATTGCAGGTGCCCCTAGGTTCCACCGTGGAATGGAGCGTTTTTACGACGGCCTTCCGCAAGGTACTGGATAACTCCAATCCCGTTTCGGGCAATAGCTCTATTCTTGTGTGGGATCTTGAAGACGCCTGGAAAAGACCGGTGGCCAACGGCCTTTACTACCTCAGGGTCCAGGTCTCCGGCCCGGTAAAAACCTCCAAAGTTCTGAAGGTCTTGGTGATCCAGTAAGTTACGCCGTTTTTTTAAATAAAATATTCTTTTTCAATAAGATTCACTATGGACATGTTGGTCCAAGTCCGACCTGGGCACCAATTTATTTTTCTTTGTCAAATTCTTGTAAACCATAAAAACCATTATTCTTGGCGTATTTTCAGGCTCTCCGGCTCCTCAATTTCGTCGAAATTTCATTCGTGTGGGGGAGTGTTTTTTTATTTTCTTAAATCTTCTATTGGGGCTAACATATTGTCGCCGACAAGCCGTTCAAGGAGGTTTTTTATGGTTCGAAAGTATTTAGTAGTGGCAGCTGCCATGGCCACGATCTCTGTTCCGGTCCTATTGCTGGCCCAGACCAGCACCAATGGCGCGCCCTTGGGTAGTAAAGAAAATCCGATCAAGGGAACCTTGGTTAGCACTTCGGCCCCGACTGGCCATAAGTCAACCACGAAGCGTGGGACCAAAACGAATCCCATTACCGGCAGTACTCATCCCCGGGGGACTAACCCAAACTAGACTTTTTGGTTTCGATTGTTGGATAAGGTCTCCCACATCTTTTCTCCACATGATATGACCAGTGAAAATACAACGCATCGCTTTGAAGAATAAATAATTGAAAATCTGAACAAGGGCGGGTATTTTTCGGAGTTTTGAAAAATCCATGGGTTCTTCGATTTTTTAAATTCGTGCTCGTGGTCAGGTGCTGAAAATACCCGGTCGAATCTTTCGGTAAAGGGTTTCAAGAATTCTTATGAAAAAAGCTGGAACATTATTTTTACTTTTTCTTTTATCGGTCTATGGGCTCGCCTCCAGTGCGCTGGGGGAAGGGAAAAAGGACGCCACTTTTTCATCGTTCAAGGGGCAGGTTAAGGTTTTTACGCCTAAAGGCCATTCTCGTAAGGCTGTCCTTGGTCATGTGATCCATCCGGGAGATACCATTCAGGTGGGATCCGATTCTCAAGCTTCTGTTAGCCTTCCCGATGGTTCATCGCTGGACTTATCCGCCAACAGCCGTTTAACCATCACCTCCTTGACCCAACCTTCTCCCGAGACCAAGAATTTTTTATTCCAACTAGCGATCGGCAAACTGTTTGCGCAGGTACGGAAACTCATAACCGCCAAATCCAGTTTCGAGGTGGAGGCGGGAGGAGTGGTTTGCGGGGTCCGGGGAACGCAGTTTTCCATGAACTTCGATCCGGACACTAAAAAGTTGGATTTAAGTGTTCTTGAGGGCTTGGTCGGTGCGGCCAGCGGAGGGGCAACCCAGTTGTTTGGGAAGGGGCAAGAAGGGCGTTTCTTCAACGGAAAATGGGATGGAAAATTATTGAACGCGGGTTCCTCTGGTAAGGGTGGAGGCAACGGTGGCAAAGGAAGTTCCGGGGGCTCCTCGGGTAATGGGTCTGGAGGAAACAATGGCAACAATTCCGGGGCCAATGGCGGTTCTACCGGAAACAGTGGAACCGACAACGGACAAGATAATTCAAACACCGGTTCTTCTAACACTCCCGGTAACGGCACTCAAACTGGAACAGAAGGTAACGGTTCTTCAGGATTACAACCTAACTCCTGCCTTGGCGATTTGAACAACCAATTTTTGGGTGGAATTTTAATCAACGGAGATAACAACCTTAACCAATCCCAACAAAGTGTCAAGATCCACATTATTGTTCCACCAGGGGAGGCCGTTCCATGATCGCGGCCCAATATTTGAAACCAACAGTTCAGTTCTTTCTCCGAAATCTTCACGGAGTTTCTTTTGCTCTACTAGCCATAGTTTTTTTCGGGTGTCTTACATCAGTTCTGGCCCAAACTGAAAATCCGCCGGCGAAAGCTCCGGCCCCTTGGGGGACCTTGGACCTCGGAGTCCAAGGGGTGGGTTGGCAATCCAATAGCCCCCTTCCGGACAACGGCTGGGAAGTTTTAACGCCATTGACTTTATCGGTCATTCCCTGGAATGGCGGTCGGGTTTTCGCCCAGACCGAATATGCCGCTGGAAACTATACGGATTCGCAGGATGGAACCACCGAGACTATTTCCTTAAGGCACTTTTCGGACACGGTGTTGGGTTTGCAGACCGATTTCAAAAGCTTCGACCTTCCTTCCATTTTGAGTGTTGGAATCAATATTCCCACGGGCAATTCCGCCTGGGAGACCCAGCAAACCAATTCCATCGTTCCCACTGAGTTTATCGACAGCGACTATCGGGGAAGGGGTTTCGGGACGAGTCTGCTTTACGGACTTTCCCTTCAGGCCGGAGGAGAACAGTTCGGCTTGGCGGCGGGCTATATGTATACAGGTGCTTTCAATCCCTATTATGGAGAAGTGGGGAGCCCGGCGGAACAGTTGAAACTGGGGGATTCGGTATTTCTCTCTTTGAACCGATTGGCGGATCATGGGGGCGGCCAGAGCGATGTCATCCGGCTATCGGCCTTTTATTTCCTTTCCACCAAGTTAGACGGCTCTAACTTGCTGACGATGGGGCCCAACTTGAACGCTTCCTATGGCTGGTCGAATCCCAAGGCTTTTTCTTTCGAGGTAGGTGGACAGTATTTTCTACCGACTCAGATGGTTTCACAATCCAATGGTTCCCTGGGGACGAGGTTTTATTTAACCCCCAGTTACGCCTTTGGCGATTTCACAGTTTTAGCCCAGGTAAAATATATATTGGCCAATGACTATCCTATTGGAAACTCTTTTTATGACGGCGGTGGTTTTCTTTTGGGCCTGGAACCCTCTTATCAACTCAAACTCGACGCTTCTTCACACCTTAAGTTTTCGGTGGGTTACGATTTTATTGTTTGGCAAAACGCGGATACTGACCAACAGTTAAACCGCGTGAATGTTGATTACGGTCATTGGACCTTCGGAACCCATTACGAGGTGAGCCTATGACGCTCGTGAAAGGGTGGAAACCCTGGTTTAGAAAGTCTTCGGGGGGGTTCCTCGGGACGACTTTGGTATTGGCCATGGGCTTATTGATTCTTTTTTCTCATTGGGGGTGCCAGGGGAAAATGTCTCCGACAGCTCCCTTGGTGGCGGTGAGGGGTCTTTCCCTTTCCTTTTCTATGCCCATATCCAAGGAGATCAAGGATAGCCTCCTGGGGGTTGCCAGCAACGAAGTCATGTACCAGGTAACGGGGCCTAACATGGGGCCTGTTACGGGCGTGGCGGGTCCTTTCAGCACGGCGACACAGTCGGGGGAATTGGATTTTTCTATTGTGGTTCCCCAAGGGGCTTCGCGGCTGTTGTCGTTCCAGCTTAACAATGCGTCCAATCACCAGCCCCTTGCCCTGGGCGCGGCGCAGTCGGACATCAACGCGGGTGGCGTCAGCGATATTTGGGTAACCATGGGATCGGTTGTCCGCAATTGCTACGCGGTGGATACCTCCTCTTATGGAGTAAGCGCGGCTGGAGTAACCACCGCCTATTTCACTTTCCAGCCCGACATCCTGTCGGCTACGCCAACGGGTTCTCCGGATTTGGCCATTGGAACAGTAGGCACAGGTACTTACTTGCTTGCTGCCTTAGCCAGCAACGGGATCGCCTATCTAGGAAACGGACCGATCGTTAATTTTGACAGCACTCCAGTCACCTCGGCCTTTGTGGCTTCTTCCACTGTCGCCAAGCAGGCTGCGGGAGTTTCACCTTCCTACCTCCAAGCGGGGGATGTTTATTGTGTTAGCCTGGGACCGGCAGGGGCAAACGGCCATGCGTGGATACAAGTAGTCAACCCCAATCAACCTTTCGGTCTTTACCCGCCGGGTCCTACCGGTCCCAAGTTCTTTTTCCGGGTAAATACTACCTTGCCCTATTACGCCTATGATCCCACCACCGCTGACATCAACGGATCCTGCCCCGCCCCCCCACCAACACCGACCAATGTTCCCACGAACACCTTTACACCTACAAATTCACCTACTTTCACCAATTCTCCGACCATCACGGATACACCGACGATTACCCCCACGCCGAGTAACACCGCTACCACCAATACCACTATTCCTCCCACTAACACCTTTACGCCTTCTCCTACTTTCGTTCCTGGCTACACCGTTTCAAGTTCACTGTCTTGCCTGCTTTCGGATACCAATAACGGGGCTTGCCAAAGCTTTGTACTCACCATCGATGCCAATTCAAATGGAAACCCGGCAGAAAGTTACGCTTACGTCGCGGATTTAACGAACGGCCAATATGTGTGGGTAGGACCTTGGACTTACACGGGGAGCGGTACTAGTTATTCAGTCACCCTGACGGGCGGGGATTTCGGAGTCACCACGGCGATTGCCACTTCCTTGGCAGTGACCCTCTATAACACGACCGAAAGTCAAGTTTTGGGGTATGCCATTCCCTCCGGATCGCCTTTGACGTTGGAGGAGCCCGAAGAATATTTCTACAACTACTACAGTTCTTATAACTACTTGAGCTGCGCGACCACGGCGGAGGACGGGTACTGCGAGAATTTTAATTTTAATACTGAACTATTCGCACCAGGCTCAACCCCGGTTACGACTTTGGTCAAGCTCACGGACCTTTCCAACGGTGTTTCGGTGTTCCTGGGCCCCGTTACGGATACCGGGGGATATTATGCCGGAAATATCTGGAACCTCTCGCCGCAACAATTCGGGGTGACAACCGTGGGCCAGCAGGCGTTGAGCCAGGTCTTCACGGCGCAATTGATCGACGCCGCAACGGATGTGATTTTGGACGCGAAGGCTTTGGGAAGCCTGAACCTGGAATATCCCTCGACGGCCATCGCCTCCAGCTCCGTGTCCTGCCTGGTGTCGGATATTAACAATGGAGCTTGCGAGAATTTCGTCTTGACGATTGACGCCAATGGACCCACAGGGATTCCGGAAACCAGCTACGCCGCCGTAACAGATACCACGAACGGCCAATATGTGTGGGTAGGTCCCTGGACCTATACGGGGAGCGGGACCAGTTATTCGGTCACACTGGCGGGAGGGGATTTTGGAGTTACCACGGCAACCGCTGCCTCGTTGAAGGTGGAACTTTACAACGAGTCCGAGAGCCAAATACTGGATACATCTATTCCCGCCGGATCACCCTTGACGCTGGAATCGCCCGAAGAATATTTCTACGAATATGACTACAATTCGTATAACTACTTAAGCTGCGCGACTACGTCGGAGGACGGATACTGCTCGAATTTCAGCTTCCAAACTTACCTTTACGCGCCCATTTCGGGTGCGGTGACGAGTTTGATCGAATTGACGAACCTTTCCAACGGTGTTTCAGTTTTCCTGGGTCCCGTTACGGTCTCCGGGGGATACTACGATTACGCGCAAAATACCTGGAATCTTTCGCCGCTGGAGTTTGGGGTGACGATAGTAGGCCAGCAGGCGGCTAGCCAGCTGTTCGAGGCGCAGTTGATCGATGCCGGGACGGACGCTGTTTTGGATAGGAAGCCATTGGGAAGCCTGAACCTGGAATATCCCTCGACGGCTATCGCCTCCAGCTCAGTGTCCTGCCTGGTATCGGACGTCAATAATGGAGCCTGCCAGAGCTTTGTTTTGACGATAGACGCCAATGGGCCCGCCGGGGTTTCGGAAACCAGCTATGCCGCCGTAACCGATACGACGAACGGCCAGTACCTGTGGGTGGGGCCTTGGACCTACTCGGGGAGCGGCACAAGTTATACGGTCACTTTAACGGGCGGAGACTTTGGGGTCACTACGGCGGCGACCGCTTCGTTGCAAGTGGAGTTATACAATGAATCCAAGACCCAAATATTGGATACTTCGATTCCCATTGGATCACCCATGACGATCGAGGCGCCGGAGGAATATTTCTACGAGTATTATGGCGAGTATAACTACTTAAGCTGTGCCACCACGGCGGAAGACGGGAATTGCGCGAATTTCAACTTCTATTCCGAATTGTACGTCCCGGGAACCGGCCCGGTAACGAGCCTGATTGAAATGACAAACCTTTCGAACGGTGTCTCAATGTTCTTGGGCCCGATTGTGATTCCTGGAAGTGGGTACCTGGCCAATACCTGGAATCTTTCGCCGGGTCAGTTCGGCGTGTCCTTGGTGGGACAAAAGGCCGTAAGCCAGATGTTCGAAGTACAGTTGATCGACAACGGCAGCCTGGCGGTTTTGGACTCGCAGTATCTGGGGAGCTTAAACCTGGAATATCCCTCGGCTTATATTGCCTCCAGTTCGCTATCCTGCTTGCAGACGGACGTCAATAACGGGGCCTGCCAGAGCTTCATCTTGACCATCGACGCCAACGGGCCGACAGGAATCCCGGAAACCAGCTATGCCACTCTTACGGACTTGGCGAATAACCAATATGTATCGGTGGGTCCCTGGACCTATTCGGGTACCGATGCCAACAGCTATTCGATCACTTTGTCTGGAGGGAATTTCGGGGTAACCACCCCAACCGCCCCTCCCCTGAAGGTTTCGCTTTATAGCCCATCCGGCAATCTGCAGGATACCGCGGTGCCTAGTGGGTCACCTATGACTCTGGAAACATCCCAGGAATACCTTTACGAGAGCTATTTCTCCTGTGTCACAGTGGCGGAGGATGGGAACTGTGTGACCTTCAACTATAACGCCTACCTGGATGTTCCAGGATCTACTCCCGTGACCAGCTATGTGAAGCTTGTCGACTTGACGACCGGGGCCTCCACGATGTTGGGGCCCGTGACCAACATCGGAAACCAGAATTTGTATTACTCGGTTCCCCTCACCGGGGCCAATTTCGGCTTGCCTTCGGGCCAATCGGCCATCAGCCAGGTGTTCCAAGCCCAGCTCTACGATTCGACCCAGACCCAGGTTTGGGACACGAAGACGACGGGGGTTCTTAATATCGAAAACAGCAGCACCGCCGCCAGCCTGGCGGGCGCGTCAGCGGCTTGCCTTTTGTCCGACAGCGGCAACGGAGCCTGTCAGAGCTTTGTCCTGACGATCGATGCCAACTCCAGCGGTGGTCCGGCGGAAAGTTACGCCTATGTCACCAATACCACGAATAACAATAGCCTGTGGGTGGGCCCTTGGACTTACACAGGAACGGGGATCAGTTATTCGGTCACCCTGACGGCAGGGGATTTTGGGATTTCCACGGCGACCGCGGCTTCCTTGGCGGTGACTCTTTACAATGCGGCACAAAACGTGGCCTTAGGGAACACCGTTCCAACTGGGTTGCCTGTTTCTCTAGAGGCTCCGGAAGAATATTTTTACGAATATTACAGCGACTATAACAACTTAAGTTGTGCGACCACGGCGGAAGACGGAAACTGCTCGAATTTCAACTTTGATACCGAGTTGTACGCGCCCGGTGCCAGCCCGGTAACGAGCATGGTCCAATTGATAGATCTTTCCAATGGCACCACGATGTTCCTTGGCCCGATTACAATTACTGAGGGGTATGCGTCGAATACTTGGAACTTCTCGGCGGAACAGTTTGGGGTGACGACAGTAGGGCAGCAAGCGGTGAGCCAGATGTTCGAAGCGCAGTTGATCGACAACGGAAGCCAGGCGGTTTTGGACGCGAAGGCTTTGGGAAGCATGAATTTTGAATATCCCTCGTCTTATATCGCCTCCAGCTCGGTTTCCTGCTTGGTTTCGGACATTAACAACGGGGCCTGCCAGAGTTTCGTCTTGTCCATTGACGCCGACGCGCCGACCGGGAATCTGGGTACCAGCTACGCCAAGGTGACGGATGCGACGAACAACCAATATGTGTGGGTTGGGCCCTGGAACTACACGGGGAGTGGGACCAGCTATTCAGTCACCCTAACGGGAGGGGATTTCGGGGTCACAACGGCCACCACTACTTCACTGAAGGTGGACCTGTACGACCCCACGCAGACTAAAATTCTGGATACCTCGGTACTTGGGACACCCTTCCAGCTGGAGTCGCCTGAGGAATATTTCTATTATTACAGTTATGACTCTTATAACTATTTGAGTTGCGCCACCACCACGGAAGAGGGGAACTGTTCTAATTTCAACTTTTATACTGAGCTGTTTGCGCCGAGCGGATCGGGCCCGGTGACGAGCCTGATTGAACTGACGAACCTTTCCAACGGGACTACGGTGTTCCTGGGCCCGGTTACTGACAACGGGGGCTATTACGTCGCCAATACCTGGAATTTTTCGCCGCAACAGTTTGGAGTGACGATGGTGGGCCAGCAGGCGGTAAGCCAGGTATTCGAGGCGCAGTTGATAGATGCCGCCAGCAGCGCGGTATTGGACGCAAGGGCCTTGGGGAGTCTTAACCTGGAATATCCGGGAATTTCCATCGCCTCCAGCTCGGTTTCCTGCCTGGTTTCGGACATTAACAACGGGGCCTGCCAGAGCTTCGTCTTGACCATCAATGCCGATGGGTCTACAGGGGTTCCGGAAACCAGTTACGCCGCCGTCACGGATACGACGAATAACGAGTATGTCTGGGTCGGTCCATGGACTTACACGGGTAGTGGGACCAGCTATTCAGTCACTTTGACGGGAGGGGATTTCGGAGTTACCACGGCCACCACCACTTCCCTTAAGGTGACGCTGTACGACGAATCTGAAACCAAAATATTGGATACAGCCACGCCCGGTGGATCGCCCTTCATGCTGGAGGCTCCCGAAGAATCCTTTTATGAATATTACAACGAATATAACTATTTAAGCTGCGCCACAACGGCGGAGGATGAGAGTTGCGTCAATTTCAACTTTGACACTGAGCTGTTTGCGCCGAGTGGATCGGGTCCGGTGACGAGCTTGATTGAACTGACAAACCTTTCCAACGGAACCACGGTGTTCCTGGGCCCGGTTACTGACAACGGGGGCTATTACGTAGCCAATACATGGAATCTTTCGCCGGAGCAGTTCGGTGTGACGGCAGTGGGCCAAAAGGCGGCGGGCCAAGTGTTCCTGGCACAGTTGGTTGACGCGGGTACCGACGCGGTTGTGGATACAAAGCCCTTGGGAAACCTGAACCTGGAATTTCCCTCGTCTTATATCGCTTCCAGCGGGGTATCCTGCCTGGTGTCAGACAGCGGCAACGGGGCCTGCCAGAACTTCCTCCTAACGATCAATGCCAACGGGCCCGCGGGGATTCCGGAAACCAGCTATGCCGCCGTAACAGATACAGTGAATAACACGGGCCGGTGGGTTGGCCCTTGGACTTACAACGGGAGCGGGACCAGCTATTCCGTTACTCTCTCGGGAGGGGATTTTGGGGTCACCACGGCGATTACTGCTCCCTTGAAGGTGACGCTCTACAACCAGGCTCAGAACCAAATTTTGGATACCTCCGTGCCCAGCGGCACCCCGTTCGTGATGGAATCGCCGGTAGAATACTTCTATTACAATTATTCTTTAAGTTGCCTAACCAATGGGGAAGACGGGAACTGCGAGACTTTCAACTTTGAAGCCTACCTGCATGTGCCAGGCACCACTGCCGTGACCAGTTATTTGAAAGTGGTGGATACGACGAACGGGACTTCCGTGTTCCTGGGCCCGGTTACATTGGCGGCAGGAGCATATAACTACTTCAACTACACCCTTTCGGCTTCCCAATTCGGCTTGAGCGTGGGTCAAGCGGTATCGGGCCAGGTGTTCCAAGCCCAGCTCTACGATTCGACTCAGCTTCATATCTACGACACGGAACCGCTGGGAACCCTCGGCTTGGAAGTTCCTTAAGAGATCACATTTTCCATCGGTTTTTTGAAAATAATTTTTTAGAAGGCTAAGACGAGTTTAAATTTCAATTCATTTTGGGGATAGGTCTAAGACAAGAGGCTCAAAAGAAAAGCCCGGGCAGTCGCACGGGCTTTGGTTCAACGACCACAAAAAAAGCGCTTGCGCGCTTGTGGGTTACTTCTTTTTTTTCTTGGCGGCTTTCTTCTTTGTAGCCATGAGAACCTCCTTCATCGCTTGACGTAGCTTTATCCTACCACGGGCTGTACCGTTAGATTTTTATATCTTTGCCTGGAATTATTTTGATGACGAATCCGGTTGCATTATTTAAAAAGACGAGGTAGGAAATTAAAAGCTCGGGATATGTTTTCTGAGGAGTTTTGTCTCGGGAGAGCCGCTTTTTAGAAACGGATTGATATTTAAGATGCTAACCTGCCTTTCATGATGGTTGATCACCGTTTAAACTGTAAGCATCAATTTGAAAGGAACCCCACTTTTATGTTTAAAACCCTCGTGACTTGTTTCGCCTTGTTATTTCCTGCTTCTTTATTCGCCCAGGCGGTGCCTTCAGGTGGCCATGACTTGATTCCTCCCCCCGCCATCGATCTTATTCAATTTGACGGGAGCAAGGGGAAAATGGAAAAGGTTCCCGTGGTGGGACAGGCCTTCAAGGAAGCCCTCAGGCTTACTACTTTTGAAAGCACTGCCAATCCCTGGGATGTGCAAGTGGAAGCCCCCGTTTCGCAAGCGGTGAAGGCTGGCGATGTGGTCCTAGCCGAATTTTGGATGAGGGCCGCCGAGACCAACGTGGAAAGCGGCGAGGCCAGCAGTGAGTTCGGATTTGAGCGTTTGGGTGATCCCTGGACGAAAGCCGTCAGTTACAACCTCTCTGCGGGACCCCATTGGCGTAAATTTTCAATCCCGTTCACGATTGTGGAGGATTTGGACGCGGGGAAATCCCATATTTATTTCCGCATGGGCTATCACCCTCAGGCCTTTGAGATTGCCGATTTCAAACTGACAACCTATGGAACTAACGTGAAAGTCACGGACTTGCCTCAGACTAAGCTGACTTATGACGGCGAAGATACAGACGCGCCCTGGCGCAAGGAAGCTCAGGATCGCATCGAGAAGATGCGCAAGGGCGATTTGACCGTCCTAGTGAAAGACTCTGATGGAAATCCCTTGTTGGGCGCGAAAGTAACGGTTCGAATGAAACGCCATGCCTTCGGGTTTGGTACGGCCGTGGTTGCGAAGAATTTGGCGACCGAGGGTGGCGACAATGATCGTTACCAAAAGGAAGTCGCAAGGCTTTTCAATCGCGTGGTCTTCGAGAACGACCTGAAATGGGGCCCTTGGGAGGACGGAGCCTCCAATACTGGCTATTGGCGCCGAGAATATGTGCAGGGAGCGATGAAGTGGCTGTCCGAGAGGGGTTTTGACGTGCGTGGCCATAATATGGTTTGGGGAACATGGCGGTATCTCCCACCCGAGGTCAAGCAACTGGAAGGAGACCCCAAGGCGTTAGAAGCCAAAATCGAAAGTCGGATCAAGGATGTGGGCGGGACTATGAAGGGACAATTGGTGGAGTGGGATGTGGTAAACGAACCGGTCCCAGAGCACCAACTGACCGATATCCTGGGAAAGCAGGCCATGATTACCTGGTACAAGACGGCGCAGCAGGCGGACCCTAAACCGCTCCTCTTCGTTAATGATTATCCTAGTCCCGATACCACGGGACACCTTGACGCGTACGACGATACCATCCAATACCTCATCCAAAAGGGTGCGCCCTTAGGCGGTATTGGATTGCAGGGTCATGTTGGTTCATCTCCCTGGTCTATCCCGGCATTGCTCCAAACTTTAGATAAGCTGGGGGCCCACGGGTTGCCCGTGGAAATTACTGAATACGACACGGACATTAAGGACCAGGAACTTGATGCTCAGTTTTTGAAGGATTTCATGACCGCCGTTTTCAGCCATCCCTCCACCAACGCCTTCTTGATGTGGGGTTTCTGGGATGGGGCCCATTGGCACAACAAGGCTCCGATCTTTAATCAGGATTGGACCGAGAAGCCTTCGGGAGCGGCCTATGAACAACTCGTTCAACGCGATTGGTGGACCAACGCAGATGGAACAACAGATGCGAAGGGGGTCTACCAGGTGCGGGGTTTCCTAGGGGATTATGAGGTGACGGTAACCAACGGTTCCAAGTCCATGACGGTTCCGGCTCAATTGGTAAAAGCGGGGCTTCAACTGCCGGTAGTTTTGAAGTAGGAGGCTGTTTTGACCCCGGGGTCCTTGGCTGGGGTGCGAAAGGTAGAACTAAAAAAAGTCTTTGTTTTAGCCTTTTTTAAGCTTTGAATCGGGTAAGTTGTTTGCGGAATAAAACTTCAGTGGGTAAAGAAATTAGCCGTTAGAGATGGGGAATATGAAGGAAGGCCCATGCCGGACTTTTGGATATCCCCTTGATGCTACAATTTAAGCCGTTTTTTTTATCCTTCCTAGTGCTTTTTCCAGGGGTTTTTCTCCTTGGATCAACCCAGGCTAGGGCTCAATATGGCGCTTCCGGAGCGCCCTATACCCAAACGGGTAACCTGGACAATTGTACCTCTTCCAGTGTTTCTCTTAACACGATGGCCATCAACCAGTTTTACCTTTATTCAGCTTCGGGCGTATCGGTGCTTTATGCGGCGGGGGTCAATACCGCCGGGGTGACCACAATCACTCTGGCCACCCCTCCTCCGTCCAGTGCCACCATCCAGGCGGCTTACCTGGAGGTGGTGGAATGGTGGAACGGCTATGCCTGCAGCAACTCCCCGGTGTCTTTCGGGGGCGGTCTAACACCCTCGGGATTGGAAGTGGGCCAGGGCAATTTCGAGAACCTCTGGAACGACCCACGACTGGGAACCGACCTAATAACAACCGGAGATTCCGCCTTTTTTTGCGATGTGCGCTATGACGTGACTAGTCTGGTGTCGCCTGGCGTCTCCACCTATGGCACGAGCGCCCTATCGGTCGGGGTGCTGGCCGGGCTGGTGATCGTCTACACGGTTCCAGCCCCGACCGCCTGCGGGGCGGTGGTCCTAGGAGACGGGCTTTTCGTTTGGGGCGGATCCACAGTGGGCGGCAACTCTAAGCTGGATTACGGGGTCACCCCCTGGTATTCGACCTTGGATTGGAGTTGTCAGCACAGCCAGGCCTGTGGGGCCAACCAGTTTTCACGGTGGGGAGGTGTGAGTGCGCCCAACGTACCGGTCAGCTTCTCGGACGATTTTTTCGGTACGGACAACCCGGGACCGGCCCAGCCGCCCAACATGGCCCTGGGGGGTGGAACCATCTTCCAGGACTCTTCAGTGAGCTACGACACCTTTCTCGACAGCTACGCCAACGTGCCCCTTTCGGACCCCTCTGGAAAGATCACCTGGGCCTTGGGAAGCCCCGTCAACAGCGCTGACAAGGATTTTTATTGGGTGAACCTTTTGGCGGCTTCCTGCAACTCGATTTGCAATACACCTACCCCGACGAATACCGCGACCCAGACTCCGACATCCACCATTACTCCAACGCCGACATCTTCTTTTACCGCGACGAATAGCCCCACCCTGACGTTCTCCTTCACTCCCACCAACAGCGCCACTTCTACTCCTTTTTTCACGTCGACACTTACGGGGACTCCCACTTATACCGCTACTTCAACCCCTTCTTTTACGCCCGGTTTTACGTCCACTTCCACCGCGACCTTGACCCCGAGTCCGACCACAACCTGGACGCCCACGGTTACGGATAGTTTTACTCCCACGGCGAGTCCAACCGAGAGTCCTACTCCGACTTTAACGGCGACCTATATCCCAACGGGGACATCGACAAATTCAGCGACACCCACGGATTCTTTTACCCCCAGTTCCACCGCAACCTCCACCGCGACTTCCACCATGACCGGTACGTCGACTCCAACTCCGACCATAACGGATACTTTTACAGTGACTTTTACCCCTACCGTAACGCCTACGTTTACTCCGACTTTGACCTTTACGGTGACGGACACCCCAACGCTGACCGAAACTTCCACCCCGACAAACACATACACCTTTACGCCGACACCTACTGCCAGCTTTACCACCACTCCTACCGGAACGCTTACTTCAACACCAACGTTAACTAATACCTACACCATTACCTTTACGCCCACAATAACGGACACTTTCACCCCTACGGGAACATCCACCCCCACCCCGTTGCCTGAGCCTTATACGGTGACTGTTGCGGTTTATAACTCCGCAGGGGAGCTAGTAGAAAAGCTGCTGGTGGAAAAGGCTCCTCAGCCAGTAACCTCCATCACTCTGGGTTCGGGAAATGCCATCACGAGCTTGACGGGACCTAACGACGCGGTTTCCATACTTTGGAACGGGAACCTGCTTTCGGCCTGGAATGGAACCAATATTTCCGGCTATCCGGTATCTAACGGAATCTATTATCTGAAAGTGGACAGTGTGAATAGTCTGGGATCGGACCAAAGCGTTGTCCAGGAGGTTACGGTTAGCCGGCCACTGGGGGCGGTATCGGTGGTGATTTGTAATGCGGCGGGGGAAGTGGTGCGGATTCTTTATAAAGTGGATGGAGCGGCGGGACCTGTCACGGCGGTCCAGTTATCCTCTTTGGTCCTGCAAACCAGTTTAACAACCTCAAACCCCGTGACCATCGGGATGAGCAACGGAGTGACGTTGGCCTGGGACGGTAGTTGTAGCGGTGGAACCTTGGCTACCAATGGCGTCTATTATCTGGAGATTTTTTCAGAGAATGGAACCGGTGGAGAAGAGGTAATCACAAAGGATTTGACGGTGGTCAACAGTAGCGGGTCCGGTAATGGTGTTGTGGCCTACCCCAACCCCTGGCAAAGTGGGGGTCCACCTTTAACCTTTAGAGCTTCTACTACCCAGCCTCTAACCTTGAAAGTGCGCCTTTATGATTTGGCGGGCGAAAAGGTAGCCGTTTTTATGGGGCTCCCGGGAACAAGTCAGGCCTTTTTGCCAAACGGAACGGTGGCAAGTGGAGTTTATGTCGCGGTTGTTGAATTATGGGATGCTAATGGTTTCATGATAGCTCGGCAGAATTTGAAAGTGATGATTCGACACTAGACGGCCATAATTTGTTCCTCTTGTGAAAAAAGGAGCCATCTTCCCCGTGATTGACAATCCTGCTTATAACCGATAAAGTTCAAATTGTGGATTGAAGTGGACGATGGATTTGAAGAGGAAAGGGTTGGATAAATGCCCGAAGCGAGAATGTACTTAAATAAGCGGGCTTTTCCTCGGGTACCGGTTCATATTCCCGTTACGTTTCTCGTGATGAAAGAGCATAAAGAAATTAAAGACATTCGAGAATTGATCGAAAAAACTAAGAAAGCCGAAACCCTTGACGCAAGTCTGGGTGGGTTGATGCTCGCGGGTGACCAGGCCCTGAACAAGGGAGATGTCCTGACAATTAAATTTTCGGTTCCTTCTCGGACGACACCGCTTTCCGCTTTTGCTGAGGTGGTATGGATCAAGGCGGAAGGTGTGGGTCTCCATTTTTTATCTATGCGGGAGGAAGACGCAAAGGCTTTAGAGGTTTACCTACAAACCTTTTCCAAGGGTTCTTAGGTTTTTTACCGAGGTAGGGACGTGACTTTAAATTTCAGCCAAGCGGGGCCAACAAATTTTAGAAAGTCATAGTCTTTTCTCGATTACATTTAAACTTGTTCAAGTGGGGGGATTGAAATGCCAGAAGCGAATATCTTTTTAGATAAAAGGGCTCATCCTAGGGTTCCGGCCAAAATTCCCGTTAGCTACCTCGTGATGGAAGACCACAAGGAAATTCGGAATATCAGGGAATTAGGAGAAAAAACCAAGGTGGGCCAAACGCAAGATACGAGCTTGGGAGGGATGTTTATTGTGGCCGACCAAGTATTAAACATGGGGGATATTCTCACCTTGAAGATTTCTCTTCCTTCCCGGTCTGTTCCTCTTTCGGCTTTTGCTGAGGTGATATGGTCTAATACTTCCGGAGCCGGGCTTCATTTTTTAGCCATCAAGGAAGATGACGCTGTTGATTTAGGTACCTATCTTCAAAAGATTTCAAAATAACCTAGGCTCTTTTTCCTTCGAGCGCATGATGTGTGAAACCTTTTCATTTAATCGATTTTTCTGAAATTAATCGTCGGCTCTTCCTTTTTATTTAATTAGTTTGGCAAAAATCCTTTGGTTATGGGTCTTTTTGGACAAAGTGAAAAGTTAGAACCATCCAAATTTCATTTGCTTTATTTATGGTATAATTCGTCTGCTTTTGAATTTTATATTTTGAGGGTGTTTATGGAAAATCGTTATAAGTTACGTGCCTTATGGATTATTGCCGTTCTTTCCCTGGCACCGATTGCTTGCGAAAAAAGTTACGTGACGGCGCCCATATCGGCTTCATTGGCATTGACCCCAACCCCTACGAATATGAGCGGCTTTACTTCCACCCCGACCTTTTCTCCTACTTTCACTTTTACTTCCACAGCCACTAACCCAGGGGGAGCTACTTCAACTCCTTCTTCCTTTACGCCTACCTATACTTCCACATTCTCTTACACCCCTACGTTTACCTTTACATATTCTAATACTCCGACAGACACAAGCTCTTCAACCCCCACCAATACCAGTTTACTTTCGACTTCGACCTTCACTTTCACGAAAACTGCAACTCCGGTTCCTGGAACCCCGACATTCACGCCTACTCCCATTGGAACTATGGGGCTTATGGTCGTAGGTATTTTCCTTGAAGATTTGACGAACGTTTCAATTAGCGGATATAGTTACAGCGTTACAGCGACAACCTGCACTGTGTATATCTCTACGAATCTAATTCCCGACACCACTGCTGCGGTGACGCTAATTACTCCCTTGAATGGTTCTATTCCAGTAACTTACACGGCCAACACAACCTACTCCGGTGTTTCTGTTGCAGAGTATGTGGCTGCATCCGATTCCTTTACCTATGTTCCCAATTCTCCATATTCTCTTTATGCCGTGACGTCACTGGGAACCGCAGCCGCAACCGTCAACGCTCCGGGTAATATTACTATCGCCGCAAATGGCTCTACGGCCAGTGCGGTTTACCCCGGGAATTATGATTCCGCAGTCGTAGAAGAAATTTCTCCCGCTGCTGTGACGACTTATCAATCTCCCACCGGTACCAGCGTGGGTTCGCCATTCACTTATCCAGTTTCGGCTTACCCAGCGCCTGCTGGAACGGGAACTTACGGAGTGGCTTATAACGCTGCTGTAACGGATATTATCGTGGCTGGTCCGAGCATAGCCGTTGGATCCGCTTGGATCGGGGATGAAGTTGACCTTACTACCCTTACTCGGTAAAAGCGATTCTTCTATTTTTGTCTTCTTGGTCCTTTCTACTGACGCTCCAAACTAGGGACGATGACTCGATTCTATAACCAGTTCAATCCACTTCCATGAAACTATTATCACGTTGTCCCTGGCCGGGTGAGGATGATGTCCTCATGCGACGTTACCATGATCGGGAATGGGGTGTTCCGGTTCGCAATGATCGGAAAATATTTGAGTTTCTGGTGTTGGAATCATTTCAAGCGGGTCTTTCCTGGAGAACCGTTTTACACAAACGAGACAATTTTCGAAAGGATTTTTCGGAATTTGACGTAAATAAAATTGCCCGTTTTGGACTCAATGATGTCCGGTGGTTGATGAATGACAAAGGGATCATTCGCAATCGGGCAAAGATACTTGCGACCATTAGTAATGCCCAAAGATTCCTTGATGTTCGCCGGGAATTTGGAACATTTTCTCGATATATGTGGTCCTGGGTGGGAGGGAAATCACGTCAACATCGATTTAAAACTTTAAAGGATTACCCAACTCAAATTCCGGAAGCTTTGTTTTGGGCAAAGGATTTGAAAAAAAGAGGGTTCAAATTTCTAGGACCCACGGTACTTTATGCGCATATGCAAGCTGTTGGAATGGTTAATGACCATATCCAGAGTTGTTTTCGTTATGCCCCATTGGCAAAGTTGAATAATAAAGCGAGATGATGATAAAAAAGAATATAACCTCAAGTTTTGAAAAGGTTCACAAATTGTGGACAATTTCTTAGGTTTTTTCGAGATTTTTGAGATAGGACACAATTGAACTTTATCCTTGAGAATTGTTAAAATCAAGAATTGAAAATGTATTCGATTTCTTTTTTCTAATGTGAAGGAGGTTTGTCGGGATGCGGGGTGTTCAAAATACGAATAATTATATGAAGGTAATTGCCGATAGCATGGCGATTGCCCAGGCCGCTCAGGAGTCCACGAAACTTCGCCAAGCTAATCGCGCCAGGGCGGAGGTGGCAGAGCAAGTTGAAAAGGCCCATCAAGTCTCAGAAGAATTTCTTAAAAAAAATAGCCCGGAAAAGATCGACAATGTAAAGGGTGAAGCGAATTCTGACGCGGGTGGCTATAAACCTTCGCGATATTTAAAAGACGGTTCGCTGGAAAACGAGGATTCGGAAGCGAAGGAAAGTTCCCTTCAGAACCAATCAATTCGCCATATCGATTTCAAAGCTTGATATCATTTGGAAGTCAGACTTAGCCAAGTTTAAAGGTCTCTCGAAAAAACTAAAGAAGAATTTATTTCTTTTGAAGGATAAAAAAAGCTTCGAAAGGTAGTCGGCTTTTGTGTGTTTTATCAAATGGATCAAAAGAGGAATGATTCCTCGAAGAGGTTCTCTTCAGAAAAAATTCTATTGATCTGTTTTGGATTCTGGTTGTCGATCAGATTGGAAAAGGTTTTTCGACACTTTATGGCTAGATTTGTCTTGTTTCTACCCCTTTTGTCATATCTTCTTGTCTTGTAGATGAAATTTTTTGTTTCTTTAGGGTCGAAAGCCTTGCAATAAGTCTCATTTCCTTGCGAATAAAAAATGCCAATGTTATAGTAACTTTGGTATTTCATATAGTTTTAGAGGTTTTATGAGCGCTCCTGCCAGCGGGGATAAAAAAAATATCGTTAAAATGGCCTATATTTATTTCCAAGAAGGCCGATGGGACAAGGCGATAGAGGAATACAAAAAACTCATTGCTTTGGATCCTGAAGATATTAATACCCATAATATGTTAGGCGATGTATACGTGAAAAAGGGTTCGACCCGTGAAGCGTTCGAAGAGTATGTTAAAGTTTCTGCAGATTTTTCATCCCGCGGGCAGTCGGACAAGGCTGCCATTGTTAATAAAAAAATAGCCGTTTTGGATACGGGTCTTCTTCCTTCCGACGCCCAGAAAAGACAAAGCATGATCAAACAAACCCTAAAAGCTGAGACGGCCATGGAGCAGGGGGATGTGGATTCCGCTATTGAGGCTTTAAGCGAAGTCTTAAAAATGGACAGCGAAAATCTTGCGGCTTTTTATAAACTTGGGGAATTATTCGAGAAAAAAGGGCAAGTGGCCGAGGCCGTCAAACAATATCAAGTGTTGGGTGCGACTTTCCTGAAAAATCGTTTGTATAAAAAAGCGCAGGAAATGTATGCGAGGGTGGTCCAACTGGATCCTTCCAGTACCGAGGCCCATATTAACCTAGCCCAAATATTCGTCAAGCAAGGATCGGAAGGCGACGCAAAAAAAGAATACTTGAACGCGGCTGAACAGGCTTTGAATGCGGGCGACCTCGTCAATGCCGATGCCTATGCCGCCAAGGCGGTCGAGTTAAAGAGTATCGAAGCTCATTATGTGCTGGGTATGGTGCTTTTCAAAAAACAAAAACTCTCCGACGCAAAAGCCGAGTTCGAAAGTCTTCTTCGATTCAAGGTTAATCATGTTGGCGCTTTAACCAATCTGGGATTGGTTCTTTTGGAACTTAACCAGCCGGATAAAGCGGCGGAAAATATTCAAAAAGCCCTGAAAATAGAAAAGGACAATGTGGTTGCTTTGGAGGCTTGGGTTGAGGTTTCTCTTAAGAAAGGGAACAAGACCGAAGCGGTCAATAATCTTATGATTCTCATCGAGCAATATGCCTCAAAAAACGAACATTTGAAAACTGCCGAATTGGCACGATCGATCATCGCGATAGATGAGAATTCAGCGATTGCTTACACGAAATTGGCTGATGCCTTGAAACGACTGGATGATAAAAATGGGGCAGCGGATGCTTTCTTTAAATTGGCGTTGGTTTATGAAAAACAAAACAAAAAGGATCAAGCTGGAGAGTTTATAAGGAAAACTTTGGAATTGAATCCGGGACATTCGGAAGCACAGAAACGTATGATGGGAGAAGTTGTCGCTGGCGCGTCTGTTTTTCCTTCCACTGGAACCCCTGATTTACCTCCCAAGATAAACGCTGCGCCTCCGAAGGTTTCTGTGACCGGTGTATTGGATTTGGAGCATGATGTTTCAAAGCCTTTTGCAGAAGATACTAGACCTACCCCGAGTTCATCTGTGCCCGTTTCGATTCCTGTTGTTCCTGAAAAAATAAAGTCTGTTACGATGGAATTGAATCATGAGGACGAAATCGCCGATCAAATGTCCATTGCTGAAAATTACGTGAAACAAGGTTTAGTTGAAGAGGCTATTGAGATTTATCAGCAGCTAGTTGAGGCTCATCCGGAAAATGTTGAAATCAAAACTAGGTTGAACCAGGCATATACAGCTTATGTTAAAACCGGCGAAGATGTTATTGGTGCCTTGGAAGAAGAAAAGAAAATCAAAGAAGAAGAACAACGTTTAAGGGGGGAGATGGAGAAGAAAGCCCAAGAAGAAGCTAAACGTTTAAGGGCAGAATTGGAGCAAAAAGCTCGTTTGGAAGCCGAAAACCAGGCACGAACGGAACTTGATAAAAGAGCCCGCGAGGAAGCCGAAAAGAAAGCCAAAGAAGAAATGGAGCGTCTTACCCACGCGGAAACGGAAAAGCGAATTAGAGATGAAGTGGAAAGAAAAACAAGAGAAGAAATTGAACGACGCCTCAAGGAAGATGGTTTGAAAAAGGCCAAGGAGGAAGTTGATCGAAAAGTCCGAGAGGAGTTAGAAAAGAAATCTAAGGAAGAGATGGAACAGAAATTTCGTGATGAAGCTGAACGCCGAACCCGCGAAGAAATCGCGAAGAGAACTCAAGAAGACAAACATAAGGCTGCATTGGTCGGGGATTTTTCGACTTCTCGTACGCCGCCACCTTCTAAGGGGGATGTTCTTGAGGAAAATCACGATGAGTTTATGACCATTGCCGTTGCGGATATCTATGTTCGGCAGGGCTTGTCAGAAGAGGCCGCTAAAATATACAGGCGTATTCTTCAAAATGAACCTGACAATTTGGAAGCCAAAAGAAAATTGAGAGATGTTGAAAACTTGATAAAATCTAAGGGCGGTAAGACGGAACCTGAATCCGTCCCTGCCGTGCCGCCTCCATCAACTTCCGCTTCAAGTATAGCTGGGGCCAAGCCTTCTGCGCTTCCTGCCACGACTGCGAATCCAGGTGAACCTGAAAAAGATTCGGGTGGCAAAAAAAAGTCAAATAGGGTAGGCTACGTCTGATTTTTAAATAAATAGGGAATTTCATCGAGGGAACTCTTCGGTCTATTTCCCATATCCCAGATTCCACCTGACGGCTTCCGGTAGGCTGGAGTTTCAGGGTGACAGGCAGCCTTGTAGCTCTTTTTAAGGCCTGTTTAAGGACACCTGATGAGCTACGAGAACTTTTATGGATTAAAAGAACAAGCCTTTTCCAATGCACCTGATAGCCGCTTTTATTTTGAAAGCAGTCAGCATGCTGAGGCTATGGTTCGTATGCTTCACGCCGTTGATACAATGAAGGGCTTGACGGTAGTGGTGGGTGATATCGGAGCGGGAAAAACCTTATTAGCTCGCAAGGCCCTTGAAAAATTGGAGCAAGATTCTCAGTACGAGGCAACCCTTCTCGTTATCGTCCATAGTGAAATTTCAGCCGAATGGATGCTAAAGAAAATTGCGCACCAATTGGGCGTGGATGCTCCTGGCGAAAGTAAGGGTCAAATTATTTCGCAACTTTACGAACGCCTTATGAAAATTTATGAAGAAGGCCGTAAAGCCGTAGTATTGATCGATGAAGCTAATATGCTTCAAAAAAAAGAAATTTTTGAAGAATTCCGAGGGCTTTTGAACTTGGAAGTGCCGGGTCGTAAGCTTATTTCCATCGTTCTTCTAGGACTTCCCGAGTTGGAAAAGTACCTTGGCTTGGACCCGCCACTTTTGCAACGGGTTGCGATGAAATTTTTTATCAAATCTTTGACCCGAGAAACAACGGAACAATATATCAAGCACCGGTTGAGTGTGGCTGGTTGTGAACGCGATGTTTTCACGCCAAATGCTTATCAAAGAATTTTCGATTACACCAAGGGTATTCCCCGCCTGATTAATACGACTTGCGATAATGCGATGCTGGAAGGTTACTTGTTGAAAAGAGAAGATATTGATGCTGATATCATTGAACAAGTGGTTAAAGATTTGGGTTTGAAAAAAGACTGATAAATTTTATCTTTGCCATGCGGGAAAAATATAAGTCATCGCTACTAATGGCAACTTTGAAGGGCCTTGATTGACGCGGAAAGCTAGGGAAAGTATAATTTCGCTCCATTTGATCGGGCTTATCATACCCCGATATGCGGGAGTAACTCAGTGGTAGAGTGCAACCTTGCCAAGGTTGAAGTCGCGGGTTCGAATCCCGTCTCCCGCTCCATTTATTTTTTCTCAGTGCGAGATTAAAGGCTAAGATGGCTGGATTTTTACAAAAGCCCAGGCTTTGTCTGGGCTTGTTCGTTTAAATTCGAAGCATGAGGCGGCATACCCAAGTGGTTAAGGGAGCGGTCTGCAAAACCGCGATTCGGCGGTTCAAATCCGCCTGCCGCCTCCAAATTTAATTTTTTAAATAAATTTAGTTGTTACTTGTGGGACAGGATTTGGTAGTTTTGTCGAATGCTCTTTTGGCTTTAAATGGTATAAATGCTATTTGTATTTTGAAGGTGCCTCGTGAAATCCTTCGACTGGACCCCGAAAGATATTAAACAGATGAGATCCTTGGGTATTGATCTCAAGGAAGCTTCACGGCAACTCTGTCTTTTTCGAAATCCTCCCTCTTTTATCCAATTAGAACGTCCGGCTCAAGTTGATGATGGCATTCGCCGATTAAGTTCCGCTGAAAAAAAAGAAGCTTTAAAAACCTACGAGAAGGCCGTTTCCAAAGGAAAACTTACTAAATTTGTGCCAGCTTCTGGTGCCGCCAGCCGCATGTTTCACTTGCTCATGAAATTTTTGCAGCGGGAACCTTTTTCCGCGGCGTCTCTCAAGGCTGAGGTTTTACATGGAGAAAAGGAAAGCTGTCAGTTCCTTGATTTTATGGAATCATTATCCAAAATCGCATTTTTTGACGAACTTGGCCACACGCTCGCCAAGAAACGGTTAGACCTGGAAACCTTACGTCGGGAAGGGCGCTTTCAGGAAATATTGAAGGCCTTGTTGTTACCGGAAGGGCTGAACTATTCACAAAAACCAAAAGGCCTAATCCAGTTTCATGCTTATTCCTCAGAAAAACGGACTCCTTTGGAAGAGCATCTGGTTGAAGGTGTCCAGTATGTGAAGGACAGGAGGAAGCAATGCCAAATACATTTTACTGTATCGGAAGAACATAAGGATCAGTGTCGAAATCACTTTATGTTAGTCCGAGAGAAATATGAGAAAAAATACGGCGTAAAGTTTGACGTCGATTTTTCGATCCAGGAATCCGGTACCAATACTTTGGCTGCTGACACACAAAGCCAACCTTTTCGAGATCGAAAGGGAAATTTGGTCTTCCGTCCTTCGGGGCATGGGGCCCTTTTGGAAAATTTAAATAGGCTCAAAGGAGACCTCGTTTTTATCAAGAATATCGATAATGTGGCTTTAGAACAACACTTGGAGGAAACGGTCCAGTGGAAGAAAATCCTGGGCGGTTACTTGTCGGGAGTCCAGTCTTATTTATTTAAAATGATGGTTAAACTTCATAATCGAAAAATCAGGAGAGGCGTTTTGCTGGAGGCCGAAGAGTTTGCCAGACGAACGCTTAGGTTGGAACTTGGAAAGGATTTTAACCACTTAACCAATAGACAACAGGCCCAACGATTGAAGGCATACCTAAATCGGCCGATCCGTGTTTGTGGCGTTGTTCCGGCAAGTGGTGAACCGGGCGGCGGCCCTTTTTGGGTGAGAGACGAAAAAGGAAAACTTTCATTGCAAATTGTTGAAAGCGCTCAAGTTGATTGGGCTAATGTAAAACAGAAAAAAATATTTGAGAGTTCAACCCATTTCAATCCGGTGGATTTGATTTGTGGTGTCCGGGATTGGAAGGGAAGAGCTTTTGATTTGAGAAAATACCGGGACCCTAATGCGGTTTTTATTAGTCATAAATCCTTTGAAGGTCGTGAATTAAAAGCGTTGGAACTACCTGGATTGTGGAACGGGGCTATGGCCAATTGGGTGACGATGTTCATCGAGGTTCCGATAGAAACTTTCACTCCAGTTAAAACGGTTTTCGACCTTTTAAAACCAGCCCACCAGCCTTAATTATGGACCTTATCATGCAGACTTTTAAGTAAACTGGGCCTAGTTTGATCGTTTCTGATGGGGGCATTATTCGGAAGTCTTTGATTGATGTTTCGAAATAAAAAGTAGACAGACTGATCTAGTTGGATAGAATCGTGCCATCCTTTTGGAAGCACAGAATAGCTTTGATCAACCTAGGTTGGAGTTTTAAATGGCCGATGACATTTTTTCCAAATATTCACGGTTTTTGTTTCGCCATCATCCCTGGCATGGGATGGATATTGGAAAAAATGCACCGACAGTGGTTAACGCTTATGTTGAAATCACCCCAACGGATATGGTCAAGTATGAAGTGGATAAGACAACTGGTTTTTTGAAAGTGGACCGACCCCAAGCTTTTTCCAGCCAATGCCCGTCGCTCTATGGTTTTATCCCGCGGACCTATTGTGGACCAAAAGTGTCCGAATATTTTGCGAAGAAAATGAAGCTTGACAAGATCACCGGGGATATGGATCCGCTAGATATCTGTATTTTGTCTGAGAGGCCGATTTTCAAAAGTGACATTATGGTGGAAGCCAAGCCGATTGGCGGACTACGGATGATCGATAATGGGGAAGCGGATGACAAGATCATTGCGGTCCTGCGGAGTGACCTAGTTTATGGAAATATGGCGGACATTAACGATTGCCCTCACAACCTCATAGATCGTCTTCGCCATTATTTCCTGACCTACAAAGATTTTCCGTCGGTCAATTTAGGCAAAACAGAAATTGCCCATACCTATGGGAGGGAAGAAGCGTTTGAAGTCATTCGCCTGAGCGAGAAGGATTATAACGATAAGTTTTCGGATTTCTCGGACACCATTAAAAATGTCTTGATGTAATAAAAATTTTCAAAAATGTTGAAACGAATGGATGAAAGCTTTATAAGATAGGGTTCGTTTCTTTGAAAGTTGAAACGGGTAATGGTAGGGATATTGGGGGCGTATAGCTCAGCTGGTTAGAGTACTTCCTTGACATGGAAGGGGTCACTGGTTCGAGTCCAGTTACGCCCACCATTCTTCGCTTCAATTGATCTGAGGTTTTGTTCGAAGAATGTTTCCCGAAATCCGACGACCGTATTTAATGTTCTTCAACTTTTCTCTTTGACCTAGGCGGATCCATGTCTGAAAAACACGAGCCTAAATTTAAAATGGACGAATCACTTCTCAAGATGCGACATTCACTTGCCCACATCTTGGCCGAGGCTGTGTTACAGGTTCGTCCCAGAGCCCAATTGGGTTTTGGCCCCCCGATCCGTACTGGTTTTTATTACGACATGCTTTTGGAAGAACCGCTAACCGAAAATGACCTTCCTGATTTAGAAAAGCGAATGCGCAAAATCATTCAGGAAAAGCAGGAATTCAAAAGAGAAGATTTACCTAAGGATCAAGCTCTTGAAAAGTTGGCGTCGATGGGGCAGGGCTTAAAAGCTGAATATGCAAAGGAACTCCTGGAAACAAATGTCGCCCTCAGTTTTTATACCAGCGGTCCTTTCGTCGATATGTGTGAGGGCCCCCATGTTTTCGACACCTCTAAAATTCCTGTCATGTCATTCAAGTTGGATTCCATCGCAGGAAGTTACTGGCGGGGCGACTCGAAGCGTCCTATGCTGACCCGCATTTATGGATTGGCTTTTCCCAGTGAGAGCGAATTAAAAGAATTCATTAGAAACCGTGAACTGGCCTTGAAACGGGACCATCGAAAGTTGGGCCAAGAGCTGGAACTTTTTACTTTCAGTGAGGAGGTTGGGAAGGGCCTTCCGCTTTGGCTTCCCAATGGTACGATCATTCGGGATGAGCTGGAGAGTTTAGCTAAGGATTTGGAATTCAAGGACGGATATGTTCGCGTGGCCACACCTCACATCGCCAACGGGGAACTTTACAAACTTTCTGGACATCTTCCTCTTTATAAAGAATCCATGTTCCCCCCCATGAGAAGCGTTGAAAAGGATCCGGAGGCGCCTTCTGAAGAATTTTATTTGAAACCGATGAATTGCCCCCATCATCACATGATTTACCTTAACCGCCCGCGGAGTTATCGCGAATTGCCATTACGGTTGGCCGAGTATGGAACCGTATATCGTTATGAAAAATCCGGACAATTGGCGGGATTGTTGCGGGTTCGAGGGCTCACTCAGAATGACGCACATATTTATTGTACGGTGGCCCAAGTCAAGCAAGAAATCAAAAAAGTTGTCGCTTTGACCAAAAATTACTACGAAAAATTCAGGATGAATAAAATCTGGATCCGATTATCCCTTCATGATCAGGACAAAGAAAAATTTGTTGATAACGAAGAGCTTTGGACAAAAACGGAAAATACCTTAAGGGAAGTTTTGCGGGAATTGAATGTCGAATACGAAGAGGCCATTGGGGAAGCGGCCTTTTATGGCCCCAAGATTGATTACCAAACTGAAAATGTCCTGGGAAGGGAAGAAACTATTTCAACCGTTCAATTGGATTTTTCAAACCCTGAAAGGTTCAACTTGGAATATTCGGCCGCTGACGGCTCTAAACAAAAACCACTCATCATTCATAGATCTCCTCTTAGTACTCACGAAAGGTTTATTTCGTTTTTGATTGAGTTATGGGGCGGAGCTTTTCCGACATTTTTGTCGCCAATTCAGGTACGAATTGTGCCGGTGGCAGAAGATTTTCTGCCTTACGCCGAAAAACTGGCCTTGGAGTTGCGAGACTCAATGGTTCGGTCAGAGGTGGATTTGACTAATGACTCTTTTTCTAAAAAGGTTAGGAACGCCATTACGAAGAAAATTCCAAATATATGGATTGTAGGCGCCAATGAAGTGAAGGATCAAACGGTTACTTGGCGCCGTTACGCAGTCGAAAAACAGACCCAGGTGACTTCCGAAAAAGCAAAAAACGCACTTTTGGCATTAATACAACAAAGATTCATGGATAATTTTGAAGACATTGAATTGCCACTGTGATTTTGGCTAAAAATCCTTTGACAAAAAAAATCCACAAGGCTAATATCTCACCCTCAAGCAGGGGCCTCCGTCCCTCACCTTAAGCCCTTTTAGGCGCGAACGGGTTTTGATAGTATCCAGCTTCATAGATGTCTTGGATATTTTCATTTTTAAGACGGATTTCGCCTTGCGAAGTCGGTCTTTTTTTTTATCAATCTTTTTGGAGGTAACTACACATTTCTTCGTCAAAAGAATTAAGGATCAATCATCAAATTCGTGCCCGACAGGTTCGCCTAGTGGGCGATGCGGGTGAACAGCTTGGAATTGTCGATATCAGTAATGCTCTTGCCACTGCCCGCGCAAGAAACCTTGATTTGGTGGAAGTTGCGCCCGAAGGCGTTCCTCCTGTTTGTCGTATCTTGAATTATGGAAAATTCAGATACGCACAGCGAAAAAAAGAGAAAGAAGCCTCAAAAAAACAAAGAGTTATAAAGGTTAAAGAACTCAAAATCCGCCCGAAGATTGATGAGCACGATTATCAGACGAAGTTGCGTATGGCTTGGAATTTTTGCGACCACGGGGATAAGGTGAAAGTTGCCTTGCAATTCCGTGGAAGGGAAATGAGTCACAAGGATTTGGGTCGGCAGTTAATGGACCGAATTGTCTCCGATATGAGCGAATTTGCCGAATTAGAAGCTCCACCGAAGGATGAAGGAATGCAGATTGTGGCTGTTTTTAATTCCAAGATTGTGCCACATAAGGCCTTAGTTAAAGAAGATTTAACGGAAACGGAAGAGAAAAATGGGTAAAGGTCCGAAGTCTAAAAAGAGCATCATGAAAAGATTCAAAATCACCGGAACCGGTAAAGTGATGGTCAAGAAAAACCAAGGAAGGGGTCATTTGCTGGCCCATAAGTCTTCGAAAAAAAAGAGACAATTAAAACGGCAGCCGGTTCTTAGCAATACTGCGGCCGTCAAGATTAAAAAAATGATTCGGTTGTAAGGGGAGAGAAAGATGGCAAGAATAAAAAGGGCTGTCGCAAAACGAAAACGAAAGAAGAAGTTTTTCAAACTCACCAAAGGTTATTTTGGGGCAAAGAGCCGTCAATACAGAACGGTTCGGGAAGCTAGCAAAAGATCTGGAAATTACGCTTTCCGCGATCGCAAGGCTCGCAAGCGGGAGTTCCGTCGGCTTTGGATCACCCGTATTAACGCAGCCGTCCGTGAGTATGGCATGTCCTATAGCACCTTTATTCGGGGCTTGAAGTTGGCTTCGATTGATTTGGACCGTAAAGTATTGGCGGATCTGGCCCTGAGCGATCCCAAGGCTTTCACTCAATTGGTCGAAGAGTCTAAAAAGGCGAAAGTTTCTTAAAATTAGGTTTTTCAAACCAAACACCCTTCGATGTTACGATTCTTGAAGGGTGTTTTTTTATGATTGTGGGAAAAGTCAATGCCCTCCTTGCCTTCCATCCAAAGCGTTCAAAATTCAATGGTGAAGCATGCTTATTCACTAAAGATTCCCAAGAAATCAAAACAGAGTGATGACTTTTTGTGCGAGGGGTTTCATTTAGTGGAAGAAGCCCTCAAAAGCGGCCTGCGCCTTCGCTTTATTTTCGGAACTGCTGAAGCCTGGAGATGCCCTGAAGGGGAAAGACTTTATGTGGCGGCCCATCGAGAAAAAATTAAATGTTTTGAAGTTCCTTCTAAAATTATTGTCTATATTTCAGATACAGTCACTCCACAAGGAATCCTGGCGGTTGCCCAAAAGATAGATCCGGTTTGGCCTGGACCACCCTTTACCCGTATCCTGGGACTTTATCAAATTCAAGACGCAGGTAATATGGGAACTATCTTTAGATCTGCCGAGGCTTTTGGCGTACAAGGATTGTTTTTGACCGAGGGTTGTTGTGATCCCTTCAATCCGAAGGTGGTAAGAGCCTCTATGGGTTCCTTGTTTCGGGTACCTTTGGTCCAAAACGAAAAATGGGAAACCTATCAAGCTTGGTTCAAAGAAAAAAATATTCATTCCATCGCCTTGACCCTAGGGGGAAATCGAACCTTACCGGAAGTAAAACTTCCGACACCCTTGGCATTTTGGGTTGGCTCGGAAGGGTTGGGTTTGCCTGATGAATTGACGGAATCTTGCGATGAACGGACGAGCATTCCCATGGGCGGAAAGGTAGAATCCCTCAATGTGGCGGTGGCAGCCAGTCTTGCGTTGTTCTGGTCTAGCTTTCAGCACCCGGTTTCTTGACTCTCCATTAAGGCGGTGATACACTTCAAAAATCCTGAAAAAGAGCAGTGTAAATCATGGAAAAAAGCCAAACCGAATCTCGAACATCTTTCCCTGAAAACCCGGAATTTTTGTGGGAGCGTTTTGAGAAAACCGGCTCCGTTAAGGATTATTTGCGCTACTCTAAAAAGATTGAAGCTGTTGAAAAGCTGGTTCCGTTGGATTTGCCTTCCTGATTTTTTCTTAGTGCAATTTTTTCTTGAAAACTAAATAATATTCATTCGTGTTCGCCGTATATCTATTCAATAAAGAGGTTTTGTGTGATTAACGACGAAACCATTGAAAATATTCCCGTCGTTCTTGACCTTCGTGTGCTTGAACAAGAGGCCAAAAATAAGATCACTGAAGCAAAAGCTATCAATGTGCTGGAAGAAATTCGTGTTTTTTACCTTGGGAAAAATGGTGATATTACCGATTATCTTAAACAATTAAGCATGCTTAATCCTAATATTCGTCCTGGAGTTGGCAAAGTAGGGAATGAAATTAAAAGTAGCCTTACTTCCTTAATCGACAAGAAAAAGGAAGAACTTGAAAGCCAAAACACTTCATCGGTATCGCCGGAATGGGATCCCACCTTACCCGGCAGGAAAATTCCACTTGGAAAGTCCCATCCTATCACTGCCGTTCATAAAGAGATTTGCGATATTTTCAAGAGCTTTGGTTTTGATCTGGTTGAGGGTCCGGATGTGGAAACGGATTATTATAATTTCCTGGCTCTGAATTTTCCTCCGGATCATCCGGCCAGGGACGCCCAAGATACCTTTTATTTGCAAAAGGACATCTTGATGCGAACCCACACTTCTCCCATCCAAATTCGGGTAATGGAGCAATTAAAACCTCCCTATAAAGTCATCGCCCCGGGAAGGGTTTACCGGAATGAGGCCATTGACGCGACCCACCATCATATTTTTCACCAAGTGGAGGGATTTCTTGTCGATCAAGGGATTCATTTCGGGAATTTGAAAGGGATACTGGATGTCTTTATTAAAAAGCTTTTTGGGTCCAAAATTAAAACCCGTTTTCGCCCGAGCTTTTTTCCCTTTACTGAGCCGAGCGCTGAAATGGATATTTCCTGTGTTTTTTGCGATGGGAAAGGCTGCCGAATCTGTAAGCAATCGGGGTGGGTCGAAATGATGGGGTGTGGAATGATCGACCCGGCGGTTTTTAATAATTGCGGTATCGATTCTGAAAAATGGAGCGGATTTGCCTTTGGAATGGGTGTGGAGCGTATCGCTATGTTCAAGTATGATATCGACGATGTTCGCCTTTTTTATCAGAACGACCTAAGGTTCCTAAAGCAATTTTAAATGGAGGTTTTCTCTTGACCGTTACTGAAAATGAAAAACGCCCCTTTTTTAAACGAGACGGGTTTAAAACCGCGGGTTTAATCTTTGCCACTCTTTTAATCATGTATGGGATGGCGAACTTGGAAGTCGTCCGGCGTGCCCATGCGGCTTATGAGAGGGGCGAAGCCCATTTTGCCGACAAGAAATATAAAGAAGCGATGTGGGATTACCAGGAAGTCCAGGAGTTCTATTATTTACCCCATACCCATTGGGTGGATTGGGCGGCGGAAAAGGAATTTATCTGCAGGGCTTATATAGGGGATTGGATACCGCCTGAGGGCCCCTTGGACGCGGATGTTCGGACTTTACGTCCTGATTTCCAAAAATACAAAGATGAGGTGGCGCAAATCACACCCGTGGGGGACAGCAGTTACCAGCCCGCTCCGCTGACGACTTTAGAAAAAGATATGCAAAAGAAAGTACTCTCGAAAAATTAAATATTATGATTTTTTTCTTTATGCCCTGGCCATTGATATCCCACTGAATTTAAATCTTCGATAAATAATGGTGTGAAAGGAAGGCGAATAAGTCCTTTGCCTTCCTCAAATTTAAATACATCCTGGGTGATGATGACATCTCCTTCCATACCTTGAATTTGTGAAATTTGAGTCACAGATCTTTTACCGTTGGGCAGGCGGTTTTGTTGAACGACAAGGTGAACAGCCCTTGCGATTTGCTCGCGAATGGCTTTTAAAGGAAGATCGAGGCCGGTAAAAAGACACATTGTTTCAAGGCGTGAAAGAACATCTCTTGGCGAATTGGCGTGAGCCGTAGTTAATGATCCGTCGTGACCGGTATTCATGGCTTGAAGCATATCGAGTGATTCGCCGCCGCGGCATTCGCCCACCACAATCCGGTCGGGCCGCATTCGAAGGGCATTGATTACCAAATCCCGAATAGCCACCTGTCCTTTTCCTTCCAGATTTGAGGGACGACTTTCCAAGCGGACGACGTGATCTTGTGAAAGCTGTAATTCAGCTGAATCTTCGATGGTGACGATACGTTCATTGGCTGGAATGAAGTTTGAAAGTATGTTTAGCAAGGTAGTCTTGCCGGATCCTGTTCCGCCCGATACGACGATGTTCTTTTTTGCTCTTACACATGCTCCGAGAAAATCCGCCGCTTCCGAGGTCAGGGAACCTAAATTTACAAGATCCTCCACTTTTAGTTTTCTTTTTGAAAATTTACGAATTGTTAAAATTGGGCCGTTTAAGCTTAAGGGCGGGATAATTGCGTTTATTCGTGAACCGTCCAATAAACGGCCATCGACATAGGGTTGGCTTTCATCGATTCGGCGGCCAATGGGCGCCAATATTCTTTCGATAACGGTTCTTAATTGTTGATCGTCAAGGAAATGAAGATTTGTTTTTTCTAACATCCCTTTTTTTTCTATATAAATCTGTTGGGGGCCATTGACCATTATTTCGGTAACTTCCTCGTTCTGAAGGAGAGGTTCCAAAGGGCCAAGTCCAAAAGCGAGATTGAGAGTTTCGGTGACAAGTTTTTGGCGAGTTTCTCTGTTTTGAATTTCCATTTCCTGAATAAGCTGATCCAAAATTTCACGTGCGTTGGGTTCTAATGCCTGTCGTTGTAAAATTTCACCATTTTTTTGATTTTTCATGGCTCCAGATTTTCTTAACTGATCCAGTAATTTTTGATGGAGTTGGTGGATTTGTTCTAAAGAGATAGGGCAGGAATCGGATTCAATGTTTTCATTGAGTGAGGGGTTGGTTCCAATAGGGTTGAACGCATGAATGAATTGTTGTGAGGCCAATATTTTTTCCGATATTGGAAACAAGGTTTTTTCCAAGAAGGTTGTTAATTCCTTGTTTTCAAGTAAATCTATGGATAAATTTCCCCCCAAAAATGGAATATTCCCGGTATGGCTAAAATTTTTTGCCCAATTGGAAATGTCTTTTGGAACTGAGTGACTGATATTTTCTTGGTTGAAAATGATTCCAAGACTTTGAAATTGAAAGTGAAAAGGCAATAAACGTTTTTCCCAATGTTTCAAAGCGGCGAGAGAAGTTGGCTCTAGAGAGGAAATGAAGAAGACCCTATCGCTTTTTTCGAGAAAAGAAAAATATTGGTCGTTTGGAAAAGACGAGAGATCAATGAAAATTTCTGAAAACCATTGACCGAGTTTTTGAAGCAGCAAAGAAAGATCGGAAAAAGAAACCTGGATTTCATCGTTTGATTTGATCGGAACATAAGCCGCTCCTTCGGGAGAGAAGGAAAAAAAGTTTTCAATCATGTTTGGAGAAATTTGGTCTTGGTAGGGTTGAAGTTGGGTTAAACAATGACTAGAAGATAGAATGGATAAGTAGGATGGAAGCAGGGAATGGCGGGAAGGGGCCGCATCAATAACGGCGATTTTTTTAGGAATTTTCTTGGCTATGATCCGACCCAAGAGAGATGTCAGAATAGAGCAACCAACGCCGCCTTTGGCACCTAAAAAAGAGGTGATCGTTCCTTTGCTTTCTAAGGTTGATCCCATACCCAAACTTCCCAGTAACCATCGCCTGAAGCGTTTTCGTGGAATATAGCGGTTCGAATAATCCCGTTATCATCCTGAAAAACGAACTGATGTAGCGTTTCTTGCTCTTTATCGGACAAGGATGTTACTTGCTCCCGGTGGTATTGAATGACTTTTCCCCAAGCCGGGGATGGTTTGGGTTTATGAATCACAAGGGCTTCTGTCGTACTGGGGCTATTGGAATAATTGGGTTTGACGGGAGTGGGTTTGGGAGTCGCGGATGTTGTTAAAGAAGTGTCTGGAGTTGCGGTAGGTAAATCAGCGGCCAAGACAGTTGAGAAAATTAAGAAAAAAGCCGCCAGAAAGCACAAACGGAAATTCATGGGTGACTCAAAGATTCAGGTCAGTGGGTGAGGATTCAATAGTGCTCGTGTAACTGTCGTCGTAAGGATTATAACCGGAGACAAGAAACAATTTGGACAGGGTCAAGACGGCTGTTGGATCCTGCTGGGGTAGAATGGCGGTAGCGTTAACTCCGGGAACGGGAGGCGCCCCTTGAACAGCAGAAGAAGGAGCGGCCGGGGCTTCGGATTCGTCTGCTTCCTTGGTCATGGCGATGAAGCGAGGCTTCAAGTTGCGCACATCGTCATCCATGTTCAGGAACAGGTAAAGTTTCTCGGTTTTCCAATCGAAGAACATCCTGTCGCATATCACGTTCGAAAAATCCTTTTTCTCCACCGTTGAGAAATAAGAAACAAAATCCTCCGGATGACCCCATTTATTGGACGGCGCTTTTTCATCCACCCAAAGCATGGTGATGGGAGCGTTAAGCATGTAATTTAACTGGGCTTTCGCGAGTCGGGCTTCCGGCGCGTCGGGATTGATGATCTTCAAGACGCGGTAAAGGCCGAAACCTAGCTTGAAATTGATCCGCTTAATCTTGAAGCCTGGCGGGATGCTTTCCTTCCAAAGGGGGGTTCCATCCTCATTTATTCTTTCCTTGAAACGGTAATAATCCCAATTGGTCTGGACGCTAGCGACTTCTTTGATGAGAGCCGAGCAAAAGTGGGAAACATAACCAGTTTTGATAAGAGGGGTGGTGGGCCACCTCTTCGCCAGGATGGTCAGGGCCCTCACGCAGGCCGCATAATCCTCAGTGCGGAAGGAGCATTGGGAATATAAATAAAGAGAATTGGCGTTAAGGTCCGAATCGGTGGAAACCAGCACAAGCTTCTTGAAGATTTCTTTTGCTTTATCAAAATCCTTTGCGGCAAAGAGGCTTTTAGCATAGCCATAGGCGACCGATAGTTTTTCACGAGGAACCCCGTGGTTTCGTTCCACAATTGCTGGGGCAGGAGTTGGCGCGAGAGTAACCACGGGTGTCGGGGTTGTGGCCAAAACTACTTTTTTAGATTTCTTCTTCTTATGAGTTGCTGAAAAGGCTTCTTGAGATAGGAAGGGGAGGGCCATTAAAATGAAAACAAAAGTTAAACAAAGTTTTTTCATATGGGATATATTAAAGTAAGTTGATCAGCGAGGTCAATTTAAATCACTCGAAAAGCCCTTGAAAATAAGGCTTTTTTCAGGTTTTTGGTGCTGGTTAGGTTAAGAGTTAAGGATGGAAAATTGAATAGCTTTAAACTGAACCGGACATTTTTGAAAACCATTCTCTTCTTTGGGATGGTTGTTCTTTTTGGTTTCTCCTGTCGGCATGTTCTCAAGAGTGATCTGCCCGTTTCTTCCCTGAAATTAAATGGGCACGAGATTTTTGTGGAGGTAGCCAATCAAGAAGCAACCCGAGAAACGGGTCTAATGTTCCGTCAGCGCATGGATTGGGACAACGGGATGCTTTTTGTTTTTGACGACACGGCGCAACGTTATTTTTGGATGAAAAACACCGTTATCCCCCTCAGCATCGCTTTTATGGATGAGAAGGGGGTCGTTCTGAATACCCTGGAAATGCCCCCACAAACCGAGCAAACTTTTCCTTCCAATGGGCCCGCCAAATTCGCGCTCGAAATGAACGCTGGTTGGTTCACCCAAAACGGGCTTAAAGCAGGGGATTTAGTGGAAGGGGTGTTGGGGGCGCCTAAAGCAGAAAAATGAATTAATTTTCTTCTTCGTCTGTTTGTCCTACTAAAGAGGTTGTGACAAAAATGACGAGTTCGGTTTCATTGTGAGTATTATCAGTGAATCGGAAAAGTTCGCCGAGAATGGGTATGTCACTCAACAAGGGAATTCCAGAAGTCAATTTTTGACTTTCATCGTCGATGAGTCCAGCAATCACCAATGTGCTTCCACTTTTCATATATACCGTTGTTTCTACCCAACGGGTCCGTAAGGCGGGAATGACAATCCCGTTTCCGGTGGACACTCCATTTTGAGGATCGAGTCCACTCACTTCAGCTCGAAGGCTAGCAGCGATATTGCCATCGGCATCGATTGTTGGACGAGCTTTTAGTTTCACACCGTAAGGTTTCCATTGAACGTTCGTTGAACCGAGTTGGCTTTGCGTGACATAAGGAACTTCGCCACCGGCCAAAAAGCTGGCGTCCTCTCCGCTTACTGCTAAAAGTTTTGGTTTTGAAAGAATCTTGGCTTTGCCTCGGTTAATCAGTAGTTGGATACTCGCTGAAAGGGCTTGTCGGGTTAGTGAACTGAAAGCGACAAGCGGTGGAGGGGAGTTTTCACTTATGGAAATGTTATTTTGTGTAATATTGGTAGTAGTAGAAGTATCCGAAATTGAACCCCAGCTTAAACCAGCCATAAGCGCACTTGTGGACTCGATTTCCATGATTTCAACGTCTACTTCCACCATGGATTTCTTCAGATTATGAGTCGAAACGGTTATGGCACGGGTTTCTTTTTCACCATCGGGAGAGATAAAAATAAGATTGGTGTTTCCGGCTGATTTGGCTGAAATTAAAATTTCTTGGTCGCTGACGGCGGTTACATCTGCGATAGCAGAGTTTCCAATGGCGACTTTTTTGGCGGATTCGACATGAATTAACTTTGATTCGCCAATGGTTAAGTGTATAGGGCTGGGCCCGGCAAAAACGTTCGATGTAAATATCGTCAAAAAAAGAAAAAACCTAAAATTATTCTTACGCATACTTATTCTCCTTGCTTTACACCGCCCCGAATAATTTCAATGTTGTGATGCGTGGACGGCACGAAATGCCCAAGTTTTGAAAGAACTTCCGCTTCACTTTGATTTGTTACCGAAACAATTTCGTCGTCATTGGAACTCCGCAATATCAATCGAAGGGGACGGCCGTCCAAATACATCAAGGTTTCAGCTTGCTCCGGGGTGACGGCCAAAGTGATAGTGCTATATCCAGAATTGCTATCATCGACGATAGACTCTTTCTCTTTTTTGGAATGTTGAATCGAATTCAGCTTTTGACCGACGGCCAATACTTGTAGATTCTGGAAAACAAAGGAAGTCACTTCACGTTTGTCGGAATCGAGCTTGGTTAGAATGTCCACATGATTGCCGGGCCGGATGAGGTTTCCGACACCACTGGTTTCATTTACTTCAAGAGTATAGGCCCGGAAACCGGGGTTTAGGGACAAGGCCAGGGTCTCTTCACCCGTTCCAAACTTATTGGACTGGATTTGTTCGCCCTCTGAAATAGGAACTAATGTCATCAAATCGTCCACTTCCCGCAAATCGCGTATAGCACTCGGGCTCACAAACGACTCTGGGACGGTTTTTTTTTCAACCATATTGGCTTTTAAAAAGACGCCAACTGGTATGTAATCGGAAGCAACTAATACTTGAACGGGTGTTGCCTTCTTTTCGATTTCGGAAGCGGTTTGATAAAGCAAGAAGAAAGCTAGCGCACCACAGAAAACTCCAACAATGAGTGCGATGATTGAATTCCGATTATTCATGATGCCCCCGCGCCAATTACGTCAAAAAATCACCTTGAATAGAAAATGCACTGAATTTTAAACTATCTTTTGTTGAGTTTCACCAATGAAATTGTATTTCTGTTGCCCGATTGATTCAGGACAGCTAAAAGTTTAATAGTCCCCCTTTGGAGGATATAAACTGATTCACCAGTATGTTTCGACCAAATTTTTCCATTGAATCCTTCGGAAGCATAAGTGTGGATGAATTGATCTTCGATTTTTGAACTTGAGGAAAATGACCAACCACATGTTTCAATTTTTTTGGACTTAATCGTAAAAACATTTAAAGCAGATTGTGGAGGTTTCAGCGGAAATTCAACTTTAGATGGATCTTCGGACTGGATTGCTTTTTTAGGGACCTCTTCAATCCATTGATAAGTTTGATTATTGTTGGAGTTATCAAAGAGTCCCAAAAGACGATAATCCCCGTTTTTTTGAAATATCTGAAGTTGCACTAATGAAGACGCCAACTTTTCGTAATTTTCTGGAATGTTCATGAGGATGGGAGCCAAATTTATAGTATTTGTCTGAGATTTCCAACCTTCACTTTCCCATTGTCCGGTTATCGCATTCAAAGATTTGTCAATTGGAGCTGAGCTGGCTAAAACTTGGTTTTGACTCGGATATCCGTTGATTTTCAATTGGAATTCAGAAATCTTTTTTGAATTCAAGTGAAAAGGCGCAAAAATCAAAGCCCATGCGCCCATTGTCGCAATAAAACACCAGGTGCCAAATGTTATCCAAAACCACTTATGGTTTTTCATGGTTACCCTGGATACCGGTAAACTTGCATAACGGTATGGAAGGGAATGCCGCCTGTAAAAATAGCGGCGAAGAAGAAGGGAGGCCTGCAATTGATGTTAACGGACCATTCATAACCATCGTATGTGAGGCCGCCAGGTATTTTTGAAACGATGTTCCTTACGTTATTTAAAACACGGTCCGGGGCTGATTGAGGTTGTTGAATCGTTGCGGTCAGTGAATACAAATCAAAATAACCCCGGAAGTAACCCAAGTTATTCTCGATTTCGGGTTCAAGAGAATCTTTGCCAATTATTCCAGCGGCATATTGCCGAGCAGCTTCGCCACAAGCGTGTTCAAATTGGACATAAGACAAAAACAGAATGGCAAACTGGATAATGCCGGCGGAGAAGAGGCACAGGAGCGGGAGGGCGATAAGCATCTCGATAAGTGCCTGGCCTTTTTCAGTTTTAATATTTTTGAAAATTCTCATATTCCATTCAATGCATCGGAAGTTTGAAGGATTTGTTTCAAAACAGGTATGTTATTAAATGTCTCAAACGCCTCCCGTAAAACCGGGAACTCACCGATATTCACGAGTGTTAAATAAATTTGAAAAGGATTCAGCAGGTCCCATGGTGCGAGTCCATTAGTTTCTATCCTTACTTCACTTGCTTGATAAAAAGATTTATTTTTATTCCCGAATTTTCCATTGATATTCCCGAGGAGGGTGAAAGTATGGCAAGGTGGGTCGTCTCTATCGGTAATGTCCAATTTGAATTGATGCAAATAATCCTTAATAAATTTCAACTTGGAAATAGGACCAAATACGGAAAGGGGATTGTGTCCTTGGGTATCATCATTGCTTCCATCGGTTTCCTTGCGGACCCACCAGCCGGCATAGGGTGGGCCCAAACTTTCCTTGACTCGCATTTGGTTCGGGTTTTTTGGATTGTTGGCGGATTCAACTTGATCCGCCGAAAAATAACTCCTTTGGCCATTATGCATTAATGAATAAGTTGCTTTTTGATCTTCCGGGAGGAATTCATCTGCATAACGAAAACGCAGAGCCATGTTTGGCACAATGACATCCGTAGCGGTCCCGGTTTCGTAGTTGTAGAGAAAAACAGGCATAAATGAAAGTCCGTTTTCGTTTGCGGTCGCGAGGGATTGGCCTTCGATAAGAGATGGAAATGCCCCAGCTCCGGCAGGCGTATCTACGCCAAATACAGAAGCAAAGGCGTCCTGCCAAGGATCCCGGGTATGGGGATCGGCTTCTTCAGCGGCAAACATAACAGTTCCAATGTCTAACGGGGGGGGTGCCATTAATGCTGCTGCAATAGCATCGCCAACTACTATTGCATCAAATCCGGCCCAAACCAAAATGATAGCGTTGGATTCTCGGACCAATTCTAGGCCGTTGGCATAAATTGCGCCTGCTGACAAGGCTGTTAAATTTACCGCTCTCCGAGATTGTTCTTTCATGATATAAGCCGTCCCGGCTTTGTAGAGGCCAGCAAATAGAGCAATGAAAATAAAACAAAAAAGAAGAGTAGCTAATAGGACTTGCCCACAAGGTTTTTGGCTGAAATTCTTCAGAGTTATCATTTTGTTTAGTGCCAGTAAGCTTCGTTGAAAGTAGTAGCTTCATAAGTGATCCAACGGACGGGCAATTGAACTCCTTGAAAAGATAAATCAGGCGGATTCAGATTTAGAAGTTGTAAAGCTGTTTTAACAGCCTGACCCTCAGACGTATTGTTATAATTCACAGAAGGTACAAGTTGATTGCAAAAAACATTGCCTACTAATGGAACCCAAATGGGCATAGGGTAACTCACCCGGGCTGTAACATTAGTGTTGTCCCAAGAAGTTATAATCTCGAAATTACTTGATAAGATCGTTAAAAGTGTTTTTTGATTCAAACTAATGAGGGGAAGCAGGGAAATGGCAAGTTGGATTTTAAAAGCGGTAGAATTATTTTTTCCGCCGACCGAGGCTGTTCGGGCAATGGCTAAAGCGGCTCGTTGAACAGCGAGTGAAACATAAGAAATGTAGGAAACTTGAATTACAGCAAAAAAAAAGAAAAATAAAAAAGGGGCAATAACCGCCAACTCCACCGCTGATTGCCCCTTTTGGTTTCTTAACATTGATTCAGGTTACGGGAGCAGAACCTGAATTTACTCCGCTTTGAACAGCGCCATTAATGGCATTGGCTGTATTTGTGAATCCTGCACTTGTTTTATTTCCGAAGAATTTAACGGCGCCTATGACAGCAACGGCAATTAAGGCGACGATTAAAATATACTCCGTCATTCCTTGGCCCTTTTGATTAGGCTTCTTCATTTCACTTCTCCTTTGAAAAAAGCTCGCTTCAAAACGGTAGAATAATCAGGTCGAACAACAACGATAAATAATGATTTACCTGGTTCGAGAAGAGAATCGACACTCCCGCAAAAGCGATAAAAATTGCTGTGAGTGTCAAAAGATATTCAACAGCCGCTTGTCCTGAAGCGTTTAATTTGCTTTTCATCTTATTCACTGACATGGATGAAAAATATATCCAAATTGATGGTGTATTCAATAAGAATATTCAAACTTGATCCGACAATTTTGAATGTGAATAAGTTGAAATATTATTTACATTTCCTTGAAACGATATTTTCGACAAGACCGAAATTGCAATTTCAATTTTACGGAACTTTCTGGAATAGTTAACTTCTCTTAATCTGTGCCTCAAAGGTTCTCAAGTTACGCCATAAAGGGTCGTTAGTATTGTCAAGATAACGTGAAAATAGGGCAAAACCACTTGAAACACCAATCTTACATGGTATAGTTAGCCAACTTAGAGACTCTATATTGAAGGATTCACATGAAGTGCGGCCAGTGCGGGACTAAAAACGACCCTAAAAACAAATTTTGCAGTGAATGCGGGATCGACTTACAAAGTCATCCGCAATCCAAGCCCCTTGTAGGTATTTCTGAGTTGTATGGTAAAGAAATCGAAATCCTTTTTTTTATTGAAAACTTCACGGGAAAAATTTCAGGAATCGTTAATCCGACCGAAGACCAAGTCGGGCGCTACCGGGAAGGGGTGCTTCAAAAAGTTGTCATCGAAACTCCCTCCGGCACTACTGAGGCCGATGAAAATGTCGGGGCCCTTTTAACATTCATCCGCGAAAGCAAAGAGTACTTGGGTGAAAAGTTCAATGAAGGTCTGTACCGAAATTCTTCCCCAGCCGAACTTAAGAAAGAATACTTGAAGCTGTTTGAGAGGATCCTCAGGGATAAGTCCAAGAAATCCGAACCCAAACCCACGCCTGTTATCGAGAAAAATAAATAACGCGTTCAATGGTTTGGTAATTATTTCCTAAAAAACTTTATGGGTTTTATCCGGAGCCCCCCTATGTTTTTGGCTGGATTTAAAAGGATTGGACTCAATAAACCGCTGTGTTACACTGCAACCTCTTGACTTATTGGCTATAAAGGGTTTTTGAATTCCTCGGTTTTTCCAACCGGGGTTCTTTTTTTTGTCCCGTTCATCATTCCGGGAAAAGTTTTACGGGTTGACTGGGCGCCTTTTAGGTATTTTCCGGGAGGCCCGGTAAAGGAGATTTGATTGCTTAATTTTCTATTGGGGCTTTTCTCAAGCGACGTCGCGATCGACTTGGGCACAGCGACCACACTCGTTTACGTCAAAGGACGTGGAATCGTCCTCCAAGAACCTTCCCTCGTTGTCGTCCATAAGGCCACCAATCAAATCTTGGCCGTGGGTAATGACGCCAAACTAATGCTGGGAAGAACTCCCGGCTCCATCGTCGCCATTCGTCCAATGAAGGACGGCGTGATCGCCGACTTTGAAGTCACAGAACGAATGCTGCGTTATTTCATTTCAAAGGTTCATAATCGCCGTTCCTTAATCCGTCCTCGTATTGTTGTGGCCATTCCTTCAGGTTGTACCGAGGTGGAGAAAAGGGCTGTTCGTGACTCCGCCGAGCAAGCGGGGGCGCGGGAAGTTTACCTTGTGGAAGAGCCGATGGCGGCTGCCATCGGGGCCGGCATGCCGATCGCCGAACCGCAGGGAAATATGATCGTGGATATCGGTGGCGGCACTACCGAAGTGGCTGTTATCTCCCTGGGTGATATTGTTTATGGAAAGTCTATCCGAACGGCGGGAGACGAGTTGGACGAGGCGGTTATTAATTACATTAAACGCACCTATAACATCCTTGTGGGCGAGAGAACGGCCGAGGATGTCAAAATTCAAATCGGATCGGCCTTTCCTTTGGAGCAGGAACTGCGTATGCAGATTAAAGGAAGGGATTTGGTGACCGGACTTCCTAAAACCATTGAATTGACTTCGGAAGAGGTTCGAGGCGCTTTGGAAGAGCCCCTGATTCCCATTATCGAGTGCATCAAAATGACCTTGGAGCGGACACCTCCCGAGTTGGCGGCGGATATTGTCGACCGGGGTATCATCCTAGCTGGCGGTTCTTCTTTGTTGAAGAATTTGGATGAGCGTCTGCGGGATGAAACCGGCGTTCCTGTCAACCTGGCGGACGATCCTACTACCGCAGTCGCGATGGGGGCTGGGCATCTTTTGGATCGGTCGATGGATTTCCTTAAGCGCATCTCCGTCCTCGAAAAAGAATACGTCTAAGAAAAGCGATTTTAAATTCTTAATTTTGAATTTTGGTTGTTTTTCACGAAGGTGAAAATCTTCAAAAGTTTAAAATTAAAAATTTATCATCCAAAATTGCCTCTTGCCGGGGTCTCATGCTGAAATTTTTCATAAAAAACCTTTCTGGCCTTTTTCTTACAGCGATCCTTTCGATTTGTGTGTGGCTACTGGTTCACCGTAATTCCCATCGAGAAGGCCCTGTCAATCCCCTCAAAAACATTTCGATAAATCTCTGGATGCCGATTCAAAGGTCCGTTACTTGGTTGATCACTTTCCCCGAAAACACCCTCAACGCTGTTCGTGAACTGCAGAACTTGCGGCAGGAAGTCGACAGGCTCCAACTGGAAAACCAATCCCTGCGCTTGGAGCTCTCAAACCACAAATCCACAGAGTCGGAATTGGCCCGATTGAAAGACGTCCTTCAAATCAAGGCCAAACTTCCCCGGCAGGCCAAGATTGCCCGCATCATCGCCCACGATCCCAGCACATGGAATAGTAGTTTTGTCGTCGACGTCGGATCGGAAGATGGAATCTTGGTCGATTCGCCGGTCATTTCGGAGCAGGGAATTGTTGGCCGGGTTTTGGAGGTGGCGCCTCACGATTCCAGGGTGTTGATCTTGTCCGATTCAGAATCCAGCGTCGCCGGAATTGATGATCGGTCCCGGGTGACGGGTATTGTGCAGGGGACGGGGCGCAACCAATTGAAGTTCGGTTATGTGAGCGCGGGTGAGGACGTCCAAAAAGACGATGTGATTGTGTCCTCGGGTATGGGAGGTATTTTCCCCAAGGGCTATTCCATCGGCACGGTTGTAAAGAAAAACGAATCGGAAAACGGCCTCAACATGGAAATTGAATTGCAGCCGGTGGTGGATGCGGCCGCGCTGGATTATGTCTTCATCCTACCGCCGGTGGACGTCTTCCAGTGAGGATTTCACGGCAGATTGTTTTGATACTGGCTCTTTTATTCGCCCAGCAGCTTCCAGCCATTTCCACTTGGGGTATTGATTTGCCTCTTCTGTTCGTCGTGTTGACGGGCTTGAGAACCACGGTACCGAAGGCCGCTGGTTGGGGTTTCCTCCTGGGGTTGGTTCAAGATATGTTGTCCACCTCTTGGATCGGTCCCAACACAATCGCTAAAACGTTAACCGGAATGCTTTCCTCGGTTTCTAAACGGCACATCTATCGGGAAAGGGTTTTGACCCAGACCTTACTGATTTTCGGAGCTACCCTTTTTCACGAAGCCGTCATTTGGTGGATGCTAAAATGGGATGGTTCGGCTCCGGAAATACAAGACGTTCTCTGGATTTGCGTTAAAACCCTCTTGGCTACAACTCTCGCGGGCGCGGTGGTTAGTTTCTTTGTGGTGCGGTTTCGAAGAAGACGGTTTGATCCCGCCACGGCATAAGCGGCTCCAAGTTTGAAGTTATGGGAAAAATTTAATCGACCATTAAAAATTTGTTAACTAGCATTTGAAATACTGGTTGTATTTAAGGAGTGGTAAGTGGCGACGAAGTTTCCGCGGGGAAAATTCGGAGGCTCTTCCGAAAAGAAGATGGGTTTTTTGCTCGGCATGGTGACCTTTGCCTTTGCTGGCATTTTTTTGAAACTTTTTTACCTGCAAATTCTGAACTATCCCCTTTACCGTGGCCTTTCGGACACCAATAGCCTGCGTTTGATACCTCAAAGGGCTCCACGGGGCCTTATTACCGATCGCAATAATGAGGTCTTGGCCACTAATGTTCCTACATACTCCTTATTTTTGGTGCCAGCGGATATTAAAACTTACGGTTCTGCTTTATTAAAACTCAGCCAAATACTAGAGGAACCGCTTTCCTCCCTAGAAGACCTTGTGGAAAGTCGCCGGCAGCGGCGAAGATTTGAGCCGATTCGCCTTCAATCCCACTTGGACGAGGATTTGGTGGATAAAATTGAAGAGAATCGGGTTCACTTGCCGGGGGTTTATGTCCAAATGGAACCGGAACGTTACTATCCCCATGGAGACTTGGCTTCTCATGTTCTGGGATATATCGGTGAAATCAGTGAGGATGACCTCGCCCGTTTGAGGGACAGCGGCTATACGGAGGGCGACCAAGTTGGGAAAAAAGGGGTCGAGCGTACCTATGACCAAATCCTCCGGGGCCGAAATGGTGGCGTGGAGGTAGAGGTGGACGCCTCGGGAACCCAACGCCGGACCCTGGCTTACCGTGATCCGATTCAGGGCCAGACCCTGAAACTAACACTGGACTGGAAACTTCAAAAACTAGCTGAGGATCTACTGGGAGACCAAATCGGTTCCATTATTGTTACCAATCCACAAACAGGAGAGATTTTGGCGCTGGTCAGCCGGCCAAATTTTGATCCCAATTCCTTTGTCAGCGGTATTTCCTATAAAGAATGGAACGAATTACTTAAGGACAAAAACCATCCCTTGGAAAACCGCGCCATTCAGGGCCAATATCCGCCGGGTTCCATTTTTAAATTGGTGACCGCCCTCGCCGCTCTTGAGGGCAACGTTATTGACCTGAACAAGGTTTTCCTATGCCGGGGCATCTATTGGTATACGGTGTGGCCTTACCGCTGTTGGCGAATCTCGGGGCATGGTTGGGTCAATTTGGAGCGGGCCATCATCGAGTCCTGCGATATTTATTTTTATCAATTAGGTCTCCTGGTTAAAATTGACAAGATTTACCATATGGCTCGTGAGCTGGGATTGGGAAGCAAGACGAAAATCGACTTGGATTCGGAAGTGCCGGGGCTGGTACCTAATTCTCGTTGGAAGGAAAGCACCCAACATATGCCCTGGTTCCCGGGCGATACGATTCACATGAGTATCGGACAAGGCTATCTTTTGACCACGCCACTGCAAATGTTGGACGTTACCTCCACCATTGCCATGGACGGCAAGTTTTACCGTCCCCATCTGATGTACCGGGTGGTGGACAGGACCACCGGAAGGGCCCTCTTTGAGAAGCAGCCGGAGCTTTCCAATGAAGCCGATATCACCACGGCACATTTGGACTTCATCAAGGCCACTATGGAAAAGGTGATCAGTTCTCCTAATGGAACTGGGAAAAAAGCTCGGATTGCGGGGGTCCGGGTGGCAGGAAAAACCGGAACCTCAGAAAATCCACATGGGGACAACCACGCATGGTTCACCGCCTATGCCCCGGCGGAAGACCCGACTGTGGCGGTTATTGTACTGGTGGAAAACGGCGGAGAAGGGGGCGTGGTCTCAGCCCCCATTGCCAAGCGGTTGATGGAATTGGAACTGGGTCAGGAAGTAACACCCTGGCAAACGCCGACACCCGTAGAAGCTTCCAGCACGCCGCTTCCCACGCCGACGACAGTCACGGGGGTGGGGCCATGATGAGGTTTTTATTGCTGCTTTTTCGAGGAGCTTTGCATGAAAGCTGCCATTAAAACCTATTTCAAGTCCATGGATTGGGTACTCATTACCGAAGTGTTCGCTCTATCGGTTATTGGTTTTTTGATCGTTTTTTCCGCCACTTTTCACAATGCTGATATCTCCCAATTGTGGAAGAAACAATTGTTCTGGTTCTTCATCTCTATGTTTGGGATGTGGGTTTTCTCGAAGGTGGATTATCGGTTTTGGATCGAAGCTTCTTATATATTTTATTGGATCGCCATTTTTTCACTATTGGCGGTGTTTGTGATTGGCGACGAGACTAACGGAGCAAAACGATGGATCAAGCTGGGCATTCTTTCTTACCAGCCCTCCGAACTGGCCAAACTCTCGATTCTTTTGGTTTTGGCGCGTTATATCGGAAGTAAAACCGTGGAATTGTTTTACATTGGCAAACTTTTTTTTCTTTTGGCGATGCTGGGCATTCCCTTGATTCTCATCCTGAAACAGCCGGACTTGGGGTCGGCTCTTTTACTCGTGCCGGTTTCCCTGGTTTTGATGTATGTAGGCGGCATCCAATTTAAATGGCTGATGTGGATGTTCATCATCGGCGCGTCATCCAGCCCTCTAGTTTGGCATTTCCTAAAAGACTATCAAAGGGAGAGACTGGCGGTTTTCGTCAATCCTCAGGATGACCCTCTGGGCGCTGGATATAACATTATTCAATCGGTTATCGCCATCGGTTCCGGGGGCATTTCCGGGAAGGGTTATATGCAGGGCACCCAGACCCAGCTTTCTTTTATCCCAGAGCATCATACGGACTTTATCTTTTCGGTGGTGGGTGAGGAATGGGGTTTCGTAGGATGCGCGATAGTTTTGGGCCTTTATTACCTGTTGATTCAGAAATCGTTTGAGATCGCCCGCAAAGCCAGGGACCGTGAAGGATCCCTTTTGGCACTGGGGATCGCCAGCATGTTCGCCGTGCAGATCGTTATCAACGTGGGCATGACTGTGGGGCTTTTGCCCGTGACCGGCCTCACCCTTCCTTTCATCAGTTACGGGGGATCTTCCCTAGTATTCAGTTATGCGGCGGTGGGAATGCTTTTGAATGTTTCCTACGCTACTCGAAGGCCAGTGTTGGTGAGTGGGAGAGGATGAAAGGTTCAACAAGCCTCAGCTAACACAATGGCTTTTTCCTAATTTTTCAATAAAAAAGGCCCTCTTTTGCTATACTCGTCCAAATTTTCGGGGAGCTTTGATGGAATCCACGACCAAAAAATTGACATGGAAGACCGGGCTTATCATATTCGGCATATCATGGCTATTTACCTTTGTGGCCGTTTACGCTCTCCGGCAGCTTTTGATTCCCCGGGACGAATTGGATTGCTATTCCCGCGTCATCACCCTCCAAAAGGCTGTCAACCAGTGGAATCAAGCCCATCTGGATAAGCCTGTCACCGAAGACATTGATGAGAACGCTTTGGTTCAGGCGGGCTTCCTCCAACCCCTTACCTACGATCATGAGAAACATTATTACTTCGTTGGGGAAACGGCCCACGGTTTAAAAGTGAAGTGCAATAAGCATGAAGATAACCCCATGGTTTTAAAACTGACGGGCGACACTCTTCTAGCGGTGTTGGTGTTTTTTGTCTATTGTTCGACGAGAAAATACGTTTTGTTTGATCCGAGCTGAAAATCCTGTTCATTTAATTTTCAGGAGTAAAGAAATGTCCGAAGTCCTTATTGTTGGTTCTGTCGCTTATGACGGCCTCAAGACTCCCTATGGTTCAGCTGAAAGGGTTCTGGGTGGGGCAGCCACCTACTCCAGCCTCGCGGCCTCGCTTTTCGCCCCTGTGAAGATGGTGGGCGTGGTAGGAGATGACTTTAAGGATTCTGAGTTGACAATGTTGAAACGCCACGGGGTTAATACCGATCTCGTCACCCGGGAAAAGGGAAAAACCTTTTATTGGAAGGGTTATTACGAGAATGATATGGCAGTGGCCCATACGGTGAAGATTGACTTGGGCGTCTTCGAACGGTTTGACCCGCATATAACGGGCCAAGCCCGCAATATCCCGTTCGTATTTCTGGCCGCGATTCATCCAGATTTGCAGATGAAGGTATTGCAACAAATGATTAAGCCGAAGTTTGTGGTGTTGGATACGCGCGACCTCTGGATCAATATCACCAAACCAGCCCTGCTGAAAGTTTTAAGGAAAACGGACTTGGTCGTCGTCAATGACCAGGAAATTCGTTTGCTGACCGGTGAAATGCACTTGATGAAAGGCGCTCGGGCCCTGCAAAAGATGGGACCCAAGACGGTCATCGTGAAAAAAGGAGAACATGGCGCCATGCTTTTTGGGCAGGATTGGACCTTCCTTTCGCCAGCGGTGCCCCTGGATTATGTGGTGGACCCGACGGGCGCGGGGGATACTTTTGCCGGGGCTTTCATCGGTTACGTCGCGAGGTCGGGTAAACTGACCCCGGACATCCTGAAGCAAGCCGTCATTGCCGGTAATTTAGTGGCTTCTTTTACGGTCCAGGGATTCGGGACAAAAACCATTGCCGGTTTGAACAAGTCCAAGTTGAGGAAGCGATCGATGGAATACCATCGGTTCGCTAGTATTCCGAAAGTGAAAATCTAGATTGAAGGCCTAAAAATGCCCCTACAAACCGAAGCCAATCTCATTAAAAAATTTCCTCCCTATCTTTTTGCCCGGCTGAACGCCGAAAAGCTGGCGGCACGCCACAAGGGAGAGGACGTCATTGATTTCGGAATGGGGAATCCGGACAATCCCACACCTCAACCGGTCGTGGACAAATTGATCGAGGTGGTGCGAGACAAGAAATCCCACCGCTATTCGACTTCCAAAGGAATACCGGCTTTTTTAAAGGCAGTTTCCCGGTGGTATGACCGTAAATATGGGGTTTCCATTAATCCCTATACTGAGGCCGTTTCGGTCATCGGTTCCAAGGAAGGTTTGGCCCATTTAGGTTTAGCCGTCATCAATCGGGGTGATAAGGTTTTAACCCCTACCCCTACCTACCCTATCCACCACTATAGTGTCATTATTGCGGGGGGTGATTTGGTGCCCATCTCTATTCTGGAGGGCCCAGAAAAATTCTTGAAGAACTTGGCTAAAGCCTATTCCAAATCCCGGCCCAAGCCCAAGCTACTCATCATCAATTTTCCCCATAATCCCACCACGGTGAGCGTCGAGGCCGAGTTCTTTAAGGAAATAGTCAAGTGGGCGAAGAAAAACCAGGTACTGGTGGTGCATGACCTGGCCTACGCCGACATCGTGTTTGATGGTTACAAATCCCCAAGTTTCCTGGCCACGCCTGGGGCCAAGGATATTGGCGTAGAAGCCTTTACCCTTTCCAAGTCTTATAACATGGCGGGATGGCGGGTGGGGTTTATCGCGGGAAATCCGAAAGTCATCGCCTCGTTAGCGAAAATTAAGAGCTATATGGATTATGGCATCTTCACGCCTATCCAAGTGGCGGCGATTACGGCCTTGGACAGCCCGGAAGAAAACTTGAGAAAATTAGCGGCGGTTTATCAGGAACGACGCGACATCATGGCCGATGGAATGAACAAGATAGGATGGCCCGTTGAAAAACCCAGGGCCGCCATGTACCTTTGGGCCAAGATACCCCAACGCTACGCCAAAATGAGTTCCCTTGATTTCTCCATGATGTTATTGAAAGAGGCCGCCGTGGCCATCTCCCCCGGGTCGGGTTTTGGTAAGTTGGGTGAAGGATACGTTCGAATGGCCCTGGTGGAGAACAAGGACCGTATTCGTCAGGCTTTGAGAAACATGAAAAAGTTGTTTTCTTAAAATCTAAGCGAGGAAAAGAATGGATATCTCGGAACGCATGAAACAAATCGCCCCGTCGATGACACTGGCTATCGACGCGAAGGCCAAAAAATTGAAGGAAGAAGGAGTGGACGTCCTTAACTTTGGGGCAGGGGAACCGGACTTCAACACACCCCAAGTCATTTGCGACGCGGCCAAGAAAGCCATTGACGAAGGCCATCATAAATACACTCCTGTACCGGGCACGTTGGAACTGCGCAAGGCCATCGGCCAATATCTGGATCGGGAATATAAGGTCAAATACGAGCCCGGTGAAATCGTGGTTTCCTGTGGGGCCAAGCATTCCCTCTATAACATTTTCATGGCGATCATCAATCCGGGCGACGAGGTTCTTATTCCATCGCCTTATTGGGTCAGCTATCCCGAACAAATCAAACTCGCGGGTGGAGTCCCCATTTTCGTGGAATGTTCCGAAGTCGAAGAGTTCAAACTGACGCCGGAAGCTCTCAAAGCCAAGATCACCCCCAAGACCAAAGCCCTTATCCTTAATTCTCCGAGTAATCCTACCGGCGCAGTAGTGGGCCGTAAGGCCATGGAAGGTATCGCCGAGTTGGCCTTGAAGCATAAATTCATAGTTGTTTCGGATGAAATCTATGCCAAGTTGGTTTATGGGGAAGAGCATGTTTGCTTCCCGTCTTTGTCTAAAGAAGTTGCGGCTCAAACGCTCTTGGTCAATGGCATGTCCAAGGCCTATGCCATGACGGGTTGGCGCCTGGGTTACGCAGCGGGGCCCGCCAATGTGATGAAAGCTATCGCTGATCTACAAGGCCAATCGACCTCCAATGCCACCGCCATTGTCCAAAAGGCCGGAGTTGCGGCCTTGGCCATGCCTGATTCGGAGATTCAAAAAATGGTCGAGGTTTTCCGCAAAAGGCGGGACATGATCGTGGAAGGCCTGAACGCTATCCTGGGCGTGAAGTGCCTGAAACCGGCGGGAGCTTTTTACGTGTTTCCAAATATGAAGGGGCTCTTCAAGGCGGGCCGTTCCAATTCCCTGGAGCTTTCCGAGTATTTGTTGGACAAGGCTAAGGTGGCCCTGACCCCCGGCATCGCCTTTGGCGCAGAGGGTTACATGCGGATGTCCTACGCCACAAGCGAGAAGGTCATCCTGGAAGGGTTGAAGCGAATCAAAGAGGCGGTTTAAAGGCCTCTTTACCGGGCTTTTCCTTGAATTGACCCCTGTTTTCTTATAATCTAAGGCTCCTTTTTCAACAAACGCCCCGGCTTTTCGCAAGCACGGGGCGTTTTGCTATTTAGGCAACAGTCCATATTTTTGTGAAGAGGTTGCCTAATCCCCGAAGCCTTTGCGTAGGGGATGAAGTTTTTTATAAAAGCATGGAGAGAGAGTTTATGGCGGACGGAAAATCTATCATTCAAATCGGCATGATCGGTTTCGGCAACGTCGGGCAGGGGGTTTACCGCCTGCTGGAGAAAAACCGAACACTCATTGAGGCCAAAATCGGGGCTCAAATCCGCATCAAAAGGATGATGGTCAAGGACCTGACGAAGCAGCGGGAAGTTACCGTGCCCGAGGGCATGCTGACGACCAATTACGAAGACATCCTGAACGACCCCGAAATCGACGTGGTTCTGGAACTGATGGGGGGCTATGAACCCGCACGGTCCTATCTTTTGGAGGCCATGGGCAGGGGCAAGCATATCGTAACCGCGAACAAGGCGGTCCTGTCCGTGCATTGGGATGAGATCATCCAGACCGCCCGCCAACATAAAGTGGATATTTACTTTGAGGCGGCGGTTTGCGGGGGTATCCCCGTCATCCAGGCCATCAACGATGGATTGGCGCCGAACAACATCACTTCTATTTACGGTATCGTGAACGGAACCACTAACTTCATCCTCCAGAAAATGACCGAGGAAAAGAAATCTTTTAAAGAGGCCCTGCAGATGGCCCAAAAGAAGGGTTTGGCCGAGGCCGATCCGACGCTGGACATCAACGGCATGGACGCGGCCCACAAGCTGGCGATCTTGGCTTCCTTGGCTTTTTCCAAAAGGGTCAAAGTGGAGGACATTTACGTCGAAGGCATCGAACGGATCACTCTTCAGGATATTGAGTTTGCCAAGGAGGAGTTCGGACGGGTGGTAAAACTTTTCGCCATCGCTGAAGTGGATGGAGATGAATTGGAAGTCCGGGTCAACCCAACCCTGATCCCGGAAGACCATCTTTTAGCCAAGGTCGACGGCGAGTATAACGGCGTCCTCGTCACGGGCGATTTCGTGGGGTCCACTATGTATTACGGCCTGGGCGCGGGAAACAAACCCACGGCCTCGGCGGTGATGAGCGACCTGATTTACGTCTGCCGGAGCGTCCATGACAACGTGGCGGGCGAGATTTCCAATTGCTGGTTCCTATCGGACAACCCCCAAATCAAGCGCATCAAGAAAATGGGTGATATCAAGTCCCGTTATTATCTGAAGTTTTCCGTCTTGGACCAGGCGGGCGTGCTGTCGGCGATTTCCCGTATCCTGGGCGAGCACCAAATTTCCATCGCTTCCGTCATCCAAAAAGAACAAAAGAAGGGCGATAAAGTACCGGTCGTCATCGTTACTTACGAGGCGGTTGAGAAAAACGTGCAAGACGCACTGAAGAAGATCAACGGTCTACCCTTCATCCAGGAAGAGACCCTCCTTATCCGCATGGACCGGGGAGAATAATATGCCTTATTGGAAGGGTGTTATTGAGGAATACCGGGCCTATTTGCCGGTTACGGAAAAAACGCCCGTCATCACCTTGAAAGAGGGCGACACCCCGCTCATCCACGCCAAAAACATTTCCAAGAAACTCGGGAATGGCCTTAATATCTATTTGAAGTTCGAGGGCCTTAATCCCACCGGTTCCTTTAAGGACCGGGGCATGACCATGGCCATGTCCAAAGCGGTCGAGGAGGGTGCCAAGGCCGTCATTTGCGCTTCCACCGGAAATACTTCCGCGGCCGCTGCGGCCTATTCGGCCCACGCGGGCATTTCCTGTGCGGTTCTCTTGCCCCACGGTTCCATCGCCTTGGGCAAACTGGCCCAGTCCATGATTTACGGGGCGAAGGTTTTGGCGGTCGAGGGAAGCTTCGACCAGGCCCTGAAATTGACCCGCGAATTGGCGGAGGAACATCCCATTACCATGGTCAATTCCAACAACCCCTACCGTTTGGAAGGTCAAAAAACAGCGGCTTTCGAGATTGTCGACACCATCGGGGACGCTCCCGAATATCACGCTATCCCCGTGGGTAACGCCGGGAATATCACCGCTTACTGGAAAGGGTATAAGGAATATAAACTGAAGGGCCTTTCCACCCAACTGCCCCGCATGTGTGGGTTCCAGGCGGCGGGGTCGGCTCCTATCGTCGAACAGAGGGTCATTGAGAATCCCCATACCATTGCCACCGCCATTAAAATTGGGAATCCTTTTTCTTGGAAGGCCGCCGAGGCGGCCCGGAACGAGTCCCGCGGTTTGATCGAGGCTGTAACAGACGAGGAAATTCTTTTGGCTTACGAGATGTTGGCGGCCATGGAAGGTATCTTTTGCGAACCGGCTTCGGCCGCCTCGTTAGCCGGAGTCATTAAGAAAAACAAAGAAGGGTATTTCATCGACGGCAAAAGAAGAATTGTTTGTACCTTGACGGGCCACGGCTTAAAAGATCCCGATACGGCGATTTTGAGAAGCAATAAACCCACGGTCATCAAGCCTGATATGGGAGAAATCCTCAGGGCCCTCAAGTTGTAAATTGAGGATTTTAGTTTTGATTGTGAATTAAAAATTTATAAAGGTGAAGAATGGCATTGATTGTCCAAAAATTTGGCGGGTCGTCGGTAGCCGACGCTTCCAAAATGTTGGAAGTAGCCCGGCGTATTGCCAAAGCCCGGAAAAGCGGACACCAGGTAGTCGTCGTCGTATCGGCGCCTGGGGACACCACGGACGACCTGATTACCCTGGCTCACAAGATCACCGAGAGTCCTGATGAAAGAGAAATGGACGTTCTTTTGGCCACGGGGGAACAACAAGCCATCGCCCTTTTGGCACTGGCTATACAGTCTTGCGGATGTGATGCCATTTCCTTTACGGGCCACCAGGTGGGCATCGTGACGGATAATGCCCATACCAAGGCGCGCATCGTGAAGGTGGGCGATACCACCATCCGGAAGGCCCTTTCTCAGGGCAAAGTCGTCGTGGTGGCTGGTTTCCAGGGGATGAACAAAGACAATGAAATTACCACTTTGGGCCGGGGCGGGAGCGATTTGACGGCAGTTGCGATTGCTGCGGCCTTGAAAGCCGATGTCTGTGAGTTTTATAAAGATGTCGATGGTGTTTTCACGGCCAATCCCCATATCGTGAAGGACGCCAAGAAGCTTTCTTTGGTCAGTTATGATGAGATGTTGGAAATGGCCAGTGCGGGAGCGCAGGTGCTGAATGCCAGGTCTGTGGAATTCGCGAAAAACTTCGGCATTAAGATTCATGTGAGGCCGACATTCAATGAAAAAGAAGGGACGATCGTCATGCAGGAAACAAAAGCTATGGAAAAGGTGGTCATCAGCGGGGTGACCTATAATAAGAGCGAGGCTAAAGTTACCGTGAGAGGTGTGCCGGATCGGCCCGGAGTCGCCTCCATCCTTTTTTCAAAGCTGGGAGCTGCCGGCGTCAATGTTGACATGATCATCCAAAACATTGGAGAGAAAGGCCATTCGGACGTGTCCTTCACCGTGGAGCGGTCGGAACTCAAAAAGACCATGAAAGTGGTCAATGAGGCATCGAAGATACTCAAGCCCGCAGGCATTATTTCCGACGAGCATATCGCCAAGGTGTCGGTGGTGGGTGTGGGAATGCGGTCTCATTCCGGTGTTGCGGCAAAAATGTTCAAAGCCCTAGCTGAGAAAGAAGTGAATATCCAAATGATTTCCACATCGGAAATCAGAATATCCGTCGTCATCAATGAGAAGGATGTGGCGAAGGCGGTTTCAGCCATTCATCAAAAATTTAACTTAGGAAAGAAAGTGGCGGGAGTCCGTGGATAAAAAGTTAGTTCTTTATGACGCCCTCTTGCGGGAAGGTTCTCAGACCCAAGGGATCAACCTATCGGTCAAGGACAAGCTGCGCCTGGCCCAGGTACTGGATGAACTGGGATTACACTATATTGAAGGCGGGTGGCCCGGGGCCAACCCCAAGGATGACGCTTTCTTCAAGGAAGCCAAAAAGCTCAAACTGAAAAACGCCAAGCTGTCGGTTTTTGGGATGACCCGCCGCGCTAAAAACAAGGCTTCGAAAGACCCGGTGCTCCTGAATCTAGTCAAAGCGGGCACCTCTACGGTGACGATTTTTGGGAAAAGTTGGGATTTTCATGTTGACCACACCTTAAAAATTTCTCGCGAGGAGAACCTGGAACTCATTTATGACTCGGTGAAATTTCTCAAATCCAAATTTAAGGAAATGTTTTACGACGCTGAGCATTTTTTTGACGGCTATAAATCCAATCCCGAGTATGCCTTGAAATGCCTGGAAGCGGCCATTGCGGGTGGCACGGATTGCCTGGTGCTTTGCGATACCAATGGGGGAGGACTTCCCGAGGACATTGAGGCGGTTGTCACTCGTGTCAGCCAACGGTTTCCTCAAGCGATATTGGGAATCCATTGCCACAATGACAGCGACCTTGCGGTTGCCAATAGCCTGGCCGCGGTTGCGGCTGGAGCCACCCAAATCCAGGGTTGCGTCAACGGGTATGGCGAACGAACGGGCAATGTTAACCTGACATCCCTGATCCCCAACCTCGTATTGAAATATGGCTATGGTTTCATCAAGCCCATTCATCTGGATAAATTGACGGAGACTTCCCGGCTGGTGGATGAAATCTGCAATATGCATCCGAGGGAAAATGCCCCTTATGTCAGCAAGAGCGCCTTTGCCCATAAGGCGGGGGTTCATATCGCGGCGGTTAAAAAGGCCTCCAAGTCCTATGAGCATATCAATCCCGAACTGGTGGGAAATGTCCGGAATCTTCTAATGTCCGACCAGGCGGGGCTCGCGGTGGTTCTCCACAAGGCGGGGGACAGCCATATCCATTTGAAAGACAAGGATGAGGCCAAGTCGGTTGTCGATAAAGTCAAACAAATGGAAAACGAAGGGTACCAATTCGAGGGGGCCAAGGCCTCTTTTGAAATTCTCATGAAAAAGGCCCTCGGCCAACACCGCAACTTTTTCGATCTCGTGGGATTCCGTGTCATCGTGGAAAATCGGGGTGACGGGAAATTGGTCAGTGAAGCGACCATTAAATTGAGGGTCAACGGCGTTTTAGAAAACACGGTGGGCGAAGGAGATGGCCCCATTAATGCCTTGGACCAGGCGTTACGGAAAGCGCTCACTAAGTTTTATCCCAGCCTTCAGGACGTCCATTTGACCGATTTCAAGGTGCGTGTCCTGGACGCCAAGGAAGGTACGGCGGCCAAGGTGCGGGTTTTAATCGAAAGCCGGGACCAAAAGGACAGCTGGGGAACGGTCGGTGTCTCTGAAAACATCATTGAAGCTTCTTGGGAAGCGTTAGTCGATTCTATCGACTATAAACTTCTAAAGGACAGCGGCAGGGAAAAAAGTGCCAAACGAGCTTCTCGTTGAAGCGTTATCCCATCGGCATTTTCGATTCGGGTTTGGGCGGCTTGACTGTCGTCAAGGCCATCCAAAAAGAGCTGCCGAGGGAGAAACTAGTTTATTTTGGGGATACGGCCCGTATTCCTTATGGCACCAAAAGCCCGGACACCATCATCCGTTATGCCCGCCAGATTATTCGTTTTTTCCGCAAGGCGCAAAAAGTAAAATGCGTGGTGGTGGCCTGCAATACTTCCTCGGCCTGGGCCTTGGAGACCGTCCGAAAAGAATTTCCCATTCCCATCCTGGGAGTGATCGAGCCGGGAGCTTACGCAGCGGTAGAGGTGACCCGAAATAGGCGCATCGGCGTCATTGGAACCGAGGGAACCATCGCTTCCGGAGCATATTTGAAGGCCATTCATCATTTGATGCCCAATGCAAAAGTTTTTTCCAAGGCTTGTCCACTTTTTGTTCCATTGGTCGAGGAAGGAAAGCTAACGGGGCCTTTGACTGAAGCAGTAGCCCGTGAGTACCTAAGTCCTCTTTTAAAAGCGAAGATCGATACCCTGGTATTGGGTTGTACTCATTATCCGCTTTTAAAACGAACCCTTTCCAAAGTCGCCGGCCCTAAGGTTAAGATCGTGGATTCGGCGGAAGAAACGGCTCGCAGCCTCCACCGCAACCTTGAGATGCACGGGGTCGAAATGAACGGTCACGGGGGCGGAAAGTATTTCGTCAGTGACCTTTCTCGTAAATTTAAGGAACAAGCCCAGCGTTTTTTGGGGCGCCATATTCCCAAGGTTGAAAAGATTTTCATTGAAAAATACTGAAAATTCGATTGATTGACATCGGAGTTTCAGGCCGTAAAATTGAAAAAATGGAGGCCGTTCGTCAGACCTTTAAAACTTTTCCTTACCTCTTTTTTTCTCCTCTGCTTCTCCTGTGCTTGGCCCAAGGCGGATGTGGCCTCTTCGCCCACGAACTATGAAATGGTGGAAGCCCCCACAGCTTACATCCTCATGCATGGCGGATATGACATGGTTACGGAACTGTATGAAAATGGCGGATTGTTCGTTCGGGCCGATGTTGGTTTTAAGGAATTTTTCATGTTCGGTTTTTCCGCAAACGCTACCAACGTCGTTGGACAGGGAACCATTCAGATACAGACTCCGCGCTTGTTCCTAAAGTTTAAAATTTTGGACCAAAAAAGTTCACCACTTGCTTTGGCGGTTGCCTGGGACGATCGGGGCTATGGAACGGTACAAGATGGCCGGTTCTTTCCGGGGACACAAGAGGGGTTTTACGTCGTCGGGAGCCATGAGTTTCAGGAACTGGGATGGCTTCAGCTCCATGGTGGCATGAACGTGGTGAAATTTGATAACTTTGATTCAAGCCAGGATTTGGGAGGTTTTCTCGGAACGTCCTTTGCGGTCGCCCATTCATTGATGTTTAACTTGGAACTTAACCAGCTTTTAAGCGCTTATTGGCAATTCAACGCCAATGTTGTCTTCAATGTGGACACGCCCTTGCGAATAGGCGTCGATTTTAGGGATATTAACCGGAGTGATTTATTCTCGCGAATTTTGCGGGTTCAATACATCAGCTTTTTCTAATTTGTTGATGAAAATTTGATAACTCAAATTTTGATTGAGAGGCTTAAATGAAATTTTTTTTTATTCCCATTCTTTTAATGATGGCGAGCCTTTCTGGTTGTGGAACAAATGAGACCTCCGGGAACAATGTTGAGTTGATTTCCCCCGGAAACCGGGAACCGGCCACCGAAATCCAAGCTTCTTTTTTGAACGCACCTAATGGTCTGAATTTGGCACAAATGAAGGGAAAATTATTAGTGGTGGACTATTGGGCGACATGGTGTGGACCCTGTCGAATGGAGATTCCCACATTGGTGAAAATGTACGATGCCTATCATTCCAAAGGTTTGGAGTTGTGGGGTCTTTCAGTCGAGGGCAATGATGGCAAACCCAATGGGTATTTCCTCAAGTTTATTTCTGATTTTCAAATCCAATACCCTATCGGACTTGCCAGCATGGAGACCTTGAAAGCCTATGGCATTAATCCTATTCCCACGACGTTTTTCATCGACAAGTCGGGGAAAATCGCTTTGTCCTTTGTTGGGGTTCATCCGGAAGGTGATTTTGTCGGCGCTATTGAAAAACTTTTGGCGGAATAAACAAACCCCATGGGTAATGATGAACCACCCTTTGATTAAAAGGTTAAAAAGGGTATAATTTTTAAAACAGCCGGTCGGGGGATACCATGGGTCAATCACAAGACTCGGATGTGCGGGAAAGTTTCCTCGAGCTTTACCGGGAACTTTTTTCCCACGTTTCTTACCTTGAAGTAATTATTGAACGCCTAGTCCATGGGCAACATGTGGACAGGCCTATGCTTGAAAATCACCTGGCCCAGATGATCGCCTCGATAGCGGTTGGCCAAAAAAAATACACGCGGCCAAGGATACTTAAAAGACTTCGGAAGGATCATCCAGACTATTTTCGCAATGAAATGCTTCGAGTGTCCAAAGTGATTAAAGGGCAATTGTCCGTTCTTTTGAAAACCTCTTTTTTGATTGAGAGCAGGGAAGTGGAAGAAGATTACTTGCAAACCTTAAACGATGTCACCGACAATATTGCCGGAGCTTTTCAACATGTCGTCCGTTCTAATGTTTTAATGCCGGTCATGCTTAACTGAGTTTCCAATACAACTTTATTTCCCCGTGGGCTAATGAATTAAGGATATTTTTATGAAGGGTGTTTTAAAAACAAAAAGGGATGAGTATGAAGTTTTTAGGCTATACCTCAAAGAAAAGGACCTGAAGCTGACGGCCCAGCGGGAGTTGATTTTAGAGGTCTTTTTGAACCATCGGGGCCATATTTCAGCTGAGGAGTTATTCGGAAAGGCCCGTGAAAAACAATCCCACGTGGGTTTTGCCACGGTTTACCGCACTTTAAAACATATGACCCGGTGCGGTTTGGCCCGTGAACTAGATTTCGGGGACGGAAGAATCAAATATGAACCTGAATATAACCACCAACATCATGACCATATGATTTGCAACCAGTGCGGAGCTTACATTGAGTTTTTGAACCCGCAAATTGAGGAGCTTCAGGAACAAGTCAGCCGGAAACATGGGTTTAAGATCACATCCCATCGTATGCAGCTCTATGGGCTGTGTCAAAAGTGTCAGAAGAACGGTAAGTAATATTTTAGTTGAGGAGAAGAATATGTCGGACTTCCTAGTCTCAAGGGCAACCCGGGATAAACTCCAGGACGAGCTCAATAAATTAAAGGTGGTTCGGCGGCCCCAGGTGGCCAAGGCGCTGGAAGAGGCTCGTGCCCATGGCGATTTGAAGGAAAACGCAGAATATGACGCGGCCAAACAAGAACAAGCCTTATTGGAAGCCCGCATCCGTGAGTTGGAGGACAAGCTGGCCCGGGCCCGCATATTGGAGGATGAAAACATCACCGGGGAGCATGTTTCCATTGGTTGCGTGGTGACGGTCAAAGACCTGAAGACCAAACAGGAAGAAATTTACCGGATTGTTGGGGAAGAAGAAGCCAACTTCGCGCAGAACAAGATATCCCTAGGGACGCCCATCGCCAGGGGAATGATGGGTAAAAAGATAGGAGACAAAGTGGACATCCAAATTCCCGCGGGACTTTTGCAGTACCAGATACTCAAGATCGAGGTGGCGGCGGACTAAAGCGGCTTGACATGGAACGCCGGCTGTTAGTAACATCACAGAACAATTTAACGCTCTTATCCAGAGTGGCGGAGGGACAGGCCCTGCGATGCCACGGCAACCAGGTTCCGTAAGGAACTGTTAGGTGCCAATTCCTGCTTCGGTTGAATCAAAAAAACCGGGGTGAGATGAGAGATGGAAAACCCAATGACCAAAGGCTTCCATCTCGAGATGGAGGCCTTTTTGTTTTGAAGGCCCTTTCGGGAGCAGCCAGGAGAAAATGATGAGTTATGTGAAAGCGCTGAAATGCCGTGAGTGTGGCCAAGAGTATGAAAAGGTGGCCAAATACGTCTGTGAGTTTTGCTTCGGACCCTTGGAAGCGGCTTACGATTACGACAAAATTAAAAAGGATGTTTCCCGGGAAAAGATCGCCTCACGGGCCTTGAACATTTGGCGTTACAGGGAGTTTCTGCCGATCGAAGGGGATCGTTATAACACCCTGGAGGAAGGTTATACCCCTCTTATTCGCGCTGAACGACTGGGCGAAGAGCTGGGACTTTCCAATCTTTATATCAAAAACGATTGTGCCAATCCCACCCATTCCTTCAAAGACCGAGTTGTGGCCGTTGCTTCTACCAGAGCTTTGGAACTGGGCTTTGACACATTAGCCTGCGCCTCCACGGGCAACCTGGCCAACGCGGTTTCGGCCTATGGTGCCAGGGGCCGCATGAAACGGTTTGTTTTCATTCCTTCAAATCTTGAATCCAGCAAGGTCACGGCTTCCCTTATTTATGATCCGAACTTAATCGGGGTGAACGGCAATTATGACGACGTTAACCGGCTTTGCAGCGAAATTGCCGGGAAATACAAATGGGCCTTCGTGAATATCAATATGCGACCCTATTATGCCGAAGGATCCAAGACCTTGGCTTTTGAGGTGGCGGAGCAATTAGGATGGAAAGCGCCCGACCAAGTGGTGGTTCCGGTGGCTTCGGGGTCTCTGTTGACTAAGATTTGGAAAGGCACGCAGGAGTTCATCAAGGTCGGCTTGATTGAGAAGAAAGACATGAGGGTTTTCGGGGCGCAAGCCACGGGTTGTTCGCCGGTGACGACGGCCTACAAAGCCAAGACCGATACTTTCCGACCTGTCAAGCCCAATACTATCGCCAAATCCCTGGCCATCGGCAATCCGGCGGATGGGTTCTACGCTTTAAGAACCATCGCGGAGTCCAACGGCGGAGCCGAAATGGTGACGGATGAGGAAATTGTGGAAGGGATAAAACTCTTGGCTCGTACCGAAGGAATATTCGCCGAAACGGCAGGGGGAGTTACTATCGGCTGTCTGAAAAAACTGACCGAGGCTGGCGCTTTGAACCCGGACGCGGTTACGGTGGCCTATATCACTGGGACGGGGTTGAAAACCCAGGAGGCGGTGACGGATCACTTGAAAGCATTGAATATCATCCAACCCAACCTAGCCGCTTTCGAGGCGACGCATTTGGTTCCGGCTTGAAACAATGAAGAAAGTTTTTTTGATCTTGGTCTTTGCCCTGGTGCCAATGTGGGTTTGGGCGATCGCTCCGGAAGACTATTACGCCGCCGGCATGGATCTGTTTAAAAACCACGATTACGACAAGGCCGTCCAATATTTCCACGCCGCAGTGGACCAGCGGCCCGATTACTGGCAGGCCTACCAGTTTTTGGGGGAGGCTTATTACCAGTCGGCCAATCGTACTGAAGCGCTCGTCGCTATGGAGGAAAGCCTTCGCTTGCACCCGGACAACCCGGATCTGCGTAAGTTCATCGCCCGAATTCGGGCCGGAAGCCCATGGGCTTCCCGGGGCAGATTTTCGGATGTCCTCTCAATGATCGCCATTCTTCTCTCGCTCATCACCTTAGGCTGGATGGCTTATTGGAGTTACCGGTACCTACCCAAGTCGAAAAAACCATCCACACCGACTTAAGAAGCCAATGCGGAAAATCGTTGCCATTGGCGGGGGAAGCATCGGGTTCGGCGCGGCCAAGCCTGAAGTGATGTCGATTAGCCGGGAAATCATCCGGCTTTCAGGCAAGAAGGTCCCCCGTCTTCTTTTTATTCCTACTGCCAGTTCGGACGACAAAGCTTATGTCCGAGCGGTCCAAAATCATTTTGGAAACAAATTGGGATGCCGGGTGGACTCGCTTTTTCTCCTGAAACAACCCCCGAAATATTCAGAAATCGCTAAAAAAATAAGGATTGCTGACATTATTTATGTCGGAGGTGGTAATACCCTCTTGATGATCAACCGTTGGAAAAAGCTTGGGGTTGTGGGACTCTTAAAACAAGCCGAAAAAAAGGGGAAAGTGCTTTGCGGGCCCAGCGCTGGGGCCATTTGTTGGTTCCGCCAGGGGAACTCGGATTCCCGCAAGTTCCACAATCCCAAGGCTAAACTCATTAAGGTCACTGGGTTAGGATTGATCGATGCCTTAGCCTGTCCCCATTACGATGTTGAAAAAGACCGTAGACCCGAACTCAAAGAAATGATGCTAAAACCCCCCGGTGTGGCCATCGCCATCGACAATTGCGCGGCTTTGGAAGTGATGGGAGAGAAATATCGGGTTGCTATTTCCAAGCCCAAAGCCGGCGTTTACAAGGTCTATTGGTCCGACAGGAAATATTTTCAAGAAAAACTACCGCATGATAAGGTTTGGAGGCCACTTTCTCGGCTGTTGGCCAAGCCTTCCTGATGTATTCTCTTCCAAGGAGAACCTCATGGAAGAACTGATTCCCCCAGCACCCCCCAAAAATTTTTTTTCCTTAACGAGACTACTTTTGATTTTTATTTTCATGGGATTGGCCTTGTTGACTTGGGTTCTTTATAACCGCCATCAACAGGAAAAGATCGCCAACAGGCCTTTGGGTTTGGAACCGCTGGCTTTTCAGCCATTACCCTTGGGAACGGTCAAACCCGAAGGCTGGCTGTTGGACCAATTGAAACTCCAAGCGGGCGGGCAGTCGGGCCATTTGGACGAGTTTTGGCCGGATATTAAAGACAGTGGGTGGATAGGAGGAAAGGCCGAAGGCTGGGAGCGGGCGCCCTATTGGCTGGATGGCATGATCCCCCTGGCCTTCCTTACTGGCGACGAAAGGCTTGAAGGCAAAGCCAAGCGTTGGGTCGACTATATCCTTTCCCATCAGCAATCAGACGGGTGGTTGGGTCCGGAGCAGGGGAAGGGGCCTTTTGGCACTAAGGGTCCCCCAAATGCCGCAAGGGACCCCTGGCCGCAGTTCGTTATCCTGAAGGGTTTGGCCCAGTACCAGGAAGCCACGGGGGATAAGCGGATTATCCCGGCCATGCTCAAGGATCTGGGGTCCTTGAATTCCCAATTAGATTCACGGCCCCTATTCGCCTGGAATTTTTTTCGTTGGGGCGACCTATTGGTGAGCCTTTATTGGCTTTATGACCGCACAAAAGAGAGCTGGCTGTTGGACCTGGCTTATAAAGCGGCTAGCCAGGGATATAACTGGCCCAAGCATTTTTCCGACTTACCCGTCAAGGAGAAGTCCCCACAATGGAATTGGGCGGGACATGTGGTGAACAACGCTATGGGTATCAAAACCCCCGCGATGCTTTACAGGTTGACGGGGGATGACCGGTTCAAAAAAATAGCCCTCAAGGCGCTTCCAGAATTGGACCGCTACCATGGTGAGGCCAATGGCCTTTTCAGTGGCGACGAGTGCCTGGCAGGCAAAAGCCCTTCGCAAGGCACCGAACTATGCGCCATCGTTGAAACCATGTTTTCCCTTGAAAACTCGCTTTCGGTGCTGGGGGACGTTGCCCTCGCGGACCGGTTGGAAAAGATTGCCTTCAACGCCCTGCCCGCGGCCATCGCCCCGGACTATTGGACCCACCAATATGTGGAACAGGCGAACCAAATCGCCTGTGTTTTTGATCCCAATCCGGTTTACTCCACGAATAGCGGGGTCGCCAATTTATTTGGATTGGAACCCCAGTTTGGCTGTTGTACGGCCAATTTTCACCAAGGCTGGCCCAAGTTTGTTTCGCATCTTTGGATGGGAACTCCGGACGGGGGATTGGCCGCGGTGGTTTACGCGCCTTCAAGGGTTGAGACCATGGTTTCCGGTGTTCCAGTGAGCGTGGAATTGGTGACGAATTATCCCTTCAATGAAAATCTAACATTCAAGGTGACGACCGCCCAACCGGCTAAGTTCCCAATTTATTTCCGGGTGCCTGAATGGACGGAAGGGGCCATATTGACCTTGCCAGATGGAACCAAAGAAAACCTGAAATCCGGAAGTTTTCATCAAGTACTTCGCGAGTGGAGTGGGAACGAGACCCTTCAGCTTAATTTACCCATGGCCTTTAAGGTGAGGCGGGGTTACCAGGACGCCGTTAGCGTTGAACGGGGACCCCTTGTTTTCAGCTTGGGCCTTAAAGAATTATGGAAGGGGTTCCGGCCTTTCCAATTTGAGCCGAAGGGAGGAGGCAAAAGCGATTACATGCTTTTGCCCCGGAGTCCCTGGAATTATGCCCTGGTTCTCGATCCCCAATCACCCGAAAAGAGCCTGACTTTCCAAGATGGCGTTCTCAAAGGTGATCCCTTTACTTTGGAAGGTGCCCCGGTGAAAGTGTCGGTCCAAGGACGGCGGTTGGAATCCTGGTCTTTTGTCCAAGGAGCGGCGGAACCTCCACCCCAAAGTCCGGTAGAGAGTTCGGCTCCGATGGAAGAACTGACCTTGGTTCCTTATGGGTCGACCCGGCTAAGAGTGACCGAATTTCCCCTTCAAAAGTGACCAACAAATTTTCGATGATTTCAAACCATGGCTGATAAGGCGATAGAGAGTTTACTTAGAACCGGTGGCTGAGTCCGCACCCGGTTAAATGAAAAATGGCTGGAAATCCGACGGTCATTTCAGTCATAATCCAGCTTACCCATTCGTTTCAGGAGGAATTTTTATGGCAGCGAAAGTATTGATCCCGACTCCCTTACGGAATCTGACCAACAACCAGGCTGAAGTTAACGCCGATGGCGCAACGATTGCGGACCTTATCAACGATTTGGGAAAGAACTACAACGGTTTAAAAGACCGCCTCTGCGACGAAAACGGAAAAATCCGCCGGTTCGTGAATATCTATCTCAACGAAGAAGACATCCGTTTCCTGCAAGGGGAAGCCACGATGGTCAAGGCGGGTGACCAAGTTTCCATTGTGCCAGCCATCGCCGGTGGGATTCATCCGAATTCTTAATTTGTCTTATTTTTAAATTCCTTGGGAGATTATTTTCATGGCGGCCATCAAGAAACTTGTTGAACTGGATTATCCTACCGAGCTTGTCACCCAACCGGTTCTTTCCAATACCATAAAAAAATATGGAATTACGGTGAACATCCGCCGGGCCTCCATTACCAAGGGCTTTGGCTATGTTCAAATGGAAATCGAGGGCGAAGAGCCGGAAGTCAAAAAAGCATTGGACGATCTCACCAAACAGGGTATCGACGTCAATCCAATCGTCAAAGATATCGTCGAGTAAGCTGGATGCCGACATCGAATAGCCAAGACCGGTTTTCCCGGCAGGTTATCCTTTCCTCGGTTGGGCCGGAAGGCCAGAAAAAATGGTTGGAATCTTCCGTGTTGTTGGTAGGAGAAGGCATTGCCCTCCAGTCTGCCGCCACCGCCTTGGCCTCGGTAGGCATCTCCAAACTTTTTGTCCTTTCTTATGGAAATTTCGAATCCTTTGCGCTGACATCCCAATTTCCAAACCTGCAAGTGGACGTTCTGCCCGAGGAGTTTGAGTATCTACCAAATGCGTCCCTTACGGTGGTTTCCACTGAGAATAAAGAAGCCCGACGGCGTCTGAGCCGTTGGCTGAGACACCAAGCTAAACCCGCCCTATATGCTTGGCCGGCCGGAAGCGGATTCGCTCTCTTGGCTATTCGCCATCAAGGCGGCCAATGTCCTTGTTTGGAATGTTTTGAAATCATGAATCCAAAAGCTTTCACGAAGGGACAGCCATCCGTGCAACGCCTGATGGGGGCGATGGCCGCTTCCGAAGCCCTTCAATGGATATTGAAGGGGCAGTCGCCTTTGGAAGGCAAGGTTTGGATTACTTCCTTGGATTCGGGCGTGTCTTATCATCATGAAGTCCAGCCGACTTATAAATGCCCCGCCCGGCTATTGGAAGAGGGTGCGGTCGTCACTCCATGACCTATAACCGGTATCCCCTGGCTTCCAACATTACCGAAATCATTGGAAACACGCCTCTTTTAAAACTTCAAGCCATTCCGGAAAAGGGCCGGGCCCAAATCCTTTGCAAATTGGAATTTTATAATCCGGGCGGTAGTGTGAAAGACCGTATCGCCCTGGCCATGATCGACGACGCGGAGCACCGGGGTTTATTGAAGCCCGGTGGAACCTTGGTGGAACCCACCAGCGGCAATACTGGAATCGGCTTGGCCCTGGTTTGCGCTCAAAGAGGATATAAGCTGATTCTCGTGATGCCTGAGGATATGAGCCAGGAGCGGCGAGTTCTTTTGAAGGCCTATGGGGCGGAACTGGTTTTAACCCCGGCCAAGGGATTGATGGCGGAAGCGGTCCGCAAGGCCCAGGAAATCAAGAAACAGCATCCCGAATATTTTATGCCCGAACAGTTCGCCAACCGGGCTAACCCTGAAGCCCACAAAAGGACTACGGCGCCGGAAATCGAAAAGGATACCGAAGGAAAATTGGACGCTTTCGTGGCGGGTATCGGTACCGGCGGGACCATCACCGGGGTAGGGGAATATTTCAAGGCCAAGAACCCGAAAATCAAAATCGTCGGGGTGGAGCCTGCTTCCTCGGCGGTGCTTTCGGGTGGAAAAGCGGGGGTCCATCGCATCCAAGGCATCGGCGCCGGGTTTGTACCATCTGTTTTGAACCGGTCAGTAATAGATGAACTCATTCAAATTGAAGACTTGGAAGCCTACCGAATGACGAAGCGCTTGGCTCGTGAAGAAGGCTTGCTTTTGGGGATTTCCTCCGGCGCCAATGTGGCCGCGGCCTTGAAACTTTCCAAGACATTAGGCCCGGAAGCCCGAATCGTAACTATTTGCTGTGATATGGGCGAGCGCTACTTCAGTCTCGAAGAGGAATTCGAGAAAGAGGGCGGTTAGGGGTCTTTGCCGCCGATAAACTTGAGCCAAACTTCTCGCTCTTTCGGTCCGTCGAACTCACAAAAGTAAATTCCCTGCCAGCGGCCCAGTAAAATCTCTCCTTTTTCCACGATAAGGGCCAAAGAGAATCCGATTAGAACCGATTTGATATGGGCATCTGCGTTATCCTCGAAATGCTTGAATTCCGGCGATTGAGGAATTGTTTTTTTGAGGTGAAATAGAATGTCCCGTTTCACGTCAGGATCGGCATTTTCATTGATGGTTATGGCGGCGGTGGTATGGGGGCAATAGACCGCCAAAAGACCGGATTCGTAACCCCCTTTAGCCACCCATTCACGGATGTGGGAAGTAATATCCCGAATGTGTTCCCGCTCGGAGGTTTGAATTTTTAATGTTTTCATGGCCCCAGTATATCCGGGGTAACTCAAAAAATCAGAGAAGGGCTTATTTCCCCAAGGGAAAAACCATATCTTGGGTCAAGCAAGGAGAAAGCCATGAGCTTAAAGATCGACGTTTATTCAGATGTGATTTGCCCCTGGTGCTATTTGGGGAAGAAGCGGCTGGAAGAGGCCTTGGAAGCTTCAGGGAAGAAAGCCGAGGCCGAAGTCCACTTTTTACCCTATGAATTGAATCCGGCTACTCCAGCCGAAGGATTGGACCACAAAAAGCACCTGGCCGAAAAGTTTGGGGGAACCCATGTGCTGGACCAAGCCCATGCCCGGTTGACGGCTCTTGGCAAAGAATCGGGAATTGATTATCGGTTTGATGATATTGAAAGAACCCCCAACACCTTTAACGCCCACCGGATTCTTTGGTTGGCGGAAAAGGAAGGGAAGGGTAATGCGGCCCATAACGCTTTCTTTAAGGCCTATTTCACCGAGGGTAGGGACCTGGGGGATACCAAGACTCTGGTGGAAGTGGCTGTTTCCGCTGGGTTGGACAAGGCCAAGGTAGAGAAACTTTTAAAAGGGAATGAATTTGAGGAAGAGGTGAGAGGGGCGGAGGAAAAGGCCTATGATATTGGTGTCAATGGGGTCCCATTTTTTGTTTTTAACGACAAGTTCGTAATATCGGGCGCACAGGATGTGAAAACTTTTGTGAACGCTTTGGAAAAAGCTTATCACTGAGGGCCAGTCTTTTTGGCAAGTGATCCGGGTTACATTTGGAAAAACAGATAACTTCCTCATTTGCCATTGGGACAAATTTCTATCCAGGCCAAATCGTTAGCTGAATTAGCATAGGACTTCTTAAGCGAATCTAAATCCTCTTTACTTACGATTGTTTCTGCGCCCGGATCAAATTTGAAATTTTTTTCGTCCCAAAGAAGAGGTTGTTTTTTAATTGAATAACAACCAATGTGGCCATCCCCATCGTTCTGGCCGTTCATCTTGTACAAGTACAACTTATTGTTTCTGTCGTCAAGAAATGTTCTGAAACTACAACCAACGTGAACAATACAATTCGAAAAAGCGTAATCGAGAACCGGAACAATTTGGCCATCTTTGTATAAAAGTAATTGGGCATTAGAATCTTTACCGTCATATTCACTATCCCAAACTAATAAGCCCGTTTTACCGCTCCACGTTATTACCTGTGTGGAAACTTCGTAACCGAGTTTTGAAAATATTTTTTTATATCCGGTTTTATCAAAATCGAAAACGAAAACGCCGTATTTGGAACCACCCATTCCTAAATAACTACCGAGGTTAAGTATGAGTTGATCATTGCCCTTTCCTTTTAAGTTCCCAACAAGAACATCGAAGTTTTTGAGAGGATAGTTTTCTTTAATAAAGGCCAGATTTAAGTTTTTTTTATCTAACCACATGGTTTTTAAAATATTGTTCCAAACTTCTTCACGGGCATCTACAAGAGCTTTTTCGAAAAAACCTTTGAAAGAAGGATCGAGGTTGTAAAAGGAAAATCGAGAAGGACCGTAAATGACGGTTTCGGTTTTTTTGTTGCTTCCCAATAAAGCTGCGGTGCAATTGATCGAATAACTAAACCCAGCATGAGGGAGAATTTTAAATGTGAATTTAACTTCTTTTGAATGTGAAGAATCGTTGCTCCCGTTTTGGATAATTTTTATATTATTTTTTAGGTTGAAATGAATTTTAAAGTTGTGAGCTGCTATTTTTAGAACGGAGCTAGAAGAATCATCCGAAACCACATCAAAATATTGGAAATCAAAAATAGACTCTAGGTTCAAGTCTAAACCTTCGTAGTCCTCTTTTAATCTGCTTACCTTGATTGTGACAGCCAATGTGCCGCCATCATAAGTGTATGGATTATTAGAAATGCTCAAGAAATTGAAGCCGTTGTTATCGGCGAATGTAAGCGATGAAAAAAAGTAAACAGTAAGCAATAACATTACTTTTCTGATAATCATAAGTGCCTTTGGTTTTCTAAATTTTAGATTGAGCTGCTTAGTGTCCTTTTTAAGAAATCATCTTTAATTATTTTTATCCTGTCTTTTTCCATTTCTGATGTGGATCAACTAAGTAAGTATCTGATATTGGTATATTATTCTACCAAGCTCCAGAAACCCCGCTGTGAATCCGATGTCCGGGTGGTTGGGCCTGGATGATTTCGGCTTCGATATCCAGCAACTTATCCCAACGATTTTTAACTTCCTTGGCGGGCAAGACCTTCTTCGCCATATCCACGAATAACTGATAGTGGCCGTTTTCGGATTCGATTAAACCTGCGTAGAACTTCGACAATTCAGCGTCGGTTCCTGCCTCCACTAGCCGTTCAAACCTTTCACAAGATCGTGCCTCGATCAAAGCCGAAACCAGCAGGCGGTCGGCCAAGTCTTGCTGGCCCTTGCCTTTGCGGATGCATTGCCGCAAGTCCAGGGCATATTGGTTTTTGTGGGATCGTTCCAGCTTTCCGCCCCGTTTTTCCAAGAGTCTCAAAACCATTCTTAAATGAGAGGTTTCATCCTGAGCAATGGTGGCAATCGAAGAAAGCCAATTGAGAGGGGCTTCGGCTGTGGGCCAGAGGTTCATGAACTCCAAGGCATTATTGGCGGCCTTCTTTTCCAGGTAGGCTTGATCTGAAAGAAGGGCGAGGGGTTCCTTCAGGACTTGGTCTGCCCATTTGGGCGGAGTCGAATAACGCAAAGGAAGGGTCTTTGGAGGACGTGAATCGAGATGGGGGATATTCTTCATGGACCGCCTTTTTTTGCTTACAATGGGCCATATTCTAATCTCTAGGGAGAGATTTTGGCCCATTTTTACGGACATCACCGGCTTCGGCAACAACCCTCTAAGGGTATATGGGGGGACTTTAAAGCCGTCCTTTGGGCCACCGGGCAGGTATTGCGGAAAAATAATGATCGCACCCGAGGACACAAGCGCCTTTACGCCAGGTCGCTTGCCTTTCAGACTCTCTTGGCCTTGGTACCGGCGTTGGCCATTATCATGGCGGTCCTCTCCAGCGACGCCTTCAGCCAAAAGAGGGAACAGCTTCTTGACCAGATTGTAGACGCCATTTATCCCGTCCAGACCGAAACCACCAATTCCTTCCTGGACCCCGACGAACCGAAAAACCTCGAGGAATTGAACCAGGTGGGGAAGCAGCAGATCCGCCTGTCAGTCAAAAAATTCGCGCTCTATTCCCAAAAGGCCGGGATTATTGGCTTCATGGGCTTCCTGGCCATTGTGTTTTTCCTGATGAGAGATGTTGAAAATTCTTTCAATTTGCTTTGGGGCGTTGAAAAAGGAAGGCCTGTAATCGACCAAATGATTCGTCACGCCACTTTTTTCGTTGGAATGCCGCTATTGGCCCTTCTTCTTTTGACCTTGAAAGGATGGGTGGGAAGTTGGAATATCCTCCACCCTTCCGTCCACCATTGGCTTTTCTCAACGGTGATACCCTTTGTCCTTCTTTGGTCGGCCTGCGCTTGGATGTATATCTGGATACCCAATACCGAAGTGGAGCATAAATCCGCCATCTTGACAGGCTTGCTGGTGGCGGCCCTTTTGCAAACGGCCCGATGGGCGATGAATTGGTATACCTTGAAAGTGTTGGAGCGTTCCCACGTTTACGGAGCCCTCTGGATGGTCCCGGTGATCCTGATTTGGTTTTTTCTTTCCTGGACTGTCATCTTATTCGGGGCAGAGGTGGCTTTTTACGTCCAAAGACACCGCAATGAATTGACTTGATGAGGATGAGAAAGCTTCGGAGTTATGCCGTATTTGCACGGGTACTTGTCGGGATATTCCTTGCCTTACCGGCCTATTCGCAAGATCAGCGCCCATACCTAACCGGAGCCACGATATATATTTCCGTCGATGATTGGGCCGATATTTGGCTAAACGACATTCAAATCGTGGATAGCCTCCGCAGAACTCCCGACTCCACGGGACTCCAAAAAATTATATGTACCCCCCAACACTTATGTTATTTCCAAAGGGAAAACATATTAGCCATAGAGAATCAGGACGCCTACAAGGTTCCGCAACCTGTCGACGACCGGGTTGGACTTGCCTATATCCTTCGGCTTCGTTTTTCGAATGGCGCGGAATTAACCCTTTCCAGCAACGACCTGGCCGACCATAGATCGGCCTATATCCCGAACCGGATGGAGGCCGAGCCACGGGGCTGGCGGAAGCTGGCTTTTGACGACAGTGGCTGGCTCGAAGCGCAAAGCACTGGAACATCTATACCGAATCTGGCCCTATTGACCGACCCCGAAACAAATTTGGCGGCCCAATTTCTTTCGGCCACGGGTACTAGCTCAAGGTCTCAATATCCCGGAGAGAGACATCTCTACCGTAGAAAGATTTATTTGGATATCGGGCCTAATCCTTATTGCGCTCCGCAAACAGTGGCCGAGATGGCTCCGGTCCCACTGGCCCGAAAGGTGGTAAGGGAGGAACCCCTACCGACCGCGACGGTTTCGTCCTGGTTGGCTCCGATGCCGGTTCCGACAAAGATACCCGAAGTCGTCCCGCAGTGGCGGCCATCACCCTTGCCGACCCAGTTGCCGCCCAGCTGGCCGATCGTCACTTCGACACCGGTGTTTCCAAGGCCAGCCATACCCAAGCCCCCAACGCGCCGGAAAAAAGCCAGGCCAAAGCCGACGCCCACATTTGAATTCGCGCCCAGGGACGTCGCCGAGCCCGTTGTGGTCAATGCTCCCGCAGTGCAAGAAAACCTCTTTTTACCCACTCCGACCTCTTCTTTTACCCAGGAAGCAACGGGCCAACAGGCCGAAACCATTGTCTTCGGGGAACCGCCTGCTAATATTTACATCAGTTTCGCCGATGGGCCAGGGATTTATCGGTTGGAGGTTTTTGATGGCGCGCTACATCCCTTGCGGAACTTGTTCGAAAAGAAAGTCGTGGCCCAAGCCGATGCCTGGGTCGAGTGGGATGGAAAAGATGACCAAGGGCATGATGTACCCTTGGGCTCTTATTTCGCGATTTACTCGAAGGATGGGCGGGAGTTAAATAAAATTATAGTGGTCAGGTCCGCAAACCAATGAAAGGCTGTTCCCTTGAAGGGGAATGGAAGAAGGCTTATCAACATGAAACAAAGGCTATTCGCTGATACGGGAAGCAAGGTTTCGGAAGTAGGTGTCGGAACCTGGCAATTTGGGGGAGATTGGGGCGAAGTGTCGGAAGACACGGCTTTAAAGACCCTTCAAGCTTCGGTCGAGGCCGGGGTACATTTTTTTGATACGGCGGATGTTTATGGGATGGGCCGCAGTGAAAGCATCATCGGGAAGTTCCTGAAGCAATCCAAGTCCAAGGTCTTTATCGCCACCAAGCTCATCCGTTTTTCAAAGCCCGGATGGCCTCAAAATTTTACTTGGGACGCTTTCCGCCAGCACACCGAAAATTCGCTCCAAAGGTTGGGTCTAGAAGCATTGGATTTGACCCAACTCCATTGCGCGCCTTTCGATGTTTTGAAGCGCGGGGAAGTGTTCGAGTGGCTGAGGCTTTTGAAAAAAGAAGGCAAGATCAAAAATTTTGGCGCCAGCGTGGAATCCATGGAGGAAGGCCTTTTTTGCATGGAACAAGAATGTTTGGCGTCCCTCCAAATCATTTTCAATCTCTTCCGCCAAAAACCTATCGATGTTCTTTTTGAGAAAGCCAAGGCGAAAAAGGTATCCCTCATCATCCGTTTATCCCTCGCCAGTGGGCTTTTAGCGGGAAAATACAAGAAGGACACGAAGTTCTCTCCCCAGGATCACCGGACTTATAACCGGGACGGTCAGGCTTTTAATGTCGGGGAGACTTTCGCGGGCCTCCCTTTTGAGAAGGGTGTTGAACTGGCGGATAAATTGAAATCCATGGTACCGTCGGGAATGAGCTTGAGCCAAATGGCAAACCGCTGGTGCCTGGATTTCGACGCAGTGACCACGATTATTCCCGGCGCCAAAAACCCGGAACAGGCGGTTGAAAACGCGAAAGCCAGCGACTTGCCGCCTCTTTCCGGGGAACTACACCGGAAGCTAAAAGAATTTTATCAAACAGAAGTAGCGGCCCATATTCGGGGCCCCTATTGATATTCTGAGGCGGTGAATATTGGGTTATTTTATGGGTGGGTTGGCTTTGGGAATATTGGGATTTATTGTGCTTCAACTATCCGGCATGTTTTCCATTTACTCGGCCAACGCCAAAAAAGAAAACGGAATCCCCTGGAATTATTTCCTTTTACTCACGCTTGGCTATTCCTTGATCGGATCGGGGGCCGTCATTTTGGCTTTTGGCTTCTTTTGAGGGTGCGGTAAAAAAATGAAAATATTAATTGTGGGTGTGGGGGGATTGGGCTGTCCTGCGTCCATCTTATTGGCCGAGGCGGGTGTTGGAACACTGGGCCTAATGGACCCGGACAAGGTGGAACTATCGAATCTTCACCGCCAGATCCTTTATTCCGAAAAGGACTTGGGACGCCCCAAAGTGGAAACCGCCGAGGAATACCTAAAGAAGCAGTGTCCCCAAACCAAAACATTGCTTATGCCCGAAGCTTTTGGCTCCTCGAACGCGGAAAAGATACTGGAACCCTATGATTTGGTCATTGATGGTTTGGACCGGCTAGAAAAAAAGTTTTTGCTGAATGACTGGTGCGTGAAATTGGGAAAGCCCTTTGTCCACGCGGGGGTCGTAAAGTTTGAGGGCCAGGTTTTGCCTGTTCTTCCGGGCGTGACGGCTTGCCTTCGATGTCTTATTCCTAAAATCCCTCCTCCTTTTGCCATGCCCACTTGCCAAGAAGCGGGGGTCTTGGGCTCTTTTTCACAAGCCATTGGTTATCTTCAGGCCCACGAGGCCCTGCGGTTGGCGCGGAAAGAAGGGCCTTACCGGCTTTGGAAGGTGGATATCCAAAAAAGGGAAGTGCGCTCCATTATTCCCGAAAGAAATAGCCAATGTGAGGCATGTTCAAAAGGCCGGGTTGAAAATCAAGTCGCCGAGGCTAGTTGCAAGGTTTAGCCATTCTGAAATTAAGGAAAAGTATGGAAGCGCCCAAATTTCCAGTTGGTCCGGTTCAAGTCGGGGAAGATGTCGATGCCCGGCGCAGGGAGGAACTTATTGCGCAAATCGAGCGGGCCCCCTCCCTGATGCGGCAGGCGGTCTCGGAATTATCCGACGAGCAAATGGGAACACTTTATAAGAACTGGAATATGCGGCAAATCGTCAACCACCTTGCCGACAGCCATGTGCACAGTTATATCCGGTTCAAATGGACTTTGACCGAGGAAAAGCCCACGATCAAGGCTTACGACGAAAACCTTTGGTCGGATTTAACTGAGGCTAAAACAGGTTCGGTAGAACCATCGCTTCTCTTGCTGGAAGGCGTCCATCAAAGATGGGTTCGCCTTCTTCGATCAATGACGGATGAACAATATACCCGGACCTTCATCCATCCGGATGGGCGTACTATTCCCCTTTCTCGGGCGCTTTGCATTTATGCCTGGCACGGACGGCATCATACGGGGCAAATCCAATGGCTTCGGGAGCATATGGGTTGAAAAACAAGTAAATGCGTCGGGCTGATGGGTTGAATTGTCCTAAAATGTGAGAGTGATTCGCGTTACAGATTCGTAAAATTGAAAGATCAAAAAGGGTTGTTTCTGGCTTCGCTTTCTGAACGGGCTGGTTGTAAAATACATGCGATTCTAAATCCTGAAAGTCTTAGAGACTGGACAAAGATGGATAACACTTCGGTTTTATCAAGCTATAAACGTTTTGCGCGTGTTTATGTTTTTGCGCTGAATCCGGGACGTTCCAGGGCCGTGTGGCAAATGGAGCTTAAAGACGGACACCAGGTATTGGAAATTGGGATTGGAACCGGGTTGTCTTTGCCGCTTTATCCCTCGAATGTCGATGTCACCGGTATCGACCTAACCGCTGAAATGCTGGAACAGGCCCAACAACGCGTTGATCTTTTGAGACTGAACAACGTCCAACTCCATTTGATGGACGCCCAAAAGCTGGATTTCCCGGACCATTGTTTCGACAAAAGCATCGCCATGTTCGTGGCTTCAGTCACGCCCGATCCGGTCGCGATGATCCGAGAGATGAAAAGAGTGACCCGCCGGGGCGGAGACATTTACATCCTGAATCATTTCAGCCAAAAGGGCTCCTTCATGAGCCTTATTGAAGGGGCTTTGCGTCCCTTCGCCCCCCTATTGGGTTTTGAACCGCTCTTTTACTTGGACGAGTTTTTGGACCGAGCGGGGATGAGGGGAGCGGTGGATATTCCTATCCAACCTTTCGGTTATTGGCGTTTGCTTTGTTTTAAAAATTCAGAATAAGCATACTCTGATACTCTTTGTCCATAACACGAAACATGTTGTGAAATAGGTCGAAGAAGTCTGGAATCTGCTGTTCACTCCCGCCATCCCGAATCTTTTTCAAATTTGAACGAAAAAACCACCGGAAATCAGCGTCAAATATGGTTTGAAAAAGAGAGTATCCTTTTAATGGGCTAGAACGTCTAAACAATAGAAGCACTTCAATATCATTTTCAAACGGATGGGTTTAAACCCAAGGATGGTGCGAAATGAAGAAAATAACCTGGTTATTGGCAATCCTATTATCCCTTCCGGCCGGAGCAATTTTGGCTCGCGATGCGGGGGCTGGCGGCGGGGGAGGCGGCTGGAGCGGCGGGGGAGACCGTGGAGGTGGAGGCGGTGGTTGGAGCGGTGGTGATGACCGAGGTGGCAGTGGCGGGAGTGATCGCGGTGGGGGCGACAGTTCTTCCGGGTCAAACGCCGGTTCTTTCGATTCTTCGGATCATTCGTCCAACAACAATAACCACGCTTATTCCAATTCTTCCCGTTCCAACGGGGGAAATTTCCGTTCGGGGGGCAACGGCTATTACCAACGGGGTACTTATGGATCGTACGGATACGGCCAAGTCCGTCATTTCAACCGTTCCTATGGCGCGCATGGCTCGAACGGCGCTAACTTCCATTCCAATTCAACAAATCTTCATCACTTCAACACTTCAACGGGAGCTTTTACCCATTCCTATGTTTCTGGTTCTCCTCGTCCGCTGAGCCATAGTTCCTTGCTTCCGCATTCTCTTCAACACTCAGTAGTAAAGCTTCCAAGCACGGGACCGTCGGGCAAGGCTTTTTCAGCTTCCCTGGTTTCTCCCAGCCGGATGAATTCATCCCTGGTGACAAGTCATATGGCCTCCATTTCCCGCGGCACTGCTTTCTCAGGTAGGATCGCATCCCTTAACCGCTCCGATGTCCTCCGGAACAATTACTATTGGCATTCTTGGGGTGGCTGGAACTATTGCCACTATTTCGATCGCTGGGGTTGTAACTGGTTTGGCTGGTGCTGGGGTGATTCTTTCTTTTGGACCCAATATTATGGAGATAATTGGTGGTGGTACGATTCCTGGGGAGCCCGTTGGTGCTATTGGTGGGGTAACGAGTGGTATTGGCAGGATCCGGGAACGAACACGGTTTACATTTATGAAAATGGCAACTATGCGCCTACCGACCAGGCCGACGCGAACGCGGGCGGGAATAGTTATAACCAACCTCCGACGAACGGCAATGTGGCCGGGTCATCCAACATGGAAGAGAATTCAAACCTGTCCAAGGACATCGTCGAATTCCCCAGCCAAGACAAAACGCGTATGGTGAAGATTGTCGGGGGAGAGGGCGACGCCTTTCTTTATGATTCGGCGAAAAACTCCTTTAAGCCTCTTTTCCTGGAAAGCGACGTCAAGGACGTGAAGTTTTCTAAGAACAGCAAAGGGGCCATGGAAATTAAATTAATCCTGAACGACGGGTCCTATGAGAAATTCGACGCTCAGGGCAAACAACTCAATGAAAAGGCCCCCGCGAAAACCGGGCAATCAGTGGACGTGGAAGGGGACCAGACTTAAAAGCGCCCGGCGCAAGCCTTTTTGGCCACTTTCGCTCTAATGGGATGGGATATTTCGGATAGGGGTTGAAAAGGGGCCGGGACGGTTCCATAATTTCGCTCGATTTTAGAAGTCCACTCATGCGGGAAGTAGAACATGCGGGAAGTCCTTAAAATATCCACCAGGCTGTTACTGGTTTTGAGCGTCCTTCTTTTTTCCTTGAGGCCCAGCTTGGTCAACCGGCTGGTACCGACTTCTTGGGAACCCGTCCAAAGCAGCTCCTCTTCCACTAACCGCTTGGAAGAAAAGTCACCTTTCGCGGTCACCCACGCTACCCTTCGCTGTTCCTTTAATCGGGAAGACAAACAACAGGCCGTGCCGGTGATGGCCTTGCGTTCTTATATTGATCTGGCTGAATTAACGCCCTTTTTTGGGGCTTGGGGCCAAACCCCCAAAGCTGTTTACGCCGTGCCTTCCCTCCGTACGGTCGTCCTTCGCATTTAAAGGAATCTCGTGAAAATAGTTCTCCCTGATAAGGTTGGGGGTGCCGCTGGCCTTTCGCCACCGGTTCCAACCCATCCGGATGGGGAAAAGTGCGCCATCACGCCTATTGACCGGTCAAGGCGCGGCCGAGATTTCGGAGGATCCCAATGACTTACCCGCGACTGAAAACTAGTAAAAAAATTAAAACTCAAAGCCCCGTTCTCCAACAGATATTTCGGGTGGGAATGGTCCAATTAGCCATGCGCAGGCCTATCACGATGGTGGTGCTCTCGATCGCCATCGCGTTGGGGGCTGTCACCTCTTTGTTTCATATGCAGTTCGATATTTTTCCAAGCCTGGGAACACCCAGTATTTTTGTGGTGGAACCTTATGGTGGGATGGATCCGAAACAAATGGAAAGCTTTATCGCCTACAACTTTGAAAAACAGTTTTCCTACGTCAACGGAATCGAGCATATTGAGTCCAAGAGTATCGGTGAAGTCACCCTTTTGAAGCTTCTGTTCCACCCGGACACGGACATGTCCGCAGCGATGGGGGAAGTCGTATCTCGTTCGACCCGGGCGTTGAAAAACATGCCGCCGGGAACCCTTCCGCCCCTCATCCTCCGCTTTGATAGCGGCAACCTTCCGGTGGGAGACCTGGTTTTTTCCAGCCCCGCCCGGAGCCTGGGGGATATCGAGGATTATGCCCTTAACTATGTGCGCCCCCTCGTGGCCACCCTGCCTGGGCTCCTGGTTTCGGACTCCTTCGGTTCCAGTCCACGGGCCATTGTCATCGAAGTTGATCCGAAAAAACTTCAACAGTACAACCTATCGCCCGAGGATGTAGTGGAAGCCCTGGCCAAGGCCAACCAGATCGAGCCATCGGGGAAGATTCGGATTGGGGACCAATATCCCGCGGTTCCCCTAAATTCCATTGTCGAAAATATCGACGATTTATTGAAGGTGCCCATCCGTCTGGGGACCTATCCCACGGTTTTTGTCGGCGACATCGGTGTCGTAAAGGATTCCACCGACATCCAGGTGGGCTACGCCCTCGTCAACGGCCATCGAACCATTTATCTTCCGGTGATCAAGCGTTCCGACTCCTCCACCCTCACCGTCGTCAACGAGATCAAAAATAACATGAAGCTTTTCCAGGACGTCCTGCCGGACGACATCAAGGTCAGTTTTGAATTCGACCAATCGGGCGTGGTCAAGGATTCCATCAAGTCCCTTTCCTTCGAGGGGGTCATGGGCGCCCTCTTGACGGGGCTCATGGTGCTTCTGTTCCTCCAAGATTGGCGAAGCGCCCTGATCGTCGTGATCAACATACCCCTGGCCTTGATGGGCGCCATCCTCAGCTTGAAGGTCGCTGGGCAGACCATTAACATCATGACCCTGGGCGGTTTGGCCCTGGCCATCGGCATTTTGGTGGACGAAAGCACCATCACCATCGAGAACATCCATGTGCGCTTGGGCAAGGGGGAACCGCTTGCCACCGCGGCCATTAACGGGACCAGCGAAATATTCAACCCGGCCTTCCTCACCATGCTTTGTATCTTGGCCGTGTTCATTCCGGCCTTTTTCATGGGAGGAATGTCCAAGGCCCTGTTCGTGCCCCTCACCCTTTCGGTTGGCTTCTCCATCATTTGGGCCTTTTTTCTCTCCATGACCCTGGTTCCGATCCTCGCCACATGGCTGCTGAAAAAGGAACATCCCCAGGTTCATGGCCGGGAAACGGCCCTAGATATCATGAAAAAGGTCCACGGTAAAATGCTTGAGTTCATTTACAACCATCGTCCGTTTTTCCTCTCGGCCTACGCTTTAGGAACGATCCTGATCATCGGGTTCCTGGGGACCCATATCGGGCGGGAAATCTTCCCGAGGGTTGAAAGCCACGAGCTTCAGCTTCGGGTCCGCGCCCCAACCGGAACCTATGTCGACAAAACCGAACAAATTCTCCTGAAAGTGATCGACCTGATCAAGCAAACGGCGGGACCGGACAGCGTGGATACGACCCTGGGTTATGTCGGTACCCAGCCCACCCAATATGCCATCAATACTATCTTCCTCTGGAGTTCCGGGCCGCAGGAAGCCGTTTTGGACGTGGCTTTCAAGAAGGATTCCAAGGTTTCGACGGCCGCGTTGAAGGAAAAGCTAAGGTCCGTTTTTCAAAAAGAACTGCCCGATGTGTCGGTCTCCTTCGAGGCCAGCGGCCTCATTGACAAGGTCATGAGCGCCGGGTCCCCGACGCTTATCGACGTGGACGTCAACGGCCAGAACCTGAATAAGGACCGCGCCGTGGCGGAAGAAATCAAAGAGGCCCTCTCGAAACTACCGGCCATCCGGGACCTGCAATACGGACAGCCATGGGATTACCCGACCCTTAACGTGAACGTCGACCGGGAAAAAGCCGGGTTAAGGGGCGTGCATGTCACCGATGTCGGAAGGGCCCTTGTTCCGGTCACTTCTTCCAGCCGCTTCACCCTTCCCAATTATTGGGAAGACCCCAAGGACGGCGTGAATTACCAGGTTCAAGTGGAAGTTCCCTCCAATGACATCAAATCCATCGAGGATTTGAAAAAGGTGCCGATTCCCGTCAATACGGGGGCCATTCCACTCTCGGCTTTCGCCCAAGTGCAGCCGGGTACCGAGGTGGCCGAGTATGACCGTTACAACCTGGCCCGCATGGCGACCGTCACCGCCAACTTATATGGCCTGGACCTGGGCCACGCCGCGGAACGAATCGACAAAATATTGGAGCCCATCCAGGCGACGCTTCCCAAGGGGGTCCGGGTTTGGGTGCGCGGCCAAATCGCGACCCTCCAGGAAATGACAACAGGCCTTTCCGCGGGGCTGGGCTTCGCCGTCGTGGTCATCCTGCTGCTTTTGGCGGGAAGCTTCGAGTCGTTTCCCATCGCCTTGATCGTTATTTCCAACGTGCCCGCGGTTCTTTCGGGGGCCTTGATCGCCCTCTATTTCAGCGGATCCACCATCAATATTGAATCCTTCATGGGCACCATCATGTCGGTCGGGGTATCGGTGGCAAACTCGATCCTCTTAGTGACCTTTGCGGATTTAACGAGACGGTCAGGGAAACATTCCTGGGAATCGGCGGTGTACGGGGCGCAAAGCCGTTTGCGGCCCGTGTTGATGACGGCCATTGCGATGATCGTCGGCATGATCCCCATGGCTTTGGGTTTAAGCGATAGCGGCCAGCAGACGGCGCCTTTGGCCCGGGCGGTGATCGGGGGGCTCTTTGGGTCCACGGTGACAACCCTGCTGATCATGCCGATCATTTACGCCCTGGTTCACCGGAACAAGCCGACCTATACGGCTTCACTGGATCCACTGGATCCCCAAAGCGCCTATTATCGGGAGGAGGGAAAATGAAAAATATTCCAAAGGCATTATTCGGGACGGAAAAAGGCCGGTATGGCGAGTGGGGGCTGGGGAACCTGCCTTTCAAGCCGAAAAAAACAATTTTTCTCATGGGGTTTTTGTTTTTAGTCACCCTCTTGGGGCCGGTTTACGCCCAGGATACGCCACCGAAAGAGCTATCCCTGAGCGAGGCTTTGCGTTTAGGGGAAAAACACAGTCCCCTGGTCAAGGCTGCGGCTTCCCGCGAGGAAGAATCACGCGAATTTTCCCGGCAGGCGGATTCTGGATTTTATCCCTCCTTGGGTTTGGACGCGGTGGAAAGCAGCGGGTTTCCGGGCTCTTCCTCCGGGTTTGGGACTTCCGGTTTGGACAGTTTTCCCGGAATGGTGGCTTCTCCCTACCGCAAGGGACCGGCGGCGGGCGCCTACGCCAAGTGGGATTTGGTGGATTTGTCGGTTTGGCATCAATCCTCATCGGCCCATTACGCTTATGACGCCAGTCGGGAAAGGACCAAATTCGAGACCGAACTGGCGGACCAGCAGGTCCTGAACGCCTACCTGGAGACTTCTCGCCTGCGGGGTGACCGGGACGCCTGGAAAAAATTGGAAGACGAATTGACGGGCATCCGGGACACCGTCAAACGGTTCGTGAGAAACGGACAGTATTCGGAAGTGCAGGGCCTTTTGATCGAGGACCAACTGGCGGACGCCTCACTGCGGGCGGATGACTTCGCCCGCCAATACCAGGCGGGCCTTCAACGATTGGCCCTTTTGACGGGAATGGACCCCCGGTCCTTTTCCTGTACTGCCCCATCCGACTTGCCTGAAACCAGCCTGGGCCTGACGGCGCCGGGGAAAAGCCCCCTGGTCACCCAGGCGGAATTCGAAACCAAATCCGCCAATGAAACCGCGGCTGCGTACTCAGCTGAAAACCTGCCGGTTTTGGAAGTGGCGGGAAGCGCCGGCTATTTGAGCGACACCCGGCTGGAACAAGCCCAGGATTATTCGGTTTTTGTCGGCGTCAGTTTCCCGCTTTTTGAGGGATTTCGGATTGACGCGGAGGAAAAGGGCGCCCGGGCCGAAGCCCTGGCCCGCACGTCGGAAGCCGCGCAGGACCAATTAACGGTGGATGATTTGAACATCAAATACGGGGAAGAAGTGGAAGCCTCCACGGAGGAACTGAAAGTGCTGGTGGAAGAACAGGAGAAGACCGCGAAAGCGGCGCTCCTGGCCAAACAAAGGTATTTGTCCTTTCTTGGGCCGCTTTCAGACCTTCAGCAGGCCTTGAAGGATATGGTCAACTTGGATATCCAATCGGCCGAGGCCAAGACCCGCTTATTGAGAGCCGCCGGAAGCCAATATTTGTTAAACGGCGGCACAGTGGAGGCTATGCCCTAGGATATGACTCCATCCCGGTATGGCCCGATATCGGTTGGTACTTGATGCGCCTATTGGAGTTCCGGGCCCAAAAGAAAAACGGGAGATATTTTTCGTTTTTGCGAATATTTCCAAAAGGGTTTTGAATGGCTATGGTTTAATTAAAACAGCCATCTTTTTTAACCGGGGGTTATGACGAAATTCCATTAAATTCCAGGCTTCGTACTCATTCAAGGGACCTTGACGTTGCTTGATGAAAGGGCTAGCGTAAAGGCATGTTAAAACTATTGAGATCGATTCACCGCTCCTTGTTCATCGGTTTGATCGCGGCCACGCTCTTTTCCTTTGCCGGAAAGCAATTGCTTGCGGTCAAACTGGCGGCGTTACCCTTTTATCCCGAATCAGGAATTTCGAATAATTCGGGTTCCCATCACAACGGCAGTAGAACCCTGATGCATCAAATCAATGTCCAAGCCCAGGAAATATCCAATAAAGGTGGAAAATTCAATTCCAACTTCTTCCAAATCTCGAAATTAAAAACATCGGTTATCGCGGAGCGAACCCCGAGATTGGATGCTTTTGCGCGCTGGTTCTTGAAAGATTCATCTTCCATTTGGCCCCTTTCACTCAGAATTTAAAATTTAATCCAAATCATCCGTAACCATCCCCTTGGGGTCGGTTATATTTTTGGGGGTTTTCCCCAAAGAATTTTCGTCGTTTCAATCCATGGATTAAACCATTTTATGAAAACAACTAAGCGCCGGAGGAAGCCCAATGTCCAAAAAAATTGTTATCTCGATCAAGGCTGGATTGCATATGTGGGAAATGGCCGAACTTTCAAGGATCGCCAACCAATTCGTTTGTCAAATCGGCATTCGAAAGAAAAGGTTGGTGGCCAACGCAAAGATATTCTTGGAATTGATTGCTTTAAACGAGGTGAAGGGAGCGCGTTTGGAAATAACCGCCAAGGGGAGGGACGAGGATGAAGCCATGATGGTTATTCGTTATTTCGCCAAAGGTGTTTTCGAATGCGAAGCGACGGAAGACAGAGTTGTTTCCGGGGCGTAAAGGTCCCACCAAGGCAGGTTTGGAGACTTATCCAAACCCGTTGATGAAGCGGGTAAATGGAAGCGGCGAATTGAAAAAGGAAGGTTGAACCCGCCCGATCCCAGGGCGGGCCTCCGCCGTTAATTATATTAAAAAGAAAAAGGAGAAAGTTATGAAAAGGTTATTTGCCATATTGATGGCTTTGTCTTTCTTGACCACCGCCAGTTTGGCGATGGCTCAAGGAACGGCAGCCTCTTTGACCCCGGCCAGCGCCAGTTCGACGCCGACCAAGAAGATGGGGCACAAAAAGGTCAAAAAGCACGCAAAGAAAAAGTCGACAAAGAAAATGAATAAATCGACCGAAGCGACGCCTACTGCCTCGGGTACCAAGTAATTATTTCATTTGTTCTTCCGGGGGCCTGGGTCCCTGGGGCGAAATCGGGGGCGTATTTAGGCGCCCCCACTTTGCCAAGGGGTTTGAAATTTTTTTGGAATGCCGGCAAGTTTTGGTTAGGTTTTAAACGGTCCTTTTTTAACTGGTGGAAACGTCTAAATAATAGCAGGGGGATTGAGACCGTAAGGTACGAGTGGCCCAATCCTTAAAGGTGGTGCCACATGAAAAAGATAATAGCGGTTTTCGCGATGGCTTTGTTGTTCCCAGCCTCGGCTTTACCTTCACACGGTGGCGGAGGCGGTGGTGCCCGTGGCGGAGGAGGGGGCGGTTTCGGCGGCGGCGACCGTAGTGGCGGTGGATGGGGTGGAAACTTTGGAGGGGGACGTGGGAATTTTTCTTTCCAGTCTAACAACCGCAGTTTTGGGGGAAACCGTTATTATGGCGGCAACCGAGCCTATGGCTATTACCGCCAAGGCAACGGCGGGTATTGGAACAGGCAAAACCATTCTTTTAACAGAGCTTATGGAAACTACAACGGTTTTCGCCAAAACAACGGTGGGTATCGTTCTAATGGGAACCGTTCTACGGGCCTTCATCATTTCAATGACTCGGTTCATCCCACCACTTCATCCAACAGCCGGGGTTTTTCTTCCGGCCGGTTAAACGGCTCGTCCTCACTTCCCGGAAGTATGAGGCATTCCACGGCGCAGATGCCTACTCGGGGGGCCAATGGGCAGCATCTTTCCGCCTCGACGCTCTCACCCCACCAGATGAATTCAGGTTTTGTGCGGAACCAAATGAACTCCATCACCGGGAACGGGAATTTCCGTTCCCAGATCAATGGTTTCAACCGTGCGGCGCAGAACAACCCGGGCCATTATTATTGGCATAACTACGGTGGATGGAACTATTGCAATTACTGCGACCGTTTTGGCTGCAATTGGTATGGATGGTACGGCGGTGGAAGTTGTTTTTGGACCCAGTACTATGGCGGTTTGTTTTGGTGGAATGACCCCTGGTACGGCTGTTGGGACTATTGGGACAATGGATGTTGGAATTGGCCCAATCCAGCAACGAACATGGTCTATATTTACGAGAACGAGCAATATGTCTCCTCTAATGGAGACGGCGGTTACAACAATAGTCAGTCAACGGATAATGGCACTGACCCACAAGCCAATTACGATAATGGGCTGTCCGAAGACCAGGATAGCGGCCAAACCGGGGACAACTTTTCGTCGGTCTCCACTGGTCGACCAGAAGAGCCCAATGGCTTCCAAGAATCTCCTGATCACCAGGCCCAAGCGGATATGGACAGGGCGATTGTCTTCCAGAACGATGACAACCGCCACACCGTGAAGCTGGTGGGGGACAGCGGTGACGCCTTTTTAGTGGATAGGGAAAAAAAGTCGGCCAAGCCCATTTTCCTCGATACCGAAGTACAAGGGGTGCGGTTCACCGGATCGGGACAGGGATTAAAAATCCAATTGACGCTCCGGGATGGATCGGTTGAAACCTTCAAAGCGGATGGAAAACCGCTAAGGGATATGCCGAAGGGTTGACCGGGATCCGCCGATTGCGGCCTTCCAGTGAATTAAAGGCAGGGTTGGAATTGAATTAATCCACCCATTTCTTGGGCTTATTTACTTTGCATTTTCCCACGCTGAAAGGAAGGCTTGAACTTTACCTATGAGGAGAGTAATTTAAAAATATGTTTCGGATTAATCGCTTCCGCCAAAACCTAATGGCTTTTTTAGTGGTGGCCATGCTGATTCCCTTGGTGGGTCGGCAGTTTGTCTATTTGATGGGCCATGCCAATCCTTTTTTCTCGGATTCAAACGGGTCCATTGACCGCAACAGCCACCTGTCGTTCGGAAAGGTTTTGCGTGGGTTTAATTGCCTGACTCAGGACGCCAAGGAAAAAACCTCGAAGCCCAAGTCCGATATTTGCAAGTCCTCGAATTTCCCAAAAACCGTTTCCTTTTCAAGGACGACGGCGATGGCGGTCCCTGCCGCTTTCGGGAAAGCAGATATTTCTTCCGCCGGTCCAATTCCCTTACGCATCTGACATTTTCTCCGAAATTTTGATCATCCCCTTGGATGATTGTTTCTGCACGCCCAAACCCAGAAATTCCATTTTTTTATTTATTCCCGATGGAGAAGGAGACGAAATGTCCAAAAAAATTACGCTTCAAAAAAATCCGGGGCTTCCGCCCTGGGCGTTGACCGACTTGTTGCGCATCGCCCGGAAGTTTCACTGCCATATCAAGATCCGTGACGATGAAATAACGATCGACGGGAAAAAACTGCTGGAGGTCGTTTCTTTAATTCGTCCTGATTTATCTAGGGTAGTCGTCAGCCTGAAGGGAAGCGACGAAAAGGCGGCCTTAGAATCCATCCGGAATTCCAGTATGGGCCGGTTTATCACCCGGGGGAACTAAAGGGCGGAAGATTTTTTAAACCGTCGGCACCAAAAGGAGGATTTCCATGAATTGCGATGAAGTGAACAAGAAATACAAAGATTATATGCTCGGGAAATTGCCGGAGGAGGATTGGGAAAGAATCACCGATCACATTGTGGACTGTTTCGATTGTTTCCAAATGGATCAAAAGGAAAACGGACTACGTCTTGAGCGGCATTCGGGTGGCAAAGGGCATCTGCGAAATTAAGGCCGTCCCGGTCCGTTTTTGTGTTTGCTCGAAAAAACTATTGGAGGAAAAAATGAATTTTTATTTCACAATTTACCAAATGATCGAAACTTCCGAACGCCTTGAGGGGGGCATGAAGGATTTGGCCGCCCACGCGCTGAGCGCCAGCCCGCGGGACGGGCAAACCAACCGCGCCCTCTTGGAACAGTGCGGGGAAATGCTCGGTGTGGTCAAGGAATTGCTGAACACCAAGGCCCACATCAGCAAAGTCCAGCTTCGCCGGACGGCTATTCTTTTCCAGATGCTGGAAATAGCGCATCAGCGTGTCCTGCACCTGGCGGGGGCGGCTGTGCCTGACGACGAAAGTTCCGTGGATGACCTTTGGGGTCTTTTGTGCCTGGCCAAAAAGGATTACCGGGACCTGCGGGTTGGTTTAGGCGAAAGAATGGGCGTCCCGGTTGCCCTTGAATTGCCTGGGGAAAACCCGGATCGCGGTTTCGGGGAAACCCTCCAAAATGAGGCCGCGTTCCAGGAAGAAATGCTAAAACTGATCGAAAGGGCTATTGAGGTTTTCGGCGAGGAAAGGGAATTGACCGACCAATTGGTGTTTATGCGCAAGGCTTTGCTGGAATCAAGGAAAAACGTGAAGCGGCTGCTGGTGAAACTGGCGGTGGAAGGGACGGCTAGTCTCTTTATCGTCCGCAAGTTGGACGAGGCCAAAACGTAACATTCCTCGGTGGGCTGAAAAAGGGACGGGTTGAAATCATGTCGCACCACGCGCGAAGAGAGAGGAGCCGAATGATCATCGCCGAAAAGGTTATTGTACCCGACGCGTTGGGCCTTCACCTGAGGTCCGCCGCCCAGTTGGTCCTATTAGTCAGCCGGTACAAGTGCGAGGTCACTGTCCACAACGGGCCCCGAAGCGCGAACGCCAAGAGCATCATCGGCTTGATCTCGCTGGGGGCGGCCAGGGGAATGGAATTACTGTTCAACTTCCAGGGCGACGATGCCGAGGAAGCTTGCCTGGAAGTCCGGGGGTTTTTTCAAAGGAGTTCGGGTGTATAGGGATGGTTAAATTCACCGGTTTGGAGTCGCGGCATGAGGCCTTTCGGCAGTCAAAAGGAATTGGAACGCCGCCGCCATCGGGCCATCGAGATGGTGTTGGAGGGCTTCAACCTGACCCAAGTCGCCCTTGAGGTTGGCGCGAAAAGAAGAAGTGTCCGGCGGTGGAAAGCTGCCTACCGGGAAGAGGGGATGAAAGGTTTGGAGGCCAAGCCCGTGGCCTGCGGACCCATGAAATGGAGAGGAAAAAGGAAGTTGAAGCGGGGGCGTCGATGATTCGGAAAAATTTTTTTTTATTCCATTTTTTATTGCTGTTTATTTTGGAGGGAGCGGGCTTTACGGCTTTCGCCCGGGACGGTGATGGGTGGTGGTGGCGGGAGGATCAAGAAAGGGTAGCGGAGAAGGCTGGACGCACCCAGCCCCGTTCGGCGGGCGATGAAGCGGCTTATGGCGCGCTCGTGACGATGGATGGAAAAACCGTCGATTTTGAAACTTTCATCCACCAAAAGCCGACCATCCTTGTTTTTTACCAAGGAGGATGGTCCCCCTACTCGAATTCCCAATTGGGCGATTTAGCCAAACTGGAGCCCCGTTTGGCGGAATTGGGGTACCAAGTGGCGGCGGTCACGCCGGATCAGCCGTCAAAAATTTTAGAAACTTATAAAAAAGATAACGTCGATTTTACCCTCTTTACCGATAAGAACATGGATATCGCCCGGCGGTTTGGCTTAGCCTATCGTGCGGACGAGGATGTCCTGAAAAAAATGGGAGTTCACTTAAGGGAATATACGGGTAATTCCGATGAAACGCTTCCAGTGCCTGCGGTCTATGGAATCGACCGTAAGGGGATCGTCCAGTTCGTTTTCTTTAACCGGGATTATCGGTTCTTGGCCGATCCGCAAATGCTATGGGGAGCGGCCAAGGACGCGATTTCCGGGGACCTTTAAAGGTTGATCACTTAATTGTTAAAAGCCTTTCAAAGGAGGCATGGATGGATAAAAAAATAAAAAAGTGGCGGCTGTGGGCCGTGGCTACTGTTCTCGTTGCCTTGGCCCGACTGGGGTATTGTGACACACCCGATAGCAAGGGCCTGAATGTCCCTGCAGGCTCCCCGGATACGGAATGGAACACGACATTGCCGCAATTTCGCGCCTTGAAACATTCCAAAGTGACCTTTTATGTCGATCCAATGGAAGCCCGGCTATTGGATTATCTTTTAATGGATTGCCACGAGGTGAACAAGGACGATCCGGCGCGCTTTCCTGGTTTTTCGGCGCAAATCGCGGAAGGTGATCCTAAGACATACGTTTTTTATCGCGGGAATTTATGCCTGGAAGCGACCGAACTCACGTTGAAGGAATTGGAAGGCGCCCGGCGGGACCTGCGGTCGAAGTATGGGCCGCCGAAAAAAGAATACCATTGCATCGGGGACGATTTCAGCGATTCCTATGGAATGATCCGGGGCTTCTATCATTTCGAGGCTTACAACGAAAGCTCCTCCACCCTCGTTGAACTGGTCCGGCTCACCGGCTATTACGAAAACCAGCTCTATTACGACCGGAGTTACGACACGATCGCCTCGAGCATGGGCGAGTTGATGAAGGTTTTTGTGATCCATATTTCGAAAAGTTACCTTCAGCGGGATAACGCCTATAGCGACTGGTTGGAGGATAAGAAAAATCTCGCCATTCCGGGAACTCAAATGGACTATCTCCAAAGCTTGAAACGCGGCATAGAACATTAAAAGGATTCCAAGGCATGGTCCGGCCTGAAGTAGCCCGACTGAATGGGGGGTAAACAGCGTAATAATGATTAAAGGAAAATCAGCTAAGGCTCCTTGTATTTGACGGCGCATCCGTAAGGCACCGTCGACTTGATAGTAACTTCCTGCCCGGCCATGGCCTGGCTGAGGGCCTGTTCCACGTAATTCACGTAGGGTTTGCCGTCCGGGGTCATGTTGGAAAAATCATCCTGCAAGGGCGCGTTGTCGATGGCGCCGTCATAAATGAGGATTCCCCGGGGGTTGATGATGAACATATGGGGAGTGGTTTTGGCTCCATAAGAGTGGCCAATGCTCCCGGTGGGGTCCAATAGGGTGGCGGTGGGAAGGGCCCCGTTGCTTTCGGCGTCCTCATTGGCCCGCTTAGTGGTCACACAGCCTTCCTTGCCGGGGGCCGAGGAGATCACCCTCAGCCAAACCACGCCCCTGGCCGTCCATTCCTGTTGCAGTTTTTGTATCTTGCCCTTGTATTGGCTCATCGTGAAGGGGCAGTCGTGGTTGTGCCATTCCAGTACCACGAATTTTCCTTTGAGGTCCGAAAGTTTGTGGATTTTCCCGAAGGTGTCCTTGCCGGTGAAGAGCGGGGCTTTTTCGCCCACAGTGGCCCCCAGGGACAGGCCGGTGACCAGTCCTAGGGCCAGCCCCCAAATGAATAAATAATTTTTCACCTATTCCTCCAACGGCTTCATATTACGTCCTGAAGAAAAGACTTGAAATAATTTACTATATTAGTATTATCTAATATAGAAAGGCCGGGAAATGAAAACAGCCCACATCGAAAAATCAGCCGATTGCATCAAGGCCATCGCCCATCCCTTCCGGTTGACCGTCTTGGCCCTCCTGGCGGAGGGTGAAAAGAACGTGCAGGAACTCACCGAGGCCCTGGGCACCAGCCAATCCAACGTCTCCCAACACCTTCTCCAGATGCGCTCCCGCAACCTGGTCGCCACCCGCCGGGAAGGGAACATGATCTATTACTCCATAACCAATCCCAAGATGCTGAAATTGATGGCCCTGATGAAAGAGGTTTTCTGCGGGGAGTAATCCCTTTTTTTGGAAATCTATATTAGTAAACGTTAATACTGTTAGAGCGGAGGCTGTTATGCATCAATTCGTGGGAATCGCCATCGGAGGTCTGCTGGGCTACGGCTGGTACCGGCTGGTCGGTTGTTCGACGGGTACCTGTCCGATCACCTCTAACCCCTGGATCAGCACCTTTTACGGGGCCGCCATGGGTTTTTTGATGAGCCATTCGTGAAATAAAAGCCGAACCAACTGGGATGACGCCTGTCATAGGGTTCGCCAAGCGTGGGGGTTAACATTGAAATCATAAAAGGAGTTCTTATGGGAAGCCTGATGTCTTTCGTGAAGCATTTATTCAGCCCCGGGGAAACTGTCTCCAGCCAAATCACCCCACGGGAAGCCTATCAAAGGATGCAAGGGGCCAAAGCCCCCCAGCTCATTGATGTTCGGACCGAGGGGGAAAGGCAGAGCGGTTTTATAGACAAATCCCGTTTGATCCCCCTGCATGATTTGGAAAACCAACTGGGAAAGCTGGATAAAACCAAACCCATAATCGTTTATTGCCGAAGCGGCCACCGTAGCGGCATGGCTTTGAGGTTGTTGAAGAGTAAGGGTTTTACGGACGTGTCCCATATCCAAGGAGGAATGATGGGCTGGCTCCACAACGGCCTGCCAGTGGAAAAAAATAAAAAATGAGAAAGCGCGGGCGTCATGAATAACCTGAAAAAAGTCGTGATTGTCGGGGGTGTGGCGGGAGGGGCTTCCTGCGCGGCCCGGTTGCGTCGCCAGCGGGAGGATTTGGAAATCCTCCTCATCGACCGGGGGAAATATGTTTCCTTTGCCAATTGCGGCCTGCCCTATTACGTAGGAGAAGTGATCACGGACGAAACGAAACTACTAGTCGCCACTCCGGCCCTTTTCCAAGAGCGCTTCAATATCCAAGTGAAGGTGGAAGCCGAAGTGCTTTCCATCGACCGGGCCAAGAAAGAACTTTCCCTGAAAGACCTACCCACAGGACGGACTTATATCGAATCCTATGACACTCTGGTCCTATCGCCGGGGGCAAATCCTATCAAACCCCCGCTTCCGGGCATCGACCTGCCCGGGGTATTTACACTTCGAAGCATTCCCGATTCCCGCCGCATCCGCGAATGGATCAAGGAGAAGAAAGTCGCCAGCGCCCTGGTGGTGGGCGGTGGTTTCGTAGGGCTAGAGATGGCCGAGAACCTCGTCCATAAAGGCCTCTCAGTGACTATTCTCGAAATGAGCCCGCAAGTCATGCCTCCCCTGGACCCCGAAATGGCCGAACCCATCCATGTGTACTTGCGCTCCCAGGGCCTGGACCTGCGCTTGAACGACGGAGCCGCTTCCTTTGAGGCCAGTGCGGACGGCATCACGGTCAAAACCAAATCGGGGCAGGCCATTACAGTGGGCGTCGTCATTTTAGCCATCGGGGTTAGGCCCGAAACTGCCTTGGCCAAAGCCGCCGGTTTGGAACTGGGGACCACGGGCGGCATCCATGTGGATGAGGAGATGCGCACGAATGACTCCGCCATCTTCGCCGTAGGGGACGCGGTGGAAATAAAAACCGTTCCCCTGGGCCGCACGATGTTGATTCCCTTGGCGGGTCCCGCCAACCGGCAGGGCCGCATTGCTGCGGACGTGATCGCGGGTAAGCCCCGCCCTTTCCGGGGCGTACAGGGCACGGCGGTCTGTGGCCTATTCGGCCTGACCGCGGCGGTGACGGGCGAGAGTGAAAAATACCTTAAGGCGGCGGGTTACCGGGACTATGCCAAGGTCTACCTTCATCCGGGGCATCATGTGGCCTATTACCCTAACGCCAAGCCCATTTTCATCAAGCTCCTCTTTGACCGTCGAAACGGGAAGGTGCTGGGGTTCCAAGCGGTGGGGGAGGAAGGCGTGGAAAAACGAGTGGACGTGGTGGCCATGGCGCTTCAAATGGGTGGGACAGTATTCGATTTGGAAGAGGCCGAGCTTTGTTACGCTCCCCAATTCGGGGCCGCCAAAGATCCCGTGAACGTGGCCGGAATGATCGCCTCAAACATCATGCGGGGCGACCTGGAACTGGCCGAATGGACTGACTTGACGAAAGACCCAAATAAAGTTATTTTGGACGTCCGCGATCCGGCAGAATACCAATCGGGCCACATCCCTGGAGCCATTAACTTGCCCCTTAATGAATTGCGGGGGCGGCTTACCGAACTTCCCAAAGACAAGGAAATCTGGGTCTATTGCCGGGTAGGGCAGAGGTCCTATTACGCCAATCGAGTGCTTTCGCAGAAGGGCTTCAAGGCCCGCAATCTTCCCGGGGGTTATCTTTCGTACCTTGCGATTTTCCCACATGAGTAATGGCTTACTCCCTTTTTGTGGGTGGGGTGGCCTTTTGGAAAAGATTCGGTCAATATGTCGGATATGAATCCCTTTGATCGAAAAAAGCTATCAAACCCGCCCGATCCCCGGATTTTTTGGGCGAAGGAACGCACATTCCTCGCCTGGATCAGGACTGGCTTGGCCCTGATGGGTTTGGGTTTTGTTGTGGCCCGCTTCAGCCTGTTTCTTCGCATGGTCCAAGCCCGGGCGGACGCTCCGGCTCCCGTCCATACCGGCTGGTCCATGTGGTTTGGGACCCTTCTGGTTTTATTGGGGGTCCTGGTCCAAGTCCTGGTGGTTATCGATTATGCTCAGTTCATCTCTATCTTCCAGCGGGGGGAAACGCCACAGCTGAAGCCCTCCTACCTGGGTATTGTGGTGGCCTTGGGCCTGGGCCTCATCGGACTCGTCATGGCCGTTTATCTCATGGTGAACCATTAAATTGGGCAAGAACGAAATAATTCAACCTAGGTTTAATGACGACATCACCGCCAAGGCTTACCGGGAACTCCTGCTTCCCTTGATCTTCGACCCTTGGGGACGCTTGCTTATCGGCAAAGCTGGCCTCAAGCCGGGTGACCATGTGCTGGACGTGGCGACGGGCCCGGGCACCTTGGCGCGGTTAGTGGCCGAAACTCTCGGGCCCGAAAGCCGGGTCATGGGAGTGGACTGCAGTTCCCAGATGTTGGCCCAGGCGAAAGCTGCGCCACCCGTCGAAAATGGCGCCGGGATAACTTTCCTGGAAGCGCCAGCCGAGGCTCTGCCTTTTCCCGAAGCCCAGTTCGACGCGGTACTCTGCCAGCAAGGAATCCAATTTTTTTCGGACCAACAGGGTGCCCTGAAGGAGATGAGAAGGGTCCTCAAACCCGGCGGTCGTGTGGCTTTGTCCTTGTGGAGCGACGAAAGGGCCATGACCTTGTTCAGGGCCTATGGAAACGCACTCGAGTTGACCTTGACCCAATCTCCTCAAAGGGCGGCTTTGGGATGGCTAGATAGTTCCCGTTTGATGGGTTTACTGGCCGGCGCGGAGTTCACCAAGTCCGTCGTTTCCGAGGAAACCCTGACGGTGTCGCTGGAGCGGGGTTTGCCCCAGGCGATGGAAATAGTGGTGGGTACCGTCGGAGGGTCCGCCGTTCGGGCCATGAACGCCGAAGAACGGGCCCGGTTTGAAAAAAAGCTGTCCGAGAATTTGGCCCCATGGACCAAAGGCCAGGCGATCTACGCGCCCGCCAGGGCCCTGGTGGCCGTGGCCAATCGCTAAGGGCAGGTATTGATCTTTAATCCCATAAAAGTGACAAGAAATTAACTTGCCCTATTTAATGTGCAGAAGCATGTTATCCCCAAGATTTGGCTCAGGCCTCATTTCGGGGCCGAATCCTCATTTCAGGAATATCGAGGAGGAAGACCATGGGGAACCAAGACAGCCGACAGCTCGACCAGCCGGTATTCGCCCAGCCCGAACCCACCGAGGACCCGACGACCTTTCGGGTCAAACACGCGTCCGACGCGGCGGCCTATAAGACCATTGATCAGTTGAACGCCGAACACAAGATCAACCCCCTGCCCTTTCCCGCTCCACGGACCAGCGCCGACAGCCCCGACGAACCCGCCCTCACTCTGGCGGACGTGCTGGGCGGCAACATCGCGATGATCAACAAGATCACCGCCCAAGACCAAATTGTGTTCCATGCCACGGGCGATTGCGGAAGCACGCTGGGGCCGAAGACCGAAAGCGAGGTCGCGGACAAGATGGTGGCGGATTTCCAAGAAACTGATCCCGCGCAAGTGCCGCAATTTAATTTCCTGCTGGGGGACGTGGTCTATAGCTTCGGGGAAGCCCAATATTATTACGACCAATTTTACGAACCCTACCGGGAATATCCGGCCCCCATTCTCGCGGCGGCGGGGAACCACGATGGCATGGTAGCCCCCCAGACCGGGGCGGACACCCTGGACGCTTTCTTGAGAAATTTCTGTTCCGAGAACTTCGCCATTACGCCCGAGGCGGGTGGCCTTTCCCGCACGGCTCAAATCCAGCCCGGGGTTTTCTTTACCTTCGACGCCCCTTTCGTCCGCATCCTGGCGCTTTATAGCAACACCCTGGAGGACCCAGGCGTCATCGCGGACGGCGGGCCCTATAGCGACCTGGGAACTTCTCAGTTGGATTTCCTGACCGCCGCGTTCAGCCGGGCGAAGAGCGAAAAGTACCAGGGGGCGCTCTTGATTGCTTCCCACCATCCGGCTTACACCATTTCCAAACACGGATGGAGCACCCTCATGACCTCACAGATCGACGCCATCTGCAACAAGGTGGGCTTCTGGCCCCACGCCTTCTTGGCCGGCCACGCCCATAATTACCAGCGCTTCACCCGCACCCGGTCCAATAACACTCAAATTCCCTATATCGTCTGCGGTAACGGCGGGCACGGCCTTCAGCGCCTGTCCAAGGCGGGAAACCCCCTCCGCACCCCGCAAATCATCCAAACCGCCTCCGGCTCGAGCGACCAGGTAGTTTTCGAGAATTACGACGACGGCGATTACGGCTATCTGCGGGTCATCGTGACGGACAGCCAATTGCGCATCGAGTACCATCCCGCCAGCGACGGGGGAGCCGCCAAGACCCCGGACGATTCGGTGACGGTGGACCTCCAAAAGCGCACCCTTACCCAATACACCGCCCCCGACCTGGGCAGGACACAAGCCGCCCAAGCGGTCCGGGCTGCCCGGAAGCAGACCACACATTCAAAGAGTTCAAGCCGGTTAAACAGACAGGGAAAACGGAAAAGGAAATAAACGGATTTTTTAATAAGATTAATATTTCCAAATCGGACTTGACATTTTTTTCGGACATGGATAACCTTCGAACATTAAACGCGGGCTTTAAGTTTCCAACTTGCTCCGGCGTTTGCAGCAAACTCGGAAGTCGTTTCTGGGATTCTGCATGAACAGTGAGCTAAAGCGGTGAAAGGTTGAGAGACTTCTCCAAACCCGATCCGCTCCAAAAGCGGACCGGGTTTTTTGTTTTTGGGCAAAAAACCCATAATTTATAGGTTTTTTTACAGTAACGCGGTGTGGCTTTAATTGGCGAAAGACCTGAACAAGGCGCTTTCGGCGATCCCCGAGAGGGGATTGACCAACTTGCCCCGACCGTTTTTTTCCCGTCATCGGGGAAGGAAGAACTGGGGGCTAAAGCGGCACCTGATTTCCATCCGGAAACCCGAGCCGCCCGAAAAGCGGTCTCGGGTTTTTTGTTTTTCGGACCGCCAAAATTAAATTTAGGAGGAATGTCATGGCTTTAAGACTAGGAGATTTAGCGCCGGATTTCACGCAGGATTCCAGCGAAGGGAAGATTCATTTTTACGAATGGGCCGGTAAGTCCTGGGTAGTGCTGTTTTCCCATCCGGCTGATTTTACGCCCGTTTGCACCACCGAATTAGGGGCGACCGCCAACCTGAAATCGGAATTCGAGAAGAGGGGCGTGAAAGTATTGGCACTATCCGTTGATACCAACGAATCCCACACCAAGTGGATTCCGGATATCAACGAAACCCAGAACACCAAGGTCAATTTTCCCATTTTGGCTGATAAAGACCGGGAAGTCGCGACGCTTTACGACATGATCCACCCGAACTCGCTGGCGAATTTGACGGTGCGGTCGGTTTTCATCATCGACGGGGACAAAAAAGTCCGCGCTACCATCACTTACCCGGCCAGCACGGGCCGCAATTTCAACGAGATTTTGCGGGTGATCGATTCCTTGCAGTTGACCGACAACTACAAGGTGGCCACCCCGGTGAATTGGAAAGACGGAGAAGATGTGGTGATCGTTCCGTCCTTGCAAGATGAGAAGGAACTGAAAGAGCGTTTCCCGAAGGGTTACCGGGTGGTGAAGCCTTACCTGAGGCTAACGCCCCAGCCGAACAAGAAGTAAGGGCGAAGGGCTGTTGAACCACGAAGACACGAAGGGCACAAAGAAAGTCGAAATGAGTTTTTGGTTAAACAAAAAGAGATTAAAGCCGTTCTTGGTGCCCTTTGTGCTTTCGTGGTTCAAAATTTGTTTTAAGGAGGTGATTAAAAGGTTCGAAGTTTAAGAGTTTTACGGTGGGATTTAATGCCAACTTGCCCCGACCGGTGTTTCGCAAGAGACCAAACAGGGCGCTAAAGCGGTCTTCGAGATAGTTCGTATCCCGACCCGCTGATTCAAGCGGGGTCAGGGAAGTTTTCGAAGACCCCGAGCGGTACCCGCCGCGATACAAAATGGGAAAAAATAAAAAGGGGTTAGTCATGAAAAGTCGAAAGAGGTTATTCGCGGTATTAGCTTTGATTTCAGCGGGGGTTTTGGGAGTGGGCCGGTCCTATGCCCAGGATAAGACGGACAAGGGGACGGACGCTACACCGGTAGCCGCCACTACCCAGGATTCGACCGGCAATGAGAAAGACGCCGCCGCGACGGTTGGGGACGCGACGCATGTTCCTGCTTTGACGGGTGTGACGGGTGTGACGGGGTTGGAAGGGCTCAACAACCGGCTGAACCTATTGGAAAAGAAAACCGTGTTAATCACGGTCGAACACAATTATTTGGACCTGTCCGACCCGGATGGGGACGTAATTCTTAAGTTCGGCGGAGTCGTTCAGGGGGATTACCGGACTTATTTTACCCCGGCCACCAGTTATGACGACTATTTGCCCATCGGAAGCGGGACTTACCCGGAAGAAGGCGCCACGGGCGCAGCGGTCAACAAGTCCACCAGCACCTTCCTGGATCGGAAGGTTCGGTTGGATGTGATCGCGATTTTCGACCATTTGGTGGGGTTGCGCTATCAGGCGGAATTCGGGTCCACGGGTTATGCCATCCAAGACGCCTACGCCTTTGTGAAGGCGGACCCGGCGCTTCAATTCCAGTTGGGTAAATTCAAGGTGCCCATCGGCCTGGAAAGGCTGCAAAACGACACGGATAACCTGTTCGTGGAGCGTTCCCTGGCGACCGACCTGGCGCCGAACCGGGACCTGGGAGCCGAATTGAACGGAACCCCTTTGACTGGCGTCAATTATGCCGTCGCCTTGACCAACGGCACGCCGGACAATTTCACGCCCAACAACACCGACGACTCGAGCCTGACCGACGGAAGGGAATTGACGGGCCGGCTTTTCCTCACGCCTTTGACGACCACGGATTCTTTCCTCAAGGGTTTGGGAGTGGGCATTTCGGGCGGCCTGGCCTGGAACGTCAATTGGAACAGCAACGCCGAACCCAATTATTTCATCACCTCGCTGGGACAACAGCAGTTCTTCGCCTACCGCTCGGGCGTGGGGCCCCAGGGCAATTTCTACCATCTGTCCCCGCAGGCCTATTACTACAACGGGCCCTTCGGGTTCCTGGGTGAGTATGTCAAGTCGACCCAGGACGTGGGAACCGGCACCGCGACAGCGGTGAACCTGGACAACCAGGCCTACCTTTTGGAGGCTTCCTGGGTTATCGGTGGTAAGGCTTCTTTTTTGGGCGCGACCGCCGATACCCCCCTGGACTTGCGTAAGGGGCATTGGGGCGCCCTGGAAGTGGCGGTTCGGACCCACCAGTTGACCATCGATCCGAACGCTTTTAACGCGACCGGGACGAAGAATTTGGCGGCCACGAATTCGGCCCAGCAGGCCACCGCCTTCGGCGCGGGCCTCAACTGGATTTTTGACCCGCACTTCAAGCTGGTCTTCGATTGGGAACAAACGACGTTCGTCGAAGGAACTCAGGTGACGCCGGTTGTGGCGGGAACGGTCACCACCCTTCATCCGGAAGATGTCTTCACGGTTCGCGCGCAAGCCAACTTTTAATCCAAGGAGAATGCCATGAAAAAAAATAATTTTATCCTGAGTTTGTTGATCGGCCTCTTAGCCGGCTCCTGGGTTCACGCCCAGGATGCCCCGGCGGCCAAGGCGGGGGGGGCGGTACAGCTTTTGAACGTGTCCTATGACCCTACCCGGGAGCTTTACGAGGATTACGATAAAGTCTTCGCGGAACATTGGAAAAAAGAGACGGGACAGGATTTGACGGTCAATGTCTCCAACGGCGGTTCGGGCAAGCAGGCCCGAGCCATCATCGACGGGCTGGAGGCCGATGTGGCCACCTTGGGGCTGGGCGGGGATATCGACGCCATCGCTTCCAAGGCACAACTTCTGCCGGCGGATTGGCAGACCCGGTTGCCGGATAATAGCGCCCCCTATACCTCCACCATCGTGCTTTTGGTGAGGGCGGGAAACCCCAAGAACATCAAGGATTGGGACGACTTGGTGAGGCCGGACGTATCGGTGATCACGCCAAATCCCAAGACTTCGGGCGGGGCCCGTTGGAATTTCCTGGCGGCCTGGGGTTATGCCCTTAAAAAATACGGCACCGAGGATAAGGCCCGGGAATTCGTGGGCAAGCTCTACAAGAACGTGGCGGTTTTGGATTCGGGCGCCCGGGGCTCGACCACGACCTTCGTGGAGCGGGGAATCGGGGATGTCCTGATCGCCTGGGAAAATGAGGCCTATTTGGCGGTCAATGAACTGGGCAAGGGCCAGTTCGAGATCGTGAATCCTTCGGTTAGCATCCTGGCCGAGCCGCCGGTGGCCTGGGTGGACAAAAACACCGAGAGACACGGAACAACGGATTTGGCCATCGCTTACTTGAAGTATCTCTATACGAAAGAAGGCCAGGAAGTCGTGGCCCGCAATTATTACCGGCCGCGGGACAAGAAGGTAGCGGCTAAGTACGCCAAGCAATTTCCGAAGATTAAATTTTTAACCATTGGTAAGTCTTTCGGCGGTTGGAAAAAAGTTCAGCCTGAATTTTTTGGGGACGGTGGAATTTTTGACCAGATTTACCAACCCGGGCAGTAAACTGTTGCCACCAAAAACAGGGGGAAGGGTATGAGGATTAAGTCGGTAGGCGTCTTGCCGGGCTTTGGCCTGACCATGGGCTTCACCCTGACCTATTTGAGCCTGATCGTCCTGATTCCCCTAGCGGCCCTCATTCTCAAGACGACTTCGCTTACCTGGGCTGAATTTATCCAAGGCGTGACCCAACCGAGGGTTGTTGCTTCCTATAAGCTGACCTTTGGTGCTTCCTTGATTGCGGCGGCTATCAATTCCGTTTTCGGGGTCATTGTGGCTTGGGTTTTGGTACGTTACGAGTTTCCCGGAAAAAAAATAATTGATGCCATGGTGGACCTTCCTTTTGCCCTGCCGACGGCCGTGGCGGGCATTACCCTGACGGCCCTCTATGCGCCAAACGGATGGATTGGGAGCCGGTTAGAGCCCCTAGGGATCAAGGTGGCCTATACGCCCCTGGGTATCGTGGTGGCCCTGACCTTCATCGGATTGCCTTTTGTGGTGCGGACTCTTCAGCCGGTCTTAGAATCGCTTGATCCTGAATTGGAAAAGGCGGCGGTGAGCCTCGGCGCGGGCCGCTGGTATACCGTCACCCGGGTTGTTCTTCCTACCCTAATACCCGCTTGGATCACGGGCTTTTCGCTGGCTTTTGCCCGGGCGGTCGGCGAATACGGGTCGGTTGTTTTTATCGCCGGCAATATGCCGATGCATACCGAAATTACGCCCCTGCTCATCATCACCAAATTGGAACAATATGATTACCCCGGTGCCACTTCCCTGGGGGTGGTGATGCTGGTGATTTCCTTCGTCCTTCTTTTAACCATTAACTGGCTGCAGTCCCGCACGGGAATGCACCGGATTCATTGAGGAAATAATGGCCAAAGAAACCCTTATTATCAGCCTGAAAGCCGCCGACTTGGGAGGGCAGGCGCGCAATCTGACCGAGCCCCGTTGGGTCCGCTGGGGCCTTATGGCCATTGCCCTTCTTTTCATTGCCTTGTTCTTATTAATACCTCTGGCCGAGGTATTCACTTCGGCTCTGGATAAGGGAACCGCTTATTATTTCGATGCTATCCGGGATCCCGAGGCCTTATCGGCCATCCGGCTTACGCTTCTGACCGCTTTCTTTTCGGTGCTTTTCAATTCCATCTTCGGACTAGCTTCGGCCTGGGCCATCACCAAATTCCGTTTTCCTGGGAAGAACCTTCTCATTACCCTCATTGATCTGCCCTTTACGGTTTCACCCGTGGTGTCGGGTTTGATTTACGTCCTTCTGTTCGGGCTTCAGGGGCTTTGGGGCCATTGGCTGAGGGACCACAACCTCCAAATTATTTTCGCCACTCCGGGCATCATCTTAGCCACGCTTTTTGTGACCTTTCCTTTTGTCTCACGGGAGCTGATTCCCCTCATGCAGGAACAGGGTTCGGAGGAAGAGGAGGCGGCCATGGTGCTGGGAGCATCGGCCACGCAGATGTTCTGGCGGGTCACCCTGCCGAACATCCAGTGGGGGCTTCTTTACGGGATCATCCTTTGCAACGCCCGGGCGATGGGGGAATTCGGGGCCGTATCCGTGGTTTCGGGGCATATCCGGGGCCTGACCAACACCCTGCCCCTTCATGTGGAGATTCTCTACAACGACTATAATTTCACCGCCGCTTTTGCCGTGGCGTCCCTTTTGACTTTCCTGGCGATATTGACCTTGATCGCCAAAAGCATCATAAGCGCCAGGTATGAACGGGAGAAGGATGTGGTGCACACCACCTTGGAAAGCGAGCCCGCATGAGTATCGAAGTCCGCGACCTCAGTAAGACCTTCAACGGATTCAAGGCCGTCCAGAAGGTGAATGCCAAGTTGGAAACAGGTTCGCTGACGGCGCTTCTGGGCCCATCGGGCTCAGGCAAGAGCACCCTGCTTCGGATGATCGCCGGGTTGGAAATCCCGGACTCGGGCGAGATTCACCTGACCGGGAGGGAAGCCACCTACGCCTCTGCCAAAGAACGCAATGTCGGGTTTGTTTTCCAACATTACGCCCTTTTCAAGCACATGACGGTTTTCGAGAATATCGCCTTCGGACTTAGGGTGAGAAAACAGGGCGAGAAAGAAATCAAAGACCGGGTTTATGAGCTTTTGAGCTTGATCCAGTTGAACGGTTATGAAAAGCGCTATCCCTCCCAGCTTTCGGGAGGGCAACGCCAGCGGGTGGCGGTGGCCCGGTCCCTGGCACCCCGGCCCGAAGTTCTTTTATTAGACGAGCCTTTCGGGGCCTTGGACGCCAAGGTTAGGGAAGAATTAAGGGAATGGATATTGAAGCTTCACGAAGAAACCAACGTGACCACCCTCTTCGTGACCCATGACCAGCAGGAAGCCATGGAAGTCGCCAGCCGGATCCTTATCATGAACCACGGAGAAATCGAGCAGGACGGGACGCCGATTGAGATATTCGACAAGCCCGCGACCCATTTCATCGCCCAGTTTGTGGGGGAGACTAATTTTATCGATACCGAAGTGGCCGAAAAGGGCTTGGCCATATGGGGGCCTTTCCGCTTTCCCGTTAGTCCCGCCCTGGCGGTGAAGCAAAAGATCAGGATCTACTTCCGTCCCAACGATGTCTACATGACCGCCCAGTTCGAGACTCTGCAGGTAAGGGCTAAGATCGCTAAAACCCGGTTCAAGGGGACGGTGCTTGAATATCAGCTTGATATTGGTGAAGACAAAAAAATATCCGCCCAAGTTCCTAAGGGGGTCGCATTGGCCAGCGGGTTCAAGGAAGGGCAGGATGTTTACGCGGCCATCACGGCTTTCCACGTGTTTCCGCTTTAGCCTTTTGGATTGAGTAAAAACCCGAAAAAGTGTAATTTTGTTTAGCTTTCGCGCGCCAGCCTGGATTTTGGCCGCTTAAAGCCCGAATAATGCCCTGAATGTAAAAAGCGAGAACCCATGGCGACCACAACCGAACCTAAAACCCTATCCCACCTCAAGCAACTTGAAGCCGAAAGTATCTTTATTATCCGGGAAGTGGCGGCGGAGTTTAAAAACCCGGTGATGCTTTATTCCGTGGGCAAGGATTCCAGCTGTATGGTCCGCCTAGCCCAAAAGGCCTTTCACCCCGGCAAAATTCCCTTTCCCCCTCTTGCATGTGGATACCGGCTATAAATTCCCTGAAATGTACGAGTTCCGGGACAAGTTTATCCAGGATATCGGAGCTAAGCTTTTGGTCGAGCGCAATGAAGCGGCCATCGCGGATGGTTCCAGCCCCTTCAAGTATGGGGTACAGAAATGCTGTGGTTTGCTGAAGACCCAGGGGCTCTTGGACGCACTTAACAAATACGGCTATGACGCGGCCTTCGGCGGAGCGCGGCGGGAGGAGGAGAAATCCCGGGCGAAGGAGAGGGTTTATTCCTTCCGGGATTCCTTCGGGCAGTGGGACCCCAAGAACCAGCGGCCTGAGTTGTGGGACCTCTATAACTCCAAAGTGAACGAGGGCGAATCCATCCGGGTTTTTCCCCTTTCCAACTGGACGGAATTGGATATCTGGCTTTACATCGAAATGGAAAAAATCCCAGTTGTTCCTATTTATTTCACCCATACCCGCAAGATCATCAAGCGCAAGAACCTTCTTATCCCCTGGGTTTCCCATATCCCCGTTTTGCCCGAGGACGAGGTAAAGGATATGAGGGTCCGGTTCCGTTCACTAGGCTGTATGTCCTGTACGGGCGCTATCGAGTCGACGAAAGAGGTGCATGACTTGAGGGGCATCATCGAAGACTTGATCACCACCCGCAAAAGCGAGAGGGAAAACCGCATCATCGACCACGGGTCGGACAGCTCAATGGAACAAAAAAAGAAGGAAGGCTACTTTTGAGCCTGGACGCCAAAACCCTTCTCAATTACGAAAAAATGGACATGCTCCGCTTTTCGACCGCTGGGAGCGTGGATGACGGTAAGTCCACCCTGATCGGCCGCCTTCTTTTCGACTCTAAGGGCGTCTTTGAAGACCAGTTGGAAGCCATCCGCAAAACCACCCAAAAGAAGGGTGGGGAAGACATTGATTTCGCCCTGATCACTGACGGGCTATCCGCCGAACGGGAACAGGGCATCACCATTGACGTTGCCTATCGCTACTTCGCCACCTCCAAGCGCAAGTTCATCATCGCCGACACGCCGGGTCACGAACAGTACACCCGAAATATGGTCACCGGGGCTTCCACGGCGGACCTAGCCATCATTCTTATCGACGCCCGCAATGGGGTTATGGTCCAGTCCAAGCGGCATGGCTATATCGCGAAGCTATTGGGCATTCCCCACATCGTCGTAGCCGTCAATAAAATGGACCTGATGGATTTTAAAGAAGACGTTTATGAAAAAATAAAAAAGGATTACGAGGCTTTCTTCCAAAAGCTTTCGGATGAGCATCCCTCGCGGCCTGTCTTAAAGGACGTCGTTTTTATTCCCATGTCGGCCCTCAAGGGCGACAACGTCACCGTGAAAAGCCCGGCTATGCCCTGGTACAAGGGACCTTCGTTATTAGAACACCTGGAAACGGTCGAAATCGCCAAAGACAGGAACTTCGATGATTTTAGGTTTCCCGTCCAATTGGTACTGCGGCCTAATCTGGATTACCGAGGATTTTCAGGGAAAATCGCCTCGGGCATCGTTCGGAAGGGCCAAAAGGTAATCTCATTGCCTTCGGGGGCCACTTCCACGATTAGGTCTATTGATTCTTTTGAAGGCGAATTGGATGAAGCCTATCCGCCCATGAGCGTTACCCTGCGGCTCAACGATGAAATCGACATTTCCCGGGGCGATATGCTAGCGATTCCTGATAACGAACCTAAATGCGATAAGCAGTTTCATGCCCATCTTTGCTGGATGGTAAAGGAGCCATTGGTTTTGAAGAAGAAATACGTCCTGAAACTGGCAACGGGGGAAGTCAAAGCCGTGGTGTCCAATATTCTGTGGGTTAGGGACATGAAGACGCTGGATAAAAATTCCGCCCAGCAATTGAATTTGAACGATATCGCGCGGGTGGAAATCCAAACGCTCAAGCCTATTTGTTTCGATTTCTACGCGCAAAATCGGACGACTGGAAGCTTTATTCTGATCGACGAACTCAACAACAATACGGTCGCCGCGGGAATGATTGTTGGCTAACCAGCCAAATACCCTTCCCAGTCGATTCTCAGGCTTGGACAAGTTTTTTAATTTGAACGGGATCTCCTTCAAAATTCTGGCCGGTTTCGCCTTTGCTTCCTTTCTTCTGGGACTTCCGCTTCTCCTGATGAGGGTGAAATTTCCACTCCAAGTCGGCCAGGGCGAAGCGATCAATGTCGAATTCGCGTTGACGTTACTGCGAGGCCAAAGTCTTTACCACGACCCTTCCCAAGCCCCCTACCTTTATTCCGCTTATCCTCCCCTTTACCCCTGGCTTCAATCCTTATTGATGAAGTTCACCCAAAACATCTGGCTACCAGGAAGGCTTTTGGCTTTCACGGGCTATTTAGGATGCGGGTCGTTGATTTTCTTTTGGGGTAAAGGGCGTTGGGGCTGGCCTTTGGCCCTGCTTCTATCAAGCCTCTTTGGCCTTTTTCCCACATGGGCCCTTTGGGGAACCATGGACAGGTGCGATGCTTTTTACCTTCTGCTACATTTCTCCGCCTTCTTATTGCTTTATGGGGATGATCTTCAGGATGCCAAGGATGGGTCAGGGAATTATCGGAGGGCATGGCTTATCCCACTGGCGGGAATTTTGGCGGCTTTTGCCATTTTGACAAAACAAAACGCTCTCACCTTACCTTTGGTTTATGGGATTTATTGCCTATCAAAGCGGCAATGGAAAAAAATTTTCATATTCCTTTTTTTTAGCCTTCTGCCCACGGGGGCCGTGTTTTATTTCGAGGATTGGAAAAGTGGGGGAGCCTTTTTAAAGCACATATTCCTTTGGCTTGACACAGGGATCAACGGGGAAAACTTGGGTTATTACCTTTTTCATCTTTTTTTGAAGGAGGGGGGTGTGCTTTTGGCGATTGCGGCCCTGCTTTTGTGCTTTAAGCGTCCCGTCCGGTTGCTCCTATTGCAGGTGTTTTTTTCGTTTTTGTCCCTTTTGCTCCTGGCCCGGGCCATGAGCGCAGAAAACTATTTCATGGAGTTCCTGCTTTACGGCATTTTTTTCATTGGCGAGGGGCTTGTCGCTCCTGCCCGGGAAGATTCGAAAGGGTTTAGGAGTTTCAGGACATCCATCCCGATAACATTGTTTTGTTATTTACTTTTAGGGGCTCTTTACGCTTCTTTGTCCCATATGAGATGGCCTAATCTTCCTTCGGGCCCCGAAATTAATATGAAATATGACGCCGCCGTTGAAATTTACGCTAAACCCGGGGAACATTTAGCCCTCGATTTGGATTTGCCCCTCATGGCTGGGAAACGGATTTGGGTCCAACCTGGGGAATATACAGCGATGGTGGCCAAAGGACTTTGGAGCGCCGAACCGCTTTTGGAAGAAATCAGGGCGAAAAAATACTCCACTATCGAACTATACGATATCCCACGCCAATATCTTTTACCGGATTTAGTCGTAGAGGAAATATTGAAGAACTACCACGTCAGTATCCGAAGATTTGGACGCCTATGGCTGGTTCCGAACAGGGCTCAAAGTTAAGTTACCTTCGACGGCCTTTTTACATTAAAATCTAGCTGCCTTTTCAAGAAGTCGTTGAAACGCCGAGGTTTTATGTCAACCGCACTTGTTATCCATGGACATTTCTATCAACCTCCCCGGGAAAATCCCTGGACCGGGGTTATTGACGACCAGCCCAGCGCCCAGCCCTTTCCCAATTGGAACGACCGAGTTTATTACGAATCCTACCGCCCCAACGCCTTTGCCCGGGTTTTTGACCTGAAAAGCGGCCGTATCGAAAGCATTATCAATAATTACGAATCCATGAGTTTTAATTTTGGGGCCACCCTTCTTTCCTGGATGGAAAAGTACCATCCGGGGACCTACGAGAAAGTTCTTGAAGCCGACAAAAAAAGCATGAAGAAGAACAGCGGCCATGGAAACGCCATCGCGCAAGGCTATAACCATACTATTCTTCCGCTTTGCAATGACGCGGATCGAGTGACCCAGGTCAAATGGGGCATCGCCGATTTCAAGTATCGCTTCAAAAGGCAACCTGAGTCCTTATGGCTGCCTGAAACCGCCTGTAATGACGCGACCATGTCCGTTTTGATCGATGAGGAGCTTCGGTATGTCATCCTTTCACCTGAACAGGCCGAAAGGGTTCGGCCCTTGGACGGGGGGGACTGGACGAATGTTTCGGATAATCGGATCGATCCGGGCATGGCTTACCGTTATTTCCATCGGGACGGTTCTAAGAGGTTCATCGATGTTTTTTTCTATGATATGGGCATCGCCCGGGGGATTGCCTTTGAGGGCGCCCTGATTTCAAGCCAGGCCATCATTGACCGCATCGGGCGGGTCGGGTAAGGGCGAAGGCACGGATTGTTCAAACCGCCACGGACGGAGAAAGTTATGGACACCACACCAAATTTGGGGACCGGAGCCTGGCCTATGCCCTGAAGGTCGAAGCGGCCCAAGGCGGCTATTGGGTCACCAACTACGCGGCTTTTCTGGAGAAACATCCCGCCGACTTGGGAAGCGGAGATCAAGGCGGGGCCGGACGGGAACGGCACTTCCTGGAGCTGCGCCCACGGGGTGGGCCGTTGGTACCGGGATTGCGGCTGCCAAACCGGCGGAAAAGAAGGCTGGAACCAGGCCTGGCGCGGGCCCTTGCGGAAGGCTTTTGATTTCCTGAGGGACCAGGTGCAGGGTTATTTTGAGCAGGAAAGGGGAAAACTTTTCATCGACCCCTGGGCGGCCCGAAATGAATATATTGAACTGGTGCTGGACCCGGCGGCGTCCCAGGAAGAGGTTTCTCGACAAGCAAGCCGGAAGGGAACTGTCTGAACCAGAACAAGTAAAGGCTCTCACGCTCCTGGAAATCCAGCGTAACGCCATGCTGATGTACACAAGTTGCGGATGGTTTTTTACGGAAATTTCCGGCATTGAGACCGTCCAGGTATTGAAATACGCTGCCCGCATCTTTGATTTAATGGAAACGTTAGGGCACGCATCCTCCGAAACGGCTTTTTTAGAAATTCTTTCCGAGGCAAAAAGCAATATTCCCGAGTATGGCAATGGCGCCGATGTTTACCGCCGTTTCGCCGAGCCCACCCGGGTGACGCCCCAAGGCGTCGTAGCCCATTTGGCCATTGCTTCTCTCGTCAATCATGTAAGCGAAAAGGGTGAGGCCGGAGGATTCCTGTATGAAATGAAGAATGAACGCAAAGAGGAGCATGGGCGTTTTACCCTCATGACGGGCCACGTCTCCCTCCGCGAAGCCATGACCCGCCAGCATTTCCAATTTGCTTTCGCGGGATTGCATCTAGGCGGAATCGACTTCTATGGGGCTATTCGCCCCTATTTGCGGCAGGAAAATTTTGAAAAATCCGCCAAGCATCTTTGGGGCCAATTTTACCTGGTTTCGCTTCCTAAGCTTCTTCGCCTGATGCAGGAAGAATTCGGGCCCGAAGAATTCGGAGTCGAGCAACTGCTTCCCGAAAGCCGCCAGAAAATTTTCAAGGAAGTCTTTGGGACACTCGTCGAACGCTTTTCAGAACAGTATGTGCGCCTTTATGAGGACAACCGTCGTAACCTGGAAATGCTCCAATCCGTTGGTTTCGAGTTGCCGCGGGAAATCCGTGCCGCTGCGGAATTCACCTTTGGCAAGCTTTTCGAGGAAGAAATCCAAAAGAGGGAATGGTTCAAGGATCCGGACGCCTACCGGAACCTGATTTCCCTCGCCGACGAAGTTACCAAGCATGGATACCGCATCGACCGCTTCGTGGCCGAGCATACCTTCCGGAACTTGATCACCGAGATCGTTGAGATCGCCGTGGCAAAACCAACCGACGAAAACATCCGTTCGGCCATCGCGGTTGTTCAGCTCACCAAAAAATTGGGGTTGGAATATAACCTTTACCTGTCCCAGGAGGCGGTATTCGAGGCGGCTGGGAAGTCACTGCAGTTCGATAAGATGGTCGAGCTTTCGGAGATGTTGGACCTGAAAACGGACCTTCTGTTGGACGAGAACGATAAGCTACGGAAATCGCTTCACACGGACGATATTGAAGTCGCTTAAATAAGTCATTTACATCCGGTGGTGTTACCTCAAACCCTTAGTTAGGATAAAAACCATGCCGCCGAAGAAGAAAAAAAGCGCCCACCCGAAAGTTTCTATTTCCGAACAAGAACTTGAAAATTTACTTTCCCTTTGCCACGGGGACCCCCATTCGATTCTGGGAATCCGTTCCGAGAAAAAAGGGGTAAGGATTCGGGTTTATCGGCCCGACGCCCTTGGAGTTTCTGTCTTACTGGAAGGCAAGGGTGAGGAAGTCCCCTTGGTGGTCTGTCAGCCATCGGGCTTTTTCGAAGTCTTGTTGGAAGGGGAAAAAGCGGCAAACCCCTATCGGGTCAAGGTTGAATATCCGGGCAAAAAGGAATTCAGCTACTGGGACCCTTATGCCTTTTGGCCGACTTTGGGGGAAGTGGATGTCTACCTTTTAGGCGAGGGAAACCATGAGAAACTTCATGAAAAAATGGGAGCCCACTTTATCCGCCATCAAGGGGTTGAGGGTGTTTCTTTCGCGGTCTGGGCCCCGGGCGCCAAGGGTATCAGCGTGGTGGGAGACTTCAATGGATGGGATGGGCGGCTGCATCCTATGCGATGCATGGGCGCTTCCGGTATTTGGGAAATTTTCATTCCTGAAATCATGGAAGGTATGAATTACAAATTCGAGATACGAACTCACGATGGCCGGCGGCTTTTAAAAGCCGATCCTTACGCTTTCGCGACGGAAAAACCGCCCTTGACCGCCTCGGTTGTTTTCAAATCGAGATACCAATTCAACGACTTGGACTGGATAGAGAGTCGGGAAAAAGTCGATGCTCTTCGTAAACCCCTTTCCATATATGAGATACACCTGGAATCCTGGCGTAAGGTTCCAGAAGAGGGTAACCGTCCCTTGACCTACCGGGAAATGGCGGTTCAATTGACGGATTACGTTTTGGAAATGGGATTTACCCATGTGGAATTTATGCCGGTGATGGAGCATCCCTTTGGGGGATCTTGGGGTTATCAAGTGTCTTCCTACTTCGCCCCAACTTCCCGGTTTGGCACGCCGGACGACTTCAAATACCTGGTGGATACCCTCCATCGAAATGGAATTGGCGTCATCCTGGACTGGGTCCCCGCCCATTTTCCGAAGGATGAATTCGCCCTGGGACGATTCGACGGAACGGCCCTTTATGAACATCTTGATCCCCGGCAGGGGGAGCATCCGGACTGGGGTACTTATGTTTTCAACTTCGGCCGCAATGAAGTAAGGAACTTTCTCCTGTCCAACGCTCTCTTTTGGCTTTCCGAGTACCACGTGGACGGGCTGCGGTTGGACGCGGTTGCTTCCATGCTTTACCTGGACTATAGCCGTAAGGAAGGGGAGTGGGTACCAAACCAGTTTGGGGGCAACGAGAACATGGAAGCCATCAGCTTTCTCAAAAAACTCAATGAAGTGGTTTATGCCCAACATCCGGGCGTGCTGAT
>CAWIIP010000001.1:0-576174 GCA_963836235.1 uncultured Pseudomonadota bacterium | reverse complement strand
GTTCGAGGCCGTTTTCGGCATTCTTTCCCCCAGAGTCCCAATCATGGTTCAGTTGGCGCTAAATCGGGGTGCCCACGATGTCCCACCCTGTCCCACTTTCCCACTGCTATTCTAGTCGCGCGACTCGTTCTCACTTCGGAATAGCTACGGCCTAAACCTATAAACATGCCGAACCCCAAATGGTTAAACAAACTCGTTCATCGCGGGAAGAGAGCTGGGGGTGAAGCAACATCTCCGACAGTTCCGCATCAGCTCGCCCCGCCCGCTCTTGAGGGCAACAACCACCTTCAATCTCCACCTGCATCAACGTCCAGCGAAAGCGTCCGTCCTCCCTTTGCTGCTGCGAATTTGACAAGCGTAGCGAACGCCCCGTTCAACTCGAATAATCTACCTCAGCAGACAGCAAGCCCCAACGAGCCTTCGATCATTCAGAAAGGCGACAATCTTGGAATACAGGTCCTGTACGAACCTTCAGATGGATCGCCTGCGATTGTGGATATCGTATTCGTGCACGGCCTGACTGGTAATGCATACAATACGTGGTTAGACGAAGATCGTCGGATCCATTGGCCGAGCCAGTTGCTAAAGGAGGATATACCAGATGCTCGTATACTTTCATTCGGTTACGATGCAGACGTTGTCCATTGGTTTAGCGCAGCTTCAGTCAATCGTATAAGCAATCATGCGGAAGCTTTACTTGGAGCACTCACTCGTCGAAGAGAGCGTACAAACTCCGAGAACCGGGAAATTATCTTCGTTATGCATAGTCTCGGAGGTTTGGTTGTTCAGAACGCTTTGGCACTCTCTAGGTCCAGCCCGGAAGCCCATCTACAGAAAATTGAAGCTAATACAGTTGGCTTGGCTTTCTTGGGTACTCCGCATTTCGGTGCCGATCTGGCTTCAGGACATCCTCTGGGCCGATTTAAACCCGGTCAAAGGCCATGAGCAATCCGGCCAGCGGCCGGTTTTAGTATTGAGCCATGATGTTTTCAATGAAAGATCGGGAACGGTTATCGCCGTGGCCCTGACCAGCCAGGAACCCAAGGCCGGCTTTCCCCTCACTTTTGAACTTAGCGGCGGAAAACTTCCCAAAAAATCCTGGGTTAAAATCAGCCAGATCCGGACCTTGTCCGTGGAACGACTGGGAAAAAAACTAGGCCGCGCCACCGCCGAGGAACTTTCCCAAATTGTCGAGGGTTTAGGCGAAATTATCGGCGATTGAGACGTTGGTGTTATTTAGCTTTTCTTTGAGGGTTAGATCGTCTGATTAAAATAATTATTAAAAGTTATCAATGCAGGGATACAAAATGTAGCGGAACCAGAACCATCCGCGGTAATGCTGTTGGAATCGTCCAATGCCCCCGCTGTCTTAACCCTATGCAATTAACCGTGACCAACTATGAGGTTGAGACTTTTGAAAAGTCCCTGGTTCGACCGGAAACAAAATCAACCTAAGGAGCTTCCATGGCCCGTAAGAAGATTGTCCCTCCTGCTGAAAAAGACCTGCTGATTTCCGCCCTCCATTACCGCAAGGTCGTGGGGTTCATGGGGATATTGCTGACCCCCGTCCTCTATGTTTTCGCGGGATGCGTTTTTCCCTCCTCCATCAGCGCCTATTACTACCAGGCTTCCGGCACCATCTTCGGGGGCACGATGTGCGCCATCGGGGTGTTCCTTTGCTGTTACGTGGGATATGAATTGGGGGACCACGTGGGCAGTTTCCTGGCCGGTGTCGCGGCCATCCTCGTGGGCACTTGCCCCACCACCCCCGACCAACCTATTGTCCCCACACCCCACCAGGCTTTGCTCGGTAATGTCCATTGGGTCAGCGCGACCGTCTTTTTCCTGGCCATCACCTACCTTTGCTGGTGCCAATTCACCCGGTCGAATATCCCAGACCCAAAGAAAAGACCCTTCCGAAAAAAGGTCCGCAATGGGGTTTACTACACTTGCGGGGTGATCATGGTGATTGGACTATTGGGCATCCTGGCCGACCACCTTTGGACCACTCAAATGGAAAATCTTTTTAACCCGGTGAAGCCGGTTCTGTTTTTTGAAACCATCGCGATCATGGCCTTCGGGGCCGCCTGGCTCATCAAGGGAGAATGGCTGTTGAAGGATAAGTGAAGGGGCTGGTCCAACCCATCACTTTGACCTTCAAAAAGACAGCAGGTAATGCAGGGGAGGAACACCCCCTCGCCCCTTGAGGGAGAGGGCAGGAATTTCGGCACCGTCCGGATGAAAATTTTTTAAAATTCAGTCCCCAGCATATTTTTAAGGGCCTTTGTTTGCAAGGGTTTCACGATCCAAGCAGACAAGGGCCTTTTTTGTACGTGACGGTCAGGGGCAGTAAGTGGCGATCAAGAGCCGTAAAAGGCGATTGCGAATGACACGCATAGGACAACTTCTAGCCAAAAGGATCGGCCTTCATCGGTCTTGACCGACCGGATTCCCGGGCTTGGTGTGTTTCAAACCAGAGACCAAATCATTTCCGCGCCATGGAACTAAAAATTTTAACTTTACTCATTTCAATCGATAGGCTGTTTTCTTTCAATCTGTTTGAAATAAAAAGTTGAACTTTGGGGCCTCTTTTCGGGTGTTTTTCCATGCTCCGATGGCGAGCCCCCTATATACGCATCAACTTAGGATGCTAGAACCGATAGGGGGGCTCGCCCTCTCCGCATGGAGTGTGCCAGGAAGTGAAGATGAAGGTTTGTAGAGCCAGCAGGTGAGGTTACCAGTAATGGTAGGTGGTAGAAACTCAGGTGGTAGTCGAATCCTAAAGGTTGTGATGAGTGAATTAGGTGAAGATGCCATTTGGGGTTATTTGGTGAATGGTAGCCAAGTCCTGACCAGGTAATCACCAGAGAGCCTGGAAGTCAGCCTCCAAAGTACCAGTGAGAATTGGTGCTTTGAAACGAGGTCATAAACTCTCTTTAGGGGAGGAACAATTCAGCAGTCCGTAACATCAAGTGGACCAGGAGACCTTTGACCTTTCGGTGAAGAACCCCAATGGAGCGGAAGAGGTTGTTCATCGCAGCCCGAAGAAAATTATGGAAGAAATTTCGAAGTTGGATGCAGAGAGCGCCAAAATACTAGAGAAGATTAAGGCGTTTTTATGAAAGTAGATTTTAAAAGTTTTCCGTTATCAGAAGTTTGTCAAATAAGGCCGCCTAAATCAGAAGCTCGTGAAAAACTATCGCCAAAATCATTGGTCTCGTTTGTTCCGATGGAAAATCTTGGCATCGATCAGAAATTTTTAAATCCCAAACAAAATCGGCCGTTATCTGAAGTAGACGGTAGTTATACCTATTTTGGGGAAGGGGATGTACTTCTCGCAAAAATTACCCCGTGTTTTGAGAATGGGAAACTTGGAATCGCTAAAGGATTAATAAACAGAATAGGTTTTGGCTCAAGCGAATTTATTGTTTTCAGACCTAATAAATATTTGGATAAGGAGTATCTATATTACTTCCTTTCAAGACCTGATTTTAGAACAGAAGGTTCCAACATAATGGGAGGAGCAGTTGGACAACAAAGAGTGCCAAAAGAATTTATTGAATCTTACCCGATCCCAGTTCCTTCAATTATTGAACAAAAACGAATTGTCGGGATTCTCGACGAAGCGTTTGAGGGGATTGCCACCGCCAAAGCCAATGCCGAAAAGAATCTCCAAAACGCCCGCGCCATATTTGACAGCTATCTTTATTCCGTTTTCACCCATCGTGGCGAGGGGTGGGTGGAGAAGACACTCGGTGAAGTGTGTGAAACAACACAAGGTGTCCAAATAGAGAAAAATCTACATTTCAAGTCACCAGGGATGAATCGTAAGCGATACTTGTATATTTCGGACTTCGACCACGAAGAAAACTTGAAATATGTCGAAGATATCTACCCCAAGAAAAGAGTTACGAAAAAAGATTTGATCGTCGTAAATACGGGTGCAACAGCTGGTAAGATTTTTCGCGGTATTGATGGGGTGCTCAGTAATAACCTTTTCAAAGTGACGATCAATCCGACAGAGGTTGATGGTGAGTTTCTTTATTATTTTGTTACCTCATCATTGTTTAAGAATCACCAGAAGAAAATTGTTAAGGGAACAGCAAATCCTCACATGGGTCACGAGAATTTCAAATCCACTTCCCTTAAAATCCCCTCACTCAAAGTTCAAGTAGATACAGTTGCCAAATTGGATGCCCTTTCCACTGAAGTCCAACGCTTAGAATCTATCTACCTGGAAAAATATTCGGCATTAGATAATTTGAAAAAGTCGATATTGATTCAAGCTTTCGCCGGAGAACTCTAACCCGTGCCCAACCAAGAACCTCCTCAATCCAGCATCGTCCTCTACCAAACCGAGGACGGCCGCACGCGCATCCAGTGCAGGTTTGAGGATGAATCCATTTGGCTGACCCAGGCGCAAATCGCCGAATTGTTTCAGCGTGATAAATCCGTTATTTCCAGGCATATTCAGTCTATTTTTGAGGAAGGCGAATTGCAGCCCGGTTCAGTTGTTGCAAAAAATGCAACAACTGCCGCCGATGGAAAAACCTATCAAGTTGAATATTACAATCTCGACCTTATCATTTCGGTCGGCTACCGGGTTCATTCCCCCCGTGGCACCCAATTCCGCGTTTGGGCGACCCAGCGACTGAGGGAGTACCTGGTCAAGGGCTTCACGATGGACGATGAGCGGCTTAAAAACCCTCCCGGCAAGGGTCTGGCGGATTATTTTGACGAGTTGCTGGAACGAATCCGGGACATCCGGGCCAGCGAGCGGCGGGTGTATCTGCGGGTCAGGGAAATCCTGGCCTTAGCCGCCGACTATAAGCCCACCGACGAGGAAACCAAGGTTTTCTACCAAACCATCCAAAACAAGCTTCATTTCGCCGCCGCCGGCAAGACCGCCTCCGAATTGATCGCCCAAAGGGCCGATGCCAAGAAGCCCAACATGGATTTGACCGCCTGGAAAGGCGGGGTGGTGCGCAAGGGGGATGTGACGGTTGCCAAAAACTACCTGAACGAACGGGAGATCGGCGAACTCAACCGCATTGTGGTGATGTTCCTCGATTTCGCGGAGGACCAGGCCCGGCGGAAGAAGCAGATATTCTTGAAGGATTGGAAAACCCGGCTGGATGATTTCTTAAAATTCAACGACCGCGCCGTTTTGCCGGGAGCCGGGAAGATTAGCCATGAAAAGGCGGAAGCGATGGCGGAAAAAGAATACGAACTTTTCGCCGATAGGCGCCGCGCCCAGCTTGAGGACGCGGGGGAGGAAGATAGCCTGAAACAGCTTGAGACTGAGGTGAAAAAACTGCCCAAGCGGAAGAAACCCAAGAAGGGCAAGCCATGAACGAAGCCGAAACCCGGGCCGAACATATTGACCCCGCCTTGAAGGCGGCCGGTTGGGGCGTGGTGGAGGGAAGCCGCATCCTGCGGGAGTACCACATTACGCCGGGCCGCATAGAGGGGCTGGGGCGGCGGGCCAAGCCTTCGATAGCCGACTATGTGCTGGTTTACCGCAACCGAAAAATGGCGGTGGTGGAAGCCAAGCCTTGGGACGCGCCACTCACCGAGGGGGTGGGCCAGGCCAAGGATTATTCGGGAAAAATGGCGGTACGGTTCGCCTATTCCACTAACGGCAAAGGCTTTTACCAGATTGACATGCAAACGGGGAAAGAGGGTGAGATTTCGTCTTTTCCCGCGCCGGACCAGCTATGGGCCGCCACTTTCTCCGAAGCAAGCGCCTGGAGAGACCGCTTTTCCACCGTACCTTTTGAGGACAAGGGCGGAAGCCATCCCTCCCGCTATTACCAGGACATCGCCGTGGAACGGGTGATGGAAGCCGTCGCGGCCAACAAAAACCGCATCCTTTTGACCCTGGCGACCGGCACCGGAAAAACATTCATCGCTTTCCAGATCGCCTGGAAGCTATTTCATAGCCGGTGGAACCTTAGCCGGGAACCCTCCCGCCGGCCCCGAATTCTCTTCCTAGCCGACCGCAATATCCTGGCTGACCAAGCCTATAACGCCTTTTCCTCTTTCCCCGAGGACGCCCTGGTGCGGATTAAGCCAGATGAGATTCGTCGAAGGGAGAGGGTGCCGACTAACGGGAGCATCTTTTTCACCATCTTCCAAACCTTCATGAGCGGGCCGCCCAAGGACGGGAAGCCATCGCCCTATTTCGGCGAATACCCGAAGGATTTTTTCGATTTCATCGTCATTGACGAGTGCCACCGGGGAGGGGCGAACGACGAGAGCAACTGGCGGGGAATCATGGAATATTTCTCCACGGCGGTACAACTTGGCCTCACCGCCACGCCAAAACGGGTGGAGAACGCCGATACCTACCGTTATTTCGGCGAACCGGTTTACATCTATTCCCTCAAGGAAGGCATCAACGATGGCTTCCTCACGCCGTTCAAGGTGAGGCAGATTTCAACGACATTGGACGAATACGTCTATACGCCGGATGACAACTTGATCGAAGGGGAAATCGAGGCCGGAAGACGTTACGTGGAAACGGACTTCAACCGGATTATCGAGATCAGGGAACGCGAGGCCAAACGGGTTAGGATTTTCATGGATGAAATCAACCAGGCCGAAAAGACCCTGGTTTTTTGCGCCACCCAGGAGCACGCTTTGGCCGTGCGCGACCTGGTTAACCAGATGAAAACCAGCACTGACCCCCATTACTGCCAAAGGGTAACCGCCAACGACGGGGCGCTGGGCGACCAGCACTTGCGGGACTTTCAGGACAATGAAAAGACCATTCCGACCATCCTGACTACCTCAAAAAAGCTCTCGACGGGAGTGGATGCCCGCAATATTAGAAACATCGTTTTAATGCGCCCGGTCAATTCAATGATTGAGTTCAAGCAGATCATTGGCCGGGGAACAAGGCTTTACGACGGCAAAGATTACTTTACCATTTATGATTTTGTGAAGGCCCACCACCACTTTCACGATAAGGAATGGGATGGGGAACCCTTGGAGCCGGAGCCCAAGGCGCCCAAAGACAACCAATACCCACATGTTCCCGGTCATCCGGGGGCCGGAGAATCCAAGCCAAGGCCGGAGAAAATTAAAGTCAAGCTGGCTGACGGGAAAGCCCGAACGATCCAACATATGGCGTCCACCACCTTTTGGCACCCCGACGGCATGCCCATGAGCGCCCAGCAGTTCATGGAAATGCTATTTGGCAAATTGCCGGATTTTTTCAAGAACGAAGCGGAGCTTCGGGCTTTGTGGAGCGCCCCGGATACCCGAAAGAGATTGCTGGATGGCTTGGCCGAAAAGGGTTTCGGCAAGGACCAGCTTTTTGAAATGCAAAAAATCATCGACGCGGAGAAGAGCGATTTATTTGACGTTTTGGCCTATGTTGCCTATGCGCTTGCCCCTCTCACCCGTGAAGAACGGGCCAGAAAAGCTAAGGCCGTGATGAATACCCAATTTAATAACAAGCAACAGGCCTTTCTCGACTTCGTGCTTTCGCATTACATTAGCGAGGGCGTAGAGGAACTAGACCAAGAGAAGCTAACTCCGCTTCTGAAACTCAAATACCATGATTCGATTTCAGATGCGGTGGCAGACCTGGGCAATCCAACCGAAATTGGTCGAGTGTTTGCAGGATTTCAAAAGTATCTTTATCAACCGACAGTAACATAACCCTTTTAGGGAAACAAAGGGGCCAGGCCAGCAGATAACATTTTAGGTTTTGAGTCCGGGCCTGCGGGCATGGCCGGATTTTGCAATGACGGGCCTAGGAGAACCTACTGAAAACTCAAAAGCCGGACCGGGAAGAGGGCGGGGAGAAGAAGGGCCAACCCAAAGGGCTTCTTCATACCAATGGCCAATTTAAAGCGTTTTAGGCTTATCTTGATATTTCTAAACAAAAAACCTAGCCTGAAGAAGGTGGTGGAAACATGGTAAATTTGTGGTAATAATGTGGAACTTCATTAAAGGAGGCGATCATGTCACCTTCGGTTTTTTCAACAGTGCCAGAAAAGGATTTTTTGAAACTATTTAATGGTAATGAGCCCAATTACCAAAACGTCAATAAGTTCACGCATTTTAAAAAAGAAGAAATTTCTAAAGCGACTGGCATCTCAGCAAACTCGATTCGATACGATAAGAATATTCCACCCGAATTGCGGGATAGATTTATCGAATGGGGAAACCTTTTGAATTTGGTGGCTGGTTTTTTTAATGGTGATGTTCATAAAACCACACTTTGGTTTACAGTTCAAAACCCGCTTTTAGGCAATATGTCGCCACGAGACATGATTCGGTTTGGCCGATATAAGAGATTAATGGCGTTTGTTGTGAATGCCATCGAAGAAAACCGTCCACCCGCGGTTAAGTAATGTCAAAGGCCCGCCGTGGTTGGAACCGCAAACCACAACCGCCTCAACACCCGCCGCTTAAAAAAGTTACTTATAATCTTGATCGCTTTACCGTAGAAGATATAAAGCAGGGTAAGGAAAGACAGGAATTCTTTAGCCGTGTTTATTGGGATCGGGATAGCGAATTTGCTCATCAACGTTCATTGATAAAGGATGAGATTAAAATCTCGCTGGTTGCAGCAGCGATCAAACCGTTTGAGTTTTCAAAATATCAGCGAGGCGTTAAATACAAATGGGCTCTAGATCCTCTATCAATCGAAGGTAGTCTGAGGGATACGGGCGGCCGCTTTAATATTGGGGATATTGACCAAGCGCGATTTCCTACATTTCCAGCTTTATACTTAGCAGAGGATAAAGACACAGTATTGCAAGAAATGTTTCAGTGCGAACTTACTGGAAAAGATGGCTTATCGGCCCATGAATTAGCTTTGACTAATACAAATTCCATAGCGATCGTTTCCGTTTACGGGTCTCTGGAAACAATAATTGATCTTTATGAACCTGAACGCTTACAAGGGTTTGTTAATTTAATAAAAAATTTTAAAAACTCAGAAGCCTCGAAAGTTGAACTGGCGAAACTTGGTGACGATGGAAAAAAAGTGAAAACTATTGAAGAACTTTTATCGGCGATATACGAACCCAATTGGCGAAGCATGCCAATGCAATTAGATCTCCCAACGGCATCGCAAGTTTTTGGCCAATTAGTTGTAGGCGCTGGAATTGAAGGAATTCGCTACAAATCGAAATATACCGGGAAACCATGCCTGGCCATATTCCCTCAAAATTTTATGGGACCGGATTCATTTGTTGAAATCATGGATCAAGCTCCTCCGGGCGTGAAGCGCACGCGACTTGAGGCTAAGCAAAATGAAAAGAAGGAATGAAAAAGGATAAGGTCACCGGTTGACACTTTAGGTTTTGGGTTAGGGCCTGCCGCTACGGCAGGATTTTGGTAGTATCGGCCTGAGAGAACCCAATGAAAATTCAAGAACCGGACCGGGAAGAGGGCGGAGGGAAGAAGGTCAAACCCAAAGGGGTCCAGCTGATCCACGAGCTCTACGAAATGTTGAAAAAAAAAGCCAGGCCTCCCATTTCTAGTTTAGAAATCCTTTCCGAGTTGGCTGAGTGGTTGCGTTATGCAACCACATCGGTTTATACTTCTTGAAAACCTTATGGAGGAATGAAATGCCCATTCTGCACGTGCGCAACGTACCTGAGCCCCTTTATCGGGAGATTAAGAAACTGGCCGAGGAAGAAAGACGTTCGTTCAACTCGGAGGTCGTTCACCTGCTCGGCAACGCGGTGCATGAAGAACAGGCCCTTTACACCCACAAAAAGGCCCTTGCCGGCATTCTCAAAAGAAGCGCCAAGCGCAAGTTGAAACCTGGTATTCCTAATAGCGTGACCCTTTTACGGGAAGACAGGGAGCGGTGAAAGACCTTCCTTCTCGCTTGGTGATTGATGCCAGCGTGGGTATCAAACTTTTTGTGTCTGAAGACCATGCTCCGGAGGCGAAATCCCTATTCCTTGGCATGACTGAAGACCCTTCCATTGAACCCTTTGTTCCTGATCTTTTTTACGCGGAATGCGCCAATATTCTTTGGAAGTATGTGCGCCGGTCGGGTTATTCCGCCGCGGACGCCCTTAAAGATATCGCGGCCACAAAAAACCTGGGCCTCAGGGCGGTTTCCGCGGGGCTGTTGATGCCGAGGGCCTTGGACCTCGCGCTGAAATGGGAAATTACGGCTTATGACGCCTGTTACGTGGCATTAGCGGAAGAGCTGAAGTCACCCTTGATCACGGCGGACCAGAAACTGTTCAAGCGGCTTCAAAAAGGGCCCGCCGCAGTGAAATGGATCGGTGATTTTTCAAAAAAGTAAAAGAAGGTTTTAAAGAACCCCATCACGACCCATAAGACCCAAAAGGCAGAATCCAGACAGGAATGACCCGATTTTGATAGGATCGCCCTGGGAGAACCCAATGAAAATTCAAGAACCGGGCCGGGAAGAGGGCGGGGAGAAGAAGGCCAAACCCAATGGTTCCGATAACCGCATATTCCCCATGCTTCAGTTAAGAATTGCTATCTATTTTCCCTTTTAATGATAACTTATAGGCCGTTTTGTAACATATAGGCCCCACCAAGGCCAACCCTTCGAAGGATTCGACACTCTAAAGGTCGCTCAGAACAAGGGAACTCAGGGTAAAAAGGAAATGTAAATGGAAACGTTGAATAGTGAAATCAAGGAAACGGCGCCGGCATCTGTACCAGCCCCGGTGGCGAGCATCCCGGAAGCAGTGTCGGTCCCGGCATCCGTACCAGCCCCAGTTGTGATAGCTGCTCCGCCGGTGACGCCGGTCCCGGCCGCGATACCCGCGCCAGTCGCATCCGGTCCGATTGAGTTGCCGAAAACGACGGGGAAGACACCTGGCGGATGGAACCGTTTCGCGGGCTACAACCCTGCCGAGGCGAAGAACAAGAAAGATAACCGCCGGGGGGATAGTTCAAAGGGCCGTCGGTAGTCCCTCCGAAACGGCACCCGTTTAATTAACCTTATAAATAAAACCGGGTAAAAACCTCTTCGATATCATCGGTTGTTTTTCCTTTGTTTCCGCACGGATTACCTTTGAATATGCACCGTTCAACTGATGCCTGTTTAGGCATCAGCACACCCAAAGCACGCACCTCGTCTGGTGGATTCGGTAAGGGGATATACGCCTTCGGCATCAAACCCTTTTTTAATGGGTTTGATGCCTCTTGCGACATGCATGCACATGCATGTAACATATCGAAAAAGGAGGTCGCCGATGCGGACAACGATTGAAATCAAGGAAAAATTAAGGGCGGAACTTTTGAAGCGGGCGGCCCACAAGGGCGCCAAAGGCTTTTCTCATATTATCGAGGAAGCTTTGGAATTTTATTTCGGCGTCGAGGACAAGGCTTCCGATACCCGTAAAAAGGCTTTGAGTTTGAAAGGGAGCTTAGGAAAGCTTGATTCCGAAAAGCTAAGAGCGGAAACCGAAAAGATCAGGGAATCCTGGCGATGATCATCGCGGATACGGATGTTCTCATCGATTTTTTGGCGGGTAAAGACCCTGGGGCCGGCCGTGTCGAGCGGGAACTGCGGGTAGGCGCTCTCTATACCACTGTGATTAACCGGTTTGAGCTGCTTTCCGGCTCTAAAAACATGAAGCAAAATGAAAAAGTCGAACAATTATTGGAAGCCCTTAAGATTCTGACATTGGACGTTCCCGCGGCGGACCGGGCCGCTGAGATCCGGCGCCATCTGGACCAAAAAGGGCATGGGATTGGGATGGCCGACAGCTTGATCGCTGGAATCGTGGTGGAACACGGGGCCCATTTACTGACCCGCAACAACCGCCATTTCGACCGGGTTCAAGGGCTGAAATTAAGCCATTGGTCTTAAAACCAAATTGGACTTCCACCCTTTTGAAATCCCCTTTGCTGTATTGACCTTAACCCCCTTTTTTTAATTTAATGAATGCCGAGGCAATTCATGAAATTTCATGTCATCCTTGAAAAAGACAATTCGGGTTATTACGTGGCTGAAGTCCCGGCTTTACCGGGATGCCTTTCCCAAGGCAAGACGCGCCGGGAAGCCATTAAAAATATCCATGAGGCTATTGAGGGCTGGATGGAAGTCATGGAATCCAAGCATCGGATTCAAAAGAAAAAGCTGGTCTCGGTTAATGTGTAGTGCCACACCTCAAGCTTTGTTCCGGTTCCCAAACCGTTAGGAGATTCCCCAAAGCCGGTTGGTCCTAACCAACCGGAACTTTTTCCTGTTCATCACTTCTTCCATCGGTTATTTTCTTTCGGCATGAAACCCACCTCCTCCAAAACCCGACTAATACCGGAAGCCGTTCTCAAAGGCCTCAAAACCCGTGTTTTGGGGCGCAGCCTGCTGTGCCTGGAAAAGACCACCTCCACCAACGACGTGATCCTGGAACTGGCGCGGCAGGGCGCCCTGGAAGGGACCACCGTGACGGCGGACATCCAAACCCAGGGGCGGGGGCGGCAGGGAAGGCGATGGACCCAAACCCAGGGGAAGGGGCTGGCTTTTTCCCTGCTGCTTCGGCCCCAACTGCATTCGGACGAGCTTCCGGAGATTACCCTGGCGGCGGCGGTGGCGGTGGCGAAGACCCTCGAAAGTTTCCGGGTGAAACCCCAGATTAAGTGGCCCAATGACCTGCTTTTGGGCGGGCGCAAAGTCTGCGGCATTTTGACCGAAATGGGGCCGAAAAAAGATAAAATGGCCTCGGTGGTGCTGGGCATCGGCGTCAACCTGAACCAATCCATCCGGGATTTTCCACGGGACTTGAGGGGGACGGCCACCAGCCTTTACCGCTTTTCAGGGCGCAAGGTGGACCGGGCCCGGTTTCTTCGGGTTCTCTTGGAAGAGCTGGAAGAGACCTACCATTGGGTGGCGGAGAGGCAATTTTCCAAGGTGCTGGCCGAATGGCGCAAACGGGCGGTGACCCTGGGACGGCAGGTGAAGGTCACGCAGGGCCACCATGTTTTTCACGGACAAGTGACGGGCATCGACGAGAAGGGCGCCCTGCTGGTGAGAAAAGACAGCGGGATTGTGGAAAGGGTGACTTCGGGGGACGTGGAAGTGGTTCCCGAGAAACCAAGGAAGAGGCTTTCATGATTTGGGCGGTTTTGATCGGCAACACGAGGGCCGTGGCGGCCTTGATGAAGGGCACGAAGGTGCTTCAAAGGCATATTGTCCCGACCCAATCTTTTCGAAATGCGTCGTTTAATTTGAAGTGGACCCAGGGACTCCGGAAAAAATCGAATGTTGAAGGCGTGATCGTGGCCAGCGTGGTGCCTTGGGTGGATAAGGGCCTTCGAGGGGCTCTTCGAAAAGAGTTTGGGCAAAATCCCCTGTTCATCGGCCACAAAAGTAAGTTGGGCATCCAAGTGAAAGTCAAAAAGCCTTCCCAAGTCGGCGCCGACCGGCTGGCCAACGCGGTGGCGGCCCGAGAGCTTTACGGGGCGCCGGCCATCGTGGTGGATTTCGGCACGGGGACCACCTTCGACGTGGTGGACCCCAGCGGGGCCTATTGCGGGGGGGCCATTTTGCCGGGGATCGGAACTTCTTTGCGGGCCCTGCACGAGTTCACGGCGAAAATTCCCGTGGTCAAGTTTGAGCCGATTGGCTTTGCCGTGGGAAAAACAACCGAGGAAGCGGTGCGGTCCGGCGTTTACCATGGGGCCGTCGGCACGACCCGGGAGTTGTTACTGCGGATCCGGGAGGAAATCGGAAAGAAGGCTCCCGCCGTGGCGACGGGAGGCTGGTGCCCGGTTTTTGAAAAGACCGGTTTGTTCCGGCAGATTGAGCCGGATTTAACCTTGAAGGGCCTGGCCTTGATTTGGCAAAACCAACATGCGGAACATTGAGGCTTTAGCCGCCGAAGAGAACTCCATCGCCTGGGAAGCCCGCCGTAAAGATTTTCGAAGATTGTTTCTTTGGGCGGGAACGGGTTTGGGGATTTGGGGCTGGTACCTCTTTTCCCGGGAACAAATGGGGAAAGGGGCCCTTTTTATCCTCGGGTCGCTCGTTCTTTTTGGATTGGTTTGGGGAATCTTACGGGTTTTCAACGGGTCTTTCCTGTCTTTCGGGATGGGGCTGCTGGCCGGTTTATGCGGACTCGCCCTTTATTCCTATTCAAGGCTCCCCTCCTTTTACTGGGGCCATGACCCCGCTTTCTGGCTGTCGGTCCAGGCCGGAGCCGTCACCGAACCCTTTTGGTCTCCCTTAAGTTATCTCTTGGGGGAGGGGGCGGGCTTTCTGATGCCCTGGCTGCGATTTTCATTTCTGCCGGAACTTTCCGCGGGACTCCTATCGATCGCCCTGTTTTTTATCCTGCAGGTTTATTTTGGGGAGTTGAAAAGCAAAACCCTTCGAAATCTTTTTTTCGCTTTCCTGATTTGTTTGGCCCTGGGGGCGAGCGCGCCTTTCTGGAACGCCGGAACCATGGGGTCGGGGATTCCGAGTGTTTTGGGTTTTTTGCTTTTCCTTTTTCAGGCCCTTCTTTTGAAGACCGAGGAGAGGCCCTGGAAAGGCCTGTGTTTTCTTCTGGGCCTTCTTTGGTCGGTCCATCCGCTTTGGGGATTGGTGGGGACGGTGAACCATCTGGGCTCGCTGGACTTCGAGGGGAAAAGGCTTAAAAGAAATATCTTTCCCTTCTTCCTGGGAGTAACGCCCTATCTTTGGGTTTGGTTTCGAAGGGGGAAATTTTTCCCCTCCTGGGGCGGTCAAGAGCCCTTTTTGGAAATGTGGAGGCAATGGAAAAGCCTTTGGCTGACCCATTTGACGGAAGATTGGATTCCTTTGCCCGCGCTCCAAGCCATGGGGTGGATCGCCTTTGCTTTGGGCTGTTTGACCCTCCTGGTTTTACTTTTGAACGCTTTGGGATGGAAAGCGGGAGGCAAATTTCGTTTTTCCGTCGTTGGATTTTGGGTCTGGGTTTTGGCGGGCGCCGGTGGATGGCTCTTTTATTCGGCTTCATCCGAATTGTTGGGGCCCACGATTTTATGGTTCCTCACGGGATGGGGCGTGACGCTCTTAAAACTGATGGAAAAGGGCGTGGAAAAACGCCACTCCATTTTTTTTTCGGGGACCCCTTTTGCGTGGCTGGGTTCGGCGGGCCTGCTCCTGAGCCTCGGGCTTATCTTCATCCCAGGCCAAAGCTATTGGAGAAGCCAATTTTATTTCCCCTACCAACATGCCTTGAATCTGCTTCAAGCTCTCGGCGATAAATCACTTTTAGTCTGCCGGGACCCCTTTGAGGCGGTGGCTTGCGTGGAAACCCGGCTGATGGAACCGGCCGCCCTCAAGAGCGTGATCCTCGACCAGAAATATTTGAACCGGAAGTGGTATGTCACGCAGGTCATGGCGCGGGAGCCGGGTGTTCTTTTTTCCAATGTGTTCGAAAGCCCGGACGAGATCCTTTTGGGCCTGATCCACGACAATAGCGGCAGTTGGGACATTCACTGGGACCTTTCGGCCTTGCCCAATGGATGGAAAGGGCCGGCGGCTTTCCCGACGGTTTTAACGCAGGAATTCACCCAGGCCTCCATTGATCCCGAGCTCGCCCAATACCGCTATGACCTGGCCGCCATGCCGGCGGAGGGGCCGGCCAGGGATGAAATGACGAGAAAATATTACGCGCGTTACGTGGCGGGTTTCGACGAGCTGGGGAAGTATTTGATGGGGCTGGGCCGCTATTCCGATTCGATCCACGCCTTTGACCGGTCGCTAAAACTGGACCCTTCTTTTCAAGAGCCTCAAACTTTGCTGGCTCAAATCTATTCCCAAAAGAATATATTGGAAGCCGCCCAATTGGAATTTGAGAAGATTATCAAGGTTCAGCCTGAAAAAATCGCCGATTTGATGCGGGATATAGAAGAGGCGCAAAAAACGAAAAGCGACCCCAAAACCGTGGCGCTGTTAGACCAAATGATTCAATTGAATTCCGAATTGGCCAACGCCCAATATCAATTGTCAAAAATTTATGATAAGGAAGGGCAGTCCCTGGAATCCAAAACGCTTTTAGAGGCCTCCCTCAAGAATAATCCACAGCAATTGGAGGCCCAATTAACCTTGGGCCATCTCATGAAGCAAATGGGGAACCGGATCAGGGCGCAGGAGGCTTTTCACGCCGCGATGGTGGTTGATCCCGAGAATAAAGAGGCGCAAGAAGAGTATTGGAAATTACTGAACAACCGGTGAGGCCCGCCGTGCGGAGAGAAAAATGGAATTGATGGGAAGAAGCGGAGAGGATAAATCCCGCCATTTTTTTGTTCCAGGGGCCGGCCTTTTCTTTTTTCTGTCTATGTGGGAAATTCTGTTGTTGGCCCAAAATCCCGGATTAATGTCCGATGACAGCGGGGAAATGGCCGCTTCGGCTTATGGTTTGGGCCTTCCCCATCCCCCCGCCTACCCGCTCTTTAATCTATTGGGGCATTTGTTTTGCTGGCTGCCGGTGGGAACGGTGGCTTTCCGGCTGAATCTCCTGTCCGAATTATTAGTCTTGGTTTCCCTAGGGATTGTTTTAGAAACATGCCGAAAAATAGCCGTGGGTCACCCGGCGAGTCACTTGGGATTGAAAATTGAATATTTGCTTTTAGTCATCGTTGGAATCGTTTTGGTTTCCTGCCGAAGCGTTTTTGCCCAGAGCCTTACGGCGAAAGGCTGTATTTATACATTAACTTTATCGCTTACTTGCGGGGTTGTTTTATTGCGCCTGCTCGATATTCGCGGGCCTGGGTTAAAATTTTTGTTTCTTTCGATTTTTTTATGGGCTGTCGGAATGGGGAACCATTGGCAAACACTGGCTTTATGGATTCCTTTCCTCTTGCTTTGGATTTACGAAAAAAAGCCGGAGCTTCCGAGCCGCAGAATCCTTTTTCTCGCCACGATGGTCCTGATCGGGCTATCGACCTATTTATATTTGCCCTTGAGGGCGGTTTTGAACTGCCTGCCTTCTTGGGGTTATCCCATTCATCCGCGTCTTTTCTACTGGGTTCTTTCCCGGCAGTTGGTCGCGGGACTTGAACCCTGGGTACAAAATCTTTCCTTTTATTTCGACTCGATTTTGGAAATGTCGAAAGTTTTATGTTTTTACTGGCTTCCTGGTTTTATTTTTTTAGTGGTGATGGGAATGTGGCGGTTGTGGAGAGACGAAAAGAAAATATTCATGTCGTTATTTCTCCTGTCCGCGCCGGTTTTGGCCGGGATTTTGGCGATTCACGAACAAAAAAATATTTATTTGATGCATGCTTATCTCTTGCCATTGGCCGGGCTGATGGTGATCTTTGGTTTTTTGGGATTTCGGTATCTTTTGGCTGGGGCAGGGAGCCAAGGGGTCCGCTGGGCAATGGTTCTGTTCTTCCTCCTCGGTTCAATCGGATGGCTCCTCCATATTTTTCAAACCGAGGACAAAAGCGGTTACTTTTTAGCGGAGGATTTCGGTGAAAACGTCCTGAAACCTTTGCCTCGAGGGGCGATCCTCCTGGCGGAAGGGGACCACTATGTCATGCCCATCTGGTATGAAAAATACGTGAATGGAAAAAGGCCGGATTTGATTTTCGAGCCTTCCGTTTTTCTTCTTCATGGCTGGGGATGGAAACAACTGGCGGATCAATCGAAAGATTTGGAGAAGGCCGGCTCTGTTTCGAGCTTATTTCAAGACCGCCTCAATTTCCTGACGAAATTTCCTCTTTCACATCCTCTTTATTATTCGTTCTCAATGAAAGATCTTGAACCGGCCTTGGACCAAATGCCGGGAAAGTGGGTGACAAAGGGTTTGACCAAGGTTTGGGAATCACAGGGATCACTTTCTAGGCAAAAGAACGGACCAATTATTCAAATCCTTGGGGATCAAAGACTTCGCGGGTGGGACTATCGGGAAAAGCGGGGCTTAGACCCTTCCAGCGCCGATATTTACCGTTATTATCTTTCCCAGCATTTTTGACGGGAAAACCATAAATTATTGGGTTTTTCCACGATTCAAATTGTATAATAAGCATGTTGTTTCAACGCTTTTAAACGCTCTCTGGGAGATGGAATGGATCTTCAGCAGCTCCTTTATTCCATGGTTGAAAAAAAGGCCTCCGATGTGCACTTGAAGGCCGGTGCCCCCCCGCTTTTTCGTATTGACGGTGATTTAAACCCCCAAAGTGAAACTCCCCTGACACCTCAAGAACTGGCGGAGGTCGCTTCCTATCTCATGGACGAAAAACAACAGAGACTCTTTTTTGAGGAGCACAAAGAGGTGGATTTGGCCTATGCCGTGGAAGGCTTGGCCCGTTTTAGGACCAACGCCATGTGGCAAAGGGGCCTGCCCGAAATCATCATGCGCGTCATCCCGCAGCGGATTCCGAAAATTGAAGACATTAATATGCCGACGGCAATTCTTAAACAAATCGCGATGGAGCAACGCGGACTTATCCTGGTGACCGGGATTACGGGGTCGGGAAAATCAACCACTTTGGCCTCTCTCATCAATGAAATGAATGTCAACCGAGCGGCCCACATTGTCACCGTTGAGGACCCCATTGAGTTTGTCCATCCGGACAAAAAATCCAGCGTGACGCAGAGGGAAGTCGGCCTTGATACGGACAGTTTCAAATCGGCGCTCAAGTATGTGCTGCGGCAGGACCCGGATATCATCCTGATCGGTGAGATGCGCGACGTCGAAACGGTTCAAGCGGCCATCTCAGCCGCGGAAACGGGCCATTTGGTTTTGTCGACCCTTCACACGATGGACACGATCCAGACCATTGAGCGCATTTTGGATTTTTTCCCCCCGGAACAACAAAATCAAATTCGTGTCCAATTGTCGGGCACTTTGAGGGCGGTTGTTTCCCAAAGATTGGTCAATAAAGCCGACGGCGTTGGGGTGGTACCGGCCTGTGAAATCATGATCGTGACCCAGACCATCAAGTCCTTGATCGCCGAGGGCAAAATTTCATCCATCCGCCAATTTATCGCGGAAGGCCACAGCCAATATGGCATGCAAACTTTCGACCAATCCTTGATTGAGTTGGTGCGGGGCGGTTTTATCACCAAAGAAAGCGCCATGGAGCAGGCTACCTCACCCAGTGAAATTGATTTGGGCCTGAAGGGGATATCTTCCTCGAAAGCCTCGGCCCAGTCCTTGATTTCCCAAATGGAAAACGCCCAGCAAAAAGACCGGGTTACCGGTTGGCTCAAAAAGGCGCAGGAGTACTATGACAAACGCCGGTACGATGAAGCCCGGGGAGAACTGAAGCGCGTGCTTTCGGAAATGCCGGAACATAAGGAAGCCAACGCTTTAATGGCCAAGTTGCGGGAGATGGATGATAAGACCGAAAAGAAAAAAGACGCGTCGAGCAACGTCAAAACGGGTTTGCAACTTTACCGGGAAGGCAAGCATCAGGCGGCGATACTTGAGTTTCAAAAGGTCCTCGAAATTGACCCGGAAAACAAGCAGGCCCAAGGCTATATCAAGGCCATTCAGGGGGAGCTGGACAACCGGACCAAAGCCAGGGAATTTTATCAAGCGGCTTTGAACGCCCAAAATCAAAATGACTTGGCCGGTGCCTTATCTTTCGTGGACCAAGCGCTGGTCTTGGACCCGGAAAATGAACAGGTCAAGGTTTTGCAGGGGGGCCTGAAAACAGCCGTTCAAAAAGAACAGGCCCGCGCCAAGGCCGATACCCTCAACCAGTCGGCCATTGAGCTATATAAAGCGGGAGATTTGCTGGGTGCCTTGGTGGCTTGGAATAAAGCCTACGAACTCAATTCCGAATTGGAGGATGTCGCCCGTTATCTGCAACAGGGAATCACGAAACTTTTGTCTTTCGGCGTGGATGGGGTGGATATTAATCCGGAAAAACAACTGATTTTAAATCTCTTTGAACAAGGCGTCCGTAGTTATGTCCGCAGCGATTTCCAAACGGCCATTGATTTTTTCAAGAAAGCCATCGCGAAGGCCGATGGAAATACCTACTTAAACGCTTATCTTCAAAAGTCGGGCCAAATGTTGGAACAGCAGATCAGTGATTTTTTCCAAGACGGAGTGCGAGCCCAACAATCGGGAGAGTTGGCGGCGGCCCAAAAGGAGTTTACGAAAGTCATCCGGCTTTCTCCTGGCCATCCGGATGCCCTTAAGCAATTGGCGGTATTGAAGGCGTCCATCAATCAAAACATTGAAAAAATTTACGCTGAGGGCAAACAATATTTCGACGCGAATGACATGGACCGAGCCGTCCGAATTTGGACCCAGATTCTGGACTTGGAACCGTCGAATGAAAGGGCGCAAAAGCGCATCGAAGAGGCGAAGATTAAAAAAAATACTTTGAGCGGGATATTCTCGAAAATAAGTTGATCGCATAATTGTTTTTGATTTAAAAAGGGGAAAAAATGAAAGGCTTGATGATTGGGGCTGGTTTATTAATTTTGATATTTATCGTTGTTTTGAACACTTCGATGGTCGCGGATCAGTTTACGTCTTGGGTAGCGGCCAATCCAAAGGATCCCAGCGCTCCCGATGTCCTTTATGATACGGCTCGGTGGTGCGATTTACTCGGGAGTGACGATAAGGCATCGGCTGTTTATTTACAGTTGTACCAGCAATATCCGGAAAGGGCGGATTTGTGCGCGCCCGCGCTTTATCATGTGGCTTCTAACTTGGCGAATGGAACTTATATTGTGGGGATTAAAAAACAAGCGCTTCCTTATTTGGATATCATTATGGATCAATATTCGAGTCAAGAAGAGTGGCAGGCTAAAGCAAAACAACTTTATGATGAGGTGAATTATGCCCATTAAGCTTCGATGTGCAACATCCCCTTTTGTATTCCTGGTGGCCATTTTTGTGTTGGCGACCGGAGGCCGTTTGTGGGCGACGACAGTTGAAGTGGAAAACGAGGATGACGACATTTCCTTGGTAGCCACTCCGGTGTCAAAAACGGTAACACCTCAGGCGACTCCCCAAAACAACCAAACGATGAAAGGGAATCTTGAGAAAGCCGAAGCAAGCGATAAGGCTTCGCCCTTTCCTTCACCAACTCCACAAATGAGTCCGACCCAAACGGTAAAAAAAGCGCCTTTGGCGACGCCTACCTCTTCAACTCTTCCCGAGGAAAGTCAAACAAAAAGTGATTTGCGAAAAAATCCGATTGAAACTTCTCGTCAAAGGGTTCGAATCAGCGACAAAGTAGGGTTTTATTATTTTGTTTCGGCTGGTTTTTTGGTCTCGGATCCTTCCCAGATTCACTCCATTGGTAAAGTGATCGGGAACCCCGGTAATGAGCAACTTTTCACCTCTCCTGAGAGAACCTACATTGAGCTGTCGTCGGATCAGACGAAAATCGAACCCGGCGACTTATTGGTCGTTTATCGAGCGGATCGCCCTATGCACGAGACGAATTCCGCAACTCTTGGATATCGGGTCGAAAATCTTGCCATCATCAAGGTGATTGAACTCCAAAGGAGACGAATGCTTGTTGAAATAACCCAATCCTTTGGCGCTATCCACAATGGTGACCGCGTAGAGACGTATGACAATGAAACTAAAAGATGGAAACAGGCTCAAATAAAAAAAGAGCTTCCTTCCCATTCGATTAAATGTTTTGTTCTTGGGGGCGATTCGAGTCACCAGAATTATGAACAAACCGATTTCATTTATCTTTCTGCCGGCACAAAAGCGGGTGTTGTGGAGGGACAAAAATTTGAAGTTCGGGAAATTACCAGCACGGGGGCAATGGAAGAGCCGCTTCACGCCCTGCGCGGTGTCGCCCAAGTCATTTTTGCGGGGCTTAATTATTCAACGGCGCAAATTGTTAGTAACAATGAATCCATCGAAAAAAGTTTTGAGGCTGTTTACCAACCGTAGGAGGCCTTCTGACTCCAAGAGGAAACTCTAATGACTGTGATGATAGAGGAAGATCCTAGTTTTCAAAAAATATTGGCTTTTCTTTTTAATTCGAAAGGTTTTGACGGAAACCACTATAAAACGAATTATATTAAACGCCGCATCGCTGTTCGAATGAGGGCGATGGACGTATCGACTTATACGGGTTATTTGAAAACGCTTCAAGGCAATCCACAAGAGTGTTCCCAGCTTTTGGATCGGCTTACCATTCACGTGACTGAATTTTTTCGTGATCCGGGTGTTTTCAAAGCAGTTCAAGAGAAGATACTTCTGAGCATTTTAAAAGTGCCGCCTAAAAAAATTAAAATTTGGTGCGCTGGTTGCAGCACGGGTGAGGAGCCCTATTCGATCGCGGGGATTTTGGCGGAATCCCTTTCTTCGGAACATGATTGTTCTTTCGAAATTTTTGCCACCGACATTGATCCCAAATGCATTGGTGTCGCTGAAAGAGGGGAATATTCCCAGGACTCCATGTCAAAGATTCCCAAGGGATGGAAGACCAGGTGGTTCCGTTCCGATGGGACGAAACTCTCTGTTTCCGTTGAGTTAAAAAAGCATGTCCGGTTTAGAGTGCATGACTTGCTCGGAAAGTGGATGCCCGTGTTTGAGGATTTTGATCTTATTTTCTGTCGAAATCTTCTGATATACCTCACCGGAAACCAGCAACAAAAAATTTATGAACGGTTTTCAAAGGCGCTAAAACCTGGAGGATTTCTCGTGCTGGGCCTTACGGAAACGCTTCTCGGCCCAGCCCGAAAATATTTTAATTGCGTGGATGTTAAACACCGAATTTACCAGAACCTCGAATTAAAACACGAGTTGGATTTGGGAAAGGCCGAAAATGGATAAGGCCCAAGAGCATATAAATTTGGGAACGGCTTTTTCTCTCTCTCGCCGGTACGATGACGCCATCGTTGAGTTTAAACGGGCTTTGGAATTGAGCCCTTCGGATGGGGAGATTCTATTTCAGTTGGGTGGTCTCTGCACCAATGTTGGTAATTATAGCCAGGCGGAGGACTATTACCGCCGCTCCCTTGAAATAAACCAAATGAATTTGAATGCCCACTGCAAATTGGGCCTTCTTTTGGAAGTGCAGGGCAAATATCCGGAAGCTGTTGTGGAATTTCAAAAATCCGTTGAATTAAATCCTGGCGATGTTGGACTTTATAATAATCTTGGTAATGTTTTTTCTAAAATGGGGAGGTACCAAGAGGCGATCATAGAATACCGGAAATATATCGCCATAAATCAAAGTAACGCCGAAATTTACTTTAAATTAGGGTATGCCTTTGAGCAGGCCGGCCAGCTGGAGGAAGCGATCTTTTATTACGAACGCGCCCTGATCACCAATCCACGGCACGCGGCAGTTTACGCTATTCTGGGGAACGCTTATTTAAAAACCGGCAAATACAATGAGGCCATTGTCCAATATCTTCAGGCGGTGAAGATAAATCCCCACGAGCCGGAGGTTCACCTCAAACTGGGCCAAGCCTATATGTCATTGGGCCAATACGAAAAGGCTTTGGAGATTCTGAGACACGCGAAAGAAAAAAATCCGAACAATGCGGAAGTTTATTTGAAATTGGGGATGATTTACGCGGGGAGGGGTCAGCACGAAGAAGCCATTCAAATGTATAAAAAGGTTATGGAGATTAATCCTCATGATGCCAGTGTTCACAACGTTTTGGGTTACATTTATGACAAACAAGGTGACCTTCAGCGGGCGCGGGAGGAATACAAGGCGGCTAAAATCATTAATCCAAACGACATTCAGGTTTTGGATAATTTGGGAAATTTGAGCTATAAACAGGGGAATTTTGACGAAGCGGTTGTTGAGTTTGAGAGGCTTTTGACTTTGAATCCGTCGCACCTGGATGCCCAGTCAAAATTGGGGAATATTTACATGAAAAAAGGGGACAAACAAAAAGCCGTCACCCATTGGGAGAAGGCGTTGGAACTTGACCCCACAAATGATATTTTGAAGAACAATCTGAAAATAGTACGGGGAAACTAGTTCCATGATGAAACCTCAAGAAAAATCTTTGGGTGAACTTCTTCGCCAGGCTGGGAAAATCACTTTCCGTCAAATCCAAGTAGCTTTGGGCGAACAAAAAAAAACTCACGAACCGATAGGGAAAGTCCTCGTGAAGCTGGGGTTTGTCGAAGAGCAAGACATCTTGCAAGTGATGCAGGGTATGATGGTTTTGACCTTTCGCGTGGAAAACGAATGGTATGGGATTGAGACTTTTCGAATTCGCGAAGTTTTAAAATACGCTCCCTTTCAATTGTTGGAAGAGTCAACCGGCCCCTGGAAAGGAACGTTCGTTTTGCGGGGTAAAAACATTCCCGTTCTATCTTTTCGAGCTTTTCTCGAAATTGAGCAGATTCAAAAATTGGTTGGCACTTGGTTTGTGGTTTTGGAAAAGAAAGGGAAACCCTTTATTTTATGGGTTGATCAGGTAAAAGAAGTGGCCCGATTTAAGATTGAGCAAATTGAACCCCTGCCTTCCTACTTGTTTGGCAAAAAAAACGATTTGTATTATTGCTTGGGTAAAATAAAGGAAGAACTTTATTCCATTCTCAATCCCGACAAATTGATCGACGACAACAACTTCTTACTTCCGCCGCCCGAGGTTGGTTATGCCTACCCGACCTGAAACAAAAACCATTCGTGAACTTGCCAATGGTAGCGATCAGGGAGACGCGTCCACCCACAATAATTTGGGTGTATTTTATTATTCGAAGGGTATGTATGCCGAGGCCATAAAGGAATTTAAAACGGCCTTGGAAGTTGACCCGGAGAATCATCAAGCCCAAGAAAACTTAAAGGCCGTAAATCGTCATACGGGTCTTTATGACAGATCGATAGAAGCTTACAAAAAATCCGTCCAAATGTTTCCTCAAGACTCCGAGACTTATTACAACCTGGCAAATGCTTATCGCTATACGGGTCAATATGAAAAAGCGGTTGAGGAATATCGAAAATGCCTCCAATTAAATCCCGACCATCCTTTTGCCAGGAATTATTTGGGGATAGCCAATAAATGTATGGGCAAATTCGACGAGGCTTTAGCCGAATTTCGTAAGGCCATTGAAAAAAATCCTTTTTTTGCCGACCTGCATAATAATTTGGGCGAGGTTTACTACAAAAAGGCAATGATAAACGAGGCTTTAATTGAATTTAAAAAGGCCATTTCCCTTAATCCTGATTATGCCATCGCCCATTACAACTTAAGCTTTGTTTACGGCGATAAAAACATGATTGAAGAAGCCGAAAGAGAATTCAAAAAAGCCGTGGATTTAAATCCGAATTTTGGACAAGGCTCCCAAGCTCTTTTGGCGATTGAAAGATCTAAAACAATGGAAGAACGGGTTGCGGAGAAAGTGGCCGCACTTCCCGTCGACAACAACGGAGTTGATACTTATTTGAGCCTCGCTTCGGCTTATAAAGGGAAAGGCTTGTTAGATGAGGCTATTCGGGAATATAAGCGGGCTATCGAGGCTGTCCCCGGGCATGAAAAGTTATATCGCGCATTGGGGGAAATCTATCTCATGAAGGGAATGTTGGAGGATTCATTGGCGGCTTCCCAAAAAGCGATTGAATTGGCTCCGAGGAATGTTGAAAACTATATCCAAACCGGGATCGCTTTGCGGGAACTTAACCGGGCCGACCAAGCCGCGAAACAATTTTTAACCGCCATTGAAATTTCACCGGGATCCAGCATGGGCCATTTTGAGTTGGGTGTCACTTACTTTAAAATGGGCGAGAGCGAGAAAGCGACGCAGCAAGTGCGAGAAGCTTTGGAGATCGATCCGCAAAATGCCGAGGCGCATTATTACCTTGGCGTTTATTATTACAAAGTGAATCTTTATGATGAAGCGATTCGAGAGATATCCCAGGCCATTGAATTAAATGTTTCGATCGCCTCCAGCGCGGAAGCTTTGACTTATCTGGGGTTGGCTTTGGCCGATAAGGGACGATTTGAGGAAGCTATCGCGGAATATAAAAAAGCCATGGAATTTGATCCACAAAATCCGATCATTCACAACAGTTTGGGCGTTGCCTATAAGAACGCCGGAATGATCCCGGAATCAATAGGACATTACCAAAAAGCCATCAAGCTGAACCCTCAATACGCGAAAGCTTACAATAATTTGGGAGTCGTTTATTTTAAGATGAGTCAGTATGAGAAAGCCATTGAGGCATTTAAAAAAGCCGTTGAAATTGACCCGGCTTATAAGACGGCGCAAAATAATTTGGCAGTCGCTCTGAAGAAAAAAAATGTCTTGTCTGAGGCGTCGGAAGCATTGATTAAGCAGATTATGGCCGATCCTGAAAATCCCTCCCTTCATTTCAACTTAGGGCTTCTTTATAAAAACACCGGACAATATTTGGAAGCCGTAAGGGAATTCCAAGAAACGGTTCGGTTGGTTCCGAAAAATCGCGAAGCCCTTACCAATTTGGGTGAAGTCTATTTGAACATGGAAACATTGGATGAGGCCGTGAAGGTTTTAGCGAGAGCCGTGTCCTGTGACCCGCAATTTCCCGACGCTCATTTGCAATTAGGCAAGGTTTACATTCGACGTAAATGGTGGGACGAAGCTCTCGTCGAACTTAAAAAAGCACAGGAACTTAAACCAGAACTAAACGAGATACATTTCCACTTGGGGCAAGTCTATCGATTTAAAAGTTGGTGGGACGAGGCGGTTGTTGAGTTCCAAAAATATATGGATTCACCTAATCCGGAAGAGGAAAAGGTGATTCAGTCCATTGATATGCTTCAGCAGATTCAAGTTTGGAAAAAGGAACTGCAGATTTCCCCGAGCGCTGACAAGTCTAAATTGATCAAATAACCGAGGACCTTCATGAAATTGCTCGTTTGTGTTATTTCTCCGAAAAAAACTGACCAAGTAAAAAAAGCATTGTGGGAAGCTGGAGTCCGTGGGGTAACCTTGTCCGAGGCATCCGGGTATGGATATCAAAAGGTCCAAGTCGAAGCGGTAAAGGGAGCGGATTATAAAGTTCAGTTTCAGCCGAGAGTTCGAGTGGAAATAGCCTTGCCTGATGACGAAGCGGAAAAAGTGGTCGAATTGCTTTTAGAAACGGTTCGCACGGGTCGAATTGGGGACGGGAAGTTTTTCATCTTGCCGCTGGAAGATGTTATTCGTGTTCGTACCGGAGAACGGGGTGAAGATACCCTTTGATAAGGCGAGATTCGTCCTCGAAATGTTTTGAACGGCGAAAAAGGGTTTTCATTTTTTAACAAAACAATTAACATCAGTTTGAGTGTTTTGAGTGAATTTATTCATTTTTAGGGAGGGTGAAGTGGCCCATCGAGTTATGCTCGTTGATGACGCGTCATTTATGAGAATGATGCTGAAAAATATTTTAGTGGGTTCGGGATACGAAATCATTGGTGAGGCTGAAAATGGGGCTAAAGCGGTTGAACAATATAAAAATTTGAAACCGGATTTAACTATTATGGATATTATCATGCCCGAAATGGGTGGGATTGATGCCGTGCGTGAAATCATAAAAGTGAATCCCTCCGCGAAAATTCTTATGTGCAGTTCGATGGGTCAACAATCCCTGGTAGTCGAAGCAATTCAAGCGGGCGCCAAGGACTTTATTGTCAAGCCTTTCCAGCCTTCAAATGTTTTGGAGGCGGTCAAAAAAGCTTTGGGCTAACTTGTTGGTGTTTTACGATCATGTCGGTAAATTTTTGTGGATGGGCGCTCATGGGCATTGAATCTGAAATTTTCACGGATTTTCAATTGGATGCTTTGCGGGAAATTGGGAATGTTGGAGCGGGGAATGCGGCTACGGCTCTTTCTCAAATGGTCGGGCGACGGGTTGATATGTCCGTAACAAAGGTTTTAGTTTTACCGACCGATGCCATTGCAGGTTTTTTGGGTGGTTTGGAACAAAATGTGGCCGCAGTTCATATGCCCATTTACGGAGAAGTTTGTGGGATTTCCCTTGTTTTCTTTCCACTCGCCAGAATTAAAGAGCTTTGCGGAATGTTAATTGGAAAGGAAGAAAACGATCCGTTCCATTTATCCGAATTGGGCCAATCCGCCATTAAGGAACTCGGGAGTATATTGACGGGTTCTTATTTAAGCGCCCTGTTTCGGTTTGTCCATATCCAAATGATACATGGAGTTCCGGGCTTGGCCTTAGACATGGCGCAAGCTGTGCTCGACACGATTTTAGTGGAGTTGGAGCAAAGAGAAGAAGTTGCGATTGTGATTGAGACCGAATTTCTCGAGAATAATAAAAAACTAACGGGTAGTTTTTTTCTTTTGCCGGAGGCCGGGTCCTTGAAAAAATTGTTTGCCGCCTTTTCAAAATCACTTGGACTTTCCGGGAATGGCTGAGGAAACGCTGGTTGTTGGAATTGCCGAATATAAAGTAACCCACAGCCCGAAAAAGCTGATGGCTTATGGTTTGGGCTCTTGTGTGGGCGTTATACTTTATGATCTTCGGGCTAAAGTTGGCGGGCTAGCCCACATCATGCTTCCCTCGAGTCGTCTTTATACCCAGAAGGCAACTCCGGGTAAGTTTGCAGATACCGCGATTGACGTCCTTGTGTCGGAAATGGAAAGTTTGGGATGTCATCAAATGGATCTCTTTTCAAAAATTGTTGGCGGCGCAAATATGTTTTCTTCAATATCTCAGAATCCGATCCCTATAGGTTTGCGTAATGTTTCTGCGGTTCGGGAAAAGTTGCAGGAACGAGGCATACCTATTTTGGCGGAACAAGTCGGGGGAGGGCAGGGACGAACGGTAATTTTTGATATTGCGTCTGGCCGGGTTGAAATTCGAAAATTAAATCAATTGTCCGAATGGGTTTAATAAGGGCGGCACTTTGAGTATGTCATTGTCCGAAATTCCGAAAAGCTCTCAGCCTGACAACGAAACTCAGCTGGTTGTTTTTTGCGTTGCGGGAACCGAGATGTGCGTTCAGATCGGTCACGTTCTAGAAATTATTCGAGTCGCGGAAATTACGGTCATGCCAAGGGCACCCAAATTTTTGGAAGGCATCATCAATCTTCGGGGTCGTATTATTCCAGTTCTTGATTTAAAACGGCGTTTTAATATGCCGCTTGTGGACCGAACGAGTGAATCGCGAATATTGGTTGTTGAGGTCGAAGGCCAAATGGTGGGGTTGTTGGTAGATAAAGTTTTGGAAGTTTTGAAAGGTTCCGCCCTGGCGGGCTTTGGTCCAAAAGAACAGACGCTCAATATAGGTCCTGAATTTATAAAAGAAGTGTTGGCTTTGGGTCGCCGACAGATTTTATTCTTAAATTTGACGAGGCTCTTTGATTTTGATGAGGCGAGGTTGTTGTCAAAATAGAAGTGAGTTCTTCGGGGAAGGAAAAACGATTGGCTATTAAAGTATTGTTTGTTGATGATTCTTCTTTTATGAGAACCGTTTTGAAAGGGATTATCCTTAAAGAACCATTTGAACTTGTGGGCGAAGCTGGAACCGGCAAGGATGCTGTCGATCTTTACAAGAAATTACGACCAGATCTTGTCACTATGGATATTGTGATGCCTGAAATGAACGGTATTGACGCCGTTAAAGAGATTCGAGCATTTGATTCCCAAGCGAAAATCATTATGGTGAGCGCGATGGGACAGCAGAATATGGTCATCGATTCTATTCAGGCGGGAGCGCGAGATTTCATTATCAAGCCTTTTCAGCCTCCGCGTGTCCACGAAGCCTTAAAAAGAGTTGTGGGCACTTGATAATGATGTATCGGGCATTTGGAAATCTTCATGACTCTTGAGAAATTATCTTCTATCAAAGTTTTGATTGTCGACGACTCTTATTTTATGCGAAAAATTCTTCAAGATATTTTGGCCGATTCAAATGGATCAATCTATGTTGTGGATACAGCTAAAAATGGTTTGGAAGCTGTTGAAAAGACCAAAAAACTTAAACCCGACGTTATTACTATGGATGTTGAGATGCCAAGGATGGATGGTTTGTTGGCCCTCGAAAAGATTATGCGGGAACAACCGACTCCCGTGGTCATGCTCTCAAGTCATACGGGCAAAGGAAGTGAAACGACTATTCGAGCCCTCGAGTTAGGAGCAGTTGACTGCATCGCAAAACCGGTTGGCAGGCTCTTGGAAAACGCACGTGGTATCCAAGGGGAATTGATCGAAAAAATTAAAATAGCGGCCCTTTGCAGGCCAAAGTACAAACCCTCATTATTTTTAGAGAGCGATGCCAAGCTTTCAATAAAAAAAGATTCACATTTAAAAATCATTTCAACGGAAATTAAGGCGGATAACCCGGCAACTTTTATTGTTGCAATCGCATCCTCGACGGGAGGTCCCCGAGCCTTAAACGAGTTATTTTCTGGCATCGACGGAAATTCATCATCCGCATTTGTCATCGTTCAACACATATCAATTGGATTTACTAAGGCGTTAGCGCGCCGATTAGGGGAAGTAACCACGCTAAGTGTTTCAGAAGCCGTGGAAAATGGATGTTTGAAAGGCGGGTCGGTTTATCTTGCGCCGGGTGGATGCCATCTAACTTTGGAGGGGGCACCTGGTCGATTTCGCTTTTTTTTTGATAATTCCCCTCCTCGATTGGGTGTGAAACCTTCGGCGGATATAATGATGACTTCCGTGGCAAAGGTGGCTCGAAAACAATGTTTGGGCGTTGTATTGACGGGAATGGGGCGAGATGGGACAGATGGTTTGAAAAGTATAAAGGCAGTTGGCGGAAAAACATTTGCCCAGGATGCCGAGAGTTGTGTCGTTTACGGCATGCCAAAATCCGCGGTGGACGCCAAGGTAATAGACCTTCAACTGCCGCTGGCCGCAATTGCCAATCAGATCAACACTTTTTTGAACGCCCAAAATGAAACGACGTGAAAATCAAAAGTTTTTCATTAATCGACGTTCTTTAATTAATTTAACATACTTGAAGAAAAGGTTTGGACTTTGGTTTAATTGGGAGTTCTTGTGAACATTGGAGATTATAAAAATGCTTTTTTAGCGGAGGCTCGCGAGTATTTATCGACACTTAATAATTCGTTGGTTTTATTAGAAAAGAATCAAACACAAACCGACGCCATTCAAGATATTTTTCGCGCCGCTCATTCACTGAAGGGAATGGCCGCCACCATGGGCTACGATCCCATGGTGCAGCTAACCCATCGAATGGAAACCGTTTTAGAACCCATTCGCGCCGGGTCTCGGAAGCTTTCAACTCGAATGGTTGATGTCCTATTCATTTGCTTGGATCAGTTGGAAAAATGGGTTGAAGTTTTAACGGAACAAGATTTTATTGAAGAAGAAAGTCTTCAATCTGTTCTTCAATTATTTCATTCCGATTTCGAAGGGCAGTCCGAGTCAGATGGAAACCCGACTGAAACTGTTGTTCCGGCATCAGAGATTCCGCTGCTTTTTTCTGAATCGGAACAAGAAATATTGTCTCAAGCCAAGGTGAGTGGGTTCTCCGTTTTAAAAATAGAAGTACAAATTGTCCCGAATTGCATTTTTAAAGATGTTCGGGCTTTTATGGTTATAAAAAAAGTAAATGAATTGGGTGAAATAATCGGATGCAACCCTCTTCCAGAAGAGGTCGAAAAAGGCCATTTTGGTGATCGATTTATACTGGTTATTGTGACCGAGTATAAACCCGAAAAAGTAAAAGAATCGCTTTTGAGTGTTGGCGAGATTGTTGATGTTGAAATTACTGATTTTGAATCCAACGGGTCTTCCTCCTCATTTGTGAGTCAGAATGGTTTGAAACCGACTTTTAAAACAGTTCACCCTTCTTCTTCGGATCAGGCTACAGTTACTGACGAAAAAAAAATTGCTTTGCCTACCATACGTGTCCACACCTCGAAATTGGATAAATTAATGACTTTAGTTCAGGAATTGGTCATTTCTAAAATCCGTTTTGAACAAGTGGCCGCCTCCAATTCCCTAAAAGAATTATCGGATCCGCTTTCTCAACTCAATCACATCACCGATGAACTGCAAGACGAAATCATGAAAGTTCGATTGATGTCGGTGAAACAAATTTTCGAAAGATTTCCTAGGATGGTTAGGGATTTAGCTAAGAACTTGAACAAACAAGTTGACTTGGAAATGGATGGAGCGGAAATTGAATTGGATAGGACAGTTCTGGAAGAAATGAGTGAACCACTGGTCCACCTTTTAAGAAATGCTGTCGACCACGGGATTGAAACGCCCGATGAGAGAAAAAAGGAGGGAAAAGAGGGTTACGGAACGATTCGACTTCAAGCGAAACGGGAAAGATCTTACGTGGTTATTTCCATCTCGGATGATGGTCGAGGAGTAGATCCGGATGTTATCCGCCAAAAATCCGTTGCGAAAGGGCTCGTGTCTTCGGAGGATGTGGCAAAATTAACCGACGAAGAAGCTATACGCTTGATTGCATTACCTGGGTTTTCAACCGTTGAGAATGCTACGGAGATTTCTGGAAGAGGCGTTGGAGTTGACGTCGCTAAAACAAAGATTGAAAGTTTGGGAGGAACATTTCGAATTCTGAGCAAGAAGGGGCAAGGGACGACTTTTATCCTAAGGTTTCCGCTTACCCTTGCTATCATTAAGGCCCTTTTAGTTAAGTGCAATCATGAAATATTTGCCATACCTGTTGTCAACATTATTGAAACACTTGATGTTTTCCCGGAAGATAAAAAGAAAATTCAACAACAAGAAACAATAGTTTTACGGGGAGATGTTATTCCCCTTTATCCACTTCAAGAGTTGTTGGAATTGCCGATTCAAGCTGTTACAAACTCGACTGGGCTCGAGACTGTTCTTGTTGTTGAAGTAGGTGAATCCCGAGTGGGTTTACGGGTGGATGAGGTAATAGGTCAACAAGAAATTGCCATCAAATCATTGGATCGAATTTTGAAAGGTATACGCGGTTTTTCGGGCGCAACTATTCTTGGGAGTGGTAAGATAGCGCTCATCTTGGATGTGAATAGCTTGATCGAAGATTTAAAGGACAAACGGTTTAAGGTTGAACACCCTTTTTATAACAAGGAAGACGTAAATGCTGCTCAATCTTGATGAATTAAGTCCAACTCAACTGGATGCGATGAAGGAAGTCGGAAATATTGGCGCGGGCCATGGCGCGACAGCACTTTCCCAGCTTTTAGGAAAAAGAATATTTATTACTGTTCCGAAAGCTAACGTTATTCCTTTATCGGAAGTTCCGAAATTAGTAGGAGATCCAAATACGCTAGTAGCGGGGCTTACTTTATCTATCTTAGGAGACGCAACGGGGAAAATCCTTCTTTTATTCCCGCGTGATTCGGCGCTTCATCTTGCGGATATGCTTTTAAAACAACCGATTGGTTCCAGCAAGATTCTTACTGAAATGGGACATTCTGCAATCAAGGAAGCTGGAAATATTTTGACAGGTGCATATTTAAGCGCATTGAACGAATTTTTAGGAATGTTGTTACTGATTTCAGTTCCCACATTGGTGTTTGACATGGCCGGTGCGCTCTTGGCAACCGTTACTCAAGGTTTGGATGACGCGACAAAAGTTATTTCAATTGAAACCAGGTTTGTTGACGACAACAAAGAAATAGGCGGTTATTTTATTTTGGTACCGGACGCGGTTTCGTTGCGTGCTATTTTTCAAGCGATCAAGGTCAAATAATATTGGTGTTTTTATTATTCTTTAAAAGTTATTTAAATCGCTCGGATATAAGATTCGAGAAGACTCTTCGAATTTAGTGATTCTAAATTAGTTAAATATTACTTCGGACTAAGAGGTTTTGTGATTTTAAACGGTTCCTTGATTGAACAACTCATTTCAAGATGTACTAAACAGCCCATCGACCAATCAAATTTGGTTAATTGCTGCAAAGATATTCTGGAAAACCTTAAGTTTGATTGTGTTTTTTTAGCTTGTGCTGCCAGCCCTGAGGAGCCTCTTTCGATTGTGGCGTTGGACGGAAAAGAAGAAGTAATGGACACTTGTCTTTATCGTTTGGGAGTGGAGGAGCGAAACGCACTTTCAAAACTTCCCCTAAAGACTTATTTAGACATTACGGGAAAACCTGTTTTTAACAAGTCGGGTTCTCTTCGCATTCAAAAACCCAACAGTGGTGTGTTTATGGTATTAAATAGGGCGAAAAAAAATTATCTATTGTTTGGATGTGCGCACCAGAATTCACAAGCTTACGATAATAAAACACTGGAAGAGCTTTCCGCGCTTTGGAAACGTTGGCAAGAACCCTTGGAAAAAGCGATATTGCAAGTTGTGAATACTGCGAAAGAAGGGAAGGGCAACCATCTTGTTGATGAAACGGTTGGCAAAGTAGATATCCCCTTGACGCCGATGATGGACCCATTTGTGGCGGTCCCATCTCTTGAAATTAAAACTGATGGGCGGCGCCCCATTGTCCTTGTGGATGAAGTGACTCGTCTTTTTAACAAAGACTATTTTGCTGAGTGTCTTTCTATTGAGGTTGAAAGGGCCAAACGGTACTCCCGGTTGATGAGTCTCATGTTTCTGAAAGTTTCGCCCGTGAGTGGGGTGGCGAGTCAATCGGAAGAAAATCAAGTAGCCACGCAAGTGGCCGAAATTCTTTCCAAAAGTCTTCGCCGAGTGGATGTGATTTGTCGATTGGATCAAAACAAGTATGGAATTATCCTTCCGGACACCGCTAATAACACCTATGGAATTATTGCGAAAAGAATTTTCAAGTATTTTAAGCAAATCATGGGGGATGCGCCCTCCGTTTTCCTCAATATTAGCGCCTCAACTTATCCGAAACATGCTGAGGATCATCATTCTCTTCTTGAGAATGCTGAAAAATTATTGACTCAAGCACAAGATGTGGGGCCCAATAAGGCCGTACTACCGGAGTAGATTGTGAAAGTGAGATTCTTGGTTCACGGTCAGTGTTCCGCATGAATTACCGCGAAGCCCTTCTTGCCTTACATCTCACCGGTGTTATTGGCCCCCGCCGGCTGAAGTCGGCAAAAGACGTTTTCTCCGATTTGTCCGATGTTTTTGGAGCATCCGAGGAACAGTTACTTCTATTACCCGATTGGACTTCATCCTGCGTTCAAAAGATTATTTCCTTCAAGACGCCTCTCGCTCGAGTAGAACAAGAGCTTGAAACTGCTGAAAAAATGGGAATTTCTGTTTTTGTGGAAAGTGATAAATCTTTTCCTCGAGTATTTGAAAATCTGTATGACCCGCCGTTTGTTTTGTGGCAAGCCGGAAGTTATTTTCCAGAGGACGAAAACGCTATTGCCGTTATTGGGTGCCGCAAACCGAGCGCTTATGGTAAAACCGCCGCACTCAAACTAGCGGAAGACGTTGCTAAAGCTGGTTATACCGTGGTTTCGGGATTGGCTAGAGGCATTGATTCCTTTGCTCATCTTGGTGCTCTACGCTATCCCAAGGGCAGGACATTAGCTTTCTTGGGAAGTGGGTTATTGAACCTTTATCCGGCGGAAAACAGGGAATTGGCCCAAGAAATCAGTGAACGCGGTTCCGTTTTCAGCGAGTATCCCCTCCATGCCAAGCCTCTTGCCCTTCACTTTCCCCAGAGAAACAGATTGATCAGTGGTTCTTCCAAGGGCGTTCTTGTCGTGGAAGCCAAAAAAGATAGTGGCTCCTTCATAACAGTGGATCACGCTATTGACCAGGGAAAGCCCGTTTTCGCCGTTCCCGGACCCATCACTCATACCGAGTCGGAGGGAGCTCATGCCCTGATCCAACAGGGAGCCAAACTTGTCATGGGTGTGGAAGATATTTTTCACGAATTGCATGACATTCGGGCCGAAACGGTCTTTAAATCCCGAAAAACGAAAAAGGCCTTAGTGACATCGGACAAAGATTTAACCGAAGAAGAAATTTTGTTGCTTGAAAAAATTTCCTATTCCCCCGTTCATGTGGATCTTTTGGTTCGAGAAACTCAAATGGCCTTGAGGCGCATTAATGAATTACTTTTGACACTCGAGATGAAGGGTTTGGTCCAACAGGCACCTGGACATTGTTACTTCAAGATCTGAAATTCGATTTTGTAAGATAATCCTTTTTGATTGTGCGAAGAATCTTTTCCCGGGTTGAAAACGTCAAATGAAAGTGTTTAAAAGGGTTTTGCGATTTTTTCCGACCGAATTTTAGCGGACAGAAAAAGCCGAAAACTTGACAAACCCTAGTGTACTGCCTATTCTTGCCCAATTGAACGAACCGCTTTTAAAACGGTTCTTTATCCGAAATCCACCCTGCATTGGAGAGTTCTGTGGCAAAAGCCAAAGCGAAAAAAGCACCCAACAAAAAATTAGTCATCGTTGAGTCGCCTTCCAAGGCGAAAACCATTAATAAATATTTGGGATCGGATTACGTTGTTTTGGCCTCAAAAGGGCATTTAATCGATCTTCCTAAAAGTAAGTTGGGCGTTGATGTGGATAACAATTTCGAACCTAAATACATCCCGATTCGGGGTAAGGCCTCCATTATTAAGGAACTGAAGAAGGCCGCTCAAAAATCTACGGCGGTTTACCTCGCGGCTGACCCCGATCGAGAAGGGGAAGCGATTGGCTGGCATATTCGAAATTTCCTCAGCGCCATGGAAACCGTGCCGACCATTTATCGGCTCAGGCTTAATGAGATTACTAAAACGGCGATAGAAGAAGCCATCAACGCTCCGAGCGAAGTTGACTTGAATATGGTGAATGCCCAGCAAGCTCGCCGGGTTTTGGACCGGTTGGTGGGTTATGGAATTAGTCCTTTGCTTTGGAAAAACATTCGTAGGGGACTATCGGCTGGACGTGTTCAATCTGTCGCGTTGAGGCTTATTTATGAGCGGGAAAAGGAAATAGAAGGATTCAAGCCAGTTGAATATTGGACATTGGAAGCCGACTTTATAATGGAGGATAGCCGGATAGTTCGTACCAAACTCGCCAAGATAGATGGAGAAAAGCCCGAACTGATTACTCAGGAGGCTACTCAAGGACTAATTGATCGAATTAAAAGCGCCGATTTTAAAATCTCGGCCGTTTTACACCGGGATAAGTCCAAAAAACCCCCGATGCCCTTTACAACCTCGAAACTCCAACAAGAAGCTTATAAACAATTGCGGTTTGGAGCGCGTAAAACCATGTCCGTTGCGCAAGGGCTTTATGAAGGTATCGAAATCGGGGAATCGGCACCCGTGGGGTTGATTACCTATATGCGTACCGATTCCAAACGCATTTCCCCTGATGCGAAGATCGAGGCCGCTAAATTTATCGGCCAAACTTACGGTGAAAAGTACTTAAGTCCAGGCGATAGGGATACTTCCAGCAAGGGAAAAATCCAAGATGCGCATGAGGCCATTCGACCGACTTCGGTTTTCCGTACTCCGGATCAAATGAAGACCTTTTTGACGCCCGAACAGTTCAAACTTTATCAACTCATTTGGGAAGACTTCCTTGCCAGCCAGATGAGCAACGCCCTTTATCGGGAAACGAGCGTGGAAATTGGTGGAAATAATGTGGTTTTTCGGGCTACGGGAACCGAAACGGTTTTCGACGGTTATACAAAGGTTTATGAGGAAGCGGCGGACGAGGATAAAAAAGAAGGCCAGGGTGATGGCGATGAAGTAGGACAGGTTAACCCCAACAAACTTGCTGGCATTAACGAAGGGCAGAAAGCTATTTGGAAAGAACCGTTTCCTGAACAGCATTTCACCCAGCCTCCTCCTAGGTTTACGGATGCGTCAATGGTTAAAATACTCGAAGAAATGGGGATCGGGAGACCTTCCACATATGCTCCGACGCTTGAAACCATCCAAACTCGGCATTATGTCAAAAAAGAAAATGGCCGGTTCTTTCTGGCCGAGCTAGGAAACCTTGTTCTCGAAATATTGATGAAAAACTTTCCGGTTATTTTGGACTATGCCTTTACCGCCAAAATGGAAGGGGAGTTGGACCAAGTAGAATCGGGTGAAAGGGAATGGCGAACGGTTATTCAAGAGTTCTACACCCCCTTCAAAGATACATTGGCGGAAGCCGAGAAGCTTATCGGTGAGGAAAAAAGCAAAATCGAACAAGTGACTGATATTCCCTGCGAAAAATGCGGCCAGATGATGATTGTGAAGTGGGGTCGTCACGGTAAATTTTTAGCCTGTTCAAAATATCCCGAATGCCAGAGCACCAAGAGTCTCAAAGAAACGACAGACGGCTCTATACAAGTCGATGTTGATACCAAAACAGATGAAAAATGCCCGAAATGCGGGGCCGATATGGTTGTGAAAATGGGACGGTTTGGTAAGTTCCTTGCTTGTTCCAAATATCCGGAGTGCAAGACCGCCAAGCCCATTTCCTTGGGGATAAAATGCCCTTTGGGTTGCGGCGGGGAAGTGGTTTCGCGCGGTTCACGCCGGGGAGTTTTTTATGGCTGTAATAAATACCCCGATTGCAAATTCATCTCCTGGTATAAACCGGTTAATCGGGCCTGCCCCCAGTGCTCGAATCCTTACTTGGTGGATAAATACCTTAAAACCCTTGGTCCCCATATCTCCTGCCCAAACAAGGAGTGTGATTATAAAGAATTCCCCAAATCGGAAGCTGCCCCCGCAGAAGCCGCGCCGGTCACCTGAGGGAATTTTTTTGAAAGAATCCATTCAAAAAGCCCAAATCCTCGTGGAAGCTTTTCCCTATATTCGGCAATGGTATGGTTCCACGGTCGTTGTTAAATATGGAGGAAGTACAAGATCGGGTGCCGAGGAACTTAAAACCACTCTTCAGGATATCGTCCTGATGAAATTTGTCGGAATGCGGCCAGTAGTTGTCCATGGAGGTGGAAAAGATATAACACTATTGACGGAAAAAATGGGGATCCGCTCTAAGTTCGTGGATGGGTTACGAGTGACGGATTTACCGACAATGGAAATAGTAGAAATGGTGTTGGGTGGTAAAATCAACAAAGAATTGGTGAGCGTTATCCAACGATTAGGTGGTTCAGCAGTTGGCCTTTCCGGAAAGGACGGTGCCATGTTGGAAGCTTTTCGAATTAAATCCAAATCTGGAAAGGATATTGGTTTTGTCGGTAAAGTCGCCAAAGTGAATACGAAAGTTTTGGAAGCGATTGATCGTGAACAGTTCATACCGGTAATAGCCCCATTGGGCCTTGGTAAGGATGGTCACACCTATAATGTGAACGCGGATGAGGCGGCTGGCGCTATTGCCGGGGCGTTGAAGGCTGAAAAATTGGTTTTTTTAACGGATGTTCCTGGCATATGTAAAAAGAAGGATGACCCTAAGACTCTTTTCTCAACTGTTAAAGTCAAAGAAGTTCCCAAATTATTAAGAAATGGCATTATATCCGGAGGAATGATTCCAAAGATTGAAGCCTGTCTTCATGCGTTGAAATCGGGTGTTCATAAAACCCATATTATTGACGGTACCTTACCCCATGCCTTGCTTTTGGAAGTTTTCACACCTAAAGGGGTTGGAACAGAAATAGTTCCATAAACCTTACAATAAAAGCTAAAAAACCTACTTCGACCGAAATGCTATCAAGTGCTTGATAGTTCATTTATTGATGCTACCCACCTATGGTATAATTCGCCCCGTTGTATTTGCCACAACCTGTTGAGGAGTAGTACATGAAGTGCCCTTTTTGTGGACATCAAGAAGATAAAGTCATGGATTCGAGGCCCAGTAAGGGCGGTTCGGCCATTCGCCGTCGGCGTGAATGTTTAAAGTGTGAGAAGCGGTTCACTACTTATGAACAGATTGAGGAGATTCTTCCGATGGTGGTCAAGCGGGATGGCCGCCGGGAACCTTTTGATCGTCTGAAGATCGTGGCCGGGATCCGCAAGGCGGTGGAAAAAAGGCCGGTTTCCTCCGAAAAAATCGAAGCGCTGGTGGATGACATCGAAAACACACTGATGGAGCGGGCTGCGAAGGAAATTAATTCCACTGAGGTTGGGGAAATGGTCATCCGCCGCTTGCAGGACCTGGATGATGTGGCTTACGTGCGATTCGCTAGTGTTTACCTCCAGTTCAAAGATATTAATGCCTTCATGGATGTGGTTAAAAAGGTTTTGGCCCGAAAAAACTGATTCGGAAATTAAAACAAAATAAATACTAGGTGAAAAAATGGCGAACATTATTCCATTTCGTGGGATTCGTTACGCAGTGACCGATTCTAAAAAACTAACGAAGGTGATGGCCCCGCCCTATGATGTTATTTCCAACCAGCAAAAAAAAGAATTGAAGGCGGCTGACCTTTATAACGTCATAAGGCTGATTATCGGAAATCCAAGTCACGAGACACACAGTTTCTTGGATTACCAATCGGCGAAAAAAGCCTTTAACGCTTGGCAAAAAAAAAGAATCCTGCGGCGCGATGGGGGACCATCGATTTACGTGTACCAACAGACTTTCGATATCCATGGAAAAACCTACCATCGTACAGGATTTGTGGCTTTGTCTCAGTTAACGCCTTTCGGAAATAAAAAGGGCGGTATCCTGGCTCACGAACACACGTTAAGCGGGCCTAAAGCCGATCGGCTTAAATTGACGAAAGCCTGCCGGGCTAATTTCAGCTGCATCTTTTCCCTGTATCCAGATAAGGAAGGGGTGGGGAAATTGTTGAGAAGGATTACCGCACAAAAAGCCGACATCATCGTGGATTTTCCAAGGGACATACGGAATCGAATTTGGAAAGTTTCGGATTCCGATGTGATCGCGCAAGTCCGGAGAAAAATGAAAAACGCTACCCTTTTTATCGCCGATGGTCATCATCGGTATGAAACGGCCCTGGCTTATCAGGCCTTTCGGTCCAAGGGCTCAAAAGGTAAATGGGGAACTCGGCCTTTTGATTTTGTTCAGATGATGTTTGTCGCGATGGAAGATCCAGGATTGATAATTCTTCCGACACATCGAATGCTTCCGAAAAGACTGATCTCCTCTTCAGCGCTTTTATTGAGCCGTCTATCATCATTGGGAGAAATTCACGAGTTTAAAAAACCCTTAAATGGTTTGGCGCCCTGGCAGTGGATGGAAAAATTGGGTAAAAAACAACCCACGATTGGGCTTTCCTTTGATGGGAAAAAACTTTTTGCACTTCAGTTTTCAAATTTGGTTGTCCATTCTCCCCTGTTAAAAGATGTTTCGGACGCCCAAAAGAAACTGGACGTGACACTTTTGCATCGGTTGATCCTGGAACCTTTCTTCGGTATCACCAAAGAAAAAGTGGAACACGAACTTTCCTTTACCAGCAAGGCGGAGGAAGCGGTGAAAAAACTTCGTGAAAAGGAATTTGCCGCGACCTTTTTTTTAAATCCAACGCGCATTGGGCAGTTAAGGGAAGTGGCCTTGAAACAAGAACGGATGCCTCAAAAGTCCACTTATTTTTACCCCAAGCTTGTAACGGGCCTCGTCATTAACAGCTTGGATTCTTTTTAAGGCTTTGCGGCAATACTTTTATTAGAGGGCTTGCCTGAAATTGCCAGGCAAAGGTAGAATCAGCCCTCGTTTTGATCCCCGTCTACCTGAAATTTTAGGAGGAAACATGAGCCGCCAAATCGCTGAAGTCAAAAGTCGCGAAATCCTGGATTCCCGTGGATTCCCAACCGTTGAGGTCGATGTCATTTTGGAAAATGGAGTCCTGGGCCGGGCGGCGGTTCCATCGGGAGCCTCCACGGGCGAATACGAGGCGGTTGAGCTTCGCGATGGCGATAAGAAAAGGTTTGGCGGAAAAGGTGTGTTGAAGGCGGTCGCCAATGTGAACATTAAAATAGCTCCGAAGATCAAAGAAATGGATTCGACCGATCAAAGAGCCCTGGATTCTTTTTTGTGCGAACTTGACGGAACCCCTAACAAGGCCAAATTAGGCGCCAACGCCATTTTGGGTGTTTCCCTGGCCAATGCCAAGGCGGCCGCGACTTCGGCCAAGCTTCCCCTCTACCGTTATATTGGCGGCTCCAACGCAAATCTTTTGCCCGTTCCCATGATGAACATCATCAATGGCGGCATGCACGCGGACAATAACGTTGACCTGCAGGAATTCATGATTATGCCAATCGGCGGCGGGACCTTCCGGCACTCCCTACAAATTGGGGCCGAGGTTTTCCATAACTTAAAGAAGGTTCTTCACGATAAGCATTTGAATACCGCGGTAGGCGACGAGGGTGGTTTCGCTCCCAATTTGAAGTCTAACGAAGAAGCATTGCAGGTCATTATGGAAGCCATCAAAAAAGCGGGTTACCACCCCGGAAAAGACGTCCTTATCGCCTTGGATGCGGCCTCTTCCAGCTTTTTTGATAAGGCGAAAAATAAATATGTCCTTGAAGCGGAAGCCCAAAAAGAAAAAACGAGCGAGCAGATGGTGGAGTTCTATTCTTCCCTAGTTGAAAAGTATCCTATTATTTCAATCGAAGACGGTTTGGACGAAAATGATTGGGACGGCTTCAAACTCATGACTGAAAAGCTGGGGAAAAAGATACAAATCGTTGGTGATGATCTTTTTGTAACAAACACGAAGAAGCTGAAGGACGGCATTGCGAAGAGAATCGCTAATTCGATCTTGATCAAGGTCAACCAGATCGGAACTTTGACGGAAACCTTAGATGCAATTGAAATGGCCAAGAAAGCGGGCTACACCGCCATCGTCTCGCACCGCTCTGGCGAAACCGAGGATACCACGATCGCTGATATCGCGGTTGCCACCAACTCCGGCCAAATCAAGACCGGTTCGGCTTCCCGCACGGATCGTATCGCCAAATACAACCAGCTCCTTCGTATCGAAGAGGAACTGGGAGATGCGGCTAGATATGTTGGGAAGGAAGTTTTTTACAACCTGTAATTGACCGGGTGGTTAATGTGAATTGTGGTTTTAACAAAAGAGCGGGTTTTTCCCGCTCTTTTGTTTTATCAAGTGAGGTTTAAAATTGCCGCCGACTCTCTCCAATCCTCCTCGTATTTACGATAATGTTACCCAATTGGTTGGGAGAACGCCTCTTATCCAAATTCATAGCCATGCTGTTCCGGGAGTGGAATTATGGGCGAAATTAGAAGCTTACAACCCAGGCCGTTCGGTTAAGGATCGGCCCGCCCTTCGAATGATTCAGGAAGGCGTCCGTACTGGAAAACTTACTAAAGATAAAATCATATTGGATGCCACTTCGGGCAATACGGGAATTGCCTATGGTTGGATTGGGGCGGCAATGGGCTATAAGGTGGCTTTAGCCATACCCGCCAATGTCAGCGACGAGCGAAAGCGCATTCTTAAATCATTCAATGTGGAAGTCCATTACTCAAGCGACATGGAAGGTTCGGATGGGGCGATACGTCTAGCCCGGGAAATTTATAAAAATAATCCGGAAAAATACTTTGTTCCCGACCAATATAACAATCCCGAAAATCCTAAAGCCCACGTGCTCTCCACGGCGGAAGAAATCATGGAGCATTTGGGGGAGAAGATAACCCATTTCGCAGCGACCATTGGAACCAGCGGCACGCTCATGGGCACGGGCAAAAGGATCAAAGAAATAAAGCCTTCGGTGGAAATCGTCGCATTGGAACCGGCACAGCCTTTTCACGGCTTAGAGGGATTAAAGCACATGGCCTCCTCCATTGTTCCCGGAATATACGATCCCAGTGCTTATGACGAGAATATCCCTGTTGATACGGATGAAGCCTATGAATGGGTTAAAAAATTAGCCCAAGGGGAAGGCGTGCTGGTAGGCCTTTCCAGCGGTGGCGCCATGGCGGGTTGTGTCCAATTGGCCAAGCGGACTCAAAAAGGCTGTATTGTGACGATATTCCCCGATTCAGGGGATAAGTATCTTTCCACTAGGGTCTGGGAGTAATTGATGATTTCATTTGAATCGGAAGCTAAAACCCGAATGATCACCATTGCAGAACGTGGATATCCCCATGAAATCTGTGGTTTGATATTCGGTAAAGCGGGAGAGAGCAGGACTGTGACCGAGGTATTTGAGTGTGGAAATTTAAATAAACTCAAACCTGAAACCCGCTATGACATGGATCCTAAAGATTATATGAAGGGAGAAGCCTTAGCCCGGCAGAAGGGATTGGATGTGGTGGGCATTTTCCATTCCCATCCCGATCACCCGGATAGGGCTTCCGAGACGGACCGGCAGGCCGCTTGGCCTGGATTTTCTTATGTGATCATGTCGATTCAAAAAGGCAAGTTCGCTTCGATGAAGTCCTGGGTCTTAAACGAAACCTCCCAATTTGACGAAGAACCGATACACTAAGCGGTTATGATTTGGCTCGGAATGGCGGTTATCGCCGGTTTCTTTAACGCCTTTTGGACCGCGCTATCCAAGAAAGTTTTAAACCACATCTCCTCACGTGAATTCACGATGGTTTTCCGCACCCTGGTTTGTTTGATGTTGCTGCCTTTCGCCCTTTACCAATGGTCCTGGATCACTTCCTGGCATTGGTGGGCATTAACGGCAGCGGCCGGTGTTTTTGAGGGTGGCCGAATCTGCCTTCTCACCACCGGCATCAAAAAAGATTATTACTCAACCTACGCTTTTTATAATTTAACCCCCTTTTTACGGTCTTGACCGCGCCCTGGTTGTTATCTGAGGCTCAACCGCCCGCCTTGTTGGCCGGTGGAATCCTTATCGCGGTTGGTGCTTTTGTCTTTCATCAAATGGGCCGATGGTCCTGGCCGGGGTTAATTGGCGCGGTTTTCTCGACGGTCGCGGCGGTTCTAAGCAAAAAAGCCTTGATGGATTCACCACCGTTGTTTTTCACTTTTTGTTCTTTTTTGGTCGCCGCTTTGGTGCTTATTCCCCAGGAACATTTGGAGTCAAAACAAATGAAGGGTAAGAGGCGTGTAATCAAAAAGGATTGGATGGAAGTCTTGCCGGTCGCCTTTTTATCTTTCTTGGCATCGCTCTTGTTTTACATCGCCTTAAAATACGTGCCGGTCTCAAAAATTAATCCACTGGTCCGGGCCAACTTATTGTTTGGCTTTTTCTTCAGCTATTATCTGTTAAAAGAAAAGTCCGGTTGGAAATCCAAAGCTTTAGGGGGTGGTCTCATCTTCGCCGGGCTCATCTTTGTGGCGATAGCCTGATGTGGGTCATCTATTCCTTAGGCTCGGGAATCTTTAACGCCTTATGGACTTCCCAAATCAAGGGAAAGGTTCAAAAGGAAGGCGCTTTACCCTTTACCGCTTCGATTCGCTGGGGTGTCGTGGCTCTTCTTTCGCCTATCGCCCTATTGAAATGGAGTCCTGTTTCAATCGAGTGGTGGGTTTATACGGTTTTTAGCGGAATCTTTGAGTCGTTAGGCATTTGGACGTTGGCTCGGGGAGCCAAAAAAGATTATTACTCTAGTTACGCCTTGAGTAATTTGACCCCTATCTTTGTTTTCTTTTTGGGATACCAGTTCTTAAATGAAAAAATGGATGCGGCATTGGGCGCGGGTGTTGGCCTAGTTGTGGTTGGAGCGCTATGGCTTTATTACCGGGGGCATTGGTCCTGGTGGGGTTTTTCGGCTTCGGTGATCGGGGCCTTCAGCAGTCTTTCCAGTAAATGGGTGATTGGACAGGCCGATCCAATACAACATGCCTGTGTGTCCTTTTTGGTTGGCGCGATTTTTTGCACTGTTCTTTCCTTGGGGAATAAACCGGGAAAGGTGATCAGCCGGATCGCGGTTAATATTTGGGCCCACCGCTATTTGACGCTGGGGTCAGTTTTGGCGACTTACTGTTTTTATTTAGCTCTCTTCCTGGCTCCCTTAAGCCGCATGAGTCCCTTGATTCGAATCAATATGGTGGTCGCGTTTTTATTAAGTGTATTTCATCTCAAAGAACAGCATGATTGGAAAGGGCGTGGTTTGGGGGCGCTTTTCATTGTTCTGGGTATTCTTTTGGTAATATGGGAACGTTAAGGAGACACGATGAAGTTCTTAACTGAATACATGTGGTTCAATACCAAAAAGCACCGTGAATATATAAACATTACCGCGGATGTGGAAAAGGCAGTCAAGAAAAGCGGAATCAAGGAAGGCATGGTCCTCGTCTCCGCCATGCACATAACAGCCGGGGTTTACGTCAATGATGCCGAGGATGGTCTGATTTCCGATATTGACGAGTGGCTGGAAAAGGTGGCACCCTACAAAGAAGGCTACCGGCACCATCAGACGGGCGAGACCAACGGGGATTCTCATTTGAAAAGCCTTCTCGTTCATCATGAGGTGGTTGTGCCCGTGACGGACGGAAAGTTGGACTTTGGTCCCTGGCAGCAGGTTTATTACGCCGAGTTCGACGGACAGCGGAAGAAGAGGCTGATTATCAAGGTGATGGGGGAATAATGGAGAGCTCGAAACCCGAATTTGAAAAGTATGTCTTTGTTTGCGTCAATGAAAGACCCGAAGGTGAACGGGTTTCCTGTGGAGGTACCTTTTGTGGAAAGGAGGTTTCCGAAAAACTGAAAGAAGCGGTTAAGACGGCGGGCCAGGCAAAGCACATCCGCGTTTCTAAAAGCAAATGTCTCGATGTCTGTGAAGAAGGCGCCAATGTGCTGCTCTATCCGGATAACCTGTGGTTTACGAAGGTGGAAATATCGGATATTCCGGCGATCCTTGAAAAGTTGGGGATTAAGCCTTAGCATGCGGTCTGCTGGTGAATTTAAACGTGGGGGTGACCGGTTTCGACTGGGAAGCTGAACTTTTGGGAGCGTGTCGAGGCGCCATCGCTCGTCAAACATGGCAACGGTTTAACTGCCGACAATCAGTTAGCTCTGGCCGCTTAAGCGGTTAGCGTTTCGCCCTTGATGCCTATTAAGGGGAGGGAACGTATGCAGTAGGCTGGTTCGCAACAGGGTTGTTCCACCGATGGGCGGACGAGAAACAAAGGAACTGGCTCTCCGCCGGCTGCTCGGGAGCGAGCGGGGGGCGAGACCCTTTCTTGAGCTACGCACGTAGGGCCCATTACGGATGTTTTTCAGGACGTGGGTTCGATTCCCACCACCTCCACCATATTTTGCTCGATGTCGAAAACGAAGTACAATGACAGTTTTTATATATTTTCAGTAGAAGAAGCATTGTTCGAATAATATTAAAATATCATTTCTTGCTTGCCCTCTAATCCTTCATTTTCGATTCACTGCCTTCGTGGAATTGCTTTGACCATTTGGGAAATTCGACCAAAACTTCTATTAGGAATGTAAAATTAACAGGTTTAAAATCTATTAATAGCATGTGATCGCTCGATATACTAAATGACGTGATTAAAATTTAGTTTACTTAAAACGGAGTCTGATCGTTGAAAATTATCTGTGAAGATAAAAGTCCCCAGTTCAATAGCGAAGTGCAACACTTAGCCCCGGCAGAATCCGGGGGTTATCCTAAGTTTTATGAAACAATCCTACAAGCACCTGTCGTTGGCCGAACCTGAAGAAATCGCAGTTTGGAAGGCAGAAGGCCTCTCCATACGAGAAATCGCCCGACGCCTCGAACGTGATGTGTCCAGTGTTTCCCGAGAGTTGAAGCGTAACGCACCACCTTTACGTCCTGGCCGTTATCTACCAGCTCGGGCTCACCTGCGATCTACCCAGCGTAACCAACTCTCTCGGACCCATCTGCGTCTCAAAAAACCAGGGATCCGACAACATGTTTTGCGTAAGCTTCATCAGGGGTTTTCTCCCGAACAAATTGCTGGTCAGCTTCGCCTTGAGAACTCCAAACTATTCATTTCCCACGAGGCCGTCTACCAGTTCATTTATTCCGAAGCCCGAAACCTCATCCCTCTCTTGGCTCGTTCCCATCGAAAGCGGCTTCGCCGATGGCATTCGCACAAACATCGAAAAAGCCATATTCCAGAACGAACTCCGATCACTCAACGACCCGCCATCGTGCAGACGCGGCGTCAATTTGGTCACTGGGAAGCGGACACCATCATCTCCAGAAAAAGTAAAGCCTCCCTTTTGGTGATGGTCGAACGAAAAAGCCGCCTCGTGAAACTCGCCTGGTTGCCTCAAAAGTCCGCTTCGAAAACACGAGCAGCTATCAATCGACGGCTCACCCTCTTTCCGAAGGGGTTACGCCGGACCATTACTTACGACAACGGCTCTGAAAACATCGAGCATCTTCAAGTTAACAATCTCTTAGGAACCCGTTCCTTTTTCTGTCTTCCTTTCCACAGTTGGGAAAAGGGAACCGTCGAAAACACTAATGGTTTGGTGCGGCGCTTCTATCCAAAGAAAACCGATTTTGCTACCATAACTCCAGCGAACGTGCGACGTGTGGAGCGGGCTCTCAACAGCCGTCCACGCAAGTGCCTTCGCTTCAAAACGCCGGAGCAGGTCTTTCGTCTAGGTGTTGCACTTACTGGTTGAATTCAGCAGTTAATTTTTTTTACTTTCCCCGGCTTTAACGTTTTAAACCTTCCCGATTTTGAAATGGATTGTTGTTAGAAACCACAGCTGGACAACATGATCAATGTCCTTTCGGGAATTAACTTTGCAAAGGATTAGCCTTTTGTTAGACTGATAACGCTTTCCACTTTTCTAAAAAGAGGCGATCTTTTATGAAACATTTTCTATTTTTCTTGACCGGATTATTTCTAATGATGGGTTCCCAATTCGCTTGGGGAACCGGTCCCACTTTTGTTAAGGATACAGTGATCGCAGCTTCTAGCGAATGGACCAAAGATAATAGTCCTTATGTAATTCAAAATGATGTCATTGTTTCCAAGGGCGCTATTCTTACCATAGACCCTGGGGTTGAAGTTCAGTTTGCGGCTTCGGATACGACAAAGCAGGGAGCTGGACCCAACTTAGTTATTCAAGGTGGGTTAAAAGCGGTTGGTAATTCCACGATGCCGATTTCTTTCAATCCATCGGTTCAAGGTTCCTTGTGGGGAGCGATCTACTTTTATAATTCTGATTCTGCAAATTCGATTATACAAAGTTGCATGATTAAAGGCGGAAGGGTTGTTTGCAATGGATCTTCGCCGATCATTACACAAAGCGCAATTTATGGAGCTCGGAGTGGAGTGGAAATAGGTGCGAATTCACAACCTCAGATTATTGGAAACCGGATTACGGCGGATGGTTACGGAATAAATCTTTTGTCAGATACGGCGAGTCCTATCGTTACGGGAAATGAAATCTATAATAATAATTACGGGTTTTATTTGAAGGATTTTGGAACGCCAAATATTTCGGGTAACAAAATTTACAATAACATTAAATTTAATATCGTTAATTCATCAGCGAAATCCATGACTGCCCCTAACAACGATTTTCGTGTTCTTGACGCCCAACAAATCGTTCGAACTATTTATGATGGTTTGTATAACCCCAGTTTGGGTCGAATTAATGTTATGCCCTACATAGGAATGTCCGTAGGACAGTCCCAACAAACAGTTGTCAGCGCTCAACCAGCAGCCACCAATCAGGAGAAGCCTAAAATTCAGGAAGAGGATTTCTGGAGTTATGGTAGACCTTTCGACGCAATGAAAATAAGCAATGTGGATGTCCAAAAGAAAAAACCTTCCAATACGGTAAAAGTTTTGGCGGTGGGCGCCACGGCTGTAGTGACAGTAGTCCTGTTATTTCTTTAATCTCCAAAGCTAAAATTTATTCAAAAAAGCAATAAATGGTGATTTCTCTAACCATAATACTTTTTGGCAGGATTGCCTTTTTTTGATTGTGCTACCATATTTTGGAAAACAAAAGGCACATTGAGAGTCCCGGTAGTTTCAATCCAATTACGACGCAGAGCTTCAGTCGATCTTCTTGGAGACAATTTCGAGGATTACATTTCTGAAGCCGGGAATCATAATGACATTTTCTCTCCCTTCGGATAAACGCATTGCCCAACGGTTTTGGGTGAGGATACATTTGCGCTTTCGTCTTCTGGAATCACCTTCAGGAGAAAGACCAGAGTCGGAACTCCACAACGGGAACAACATTATTTCGAATATAAGCCGAACAGGGTTTTTCCTATCCACAAAAAATTACCTGGAAGTCGATTCCCGGGTTGAAGTGGAGTTTCCTTTGGAAAGCTTTAAAGAAATAGTCCGAGCTGAGGCAAAAGTAGTCCGCGCCAACCATGCTAATTATCCAAACCAAGGGAGGTATGAGTATGGCCTTCAGTTCCTGGTCATGCATCCTCATTTTAGAGAACTCTTAGAAAAATTATCGAAATCAGCTGAAGGATAATTTAAAAATCAGGATTATAGCCCTTTTTAAAACCTTCCATTGTTCTCTTCTGCTGCTTCGTGTAAGATTTCGCTTCAATTTCATCCGGCCTGTTCGTAACAGTGCAGGAAACAAACAAGGAGCTAGCATGCGCATTATAACTTTGTTGTGTTGTTTTTTAGCAGCCTCCGTGGTTTCGGCAAGAGACTTTAGAATTGCGACGGTTGATATGCAGAAACTTTTTACAAGTTACCCCGGATATGAAAAAGCCAAAAAGAAGTTAGGCGACTTGGAAGAAAAGAAAAAAGAGGACTTGGCAGATTCAAAACAGGAATTGATTGATCTGCAAAAAGAGTTGAGCGAAGGTGGCTCGATTCTTTCGGAAAAACAACGGTTGAAAAAGGAAAAAGAGTATAACGATAAGTTAGGCGCTTACAATCAGGCCACCGAACAAGTCCAGAAAGAGCTGATGGCAGATGAAAGTGAAATGACCCAAGATATTGTCGATCAAATCAAGAAAATTGTTTCCTCCGTATCTAGCGATAAAGGAATAGATCTTGTCTTGGATTCGGACAAAACTGTTTATGTTAATAATCCGATCGATTTAACAAACGATATCCTTGACCAATTTAAAAAAGCAGCCGCTGCGGATTCTAAAGACAACCCTGATTCTAAAAAGTAACGAATTGGATAAAAAACGGTGAGTATGGAAGTTTCTTATTCGCTGGAGAGATTGGCGCAGGAGATTGGGGCCATCCTACAAGGGGATGGGTCTATGAGAATTTTCGGCATTGAAACATTAGGTGCGGCGAAGGAAGGGGATATTACCTTCGTCACGAATTCTCGTTATATGAAAGCGGCCACGGAAACCCGCGCTTCTGCTATTTTATGTGAAGCGCCTATTCCGGGGGTTTTCAAGGCCTGCTTGTTAAGTGCCAATCCTTATGCCGCCCTTTCCAAGATCATCGCCTTGTTTCATCCTATTGTCTCTCCTCTCCCCGGGATTGAAAATGGAGCCTTTGTTCACTCCAAGGCCTTTGTAGATTCTCTGGCCAGTATTGCCAATGGGGCCACGGTTTCAGCCGGAGCCAAAGTAGGTCCCCGTTCGATTTTATACCCCGGCGTTTTTATCGGAGAAAATGCGGTTGTGGGAGAAGATTGTCACCTCTATCCAAATGTCACGGTAAGAGAAAATTGTGTGCTAGGAAACCGAGTCATTCTCCAACCTGGAGTGGTTGTTGGCTCCGATGGGTTTGGTTTTGCTAAAGACGGTAAGAGCTACCGAAAAATACCCCAAGTTGGTAACGTGATCATAGAAGACGATGTTGAGTTGGGTGCCAATACTTGCGTCGACCGAGCTGTTCTTGGGACTACCCGTATTGGCAAAGGAAGTAAATTGGATAATTTAATTCAAATCGGACACAACGTTGTGATTGGTGACCACACAGTCATAGCGGCCTTGAGTGGAATTTCGGGCTCCACCCAGGTGGGAAAAAACGTTATGATCGGCGGTCAGGTGGGTATTGCGGGACACCTCAAGATTGCTGACGATGTGGTTTTAGCCGCAAGTACAGGGGTGATGGATGATGTCGTAAAAAAAGGAGTCTATTGGGGTTCACCTTCTACTGATATGACTTCTGAGATGAAAAACGTTGCCGCTTATCGGCAGTTGCCAGGATTGTTGAAGCGAATTCGTCAATTGGAAAGGGCCCTTGAAAAACTTGGTAGTGTGAAAACTGATGAAAAGTAATTTTAAAGCAAAACCCCAAAAAACGATTGCTCATTCGTTTTCTTTCGAGGGGGTGGGATTGCATACAGGCAAAAAATGTCGGGTGGACGTCTCCCCATTGTCAGAGGGATCGGGTATTCGTTTTTTTCGTTCTGATTTAAACGCTGAAATTCCCGTAACGCCTGAAGCTGTTTCCAATACGATCCGGGGAACGACTCTCCTGGGTGAAAAAAGAGCAACTATCCACACAATTGAGCACTTTTTGGCGACGATCAATGGCTGCGGCATCAACAATATCAAAGTCAAAATGGATTCGGAAGAGATGCCAATATTCGACGGCAGCGCCGCCCCCTTTTTTGAACTTTTTAAAAAAGCAGGTTTGTTGGAACAGAATAAACCAATATTGCCTTTGAGGGTCACGGAAACTATTGAACTGAGTTTTGGCGATGTTTATTTAAAAGCGGAACCTGCAGAAGCACTTGAACTGGACGTGACAACATCCTTCCCTTATCCGGGTCTGGAAAATCAGAAAAAAGTTTTTTTTCTTTCGGAAAAAAATTTTGAATGTGAATTGGCTTCTGCCCGAACATTTTGTTTTGAGGAAGAGATTGAGGAACTTCGTCGGCAAGGATTGATAAAGGGTGGGGATTTGGAGTGCGCCTTAGTAATTGGAAAAAAAGGAATTCTAAACGGCCCTTATCGTTTTGAAGATGAGATAGTTCGGCATAAAACCCTTGATTTATTGGGTGACTTAATGCTCTTAAATCGCCCCTTATTGGCGAAGATCACAGTGAGGAAGGCCGGGCACCGTTACCATGTTGAATTAGCCAAGGCTATTTTAAAAAAATTCGGAAATGGTACCGAAGGTATAAAAACCGCTTCAAAAGAGGAGACTATGTTAGATATCCTTCAAATCCAGAAAATTCTTCCACATCGGTATCCATTTTTACTGGTCGACCGGATTTTGGAATTGGAACCCAATAAGCGAGTAGTGGGAATTAAGAATGTCACGGCCAACGAGCCTTTTTTTCAAGGTCATTTTCCGGGTCATCCCATCATGCCAGGAGTTTTGATTATTGAGGCTATGGCCCAGGTTGGTGGAATGGCTCTTTTGACGGGTGTAGAGGGGAATTCCGAAAAAATATTATACCTTGCGGGTATTGATAATGCCCGATTTCGAAAACCCATTACCCCCGGAGATCAGATTCGTTTTGAAATAGACGTTCTGTTTAATCGCGGAAAAATTGCCAAGGTTTCAGGTAAAGCACTGGTGGACGACCAATTGGCGGTGGAAGCGGAAATCACTTGCGCTATTGTTGAGAAGGACGCCTCTAAAAAGGAAAATTAAAGTGCCTGTATCATCGGTCAAAATACACCCGACAGCAATCGTCAATTCGAATGCAAAGCTAGAAGAGGGTGTCAATGTAGGGCCTTATTCGATCATTGATGGGCAGGTTTCGATTGGAGAAGGGACCTTGATTGGGGCCCATTGCGTCATTACGGGTCACACGGTTATCGGCAAAAAAAATAGGTTTTTTACGGGAGCGGTCGTTGGTAGTGAACCCCAGGATGTGAAATACCACGGGGAAGAAACTTATCTCGAGATTGGTGATGAAAACGTCATTCGGGAATATGTCACGATTAATCCTGGAACGGGTGAGGGCTCAAAAACCACTATTGGAAACGATAACTGGATCATGATCCAAGCCCATGTGGGACACAATTGCATCATTCAAAACCATGTTAAGCTCGCCAATGGTGTGATGTTGGGTGGGCACGCGGTAATTGAGGATTATGCCACTGTCGGCGGAGGGACTCCAATACATCAATTTGTCCGAGTTGGGCGTTTTGCGATGATTGGGGGCGGGTTTCGTGTGGTTCAAGATGTCGTCCCATTTATGATGGCCGGAGACGAACCTTTGCGTATTTATGGTTTAAATCAAATTGGTCTAGAACGAAACAATGTTTCAAAAGAATCGATAGAACTGTTAAAAAAAGCCCATAAGATCATCTTTCGGCAAAAATTAACGATGAAAGAAGCGCTTCGGGTCCTTTCAACGGACTTTCCCCCAATAGAAGAGGTAAAACATCTTATCGATTTTCTTCTTACTTCCGAACGCGGAATCGTCAGGTAAATATGGCGGCGTCTTCTGCGATAGGTTTGATAGCGGGTGCGGGAGAGTTGCCTTTTCACTTCGCCCGTCAGACAAAAAAAAGGGGGTTAATCCTTAAAATTGCTGCCATTCGAGGGGCGGCTTCGCCTGCCATCGAAAAATTAAGTGACGAAACCTTGTGGATGTCTCTAGGCCAGTTGGGATCGTTGCTTTCCTTTTTCAAAAAACGAGGTGTCCGTCGCGCCGTTATGCACGGTAAAGTCCAACATTCCAATATTTTCAAAAACCTCCGTCTGGATTGGAAGGCCCTGTCAGTATGGGCTCGGTTAAAAGATAGATCGGGGGAATCCCTTTTGAAGGCTGTCGCTGGGGAATTAGGGAACAGTAACATTGACCTTTTAGATAGCCGATATTTGATGGAAGAAATAGTCACCCGATCAGGCTGGCTAGTGCAAGGGAAAAGCGATTCGGAAACACGAAAGGCCATTTCCTATGGTCTCCAACATGCGCGTATTTTAGCCCGGGCGGGAATCGGTCAAACACTCGTGGTCAAGCGTAACGCCGTGGTGGCAGTGGAGGGTATGGAAGGGACCGATGAAACTATTCGCAGAAGTGGAAAATGGGGCGGGGCGAATTGCATTGTAGTGAAGGTAGCCAGCCCCAAGCAGGATTGGCGGTTTGATGTTCCTACTATCGGTTTAAAAACCATTCAAACGCTCGCAATGGCCAGGGTCAAAGGAATAGTAATAGAGTCGGGAAAGAGCTTTCTGTTGAAAAAAGAAGAAAGTCTGGCTGCGGCAAAGAAAGCTGGATTATTTATTCTTGCGGTTTAATTCTGGTGAAATAATTGAATTGTGATTAATTTTATTTTACCGGTTTTTCCAAATAAGCATTATGGGCACCAGCAGGGCAAAAATAACATTCACGATCCACACGGATAAAAATGGAGAAATGACTCCTGCTTCTCCCAAATGTTGTCCAATTTGCATCCCTCCCAAATAAACAAATCCCACCGCCATACTGATCAGGAAGCTGGTAACCACCCCACTGTATTTCCTCATCGTCCATCCCCACGGAACCCCTAAGATAGCCAAAATGACACAACCGAACGGAGAAGCGAATTTGTAATAAAGTTCCACTAATTCTTTGTGACAGTCGGAACCGTTCCGCTTTAGCTGGCCAATATATGCCAATAGTTCCGTGATGTTGAGTTCGTTCGGTTCCTTTTGTTCTTTCAGGAAATCGCCGGGTTTTTCGGGAAGGGCGAGTGGCATTTTATCAAAAGGTTGGGCGGATATTTCCGTGTCGGTATCGTCAAAGACCCTTAAATATCCATCATAAAAAGTCCATTGATCGTTTTCGTATTTAGCCGCCTTGGCGTCGAGACGAGATTTCAAATGGCTGTCGGGCCCGAATTCCAAAATGAGAATATCCGATAGAGTGTTCACGGTTCCATCAAAAGCACCGATGTGATAGATCTGGCCTCCGACGCCGATCATGGAAATATCCTGGCGAAATTTATTGGCTTCGGCTTCGGGTTGATGCAGTATTTCCACTGTCTTGATACGTCGCTTTAAGGCTTCGGCTTTGGGAACCATCAGTTCATTGAAGAAAATACTCGCGATACAAATAATTATCCCGGACAAAAATAAAGGTAAGGCCACGTAATAAATATTGATTCCGCCCGCTCTCATGGCGATAAGTTCGTTGCCTTTGGAAAGCGCGCTAAGCGAAAAAAGAACGCCAAACAAGCAGGCGATGGGAATAATTTGGATTATGAAACCAGGAATATGAAAAGAAAAATATTTAAGAGTTACCCAGAAATGGGGTTTGAATTCCATTATGAGATGCATGTCGTTGAAAATTTGGACAAGAAGAAAAAGTACGCAAAATCCAGCGGTGGCTAATAAAAAGGGTTTTAGAAATTCAACTAAGATATATCGGGTGAGAACTTTCATTTAAAGGTCAGCTTTTCGACCGGATGTTTTTTTCGACTGGATCGAACAGAGTGTTTGAAGGCGGAATGTTCTGAGACGACAATGTAATAAATCACAAAACCCGCAAAGCCCAGAATTATATTGGCGCCCCAAAGACCCCAAAAAGGATTGACCTTTCCTACATTGCTTAAAGTCTGGCCGAAAATGAACATTAAGTAGTAAACAAAAATCATGGCGAGCCCCAATACAAATCCCATAAATCCCTTGGAACGGGTCCAAAGACCCAGGGGGGCGCAAAACCAGGTTAGTACTAAACAAGCAAATGGGAGAGCAAGGCGTTTTTGATATTCTGTTTTTAAATAATTCAACCGCCCAGGATCGGTTTCCACGGGGATAGATTGTTTGATTTCGCGCAAATCCATTTCCTCGTAATCCTTTTTGATATCAGTGAGTCCAGCCAATTGATTTTCTAGTTTTAGCCGGATGATGTAGTGTTGAAAGTAAAGCTGATTGTAAGTGTTGTAATGATTGTTATCCCAACTCATGACGCCGTTATTCAAGTGGAAAAAAACCTGATAGGATTTCTGATCTGTATCTAACGTACCAGTCTTAGCCAAAGTTGTTTGTACGGAAGGTTTTGAAGACCAATGGTCGAAGACCTTCACGTCAGAAAAAAGACCGTCTGGATCCCGCCGGTCGATATAAAACTGGTGACCCTCAAACTGGTCGATGAAAACCCGTTCTCGGATGGCCACGTCCGCCTTTTTTTTGATGATATTAAATTCAATTTTCTTAACCATGAACTGCGCGGCCGGTAGGACCTTATCGTTGAAGTAAAGCATCAGACAGGTCATGAGAAGTCCAAAGACCAAGATTGGGGAAATGAGGTGAAATATGTGTCCTCCGCCGCTTTTGAAGGCCGTGACTTCCATATCGGAACTTAATCGCCCGAAAGCGAGGAGTGTTCCTACCATCATGGCCATGGGGATGGTCAAAGAAAGTATTAAAGGTAGGAGACTGAGATATAAAAGTAGAGTCTCGGAAATGGAAACTTTTTTATTGAGAACTAAGTCCAAGGACAAGAAAATTTTGTTGGTCATAAATAAAAAAGTCAGGATGGCGACGCATAAAAGGAAAGACGGCAACATTTCCATGAGGACATAACGGTAGATGGTTTTCATCCAAAATCCTTGCGCAATAGGGCCTTCTGCGGCCGGGAATAGATTGATGTTAAAGTGCCTGGCCTTCAGTAAAATTGGCGTTAGGCTTTTGATCGAAGACTGGGGGCTGATAGCTGCAATCGGCGTCAGTATAACATAGGATTTTCGCCATTTTAGGTCCCTTTTCCGTCCATTCGAGAGTTCCTCGGATCTTTCGACACTAAGATGCGATATTTTTACTACAGGGCATCAGCCCCCCGCCTTCCGGATTCAACTGGTGGTGGACGGGCTGATATTGGGCAGCGTCCGGACCGATTGAAAGATCGGTCCGGCGTTATTTTCCAATGCCTCCCTCCCGTAAAAAATAAGGAATATAGAATGGAAAAGGCCAAAATTAGCCCGTGGAACTTTCCAAGGGTTGCTATTATCTCGAAGGTGGGGTCTGTTCCTGGTGAAGCCTCCCGCTTTTCAACTCTTAGATCCAAAGGCACCATCCAACGGAAAGAATGGTCGATGAACAAAGAATTACAGAAAGTATTCTTTTTGGATTTTGAGAAATCTTTCTTGGTTTCAGGTGGAAAGTTGCTTCTTGTTTGGAATCCCCTTTGGACTTTAATTGTCACCATCGTATTGGGAAACCATTCTCTTGCTTCGATCCTTTTTCGTTGGTGCTGGAACTTTTTGGAAGCTACACTTGTTTGTTTTCTGGGCTTGTCGGTGATCCGCACATATCTGTTAGTTGAAAAAATATGGGTAGTGAAAACATCAAAAAACCAACCGCATCACGGAACGGGTTGGTATATGTTTTTTCTGGCCTTTTTGGCCCCCCCAGGATTATTCGCGGCTCTTCACGTTATGGTCGCCGGGATTAATCTTGTTTACGCCGGCGCGCCAATCGCCCCAACCTTTCAATGGGAATATTACGGAACAGAGATTTTCTGGGTTTGGGCGCTATTGCTAATTTGTTTTTTGTTTATGTCCTGGCAGGATTTACGCGACTCGGCCCAACGTAATCAACTGAGGGCGGAAGAACTGGAAAAAGAGAGACTTCAGGCCGTCTTGACCAAGTTAAAAGATCAAATGAATCCGCATTTCCTCTTTAACACATTAAATACCGTTGCTTCCCTGATACCGGCCGATCCGGCCAAGGCGGAGCAAGTCGTGGTTAAGCTTTCCACACTTTTTCAAGGGGTTTTAACGGCAACGCGGAAAACTCATCATTCCTTGGAAAAGGAACTGGAGTTTTGCAGAGACTATCTCGATATCGAAAAAGCCAGGTTTGGATCGCGTTTGCAAACCCATATTGTGATTGAAAAGGGGTTGGATCCAAGTCGGTTCTTTATTCCGGTTTTATTGCTCCAACCTTTAGTTGAAAATGCCGTCAAGCACGGTCTTTCATCCCGAGCGACGGGAGGCCATCTTTGGATCAATGCTGGCGTCGCTGGCGGAATAATGAATTTAAGCGTGGAGGATGATGGCGTGGGCTTTGGAAATTCGCATTACGCGGGGTCGGGGACGGCTTTGGAAAATTGCAGAAAAAGGTTGGAATTGGGTTTTGGAGAAGAAGGAAAGATGGAGATCAAACCACGGGAAAATGGGGGATCAAGGGTTCTTTTAAGTTTGCCCATGATTCCCGCCGATTTTTCGGATGAGGTGGAAATATGATCAGAGTATTGATTGTTGATGATGAAGCCCCGGCCCGTTCCCGTTTGGTCAGGATGCTTTCTGACTTCAAGGATATCCAAGTGGTTTCCGAGGCCGCCAACGGATTGGAAGCCCTCCAGGTTGCCGAAAACCTAAAACCGGACCTAGCCTTTCTCGATATTGAAATGCCAGAATTGAACGGTTTGGAAGTGGCGGAAGCTTGGGGAACTGAGGGCCCCGCGGTTGTTTTTGTCACGGCTTACAGTGAGCACGCATTGAAGGCTTTTGAGCTTTCAGCGCTGGATTACTTGGTGAAGCCAGTTTCCCCCGAAAGATTGTCAGAAACCATCGAAAGAGTCCGGAAACAAAAAAATCCAGCCCCATTGGCCAACTTACAGCGGTTTCTTGAAAAGCTGGAAGAAGGACGGGCGAAACGGCGGATGGCGGTTAAGTGCGGGTCTAAATACCGGGTATTTGATCCCACTCAGGTTTCCGCGGTGATCGCGCGGGACCATTACGCCGTTATTTTAGTCGAAGGCCAGGAACTTCTCGCGGATGATAGTCTCGATACTTTGGCCCAAAGGCTGGATACCGGACGCTTCTTGCGGATCCATCGCAGCGCCATCATCAATATGGATTTCCTCAAGGAATTGGAGCATGAAGGTGACCGAAAGTATTTGGCGGTTTTAGCCGATCCCGGCAAAACCCGGTTACCTGTCAGCCGGGAACGATTGGATGACTTGAAAAAGGTATTAGACTTGGATTGAAGGCCATGAAAAATAATTTTTGTGGTGACAAGAAATGGAAAATAATTTCCGGGGGCCTATTTTTTTATTTTGGGTATAACGATTTCTCGCGAGTTTTTAAAAGGATTGATGTATGTGGTTTCCCAATAGGCACTGTTATTCAATAACCACCGCCAAAAATCATTGGCGTCTGTGGTGCCTGCTTGCCTTTTTTTTGATGGTTTTGACGACTCCGAGACTTGAAGCCCAAACACCGGTCGCTACAATCTCTTCCACTGTCCCGGCAACCCCTGCCCAAAGCGCTTCGGCACCCACCACCGATTTATCGGTAAGCCCTCAAGAAGAGATCCAAATATTGGACGCTATCGAAGCCCAATCCAACACAAGTGCGGCGGGTTCATCACCATCACAAGGAACCACTGTATCCACCAACAACCAAGGACAGTCCGTTACGACGCTTAATTCCAATTCATCATCGGTTACCACCCCGGCCGCCGCCGCGGCCAGTTATGCTCCGCCTGCCGCTCCCACGGGGTTAAGTGTGTTGATTTTAAAAGAAGGCGTTTATCTTTCCTGGGCGGCGGCACCGTCCAATTCGCCTGTCACGGCCTACAATGTTTTTCGCTCCACCACGCCGGGTTTTGGTTATAAACAGGTCAATATAAAACCCCTTTCGGCCCCTTATTTCCTGGATGGGGCCCAAGGCAGCCTTTCCCCTCCTCTTAATGGTGAAGATTACTTCTACGTCATCGCTTCCAGCGATTCCCAGGGCAATGTCAGCCCCTATTCCGATGAAATTACAGCAACCCCCGAAGGCATGGAAATACCGCAGTCCGCGGAAGAAAAGGCGGCGGCCCAAAAACCAAAACCCAAGCCGACACCCGTAGAAGAGCAAGTCCTGAAAATTCCCGATACCAATGGAATTAACCTCCAACTCCCTGCCGAAACCTCACTTGCCATTCAGGGATATAAAAAAGTCGATATCCTATTGGCTTTTCAAAATTTTGATCGTCCACCTATTAACGGAGTTTTGCCATCTGTGAACACCACGACAGTCAACCAGGAATTGGTCGTGACCTTGCAGGGAAAAGTGGGCAGGAATGTCGACGTGAATGTGGATTATAGCGACGTCAATAGGGCCGGTGGCGTGGATCAGACCAAGCAGGATATTTCCATTAAGTACCATGGGGACACGGACAGCGCCATCCAGGAAGTCGACTTCGGGGACTTACAGCTTGTCCTCCCCAACACGGAATTCGCGGGTTTCAGTAAACAATTATTCGGGCTCCAGGCCAAGATGAAATTCGACCAATTCAACTTGACCACCTTTTTCGCCCAAACAAAAGGGATTTCGGAGACGAAAGTTTTCCAGGGAAACGCCTCCCAAATCGATAAATACATCCAGGATATCAGCTATGTGCCTTACCGCTATTTCCTCATCACCCGGGATTATCGGCCCTATACCGATCCCACGTCGGGACAAATCGTGAATGGGGCCCTCCCCGCGAATAATACGGAACAGATTTGGGTGGATCCGGGAACGGGAGTGATCAACCCCATTGGGCCTAATTTCAACGGGCTTTTCGAGCACTGGCTCCCGGGCCGGGATTACACGGTCGATTATTCCACCGGCATCATCACTTTCATCCGAGGTTTATCCGTATCGTGCCGAATCGCGGTCTGTTTCCAAACTAAGGACGGGCATAATGTCGGTTTCACTACGGGGTCGACCACCACTATTGATCTAACCCCCGATACTTTATATGTGCCGGACGACGGTATTGTGGGAAGGATTCCTCCTGGAAGCGGAAAAACAGTTGAGGGACATTTAATCAAGGATAACAACAACAGCACGGGGGGAACTTCGGTCAACGCCACGGCTTTGAGCCCCAACTATCTGGTGAATTACTTCAGTTTGGGAACGGATAAGATTATCCCTCCCCAACAAGATCCCAATTTCGTGTTTCAGGTCATCTCCCAAGGCACCAATAATGTCCTTCAAACGGGGCAAGGGGTCTCAACAGTCGGTGCCCCCAATCCTTGGATTTATGACGTAAATTTAGATTTAAACGTATTGACGGTCAGCAATTCTAATTTTTATATCGCACCTGGAACCACTCCCCCGGTACCCAATGCGGCCACTTCTTTTCTCTGGCCGGAACGGCCCTTTGCCAACCTGGATACGACGGGTGGTTCCAGTTCCAGCAATACTCCGGCGGACGTTTATGACCAAACCACAACTCCTAACAGCCTCTATTCGGTGCATATCCACTATTCAACGCAGTTGAATTTCTTCCAGATGGGGCGGTTCAACATCATCCGTGGAAGTGAGTCGGTTTTTCTGGACGGCCGAAAACTGCGGCGGGACGTGGACTATACCTTCGATTACACTTCTGGCTTCCTGGATTTCGTCGACAAGAGCATCCTGACCCCCGCAAGCCAGGTCGTCGTAACCTATGAATACGCCCCCTTTGGTACATTTAGCGCGAACAACATTCTCGGAGCCCGCGCGGAATATGACGTGAACGACCACTTTTTTATCGGTTCTACCTTTCTGGAAAGCGACGCCCAACAACCCATCGACGTTCCGCAAATCGGTTCCACGCCCAATTCCTTGACCCTCTTTGACGCGGACGCGAAACTTGATCTTTTATCGGAGGATGTCCAATCCCTGACCGGTATCGTTCCTGGACTGGAAAATTGGAAACCCCCCTTGGCTATCAAATTATCCGGGGAAGTCGCTCAGAGTTTTTACAATCCCGATACCTTTAGCGCTGAGGGAGAAAACGGCGTGGCGATGGTGGACAACATGGAAGGTATCGATAGCGTGTCGGGGCCCTCCATGAACCAAAGCAGCTGGCTGGTTTCATCGGCGCCGATTCAACCGATTGGTTTTTTACCGATTGTTCCAATGTCAGCTTCGGGTCCGACAAACAACCGCACCCGGTTTTACAACGCGGGAGCCTCTAACCCCACCATGACCATTTTTCAAACCATAGGGACGACAACTCAAGTTGCAACGAGCTATACAAACTATTTAAGTGTTGGGGCAGCCTATGGGGGAGAAACTTTTGCCAACACCCAGCAACCGAACGATGCCGTTCCCGTCCTTCAATTTCCCTATTCCAATTTGACCAACCAGCAGTGGGCGGGTGTAAGGTCGGTCATTTCCGCCAATGGATCGGATTACTCCAACGTTAGTTTTTTACAATCCTGGATTTATAACGACGGAAATCCGAAGTGGATCATGGTGGATTTTGGGGTAATCGACGAGGATTCCAACGGGAATGGAATACTAGACTATGACACAGGACTGACAGCGATCCCCCAAGTCCAAGCAAATCCAGATTATGGCATCCCCACTTATTATTATCCTGGTAATCCATGGACTGGAAGTTCAGAGATACCATTTCCAACTGGAATCATTCCTATCGGATCCCCCCCGACAAACCTACTCGCTGGTGGTGAAACGTCCTCTCAAGAAGGAGTCAGCGTTGGCACCGGAACCACCTATGTAACTGAAAATATGGATGGAACGGGAATTATAAATACCAATAATGCCTATTACGAATATGGCTTTGAAGCTAATTGGACTGGATGGAAACAAGTCAAGGTTCCAGTGAGTTATACCGCGGCAGATAACGAAACGACTACCCCAGATGGGACTACCTATTTTTTCCATACACAAAATCCAGCGGCGGCCAACCCGACGATTATCCGGACGGTTCGGGTTTGGACCACGGGAGTCAATTCCACCCCGATCAGCGGGGACTTTTACATTCAAAATATCAGTTTCAGCCACAACTTGTGGCAATTGGCCGTGGACCCGACAGTGGCTGCCACTGAGCCTGTTACGGTTAACAGTTCCAAATTTGACGTCAATTCCATCAGCCAGAACCAAAACCAAAGCTACGTGCCTTCTTTGCGTTTTATTACCGTCCAGGCGGGCCAGGACCAATCGGCCATTTTGTACCAGGAAAAATCCCTGGAAATCACTTACAACCTTTCCAATGGGGATATTTACGGCGGTCTTCCTGCTTATTACGCCACCCGTATTTTCAGCCAGGGCTTGGACTTTACGGATTACGATGATATCCGGATGGATCTTTACATGCTTTCTTACCGGCCGGGGGACGTTCTTTTTGTCCGGATTGGAAACGATCAAGCGGACTATTACCAATACAACATCCAATTAGACACCGCTGCGGTCAGCTGTTTGTACAATTGGGGGACGGTCGATGTTCCGATCAATGGTTCGGCGGGGAATCGGCTCCAAGTGGGAACTCCTTACATCAACCGTGCCACCCAGATCAGTTTTGGCGTGATTTCGCCCACTGCCCCCTCCACAGGGCACACAGGTGATCTTTGGATCAATAACCTCCGTGTTGCCAATGCCAATGTGCGAAGCGGCGTGGCCCGGCGCGCCGACGCGGCCTTTGTTCTCGGGAAGAACTTCGCCACCATCAATACCCGCTACCGGGAGGTGGACTCGGGCTTCACCGAAATAGACCAAACTTCCACCCACTTCCAACATTCCACCCAATGGGGGGGGGATTTTACCTCCAGCGGAGTGACTCTTTTTAAACAACCCCTGGTCACGCAAGCTTCCATCACGAGGCAGGACCTCTATACCGAAGCCGCCTTACTCAATAATCCCTATTATATTTCCCTTCCAAACAGCCGTATTGACAACGCCACTGGAAGTATCAGCTATACAAAGGACCTGGGCCCCAGTTTTGGGAGATTAACTACCCTCCGCTTATCTGGGAGTACCAATTATGAAAATGATACCTACGAAGATGCCTATCTCAGCCAGCCGGGGGTTCAAGGTAATACCCAAAAGGGTGAGGTGATCGAAACATTGGCTTCCACTTATGACGCGCCGAAAAATTTCTTCTTTATCCCATGGGGCGCGAACCAATTCACGGAAAGTTACAGTTTGACTCACGACACCCAGTATTTTGACAACATCACCTTGTCTTCCTATGACCGGACCACCCGGTCGCAAAACTATTCTTGGACGAACACCACCGAATTGGTGAAAAACCTTGTCTTTACCCCCGGCTATACTTTGACCCTGGTGGACGCGACGGGGAATACCAATTCGCCCGGAGTTCCCGGTAGTGTTTCCGGCTATACCCCCTTCAATCAAAGATATCAGCCTAAGATTGGGGTGGTTTACCGGGGAATACCGGGGCTCATTCCCGCGGTGGATTTTACGGGAAGCAACCAATACGACTATGTTTCCTATCCGGATGGGACCCGGTTCAACAACGCCAACAACGTGAATTATTCCCTCAACTTGACTCCCGGCAGTTGGTTCTCTTTGTTCCAGAAAATGAACCTAACCATCTTCGGCGGGCTCACCGAAAGCGGCACAGCCGCCATTCCCGATATCGATCAAGTCCGACCTCTAAGTTTCAACGAGCGGTGGCTGACTACCCCCGCTTTTGACGTCGCCTTAACCGGCAACCAGTCCGTAGCCCACCAATTGAACGCCAGTTTCCGCCTTTTCGATGTTTGGGATTTCCGGCCCACGGGCTCTTGGACCGACCAGTTAAGCCTTTTGTCACAGGGCACAAACCCCGTCAAACAGGATGGGGACACCCTGGGACTGACCACCATTTATAACAAAAAGATATTGACCCTTCCTTTGGTGAATTTTTCCCTGGATTCCGCCCAAGTTCAGTACACCCACACGGGCACCATCCAATACGATAGCTCGGTTCCGGACCCGACTTCGGCCAATATTTCCAACGACACCGAAAGCGATACCTACACGATCACCCTGCCCTATGACATCAATAAAAAAGCCCAGGGCAACATCAAGCTCCAACGCACCATTGGTTACCAGAATGGATTGTCCACCACGAATATTCCGACCTTTCAGTATGACGACCAAGCTTCCATCGAATATGACCAGAAGTTCGCTCCCAACGGGGAGATCCATATCCCTTTCACTCATTTAAAGATCAAGCTTCAGGACGCCATCGAGTTGCAAGCGGTCTTCCTTATGGAATTCATCAATAACCAATCGACCTACATTTACAACGAGGTTCAATCCCAAAGGTACCGTGCTACAATCAACCTCAATTACAACGCCCTCAAAAATTTGCGTATCGGCCTCAGCCTGGCCAACGAGTATTTCACGAACGACCTGAATTCCCAGTTGAGCTATACCTTGTGGCAGGGTGAGGTTTCCGCGGAAGCGCGGTTCTGAGTTTGACGCCGGGTAAAAGGTACGGGACCTGGAACTTGTCCGGGTCTTCTTTGCCTGGAAAAGAGAAGAATTCACTTAAGAGAAGCCCCATTTTAAAAGGTACTCAGGAACTTTTATGAAATTTTCATATTTCTGGTCATCGGCAGGGTTGCTTTTTTTGTTTTTATCGCCTTTTTCGCCTTTGCCGGTATGGGCCCAGGCCCCGGCGCCCAGTGGGGTTACCATACTTTCCCCTTATAACGGCCAAGTAAACCTGGAATGGACCCCGGACACGCTTGGATCGGGTGTTACGGCTTATGCGATTTCCCGGCAATTGTTGAATTTGACCTGTACCCCGACACCGACGCCCACGGGGCCTTTTACGCCCGATGCCACCCCGACCCCCATAGCGACAGTGCTTTTATCCGCGATGCCAGAGGCAGGAACGCCTGTTTTCCAGGATTTTCAGGTGACCAATGGCCGGGTTTACCTCTACCAGGTGCAGGGAATTGACCTAAACGGCCCAGGGATATCGTCAGCGGTGACGGCGGCTCCTTTCCTTGCTCCGGCGGCCGTTCAGCCGGTGAGCGTCCTGAACATTCATTCCAATGCCTTGGATCTTTTCTGGGGAGTGCCGGTCTCCAGCTACCCCATTTCTTATTACTCCGTTTATCGGTACGCCTATATGGCGACGACACTCCTTCCGACTTCCACTTCCACAAATAGCCCTACGATAACGCCTACAGCCACTTCCACCCCCATTGGCACTTGGAACACCTCAACGGCCACGTTCACTCCCACACCATTTACGCCGACTTCAACCGCAACCGCTGTTTTTTCGCCGATTGCTCCAATATCGGTCGCTACCATTTTTGTTCCCATAAATCTAATCGCGGCAAGCGTTACGGGAACCTCTTACTCCGACACAACCTGTTCCCCGGGCCCGGAAGCTTATTATTACGTAGTGATGGCCGCGGATAGCGATAACCCGGGAAATTTAAGCGCCCAACCATCCGTTCCTTCCAACCCCGCTTTGCCCCAAAATATGTCGCCGCCGGGACCAGTCTCCCTTACCGGGGTTCTTTCAACAACCACCTACGGAGTGAGCCTTTCCTGGACGGGTTCATTGTCCACGGAGAACGTGACGGCTTACCAGGTTTTGCAAAACAGTTCGATCACCCTGACAACCATTCCATACGCAGGTTCAGGGTCAGTTTCTTATTTTGACAATACCATTCCGGGAACCGGCCAGCCAGTCGTCTACACCGTTCAGGCGACTAACGCCTTTGGAACCACTAATTCCAATCCGATTTCAATTACTGTGGCTGAATGTAGTGAGGCATCCATCATCGTCACGCCTGATGCCACCACCAATGCCGTTACCGTTACCTGGCAACCGGCGACGTCTGGAACTTATGGGTTGGGGGGCTATCAGGTTTATAAGAGCCTGTATGGGGTGCCAGCGAATAATCCAACGCCTATTGCCAGTGCGACGGCAACTCCGAATCCCTTTTATGTCGTTACCTTCAACCCAACGGTCGGTTACACCATTACTCCGGTTATCGACACTCCTATCCAAAATCATATGAACTATTGGGTTCAACCGCTGGACTCGACCGGACACGGAGGATTGGTGGGAGTCGCCGTTCCCCCCGCATTGAATCTGGCCCCGACACCGCCCACGAATGTGGGTGCCGCTGCGCCTGTTGGAAATGATCAAATCGCTGTCTCCTGGCAGGCCGGCACGCCCGGTTTTTTTGATTCCGCCCAGAGGTACGTGATTTTCCGCTTAAACTTCACCACACCCACGCCCACCCCCCGGTTCGTCGCCAAGGTCCCGGCGACTCAACTCAGCTACACCGATATTGCCCCCGAATTGACCCCTGGAACCCTCCTGGGTTATCAGGTTGCTTTGGCGGACGCCTTGGGGAATACCTCTGACCCGGCTTCTTCCAACCCCGTTACGACCATTTTATTATCGAATCCTCCGGCAACACCCCGGGTATTGCCTTTCACGGGGTCGGACACATCTATTCTCTTTTCTTGGGCCGCGAATCCAAGGGCCGATAGTGTGACCAATTATCTGGTTTATGGCTCGGATTGGCTTACGGTGAGCGGCAACACTCCAACTCCCGTCCTGGTGGCGCCAGCCACCGGGACACCCACAAGGGTCTTTACATTCGCCCCGACGCCGACCCCCTGGACCGCCAACAATTATTACTTAGTGGCCCAAAACGCCGTCGGTAATAGCCAGCCAGCGACAATGAATGGCATCCCGGTTCCGGCCTACAATGTCACTGCCGTCATCCCGGCTGGAACCCAGCAAGTTTCGGTGAGTTGGAACCTGGTTCCGGCTTTGACCGTTACCCCGGTGATCGATTCTTATGGGATCTACCGGTCTCTGACACCTGACGCCAATTTTACGCCGGTGACGACCGTTCCGATTTCAACTACCGGCTATATGGATGTGCCGCCCACCGCCACAGCGGGGGTGAGTTATTACTATCGCGTAACAGCTAGGTCGGGACAATCGGCGGAAAGCCCTCTTTACTCGGTTTTGACGCCGGATCCTCAGGGAAGCGTACTCATATGGCCCAATGCGCCTTCAGGGCTTACGTCCATTTCTGGTGCCAATCAGACGACCCTCTATTGGGCGGGGAACGCAAGCCAGGAAAATGTACTGAGTTACGTGATTTATCAAAATGGAACACCCACCATGACCGTCACCCCAAGCCCCACTTTATCCGTGGGTTTCGTGGAAACTCCCGGGAATCTTTCGGTTTACCAAGTGGTGGCCAATAACTCGGCCGGGCCCAGCACCCTTTCCCAGGCCGTCAGCGTCTTGGTGCCGCCTGCCGTGACGCCCAGTATCGGATTAACTCCGCCGCCCTATGTGACCCCGGTTCCCAGTCAAACTCCCGCTTTTTACCCGGCGGTCTGGATCACAGGACTGACTTATTCCAATGCCGTTGGCGGATATTCCATCAATCGGCTCAGCGTTCCAACGCCCAGCACCACCCCGACTTATGTCGCCATAGGGTCGGTCAATTCACCGGTTTCTTATTATTCCGATACGGGGTTTGCCCCCGGTTACGTGAATAGTTACCAAGTAGTGGCGAATAATGGATTGGGCCTCAACTCGAACCCGGCGGTTTCCGCCCAATGGGGGGTCACCCTTTGGCCCAATCCGACTAATTTCTCCTTTGCGGGAAACGCCACCTCGGTGACGGTGTCCTGGGCCACCCCGACAGGGAACAACGTGAACGTTACCGGGTATGATATTTACCGGAGCCTCTATCCGACGATGACACCCAATCCAACACCATTGGTCTCCAGTACACCGCCAATCAATAATTATTTCGATTCGGCAGTCACTACGGGAACGGCATATATCTACTGGATGGACGCTCAAAATGCCTCTGGGAATAGCGGCCTTTCCGCGCCCCAAAGCTTTATCCCCGCTCCGGTGCCAACCCTCTACCTCACTCCACTCGCCGAAAGTAACCAGCTTTTTTGGATGCCCATAACCGTGGCCGCCACCAGCCCGGTGACCGGATATGCCATTTACCGGGCAGGGGTGACCCCCAGCCAAACCCCGAATTTCGCTCCGATTGGATCAATTGTCGAACCAATCTCGAATACTAATTATGTCGACACGTCGAATTTAACCGATGGCGTCTCTTATATTTATGAGATTGCCCCAAGCTCGCAAAATAATATCCTGGGCCCCTTTTCGAACATCGTCGGCCAAAATACTTATCCCAAGCCGGTTTCCAACCTCGTTGCGGTTTCAAGTGATAGTTTGGTTCAATTACGCTGGAATTCCGAGGGAGTCACCAACAGCACGGTTATCATCCAACGGAAATTGGGGCCAGCCTCAGCTGCGTCTTTTCAAACTATCGCCAACAGGTACCAGGGCGCGAACTTCATCGATACAGGCGTTCAAGACAAAAATTACTATGTTTATCATGTTTACACGGTGGATGCTCAAGGTATGACTTCAAACGCTTACGCGTCAGCCATAGCCTTGCCTGCGGCGGCGCCTATTCTCCCAATCGTACAAACCGCGGAATCGGGTGGATCGACCATTCTCGTCACTGGTTCGCCGGTCACATTGACTCAAAACACCAGCGATACCCAGACTCTGATAGGGAACACCCTTTCTTGGGGAGGGGCTGACCAAACCTTTAATCCCCAAACCATGTATCCCTTAGGAGGCTATTCTATTTCCCGGTCCATGGACGGTGGCGGGGTTTACCAAAATATCGGTACCATTCCGGCGACTTTTGTAAACGGACTTCCCACCGCTTCGGCCAGTTACTTTGACCCGGTAACCTTGATCAACGGAATTCCTTATACCTATTTGGTCCAAGCTTTTGATAATCCGCCTGACCTTCCGGTTCCTCTTTCCGAGGCGGTGACGGAGGATTTGGTGCACCTCAGCGGCTACAATCCGGTGACAGGTTACCCCATTAGCCCCAACACGGCGTTGGACCGGAACGCGATCCGGCCCTTTGGCGCCAGCAATGAGCAGTTGGTGAAGATCCGGTTTGTCGTGACCACGCCGGGGAATGTCACTATCAAGGTTTATACCTTGGATGGGACCTTTATTGAGCCCCTGGTGAACCAGGTCTATTATCAGCCGGGAATCTACTGGACGAGTTGGGACGCCCATAACAAGAACGGAAACCTGGTGGCGTCCGGGGTTTACCTCATCACGACCGAATCGCCGGGTGGCCACCAAGAATTCAGCAAAGTTGCTGTTATCAAGTAATGTTAAAAAACGTCTTTTTCGAAAACCTTAAAAACAATTTTGTTGATCTATTTTTTCCAAAAAAATGCGAGCATTGCGGTGAGTTTTTTGATATCGGCCTATCAAACATTCTGTGCAGGTCCTGTTTTGAAACCATGGAATCTTATGAGGATCCCCTTTGCGAGCATTGCGGTATTTCTTTACCGGTGAGAGCATTTGAAGGCGCGGTACTTATAAGATGTAAAGACTGCGGCGATGAGCCCTATTTTTTAGACCGGGTTAGGGCTTTTGGGCCCTATGACGGTGCTTTACGGACAACCCATCATGGATTCAAATTTGAGGGTATGGAAAGTTTGAAAACGGAAATTGCCCGGAGAATGGTTCGTCCGGTTATTCCTTCATTCTGGGATGGGGTGGAGGTCTTGATTCCAGTTCCCCTAAGCCCTGAACGGGAAAGGGAAAGAGGGTATAACCCCGCTGCCCTTTTGGCGGATGAAATCTCTGTTCAAACCCGGATTCCGATGCGACCGATCCTCCAAAAGATCAAATCAACGATACCCCAGATGTCCCTTCACAGGGCGGAGCGATTAAAGAATCCGAAGGGAGCTTATAATGCCTTGGAGCAGAGTTCGTCGATAAAGAAAGCTATCTTAGTTGACGATGTTTTTACAACGGGAGCTACATTAGAAGAATGCGCGAGGGTTTTGAAGAAAGCCGGTATTGTCTGGGTGGGAGCCCTTGTTTTCGGAAGAACGCCACGCCAAAGCGCCAATTTTTAATATTGTAGTCATGAATTTTGAATTATCGTCATATTCATTGGCTACAAATTTCTATCATTTGGAACTAAAAATTCCAAACTTAAGATTGGCTTTTTAGCTTCCATACAACCCTTGACCCCCGAAAACCCCTGTGCTAGCTTACCCCCCACTTATCCACACTTTTCGGAGGAATTTTATGGCAATCAAGGTCGGCATCAACGGTTTTGGCCGTATTGGACGCAATGTGTACCGCGCATCAATGGGCAACAAGAACATAGACATTGTCGCGGTCAATGATCTCACCGACGCTAAAACCCTCGCTCATCTTCTTAAATATGACTCGGTTTTGGGTAATCTACATGCCGACGTTAAAGCGGGTGAAAATTCCGTGATCGTCAACGGCAAGGAAATTAAGGTTTTCGCCCAAAGAGACCCAGCTCAGATTCCTTGGGGAGGAGTTGGCGCCGAATTTGTGGTCGAATCGACCGGTCATTTCACTGATAAAGCCAAGGCAGTGGCCCACCTCAAAGATTCTGTGAAAAAAGTCATCATTTCAGCTCCGGCATCGGGTGAGGATTTGACCATTGTTTTAGGGGTGAATGAAGATAAGTATGATCCCAAGAACCACCATGTAGTTTCCAACGCTTCCTGCACAACGAACTGTCTTGCGCCCTTCGCCAAGGTGTTACACGACAAGTTTGGGATTGTGAAGGGTTTGATGACCACGATTCATAGCTTCACGAACGACCAAGTCACACTAGATTTTCCTCATAAAGACCTGCGCCGGGCAAGGGCGGCCAGCCTGAACATGATTCCCACTTCAACCGGGGCAGCCAAGGCCATCGGGTTGGTCTTGCCGGATCTCAAGGGTAAACTGGATGGATTGTCCATTCGTGTCCCTACCCCCGTGGTTTCGGTGGTGGATTTAGTGGCGGAGCTAGGGAAGACTGTGACCAAGGATGACGTCAACAACGCATTGAAGGAAGCCGCCAAGAGTGCGAAGTTGGACAAGTACTTGGACGTGACCGACGAGCCCCTCGTTTCGGCTGACTTCAAGGGCAATCCGCATTCCTCCATCGTGGACTCTTTGTCCACGTATGTAACTGGTGGGAACATGGTCAAAGTGCTTTCCTGGTATGACAATGAATGGGGCTATTCCAACCGGGTTGTTGACCTGATTGAATATATGGCCTCCAAGGGCTAAAGCCTTTTCGGGGGAACTATGCATCCAGTTGTTTGGTGGATAGCGACAGCGGTTGTTTTTTTCATCCTTGAATTAACAACCGCTTCTTTTTTTTTCCTTTGGATTGGTGCCGGTGCCGTTGTAACCGCACTGTTGAGCCTCATGGTCAACACGGCTTGGATCGAATATACGACATTTGCCGGATCTTCCATCCTCTTGGTCGTGCTAAGCCGCCGCTGGGCTCCCCGTATGTCCGGAAAGATCCAACGACCTGCCAATATTGACGCTTTAATTACCCAAACAGGCATAATCACCAAAGTTGATGACCATGCTTCTTTTACGGGCTATGTGAAAGTAGGCGGTGAGTTCTGGAAGGCGGAATCTCAAGACCAGAAACCCCTTAAAGTCGATGAAAAAGTAAGTGTGGTTGCGGTGAAGGGAAATACTTTAGTCGTTAAAATTTAGCAGTTAATGGAAAGGAGTTTGAACATGGATATTATCACAGGGCCAGCCCTTATTGTTCTCGTTGTTTTCGCCTTGTTTTACGCTTTCCGAGCCGTCCGAATCGTCAGGCAATATGAAAAGGGATTGATCGAACGGTTCGGTAAATATACGCGAACGGCTGATTCAGGCCTTACGATATTAATACCCCCTTTTGAAAAAATGAAGAAAGTCGATATGCGAGAGCAATTCATTAGCGTACCGCCCCAGGAAGTCATCACCAAAGACAACGTGGTGGTGACCGTTGACGCGATTATTTATTTCCACGTGACCGACCCCTTTAAAGTCGCTTACAACGTGCTTTATTTTGAGCAATCGGCCATGAAATTGGCCCAAACCAATCTTCGAAATACCATCGGAGAGCTGGCGTTGGACGAAACTTTGAACAGTCGGGAGCGCATTAATACCCAGCTGAGGGAAGTATTGGACGAAGTGACGGACAAGTGGGGCGTAAAGGTCACCCGGGTTGAAATCCAAAAAATTGATCCACCGGCGGACATCGTTAATGCCATGAGCGCCCAAATGAAAGCCGAACGGACCAAGCGCGCCGCAATTATTGAAGCGGAGGGGGTAAAACAGGCTGCGATTACGCGCGCCGAGGGAGATAAACAATCAGCAATCCTGAAAGCCGAAGGTGAGGCGGGAGCGATTCAAAACGTGGCTACAGCCAACAAGTTCCAGAAAATTGCTTTAGCTGAGGGCGACAGTCAGGCGATTCTCACGGTGTTTAAGGCGATCCACGATGGCAATCCGACTCAAGATTTATTGGCCTTAAAGTATATGGAAATGTTGGGTAATGTCGCAAATGGACAAGCCACTAAAATATTTCTTCCTTTGGAGGCATCTGGGACATTAGGTGCGCTCAGTTCAATTGCCGAAGCATTCAAGACGGATTTGAAACCTAAATCCAAGTAATGAAATTTTAAACCGCTTTTTTTCGAAAGGAAAAAGAATGGCTTCCTATAACAAACTGACTGTTGAGGACATCAATCCAGCTGGCAAGCGAGTTTTAGTTCGCGTTGATTTCAATGTTCCGTTGGATGAGAACTTGAAAATAACCGACGATACCCGCATCAGAGAGTCCTTGAAAACGATTCAGTATTTGATCGAAAAAGGAGCCAAAGTCATTCTTTGTTCCCATTTAGGAAGACCGAAAGGCGTTGATGAAAAGCTTCGCTTGAAACCGGTAGCCGATAGGCTTTCGGAATTGTTGAAGAAAACGGTAAAGGGTTTGAGGGAATCAATCGGGCCAGAAGTAGAAAAGGAAGTTTCTGCAATGAAGAGTGGTGATGTTCTCCTTCTGGAAAATGTTCGGTTTCATTCGGAGGAAGAAAAAAATAATCCCGAATTCGCTAAAAAACTCGCTGCCTTGGCGGATATTTATGTCAATGATGCCTTTGGAACTGCCCACCGGGCCCACGCATCGACCGAAGGAATTACCAAATATCTTTCTCAATCTGCGGCGGGTTTTTTGATGACGAAAGAAATCAAATACATGGGTGGCGCCTTGTCGAATCCCGCCCGGCCTTTCGTTGCCATTATTGGTGGATCGAAAATTTCATCCAAAATTGATGTGATTAAAAATTTGATGAAAATCGTGGATGTGCTCATTATCGGCGGCGGTATGGCCTATACTTTTTTGAAGGCCCGAAAATTTGAAATCGGAAAATCCCTTGTCGAAAACGACAAGATGGATTTGGCCAAAGAATTACTCGGTCAATCCATCGATACAGATGTTCCCCTTCTTTTGCCGATTGACCATGTGATTGCCGATAAGTTTGACGCCAAGGCTAACGTGAAAACGGTTCCTCGCGGAGGAATTCTTCCGGAATGGGAAGGAGTTGATATTGGACCATTAACGGTAGAAAAGTACGCGAATTTTATTCGCCCGGCTAAGACCCTTTTCTGGAATGGGCCGGTGGGTGTTTTTGAGATGGAACCTTTTGCCAAGGGAACTTTCGCCATTGCCAAGTTGTTGGCCGAGGCATCCGAAAAAGGAGCCATCACTATTGTGGGCGGCGGGGATTCCGTCGCGGCGGTAACCCAAATGGGTTTGGCTTCCAAAATGTCTCATATCTCAACTGGTGGCGGGGCTTCTTTGGAATTTATGGAAGGTAAAGAACTTCCTGGAATTTTAGCTTTGACAGATAAGCAATAACTCGAAAGGATCTTAGAATGCTCCGTACTCCCATCATTGCCGGTAATTGGAAAATGTATAAGACGGTCAAGGAATCCGTGGATTTTGCAAAACAACTAATTGAAAAACTAAAAGATGTAAAAGATAGGGAGGTTTTAATTTGCCCAACCGCTCTCGCGGTTTCCGCGGTTGCGGATGTCTTAAGATTTTCCGGTATTCAAGTTGGGTGCCAGGACGCTCATTGGGAACATGAAGGAGCCTTTACTGGAAACGTGAGCCCTGCGATGTTTAAAGCGGAGGGGGTTAAATACATCATATTAGGACATTCGGAAAGGCGTCAGTTTGATAATGATACGGACGAAAGAATAAACGCTAAGTTGAAAAGCGTGCTTCGCGTTGGGATGAGGGCGATTGTTTGCGTGGGGGAAACTTGGCCGGAGAGGGAAGCGAATAAAACGGAAAAAGTGATTGAATCCCAATTAAATGGATGTTTCGAGGGAATCGGGTTAGGCGACCTGTCTTCCATTGTAATCGCCTATGAGCCGGTTTGGGCGATTGGAACAGGAAAAACCGCCACACCAGAACAAGCTAATGAAGTACATGCCTATATCCGAAATTTGATAAGCAAAAAGTACAACTCGGAGGCGGCTGAAAAAATCCGTATTCAATATGGGGGGAGTGTAAAACCTGAAAATATAAAGCAATTGATGGCCCAGCCGGATATTGATGGTGCTTTAGTGGGTGGAGCCAGTTTAAAAGTGGATTCTTTTACCGCAATCGTGCAGTTTTAAGCGGAAACCATTTGTGGTTGAAAAGTTTTGTTGGCATATTAGGCTGGGTTTCAATTAAAATAAAAACACTTAAACAGTTTAAAGGAGTTATATGAGTTTCTTCGTTACCCTTCTTTTTGTTTTGACCGCATTGTTTTTAATAGGGGTTGTTCTGATTCAACAACCCAAAACGGCGGGGGGGTTGTTTTCTGGTACAGGACAAAGTCTTTTGGGAACTAGTGGAAAATCTTTTTGGACTAAGTTCACGACGATTTTGGCCGGTTTTTTTATGGCTCTTTGTTTGTTAATGGCTGCTTTGCCCAGGTTCCAACAGCCAACGAGCTCAGTTACGGACATAATTGAAAAACAACAGCAACAGGCGGCACCGATGCCAGCTCAAGCTGCTGCTCCAGGCGCGCAATCGGCACCCAATTCTAAAGTGCCGGTGAATCCCGCGCCGCAAAGTGTGCCGGGTGTTTCGAAAAATGTTGAACCTGCACCTGGAACAACCAAGTAACTTTTATTTAGTCTGGTCAAAATAATTAAAAAGGTATGAAAACGATATGATAAGCGGAAGTAAAACTCGGGCTACCCTAAAGCAAATAGCTAAATTCTGTGGCGTCTCCCACACTACCGTTTCGATGGTCATCAACCAAAATCCGAGGATTTCAGCGGAAACTCGTGAAAAGGTAATGGCCGCGATTAAAAAATTTAATTATTACCCCAATGTGGCCGCCCGTAGTTTAGTGATGTCCCGGACAAACACCATTGGAATTTTTGGAACCATGTTTGATTCCCCCTATTACAACGAGATCATTCGTGGTATCGAAATGGAATGTCGACACGCCAATGTAGATTTGAAAATTTATAATTGCAATGGAAGTTTGGAAGACTTTAACGATTTTTATGATCGGATATTGGGTGAAAGGCGAATTGATGGAGTCATTGCTTTGTCGGTGCCGATGGAAGATGCCGTCCTTGATCGGTTCCAAAAGGAAGAACTCCCATTGATTATTCTCCAGCCAGTTTCGATCGAAGGTCCCAATCATCTTTTGGAAAAAATCCCCACCTTGCACGCGGAAGACAGAAAGGGAATTTATAAAGCGGTAAACTATTTAATTTCTCTTGGGCACAAAAAAATTGGATTCGTCAATGGTCCGGAACATCTTAAAATTTGCCAAGACCGGTTGGCGGGTTACCGGGATGCTCTAAGGGATAACAATATTCCTTACCAGGAAAACCAAGTAGGATATTCCCATGTAAAACCCGATGCCTTTACGATGGACGCAGGATACCAAGTCGCCAAAGAATTAATGGAAGGTTTTCCCGATCTAACCGCGATTTGCTGTGTTTCCGATACGATGGCCATAGGGGTGATTAAGGCCGTCCGTCATCGGGGGAAATCCGTTCCGGAGGATATGTCGATTGTCGGGTTTGACGACACCTATGTCGCCCGTTTAGCCGATCCTTCTTTGACCACCCTCCATCAACCACTCCTTGAAATGGGGAAAGCCTCGGTTTCCTTGGCCCACGCTTTTTTGAATAAAAAACCGATTGAATATCTCCATCGTGGGTTTGATGTTGAATTGATCATCCGCGAATCCACAGGAAAGCCCCGAAAATCCGCCAAGTGAAATTGAGTTTTATTTTTTCCCCCGAAATTTCTGAATTCTCATAACTCAAGTGGGTTCGAAATTTTATTGACCCAACTGCTATACTGCAAAAATGAAATTTAACATTTTCTTTTTTCACCGGCTCCTTTTGTGCCTGTTGAGCGGCTTCCTTGTCTGCTTTTCTTTTCCAAATTTTCTTGCAAAAACCCTAACACCTTCTACGGCACCATTCGGGTGGATTGGCTTAATACCCTTTTTTATAGCCCTCCACAAAACGACTCCAAGACAAGGAGCTTTATTTGGTTGGGTATTCGGATTTGTACAATTTGGGGGAATTCTCTATTGGATCGCTTTCTTAGAGGCGGCGCAATCACTAAGCGGATTGGCTTGGGCCGCTTTAGTTTTTTATTTGAGCCTTTATTTTTTATTATTTGGATGGATGTACAGGATTTTAGTGGAGAAATCAGGTTGGGGCGTTTGGAGTGCCCCTTTCCTTTGGGTGGCATTGGAATATATTAGGGGAAGTCGCCCATGGGGTGGTTTTTCATGGGGAGAACTCGGTTATAGCCAAGCTCCATATCCCATCATATTAACCTTTACTTCTTGGGCCGGAGTTTATGGCCTTACCTTCTTGATGGTTTGGTTCAACGTTTGGCTTGCCCATTTAGCGGTTAAGGCTTTGGAATCTTCAAAAGACAGCTCAGGAAATTCACAACCTGTCAAATGGCAATCTTTTGCGTTTCCTTTTATTCTTTTGTTTGTGGTGCTCGTTTTTGGTGAACTTACAATAAAATCTACCCCTCTTAAAAAAGTCGGTTCGGTTGTTTTATTGCAACCAAGCATTGACCAGGACGTGAAGTGGAGTAAGGAGAATGAGACGGCCACTTACAATCGTTTAAAAAAACTTGTTCAGACAACAAAAAATTTAACCCCTAGTTTGGTAATTTGGCCGGAAACGGCGGCCCCCTCATACCTTTTGCGAACATCCCAAGACTTAAACCGTGTTGAGTCGATTGTTAGGGATTCAAAAGTACCCCATCTGGTCGGATGTCTGGATGCCCCACAAGAAAAGAGCGGGGGAACCCATTATTACAACGCAGCCATTCAATTCACACCGAAAGGGAAACCAGATGGCATTTACCACAAGTGCCATTTAGTGCCTTTTGGTGAATTCGTTCCATTCCAAAAATATCTCACCTTTCTTGGTCCCGTTGTTGGCGATTTAGGTAATTTTGATTTTGGAAAGGAATACAAAAAGTTCACTGTTTCTGGGTTTTCATACACCCCCATGATTTGTTATGAAGTCATTTTCCCTGGCGATGTTTATCAGGCTTTTAAAAGTAATGCTGACGCATTGGTCAACATCAGCAACGATGCCTGGTATGGACGAACTGCTTCCGCCTACCAGCATGCCATGATGGCAGTGGTCAGGTCTGCCGAAGAACGAAAACCGCTCCTAAGGGCTTCTAACACCGGTGTATGTCTTGCTACCAACCCATTTGGAAAGATTCTTTGTTCAACGACATTGTTTGACGAAACAACATTAGAAGCGGATGTTCTGTTGGCGGATAGTTCTCCTACACTTTATTCTCGATGGGGAAACTGGTTACCCCGGCTTTGTTGGGTTATCGTTGCTATTTTTTGCTTCCGGGCCTATCGAAATACCAGACAAGTGTTGTAATAAATAGGGAGTGAAGATTTTAATGCCTGAAAAAAAATTAAAACTCTTGAAAATTGGGTCTGTTCACGATTTGAAAAATGGACAATCCAAAAAATTTATTCTCCAGCGTCCTGATCGTAAAACCGAAGCGTTTTTAATCAAAATAAAAAACAACTATCACGCTTATCTGAATCTCTGCCGTCATTGGACAGTGGGACTTGATTTTGATGACAATGATTTTTTTTCAGAAGATTCCGAATGGATTGTTTGTAAAAATCATGGCGCACTTTATCACCCGGTAACCGGACAATGTGAAAGTGGACCTTGTGGCGGAGCTTCTTTATACCAAGTTCCAATCTTGGAAAAAGACGGGTTTCTGTACGCGGAAATAGAAAAGATCGATTGGGGCGAGGAGCGCTAAAACTTTTAGGAAATAACCTAGAAATAATCAGATCGGATGCAACCCGCGGCGAGTTAATCCGGTTTTTTCATCCAGACCAAACATGAGGTTCATATTCTGAACCCCGACGTGCGATCCGCCTTTGCCGATGCTATCCAGAACACTGAAAACCACGATTCGTCCCCGGTCTTCATCCACATCTAGGCCGATAAAACAGAAATTGGTTCCAGATACGCTGTTCACCCAAGGGTAAGGTTTGTATTGCCAGGACGCACTTTCTTCTTTAGGTAAATCGTAAACTTTTACGAAATACTCCTTCTTGTAAAATTCCTTGTAAAGTTCCATTAGTTGTTTCCGAGTAACCTTGCGTTTGGGGAAAGAATGGCAGATATCCAAAATACCGCGAACGATCGGAACATATACCGGAGTAAAACCAATTTTTACTTTTTTCTTCGCAAGAATGCTTAATTCTTGTTCGGCTTCAAAAGTATGGCGGTGCCCAACTACATTATAAGGAATTAGGTTGTTTCCGATTTCCGCATGGTGCGCGGGTCTCGAAAGATCCGCTCCAATCCCGGCTGTTCCTGAAAGACCGTCGACGGCGATTTTTTGTGTATCAATCAAATTGGCTTTAACAAGAGGGGCGAGACCTAAAATGGCGGCGGAAGCGAAGCAACCGGGATTGGCGATAACGCGTGCCTTTTTTATTTCATCCCGGTGCAATTCTGAAATCCCATAAACCGCTTCCTTGGCGAGGTTCCAGCTTTTATGCTTTTTCTTGTAGACCTTTTCCCAAGCCGATCGATCGTTCAAACGGAAATCCGACCCCAAATCAATGACTTTGGCTCCTTCTTTTAAAAATTTAGGAGCTAATTCCATTGGAACGCCGGTAGGAAGCGCCATAAAAACAACATCACAAGGGGTAACGTGTTCAGGACGAATAAACTGAATATCGGTACCAAATAAATTTGGGTGATAATCGGCGACTTGGGCTTCGCTTCGGCTGGTGGCCCAGGCAATTTCAACTTCCGGATGATCCATGAGTACCCGCAAAACCTCGCCACCCATATATCCAGTGGCACCGTAAATGCCCGCTCGAATCATATCATCCTCACTTTTTTAATTATGTTTAGGTGGGGTTTACAACCGCTTTAGAGATTCCTGGAATTTCCACTTGTAATTGGCGACCCCAACGGGAGTCGAACCCGTGTTACCGGGATGAAAACCCGGTGTCCTAGGCCTCTAGACGATGGGGTCGACTAGATTTTTGAAAAAGCCCTTTAAAAGAGAGCAAATTCTAGGGGACGAGGCTTGGGAAGTCAAGAAAGGAAGAACCGTAATTAAAGTAAAAGGTGTCATTTTTCACCTTGAGTACGTTCCGGAGAGTTTGAATGAGTCTATCAATGACATATAATTTTTGAAAGTGAGATGACGGTTGTAAGAGTCTCCGTTATTATGATTTCTTCTACAGTGGTTTTTTTTACGGTTGGATGGTTTCGACCTGCGATAATATCGGGAGAAAAAATGAAGAAAAAAAAGAAAAAAGCTAAACCAGTCAGTAAAAAAAGTCCTGTAAATCAAAAAGTGCATTTTGAAACAACTCAGGGAATTTTTACAACGGAGATTTTTTCCGATGTGAAGGCTCATGCGGAAAACTTTATCAGCTTGGTTTCCGCGGGTTTTTACAACGACCTGATTTTTCACCGGTATGAACCCAACTTTGTTATTCAAGGCGGTGATCCCACGGGAACTGGAATGGGGGGATCGAATAAAACGGTTCCTTTGGAAATCACGGATCATAAACATGTTAAGGGGGCTTTGGGAATGGCTCGGTCGCAGAATCCCAATTCCGCCTCCTGCCAATTTTATATTTGCTTGGCTGACTCCTATTTTTTGGACAATGGTTACACTGTTTTTGGCCAAGTTTTAGATGGAATGGACAATGTTCTGAAACTCCGAAAAGGCGATAAAATGTTAAAAGTTAAAGTGGTGAAGTAAGTGTAAAAAGTTATTGGGGCTTTGGGTTGAATAAAGATTATAATGACCAAAGAATTTAGTATTTAAAAACCAGAGGCGAAACTAAATGGCAATTACCATTAAAGATGTTGCCCAAAAAGCCGGGGTATCTGTCGCGACTGTTTCGAGAGTCGTGAATCAAAAAGACATTCACAAGGTGGGTGTTAAAACTCAACAAAGAATTGAGAAAATCCTAAAAGAACTTGGTTATTATCCCAATAGCATGGCCCGGGGTCTCAAAACCCGGAAGACTTTTAATATTGGGGTTGTTTTCTTTTGGTATGAAAAGCCGTCCTTGACCGATTTCTATCTCACTCGGGTTCTTGACGGGGTTATCAGTTATATCAGCGATAAACGTTACAACATTCTAATGAACACATTTAGCAGGCAAGTCCAGAACGAAGGCATTTACGCGAATTTCATCAATTCCGGTCTTGTGGACGGAGTCCTCGCGATCGCGCCTCCAGTTGAATCTCGCTTTTTCCAGGATCTTAAACAAGGCGCCTTGCCTTATGTATTGGTGAATTACCAGGTCAATGATCCGGATGTTTGTTTTGTCGATTGTTTGAATACTCAAGGAATCATCGATGTAGTGGATCACCTTGTCTCTTTGGATCACAAACATATTGGCTTTATTGCGGGTGATGTCCAGTATTCTAAAAATTCGCTGGATCGGTTTAATGCGTTCAAATATATCCTTAAAAAAAGAAATCTTCCGTTTCATGAGGAACATGTTTATTTCGGTAACTGGACTGAACAAGCTGGCGCCAAAGCGGTTGAAGCCTTTTGGAAAACCAAACATCCTCCCACGGCCATAATAGGTTCCAGTGATATCATGGCATTAGGAGCTATCCGCCAACTCCGCAAACAAGGTATAAGGGTTCCACAAGATGTCGCCGTCGTCGGGTTTGATGACATCTCCAATGACAATAATTTAACAACAGTCCATCAACCGGCTTTTGACATGGGTTATGAGGCCGCCAAAATGCTTTGGACCCAAATTGAAAAACGGCCCCTTGAATACACTCACCGGTTTTTCCCCACCAAATTGGTAGTACGTGAAAGTTGTGGCTATTATTTAAAAAACTCCCACAATCAAAAAAGCTAAAAAGCGCTTTTTTGCTGAGCCCAAACATTCCGAAAAGGCGTTGAAGGCCCTTGGGATTGATGTTATAAATGCCTGCTACTCGAACCCAACCCGAAAAAAGGAAACCTTCCTATGAAAATCCTAAAATTGTGCCATTGGTTTTTCTTAGCAACTGTTTTGATTTATTTTCCAGCGAAAATTATCGCGGCCCCGACCGTTTCCATTTCCGACATCGCCACTCCTATTCAGGTCGATGGGGACTTGTCTGATTGGACGGCTCAACCGGCTATTACACTGGATAAAAAAGAAAATGTCGTTATCGGACAGGGTGATTGGACCGGGCCTGATATCGCCAGCGCCCGAATTTATCTCACCTACGACCAGACCAATCTTTATATCGGGGCGGATATCACCAGTAAAAATCCCCAATTCAACAGCATGAACGCCAGCGACATCTATAACGGTGACGCATTGGAATTTTATGTCGGCACGGATTTATCTAATCCCGAAAGAAAGGCTTACTCCCCAACCGATGTTCAATTTGTTATCTCGCCCGGAAAGAATGGAGACGGGGCTGAAGTTTACAGCATGACCGACCAAGCGGATATTCCGAACGCCAAGATCGCCACTAAGATGACCAAAACAGGATATACGATGGAAGTTTCCATCCCCCTTTCCTTTTTTTATAAGATTAATGTGGGGCCCGGTAAAACCATTGGGTTTGATGTAGCTTTAGACGACGTGGGCGCTACGGGGAAGACCCGGACACTTCAATTATCCTGGTCCCAAAGCGACAAAAGCTGGCAGGACCCATCCGGTTGGGGAACCCTTCAATTCAACGGCCAGACGGTGTATGCGAATACCGCCCCCAAACAAGCTATGCCGGGGTCTCAATCTACTGAGATGGATCCCACAGTTGGCAAGAAAGAGGCTTCTACAGAGGGTGTTTTAATTTGGGGTTTTAATGGTGATGTCGGTGGTTTTGAAGGAAAGGTGTCACCCGAAGCCACGACCGTAACCGAGGGAACCGGAGCTTTGCGAATTGATACCGATGGGTCTCAAGGTTGGAACCAAAGCTTAGCGATCTGTTCCGCCGTGCCCATGGGGGATAAGTGGGAAAATTTTAAAGCGATTACTTTTGATATTTACTATCCCAAGGGGAGTTTGGCCAAGGCTGGTTACGGGGAACTTTACATCATTACGCAGAGCCCGGCCAATAGTTGGAATGAGATCAAGATGAAAATGCGGGAAGGCTGGAATCACATGAAGGAGGATGTGGATTCAACCCAGTTTAAAGGTGGAGTGAACAAGGTTTATCTCGTTTTCAATTCGGGCGGACCCATTGTCGGTTCGGTGGTTTTGGATAACATTCGTGGGATTATGAAAGGCGCCGCAACCTCTTTGTCAGGGAAAGTCACCAACAAAACCACCGGGAACCCTATTCCGGGCGCCCAAGTGGCCATCGCCAAAAAACTAGTGACGGCCGACGACGCCGGTTCTTTCAAGATGGATTTACCCGAAGACAGCTATACGGCTGAAGTTTTCGCGCCTGGGTACAAACTTGATAAAGAGAGCGTCACTGTTTCCGCTTCAAAGGCAAACAATTGGGCGGTGGCTTTGGAACCCGAAACGTCTTTGGTGAAAAGGGCTGCCGTGGATGTTTTCTTCGATAAAAAAATCCGGACAATCAATCGCCATTATATGTTTGGAAACAATATCGCCGCTTGGCATGATCCTAAGTGGTTTACGGACCCCACGGCTATGAAGGAAATGACGGATATCACCTCCTATGTCCGAATTCCGGGCGGGGAGTACGGAAACATCTGGCAGTGGAAGACCAGCTCATCCCTTCAAAAGGACGGAAAGACCGTTCAAACTGTTTGGCCTTTTGGTTGGCCACAAATGGTTGATTTCATTAAACGGCTTCCTAACGGGGAGTTCCTCTATATCGCCAATATCATGACCATGGACGTCCAGAATACCCTCGATTGGATCGCGGACGCCAAAGCCCAAGGCCTTAAGGTCAAATATGTCGAATTGGGAAACGAGCCGGATTATGAGGCGGACATGCAGTACAACGGCCAGACTCAATATTGGACAGTCATCGACAATTATTGCCAGCATTTTATTGAATTCGCAAAAGCCATTAAGGCTAAATACCCGGACATCAAAATCATGGGACCGACCCCCGCTCAATTCCAGAACCATGAAAGAAAAGAGGGTTCTCCCTGGCTGGCGCCTGAAACCGCGCCTTGGTGGGTAGAAAAGTTCTTAGAAGAATGCGGACCTTATGTAGATGTCGTTTCAATTCACACTTATCCCTATTGGAGCAATGACAGCGACTCCAACCTCTTATCCAAGACAAGTCTTTGGGCCGAATACATCCCGAAAATCAGGGAAGCCATTGCCAAAAACATTCCAGACCGCGCGGATAAAATTGAAATCGCCGTCAGCGAGTGGAATTCGGGCGACGAAGTTCCCGCTACGGCCAAACTCATCAACGGAATCTTTTGCGCCGATTATCTGGCTCAAATGATGGTTTGGGGAGTGAATCAAACCAATATTTGGGATATGTTTACCGAGAAGCCTGGACAGGGCGGGGGACACGGTATGATTGACCCCAACAACGATCCGCAACATCCTTTCGCTCCAAGGGCACATTATTGGGCTCTCTATATGATGGAGCACTATTTTGGGACCACGCTTTTCCAAGCGGTCTCCGATTCCGATGAGCTTTCCGCCTATGCCAGTTCCGGTGAAGGAAAAAAATACCTTTTGGTGATCAATAAAACGCCGAAATACGCCTTCCAAACGGCCATCAATCTCGGCTCACCCCTCAAAAATAAGTTTCATTTAGACTTTTACGAATTGAGTTCCAAAGAGTACCAATGGAGCGAGAATCTTTACCGGGCGGTCATCGACTCTGGACCCGCCCATTTAAAAGGTTCCAAGGTGGTGAAGGGACGCTTTGAATACACTTTCCCTCCTTATTCCATTACTTGCATTGAAATGACGCCCGCAAAATAACCGGCGGAACCCAACCGCCCAAAACCTTCAGGACAAAGCCCTTGGTCTAGCAAAAAGGGTATGTTAAATTGCATTTCACCTGGTTTGACAGGGCGTTTAGTAATACTTTTCCCGCGCCCTGTTAACAGTTTTCCTTGAAGGAGTCCTGCCCCGGTGTCTGAAGATAAAACCGTACTCATTAAGACGGCCTATTCCTATTACCAAAAAGGTGATTGGGATAGGGCAATTGAGGAATATCACAAACTAGCCGAGTTAGATACCAAGGACCTAAACGTCCACAATATGCTTGCTGACATTTACGCCAAAAAGGGCGATGCCCAGGAAGCCCTCCAACAGTATGACCTGGTGGCCCAAGGGTACGACCAAAAGAACCAAGTCGATAAAGTCCTCCAAGTTTACAAGCGGATGCTGAAGTTTCTTCCGAATGATCCCGAGTTGTTGAATGCCGTCAAAAATCTAATTGATAAATATCTTTCGCGCGCCACTCAATTGGAGGAAACGGAACCGGACAAAGCCATTGAAATCTACCGATCGGTTTTGAAGGCCGAACCAAACCGGATCGACGCGAATATTCCATTCGCAAAACTCCTCGCCAAAAAGGGACAAAAATTCGAAGGCGTGGAAGCCCTCATGAACCTCGCATCTAACTTGGATGAGGAAACTCAAACCGGGAAGCTGGTTGAGGTTTTACAGGCGGCCACCGAGCTGGATCCCTTGAACATTGAGGCCCGGGAAAAAATGATTGGCCTTTTTATCAAGGCGAAACAGACATCCGCGGCGGTGAAAAGCCTCCAAGATTTGATAGAAATTTATATCAGTAAAAATGATTTTTTAAAGGCGGAAACCGCGGCTCAAAAGGCGATCGAATTAGGCGATCCAAGCACCCAATACCATTTGGGCGTCATTTTTTTTAACCAACAGAAATACCCGGAAAGCCGCGCTTCTTTTGAAAAATTCCTGCAACTACAGGAAGGTCATGTGGGTGCCTTGAAATACCTGGCCCTTACTTATTTGCGCCTGAATCAGACGCCCGAAGCCGTTCTTGCCTATTTGAGAATTTTGGACGTCTATTTTAATGAAAATCTTCTGGATGAAGCCCGTGAAGTTCGGCAAACCATCCTCGAATTAGATCCAAGTAATGAAATGGTGGCAAAGTATCCATTGGACCAAAATGTCTTTGTGGCAGAAGTTTCTCCTGATTTACCCCCTCCCGTCGAACCAACGGCTGAGGAAAAAGCCCAATTGGAAATGGAGGAACAACAGGGCTTCCTTGTTCAGGCCCAAGTTTTCGCGGATCGGGGTTTGTACGAACAAGCGATTGATGTTTATTTGGAGATGTTGAAGCGGTGGCCCCAATCATCGGAGGTCCGGATGCGCCTCCAGCAAGTTTACGCCTTAATCGCCCGGGCGATGGAGCCGGCGGAAAAACACCCCACCGCCGAGGAAATAAAGTCCGAATTAGAAAAAGAACTGCGCGAACAAATGCGCAAAGAACTGGAAGAGCAGGCCCGGGCCGCGCAAGAACGCCAACGTGAATTGGAACATAAACAAGAGTTGGACCAGATAAGGTTGAAGCAGGAATTGGAATCCAAACTCCTTGAACAAGTACAAAAATCAAAAGAAGGGGAATTGCGCCAGAAAATCGCCTATGAGTTTGAGGAAAAACAAAAGCTGTTGGCGGCCGAGCGCGAGCGAATTGAGAAAGAAAAAACCGAAGCCGTGATTTTGGCCCACGTTAACCGTTCCAAAGAAGAGGAACTGCGACAACAGTTTACCAGGGAATTCGAGGAAAAAGAGAGGCGCCTGGCTTTCGAGCGGGAAAAAATTGAAAAAGAAAGGGCGGAATCCCTCAACCGTCTTCAAAATGAACTTGAGGCGGCAAAGAATTCACTTGAGCACAATATCCGTGATCAAGTGGAAAAGGAACTGAAGGAACGGACTGAGCGGGAAGTCCAATTAAAAGAGGCTTTAAGGCTGGGGGAGGAGAAGCAGCGCCAGGAGGAAGAGGAAAGAAAGAAATACACCGAACAAAAAAAAGAACAGGAAGTAGCCAAGGCCAAAATCAACCAAGAAATTATGCAGGGCATGGAAAGGCTTCGGTTTGAAAAAGAGAAGGAAGGGAAAAGCATCCCAACGTCCCCGCCGCCTAAAAGCGTTTCCGCCCAATCTCCTCCGCCTTCTCCAAAGTATGAATCCCAGGAATCCTTGGATGATCCTTTTGTCCGTCAAACCTTGGCTGAGATTTACGCCAAACAAGGCCTTTACCTGGAAGCCCTGAAAATTTACGAAAGAATCCTGACCGAAGAACCCCACAATGAGGATGTCCGGGAGAAGTTAAGGGACATATTGAGATTAAAGGGTATTTAGCCAAATACTAAATAACACCGATAGAACCACAGGTGCCCAAAACGGTTAATTAGTTTTAGGCCTATTTGATGAAGTCGTTAAATAATTTTCTCATGCCTTTTCGTTCCTCATAATCGGCCGTCCTTCCTAGGTTTTTAATTAAGTCTTTCGTGATGGTTTCGGGCGTTACATTACCTTATTGGGAGAGCAGATCTTCCAGACGACGCTTGAGGGACAGGTTGGAAACAACTCCTTACCCTGGCAAGGCCGCAACTCATCGAATGGAGTCGTGGCGAGCGGACTTTATATTTATTCCATTCAAGCCAACGATGGACAAACCGTCCGGAGTAAGACGGGCAAGGTAGTTGTTGTCCATTAAGGTCTATGTCATTCCAATTATTTTCACCTAAGTTAAGCTCTGACTAAAAGGGTTTAACTTAGGTATTTTTATATCATGTCAAAATCCAAACTGATTTCCCGTTAAAATGGCAGTTTTGGCCCAAATAGAAATTGATTTCAACATTTTTAAGTGGTAATTTAGGTCGCTTTGATTGGCACCCAATTTGCAGATTATCGGAACACTTACTTAATTTTTAGGGGGCGATGATGAATTCATGGCGTGTTTTGCTGGTGGGAGTTCTTTTAACAGGATTAACCGGAACAGGTTTTTTCGTTGGTTGTACAAGGCAAATCTCGGTTCCTGTCAGCCCCTCCTTCGTAGCCATTACCGCAACGCCAGCTATTACTTCAACACCCACCTCTTCACCAACAATCACCCCCACTCACACCCAAACGGCTACAGCGACTTCAACCATCACTAATACGCCTATTGGTCCCACTAGCACCCCTACCAATACGGGAACCAACACCCCAACTGCGACTATTACGAACACACTGACGATCACACCCACAGCCACGATTACGAGCTCCCCGACCCTTACGCTCACGCCGACGATAACGAGCACTCCAACGGCTACAGTCGCATGCAATCCAACTTTCCAAGCGAACTACACCTTTCCCAGTGACAATGAATGCTGGCAGGCCTCGGGAAGTGGAAGCCCGACATTTGATGCGACTCCCGTATGGGATACAACAGATACGTACTCTGGTCAAAATTCAATAAAGGAAGGTGTTGTTTTTTCTTCCATAACGGATTCCGTGGTCGTCTCGGTTGTCTGGTCAACGGGTGTTAAACTGAATGTCGGAAGTACCATTTCTCTTTGGTACCAAGTTTCAAGCGGTGCGGGGACAGGCAATCAAAACGCACAGATTATCGCGAATGGAACCGGAGGTGGTATTTCAGGTGGTTGGCAAAATACCCTGGCCACTACCTGGACACAGATCACTTATACCCTTACCGCTGACACATTGGGTGTATCGCAGGTCGGTTTGCAATTACTCTATGGAGGTTCTCCTAATCCTGGCGGGGCGGAATCCGTGACAATTGAAATTGCTGATGTGCAAATTTTGAATAATACGGTACCGACCCCAACACCGTCTTCGAATGGAGTAACTTGGGCTTTCACCGATTGCGCTGTGGATTATTGGGCGCAAGTTTCACCGGCCGCACCTCCCAGTTACATGGCAGTAACGACTATAACGGGATTAGCAACTGGATGGACCGGTACAAGTACTTGTGCTTTGGATTTCTCTTTCCCGGGTGGGGCTACGGTGAATGATATTCAAGCCGAGTGTAATACCGCGTCTGGTTCGCCTTCAGTTCCGGCAAACTGGAACTGGACTTCCTTGGGATTATCCACGGTTAGTATCCAATTCTGGGTTAGTGCGAGCACCACCGGAGGGACAGCCTATCCTTATGTGACTGCTGGTTCTGGTGCAACGAGATATGGCGGTGACTACAATGGTTGGCCTGGGCAATGTTCTGCAACCGGAAGTTGTTATTATCCTGGATTCCCTCAAACAGCCTGGCATACGGCGACTTTTGCACCAGCTTTTGCAGGGTCAGATGGGACGGATATAACAGCTGTTGGAGTCGACGTTAATGAAAGTGGCTATCCTGGGCCTTATACCGCCGGGGATATTGTCGTTGGCAACATTGAAGTTTATTAACTCTAATGGCTTAAGGAAGCCCGCTCCTCAAGGCGGGCTTTTTTGTTTTCAGGAACTTTTGACTTCAAGCCAGCACTTCATCCCTTGAATTAATTCTTCAGGTATCCCACAATCCAACCATGGACTTTCAAATCGTTTCGGACTTCAAACCCACCGGGGATCAGCCCCAAGCCATCCAGAAACTCACGAAGAACATCGAAAAAGGTACCGCTCACCAGACCCTCTTGGGTGTGACGGGTTCGGGAAAGACCTTCACCATGGCCCATGTTATTCAGAAGCTTCAGAGACCTACCCTCATTGTTTCTCACAACAAAACCCTGGCGGCCCAGCTGTACAGCGAGTTCAAGGAATTTTTCCCCAAAAACGCTGTCGCCTATTTCGTAAGTTATTACGACTATTACCAGCCGGAAGCTTATATACCGCATACCGATACCTTCATCGAGAAGGACGCTTCGATCAACATGGAATTAGACCGGCTTCGGCTTGAGGCAACGGCCCTTCTACAGGAAAGGCGCGACGTTATTATCGTGGCGTCAGTTTCCTGCATTTATGGGTTAGGGTCACCGGAAAACTACAAGGCCATGCATCTGGTGGTCCGGGAAGGGCAGGAGACCCCACGGGAAAAGTTATTGAAAGAACTGGTTGAGATTCAATATACCCGAAATGACATTGATTTCAGCCGTGGCAAGTTCCGGGTGAAGGGGGATGTGGTCGAGGTTTATCCGGCTTATGAGGAGAATCCCTTCCGAATCGAGTTTTTCGGGGATGAAGTGGAAAAAATATCAGAAATTGATCCCGTAACCGGAACAGCACTCAACCGGAGAAAGGTATTTCCTATCTATCCGGCTAAACACTACGTTATGCCCGAATCGGTGATCAAAAGGTCCTTGGGGGACATCCGTGATGAACTTCGAGAAAGGCTTCAAGAACTGAAAAAAGGGGAAAAGTTGGTGGAAGCCCAAAGGTTGGAACAACGCACGATGTTTGACCTGGAAATGATTGAGGAAATGGGCTATTGCCAAGGGATTGAGAATTACAGCAGGCATTTTGAGGGACGCAAGCCTGGGGAGCCACCCTATACCCTTTTGGACTATTTCCCGAAGGATTTTATCACTTTTATCGATGAGTCACATGTGACACTGCCCCAGCTCCATGGAATGTTCAATGGGGATTTCGCCCGCAAAAAAAACCTAGTGGACTTTGGTTTCCGATTAAAGTGCGCCTTTGATAACCGTCCCTTGAAGTTTGAGGAGTTTCAAAAAAAAATAAACCAAGTCGTTTATGTTTCGGCAACACCTGCCAAAGAGGAACTGAAGTTCTCGAAAGGCGAAATTATCGAACAAATTATCCGCCCGACTGGTTTGATGGATCCGGAAATCGAGGTCAGACCCGCCCTTTCCCAGGTGGACGATCTCATCGGCGAAATACGGGAAAAAGTCAAAAAACAACAGCGGGTTTTAGTCACCACTTTGACGAAAAAGATGTCGGAGGATTTGACTAATTATTTGAAACAAATCAACGTTAAAGTGGCCTATCTCCATTCAGATGTCGAAACGTTAGACCGTATCCGTATCATTCGGGACCTCCGGCTGGGTGTTTATGATGTTTTGGTAGGGGTCAACCTGCTTAGGGAGGGATTGGATCTGCCCGAAGTCAGTTTGGTCGCCATCATGGATGCCGATAAGGAAGGTTTTTTGCGCTCGGAAGTCTCTTTGATGCAGACTGCCGGCCGTGCCGCCCGCAACGTTGAGGGAAAAGTCATTTTTTACGCCGATAAGGAAACCGAGTCCATGAGAAAAACCATTTCGGAGACTAAACGCAGACGAACTGTACAAAATACATACAATCAAAAACATGGAATCACGCCATCGACAATTAAAAAAGAAATAAGGGAAATCCTCGGTACTGTTTATGAAGCGGATTACTATACAGTTCCCATCGCGGAGGAAGAAGCGGGTACTTATTTGACGCCGGAAGCCGTTCCAAGAAAAATAGTGGCCCTGGAAAGAGAAATGGTTGAACTCGCGCAAAAATATGAATATGAAAAGGCCGCTGAGTTGCGGGATGAGGTTCGAAAGCTGCGGGAACGTATTAAAAGCCCAAACTAAATTTGAACCACTAAAGGCACAACGTTCACAAAAAAAATAAAGTCGGGTTTATGGAATTGAAAACCTCTTTGCGTTCCATCCTTCTCGGGCTTTGGTGAACTTGACGATAAAATATTATTTTATTTTTAATCCGTTTAGGGGTTGAAACGTGATTGACAACAATTCGCTCGGAAAAATGGAAGAGTTGAAAAAGACTGCAGCGGGTTTTCCAGACGCGCCTGGTGTCTATTTGTTCAAGAACGCCGCCAACATCGTCCTATATGTGGGGAAAGCGGTCTCTCTAAAAAAAAGAACATCTTCCTATTTTAACCTGGCCTCCCAGTCCAGTCCAAAAGTCCGCTCCCTAGTGGAGCAGGCGTTTCACCTCGAATATGTCATGACGGAGGATGAAAAACAGGCCCTTCTTCTGGAAAGCAATCTCATCAAGCGCCATCGTCCGCGGTATAACGTGGTTTTGCGGGACGATAAAAGCTATCCCTATTTAAAGCTGACGACTCAAGAAGAATTTCCACGGATTTTAATTTCCCGCCGACCCTCGGCGGATGGCGCCAAATATTATGGCCCCTACCCGAATTTGAAACTCAGGGAGATTATCAAAATGATCTACCGGTATTTCAACATCAGGGATTGCAACATTGAAATTGACGGAAAAGCCGACCGGGCCTGCTTGAGTTACCAGATCAAACAATGTCCCGCGCCCTGCATCGGGATTATTGAAAAAAAAGCCTACGGTGAATTGGTGGATAAGCTCCAGTGGTTTTTGGAAGGTAAGCATGATGACTTGATGGACCATGTTCAAAAAGAAATGTTAAAAGCGGCGGAACACCAAGAATATGAGGAAGCGGCCAAATTCCGGGATCTTTTGGGAACAATCCAACAAATGCAAACCGGATACACTGTTATTATTCCGATAAAAAAAGATTTGGATGTTTTTGCCTTTGTCCAAGGACTGGCGAAAGTGTTGGTTTCCGTCCTCCAGGTTCGGCAAGGGAAAGTGATTGATCACATCAAACTCACTTTGGACAACGAAATGGAATTAGGCCTTGAGGAAGTGGCGGCCGCTTTTTTCCCCCAGTATTACGTCAAAGGTGTTTTTATCCCTGAAGAGATATTAATTTCCACCGAATTGACGTTGGAATCCGGCGTTGAAATCCTGTTATCACAACAAAGGGGAAATCAAGTTCAGGTTAATAACGCACGCGACGAATGGCGTCTTAATTTAATGAATATGGCCGAAAAAAACGTATTAATGGCTTTAAAAGAAGATGTCGCTCAAACATCATTATTAAAGGAAATCCAAAACCTGCTGAATCTAAAAAGTATTCCACAGAATATTGCCTGTTTTGACATTTCAACCCTTCAAGGCGCCTTCAACGTAGGTTCGGCTATTTTTTTTAGAGACGGAGTGCCTGAAAAAAGCCGGTATCGAAAGTTCAAAATCAAAGAAATCGAAGGGCAGGACGATTATCGTTCCCACCAGGAAATGATGCGTCGTTACCTACGCCTGTTGGAAAGGGAAGGGAATCCTATACCCGACCTGTTTTTAATCGACGGCGGAAAAGGACAGTTAAGCGCGGTTCAATTGGTTTTAGAAGATGAACTAAAGGAAATTTATGGCCTCGCTTCTTTGGCCAAAAGGGAAGAGGAGGTCTTTGTGCCGGGACAAAGCAACCCCATTGACTTCACGGGACATTTAAAAGCCAGGCATTTGCTCCAGCGAATTCGAGATGAATCTCACCGCTTTGCCGTGGGATACCACCGGATTATCCGTGACCGTCAGGCAGTGACTTCCTTGTTGCAAAAGGTTAAAGGAATCGGCCCCAGCCGTTTGAGGTCCCTTTTAAATCGTTTTGATTCAGTAAAAGAGATTGAAAAGGCTCCGTTAGAGGAGTTAGAGACGGTCCCTGGCTTTTCGAGGAAATTGGCCCATGAATTATTCAAGGCTTTTCACGCATAAACTTGAGTAATTTACCTCGGGAATTATCGTCAAAAATTTCACAAATACCATCCTTGGTGTTATAATTTAACCACATCGTCAATTAAGTGACAGATTATGAGTCTCAGTCACTTTGTAGGAATTCATAACTCCACATTTACAAGAGATTCCCCGTATTTCCTGACCAAACTACGACTTTTCCAAGAACTCCAGGAATGTGGAAACCAACGGCGAGATGGTTTAAAAGTTTTTGCCAAGAGGCCATTGTGGAAATTCAATGAAGAAAACATCCCCATATTTTCATGGAAGCGTCCTTGCCGAATTAGTAAGCCGTACCCTCTTCGTTGGAATCATCATTCTTTTTGTCTACGGAGGATTCGCTTATTACGTATCCAAAAAAACTTTTGATGGGGAAATGGGGGACCGTCTCTTAGCTATTGCTAGGTTATCCTCAGGCCAAACCCGGGCGGAATGGCTTCCTTTTCTTGACGGAAAGGGGGAGCTTTATGAAAAATTTCGTAATTTTTTAGCTGAAAAAAAAATAGAAAGTCAGGCCAAAAATATTTTTATACTGGATTTATCCGGCCAGGTTCTCGTTGACGCTAATGAACAATATGACTTTCATGAGAATAATTGGCTTCGTGATTTAGATCCTGAACCCTTTTCCCAAGCCAAAAACGGTGTTCCATCTGCGTCCATTCTGTTTCCGGAAAGCGACGGCGGCATATACAAAATCGGGTACGCGCCGGTTTACAAAAATAAAAAAATCATCGCCGTCCTTGGAGTCGAAGCAAGTGCCAAATTCATTGACGGGCTTGATCAATTTGCGAAAGTATTGTTCACTTTCGGGCTTGTCTGCCTAATGCTTATGGGTGGTCTTCTTTTTGCATTCGGAAGGCGTTTTATTTCACCCATTGAGGCTATGGCTCGGGCTTCTCAAAAAATTGCGGAAGGCGATTTTAGCCTCCGAATTCCGGTAACTTCCACGAATGAACTGGGGGCATTGGCCTATGCCTTCAATGAAATGACAAAACGACTTCAAAGCCATAACGAGTATATTTTAGAAAGCATGTCGAATGGATTGTTGGTATTGGACTTAAACGGAACGGTTACTACCTTCAATCAGGCCGCTTCCCAAATCCTTGAAATCCCGAAGGAAATAGCTATGGGCCGAGATTTTCAAGAGGTTTTTTCCAAGTTCCCAAACTTTTTAAATGCCGTTAAAACCGCTCATTTGACCCACGAATGTCTTGAAAATCAGGAAATTAATCTATCGGAAGAAAACCCGAAATTCATCCGACTTCGAAGTGCGCCTCTGTTAGGTCCGGATTCCCAGGAGTTGGGAACCGAAATGATTTTTACGGATGAAACTCAATTGCGGCGACTTCAAACACAGATCAAAACTACCGAAAAAATGGCAACGATTGGTGAATTGGCGGCTGGAATTGCGCATGAAATCCGAAATCCTCTTGGTGCAATGAAGGGTTTTGCGGAGATTCTTCAAAAAAAACTTGTTCAATTACCCGATGCCCAAGAGATGGTTGCTGATATTGCTTCGGAAATTGAAATTTTGAATAAAATCGTAACCAATTTCTTGGTTTTTGCTAAGCCAACTTCCTTGGATTCCCAGGAAACCCAATTGTCCGAGGCTGTTCAAGGCGTTCTTCCACTGATTGAAAAAGAAGCGGAAGCAAAGCAGATTAGAGTGGTTTTCAAAAAAAAGAAGGAATTGTTTTTGAGACTTGACGTTGAACAATTTCGAAGAGCTATTTTAAATTTAGCTTTAAACGCTATCCAGGCTTCGCCCCGAGAAAAAGAAATACAAATTGGAATAGAGGGGTTTACTCGCGTCGAACTGATTGATTTTTTGTTCGAAAAAGGATTTACAGATTTAGTGCCGGCGGAAACCGAGGGATATTGGGCCGGAGTTTGGGTTTTGGACCAAGGTTTCGGAATCGCGCCTGAAAACTATAAAAAATTATTTAATCCATTTTTCACGACCAAAACAGAAGGATTTGGTTTAGGCTTGTCGATCACTCGAAAAATTATTGAATCTTTGGGAGGCAGTGTGTCAGCGGCTGGCCGTTCAGAAGGTGGTGCGATGTTTTTGATCATTTTACCCATCAGCGAAATAAAGAGAGAGGCGGTTTCATGAGCACAATATTATTGGTAGATGATAAATCCAGTATGAGAAAAGTCCTTCGGCAAACCCTAGAGAGCGACCAACGTAATGTTTTAGAAGCGGAAGATGGGGAAAAAGCTTTGGAAACGATAAAATCGAAACACGTGGATCTGGTCATTACGGACATTAAAATGCCTAAACTGGACGGCATGACCCTTCTTAAAATGATCAGGGAACTTGATACCGAAATTGTGGTTATCATTATGACGGCTTACGGCACCATTGAGACGGCGGTTGAAGCGATGAAATTAGGGGCTTATGATTACATTACGAAGCCATTCTCAACGGAACAAGTGAAATTGACGGTCGAAAAAGCAATTGAACGCCAAAAATTGCTTTATGAAAATAAATACCTCCGTGAAAAACTAAACGATCAATATAACTACAAACGGATTGTCGGAAACAGCCCCGCCATGCAACCGGTCTACGAATTGATCGAAAAAGTATCGCCAACTGATACCGCTGTCCTTGTCCGCGGTGAGTCAGGCACGGGGAAGGAATTAGTTGCCCATGCCATTCATTTCAACAGTCGGCGGAAGGATAAACCCTTTATTAAAGTAAATTGTGCTGTTTTGGCCGAAGGGGTTTTGGAAAGCGAATTGTTTGGACATGAAAAAGGTTCGTTTACCGGAGCTGCTGGGAAGAGAATCGGCCGTTTTGAGCTTGCGAATGGTGGATCCATTTTTTTGGACGAAATAGGTGATATAAGCCTTTCCACACAGGTAAAACTTTTGCGTGTTCTGCAGGAAAAAGAATTTGAACGGGTTGGTGGCACCGAATGTATCAAAGCCGATGTGCGAGTAATAGCCGCCACAAATAAAAATCTAGAAGAGGCCATTAAAAAGGGACAATTCCGGGAGGATCTTTTTTTTCGGCTCAATGTCGTCCCCATCAACGTCCCCCCCCTTCGAGATCGCAAAGAGGACATGGAGCGAATGAGTTTTCATTTCTTAAATAGGTATAGCCTGGAAGCAAATAAAAAAATAACTAAAATCGAAAAAAAAGCTTTGGAACTAATGACTCGTTACAATTGGCCCGGAAATGTCCGGGAACTCGAAAATGCTATTCAAAGAGCGGTTGTTTTATCAGATACGGATACGATATATCCTTCCAATCTACCTCTCGATATTCAAACATTTCAAAAAGATGAGTACCTGCATTATCTAAAAGAAGACGCAAGTCTCACTGAAAAAGTTGAGAATTATGAGAAGGAACTCATTCTAAAAGCTATGGAAAAAGCTGATCATGTCCAAACAAAAGCGGCGAAGCTTTTAGACATCAACCGTACTGCCCTTATATATAAGCTGAAAAAATACGGTTTGTTAACCGATGGAAATGAAGGAAGCAATCAATCGGAATGACTAATTTTTCTCTTTTTTTCAAATTCTTCTTAACTTTTGTCGTTTCAGCTCTTTGTTATTCCGAACCTTCTGTTTTGCCATCCCCCAGTGCTGAGGTTGTTTTATCTGATCCGCAGTGGAAAGGAGCTGTACTACAGTTTCAAGGATCAATCACAGACCTCACAAATCGACTGGATAAAAATAAAAACGATTTCAACTTACTTCAGAAAAATATTAATCGCCTTGAGGTAAAAATTGAGGAACTTCGACAGAATACCCAAAGTGGATCAAATGTTTTTGATGAAATTCGACTTAAAGGTTTATTGAATGATTTAAAAGATGATCTTGAAAAAAGCTCGGTTCTTCAACACGATCGGGATGATCAACAAAAGGAATTTGAACAAAAAACTCTTTCTGCTATTGAGCTTTACAATAACAAAATAGAAAGTGAACTGAAATCTAGCAACGCTTCCGAATCGTTCGGGCTTCAGCAAAAGATTAATACACTGTCCTTTTTAATACAAAAGAGAAACCAACTCCAAATTTTGATGAAAAAGTATCGAACTAAACCAAGCCCTGCTGAGAATCTTCCTATTGTATCTTTGGGTTCACTTAAAACCGATGACCGAGAGGGTCTGCAAATGACTTTAGATCTAATCCGAGATAGGAAGAAGGATTTGGAAGAAAAACTTGAAAAATGGTCAATTGAGCAGGATGAAATTAAAAACGAGTTAAAGCTTCAGGGTGAAATGCAGGATTTCCTAGAAGGCATCAAGCGAATGAATGAAGATTCAGATTTCGCTAGCGGAAACATGAAAAAAAATAATTTGAGCGACATCACCTTCAGCAAGCAAATAAAAAGCTTGGAATCTCATTTTAACGAGATCCAGGGCTTGATTAAACACGGTCAAGAATCCTTAGCCCAACTCGATCAATTCACTGAAAAAGTTCAAAATCAATTGGCGACTTCTAGTGAGGAGAGAACCAAATGAAACAAACTCTATTCTTGATCCGGTTAACCTTTTGGTTATTGCCATTTTTGGGATTTGCACAAGAATCAATTTCTCCAAATTATTTTCACTTAGAGGCGGTTCCCGAAACAGTTGAAGTAGGGTTACGATACGATGATAACGTCTTTCGGGGGGCTTCTTTGGATAATCGACTTCCGGACGAGGTTTATTCGTTGAATTTTGGAGCTGAAGCGCACTCCAATTTTGATATTCTCAAAAGCGATTTGGGATATCACTTGGGGGCGGACCAGTATCAACTTTACTCGGTTCTCAATAATTTAATTAATGATTTTAATCTTTCAATCTCTGTAAATCCAAATGAATGGAGTTTTTCTTATAAGAAAGAATTTTATCTACGAACAAGCGAGTATTCCGATTTTAATTATTACGATGACAATAATTATTTGGAAATTCAATGGGCTCCCGCCGGTTCGCGTTCATACGAAACTGACTACAATTATTATTCTCGCGACTATTTCGATCCTAGCAACACCTACAAATCAAGAAATTTTGTGGACCAAGAGTTGTTTTTCAACGTTCAACAGGAAATCAATGAGAAAATTTCGTTGAAGATGGAAGGAAGTTATAATAACCGACAATTTGATCGAAATCCGGTTGGGTTCGTTAATGGAACGCTTGTTAATTTTTCGGGAATTCAAACCGATGAAACTTGGTCAGGTATTTTAAACGCCCATATTTACTTTGATTCTATACTTCAAGACATTAATATTGAGCACCAAAGGACAAACTCAAACAGCTACGGATTTTCTAATACAGTTGAAAGCATTTCCTGGGCAGCGGTTCTCCGTCCGGCTTCATCTTTATACTTGCAGTTGTTTTTTAGGCTATATTCAAAAATTTATGACGTACCACCACTAGTCAATCCCGACCTTCAAATCGGTTACGTGGACGAGGATAGTCAAGATCTACTATCCATAAAAACAAGCTGGGAATGGTCTCCGCAATGGATAGCTAACCTTAGCTTAAGCCGTCTGAGGGATGAATCGACACAGCCGGGTGAATTTTATATCAAGAATATTCTGGCGTTTGAAGCGGAAAGGAAATTTTGATCGATGTGCTTGGATTATAAAATAGCTCTTGCCAAACTAAGTGTTTCGTTTGAGTGCCGTTGACAATAATCCGGGGCAGTTTATATGATGCAATGTGTATGTATCGGAAGGCGGGTGAATGCGTAAGCCGGATGATGAGTTAAAAATCAATATTTCTGAACTCTTTGGAGGAGATTTACCGAGTCCTTCTGAAACTTTGGACGATATTACCCTTGAGCAGACTTCTGTGGTTTCCCAAGTGCCATCGAAAATTCTTCCTGATGTGAAAAATCAATTCCAAGAGTGGATGGATCAGCGAAATCAAGAACCGGAAGCCGAAACCCTTGAAGTGGAAAATAAATATATTGAGACTCTTGCTCCGACAAACCAAGAAGCCGAAAATCTGAAAAGAACCTTAGCTCAAAAACCTCCAAGCGCTATTGAAACAATGCCGGCCGCGACCGATTCACCGGTTGATTTTAATGCTCCTATAGTACCGCCATTTATGGGTGCGATAGCTAATCCTGACAATCTACAAGGTTCAAAAGCGGAAGAGCCTATATCATCTGTGGAAACTCCGGTTCTGGAGTCCCCTCAAAATATTGCCGAAGTGAGTAAACTACAAGCCGAGCATGAATTTTTGATGCTCTACGACGAATTTAGAAACATCATTTTTTATGAGTTAAAAGACCTAGTCGGGGATAAAAAAACCCTAACCATGTTGGGAAGAACTGTCGAATTAGCCCGTGGAAAATTTCCAGAGGTATTAAGAAACGTTAATTGGGATTCGGCTGGAAATTTGTTGGAAGATGGCTCGGTGAACGGCCAAAGAATAATTGAGAATAAAAAAACTATTGACCCAAAAAAGGCGGACGAAGTAGTAGATGCCGCATTATCGGGGTTATTAAAGCTTCGTCTTCAGGCGGTCGAAAAAGGCCTGGGTTCTGGACTTAAGAACAAGGTTCGAGCGCATATGTATCAGTGGATAAGCGAAAAAACACAAAAAGCTGTTAGCGAAGGCAAGGATGAGACGCTTTTAAAACGATTGAGTGGGTATGTGGCCGCGACTTAGTAGGAAGTTGAAAATTATGCTAATAGGCATTAAAAATATTTTTTAGCTTTTTGTAGGCCAAAGTTGACAATACAAAAAACCAAAGATAAAATTCAACCGTTTTTATAAGGACAATTTTTTCCCAAACCCTATCTTGTTTGTGACCGCAAGATAGGGTTTTTCTTTTGTCAAAAGCAATATGGAGAAAACAAATGTCAGAAAAAATAAGACCAATTGAATTTATCCGTGCTTTCACAAAATATGCTGAAGGTTCGGTCCTGGCATCTATGGGAAACACAAAAGTTCTTTGCACGGCCTCTGTTTCAGAGGAAGTCCCGTCTTTTTTGAAGGGAAAAGGCAAGGGATGGGTAACCGCTGAATATTCTATGCTTCCGCGAAGTACATTCGAAAGAACTCAGCGGGACGCAGTCAAAGGGAAAATTAATGGGCGAACACATGAAATCCAAAGGCTTATTGGAAGATCTCTGAGGGCCATAATTGATCTGAAAGTCCTAGGGGAAAGACAGATAATATTGGATTGTGATGTGATACAAGCCGATGGCGGAACCCGGACAGCTTCGATTAATGGTGCATATGTGGCTTTGATAGACGCTTTGACGGTTCTTGAAAAGAAAAAAATAATTACACAAACACCTGTTCGGGAGTCCGTTGCTGCCATTAGTGTTGGAATTGTCAATGGGAAACCTGTTCTAGATTTGTGTTATGAGGAAGATTCGAACGCGGATGTTGATTTTAACGTGGTCATGACTGCTTCAGGTAGATTCGTAGAATTACAAGGTACGGCCGAAAAGGAGGCTTTTTCACGCAAGCAATTGGACACTCTTTTGAAATTTGCCGAAAATGGGATTAAGCAAGTCATGCGAGCGCAAACAGCAAGCCTCAAAAAATGAAAAAATTAGTTATTGCCACACATAACCGAAGCAAATTTGTTGAAATGAAGGCGGCGCTCGCCGGAATTGGTTGGGAGATTATTCCGGCATATGATTTTCCAGGCGTTCCTGATGTGATAGAGAATGGACAGACTCTCGAAGAGAATTCCCTTAAGAAGGCGAGAGAAATTGCGGAATTTACCGGATTTTCGTCTTTGGCGGATGATACAGGCTTATATGTTGATGCCCTTCAGGGCGCACCAGGAATTTATGCCGCTCGTTTTGCCGGAGAAAACTGCACTTATTTAGATAATGTAAATAAACTTTTAAACTCACTCAAGGATGTTCCAGAAAATCAGAGAAGGGCTTTTTTTCGAACTATTATCACTATCTTTCACCATCCCGCCGAAAAGGAACAGGTATTAGGGGAAGTAGAGGGTTCCATTACGTTAAAGGCAATTGGAAGTGAAGGTTTTGGTTATGATCCTGTTTTTTTGCCTTTGGGATGCACTAAAGTGTTTGCTGAAATGACACTCGTTGAAAAAAATAAAATTAGTCATCGGGGAAGAGCTATCCAAAAAGCTAAAGAACTTTTAATGAAAAGAGCTTAAAAACGAAGGGTTAATCCAAAAATCTGTGGCTTTAATTCGGGAAAGTGCTTTTTTCCAGCTCGCTTTTGCAATGATAAAAGTTAAGAATATGCTTTGTGTTAATTAAAATGATAAAGGTGTCATGAGTCGGGGCGTAGCGCAGCGGTAGCGCACTTGGTTTGGGACCAAGGGGCCGTGAGTTCGAATCTCACCGCCCCGACTGATGACACCGGACGATTGATCGATTACGTCAAGAACAAAAGCACGGAAATGAATTGGTTAAGAATTGTTTTCCTGGGGCGGGTTAATAGGCGCTCCATTGAACCATAGGGCGCCTGTAGCTCAGTTGGATAGAGCAACTGCCTTCTAAGCAGTGGGTCACCGGTTCGACTCCGGTCAGGCGCACCATTAATTGTTCTTGCCACGAAATTGTCCCTGGCAAAAACCACTAAAGCCTTTCAATTTTGGTTAAAAACTCAAATAAAACCTTTACATTTTTCTACCAGACTTTTACACTTTTAGGGCTTTTCGCCCAAAATATTTTTAAATTATATTTTTCGGATGAAAAGTTGCCCCTGTGATGATCTGGCGGTGTGAAAGAATATGGTGGGAGTAGCTCAATCGGTTAGAGCACCAGATTGTGGATCTGGGGGTTGCGGGTTCGATTCCCGTCTCTCACCCCATTTGTCATAGTGAATAAAAACTATGCTGGCAAGAGAGAACTTCATTATTCATATGCTGTGTGGTGAACCGAGAGGCAGGACCTAGCTTTATTTGATCGTATGGATGGCGAATGCGCCTGTAGCTCAGTTGGATAGAGCGACAGATTCCGGATCTGTAGGTCAGAGGTTCGAGCCCTCTCAGGCGTACCATTTACTGGATGTTTAAGCGACAAGTCGATGTAATTTGTTTTTAGTAATCTAACGGGTGATTAGCTCAGTTGGTAGAGCAGCTGACTCTTAATCAGCGGGTCGCAGGTTCGAGCCCTGCATCACCCACCATTATTTAATATGATTTGCTGAGCTAGAATTTTGTTGGTTTCGATAAATCAAACCCAAGCCGAAATTCCATGGGACAAAGGGGAATTATGCGTTACGGTTATTTCGACGTTGAAAACAAGGAATATGTTATCGAACGGCCAGACACGCCGGTGCCATGGATGAATTATCTTCATAATGATGAGTACTGTGCGCTAATTTCAAATAACGGCGGAGGATATAGCTTCCATCTTTCAGCTCGTGACAAACGCATTTTGAGATATCGCCTTAATAACATTCCTATGGATCGACCCGGGCGTTATATCTACATTCGAGATGAAAAAACAAAAGACTTTTGGTCTGCCACCTGGCAACCCGTATTAAAAGAACTTTCTGAATATAAAACCGAGACTCGGCATGGTTTTGGTTACACTCGGGTTACTTCCACTTACCGGGGAATTACTTCCGACACGCTTTATGTGGTCCCAGTCAAAGATAATTTAGAATTGTGGAACATTACCTTAACAAACCGCACTTCCACGACTAAAACCCTAACTTTGATTTCCTACGCAGAATTGTGCCTTTTCTTCGCACAAAACGACATGATCAATTTCCAATACACCTATAACATCGCTAAGGCTTATGAAAAAGGTGGCGTCATTCATCACACAACCATGATTGAAAACGCTGGTCACTATGCTTTTTTCACTGCGGATAAAAAGATTACGTCCTTCGACTGTGATCGTGAAGCTTTCATGGGATTGTACCATTCGGAAGCCAATCCAAAGGCTGTCCTGAATGGGAAATGCTCCGGTTCAACGGCCGACGGCGGAAATCCAGTCGCCGCGACCACCATTCCGGTAACCTTAAAACCCGGTGAAACCAAATCGGTTACTTACATTTTGGGTGTGGCTCCTTCAATTGCTGCCGGAGCTAAACTTATTGCTACCTACCGTAAACCCGGGGCGGTCGATAGGGTTATGAAAGACTTAAAATCACATTGGGAAGAGAAATTAGGTTCCCTTCAAGTCAAAACTCCAGACAACGATGTTAATCTTTGTCTGAATCAATGGAACGCCTACCAGGTTCACACAACTTTTAGCATGTCCCGTGGCCCCTCGATTTATGAGGGTGGCATAGGTCGTGGGATGGGTTTTAGGGACAGCAACCAGGATGTACTTAGTGTCATTCACAGTGTTCCTGGTAAGGTCAAAAAACTTATAACGGATTTGGCTAAAAACATGTTTAAGGATGGGACTGCTTACCATCAATTTTTCCGATTGACAGGTGAAGGTGACGGCAAGGGTTATTCGGATGACCCACTTTGGATCATTCTTTCAACGACCGCATACGTTAAAGAAACGGGTGACTTCAAGTTCCTCAATGAAAAAGTAAAGTGGGCCGACGGAGGAACAGCCACTATGTATGAACATTTGAAGGCGCCTCTGGACTATACGTACAAAAATGTCGGAGCCCATAAGATTCCTTGTATGGGTTTTGCCGATTGGAACGACACTTTGCATATTAACGGACCAAAACCAGGGGAAAGCGTATGGGTAGCCGAATTCCTTGTAAAATGCGCCCGGGACTTTTCCGAGTTGGCCGAGACCCTTGGAAAGACCGCCGATGCTAAAAAATATCGCCATATTGCAGATGACATGGCCACCCGAACAAACAAGGTTTGTTGGGATGGCGGCTGGTATGCCATGGCTTTTGACGGATGGGGAACAATGTTGGGATCCCGTAAACAGGTTGATGGAAAAATATACTTGAACACACAAACTTGGGCAGTTATATCAGGTGTTGCCGATTCCAAACGAGGGCCCGTTTGCATGGATGGGGTCAAAGAACATTTGGATTCCAAATATGGTGTTGCTTTGATGTTTCCAGGGTTTAAACATTTCAGCTCACGATTGGGCGGGGTTAGCACTTTTCCTCCCGGGCTCAAGGAAAACGGCGGAATTTTTTCCCATGCTAATCCATGGGCTGTCATTGCAGAAACGATTCTCGGACGGGCCGAAATCGCTATGAAATATTACAAGCAATTGCTACCAACCACGAAAGATCAAATTCAAGAGATTCATCGAGCTGAACCCTATATTTATGCCCAGGCCATCGCCTCACGCGAACACAGAGATTTCGGTTTTGCACGTAATTCTTGGTTAACGGGCGCTGCTAGTTGGAATTTCGTCGCCGCAACCCAGTATATCTTGGGCATTAGGCCAACCTACTCCGGGTTGATGGTTGACCCCTGTATCCCCAAGGATTGGGGCAGGTATGAGGTGACACGAAAATTCCGTGGTTCTACTTTCCATATCGTCGTTAAAAATCCACATCATGTCAGTAAAGGTGTATCATCAGTCCTAGTTAACGGAAAGAAAATTTCTGGAAATACAATTCCTGCTCAACGCTCACAGAAATTGAATGAAGTTGAAGTCATTCTGGGATGAGTGAAGAGGGGCTTGATTGACAGCCCCGAAGGCCCGTGATATAAAAATCCGGGTGATGTGGTTGAGGAGCGGGGGAAGAAGGAGCCGCGCTTGGTTGGGATAATGACGCTCAAAGTCGCCGCAAAAAGTAATCCCTCCACCGTGGCTGGAGCCATTGCCAACAACGTGAGAGATGGAAAAAGCGTTGAAATCGTGGCAATGGGACCGGAAAGCATTAATAACACCGTAAAGGCCATTGCTATTGCCCGTGGTTTTTTAAAAGGCGACGGCATGGATGCGAACTTTAAACCTGAATTCATCCACTTAACGATTGATGGTGAAAAGAAAAGCGCGATTAAGTTTTTTTTAAACATCGAGAAAATCCAAAAATAACGACGCTGAATTCAACCAGTAAGTGCAACACCTAGACGAAAGACCTGCTCCGGCGTTTTGAAGCGAAGGCACTTGCGTGGACGGCTGTTGAGAGCCCGCTCCACACGTCGCACGTTCGCTGGAGTTATGGTAGCAAAATCGGTTTTCTTTGGATAGAAGCGCCGCACCAAACCATTAGTGTTTTCGACGGTTCCCTTTTCCCAACTGTGGAAAGGAAGACAGAAAAAGGAACGGGTTCCTAAGAGATTGTTAACTTGAAGATGCTCGATGTTTTCAGAGCCGTTGTCGTAAGTAATGGTCCGGCGTAACCCCTTCGGAAAGAGGGTGAGCCGTCGATTGATAGCTGCTCGTGTTTTCGAAGCGGACTTTTGAGGCAACCAGGCGAGTTTCACGAGGCGGCTTTTTCGTTCGACCATCACCAAAAGGGAGGCTTTACTTTTTCTGGAGATGATGGTGTCCGCTTCCCAGTGACCAAATTGACGCCGCGTCTGCACGATGGCGGGTCGTTGAGTGATCGGAGTTCGTTCTGGAATATGGCTTTTTCGATGTTTGTGCGAATGCCATCGGCGAAGCCGCTTTCGATGGGAACGAGCCAAGAGAGGGATGAGGTTTCGGGCTTCGGAATAAATGAACTGGTAGACGGCCTCGTGGGAAATGAATAGTTTGGAGTTCTCAAGGCGAAGCTGACCAGCAATTTGTTCGGGAGAAAACCCCTGATGAAGCTTACGCAAAACATGTTGTCGGATCCCTGGTTTTTTGAGACGCAGATGGGTCCGAGAGAGTTGGTTACGCTGGGTAGATCGCAGGTGAGCCCGAGCTGGTAGATAACGGCCAGGACGTAAAGGTGGTGCGTTACGCTTCAACTCTCGGGAAACACTGGACACATCACGTTCGAGGCGTCGGGCGATTTCTCGTATGGAGAGGCCTTCTGCCTTCCAAACTGCGATTTCTTCACGTTCGGCCAACGACAGGTGCTTGTAGGATTGTTTCATAAAACTTAGGATAACCCCCGGATTCTGCCGGGGCTAAGTGTTGCACTTCGCTATTGAACTGGGGGACTCAAATAAAAATTTTTAAACCCTAGCCGTTTTAACGGCTAGGGTTTCTTTTTTGTAGATGGGGTATTTGGGCGAATAGCTCAGCTGGTTAGAGCACCTGCTTTACACGCAGGGGGTCACAGGTTCAAATCCTGTTTCGCCCACCATTTCAACCAAACCGATTGATTGGCTTGTTTTTTTAGGGGTTTTGATTAAAATTGCTCCTCGGTTTCAAGCCGGGGTTTTCAAAAGTTGGGGGCGTAGCTCAGCTGGGAGAGCACTTCCATGGCATGGAAGGGGTCGTGGGTTCGATCCCCATCGCCTCCACCAATTTTTAGAATTCTAAAGCATTTCTCAACCATTCGGTTCGCGCGTGGGCGACCAGTTTAAAACAATAAGATATTTAAGTAAAAAATTTTAAATTCACCTTAACTTCCACTGGAATGGTTCCCCGTTTTAATCTAAATTTCCGTCATATAGGTTTAAAGTATTTAATCCGGCATTCTACCCTTCCGTTCTTAAAGGCAAAAAAGCAATGAAAACCAGGGAAGAACTCGAAAAACTAGAAGAACAAAGCCTCACTTCTTATGGTCAAACGTGCGGCCAAAGCAAGGGCCGTCAACATTCGGAGACCGAACATCCTTATCGGACGGCTTTTCAAAGGGACCGGGATCGGGTCATTCATTCCTCGGCCTTTCGCCGTCTCCAATATAAAACCCAAGTCTTTGTTAATCATGAGGGCGATTATTACCGCACCCGTATCACCCACACGATGGAAGTTGCCCAGATCGCCCGTTCCATAGCGAGAAGCCTGGGCTTAAACCAGGACCTGACAGAGGCCATCGCTTTAGCCCATGACCTGGGCCATACCCCTTTCGGCCATTCTGGGGAAAAAGTCCTCAACGAAATCATGAAAAATGATGGCGGCTTCGAGCACAATGCCCAAAGCTACCGCATCGTCACTCACTTGGAGGACCGTTACCCTGATTTTCGGGGTTTGAACCTGACCTACGAAGTTTTGGAAGGAGTGGACAAACATCGCACGCGTTATGACCGTCCGGGTGGGGCCGGGGAGCAATATACCTTGGAGGCCCAAATCGTTGATTTGGCCGATGAGATTGCTTATACCTCCCATGATATTGATGACGGACTCACTTCCGGACTCCTGGATTTTGAGGGGCTCAGTGAAGTTCCGCTTTGGAAGCGTAATATGGAAAAAGTTAAATCGAAGCATCCTCAACTGAGTAAAGATAAAATTAAATATCAAACCGTGAGGTTTTTGATCGATGAACAGGTAACGGATTTACTGGATGAGACGGTAAAACGAATAGAGAAATTTGGGGTTCAATCCGTCGAGGATGTCCGTAAATGTCCGGAGGAATTGACGTCCTTTTCAAATGAATTCCGCCAGCAGTTCCTGGATATGAAAAAGTATCTTTTTCAGAATATGTACCGCCATCACCGGGTCACCCGGATGGAGGGGAAGTCGGCTAAGGTGATCCAGGAGCTGTTTAAGCTTTATGAAGCCGACCCAACGATCCTGCCGACGAACACTCGTGAAAAGATCAAAAACAAGGCTGAACCCATTAAACGAATCATTTGCGATTACATCGCCGGCATGACGGATCGCTATGCGATCGAGGAATTCGAGAAGTTGACCGAACCTTCCATCCGGGTTTAAAAGCGTAAAAGGGGGCTGGTTGACAGCCCATTCCTTTAACATTAAGATGCCATCCATAAGTCCCCGTAAGCGAAAGGCTCACGGGGGCTTTTTCATTTTGAGCGAGGACAAAGATCATGGAAACCTTCCAAATTATCCAGAATGGCGATGACTATCTCCTGCCGGTCTATAACCGGCAAAAGATCGTCCTCATGCGCGGGGAAGGGGTGCATGTTTATGATTCGGAGAGGATGGTTTACCTGGATTTTTTTTCCGGGATAGCCGTCAACGGCCTGGGGCAGGCCTATCCGGAAGTAGTCAATGCGATCATCGAAGAAGCCAAAAAGCTGGGGCATGTTTCCAACGTTTATTACAACGAGCCGAACGTTAAGTTAGCGAAATTGCTGTGCGAGATTTCCTTCGCTCAAAAAATCTTTTTCTGCAACTCGGGCACGGAAGCTGTCGAGGCCGCCCTTAAACTGTCCCGGAAACATTTCCGGCAGCAGGGAAAAGACAAATTCGAGATCATCAGCTTTTACCACTCCTTCCATGGAAGGACCTATGGGTCCATATCGGTTACCGGCCAGATGAAGTACCAGGAAGGCTTGGAACCGCTTTTACCGGGCATCAAATTCGCTACTTTCAATAATATCGAAAGCGTCAAAGGGTTAATCAACGATAAGACGGCGGCGGTTCTCATTGAACCCATTCAATGCGAGGGTGGTATCCAGCCCGCCGACCCCAAGTTCTTAAAGGAATTGCGGGACTTAACCCGGGAAAAAGGAATTCTTCTGATCCTGGACGAAGTCCAAACAGGATTGGGCCGAACCGGCAAAATGTGGGCCTATGAGCATTACGGCATTGAGCCTGACATGATGGTCTCGGCAAAGGCATTGGGCGGTGGCCTTCCGATGGGGGCGCTTTTGGTCACCAATCAGGTCGGTCATGGTTTTCAGCCCGGCGACCATGCTTCCACTTTTGGCGGTAATCCCATCGTGAGCGCCGCGTCTATCGCCACCATTGAGGCCATCCTCATGAAAGACTTGGTGGCCCATGCCGCGAAAATGGGAGAGAAGTTAAAAGAGGGATTAAATGACATCCTGCGGGAATACCCGCAACTTTTTACCGAAGTCAGGGGAATTGGTTTGGTGCTTGGCTTGGAAATGACCCGAAAGGCGGCACCGATGGTTTCCCATTGCGCCAAGCAGGGTTTGTTGGTGGGCTCCGCCCATGAGAATGTCCTGCGGTTTCTTCCGCCCCTTATTATTACCTCACAGGATATCGACCAAGCTTTGAATAAGCTGGAAAAAGCCATCGCCGACGAGCTGAAGTCAGCTTAAGGAAACTCCTATGTCCACTTCTCCAAAACATTTATTGACGTTAATGGAATTTTCCTCGGATGAAGTCGCGCAACTTCTGGTTTTGGCCGCCAAGATCAAAAAAACACCCGCCAAATACGTTGATGTCTTAAAAGGCCAATCTTTAGCCATGATTTTTGAGAAAAGTTCCACCCGGACGCGTGTTTCCTTTGAGGTTGGCATGGTCCAACTGGGTGGACACGCCCTCTTCATGAACAAACAGGATCTCCACCTCGGCAAGAGCGAAACCGTGGCGGATACGGCCCGGGTTCTTTCGCGTTTCGTCCAGGGAATCATGATCCGGACTTTCGCCCAGGAAACGGTCGAGGAGTTAGCTAAACACGCAACCGTGCCTGTGATCAATGGATTGAGCGACGGCCATCACCCTTGCCAAACTCTCGCGGATTTACAGACCATCCAAGAGAATTTTAAGAAACTGAAAGGTCTTCAAATTGTATTTATCGGGGACGGCAATAATGTCGCCCATAGCCTGATGGTGGGTTCGGCGAAGACTGGTATCCATTTTAAATTGGTCTGTCCTGCTGGCTATGTGCCCAACGATTCCATACTGGCTTATGCCCGGACGGAGGGGAAGAAGAACGGATGCCGGATGGAGGTCACTCATCTTGTCCATGGGTCGGTCGAAGGGGCGGATGTGGTCTATACCGACGTTTGGACCAGCATGGGCCAGGAAGCCGAGAGCGCCAAAAGGTTGAAGGATTTCAGGGGGTTTCAAATCAATGAAAAGCTTATGGCCGAGTCACCCAAAGCCATCTTTCTCCATTGCCTGCCCGCCCACCGCGGGGAAGAAGTGAGCGCTGGAGTGATGGATGGAAAACAATCGAGGGTTTGGGACCAGGCCGAAAACCGATTGCATGCCCAAAAGGCCCTGCTGGTGACGCTTATGGGTAAAAGAGGGAAAAAATGAGACCACAAGTGAAAAAGGTTGTGCTGGCTTATTCCGGAGGGCTCGATACTTCCGTCATTATTCCCTGGCTGAAAGAAAACTACCGGTGTGAAGTCGTGGCTTTCATTTCCGATGTAGGCCAAGGCAAGGAAGTCGGCCCCGCCCGGGCTAAAGCTTTGCACACGGGAGCCATCAAGGTGGTTGTTAAAGACCAGCGGAAAGAATTCCTTGAGGAATATTGTTTTCCAGCCTTGAGGGCCCAAGCCAAATACGAGGGAACCTATTTGTTGGGAACTTCGCTGGCCAGGCCTGTCATCGCAAAAGGATTAGTGGAAACCGCTTTGAAAGAAGGCGCGGACGCTATTTGCCATGGCGCAACTGGTAAAGGAAACGACCAAGTCCGTTTTGAATTGACGGTGATGGCCCTAGCCCCCCATTTGAAGATCATCGCCCCATGGCGGGAGTGGGACATCAAGTCCCGCGAGGACGCCATCGATTACGCCGAAAAACATGGCATTGAAATACCCGTCACCAAAAAAAGGCCTTATTCCATGGATGGGAATCTCTGGCACTTAAGCCATGAAGGCGGGGAATTGGAAGATCCCTGGAACGCGCCATCGAAACATGTTTTCTTGACGACAAAAGATCCGGCATTGGCCCCGAAGAAGCCTTTGAACGCAATTGTTCATTTTAAATCCGGAATACCCGTCGGATTGAGCGGCAAGAAGCTCACGGCTGTCGCTTTGGTTGAAAAACTGAACAAACTAGCCGCCGTTTACGGTATCGGCCGGATGGATATCGTCGAAAACAGGCTGGTGGGAATGAAAAGCCGCGGGGTTTACGAATCTCCCGGTGCTACCGTTCTGTATGAAGCCCATCGGGCTTTGCAAAGCCTGACCGTTGAAAGGGACATACTGCATCACAGCCAGGTGATGTCGGTAAAATACGCGGACCTCGTTTATAACGGCCAGTGGTTTTCGCCCTTGCGGGACGCGTTGGAAGCCTACTATCGGGAGATGCAAAAAAATGTGACTGGCGATGTCCGGGTCGAACTGAATCCGGGCAGGGTCGTCGCGACCGGCGCCAGATCGGTTTATTCCCTCTATCAACAGGACCTGGCGACTTTTGGCGAGGACGCTGTTTATAACCAAAAAGACGCCGAGGGATTCATCCGTTTGTTCGGCCTGCCTTTAAAGGTGGTGGGCATGGTGAAAAGGAAAACCAAATGAAGAAAACATGGGGAGGACGGTTTAAAAAATCCACTGACCCTCAAGTAGAGGCCTTTACCGAGTCGATTTCCTTCGACCAGCGGTTGGCGCCTTTTGACATTGAGGGAAGCCTGGCCCATGTCCAAACCCTGGTAAAAGCTAAGCTTTTAAAGTCCCAAGAGGGCAAAAAATTATCATCCGGACTTCAAAAGGTGAAAAGCCTTCTCGAATCAGGCAAATTGCCGCTTGATTCCAGTTTGGAAGATATTCACACGGCGGTTGAGAAGGCGCTCACCCAGATTATAGGACCCATAGGCGGCAAACTTCATACCGGTAGGTCCCGTAACGACCAGGTAGCCACGGATTTCCGCCTTTATTTACGGCATGCCGTTCGGGAGGCCGTCCAAGCTGGGATCACTTTGGTAGAACTTTTGACGCGTCTTACGGTTGATGAAAAAGATACTCTCATGCCAGGTTATACTCATCTCCAGAGGGCCATGCCCATTACCCTTGGACATCATCTGGCCGCCTATGCCTTCATGTTGACACGGGACATGGACCGATTTCTTGCCACTTGGGACAGGGCGAATGCTCTGCCTTTAGGTTCGGGCGCTTTGGCTGGAACCAATCATGCCTTTGACCGCAAGCTGACGGCAAAAATGCTTGGGTTGAAGTCGGTTCTTCAAAACAGCCTGGACGCGGTTTCCGACCGGGATGTTTATGTGGATTTTCTTTCGGCCGCGGCGATCACCCAAATGCATCTTTCGAGACTTTCCGAAGACATCATTCTTTGGGCGAGTACCGAATTCAACTTTATTGAAATGGACGACGCTTTTACGACCGGTTCCAGTTTGATGCCCCAAAAGAAAAATCCGGATGTGGCGGAACTTATCAGGGGAAAAGCGGGCCGAACCATCGCTAATTTGACCGGACTTTTAACAGTTTTAAAGGGATTGCCTCTGTCTTATAACCGGGATCTGCAGGAAGACAAGCATTACGTTTTTGACTCGGCGGACACGGTGATATCTTCCCTGAAAACCATGTCCGGTTTTTTGGCCTCGGTGAAGTTCAAACGGGAAACAATGGCCGAGAAGGCCGACGCAGATTTGACTCTTTTGGCGACGGATTTGGCTGATATTTTGGTTACTCAGGGCATGCCTTTCCGAAGAGCCCATGAGGCCGTCGGACAAGTGGTGAACTATTGCCTGGAACACGGAAAACGCATCCAGGATTTAAACGATCATGAGTTAAACAAGTTTTCCGATTTATTCCCAAAAAGAACAGCTGAAAATCTTTCAATTCACCATTCGGTCAATCAGAAAAAATCCATTGGAGGAACTTCTCCCAAGAATGTTCTGAAACAGGCTGCCCTACTGAGGAAAGAAATCTTCAAAATTAAAAAAAGATTAGCCTTGTGAGGCATTTATGACCGGATTTCATTTTAAAAACAACCGCTGGTATTCGGATGGAGTAGCCTTGTCAAAGATCGCCGAAAAGGTGGGGACGCCCTGCTATGTTTACAGTCTGCCGGCCTTTGAAGCACGTTATCGGGAAGTCGACCATGCCTATAAATCCGTACCGCATTTAGTCGCCTATTCGATCAAGACCAACGACAACTTGTCGGTCATCCATTCTCTGGCCAAGCTGGGTTCGGGTGCGGACGTAGTTTCGGGTGGGGAATTGTTCAAGGCCCGCAAGGCAGGTGTTCCGGCGGGTAAGATTATCTTCGCGGGTGTTGGGAAGACCGACGATGAGATCGCTTATGCTTTGAAGGAGGAAATTCGCTACTTTAATGTGGAATCCATTCCAGAAATTTTGGCGATCAACGCCGTGGCCAAAAGGCTCAAGAAAATCGCGCCCATCGCCATCCGATTTAATCCGAATATTGACGCACTGACCCACCACTATATTTCCACGGGAAAAAAAGAGAATAAGTTCGGGGTTTTTTTGGGGGATCTGGATGAGGTGATGAAAACCGTCCGCGAATCCACTTCGGTGCGTTGGACGGGCGTCCACGCCCATATAGGAAGCCAAATGACGCAGACCTCGCCTTTGGGCAAGTCGGCCAGGGTTGTGGAACAAATCGTTTTGAAACTGCGCCGGGAAGGGTTCCCCATCTATGACGTGAACCTGGGCGGCGGTTACGGCATCCATTACCAGGATGAAAAGCCCCCCAAGGCTTCCCAATACGCTTCTTTAGTCCTGCCCGTAATGAAAAGGCTCAACGCCAGGCTTATTTTGGAACTGGGCCGGTTTATTTCCGGGAATTCAGGTGTGATCCTGACTCGGGTGATTTATGTCAAGAAAAGTGGCAAGAAAACCTTTTATATTGTCGATGCTGGCATGGGGGATTTAATACGGCCAGCCCTTTATGAAGCTTACCACCACCTAGCGCCCGCCGAAGGCTTCCAAAAGCATGTTCAAACGGTGGATGTGGTGGGTCCGATTTGTGAATCGACCGATTTCCTCGCGAAAAACCGCAAACTTCCCCTGGCAAAACGCGGGGATCTGTTCGTCGTCTTTTCCGCGGGTGCCTATGGCAGTGTGATGGGAAGCACCTACAACTCCCGGCCACTGGCCCCCGAAATTGTGGTGCGGGGCAATCGCTTCCAAGTGGCGCGCCAACGGCAGACTTGGAAGGATTTGGTCCGGTTAGAAAAAATCCTACCGTAAGCCGGTCCCACAAAGTTCACTTGCGATAGCCGGAAAAATTCCCTAGTATAGCTTTCACTCTACTCCAACCCCCGTCAGGGGGTTTTGTATTTTGGAACAAAGGACCGGTAAATCAAATGTTTCGCGGTGCTTACACGGCGTTGGTAACGCCTTTCAAAAACGGGCAGGTAGACTACGCCGCCCTTGAAGCCTTGATTGAAAGCCAAATATCTAAAGGTATTGACGGCCTTGTGCCTTGTGGAACAACAGGCGAGTCGCCCACGCTCACTGACAAAGAGCATGATGAAGTAATTTCATTCACGGTCAAAACCGCCCGCAAAAGAGTACCAGTCATTGCCGGAACAGGTTCCAATTCCACTGCGGAAGCTATCCATCACACCCGCTATGCTAAAGATGCTGGCGCTGACGCCGTCCTTTTAGTCTCGCCTTATTACAACAAACCGAATCAAAAAGGGTTAATCGCTCATTTTACCGCCGTTGCCAATGCGGTCGATATTCCCCAAGTTCTTTACAACATTCCGGGCAGGTCAGTGATCAATATGACCCCGGAAACGATCGCTGAACTTTCCGGTCACCGTAATATTGTGGGAGTCAAGGAAGCAAGCGGCAATTTAGAACAAATGATTAAAGTGAGATCGCTGTGCCGACCGGATTTTGACTTAATTTCAGGTGACGATACCATTACTCTTCCGATTCTGGCGGTCGGAGGAGTTGGTGTAATTTCCGTTACATCCCATCTCTTACCGCAAGAAACTTCTCGTGTCGTTCATAGTTACCTTGAAGGTAAGATCGATGAATCCCGAGAGCTTTTCTTTAAATATTTCGATTTGGTTAAAGCGATTAGGGATGTGGATGTAAACCCAGTGGGCATCAAAACGGTATTGGCCCTTCGTGAACAGGTAGCCGAAGAGTTTCGACTGCCCCTGGTTCCATTAGCAACGGATGCAAAAGAAACATTACGTAAACTATTGGATAAATATGGTCTTTTAGCTACCGCCGGAAAAAGTCGATGAGTGTTCGTCTCGCCGTATCCGGCGCCACAGGCCGGATGGGCCACACCATCCTTGAACTGGCTTTAAAAAACCCGCAATTTGAAATCACCGGGGCCTTGGAAAACAGCTCTCATCCGGCCATAGGTAAAAACCTTTCAGAAGCCTTGCCTTCCATAGGGCCTGGCGTGAGAGCTTCCATCCATTCTACCCTTTCCAGTCTGAATCCCAAACCTCAAGTTCTCATCGATTTTACCCAGCCGGCAGCGACATTTGGTTATTTGAAGGAGGCTGCGGCCTGTGGTGTCGGTTTAGTGATTGGGACGACCGGTTTGTCGGATTCGGAAAAGAAACAAATTCATGAAGCCGCCAAAACAATCCCCATTCTTATGTCCACAAACATGAGCGTCGGAATGAACCTTCTTTTTGCGCTAGTGGAAGAAGCCGCGGCAAAACTGGGACAAGATTATGACGTTGAAATCTTGGAAACCCACCATCATTTTAAGAAAGACGCGCCCTCGGGTTCAGCTTTAAGCCTGGGGGAATCAGTCGCCCGGGGTTGGAAAGCGAACTTGAAAGACATTTCGATCCACGGACGGGAAGGGCAGGTCGGTGAGCGTCAAAAGGGGACAATCGGTTTTCACGCGGTTCGGGGCGGTGACGTCGTCGGCGACCATACGGTTCTTTATGCCGGGCCGGGCGAACGCCTGGAATTGACCCACCGGGCCCATAGCCGGGAAGCTTTCGCGCAAGGGGCGTTGAAAGCGGCCTTGTTTCTTTCCAATAAAAAAGACGGTTTCTATGACATGTGGGATGTCCTTGGTCTTCGATAAGCCAAAACCATTTTTACCACAAAGGCACAGAGGCACGGCGAAAGGCAAGAATTGATGGAATTCATCCAGAATCTTTTTGCTTTTAACCGTGCCTCTGTGGCTTTGTGGTGAGATAGGGTGTTCAATGAGAATCGCCCGGCTCCTACATGGCAACAAGCCCCGATGGGCCATGATGTTGGAATCCGGGGACACTTACCGCCTTTTCCATTCGGACGAACCCTGGAACGACCAAACTTTTGACCCCAAATCCTACCCGGTCCATACGGAGCACCTCCTGGCGCCGGCCATTCCCGGTAAAATTGTCGCGGTTGGTTTGAATTACCGGGAGCATATTCAGGAAATGAAGCATGAGGACCACAGGGAACCGGTTCTTTTTCTGAAACCCCCCTCCGCTTTATTGAAACCCGAAGGTAAAATCCTGTATCCTCCCTCATCCTCCCGGGTGGATTACGAGGCGGAGTTGGCCGTGGTCCTGAAACACCGCCTGCGCAACGCGGAACCTAAAGAAGCTTTGGAAGCGGTATGGGGTTTTACCTGTTGCAACGACGTAACGGCCCGGGATTTGCAAAAGGTCGATGGCCAATGGGCCCGCGCCAAGGGTTTTGACAGCTTTTGTCCCTTGGGCCCATGGTTAGTGACGGATTTCGTCGAGAAGGGCCAGAAAATCCTGAGCCGGGTCAATGGAGAAGTGAAGCAATCTTCCAAGATTTCAATGAGGATATGGAACACCGCCGAATTACTTTCTTTCGCCTCGAAAGTCATGACCCTGGAACCCCTGGATGTTTTTACCACGGGGACTCCCGCCGGCATTGGGCCCGTAAAACCGGGGGATATGGTTGAGGTTGAAGTGGAAGGCATCGGCGTTCTTCGAAACCAGGTTGCCGCTATTTAATACCGGAGGATGGAATGGATTTCCCTCAAGCCGATCGGATGAAAAAACTGCCGCCCTATCTTTTTATCGAGATGGACAAGAAGAAAAAGGCCGCCATTGAAAAGGGTGTGGACATCATCAGCCTGGCCATCGGCGATCCCGACCTGGCGACCCCCGAATTCATCGTCGAAGCCCTTTATAAAGCCGCCAGGGATAAGGCCAACCACCAGTATCCCTTGGGACCGGGACTTCCCAAGTTTCGCGAGGCCATCGCCCATTGGTATGACCGTCGATTTGGCGTCAAGCTGGACCCAAAGAATGAGGTGGTGGCACTCATTGGTTCCAAAGAGGGAATCGGCCATTTACCCATCGGGATCATCAACCCAGGAGATGTGGTTTTGATGCCGTCGCCCGGGTATCCGGTATACCATGCGGGAACCCTTTTTGCCGGCGGTGAATCCTATTTCATGCCGCTTTTGGAAAAGAACGGTTTTTTGCCCGATTTTGACGCCATCCCGGCCGAAGTTCTTAAGAAGGCCAAGTTGATTTGGACCAATTCGCCCAACAACCCCACTGCGGTCCTAGCGGGAAAAGATTTTTTCACTAAGGTCATCGCTTTCGCCCAAAAATATAGCCTGATCGTAGCGAACGACGCCGCCTACACGGAAATCTACTATGACGGCAAAAAACCCGTCAGCTTCCTCGAACTGCCGGGGGCCAAGGAAATCGGAGTCGAATTTCATTCCCTCTCGAAAACCTTCAACATGACTGGCTGGCGGGTGGGCTTCGCCGTCGGCAATAAGAGCGTGGTAAAAGCCTTGGCCGACGTGAAAGGCAACCTAGATTCGGGCGTTTTCAACCCGGTCCAATATGCCGGGATCGCTGCGCTGGAGGCACCCGATTCGGTTACGGAAAATATTCGCAAAATCTACCAAGAACGCCGGGATGTTTTTGCCGCCGGATTAAAAAAACTGGGTTGGCAGTTCCATGTGCCCGAAGCGGCCTTTTATTTTTGGGTTAAGGTGCCCAATGGCATGTCTTCCTCCGACTGGTGCGGTAAGGTGCTGGAAGAAGCCGGTATTGTTGTAACTCCAGGTAACGGTTTCGGCAAGGAAGGTGAAGGCTATTTTCGGATGACTATTACGGTTGACAAGGCCCGACTGGAAGAAGCCATTCAAAGGTTATCAAAGCTGAAATGAAAGAAGCCCCTATGGCCATGGTTTACCTGTCGCTGGGTTCAAACCTTGGGGAAAGAGAAAAGCACTTGGCGCAGGGTCGCAAGGCCATCGAAAAATCCTTTGCAGGAGTCCGGTTTTCTAAAATTTACGAGACCGAACCGGTGGATTTGGTTAACCAACCCTGGTTTTTGAACCAAGTAGTAGAATTGCGGACCGACTTGGCGCCGGAAACCTTGCTAGAATGGGTTCGGGTTTTAGAGGTTCAGGCGGGACGTCAAAGGGAAATACTCAGGGGACCCCGGACCTTAGACGTGGACATATTGCTTTATGGCGATTGGGTTTTGGAAGGGGCGGAACTTCTTTTGCCCCATCCACGACTCGAACTGCGAAGACATGTTTTGGTGCCCTTGATGGAACTTTCACCGGAAACTATTCTTCCAAAAAGTCGTAAAACAGTGCGAGAAGCTTTAGAACAAGTAAAAGATTTGGCACAGGTTAAACTCCATGCTTCATCATAAATACATCGCAATTGAGGGCCCGATTGGCGTGGGAAAAACCAGTTTGGCGGATATCCTCGCTAAAAAGCTGAATTCCCGCCTAGTATTGGAAGGCGCCGAAGAAAATCCATTCATTACCGAGTTCTATAAAGACATCAAAAAACACGCCTTCCAAACCCAGATGTTTTTCCTTCTGTCACGTTACCGCCAACAACAAGAAATGACCCAAAGCGACCTTTTCCAACAAGGCATTGTGAGCGACTACGTCTTTGCCAAAGACCGGATTTTTGCCAACCTGACACTGGACGATAACGAGCTAAAGCTTTATGAACAGATCCATTCCATCCTCGGTGGTCGGGTATTAAAGCCCGATTTCGTCATCTATCTCCAGGCTTCTACCGACGTTCTTTTGAAACGAATATCGATGCGGGGCCGGAAGTTTGAAAATCAAATTACGGGAGATTACCTGGCGGAATTGAACCAGGCCTATAACTATTATTTCTTTCACTATCAGGAAACGCCATTGATGGTGGTTAACACGAGCGAGATCGACTTTGTCCATCGGGACGCGGATTTGGACGATCTTTTGACCCACATGGCCAAAGTCACCAAAGGGACGGTTTATTACCAGCCGGTCAGCGTGAAAAAATAATGTCCCTAAAACAAACCTCCGTCTTGGATTTTCAAAACAAATGTGACCAGGGTGAGAAACTAGCGGTCGTAACAGCCTATGATTACTCCCTGGCTTTGGCAGTGGACGCCGCGGGTGTGGATGCCGTCCTGGTTGGGGATAGCCTTTCCATGACAATGCTGGGCCGTCCTAATACCCTTTCGGCAACGATGGAGGAGATGATTCACCATACAAAGGCTGTCGCGAAAGGCGTTAAAAACGCCCTGCTCATCGGGGACCTGCCCTTTCTTTCCTATCAGTTAGAGTTGGAAGAGGCTTTGGATAACGCCGGAGCATTCCTCGCCGAAGCCGGAGCCCAGGCTGTGAAACTGGAATGGTGTCCCCAGGCTCCGGAAGTGACGGCTTTTTTGGTTGAAAACGGCATTCCCGTCATGGGTCATGTGGGTTTCACCCCCCAGCATGTCCATCAATTGGGGGGATATCACCCGCAAGGCAAGGATAAGGCAACGGCCAACAAGTTACTCCTACAAGCAAAAGCTTTGGAAAAAGCGGGAGCTTTCTCCATTGTTTTGGAATTGATACCCCCTGAGGTGGCGAAAAAAATCACATCAACGCTTCATATCCCGACAATCGGCATCGGTGCGGGACCGCATTGCGACGGCCAGGTTCAGGTCCTTCATGATCTCCTGGGATTGCTCCCGGATTTCCATCCTAAGCACGCCAAGGCCTACCTGAAACTGCACGAAAGCATTCGGGACGCCGTCAAACAATATACCCAAGAAGTAAAAACCGGAAAATTCCTCAAGTAAGACTTCTCTTAAAGGCCACCAATGAAAACCACCGTGAAACCTTCCGATGCCCATGCGCTTGTCCGGAAATGGCGTCAAGCTCGGAAAATCATCGGGTTCGTACCAACCATGGGCGCGCTTCATGCCGGGCATTTGGAATTAATCCGAACTTGTCGCAAGCAAAACAGCGTTACGGTTGTTTCGATTTACGTTAATCCGCTCCAGTTCGGCCCCAAGGAGGACTTTGCCCAATATCCAAGGACATTGGAAAAAGATTTGGAGTTTCTGAAAAATGAAAAAGTTCATTTGCTTTACAGCCCCAATAACCAAGATATGTATCCTCTTGGTTATTCCACGGAAATTAAAATAAAGGGTTCCCTCGTCGCGAGTCTTTGCGCACCCTATCGTCCGGGACATTTTGATGGCGTGGCCACAGTTGTAGTCAAGCTCCTGGGTGCCGTTCAACCCGACCGGCTTTACTTGGGGCAAAAGGATGCCCAGCAAGTCGCGGTTTTAAAAAAGGTCATTCTGGATCTTGACCTGGCTGTGGAAACAGTGGTGTGCCCCATTGTCCGTGAGCTTGACGGTTTGGCCATGAGCTCCCGAAACGTCAAGTTGACCTTGGAAGCGCGAAAAGTTGCGCCGGTTCTTTTTAAAGCCTTGAAAGTGGGGAAGAGCATCGTCGACTTGGGTGAAACCGGAGCGGAAAAGGTCCTCGGTGAAATAAAAAAAGTAATCTTCGATGAGCGAAAGGTTAAGCTTCAATACTTGGAAGCGGTCAATGCCGAAACCTTGGAGCAAGTCAGGGAAATCAAGCCAGGAACACTTATCGCGCTGGCCGCCTACCTTGACAATGTTCGCTTGATTGACAATATTGTTCTTTAATTGAACCCGTTGTCGAAACGGATCAAAGTCTTATCCGTAAAACAAAGCTTTCCCAGATATGGATGCGCACCAGCTTTTCGGTTAAACTAAAACACTCTTAAACCTAAGTTTGAGGAAAACATGGCCCGTACATTCGTTAAATCCAAAATCCACAACGCCAACGTTACCCAAACCGAACTTTGGTACGAGGGAAGTATTACGCTGGATGCCAAATTAATGAAAGCCGCGGATATCGCCCCTTATGAGCAGGTACACGTGTTGAATCTTAACAATGGAAGCCGAATCGCTACTTATGCTATTGAGGGCAAACCCAATTCAGGTGTCGTCTGCATGAACGGAGCCGCGGCCCGGCACACCGAAATCGGCGATAAACTTATTGTCTTGACCTACGAGAGTTTTCCGCAGACGCCTCCAACCGGCTACGCGCCCACGGTAGTTTCGGTCAACGCAAAGAATAAAGTCACCAAAGTGAAGAGAGGAAACTGATCATGTCACTCGACTTGTTTTTGGACGACACCGAACTAATTGCACGGATTCAAGAACTGAAAAAAGAAAGAAACGCCATCATTCTCGCCCATAGTTATGAGCGCCCGGAAGTCCAGGATATCGCCGACTATGTAGGAGATTCACTGGAACTTTCCCGACTGGCGGCCAAAACCGACGCCGATGTGATCGTTTTTTGCAGCGTCCACTTCATGGCGGAAACGGCCAAGATCCTCTCGCCTCAAAAGACGGTCCTTTTGCCCGCGGCCGAAGCTGGCTGTCCTTTGGCGGACATGATTACGCCCGCACAGTTGGAAGCGGAAAAATCCAAGTATCCGAAAGCGGCCGTAGTGGCCTATGTCAATTGCTCCGCCGAGATCAAATCCATGGCCGATGTTTGTTGTACTTCGGCGAACGCCCTGCAAGTCGTGAACTCCATGCCTCAAGAAGAAATTCTTTTCGTGCCCGACCAGCACTTGGGCCGCTGGGTCCAAACCCAAACCCATAAAAAAATAATCCTTTGGGCCGGCTGCTGCCCGACGCACCAGCGTATGAAGCCCAAGGACATCATCGCTCTGAAACAAGAGCATCCGGACGCCGTCGTGGTAGTCCATCCCGAGAGCAACGAGGATATTTGTAATATGGCGGATGCTATCCTTTCCACATCCCAAATGCTTCGCTATTGCCAGGCTTCGTCAGCCAAGACCTTCATCATCGGTACCGAAATGGGCATGCTTCATCGTCTGCGAACGGCCATGCCGGAGAAAAATTTCCTTCTTCCCACCAAGAGTCTTATTTGTCCCAATATGAAAATGACTCAATTGGAGGATGTCTACGAGTCATTGAAGGAACTTCAACATCCCATTGAAATTCCCGAGCCTATCCGGATTAAGGCTCTCAAAGCGCTTGACGGCATGTTGGCGGCGGTGCCCACGAAGTGAAAAAGGCCCCTCCTAGGCGCCTTGGAATCGTCGGTTGTGGGGCCATCGGATCAGTGGTGGCCCGTCTGCTTGAGAAGAAAAAATCCGCCTTTCGTGTCACCGCACTTTTCGATATCAACCATACCTCCGCGGTCAACCTTTCAAAACTTTTAAAATCAAATCCAACCGTATGCGTCGGAATTGGTCCGATGCTTGGTAAATGCGACATTCTCTTGGAAGCGGCTTCCGTTCAGGTGGCGCTTTCCGTCGCGGAAGTCGCCCTGAAAAAATTGATACCTGTGGTGATGATGAGCACCGGTGGATTCCTGCTTCATCAAAAAAAACTAGAAAAACTAGCCCGTCGTTATCAAACGAAAATTTATCTTCCGTCGGGAGCGCTTTGCGGTTTGGATGGGCTAAAGGCGGCCCGACAAATAGGAAAAATAAGGGAATTGATCATCACTTCGACCAAACCGCCTCGAGGTTTTGAGGGGGCTCCCGGTTTGACCTCTTCTCAAAAACGACTGCTTTACAAAAGTAAATCCGCTTTTTATCTTTATCAGGGAGATGTCTGGGGGGCAATCCGTCGTTTTCCAGCCAATGTCAACGTGGCCGCGACGACAGCCCTAGCGTCGGGGAATCCTAAAAAACTAAAGGTAAGGGTTATGGTCGATCCGACGATCAAGTCCAATCAACACGAGATCCATGTCGCGGGTGATTTCGGTGAGCTCACCGCCGTTACCCGTAATCGGCCTTCCAAGGACAATCCCAGGACAAGCGCCTTGGCGATCCAGGCCGCGCTCGCGCTTTTTGAGCGTTTGGAGAGTTACGTGGAGGTTGGAAACTGATGTCCGAGCCGTTTGACCCAACCCTCCCCTGCGCGATTCAAATCCGCGATCTTTCCAAAACCTATAAAACCGGGTTTTGGTTTACCCCCAAAATTACTCACGCCCTTAAAAATCTTCATCTTGATATTTATGAAAAACAAGCTTTTGGCCTGATGGGTTTGAACGGAGCTGGAAAAACAACAGTAATTAAATTGATTCTAGGACTTTTACGTCCCACAAAAGGCGATATCCATGTTTTAGGCGGTAAAATTTCGAACCGCCAAGTTCGACAACAAATCGGCTACCTTTCGGAATTACCCTATTTTTCAAAGCAGCATACGGGCCGTGAATTGTTGGAATATTTCGGCTCTTTGCACAGTTTATCCGGCGCGGCCCTTGGCCACCGGGTAGACGAAATTCTGGAATTGGTAAGAATGACGAGGTCCGCTAATGAAAAAGTTTCCGGTTATTCCAAGGGTATGCTCCAGCGCATCGGCATCGGGCAAGCCCTCATCGGTAAGCCCAAACTCCTTATTTGTGACGAGCCCATGAGCGGCCTGGATCCCGTCGGCTACAAGGAAATGCGGGATATTTTCATCGATTTGAAAAAAACGGGAACCACCCTTTTCCTAAACACCCATATCCTGGACGAGGTGGAACGAGTTTGCGACCGTGTTGGAATTCTCCATGACGGTATGTTGAAAGAAACGGTACCCATTTCAAAAATACTCGAGTCTTCGGTTCCGGTGGATTATTGGATTGACGTGGATAAGGAAGAAGCTTCAAAACTATCCGGCATGCCGTTTCAGGAAGCGATCCATCGTAATAGCGGAGTGGAAATACCTGGTTTGGTGTTGGCGGAAACCCTTGCGCTTTTGAACTCCCGCAAAGCCAATATAAAGGGAGTACGACCCCTCTCCTCATTGGTGGAAGCCTATTTTCTTAATGCCATCGGGGCTCAAGACCATTTGGCTCATTCTTTAATAGGAGAAAAAAAGTGAAACGAATCTTCGCTGTTGGAAACTTCACTTTTCGGGAACTGATCCGAAGCAAGATGCTTTTCATTTGGCTCATTAGCGTGGTGGTCCTTTGTGGCTTGGCTTTTCTCTTATCCATTCTGAGCTTTGGCAGTGTTCTCCAAATTTTCATGGATTTGGGCCTCACCGGCATGGAAGTTTCGGGGCTTTTGGTTCTAATCCTAAGTCTAGCCGTTACCTACACGACTGAAATTGATCAAAAAGCCATTTACCTCCATTTAGCCAAACCACTTACAAAAGGGGAATATTTGCTGGGGCGTATTCTTGGATTTTACGCGGTGGTTGCCTTGGTTGTTCTGGGAATGGGTTTCACGGTGATGGGATTGGTTGTTTTAGCTGGCGGAGGGCAAGTCCCGACTCTTTTTTATGATTGTATTGTTTTCATACTTTTGGAAATGTTCGTCCTCACGGTTCTGGGATTGACTTTCCAGATGATCGCCACTTCCATGGTGGGGGTGGTGCTTTACAGTTTCTTCACCATTTTTCTAGGCCACTGCATTGGCGTGGTGGAATGGCTTTTAAACCAGGAAATAGCGCATTGGGTTAAGACCCTGTTAAAAATTATTTACTTCATCCTTCCGAATTTGGAAGCCTTTAATCTCAAAGACCGGATTTATGATCCAAATTTGATTTTGGGTTGGTCCCAATGGGAAGAAATCCTGCTTTACGCTTTTTCCTATTCCTTCGTCTTGTTCCTCATCGGCTGGGTCAATTTGGAAAAGAGGGAATTCAAGTGAATTCCACGATCTTTTATGAACGGTCACTAAAATGGTCTCCGATACTGATTTTTGTCCTCTTTATTGCCCAGGCCGTTCTTTCCGATCGCTTGGAAATTTGGATTCATCCCGTACCTTTTGAGGTCAACGAAACCCGGCAAATGGATAAAACCATTTCCTCGACTTTGCGTGCTATCGCGTTTTTAAGCGGAAACAAGGTTTTGGTCGGTCACGCTTTTTGGATACAAGTCATTCAGTACTATGGTGATGCGGCGAACGCGGGAACGCGATTTTCCAAACTCTACGATTATTGTTGTTTGACCTCCGATTTAAACCCCCAGTTTGTTTCGATTTATACCTTCGGTGCCTCGGCCCTCGCTTTTCACCTGAACCGAATCGACGAGGCCGCCAAACTGTTGGAAAAAGGAATAAAGTCGAATCCACACGCGGAACGCCTTAAATTTCTCTTAGCCGCCATTCTCTACGAGCATACAGAACGTTATGATTTGATTATTCCCGTATTGGAAGAAGAAGCCGAAAGACCTGATGTCCCGCCTATGCTGGTAAATATTTTGGCCAACACATACAAAAAAGTCGGGCGATACCAGGATGCCATTAGAATTTGGAAAAAAACGCTTCTAATGGGTGAAACGGACGCACAAAGGATTGAGGCCGCTCAAAAACTTCAGGAACTTTACTTGCTTACCAAAGGCGTCAAACCTTGAAGCGTCTTGATGCCTTGTCACTTTTATTAAAGTGGAAACACTCGCTAGACGCCAAAGTCGCCGATGCTCGGTTTGAACAAACGTCATGATCCATCTCGTCACCCTCAATCCCGCATTAGATCTAGAGCTTCGACTATCAGAACCGACGCATGGGAAAATCGGAGAGGTTTTAGAGTCCGACGTGGAAGCTGGCGGCAAAGCCCTCAACATTGCCCGGTTTTTAAACGCCGAAAAAATAAAATCCAAAATCTGGCTGGGTACCGGTGGAGGAAACCACCCGACGCACCATCTCTATCGTTCCTTGCTGGCACGAGAAAGGCTGGCGCCCCTATATCTCGGTTCGAAAGTTCCAATCCGCCTCAATGTCGTGGTGGAAACCCATGGGAAAAGTAAGAAGTACAACCATCCGGGCTTCGAACTGGATTTAACGGCTTTTGGCCTATTAGATAAAGCGCTTAAAAAAAATGATCTATTGGTTTTGACGGGACGCCTGCCCAAGGGAATGAACTCAGCCCTTTATCAGTCCTGGATCCAAGCCTTCAAAAGAAGAGGCCTTTGGACCGTCGTGGATAGCTCCGGCCCGGCCCTTCGGCATGCCTTCCTGGCCAAACCCTGGTTTTTCAAAGTGAATCTTTTTGAATATTCGGAAGCGATCGGCCGCAAGTTATCGGGATTGCAACAGGTGCGTCAATCCTTGCCAATCCTGCTTAAATCCGGCCTTTTGCACGGAGCCGTGACCAACGGGGTGGAAGGCGCATTGCTTTGGAACGGGGTTGAAGCCTGTTGGGTTAAATCTTCCCGAAAGATTTCTGGACGGATGGTGGTGGGAGCGGGAGACGGGTTTATGGCCGGATATTTAAAAGGGTTTCAAACCCGGAAAAGTTTTTTTGAATGCGCTCGTCTGGCTTGCGCTACCGCTACGACAGTAGCGGAGACAGGAATTATGGGTTTCGACCCAAGACTGGCTTCCCAATTAGTTAAAACCGTAAAAGTAAAAAGATTCTAGGATTTCAATGAACCTTGAAAACCGGATGATTTATTCAGTCTCCGAATTGCTTCAATCAGCCCGAATGCTTTTAGAAGCCAAGTTCACGAATGTCCTGGTTCAGGGTGAAATCACCGACTTCAAGCATCACTCTTCAGGCCACATGTATTTTTCATTAAAGGATGAAAAAGGCGTTCTGCGCTGCGCTTTTTTCAAAGGCAATAACTTTGGTATGGTCTTCAAACCTGAAAACGGCCTAAAAGTCGTGGCCGGCGGCCTTATTACGATCTACCAAGGTTACGGCCAATTTCAAATGAATGTCCAATTGCTGGAACCTCAAGGGGTGGGCGGTCTTCAATTAGCCTTCGAGCAGTTAAAAAAGAAACTTTCGGAGGAAGGCCTTTTTGATCCCGCCAGAAAAAGACCCCTGCCGCAATATCCCAGGCGAATTGCCATCATCACCTCCGCCCAAGGGGCCGCATTGCAGGACTTTTTAAAAATCCTCGCCACCCGCGTGGGGATTGAAGACTTTGATGTTTTTGACGTCAAGGTTCAGGGAAAGGAAGCTCCCGCCGAAATCATTTCGGCCATCCGAGAAATTTCCGAAAAGGGCGAGCATGAGGTTCTGGTTTTAACCCGTGGCGGGGGCAGCCAGGAGGATTTGGCCGCTTTCAACGACGAGGGCGTGGTAAGGGCCTTGGCCGCCTCTTCCGTACCGAGTATTTGCGCCGTGGGACACGAGGTAGATTTCAGCCTTTGCGACTTCGTGGCGGACTTACGGGCTCCGACCCCGACCGCCTCGGCGGCCATGCTGGCGCCGGGCCGAGACAAGGTGCAGGCGGAAATTGCCAATCTTGCCTTAAGATTGAAAGACGCCTTAAACGACATGCTTCAAGAAAAGAAAAGAGACCTTAAGGAACTGGCCGGCATCCTCCAAGAGCGCCGCCCCGAGTATTTGATCACCGAAGCCCGCCAGAACCTGGATCGCATAACCGAAGACTTGCAAGAAGCCTTGCGGCAATCGCTCCAAGAAAAGAAGCTTCATTTCCAACGTTTCGCAGATTTCCTGGCCCGCTCCACGCCCTTGCAGTCCATTAAACCTTTCTGTGAAAAACTTCGAAGGCTGGAAGCCCAATTGCAGGCTTATCATCCTTATGGACCTTTGAAACGGGGATACGCGGTGGTAAGTCTTAAAAAAACTGGGGAAATCCTCCGATCACCTAGGGGTTTAAAGAAAGGTAACCGGCTTGGCATACAACTTCAGCAGGGAACACTGGAATCGGAAGTCAGCTCACTGGACGGAGAAAGGCCCGGGCTTTCTTAAAATGGATTATTAAGTATTTGTAAAAGCGCTTTTTTGGGGTTTTGTCCGACTCCAATCCAATTTTCTTTTAAATGATTTTAATTTTCTTGGCCTCTTTTGAAATCCGCTTATATCATCTGTCCCCGGAGGTAGGCATGAAGGCTTTGTCGAAAATGGTCACCCAATCCGTTTTCATGGCTTCGGTTTTACTCCCATCCTTGGTTCATTCAGAAGGAACAATGCCCGAAGGACATTACAAAAACTTCAAAACCGCTATTTATATCGTGGTGAACGCAACCCGTTCCTTTACCGATCCCCAAAGGCTCCAAAGAGAATTCGACCGGACCATGGCCCAGGTCAAGTTTGACAAGGTCTACCTGGAAGTTTACCGGGATAAGCAATTTGCCGACGAATCCACGTTGGACGGGATCAAAAAGTTTTTTACCGACCACGGGGTGGAGGTATGGGGCGGCATTACCCTGGCCAAGGGCGGGCATGGAGGCCAGTTCGGAACCTTTGATTATGAAAAGTCGGAGGATCGGGCCGAATGCAAGAAGGCCGTGGAGATGGCCGCCCGGCATTTCGACCATGTCATCCTGGATGATTTTTTCTTCTACACCAGCAAATCCGACGCGGATATCGCCGCCAAGGGCAAGCGTTCCTGGACCCAATACCGGCTGGACATCATGCGCGAGGCATCCCAAGACCTCGTGCTGAAACCCGCGCGAAAAATCAATCCGAAGATAAAGATGATCATCAAGTACCCCAATTGGTACGAGCATTTCCAGGGACTCGGATACGACCTGGAAAAACAGTCCCAGATGTTCGACTACATCTATACCGGAACGGAAACCCGCGATCCCTATATTACGGACCAGCTTCTGCAGCAGTACGAAAGCTATGAGATTTTCCGTTATTTCAGCAACATCCGTCCAGACGGCGAGAACTTGGGTGGTTGGGTCGACGTCTATAGCACCCGTTACGTGGACCGTTACGCTGAAGAATTGTGGGATACCCTTTTCGCCAAGGCGCCGGAGATCACCCTTTTCAACTGGGCCCCCATGTCCGAAACCCGCGCGCTGGAACCTGGTAACCGGGAAGCTTGGAAGAAACTGTCAACCAGCTTCAACTGGGACGAAATGATCAAAACCTATAAATCGGCGCCAGGTGATACCGCTCCTCCAGGTTGGGGAAGAGCCGCGGGCTATTCACTCGAGAAAATCGATCAGGTCTTGGGCAAGCTGGGGAATCCCATCGGCATCGCCAGCTACAAACCCTACCAATCCACGGGAGAGGATTTTCTCCACAACTACCTGGGCAACATCGGGATTCCCATTGAGCTCCAACCCGAATACCCGAAGGACGCAGATACTATATTGTTGACCGAATCGGCAAAGTTCGATCCGCGAATCGTCTCCAAGATCAAGTCCAGCCTGAAGGCGGGAAAGAGCGTCTTTATAACATCCGGGCTCTTGAAGGCCTTGCAGGAGAAGGGAATCGAGGACATCGCTGAACTGGAGTGCACCGGGCGCACGGTCTCCATCCACGATTTCATCAATGGATACGGGGCCGGAAACGGAACCCCTTTGAACGATGCCAAGCACGAGAACCCTTCCATTCTATTCCCCGAAATCCGCTTCTTCACGAACGACACCTGGGGCATCATCCGGGGCGTGGCCACATCCAAGGGATTCCCGATCCTGCTGATGAACCGCTATTCCAAAGGCATCCTTTACGTTCTCACCATTCCGGAAAACATTTCCGACCTTTACAACCTGCCCCAAGGTGTGGTGACCGCGATCAAGGGTTACTTACAAGGTAATTTTCCGGTACGGATCGATTCTCCTGCCCAAGTGGCCCTCTTTGCCTACGACAACAACCGTTTCGTGGTGGAGTCCTTCCGCTCCGAGCCCTGTGACGTGACGGTGACCTTGCCGGGAACGGGAGGCAAGTTGAGGGATGCGCTGCTGGACATGCCGGTGGAAACCCAGCCGGTACCGACTCCCGATCCGAACAATTGGTGGGCCCAGCAAAACCCCGAAGCGCCGAAAACGAATTTCAAGGTCCAAATTCCACCGCATTCCTATCGGGTTTTCTCCATCGAAAAATAGGCCTGTCTTGGGGTAAACTAAGTCTCCAAATTTATCCGAGGATCGGTTATGCCAACACAGCCCGCGTTTGAAGACTCGCTCACGAAGCTCGAAGCCATCGTCGAAAAGATGGAATCGGGAGACCTCAAGTTGGAAGATTCCCTTAAACTTTTTGAAGAGGGAATGAAACTTACCAAAGAATGCAATTCCCGCCTGAACGAAATTGAAAAAAAGGTCAAACTGCTCCTGAAAAGCGCCTCGGCGAAATCCAAAAATGAAGAGTCCAAGAGCTGATACGCATGTCCTTTTCCCTTCAATCCTACCTTGAACAAAAAGCCCGGGTGGTCGACCAGGCGCTCCATCGGGTCTTCCGTGATGGTTCCCAGTGTCCCTCGAAGCTCTGGAACAGCATGAAGTACAGCGTCTTCGCGGGCGGCAAACGCCTGAGACCCATCCTTTGCCTGGCCTCGGGGGAAGCCGTGGGTTTGCCCCTCAAGAATGCCCTTCGAGTCGCCTGTGCCTTGGAACTAATCCATACCTATAGCCTGATTCACGACGATTTGCCCGCTTTAGACAACGATGATTACCGGCGGGGCCGTAAGACCAACCACAAGGTTTATGGGGAAGCCATAGCCCTTTTGGCGGGGGATGGACTTCAAACCCTGGCCTTCGAGTGGATTTCCAATCCCGCTGCCTATGACAGCCGTTACCGAAAGAACCTTTCACAAACCGTCTTCGAACTGGCCCACTATGCGGGCTATCCCGGCATGGTGGGAGGGCAGGTGGACGACGTCCTAGCCGAAAAGCAAAGGCCCCGCCTGTCCCAGGTGCTTTCCATCCACCGCCGCAAAACCGGAGCTCTTCTGCTGTCCAGCGTCCGGCTTCCGGCAATTTTGGCGGGCATCACGGGTCCAAAACTCAAGGCCCTGACGGATTACGGCTGGTCGGCGGGCCTGGCTTTCCAAATCGTGGACGATATCCTGAATGAAACCGGAAACAGCAAGGACCTGGGGAAGTCCGCTGGGAGTGACCGGGCCAGGGGGAAGATGACTTTTCCTTCGGCCATTGGGTTGGAAAAATCAAAAAGCGAGGTCGAAAACCTGACTCGAAAAGCTGTCTTAGCCTTGAAGCCTTTTGGCGCCCAAGGAGAACCGCTCCGGGAACTGGTGCGTCACATGGCCCGGAGGACTAACTAACCATGAAACCCTTGGATGAAAAGGGAAGTATCAAGATTTTATATGTGACAACCGTAGCCTGGATCCTCGCCCAGGGCCTAAAGGTGTTGATTTACTGGATTCGCAACCATAAAATCAACTTTCGTTTGTTCGTCGGTACGGGAGGCATGCCCAGTTCCCATTCGGCTTTTGTTTGTTCCCTTGCCACCGCCATCGGACTGGAAAGCGGCTGGGACTCGCCGATTTTCCTTTTATCGGTGGGAATGGCTTTGATCATTATGTCGGATGCGGCGGGTGTCCGCCGGGCGGCAGGCCAGCAAGCCAAAATCCTCAATGAAATCGTGGACGACCTGTACAGTTCCAGGCCCGTCGCTGAAAAAAAGCTGAAAGAACTGTTGGGCCATACTCCGGTCCAGGTGTTCGCGGGTGCCCTCCTCGGTATCGGGGTGGTTTTGTTGATGTACCAATGGATGCGATAGGAAATGGAATGTACGAATATTTAGATAAAATCCAAACCCCGGCCCACTTGCGGGCTTTGCCGGTCGAAGCCCTTCCCAAAGTGGCGGAGGAATTGCGCGATTTCCTCGTGACTTCCGTCGCCCAAACCGGGGGCCATTTGGGCTCCAGCATGGGCGCGGTGGAGCTGACGCTGGCCATGCATTACGTTTACGACACTCCCCAGGACCGCATCGTTTGGGACGTAGGGCACCAGGCTTACGGCCACAAAGCCATCACCGGACGCCGGGAAAAGTTTCCGACCCTCCGCCAATTCCAGGGCCTTTGCGGCTTTCCGAAGCGCAACGAAAGCGAATATGACACCTTCGCCGTCGGCCACGCCGGCACGGCTCTTTCCGCCGCCTATGGCATGGCCCGGGCCCGTGATATCCAGAAAAAAGATTTCCACGTCGTGGCGGTAGTCGGGGACGCGGCCATTTCCAACGGCCTTTCCATGGAAGCCCTCAACAATATCGGAGACCACCCCAACATGAATATGACGGTCATCCTAAACGACAATGAAATGTCCATTTCCCCCAGCGTGGGGGCCATGACCGCCTACCTGAACAAAATCCTGGCGGGCAAGTCCTACAACGAGGCGAAAACCCACGTGGAGCGCCTGATCGACCGCATCCCCAAAGTCGGCCACCAAATGCTCCAAATGACCCACCATGCCGAGGAAGCCCTCAAGGGTTTCATGACGCCAGGGACCCTTTTCGAAGAATTAGGCCTGCGCTATTACGGCCCCATCGACGGCCATGACCTGCGGACCCTGGTGGAGATCTTCAAGAAGGTCAAGCAGTTGAAGGGCCCTATCATGCTGCATGTCGTGACCCGGAAGGGTAAGGGTTACAGCCCGGCCGAGGAAAACCCCGAGAAGTTCCACGGTGTCACGGTATTCGACAAGGAAACCGGAAAGAGCACGGCGGTTCCGGCCGCCGGCGCGGCCCCCGCTTACACGAAAGTTTTCGGGGACGCTATGATCGAGCTGGCCAAAAATAATTCGAAGCTGGTGGCCATCACCGCGGCCATGCCCGAGGGAACAGGGCTCAAGAAATTCGGGGAAGTCTTTACCGACCGCTATATCGACGTCGGCATCGCGGAGGGCCACGGGGTTTGCATGGCGGCGGGCCTGGCCTGCGAAGGCATCAAACCGGTTGTCGCCATTTACTCCACGTTCTTACAACGGGCCTATGACCAGATCATCCATGACGTCTGTTTGCAGAAACTGCCCGTTATTTTCGCCCTCGACCGGGGCGGCCTGGTCGGCGAAGACGGCGAGACGCACCAGGGAGTCTACGACCTTTCCTATCTCCGCTGTATCCCCAACATGGTGGTCATGGCCCCTTCCGACGAGAATGAATTGCGGAACATGCTTTATACCGCCGTCGAGCACAACGGTCCCATCGCTTTGCGTTATCCCCGGGGGAACGGGGAAGGGGTAAAGCTGGAAGAAGGGTTCAAGAAAATCGAAATCGGCAGGGGAATCCTCCTGGAAGAAGGAAAAGATTACGCTCTGCTGGCGGTAGGCCGGATGGTAGGCGTGGCCAAGACGGTCCGCGAGGCGCTGAAGAAGGAAGGCCTGGAAGGCGCCGTCGCGAATTTCCGTTTCGTGAAGCCGTTGGATGAAAAACTTCTGGTTTCCATCGCCCAAAAAACGAAGGTCCTCGTCACTCTGGAGGAAAATTCGGCCATCGGGGGCTTCGGCAGCGCCGTCCTGGAAGCCCTACAAAAAAACGGCATCACCGATTGCGCCGTCAAATGTATCGGCATTCCCGACCGCTTTATCGAGCATGGCAAGCCGCAGTTGCAAAGGGAAATGTGCGGCCTGGAACCGGCCCAAGTTGCCGAAGCCGTGAAAACAATGTTAAAGGATCAAACGCCTTACATGTTGGGAGTCGTCTCTTAAAATGCCGTTTTTCAACCGTCGGGTCTTTAAATTTCTTCTTCTGGACGCGGTCATTCTCCTGGCGCTCATGGGGGTTTTCGCCGCGGTCAATCACGCCTTCGTTCCCGCGCAAAAGCCTTTAAGCGAAAACATCCTCATCACCCCAACGGTCGAAGCCGTTCCCCTAACCATCGCGGCCCGCAAATCTCCCGTCCCTATCGCGCAATCCAGCCCCAGCGACGATTTCAACATCGCCAAGCTCCGGTCCAAAACTGTCAAGGTCCTGGCCCATGCCATCGCCATGGGCGAGAACTATTGGACCATCGCTAAAAACAACAACATTGACATCTACACCCTCATCGGTGCCAACCCCACCATGCCCTTCAAGGCCAAAATCAAACAGCCTTTGAACCTCCTTTCCCGCAAAGGGGTTCTTTATACCGCCCAAAAAGGGGATGACCCCTCCAAAATTGCCGAAGCTTTCGGCACGGACGCGAAAACCATCAAAGCGGAAAACGGCATCAACTGGTGGAACAGTTTGAAGGAAGGGGACGTCCTTTTTATTCCCAGTGTCAAGCCGACCCTAATGGTGAAGGAGTGGAAGGATTATTTCAGCCGCCGGGGCATTTTCGGCGACCCCTTGGGACATTGGGGAAGGATCAACTCCCCCTTCAGCTTTCGGACGGACCCCATCACGGGCGAGATTCGCCACCATAACGGAGTGGACCTGAAGGCCAAATATGGCGATCCTGTTTACGCGGCGGCGGGCGGCAAGGTCACCTTCACGGGGGTTTCCGGCGGCTACGGAAACCTGATTATCATCGCCAGCGCTGGTTCCTATCACACTTACTACGGGCATCTTTCCAAAATTTACGCCAAGCAGGGCCAAAAGGTGCGCCGCGGAAACTTGATTGGGCGGGTTGGTGCCACGGGCCGAGTAACCGGGCCCCATCTTCATTTCGAAATCCGCAGGAACAACAAACCCGTCGATCCACTGTTGTTTATTTAAAACTTCTAAGTCCTTTCCTTATGGTCTTTTGGAAGGTTGAAATCACCGGTTTAAACTTGTAATGTAATAGACCAATGGACCCAAGATTTGTCAAAGATACGGGCACAGAAACCTATACCGGCAACGAGTTGATTCTCAAAGGCGGGCTGGAAGCGGGGATGAACCTTTTAACCGGTTATCCCGGTTCCCCCGTGGCGGATGTTTTTGAGGCCGCCGCCAACGCCACGCCCTACCTCAAAGAACACGGCATTCTCGCCCAAATCGCCAACAACGAAGCCCTCTCGGCCGCCAGGCTCAACGGGGCCCAAATGGCGGGTCTGCGGGCCATTACGGTGATGAAATCGGTGGGTTTCCACGTGGCCGCCGACGCCCTGGTGGCAGGAAGCCTGGCCAAGAAAGACCATCAAGGCGCCGGGGTGATCGTTATTGGCGACGACCCCTGGAGCGACACTACCCAGGTTCCGGTCGATTCCCGCCGCCTCTCCGACCATTTATTCATCCCCGTTTTAGAACCGGCCACCTTCCAGGAAATCAAGGATTGGGTCAAGGTCGCCTTTGAGCTTTCGGAAGAAGCCGACCTCTTCATCGCCTATCTGCTCATCACCTATACGGCCGAGGGCGGGGGAAGCGTGGAAGTCCATCCCAACCAGCCACCAAAGGGCGCCACGACTTTAAATAGGGTCACCATCGATAGTTCCAAATTCGACGTCACCCATTCCATCGTCCTGCCGCCCCACACCATCCCCCTGGAAAAAGAGGCGCTGGAAGTCAAGTTTCCCCGGCTCCTGGAATCCGCCCGGGCGAAAGGCATTAATAAGGTTCTTCCGGGCAAGGAAAAGAGTTTCGCCTTTATTACCGCGGGGGCGTCCTATACCTACTTGGAACAGGCCCTCTCCGAATTTGGCATGTCGGGAAAATTCCCGATCTTGAAGTTGGGCCTTACCTTTCCGGTCGACCCCCAGGCGGTCGAGGAAATCCTGAAATACTCCACGACCCTGGTGGTGGTGGAGGAAAAACGCCGCTTTATCGAAAGCCAAGTCCGCAACATCGCCATGGACCTCTACCAGTCCGGCAAGCTCAAGGAAATGCCGACGGTCTGGGGAAAATCCTTCCCTAACAGCCTGGAAGGCTTTTCAGAAGGCAAGGGTCTTAGTCCGGCGGTGGTCATGACCACCTTGGCGCCCCTCTTGAAGCATTTCGAGCTCTCGACTCCCAAGGTGAACAAGGAAATCCAATTTATTCATAGCCTGGACGACCTGGAAATCAATATCCCCAAACGCACGCCGTCCTTCTGCCCCGGTTGCCCCCATCGGGATTCCTCTTCGGTCTTCCTTCAATTGGTGGCGGACTTTAAAGACCCCGCTTACATGAAGAAACATCACAAGATGGGTCCCCTGGACATTCTCTTCCACGGCGACGCCGGCTGTTACGTCCTACTCTTCATGCCTCCTAACGGGCCTTTGATGCACAACTATATCGGCATGGGCCTGGGCGGCGGCACGGGCGCTGGGCTTTCACCCTTCTCGACGAACAAGTCGGTCTGCTTCATTGGTGATTCCACTTTCTTTCATTCCGGGCTTTCCGAAGTTTCAGATTCCATCAAGAACAACCAGGACGTGCTTTACGTCATTTTGGACAACAAGACCACCGCTATGACCGGCCACCAGCCCCATCCCGGCATGGAGTCGGATTTGATGGGCAACCCCACTTTCGGCCAGGATATCGAGAAGGTTTTGAAGGGCTTGACGAAAGGCAACGACCTCACCATCGCCAGGGTCAACCCGGAGAAACGGGACGACTACCGCTTCCTGTTGGAAGACATGCTTTTGGAACCGGGCGTGAAATTCGTTATCGCCGACAAGGAATGCGGCATCACCTACCACCGCCGCAAGCGCCGGGAAGTCAGCCAGTTCAAGGCCAAGAACGGCTATTTCCCCGTTCAAAAGCGCGTCAACGTGAACGACCATACCTGCGAATATTGCCTGGAATGCACCCGCTTGACCGGCTGTCCCGGCTTGGCCATCGAGGACACCCTTTACGGCCCCAAGATGTCTACTGACTTGTCCTATTGCGTTTCCGACATGGCCTGCACCCGCATCAAGGCTTGCCCAGCCTTCGAGGAACTCACCATCGTCCGCGCCCACAAGCAGGAAAATCTGCCCTTGCCGGACCCCGGCCTCATTCCCATGCCCAAGCCCACCGAATTTGAGGAAGACTGGCGGGCTTATATATCAGGCGTTGGGGGCATGGGTATCGGCAGTTCCACCGCCGTCCTGGTCCGGGCCGCCGAAAAACATGGCTACCACATCACATTTTGCGATAAAAAGGGCATCGCCATCCGCAATGGCGGCGTTAATTCCCAAATTACCTTTTCCAAAAAGAAAAAAGTGGTCTCACCCCTTCAACCCCAAGGTAAAACAAACCTGCTCTTGGGTTTGGATATCCTGGAAGCGGCCCGGGGCCTGGACCCCCGCCTAAATTTCCGGGTGGGCTCCAAGCAATATACCCAATCGGTCGTGAACACCCACAAAACCCATACCATCCTGAGCCTGATGGGGAAGGAAGATTTCAGCCCTGTCGAACTGGCCGAGCTTTTCAAGAAATACACCAAGGATTATTTCGGCGCCGATATGAGCGCCATTGCCGAGCATTACCTGGGCAACAAGGTGTTCGTGAACGTCCTCCTTTTGGGCGTGGCCTTCCAAAGGGGCCTTTTGCCCGTCACCCTTCACGAGATGATCGATTCCATTAAGGACAACTTCAACCCCAGCGCCGCCAAGCACAATATTGACGCCTTCCATTTGGGCCGGGATGTGGCCGTCCATCCCGAAAAGTACAACGCCGAAGTGCGCTTGAGTTTCCAGGAAATCATGGCAAAGAAGGCCGGGCTATTAGGTGGAAGCCGCGCCGATGTTTACATCAGGATGACCGAAGAGTTCCTTAAAGCCTGGGAAGGGGACGAGGACACCCGGGTCCAATTCGCCAACCGCCTCTACGACCTCATCGAGTTCGAGAATACCGCCTACGCCCAAAAATACTTGAACCGGGTGCTGGCCACCTTGAAGAAGGATTCTAAAGCCGCCGAATTCTCAGCCACCAAAGCGGTGGTGAAGTATTTGCATAAGGTTATGGAAATCAAGGACGAGGTCTATGTGGCCCATCTCTTGACCAGCCCCGAGAAATACGAGAAGGACGCCAAGCGTTACAAGGTGGATTTAGCCCACGGGGACAAGATCATCTACAAGCACTTCAACCGACCCCATTTCGACATAATGGGCATGAATATCGAATTCGATTTCAACAGCCGCGATTGGATGCTGAACACCATGAAACACATGAAATTCCTCCGCCGCCTGATGCCCACCTGGCACAAGCGAGAAAAAGGCTTTAGGGCCTGGTACGAGGCCCTGGTAGACCGTTTTGAATATACCAGCCCGGAGATGTACGAGCGATGGGTGGCTGTTCTTTCTTTGCCCGAAGAAGTGAGGGGATACCGTCTGGTTCGTTACCCAAAGATGGAACAGGCCATGGAACAAGCCGAGAAGATTCTGTCAGGAACAGCTTTGCTGCCAGCTTTCAATCCCGCCAACCCGCCAAAGCAGCTTTCTAAGGTTTAATCACGGAACTTCATCCTTCACCAACAACTATTGGTCTTTGGCAAGAAGTAGCACTTAAAAGCATTTAACCGGTGTCGCCGGAATACAGGTGTCTACGACGGGGACCCTTCGTGGACAATCCCAGCCACTAATTTATGGACTTGAAAGCGTGTCACGATTGAGTATCATATTGTTATACGATAAGGAGACGCCATGAAATTTATTTCGGTGAGGGAATTGAAAGGCAAATCGGGCATGGTCTGGAAGGAATTGGACCAACAAGGGGACGTAGTGGTCACTAATAACGGAAAACCGATGGCCCTCCTTTGCCGGGTTGGGGAACTGGAATTGGAAGAAACCTTGGAGGCCTGGCACCAGGCGAAGGCCCGTTTAGCCATTGACCATATGAGGGCCAAGGCAAAGGCAAAGGGACTTGACCGATGGAAGATGGGACAAGTTGACGCGGTTGTGGCCAAAACGAGGAAGGCCGAACGCCGTTGAAGGTGGTGCTCGACACCAATGTTTTGGTTTCCGGCCTTTTAACCGCAACCGGACCCTGCGCCCGTTTGCTGGATTTCATGAACGAAGGCGGGTTTCAGCCGGTTTATAACGAAGATATCATTGGGGAATATGAAAAAGTGCTGTCGAGGCCTGAGTTTGGTTTTGAAACGCAAGCTGTTCATTTCTTGATTTTGCGGATTCGGAGCGAGGGAATCCGTTCCGTCCAGCCTTTCCCGCCGGCGGGGCTGCCCGACCCGCATGATGAGGCTTTTTTGGAGGCCGCCCGGGAACAAGAGAACGCCTACCTCGTCAGTGGCAATCTAAAGCATTTTCCACATTCCAAGTGCCACGGCATAAAAGTGTTGAGCCCGCGGGAATTTTTGGAAGTGCTTGGCGGTTAACTCCGTGAAATTATGATGGATATGGATGAGGGGTCGCTGTCCACGACGGGGATCCTGAAGGAACAATATTTTTTATCAAACCAACCTATTCGTGACGGGGCCCCGTCGTGAATAGGCGATATTAGAAAGGTGTGATTATGAAAAAAAGTATTTTTTGTTTTTTATTGATACTGATTCCGGTGGGGTTTTGTTCAGGTGGTAATTTTGACTCCAATGGCGGAAATGACTTATCCGGGAAACAGCAGTTCTTAATTGAGCTGGATTACGGTTTTCCACTGCTTACCGGGATCACCCTCGGTTACCTGATCGATCCCCATTGGGAAGTCTCCGCGGGACCTCCTTCAATACCTCTGACTCATCCTTTGGAGGCTCAGTCGACTTTTTCAGGCTTACCCTTCAAGGAAGATATAATCTCAGCACCCGCAAAAGACGGGTGTTCAACTTGTTTCAAACCTACCTTCATTTCGGCTACGATTTCATCAGCGGAACCACGTCCGCGAATTCCGTGAATTATTACGAAAACGGGGTTTATCCAAATGCAAACACAACGGAACATGATTTACTTGTTGGCTTGGGCATCGAATATTTCATCCTTTCCAATTTGGGTGTCGGTTTAACCATGGATTACATGAAAAGCTTTCTCAGAACCAATTCTGTTCCCGGTTACGCGGTCTTTTCCCCGCCCTATTACTCCTGGGATTCTTATTCTCCGACCAACAACACGTCTATCGTTGTTCCTAATTTTTATCTTCAGTTTCGATTTTAGAAAATAGGATTTTATTAACCGCTTAATTAAGGTTTTCTGTTTTAAAGGTTGTCCACGATGGGGACCCGTCGTGGACATCTAAAGACCCAAAGCCTTCCTCGCCGCTTCGCCCACAACGTCCCCGACGGCCTTAGCCACACCCATATTCATATTTAGAAGCAGATCGGGAAACGGCCGTTACTTTCCTGATTGCGTAGACTTGACGTCGCCCCAATTTCGAAAGGTAATGAGTTTTCGGTGCGGCCAGAAGGGGGAGTAGAATTGGTCAGTGTTGAGGACGTTTTGGAAAGCGAGTTTAATCCATGCCCTTATTAAAAAACCATTTCTACCGATTGTTGCAACCGGAAAGGCTCAAAGGCGAAACTGCGAAGGCCCAAGCGGCCCTTTCCCTCGCCTCTCTTTTGGAAATGGGAAAGGCTGATATTCCCGCGTTACTCAAGCAACTGCACAGTTCGCCCGAGGGCCTCACCGAAAGCCAAGTCCGCCATCGTCTTGAGCTTCACGGACCCAACCTAGTGGTGCATGAAAAACCCGACCCCTGGTACCTACAGCTGTTCCGTAACTTCCGCACTCCCTTCACACTACTCTTGGGAGTCCTTTCCCTCATTTCCTTCCTCACACACGACTTCGCGGGGGGAATCGTGATCGCCGCGATGGCCTTCATCAGCGTGACTCTCGGCTTTTACCAGGAATACCGTTCCAGCCAGGCCGCCGAAAAACTCAAGGCCATGGTGACCAATAGGGCCACGGTCCTGCGCCGTCGTGGGGACGAGCCGATTCAAAACTTGGAGGAACCCATCGAGAATTTAGTACCGGGCGATGTTCTCCACCTAGCCGCTGGTGACATGGTTCCCGCCGACCTGCGGTTTCTCTCCTGCAAGGACCTCTTTGTCAGCCAGGCCGCCCTCACGGGGGAATCCCTGCCGGTGGAAAAGACGGCGGCACCCCTGGAAGCCTCTCCTGCCACCCCCCTGGAATGGCCGACCCTTTGTTTCATGGGGAGCAACATCTTGAGCGGTACTGCCACAGCTTTAGTACTCCGCACCGGCGCCGAAACCTATCTGGGCACTTTGGCGAAATCCGTGGTGGGCCGTCGTGTCCTTACCAGCTTTGAAACGGGAGTAAACCGATTCACGACCCTCATGTTGCGTTTCATGCTGGTAATGGTGCCACTGGTCTTTGTGATCAACGGTATTGAAAAACACAATTGGTTCGAGGCTTTCATGTTCGCTGTGGCAGTGGCCGTGGGGTTGACGCCCGAGATGCTCCCCATGATCGTGACCGTCAACCTGTCCAAGGGGGCCATGATGATGTCCCGCAAGAAGGTCATCGTGAAGCGCCTGAATTCCATCCAGAACTTTGGGGCCATGGACGTCCTTTGCACGGATAAGACCGGGACCCTGACCCAGAACAAGGTGGCCCTGTTGAAAGTCGCGGACGCGCGCGGCTCCAAGAGCCCTAAAACCCTCGAATATGCCTACTTGAACAGCTTTTACCAAACCGGTTTGAAAAATCTCCTGGACGTGGCGGTGCTTGCCTTTGTGGATCTGGAAAAATCCTTGAAACCCCAGGCCAACTATAAGAAGGTCGATGAAATCCCCTTCGATTTTCAACGTCGGCGCATGTCGGTGGTCGTAGAGGAGGAAGGCAAAAGGGACATTCTTATCTGCAAGGGAGCCCTTGAGGAAGTTTTCAGCGTCTGTGACCAAGTGGAAATTGACGGGGTGCTTACTCCCTTAGACGAAGTAACGCGAAAGGGCCTGAAGGGTATCCCCGAAAATTTGAACGGGGAAGGCCTAAGAGTCATTGCCGTAGCCTATAAGGAAATGCCCACCGATCACCCTGCCTATTCGATGAAAGACGAATGCAACTTGGTGTTGCTCGGCTATCTGGCTTTCCTGGACCCACCGAAGGAAACCACCAAGGAAGCGGTAGCCCTCTTGAAGGATCATGGCGTGGCGGTGAAGGTCCTCACCGGGGACAATGAAACGGTGACCCGTATGGTTTGTTCCCAGGTGGGCATTGACGCGGAAAAGATTTTATTGGGCGGGCAAATTGAGGCCATGGGGGACGGGGAACTGGCCGAGGCCGTGGAGGGCTGTTACGTATTCGCCAAACTTTCCCCTTCCCAAAAAGAACGCGTCATCAAAGCCATGCATCAGAAGGGCCATGTGGTCGGGTATTTAGGGGACGGCATCAACGACGCGCCTGCCCTGCGGGCATCGGACGTAGGAATCTCCGTGGACAACGCGGTGGACATCGCCAAAGAATCCGCCGACATCATCTTGCTGGAACAAAGCCTGCTAGTGTTGGCGGATGGGGTTTTGGAGGGTCGCAAGGTCTTCGGCAACATCATCAAATACATCAAGATGGGGGCCAGTTCCAACTTCGGCAATATGTTTTCCGTGGTGGGGGCCAGCGCTCTTCTGCCATTTCTTCCCATGTTGCCGGTGCAAATTCTTATTCAGAACCTTCTTTACGACGTTTCCCAGACGGCCATCCCCTTGGACCGGGTGGACGAGGAATACCTTTCCCGGCCTCGCAAATGGGAAATCGCCGATATCGGCCGCTTCATGCTTTTCATTGGCCCCATCAGCTCCATCTTTGACTACACCACCTTCGCCTTGATGTGGTTCTTCTTCGGGGCCAATAGCCCCGAAAGACAGTCCTTGTTTCAATCCGGCTGGTTCGTGGAGGGTCTTCTGACCCAGACCCTAATCGTCCACGTGATCCGCACCAACAAGATTCCTTTCATCCAAAGCCGGGCAGCGCCGGCGTTGGCTTTGACGACCCTATGCGTCATGGCGGTCGGCATTTATTTCCCTTTTTCACCCTTAGCCTCCAAGGTCGGCCTCATGCCCTTGCCCCTTCATTATTTTGGGTTTATCGCCCTCACCTTATTGTGCTATTGCGTGCTCACCCAATTTGTGAAAACCTGGTTTATTAGGAAATTCGGGGTTCGGTAGGCCGGAGGAGTCTTGAACAAGGAGAAGCGTAGAAAACACTGTCCACGGCGGGGACCCTTCGTGAACAACGAAAATGATGGATAATGGTAGCCAGGCATCTTCCGTACAAAGATGGTTTACGAAATTTGGGGGGCAGATCACATGGACTTGCTTATTGATACTTACGGTACCAAGATCGGCGTAAATGGTGAGCGCATCGTCCTTTCTTTTCCGAAAGTTAAAGAGAAAAAAGAATACCCAATCCACAGACTGGAGAAAATAGTCATACTGCGGCCGGCCTCGCTCACGACTCACGCAGTTCAGCTCGCGATTGAGCACGATGTTGATATCGTCTATCTCGGTTCTTTTGGCAAGCCCATCGGAAGACTATTTTCAAGCGAACCAAAAGGGTTGGCGAGTCTTCGTAAAGCGCAACTGGAAGCGTCAACTTCGCTTGAGCGATCGTTCAAAATCGCAAAAGAATTAGTGCGGGGCAAATGCGCTAATCAGCTCGATCTACTCCGATATCTCGCGTACCGATATAAAAAGGATGTGGGGACCGAGCTCTTACAAGCGCAGACCCTTTTTGATGTCTTGGACAATGTCCCGTGTTCGGAGAAAGGCAAGGAGCAACTCCTTGGTACGGAAGGATACATCGCGGACAAATATTTCAGCGGGTTAAAAAAATTCTATAGATTCCCGGGCCGAAAACCACAAGGCAGGGACCAGTTTAACAGCGTACTGAATTATGGTTACGGCATCCTTTACAATGAAGTCGAACGGGCATGCCTTTACGTCGGTCTTGATCCATATCTCGGCCTCTACCACAGTGAACGCTATGGTAAGCCTGCCCTCGTTCTCGATCTTGTCGAAGAATTCCGCGTACCAATCGTCGACTCGGTGCTTTTCCCGCTTTTCATAGAAAAGAAACTGAGCCAACGGAAATATTTTGAAAAAACCGCGGTTGGGCAATATCTGTTATCGCCTGAGGGAAAAAGCGTCGTGGTGGGGGCGATCATGAGGCGGTTGAATGAAACGACGGCATGGCGGGGGAAACAATATACTCTTAAGCAGATCATAGATAACCAGATTAGGGCGTTGGCACGTCACTTTGTCGAAAAGGAGGACAAGTACAACCCGTTTCGTGCGGAAAAACTTTTTTCGATATCATGAACAATTTCAATGCCATCACCCTAGTATCGTGGGAAACGCGCGACTGGCGGCATCGGGACAAGGCGGTTCTGTGGTGCAAGAATTATGGTCTCAAGCCGGTTTTCCGGAATATGTATATCGGAAAATTGTATTCAAAAGAACGGGAAAAACTCGAGAATAAATTCAAGGGGGCTTTCGCAAAGAAGACCGAAAAGTTTTTTATCAGTACGCTCTGTCGGTCGTGCTTTGAAGATTCGGTTTTCGGTGGTACGCTTAGTTCTAAGAAAGATGATGTCGACATTGAAACTGCGTTTGAACTTATCCAAATCACGCCGAATTCGGCGGAACGGTGAAAAACACCAATAATTGCAGGCTCCTGCACATGCCTGTCGCAAAAAGGATAGTGTGCAACTGAAGTTCTGCCACACGTGCCGGATGCCTGGATTGACGATGGTAAGACCAAGATAGGTTATGAAATTCCCTTCACTCGGCATTTTTACAAGTATCAGACCATAAGACCCTTGGATGTCATTGAGGCGGAGATTAAACAGTTGGAAGCCGAGATCGCTGAGGAATTAAAGGAATTATAAAAATTTCAAAAGCCGATTTGTTTAAAGCACCCAAAGAGCTGGGTTATAATAAACGCATCGAATCCCGGAGATTATCATGCACGCACTTAAAAGCGTTAAAGTTCAAGGTTTCAAATCCATAAAAGATATGGATTTGAAACTAAGACCCTTAAATGTTCTCATTGGTCCCAACGGGGCAGGGAAGTCAAATTTTATTTCTCTCTTTAAGCTTTTAAACCAAATTGTCCTAAAAAACCTCCAGGTTTTTGTCGGTAAATCAGGCGGCGCGAACACGTTCTTGTACTTCGGCTCCAAAATAACCAATGAAATTTTTATACATTGTGATTTCAATCCGAATGGATATTCCTGCAAATTGGGCCCCTCAACGGATGATTCGCTGATTTTCCTGGAAGAATCCGCCTATTTTCAAGGTGCCGGGTATAAACGCCCATATGAGGAAGGCCTCGGTGAAGGGCACAAGGAAACAAAACTACATACTTTGGCTAAGCAAAAAGCGACCGTCAATCATGTTTTAAAAAACATGGAAAGCTGGCGTGTCTACCACTTTCATGACACAAGCGAAAGCTCCAAGATGAAACAAACGGGAGAAATAGATGATAACGAGGTTTTCAGGCCCGATGCGTCAAACCTCGCGGCTTTCCTTTACTTCCTACAGGAACGCCATAAAGGCAATTATAAAAATATCGTTGAAACCGTGCGATTGGCGGCACCATTCTTTGATGATTTCTTTTTGCGCCCCTCCAAGTTGAATAAGGGAAAAATTCTTTTGGAATGGCACCAAAAGGGTTCGGACGACTATTTCAACGCCCATACCCTATCGGACGGTACCTTAAGGTTCATCTGTCTGGCCACACTATTGTTGCAACCGGAACTACCATCCGTCATTTTGCTAGATGAGCCCGAACTTGGCCTTCATCCCTACGCCGTTGCTTTGCTCGCTGATCTTCTTAAAAGCACTTCCACTAAAACACAAATCATCGCATCTACCCAGTCCGTTGGACTTGTCAACCAGTTTGAGCCAGCCGATATTGTTGTTGTTGATCGGCAGGAAGGACAATCGGTCTTTTCCAAGTTGGAGAAAGCCAAGATGGATGATTGGCTTGAGGAATACGGATTGGGCGATCTATGGGAGAAAAACATTCTGGGCGGAAGGCCAACCCATTGAGCCGAATCCTGGTCTTGGCTGAAGGGCAAACGGAAGAAACCTTCGTCCGGGACGTACTAGGCCCCTATTTTGCTCTGAAAGGGATTTTCCTAATCGCAAAACTGGCCACCACGAAGCGGGTGAAAAAGGGGCCGGATTTTAAGGGCGGCATTGTTTCATATGGAAAAGTCAGGTACGACCTGATGAATCTTTTGAAGGACACGGATGTGGTTTGTGTCACCACCATGATTGATTATTACGGCCTCCCTTCCGATTTTCCAGGCTATCATTCAACCTCAAAGCGCGGTATCGAACGGGTAAAGTTCCTGGAACAAAAGTTCAAGGAGGATATCGGTGATGGAAGGTTTATCCCTAATTTTGAGGTCCATGAGTTCGAAGCCATGCTTTTTGTGGACCCCGGTGAAACGGCTGGGGCGCTGTTGGACACGGGGAAAGAAAAAAAACTGGCTGAGATAAAGGGAAAATTTGAGACTCCCGAAGACATTAACGACAACCCACAAACGGCTCCATCTAAAAGACTTTCGGATATTTTCCCTGGATATCAAAAAAAGATTTACGGACCGTTGGTCACTCAAAGAATCGGGTTGGCCAGAATCAGGGGCGAATGCCTGCATTTTAATGAGTGGTTAACTAAATTGGAAATATTTGAAAGTAAAATAATTGGAAAATAACACCCATCCAAGTCAAGACAGATACAAACCCTATCCCGAATATAAAAGTTCGTCCGTTGAATGGGTGGATCGGGTTCCAAGTCATTGGCAAAAAACAAAGATCAAGTTTGAATATTCGATACAACTTGGAAAAATGCTCCAATCTGAACGAAAGGACGAAAGCGATATTCTCGTACCTTATTTAAAAGCCGTTCATGTTCTGTGGTACAAGGTAGACGTGACTGATCTGCCTGAGAAATTGTCCCGTTCGTAGTTGAAAAGAAGGTGGTGGCTCCTCTGCCCAGACTGTAAAGTCTGGGTGACCAATTTTTTTAAAAAAGAGAGGAAACCACCATGAGAAAGTTACACCGTAACACCTCGAAAGGCGACAAGAATTTTGGACAACTGCCGTTAAGCCGGGAAGAGCGATTGGCGATGATTCAGGATGGGCTCAACAGCCTGGCTTGTCAGTTGGGGTTGTTGGCGGCCCAGGAGTTGCTACAAGCGGAAATCCAAGACCTGTGCGGGCCGATGCACCAGCGCCAGCTGGGGCGATCGGCCAGCCGTTGGGGAAGCCAGGGTGGGACGGTTGTACTGGCCGGACGCAAGGTGCCCCTCCAGAAGCCCCGGGCGCGGATGAAAGAGGGCGGTGAAGTCCTTCTTCAGACCTATCAGAAACTCCAAAACCCCGAAGCCATGCCTGAAAACGCCCTTCGGCGCATGGTGCGGGGGGTGTCCTGCCGAGAGTACGAAGGGTGCCTAGAGCCCTTGGCTAAAGGGTTTGGGATGAAGCGCTCCAGTGTGAGCCGTGGCTTCGTGAAGGCCTCGGCCAAACAGATGAAAACCCTTGCAGAAAGACGTTTTGAGGGGCAAGAGTTCGTGGCAGTGTTCATCGACGGGGTGCCCTATGGGGGAGAGATGCTGGTGGTGGCCCTGGGGGTGAAAGCCGGGAAAGGGGCCGGGGAGAAGGTCATTTTGGGTCTGCGCCAAGGGGCCACGGAGAATGCCCAGGTCTGCACCGATCTGTTGACGGACTTGAGAGATCGGGGCTTAAGCTTCGAAACCCCCATGCTGTTCGTACTGGACGGGTCCAAGGCTTTGGCGGCGGCGGTGAAGCGGCTGTGTGGATCCAATGTCCAAATTCAGCGCTGCCAGCAGCACAAGATCCGAAACGTGCTGGGCTACGTGGCAAAGAAGCACCACGACGAAATCCGAAGCCGCATGGCGGAGGCTTACGCCTGCAAGGACTGGCGTGAAGGCGAGAAGCGCCTCAACACTCTGGGCGCCTGGCTCACCCGGATCAACCAGGACGCGGCCGCAAGCCTGAGAGAAGGCCTCGAAGAGACCCTGACGGTGGCCAAGCTGGGTCTACCGGCCCTGTTGGCGAAAAGCTTGGTGACGACAAACCCCATCGAGTCGGCGTTCAGTGTGGCGGGTAAGGTGACGGTGCGGGTGAAGCGGTGGAGGGGTGGGGACATGCGCCAGCGTTGGGCGACAGCGGGCCTGATGCGTGCGGAAGGAGCTTTCAAACGCCTCAGAGGATACAGGGAAATTCCAATTTTGCAGGCGGCTTTGAGGAGGTGCACGGCGAACGACGTTGACGCAGAAACGGCTGTGGCCTAAGGTAGGCAAACCAGGGGCCGTCACTTCACTAATTCAACTGGCGGCGGGACAACTTCCTGCCTGAAATGTGGACAAATAAAAACGAACTAGAGAAATTTGAAGTTTTAGATGGGGACTTGCTTGTTTGTGAGGGCGGAGAAGTAGGTCGAGCTTCCATTTTAAAAAATGTTCCAAATAAATGCATAATTCAAAATGCTCTTCACAGAATTCGAAGCAAAAAAAAGAACTCTTTGAAGTTTTTAAAATATTTACTCGAAACTATGGATTGGTTTGGTTGGTTTGAAGTTTTGTGTAATAGGGCGACAATTGCACACTTAACTGGCGATAAATTGGGAGATTTAGAAATTTATATTCCTGAGGCGAAAGAACAATTAGAAATTGTTTCTTTCTTGGATAAAAAAACAACGAGAATAGATTTGCTTGCCATCAAAAATGAAAGGGGTGGAAATCAGCATCTTGATGAACCCGCTGGAAAAATCAAAACTCAAATTGAAAAACTTAGAGAATATCGCCAAACGTTAATTTCGGCAGCCATGACAGGGAAAATCGATCTTCGCGAAGAGGTGGCCTGATGCCGGTAGACCATCGCGAGCGGGCATTTGAAGAGGCTATTGATGCTAGCGCCGCTCGAAAAGTGTGCCGTCGAAAGCTGATAAAACGGATTGACCCACGCACCCTCCACGATTTCAGGACTTCCTTAAGACGCATCGAAGCGGTACTGCGCTTGGAAAAGCATCTTTTGGAAAAACGGCGTTTCGAACATGAAATCGAACAAATAAAATACTTGCAAGGTTTGACAGGGCCCCTGAGGGAGTCACATGTGTCCTCGAAAATATTGCGGTCGGAGGGATTTTCCAAAAAACGCCAGGCAACCAGCGGGTCCGCCCGAAGGAGGAAGAAGGAGGGAGCCTTCCAAGCCATCCTGGTTAATAAGGCTTTCGACCTGTTTTTTTCGGACATTGCCATGGTGTTTCAAGAGATTGAGAGAAAGATGAAAAGGAGTAAATTGCAAAAAAAGGTTGAGGCTTCTTTTTGTAAGGAGATGGAACGGGTTCAAAAATCCATTTCGAACTATGACCAGGGGGGCCCCAAACGAAAAGTCTTGCATCATCTGCGCATCCAAGCCAAACGCCTCCGTTACGACCTGGAACTGTTTGACTTCCTGCATCCTCCTAAGAGGAAGAAACTTCTCAAGGCCACCAACGAGGTCCAGTATGCCCTGGGACAGTTGAGGGATTGGCAAGGAGTGGAAAAATCCTTCGAACGACTCGGGATAACCGCAGAAGGGAAGAAGGGTGGCTTTGAAATCCTGGAGCGGAAAGAATGGAGGTTGCTCCGCCGCGCCCGTAAAGCAATTCGTTACTTGGAGGGAATGCTGGAATAGGGATGGCGCCAAAGGGAGGGCATCGTTCCGGCCTGCATGATTGGGGATTAAGAGGATAAAATTGTGGATAACTTGTTAATCATTTGGGGATTTAAGACCCGATTCTTAATACTGCAGCCCCCTGAAGGCGGCCCGCGCGAAGGTCGGCCAAAGCCTCATTAGCCTGATCAAGAGGATAGATTTTCACCTGCGTTTTGATGGGGATTTGGGGGGCCAACTTCAGGAATTCCTCTCCGTCTTGGCGGGTTAAATTTGCCACTGAACGCACCTGCCGCTCGCCCCAAAGGATGGAATAGGGGAAAGAGGGGATATCGCTCATATGGATGCCCGCGCAGACAACCACCCCGCCCTTGGCAACCGCTTTAAGGGCCATCGGCACTAATTCCCCAACGGGTGCGAAGATGATGGCCGCATCCAAATGTTTTGGCGGGGTTTCACCCGATGTTCCCACCCACGTGGCCCCCAGTTTTTCGGCAAAGGCCTGGCTTTCGGTATCTCCTTTGCGGGTAAAGACATAAACTTCACGCCCTTGGTATTTCGCGACTTGGATTAAAAGGTGGGCCGACGCGCCGAAACCGTAAAATCCAAGTTTTTTTCCATTTCCCGCCATCCGTAAAGAGCGGTAGCCAATCAGGCCCGCGCATAAAAGGGGCGCGGCTTGCGGGTCAGGGTAGGACTTGGGAATGGGGAAAACAAAGCGCTCATCCGCCAGGCAGTATTCGGCGAAGCCGCCGTCCAATTGATAGCCGGTGTATCGAGCATGGTCGCAAAGGTTTTCCCTTCCGCTTCGGCAGTAATCGCATGAGCCGCAACTGCCGCCAAGCCAGGGGATACCAATGCGTTCACCGATTTGAACGGCCGTTATGCTGGGGCCCAAGCTCTCCACTACGCCCACCACTTGATGGCCCGGAACAAGGGGCAGTTTGGGCTCCTTCAGGTCGCCGTCCACCACGTGCAGGTCGGTGCGGCATAGGCCGCAAGCGAGGACCCGTACAAGTACTTGGCCCCGTCCTGGAATTGGTTTGGGAAGAAAGAGGGGTTTCAGGGGTTGTCCCTGTGCCGCCAACACCATGGCCTGCATTGTCTTTTTATTCATGGGAACATTCTGAAGTTTTGGTTCATCTCCCATGTCAACCCGAAAATTTTATGTATTAATACGGGCTCCATTTACCGGTCCTTATGACCTTTTCGGCGCAGGTTTCTAAAAAGAATATCCCATAAAAAAACGGATGGGTATGACGGAGGTCACATGAGAGGCTCCATTTAGTAATTATCCTAATACAAGTTCTTCAATTCATTTCTCGACTTATTCAGCTTGAGTCGGAGGAAACAATATGACACTTTTAGATGAAGCGAAAAAAAGTAAGAAGACAGGCGCTTCGATCAGCGTTCTCGATGCGATCTGTGACCGGAGGGCCGTCCGCCATTACACGGCCAAGGCGGTTGACGAAAAAACCGTGGGAATCCTCTTGGAATTCGCCGTTCAAGCTCCCAGCGCTGTCAACAGCCAGCCCTGGAGCTTTGCCGTTGTCCAGGATGCGGTTCTCCTACGGGGAATTTCCAACGAGGCTAAGAAGACGCTGGCCGGAGATCCCAGGTGGAAGTCCGAAGCCCAACACGGGCCCAGCCGTTTCCTGGACCCGGGTTTCAATATTTTCTATGGCGCTTCAACCCTCATTATCGTTTGCGCTACACAGGAAGGGTTAGTTCCCGAGGCGGATTGCTACCTAGCCTGCCAAAACCTGATGTTGGCCGCTTATGGAATGGGGCTGGGTACTTGTCCCATCGGGCTGGCTTGGGACATTCTGCGGACCGATTCAATGAAACATAAATTGGGAATACCGGAAGGGCATTTCCCGGTCCTTCCCATCATCGTCGGATACCCGTCGGAGGATTCCCCCAGGACGCCGAGAAATCCGCCACGGATTTTAAACTGGATAACGGCGTAGATACGACTCTTTGAATCGAGCCGGAACGTCCAATGGAGGAATGAATTACAATGTCCTCCTGGGCCTATCCAGGCTTGAAAGGTTTTGATCCCCATGGCACCCATGATCGAAGTTTGCGGCCTCACCAAGAGCTTCAAGGAAGTCCACGCCGTCCAGAACGTGAGTTTCGACGTCGCCCCAGGAGAATGTTTCGCCCTCCTGGGACCCAACGGCGCCGGTAAAAGCACCACCATCAAAATGCTCATTACCATGATTTCCCCGGACTCCGGCGATGCGAAAGTAAACGGCTTTTCCCTGAAAAAAGAATCGGCCCGCATTCGTGAATCCATCGGTTACGTCCCCCAATCCTTGTCGGTGGACGGCAGTCTGACGGGATTGGAAAACCTTACGATCTTTGGAAAACTTTATGGCCTGACAAAGGCCCAACTTAAGGAGAGGGTTCCCCAAATACTGGAAATGCTGGACCTAACCGAGGCGGCCCATCGGCTCGTGGCCCACTATTCGGGCGGCATGGTGCGGCGGCTGGAAATCGGCCAATCCATTTTGCACCGTCCTGCGGTGGTGTTTTTGGATGAACCCACTTCGGGACTGGATCCCGTGGCCCGAAATGCCCTCTGGGAGCATATCCGGGAACTGCGCAAGGAATATGGGACAACTTTGTTGATGACCACCCATTACATGGAAGAAGCCCAGGAATTATGCGACCGCATCGCCATCATGGACAAGGGGCGCATTGAGGTCATGGGAACGCTCAAAGAATTGCGCAAGAAAGCCCACAAGCCCCGGGCTACCATGGACGAACTGTTTGTGCATTTCGTCGGACCGTCCGAATCCGACGAGCAAGGAGGTTTGGCTAATGTCAAACGCAGCCGCCGTATTGCCCAAAGACTCGGCTAAAGGCCGATCTGTTCCCCTCCTTTATCTTTACCACGTGGGCGTCATCATCGAATTGGAAACCCTGAAAATGATGAAGGACCCGACCGAAATCCTTTCCCGGAGCATCCAACCGGTCGTTTGGCTCCTGCTCTTCGGGGAGGCTTTTAGTCGGTTGAAAGCTGTGCCGGAAGCGGGAGGGGATTACCTGGCTTTTCTCACGCCAGGTATATTGGCCCAGTCCATCACTTTTGTTTCCATCTTCAACGGATTGTCCATTATTTGGGAAAGAGACATGGGATTGTTGCAGAAAATCCTTACCACGCCAATCGAGCGTTCCGCGCTGGTCCTGGGAAAGATGCTGGCTTCGACCGCCCGGTCCCTTTGCCAACTTGCGGTGGTGCTGGCCGTAGCCTATTTACTGGGTATCCACTTGCAATGGAGTTTGGATAGGGCCGCTGGCCTTTTGGGGTTCGTCGTCTTGGGGTCGTCCTTTTTTTCCGGGCTCTCCATGGTGATCGCGGCCATCGTGAAGACCCGGGACCGCATGATGGGTATCGGCCAATTGGTAACCATGCCGCTTTTTTTCGCCTCCAGCGCCCTCTATCCCGTTTCCATCATGCCGCCTTGGCTCCAGGTTTTCGCCAAAGCGAACCCTTTAAGCTACCTAGTGGATGGCTTGAGGGGGCTTCTGCTGGACCCTTCCTACGCCCACGGTTTGTTGGACGGAGGGGTCCTGTTTGGAGCCTCTTTGCTTATATGGGCTCTCGCCACCCGTCAATACCCCCGCCTTTTAACTTAATTCACTTCAAAATTATTGATTATCTTTTTTTAGGTGTCCACGCAAAGGGGGACACGTCGTTAAAGAAGGTCAAGAAAAGGTGAGTTGCCAGCGGTTCATGCCGTTAAAAACCTGCTCGAAGTTTTGCCGGGAGTCCTGGACGAGGTTTTGTGCATTGGAAATCTCATAACGGTCCTCCTTGTGAGCCGCGCCGTCCAAATGGGGTTTTTGGAATAGGTTTACTGAAGAAATTCAATCCCAAACCTGCCATAGATCATAAACCAACCGACTGTTTCGATGTATATCTAGGACAAAACCAAGGAGGGAAAAATGTTAAAGACCAAGGAAAAAGAACCAGCGGTAATTCCAAAAAAGGAAATTCCGAGGGAATACCTGAAAGTGGCGGCTTATTACCACTGGCAGCAGAGGGGATGCCCATTGAACGACGACCTCAAGGATTGGGTGGAAGTCGAAAATAAATGGGCCGAGAAATCCCACTCGATTCCAGCCAAAAAATAACCGAAATGTCTTTTCAACTAAGGGATTAGCCATGAAAAATGTGGGGCTTGTCGACCGGAATTTCAGGTTTGTTTTCTCGTTCCTTCTCATTGCCGATGGGATATCGATAGATAATCCTCTCGGTCTGGTTTTCATCGTTATCGGCCTTTTTCTTGTATTGACCGCCATCCTGCGTTTTTGTCCATTATGGCGGCTCTTCAGGATGAACACCACGCGTAGACCAAAAAGAATGGGAAGGTTGGAGACCACCCCAAAGAATAAGACCTGGTCAAAGTCCTCACATTTGAAACCCTTGCCGCATTTGGTCCACTGGATTGGGAAACTTTTGTCCACTCCCCCGCCGCCGCCTTCCCTCGGATTGATGAAATTATCCGACACACTAGATGAAACAATACAACATCACGGTAAACGGATTAAAAAAAGGGAAATGATGAAAGCTTAATAGTTACTTAACAAGAACAATCTTGGCGGTTGAAGCCGCAAGAGGATGAAATGGATAACTCAAAAAGTCTATACGACACGGGTTTTTCCGCGCCTGTTCCTTTCAGCGGATCCTATTGGAAATCCAAAACAAGGGAAATCCTCGAATTTGGCGGAATTCAAATAAACGGCCCAAGGCCCTGGGATATTCAAGTGGTCGACGATCGGTTTTATTCCAGGGTTTTCGCCCATCATTCGCTTGGCTTAGGGGAATCCTACATGGACGGATGGTGGAATGCCCCTCGCCTGGATGATTTCTTTTACCGTCTCTTCAAAGCGGAACTGGTTGAAAAAGTGAAACCCACCTGGGAATTGGTTTGGATGCACTTCAAAGCGTTGGTGTTGAATCTCCAGAGCCGGAATAGGGCTTTCGAAGTTGGGGAAAGGCATTATGACCTGGGCAATAACCTGTTCCAGGCAATGCTGGACTCCCACATGGCCTATACCTGTGGGTACTGGAAGAACGCGGGGAATCTGGACCAGGCGCAAGGGGCTAAGATGGACCTGGTATGTCAAAAAATCCGACTGCGTCCCGACCAGCATGTTCTGGACGTGGGCGGAGGATGGGGCAGTTTCGCCAAGTTCGCCGCCGAATGGTACGGGGCTCGGGTAACGGCCATCACGGTTTCAAAGGACCAAGCCGAACTTGGGCGGGAAAGATGTAAAGGACTCCCGGTTGAGATACGTCTCCAGGATTACCGCGACTTAGGGGAGGAGAAATACGACCATATCGTCTCCCTGGGAATGTTTGAGCACGTCGGTTACAAGAATTACCGCCGGTTCATGGAAATTATGAATTCCTGCCTAAATGATGACGGTCTTTTCCTTCTTCACACCATCGGCGGCAACCAATCGGAAGTTGAATCGGACCCCTGGATCGACAAATACATTTTCCCAAACTCCCTGATTCCTTCCATTGGACAGGTTGGTTCGGCCATTGAGGGCCTTTTTGTGATGGAGGATTGGCACAATTTCGGGTTGGACTACGACAAGACCTTGATGGCCTGGTTTGAGAACTTCAACGAGCATTGGGATGAAATTAAACCCTGTTACGGGAAGCGGTTTTACCGGATGTGGAAATATTACCTGCTCCAATGCGCGGGACTCTTCCGGTCCCGCAAAAAACAGGTGTGGCAGGTCGTGCTTTCCAAAAAGGGAATGCCGGATAGCTATCCTTCCATCCGATAAGGCAAATTCCATCCCGGTCTGGCTTCATTAACGCCGCGTTTTCTTATGAAAAGGCTTTCGCGCCGTTGGAGTGGAGGAAATACATGCCTTTAGGCAATCCCATACCCCCTGTTGGGCCCATCCCACCACCTGTAGGTCGAATACCAGGTCTTCCGCCTGAAAGGGCTGTGGGTTCGCCCCAAAACAGGCTTCAGGGATTTGCCCGTTACCTGAGGTATAAGATGATTTTACTTCGCCGAAAAAATAGGCGTTTGAAATCCAGCGGCGCCACTTCCAAAACTTTCGATTCGGGTTCACCGGAAAACACTGGGAAATTTGACAAGCTCGTTTAGCAGTAAGAAGGCTGCAAAAATGCAGATAAGTAAGAATGAAAAAGAAGTTTCGTGCAACGGATCCCGCGTTAAACGAATGAGTCTTTTCCAGACGGTTTATAGTTTCTAGATTAAAGCGTCTTTTTAAGCCAATGGACGGTTTTTCGGATTACTTCAGTTTCCCATTCGACTTTGTTAAAAGTATGGTCGGCCCCCCGGACCACGTGAAGCCGGGCCCGGCGGCCCAAGTTTTTCAAGTAAAGGTGGGATTGGGACAGGGGGACAGCCCGGTCCCGGCCGCCGTGGACGATCAGGACCCTCCCCTTGAACCTGGCCGCCGATTCCAAGGCATCGTGATAGTCCAATCCCTTTAGCCAATTGATGCCAAGCTCATTCCCGTGATAATCGGTTTTGCCCCGCTTTGTCCAATCGCGCAGTTGCGCTCGGCTCAAGCCGGTCGGTAGGGTGAAAAGGCGGTTGATTTGGGCCAGGGGAGCCCAAAGAGCCAGGGCTTTCACTTGGGGACGGAAAGCCGTCGCACAGGCGGCCACGGCGCCGCCCAGACTGAGGCCCAGGAAAGCCATGCGGTCGGGATCTACGAAAGTTTTGCGGGAAAGGAAGTCGAAAGCTCTGGCCGCGTCCGCGACCTCGTCGCTGACGGTCATGTCTCCGAAATTTCCCTCACTGTCGCCGGAGCCACGGAAATCGAACCGCATTGAGACGATACCTTTTAGGACGAGGAGCCTGGCCGATTTGACGAACAAACGGTGGGGTTCAATTTTGTTCCCCGAAAAACCGTGTAAAAACACCACCGCCGGACATTTTCCGCGGACATCAGGGACATGAAGCATCCCAAACATCTTTTGGCCGTGGAAATCGAACGAAACGGGTTTTTCCATGGGAAAAGCATAACCTCGTTAATGGACGGGGTTTATGACTGGGAACATATGGATTGTTTCCAAAACACTCGGAAATAAAGCCTGAACCAAAAACAAGCATCTTCGGTAAGGAGGCTCCCCATGGCCATCATCGGCATTGATTTAGTACTTCCAATTCCTCTGTTGTCCATCGAAGAAATCTTTTAAAATTTTTGTATTCGGCATGAAGTCCTTCTCGGGGGTTTCTGGTTCTCATATGTAGGCTCCGCCCTCGACCCTGGCCCTGGGTTGAAAGGCGGCCAAGTGGTTTTGACACCAGGTTCCAAAGGAACGGGGACTATGGCCGGTGATCCGTTCCACCGTGTCGGTGAGGTAAGAGCACTTTCCTTGGCGTATTGACTTAAATACTTCCAACCATTTTTGGATGGATTCATCGCGCATCCCATATTGGGTCGACTCCCTGATGAACTCGGACTCGGCGGCGGCAATGAATTCCACGGGTTTGTCGAGATACCTAGCGAAGACCCCCGCCATCTGCTCTATAGAAAGAAGGGCAGGGCCGGTCAAAGCGTAGGTTTGCCCCTCATGGCCGTCTTGGGTCAGGGCACGGGCCGCCACGGCGGCCACATCGTAAGGGTCGACCGGTGCGACTTTTCCTCCGCCGCAGGGGCAATAAATAACGCCATCCCGGGCGATGCTCCTTGCCCAGATGAGGGCCATATCCGATAACAAGGCGGGGCGAAGGAAAGTCCAGGATAAGCCGGAAGCCTGGACCAGTTCCTCCCGTTCGCGGAGGGCTTTTCCGTGCCAGGAAGGGGACCGCAGATCTGCTTCGAATCCAGAGAGTTTCACAATGAGGCCGACCCGGGAGTTTTTAGCTTCTTCCAAAATATTTTGGTCCTGATGCGTGTTGGAGCTGGCAAGGAATATCTTCTCCGCCCCTTTCAGAATGCCGGACAAGGTTTCCGGTTTTTCCGGGTCGGCCACACAGCATTCCGCGCGGCCCGAGAGATAGGCTACCTCGGACCGACTTTGGGTGATGACACGCACATCCTGCTTCAGGCCGAGGAGTTGGAAAATCAATTCTCTCCCCACATTGCTTTTTGCACCAGTTACCAAAATCATTGACGCCTCCTTAGACTGGCCACTCTGGACGGGAAGGACTCAAGAATGGCTTCCGGGGAAACCGACCTGGGGAGATTCCACCCACTTTCCGAATTTCGCCTCACACCCTAGACTCAATAGAAAAGCCAGGCCTCCCAGGAGTCCGCCACTGATCAAATCCAATGGGTAATGAAAACCTAGCACCAGCGTGGAAACCAAAATTCCTACTACTAGCGGGATGGACCAAAGCCGGTGAAGGGGATTGTGCTGGGTCCATTGCCAGCCGAACAGATAAAAGGCGATGGCGGCATGAAGGCTGGGGAACACGTCCCATTTGGCTCCCATATGGGATACGATCCCGTTCATGAGGTTAAAGGCCCATCCTCCCTTGAGCCGGGCCCATTGTTCGGGGGAGGCGTATCGCGGGCCCTGGGCCGGATATAAAAGGTAGCCCATGAAACCCACGGCGTAAATCAGCATAAATCCCAGCATCAAGTCCTGATAGCGGGAGCGTCGGCGCAGGGAATAGTAAAAAAGGAACAGGAACAGCCAGGCGAACAGCCCCAGGTAAAGCAGGGAGAAAAAATCCACCCAGCCTGGGTGGTTTTCCAAGAATCGGAATTTTTCATTAGTGGGGTTTATTCCAAAATGGTCGCTCAAATCCTGAAGCTGGTCGTCATAGATTGCGGGATGGACCAACCGGATTAACTTTCCCACCAGGTTGTAACTGAGCATGACAGAAACCCAAGGTCCAAACCCCCGGACATAAGCCGCCAACGCGGAACGTTGGGAGAACCAGCGGACCAGCCCAAGCCAGGTGATCCAAAGGAAACTGTAAAGGAGGGCATAGACAAGGGTGTCCCCAGCGCCCTTCCGGCCCGCCACCAAGCTCCCGAGGGCCAGGAGGATAAAAGCCAGAAAGACCGCCTCCGCAAAAACTTCTGTAACGTAATAGCCCCTCCCCCAATAGGGGGATAAGCGCATTCGGAGGTCTTTTGGAAGGAATTTAGAGTAAAAAGGAAGAAGGAGAAGTTGCGTTTCCTGGATGATCCTCCGAGGCTCATTTTTCGTAGTCTTTTTATCAAAAAGCGGCTTGGAATAAAGCACGGCAAGTCTCCAGTTTTTTCCGGTTCGTCAAATCCGGATGGAAGTCTGCTTTATCCAGGCTTCGGTTCTTTTTCCCGCTCAATTTCGGAAAATGAGGGAAGGGTTTTCTCGAAATACAAAGCGACGGCCTGTTTTTCCCCGGGTTGGAGGATTTTTTCCAATGTTGGATAAAATTCCTCCTCCTCGAATTGGATATGGGCGGCTAGGAAGACCGCGAATTCGTTCAATGCTTCAAGGGAGCCGTCTTGGATAAGAGAAATCAAGTAACGGTGATCCGAATAGATCCTTTGTGAGTGTTTCTTATCCAAACGGTCCCGGAAAACCTGAATGATGCTTTCTTCGGAAGCAAAATGGGGTTTTAGTTCGCTATGAAAAAACACCGCAACCATTTCGGGCAATCCCCGAAAGACCTCCTCTGCGGCGTCGCATTGGATTTTATCGAAGCATTGCTGGATCACCATGCCGACAACGAGGGCGGAATGATGCCCGCTCCTGAGCGCGGAAAGGAATGGTTCGCGTTTCATGGGCTACTCCCGACTAATAAAATGAAAGCCCCGGTTTTACACCGGGGCTTTCCATCCTCAGCCAGATGGGGCCACACCAATTTACCCACCGGCTTATCCCACTTTGATTTCGACGGTTTTGGACTTAGCTTCCTCGCTTTTGGGGACAGCTATCGTCAAAACACCGTCTTTGAAATTGGCTTCCACCTTGTCCGTTTTGATGCCGTCAGGAAGGACGAAACTGCGCTGGAAAGAGCCATAATAACTTTCCACACGGTGAAATTTTTTGTCGTCGGTCTTGGTCTCGGACTTTTTCTCGCCTGAAATGGTGAGGACGTTGTTGTTGACGGAAATCTTAGTGTCCTCCTTTTTCATCCCCGGGATTTCCGCCCGGATGTTGTATTGCTGGGGCGTCTCCGATATGTCCACCGAGGGAAAAAGCTCGCGGCCCATGATGGGGAAATCCAATTCCTTGGAAAAATCCTGGAAGTTGTCGAATAGCTGGCGGATGCTCCGGTCAAAAGCCCAGGGCCGGAACAGCGAGAGCGCCCTTTCCTCACCATTTGTTTTGGTTAATGCCATACAGCACCTCCTTTTAAAATAATTTGAGAATCTTTTATAAGACTCCGAGAGTGAAACCTTTATGATGAAAGTCAGGTTTAAAAAATTTAAGTTGTATATTTGGATTGGACTTAATTGGGGCAGGAAAACATTGATTTCGGACAATCGAAAGGGACGGCGGAAGAAATTATAGTCAGCATTGTTGATGTTCAATAGTTAAACGACCTACTCAATAATCCGGTTGTCCGAAAGGGAAAAAACCGCCAGAAAAAGGGCTTTTTAAAAAATGAAATAACGGCTTAAATTGAATGGCTCAAGATCGCCCGATATCAATTTCAGAAAATATAATTCCTATCAAAGTGAAATAATTTTTAAACCGCATTTTGATTACCCAATCAATTCCTTCGACAAATTATTTCTCCGTTTGTGATTTAGGTCATAAGTGAATTTTAAGACCTAATTATGATCACTACTCTAAGACGGCAGTCTTATTACACCTTTAATCATTGTTATATAAGCTTCCGGCTACACCCGAGGAGGTCGACATGTTGACGATAATAAGAACCAAGCGGTTGGATGTCCCGGGAGCCCGAAAAAGTTCCCTTTCCACCCTAGACCCTTTCAATAAAATCCTCCCGAAGGTCCTGCGGGAACATGAAAAAAATATCCTCCAGAAAACCCTCGCCAAGCATGAATACATATTTAAGGAGGATGACCGGCCCGATTACCTTTGGTTCGTCAAGGAAGGCCACGTCAAGCTGGCCCATTATTCTTTGGAAGGCAAAAGCCATACCGTTGCCACCAAGGGACCCGAAGGCATGTTCGGAGTTTCCGCTTTCGACCAAAGTGAGTACGGCGTTTACGCTATGGCGGAGACCGAAGCCACGGTGATTGCCGTTCCCAATCAGGTTTTCCAGGACATCATGGGCCAGTATCCCGATGTCGCAAAAGCCGTGATTTTCCATATTTCTCAACTCCTTCGCAAAGCCAAAGAAATGGAAACTATCTCAGTGGAAAGCGCCGAAAAACGCCTCCTGCATGCACTCATTGAAATGGCGGGGGAATACGGAACTACTATCCCCTTGACCCGGAAGGAAATCGCGGAAATCGCGGGGGTCTCCGTAGAAACCTGCATACGCATCTTCTCTCGCCTGAAAAACTCCGGATGGTTTTCTTCTACCCATGGCAAGATTATCATTAAGAGTATTGAAAAACTGAAAAATCTGATAGAAGAGCTTTAGGTATTGAAATTAAATTTGGGGGGTTTATTTGAGTTAATGACAAATAGGAGGACTTTGGTGAAAATCAAAAAAGTTTACCGAAATGGAAATAAAACGGATAATTCAAAAGGAGATAAAACCTGTCTGAAACCTAGGCTTTTCAATAGATTCCATTCGACTTCAGTGAACCCCTTGTTTCGTTTAGCCCATAAAGCCCAGATCCATTTCCTGTGTTCCTCCGCATTTGGAGGATGAAATGAATAATTCCCAATTCCACCTATGGAAAAAAATGACCCTGTTGATCCGGGATTATTACAACGGGAGGGTCAATTTTCATGCCCTGGTGTGCGGATTGCGGAAAGATTTAGATTTAGCCAACCTCAAAGATCAGGGATTAGTACGGGAATGGTACGACTATTTCGCCCCCCTCGAGGAAGCCGATACCGAAGCCTGGTATGGAATGCAGGACCTGGATTTTGAAAAAATCTATCCGTTCCTTCAAAAGATGAAGTCGTTTCTTCTGGAGCATGATCACAATTTAAATGCCGCCGCTTTCCATCCGTCCCACCACCGGAAACTAGTCCATTAGGAAAACTCTGTGTTAATGAGTTTCTTGTAAGGTTTTTGCCACCCTATCTTTATGAATGGAAGTCTTGGGGACCGCCGTTACGAAAGTGCCGTACTTCTTGATTTCCTCCAGCCGGCAGCTCCAATAAAGTTTTCCCTCGTGGACGGTGATGTCGGGACAGCTGTCGCACATGCTCATCCGGCCATCCGCCAGGAGGTCCACGGGCTGGATGATGGCGAAGTTCTGCAGGTAGACCCGGCGAAACCAGGCCGTCGGGTCCAAAAGGAATTTAAAAAGGGATTTGCGCATGGCCTTGTCGCCCCAGCCCAGGAACAGGAGGGTGGACCTTCCGGCGCGAAGCAGGGCGGGCGAGGCGTAACTCAGCCAGGTGCCGATATGCTTGTGGTGCCAGGTCTGGACGAATTCCATGAACTTGGGGCTGGTGTAACCGAAGGTCCTTTTTTTGTTGGCGATCCGGGTGGCCAGGGTCCATTTCATGTCGTTGGCCTCGATGGTTCCGTTCAGGTAACCGGCCGGCTCGTAGGCCGGGTCCGCTTCCCGGATCTTGGCCACGATATCGTGGGCCTTGAGATTTTTTTTCCCCCCCATTTGGTGGGAATGTAGGTCTCATAGAGGTCCACCTTCTTGCCGAAGGCATAAAAATCGAAATTGGCCGACATGCCGGGAGTGCGGAACAAGATAAAGACCATGGTGTTGATCATTTCGGGGAATTTCTCGGCCCAACGCACGATGTCCGGAACCTGGTCCAGGGTCTGCTCGGAGACGGTTTGGTTGAAGCCGCAGACCAACCCGCCCTCGTTATGGACCAATTCGGCCAAATGTTCGCGCAGGGCGATGTGTTCCTGCTCTGTGTGGGCATGGGAATCCCGCCTCTTCTGGGTGGTATCTATATGGAATGTGAAACCAAATAAACCGGCTTTTTTCAGGTTTTTTAAAAGCTCGTGAGTCAGGGCCAGCCCGTTGGTGTTCATGATGGGCTTCCAACCGTAACGGCGCACCATTTTGACGATCTCCAGGATTTGGGGATGCAAAAGGGGTTCGCCCCCGGCGATGCTGACGCTGTCGACCTTTCGCAGGGCCTTGATGACCTTGAATTCCTCCTCGATGGTTTCCAGGGTCTTGTGGCCGTTCAAAATGTTCTCGTGGTAACAGCCCTCACAGGTAAGGTTGCATTGGGAAGTGACCTCCAGCCAGAAAATTCCGTTGTCGCTCAGGGACCAAGGCATCCGATAGTATTTTTGAGGGTCCAGGGGCTTTATCTCGGTATTGGGCATTAATAACCTCCTCTGTTTTTCTTCTCGAATGGTTGTCTTGAGTGGAGGAATGTTAATTGAGTCCGGTTTTGGCCTTTATGATTTAAGTCATGATTTGGCTCGAATTTAAAAATGGCTTTTCCTTTGAGAACAATGATCGATCGTCCACTAGCCCTTTTTTTGACTGATTGTCACTTTTTCCAAAAAAATCATTATCCTGTCCAAGATCATAAAGATCCCGGCCTTTTTGGATTAAATTATCGCGATTCTGATCCTTAAGGAGGATTTCATGAAGCGTTTACTAGTCGCGATGATGGCCGTTATTTTTATGGGGGTCACCGGGATGATCTTGGCCGATGAAACCCCGGACCCGGCGGGCACTCCCGCCGTTTCTGCCACTCCCGCTCCAGCCAAGGCGGTGAAGAAGGAGAAAAAGAAGAAAGTGAAGAAGGCTAAAAAGGAGGAGAAAAAAGAAACGCCTGTCGAGACACCTTCGACCCCCCCCCACCAAATAATCCGGTAGCCCGTACTTTCTCTTTCCTGTTGTGAAGAAACATCCCCCTGCGGTCACCGCTGGGGGATTTGTTTTGACGGGCACGGAAGAATCCAATAGAACAAACCCACAACGGCCAGGCGGTTTTCCGGCCATTGGCTTTATCGTCGTTCGAAGGAGATTATCTATGAGAATCACTGAAAAAATGTCGGTCCAAAACCCCGTAGGCCTTTCCATGAGGGACGCCGCCGAGCTGGTCCAGATGTCTTCCCGCTTCTCGAGTCGCATATCCATCCGGAACAAGGGTGGCCCCGCCGATGCCCGAAGCATCCTCGGCCTGCTGGCCCTAGGCGCCACCCACGGCGCGGAGTTGGAATTGACATTCGACGGAAATGACGCCGGAGAAGCCCGAAAAGCCTTCAAGGAATTTTTCGAGGCTGGTTATAAAAAAATGGAACTAAAAACAAGCTGATCCTGGTCATAAGGCGCAACGGGTTTAAAAGTTAATATTGTTGTTATCGAGCACGGAAAATAAGGAGGGTCACCATGGCCAGGAAAATGGAAAAAGAAGGAGTCCGAAAACCGCGAAATAAAGCCGGGGGGATAAACCGCAGAGGAATCGCGGCGTTTTTTTTAACCATGGGGGCGGTTGGATTCCTGATTTACGGTTGCAACAGTAAAAAGCGGATTGAAAACACGGAAGTTCCCAAACAGCCAGCCACCACCGAGAAGGTGGCTGCGGAAAAGCCCGCGCCGGTTCCTTCCTTAAGCTATAGAGTGGTCCGCCATGACACCCTTTGGGGCATCGCGGGCAAGCGGGATATTTACGGGGATAATTTCCAATGGCCTTCGATCTTCAAGGCCAACCGGGATTCGATCAAGGACCCGGACCTGATCTATCCGAAGCAGGATTTTATGATTCAAAAAGGCCTTTCGGACGAGGAAACGGCTCACGCTCGGGGTTTGGCCATGAAAACCCCTAAATATGTGCCGCATATCAAACCACGGGAAACGCTCCCCTTGGATTATTTTTGATCCGTTAGGCCTCTTGGCGGGCCGTTGAACATGGAGAAGAAAAAAATGGAATTGGGAACGCTTTCGGGGAAGGTGGCCATCGTCACGGGCGGGGGAAGGGGACTGGGGCGGGCCATGGTACTCGGGCTTGCCCGCGCGGGGGCCAATGTGGTGGCCACCGCCGCGCTTGAACGCCCGGAGATCGAGTCCCTCGCGCGCGAAGTCAGCCAGGAATGCGGTGAGGAAAAGGTGCTGCCCCTCATCGCCGATGTCACGAGGGAAGAGGACTGTGGCCGGGTCGTGGAGGATACGGTCAAGCGCTTCGGGCGGCTCGATATCCTGGTCAATAACGCCGGGCGCGGCATGAAGCACGTCAGCCCGAACTTCATGACCAAGCCCACCCAGTTCTGGATGGTCGATCCGAAGGCTTGGCGCATGGTGATCGATACCAACGTCAACGGCCCCTTCCTGATGGCGCGAAGCGCCGTGCCGATCATGCTCAAGGCTGGCTGGGGCCGGATCATCAACATCTCGATCAATCACGAGACGAAACGCCGACGGGGGTTCTCGCCCTACGGCCCCTCCAAGGCAGCGCTTGAGTCGGCGACAATTATCTGGGCCCAGGATCTGGCCGGAACGGGGGTGACCGTGAACGAGCTTCTTCCCGGTGGAGCGGTCCTCACCGGAATGATCCCGGTGGAAGCGCGGGAGGGCCTGCGGGCGTCCCTGCTGGACGCCGCCATCATGGTTCCGCCGCTGATTTGGCTCTCTTCGCCCGAATCCGACGGGGTGACCGGATACCGGATCGTGGCGACGAAATGGCGGACGACCCTTACCGGCCGCGAGGCCGCCGAAATGGCCATGGAGGAGTCGGGCTGGCCCACTCAAGGCGTTTGAGACGGAATTAATTTCGCGGGGAGGCTTTTCTTGGAATATGTCCGTTTAGGAAACACCGGTTTGAAAATATCGCGCCTTTGCCTGGGTTGCATGAGTTTCGGCAACCCCCAGGGCGGTACCCATGCATGGGCCTTGGGCGAGGACCAGGCCAGGTCCATCATCCAAAAAGCCTTTGAGGCCGGCGTCAACTTTTTTGACACGGCCAATGTTTAATCGGTCGGCAGCAGTTTTGCTTTTTGAACTTCGTCCGCTACCTCTGGTTAATGCCAACTGAGACTGAACAGCGCCGTAAATTAAAGGTTCAAGTCCTTGCCCCGGAAGGCTGGTATTTCCGGGGCTTTTTTTTGAATAAAAATCCTCGTTTAACCTGCCTTAGGTCATAAATCCCGGATGGAGTTTTGCCTAAGATAAATGACAAGGGACGTTTGAATGTTCCTATCAAAAGGAGGGTTAGATGAAAAAAGCCAAGGCAAAAGCCAAGAAAGTTTACAAACCTGCGCGGGATGCGGGGGGAAAGTCTTGAAGAGCAAGGGAATGATGTCGCGCGGCAAATTTCATTGCGGTGTCGATTGCAAATAAGCGGTAGGGAATAACCCGGTGGGGAGAAGCCTTTTAACGGGGGGGCTTATGAATACTTTGTTATGGATCGCCCAGGTTCTGTTGGCCCTCATTTTTTTAATTGATGGGTCTTTGAAGATCTTCAAGCCCGAAACCATGAAGGCCCAGGGTTTGGGCGACGTGGGGCTTCTTCTTTTCATCGGGGTCAGCGAGATTTTGGGGGCCGGAGGATTACTCCTTCCCCCGGCCGCCCGGCTCTTTCCCTGGTTGACGCCTTTGGCCGCCTTGGGCATTGCCGTCATCATGGTTTTGGCTGTCCGTTTCCGCTTGAGGCGCCATGAGATTGGGGAAGCGGGGGTCACTTTCGCCCTCATGTCCTTATCCCTCTTCGTGGCTTGCGGACGTTTTTTTCTTTCGCCGTCCACCTGAGGGAGGTCTTCCATGAACGACCAACCCGTCCGCCCCGCAAAATTTAATTTTTCCAACGTTTCCTGGTTTACCTATTTCCTGATGATGTTTTTCTTCCTTTGGCTGGCCCAGATATTCTTCACGCCGGGGCCCCGGACGGTGTCCTACAACGAGTTTTTGCAACTGGCGGATTCGGGAAAGATTCAAAGCGTCCAGTGGGGCGAGTCCCAACTGGTGGCCGAGGCCAAGATGGGATTTCCCTACAAGGACCCCGATAAAACCGAAACCGTCATCACCAACCAGCTTTCGGGAGTGGACCAGACTTCCCTGATGAAGCTTTTATTGGACTGGAAAGTGCAGGTCACCGGGAAAAGCGACAAGCCCAACTGGTTCCAGCAATTCCTCTCCAACTGGCTTCTGCCCATCGGTTTGATGTTCCTCCTTTATACCTGGGTCGCAGGGCGGGTGAGCCGCAGCGCGGCGGGCCCCTTCAGTTTCGGGAAAAGTCGGGCCAAGCTCCATGAGCGGGAGGAAAAGGAGAAGGCCACTTTCGAGGATGTGGCCGGGCTGGAGGAAGCCAAGGACGAATTAAAGGAAGTGGTGGATTTCCTGAAGCACCCCAAGAAGTACCTGGCCCTGGGAGCCCGGATACCCCGGGGCGTGCTTTTGGTGGGACTGCCGGGCACGGGTAAGACACTGATGGCCCGGGCCGTGGCGGGGGAGGCGGACGTGCCTTTCTTCGCCCTTTCGGGTTCGGAGTTCATGGAAATGTTCGTGGGCGTGGGGGCGGCCCGCGTGCGCGACCTCTTCGAGCAGGCCAAGGGTCGGGCGCCCTGCATCGTGTTCATCGACGAATTGGACGCTATCGGCAAGAGCCGGGGCGGCATCGGTTTCTCGGGGTCCAACGATGAACGGGACCAGACCTTGAACCAGCTTTTGGCCGAGATGGACGGGTTCGATGCCAGTGGGGGAGTCATCCTGATGGCCGCCACCAACCGGCCCGAGGTACTTGACCAGGCTCTGATGCGCCCTGGCCGTTTCGACCGGCAGGTGGTGCTGGACCCGCCGGACCTGAAGGGCCGCTTGGCAATCCTGAAGGTTCATAGCCGCAAGGTGAAACTGGCCCCGGGAACGGACCTGGAGGTCCTGGCCAAGCGCACGCCGGGGATGGTAGGGGCAGACCTGGCCAACGTAGTCAACGAGGCCGCCCTGGCCGCCGCCCGCCGGGGCGTGGCGGAAGTGGCTTTACCGGATTTTGAGGAAGCCATCGACCGGCTCCAACTGGGGCTCAAGCGGAAATCCACCGTCATGGGTGAGGAGGAAAAACGCCGGGTGGCCTACCACGAGGCGGGGCACGCCCTGACGGCCCTATCCGTCCCCAAGGCCGACCCGGTCCACCGGGTGACCATCATTCCCCGGTCCATCGGGGCCCTGGGGGCCACCCTGCAGCTTCCCACCGAGGAGCGGCACCTGATGACCAAGGAGGAACTGCAGGACCGCTTGTGCGTCATGTTCGGCGGCCGGGCTGCCGAGGAACTGGTGTTCGGGGACGTTTCCACCGGCGCCCGGAACGACCTGGAGCGGGCTTCCGAAACCGCCCGGCAGATGGTGTGCCGGTACGGCATGAGCGCCAAGTTGGGGCCCCAGACTTTCGGCCTCTCGTTGGAGCTGAAATACCTCAATACGCCTTTGGGCCAGGGGGAGGAGCGCAATTACAGCGAGGAGACCGCCAAGGCTATTGACGGGGAAGTCAGGCAACTGGTGGAGGAAGAATATCAGCGGGCCCAGGAAATCCTGAGTTCCAAGCGGGGAGCCTTGGAGCGGATCGCAAAGGAATTGCTTTCGAAGGAAACGTTGGAACGTTCCGATCTCGACAAGCTTTTGTTGGAAAGCCCCACAAAGGAGAAGGTGAAAAGCTCGTAGGGCCGCCCGGGGCAAAGCGATAGCTGTAATTAATTTTTCAGGAGGAAAACCATGGCTGTGAACCTAAAAAAAGAAACAACCTTAGGTGTTCTGGAATCGCTTCAAAGCCGGTACACCTGCCGGGAATTCAAGCCGGATCCCCTTTCCAGGGAGACGGTCCGATCCATCCTGGAGGCGGCCAACCGGGCGCCTTCCACGGCCAATACCCAGCCTTGGGAGGTTTTCGTCGCGATGGGCGCGCCCTTGCACCGATTGCGGGAGGCCTTCATGGGGAATTTCAAAAAGAATATAGCCCCGGGGCCGGATTTCCCTCTTACCCACCATTGGCCCCACGATTTGGAGGAGCGCCGGCGGGAAATCATGGCCCTCCACAAAATAAAATACGGCATCCACCCGGGTGACACGACGGACGACCTTGAGCACCGGGTCCATAATTTCGAGTTTTTCAACGCGCCGGTGGTGCTTTACCTCTGCATGGAAAAAACCCTGGGTTTCTGGTCCATGTTCGACCTTGGGCTTTATTCCCAAAGCCTCATGCTGGCCGCAAAGGCCAAGGGGGTAGACACGGCCCCGGCCATAATGCTGGTGTCCTATCCCAGCCTCATCCGGGATGAGCTGGAAATTCCGAAGCACCTCTCCATCGTTTTCGGCATCGCCATGGGCTACGGGACGGAAAAAAGTCGGCCTGGGGAATCCCTGAGCCCCCGCAGGCCCGTGGAACAGGTCGTGAGATGGAAGGGTTTTTAGTAGGAAAAGGGAAAACCAAAAAGAGGCGGATTCTATGGAGAAAAATAAAAAAACTAAGAAGTCATCCAATTCATCCACTAAGGCCAAATATGCCCAAGGGATTCGTGTTCCCCGCAAGCCACCCGCCGTCCACTCAAAAGAAGGGGATGAAAAGGATTACCGGACAATCCATAAGAAAAACGAAGCCAAAACCATAATGGGTAGCCAAAGCCGTGAAATGATATCCATGAGCGCGCCCGAAAGTCTCGCCGCCATACCTCCAAAGCATTTTTACTTCAGGCCTTTTCAACGGCACGGGGAAACCCGGGTGGTGGCTTTTGTCCGTGATCCTTACTGCGTTTTTGTTTATTGGGAGGTTGCCTCTGAAAGTTTGGAGACCATGAAAAAACAGCTGGGAGGGGAGTACTGGGACAGCAACATGGTTTTGAGAGTCCTTCGGATGGTTCCCGGGGGTATTGATGAATTGGTGGAGGAGATCAAGGTCGAATCAGGCCAAATGAACAGTTACCTGGAATTTAAGGAACCATCGGGAAGCTACTTCATTGAAATCGGCCTGAAAACAGCTTCCGGAAGATTTGTGGCATATGCCCGTTCCAAGACTGTCCCTCTCTCTACCATAACAACCCGGACCGACATCCTAGCCGCCAACCCTCGGTGGAACCCCCCACTGGGTATTACGGAATATTATTCAAAACTGGGACTGGAAAATCTTGTTCCTGGCGGCATTTCCTCTGCGGAAAACCAAAAAAGGAAACGTGGACGCTATTGGGCGTCGCGGTTTTAATCCCATGACAACCAGCACCAACTGTGAAATCGCCGAAATCTTCAATGACATGGCCGGAATCCTGGAAATCGAGGACGTGGAGTGGAAGCCGCGCGCCTACCGCGCCGCCGCCCGTTCTTTACAGGTTTTGGGGGAGGACGTCCGGAAAATTTACAATAAAGGCGGGCTTAAGGGCCTGGAAGAAATACCCGGAATCGGCGAGGGGTTGGGAAAGAAAATCGTCGAATTCCTGGAGACCGGCAAAATCCCCGAGTTCGAAAAACTGAAAAAAACCCTGCCTACGGGGATAACGGCCCTCATGAAAGTGCCGGGCTTGGGGCCCTACCGAGCTGAGAGCCTCTACCACCATGGCATCCATTCCCCGTCCGACCTGAAGGCCGCCGTCATGGAACACAAGGTGGCCGCCATCCGGGGTTTTGGCCCCCAAAGCGAGGAGAAGATCGCCGCGAACTTGGGGATTAAAAAAGCCCACCAGGACCGCCACCCGAGGGAGGAAGTCCTGCCCTCGGCCAATAAAATCCTTTTGGCCTTAAAGCGAATGGGGGAGGTGGAACGGGTGGAATTGGTAGGGTCCCTGCGGCGCAAGGAGGAAACCATCGGCGATATCGACCTCCTAGTAGTCTCCGATCAGCCGGAAGCGGTCATGGAAGCCTTTACGACCCTTCCTATCGTGCGAAAGGTCGTCCTCCACGGCCCCAAGAAGTCGGAGGTGATACTGGATAACGGCCTGCAGGTGGATTTGCGGGTGTTCGGCGGGGAGTCCTTCGGCGCGGCCATGATTTATTTCACGGGGAATAAACAACACAACATAACGTTGCGAAAAATGGCCATCAGCAAGGGGCTCAAGTTGAACGAGTACGGGTTATATGACAAATCGGGGAAATACGTCGCCGGAAAAACGGAGGAAGAGGTTTATCGAAAACTAGGTTTCAAATTCATCCCGCCCGAAAAAAGGAACCTGCACATGCCTGTCGCAAAAAGGATAGTGTGCAACATTGACACAGGATTTGGATTCACCGGTGGTACTTACAATTTATGTGGGCCTTTATCGGCCACGCCAGCAACACCAACTGTAACTGCGACACCGCCGACCAACACTCCGACCATTTCGCCGACTTTTACCGACACATCGACTATTACCGATACACCAACACCGACATTTACTCCAACTCCAACCTTTACCTTTACACCGACGGCAACGGAAACTTTTACCTTAACGGCTACGGCGACATTTACCGTTTCAATAATTTCAACCTTCACCCCAGTACCAACTGTTAATTGCGTAACATTTTGCGAAGCCAAAGCGGGATTGTTTTTTGCAACACAATTTCTTAAATGCTTGACAGAAGACGTTTTTGGCCTTGGTAAGTGTATTTTAGAAGATTTGAGAGATTCCGAACTATTCGCAATTAATTGTGTTAAAACTAATTGTTTGAAAAAAACGCCAACTCCGACAAGTTTAGCTAGGGCAGATTCAGTTAATGATAATCAGGTTCCGTATGATTCCAGGGTGTAAACAGAAGCGGGCGTAACATGGTGTTGATTGAAGACGCCATATCCCTTTTTGTGAAAGGTCGTTACGCCCATGAAGAATATACAACAGTCGTTGAAGGTGCTGGTAAAGGAAAAGGTGAAAGCCCAAGTTCAGGCTGTATTGGACGCTGGGGATCTTCGGGTTTGGGTTGAACAAGAGATTAATGGTTTGCTGGAAGATGCTTTAAATACCCGTTTGAAGGAAGAACGGGACGAGTTTTTGGGCCGCAGGTCTTCCGCGGCTTGTCCATCCGAAGGGGTTTACCGCAATGGGTTTCGGAAAATGGTTTTGCCGGGGCCTTTTGGGCGCTTGAAGTTGAACAAGCCCGTCTTGAGGGAGGGTGGATTTATTCCCCGTACCCTTGAGGCTTTGCGGGAAGGGACCGGGAATTTGATGGCTCATTTGGGAAGAAGGTTTTGGATCAAAGGTGCCTCAACCCGATCGGTGGCCGAGGAATTAAATGGGGTGTTCGGGACCAAACATACGGCCAATCAGGTCAGCCAATGGACACAAGACCTGGAGCCAATGGTGGTTGCGTGGGAAAAACGGCCCTTGGCGGAAGGAATTCAATACCTGTACCTGGACGCTTTGTATGTTTCCTTGAAATGCATGGGAAGCTATGAAAACCAAGCCCTTTTGGTGGCCATTGGGGTGGATGGAACAATGCACCGCCATTTCTTGGGTTTTGTGGTGGGAGACTCAGAGAGCAAAGAGAGTTGGAGTGCCTTGTTGGAGGATCTGCTTTCACGAGGCTTGGATCGAAAGGTTTTGAAGCTGGTGGTATCGGACGCCCACGCAGGCATTCTGGCGGCGGTGGAAGAAAAACTGTCGATTCCCCACCAATTATGTGTCATTCACAAGATGAGAAACGTCCGCGTGAGGGTAGCGGCCAAGGACCAAAAAGAATTTCTACAAGACTTCACGAAAGTTTATTGGGCCGACGGCAAGAACCGGGCGCTAATAGCTTTGGGTGAACTCAAAGCCAAATGGGGAAAAGCCTACCCTAAGGCGGTGGCAATGACTGAAAAAGACTTTGAGAAGTACACTGTCTTCTTTCAACAGGACCACAAAGATTGGATGCTACTCAGGAGTACAAACTTGATCGAGCGGTTTAACCGAGAATTGAGACGGAGGTTCAAACCGGTAGGCGGAATGACGAACGAAAGAACTTTGGTGAAACTTTTGTGGGGAGTGGCAACGGCTCAACAAGAACGATGGAACAGAATCAAAGTCCACACCAGTCGCAAGGAGGTCAAAAGTCAGGCTGCTTGATTTAGGCGCCCGTAACTTTTACACCCTGAAACTTGACGCGACCTCACCAGGTGTCAGGCGGCTTCGAACTTGACCCTGGAAATCTCCCTGAACTAGTTCGTGAGTTTAAAAATTTAGTATCAAAGTGTTAAATTCATTGTCCACGATGGGGACCCGCAGTGGACAAACGAATTTGACCTTCCCTTTGTGGATAACCCTTGTATGCGGGTGTGTAACTTAGCTCTCATTTTGATAATCAATTAAATTTCCCATCCGACTATATTTCATTTCCCTATGGCTATACCGCCATAGCAGGCAGACCATAGTGTTACCCTTCATGGATTTTAAAGTTCATAAAACACCTCTTTTTAACCTTCCTTGACTGGCGCAACACTTGCTCTATGACAAGGATCAGTATCACAACTGGAAAGAGGTGGATGACATGCTGACAATGACGAAAACCAGGCCGATTGCTTTTCATGGGACAAAAAAGAGCCCTCTTTCGATGATGTCCTTCTTCAAAAATATCCCTTCCGATGCATTTTGGGAAATCGAACATAACATGGTTGAGAAAAAATACGCGAAAAGGGAATCCATTTTTTTGGAAAATGACCTGGCGGAATCCATCTGGTTTGTAAAGGAAGGCCACGTAAAGGAGATCCACCACTCACCGGAAGGCCAATCCAACACCATTTGCATGGTGGGAGCTAATGGGATGTTTGGGGTTTCGGCATTTAGCGGAGGTGAATACGGCTTTCATTGCCTGGCCGAAACCGATGCAACGGTGATTTCGTTTCCTATTCAATTTTTCCAGACTCTTATTGGGAAATACCCACAAATGGCACGGGATATCCTTTCTAAAATTTCTAAACTCCTACGCTGGTCGAAGGATATGCAGACCTTTTCACAGGAAAGCGCAGAAAAACGAATTTTGCATGTCCTGGTGGAAATGGTGCGGGAATTCGGAAATGTAATTCCTTTGACCCGCAAGGAGATCGCGGAAATGGCTGGGACAGCAGTGGAAACCTGCATTCGGGCCTGTATCCGACTTGAGGATGTGGGGTTGATAAGATCAGTTCATGGTCAAATCACGGTTAAGAACGTGAATGACTTGGTGGATCGAATAGATGAGGTTTGAAAATAGATTGAAACGTGAGATTGGTCATAAACCTTTCACGCTATTTCTTGTAAATTTAATAAATAAAATAAGGAGAATTTTTATGGCAAAGACAAAAGAAAAGGATGCGGTTGTGAAGTCAGAAAAAGAAGTATCTCAAGAAAAACTGGAAGTGGCGGCTTATTACCACTGGCAGAACCGTGGCTGCCCGAACAACGATGAGATCTGTGATTGGGTGGAAGCGGAGAAGGAATTAGTCGGGGCCTCTAAATAAGCCTCAATAAACAATTTGCTTTGTCCTACACAGCCTGAATCGGGCTGTCCCAAACCCTTGCGGTAACGTCTTCGGGCTTGAAGATCAAGCCGGTACTAACGGGAGGTAGATCGTGGTTGACCGTGCGGTTAGCAGGTTCGGGTCTTTTTTGGAAAAACTGTTGTTATGGGCATTGGAAGGTGAAAAATCCCCTTTCAGCCGAAAAAATTCAAAACCGGCAGAAACGACACACAAGCCTTTTACGAAAAAACGTAATAAATATAAAGGCCTGGATGTCTTGGCTCATAAACAAATCCACCAAAAGGCTTAAGATAATAATTGGAAGAGATTCTTGATAGGGCACCGTGAAGGTGCCAGGGGATTTAATCCGATGTGTTAAGAAAAAGAATCCTCTTCCAGCGGAACCCCGGGATGGGTTTTAATCCCGGGGTTTTTTTATTTTGAGGGGCATTTCGGAAGAAAACCGTTGTTTTCAACGAAGGTGAAATTGAACTGGAATGACCATTAAACCAGATGATAACCTTGTCCAGGACGGGGAGCCGCATTGGACAACAAAATTGGAGGTTACAAGATGAATCCATTCGTCAGTTGGGGGATCGCTGTGGCCATCATTATGGCCATCGTTCTCGGCGGATTTTGGCTCAAGGGCGGTATAGAGCAAGCCAAGCCCGTCGCTATATTTTTCGCGGGCTGGATCGTGGGAGCCGTCGCCATGTATATCAAAGCGATGCTCGTCTATAAACCTTAAGTCGTTACTTGTCCATGACGGGGACCCTGATTGGACAAAAGGAAAATCTGTTGGATTAAATAGGGTTTTTCCGGTCTGGAGAAGCATTCCGCGACCGATCTGGAAAGCCTTTGTAAACAAACCGTTTAACCTAACCACGCTCATATTGCGATTTTCCGCAAGCTGTAAAGTAATGGTAAAGAAAGCTTCCTGCGTTTTCCCTGAAAGGAGAACGAACATGCGCGTGGATGATCTGACCTTAACAAAACTCTTGAAAACAGACCCCAGTGGGGGAGTGGTCCAATTCGCCGGGCAAAGGGCCTTGATATTCGATGCTGTGTCCCAGGGATTGCTTCGTAAAGAACTCATCGATACCTTCAGCGAGAGGACGGCTCGGGGCATTCTCAGTCATTACGGCTACATCCACGGCAAGCGCTTGGCCGAAACCCTCAAGAGCAAGTTCAAATGGGACAGCGACGAGGATTGGCAAAAGGCCGGATTCCGTATCCTGGCCCTCCAAGGCCTTTTCATGCTGGACCCTAAAAGCCCCGAAGGCTTTGGACCTGAGGGAGGCACTTGGCGCATTTCCTACGAAGCCGAGCAGCATCTTCTCCTGAAGGGCCGGTCGGATAAACCCGTTTGCTGGAACCTTTGCGGGCTCATCAGCGGTTATATGAGTTTCGTCAAGGGCAAGGAAATGTACGCGTTGGAGGACAAGTGCATGGGAAAGGGCGATGCGGCCTGCCATGTGATCGTCAAGGCCGAGGAAGAGTGGGGCAATGAGGTCCAGGACGATCTGGTGGTTTATAAGCGGGTGGTGATCGACGATACCCTTCGGAACGTCGCCAGCACGTTGAAGCGAACGGAAAATGAATTGCGCCAAAAGACCCGCAAACTGGAAAAACTGGCGGAGATCGAGGAAGACCCTTCGGAGCTCATGACGCGGAGCCCCGAAATGCGCAATTTAATGGAATTGGCCAAGACCATCGCGGCCATCGATTCCACGGTGCTCATTTCGGGCGAGAGCGGCACGGGCAAGGAAAGGGTGGCGCGTTATGTCCATGACCATTCGGCTCACTCGGACGGCCCTTTTATCGCGGTCAATTGCGGAGCCATCACTGACACCCTCCTGGAGAGCGAACTTTTCGGCCATGCCAAAGGGGCTTTCACTGGGGCGTCCACGGACCGGATGGGCCTCTTCGAGGCGGCCAACGGCGGGACGCTTTTGCTGGATGAAGTCGGTGAGATCAGCCTTCCCATGCAAGTGAAGCTCCTTCGGGCCATCCAGGAGAGGGAAGTCAGGCGGGTCGGGGAGAACAAAAGCCGTCCGATCAATGTCCGCATCATAAGCGCTACCAATAAGGACCTGAGGGTCGAGGTTGCCGAAAAAAGGTTCCGCGAGGACCTTTTCTACCGGCTGGACGTGGTCGAGTTGGCTGTCCCTCCCCTCCGAAAACGACGGGAAGACATCCTTCCGCTCGCACGGCTCCTTTTGGCGGAGGCCGCTATCCACATGAAACGGGCCGTGGAGGGCATGACCGTCCCGGCGGTGGACCGTCTGCTCGTGTACAACTGGCCCGGTAACGTTCGTGAACTTGCCAACGCCATGGAGCGGGCGGTCGCGGTGGCCAAGACACACCGGGTCGATGTGACCGATCTTCCCCCCGAGGTGCTCATGGATAGGCCCCCTGTCCCCGACCCGGGAGAACCCCGTTCTTTATGGAATGTGGAAAAAGACTCCATCCTGGATGCCCTTGAAAGATCAGACGGGAACCGGAGAAAAGCGGCGGATCTCTTGAGAATGGGTGTGGCGACGCTTTACCGGAAGCTCAAGGAATACAAAAGGGATAAGGGCGGTCCGGAAACAGGGAAACCCCAATAGGGTTTGACGGAGCCGGGCTTGGGCGCCTCGCGGGTCCAAAATGCTCTCGAGAACATTCCATGGATTTTGGCGGCGGGTAATTGAACGAATCCGGGGTTGTCCACCACGGGGACCCAAAAGGAACACTCAGTACTACTGATTATCTTAATTTGAAGTGTTTTCCCATCACCTTCTGAGTTTTCTCCCAAAGCTTTTGCGGGATGATGGGCTTGTACTACCCGGTTTTTGGCCGTTACACTTCGTGGGAAGCGTAACGGATTTTCACGCTTAAATTTTTCGCAACGAGGAGCCGTGATGGACAATTAAAAGCAGATAATTTATTTTTTAACTTTTGGTATTTTTTCTTTAAGCGGCTGGTTTTTTTGTACCTTGTTCAACACTTCTTTTTCTGCTTCAATCCAATCGTTCAACTCATCGCCTGGCTGCGCGTAACGGCCGCGATTTAACCAACTGTAATAAGCGGCCTCTTCGATTTTGTTCAATACCCCGTCGGCTGTTGGGGTGGGTTCTGTTTTGATCATTTCATTCTTAACCATTGGTATTTCCTTCCTCTCTATTTGAACTCAAACCGAAATGGTATTTATGGTTAACTTTGACTAATGGCAAGAACTAAGCCGTTTAAAAATTTATTTTTAACCCGTTTTTATTTGTTTATTTCGGGATTTGTAAATTTAGGGACGAATCAAAATGAGAATCCGATAGATCATTTTGATATGGAAGATCCAAATACTTGGTGTGGTCAATTGGAAGAAAAGTTTACAAATTAAACCTCCGACTCGAGGTTTTATGAGTTGGAAACATTAGAATAATCCTGATCGATGGACTAGCGAAAACGATCCCCGGCCCCGGCGAATGTCTTAACGGAATCCGAACCAAGTTTTCAATTTCACTTTGGTTCAACCAACTCGGCCTTTTAAATCCCCAGTTTAAATACAGGAATGCGATAAAAATTCACGATGAAACTGACCGGAGTCATATCAAAAACTTTGATTTGATGAAAAAGTATTATAAAAATGCGCCGCCCGTCTGTTGAAGATAGAAAAATTTATGAGATCTAAACGGAGAATATCTAGGGCCAATCCCATTTGGGCCGAATTCTCGAGGAAGCACAGGAAATCGTCGGTGATGCTTCGGCAACGTCCCCTCGTGAGCAAGGGATTCCGTTTTGGAAAAAATTGAAAGTGAAATTATGACCGACAAAACAACCATTAAACATCCAATTTACAATCTGCCCATCGCTGAAATCGAGGGCTTCGATTCACTAGCGGAACTTGCCTTGGATATGCGATGGTCTTGGAATCATGCCACGGACGAAATTTGGCGAAATCTAGATCCGGTTTTGTGGGACCTAACCCATCACCCATGTGATGTCCTTCAGACGGTCTCCCGGGAAAAGATCAAGGGAATGTTTTCTGATCCGGTCTTTCGGAAGAAGATAGATGCACTTGTGCAGTCCAAAAAGGAGGCGGAGGAAGCGCCAGCGTGGTACCAGCAACACCATCCCCAATCACCCCTTAGTTGTGTGGCGTATTTCAGTATGGAATTCATGTTGAGTGAAGCCCTCCCGATCTATTCGGGGGGACTTGGAAATGTGGCCGGCGACCAGCTTAAAGCGGCCAGCGATCTGGGAGTTCCCGTGGTCGGGGTCGGACTTCTGTATCAGCAGGGCTATTTTCGCCAGGTAATCGACAAGGATGGGGCCCAACAGGCTATCTTTCCTTACAACGACCCCGGCCAGTTGCCTATTACACCCTTGCGCCATCCGAATGGAGAATGGTTGCGGTTGGAAATCCCCTTGCCCGGTTACTCGGTCTGGTTGCGCGCCTGGCAGGTTAAGGTGGGCCGGGTCAAGCTTTACTTATTGGATAGCAACGATGTAGCCAATTTCCCAGCCCATCGGGGGATCACCAGCGAGCTTTATGGCGGCGGCCCAGAGTTACGCTTGAAACAAGAGATGGTGATTGGGTTAGGCGGGTGGAGGTTGCTCCGCGCGCTGGGCCTCAAGCCGGAGGTCTGTCACCTCAACGAAGGCCACGCCGCTTTCGCCGTGTTGGAACGCGCACGGGAATTTATGGAGGAATCAGGACAGCCTTTTGACGTGGCCCTGGCCGTTACCAGGGCAGGCAACCTGTTTACCACTCACACGGCGGTTGTCGCCGGTTTTGACCGTTTTAGTCCGGCTCTCGTCGAACAGTACCTCAGTGGATACGCACGGAAGCTTGGTATACCGCTCCGCGACTTGTTGGCGCTCGGCCGCCAAAACCCCGATGACCAATCCGAGAGTTTCAACATGGCTTATTTGGCCATCCGGGGCAGCGGTGCTGTCAATGGCGTAAGCCGCTTACATGGGCGGGTGAGTCGGCATCTCTTCGAGCCTCTCTTTTCACACTGGCCGACGGCAGAAGTACCCATTAGCCATGTCACCAACGGGGTCCATATGCCGACCTGGGATTCAGCCCCGTCCGATGACCTTTGGACCAAAGCCTGCGGAAAAGACCGGTGGCTGAATCCGACTGAAAACATGGAGAAGGATATTCGCGGGGTTTCCGACGCTGCCCTCTGGCAATTCCGTATCGACGCCAGCAAGGCTCTGGTTGAATACGTCCGGAAACGCTTTCCTCTTCAACTCGCTTCATCAGGCGCGCCGCCGGATGAGGTTGAATGGGCAAAACACACGTTTAATCCAAATGTGTTGACTTTGGGTTTTGCGCGCCGCTTCGCGACCTACAAAAGGCCTAATATGCTGCTGCACGATCCGGACCGGCTGATTCGCCTTTTAACTAATCCACAAAGGCCGGTGCAACTCATCCTCGCCGGTAAGGCCCACCCGGCTGACCAGGCAGGACAAGACCTGATTAAAGAATGGTCCCGTTTCATCAAGCGGCCCGAGGTCCGCCCCCACGTGATTTTCCTGAGTGACTACAACATGCTCCTGAGTGAATACCTTGTGCAAGGGGTTGATGTCTGGATTAACACGCCACGGCGGCCTTGGGAAGCTTGCGGAACGAGCGGAATGAAGGTACTCGTCAATGGGGGGATCAATCTATCGGAATTGGACGGTTGGTGGTCAGAAGCTTACGCGCCGGAGGTTGGATGGGCTTTGGGGGATGGGCGGGAACACGGCGACGATCCAGCATGGGACGCGGTTGAAGCCGATTCACTTTATGGACTGCTTGAAAGGGAAGTGATCCCTGAATATTACGCGCGGGATGGAAACGGTATTCCAAAAGCCTGGGTTAAACGGATGCGGGAGAGCATGGCGCGCCTGACCCCTCTCTTTTCCTCCGACCGGGCGGTCCGGGAATACACCGAGAAACATTATCTTCAGAGAGCGGAAGCCTACCATTCGCGCTCGACGAACAAAGGCGCGATGGGCAAGGAAATGGCCGATTGGCGGCAAAATCTAGATCGGAAGTGGGCCGCGATTCGCTTCGGCGAAGTAAAGATTGAGCCCTGTGGCGACCAGCATCAATTTGAAGTTCAGATCTATCTCAACGACCTCGATTCCAATGCGATCCGAGTGGAACTTTACGCTGATGGGGTCAAGGGCGGGCCTTCCATCCGGCAGGAGATGAAACAACTTCGTCAACTTGTAGGAATATCAGGTGGTTTTGTTTATGGCGCTGCGGTTTCTGTGGCCCGTTCCCCTGGGGACTATACGGCGCGGGTGATACCCCATATGGCTGGCGTTGCCGTTCCCCTGGAAGGAGCCCAAATCCTATGGCAACGAAAATGAAAAACCCGTGCGCGAGTTGGGCGATTACGTCTCCGGTGTCTCCGAGTGCATGGAAGGGGAATTTAAAATGGGGATGAAAATGACGAATGAACCTTCAAAACTAAACGCTCCCGGTAAAACAACGGAAGCCCTGGGACCCTTATGAAACGCCCAACGGAGATTACGACACTGTTCCTGGATGTCGGCGGAGTCTTGCTCACCGACGGATGGGATCATCACGCCCGTAAACGGGCGGCGGTGAAATTCAAGATAGATTTAGACGAGATGGAGGACCGCCATCATTTGACCTTTGATGCCTATGAGGAGGGAAAGCTCTCATTTAAGGAATATCTAAGCCGGGTTGTTTTTTACCGAAAACGGCACTTTACCCGCCTTGAGTTTCGGAACTTCATGTTCGCCCAGTCAAAACCCCACCCCGAAATGATCGAATTGATCCCTGGGCTCAAGAAACGTTACAAGTTAAGGATCGCCGTAGTCAGCAACGAAGCGCGGGAATTAAACGCCTATCGGATACGAAAATTCAGGCTCGATACCTTCGTTGATTCATTCATCACCTCCTGCTTTGTGCATGTCCGCAAACCCGACGCGGATATATTCCGGTTCGCCCTGGATATAGCCCGTGCCCCGGCCCGGCAGGTTGTCTATATCGAAAACACCCCGATGTTTGTCCGAGTCGCTGAAGGTCTGGGGATTCGAAGCATTCTTCACAGGGACATAAAGTCCACGCAGAAGAAGTTGGCCTCGTTCGGGTTGAGGAATCAGGAAGGAGTTGGCGATGAATCCGTCTGAACCCCGCATTTTGACCATCAATGGCGGCTCATCAAGTATCAAGTTCGACTTATTTGAGATTGGCGACCCTTTAAGGCGGATTCTGGCGGGCAGGATTGACCGGATTGGATTGCCGGATGCCACCTTGCGGGTCAAGGGACCGGCCCCTTTGGACAATTTTACTCGACCAGTTAAGACGCCCGATCACAAATCGGCGGTGGGCGTACTAATGGATTGGATAGGAGAACGCGGCGGTCGTGACGCCTTGGCGGCAGTAGGACACCGGGTGGTTCATGGAGGACCGAATTATAGCGACCCGAAAATAATCACAAAAGAAATGATCGAGGAATTACGGCAACTCACGACTTTCGATCCTGAACACTTGCCGGAAGAGATCATGTTGATTGATGCTTTTCATCGCCGGTTTCCCGACTTGCCCCAAGTGGCCTGTTTCGACACGGCTTTCCATAAAAATTTGCCGCGAGTAGCTCGGATGTTGCCGATTCCGCGCCGGTACGAGGCAAAGGGGGTGCTCCGGTATGGATTTCACGGGTTATCCTATTCGTACCTCATGGAGGAGTTGGCCCGCTTGGCCGGGGTGAAGGCGGCACAAGGCAAGATCATCCTCGCCCACCTTGGCAATGGCGCGAGCCTGGCGGCGGTCCGGCAAGGAAAGTCCCTGGACACCAGTATGAGTTTTACACCCGCAGCCGGTGTGCCGATGGGCACACGTTCCGGGGATATTGATCCCGGATTGTTTGGTTACCTGGCGCGTGAAGAGGGACTCGACGCAAAAGGATTCAATGAAATGGTTAATTTCAAATCCGGACTCATTGGGGTTTCAGAAACCAGTTCGGATATGGGCGATTTGTTGAAAAGCGAAAAGATGGACCAGCGGGCGGCGGAGGCCATAACGTTATTTTGCTACCAGGTCAAGAAATGGATCGGCGCTTTCGCGGCGGCGTTAGGCGGCCTGGACACGCTGGTATTCTCGGCCGGTATCGGCGAAAACGCGCCCACGGTCCGGGCCCGGATTTGCGATGGACTGGAATTTCTGGGGATTGAACTCGAAGAAAAACGGAACACGGCGAACGAGGGGGTGATATCCCGAGACAAAAGCCGGGTTAGCGTCCGCATCATTTGCACGGACGAGGAATTCATGATCGCCAAGATGGTTTGCCGCCTTCTCGACATCGGCTGAAAAAGGGGGATTTAAAATGGGGACCGAAACACTTTCACCTGAACTGCTCCGCAAAATGGATGCCTATTGGCGCGCCGCGAACTATCTGTCGGTCGGCCAGATATACCTTTATGACAATCCGTTGCTGAAGGAGCCCTTGAAGCTGTCCCACGTTAAGCCTTTGGTGGTCGGGCATTGGGGCACGACCCCCGGCCAGAACTTCATATACGTTCACCTGAACCGGATCATCAAAAAGTATGACTTGGATATGTTTTATATCGCCGGTCCCGGCCACGGCGGGCCGGCCCTGGTTGCCAATACTTACCTGGAAGGCACCTATAGCGAGGTTTACTCCAACATCAGCCGAAATGAAGAGGGCTTAAAAAAACTTTTCACGCAATTTTCCTTTCCTGGCGGGATTTCCAGCCATGTCGCCCCCACGACACCTGGGTCGATCCATGAGGGGGGCGAGTTGGGGTACTCCCTCAGCCATGCATTCGGGGCCGCCTTCGATAATCCTGGCCTCATAGTGGCTTGTGTTATCGGCGACGGCGAGGCTGAAACGGGGCCTTTGGCCACGGCCTGGCATTCCAACAAATTCCTTAATCCCGTTTCCGATGGTGCGGTATTGCCGATTCTTCATCTCAACGGCTACAAGATATCCAACCCCACCGTCCTGGCCCGAATCGAACCTGAGGAATTGGAAAAATTCTTAGAGGGGTGCGGATGGAAACCTTATTTTGTGGAGGGAGATGACCCGGAAAAGATGCATCAACTCATGGCGGCTACCCTGGAACAGGCCGTCGAGGAAATACGGCAAATCCAAAAATACGCGCGGGACAAAAATGACACCACCCGGCCTCGCTGGCCGATGATCGTCCTCAGGTCGCCAAAGGGTTGGACGGGACCAAAAACCGTCGACGGCCTCCAAGTGGAGGGCACGTTCCGGGCACACCAGGTTCCGCTCCTGGTGGATTCGGAGCATCCCGATCACCTCCATCAATTGGAAAGCTGGATGAAGAGCTATAAACCGGAAGAACTTTTCGACAAAAATGGCTGTATCATGCCGGAATTGGCCGAGTTGGCACCCAAGGGCGACCGGCGGATGGGCGCTAATCCCCACGCTAATGGGGGGTTACTGCTTCGAGACCTGCGGATGCCGGATTTCCGTGTCTATGCCGTGAAGGTGCCGTCACCTGGAGCCGTTAACGGCCAGGATACGATGGTGCTTGGAAAGTTTCTACGGGATGTGGCCAAGATAAATATGGATCAAAACAATTTCCGTATCTTTGGTCCAGATGAAACCCTCTCGAACCTTCTGGGCGCGGTCTTTGAGGAAACCAACCGTCAGTGGGATGCCCGAACCGAAAAGAACGATGAATTTCTCTCGCCCACCGGGCGGGTGCTGGACTCGATGCTGAGTGAGCACCAGTCGGAGGGCTGGCTGGAGGGTTATCTGCTCACGGGGCGGCACGGACTTTTCAATTGTTACGAGGCATTCATACATATTATCGATTCGATGTTCAACCAGCACGCCAAGTGGTTGAAGATCACCGCTGAATTGCCCTGGCGGAGGAAGATCGCGTCGTTGAACTACCTTCTGGCCTCCCACGTCTGGCAACAGGATCACAATGGTTTCACCCACCAGGACCCCGGCTTCCTCGACCATGTGGTGAACAAGAAGGCCGATATCGTTCGCGTTTACCTTCCGCCCGACGCCAACTGCCTCCTTTCGGTTTTTGACCACTGCCTGCGGAGCCGTCACTATGTGAACGTGGTGGTCGCGGGGAAACACGCTCTTCCCCAATGGCTGGACATGGACGCCGCGGAAAAGCACTGCACGGAAGGTATCGGCATATGGCAATGGGCTAGCAACGACCAAGGTGCCGAGCCCGATGTGGTCCTAGCTTGCTGTGGGGACACACCTACCTTGGAAACCCTTGCCGCCGTTTCCATCCTTCGCCAACATTTGCCCGAATTGAAAATCCGGATGATCAATGTGGTCGATCTGATGAGATTACAGCCGCAAACCGAGCACCCACATGGGCTGAATGATACGAATTTCGATTCGCTTTTCACCAAGGATAAACCCGTCGTCTTCGCCTTCCATGGATACCCCTGGCTGATCCACCGGTTGACCTACCGCAGGACCAACCGGAATATCCACGTCCGGGGCTATGTGGAGGAGGGCGCAATCACCACGGCTTTTGACATGAGGGTGTTGAACAAATTGGACAGGTTCCACCTAGTACAAGACGTTGTGGACCGCCTACCAAAGCTGGGAACGAGAGGGGCTTACATCAAGCAGATGGTCAAGGACAAACTCGTCGAGCACAAGCTTTACATCGATAAACAAGGCCAAGACATGCCCGAAATCCGCAAATGGAAGTGGAGCGTCACTCAATGAACAAACAAGATTTGATCGACACTGCGAGGGCGCTTCTCGCCGATGATAAGGGCCTGTTGGCGATGGATGAAAGCAACACGACTTGTAACGAACGGTTCGCCAAGTTGGATATTCCACAGACCGAGGACGCCCGGCGAGATTATCGGGAGTTGATTGTTACGACTCCAGGCCTTTCGGAATCCATCAGCGGAGCGATCCTTTATGACGAGACTATCCGCCAGAAAAAGAAAGACGGTATCCCCTTCGTGAAGGCCCTTGCCGATTTGGGAATCATCCCCGGCATCAAGGTGGATACGGGAGCGAAAGAGTTGGCGGGCCATCCGGGAGAGAGGGTCACTGAGGGACTGGATGGTTTGCGGGAGCGCTTGGCTTATTATTCCCAATTGGGTGCCCGGTTCGCCAAGTGGCGCGCCGTCATCGCCCTGGGCAATGGACTGCCCAGTTTGGGTTGCGTCGAGGCGAACGCGCATGCCTTGGCCCGTTATGCCGCCTTGTGCCAGGAAGCCGGATTGGTTCCCATTGTTGAGGCGGAGGTGCTGATGGACGGGACGCATAACCTTCAGCGTTGTTTCGAAGTGACCGAGGAAACACTCCGAACGGTTTTTATCCAGCTTCACGCCCAACGAGTCATGCTGGAGGGCATGATTCTGAAGCCCAACATGGTACTTCCAGGGTGGGCCTGTTCCAGGCAGGAACCGGTTGAAGAAGTGGCCGACGCGACGGTGGGGTGTCTTTTGCGGTCCGTTCCTGCCGCCGTTCCCGGAATCGCCTTCTTGTCGGGGGGGCAATCCGCTGAATTGGCCTCGGAGCGTTTGAACGCCATGAAGGTACGGTTCAAATCCCGCCTGCCTTGGGCTTTGTCTTTTTCCTTCGCCCGGGCCATCCAACAACCCGCATTAGAGATTTGGATGGGCGAGGAAGCACATGCGGCGACCGCGCAGAAAGCCCTGCTTCACCGGGCTATGTGCAACCGGGCCGCAAGACAGGGTAAATACAACGCTGAGATGGAAAGGGCAAAAGTATGACGACAAACATACCCTTACCCATGAAACCTGCGGTATAGGAAAGACTAAGGAGATATTTAGATTATGGAACCGAATCCCCAATTACCGGCAGAAAACGGGAAAAATTATGAATAACAGCTCCATCCCTCCAAACCATGGGTCGGTTGTATCCGTGCGCGGAAGCGTCGTGGATGTATGCTTTGACCTGCATTTACCTCCCATCTACACCTTGCTTCGCGCGAATGAAGGGAAGGTTGCTATTGAGGTTTTGTCCCAGTTGGACGCGCATCGCGTTCGGGGAATCGCACTGACTCCAACCCAAGGACTCGCACGCGGAATGGTCGTTGAGGACACGGGGGGGCCATTAAAAACGCCCGTGGGGAATGAGGTCCTCTCGCGCATGTTCAACGTGTTTGGTAATCCCATTGACCGACAAGCGGCCCCCACCGACGTCCAATGGCGCTCTGTTCATCAACCGCCGCCATCATTGGCGCGCCGTTCCACCAAATCCGAGATATTCGAGACCGGAATCAAGGTCATTGATGTGCTGGTCCCATTGGAACGCGGTGGTAAAGCGGGCTTGTTCGGCGGTGCGGGCGTGGGCAAGACGGTATTGCTCACCGAAATGATCCATAACGTGGTCGGCCACCACGAGGGAGTCAGTATATTTTGCGGCATCGGCGAACGTTGTCGGGAGGGCGAGGAGCTTTACCGCGACATGAAAGAGGCGGGTGTTTTGCCGAACATGGCGATGGTTTTTGGCCAGATGAACGAGCCGCCTGGCAGCCGTTTCCGCGTGGGCCTTGCCGCGCTGACGATGGCCGAGTATTTCCGGGATGACGAGCACCGCGACGTATTGCTACTCATCGATAACATTTTCCGTTTCATCCAGGCGGGCATGGAAGTGTCCGGCTTGATGGGTCAAATGCCCTCGCGCCTGGGTTACCAGCCAACCTTAGGCACCGAATTGTCGCGGTTGGAAGAACGAATCGCCAACACCGATACGGGCGCCATCACCTCCATCCAGGCGGTGTATGTACCGGCGGACGATTTCACCGATCCGGCGGCCGTGCACACCTTCTCGCATCTCTCGGCCTCCATCGTCTTGTCGCGCAAGCGGGCGGGGGAGGGTCTTTATCCGGCGGTGGACCCGCTCCAGTCCAGTTCCAAAATGGCCACCCCGGGAATTGTCGGCGAAAGGCATTACGCCCTGGCACAGGAAATTCGCCGTACCCTCGCCCAATACGCCGACCTCAAGGACATTATTGCCATGCTCGGGCTGGAACAACTTTCACAGGAGGATCGCAAGGTTGTCGCGCGCGCCCGCCGGTTGGAGCGATTCCTTACCCAGCCTTTTTTCACGACCCAGCAGTTCACTGGTTTTGAAGGAAAGCTCGTCAGCCTCAAGGATTCGCTGGACGGCTGCGAGAGGATCCTGCGGGATGAGTTCAAGGATTATCCCGAAAGCGCCCTTTACATGATTGGAGCGATTGGGGAAGCGAAAAAAACGGGTTCAACCAATAAAACGGGTGATGGGACCGAGCCCCCGGAAAAAGCCGGTCCAAAGCCCTCCGCCGATTCAAGTCCTGAAACGGAACCAAAACCGAAGCCTACCCCTGAATCCAAAACCCCGCCGGAGGCCCGACATGCTGTCCACGCTCATGAACCTTAAAATCCTCCTGCCGTTCCAAGTTTTCGCGGATCAGGCGGGTGTCGCGCGCATCGTCGCCGAGACCCATGAAGGCTCCTTCGGACTCCTGCCTCACCGGCTCGACTGTGTCGCGGCCCTGGCCCCAGGGATATTGACCTACGAAAACCGGGAGGGAGGCGAGGTTTACGTGGCGGTGGATGAGGGGGTGCTGGTCAAAACCGGATTGGACGTGCTCGTCTCCGTGCGCAACGCCATCGGCGGAACGGACCTGAGCCAATTGCGTCAGGAGGTGGAGCGGGAGTTCAAGAATTTGAACGAAAGGGAGAAGGATGTCCGCTCGGTGATGACGAAAATGGAGAGCGGGTTTATCCGCCGCTTGGCGGAGTTTCACCATGAGTGAAAAACCCGAAACCGAACAGGGGAAAGATACGACAGGGTTCAGCCGGGAGGTCGGCGAGAAGGCGGTACGCAAGATCAGGGCCCAACGGAATCCGGTCAAGGGCGTCTGGTTTGGTTTGGGAATGATGGGGCTAATCGGCTGGTCGGTGGTGGTGCCGACCCTCCTTGGCGCGGCACTTGGCCTATGGTTGGACAAACGGCATCCGGGCGGGCATTCCTGGACGTTGGCCCTCATGGCGGCGGGACTCGCGATTGGATGCATGAACGCCTGGCATTGGGTGGCCCAACAGGACAAGGAAATGGGGGAGGACCAAAATGACTGATTTTTTAAAAATGGGGATGGCTTTGGCGGGTGGCGTCTTGATAGGCGGAATATTTTTTGGCGGCCTCTGGTGGACGGTTCAGAAAGGGGTTTCGATCAAACGGCCCGCCCTTTGGTTCCTCGGCAGCCTGTTGTTAAGGATGGGGATCACCTTGGGTGGCTTCTATTTCATCGCTCACGGACATTGGGAGAGGCTCCTGGTATGCCTGCTGGGGTTTTTAATTGGCCGCTATATCGTGACGCGGCTTACGGGTGGGGTGGAAAAACCGAAAATCCTGGCACAGGGGGTCGGCCATGCGCCTTACTCCAGATGAGATGATCTTTTGGCATCATGGTTTTCTCAAACTCAACGGAACCATTGTTTTCACTTGGGGGCTCATGTTTATCCTGACGGTGGGTTCCAAGATCCTCACCCATAAGCTTTCGACGGGGCCGGACCGTTCCCGGTGGCAAAACCTGCTTGAAATTGTCGTTACCGCCATCGAAAAGCAAATCCAAGAGGTGGGTTTGAGCCGGCCCGAGAAATATATTGGCTTCCTTGGCACCCTTTTTCTTTTTGTCGCCGCAGCCAGCCTTTGCACGGTCATCCCCGGCTACGAGCCCCCCACCGGATCGCTTTCGACCACAGCCGCGCTCGCCTTGTGCGTGTTCGTGGCCGTGCCTTTCTTCGGAATCGAGGATCAAGGGTTGGGAAACTACCTCAAGTCCTACATGAAGCCCACCTTCATCATGCTGCCTTTCAACATCATCAGCGAACTTTCGCGCACCTTGGCCCTGGCTGTCCGTTTGTTCGGCAACATGATGAGCGGGGCGATGATTATAGCCATCCTGCTCACGATCACGCCGTTTGTTTTCCCGATCATCATGATGGTCCTCGGCCTTCTCACCGGAATGGTTCAGGCCTATATCTTCAGCATCCTGGCAGGGGTTTATATCGCGGCGGCGACAAGGGTTCGAAAGCCCAAGCCTGAAACGGATTCAAAACCGGAAGGCAAGGGTGGGGCGAAGGCCGGGATAAAAGCCGACCCGAAACCTGGGACCGAAACCGAAAAGGAGGTCGTGGCCGATCATTTGCCCGTTTTGAATCATTGAAGAAAAAAACATAGTAAATAAAAGGAGGACGCATGGACAGCTTAACGATTATCGCGGTGGCATCGATTGTCATCGCGGGGATAACCACCGGTTTCGGGACGATGGGGCCCGCCCTGGCGGAAGGGAGGGCGGTCGCGACGGCCTTGACTTCACTGGCCCAACAGCCGGATGCCTCCGCCACCATCACCCGGACTTTGTTCGTGGGACTGGCGATGATCGAGTCCACTGCCATCTATTGTTTCGTGGTCTCGATGATTCTCATCTTCGCCAACCCCTTCTGGAACCACGCCATTGCCCAAGTGGCGGGAAAGTAAACCCATGCTCATCGATTGGTTCACTGTCATCGCCCAGGCGCTCAACTTCCTCATTTTGGTGTGGCTGATGAAGCGCTTTTTATATAAGCCCATCCTCAACGCCATCAATGAGCGGGAAAAGAGGATCGCCGCCGAACTCGCGGAGGCGGACAAGAAGAAGTCCGAAGCCCAAAAGGAGGGCGACGATTTCAAGCGCAAAAATGAGGAATTTGATCGGCAACGAGCCATGCTATTGAACCAGGTAACGGTCGAGGCCCAGGCTGAACGCCAACGGCTTCTCGTGGAGGCGCGAAGGGCCGCCGAGGATTTGAGTTATAAACGGCTGGAAGCCCTGAAGGCGGAAGAACATAACCTGCACCAGGCCATCCGGCGTCGGACGGGCAAGGAAGTATTCTCCATCGCGCGAAAGACGCTATCTGATCTCGCTGGTACGGGTTTGGAGGAGCGAATGGCTGACCTGTTTATCAACCGTTTGCGGAAGATGGAAGGCCAGGCGAAAGCCGACCTTGCCGGGGCCCTTCGGACGGCTCCTGAACCCGCGCTGGTTCGAAGCGCTTTTGACTTACCCATGGAGCAGCGAGCTTCCATCCAAAAGGCGCTGAACGAGACTTTTTCATCCGAGATTCGCGTTCGTTTCGAAGCCGCCCCGGAATTGATCAACGGTATTGAACTCACTACAAATGGACAAAAGCTTGCATGGAGCATCGAGGATTACCTGGTGTCGATGGAAAAGGGTGTTGAGGAGATCCTGAAAGAGAAGGATAAAACCGCGAGCAAGGCATCGTCCGATTTGACGCCACGGATCGCCAAGCGCGCTTACGAACTGTACGAGATGCATGGTCGCAAAAACGATTCGGCGATCCAGGACTGGAGTCAGGCGGAGAGGGAGGTTCGGAAGACGGGTATCAAAGCCGAACCTAAGCCGGAAGCTAAAGTCGAACCTAAAGTTGAGCTCAAAGCACCGCCAAAGCCCGAGGCCAAAGCCGAGATCAAACCTGAAGAAGAGGTAGCGCTTAAGCCTAAAGCCGAAGTAACCCCTAAACCTGAAATAAAAAATGGACCAAAAACAGAAGTTAAAGCCGAGCCTGGGCCGGAAGTCAAAGTGGAACCCAAGCCGGAAAAAGTCAGTCCGGGAACAAAGAGCGCATGAACATGGAAACCGAAAACCTTGAAAGTGTTTTTGAAAGCGCGTTTGCCGGAATAGGCCAAACGCTGGAAGCGACCAAGCCTCAACTGATGCCACGAGAGGTTGGAACGATCATGAGTGTCGGAACCGGTATTGCCAAGGTTTCGGGTCTTCCGGGAGTGGGATTTGAGGAATTGATCGAGTTTCCGGGCGACGTGCTCGGAATCGCCTTTAACGTCGACGAGAACGAAATCGGCGTAGTCCTGCTCGGGGAATACTGGCATTTGCGGGCGGGGGATGAAGTCCGGCGGACGGGCCGGGTCATGGATGTGGCCGTGGGCGAGGGATTGCTGGGCAGGGTCATTGATCCGCTGGGACGCCCCCTTGATGAAAACGGACCGGTGGCCTCCAGCGGGCGCCTGCCCGTCGAACGCCCCGCCGCGCCCATCATGGACCGGGCACCAGTCACGGTCCCGCTCCAGACTGGCCTCAAGGTCATCGACGCGCTTATCCCCATCGGGCGGGGCCAAAGGGAGTTGATCCTCGGCGACCGGCGGACGGGGAAGACAGCCATCGCCATCGATACCATCCTCAACCAGCGGGACCAGAATGTATTGTGCGTTTATTGTTTCATCGGCCAGCGGGCATCCGCCGTCGCGAAGGCGGTGGCGACCTTGCGGGAAAAAGGCGCGATGGATTACACCGTGGTCGTCGTGACGGAGGGTAACGATCCTCCAGGCCTCACTTACCTCGCCCCCTACGCCGCCACCAGCATCGCGGAGTCCTTCATGGAATCGGGCCGGGATGTTTTGATCGTTTACGATGACCTTACCCATCACGCGCGCGCCTACCGCGAACTCTCCCTCCTGCTGAACCGTCCGCCAGGCCGGGAAGCCTTTCCGGGCGACATCTTTTATATCCATTCGCGGATGCTCGAACGGACGACGCATTTGGGAAAGGAACTCGGGGGAGGTTCCCTTACCGCGCTCCCCATCATCGAGACCCAGGCCCAGGATATTTCCGCCTATATTCCCACGAACCTGATTTCCATAACGGATGGGCAGATTTACCTCTCGCCCTCGCTGTTTGAATTGGGAGTACTGCCCGCGGTCGATGTGGGGAAATCCGTTTCAAGGGTTGGGGGAAAGGCGCAACGCGAGGCCTACCGGGTGGTGGCGGGAGACCTCAAGCTTGCCTATGCGCAATTCGAGGAACTTGAGACTTTTTCCAGGTTCGGCGCAAGCCTGGATGAAAACACCCACAAAGCCATTGAGCATGGACGACGGATACGATCCTGCCTGAAACAGCCGGAAGGGGCCCCGGTGTCGGTTCCCGCGCAGATTGCCGTCCTGTTGGCGTTGGGGGAGAAACTCTTCGACCTAATCCCATTGGACCGAATGAAGGACGCCGAGAGATCCCTGCTTGAAGCCTCGGCGAAACTGCCGGGGGAGGTTCGAGGGAGATTGGAGTCCTCCGAAAAATTGAGCGGCAAGGACCGTGAAATGATTATCCAAACCGCCCGCGATTCGCTTGCCCCCTTCCAAGCCAAATCCGAGCCAAAGACGGCAGTCAATACGGAAACCCCAGTCAAGCCCCGGTCGGGGTCCAAGCCGGAAGCCAAGACGGAGATAAAGCCGAAACCCGAACCTTTGATCCAGCCGGAAAACAAAACGGAGGCAAAAGAAGGCCCGGACCCGAGGTTAAATCGTGAGTAACACAACCGCCAGCCTTCGTCGAAAGATCGCCGGTGCCGGGGATCTTCAATCCGTCGTCCGAACAATGAAGGCCGTGGCCGCGTCCAGTATCGGGCAATACGAGAATTCGGTTCTAGCCCTGGCCGACTACTATCATGCCGTTGAACTGGGTTTGGGTGTTTGCTTCAGGGCAAGCGGGCCGGTTTCCGATGTCGAGGTAAGGAACGGGAAACAAAAAGTGGGAGGCATTGGGGCGGTCGTTTTCGGCTCGGACCAGGGCCTGGTGGGTCAATTTAACGAAGTGGTTGCGGATTTCGCCGTAAAAACCCTTTCGGCATTTCCATCCAAAGCCGAGGTCTGGGCTGTCGGGGAACGTGTTTACGCGCGGCTTACGGAAGCGGGCCTGCCGTTGATGGGGGTATTAACCGTGCCGAATTCCGTCAAGGCCATAACACCGCTCGTCGGGCAGATCCTCATGGAAAGCGAGGCGCGCCGGGACAAGGGTGAAATCAGCGAACTCCACCTTTTCTACAATCGCCCGACATCCGGGGCCGTTTACGCGCCCGTGACCCAGCGGCTTCTGCCACTGGACGAAAACTGGAGACGCAAGCTTGCCGGCCTCGCCTGGCCGACGGGATTCCTGCCCGAGGTCATGGGCGTGGGCGCCGAGACTTTACGGGCGTTCCTGAACGGATACCTTTTCGTTTCCCTCTTTCGGGCCTGCGCCGAATCCCTAGCCAGCGAGAACGCCAGCCGCCTGGCGGCGATGCAACGCGCGGATAAAAACATCGACGATTTGTTGGAGGAACTCAACGTTAATTTCCATCGGTTGCGCCAAAGCGGAATAGATGAGGAACTTTTCGACGTCATCTCTGGATTCGAGGCCTTGAACGGCAAGGGGAAATGATGGTTGTCGAATAAACTTATAACCGGCCAAGTTTAGGAAGTTGTCCACACTGGGGACCCGTAGTAGACAAGACGAAAGGGTCAGGGTGGTCTGGCATCTTTTTTCGTGGCGGAACGAGGGGGTGTTTTGATGACTTTTCATTTGAGATTGCTATTTCTTTATTTTGGTTGGACCTATTTATTAACGACATTAAGTTTTGCCCAGGCCCTTGATCCTACCTTGGATAAACTTAGTTTCCATTACATTCCGGCTCTGAAAGTGACCGAAGTGTTGCCGAATGCCAAGGAGGTGACGGTGCGAGTGGGGAAGGAAAGTTACATTATTCGACAGTCGAAACCGTTCTTTCTTGAGGATGACTGTCTGGTCAAAAACGTGGAAAACCCGAAACCGGAGGGGGACAACGATTGGTGCTACCAGTCGGCCTATGTCCATTTCTCAAGGCCCAGACGTTACGCCTTTTGGATGGAGTCCACGACCAATTGTCGGCTCACCTCGGGGAGTTCGTCGGTGTCCTTTTTTGACGGTGACAAGGAAGTTTGGAGCGAATCGGGCGGGCCGGACCCGATCATTTTTTTGAAAATGATCGAGCCCTCGGGCACCATCGCCTATTGCATCGGCCGTAACGGGACCCTTCAAAGCCTCGCCCTTCGCGATGCCACGGGAAAGACCTATTTTGAGGCGGACGGCGTCATGAACAAGATGCTCTCCGAGAATGGGAAATACCTGGCTTATATGACCGAGTGGCGCGGCCCCGTGACCATCCATCTGGTTTCCACCGATGATCCGAAGGACCATAAGACTTTCCCGGCGCCCGCGGAGTTCGATTGGATCAGCGGGGATGGGAGGCGCCTTTTGACAGGCTCCAGTAATTACAAGCTTAAAAATGACCAATGGTGGGGTATCAGCAATGAAGGCAAGATCCTGTTCACCTATGAAGCCGCCAATGTGCCGGACCAAGGCTGGCTGAGTATCGAAGGGTCTCCCGGCCAAGCAACCGGGGTTGGGACAAACCCCTTCTTCATAGGTGCCGTGAAGAACGATTCCATCCTCCTTTTTTACGACAAGGCTCGAGGGAAGGTGGTTTATTTACGTGCGGAGGATGGAAAGACGATCTTGGAGGTCCCTATTCCAAAAGATATGGACCCCCTTTGGGTCGTTGAGGGGCGGGCTTATGAGGATGGCGACATGATCGCTTTGGGCAGCTTCCTGAAATCGCCGAACAAGGAAAAAACGATCGCGGGGAGATCGGCTGTCCTATTGAACCTGAAAGGCGAGAAACTTTGGGAACTCCAGGAGACGGTTGAGAAACCGGCGACCGGCCAGAAGTCCGATCGGCTTTTGGATGAATTCGATGGAAAGGTCGTGTTCCATTTCCAAACGGAACGCCGTTTTTCTTATGTTGTTAAGTGATGTTTGAAGTTGTCCACGACGGGGACCCATCGTGGACAAGCCCGAAATGGATAATGTCGGCCTGAGACCAATTTTTTGAGTATATGAAAAGCTAATTAATTAGTCCGCAACGGGGAGCTGGTTCTCGTGATTAAAAAACTTCGAAAAATAAATTGGAAGAATATCATTTTTTGGGTGGGGTTGGATTTTTTATACATAACCCTTTCCTTTATCGTTGTGGAAAATAAGTTGATTGATATGGGAACTTCCTTTTGGGGCCGGTATATGATCTTTTACTTGAACCTCTATTTGCATTTTCCATTTTCAATGCTGTTCTTTGGATTTACCCAAAATTGGATTCCTTTCTTTTTTCCCGTTCAAACTTTTATTTTTGCAATGACCTGGGAACTTCTGTTAAAAAATAACCTCAAAAAAACTAGGTGGCTGATCGTTGGGTACTATGGGTTGATGGCGGTGCTGGCTTATGTGGATTATTACGGGGAGTTGAAGGCTTTTCACAAGTTGTAAACATCAAAAAACTTTTGTTGTCCACGACGGGGACCCTTCGTGGACAAGGTTGCTTACCGTAGGGAGCCAAATTATTGAAAGGCACTATATGAACCGAAAGTTTTGGACTGTATTTATTGTTTGGCAGGTGGTCGCTGAACTTTTTTGTTGGTGCCCAAGTCACTTGTTTCATTTGCCATACGATTCGGTTATCGGGCTCGTGTTTGGGGGAGTTGGTGCATTAGGGCTTATGCCTGGTAAGTTGCTAGGTATGTCGCTCCTATGGACGTTACACCTCAAGATGGATCAAGTACCGGCATTGGGAATTTCAGTTGAAGTTTTACTTAATCTAATGGTGTGGTTAGCGTTTGTAAAACTGACCCATGGCATTTCGATGGGGTTTAAAGGAATTGAATGGTTGTTTGTCCGCGATAGTGAGACCCTGCACATGCCTGTCGCAAAAAGGATAGTGTGCAACCCTTTTGGCCCTGGCCTCCCTCGGGGAGGAAACCTTGTCCTTCATTTACCAGCGTTACAGCCTTAACGACTATTCGGGGCTCCGGCTGGCCCGCGAGAAGAAACTTCCCTTCGTTCTGGAATATAACGGGTCCGAAATATGGGTGAGCCGCCACTGGGGAAAACCCCTAAAGTATGAGGCTCTTTCGAAAAAAATCGAGAAGGTGAACCTGCAAGCCGCAGATTTGGTGGTGGTGGTCAGCAGGCCCCTGAAGGACGAACTGACCGCGCGCGGGATTGATCCGGAAAAAATCCTGGTCAATCCCAACGGGGTGGACACGGACAAATATTCGCCGCAAGTGGATGGGTCCCCCATCCGCAAAAGATACGGCTTGGAGGGAAAAAAAGTTTTGGGTTTCATCGGCACTTTCGGGAAATGGCATGGGGCGGAAGTGCTGGCCCGGGCTTTCGCCGAACTGGCCCGGGGGGACACGAAATTCCGAGACGAGACGCGGCTTTTGATGATTGGTGACGGGATCGCCATGCCTTTGGTGAAGGAAATCATCGGGAAGTATTATGTTAAGGACCTTTGCGTTCTGACTGGTACCATGCCCCAGGCAGAAGGCCCCGCTTACCTGGCGGCTTGCGATATTCTGGTGGCGCCCCATATTCCGAACCCGGATGGAACGCCTTTTTTTGGATCACCCACCAAGTTGTTCGAGTATATGGCCATGGGTAAGGGTATTGTGGCTTCCAACCTGGACCAGATCGGGGAAATATTAAAACCCAATGAAACGGCCTTGATGGTCAAGCCGGGAGATAAGGATTCTTTAAAAGAGGGGCTGAAGGTTTTGGCCGGGGATCAGCCCCTGCGGGAACGGCTGGGCCGCGCCGCCCAGGAAGAGTGCGTAGCCAAGTACACCTGGAAAGAACACACCCGGAAGATCATCGAAAAGCTCAAGGAGAGATCATGAATACATTGAGGGAGACCATGAACACTCTTTTGGAAGTTTTTTTTCCTGGCAATCTCCAGCGTTTCTTCACCATGAACTTTGACATCAATCCCAACCGGCTCCAGTTTTTGCAAGGCTGTTTTGACGCCCATTCTCTCGGAGCGCCGGATTTGGTCAGTTGGGTGAATTCCCAATGGGTTCCCGCCGGTTATATTCCCGGTATTTCCTTGGACGACCCGGGAATATTTTATTTTGTGCCGATTTTGGGACGGATTTTTGGATTGAATTTAAGTTTCAGCCTAAAGTTATTTTTTTCCCTGATCCCTTTTTTTTGCACGGCCATCGCCTTGTGGTCTTTTTGGAGGGCTTTTCCGAGTTGGCCCGCCCGGGTCGCGGCATTTCTGTTGGTTTTTTCAGCTCTCCGTCAGTTGGTTCCGATAGGCGACACCTTTAGTATTCAGGGATACCCAGCCTTGGCCATTCTCCCCCTGCTGGTGTCCTTAAAAGTTCGGCCTTTTCAAAGTTCGTGGGCGGCCCAAGCGGTTCTGTTCTGCGTGGGAATCATCCTGGGCTACGCGGAACTGATGAGAATCCATTCCTCCACGGGAGTCCTTTTATTCGTTTTTTTTTGGTTCATGTCTTTAGAGGGAATTCCCTGGAGCCGGCGTTTGGGACTGGCGGCCATTTTGGCAACGGGGTTCTTTTTACCTCAAATCCAATTCAATATCCTTGCAAACCACCGGGACGCCTTTTTGCGAATCCATAACCCCTCATTTGTCCTTCGGCCCATCCGGCATCCCTTTTGGCACCCCATTTACGGGGCACTGGGTTATCTTCCCAATCCCTATCAGCCAATTTATGGGGATGGGGCAGGTGACCGGGCTATCCGAAAGATTGATCCAAGTGTGCCCATGTATTCGGAGAAATACGAGGAAGTCATGCGAAGGCTGACTTTGGATATCGTGGCCCAACATCCCGGTTTTGTTCTTCACCAGGCATTGGCTAAATTGTTTTATATGCGGGTTAAACTCATTCGTTGTATGGTTATCGGTTTGGTCCTGGTTTTTTGGGTCAAACCTCCGATTTTGGAAATCCTTCCCTTCCTAGTCTGCGTTGGATTTTATGCTGCAAACGGAATAGTGGTATCCCCGTGGGATTTTTACGTGATTGGGACGTATGTCACGGGTTGGATTTTTTCGGCTCGGATGGCCTGTTGGGCCTTGGAGCGATGGTACCAACCTGGGGGAAATCATCAGAACCGAATGATCAGCAGTCAATGGTTAAAACAGCCTAAAAACTTAGTTTGAAGAGAGACGCGGTTGAAAAATTTTTTCCATTATATAAAACGAGCCGTCTCCATGCCGCCACATATAGTTGTGCGGAAGGCTATCCGGAAAGTTAAAATCCGTTATTGGGAAACCTGGAGACGGAGGGAGGATGCCCAAAGCTCAACCTTTAAACCTCGGACCCGCTTTCCGGAAGGGCCTCTGGTCTCCATCATAAAGGGCCTTTTTCCCGATCCTGCTCTATTTCCTGTCGGACTTATCCGGGACCACACGGAGCATTTCATCCATCACGAGTTTAATTTGCTGGGTTCGGGATGGGTCCGGGTCGCCTACGGCTTAGATTGCAAAGGAGTCGAAGGTCACCGGTTTCCTCCTGAGGTTCCGGTCACGGCCGATTCGGAGGGTCGATGGCTAATAGGAAGGATAAATCCGGCAAACATGGAAACGTCCCGGCGTTTGTGGGGTCTGATCGAACAAAATTATAGTCCTATCGACTGGCAATTGGATTTCAAATCGGGGTTCCGATGGGATGAAAAAACTTGGAGCCCGAACGTCCGTTATGGCCGTCTTCCGGGGGTGGATGTGAAGGTGCCTTGGGAACTGGCCCGGGCCCAGCACCTGCCTCAATTGGCCTTGGCCTTCGGCCTGTCCCAAGACCAAGGGAAAAAAGAGGTTTTGCGCAGTGAATTTCGTAATCAGATACTGGATTTTACAGCCACCAATCCACCCCGTTTTGGAGTGAATTGGTCTTGCACGATGGATGTGGCCATTCGAGTGGCTAATTGGCTTCTGGCTTACGATCTATTCGTTGTCTTTGGCGTTGTTTGGGATGAGTCTTTTAAGAAAGCTTTTGCCAAGAGCGTTTTCGCGCACGCCTCCCATATTTATAATCACCTGGAATGGGACCCCGACCTTCGTTCAAATCATTATTTGGCTGATATCGTAGGCCTGCTTTTCGCTTCCGCCTATCTGCCTACATCCAAGACCACGGATCATTGGCTTCGGTTCTCGGCTTCCGAGCTTCGAAAGGAGGTTGAAAGCCAATTTCATGAGGAAGGAAGCAACTTTGAGGCTTCCACCAGTTATCACCGTCTTTCGGCTGAAATGGTGATCTATGGGACTGCTCTCCTATTGGGGCTTCCCCAAGAGAAGGAGGATTTTCTGCGGAAGGAACTGAAAATGTTGTTTTCGGAATCCTACTTGAGGCGGTTGGAGAAAATGGTTTTCAATTGGACCAAAAGGAACAACAATTCCCACCAATTTGACCTGTCCACGAGGGGGACCCATCGTGGACAAAGAATTAAAAGGAATATTAGATGAAACGTAATGATAAGCCGACCAAAGATCAAAAAGAGATATATAAAACGCTGGTAGAAACTTTTGGTGGTGATCCACGGGTGATACTCCATGGGGATGAGAAGGAAAAATCATTCGTTAATATTTTTAAAAGTATTGATAAGCCGCAGGTGGGGGTCACTTCTTATGGGACGTTAGGCTTATCAGATTATCCTTTAATAAAAGATGGAAAAGAATTTGATACAAGGGTGGAATTGGTAGGAGCTTGTGGATCGAATTTTAAGGATTTCGAAAACATATTGGCGACGGCTGCGTTTTCGGTCATTAATTCAAAATGGTTTTGTTGTCCGGGCGCGGTATTCCCTGATGTTGTATCGATGTATAAAGCCTCCAAAACTCTCCGGCATGTGTTCTTCGCTCCACCTTCCTCATGGGAAGGGTCAGCCAAACTCAATAAGACAATCCAACTTGAAACCATGAAATTAACTTGGCTATTGGTTGTCCCGATATCCGAAAAGGAATACAGGTTGGTGGAAAATGAGGGGGCGAAGAAATTGGAAAACCTCTTTGAAGAAAAGCGGATTGATATTTTTAATTTAAACCGGCCATCCGTTGTTTAATAACGAATTTGCTGTCCACGACGGGGACCCGGAGTAAACAATACTTTTTTCGACATTTGGCTAAAATAGCTTCTAAAGGTTGTTCCTTACGGGGAGATTGGGTGGACCAATCGAAAAGGGCTTTATGAATGAAAATTTAAGATTATTAACCGTTTATCGAAGCTCAATAGGTTCTTTGTGCTTCTCTTCAGCGTTATTGATTTCTAATTTTATTTTTCCCTTCGTAATCGGGTTATATTTAAAAAATTATCTTTTGATTATTTTGTTTTTCTTGCTAGGGGGATTTGGCTGGGTAATCTATGGATTTATTTATTGGACATCTCAGATTAAGATCGATGATGAGGCGCTCGAATATTCATTTTTTAGCTACAAAAAATTTGTTCGACGGGTTCAATGGACGGACATTACAAAGGTTACACCTCATGAGGGTATTCTTCGTGGAGTGGATATTTATTACAAAGAAATGAAACCCTACGCGCCCCTTTTTATAGGCAAGCCATTTTCTAGGAAAACCATCAGGGAAATCTTGAAAATGATAAAGTTAAAATCAACCCAAATAGAGTTTGATGGAAAATAATTAAAAGGTACGAAGAGAATAAAGAATACGTGAACCGATGAAAAGGTTGTCCGCGACGGGGATCCGTAGTGGATAGATGATATTTAAGGGAGATTTATTTGAAATTGAAAGGTTATATGATTTTTTTTATTTTCTGTTTTTTATTTTCAGCCAGTATTTGTGCGGCTGACGAAATTAAATTGAAGGCGGACAATCCCAAGAAACATATACCGATTATAAAAACCATTGCAGGTATGGGTTTTGGTTATTCGGGCGATGGAGGGCCGGCCAAAAACGCCGGTTTGGGTCAAATCATCGGGATTTGTTCTGATTCTTCAGGCAGCATCTATATTTCCGATTTTGATAATTGCCGTATTCGAAAAATTGATGCTCATGGAATCATTAGAACCATAGCGGGAAATGGAAAATGTGGGGCTTCGGGTCCTGGTCAAACGAATCCAGCGATCTGGGTGCCTTTGAACAATCCTTGTGCATTGACCACCGACGGTCAAAATAATCTATATTTCAGTGACGCTAGAAATTATTTGGTGAGAAAAGTGGATACCAATGACCTAATCTCCACCGTGGCAGGTTGTGGCGTGTCAGGTTATTCAGGTGATGGAGGCCCCGCGACACAATCAAAGGTGAATTGGGTGAGCGGTATCGCCGTGGATCAGAACGGTGACATATATATTTCCGACTCCTATAACAATCGGATCCGCAAGATCGAACAAAATGGGATCATCACGACGGTTTGCGGGGATGGAACCGCAGGGTTTAGCGGCGACGGGGGACCAGCAATCAACGCGGAGGTCAACCTTCCAGCCAAAATGGTTTTTGATTCTTCCGGGGATCTTTTGTTCGTTGACTACCAAAATCATCGCATCAGGAAAATCGATCAGGATGGAACTATCACGACCGTGGCGGGTACGGGTGTTACTGAATATTCGGGGGATGATGGCCTGGCGACAATGGCGGCGATGTCACCCATCAACTTGGCGACGGACCGGTTCGGTAATTTTTATATCCAAGATGAATATAAATACAACGTACGAAAAGTGGACGTTGATGGACTTATCACGGTGGTGGCAGGAAAAAACGGATTGCAGGGCGATATGAACGATGGTGTACCCGCCATCTCCGCCGCGATGTGGCCCCCCGCGGGGATCACCGTGGACCGTTGGGGCAATTTATATATCGCCGATGACGGCTACTTTCGTGTTCGGGAAGTGGATATGGTCGTCCATGATAAGTTTTTGGAGCCGGGAATAAAAAATGAAAACGCCTCGCTTCAGAACGCGGTTTCGGAAATCTTGACCAATGACGCGAATGATTCGATGAGTAGCGCGGAAAAGATATTGATCACGGAGGGAAATACGCGTATAGCGGATGAATTGGCCGAGCGTTTCTTGAACGGAGAACCACATTTTTCTTATCAATACTGGAACGTTTTGAGCACTTTGGGCGGCGAGAAATCGTTCGAGGCCCACGTCAAGTTCATCGAAAACTATAAAGATGGGGTCGGCCAAAGAAATACGATCATTGCCGGTTTGGACAAGTTCGCGGATAAAAAATATGAAAAACAAAAAAAACAAGTCTTGCAAGATTTGTTTTTATCCGGAGTTCGAGACGATGCCCTAGACGGTTATTATGGTTTAACACCGTTTTGGAACCGATCGTCGGCTTTTCGCAAGTTCGTCTTTGCTCATGTGTTGCTCCGTCCTGATGTTTTCGGCTTCGGACAGGCGTTCGATTTGATCGCCGCGGGAGTCGAAACCCAAACTAAAGGAGATGGCGGCTCTTCTTTTTATGGTCCGATCTCAATGAATTTGAGGTCTAACTATGCTAATTATTTGCAACTTCTTTATAAAACCTTGAACAACAAAGATGATGAAATCCGAATCAATGCCGCGAATCTGTTGTCGGATGTAGGTAATAAAGACTCTTTGAACGAATTGAATCAGTATGTCGAGGATGAAAATTTAGGGATGCGTCTTGCGATTTGGAATGCGGTCATAAAGATATCTTCGGTTTTTAATATCGAACCTGAACTACCAAGAGATGAAAAAAGTCTTAACCGGAATTTCCCAGATGACCTTCTCTGAAAACATTGCCGGGTAATTTGTTTCTCATTATATCGCCCCCCCCCCGCTTCTTCCATCCGAATCCGGAATTTTCCGTCCTGGGCCACTGAAATAAGCCCCAGGAAAAGGTTTCTGTGCCCAAAAAAGCTGAAATTGACCTTCTGGAAAGCCAATTCTCGTTGTGAGCGCACACCTATCCTGCGGTAGTCGCTCGGGTTGAAGCCTTGATGCCTTCCTGCGGTTATCGCAGTACTGGCGCTCGCGGCCTTACCATTGCCAGTAGCCGTATCCGATTGAGGATTTCAGCAAACAGGCGTCGGGAAACCATCACCTCCGCCATCTGGAAAATAACGTACCGCGAATGACGGATGACATTAGCCCCGATCTTGATGAGTTTTTCCCTCAAGGTCGTTAGCGACCAATGTTTCACCAGTTCTGGCAGTGCCAGTCGGCGCAGGAAGTTGCCCAGATTGTAGGCCAGGGCGAATAGTTGTAAGCGCACTTGGTTGTCCGCGAAGTCGTGGCAGCTTAGTCTTGTCCACTTCATCGCATACTTTCCCTCTTTGATCCACTGCTCAGCCGTGCCTCTTCCGTTGTAGAATTTCACCACCTGGGGTGCCGGTCGTCGCATGTTCGTTACGATGAAACCCACCTTTGGGAACAATTCCCCGTTGTGATGTTCGATCTTCGCCACCACGCGGCGGGGTTTGTCCCAGCTGACGGCTTGGTATTGGAAGCTGTGAAACCGGACAACCGGCTTGTGGGAGGGGCGGCCCACGGGACGGGTTAAAAATGGCTCGATTTCCCGTTGGAGTATGGCATTGGCAGGTTGGCGGATCGCGTAAAGATATCCTTCGTCTTCTAGGTATTCGTATAGTTCCTGACGGGCGAAAGCCGCGTCACCCCGGAAAAACCGGCTGATGGAAAGACCCCGGTAGCGGGCAACTACCGGTTCAAGAACCGAACGCCATTCGTGGGCACTGGCCACATTGCCGTTGCGCAACATAGCCCGTTCCAAATCGCCGAACTGGTTGAAGCAAAACAGGGGATGGTAACAGGTACAGCCAAAGTAACCGTTGTACAAGGAACCTTCCTGATCCCCGTAGGTCTCGCTCACTGAGCTATCCATGTCGAGGATGATCTGTTGTATGGGCTTTTTCTCATGGACTCCATCGATCCATTGGCCCGATAAGTCAATTAAGCCGGTCAAATTCTTCGACTGGGTGAGGACCTCCGTCTCGAAACGACCCATCTGGCTGGTGGAGGCGGCCTGTTTTTCCCTGGCCCGTCCTCCGATCACATGCCGCATCGCAGGATCGACACTCAGGCGTTCTGCGTCGTTGGTATCCTCATAACCGGCCAAGCGGCTGAATACCGACTGGCGAAGAAGCGCCGTAATCGTGTGTTGCGTATTCTTACCGGTCCGCCGATCCCAAAGGATGTTTTCTGTTCTGTCAGTCAAACCAAAAGCTTCGTCGAGTTCGCGATAGGGAATCAACCCGCCATCGGAAGTGACCTTCGCACCATGGAACTCCAACTTGAGGCCAGGGTCAAAAACCACCCGAAGAGCGTCTTTTCCGCCTTCACCCATTGCATTTCCCCCTCTCATGTTCCCCAACACGAAGAAAAACCTTTGTTTATATGGCCAAACGTTGTCTTATTATACTCGAAAGGAAATTCCATCTGGGAAATCCGGGCTTAAATGGTTAGTTGACGCCGTTATTGAGAGACAAAACCAAAAGACTGTCTTTGACATCGTTCGGAAATTAGGAACGACGATCGGCACGGATTGGGTCCTTCCTTATTTGACGAAAGCGGATCCTAAAACGAACTTGGATGAGCTTGCGAAATATTTGGCATCTATCAACGACAGCACATCGGACGCATTGTTGTCATGGATGGCATCTATCAAATTCTACAATTTGCAAGCTTTGGTAGAACTTCGAAATAGTAAGTCGGTTCCTAGAATGCAAGCTCTTCAAAATATTTTGTTGAGTTCTGAAAATTCCAAAGAGGTCAATTTGGTTAAGAAAGAGGCCATGCACCAAATTTGCGAAAGTCAGAGTGTTGAATTGGGAAAATACCTTTTACCTTATGTTGGGATTAAGGATTTTGAGGACGATTTGACGTGTCTCAAAAACATGGAGATCGATCACAAAGGTAATGTTTTATTAAAGGCGTTCGACACGCGAATCGACGATCAGGAGTCGGTTTTGAGCATTATGAATTTAATAGGTGATCTGAAAGATTCTTCGGAAAAACAAATCGTGACAAGATCGTTAAAAGATTCGAGAAAATCCGTTCGGGAAAAGGCGATGTCAATTATTTCTGATAACGCCATGGTTTTCGACTGGTGTTTTGATATTCTTCGAAAAAATTTATTCAGCGAGGATGATCGTTTGAAAGAGATATCGATCAATGGAATTCGGAAGATCTATGTTCGGGCGGGATATGATAAAAGGGCGGTCGATCTATTCCATCGGCTGAACGATGATGAAAAGAAATTAGCAGGTGTTTTAGGACGCGGAATAAAAACTCATGCTGTGAAGGAATGAGAAGATCACAACGCGGCTAGCGAGCTTTGAAGGTACTGAAACAAAGAGCCAACATTCAACACTTTAGGTTCGCCTCGCCTTTCAGATGCCTATTTTTTCGGAGGAAGTCCAGCCAGACTCTTTGTTACGAGGGGACAATAATTTTTCGACATTTTGCTAAAATAGCACCTATGGGTTGTTCCTTGCGGGGACCCGTCGTGGACAACTAATAGTTAAAACCCCAAAGTTTTTTTAGCCGCTTCGCCAAGGACATCCCCGACGGCTTTGGCCGTTTTGTCCTCTTGGGGCGAAGCCGAAGCACCCGCCTGCGGTGAGCCCTGCGATAAACTCAGGGCAGGCCCCGTCGAATCCGCCAAAAGCCTCTTGGCCTTGTCCCGCGACAATTCCTCCAAATAGAAAACTTTTTCCTCTTCGTCCGTTTCACGGACAAAACCGATTTCAACCGCTACGGGTTTTTGGGTGATTAACTCGTTCGGTTTGTGAATATCCGTGCGCTTGGTCATGGTGCCCTCCACGAGAAAATAATCGGCGACGTTATCCGGCTCCAAAAACTTGACGGGCTGGGTGGGTTGGAAGGACATGAGGAATTTCCTTTCCGTAATGTGTTTGAGCTGGTCCGGGGGATAATGCTTGCTCATGAAATAGTCGTACATACCGTCCTTTATTGAATTTTTCATAAAATCAAACCAGGGGCCCATGTTCTTGTAGTCGTATCCGTAATAGTGCCGGGCGAACTCCAGCGCCTTGCGGGCGTTCTTTTCCATTCGGGTCAACTGGTTTGAAGCGGTCTTTATTTTCTTTTTTGATTTTTTGCTTTTAGGGTGGTGCGCGGAAGCCATCTTCTCCAAAGCCGTGGGCTTGGGGGTCGGCGCCGTTTGCGCCGCGGCGGGTTCCGGCGTTTGCCCTATGGCAGACCCAGTTCCCGATAAAACCATATTCGCGTTTGCCGTTGTCAAAGTGGGCGAATTGGTTTGCGCTACACTTGGTGAACTTAGTGTTCCAACAACTGTTGTTGGATTTGGAGATGCCGTTTGGTTCAAGGTGTTGTTTCCAACCCCGGAAGTGGTTTGCGCCGTACTTGGTGAACTTGGTGCCCTTGGTGGTTCAACCGCCGTTTGTATCCTCGTGGTGTTTACTGCCCTTGGCTGAAGGCCAATGGGTGCCGGCTCCATCTGCGGTAGCCAAGCCATCCTCCGGCCCTGCGATCTAGGAAAGAAGAGGAACACCACCAACCCCAGGATTAAAAAGAGAACCCCCGAAACAACCGCCTGCGCCACGATCCGCTTGAAAGCGTGTTTGATGGTATGGTCCAGGTTCTTCACCAAGGATTGCTTGGCATAGTCGAAAAGGAACTTCCAAAAGCCAGTGTGGGTTGGGGAGTTGTTTCCGCCGGCAGGCGTTGGGCTTGGTTGAGGCGAAGTAGGCCGCTTTGAGCTTGTCGAAGTGGCCCACCCTGAGCCAGTCGAAGGGTTCAACCCTTCCTTGGCCTTTGCCGGGTCGTAATCCTCCGGCCTTTGACCCCCCTTGACCGCCTCCACCAGCCTCTTCACCTGGGCTTCTATCATTTGGTGGTCTATGGCCACCACCAGAGCCCGGCGAACCAGGTCCTGGGTTTCCGGAGGGATGGGAGGGTAGGGCCATAGTTTCGGGGTGTTCGAGCCGTCCAGCTGGGCCGAGGCCACAAGCCGAGGCCCTTGATTTGCTTGTGCCGGTTCCGAAGGGGAACCGGCAAGAGGGTCTTTCTTGCGTACACCCCGCTTCAGACCGGTTCCCGGCCCTAGATCGGCCAGCCAGGAGGCCGCACTCTCCGAAATACCCTTATTTGCCTTATTTGAATTATTCCGAATCGGAATAATTAACGCCCTCGCCTCGGCGTTTAGGAGGGGTAAAAGCCCTAACGCCCAGTTGACCGATTCCAACCTTAGCTTTAACCGGGTCGCAATCTGGTTCTGGGTCAGGTATGGGGCGGCTTTGATGGCCCGCTCGATACTTTGGTAGTCCGCCCACCAGCCCCTATTGCGCGTGGCATTGTCCAAATGGGTGATTTCGACAGCTTCCAAGGGCGTCGGGTTAAGGATAGTGCCCTTGATGGTCGGCCATTGAAGCCGCCCGGCAGACCGGTAGCGGTTTTCCCCGGTAAGGACGATGAAATTGAAATCCGCCAGATCCCAAGGTTTGCCATCGGCCTTCAGGCGGGGGTTCTGCGGGTGGGGCTGGGCACCCCCGGCTAGGGGAGCCTGGTGGTCAGGTTGTACCCGGATGGGGTTCACCAAGCCCCTTTCCTTCAGGTTATCGGCCAGTTCCTCTATCTGTTGCTCCGTAATCGGCGGCCCGGGGTTCTCCGGGTTGGGGCGGATATTGGGGAGGGGGATTTCCTGGAAGCCGGGGAACATTTCCGGCAAGGCGGCTAAAAGGTCATCGAGGGCTCCAACTTGGGTTTCCAGCGTGGGCGTTTGTCCGCCATCCATGACAGCCTCCTCAGAGCAAGTTTTAACCAACGGAAAACAGGCTAAACCCTTAAAATATTTTTTGTCTAGTGCAGTAATTTTGACCGGTCTAAAAGTCAAATAACCACAAGGGTTTTTGGGTCGATGGGGAGAAAATATTTTTGGGGGAAGCAGAAAGCGAAGCCAGATATGCTTTGTGGATAGACCAGTTGGTGGCCTATTGTGGAAAATAGCGGCAGGCAGTCATTTTATTCGAACGGAGCGAAACCGATGAGAGTTGAAAAAACCTACCATGGAGTTAAAACGGTCTTGGAGGGGGAAGAACTGGAACGGATGCTGGAACGCTTCAAAATTTATAACATCGATGAAGTCCAACGCCGTTTTGAAACAGATGACCCTACGGTCGCCATTAAAATGACGGCTTATAAAGTCTATGCCGACCTGACCCCGGATTTTAAGATCGACATAAACGAAATCAACGCTCACAAAAGCACCAACTCACGTAAGGCTGATTTGCTGTTTCGCACGGCGCTTTATTTGGCGGTGAAATGCCTTTATCCCACAATCAAAACTGAGATATTTTTTGACGGAAACCCTGCCTCTACGGATGAGGATACGGTTTGGACCAACCCAGGGAGTCACTTCGCCGGCCTCTCCAAAAAAATAACGCTGGAGGGGCTTGTGCGCTCGGCCCTCGGTGAAATGGGGCCGGGAGCGGGATTCAGCAGCAAGGAAAGTCTACTGAATTAATGAAATTGAAGCGATTAAATGGGATCGTTATTTATTTTGAAAGGTTATGCTCGAAACTTCGTCACTGTTTACACCTTTCAAAACCAGTTGCAAAGGCTTTCCTGAAGCCTCCCTTAAAGTTTCTACTTGGGTAGGAGTCACCGTAAACATACGGGTTGTGTTTTCAGGGTGGCTAATGGGTTTTAAGGCTTGTCCTGATTTATAAACCAACTTCATGTTTTGAAAAACAAGGTCAGGGATTTCGCCTTTATCCTCCCGAACATTACCTGGAAAATAAAACTTAGTTCCGGATTTATAAAGCTTGCCAGTTTGGGTTACTTCATCCACCGCCAGAGTATAGTTTCCCGGGTTGTGACACAAATTGGCGGACTGGACTTTCTCAGTGGGAGCGAATTGGGTATAAACAATCGGGGCTCCTTTCGGGATCGGAACAATGGTGGTTAAATCCTCAACTTCTTGAAAGTCCTTTATGTCATTCGGCGTCGCTAGAGAAGTCGGTAGGCTGGTTTTAATCATCATTTCAGGTTTGATGAAAATCCCCGATGGAATGTCTTTGGCAGCTATAAAAACTTCAATCGAGGTTTTCTTTTCTTTTTTTTGATTTGGCATCAACAGCATTAGAGAGAATAATAACCCGCTAAATAATATCGATGTGGATAAGAAGATGAGAGATTGTTTTTTATTCAAGGCGAACCCGTTTTCTCTTTTGAGGCATTTTACCTGAGTTTTGGATCATATTCTTTAGACGCATTAGTCTCCGAATTCACCTTTCAAGTTAATTAAACCACGGTTTGAATTTTTCTCATTATTGGCTATTATTTGGCCGTGACTCGCTATTTCACCAACCAACAACTCCTAAATCCTCCCATCAAACGGGCGGCCTATTCGGACCGCACTTCCTGGATCATGTCCCAATGCTCCGAATTGGCCTATGTGGAAGACCCGGTCTTGTTGAGGAAGGACTTGGCCGAGGGGGATTTCACCCTCCTCAAGACTTTCGTTTACAAACCCAAGCACATGAACGCCTACTTAGCTCTTTCCACTAAGCACAAACTGGCCGTATTAGCTTTTAAGGGAACAGTGCCTTCCGAATGGCCGACGGTTCAGGTTGATTTGGATTTTAAGTATTACCACACCAAGAACGGGGTATTTCACCAAGGGTTCTATGAGGCCTTCAAGGATATGGAAAAACCCATCAACCGGGCCATGGGGTCGGTTAAGGGCCTGCCTATTTACATCACCGGCCATAGCCTTGGAGGCGCCCTGGCGACTGTTGCGGCCATGAACCTGACGGAAACCGACCGGGTGGCGGCCTGCTTTACCTTTGGCGCGCCTCGCATTTGCGACCTAAAAACCATTATTAAGTTTTACAAGATCCCCGTTTACCGGGTGGTCCATGCCGATGACATCGTTCCATCCCTGCCGCCACCCTCCGTGTTCGGGGGATATGCCCAGATCGGCGACTTGCGCTATATCACCGATAAATTCGAGCTGATCCCCGGAAGCGCGGCGGTTTGGTTGAGATTCTGGCTTCAAATTAAAAGCTTCATCCTCTTGCGTTGGAAGAACGCGATTGCGGATCATATGATCGGCTTTTATTCGAAGATATTGCAAAAGATCGCTGAGGAGAGGGAAGATCATCACCTGCGCCATCAATTCGGAAAATTAGCCTCGAAGATATTTGAGACTCATAAAAAATAACCCGGATTGAATAGGATGGCTGGAGCCGCGAGATAGGAAAGGGGGAAATCTTCAATGGGTAAAGTAAAGGTTGCCGCGATTGGTGTTTCCGTGGACGGTTTTGCCGCGGGCCCGGATCAAAGCCTGGAAAACCCCTTGGGAGTCCGGGGCCCGGAGTTGTTCAGTTGGTTTTTTCCCACGAAGGTCTTCAACGACATGCACGGGGAGGGCGGCGGTACCACCGGCGCGGACAACCAGTTCGCCGAAAGATCTTTCCAGAATATAGGGGCTTGGATCATGGGCCGCAACATGTTTGGCCCCATCCGCGGTCCTTGGCCCGACGAATCCTGGAAAGGATGGTGGGGAACCAATCCGCCCTATCATGTTCCCACATTCGTATTGACCCACCACGTCCGTCCACCCCTTGAAATGGAAGGCGGGACCCGATTTATCTTCGTGACGGACGGCATTCAATCGGCCCTCCGGCAGGCTAAGGAAGCCGCGGGAAATAAGGATGTCAGGATAGGCGGGGGAGTTTCGACTCTCCGGCAGTATTTACAGGCTGGCTTGATCGATGAAATGCACCTGGCCTTGATGCCCGTCCTTATGGGTAAGGGCGAAAATCTTTTTTCCGGCCTCGACTTGCACGCCATGGGTTTTAAGTGCGTTGAGCGCGTTTCTGCCGAGCAGGCAACGCATGTTGTCTTGAAAAAATAGGATTATTCGAGAAGAGGGAAGCCATGATCAACGGGGCACATGTCATTGTTTATTCGGAAAAACCCGAGGAAGATCGCAAGTTTTTCAAAGATGTACTGAACTTTCCCCATGTTGACGTCAGTGGCGGATGGCTGATTTTCGGTTTGCCGCCGTCCGAAGCCGCTTTCCATCCGGGTAAGAACAACGTCCATGAGTTCTACCTGATGTGCGATGACGTGAAAGCCTTCATCAAAACCGTTGAAGCGAAAGGAACCGTCTGTTCTCCTATCCACGAGGAAAGATGGGGTTCGATTACGATGGTTACACTGCCGGGCGGGGGCAAAATTGGTGTTTACCAACCCAAGCATTCACGCCCACCCGTGCCGGAAGTTTGAGAAATTACCGCGGCACTATTCGTAGCTACCAAAAAGTAGACCCCGCCCAATAGAAAACTGAAATTAATCCAAATTTTACACGTCTTTAGCTATTACTAACCGCGCGATGGATATACTCCCACCAGTTTCACATTTTGAAAGGAGTCATATATGCGAATGATGCTCAAGTTTGCGATGGATACCGAAGTTTCGAACAAGGTCATTAAGAGCGGCCAAATGGACAAAGTCTTGATGAAGTTAATGGAGACCGTAAAGCCTGAAGCGGCCTATTTCGCGACAGAGGACGGAATGCGGACTGGTTTTATTTTCTTCGACTTGAAGGAAGTCAGCGACATTCCGATGATTGCCGAACCACTTTTCATGGAACTGGACGCGGAAGTAACCTTCGCTCCCGTGATGAATGCCCAGGACGTGAAGATGGGATTAGAAAAAGCCATGAAAGTCTAAGAAGTTTCATAAAGAAAAAGGCCTGGACCATTTGGTCCCGGCCTTTTTTTGTTTAAGGACTTTAAATTACTTTGAAACGGCAGATTGGATTTCGGAGTCGAACTCCTCGGGCTTTTGCTTTGAAACATACCGCTTCACCGGGTGGCCCGAACGGTCGATGAGGAACTTGTTGAAGTTCCAGCCAATATCCGGCCTTCCCTTGTCCAACTCGGCCTTCTTCAGGAACTGGTAAAGGGGAATAGTGTTATCGCCATTGACCTCGATCTTGTCAAAAAGAGGGAAGGTCACGTTGTATTTGGTAGAGCAGAAGGTCTTGATTTCCGCGTCGGTGCCGGGCTCCTGACTCATGAATTGATTGCAGGGAAAGCCCAAGATCACTAAGCCCTTGTCCTTGTATTTCTCATAAAGCTTCTCCAAGCCCGCGTATTGCGGGGTGAATCCGCATTTGCTGGCCACATTTACGATGAGCAAAACCTTGCCCTTGTACTTGGATAAGGGAACCATGTTGCCGTCCATATCCTTTACTTTGAACAAGTAAACCGTGTCGGCCTTTATTTCGTCCGCCAAAAGGGCCGAAAACGGCAGGCAGACGAGCAACGCGCCCAGAATCATTCCGAAATGCTTCTTCATGTGGCCTCCTAATACCTTGTTTGATTTCGCCATTACGCCACGCGGCAGGAAAAAAAGCTAGATAGGTTGGGCAATTTTCGAGGGCATAACCCAACGAGGAGTTAAAAGGTTTCCCCAAACTTTACCTTTTCTTGTCTTTCAAGAAACAGGAAAAGAAATAAAATTTCAATCGAAAGCCATCCGGTTATGGCTTTTAGTTAGCTAATTCGTTCTGCCCGACACTCACCTCACGGGATGTTCGTCAAAATCCCATAATCCTATTCCTGCAGAAAAAACGTTTCGCGTGGTAAACCCATTATTGGTTAACCCGCCGGAGGAAGCCAACCCGGCACAACCGTTTGGTCAATAGGCGACTATCGGAGGCATTATGGTTATCGAAGCTCCACCATCCACCAGGCCGGTAAGGGTTCTTCTTGTCGAGGACGACTTGGGCGAGGCCAACCTCACCGCGAAAGCCTTTAAAGAATCCAAAATCTCAATTGATTTTAGACGGGTGACGGATGAAGAAGACGCCCTTCAATACTTACGTAAAGAGGGGATTTACCGCGGCGCCCCCTCGCCCGACCTCATCCTCCTGGATTTGAACAAACCTCACGAAACAGACTTAGAACTTTTGGAGCAAATCAAAAGCGATCCTCATTTGAAAGAAATTCCTGTTTTGATCCTAACCTCTTTGAAGTCGGACGCGGACATCCGACGGGCCTATGAGGCCAAAGCCAATTTTTATATCGTCAAACCCACTCGGGTCGATGAGTTTTTCGCGGCGATGCAATATGTCGAAGAGTTTTGGCTCAAGAAGAGGAGTTTCGCGCCGGAATGATGTTCCGGCGGGGAATTGCGTGTCTTTTTAAACCTCTTGCCCAGCCCTTCGATGCATTTCATTTACTCAGGGCAGGCCGCCCTAAACCTCTTGTCCTGCCGCCCAACCCGAAGACCAGGCCCATTGGAAGTTGTAGCCTCCTAACCAACCAGTGACGTCCACTACCTCGCCGATAAAATAAAGCCCCGGAACTTTCTTGCATTCCATTGTCTTGGACGAAAGCTCATCCGTGTCCACGCCACCCCGGGTGACTTCGGCTTTGGAATAACCAATGGTGGCTTCGGGAATAAAAGTGTAATCCTGGATTTTTTTGCAGAAGTCCTCCAGCTTTTTATCTGTCAAGGTGTGAATAGCCGCTCCCGGTGGAAGTTCCAATTCGCAAAGGCGGTCCGCCAAACGCTTGGGAAGCCAGTCTTTCAGGAGAGTCTTAATTTCGACTTTAGAGCCGCCCTTTTTATGCTGGAGAAACCACTTCACAAGTTTTTCCAAGGTTTGGCTGGGGACAAAGTTGATTCGCAGGGTGTTGTCCTTGTTCCAATAGAGGGAAGCCTGCAAGGCGGCGGGGCCGCTTAAACCGTTGTGGGTGAAAAGAATGTTTTCGCGGAAGGAGGCCTTAGCGCAGGTGATGATGGCTTCGGTGGAAACACCGGTCAAATCCCCGAATCTTTTCAAGTCTGTAGCCTTGAAACGGAACCCGTCTAGGGCGGGAAAAGGAAGCACGATTTTCAGCCCAAACTGCCGGGCCAGATCATACCCCAAGCCCGTAGCCCCGACCTTGGGGATGGAAAGGCCCCCGGTGGCTACGACCAGGGAATCACAGGTGTATTCTCCCTGGCTGGCTTTCACCTCAAACTTCTCGTTTTTCGCGACCGATGCGACCTGTTGGTTTAATAGGACCTGAACCCCGGCTTTGCGGCATTCTTCCTCCAACATCCCCACGATGTCCTTGGCCGAACGGTCGCAAAAGAGCTGGCCCAGCTTCTTTTCGTGATAGGGGATTTGATGGGCTTTGACCATTTCAATGAAATCCTGGGGGGGATAGCGGGTTAAGGCCGATTTACAGAAATGGGGGTTCTGGGAAACGTAGTTTTCTGGTCCAACTGTAATATTGGTGAAATTACAACGCCCACCCCCGGAAATAAGGATTTTGGCCCCTATCTTGGGAGAATGGTCCAATAGGGCTACTTGGCGGCCCCTTTTGCCCGTTTCAATGGCGCACATTAGGCCGGCTCCCCCAGCCCCCAGAATAATGACGTCGAAGTGGTTCATGCCGGGAGTTTAGCAGGCATTGGGAAGTACAGGCCTTAAAATTCAAAAACTTAAAGGGTTCCTTTAAGTCTCCCAATCTAAGTTTTGGGTTAATAAATATTTAAATTTCAAAAACTGAAGGATAAAAGATCAATGGGTTTGGTTGACGACTTTAAGCAGGACGGTGCCATGGGATGGCACCGATGCACTATAGCTGTCGCTAAAGTCTCCCAGATCCTGGTGGGCCCAAAGGTCCCGGACGAAAGCGGGGCCGGGAGGAATGGACAAATCAGCCCATTTCACGGTGATCGTAGTAGGCCCGTTTGAGCGGTTGAGAAGGGCCACGGCCCGGCTATTAGGGCCTTGGAGCACCTTGGAATAGACATTGGAACCCTGGCCGTCATCCGCCACCCGGACACCCTGCAAACCCCAGGGGTCTTGGTCCACCGCGATAGCTTCCTGGTTCAGCAGAATTTCGGCGGTTTCCGGGGACATGGTCCGAACATCGTTCCCGGCGATTAGGGGGGCTGCCATGATGGCCCACAGGCTGAAATGGGTGCGGTATTCGGTATCGGTCATGGCCCCATTTCCGATTTCCAGCATATCCGGATCGTTCCAGGCTCCCGGATGGGCGTAGGAAGCCTCTAAATCATTGTTATCCATAGCGCCGATCATGGAACCCCAGTCGTCATGGATATCCCCGCCCGTCCGCCATAAATTGCCGACTTCGGGCATCCAAGGGAGAAAGCCCCAGGTGCAAATGCTGAACACAATGGGGCGGCCCGAGGCCGTCAGGGCATCCCGCATTTTTTGAAAGTCCTTCTGCGTATTCGAAAAGGAAGGGATATTGCAATTATCATATTTCAGGTAATCCACCCCCCAATCGGCGAAATCCTTGGCATCGACGGCTTCATAACCATGGGACCCCGCTTTTCCCTGGCAAGTATCCGTGCCCCGGTCCGAGTAGATTCCCAGCTTGAGTCCCTGAGAATGGATATAGTCGGCCAGGCTCTTGATCCCATTCGGGAAGGTGTCAGGGTTGGCCTTTAAATGGCCATTTTCCCGATTGGGAAGCGCCCAACAATCGTCGATATTGACGTAGAGGTACCCCGCGTCTTTCATGCCGTTAGTAACCATGGCGTCGGCGACCTCACGGATAAGCTTATCGCTGATCAAACACTGAAATTTATTCCAGGAATTCCATCCCATAGGAGGCGTGAGAGCCAATGCGTTTTGGGAAGAAAGACTTGCGGGGACTGTGGCGGGGCCGCAACCTACTTGGGATAGCGGAAATCCCAGAAAAAGGCCCAAAGTGAATAGGAAGGATCGTTTCATGGCTTCATTGTAACCAATCCTTTCATTGATAATTCATTTTCCGCAAAATATATTGGGTTCATGCTTCGACAACTTTCCATTAAGAATTTTGCCATCGTGGAATCCGTTGCCATGGAATTCGGTCCTGGTTTCAACGTCCTCACGGGGGAAACGGGCGCCGGGAAATCCCTAATCGTGGACGCCCTTTATTTCCTCCTGGGAGACCGGATCACCGCCGATATGCTGCGGGCCGGGGAAGACCGCGCGGTGGTGGAGGCTCTCTTTCAAGTGCCCTTGAAAAGCTCGGCCATCAAAAAGCTTTCCGAATGGGGCATTGATGCCAGCCATGGGGAATTGTTGGTCAAAAGGGAATTCAACCGATCCTCTGGCAAGACCCGCAGTTTCGTGAACGGGGAAATGGCCACCGCCGCCATGATCTCCGAACTAGGGGATTGGCTGGTGGATATTCATGGCCAGCATGAACACCAGGCCATCTTCAACGTGGGCCGCCACCGGCAATTAATCGATTCCTTCGGCCATCTGGAAAAGTTCCTCGAAAAAACCGCCGACGCTTACGAAGCCCTATCAGGTTTGTTGATTGAACAATCCCGCCTTGGCGGGGATTCCCGGGAAATAGCCCGCAGGACCGACCTTCTCCAATTTCAAGTGCAAGAAATTGAGACCTCGGGTCTCGAATCCCTGAACGAGGAAGAACTCCTCAAAAAATACCAGTTGATGAAGAACGCGGAAAAGATCACCAAGTATGTGACCGAGGCCCAAAGGCTCTTGGATGAGGAGGGAGATGGGGGAGCAACCGGACTTTTCGGCACGGTTGTTTCGCGGCTGATGGATTCGGCCAAACTGGACCCCGATTTGGAGGTCATGGTGGAGACGGCCAAGACCACCCAAGAAAACTTAAACCAACTTTCTTTCGATATCGCCCAAAAGCTGGAGAGCTATTCTTTCAGCGAAGCCGAATTCGAGGAATTGTCCGACCGTATCGACGGTTTAAATTCCCTGAAAAAGAAATATGGCGATTCGGTCGGCGAAATCGCGAAGTACCTGGGCCAAATTCGGGAAGAGTTAAAAAACTTGGAAGGTCGGGAAGGCCGCTTGAAAACACTGGGGAATGAAATTGAAAAAGCTTCCGAACAATATCGTTTGGCTTCGAGCCAATTGAGCGCGAACAGATCCCAAGCCGGCGCCGATCTGGCGAACCAGGTGCAAAATACCGTCAAAGAATTGGGCTTGACCCACGCTCAAATGGGGGTCCAATTGACCCCGCTGGAAGAATCCGAGAGCCCGGTGATCGAAAAAGGAAAGCGGCTTCACTTGTCGCCTGCGGGCTGGGACAAAGTGGAATTTCTTTTCTCGGCCAACCCAGGCGAACCGCTTCGTCCTCTGGCCAAAGTCGCCTCCGGTGGGGAAGCCTCCCGCGTGATGCTGGCCCTAAAAACCGTCCTTGCGGAAAGTGACGAAGTCCCAACACTTATTTTTGATGAGATCGATACGGGCGTCGGGGCCAGGACAGCCCCCGCCGTGGCCGGGTTGTTGAAGCATTTATCCGATTCAAAACAAGTTTTATGCATCTCCCACCTGGCTCCCATCGCCGGTTTGGGCGAAAACCACTTCCAAGTTCACAAAAAAGTCCTGGGTGCGAAGACCTCGGTTGGCGTCAACCGTTTAACGGAAACCGACCGAATTGATGAATTGGCCAAAATGCTGGGCGGGGAACCCATATCCGAAACTTCCCGTACCCACGCCAAAGAACTCTATGCTAGAATGCGCGGCAAATAGGCCGACTTTTGGGGTTGGCCGATAAAGTTTGTTTTTAAGGTAGCGGTTTAATAAAACCAGGAGGAAGTAAATGATGAAGTTTTGGACCCGATTTGTCGTAGCCGGTTTGGCTTTCGCGCTTGCCTTGAGTTTGGCGGTCAGCCCCGCCCAAGCGGCGTCGAAGAAGAAAAAGAAAAAGGCGGAAGAAAAAAAAGAAATGAAGCGAGAAATGCGCCACGAAATGGCGGCCGAAAGGCCCCATCCTATTTCCGGCGCCAATCTGGCTGGTCGGCCCGGTTATTTCTTCGGTGATACGGCAAATACCCCGGAGCAAGGCGAAATCATGGGCGCCGCCCACATCTGGTTCGATTCGGCCTATAACGGAGTCAGTATTCCCTTTGGAGCCGCTTTCGGAGCGACGGATAAATTGCAATTGCACGCCAGCAGTTCCTTTTATGCCGCTGGCGGGGTAAGCGGGTTAAACTTTATCACTTTCGGCGCCAAATACGGTTTCCCACATGTTTCCAAGGGACTGGATATCGCCGCCGGGTTGGACCTTTCCATCGGACCTTTGTATATTACCCCCGACATCAGCACTTTGGATTTCGACCCCTATGGCGTGGTAACCTACACCTTTGTGGATGGTCTCCAGTTAAACGGACAATTGGGAATTATGGTGGTGGGCGGACGTAGTATAACTATCGATGGCGTCACCTATTCGGGCGGCGGCGGTTCTTACGTTCTGTTAAACGCTGGCGCGGCCTATCCTTTTGATTCGGAATTGACAGGCATCGCGGAATTAGCTGTCAACGGCCAAGGGGACGGGGCTACTCCTTTGATCGTTGGCTTGCGAACGGGGCATGATGTTCAGCTTCAAGCCTTTGGCGGCTTGGACTTGGCCGGACAAGTGGGTGTTTTGATCGGCGGCGGAGTCGCGCTCTTTTCCAAATAATAGAATCAACCAAAAAAGCTGGTTCCCCTTGGTTTGGGGGGCCAGCTTTTTTATTATAGACAGGGTGAAAATGCTTTTTTATTCCCTGTTAGGACAACATGAACCCATTAACTTACCGGAGGGCCAGGCCTTCCGACGTACGATCCATCCTCAATCTCATCAACCATTACTCCACCAAGGGGCTGATGTTGCCCCGCTCCTTTTCCCAGGTGATTGAAAAGGTAAGGGATTTCACGGTGGCGGTCGGGGAAACCCAATCCCTCAAAGGGGTCGTCGCCCTTCACGTGGTCGGGGAAGACCTTGCCGAGGTCCGGTCTCTCGCGGTCGAGGAATCGCTTCAAGGCCAGGGAATCGGCAAAAAATTGCTTCACTATTGCCTGGAAGACGCAAAGGAACTGCACCTTCAAAGGATATTTACCCTCACTTATCAAACCGAATTTTTCACGAAGCTAGGTTTCACCAAGGTCGAAAAATTAACCCTGCCCCAAAAAATTTGGGGGGATTGCGTCCATTGCGCCAAGTTTTCCGATTGCGATGAGATTGCCATGTTGCTTAACATAACGGAACCATGACCGTCACCACTTCCACCCACCCCCAACCCGGTAAAAAATCGGCCCGGCCCACCGTCTGGCGGCAGTTCGCCAGCAAGTACGTGGACGTTTTGATCTGCGGATTTATCGCCTGGGTGATCTGCTTTACTTTTGGATGGCATTCCTATTGGTCCTCCCTGACTTTATTTTTATTCTTTGGCGAGTGGTTTTGGTGCCGGGACCGCCTGAATCCCACCGCCGGGGAATATTTCCTGGGGATCCGTTACCTCACCTCCTCCTCCAGCCAAGTGGTGGCGGATATCCAAGTGATCCAAGCGAAGTTAAAACTCAACGGTTACTTGCTGACGGCGGGAGTAATGGAACTGACGATCGCCATTTTTCTCTTCTCCGGATGGACATTTCTTTCCCAAGCCCCGGCCTTCGGGTTTTACATCGCCCCGCCCCTTTCCTTAATTTACTGGGCCATCGCGGGGTTCGCTTTTTTTATCTGCAGCGGTTATCTTCTCAGCGGCTCAAAACTGTCCTTCGGGGTGGTTCCGGCTATCCACATTTTTTTCCTGGTGGATCTGTTTTTGAGCCATCCCCTCTGGAACAATCTCCTGCAATCCGGAAGCAGCGCCGCCAGTAGCTTGGTTCACGCCACCCACGCCCAGCCTTTCCCGTTATTGGATTTATTTATCGCCTGGAGCCTCTTTGTTCTCTTGACGCTGATTTTCTCCCGCAAACACTTGGTGAATTGATTGATGAAGAAGGCCCTACTTTGTTAAAAAAACGGGTTTTTCCCTTATAATCTTCTTCCTCGCAACCCATTCGAAAGGCCGTCATGGAAGCCTATAACTTCACCGAAATCGAGCATCGTTGGAAAAGGCAATGGAAGGAAAAGGGCGTCTTTGCCTGCGATCTCTCCAAAACCGCTCAAAAATATTACACCCTCGTCATGTTCCCTTATCCTTCCGGAGATTTTCTTCATGCCGGCCATGGGCGCAATTACATCATCGGCGACGCGGTCTACCGCTACTTTAAGGCGCAGGGCCTCAATGTCCTGAATCCCATGGGTTTCGACGCTTTTGGCCTTCCCGCTGAAAATGCCGCCATTAAAAAGGGAATCCATCCCGAGGATTGGACCCTCAAGAATATCGAGCGCATGAAGGGGCAGTTTGACGATTGGGGCATGGGCTACGACTGGGACAAGGAAGTGGTTTCCTGCCTGCCCGATTACTACCGCTGGACCCAATGGATCTTCCTGAAGCTGTATGAAAAGGGCCTGGCCTACCGTAAAAAAGCCTATGTCAACTGGTGCCCTTCCTGCCTGACGGTTTTGGCCAATGAGCAGGTGGTGGACGGCCAATGTGAGCGCTGTGATTCCATCGTCGAGCAAAAGGACCTGGAACAGTGGTTTTTTAAAATTACGGACTACGCCGAGCGGCTTTTAAACGATATCGACCGGCTGGAGCAGTGGCCGGAGCGGGTCAAGACCATGCAGCGCAATTGGATTGGGCGAAGCGAAGGGGCCGAAGTGCAGTTTCAAGTCGAGGGAAAAAACGAGGCCATTACGGTTTTCACCACCCGGCCCGACACCCTCTTTGGGGCGACCTACATGGTGCTGGCCCCCGAACACCCCCTGGTGCTTTCGTTGGTCAAGGGAACGGAAAAAGAATCGGAAGTGAAAGATTTTGTCGAGAAGGTCAAAAAACAAAGCGCCCAGGACCGCATCGGGGAAAGCGCTGAAAAACTGGGATTGGACACGGGCATCCGCGCTATCAATCCCGTCAATGGAAAGTCGATTCCGGTCTATATCGCTAATTACGTTCTCATCAATTATGGAACGGGAGCCATCATGGCGGTCCCGGCCCACGACACGCGGGATTTTGAATTCGCCAAAAAATACGGCATCCACATTGTGCAGGTCATCGACCCGTCGGACGAAGTGAAGCACGCCTGGAAGACCGCCCTCCACACCTATGACCCCCAAGCCGAAGCCTACACGGATGACGGCAATCTGGTGAATTCGGAATTCCTGAACGGCCTCAATGTCGAAGCCGCCAAGAAAAAAATGACCGAGTGGCTGAAAGAAAAAAAGATAGGGAAGGGGACGGTTACCTACCGCCTGCGGGATTGGCTGATTTCCCGCCAGCGCTATTGGGGGGCGCCCATCCCCATGATCCATTGCGACGCCTGCGGCTGGACGCCGGTCCCGGAAAAAGACCTGCCGGTTCAATTGCCCCGCGCGGTGGAATTTAAACCCACCGGCGAATCCCCGTTAAAGTCCATACCTTCCTTCGTGAACACCTCTTGCCCCAAATGCGGCGGGAAGGCCCGGCGGGAAACGGACACGATGGATACTTTCGTGGATTCCAGCTGGTATTTCCTTCGCTATGTCTCGGCGAAAAACGACAAAGAAGCCTTCAGCACCCAAACGGCGAATCAATGGCTTCCCGTGGATCAATATATCGGCGGGGTCGAACACGCCATCCTCCACCTGCTTTATTCACGGTTCATCACGAAGGTTTTAAAGGATCAGGGCTTCATCAATTTTGACGAACCCTTCAGGCGGCTTTTCACCCAGGGAATGATTACCAAAGGCGGGGTCAAGATGTCCAAGAGCAAGGGCAACTCCGTCCAACCTGATGAACTGATAAAAAAATATGGCTCGGATACCTTCCGTCTCTATACCCTTTTCATTGGCCCGCCGGAGCGGGATGCGGAATGGGACGACCGGGCCGTAGAAGGCCCCTTTCGTTTCTTGAACCGGATATGGAGGCTCTTCCAAGAACTGCAGGCAAAGCCGGATTTCGCGACGATGGAAGCACCCAAAGCCGAGTCGGAAGCGGATAAGGAAATCCGCCGCAAAACCCATCAAACTATTCAAAAAGTCACCTCGGATATGACCGAAGGGTTCAAATTCAACACCGCCATCAGCGCTATGATGGAAATGATCAATTTGCTTTACGATTACAAAGAACAACCGGGCGCCAAGACCCCGCTTCTGCGAGAGGCGATGGAAGCACTGGTAAAGCTTTTGGGGCCTTTCACCCCCCATGTGGCAGAGGAAATGTGGAGCTCTTTAGGAAAGGGTGAAAACCTCCTCAACGCGGGCTGGCCCCAGTTTGACCCCGCCTTGATTAAAGCGGATACGGTGGAAATCCCCGTTCAAATTAACGGCAAAGTCAAAACCCGGGTCACTATCGCAGTGGGGTTGGCGGAGGAGGCGGTAAAGGATTTTCTTTTGAAGGATGAAAGGGTCCAAAAATTCGTGAAACCCGAATCCGTGAAAAAACTGATTTGGGTGAAGGACAAGCTGGCCAATCTTATCGTGAGGTCAAATTGAACCGGATATTCCCGAAATACGGGCCGCTTGTAAAATGGCGTTTGGCTTGCTATTCGCTTATATTCGTGGGGATGGTGGGATGCCATCCCGCGGCCATTGTCATCCCTTCTTACATTCAAAACGTGGGCGTGGAACTTTTCGAGAACAAAACCAGCTATTATGGGCTAGATACCATTTTTACCCAGGCCACCATCCGTCAATTTCAAGTCGACGGGCGGCTTCCGATCGAAACCGCCGACAAGTCCGACTTGGCGGTGAAAGTCGTCATTAAGCAATATATTCGGGAGCCGGAACTTTACGCCCCCAACACTAATTACGTCCTCGAATACCGCTTGTCCGTTGTCTACGACCTGGCGGCCATTGACCAAAGGGAAAAGAAGACTTTCCTGGAGGACACGGGAAAAATTCACAGTATTTATTTTTACACGCCCCAATATACCGGAGCGATCACTGAAACCGAGGATCAGGCGGTTTCCCAACTGGCCGGCGACATGGCCTATACGATCGTCCGCCGCGTTATCGAAGGGAACTAAATCTTCGGCTTCATAATGGCGGTTGTGGATAAGTAGGCTTTAATCATTAATCGATTGAGGGGACGAATGGCCCAAAAATTCAAAGTTGAGAATTTAAAATCCAAAATAGTGGTTGCCGCCTTCTTTTTATGGGCAACCGCCCATGCCGACCTGGAGTGGATCACGGGGGGCGTCCCTAAAAACGCGCCGGAAAAGTCCTCTCCCGCAATAGTCAAAGACGCCCCGCCCGAGTCCGCCCCCAGCAGCCCCACGGTCAACCAGGACATCATCGTCAGCCACATGATTACCAGCACCAAAATCGTGAATCAATATCCGGTCGACAGTGTCAATTACTTTTATTTGAACAAACAGGACCAGGTCTGTTATTTCGCCTATTTTTTAATCAAACCCTCCAGCCGGATCCATACCGCGACCGTGGAATGCTTTTCTCCCACGGATCTTCGGATCGCGAAATTCGACCAGGAATTTCAGGTGGGTTTCACCGACCGGCTTTTGACGATCCAAAACGAAACTTACCAATGGTTCCTGGTGGACATGACTCTGGGCTTGGATCACCTTAATTCGGAATATGGCCAGACCGGTTTGCCCCACGACGTGGGGCTTTACACGATCCATTTAAGCGTGGACGGCCAATTGGTGGGGATCACCTTTTTCTACGTCAAACCCGAGGAAACCAAAAGCGCCACCCCGGTCGCTAAAATCCCAATGGCCCCCAAGGGAAACCTCATGCCCATGAGCACCCCTTTCTCCAATTCGCCCATTTCGCCCATACCAAAGAACATCCCTTCCGGAATTCAGTAAGACGCGGTAAAGATTAGACTGGCTGGAAGACGGAAGTAACTCGAAAATCGTTGTTCGATCGCACGCATAGAAAAGAATCAAAAAAATCAATAGCTCGTCAAACGGGAGAAACCTTGTATTTCGATGATTTTTTGACCCGCCTCAAAAAAAATGATTTACCCAGGGTTCTTTTGTTTTTCGGCGATTCGGACGGGGTCCTGTCCGAAGGCCTTCAAAACACCCGGGAAAAGTTTCGTCAATCAGCCCCCGATGGAACGCTTCAAGTTTTTGACGGCCATGAAAACAATCTTGGGGAAATGTTGATGGCGGCCCAAACTTCCTCGCTCTTCGCCACTTCCCAATTGCTTGTTTTACAACATGGCGAAAAAGTCCTGGGGGGCCATTCGGAAGCCGCCTTAGAGCGGCTTAAGAGTTACTTTTCCAATCCCAATCCCTCTTCCACTTTGGTATTCCTGGCTCCGGGAATGAGGAAGACCGCCAAAGCCGTGGCGGCGGTGGAAAGGATGGGTTGGGCGGTTCAATGCTCCGATATCCCGGATTGGAAAATGGCGGGCTGGTTAAAGCAGCAGGCCCAAGCCGGCGGACTCACCCTTCCCGAGGACGCCGCCCAGATTTTGATCCAGAAAGTCGGGTCGGACATCGCCTACCTCAAGAGCGCCCTGGAACAGCTTTCGATTTACGCTTACCCGCAAAAATCTATTTCCGTCGACATGGTGCGGGAACTCCCGGTTCCGGGGATCGAATCCGGTATTTTTCAATTTTTGGACTCGGTCGGCCTGCGCCAAACGGAAAAGGCCATTCAATTGTTGAATAAGTTGGAAGACGGCGTAGACGCGGGAACCGTGATGATGCTTTATGGAAGGGTTCGGGAACTGCTTTTAATCGCCCTGGGACGTTCAAAAGGATGGGACCAACCCAAAACCGCCGAAAACCTGGGTTTGCATCCCTTTCGGCTGAAAAGCCTTTGGGATCAAGCCGCCCAATTTTCCACGGAGGACCTCAAAGGGGCACTGCTTGATTTAATCCACCTTCAATCCGGGGTTGTCACGGGACGTTTGGGCAAAACCGTGCCGCCGATTTACCTGGAATGGTGGGTTTTGAAATGGGGAAAAAACCGGATGGCCTTGAAACCGGCCACCCGATGATTTTACTTTTTGAACTTTTTGTGGACGTAACTAGAGAGGCGGGAAATGTGACGGGAAGCAGTGTTCTTCTTAAGTATCCCGTGGGCCTGGCCCTTATCCAAAACGTGCATGACTTCCTTCAGTTTCAAGGCCGCTTCCTCCGCGGTTTTAGCCGCGAGGACGGCCTTCATGGCCGTGCGGATTTTGTTTTTTTCAGCGGAATTACGCGCCGTGCGGGTTTTGGTGCGGCGGACATCCTTGATCGACGACTTGATGATCGGCATGGAACCTCCAAAGAATTTATCAACAGCTTCCTAAAACGGAGGCATATCGTAAACGAAGGGGAAGATCGTGTCAATAAAGGTTCCATCACCAGAATCTGAGCCTAGTCAGAAGGACGCCAAGACCCGCTTGGGCGGGCATTTCCGGCTGGTCACCACCGCCACGTCGGTCAGCCGTGTCGCAGGATATCTACGCGACACCTTGAACGCTAATCTTTTTGGCGCAGGCATGGTTTCCGACGCCTACTTTATGGCGGTGCGGATACCCAGCTTGCTGAGGGATTTATTCGCCGAGGGAGCCCTTTCAAACGCCTTTGTACCGGCTTTGACAGCACGATTGGAAAAGGAAGACCATCGGGACGCCTGGAATCTTATGTCACAAGTTTTTTCCCTTTTACTACTCATAACGGGCGGTTTGACGGCCTTGGGAATCCTTTTTGCCCCCCAGGTGGTGGGCGTCATCGCCCATGGTTTTATGCAAGATGCCGACAAGTTCCAATTGACCGTCCGGTTGACCCGCTTTCTTTTTCCGGTCTTAATGTTTGTTTCCTTCGCCGCCCTTTGGATGGGGGCGCTGAATTCCATGCACCGCTTTACGACCCCGGCTTTTGCTCCCGTCTTCATGAATTTAACGCAGATCGCCATGGGAGTGGTTCTTTTGAAGTTTTGGAAAAGCGGCAATCCCCAGGAAGAGATCCGCAATATCCAACTTTGGGCCTGTTCCATGACTTTGGGGATGCTTTTTCAGTGGGTTTCGCAGCTCCCCGAAGCCTGGAAGGCCGGGATCAAAGTGGGTTGGTCCTGGCCGCCCCGTCACCCGGGCATCATGGAAATGATGAAACTCATGGGACCCGCCGTCGTCAGCTCATCGGTTGTCCAAGTCAACCTGCTGGTCAACCAATTTTTCGCCTCGTTTCTTGCCACGGGCTATGTGAGTTATCTTTATTACGGAAACCGGCTTTTCCAGCTGCCCTTTGGGATTTTGGGGGTTTCCATCGCCACCGTGACCTTTCCTCTTTTGGCCCGCCAATCCAACACGGGAAAGATGGAAGAGTTTTCCCAAACCCTGGGCAAAGCCTTGTCCGCCGGATTGTTCCTGATGGTCCCTTGCACGGTCGGGATTTGGATCGTGGCCAAACCGGCCTGCCACCTGGCTTTTGAATATGGACGGTTCACGCCGGAAGCAACCCAGGCCGCCGCCGAGGCAACCGCCCTCTACGCGCTTGGGCTGGTCGGCTATACCGGCGTCAAAATTCTCTTGCCCGCCTATTATGCCCGCCGAAACGCCCGTAAGCCCCTGGCGACGTCCTTGGCCGCCATAGCGGCCAACGTCGGATTAAACCTTTTGGCTTTTTTATATGTGGATGATTCCCGCATCCGCTTCTGGGGATTGGTCCTGGGTTCCGTCCTCGGTTCATTTATCAACCTATCCCTGCTTTTAATTGGAATTGAAAAGATCGATATCCACTTGGATTGGAAGTTTTTACGGATGGAAGCGGGGAAGGTCCTCATGGCCTCCATAGTGATGGGACTGGCCACATGGGCGGCACTACGGGGTATCCAGGGGCTTCACTTACCCGGCAGCAGACTCTTAGATTTTATCCTTCCGGTGATCCTGGGCGGGCTGGTTTATCTGGGGCTGGCGAAAGCCATGGCCCTTCATGGGCTTGATTGGGTTTGGGGCAGGGCCAAAGGCAAAGCAGATTGAAAAGCCCGGACCGGCTTTTAAAAATCCACTGGGGGGTTTTTCGGACGGTTGGAGGCTGGTGCGCGGCGGCTTGGACGGGCAAAGGACTCTCGGCCCTGGTTTTGCCTCAAAAAAACCAGGCTCAAGCTTTGCGGGGACTGCATGAATATTTGCCTACCCTTCCAGAAAGCATTTGGAAGGCGCCTCCCGCCATGGTTCCTAAAAATATTCAACGGCAAACCCTGAAAGCCTTAAGTGGCAAACCCTTTCTTTTTACGGATTTTGACATTTCCTTTCTCACACCCTTTCAACAAAGGGTTCTAGCCGCGACCTGCAAAATTCCACGCGGACAATTTCGGACCTATGGCTGGGTTGCCCTAAAAGCCGGGTCGCCGAGGGGCTTTCGGGCCGCCGGACAAGCCCTTAACCGCAATCCCGTTTCTCTCCTGATTCCTTGCCACCGGGTGATCGCGGACGGAAACCGCTTGGGCGGCTATGGGGGAGGCCTCGAATGGAAGATAAAACTGTTAAAAAATGAGGGAGTAAGGGTAAATGAAGGCCTTGTAAGCTAGTTACAGGCCCAAAAAGCTTTGATAAAATACTTTCCTACGCCAATTCTGAGGGGGCCGGATGCTTCAGGGGAACATCGATAAATATAAGCTCCTCGAGATCAAGGGAAGCGGCACATTTGGGACCGTTTGGCTGGCCGAGGACACTTGGATCGGGAAAAAAGTAGCGATTAAAATCCCCCATAATCAAAAAGAAGAATTCACCACCCTCATCGCCGAACCCAAGCTTCTCGCTTCCCTGGACCACCCCAATATCGTTCAAATCCTAACCGTGGATAAGGCCGAAAACATATTTTTCATGGTCATGGAGTATGTCGACGGGAAAAACCTGGCCCAATTGATCCAGGATACACCACTGACTTATAAAGAAACGGTCGATATCGTCCTTCAAATCCTGACAGCCCTCCAATATGCCCATGAGAAAAATATCATCCACCGCGACCTGAAGCCTGGCAACATCCTTCTCACTTCCGACCGGAAGGCAAAGATCACCGATTTCGGGACCGCTTTTATTCAAGCGGGCAAAACCGGCGCAGGAATCGGCGGAACCCTTTATTACATGGCCAAAGAGCAAGTGCTGGGCCATCCGGCGAAAGCCTCGGATGTCTATTCCGTGGGAGTCATTCTTTATGAGATGGTGACGGGAAAACTTCCCTTTTATGACGAAGTACCGATGGTGGTCCTGAACAAAATCTTAAAGGATGATGTGCCAGAGCCCCACAAAATTAATCCCGGTGTCCCCAAAGGGCTTGAAGCCGTCATTATGAAGGCACTGCAAAAGGAAGTCTCGAAACGTTATCAATCCGCTTTAGAAATGAAACAAGACCTTGAAAAATTATCCCCTGAGGTTCTCGCCGTTCCGATCGGAATCGGGAGCAAAACCCAGGATGTCCTCACCCATACCATTATTCAAGAAGCTGATAAAAAACAAGCGATTAAGGAAGTGGGGGACATCAATACTCTTCGGTATCAAGGCTACCACTACAAATTAATTCGTAGCATCGGAACCAGGGGTAAGGAAGAGGGGAATTTTATTTCCCCTGTGTCGGTGGCCGTTGATGCCCAAAAAAGGATCTATGTTTGCGATTCCATGAAATGCTGCGTCCAGGTTTTTGACTTCGAGGGAAAAATCCTTTATTCCGTCGGGAAATTTGGAAAGGAAGTGAGCGACCCCAAAGAGGTTTCCTTCCTGATGCCCGTATCCATCGCGGTGGACCAGGGGGGAAACCTGGTCGCTTTGGATGCCAAGACTTGCAACGTCCAAATCATCGGGAAAATGGGGCAACTCTTGGCGAAATTCGGAGAACCTGCCTCTCCAACCACGGGAAAAATCGAAATAGGAGCCGGAGGTTTTTTCCACCCGCAAGCCCTGGCTTTAGATGACAAGGATAATATTTATGTTTCCGACACCGGAAATCACCGCATCCGGGTTTTTAATCCGGCTGGAAAAGTTTTGAATAAATTCGGCATACAGGGGGCGCGTTTGGGCGAATTCAATTGTCCCGCCGGATTGACGCTGGACAACGCTCAAAACTTGCTGGTGGTGGATGAAAAAAACTATCGTGTTCAAATTTTCTCGACAAAAGGTGTTTTTAAAAACAAATTCGGAAAAAGGGGTTCGAGCCGCGGGGAATTCGCCGCTCCCTTGGGTGTGGCCACCGATTCCAAACGGAATATTTTCGTCACGGACCGGGATATGCGAATTCAGGTTTTTGATCCGGAAGGGTATTATTTAACTGAATTCGGCACCCCCTCCGGAAATTATAAAATAGCGCCCAAATATTACGGTCTTACCTTGGACGCCGAGAACAATCTCTATGTCACCGATATCGCCAATTGTTGCGTTTTAGTTTATGCTTTGAAGAAATGAGAGCCCGATGACCCCATCCACCACTCCCGAACCCGCTATGCCGGGCCGCATCATCCTGACACCGCCAAAAAGCGGGGGAAAACCCCAAATTGTCATCACTGTCCTGGCGGGACCGGAACAAGGCCAAGTTTTTAAGATCGCCCGTCCCACCACGACAATGGGCCGTTCCAATACCTGCGAGGTCATGATTACCGATCCCTTGGTCTCCCGGCAACATTGTCAAATCCTTCTGGGGATGGGGGGAATCAACCTTCGAGATTTGGGCAGTACAAATGGCACTTTCCTCAACGGCGTCAAAATCAACGATAGTCCTTTACGAAACCAGGATGTCATTTCCATCGGAGGAACAAGGTTACGTTTCGCGGTTGAGGTGACTAAAGACGAGACGGAATCAAAAACTCCCAAAATCGACGAATTGGCCCATAAAAAACTCTTAACCCTCTATGAAGTGGGGAATATCGTTAATTCGGTACTGGAACTGAAGACACTCTTAAACATCATTATGGCCATGGCCATCAAAGTCATGCAAGCCAATCGTGGTTTTCTGCTCTTGAGGGAAAAAACGGGTGAACTGAAACCTGTAGCCACCCATGCTTTGACTCCTGCCGAGGCCCAAGCGCCTTACAGCCAAACGATCGTAGATACAGTTTTAAAGGAAAGGGTTCCCGTTTTGGTTCTTGATGCCGTACATGACGTCCGTTTCGCCAATCGGGACAGCCTCAAGGCCCTGCCGCTTTCCTCGGTCATCTGCGTGCCCATTTGGGAAAGGGAAAATATCGTCGGAGTCATTTACGTGGACAAAGCGGAAGGAACCTCCACCTTCAACGAGGAGGATATGTACTTCCTTTCGGCCTTCGCCAACCAAGCGGCAGTGGCTATCGCCAACGCCAAGCTCTTCGACGACGTGAGAAGGGAAGAACGCCTTCGGACATCGCTCCAGCGTTACCTTTCACCCAATATCGTGGATGACATGGTTCAAAATAACGATATCGCCAGTTCCCTGGGTGGGGCGAAAAAGAAAGTTTCCATCTTATTCTGCGACATCCGGGGCTTCACCACTCTCACTGAAAAGGAACCAGTGGAAACGATTGTCGGCCTCTTGAACGAATATTTCAGCGCGATGTCAGATGTTATTTTTGCCAATCACGGTACCCTGGATAAGTTTATCGGCGACGCCATCATGGCCATTTACGGGGCGCCCCTGGAATTGGCCGACGGCCCCTATCAATGCGTGAAAACGGCCATTGAGATGCGGGCCAAGCTGGCCCTTTTGAACGAAAAATGGAAGGCCGAGAAGAAACCGCAAATCTCCGTGGGATACGGTATCAACACTGGTGAAGCGATCGTGGGGAACATTGGAAGCGAACGCCGAATGGAATATACCGCCATCGGGGACATGGTCAATGTCGCGGCCCGTGTAGAAGGCGAAACCGAGGGAAATCAGATCTTCGTCACTGAAGAAACCTTCCAGGAACTGGGTAACCGAGTCCAGGTTAAAAAACTCGCTGCCGCGAAACTCAAGGGAAAAACCTCAAAGGTCCAGATCTACGAAGTTACGGCATTAAATCCAGCCCATTAACTCTTCATTCTTTCCCAGGTCTTTAAAACTTTATTTTTTTTGACTACATTGTGTTCGCCTTAACACCATAACCATTGGAAATCATGTCCAAAATCAAAACCCTTTCAGAAAAAGTCATTAACCAGATTGCCGCCGGCGAAGTGGTGGAAAGACCTTCCTCCGTAGTCAAGGAACTTGTCGAAAACGCCTTGGATGCCAAGGCGACTTGGGTGGAGGTTGAAATCGAGGAAGGCGGCCTCAAGCTCATCAAGGTGACAGACAATGGGGAAGGGATGGCAACGGAAGATGCCCTTTTAGCGATCCAAAAACACGCCACCAGTAAGATTTTTTCGGTCGAAGATCTCTCAAATCTTCATACTTTCGGTTTCCGAGGCGAGGCCCTGGCCAGCATCGCCTCCGTGTCCCATTTTGAATTATCCACCCGCACTACGGACTCTCTTTCCGGCGTCTCCGTTAAAATTAAGGGAGGAGGGCCTCCTAAAAGCATCGAAACAGGCCGCCCCGTCGGAACAACCCTGACCATTTCCAATCTTTTTTTCAATACGCCTGCCCGCCTGAAGTTCATGAAAAAACGAACCACTGAGGAAAATCACATTCACATGGTGTTAACGACCTATGCCCTGGCTTTTCCCCAGGTCGGCTTCAAATTAACCATCGATGGCAAAGAGTCCCTGCAAGTTACTCCCTCTGATTTTCCCGCCCGGTTGTCCAAGATTTTCGGCGGGGAATTGGTCTCTTCCTTCCTGTCGGTGGAATTCCAGGTACCTGGGCTCAAAATCCATGGTGTGGTCAGCGCGCCCACTATCACCAAACCTACCCGCGAAAATATGCTTTATTTTGTCAACCACCGATGGATTTCCAACATCTCGCTGGGCCACGCGGTTATGACGGCCTTTCATACCCTTCTGCCCACCCGGCGGTTTCCGGTTGCGGTCCTTTTCTTGGAAGTGGCAGAGGATCAGGTGGACGTGAATGTTCACCCAACTAAAAAAGAAGTGAAATTCGCTAAAGACCGTGAAATATACGAGGCAGTGGTTCGTTCCATTCGAAGCGCCTTGCTTTCGGCGCCGGGATCATTGCAAACGCCCGCTTCACCTTTGTCACCGGGGCCTTCTTTTACCCCAACCAATCCGGTTTATTCCCGCGATCCATCCCAACCCGGCTTTTTAAACGAAGGTTTTTCTGGTTTGTCGGCTCCGGCACCGACGAGTGTCCTTTATAACCGGATCGCCGAAAAACTCCCCCAAAGGCCGGTAGAATCTCCCGGTTCCCACACCTCTTTTGAATCAATGGGCTTTGGAAAGTCCGGCTTGCAAGCCCGCCGGATTGATCCCCAAACCCCGCTTTACAACTTCAGCCAGCTTTTTAATACCTTTATTGTTTTCCAATCGGATCAGGAAATGTTTATCGCCGACCAACACACCGTACACGAAAGGTTGAATTATGAACGTTTGATGAAGGCGGTCTGGGAAAAAAAATTGGAAGTCCAGCCACTTTTGGTGCCCATCACGGTGGAATTGAGCGCCAAAGAAGCCCAAGTCCTCAAAAGTAACCAGGAAATCTTGATGGAATTAGGGATGGAAGTGGCGCCTTTCGGCGGAAACACCTTTTTGGTCCGCAGCGTCCCCGCCGACTTGGCGGGCAAAAACCTGGTGACAATCGTAAAGGACTTGATTGATGACTTGGCGTCCCAGGACACATCCGGGATCAAATCCGCCAACCGGCTGGACCAAGCGAGGGAAAGGACCGCCACCTTCATGTCCTGCCGTAGCGCGGTTATGGCGGGCGACCGCTTAAATGAGGACCAAATGAAACGGCTGATCGATCAAATGCGGGAAGCCAACCTGCCTTTTACCTGTCCCCACGGAAGACCCACTATTCTTTCAATTCCCTTATCCGAACTTTACCGTCGCTTTGACCGTCATTGAGCCGAGTTTAAAGGCTAAAACTTTTATGTCCGACAACTCAAAACTTAAACCTCAAAACTTAAAACTTCCCATTCTTGTTGGGCCTACCGGTGTCGGAAAATCCGAAATTGCCTTTCTCCTAGCGAAACGTACGAAGGCCGAGATTATCTCCGCGGATGCCTTCCAGATTTACCGGGGACTTGAAGTGGGAACAGCCCAGCCTTCGAAAGAGTGGCAAAAGGAAGTTCCGCATCATCTGGTTGGCGTCCGTGATCCTCGCGAAAATTGGAACGCGGTGGTATTCGCGCGAGAAGCGAAAAAAACGATCGAGACCATTCATGCCAGGAAAAAAAAAGCAATTCTGGTGGGCGGCGCGGGCTTTTACATCCGAGCCTTGGTCAATGGCCCTCCCTTAGGTTCCGCTCCCAAACCGGAAATTCGGGCACTCGTCCTGGAAAAAATAAGGGAATTAGGCAGCGAAAAGGCCCTGAACTGGCTCAAGGAAAGAGACCCTGCTCGGGGCGAAAAGCTGCATCCAAACGATATTCAAAGAATAGGTAGGGCTTTGGAAAAAACTTTTGAAACTGCCCAAGAAAATGTGGAATACGATCCTTTGGGTTCCGAGAAAGTTTTATTTTGGGGTTTTGAGCGGTCAAAGGATAAACTGGACTTGGTTTTGAGAACCCGGGCCGAAACCATGTGGCGTGGGGGATTATTAGAAGAAGCCAAAAAACTTATGGAAGTGGGATTGCCCTTAGACCATCCCGTCTGGGGCGCCATTGGTTATGCGGAAGCACGGGCTTTTTTAAAAGGCGAGTTTAGTGAACCGATTTCTCTGGAAAAAATTTTCCGCCGGACCCGCCAGTATGCCAAACGCCAGTGGACCTGGTTCAAGCACCAGCACGAAGTGCGTTGGTTGAACCTGGATGATTTTCCAAGGAACGAAAGCGTCGTCGAAGTGCTTGCAACGCAAATGACAGAATAAAACAGGGAACCATGCCAAACATTCGAATCCGCGCCGCGGGAATCTTGATCAACGATGGCCAAATATTGCTTGTACGCCACGAGAAAAATCAAAAAAGTTACTGGTTGCTTCCCGGCGGGGGGGTGGAATTTGGCGAAACGATTGAAACAGCACTTGTTCGGGAATTCAAAGAAGAAGTCGGGCTTAACATTAAAGTGGGTCCGATGGTTTTAGTCCACGATTCCATACCACCAGACCACCATCGGCAGGTTTTGAATATTTATTTTGTGGTTTTTTCTGATCAATTTGAAATCCACGTGACACCTGACGCCGTCCTAAGGGACGCCGCCTTTTATCCGCTTACTGAATTTCCCAAAATGAAGGTCAATCCAGACGTTAAACTTGAAATCATGGATGGCTTAAAAAGCGGTTGGTCCGGCGGCTCTCGCTATTTAGGGAATTGCTGGAAGGATTAATGCTAAAGAAAACTGACTTTTCTTGGGTGTTGCCCGGTTTCTTTAATATACTATCCGGCGAACTCATGGCGGGATGAGATCCCTTCATTGGGGTACGCCGGTACTTTTTCCAGGATGGGGAGGCTAGTTGTGAAAAAAAGTGCGTTATTACTTTTATCCATTCTGTTGTCGTTACTCCCGGGTGTTTCTCTAGCCCTAACTAACAGTGAAATTCAAGATCGCAAAGAAATATCCCAAGTTTGGGTGGACCGGCACAACGCTAGCCTTACCACGGATGTTCAGAGTTTCATCAAGCAAATCCGCGCGAAAAAACATCATTTTTTCGTGTCAACCTGGCATAAACCCACCGTCCACTTGAGAAGGCTGAAGTTGAGTATGGCTTCCCAATGGGGGATTCCTCACGAGAATCAAAGCAGAGACGGCGCTAAAGTTCCATTGGTTGCCCTTTACCTTTCCCAAGCTGGCCCTGAAATGTTTTTAACCGCAGACTATGCGGACGAGTTGGATAAGCTCCATTCCAGCTCAGATATCTACATTAAAGTCGGTCTTCAATACAAACATCTTTTGCATGGAGAAGGCTATCCAGGTTCTGCCCGATTAATCACGCTGGGTAAAACATCACCCTATTTCTTTGAAATAGGTATTTTTGGCGGCGGAACCCGGGTGGATAAGACGTTTTATCGCCTAGATACGGACGCCCTTAAAGGGAAAAACGATCAGCTGTTTGACCACCCCGAACTTATTGATGTCCAGAAATACATTAAGGCGGAGTTAAAACTTAATACGTGGTTGGAAGGCTATACCCTCTACAAAGATTTGGCCAAAGACGGAAACCTGGAAATTGTCAGCAGTACTGATGTCATTTATCCCGAGGACTTAAAAACCAGGATTAAGGAACGATACAATTTAGTTGATAATGATTTTGACGGTGCCTTTCGCCAAACTGTTTCGATTTACCAATGGAACGATACTAAAGCGAAATTTGAGGATTTGGGCGATTACTATTATTGAGTGGATTATTTTTTTCTTTGATCACCCATCAAAATTTGTAAACAGACTAAAAGAGACATAAAGAAACTTTACCAACTTAAAGCAAATCCGAATTTCACCTTGTGTCTCCGTGACGAAATAGGTCTTGAAATGACTTTTAAAGTCTGTTTCCTTTTTGCTTTTCTTTCATGTGTCTTTTGGATCCCGACCTTCTCCCAAGGTTATCAAATACTTTTTTACTACAATAGCTCCGATGGGACCGATGGCGGCCTATTGGAATGCGTCAATATTCTTCGGATCGTCGGCAATTGCGTTACCACCATTGACGTCAAAAACGAAAACCGCGACCCAACCGGCGATAATTGGGGCGCCCCCTACGATCAAGTCTGGGATATGCGGTTTGTTGATCACGATACCCGAAATTGCGGAGAGGGTTTACCCAGTTCCGCCGATTATTTTGATGACCACTGGCGCCAAAAAGCCATTTTCTTCCTGAATCACTGCGGCAAATTATTTATTGCTGCTGAGCATTATCAATTGGGGGACCGGAATGAGGGTCTCTATCGATTTTTGAAGGAAATCGGTGCCGTCAAAAATAGTTATGATACTTGCCCACCTTCCCGAGATGGCAATAGCACTACGAATGAAGCTGCCTTCTACCCAGTTCATCCGGGCCTAGGTCCCACCTCCTTTTTTGGGGCCTTTGTAGGCGGAATCCCCCTGGCTCAATTGACTGGCGAGAGCTTTGTGGATACCCGCAAGGATTGGGAAGGGGATGAACAAGTTAACCGGTCTATCGTTTCGGGATGGAAAGGGACCCAGTTGGGCGAACAAATCCGTCCGACCTCCTGCGGTGAAGAAAAGTTGTTCATGGTTTGGGATGCCACTATGTGGACCCTTTGGCAGCCGGGAATGGAGGAGCAAAATCAACCAGACGGACCCATTTGGGACGAGTCGGGTTGGTTTTCCTATACCGCTGACGGAACCGCCAAAGGGAATATTCGTGAATTTGAGAAGGCCAAAAATGTCACTCGAAAGTTTTTTCCCGCCATCGCCACCTGGCTTGGTGACAGAGAGAATTGCCCTTGTACTGAAATAGGGACCCGGCCCCCTGTTTTAACCACCCAATCCACCTCCTCGCTCCAGTTATCCCGTTCCACTCCGCCAGCCCAAAGCCGGTTAACCGCCGACACCCGCACGACTTCGGTCACGGTTCCGCCTAATCCCAACGGACCCTCCACCATCCGGTTTAATTCAATACCGGTTAACATTTATATGCTTTTCTTGGATGGTATTGGAACTTACCAATTAGACATTTGGTCGGAGCAAAATAGGCCCCTAAAAACCATTTATCAAAAAAATATTTCGACCCAAAAGGACGACTGGGCGACTTGGGACGGAACTAATGAGGAAGGAAAAACAATGGATTTTGGAACTTATTATGCGGTCCTTTCCAAAGATGGCCGGATATTGAGAAAAATTGTCTTAACTTGGGTTAATCGCTAAGACCCTAGGCGTCTTAATATTGCATCGGTTTTAGCGGTCTGTTACCATAGCTTTTCCATGAAACTTGCTCCAAGCCCCGTAACTGAACCACCCAAAAAAAATAAGACTATTCTTTATGTTCTTCTTATTTTTGGTGTTTTTGTAGTTACAAGCTTTGTTTTTTTAGTCGTCGCCATCCAGCACTTATTTGGAAAAGCGGGAAGCGGATCATTGCTCTCCTCAAGCAACGAGATCGCCCTTATCGAAATAGAAGGGCCTATTTATCAAAGTGATGACCTTGTACGGCTGATCAAACATTTCCGAAAAAGTTCTCAAAAAGCGTTGATTTTAAGGCTGGACAGCCCTGGTGGGGTAGTGGCTCCCTCCCAGGAGATTTATTCTGAAATTTTGAGCGCCCGTCAAGACAAAAAAATCGTAGTGGCCAGCATGGCGAGTCTAGCCGCTTCGGGTGCCTATTACATTGCCTCCGCCTGCGATAAAATCGTGGCAAATCCAGGGACATTAACAGGGTCAATTGGGGTCATTTGGCACGTACCGGAAGCCTCCGGTTTATTCAAAAAAGTTGGATTAAACTACCAGACGATTAAAAGCGGTAAATTTAAGGACACTGGATCAATGGACCGTCCCATGACTCCCCAAGAAAGGGAATATGTCCAAGAAACGATTAATGATGTTTTTGGCCAATTTTTAGACGCCGTTGTCCAGGGCCGTCGTGAAGCTTTTCAAAATCACGCGGCCAAGTCATTGGGTAAAAAACCGAGTGATGTGACTGACCAGGAAATTAAAAATTACATTCTTCCTTACGCCGATGGTCGGGTTTTGACCGGTGAAAAAGCATTTCAGTTAGGTTTTGTCGATCAGCTGGGTAATTACGAAGATGCGGTTCAACTGACCGCCGATTTGGCTGGAATGAAAGGTGAACCAACAGTTTGCTTCGACCACCCGGCCAGGTTTGAGCAATATCTTAAGGGATTATTACCCTTTTCTATTTTCTCAAAATGGGAAGGGGAAAATTTATTGGAATACAGGGCTTTTTAAAATAGTTTTTAGTCGACAAATCATCTAACGGAGGCTTCTGTGGCCGAAACAATTAATCCGCCAACCAATACACCGGCTGTTCCAACAACTCCAGAACCCGCTCCCACGGTATCCGTTTCCCCCGCAAAACCTAAAAAAAATTCGGAATGGTCTAAAAAAGCAGTTCAACTCATGACCACAACAACCTGTCTCGTTTTTGGCATGGGGTTTGTTATTTTAAGCCTTGTGGTCAAGCTCCATTCCACTTGGGTTCCCTCATTTTTAAAACCAATTTTGGACCAACTATTCCCACATCTACCCTATTTTATTATTGGAATCGGATTCTTTTTTTTAGGTTTGGCTCGAAGCATGGCGGCAGCAGAATATACCTCCGACCAGAAGAAAAATAAGAAAAGCCCGCATGCCTGGAAAATCCCTCTAATTTCAGCCCAGGCTTTTTTCTTCCAAATTGGTTGTTTCTTTTACGCTCTTCCAGTCGGTTTAGGATGGGTAAAGCCGATTACAAACCCAATGGGTCTTGTATTTTTGGTTTTTTTATTTTTTGTTTATATTTTGTGGTACTTAGTATCCCATTCCATGAACCGGTTCCCATCCATTGCAGGTCTTCGGATGGCTGTAGTGGCCCTTGTTTTGGCTGGTATTTCTTGTTCCCTTTGGATTTTTGCCCAAATGGTATTCCTAAGTTTATTAGTGGGACTACTTGCCCTGATCACGGTTTTAATTGGCGCGATTATAAAAATTAAGGGTGTGGAGGAACTGGGCGCGTGGCCTAAAATCACTTGCCTAGTTGTGTCCATATTTCTATTGGGGCATGTAGGTTGGCACGCTTTACCCTTTTCTAATCCCCAAGCCAACTTAGTCGGGTTGATCCCCACTACTAAAGGCCTTCAAGGCAGTATTACCTCTATGAATTATTTTCAGAACAAAGCAAAACCCGATGATATTAAAATCGCTCTTACACAAAAAGATTCCGTCGGCTGGACACTCCAAGTCGAGGACATAAACCAGAACCCTGACATCCCAACGCTTCCATCGTTTAGGGTTGCAGCCGGAGAACAAGATTTTCGATCCCTTTTTGTCCAGAAAGGCAATTTTCTTTTAATTGATAAAGTCCAAAATAGTCAGCGGGGAGTTTGGAAAGTGAACGCCACCGATGGAACTTCCACGCCGTTGAAAATCCAAGGTATGCAACCTTTTGAAGATGGTCTGCCTTGGTCTGATAAAAACGGTCAACTTCTCTTTGTCACACAAAATGGCGGAAAGTATCAGTTAAAAGTTTGGACTCTTGCGACCGGAAAATTTAAAACTCTTTTAACATCCGAAAACCCCATCCACACGCCTTCTTGGGTCAACATTGAAAACCCGAAAAAAAACCCATCCTGGTCCAAAACCGATGAGGAAGTTGCCTATGCCGATGGTGTCCATGGGTTGTTTTATGTTCTTAATTTGCAAACTCATCAAAGAGAACTCTTAAAATCGGATTTAGAAAAAGTTCAGGGGGAAAAATTTTTACCGGAAGGAACTGTACTCAAGGTCATTCCATCACCGGATAGCTTTCGATATCTTTATTTAACAAAAAACGGGAATAAAAACATAATCAATATCGTGAGGACCGATGGAACGAAGCGAGATAAACTATATGAGACCAATGCATCGATAGGCACCCTAGCTTGGAATCCGGATTCCCAACAAATCATTTTCGAAGAAAAACATGAAGGTTTATGGCAAAGCATGGACCTTGGGTTTTGGGGGCCATTTATCAATATCAAAATTTTGGACGCAAACCTTGGAACGGTCTTAAATCTCATCCCGGCCCAAATATCTGATCATGCTCCCGCCATCTCACCCGATGGAGCCAAACTGGCCTTTGTCTCAAGCGAAGGATTATGGTATCCCTCCCTTGGTCAGAGCCTTTGGGTGGCTCTTCTTCGGTAATCTATTGTTCACCCTATGAAGGGTTTTGAATGAAGTTTTTTTTTCAATTCCAGCTTGCCCGGTTACTCCTACTTTTTATTTTGTCGTTAATGGCCGCCTCTTCCCAGGCCCAAGATTTGGGATTTGGGTCGAATAAGGTTCGATACCATACCGACCATCATTGGAAAATCCTGGAGACCGAGCACTTTCAAATTTATTTCTACGAAAAATGCGAAACTTTAGCCCAAACTGCGGCGGATGACGCGGAAAAAGCTTTTGTAAAGACCTGCGAGACTTTTGATTTTGTTCCTCGAACCAAGATTCCATTGTTTATTTATGCCACACCGATGGAATTCGAGGAAACCAACATTACCCCCGAAATTTTGCAGGAAGGCGTGGGCGGTTTTACTGAAGTTTTCAAAAACCGAATCGCCGTTCCCATGGATGGGTCGTACCACGAGTTCGAGAAAGTCATCCACCACGAGTTGACTCATGCTTTTCAATACGATTTAATTTATGGGGAAGGGTGGCGGTCGGTCAATTTGTTCAAAGCTGTTTTTGTTCCAAATTGGATGATGGAAGGCATGGCGGAATGGAACGCTCAACATTTGGATGCTCAAGGTGAGATGGTTTTAAGGGACGCAATATTAAACGACCAAGTGATGCCACTCAGCCTGATGGAATCGTTCGATCATTTTGAACAAGTCTATGTAGCCTACAAGGAATCCCAGAGTCTACTGGACTACGTCACCCAGGTTTATGGCGACGGAAAAGTGGTCCAACTGTTTAAGCGCATGGCGGCCAATCAACCTCCTGATACGGCCATCAAAAATGTTCTGGGGATTTCTCTCGATGAGTTTTACGACAATTGGCATTTTTATATGAAATCTCAAACGTGGGCCAGAATCGAGGGAATGCCTTCGCCCGAACGCTATGGTGACTCTATTGAAAAGGACGTGGCCAAAAGCGCTGTCTCGCCCGATGGAAAGAAAATCGCCTTACTCAAAAATGGGGAATTGGATCTCTACGACCCGGCTACAAAGAAAAAAATAAAAATTTTGAACCGTCATTTCGAACCTCAAGGATCCGGACTGGCCTGGTCCCCAGATGGAAATTTCCTGGCTTTTGCCGCCAGTCGCGAAGGCGAATATGGTCTCTACACGCTGGAAATGAAGAGCCTCAAACTTTCAGAATGTCCCTTAAATGGTCTTCCAACGGTTTATTCTCCGGCCTGGTCACCCGATCAGCGCTACATTGTTTTTTCCGGGTTTGACTATAAAACAGTTGATTTATACCGTTATGAAATTGCCACAAAGCACGTGGATCGTTTGACGGATAATTTTGCAGGCGAATCCTGGGCTTCTTATTCCGCCGATCAAAAATTTCTTTATTATCTATCCGAAGAGGACGGAAACACCCAAATTGAAAAGGTAACACTAGGGGAGAATGGATTACCCCAAGGCCAGCCAGTGGTTGTCGGCAAAAACCTTGGAACCATTTCTAGTTTTCAGTTAACCAAAACTGCGATTTATTTCACTTCAAACCGGAACAAAGGCATTTTTAATTTATTTAAAATGAGCCCTGCCGGTGATTCTATAATTCAATTAACCGGCACATTCGCCGATGTTTTGAATTTTTCCCTTTCCCCCGACGAATCGGTACTTTACCCCGTACTATACCAGCACACCAAAGAGAGCCTCTATGCCTACCCATCGGAGAAATTGGAAAAAGGAGAAAACCCTCCTTATGATTTAAAATATATCGCCAACTCTTTTGGGAATGCAGGGAAAATAATTCCTGCAATCGCCGCAAATGAGCCCGTTAAAGATTTTGAAATACCGGTCAATATTGACCATGATCGTGACGAGCCGGAGGTGGTTCTGGAAAAAAAGTCGTCCGGCAGGCCTCCGTCCGTGATTACACACCTCGAAGTATCAGAAGCGACAAACATTATCCAGCTTCAATGGCCCACAGAAAACGCCGTTGTTGATTCTGTCGATAATTACAAAATATATCGTTCCAGATCCGCCGGCGCTAGATTCGCATACCTGGCCACTACCTCCAGTACTGATTCAAAAAAGGGCCGATATGTCGATTACGACGTTCAAAACGACGGTACTTATTTTTATTACGTCACTGCGGTGAACAACGTGGGGGAAAGCGATCCTTCTCCCATTGCGGAAGTTCATCCTTCCTTTAAAACAACCACAAGTGATTACAAATTAACCTTATCACCCGACATTCTTCTTTTCCTAGCGGGCTACGACAGTTCTTTTGGGTTCGTGGGCGGTGGAATAGCCCAATTAAGCGATAATTTAGGAGACCATCGTTTGGGAATACTCGGCGATACCATTCCAGGAGTTCGAACAGGGGTTGAGGCAAATTATGAGTTTTCGCAATGGCGAACGACCATAGATCTGGATTTGTTCTATTATCAAAATTACTTCAATATTTATGATCTCCAGACTGGGGACATCGTTAATCAGTACAGAAACAATGAAAATGGATTTTCCTTAAATTTTAGTTATCCCATTAATACAACTACTCGTTTTGAATACGGTGTTGGTACCCAGCGTTTTCTGGGCAGTCCCATTTACCTGCAATTCTCGGAAGGAATCTCTAATTATTCCCTTAATACGGATCAATGGAACGTGGCAAATTACTATCGCCTTTCGTTTATCCAAGACAAGCGAAAGGGAACACAGTTTTGGCCGAGCAGCGGCTACGCCTTAAATTTCACTCTCCTGCATGCGCTACCGGTTTTAGATTCCAACATTTCCTTTGCCAATCTGCTATTTGAAACACAGGCTTTTGCCGATATCGGTTTTTTAAACCATTTGGTTTGGGCAAATCGTTTCATCGCAATGACATCCCAAGGACCCAATCCCCAAACTTTTTTCATTGGGGATGACGCCCCCTTTCAAGCTTATTTCACGACTATTCGGGGTTATGGCGGCGATACTTTTTTTGGAAGTAATTTGGGCCTCTTGAACACCGAACTACGCTATCCCATTGCGACCAATATGAATTTCATACCGCAACCTTTGTCTTTATTCTTGATCAAAGACATTGAGTTGGCGGCTTTTCTGGATGCTGGCGTCGTGTCCGATCAATTGCAAGATTTTTCGAATTCACAGGTTTTGAGCAGCGTTGGAACCGGAATTCGTTTCTACACCTTTCTCTACCAAAGAGCATTGGTCATGTTCCGATTTGATGTTGCCTGGAGGTTGGACCAATCCCTTCCGCCAACCTTTCACTTCAACCTAGCCCCAATGTTTTAAGTTAAAATCATCGTATTTTGACTTCACCCATTAGCCGAAGACGGTAAAAAGCAGTTGGTGACACCCATGGGAGCCGTTATAATAAGGCGCTTCAAAACGATGCCAGTCCTTCAAGGAGTCGGTTTTTGAAAAAAATTATTCTTTCGTCACTTTTTTTGATCCTTTTATTAACCGGATCGATGATCGCTAAGCCCGCTCCCGATTATTACATTTCAAATTATGAATCAATTAATTTGGACTTTTTACGGTCCCATTACTTAGAGATCAACGATGGAAGGCTCATTCAAGTCACCGGCCATTTTTCATCTTATAAATGGTTGTCGCCTTACACTTACAAGGAACGCTTAAATGCTATCGGGGACAATGTCGCGGATTATAATCTTTTGCAGTTTACGATCGAAGAAAAGGATGATTTCCATTATTCATTCCCTATTCTTTTGATCCACACGAGTGTTGGAGATCTTCACGAACTGGAACAATTGCAAAAAGGAACAAAAATAACAATATATGGCAAATTCTATAACCTTAAAAAATCCGAATACGCCATCGAAACCGATCTGATTGAGATGGTCAATGTGATGTATCGAGTTAATATTCAGGGAACCCCATCATTCGAGAACGGGGGACATGACCGACAAATCCTTCTGGATGCAAGGGTTTCCCCTACGGCAACAACCACCCCCACTGTAACGCCCACGCCTCCACCTAGTTTATGGCAAAAAATCACTAACGTAGTGAATCCCAAAGAGACAATCACTCCAACCGGAACCGTAACTCCCGGAACCTGATTTCATCAAAATTCAGGGGTTTCCTTGAAAAAACGGGTTCTGATTACCAATCAAATTCCAGTGGTGGCTTTTGAATACCTGTCTAGGTATTACCAAGTCACTTGGAATCGAAAACAACTGACCGAATCTCAACTGATCATCCAAGTAAAACCCTTCCAAGCCTTATTAACCACCCTAGCCGACCCCATTTCTCGGAAGGTTTTTCAAGGCGCCCCCCAATTGAAATGCGTGGCCAATTACGCCGTTGGTTATAACAACATTGATATTGAAACCGCCAAGGACCGTGGTATCTGGGTCACCAACACTCCAGAAGTCCTGACGGAAGCCACTGCTGACATCGTGTGGGCGCTTCTTTTGGCTTGCGCTAGACGAATCCCCGAAGGCGAAAGGCTGGTCCGGGCTAGAAAATTTAAGGGTTGGCATTCCTTGATGCTGTTGGGGCTGGATTTGTCTGGCAAAACGCTTGGCCTCTATGGCTTTGGGCGCATCGGCCAGGCCGTCGCCCGCCGGGGAAGGGGATGGGACATGAAAATCCTTTACCACCAACGGCACCGGGTTCCCGCGTCTTTGGAACGGCGGTTGAACGCCAAGTATGTGCCTTTCGAAATCCTTCTAGAGTGTTCTGATTTTTTGAGTGTCAATGCCCCCTTAACGCCCAAGACCCGCCACCGTTTCACCTCAAAAGAATTTCGCAAAATGAAAAAAACGGCTATCTTCATCAATACGGCCCGGGGGCCCATTCACGATGAAAAGGCCTTGGCTCAGGCCCTTGAAAAGGGAACTATCCATTCCGCCGGTTTGGACGTTTATGAATTCGAACCCAAGATTGATCCTTCGCTCCTAGGCCTCGTCAACTGCACCCTCCTGCCCCATTTGGGGAGCGGCACGACGGAAACCCGGGATCAAATGGCCCTTTTGGCCGCAGAAAACATTCATTTGGCGCTAAGTGGACGGAAGCCCAAAACACCCGTTTTTCATTTAAAAGAATTAGCTCCGTAACCTAAAGCAAAGCTTTGGCATCTACCCATTAAGTTCAATTTAACGAGGTGCTTATGAGCGTCCCGCAACTTGAGTCTTATCAGTTGGGCTTTGGTAAACCCGTTGTTCTTTTGCACGCCTTTCCGCTTTCGAACCAACTTTGGATGTATCTGACGCCTCCGCCGGGATTTCAATTAATCCTGCCTGATTTCCCCGGTTTTGGTAATTCACCTTTGGCACCGGCAGGATTATCACTGGTCGAAGCCGCTCAGGGCCTCGAAAATCATTTAATTCAAAAGGGAATTCATGAACCCGTTATTCTCGGCGGCATCTCGATGGGCGGTTACTGGGCCATGGAATTCATCCGCCAATTTCCGCATCAGGTGGATAAGGTGTTATTCGTTTCCACCAGGCCCGGATTGGACAAGCCGGAAGCCCGGCAGAACCGCCTTAAAATGGCCGACCGCGTTGAAAAAGAAGGTGTTGGATTCCTCGCTGAGGCCATGATTCCTGGCCTCTTGGGCAAGTCCACTTTGACCAAGAAACCCCTGGCCGCGAAGCGGTTGACGGACTGGATTCAAAAGACCGACCCGGCCGCCGTGGCCTTGGCCCAGCGCACCATGGCCGACCGCCGGGACCAAACGGGGCTGATGGCGGGCTTAAAGGTCAAAACCTGGGTGGTGGCCGGCCTTGAGGACGCCTTGATCCCTTCAACGGAAGCCGAAACCATGGCCAAGACCATACCCGGAAGCAACCTTCGGCTCCTGGAAGGCGTTGGCCACTTGGTTCCGTTGGAAGACCCGGCCGGATTCCAGAAAATCCTAGATGGGTTCCTCTCCGAGCCGGCCTAAAAAGACGGACCGGTTGGGTATCTCCCTCTGCCCTTCTACCGGACAATCGTCAAAATAAACCGTCATTAAATTCAAAATCGGCCAAAAGGATGTTTCAATTACATCCCGTTTGCCTTTTTAGAGCCTAGGAGGAATCATCGTGAAACCTGTTCTGGTCATCGGAGCCACGGGTAATGTCGAAGGCCAGGTCGTGCGCCAGCTGTTGGAAAAGGGGGTTCGCGTGAAGGCTCTCACGCGAAGAACTGAAGCCCCTGGCCTTCCAAAGCAGGTCGAACTCTTGCACGGGGATTTAACGGACCCGGAATGTCTGGATGACGTGGGGGAGATCGACGCGGTTTTTTTAATTTGGTGCGCGCCGCTGACCGCGGCTTCCCGGATCCTGGAAAAGTTGGCCGGGCGGGTTGAAAGAATCGTATTTCTATCGAATATGACCATCCGAGACGGCGTGGATGTATACAACAATCGGGAGTCGACCATCCATTTTGAGATTGAACGCCTGATCACCTTGGGGCCATCCGGCTGGACCTTCTTGCGGGCGGGCGTCTTCATGAATAATGCCAGACTTTGGTGGGCGCCGCAGATCCGATCCGGGAACCTTGTGCGCTGGCCTTATGGTGCCGCCCGGACGGCGCCGATTCACGAGAGGGATATCGCGGCCGTGGCAGTCCATGCGCTCCTGGACGAGGGCCACAACCATGCCAAATATGTCCTAACGGGCCCTGAATCCCTGAGCCATCTGGACCAAGTCCGCGTGATTGGAGAGGTACTCGGCCGCCCTTTGCGCTTTGAAGAGGTGACGCCCTCGGTCGCCAGGGTGGAATTGTTCCAAAAGTGGCCGGCCCCTGTTGTCGACATGCTTTTGGCGGCTTGGCCCGCCTTGGTTGGGACGCCGGTCCTGATCACGCCCACCGTCGAGGAGGTCACCGGATTACCGCCGCACAGGTTCCGGGAATGGGCGCAGGACCACAGGGAGTCTTTTCAAATGACATTTTGACCCGAGCGGCAGGACAAAAGTTGGCAAGCGGTTGAAGCGCCACGTTAACGGCACCTAGTCCAGTTGGATGAAATTAAACTCTAAAAAATAATTGCCACCGATTTATCGGTTCGGTATAATTACAGATATACCGAACTTATGACCCCACGACCCGAACCAAATCGAAAACAAATCCTGCCCAATCTGCTTGAAATAAAGCCCTATGACGGCTTTTTGGGGTTTTGCAAATCTCCCCACACCAAAGAAAATTACCAGCAGGATCTCCGGGTTCTCAAGCAATTCTTGGACAGCTTGAACCTATCAAGTCCGGCTGCCGCCCAACCCGAGCATATGGTTCGTTTCGCCGGTTCCTTGGCCAAGGCCGGATTAACCCCCAGCGGTAAAGCCAGATCGGGCTATTCGACGCGTTCCATGAAGCGTATTCTCTCTACCACGCGGTCTTTCTACCGTTACTTGGCCTCCATTCAGCACATCACCAACGACCCTACGGCCGTCTTCCACAACTTGACCATCCGCAGTCCCCAGCGAAATCCCCGTCCTTTAGCCCCTTCGGATCGAGCCACCTTGGTCAAAAACCTTCAAACAGGCGATTTAGAGTCCCAAAGAATAAGTTTGACGATTCTGCTGGGCTACCACTGCGGGCTGAGAGTTTCGGAAATCGCTCATTTGAGGCTCCGTGATTTGGACTTAACCCAAGGCCTCGTCACGGTCATCGGCAAAGGCGACAAGGAACGTATTGTCCCCATGACTGAAGCCCTCAAGGAGCTCTTGAAGCTATACCTGAACGGAGCCGAAAAAATTGGCCCATACCTGTTTCCAAGCCCCAGTAGCGAACAAAAACCCATTCACCCTGATTATTTGGAGACCTGGGTCAAGAAAGCCGCCCAATGGGCCAAACTGGAACATCCAGAGGAATTAACGGTTCACGTCCTGCGCCACTCCTTTGGCACCCAATTGGCCGAATCAGGCGCTAGCGTTTACGAGATCCGCGATCTGATGGGCCATTCCAGCATCATGGTGAGCGAAAATTACGTGAAGCTGGCATCCACCAAGGGCCGCCAGGCTCACCGCAAGGCCTTCGAAGATGGCGACAAGGTCCAAGCCTTGAACTTGGGGGGCTTCTTTGGAATTGAGTCAGTCCTCAAGCGCTTCCGAGCCATGGGCCGAAGGGGCCTGCCTGGAAAATCTGAAAAGGACTGAAAGGACCAAAAAAAGCCAAAAAGAACCGTCAATATCCAGATTAAGTCTTTATTTATCAAATTTAATTGGAAGCTTCCCGCGGTCTCAAAAAAACCAAAACGAAACTTTCGTTTTGACAGAGACCAAAACATGCCAATTTTACATTTAAACAGTGTTTTTTTGAACGATTATGAATGGTCACCAATCTTCATACCTTTTGCCTTGAGACTCAAAATCGGTCAAAATGGGATTGGAACGAAATGTTTCAACCCGATACATTTTGGGATTTCAAAGACAGCAATGGGCAAAAGGGAATCTTTTCTGGCCTTTTACTGGCAAACCCCACCTTTGGGTTTAATGCCAATTAGGAAAGCCTCCAAAATTCCAAAATGGCCGGAGTCCTTAGCTCGTAAAAGGTTGAATTAGCTTTAGAATCAGTAAAATAACGACGGGTTAAAGTTTTACTTTAGGGTGGTTTTATGCGATTTTCACGACGGACACCACAGGACTTATCTCCGAATTCTATCTCAAAGACCCTCGAAACTATTCCCGTCGGCACCCTTTTGGACCTGACCCAGTCTAATCCAACCCAATGCGGGTTCGACTATCCCCCCGACCTGCTAAAAGGACTCGCATCCTCATCGGCCCTGAGATATGAATCCCATCCCTTCGGTCATCCGGAAGGCCGCAAGGCGGTGGCGAAGTACTTAAAATCTCATGGACAGCTGGTAAGAGAAGAGAACATCATCCTTACTGCCAGTACAAGCGAAGCCTATTCCTACCTTTTCAAACTCCTAGCCGATCCTGCGGATTCCTTCCTAGTTCCCGCTCCGGGTTATCCCCTTCTGGACCACCTGGTTCAACTGGAAGGCGTGAAGGCCCTTCCCTATTCCCTCAAAAAAACTCCCTTTTGGCCAGTGGATTTGGAAAGCCTCGAGGGGGCCTTCGAAAGCCGCGTGAAAGGATTGGTTGTGGTTAATCCGAATAACCCCACGGGCTGTTTTTTAAGCGTCACCGACCAGGCGATGGTCGACGAATTTTGCCGGAAGCGGGAATTAGCTTACATTTCGGATGAGGTCTTCGCGGAATTCGCCTACCCTGGGCGGCAGGTTTCCCAAAGCATGCCGGCAGGAGTGCTTTCTTTCCGGCTGGGGGGGCTTTCCAAGAGCCTGGGCCTGCCCCAGCTGAAGTTGTCCTGGATGGTACTGGACGGCCCCGGGGATCGATTGGCGGAATGCCGGGAACGCCTGGAACTCATCGCCGATACCTACCTCTCTGTCGGAACACCGGTCCAGCTTGCCCTTCAGGAACTCTTTGCATTCGCCCCGGAATTCCAAAAACAACTGACCGAGCGTGTCCTTTCCAACCGGGCCCATCTCGAACAATTGCTTCAGGATTTACCGGCCATTAGGGTTTGGCCCGCCCAAGGCGGTTGGTACGCCTTGCTCGAAGTGATGACAGGAGGAGTGGAAGACGCGGATCTGGTGATTTCATTGCTGGAAAAAGAGCGGGTTTTCATCCAACCGGGAGGCTTTTATGATTTTGAGTGTGGATGTTTTCTGGTGCTCAGCCTTTTACCCCAACCAGAAATTTTCCATGAGGGAGCCCGTCGCATGGCCCGTTTTCTAGCTGAAAAGGGCTTTTAGGACTGGATATCTTTCAGTCGTCGATCGGCTTCTTTACCCCAATCAGAATCCGAAAATCCCTTCGACACCAGTTTCAATTGATCCAGGGCTTTGTTTTTGTCGTTGCTTTTGAGGTAAATATCCGAAAGATTCAACCTGAGCTGCGCCACAATAAAACTATCCGGATGGTCTTTTAAAAAACTCTCGGCCAGAATGGCCGCCTGGGGCAATTGGTTTTGCGCTTCCAAACAAAGAATCTTTCCAAAATAAGCCTCATCCCCCAATGGGTTGTCCTTCAACTGCTGGCTTGCGGCGTCAAAACTACCGTAAGCTTGTTGAAGTTGCCCCAAGTCATATTGGCATTTCGCTACATAATAGCGGGCTATTCTGGTGGTCTTTGTCCCCGAATAATCGGTTAAAATTCTTTGAAAAGTTTGTAGGGCGTTTTGATTTCTTTCAACAACACTTTTAAAAGGCCCTTTTTGGGGGTCAACTTGGGCATGAAGATAATATTGTCCAAGACTTAAAACGCCCTGGGCATCTTTTTCGTTTTGATCCTGGCTATGAAGGAAGTACGGAATCCCGATTCCCAACAATAAAAGGACAATTACTGAAACCGCGACAATTTCTTGATGGGCTTTGGCCCAAGCCAAGCCCTTTTCAGCAACCGACTTTTCTCCCGCGTGGGGATGAAAATTTCCTGAAAAAGTCGCCATAAATGTCGTCCTTTGAAGGTTAATTAAACCCGTTTATTCCGATTCGTGCTGTCTTTCCCATTAATCTTTCCCAAAAAAGTGAAGCCTTCCCTCGCGGGAAGGCCCCATCGTTGGTACCCTCGACGCGAATCGAACGCGTGACCTACTCTTTAGGAAAGAGTCGCTCTATCCAACTGAGCTACGAGGGCCTGTTCCTTTGAACCCTCTAGGGTCGGGAAACCCGGCAAAATCAGTAGTGGATTATAGAGTAGATAGGGGTGCTTTTCAATTTTTCATGTCCGTTCAAGAAGGACAAATGGATAAGAAAACAAGCTTCCATCACCTGTCCACCCGCCCTCTCCACAAGCCGGATTGTCGCGGCGGCCGTCCCTCCTGTCGCCAAGACATCGTCTAAAATTAAAATTCTGTCGCCCTTGGAAATGGAATCTTCGTGAATTTCAAGGGTATCCTTCCCATATTCCAGTTCATAAGTCTCCTGCAAGGTCTTCCAAGGAAGTTTCCCGGGCTTTCGCACTGGGATAAAGGAGACTCCCATCTGAGTCGCTAAGGCCCCGCCCAGAATGAATCCACGGGATTCCATCGCCACGATTCCGTTAATATTTTGATTTTGATATCGGGAAGCCAACTGTTGAATCACTTCTTGAAAGGCTTTTGGATGCTTCAGCAAGGGGGTAATATCCTTGAAAGTAATGCCTTTTTTTGGAAAATCCGGAACATCACGGATCAATGATTTAAAATCCATAAGAAATCCTTTGAGAAGGAATTTATTTTATACGAAATGCTTGTAGTTAAGGAAAAAGGGAAAGCCGAAAGGAAGTTTACACAAATTCGTTTAAAAGTTCACGATATTCTGTGCCGTTGGATTTCATCAGGGATCTGATTTTTTGAAGGGCTTTTTCCTCAATTTGGCGGATTCTTTCACGGGTTACACCCAAAACATGACCGGCCTGTTCCAGGGTTTTAGGCTGATCCTGGTCAAATCCAAAGCGCATCAAAATGACTTTTTGTTCCTTGTCGTTCAGGTTGAAGATAAGGCGTTTCAATTTCTCTGTCCGTAATTGGTCGAAGACATTTTGGGCCGGGCTAGCGACAGACTTGTCTTCGATGAAGTCCCCAATGGACTTGGAATTGGATTCATCCCCGACCGGCACTTCAAGGGAGATGTCACGTTGGGCCAAACGTTGAAGTTTGTGAATCTTATCGAATTTTAATTTGGTGGCTTTCGAAATTTCCATCATATTAGGGTCACGGCCCAGTTTGCGGGTCAAATCCCGGGAAATCCTTTGAACCCGATTGATGTCTTCGGAAACATGTACTGGAACCCGGACAGTCCTCGATTGGTTGGATAGCGCCCTCGTAACCGACTGGCGGATCCACCAAGTCGCGTAAGTGCTGAACTTAAATCCCCTTCGCCAGGAAAATTTTTCGCTGGCTTTAATTAGCCCCAGATTCCCTTCTTCAATGAGGTCTTGGAAAGCGAGTCCTTGGTTCATGTATTTTTTCGCGACTTGGATGACCAAGCGAAGATTAGCGGAAATCAGCATTTGTTTGGCTTTCATATCCCCTTTTTCAATCCGTTTAGCTAAGACCACTTCTTCAGGACCCGTTAACAATTTGACTCTTGAGATTTCCCGAAAATAAAGCTTCAGGCTATCCGTAGTGACTCTTTGGTGGGGTTGAAGTTCACTAACAAAAAGTTTCTTTTTTTTCTCGGCAATCGGGATTAAGGGCGCGATGATATGGCGGGTGGATTTGGTTTTAAGTTTTAATCGATTTTTGGTTTTCATCAAGGGACCCGTTTATCCTCGAATTTCAAACCTCATGAATTCTTCAGGTTCTTGAAGCCAGTAGAAATGGGTACTTTCAACTCGACTACCAAGCGGACCTATCATTAACTTCTGCATAAACTGTTCCAATACTTGGATTGGTCCTTTTGCAAGAATTTCAACGTTTCCGTCACCTAAATTACGCACCCAACCTGTTAAATCCAGCTCATCAGCTGCGTTTTTAGCGAAATAGCGGAATCCCACTCCCTGCACGCGACCTTTGATAGTTCCAGTAAAAGCGTTAAACATGTTTCATCAAATCCTCAAAATCAAAGAAGAATTGTCAGATTTTTGAATATTTTGGGCTTTTTTTTGACTTTTCGAAAAATTGTGGTAAAGACGGGCACACATAAGAACCGCAGTTTTATAAATGATTGAAAGAAAAATGGCGTGGAAAAAAGATGGGCTTTCGCAAATAAACTTACATCCCAAGAACCTGTTTACGCTTTCAAAAAAGATGGTCGGGGCGGCAGGATTTGAACCTGCGACCTTTTGCACCCCATGCAACTGCGCTACCGAGCTGCGCCACGCCCCGATGACCGTTCAATTTGAAAGTTTTCCCCTGGGAAAAACTGGGTTGATCATAAGACCAAGCCAGAATAGTTTTCTGGTCGGGGTGAGAGGATTCGAACCTCCGACCCCTTGGTCCCGAACCAAGTGCGCTAGCCGCTGCGCTACACCCCGTCCAGAAAACCACAGTCCCCAAAGGGATGGATAATATAAGTTAAATGAAGGCCCTGTTCAAGAAAAGAAGGGATTTAAACCAGCGCTTTTTAGGCCAAATCATGTCTTTTAAAAATTTCATTCGTAGCGGAAATCAACTTTTTCAGCTCCAAAACTTTCTCTGGAGAAGGAGAAGAAGGCTCCATTGACGATACGATTTTCTGAGATGACACAGGGTTTTCTTCGGGCAAAAGTTCTTCCCCCAAAGGCGGGTGCGCCGTTTCGGGTTGGATCGGGTCGAAAGTACCTAAGTTTTTCAAAGGGTCTAAACCTTGTTTTTCATCCAATTCCTCAAGCTTTTTAATGGCTCCGGCTATGGTGTATTGTTCTTCATATAAGAGCCGCTTAATGGTTAGGGCCACCCGTAAGTCCCTTTGACGATAAGCTCTTTGGCCCGTTACGGATTTTTGAGGATTCAGTTTCCGAAACTCCGTTTCCCAATACCTTAAAACATAAGGCTTTACGTCAACAATTTGAGCGACTTCACCAATCGTGTAAAATAACTTTTCTTCCTCGGTCATCCAGTCCCCCAAAACAATCGAAGAATTTAACGACAATTAGTCTTTCAACCTTTTTTTAAACAGTGGCCCCGGCTTAAAAAACAGCACCTTTCGTGCTGGCAAGGGGACCCTTTTCCCCGTTTTTGGATTACGGGCTAATCGGGCCCGCCTTTGTCTCCATTCCCAGGTCCCCAAACCTACTATAGAAACTTTTTTCTCCTCCAGCAAGGCGGTCACAATCGCGTTAAAAAAACTATCAACCGCCAAGTTAGATTGGCGTTCCGTGAGTCCTAAGCGGGTAAGACTTTTTATTAAATCTTTACGGGTCAAAGATAAGCCCCAAAGGTCAAATTAATGATTCCTGCTCGGGTTTAGCCGAACGGGATAAGAGGGATTTGGCCGCTTCCTTCGCGGATTTCCCTTTAAAAAGAACTTCGTATACTTCCTGGATAATGGGCACTTCCACTTTAAATTGACGCGCCAATTCCAGGGCTGCGTGGGAAGTTTTCATCCCCTCGGCCACCATGACCATCTCTTTTAAGGCCTGGTCCAAGGCGACTCCCTTTCCCATTTTTTCGCCCAAGAGCCGGTTGCGGCTATGGCGGCTAGTACAGGTGACGATCAAGTCCCCCATTCCGGCTAAACCGGCGAAAGTTTGCGCCTGAGCCCCTAAAGCTACACCAAGGCGGGTGATTTCATGAAGACCGCGGGTCATGATGGCCGCTTTGGAATTGTCGCCCAGCCCCAAACCGTCCGTAATGCCCGCGGCAATTGCGATGATATTTTTGAGCGCCCCACCCAATTCCACCCCGATCACGTCGTTGGAAGTATAAACCCGAAAATAATCGGAATGAAAACACTCCTGAATTTTTTCCGAAAAGTCGGTATGCGCCGAGGCCGCAACGACAGTTGTCGGCATTTTACGCGAGACTTCTTCAGCGTGACTTGGTCCTGATAAAACAGCGATTGGCACATCATTATTTAAGTTTCGCTTCAATACTTCGCTGAGACGTAAATGTGAATCTTCCTCCAACCCTTTGCTGGCACAAACCACCCATGCGCCTACCGGCCAAAACTCCAATGCCTTAACCGCCGCATCCCGGACCGCATGGGAAGGAACCGCGATAACCACCCCTTCCCTTCCAGCCAAGGCCTTACCCATCACAGCAGTGATCACAACCTCCTGCGGAAGCAGAACACCCGGCAGGAGCTTTTTATTCTCTCTTTCCTGGGCCAATCGCTCAGCCTTAGTCGAGTCATGATCCCACAGAACCACTTCATGGCCCGCACGTTTCAAATGTAGGCTTAAAGCGATTCCCCAGCTTCCAGCCCCTAAAACACATAATTTCATGTTTTTTCCACCGGTTTATTTTTTTCAATTTTACGTTCTGTGCCCTTCAAGATTCTTTTGATGTTTTCCCGGTGCGTCCACCAGATCATCCCAGTTGCGGCTAAGGCCAGTCCCGAATACCAAGTGATCCCCTTTTCATGATAAAGGCTCAGTGCCGCCATCACCGTAACCCCCAAGAGACTTCCAACCGAAATCATCCGAGTCAAAAGAAGCGCGATTAAAAACAATCCAGTTCCGACCGCGCTTTCCAAAGGTAAAAGGCTAAAAAAGACCCCCACACTCACTCCAATGCCTTTGCCCCCTTTGAAGTTGAGGAAAATCGAAAAGACATTGCCCAAGAGAACTCCCAAACCACCTAAAACTACCACCGGGTCGTTACCGGGGTTTAACACCCGAGAAAGCCAGACAGCCAAAGTGGCCTTTCCTATATCTAAGACCAAAGTGGCTATTCCCCACCCGGCTCCGGCGACCCGCCATACGTTGGTCATGCCGATATTACCGCTCCCTTGAGCACGAACATCGACACCCTTTACCCATTTCACCAGTAAAAACCCGAAAGGGATGGATCCCAAAAAATAAGCTATCGCAATCGAAATAAACGGGTTAAGCATGTTTCTCCCGGTTACGCGTCTTTACTGGGGGCTTTGTAACGATGTTTGGTCGGATTAAAGTTTCGCTTAAAAGTTTTCTTCTTATGCTCATGTGTATCAGCCTTTTCTTTTAGAACAACTTGCATCGGAGTGGACTCCATCTCGAATGCCTTGCGAAGTTCCGCTTCCAGATAACGCATATAGGCTGGCGAAGCGCTGGCCGCTTGGTTGACCATAACCTCAAAAGCCGGTGGGTGACCCACTCTTTGGTAACCATAGAGTACTTTAATTTGGCTTCCCTTACGAAAAGGAGGAGCTTGCCGTGAAATCGCTTCTTGAAGAGCCAGGTTCACCTTTCGCGTCGGAATCTTTTTAAGACTTTCCTCGTAGACCGAATAAGCCATCGAAAGGACTTTCTCTAGGTTTTGGCCGGTTTTGGCCGAAATAAAGAGGACGGGAGCGAATTGAATCTGTCGTAGTTCCCTCTTGGTAATCCGCTCAGCCCGGGCTTGCTCGGCCGCCGGGGGATGGATATCCCACTTGTTGATAAGAATCACCACCGGCCTGAAAGCCTCGCCGATAATCCGGCTGATAGCCACATCCTGGTGGGTGATGCCTTTTTCTCCATCCAAGAGCATGAAGGCCACTTGGCAGGTTTGAAGCTCGTAAAGGGCTTGTTCAACACTGAGATGTTCAATACGGCTGTCCTGTTGTTTGGGTTGCCGGATGCCTGCCGTATCCACCATCACCAAGGGCTCTTCCTCGGTTTCAATGATGACCGGGATGGCATCGTGGGTGGTTCCCGGCAAATCGTCGACCAAAAGGCCCTTTTTACCCGATATAGCATTCACCAAAGAAGACTTTCCCACATTGGGTTTACCCAAAATAGCGATTCTAAGAGCCCGGGGTTTTTCAGCTTCCGGGCCGGTTTTTTTGGCTGGTATTTTTTCAAGGGCGGCCGTCAAGGAATCCAGGAAGTCGTCCAATCCGATGCCATGCATTGCCGATAACGGAAAACATTGGTCAAAACCAAGCTTAACGAAATCAGCCGCCGCTTCCGACTGTTTTTCATACTGATCCGCCTTATTAACCACCAACCAGGTAGGAATCCCGTATTTCCGAATATTTCGGGAGATAACAATATCGTCCGGAGTAATGCCGTCCAATCCATCCACCACCAGCACCAAAGCCGAAACGGCATTCATTTTGCCTTCCAGCATGGCACCGACCTTCATGGCAATGGATTCCTTCTCACCTGGAACCCATCCCCCGGAATCGGTAACGATAAAGTGAACCCCGTTCCATTCAATATCGAAACTTTTCAAATCCCGGGTGGAACCGGGTTGATTGTCGACCAGGGCCAGGGATTTGCCCGCTAAACGGTTAAAAAGGGTGGATTTTCCAACATTAGGACGGCCAACAATAAGCACTTCGGGCAACTGGGACTTCATGAAAACTCCGATCGGATTGTGTTTCAGTGGGATTTTACTTTAAAACCAAGGCAAGAAACATCTATTTCCCAGGGTTATTGGACAGGAGAAGGCTAAGGTTGGGGCTGTTCATCTTTCATCACGGCAAAATTTTGCATGGGCATGGTTTGAGCGCTGTTCGCTTGGGTATCGATAATTTGAGCCTGGTAATAGTAAATCCCTTCCGGAATCTTCTTTAAGCTCCAAAGAATATCAAATAATTGATCCCCCTCACCCGCTAACTGGTCCACTTTGGTGAAGAACCGGTCATAAATAATGATGTTGGCTTTGGCGGCACCCAAAGTCATGACCCGAAAAATAACCTTATCACCCCAAACGGGATTAGGAATAGTCGTGACCTTCGGTAAGGAGTCCTTAACCTTCCCATGATCAATGGGTTTGGGAGTGGCTGTGGGCGTGGGAGTTTTTTTTGCGTTTTTATCGGGAGTTGCCGTCACGGTCGGAGTAAAGGTAGTTGTTGGAATATCCGTAAAGGATGGCGTCGACGTCACTGTAGCGGTTGGTATCGGGGTGGGTTTTGCCTTGGGTTTCTTCTTTAATTTTTTCCCGGCCTTGGGCGGAATCGTTTTCGCCACGGATGACTTGGGTATGGCGATATGAAGTGCGGTATTGGGCGTGGGAGGCGAAAGGGCGTCCTCGTCGGCCAAAACCGGAAAAACAGAAACGATTTGAACCGTCAATAGCCCGAGGCGGGAAATTAAACCCAGATTTTTTTTAAAATAAAAAAACATTTTTAAGTTCTCTATGGATTTCTCGTTTTCGCGGTGAAAATGGATTATCCCGTCACTTTCACAGTCGCGGAAAGGCTTTTGAGATCTTCCACGTTAGAAACCCGATTATCCGTATCCACTTTGCGCACGAGCGGCCCGTAAACCTTGCCCGGCCCCACTTCCACCCAGGTGCGAAACCCTCTTAAATTGACGGCTTTGACGGTGGCGATCCAGTCCACGGGCTTGGAATATTGTTTGGTGAGGATGTCTCGCACCATTTCAATGGTTCCCACATATTCGCCGTCCGAACAGCGGTGGATGGATATTTTAGGGTTTTTCAATTTGGCATCCCCCAGGCATTCGGTCAAAAGCTTGTCGAATGGCCCTTCCAACTCGGCCGCCAAAGGGGAAAATAAAGGCCCACGCGGAAGCTGCGGGTTCGTTTTGATTTGCCGGTTCCCCTGGGCTTCGGTTTGTAAGGAATTGACCGCCTCGGTCGGTCCCCAAACCACAAAAGTATCGGGCGCCATGTAATGGGTAATGATCAACTCCCCTTCCTCGCGGGTCAGGATGGGTTGCAACTGTTCCAAGGTGACTCCTGATATGGACAAAGCCGATCCGCCGTGTTTTTGGGCGAAGGCTTCCAAAAGCGCAGCCCTTTTCACCACGTACTGGAGGGCGTTCACATAGGGCAGGCATTCGGCCCCCACCAGCGCGGCTACTTCCCCGACGCCGATGCCCGTCAACAGTTCCGGCTTTCGGCGGTTTTTGACTAGGGGGTCCAGAAAAGCCACGTCGCAAATAAAAGTGATCATGTGGGCGTTTAATAGTTTGTCCTGGTCTTCCTTGGGTCCTAGGAAACAAATCTTGGCGATCTTTCGTTCCAAAAGTTTTTCGGCCTTATCAAAAAACTCCCGGGCTGTAATGGATTTAGAGTAAAAGTCCTTGCCCATGCCAACATAATGGGAACCTTCATTTGGAAAAATCGCGGCGATCCGGGCCATACTTTAATCCTTAGGCTTAAAAATGAAGGCGTATTTTAGCACAGGCAACCAGAATTGCTGGATTCTATTGTCCCGCTAAAAATGATAAAAGTTCAGCGCCACTCCCGCCTCAAACCCCGTGAAATCGATCATCGTGTAATGCTCGTTGTTGGCGCTGGTGATATTCGCCGTTGAATCGATATCAACCACGCCATTCGTTCCCGTGGCCAAACCAAAATTTTCAGAGGACGCGTTGGAATCCAGTAATTTTCCCTGGAAATTGGAAATCCTGGCGTAACGGCCCCTGGCGAAGAGCGTGATTCCAAATTGAGAACTAATGGCAAATTCCCGCCCCACTCCAGCCTGAAATCCTAGCGCGCTGGAAGACAAATTACCGGACCAGACATCTGGACCATTATTGTTCGACCCCAAAAAGTTGTCGCTAGTGGTCTTTTGGCTAACCCGCACATTGGCCGCGTAAAAACCCGCCCCTACACTCAAGAAAAACCGCCCTCCGGAATCAGGAAGAAAAAAATAATAATCCAGGGTGATCGGAATAACCGTCGGAAGCAGGGTCACCGACTCCGAATCCGGACCCGCGTTAGGATAATTCACGTTCGCGTTATATTCGTCGGTTTGGAGATAATGGGCCCCAAGGGCGATGCCGCTGGAAGTATTCAAGAGAAAACCCAGCTCAAAACCCAAACCCAGGCCATTGTGGCTTGATGAAGCTGAACCCGTGTAAGTCCCCAATTCCCCGGGATTGACATAGGTTTGGTTGTTAATGGGAACCGCGCTATTTAAAAGATCGGCTTGACCAGCATAATTGTAACTCAAGTCGAACTTTGTCCAAATCCCGGCATGGTCAATCGGACTCAAATGGTCGGCATAAACCATTGAGGGAGCCGCCGTCACCTGAGTGGGGGCGGCGGTTGGAAAAACCGGAACAACTGTGGGAGAAACAACTGGGTTTTGTTGTGTTTCTTCATCTGCTTTTACCACGGCGGGCGTCCAGAGGACTAAAAGAAGGAAATAAATTAATTTGCGTTTCATGATTCCCCCATCAAAAATTCACCGTGGTTCCGGCCTCAAAATATCTTCCGGGCATCAGCAGGCCCTGCACCGTGGCATATTGCTGGTTTAAAAGATTCTTGAAGGAAAGAAAAGCCTTGGTATCGGTTCCGAATTGAGTTTTGAAATCGATGTTCAATATGGAATAAGCTGAAGCGATAATCACGGGTGGAGAATCCTGGAGTCCAGTGTAGATGGCCGGATTGCGGTCCACATATTGATCGTAAATATTCAGTTCCGTGTCTTTCCATAAACGGAATAGGAACCCACCGCTTACCTTATCGCGCATACGACCCTGAATAAGCGTATTGTCTTCAGTATTCCTGGAATCCACGAAGGTATATCCCCCATAAAATGACCCCCATTTTAAAAAGTCCCAATTCAGGTTGGTTTCCAGGCCGATTAACCGGGCCTTTTCAATATTTTCAAAAGACCAATATGCGTTGGCATCCTGGGCCGGAACAATGAGATTGTCATAGAGATTCAAAAAGCCGCTGATTTTCCAGGTCATGGCACCCCATTTCAAATCCGTGCCGCTTTCCAAATTCACGGATTCTTCGGGTTGTAAATCAGAATTGCCCGTCTCACCCGCGCCAAACTCCACAGGTGTTTCGGGCCCAGTGATATAGGCGATGGTGGGATGGTACAGTTCGTCGAAATCAGGATAACGGAACCCAGTGCCGGCGGAGAAAAAGATGTCCTGATCCTGGGTCCATTCGTATTTCAATGTTCCCTCGGGATTAAAAGACGCCTGGTGGTAGCTGTTGTACCAGTCCAGCCTTCCACTCCATTCCAGCGAAAGCTTTTGGGTGGGGGCCAGAAGGCCTTTGGCCGAAAAGGAAGTCACGTCATCGGACCGGACTCCATCGGCCAAACCTTCGGAACCAGTGACTTGTTCGCTGCGGAACTCAAAGCCAAAAGAGAGGGAACGAAACCAGCCGGTCCATTTGTTGGAAAGAGCCGCGAGGAAGTCATAGGTATCGTAAATATTCCGGTCGGTCTGCGGGACTCCGGCGATGGAATCACCGCCCAAGGGATTGAGGCGAAAGACGTTCGCGTAGTTATAGGAAAAGGACGGATTGAAATTCCAATCCCCAATCGGCCGTTCATCGCTTAGGATCGTGGAAAAGGCTTCTTTTTTCTCCCGGTCATCGGTGTCGAATTGGCCGGTATCGAAGGCGGACAGGCTGTCCCCATTGGGAGACCCGCCGTTTTTATAAACGTAATTGGCCGTCAAGGCCAGTTGGTCGGCCCCCAAGCGAAAACGTGAGGAATGGTCCAGCTCCCAATTAACTTCATCGGTATTGGCGGTATAGCCGTTGGTGTTAAAACCATTCCCGCCGAATGAACCTTGCCAGGGCCCCAGGTTCCAATCCCCCGTGGAGCAGTGAATCTGGTAAGTGCCAAAGTCCCCCACCGATGTGGCGAAACTTCCTTCTTGGTTTTTGACACGAGTAATGACGTTAATCACGCCTCCCGTGGCGTCGGGGCCGTAGGCTAGGGCAGCGGGGCCCTTGATGACCTCGATGCGCTCGATGTCCTCGGTGGGGATCATGCCCAAATCGAACCCCTGGTTGGTCCTTTGACCGTTCAAGAGGATCAAAGTTTGGTTGGTGGCCGATCCCCGGACGCTAACGTTGGAGAAACTCTTGGCGATGCCCAACCCTTCGGTTTCCACTCCCGCGTTTTGATCCAGCAAATCCGAAAGTCGGCTGTTGGCTTTTAATGAATCCAAAGCCTTTCCCGCGATGACATCCCCGGTATCCTTATCGCTGGTAACCACCACTTCCTGCATTTCGTAAGTTTCTACGGTCGGGCTGGGAGAGGGGGTGATTTGCGAAACCGAATCAGAAAGAAGAACCGTTGGCGTGGCCGTCTGGCACCAAGCTCCCGCAATGGGAAAACTGATGAAGAGTACCGCTGTCCTGCCTAATCTCTTCATAGGTTTTACCACGAGCCTCTTTCCTTTCTTCAAAATCATTCGTTTAAATTCCGCCCAACCCTCCAGCGGATGATTTACGGTAGAACCTTATCACCCAAAAGAATAGATGCCGATCGTTTTTTGGGTGGGATGCATTTCAAAAGAACTTCTGTTTCCGCCTCGGTCAAGAACCGCCATGTTCCGGGTTCAACGTCCAGGTTTAAAGGACCCATTTGAATGCGTTTCAACTCCAACACTTTTATTGGCCGATTGGTCGTGAAATCCCTCAATCCGGCGAACATCCGGCGGATGTGCCGGTTCTTCCCTTCCCCCAACACGACCCTCACTTTTGTTTGATGTCCCGATTCGTCCAAAATCTCAACCGTCTTCGCCTTGAGTAGTCCAATGGCATTTTCTACGCCGGATAGCATCTTTTCCAGGTGTTCGGGCCGTACCAGGCCCCAAGTCAAAACCTCGTAGACCTTATCAACATTGTGGGGTTTTTGCAGGCCCGAAACGAGAAAACCTTCCTTTACGAATAGCAAAAGACCTGTCGAGTCCTTGTCCAACCGTCCCACCGGCATCCAGCGTTCTTCGTGGAATTCCGGCGAAAGAAGCGCGTAGACGGTTTTCTGCCCGGGATAGGCTTCAATCGCAAGGGTTTTCGGACGAGTGACTTCATACCCTTTGGGTTTATGAAGCATGAGGATGCGGCGGTGGATCATTTTTAAACTATACCCTAGGACTCGATCCATTAAACCTGATTAGTTTTATTAAATATGAACGGCGAAATACTTGCTGAGTTGGAAATAAAGCTCCCCGTTCGGGAAAGTCTGGTGAATTAAGGTATCAATGGTGGGTTGGCTTTGGATATTCCCCCTCCAGCCCAAGTTCCAGCAGGTCCAGCTTTCACCCAGGGCAAAGCCCCAGCCCGTATCGGTCATGATCTCCAACCCCAAACCCGCACGCAGATCTCCGGAGGTCACCGCGTCGGCGCCGCTTCCCGCCCCGAAATATTCGACCCCAAAATTCAAAAAGGGTCGCCATCTTTCGGTCCCCAGGTTCAGTCGGAAGTCGGCCAAGGAGGGCAGTATGCCCTTGGCCGTACCAATTTCCAGTTGAAAGCGACCCAGAAAGGTCGCGTCCAATTTGAATTGATTGGTGAAATCGTAGGTCACCACCCCTAGTTGGGCCGACATTCCGAAAGTAATCCAATTATAGTCGTCCACTTTTTCCAGATTATGGACCCCGTCAAAAATTTCGTAATAAGGCAGGCCGTCCTTTTGCCGCCAGGTCAGAAGCCTTTGGGCGGGTTTTAAATCTTGGTTCAGGGTCAGGTAAAGGTCGTCGATGACCCCGTCGTGGCTGGGCAGGTTATGCCCCAAATCCAATTCATCCATGTTGGACGCTACTTGAGTCGCGTCGATGGTGGTCATGCCGTCCAATACCACCAGGTTTTTGCCCGCCTGCCCCAACCGTGGGCATTTATGGTTGATTGACTCATCGGCGGCGGAAAAATCCAACACCCAATCCTTGGCCGAGGCGTAAATGGTGATCTTGTCCCTGAAAAAGGGTTTTAACCGGTCATAGATGCCCTCCACGGCGGCCTTCTTCCCTGCCGAACTTTGCCCGTCGTCCCGGGTGAATTCCACCGTGCAGATATCGGCGGAAATCAGCGTGATCGAATGGATTTTTTTGACAAATTCAGCCCCATATTGGGGGTCCCTCACGATATCTTCCAGGGCCAACGATAAAAGGTAACAACCCATGCTGTGGGCGACCAGGTTGATTTCCTTGGCGGGCGGATGGGCGGCGATGTTTTTCAAGAACTCCACCAGGTTCGCCCGGGTTTGGGGGTTCTCTTGAACCATTTCATGGTCCTGGTTATAGGCAAAAACCGAGGCGGCTGAAGGCCAGCTGTAAAGAATGGGCGTCTCTTCCAATTGTAGGTCATAGGCGATCTGAGCCGCGAAAAGAGCCCCGTCCCGGAAGGTGGTATTGAACCCATGAACGAAAATAAAGGTCCGGTCCTTCGAAAGGTTCCGGGCCCGCCCCAACCGGCCCTTGAATTCCTCCGACCCCAAAAAAGTATTAATTGTCTTTCCTTGTAGCAAGAAACGAAGCCATCGGGCGTCTTTATTCTTATTGCGCCGGTAAGCCAGATCCAAAGCGACTTCCGTTTCGCCGTAACTCATTGTTTGGCCCTTCGAGGGCTGATTGAAGAAAAGATCAGGACTCGTCGAGGGAGCCCGGTCGGTGGCGTAGAGGACTTTGACGAGAGGGGTGTCATTCAAGCTTAAATCTTTACTTCCCCACGCCGAATCGCCAGCCTTTTCCTCTAAACCTGCGGAAAAAGTGGGATTCAACCCCGCTAAACAAAGCAGAATTCCACATATGAAAATTTGATTTATCCAATTTCTCAACCCCGTCTCCTTGAATGCATGATTTCTCCTGCAAGTAAGAGTTAAAAATTAGAAATCAAAAGGACAAAATTAATCGTCCTATATATCGAAACCCTAGACTGTAAAGAGCGATTAATTAAACAATAAAAGCTAAAGACAAGTTGGTCCAGGCAAGCGATTTGAATGTTTAAAACTCCTTGCATCCCTTAATCGGCCATATTTTGTGCTACGTTTTGATAAGGTTAAAGCGAAAACCTTTTTCACTATGCTTTTTATTTGACGGACGCATTCTCCCCAAATATCTTTTGTCCATCAAGGGTGCATGAAAGATTTAACCCTTCGAGAGCCTCAGGGCGGTTACCGGCCCAAAATCAATGAATTAAGGAGAAAGTTATGAAATCTTATTACCTGCAAATTCCCATCGCGGAGATCAAGCCGAATCCCCAACAGCCTCGCCGGGTGATCACCCGGGAAATGGTGGAGCGGAAAAAGGCCTCCCTGAAAGCTGATGGCCTCTTGACCCCCGTCAAACTTCGCCCTTTGACCGCTGAGGAGCGGACGGCCGATACCGATCCCCTCTATTTCATCCTGGGGGGCGAATTGCGCTACCAAGCCGCCCTGGAGCTTGGCTGGAAAACTTTGGATGCCTTGGTGATAGGCGGCGCCACCCCCGAAGAGGCCGAACTGATCTCGATTATGGACAACAAGGGCGAGGAGATGCATTGGCTGGACTGGTACCAAGCCATTGAAAAGCGGCTCAACCACCCCCAAAAGCCAACCCAACAGCAGGTGGCAGATGAATTAGGAGTGTCCCAGCAGGAAGTTAGCCGGGCAGTGGCAACACTGGCCTTTTTGAACCAGGCTTCCCGGGAGCTGATTTACTCCCAATGTGTAAAATCAGGAGCCGATTCGGTGACCCAAAAAATGGCCTATCAGTTGAGCTTCTTGAAAGACCCTCGAAAGATCGAAGAAGCCATCCCGGTAGTTATCGCCCTCGAAATGACCGAATCCGAGGTACAAAAACTGGTCTCCTGGATCCAAAAAGGCAATAGTCCCGAAAGCTTTGGGGAGAAGGTGTCCAATGGCCCGGTTCAGGACCCCACCGATCCATTCGCTTCCCTTTGGAAGGACCTGCCTGCTAACGTACGGGTTATCATGGGTAAAACCGGCTATGAATTGCGCCTCAAGATGGCCCCCAGCGAGGCCCCTACAACGGTCTATAGCGCCTTGGCCGCCATTGAGCATCTCAAGGAAACCGCCCTTATGCCTGACTCACCCCCAGCCAATCCCCGCTTTGCCCAAGCCCTGCCGGATTTGGCCACCGAAGGCCGCCGGATGAAGGCCATCGAACAAGGCCAGCAAATTGCCCAGGCCGAGGAAAAGCGGAAAGCAACGGAAGCCAAGGATCAGCTCAAGGCCCAAAAAGCGGCGGCTAAAGAGCAAGCCAAGACCCTGCGGGCAGAGACCGCTGAAAACAAAGCTCAAAAAGAAGCCCAAAAGCGGGAGGAGTTTGAAACCTTCAAGCGGGCTACCCAAAACCATCTCGAGACGACCTTTGGAACGGGCCCTCTCGTGGAAGGCATCAGCCAAAAAGCCCTGTCGGGCCAAAAAGCCCATGCGATCAAGGCAGTCAAAAGCAACTTATCCTTCATGGGAAAAAGCCCAGAAGAACAAAAAGTTTATTTAAAAGACTTCAAGTTACGCTTACAGCGCTTATCGAAGCTGAATCCTGAAAAGCCCATCGCCGTAAAAACCCCGAAACCAGCAAAGCCAAACCCCACTAATGATCCGGTGGGTCCTAACCCCCCATTGGAATCGGCAAAGCCAAATCCGGCGGCTAATCCCTCTTCGGGATTAGCACAGCCAAACCGCGCGAATGACCTGGTGGGTCATTCGCAGGCGCATACCCCAGGCTTGTTCGACCTCGTCAAAGGGGCAGTGGAAAAGGTGACGGAAAGCGTTGAATCGGGTTCTGTGTTGGGGACCGCGGCGAATATGGTCCTCAAGAATGCCAAACAGACCGTCAACTACGAGGAACGCAAAGAAATGCGGCATCTCTTTAACGAAATGTGAACCAGGACCTTTGCCCCAATTGGGGCTGATCCTCGCAATGACAACCAAATTCAAATTGACCCACTACCCGCCCTTTCACTTTGAAGGCGGTAATGGCTGTAAATTCAGGGATCCAGCGGAGGGCACGGCGGCAGAAGAAGGGTTTTGTCCGTTCGGCAAAGGAGGCATGTCCCCTTTCGGCGGGGCCAGTTCCAAGGGATAGCTGTTCGAACCGGAGTTACCTAGTGGCAGGGGCGGAAGATTCTTGGCGGAACCCATGGGCCCGTCTCCCGGCACCGGAGGAAGATGGGAACCGCTGGAAACCGTGGTTTCATCGCTGGGCAAGGGTGGCAAGGGGATTACCCCAGCTTTAGGCGGCTTTGAATTTGAAAAGAGGGCTTTGGCCTTTTTTTTCGAGGCGATAGGCCCGGTTTGACGCAAAGGTTTCCGATTTTGGAAGGTGAAAAATCTTTTCGGAAGCCGCCTTTGAATGGCCGAATTGATCTTTTTCACCACTAAATCCGTGGCCGGATCCACGGTTAATTCCAGGTATTCGAAGGAAGCGGTGTATCTTTGCAAATTCACGATTCGGATAAAACCCACCGGTTCACCCTTCGGGGTAAAAAGAGCTAACACATCCCCGATTCGGACCCCGCCCAATTCCCCCGTGTCGATTTGGTCCACTCCTCTTTCCCTTTCGGTGGCAATGACTTCGCTACCGGGGATATTCGGATTATCGAATAAATGTTTGAGGAGAATCCTGTTTTGAACGGAACTGGGAAGATCCTGGCCCGTGGAAGGGGGCATTTGATAGGAGTCGTAGGGTAAAACCGGTTTGGGCAAAATCAAAAAAACAAAGGCCAGCAATCCGGGGAGAAAAACGGCCGATTTCATGGAGTCCTCCAGCAAGCAACCTATGATTTCACAGTCACTTTGCCAATCTAAGTCACTAGACCGAATACGTTACTTTATACCCCAGCTAGTCTTCTCTCCAAGCCAACTGGAAGATTGCGCTTCGAACCTATCCCCCTATCCTCGACATGGCTTGTTCGGATTCGGGAACCTTGAACCAAAAGCTATGGCCTTCTGGCTTGTGATAAACCGCCTCCAATATCCGCTCCCTCAGGATTTCGTCCGAAACGCCTTCCCGTAAAAGGGGCCTCAAGGACAACCCGTCGGGGTGGGCCATGCAAAGTTTCAAAAATCCGTCCGCCGAAAGGCGCAGCCTGTCACAGCGGGAGCAAAAGGAATCCCTCACCGAACTGATGAATCCGATTTTGCCCGCCGCTCCCGGCAGGCGATAATCGGCCGAGGGCGCGTGGGCATAACCAGAAACGGGCTCGAGTGGGCCGAACCTTTCTTCGATCATTCTTCGGACTTCCAAGGGTGGGACGCCCTGAGAACGCTCCAAATGGACCGAAGCCGTCACGGGCATATATTCGATAAAGCGCACTTCCCAAGCGTGGTCCATGGTCAAGCGGGTCAACTCCACTACATCTTCTTTATTTTCTTGAAGGACTACGCAATTGATCTTGATGGGCGCCATCCCTGCCTGGTCCGCCGCCAAAAGTCCCCGCCAGACTTTTTCCAGATTCCCGCCACGGGTCATGGATTTAAACCGGCCCTCATCAAGTGAATCCAAACTGACAGTGATTCGCTTCAAGCCGGCTTTTCTTAAGGGTTGGGCTAAGGCCTCCAAATGGGTTCCATTGGTAATCAGCCCCAAGTCTTTCAGCGGCAATCGGGCCAAACGTTCGACCAATTCGACGAGATTCGGGTAAAGCAAGGGTTCGCCACCGGTAATCTTCACCCGCTCAATCCCCAACCCCTGAAGCAATTCCACCAATCGAACCTTTTCATCAAGAGTTAGAAAATTTTCGGAAGCCGTGACCTTTCCCCCGAAAACTGATCCAAAAATATGTTAGCTTTAGAAATCAGATTCGGGAGGAAAAAATGGCGAAGAAACGGTTTTTGTCCGAGCAGATAGTGGCTATTCTCCGCGAGGCGGAGAAAGCACCCTCCGTTGAAGAAGTTCTCCGAAAACACGGTATTTCCGAGCAAACCTACTACCGCTGGAAACGCATGTACGGAAGCCTCGGGGTTTCCGAAGTCCACCGGATCAAGCAGCTGGAAGAGGAAAACCGGAAACTCAAGCAATTGGCCGGGGATCAAGCCCTGGCGATCCAAGTCCTCCAAGAACACATAAAAAAAAAGGGGTACTGACCGAGGAACAAAAAGGCATGGTGGAAGCCTTGAAGGCTCAGGAAGTGCCGGAAAGACGAGCCTGTAAGGTTTTGGGTGTGAGTCGGTCGAGCTTTCGATACGAGGTTAGACCGGAAGACCCACTGAACCAGGTGATCCGGGAGGAAATGGTTAAGTTAGCGCAAAGGAATCGACGATTCGGAAGCCCGCGGATGTTGTGGATGTTGGAACGCCAGGGATTCGGTGTGAACCACAAGAAGGTGGAGAGGCTGTACAACGAAGCAGGGCTTCAATTACCTCGCAGGAGGCCCAGGAAGAAACGGGTTCCAAGAGAGTGGAAAAGGCCTCACCCGGCTTTGGGCTCAAACGAAGTGTGGACCATGGACTTTGTGCATGACCTGACCTGGTTCGGCGGGAAGGTGAAGTTTCTGACTGTCTTGGACGAGGGATGCCGGGAATGCCTGGAGATCCGGGCGGAGAAACGCTTGAGAAGCCGAGACGTGCTGGAGACGCTGGATGAGCTGATGACGGAGCATGGGACGCCGAAATACATGCGGGTGGATAACGGACCGGAGTTCGTGGCCTGGGAGCTGAGGAACTGGCTTGAGGAAAAGGGTGTGCAGGTGTTATATATCGAGCCGGGGAGTCCTTGGCAGAACGGATTCATCGAAAGCTTCAACGGAAAGTTCAGGGATGAATGCCTGAACCAGGAGAGTTTTCCTGTCGAAAGCGGAGGCTCAGGTGGTCGTGGATTGGTGGAGGCAGGTTTATAACTGGCAGAGGCCGCACAGCAGCCTAGGCGGCAAGACGCCGATGGAAGCAAAGATGGAAAAGTTGGGCCTTAACTAACTTAAATTTGGATCGAATATTGGGGGAAGGTCAACCGGGTTGCCCTTCTTTCGGACCAATTAATTGGCTTTCCATATCGATTAAAATACTTTTTTTCGAACGCCAACAGCTTAAGTCTTCATTCTTCAGAGTATTTCCTTCGTGAAAATCATTTAGAAAGACTCCATTCCATTCTCAAGTCAGGAAATTTTCGGTTGGCAAAAAAATTCAGCTAAAACTCCCTGTTTTTGCATTTAAATCCGTTTTATTTGAAAGATAATTCAAGAGGATAACCATTGAGACGTTCCCTGATTTTGCTAAAAATCGATTTTTTCGGTCCGAACGATTTCTTTTTCATTCATAAAATTAGGGCGCAAAATAAGGAAAAATGCTCAAATGAGCCTGTTTAGCCCTAAATAAGTGGGATCCATCTTGTTTAAGCTGAGTTCGTCCAAGATAAACTTTTACTTCCCATCTTTGGGGATTCACCACTAAACAAAATCACTCTCTTCCCAACAAAAAAGCTCGATAAATAAAGTCTTTTTCAGAGAGTTAAAGTAACACTTGATGTCACTTTCGGGAAGATTACGACTGAATAAAAGGCCTTTAACTCTAGGAGCCTTTAAATTGACGCCAACCTTGCCATAGCCTAAACCCTAGAGGTCAAGTTGGCTCCAGGGGACGTTTCGAGGTTCTTTCCTTCCCTCTTCTTAAGCAAGGCTAAAGTTCCCAGAGTTAATTTTTCGCCTTCCCATTCATGGCCACCAGATAGGCCAGAATCGAATCGCTGGTGGCATCATCGATTTTGGCCCTTTCCTGCATTCTCGCGACCGTCTTCTTCCAGTCCTTGGCGGTCTTTTCCGAAGGGATATGCAGCCGATGGCAATTGGCGCAATGGTCGGCATAAAACCGGCGGCCTATTTCCAGGTCTTGAAGGGTAAGGTTCGGCCTTTCGGCCTGGATCCGCGATAACCCCTCCCCCGTCGGATAAGGTAGCAGGGGCGCGCAGGCCCAAATGAGCGTGAGGCTTAAGAGGGCCACCACCGTAAGCCAATAACTTTTCTTCATGAGATTTTCCTTTTGCTGAAATTTTCGTAAAAAATGAACCTTGCAGCCCGTTCGCGAATTTTATAAATCAAAGGAGCTCGCTACCGCGATTTGATCCCGCTGGCTGTCGGTAAAATCCAACGTGGGGCTTCCGATATTGGCCAACTGAGGCAAGAAACAAAGTTCGACCCACCAGTTCTTCCCCGAATACTGAAAGCAAGGTCCCATGGAGAGAACCGACCGCATTGGCTGGTCATCATAAAAATTTTGGTCCATAGCTTCAAAACCGACAAAAACGCTATCAGACAGGGAACATCCCACGCCCAGGGAGGGCCTCAACAAGAAAGATTCGTTGGTATCCGTGTAATCAAAAGTAGGTTCGGCAAGCAGGTTAAAAGTCCAGAGCCATGAACCCATGTTTTTGTCCACAATGACTTTCGTTTCCAGTTCGAAATCGTCCGGCTCAAATTCGGGCTCGAAGTAAAGACCCAAGCCAAACGCATCCGCGGCGCTATCCATCAATTTGAACTTCCATTCGTTGGAAATGCCGTCCAAGACCGGCCCCGACAATTGGGGCCCGTTTCCCTGATCGACATATTGCTGGGTGAAATTGAGATATAAGGAGGTTTGGAGGCCCACGTCCAAGCCGGTTTCAAATTCAATACTTTGATTCATGGCCGAATAAAAGGAATTGCGCCCCCAGAGGTACCAGGTGTAGGTTTCCAGGTCCCTTTCCCCCGGTCCGAGGTTATTGGATTCATAGTTATAAATAAAATGCCGATCCGCCCCGAAAACAGGAACCCATAAAAGCGCCAATAAAATAAAACATACGGCTTTCCTCAATCTCAATTTCAACATAAAATCCTCCCTATTTTTTTTCCCCGACATGAGTCGGGGGATAATCACGATCTTCCAAGCCCAAATTAAGAACCGACGTTAAATAACTTTGTTTATTTATGATATTGATAATCATTATCAATTTAAACGAATGGGCCCGAATTGTCAAAGGAAAATTTCTCATCATAATTCAAAGCCTAAAACTCAAATTAGGTTCGTTATTTGAAGGGGCTCTATGAGCTATCTCATAGTCGCAGAAAGTGAACTTGTTTAAGTTAAGGGACCCCGGAGGCCCTGTGGAAGAAAACCCAACCATCCCTTTCCCCATGGCCGAGGCCAAAAGGATTGTCCAAGACCTCTTTGAACCGAATCCACTTATCTATTGGGCGGATTTTTTGTTTTACGATTTTTCGGGTTGGACCGCTTTCGTCCTGGCCGTGAGGGCCAGGGATTTCTCTCTTTTTCAGTTTTCCGCTTTTTTGGTGGCCGGTTTTTCTTTGTACCGGGCTGTTCTCTTTGTCCACGAGTTGTCCCATCTCAAAAAGGGAACTTTCCGGATTTTCCTCTGGGTTTGGAACCTGATCTGCGGTTTTCCCCTAACGCTGCCTTCTTTTCTTTACCTGGGGGTCCATACCGAACACCACAAAACTCAGGTCTACGGAACCAAGGACGATCCTGAGTACTTCGCTTTTGCTCTGGCAAAACCCTACCGGATATTCCTGTTTCCCCTGACCATGTTGGTGGCGCCGGCTTTCTTTCTCTTCCGCTTCCTGGTTTTAGCGCCCCTCTCCTATATCCTCCCACCCCTGCGCGAACCTCTTTGGGTGCTGGGCTCTTCCCTGGCGGCTGGGGGCAGTTACCGGCGTCCCCTTCCCTCGGAAAAAGAGAAAAGAACGGCGGGAATACAGGAATTCTTGACTTTCGCAATCCTTGCGGCCAGTTTTATTTTGATGGTTAAGGGACTTCTTCCCTGGAAAGTCCTTCTTTTTTGGTATCTCTTGGCGGTTTTTATTTTGGTGGCCAACAGCGTGAGGAGCCTGGCCGCCCATTGCGACCGCAATCCCGCTGACCATGTGATGAGTTTTGAGGAACAAATCCTGGACTCCACCGACATCCCCGGCCATCTTTTCCTGACGGCCCTCTGGGCGCCGGTCGGCCTTCGGTACCATGCCACCCACCATCTCTTCCCCGCCTTGCCCTATCACTCGCTGGGTGAGGCCCACCGGAGGTTGACGCGGGAACTTCCCCCCAACACCCCCCTGGGTTTGGCGCGCCGAAAAAGTTTGTGGAGCGCTTTGGTCCAATTATGGAAAGAAGCCTGCCGGAACAACGGAAAATAGATTTTGGAAGTCCCCTCGGTTCAACCCTTGAAAAACCGGCTCGCCTCATCCAAGGCTTCCACCTGGGTCGGATTCAGACGCCACCCCATAGCGCCTGCGTTTTCCCTCGCCTGGGCGGCGGTTTTGGCGCCAGGAATGGGGAGGGCCCCTTTACACAATATCCAGTTCAAGGCCACTTGGTTGACGGTTTTTCCACCCTGGGCCGCTCCTATTTCCTTCAGTTTCCCAACAAGGGTTTGAATGCGGCCCAATTGACCGAAGAAAAAAAGCCGACGGGGGCCCGAAGGCGGGTTTTGGGGAGAGTACTTGCCCGAAAGCATGCCCATTCCCAAAGGGCTATAGGCGATGAAGCGAATTTTCGATTTTTGACATTCCTCCATCAAGCCATTGAGGTCGTTTTTGCGACGAACCAGGCTGTACTGCATCTGGTTGGAGGCCAGGGGAACGCCGAAGGCGGACAAGGCCTCCTGGGCCCGAAGCATCTGGTTCCGGGAAAAATTGGAAACGCCGACTTCTTTTGTTAACCCTTCCTTGACCGCTTGAGCCATGGGCTCCATCCAAGCCTTAATGGAACGGGGCGGGCTGGGCCAGTGCATCTGGTAAAGGTCCACGGATTTCAACCCCAGCCGAGACAGGCTGGCCCGCAGGGCTTTCAATAATCGCGAAGTGCTGACCCGCCAAGGCATGGGGGCAAACTTGGTGGCAATGTGGATATTTCCGGGTTTTATTTCCCCAAGGAACTGGCCCAAAAAGCTTTCCGATTCACCCTCTCCATAAACTTCCGCCGTATCGAACAGTTGGATGCCGGAATTCAGAGCCGCCTGGAAGGTTTCCTTCAGGTCTTTGCCGTCATAACCCTGCCCATAACCCCAAACCTTGCCCTTTCCCCAAGCCCAGGTGCCGAGGCCCATTTCACACTCGCTCAAAAAACTCATAGCATCCCTTTCCGTGAAACACTGAATTTTTCTTTTTATCCCTTTACCCAGGCTCACTATATCATTTTCTTTTCGGGAACTTCATGGGCCGGATCATAAAAGCCTTCCTCCGGCCGCGGCTTTAGGAGCAACCGCAAAGCATCCAAATAGAGAACCGCAGAAATCGCTAGGGGAATCAGGTAGTAAACCAGCCGGAAGAGAATGGCCGCCACAAGGGTTTCCTCAAAACCCACCCCCAGTAACTTAAAGATAAAGGCCAAGAGGGATTCGCTCACCCCGAGCCCGGCGGGTACCGGATTGACATTGGACGACAAGAACATCACCGTGAAGCCAACCAAAAGCAGGCCCAGATGCAGGTCCAACCCTACCGCGTGAAAGCAAAAATAAAAAGTCAGGGCCATCAGGCACCAGTTCAAGCTAACCCAGAAAAAAACCAGCAGTAGCTGGACCCGGCCTTGGCGCAAAATATCCAGGGTGGATTCCACTTGGTCAAGGGCTTCTTCCCATTGCCGATCGTCGATTTTCGCGCTCGAAATTATCCGGCTTATCCCATGGCCCGCGCGGAGGATTTGGCCCAAAACCCAGCGGCGGAAACCCCGGTGAAAGAAGATCAAAACCATTCCCGCCATGACAGCCAAAAGCCCCGCCATGAACGACAACAGCGCCATTTGTTTCGGCGCGCCCACCATTTCGGGGTGGCCGTGAAGATAGGCCAGACCGCCCAGACAAACGCCGGAAAGGACTAAATTAAATACCAGGTTTTGCACCAGCGACAGCGGGATCGAAACCGAATAAGGAACTTTTTCTTGTTTGAGCAGAAAAGCGCGATTGGCGATACTCGACATTCCACCGGACGAAATAATGAAGTTGACCGTATCCGATATGAACATGATAGGAAAAAAACGGGAAAAAGGTACCCGGTAGGGTGTCAGGCCGAAAAGCACCCGAAAAGACAGGGCGGAGGCCAGATAAGCTGAGCCTGTGGAAAAAAGAGCCAAAAGGAATGGACCCCATTCCAAATGACGGAAGACCTCCCCGAGCTTGGAAAAGTCGGTCAAAAGCGCCGCGGCCAATGCCAGCACCATCATTCCAAAAAGTATCAAGGAAGCGGCCACAAGCGTTTTTTTGTTGGTCGAATTCACGTAACTTTCCTGAATAGGGATGGTATCCCTCGCGGCCGGGCGAGTTTCTAGACTTTCAAAAATGGAAGGCAATATACCATTTTTGGGAGGACGACTTAATGAGCTGCATCATAAAGGCCTGTGGTTTGAAAAGTCATTCCCCCGCCGCCTTTGTGCCGTTTTCCCCCTACCAGTTCTGCCATGGTAGGATGACATCATGGTGACAAAACATCCTAATAGAAAAAAATGGATCGTGGGCCTGGACATCGGCGGGACCAAGTGCGCCGTTGTATTGGGTGACGCGAAGTTGCGGATTGTCGACCGGCTTTCCTTCCCCACCCAACCGCGCAGAAGATGGAAAATGGTCCTGAAAGAACTTTTTGACGGCATCGATAGAATCACCGCCTACAACGGTATTAAACCCGAGTCCATTCATAAGGCAGGAGTCAGTTGTGGCGGTCCCTTGGATAGCCGCGAAGGACTTATTCTCTCCCCCCCAAACCTACCCGGTTGGAAGAGGGTTCCCATCGTCCGCCTACTCCGGAGTAAACTCCAATGCCCGGTCCGGCTTGAAAACGATGCCAACGCCTGCGCCGTGGCCGAATGGAAATTCGGTGCGGGCCGGGGATGCCGGAACATGATCTTTCTCACCTTTGGCACCGGCTTGGGCGCGGGACTTATCCTGGACGGCCGCCTTTACCGCGGCTCCAACGACATGGCGGGCGAGGCCGGCCACATCCGCCTGGCAGCCAATGGGCCGCTGGGTTATGGAAAGAAAGGCTCGTTCGAGGGTTTCTGTAGCGGGGGCGGCCTCGCCCGAATGGCGGAAAAAACCGGCGGCCGGGCAGTGAGCGCCAAGGAACTCTGCGAGGCGGCGAAGCGTGGAGATAAAGCCTCCCGAGCGATTCTTCAAACCAGCGGACGATACCTGGGAATGGGCTTGTCCATCCTGATCGATCTTTTGAATCCCGAGAGGATCGTCCTCGGCGGCATCTATTCAAGAAATGAAGGTTTCTTCCGCCCGGCGGCCCTTCAGGTCATCCGCCAGGAGGCCCTGGCCCGATCCCAGTCTATTTGCAGGATTGTTCCTTCGGAGTTGGGCGAAACCATCGGCGATAAGGCGAGTCTTTGCGCCGCGGTTATGGAGCACTGGGAAACTTAATATAAAATCGGGTTCAGGAAAAAGACCGGCCTTTACCCCTTTTATTTCCCCGTGTTTTCCCGGGCCGAACGCCAGGCCCAAAGCTCAACGACGCACATCAGGACGTGGTACATGGAGCTGGCGGGGATCGGGCCGTCATGGACCCTTCCATCCGCGTCCAATCGGTCGCACCAGGAGCCCATGGGCTCACGGGCGAAATAGTGTCGCAAAAGATTGTTCTCCATTTCACTTATCCGGCGCTCCCGGTCGAACTCCTTCACGTCTTTGCGCACCAACCAGGCCTTAAGGGCTTCCGTTTGCACCCAGAGCCGGTGGGTGGCTTGGGTCACCTGGCCGTCCCCGCTGACTTGGTCATAAACCAGCCCGGTGGCGGGATTAACCCCGAACCGGTCGGCGAAACCGAGGATTTTCTGGATGAGGGCGGGATTGACCGAAATCTTGTTGGCGGCCCGGGAGAGAAGCCAGGACCATTCATAATGATGCCCGGGCTCAAGCAAAAGCTTGCCGCCCTCCAAGACAGGCTTCCATTGGTTGTCAAATAGCTCGCGCAGGGCCCCGGTTTTGGGGTCGATGACCGACTCTTCCATTCGGCTATAGATATGCTTCGCTTCGTCAAGAAAACGCTGATCATGCGTTGTATCAAAGCAAAAAAGCATCGCCTCGAACCAGTGCATGTTCGGGTTTTGCCGCAGTACATCCCTGTCGCCGGCCAATTGCCGATAACCATTGACGGAGGAGGTGGCGAGCCTTGTTTGGACCATGGGGAGGGTAGACTCGATCAATCCGAGCGCTTCCCGGTCCCGGGTCAGGCGGTAATAGGTCGCCAATCCCAGCACGATAAAGGCAGTGTCATAGAGATCGAGCTCGGCGTCTAGAATGGAGCCATCTCGTGAAAGTCGCTTGACCCAATACCCATCTTGGGCACGGCATTTGGATTTGAGATAGTCATAGCCCTGTTCGGCGATGGCTCCCGCGTCCTTATGCCAACCCAAAATCGCGGCGGTAGCGAAGGAAAAAAGCTGCCGTCCCTGGACCCGAACCCGCTTGAAGGCCACGCCGGAGGGGCTACCGTCCTGATTGAGTTCCTCAATAAAACCGCCATATTCCCGGTCCACGCCCCTGGAAGCCCATAGAGGCAAAGCTTCATCCCGCATCCACGCCACCAGATCCTTTTTAACCGATTCCATCCGTCACCCCGTTAGTTGAATCATGGTACCGAAATAAAATATAACCTCAGTCGATAAACGATTTTAGGGGACGGTCCCGTTACTTTAAAGGTCCCTTTTAAAATGAAAAGCCTGCTTTAATTTGAAATTATCGACGGGGAATCCGCACGGGTTCTGGCGGGATCAAATAATTCAAGCCGGATTTAGGCTTGGTTTTGATCGGATAAATGTTTCGCCCTTTCAGGCGAAAATCTCTTGTTTTGATTAAGGTAGGTGAGCTTTACCGCTGAATGATAATTTTGGTGGTTTGTTTCTGCACGAAGGTGCCGTTGAGATCGTTCAAGTTCACCACCACGATGTAAAGGCCGCTGGATAATCCCGACAGGTTCAGGTCCACTTCGTTCGTCCCTGGGGTTCCCGTGACCGGCTTCTTCACCAATTCTCCCGCCACGTCATACACACTCGCCGTCAACGTCATGTCCGTCGTCGATTCCACCTTCACCTTCGTCGTGTCCGTCCCCTTCAGGATGTTCGGCGCCGCGTACACGTTCCCGTTCGTCACCGGGCTGTTCCCTCTCTGCACAATCACGCTCTTTGATACCACTTCCTCCCCACCGCTCCCATTCGTCCAGTTCACCGATATCTCATATACCCCGTTCGTCACGATCGACCCGTTATCACTCGTTCCATCCCACACCACCGACGTCCCATTGAACGTAATCGTCACTGAATTGTCCCCGCCCGGCGTCGGCGTCCCAACCCTCGGCGCGATCATCCCCGTCGATAACGCCACCTCCCCCAAGGACACGTTCCCAGGGTCATCCGCGTAGCTATACAAATGCTTCACCACTTCTCCCGCCTCGTTGTACACATCCACCACCACCTGCGCGATCGACCGGCTCACCGTCACCGTCTGCGATACGTTCGTCACCACTCCGCTCGGGTCCGTGCTCGTCACATTCACGTAATAAGTACCGTTACTCACCGGCGTCCCCGACTGGTTCGTCCCATCCCACGACGCGATCACCACCCCGCCCACCATCACATACGTCTTCCCTTCCAGGCTCGTGATCGTCGCTCCCGTCAGCGTGAAGCTCTTCACTTCCTGCGACAGCTCCTGCACCCAGATATCCTTCACCAGCTCTCCCGCCTCATTATACACCGCCACTTCCACCTTATAAATCGCCGCCACCGTGATACTCACCGACGCCTTCTGCGGCACCGGGTTACCCGCGTAGGTCAATTGCGCGTTGTTCGTCAATACCGTGCCGCCCGGCAACAGATTACCCACTATTGCCTGGTACGTCAGCGTCACCGCTCCCACCGGCAAGCTCGGGAAAGTCCAGCTCAAGTTATTTCCCACCGCGCTCGTCACTCCACCCGGCGGGACCAACGCGAAGCTCGCGAAAGTCATATTCGCCGGCAGTTGGTCGCTCACCGTCACCGAACTGGCCGCCGCCTCCACCACGTTCAAGATCAGGCTATAAGTCACCAAATCCCCCGATTGGGCCACCGTTTCCGAGGTTTTCTTCACGATGCTCACTCCTGGCGTTGGTGTGAAGGTAAAGGTCGGCGTCGGGGTGTAGCTATAGGTATAGGTAGACGTAAAGGTATAGGTCGACGTCGGGGTCGAGCTTGCCGTCGCCGTCGCTGTGTTCGTCGCCGTATTCGTCGGCGTCTTTGTGTTTGTTGGCGTTGCCGTATTCGTTACCGTCCACGATGGCGTGAAAGTATAGGTATTCGTGAATGTCGCGGTGTTCGTAGGCGTATTGGTCGCAGTGAAGGTATTCGTAGCGGTCGCTGTGGGCGTATTCGTCTTCGTGTTCGTGGCCGTATAGCTATTCGTCGGCGTATCCGTATTCGTGGGCGTATTCGTTGCCGTCAAAGTGTCGGTCATTGTCGGCGTATTCGTCGCGGTAAAGGTATTCGTGGGCGTTCGGCTCGGCGTGGCAGTGGCGGTATCCGTCGGCGTATTGGTCACCGTAAACGTATTTGTCGGGGTTGCCGTCGAAGTCAAGGTCGCCGTATTCGTCGCCGTGAAGGTATCCGTAGGCGTTCGGCTTGGCGTCGGGGTGGCCGTATCCGTGGGCGTATTGGTCACCGTAAACGTATTCGTCGCCGTGAAGGTCGCCGTCGCCGTATTGCTCAAGGTGGGAGTAGGCGTATTCGTCGTCGTATTCGTCACTGTATAGCTATTCGTCGGCGTTGAACTGGCGGTCGCTGTCGCCGTGTTCGTCGCTGTATTGGTGGGAAGTGGCGTGTTGGTCCAGGTAGAAGTAGCGGTGTTCGTCGGAGTAGACGTCATCGTGGGAGTTATTACATCCGTGTGGGTATTGGTAGGCGTAATGGTCGCCGTGTTGGTGGCGCTATTCGTGCTCGTGACAGTGGCGGTCGCCGTATTGGTAACAGTCTTCGTGGCTGTACTGGTGGCGCTGTTGGTTTGGGTGCTCGTGTTGGTCGTGGTTGAGGTAACCGTCGAGGTAGCCGTGGACACCGCCGTGGAAGTCGCCGTGCCCGTGGGAATCATCGTAACCGTGTTCGTCACGGTCGCCGTCGGCGGGGCGCTTGTCGTCGCCACCGTCGTCGCGGTCGCTACCGATGTGGGCGTTGCCGTCGGAACCACAGTGGGGCTATTCGTCGGTGTGTTGGTGTTTGAAGGCGTGTTACTCGGCGTACTGGTATCGGTCTGGGTCACGGTATGAGTGTTGGTATTAGTCGAAGTGGTCGTCGCCGTGGCAGTTGAGGTTGGGGTATTGGTGATGGTGGAGGTAGCCGTTTTGGTGGCTGTCGAGGTCATTGTAGGGGTAATGACGTCCGTGTTCGTATTGGTGAATGTGATCGTCGGAGTATTGGTGATGGTGGCGGTCGCGCTGGCCGTGGCGGAAGCGGTCGCCGAATTGGTGGTACTCGCCGTGGCGCTTGCGGTTGCCGTTTTAGTGGTCGTAGCGGTGGTGGAAGCCGTCGCGCTGGAAGTCGCCGAACTCGTCGTACTCGCCGTAGCGGATGAAGTGGCCGTGGTGGTCGCACTCGCCGTCGCCGTTTTGGTCGTCGTAGTGGTCGCCGAAGCCGTGGCGCTGGAAGTCGCCGAACTCGTCGCGCTTGCCGTGGCCGATGAAGTGGTACTGGAGGTCGCGCTCGCCGTCGCTGTTTTGGTGGTCGTGGTGGTCGCGGAGGCCGTCGTGCTCGAAGTCGCCGAACTCGTCGCGCTCGCCGTGGCTGAAGAAGTAGCCGTGGCGACGGCGGTCGCGGTACTGGTTTTCGTAGTCGTACTCGTCGTACTACTCGTAGCTGACGCCGTCGCCGATGCGGTCGTTGTGCTCGTCGCCGAAGAAGTCGTCGTAGCGGTTGTCGTTTTAGTCGGAGTCGGCGTAGGGGTGTTGGTTGGTGTGGGGGTCGGCGTATTCGTGGGTGTCTTCGTAGGCGTTGGAGTCGCCGGACAACCGCTAGTCCAACTGAAAGATTGATAATTATTATTGGAGCAAGAACCCGCCTCAAATCCGGCCATTCCAGTGGTGGTACAACCGGAAACGGTAAAAGTCGCGGCGGCGGTCAAGGAAGTGGCGGTTGGCCCATAGGAAACAATAAATTGGCAACTGCTGGTTTGAACCACTTGGGCCCAAAATTCGCTGAAAAGCGTGGCGCTAGCGGATGCGACAGAGGCCGTTCCCAGAGTTGTCGGAGAATCATTTGGATTTTGAATGAATAAAATCGAGGCGGGCGAAGTATTGGTAAAGCTGACCTCATAACCTGTTCCAGTAAGATTATTGTAATCCAGCAAAAGCCCGTCCCCCGAAGCTTGGTACTGGGTAGCTTGCATCTGGACCAGCATGGTTCCAGGACCAGTACGGATATTGTTATCCAATAACTCGCTTGGAATGCCCGAACAACCGGCTGTTTGAGAAATACCGCTACTAGACTCCACCCACCCTGTTTTTTGGCTCACCGGGGCGTCTCCCGTGATCCATCCTTGGGGTATCCCACCCACGGGACTTGAATTGAAGGTGATGGCATCCGAGCAGTGGGTTAAGGGCTGGCAAGACACCTGAGCCGCTAAAGCTTCCTGCCAATAGGTCGTCTTGGCAGTACTACCGCTCACACCAAAGCCCCAAGTGATTCCCGTGGAAGTCGATGGAAGAGTTAGCACACCTTCATAATTTCGCAATTTGGCGATTTGATCCGGTCCGTTTCCACAATCCAAAATATCGCTCGGTCCTTTCCAAATAGTGGCTCCCCCTGAAAGGATTTGGTCATAGTCATTCGCCACCCCGCAATCGTGGTTGCCACCGATGGCTGACATGCTCAAGGTCTCATTCGTGGAACAATTCAGGTTTGCGCAGGCCCAATTCAATCCCGCGTTCGGGGGCGGGGCGCCATAGGCGATCATCCCGTTATCCTCAATGTGCCAGGCGCTGCTTCCATCCGCCACCACTACTGCGCTATTGGTCGCCATTTGGGCCGGGTCTTGATAGACCACCATGATGGATTGGGATTGACAGGAGTCTGATCCCCCTAGCGTCGCACTGACGTGATAAACTCCGCTTCCCGTGATTCCCACCGTACCCGGATTCAAGTTATACCGGTCGTTCACCCAGGTTTGGGGCCAGCCCGTATAGGTTGCCGCACCCGCCAAAGTCCCCGTGCCCAGCCCGTGGCCATTAAAGGTTTCCGTATCCGTCGACACATCTCCCGTGGGCCCGTTGTAATAAAGCCACAGAAAAGCCGTGACCGGAACGGCTCCTGGAGGCAAGGTAACTGTCAGGCCCGCTCCGCCGCAGCTTTCCGATGCCATCACGTAATTCAATCCCGGGCCCGTCAAAACCACTTGTTGTTGTTGGGCTCCCGCCGCTTGTCCCGAGGGCGAACAGTTGGTGGCGGTGATTCCTCCAGGTAAGGAACTGGTGGGATTCGGGGTAGGGGTATTGGTGCCTACCGGTGTCGCGGTGGGCGAACCAGGTGTATTAGTTTTAGTTGGTGTCATTGTAACGGTAGGCGTCAAGGTGATCGTCGGCGTGCTCGTGGGCCCGCAACCCGGCAACTGGGAAGTAGTCGCGTTGGTTACTCCACAACTGCCCACGCTGATGGGCCCAAGCGTTACGGAGCCGCCCTCGGCATCGGTCACGTCAAAATAAAAAGGCCCTGATGTGCTATTTAAGTTTCCACTGGAGGGTCCCCAATATTCGTCTCCACCTACGCCGCTTGACCCAAGGACCAGCGATGTAAAAGGGCCTCCGCTGCTGGTGGCGTAACTGACACTGACAATCGGAAATAACATATCCATGAACTGGATCGGGTCGTAAAAAGCGCTACAGCCCGATTTCCACTGGTAAGTGATATTTCCCGTTGGATCTCCCGTCATCAGGCTCAGGGGGCAAGGAACGAAGTTCCAAGTGATGTTGACCTGGCCCGTCACCGTGGTACCTGCTAAATCCGTAAAGGCCGTTGGCGAGAGGTCGAGCTGGTGGGCGTTGGAACAGGTGGCGCAATTATCGATGATCATCAGCGTCACTGCGGTTCCATTGGCGGTATCCCGCGCGGCGACGCAAGCACCGCAGGCTTCGCCATTTGCGTAATCGTTGGAAGTATTGCCATCGATGGCGGCAAACATATTTGGGTCATAGGACCCGGAAGGAAAACCGCAATTGCCCGTTCCAGGGCTATTGTAGACACCCGTGTAATAAGTTGCCACGGACGTATATGTCGTCGGACCACCACCCGTTGGACAATAAGTAGAATTTGTTACCGCAGGTAGGGCGAATAATTTTGACGAAGCAAAAAGACTTAAGGTTATAAATAGAACCAATGGAATTTTTTTCATAATATTTCTACTCTGAAAAAAAACAGTAAAACCGGTTACAGTAATTCTGAGTAATAACGTTTTCATGATTTTCATCTCTCCATGATCCGCAATAAAACGTGTCTTTGTCCCGCCAGCAAACGTTTTGAGAGAATCGACTGGAACTCAGATTTTTGATCTTTGGTGGTTAACTTATATTAATAATATCACAAAGTTTAAAGAAAAACGCTTTTTTTGGCTTTTGAAGACATTAGGTTGCACATTAAAACGATAAATATTAAAAGGATCGGGAGGAAAACTTAAAACCCGAAAATGGGATAAAAAGCCTCAAAACAGGTACTAGCTTTCTTCCACCTGCGTAATCAAACGAATCTGTCCCAGGATATCGGCAACGTTCTCGCACTTCTCTTTCACCCCGATATAAATCACAGCCTTGCCTCTTTGATGGACTTGAAAAATAAGTTCAACAGCCCTCTCAAGGGAATAGCCCGTAGCTTTCTGTATCTGCAAAATGACCTCATCGAAACTATGGATCTCGTCGTTAAACAACAAGGTCATCCAAGGATTCCCTAATTTAGTCTTTTCTTCGACGTTGGTTGTTTCAAAGGGAACAGTTTCCGACAATCGAATAATCTCTTTTTTGATTTCCCTCCCCTGTTTCACCAGACGAAGTATGGAATAGGGACGGGGTTCACTAATCAAAAACACCATAGCTATGCTGTTTCCGCTTTTTCCATTTGATCCTTGGCGATCTGCATCATGTCACGGGTCATGTTGGCGATTTGGGGAAAGCTTTTGATTTCTTTACTCATTACGGCTCGTCCATAATAATTCCGGGCCTCTTTATATAAACCCTGACGGCGGTATAGTTCACCGATCAGGTAAAGTATTCCAGGCTCACCCAATTTTTCAGGAAGCTCGCCTCCCTTTTCATGGAACTCTTCATAGGCCTTAACGGCTTGGGCCATAGCCGTTTTTTCGTTTTCATAATCTTGTCGAAGCCGGTTAATCCAAACCAAATGCATGTAAAGACCCGCCAATGTTCCAAGCTCGGAATAGGTCCGCATTTTCGTGAAGGCGATGGCCAACTCATGGCGTTTGATCGCGACTTCCGGAGTCATAGTTCCCAACCTGAAAATATCAGATTTCGGTTTTCCGGATTGTCGGATAAGGCGGGTGGCATCAAAAACCTTTGATTCATAGTCGGCGCGAATGGTGTCGAAATCTTTGTTCAAGGCCGCGAAAGTACACTGGGGACAAACCGTAACGGCGTAAAAATAAGGACATTCCCCCTCATAGATATTGCCAAAATCGGTCATCTTATCCTTGATTTTAATAACCGTCGCCCGCATCCGGGTGGTTTCAAATTCGAAAGAACAGAAGGGACATTTCAGTTTTTTATTCCAAAGAGGGGTGCTCATTGTTTTTAATCTCCGGAGCAAAATATAACATGAGAGGAGCCGATTGGAAACCTTATGACCGACAACAAAATTCTTACAAACTAAATAAGATTAATTTTTCAAACTAAAAGAAAAACTGATGACACCCGATTGGTCAACCTGGGTGATGTTGGCGGCTAAGGGTTCAAATTCCCATTGAATTAAGGCATCATAAACTACCCGGTCCAATTCTCGGTAGCCAGAAGTCTGGTCTAGTTGCAGGTCCTCTTCCTTTAATAAGCCGTTGGGAAGAACTGTTAGTTTGAATTTCACCGTGGCTTCCACACCTTGCTTTTTGGCCCAATCCGGATAGATCGGATTCACTTGGTGTTTGATGGCCCGGGCCGCCAACTCGCCTTCAATCGTAGGGCTTCCATCAGAAGTACCGGCCACTCCAGACCTGCCCAGGCCGGTCGTCGTTTTAATGTCCGCCGCAATGTCTTTTTTATTTTCCAGGCCAATAGGGGCCTCTTGGGTTAAGTTTTCCAAATAAGCCTCGTTCGGCGCATTTCCCGCGTGCTTTTGCGGCTTCAGAGGCTTTTTGACGGCGACTTCGGGCCTCGGAGCTTGGTCAATCGGGGGGTTGGCCGGGGTGGTATGGGTACTTCCAAAATCGCCGTTGGTGGAAGCCATTGGTAATTGGTTGGGAACCTGCCCGGTTTGGGCCGCGGGCGAGCCCAAACCGGCGCCTTGTGACATCTGACCGATCAAGGTCAAATCCATCATGAGCGGGGTATGGACTACCAGAAAAGACTGATAGACAAGGAATAAAATAAGCAGCAACAAGGCGTGAAAACCGGTCGAGTAAAGAATTGATTTTTGAAATTGCTTATCCATCTAAACCCTGCCTTTTTACAACCTTTTAGCGTCTGGCTTACTAATTTTAGTTAAACGCTCCCGGGGCCGCGACAACCGAAGCGTTTCCATTATCCAACTCCACCGCGATTCCCACCTTGGTGACGCCGGCCAAATAGGCTTTGGACATCACCTCGGCGACGGAACCATGGGACACATTTTTATCCGCATTGATCATGACCAGGGCCTGTGGCTTCAGTTTCATCACCTCCTCCAGCAGCGCCGTGAGTGCGTCCAAGGTTGTTTCCTTGTCGTTTAAATAAATTTTATCGCCTTGCGTCACGGTGAGGGTGATTGTTTCGGGCAATTGGGGCGAGGGTGCGGCAACCTTGGGCAACTTCACCTGGAAATCACCTTGAAACAAAAAGGGTGTTGTGACCATAAAAATTACCAAAAGCACCAGCACCACATCGGTGAAAGGAACCATATTGATTTCAGCGATTAATTTTGATTGCGGCCTTAGTCGGCTTTGCATCGCGGCCTCCTAGTTTCCTAATCGTTCAGTCATCTCGGAAATGACAATCTCAGCTTCCTGGGCAATCGCGTTCAACCTCGCTTGAAAGGTGTTATAAATAAAAACCGCGGCGATGGCCACGAAGAGGCCGGTCGCGGTCGCGATCAAGGCTTCGGCGATTCCTTGCGAAACCACAGCCGCTCCCCCGGCGTTGGCCAGGGCAAGATCCCGAAAGGCCCGGATAATACCCAGTACGGTGCCAAAAAGGCCCACGAAGGGGGCAATGGAACCTATGGTCGCCATCAACGGCAGACGCCTTTCCAGCTTCAGCAGTTGGATTTTGGCTTCCCTCTCCATGGATTGCTGAATATCGGTCTTATCCGATTTCGCCTTTAACCCCGCCCGGATGACTTGCGCCAAGAGCGTTCCGTTTCGATCGCAAGCCTCGATACATTCTTGGGAACTCTTGCGGTTCAGGAAAGGTTCCAACCCCGCTAAAACCTCCTCCCGGCTTTGATAATGGGCCTTAAAATAACTCCATCTTTCGTAAAGAACGGCGAAAACCAAAATCGAGAGGACGACCAATAGGCCGATGGTCCATCCCCCCTTGAGCATCACTTGGATCAGCGAAAAATCATGTGTCATCCAAAACCTCCGAAATTAAGTTTAAAATTTTGAGTTTTAAGTTTACGTTATGATTGATTTTAATCTTCGATTAAAATCAATCATAAACCATTAAGTCAAAACTTAGACTTCAAACCCCCATCCTAGAAGATGATCTCCACGCCTCCACGCACGTGATATTGAGGCTCTAAATAACCCGGTTCCAACTGGTAGGCACGCCCGAGAAGATTATCCCCCATCAGCCAAAGGGAAAAAGTCTTAGTGATATGGTAAGTGGCGTCAAGCCCAACTGTCGCGTAAGCAGGGAGTGTTCCCGGCAGAACCTCGAAAGCCTGGCTTTCGGAAGCCAATTGCATTTCCAAACGGGCTTCCCACTTGTCGTCGCCACGGTAGATGGAAAAAACACCCCGACTCGTGGGAAGGTCCGTCAGATTTTTTCCATCTCCCGATTGGTTTGAAGCCTGAGTCCATTGGTAAGTGGCTGCAGCCTGCCAGTCTTTTGAGAAATTCCATTGAAGATTAGCCGCGCCTTTGTTCAATTGGACCTGGTTGAGTGTTGAATAGTCCTGAATGAAGACCGGGTCAGCCGCATTGATGTCCGTCCACTGATGATAGCCGTGAATTTGGGCTAAAGATCCGGTTAAGGACAAAAGGACCGCTTCTGTCAACTTTTGCGTGAATCGCCCTCCCCATTCGCTCGTCACCTCCGTCGGGGATGGGAATCCGTTAACCGGGCTGATATGTTCCTGCGACATATAGGTTTTGTTGAAACTGTCGACGTTGCGGTCGCTTTGCCAATAGAGGTTCACCTGGCTGTTCCCAAAAACCCTCCACATAAGATTGATCGCCGGATAAGCCCGCAACGGCAAATCCAGGCCACTTCCCCCCTGGGCCTGGAATCGGGCCGTTAGGCTCAGGTTTTCACCCTCTTTGAGTTCACCCTGGAAGTTAACCCAGCCCCAATCGTAGTCGGCAGCGGCCTCAGGCGCCAAGAAATCAGAGGTAGCATGACGCCCACCGATTTCAACCGAGGCCTGGTTAAGAAAAGTTCCTAAGGCATCGGCATTTAATTTCAACTGCGTCTGAAATTCCTGGGTTTGGTGGCTCAAGAGAGTCTGGTCCCAATAATTAAGAAAGGTGGTCTGGTTGGATATTTTCAATTGGGCTTGGGTTAAATCCGATAGTTTCCAATGAAAAGTTCCATCTAAATCCACCCCATCATGTAGTTCCCTTTGCGAGCCCTGGTAAGGAAGTTCAGCATTGAGACGTTGGAAATTCCCACCGAGAAGCAGGTTCATCGGGGACGATGGAAAAAGATCGACCTGGCCCCCATAACCATAGCGGCGGTCTCTGTCAAATCCGCTTAAGGTGGACTCACCACCCCAATTGGAATAAAACCCCGATAAAAGGTATTGGACATCTTTGAATTGCTGGCCGAAAAGTCCCCAACCACCATAGGTATCAGGGATACCGCCGCCCAGATGCAAAACCAAGGCCGTGTCTTTTGCGGGACCCGCCTCCTCGGTTGCGAGCGCGGTGAAAGTTTTGCTTAAACCCGGCAGATCGTTAAAAGCACGATCCACTCCCGTTAGGTCATGGCTACCCAAGGTGACATCATTTTCTTTAATATCCAGGCGTTTCGCGTCGATGGTCAACTCGTTCTCTCCCGTGATCACAACTTCCGGCAGTGAGAATTCCGGAACGGCGGTCGGACGGCTTTGCACCGGCGCCTTTTCCCCTTCTCCTTGGGATGGTTTTGGATTCGATGAAGGCGCCTGGGCCGAACCACTTTCCGTCGGTACCGCTTCAGGTTTGGAAAGTGTCACCGGATTTTCGACAGCGGATTGGTCAGCGGAAGGTGTTTCGGCGGAGATGTTTATTTCCTTAAATACCGGGGACGCGACTGGTGTCGGCTGATCTTGCGCATAAAGCGGATAAAAAGAAAAAAGACTCATCGAACTAAATAATAAGAATCCAATCCAAAACCTCATTGTGAATCCCCCCCGCTTTCGTGCCCAACATCAGCAGTGGAAGTTTTTTCCTTTGTCTTCTTGAGAAAAGGCTGCAGCGCTTTTAGCCTTTTGTAGGTGGCAGTCCGATAAGCTTTGATTTGGGTGTATTTCAGGATTCGCTTATAAGACTCCTCCGCCTTGGGATATTCCTTTTGTTCCTCGTAAGTCTCCGCGATTTTGGCGAAAGCGGTCACGACCCATTGGTCTTCTGAGGGATATTTGATGATGAGATGGTTGAATTCGCCTCGGGCGTCATCGTACTTCTTCATCTGCTTCAACAGATCCGCGTGGTAAAAAGACGCCTCCACCGCCAAGGAAGAATCCGGCGATGACATCGTGGTTTCATAAGCCTTCAGCGCTTCCTCTTGTTTGCCTGTTTTTTCTAAAAGAAGGCCCGCTTGAAGACCCGCTTCCTGAGCCAGCGGGTCCTTTCCATAGTCTTGCAACAACTTTTGGAAATAAGCCAGCGCCTTGTCGTTGTGCTTCAGTTGTTTTTCACAGACCGCGCTGTTGAAAAGGGCGTGGGTCGCCAGGCGATGGTCGGGATAATGGGTAAAGATATCGGTGTAAGCGTTTAAGGCGTCCTGAAACTTGCCGGTCTCGAAATAAACCGAACCCAAACTGAATTGACCTTCCAAGGCCAAGGGATCGCTGGGATATTTCTTCAATAGTTCCTGGAAAATCGGGATTGCTTCTTCGTTTTTTTCTTCCTTAACCAATGCTGTTCCCAGCCAAAAAAGGGCCCGCGGAGCCTCCGAACTGTCAGGATATTTGGCCAAAAGGTCCTTGTAGGCCAAGATAGCCTCGTCGAATTTTTCATCGTGAAAGAGGCCCTCAGCCATGCGGTATTGGACGCTAGAGGCAAAGGGACTATTGGGAAACTTTTCGAGAAACTGTTTGGCGACATTGGAAGAAGTTTCCTTCTCCCCGAGCTTTTCGGCGGACCATTGAAGCCCGTACAGAGCGTCGGGAAGCAGGGAATTGTCCGGATAAGTATCCAGGAAACTTTGATAAGCATCCTTGGAATCCTTAAATTTTTGGAGATTAAAAAGACAATCCGCCTCCCGAAGGTGGGATTCGGGGGCCAGTGGGTCTTTAGGATAATCGGACTCCACCTCTTTGAACTCACTGGAGGCATGGTCAAAATTCTTCAACCGGAAATAAGCCCAAGCCGTCCAATAAAGCAGACGGGATTTCCGGTCATCGGTTCCGCTTTTTTTAACCAGGGAATCCCAAGTGGCTATCGCGTCGCTAAACTTTTCCTGCCGATAGGCGCACCAGCCCATTTGTTCCTGCGCGTCCAACTCGTAGGGTGGCCCCACATGATGGTCTACCAGGGGACGGTAAGCTGTTTCGGCTTTGGGATAGTCATGAAGGTTGTAATAGCAATCTCCAGTTCGCAATTGGGATTCCAAACCCAATGGCGCCGATGAATTTTGCTCGACCGCGTTCTGAAAAGCCTTTGCGGCCTCCTCGTATTTTTCCTGTTGGAAATAACACCAACCGAGGCCCGAGTAGCAAGTCAGCAAAAGATTATCGGAGGGCCCAAGATCGAGAGCTTTCTGATAATATTCTGCGGCATCCCCATAATCTTTCATCCCGTAAGCCGACTCGGCGGAAGCCCAATCGGCTCGAGCTTTTAAATCCCCTTCTGATTTTTCCCCAACTTTTTTAAACTCATTCAACGCGAAAGCATAGTTGCCTTGGGCATAATCGCACCAACCCTGCCAATAAGCCGCCGCCATTACCAATTCCGCCGGAGCTTTCAGGGCCAATCGTCCATAGATCAGTTTGGCGTCGTCGGATTTTCCTTCCAAGTATTCACAACCGGCTAAAAGATATTGGGCCTCCCAATAGAGGTCGCTTTGAGGCTGGTAGTTCGACACATCCAGGAAATGCCGTGCTGCGGCATCGTATTCTTGATCGGAGTAATCAAGCCAACCCAAGCCATATTCCAAAAGATCGGCGGGTGCCTTTCCTGAGGCTAATTCCAAACCCCTGGTATAAGCCTGGCGGGCTTGGTCATGATTTCCCGCCTGATAAGATTCGGTTCCCTGCCTGACCGCGGCCCAAGGAGCCAATAAGTGGGAAGGAAAATCCTTGACGATACTTCCAAATATTTTGATGGCGTCGGGAGAATTCTTCAACTTCTCAAATGTCCATCCCAACCCATATCGTGCGGGGACTTCCAAGAAATCCTTGGGATACTGTTTGAGAAAATCTTGGTAATTTTTTTTCGCTTCGGCGTAGCGTTCCATGCGAAATTGAGTTTCGGCCTGTTGGAACAAGGTCAATTTTTTAAGTGTTTCGTCTTTCGTCTTGTCGAAAACCCTGGAAAAACACTCTAACGCCTTCGGGTAATCCTTTTGCAGGAAGTAACACCAAGCTTGGAGATAACGTACCATATCGCCATACCGGTAATCGGGCTTATTTTCAAGGATTTTTCCGTACTCCCGGCCCGCCTCCTGATATTGTTCCAGTTGGAAATAACACTCCGCCTCCCAAAAATAAAGGTCGCAGAGCGTATCCGTTTCATAAGCTCTTTTCTCTAATTCCTTGAATTGCTCAATGGCCGAAGGGTAATTTTTTAAATAAACCAGTGAGACTGCGGATTTAAATTCGAGCCCCAGTGCACCGCTCGTGAGCGGGTTTAACCGGAGGGATTGTTGATAGGCCTGGTAGGCGGCAGCATAATCCTTTTCGTGGAATTGTGTCTCACCAATGAGCCGAAGAGCCATCGCTTTTTCTATATAACTTTCACTTTTCTCTTGAACCAAAAGAAAGCGTTCCATAGCCAAGTGGTAGGAACGGGCCTTCAGGAGAGCCCGACCTTCATCCGTGGGTGAGGGTGGCGTGATGCCTGCGGAAAAAACAGGTTTAGAAAAAAGGGTCAGGCCAATCTCCATCAAGATCCAGAAAATTGGTCTTTTAAGACCTTTTGGCATTATTGCAAAACCCAAAATTCCATAGTGACCAAGAAACGGGACTTTTGATTCCTTGGTTTTTTTAAGAGAGTTCTGAGGTTTAGATTTATCCCTGCGATTTGGAAATGCGTTTTCAAAACAGGTTCTAGTCATTTTAAAATGGATTCCATAAACAGGGATTTCAGTTCAAATTGAGTCTATAAGAGATGGAAAGGAGCCGCAAGACCGCCTTTTAATCAAAAGACGGTTTTAACTCCCGACAAGACGTTTTAAACAACCGATTTACCAATGGACTTTATACTTGCGGCCAATCGAAACAATAAAGCTAAATTGCTACATTATTAAAACGAGCCAAACATAAAAAAGCCCTTCAGTGTGACGAAGGGCTTTGGGATTCATAAATGTAAATCGCAAAAGACGCTTTTAATTAAAAAGCGCTCTCTTCTTCGCCCTCTTCGTCCGGCGTCTTAGTTTTTTTGAGAAATTTTTTCAGCATTTTTTGGAAGGCGTTCGTTTTGCGATGAACATTGTTCTCTTCGCCGGCCTCGTCTTCTTTGTTCTGATCCAATTTCTGGTTTAAGGCCTTGATACTCAAAGCAATGCGGCGCTTTCCGGAATCGATAGAAAGCACTTTCATAGTCACCATATCCCCTGGCTTTAAAGCATCTTCGACCTTTTTAGGTGCCGGCGAAGCGATCTCTGTTTTGTGAACCAAGCCTTCTACGTTTCTCTCCAATTCGATGAAAGCTCCGAACTCGGCCAAACGCTGGACTTTGCCGGTCATCACTTGCCCCGGTTTGCATTTTTCCTCGATCTTGTCCCATGGATCACCTTCCACTTGTTTCAGCCCAAGGGAAATACGTTTTTTTTCAAGATCAATTGCCAACATTTTGACGGTAAGGGTCTGCCCGACCTTAAATTCCTTTTGAGGCGCTTTAGTGCGTTTGTCCCACGTGATATCGGATTGGTGCAAAAGGCCTTCCAAGCCATCCTCAATTTCCATGAATAATCCGAAATCCGCGATATTTGTCACCGTAGCCTGGATATTCGAGCCGATCGGATGCCGTTGGGCTACATTTTCCCAAGGACTTTTTTCGAGTCGTTTAAAGCTAAAACTGATTTTTCGTTTTTCAAAATCAAGTTCGATCAACTGGGCTTGTCTCTTCTCCCCCACTTTGAAATGCTCCGCAGGCTTCTTTAATTTTTTAGACCAAGAAATTTCGGTAACGTGGCAAAAACCTTCCAAGTTATCGTTGGTCTTTAGAAACACGCCATAATCGGCAAAATGGGTGACTTCAACTTCGATAATCTGCCCGACCCGATAGCGTTTATCCGCCTCCGTCCAGGGGTCGCTTTTCATCTGCTTGATACCCAAGGAAATTTTTCCCTTTTCCTTGTCAATCTGGAGCACCATAACTTTAATTGGGGCTTCGGATTTCACGAAATCTTCGACCTTGTTAACCCTACCCCAGTCAATATCGGCTATATGCAAAAGACCATCCACTCCCCCCAGATCAACGAAAGCCCCATAACTCACCAAGCTTTTAACCCGTCCTTCAATAACATCACCAGGTTTCAATTCGTTCAATCGTTTACTTCGATTTTCGTTGCGTTCAACTTCCAATACCGGACGGCGGGAAACCACCACGTTAGAACGGCCACGGTCTATTTTAATAATTTTAAAATCGTATATCTTTTCGAGATGCTCCTCGCCTGACTCCGGATTTTTATGAAGGGTCATTTGGCTGGCGGGCAAAAAGGCTTCCACTACTCCCAAATCCACTCGGTAACCGCCGTTAACCTTTTTAGTAACACGGCCTTTGATAAGACCTCCCGAATTGTTCATTTCCTCGAGGTTTTGCCAAACTCGGCTTTTATCCACATTCCTTTTGGAAAGCCTAAGACGGCCATTGGAATCGGCCATGCGTTCCACTGAAACTTCTACTTTGTCGCCTACTTTTACCGTTAGTTCTCCTGTGATAGCTTGAAATTCGGAGCGAGGAATAACACCCTCGGTCTTATAACCCACGTCAATCACGAGCTCGTCTTCGCCGATTTTGACAACTTCACCCGTGACCACTTGGCCCCGGGCAACGCGTTTCTCCTCGTTTAAAAGCTCTTCCATTGTCATTTCCGGGATGGGTGAATCAGCCATGGTTGACCTCATAGTTTTGTATTCTTAACTCCGTAGGGGAGGAAAGTAGATTTTAAGAGTTTCCATTCTACAACAGGGCAAAGGCTCTGGATACTGTTTCCGGGGAGAGGGTGGATTGAACCTTTTAACAACTAAAAGAGCGAAGACTGGCAATACTTTCCATCACCCGGTTGGCGATCTTTGTGTAAGTGTTTTTTTCAGCTTTTTCACGGTAAAGATCATCCAATGGAACGGCCGAACCGTAAGTAACGGATGTTTTTCCGGGACGAGGAAACAGTTTACCCTTTGGCCAACTGGCGAAGGTTCCATCAATATAAGCTGGAATCACCGGAACCTTGGCGTTGTAAAGAAGCATCCCCGATCCTTTTTTGGCTGATTGAAGATCGCCGGTTAAAGTGCGTGTACCTTCCACAAAAATAACCAGGGGCTTCCCGGAATGTAAAAAATCATGGAACGTTCTGACGGCTTCAAGATCCCGGCCTCCACGTTTGACGGGGAAAGCCCCGCAATAAGTGATGACCCAGCCGAATAGGGGAACTTTAAAAAGTTCCTCTTTGGCCATAAAGCCTACTTCCCTTTCAATACTGGTATATCCAATAAGATACGGATCTAAAAAACTGGCGTGGTTGGCCGCCACCACAAAAGGTCCAGCCTTCGGAATATTTTCGGTGCCTAACCCCTTGGTATGAAAATAAAGCTTGATGAACCAAGTGGTGAAAAAACGAAGTTTGGGAAAAGAAACCATTCCAATCCTTTCAGGATTGAATATTACTTCTCGATTTAGATTTTTGAGCGGACCGCATCAAAACTTAAGCTCGACGCTATCTGTTCCAAAGTTTTTTCAGGCGTTGATGGGCGGAAAGGAGGAGCTCTTCGGTAGTGACCCAATTAATGCAGGCATCGGTAATGGAAACGCCGTATTTCAGTTTGGATCGGTCCTTTTGCAGGGGTTGGTTGCCCTCATGCAGGTTGCTTTCCAGCATAAAGCCCACGACGGACTCATTTCCCTTTTCGATTTGGTCAATTACAACGTTGAAGGCCACGGGCTGTAATTTATAGTCCTTGTTGGAATTTCCATGGCTGCAATCCACCACGATATTTTGAGGCAAGTCCGCCTCCTTGAGGGCTTTTTCGCAGGCGGCGATCGAAGCGGAATCATAGTTGGGCTTGGTCCCCCCCCGAAGGACGATGTGGGCGTAGGGATTACCAGTGGTCCGGAAGACGGCTGTCTGTCCATTCTGGTCGATGCCCAGGAAATGATGGGAAGTCCGGGCGGATTTGATGCCGTTTAAGGCCACTTGGATGCTTCCGTCGGTGGCGTTTTTAAAACCCACGGGCATGGAAAGTCCACTGGCCATTTCCCGGTGAGTCTGGGATTCGGTGGTACGAGCCCCGATGGCCGACCAGCTGATCAAGTCCGCCAAATACTGTGGGATAATGGGGTCCAAAGCTTCGGTGGAGGCAGGCAGACCCATCTCCGTGAACCGCAACAACAGGCGGCGCGCCAAAAGAATCCCTTTTTCAATATGGAAGGAATCGTTCATGTCCGGATCGTTGATCAGCCCCTTCCAGCCGATAGTCGTTCGGGGCTTTTCAAAATAAACGCGCATGATCAGAACCATTGTGGAGCGGACCATGGAAGCCAATTTCTTGAGGCGGACCGCGTATTCATAAGCGGCCTGGGGATCATGAATGGAACAGGGTCCTACCACCACGAAAAGACGGCGGTCCTTGTGGTCCAAAATGGCCTCTAACTCCTGGCGGCCTTTCAAGACCGTCTCGCTGGCTACTTTATTGCCCGGAATTTTGGCTTTTACTTTTTTGGGGGTAACAAGGACGGCTTCGCCAGCCACATGAGTGTCTTGCGTCCTCGCACGAATGGCCACTTTGCCGATTTGGGTGATTTTTCCCTTGGTTGACTTGTTCTTTGCCATGTCATTTCCGCGCTTTCTGGTTGGTTTGGAGGGGGGATTATAGGGAGTTCACAAGCCACTTCCAAGGGACTTTTCAATAGTCAAACCTTGGGTTATTGCGGATCGACACTGCGGCGGTGGGAAACCAATTGAGGCTGTATGATCGACTCTACTTTGAATTGAAGTATGGAGGTGAATTTCTTGGGAGATGGGCAGTTTAAAAGGACCAAGGGGCCCGAAGGACTTCCAGTGTCAATCTCAACATGCCCATAATTAAAGATCAGGCCGATAAGGCTTTGTTGATATCCCACCCGGCGCACTGAACCGTAAGGGGTTGCGATAACCCGACGGAAAGGAAACCAGCTTTGGATAAAAATATCATGAGAGGTCAATTGATACCTTGCACTGACCTGCCAGAGGTTGTGGTAACCCGCTGCGGCAATGGCAATCCAGGTCAAGCCCCTTTCTCCCCAAAAAAGCCCTAAATCGGCCCAAGACTGTGGAATTCCCTTTAAGTGCTTTAGAACTTCGAATAAATAAGGTGGAAACCAGAGAAAAAATCGATGGACTCCATAACAAAAACCCGCCGCCAAAAGATAGGCCAGAAGAACCACCCACCAAGACGGCATGAACCTAATAGAAACTTCGGCTGATTGGGTGGCCGATACAGGTTTAGGCCGGGTCGGGTGCTCAGTAGCAATCTTGACCGTTTCGGTCTGCTTTTTCTTGAAGATATTAATAACCGGTGCGCGCATCGAATGTCCTTTAAAGAACGGTTAACTGTACCAAAAAACTCGGATCTTTTCATCCCCGAGATCCCGAAACCAATATCCAGTGAAGTGATTCCTTCGACTCAGGATCCACCCCAAGAATCATCCATCGCCGCCAAAGTATCAGACCGCAAAAACGATTTCAGCAGGCTAACAGAATCCTCCAACGCCAACTCACTACGAATCAGATAGCCCTTCCCGATTTTCTCAATAATCACCGCTCCCTGTTCCGGATGCTGAGAAAGAATGAGGGGGGCCTTCCATTCACTGCCTTTGGGCAAGAGTCCATGGCTGACCTGCCCCACTTCCTGGTTCGGACCGAACCCCAGGATTTGGGCCAAGGGTTGGTATTGGCCGCCTTCAACCTTAAACATCCAGAGGTGATAAGCGTTCACTTCATCTCCCGTTTTAGCGGTCAGCCGTAGAACCGTTTGATTGGACGTGATGTATTTTTCGGGGACATCAAAATAAAGCGCGAGGAAATGCCGGGTCGTGCCATCGCTCTGAGTTCGGATACCCACTTGCTTCCATTCGTCTCCCACCTGAATTTGAAGGGCCATTCCTTTAATGTTATGGCCCGTGTTGACCCGCAGCCAAAGGCGGTGCCAAGCGCCGGGCTCACTTTTGACCGCGAACTGGTAATAACCTGTGAACCCGCGGCCGTCGTCATGGATCATTTTCTTTTCGTTCTGGCTGTCCGGCAGGTTTTGGTCGTCCTCAAAGGTCTCACCCGTGAAGGTAACGGCATGGGAGGACTCGGACCCCTGATTGCCCACATCCACTTCATCCAAAAATTTCTGGTTGGACTGCATTTTGGTGGAATCCGCCACGATAACTTTGTCCGGCAGGGTCCCTTCTTCCCAACCACCACCGGTCAGCGTCACGAGCCAATCGGGCAGAACCTCCCGATCGGGGTAGGAAGGTCCAAGGAATAGGCAGCCTCCCTGCTCGACAAATTTTTTCACAGTTTGGCCGAATTTAGAGTTAGTCCAGTAGGAAACAGGTTTGAAGTTGTTTTTCCCCGTGGAAAAAGCTCCCCGCCCAAAAACAGCCAACCTGACTTTGGGATTGCCTTTTTCGTCCAACAGGCCATTGGCAATGTCCTCCGGTGTTACCGGAAGGTCGACATCCAAAAAGCTAACCGAGGATGTTATGCGATTCATGGTTTTTAATTCACTTGTTCCCACCGAAAGAATGTCCTCGGGCAAAATATGTTTGTGCTTGTTCATAATGCCGTTAGGCGATGTGACCAAAAGCAAATCAGCATTAGAAATGTCGTATGGATCAGGATGAAATACTTGTGGTTTGGGTGGTTTCAATTCTTCATCGGGAAGAAGGGCGCCTTCCGAAATAGTAAAAACACAGTCCTTATCCGCCTCCAAGGTGAAGCTACAACGTGCCTCGTGGCCGTTGGAATCGGCCAAAGGCTTGTCCCAGGTCACAGTTCCCAACGTTTCAATGTCGGAGAAAAAGCGGTGACTGGCCCAAAAATCGATAATGACATCCATCTGTTCCCCCCGATCCAGATGAAGGGTAACCGTCCAGCTATGGGAATCCAACCTTTTCAGAAAAATGGAAACTTTTAGGGGGCCGACCAAGAGACGTTGGGCGCCGAACTCCTTCATGTCCTCCGGCAGATGAGGCGAAAAAACCACCCGGTTGTCGCCCGCATCCGGTGAAAAACCCGTCAAATATTCCAAAATACTTTCCACGTTCAAGCCCGCTTCCCAGGGCCTTAACCTTCCGCTGGTGCCGATACCCCAGGCCGGTGGATTCCAAGGATGGTAATCCCCATCGTACATCTCGGCGAAATCACCGGATGGCGTGGCGGTTTTAAAAACCGATGGATAAACTTTATCGGCCCAGGGCAACCGGGCCCGGCAAAGGGCGTACAACAACTGGCCCGGATTCATGCCTACGAAATAATCGACCGACGGCGTCGTTTTCCAGAAACCGTCGTCGCGGGCCAGCAAGGGATAGGCGTTTTTAATGGCCTCGACCGCGCGCTTGGAAGCCAGAGATGTCTCGCCCATGGGATCCAGATCGTTGCGGGCGTAACCGCACCAATAGGGATTAACGAGGATGTTGGCGAAAGGCGCATTGTAAAGCGGCCCCAAAAGGGATTGGGCCGGTTCCCAGTAACCCGCTTTTTCATTCCAATAGGTTTCTTCGGCCTTGTCCCGCACCCTCTGCGCCAGCGTCTTTAGCGTGGAAATATCCTTGTCCATCTCCAGGTACTTGCCCATATAGGCCAGATGGTCGGCGGCGGAAACCAGGTCAAAACTGGAATCCGTGGCGAAGGCATAAGTATTCAACATGTAATTCGGGAACGGCACGTGGTCAAAAACGCGTGACTCTAAACACCATAGGTAGGTCTCATCCCGGTTGAAAAAATACTTGTCTTCTTCATTAACTTGTCCCTGGATACACTCCTTCAAGTAAGCCCATCGCCCGCGGATATATTCGAGATCTCCCGTGGTCAAGTAATACCACCAATGCTGAAGCACGATCCAACTCGGCGTTTCCGCATGGCCTACCTGCAAATGGGAAAGGTTTTTAAGGTGAAAATTCAGGGTGTAATCAACCCGAACGCTGCTGGGAAGGGTGCCCATGGAGGAACTGACGCCGTAAAAAAAATCCATCGGCTTTTTAGCTTCTTGGGGATGGCCCGTTTTCAAGAACCAGCGAATGGGTCCATTGTTATCCCTGATCCAGGTATAGGAATATCCAATCAAGGGTGAAAAACCTCCCGTCCTGGCCTGAACGGATTTTAAGATGGTGGATTCGACCTCGAAAAGATCGGTCACCTTCATGTCCCCCGTAAACTGAGTGCCGGATTCGAACCATTTCTGGTAATAGTCGCGGGTTTGATCCAGGAGAACCAAGGGACCTGTATGCCGGATGTCGGAAACTAAGTCGCCGACTTCGCGGGTGGAACCGGCCGCGGCTAGATAAAAGGACACCCAAACTTCCTGACCCGGACCCAGGGACGGCGCACTATAGTGAAGATTGTTGTCCCAAATACGGACATCCTTATTGTTAAAAGCTCCCATCCGCCAGAAAGTCCGTTTCTTAGCCCGTGACGCTTTTTGATCGATGAAAAGATCTCGGCCCGCCACCCTTTCCTTGAACTTAATGTTCCAGGCCGGTTGGAGTTTTAGGGCGATATCCAAATCGGTTTCGGCGTGGTCTCCCCCATTCACGATATGGACCAGACGCACCAGGACCGCCGGGTTATCCCAGGCGTTATCGTCCGACGGCGTGACCGGCGCGAAATCGTAGCTTTCCACCATCAGCCCGGCTCCTTCGGCTTTCACCTTCACCACACCCGAACGTTTGACCCACCCGATTTGTTGTTGATTCAACTTGGCGTCCACACCCGCCCGGGTGACGGTCATGCGCATATCGCCAAGCGTCGGCTCCTGGTAGGAAGCCCCATAGAGGTTGGACCAATTCCAAAGGGGGCTGGAAAGACCCACCAACCCAAAAGCACGGCCATTGCCAACGCAATAAGCTCCAGTCAAATTGGGAACCACTTGTTGAAGATCCAAGTCGAATTTTTCATTCCAAGAATACAGGTCGTTCATCCAAGGCCGGTCTTGGATGACCTGGGCACCCGCCTTATCCAATGGCGGGCTCGGCTTAACTGGGGTGGGCTGTGGGGTGTACATTTCGACGGGTGTCGGAACTAAAGATAAGCCGGCGGTGGGGGTTTGGCCAAAAACCTGACTCATATGAAAGAAGAGAAGCAAAAGCGGAAATATTCTGCTGAAGCAAAATCGAACCTTTTTCATGAATGCTTCGCTCGCTTCGGTTTATTTTTACTGTTTTTTTTCTCGACTGAAACAGGCGTGGGGGTGACTTCGACCACTGGGGCCACGGTTGGGGTCGGCTCCAAAAGCTGGCAAAAATAAACCTTTCCTCGATAAGTCACCGGTTCCTGCCCATATTGGCGAAAGAAATCAGACATTCGTCCCTCAGGAAAATTCAACATTTTTTCCAGTTTTTTCCTCCAGGCGTCGTTTTCGTCCGCGGCTTCAGTCATGACCCAAACCTTGCGGTGATGCTTCCACTTATCCTCAAAACGATCCGCTAAATCCTTCCATGGATCGGGTGTTGGTGTGGGGCTGGCTTCAATGAAAATAGCCGATTTCCGGCGTTTTAACTTGCTTTCCTTTTCCCTCAGAGCCGAAATCTGATATCTCCTGAAAAATGGATAAAGCCCCAAGTATTCCCTTTTTTGGAATCGATCAAGGTAAAAAGGAAGGGTATTGATGCCGTCCAATATCAGGAGATCGTCCACATGGACCTTCCAATCCAAGGCGCTCATCATGGGCCGGCGGTCATGCTCGGAAGAAACGGGGTGAGGGAACAAAAGACCGCTGAAATTATAGAGGAACAAAAGGCCCATCAGGCCGCCCCAAAGCGCGAAGATCATCCCTCGGTTCGCGATGGAAAGTACCGGATTTTCCCAACGATTCGATAATTCGGCTACTACCGTCCCCATAAGAATCCAGCAAGGTGGAGTGGTGGTTACCCAAAATTCGATATTGTCGGGATCCCACCAGATAAAAAAAGGTACAAAAGGCAAAAGCCACAAAACCGAAAAACAAAGCGCCTGCCGGTGATATTTCCAAAAGAGGTCCAGGCGCATAATCAAAAAAGCCAGGAGGGCGATAAGGCCGTATTGCAAAAGAGTTTGGGTAACATCGAAGGTAAGGGAAACAGCTATCGTCTGAGAGGGATTAGCGCTTTCCAGAAAGGCCTTCAAGGTCCCGAATTTCGCCATGGCAAAACCGCTGGGGCCGAAATTTCCACGAGGCCAGCCCGGGATATGGGAATAAGCTAATATCCAGGCAATCCATTTGTCATAGGTCGTTCGATTGCAAGCGAACCTTCCCACGAAACCGTAAACGGCTAAAACCCAAAAGCCCAAGGCGAATAAGTAATATAAACTGGCTTTGAACCGTTCCGAAAAATTCTTATTCCGGACGCACCAAATGCCGGCTAAAAAAGCGGGCCCTAAATAAAGGTTCGTCTGGTGTCCCAGGACGGCGAGCGCGTGCGCTGATCCCACGGCCAGGCCGAACCATGGTCGATGGTCTTTGAGATAGGTCAGGACATACCAAGCGAAAAGGGGGGTGACGGACGCGAATATTCGCACCCCAGGCGAAGTTGAAAAATACCAGTAACTATAAGAGAAAGCCAAGCCGAAGGCCGTCAAGACTGCGATGGGCCGGTTATCGGTTTCTCTCACCAAAAGATGGAAAGCAATCACCACGCCAAAAAGCCCAGTGACGATGTCCAAAAACTGAAGCGTCACCAGGCCGTCCCAGGTGGCGCCGTGAGCCTTTCCCCAAAAGAAAACCATGCGACCCAGGAACGTATAAAGAATATGGTGCGGATGGAAAAGGTCCCAAAGGCGGATATGGTCCTTTTCGACCCGGGCGGCGAATACCATTCCATCGTAGGTGTAATTAATGGGTATCTTCGAAAGGTACACGAAAAGGCAGACCACCCACAAACCAAAACCGAGAAAAAAGGTGCTTGCCGGCTTATTCCATTCGCGCATGGGATTCCTTTAAATTGAACATCCTTTCGATCCAACCGCGATGGAATGGCCCACCGGGTAAAAGAAAGTGTATTTAAAGGTAAATTACTCCGTTTCGCAAGCTTCGGAGAACAAGCCTGTTCAAAAAGCCCTATCGGATCCGGACAAAGCTTCATTTTCTTGTTTTTGGGTAAATTCAGGAACCCGAATAACTGCGATAGCGGATCATCTATTTCAAATAATAATTAGGCCAACCCGGGTTGCAGTTTTTCGCCCATGACCGAATAAGGACGATGGGTCCCGCTTTTGCCCTTTATTCGAATCGGTTCCAAAGCCTCCATCCGGAACATATCCCCCGCGATAAGCGCCAAGTCTTGATTGATCAGGATCTGGCCGTCTTCCGCGATGGAACAAAGGCGGGAAGCGAAATTAACGGTATCCCCAATGAGAGTAAATTCCATTCGGCGGGCCGAACCCAAGTTACCGATAATGACATCCCCCCCGGTCAGCCCGATCCCTAAGCCGGTATGGATCGTTTCGCTGTAATTTTCGCGGAAATTTACCTGTATTTGATGAAAAGCATCTTGCATTCGCAGAGCCGCCAAAAGGGATTTTTTAACCGCTCCATTCGCTGATTCTTGCGGAAATGGAAAATAAGCCAAAAGAGCGTCCCCGATAAATTTATTGATTTCCCCGCCCGAAAAGGCGATGACTTCCTCGAATTCCGTGAACATGCGGTTGAGATAACGAATGGTTTCCTGGGGCTTCAACTTTTCCGTCATGCTCGTAAAACCCCGAACGTCGGAAAAAAGGACGATGGCCCTCGTTAATTCCCCCTCCCAAACCGCTTGCCGTCCTTTTTCGGTGGCGAATTGGGAGGCTTTGGTGCCGACAAACTTATCCAGAATGTAGCGGGTTTCCGTCAATTTTTTTTCGCTTTGCTGAAATTGACCCGCGGCCAAATCCATGAGCTCATTTTTTTGTTGCTCCAAGGTAGGCAGCGACGGATTGCGAACGATTTTATACTCTTCCGGTAAAATTCGGCTGCGGACGAGAAAAAGTTGAAGTTCAACAAAAAATCCCTTCTGGGTTTTATTGAAAATATCCGACCAAGAAAGATAGACAATAATCACGTCAATTAGACCGACTCCCAAACAAGCCTTCCAATTTTGACTGAAGAACCAACAAAGGCCCGTGGAAAGCAGGACCAGCGCTATGATCCAACTGGTCATAGCGGAACTATCCAGTTTGTAACTGATTTTTTTATCTATTGAAGACATGCGATCCAACCCTTCATATCGTTTAACTTTATACGTCATCATACAATAAGAACATCAATGCCAGCTATGGATCAGCAAGAATCGTTTCGAGTTCCGGATGGAGGAGATTGGCTGTTGAAAAAAAGATTATTTCGGGTTTTGTCGAATGAATTGGTAAAGGGCTTCGGCGGATTCCTCAACCGTTAAATCGGAATGGTTCATGACGATGGATTCGGGCGTTTTTCTCAGACCGCCAACGGGGCGATGATAATCTCTTTCGTCCCGGGCTTTAACCTCGGCCATCACCTGCTCGAGTGTCGTAGGGGTGCCGGCCTTTTGTAAATCGCGCAGGCGCCGGTGGCTGCGTATCTCAACAGAAGCGTCCAGAAAAAACTTATACTGGGCGTCCGGAAAAACATCGGTGCCGATGTCTCGTCCCTCTAAAACCGCCCCACCATAGGAAAGACTGTCCTTCCGGCCCATTTGCTGTTGCCGGGCCACTAAAATTTTGCGGACCGGTACCGAGTTGGCGATATGAGCCGAAGCCTTCGTGACTTCCGGCGACCGGATTTCCTTTGTCACCTCTTCGCCGTTTAAAAACACCTTATTTTCAGGTTCCCCAGGCCGAAGTTCGATTCTCGAATCCTGGGCGATTTTCTCCAGTTCCGGATCGCTTTCCAAATTCGCCTTTTGGCGTAGAGCGGCCAAAGTAACGCTCCGGTACATCGCACCGGTATCAATGTGAAGAAATCCAAGTTTTTTCGCCAATGTTTTGGCCACCGTGCTTTTCCCGGCGCCTGCCGGACCGTCAATGGCGATGATAATGACTTCATTCATGGGCCGAAACCTTTCGTAGTAAATGCTCAAAACCCGGAAAGGAGGTATTAATATTTTCGGTGTCCATAACAGTCGTGGGACCCCGCGCGATCAAAGCCGCAATGGCTATTGACATTGCGATCCGATGGTCCCCACCGGAGGAAAGCCGGCACCCTTTTAAAGGCGTGGGCCCTGTGATCAGCCATCCATCCGAGGTAGGTTCAATGTGAGCCCCCATTTTTTTGAGGGTGACCGCCATCATGAGAATGCGGTCGGATTCCTTCACTTTCAAATCTTCCGCGTTTCGAACGATCGTCGTCCCCTGGGCTTGGGTCGCGGCCACCGCCAAGATGGGAAACTCATCGATCATGCGGGGAACGATTTTTCCTCCGATTTCAACACCTTTCAAAAAAGAGGAATAGGCCGTGATATGGGCCATCGGCTCCTCGCCTTTGCCTGTTTTCACTGGCGACACCACAATATGGGCTTTCATTTGCTTCAATACGTCCAAGAGGCCCGTGCGGGTGGGATTAATGCCGACATTTTTTAAGGTGATTTTTGAATTGGGCACAATTAATCCTGCAACGATGAAAAAAGCGGCGGAGGAAATATCCCCTGGTACATTAATCGTCCGGCCTTTGAAAGGCGCCACCGGCCCCTTCACGGATATTCCCTGGCTTTTCCGGGAATAAGGTATCGAAAAGGCCTTGAACATTCTTTCGGTGTGGTCCCGGGTGGGAGTGGGTTCGACAACGGTGGTTTTACCTTCGGCAAAAAGGCCGGCCATGAGAATCGCGCTTTTGACTTGGGCACTGGCAATCGGAAGCCGGTATTGGATGCCTTTCAATTTCCGGGTTTCGATTTTAAGCGGAAGTAAGTTGCCCTCATCGGGCCCGGTCACACGGGCTCCCATGAGGGCCAGTGGCGTGACAACCCGCTTCATGGGGCGCCGCCGTAAATACTGATCCCCTGTCAGTCGGCTGGTGAAGGGTTGGCCCGATAAAAGTCCCAGTAGAATACGGGCGGAAGTCCCCGAGTTGCCGGCGTCTAAAATTTCGGAAGGGGGTTTGAGTGAATTCAAGCCCTTTCCAATGATCGTTACCCGGTCCCCATCCTGTCGGATTTGAACTCCCATCTTCTTAAAAATGCCAATGGTCGATAAACAATCTTCCGAGGTTAAAAAATGATCGATCTTGCTCTTACCATAAGCCAGGGACCCCAGCATTACCGCCCGATGGGAAATCGATTTGTCGCCGGGCACCGTCAAAGTCCCTCGGATCGATCGAACAGTATGGATGATGATTTTTTTCACAGTATTTGTTCTCGAAGAGCCTTGGATTTTTCAAAAAATTTCAGCCAGTAACGACCATTTCCTTTTTTAAGTTTTTTTTCCAGATCGCTTAAGCGGCGGCGGTACCGGGAAAGAAAATACTTAATTTCGCCCGCGTTCATCGTCACGATATCCCCCCACATGGAGGGATTACCGGCGGCGATTCGGGTAAAATCACGGAATCCGGAGCCGACCGCTTTCTTAAAAACGGGAGAACGGCCTTGGTTTTGCCCATAAAGTTCCATCAAAGCCGACGCGAGAACGTGGGGTAGGTGGCTGGTCAAAGCCACGCTTCGATCGTGGGCTACAGGATCCGTTATCACGGGAATAGCGCCGACTTTTTTCCAAAAGCGGAATGCCTTTTGGACGAGACTCTTTGGGTTTTTAGTCAGGGGCGTGAGGAAAACCGTCTTTTCCCTATAAAGATCTGGATCGGCAAAAGCGGGGCCCGACTTTTCCTTTCCGGCCATAGGATGGCAAGGAACGAAATGCCTGCCCATTCCGGGAATCCGATTCGCTTCCCTTACGACTTCCCCTTTCACGCTGGAAACATCCAAGATAAGCGCGTGCGGCCGGACCAAAGAGACCAATTGGCGAAGCGAAGCCGGTATGGAAGCGGGGTGGGAACAGAGAATGAGGATATCGGCCTCTTCGGCGGCTTCCTCAAAGCTTCGGGCGACCGGGATCAAGCGGGAAGCTTTCTTCCGGGAACCGGCCCGATGGTTCCACCCTATCAGCTTGATATCGTTATGCTTTCGAAGGGCCAGCGCCAAGGACCCGCCCAAAAGCCCCACCCCCACAATCGTAATTTGGGTTTTATGTGCCATCAGACTTTCAGAACCCCTTTCGGCGCCATTATCTCCCCAAATACTTTCAGAAAATTATCTGTTTCGGCTTCGGTTCCTGTGGTAACGCGCAAAGCCTCCGGGCCCACGGGCCGGACAATGACGCCTTTCCTTAAAAGCGCCTGGTAAATATCCCAGGCATAAGGGAGGTTGAAATAAATGAAATTCGCGTGGGTCGGGGTGGGTTTCAGTCCCAAAAGGGTGAGTCCCTGAAAAAGTTTATTCCGCATACGGCTGTTCAACTCTACAGCTTTCTTCATATGGGGAGTATCCGCCAGCGCGGTTTCGGCGGCCACCATGGCCAGGCTGTTCACGTTGAAGGGTTGGCGTGTTTTTTGATAAATCTCCACCAATTGGGGATGGGCAACGCCATACCCTATCCTCAATCCCGCCAAAGCGAAGGCTTTTGAAAAGGTGCGCAGAATGACCAGATTAGGATAGTTCTCCCTCAGTCGAAGGGACTCGAAGTAGTTTTTTTCTTCAACATATTCGTAATAGGCCTCATCCAGGACGACCAGGACTTCCTTCGGACATATTTTCAGGAAAGCCTCGATAGCCAAGAGTGGCACCATGGTTCCCGTGGGATTGTTCGGATTACAAATAAAAACCAGGCGGGTTTTGGCGGTGAGGGCGTTGGAAAAGGCCTGGAGGTCGTGCGTCTCATCTTTTAAGGGCACCATTTTAGGAACCGCCTCGAAAAGTTGGGCCGTCAACGTGTAAACGAAAAAGCTGTTTTCGGAGAAAAGGACTTCGTCGCCGGGATTCAGGACCATTTGCCCCAGCAGGACCAAAAGTTCGTTCGAGCCGTTCCCCAGGATGATTTGATTGGTGGGAACCGTCAAGTAGTGGCCCAAAGCTTTCGAGAGGTTGTGCGCCGCCCCGTCCGGATAGCGGCTGATTTTGTTCAAAGCCTTGCCTAGGGCGTCCAAAACTTTCGGGGAGGGTCCCAGGGGATTCTCATTGGAAGCGATTTTGGAGGCGTTTTTGATTCCCAGTTCCCTTTCCAATTCCTCGATGGGCTTGCCCGGGACATAGGGCTTCATGCCTAAAAGATTATCGCGGAAAGGAACGGGAAAAGTCATTTCAAGGCCTTTTTATTTCGGAGAGTTTCCGGACAGTAAAGCATTTCAATTCTCGCAACGGGGATAGGAACCCAATACCTTGATCGTCAAGGACGCCTTCTCAATTTCCTGGATGGCGGTTTGAACCTTGGGATCACTGATATGGCCGAGAAAATCAATGAAGAAATAATAATCCCACGCCTTCTTTCGGGAGGGACGTGATTCAATATTAGTTAGGTTCAATCCCTGTTTTTCAAATGGATACAGCAGCGAAAAAAGGGCACCAACTTTGTCTTTGATGGAAACCATCACGGAAGTTTTGTCCTTTCCTGTTTTTTCCGCGGCGGTCCGCCCAATTACCAAAAACCGGGTGTAGTTGTCTTGCATGTCTTCAATGCGTTTCGCGATGGGTTTTAACTTGTAGAGTTTCGCCGCCAATTCGGGAGCGATCGCGGCCAAGGAGGCGTTGGAGGCTGCCTGTTCCGCCGCCCGTGAGGTGCTGGCGCTTTCAACTATTTTCACGCCGGGCAAATTGGCTTCCAGCCATACACGACATTGCCCCAAGGCTTGGGGATGACTATAAACCACTTTGACCTTTTCCAATTCTCCGGTCTTCGACATAAGGGTGTGGGAAATAGGCATGAGTATCTCGGAGCAAATCTTCAAATCCGATTCAACGAACAAATCCAATGTATGGTTGATCATGCCTTCCGTTGAATTTTCAATTGGAACGACGCCATAGTGGGCTCTTCCCCGCTCCACTTCCAGGAACACGTCTTTTAAAGTGGGCCCGGTGATGTAACCCGTGGAATTGCCGAATTTTTGCAAGGCGGCAATATGCGTGTTGGAACCCGCTTGCCCGAAATAGGCTATTTTTAAACGGGCTTCCAGAGCAAGGGAACCCGACATAATTTCACAATAAATATTATTGAGAACCTCGATTGGCAGGGGTCCCTGATTTAACTTGGCGATACGCTGGTAAACTTCCCTTTCCCGGTGGGGAGCGTAAAAATGGATTTCGGCCTTCGATTTGAGACTCTTCACTTTTAAAATGCTCTTCGCCCGCTCGTTCAAAAGGCGGACGAGTTTTGAATCAATTCGGTCGATCTCATTCCTTATTTTTTTTAGTCCGTTTTCGGAAGATTTCATGGTCGAAGCTTTCAGTGATTTCGTTAAAATGCTAGGCGAAACGTGATTATATTATATTTAAAGTGCCCAAAGGAAAGATTATGAATCCATTCACCTTTCTCAACCGCGGTCGATTTATCCTATTATCTCTTTTTCCGATCTTGGCTTTTGCCCTGGGATTTAACCTTTCTTACCAACAAGATATCATCCGTGTTGGTGAAATAGGACAATTGGCTTTCGCCCACCTCTGCTATGCACAAGAATTAAAAGATGATATGGCCGTGATTGATTGGTCCAAAAACATCGAGAAACTTGACGGGCTTCGAGCTTTTCAAGTCAAAGTAAACTCCAAGGTGACATCGAAGGGTGGGAATCAGGATTTTCTAACCAGCTCCATTTCGGAAGGTACGGAGTTCGTCTTTCCAACCAATTGGAGTTACCGCGTTTCCTCGAATGTTGACCCACAAAATACCAAAGAATTTATTTTAATCTATAGACCATGGCCTGGCCCTCTTCTTTGGGGCTTTTTGGCTTTTTCGTCAGCCCTCTTAACCGGCTTAATGATGGAGTTAACGCAAAAGAGGAAGGTCGCCTCGTCCAAAAATCTAGCGGTACCTTCGGTTAAAGACTTTACTGGCCCAATACCCGCTCAAGCCCCGCCCTCCCAATCCTTTCCTCCAAAAAGTCAAAAAGATGAGAAACCTTTTCTCCTAGTCGACCCGTCCCTGCTTATTCTGCAAGTGTCCACGCAAGCCGCGATGTTGTTGGACAAAAATTCGGATTTAGTAAACAAGGGTAATCTAATCGACCTTGAACCGGATACAGCTTTAGTGAAGGCCATTCAAAATGGCGAGGAAACTAAAATCCCCAAACCCTTTCGAGGCTATCCGCACCTTTCCGCTTTTGTAAAACGGGATACCAAAGGTTCTCAAATCTTTTTAGAGACGCAAAGTGAGTCTACAAGCCCCTAAAAACGTTGATTTCGTTGACTTTTCAGGATTGAACCCATAAACTGCCTTCCAGATTAGGTGAACGACAAGAACTTCCTTTGGGGATCAAAGATTGCGCGAAACCTTAAAAAGCCTCTCGATTTTCTCCGCAATGCTATTATTGTTGTTGCTCCTTTCCACAGGATGTGACGTCAATATCCCGGGATGCGGAAAACGATCCCTTCCCTTTTTTAAACCCGTTACTTCAGCTCAAACTGTCAAAACAACTGTAAATTCCCCTGTCATTCCGGCACCTGCGGCCATTCTTCCCCAAGCCGCCCCTCCATCCGCTCCCCCTACCCCGGTATTAAATAACCCCGTTCCAAAGCAGCCTGTCCTTGAGTCTTCCGAAGAAATGACCATCACAAAGCCAAAACCAACCGATACGACCACAGCCACACCCACGGCGACACCCCAGGAAATTGAAAAAATCGCTTTTACAACCATTGAGCAAGGTAAACCCACGCTTTGGACCATGAATACCGACGGCACAAATCGGAATCGATTGACGCCGGTCGGAACCAGTTCATGGTTTCCACTTTGGTCACCCAATGGAAAATGGTTGGCTTTTCTTTCGGATATGAAAGACGGAAAAATGAATTTATTCATCCTCAAAAAAGGAACCGCAGAAACCCTGCAATTAACTTCTTTTGACGATATGAGATTTGTGGACGCCAGTAATCTAAAACCACCTTTCTCTTGGTCTCCCCGCAGTGATGAAATAGTCTTTTATTATCATAACCAGGTTTGGAAGATCGGAATGGACTCCTATGCCCAGGAAAGCCTTACCACGGTGGATACAAATTATTCCATTTCGGCGATTGAGTGGGCTCCCCATCGCGACAACCGGTATGTGGCCTATTTGGTGAAAAAGGGGGTTCAATACTTTAGCCTGAACCTCGCTAATCCACGTTTGAGGGACGACCTAAAATTAGCGGAATCTTCTGTTCCCCTTTCTGATATTTCATGGTCTTCGGATGCCCGGGATGTGGCCTATATATCGGACAATACCGTGGTTTACTCCGCTTCGGCCCAGACCTCTACTCCCAAGGTTTTAGTCGGCTTGTCCGGTCCCCTTTTGGGACCCTTGGTGTCCTTCTCTCCCGCCGAATCCGGGACGACTTTGATGGTTTTAGCCAAACAGGATCCCGTTGAAATGATGTATCGTGTGGCAATTGTGGAAAAATTCGCCTCGGATAAAGATTCCGGCAGTCTCAAATATTTAACCGAACCGGGCGTGGACTACGCTATCTGGTCACCAGATGGAAGTAAGATAGCCTATCTCCAGTCCGGGGAACTTTGGGTGATGGACGCCCACACGGGAGCCAACAAGACAAGAATTGCCGCCACTGGGATTCAATCCCCCTGCTGGTCGAAAAAGTGAGCCAGAAAATGAAAACCTCTTCCGCCTTCTCGAAACTGGCCTTGTTATGGGTTTTCGTTCTTATTTTTGGAACAGTTTTTTCAACCGCTTGCAAACCTAAAAAAGTGGATATCCCTCCACCGGTCCCCACTCCCACCCCCGTTCTTCCTTCCGGAAGCGTGGTTTTTGTCCAAAGAGGCCATTTGGTTCGTTTGGATTTGGATTCGTCGCAAACCACGCCCTTAACCAGCGGCAAAAGCACCGAATGGTATCCCGCTTGCTCCCCCAAGGATGGTCAAGTGGTTTATTGGTCGAACGCGGTTGATACGGACAGCAACAGCAAGTCCGACTCGGGTGTTTACAACCTATGGAAAATCAATCTTGACGGTTCAAACCGGGTTCAGTTGACGTTTGATGAGACCAATTCGCTCAAAAGCGGTGACCAAAATTTATTGGTCAATGACGCTCCGTCCTGGTCGTTTGATGGCAAAAAAATTATTTACAGTATCGAGGGCGACATATGGATGATGGATTCAGATGGTTTCAACCCCGAGACCCTTCTTCTGGATCATTCAGCCCTTTGCCCCCAATTTTCTCCCGACGGGAAATCCATTCTTTTTATCACCGACCTGGACAATAACGTTTACAACATTTGGACCATGTCCCTCTCGGACAAGAGCCTTAAAAAATTAACGGCCTATACCGATTGGAACGTCGGGTCTCCCTCTTTTTCGATGGACGGCAGAAAAATCCTCTTTAATCTTTACCGGTCGAATACCACCCAGGTTTATACGATCGATGCCGCCGACGGCGGCAACCCCGTCAACATCACCAATGACAATCGAAGCCTCTGTCCCAAATTCGCTCAGAACGACCGGAAGATCTTGTACTGTTCCTATGGAACGGGCGAGGACGTGGCCTTGAATATTTATTTGGCTAATAATAATGGCACTGAATCGAAAAACTTGAACGTGGAAGGCGGGGCCTCGCCCAGCTGGGCCCTGGCTCGTGTCGTGACGGGAGGGGCCTCCCCCATCCCCACCGCGGGACTGCCCACTCCCGTGGGCAAGTAAAACTTCTCTTCAAAAGTCCTTTAACCGGCGTACCATCCAGGATCTAAGCGCCGCAACAACATTTTTAAAATCAGGTGATTTCTTGTTCAAAGACCCTTTGCGGCAGTCAAGGGATTTGCGGTTCAATTCGTTTGCTGAAGCAGCTCCGGATAAAGTGGAAACTTCTTGGTCACTTCCCCGATTTCGCCCTTCACCTTATTCCGCACCCCCATATCCTCGGGGGCTGAAACCACGTCGTTGATCCACTTGGCGATCAGCTTGAATTCCGCTTCCTTGAAGCCTCGGGTCGTCAGGGCTGGCGAACCCAGCCTCAAACCGCTAGTAAGCAGGGGTGATTCGGTGTCCCAAGGCACTGCGTTTTTGTTGGCGGTAATATTAGCCTCGTCGAGGGCCAATTGTGCCTGTTTCCCATTGATCTTCTTGTTGCGAAGGTCAATGAGCATCAAGTGATTGTCCGTTCCGGACGAAACCACTTGGAACCCGTAGCCCATCAGTGCCTCGCAAAGCGCCTTGGCGTTCACCTTGATCTGCTTGGCGTAATCCTTGAACGTCGGCTTCAGGATTTCCCCGAAGGCCACGGCCTTGGCCGCCACCACGTGCATCAAGGGCCCGCCCTGGATACCCGGGATAATTTGTCTGTCCAAAAGCTCGCTCATCTTTCGGGTACGGCCGCTCTTGGGCGCCGTGATGCCGAAGGGATTATCGAAATCCTTCCCCATGAGGATCATCCCGCCCCGGGGGCCACGCAAGGTCTTGTGGGTGGTGGTGGTAACCACGTGGCAGAAAGCCATGGGGTTGTTAAGCTCCCCCGCCGCGATCAAGCCGGCCGTGTGGGCGATATCCGCCCAGAGAAAGGCCCCGACCTCGTCGGCGATTTTTCGGAACTCGGCGTAATCCCAGTCCCGGGAGTAAGCGGAGGCGCCGATGCTGATCATCTTGGGCTTATGCTGACGCGCCAGATCCTTCACCTGGTCCAAATCCACCCGGCCGTCTTCCTTGCGGGTCTGGTAGGCGAAGAAGTTGTACATCTTCCCCGAAAAATTCACCTTGCTGCCATGGGTCAGGTGGCCACCGTGGGACAAATCCAATCCCAGGATGGTGTCGCCCGGTTTCACGAAGGTGAAATAGACGGCCATGTTGGCCTGGCTCCCCGAATGGGGCTGCACGTTCACGTATTCGGCGTTGGAGAAAATCTTGGCGGCCCTTTCCCGGGCCAGGTTTTCCACCACGTCCACGTACTCACAGCCGCCGTAATAGCGGTTGCCCGGATAGCCTTCGGCGTATTTATTGGTCATCACCCCGCCTTGCGCGGCCATGACCGCCAGGCTGGTGAAATTTTCCGAGGCGATCATTTCCAGTTTTTCGTTCTGGCGCTTGAGCTCGTTTCGATTCGCCTCCCAAACGGCGGGATCGGCGTTTTTCAGGAAATCGAGGGACATGGGTTCTCCTTGAAAGTTATTATGCGGCAGGGCGATGAAAGAGCGAATTATAGGGGAAAGGACTTTCCCTCGCAAGGATGGGTAAAGGAGCGAGTTCGTCGGTCGGATGAGGAGGCGCCCTAGGGGTTTGTGAAACATCCGAGAATGAAATCCTCGAAAAGGTTCATTTCCTGCCCATAAATTTGAGAAGTATCGCTTCCCGCCGTCATCACACAAACCAAGTCCAAGTCGGGGGAAACGAAAATCGCCTGCCCCTGGTAACCGGTGGCGTCAAACACTTGAATCATCCGGCCTTTGTATCGCATGTCGGTGACATACCACAAGTAACCATAATTGTCCCCGAAAGCCTGCTTTAAAGGCGCGTGCACCGTCGTTGCCTCTTTCACCCAGGCTTCCGAGACAATCCGTTTTCCATTCCACAAGCCCTTGTTCAGGTACAACTGCCCTAGCTTGGCCATATCCCGTGGCTTCCAATAGAGCCCGTAGTCCACTCGGGTAATACCTTGAGGCCCGATCACCCAGGTATCACCCTTGATACCCAAGGGGACCAAAAGATATTTGTTCGCGTATTGTTTTAAACTCATGCCACTTTTCTGGGCGATCAGGTTGGAAAGAAGCACCAAGCAGGCCCCGTTGTAGGTCCAGGCCGTCCCCGGCTCATGGGCCAGGGGCAATCCCAGACAAAAGCCCAACCAATCGTTTGATTGGCCCAGTGCTCCCCCGCAGTTCACTCCGGTTGTTGGGGCGTCATTGCAATCCAGGCCGGAGGTCATGGATAAAAGCATCGCCACCGTGATGGAATCCTTCCGGGAATCCCATCCGGTCTTCGATCGCTCATCAGGGTAAAAATCTAAAATTTTCTGGTCCAGGTTCAGAAGCCCCTGGTCTTGGGCGATCCCATAGATCGTGGAAAAGACCGACTTCGTGCAGGAATACAAAGGATGCGGGTCGAGGGCCGAGTGCCCCTTGTAATATTCGTCCAATAATATTTTGCCATGCCTTATCACCAAGAGGCTGTGAACATCGTCAACGGCTCCGGCCGTTATTCGGTCGATTCCCCGGGAAAGCCGCTCAAAGTCGATTTTTTCTTTTCGTATGTCCCCCACCTTCCATCCGTCCGAAAGATCGGATGGAACCCGGTACTGATATTGGGGCGGGGCTTCCGTCGGCGCCTGGAGGGGTGGAGGAGGGATTTCGTCATCGGCGAAAAGCGGGAGAATCAAAGTGAAAAGACCTAAACCCACTACCCCCCCTATATAAAGTCTTTTCCACCTGACACAATTTTTCAAATACCCTGTGCTTTTCATAACGGGATTATAGATAATTTGAGAAGAATTTTGCTTCGAATATGTCCAAGGACAATTTATGACTTCCCGGAAATTTCTGGCCCTCTTCGCCTTTCTTTTTCTCCTCATCTTGGGAGCCAGCTGTCAGAAAACCTATACCGTCAGCCCCTTGTCTCCCGGGTCCTCCGGGTCCGTCCCCATCCCCACCGCCACCTCCACCCCGGTCCCTTTCAATATTTGCGCGACCCTCACCCCGGTTCCCGTGACGCCTTCGGGCATTTATTGGAATACCGCCGAGATCGTCCTCGGAGTTGTCAATTACGCCTCATCGACCAGCCCCATTTTCGCAGTTGAACTCGACCTGCTGATCAATGGCAACGCCGAAACCACGACTGGCGTGACCGTCCTCGCTGGAGGATCCCCCTATGCCAGCGTGCCTTATTCATCCACTACGAGTATCAATGGCGTCAACTACGCTTATTACTTCTATTACCAACCTGTCGGTCCTCCGGACTACGGGGCAAATTGGACGCTGGTTACGGCCACTTCCATCGGTACCGCTTCCGCCACCTTACAAATGCCGGGCCCCGTCACTCCAGCCCTGGATGGCTCCGCCGTTAGTTGGACCAATTCGGGAATCTGGAGCCTCGTGCAGGTTCTTAATTCCTCCGGCGTCACCACATTCACCACGCCCGCCTGCGGAACCGTGGGCTCCCCGGTCAACATCCCCTCCTCGGCCTACCCCGCCTCGGGCTCCTACACGCTCGAAGCGGTTAGCGGAAACCTGACCACCTCCATTACAGGTGGACAAGGGCTGTTGTTGGTGGGAGACGTGGTTACCGAAAACCTCACCAAATAAGCCGATTCCTCCCCAGGCCTTCATCAACTTAAAATATTTCAATATTAGGCCCCAGGGGCTGGAAGAAACCGGACTAAAGCGTAAAGTGTGGGTAGGTCTTTCTTTTTGTTCATCAAACCCCGGTTGAAGGGTGTAGAAATATGGCTTCCAAAAAAGATTATTACGAGCTATTGGGAATTTCAAAAAGCGCTAGCGCTGATGAGATCAAGAACGCTTTCCGCACCCTTGCTAAAAAATATCATCCGGACGTCAATCCCAACAACAAAGGCGCCGAGGAAAAGTTCAAGGAAATCAACGAGGCCTATGGGGTCCTCTCGGACCCCAAAACGAAATCCGAGTACGACCAATTCGGCCACGCGGGGGTCGGGGCGGGCGGCTTTTCGGACGGCAACGCCGGAGGAGGGCGCCCCCAAGGCCCCGGAAACGGCTCCGAGGACTTCGGCGATATGGATGATGTTTTCAGCCAATTCTTCGGTGGGCGGGGCCGAGGCCGTTCGGCCACGGCCCGAAGCGAGGGCGAAGCGGGCAACGACCTGCGTTTTGATTTGGAAGTCTCTTTTGAAGAGGCCGCTTTCGGTACCACCCGCGATATCCATTTCCGAAAGCTCTCGACCTGCGACATTTGCCATGGCTCCGGCGCCGTGGCCGGTTCTGGCCAGGTGCTTTGTCCCACTTGCCATGGCACAGGCCAGATTCGCCAATCCCAAGGCTTTTTTACCACTGCCCGCACTTGTCCTCGTTGCAACGGCCAAGGGGAATTGCCCGGCGCGGCCTGCCCCACCTGTCACGGCCACGGGCGTGTGGAGAAAGAGCGTACTCTTTCCGTCAAGGTCCCCCCTGGCGCGGATGATGGCTCCCGCCTCCGGTTCAGGGGCGAGGGCGAAGCAGGCCAGAACGGCGGCCCCGCCGGGGATCTTTATGTTTATCTGCATGTGAAGCCGGACATCTTCTTTAAAAGAGAAGGCAAGGACCTTCATATAGAAGTGCCTATCACCCTTGTCCAAGCCGCCTTAGGCGCTGAAATCGAAGTCCCGACTTTGGAAGGCCCGGTCAAAATGAAGATTCCCTCCGGCACCCAATCCGGCCTTACCCTCCGTTTAAAGGATAAAGGCATTCGGAACCCCAAAGAATCAGGACAGGGCCATTTATTCGTGAAAGTCTTGGTGGTGGTACCCACGAACCTGAATGAGGAACAGCGGAAAAAGCTGGAAGAATTTAAAGATGTTGTGACCGAAAACAATACACCGCCTATTACCGAATTCGCAAATAAGATGAAAGCCTATTCCTACCACAAAAAATAAATGAGTTCTTCGATTCAAGACCGGGAAGGCCGCCAGGTCTTTTTCCAGATGGCCCAGAAGAATGTGGACCAGATCATCACCGACCTGGAAATGCCCGGGATGGACGGCCGAACTTTCCTCAACCTTTTGAAGACCAACCCCATCCTGTCAAAAAAGCCCACGCTGGTTTTTTCCTCCAACATCACGCCCGAATTGGAGCAATGGGTGGACGCCTTGTCCAATGTCAGGCTTTTAGCCAAACCGGCCAGTCAGGAAAAAATCATCGCGAAAGCCGCCCTTTTATTGGGGGATAGCCACCCCGTCGGGCAAACCGATGGTACTCGGTAGGTTAAGTGAAAGTCTTGGTGGTGGTACCGACGAAGTGGAGTGAATTGTGGAGGAAAAATCTCGAGGAACTTAAAGGCATATCGCCTGAAAACAGTGCTCGCCCATCACCGAATTTAAGATTAAAGGTTTTTCTACAGCAAAAAAGAATTCAGTTATCCACTTAAATTATTGAATCCAAAATATTTTTTTGTATTTCACTCTGTTAAAGTTCGTTCGTATTGAGAATTCTTGGAAAAAATTTGAACGCAGGATGATCCTCAAATAGCACCAAATAAAGCCGGCCTTCCGTGATCGCGCCAACCTTGTCTTAATTCCTCAAGCTTAAAACCTCATCGAAACGATGGGTAAAAAACTTTATTCCTTATTGGATTTCCCGGATCAGTTCGTTTCCCTCATCTGCAACGAAAACGGTTTTCCCGGAGAAATTGACTGCGATTCCTTCGGCCCCATTGAACGATGCGGCGGCTCCCGTTCCATTTGCGGATCCGGCTGACCCCGACCCCGCCAGGGTCGAAACCACTCCCCCGGGGGAGATGACACGGATTAAGACGCCGTCAGCCACGTAAACGTTCCCGGTGGAATCAACCGCAACTCCATTCGGTCCATAGAATGATGCGCCCGTTCCCGTTCCATTCAGGCCCCCGGCGGACCCTGACCCTGCCAGGGTAGTCACTATCCCCCCAGAGGTGATTTTTCGGACCAAGTGGTTGCCATGATCCCCCACATAAACGTTCCCGGAGGAATCCACGGCAACTCCAATGGGCTCATTGAACAATGCGGCGCTTCCGGTTCCATTGGCGGTCCCGGTCACACCCGCGGACCCCGCCAAGGTCGTCACCTCCCCGCCAGGAAAAATTTTCCGGATCATGTTGTTGCCAAAATCTGCGACATACACATTACCGGAGAAATCTACCGCGACCCCAACGGGCAAATTGAACCTTGCAATGGCGGCTGGACCGTTTGCGGACCCAGAAACGCTCACCGACCCCGCCAATGTCGATACGGCTCCACCGGGGGCGATTTCCCTAATCAAGTCGTTACCTTGATCTGCGACGTAAACCGTCCCAGAGGAATCCACGGCGACACCCGTGGGTAAAAAGAACGACGCGGCTGTACCTGTGGCGTTGGTGGCCCCAATGACCCCGGCTTGACCCGCTAAGGTCGTCACCGCACCTCCCGAAAGGATTTCCCGGACTAGGTCATTGTCTTGATCCGCGACGTAAACGTTCCCGAAGGTATCTACCGCGACGCCCGTGGGCACATAAAACAAGGCAGCGGTCCCGTTTCCATTGGTTGAACCGGTTATTTTAACGGAGCCCGCTAATGTGGATACCACCCCACTATTGATTGGAGTCGGGGTGACGGTGGGAGTTCCAGTATTAGTCGGAGTTCCCGTTGGCGTAATGGTGATGGTGACTGGAAAAGTCGGCGTATCCGTGGGAGTAAACGTATCGGTCACCGTGGTAGTAAAAGTGGGCGTTAAGGAGGTAACAGGTATAGCCGGTGTGTTTGTTGACGTCCAAATAACAGTTGTTGTTTGAGTGCAGGACGCGCAAAAAGTCTCTGTGGATGTCCCAGTGTTGGTTGGGGTTCCGGTCGGTGTGAGCGTCTCCCCTCCCGGTGAAGTGGTGCCACTGGGCGTACCGGTAAATTCATTTCATAAGGTATTCCGTTTTTGGTTGGTCGATCATAAATCGTCGAATAAAGCTGGAAAAGATAAAGTCCGGCCCCGGTTTTAATAAACAATTTTTCTCTGGATGTCGGCGTGGAAACCGGTGTTTGGCTGTAAGGCGCGGCCGTTTGGCCAATAGCCTGGGAGCCGCCCAAGAGAATCATCGAAAAGATTAAAGTTAAGTTGATCCAGGCGAGAGCTTTCATGCTTACCCTTTCAACCGGCCTGGATATAGACCGGCTCCTGAGCGCTGATCGCGAAATGAAGGAAATCTTCCCCGTCATCTTCCACGATCAACAGCTTGCCGGGTTTTCACTCATTGGGTCTCGTTTCCATTGTCGTGGGGTAATTCCACGATTTCGAGCCAATAGTTTTTCAGGGATTCCATTGTCGACACCAAGCCGTCGAAAGTGACCGGCTTAGTGATGAAGGAGTTGGCGCCCAGGTTGTAACTGCGCAGGATGTCCTCCTCCGCGCTGGAGGTGCTGAGGACCACCACGGGGATTTTCTTCAGCTGCGAATCGGACTTCAGGAAAAGAAGCGCCTTACGCCCGTCCATCCGGGGCATATTCAAATCCAAAAGGATGAAACAAGGCCGGATTGAGGTGGCCGGATCCGAGAATTTTCCCTTTCGTTTTATGTAATCCATCACTTCCTCCCCATCCGCGAGGAAAATAATCGGGTTGACGACACGGTTTTTCCGCAGGGCCTTTTCGGCCATCATCCGGTCGTCTTGGTCGTCGTCCACCATTAAAATCGGCAAAAGTCCCTTGTCCTTCATCATCCATTCCTCCTTATGATTTGTGGTGAAGAGGCAGTTCGATCGTAAAGATGCTGCCTTTTCCCGGAATTCCCTCTGCCTTAATCGTCCCTCCATGCCGTTCCACGACCTTCCGGCAGACCGCCAAGCCTATCCCCGTCCCCTCATACTCGTCCCTGCCATGCAGCCTTTCGAACACCTTGAAGATTAGTTCACCATATTTGTTGTCGAACCCGATGCCATTGTCCTCTACCTTAATCCGGCAACGGCCTTCCCCATCGACCGCCTTGGGCGCGGCGGAAGCGTAAACCGTGATCTCCGGTGGAACGCCGGGACGTTGGAACTTTAGCGCGTTGCCGATGAGGTTTTGGAACAATTGCCGCATCTGGGTTTCGTCAGCTTCCAGGGTGGGGAGAGAAGCTACCTCCACCTTGGCTTTCTTCTCCTGAATTCGGGTTTCAAGATCGGAGAGGACACCTTGAAGGATATCCGAAAGATTTACGGAAATGAAAGGCTTCGCCTTGGTGGTCACCCGGGTGAGGGCCAAAAGGTCGTTGATCAGGATTTGCATGCGGTTGGCGGCGCTTCTCATCCGTTCCACATAATCCCGGCCCGTTTCCCCCAGGACCGCCTTGAATTCATCCCGGAGAAATTCCCCAAAAGCCTGGATTTTCCGAAGGGGTTCCTGCAGATCGTGGGAAGCCACGAACACGAAATCCTGCAGTTCCTGGTTGCTGGTTTCCAAGGCTTTCGTATAAATTTTGAGGTTTTCCTGGGCTTTCTGCGCCGTGATATCTTCCGAGATCCCCAACAAATACTGTGGAATACCGTCCTGATTCAAAACAGGGATTTTCTTCGTATGAAGGATCCGCGGGCCTTTCTCGCGCGTTTGAAGGGTTTCCTCGGGGATATCCAGGAGCTGGCGGGCCTCCAAGGTCTTGCGGTCCTTGGCCGTGAAGAAATCCGCGTCCTCCTTGGGAAAAAAATCATAGTCGTTCTTGCCGATAAGGTCGGCGCGGGGAATACCCAGGAGTTCCTCCCCCGCCTTGTTGAACATCACGAAGCGCAAGTCCTTCGCGTCCTTGACGAAAACCATGTTGGGAAGGTTCTCGAGGACGGAAGTGATGAAGTCCTGGGTGCGGAGGATTGCCTCTAGTTTCTTGCTCCCTTCCTCCGCCTGCATTTCCTGGGTAATATCCCGTACCACCACCAGCCCCCCGGTGATGTTTCCAAGCTCGTCCCGGAGGGGCCGGCCGTTCACGCTGACGAAAATCCCCATGGGATGGCCGGAATTGCGGAGGAATTGAATGACATGGTTGACCTCAACCCCGTGGAAGGCCTTCACCAGGGGAATTTCCGCTTCGGGACAAGGCGTGACTTTGTCCTCGTTAAAAACGCCGTATTCTTCAGTCCATTTATCCGGTTTTTGAGCTGACATCCCGATACCCGTGATCCGTTTGGCCGCGTCGTTGAAATAAGTCATCTGGCCGTTACAGTCCGCGACGACGATCCCCTCTGACATGCTCCTCATAATCGAATCCAATAGCCGGGTCTTATCCCGCGTTTCCCCCAGGCTTTTATTCAAATTTATCTGGCTGCGCAAATCCTTGTTCCATAAAAAAAGGGTGAAAAAAATAAAAACAACGGCTGTGCAAAAGGTAAGGACAAAGGCGAAACCCGTTCGGTGGATGCTCAGATCGGTTTCTTCCGCTCTCAACCCTAAAAGCCGGTTTTCCTCTTGCCGCATATCCGCCAGAATCTCCCGGACTTGGAAATTATCCTGGTTGTTGCCTCTCCACCATGCCGCTTTGGCTTCCCTGGAGACATTGAGCAGGGATTCCAATTCTTTTATTTTATTTTGCTTGGAAGGATTGTCCGCCGTTAGCTTTTTTAAGTCCTGAACAGCTTCTTGAATTTGGGCGAAATAGATCGGATCTCCCGCCAAAGCCTTCATGGCCGCGGGGCTTTGCCAAACTTTGGGATTCTCGGCCCGGCTGGCCAAGTTTCGAACTCGATTCATTGCAACCAGGACCTGTTGAGTATGGACGACCCATTCATTATTGGAATTGAGTTTTCGATAATTCTGGTAAGTGAAAATGGAATTGCCTATCAGCAGGGCCAAAATCAGGAAGAAAAGGGAAATAACTTTTTGATTGGGAGCCATGAAAATCCTTTCGGATTCGTTTCAAGGCCGGGGCACCGAGGAAGAAACGAGATGTGATATCGATTTAGACGCCATTCATTTTATCATGGGTCGGTAAAACTCTATTATTTTCAAACAAAATAAAGTTTTTTTTACGCCGAGGTGGTCAAAAATAGTGCGAATTTTCGAAAATTTCTATGTTTTTGATTATTATTCGTTTTATCCGGACTAATTGAGCCTCGCCATTGATCATTCAACCCGGTTCAAACCGCCTCCAAACCCATAAAAGGACTAGATTCACCGCAACAACCACCTCAAATAGCATCGCCCATTGGGCTTGGCTGATGGCCGAAAGGGCCCAGGCGGCTAATGTGAAATTAACGAATTTGTAACCATACAACTTCCAACCCTTGAGCCGGCATTGGGCTTTGGGCGCCGCCAAGATGGCCCAGGCGCAAATGAAAACAAAAGGGATGATTAAAGCGAAATACCACTTCCCCATATCCGGAAGATTCATCTGAAACCCAAAAATCCCCAGGATATAAAGGGCGATCATTTCCAGGACGAATGCCAAAGCTAAGTTGATCCAGGCCAGAGCTTTCACTAACATTCCAGACCTATCATAAGGTGAATTTCAATCCTCCCAATAAAGGTACATAGAAATCGGCCCAACGGTAAGGCGCGTCGTAATGGTAAGGCCCGGACCAAAGGTTCATGGCACCATATATTTTACCTTCAATAAAAATTTCTGTTTTTAGGTCCAAAGGAAAACTTAATCCGAGTCCCGATTGTACCCCCGGCCCAATAGCCGAATAGTTGATAAAGTCCAACCCCGCCCCGAAATAAATATAGGGTTTCATGAATTTAAAATCCGTATCCATACATTGGGCATTGGCCATGATCGACCAATCTTTGGATAGCCCTTCCACGCTGGCAAAAAAGGAAAAATGGTCGGGACAGTCAATCCCCGCCGCCGCGGACCCGGTCAATCCGGTCACGGAAATAATTTGATTATCTATTTCTGGAACAATCCCGTTACGGACAAAGCGATCGTAACTCGTCGAAAAAAACTGGAAAAGGTAAGTCCCTGCCCCGGCTTTAATAAAAAATTTTTCCGATGGGGTCGGCGTCGAAACGGACGGTGGGTTGCCCGAAACTGCCGTTTGGCCCATGGCCTGGGATCCGCCCCAAAGAATCATCGAAAAAATTAAAGCTAAGTTGATCCCGGCGAAAGCTTTCATGCTTACCCTTTCAAGCGGCTTGGATATCGACCGGCTCCTGGGCGCTGATCGCGAAATGAAGGAAACCCATCGAGAGGAAGAAGGACCAGACAATAGGCATGGGCAGTTGAAGCCCACAAATCACCATGAGGGTGGTCAAAAGGAAGGGCGGGATATGGCTGATGATGGCCAATCGCAGGACCACGATATAGTCCAGGCCCTTACCGCGAATTTCCGAAATAAGCACTCCGAGAAGACCATAGATGGATAGGACAATCCCGTAAACCGGAAAACCCAAAAACAGGAAAAACAGGAAAAAAAAGGTCCCCGACCACCGGACAAAGAAATCGCTCAATCGTTGCTTTTTGTCTTTATCAAAATTGAAGGAAGGGATTTTCGCCAGGCTTTCGGTTTTGTCATCCACATGGCCCAAACGGACTCTGCGGGTCATGAACTGGGTCTGGGTAATCAGCAGGCAGGTATCGGCCTTTTCAACGCCAGGCACCTGGGCCAATTGAGCGATCTTTCCCGTGGTATCCAGCGCGAAAAGGGTCGAGGCATAATTCCGGACGTAAGGTTGGGATACGCTGGAGGAAAAGACCCCCTTTTCGACTTTAAATTCCGGGACGCTCGCGATGAAACCCGGAAAATTTTCGGCGGCATATTCCTGAAACACCAAGGCCCGGCAAGAGACCACCAGGGCCAGGGTCAAAAAAAGATAACGGTAGCCGGTTCCCCTCCAGTTTTTGCCAATGTCGGCGTAAAGGTCTTTGGAGAAGAAGGAATAGGGGAAGGCTTTCCAAATGGAATATTTTCGTTCGAGGATGGGACCATCGTTCTTGGGCAAGGGGTTTCCTTTCAGGTTTAGGGCGTCAAAAATTGGAAGACCGCGTAGACAATCCCCCCCAGGATAAACAAAATCCCCAGGATTCTCGAGCCACGGTCGTACCGGTTCATGGCGAATCTGGAAATTCCCATGAAAATGAAACTGATCGGAATCAACAAGCTCCCCAAGCCTAATTTGAACAGGAAGTAGGACAATCCCACAATGGTCCCCAAAACGGCGAAGCCGACCCCGATAATCGGAATCCTTCCGCCGAACTTTCTTTGGGCTCCCGGAATTCCCCTTTTCCAATCCACCAAAAGGGGATCGGAAATATGTTTTTCCAAATCGTCCGCTAAAGCGGTCATCTCCCCAAAACCATAAAGAAGAATCAAGGGTTTGACCTTGGTCCTCAAATAAATCGTCATGACATTACCCACGAAGTCGTTATGGACGCCCATCCTGAGGATCGAGGTGTAAGGTATGATTTCCTTCCGGGTGGCGGAGTTGAGAACCAAGGCCATATCCCCCGTCTCCAATTGGACCACCCTTTTGCTTTGCCCGTTCTTCCTCGCCGCGAAAATCACCAGCCCGAAAAGACCCAAGAGGACGGCCCAAAGGATCAGCAGTTTGGGATAGGCTTGGGGGCCCTGGGAGAGGCTGGGAAGGCTGAAAAAGCCCATCGCGGTCACGGCCATCACCAGGGAAAAAATCGTCGCGTTCTTTTCCGTGGATTTGTTTTTCGCTTCTTGTTCCGGCGTCAGGTGATAAATCAATTATTTTCCAATCTCAAAAATAGGGTTGAACCACCAAGGGCACCAAGAACACCAAGAAAGAAAAAGAAAATATCAAAATCCATTCCTTTAAACACCCAAGTCTTTCGCTGTACTTGGTGCCCTTGGTGCCTTGGTGGTTCAACCCGCCTTTGCCGTTGACTTTAAATCAAAATCGGTCATTTTTTAGGCTATGCTTCAGCAAGGTTAAACCGGAAACCTTTTTCCCCTCGTTTTTTATTTGACGGACGCATTCTCCCGAAATATCTTTTGCCCATCAAGGGTCCAAGAAAGATAAAAGGGCTCCTATTTCAGCAAAAGGAGAAAATTATGACTTCTTATTACATGCGAATCCCCATCCGGCAGATTCGGTCGAACCCCGAAAACCCCCGCCGGGTCATCACCCAGGAAATGGTAGACCAGAAGAAAGCTTCCCTGAAGGCCGACGGCCAATTGACCCCCGTCAAACTCCGCACGATGCCTGCCGAGGGACCGGACAACAATCCCTCCCCATGTTACCTGATCCTGGGAGGCGAGTTGCGCTACCGGGCCGCCCAAGAGCTGGGCTGGGAGGAATTGGACGCCCTGGTCATCGGCAACCTTACCCCCGAAGAGGCTGAGCTGGTCTCGATTATGGATAACCAGGGCCAGGACATGAACTGGCTGGACTGGTACCAAGCCATTGAAAGACGCATCAATAACCCCCAAAAGCCGACCCAACAACAGGTGGCGGATGAACTATGCATTAAACAGCCGACCGTTAGTAGGGCTTTAAAGCTTTTATCGGTTTTAAACCAAGCTTCCAGGGATCTAATTTATAAAACTTTTATAAATACAGATCCTTATCAAGCTCTCGAAAATATTGTTTTTTCCCTGACCAGCCTTGAAGACCCACAAAAGGTCTTGGATACCATCAAGGTCGTCATTGACCGGCAAATGAACGAACCCGAGGCCCAAAAGCTGGTGGCTTGGGTCAAAAAGGGCAATAGCCCTGAGAGCTTCGGGGAGAAGGTAGCCAAAAACCCAAGCCAAGACCCAAATGACCCCCATGCGGCCCTTTGGCCAAGTCTTCCCCCTACCCTAAAAATGCAGAAAACCCCCAAGGGCTACAAACTCACCTGGACCTTGACAGAAGCCGAAGCCCCGGTTGCGGCTTACGGGGGCATGGTTTGGCTGGAACACATGAAACAAAAGGCGGGGGTAGCCCAGGAGAACTTAGCTTACCGTAAAGCCTTTCCCGACCTATTAAAGGAGTGTGCCAAAGCCTATCAGGGGGAAAGCGCCGCCAAGGCGTCCCAAGCGGAAGAAGCCCGGAAGGCCCAAGAGGCCAAGGATCAGCAAAAGGCCCAAAAAGCCGCCGCTAAGGAACAAGCCAAGGCCCTGCAAGCCCAAAAAGCCGAGGGGAAAGCTCAAGCCCAGACTCAAAAAGAGGCTCAAAAGCGGGAGGCCTTTGAAAATTCCAAACTCGACGCCAAAACCCACCTTGAAACGGCCTTTGGCCCTGGCCCCTTGGCGGATGGCATCTACCAAAAAGCCCTGGCGGGCGAAAAGACTTCCGCGTTAAAGGCCATTAAAACGACCTTGCCGGTCGTTGGAAAAAGCCCTGAAGAACAAGAAACTTTTATGAAAGACTTCAAGGTCAAGTTAAGCCGCTTGTCCAGGTTGAATCCCCAGAAACCGGCAGTGAGTCCCCGCAAATTGGCCAGGGTAAAACCGGAACAGAAAACCCAAGCCGGGGCTCCCCTTCCGGAAACGGTTGCTAATCCCCCCGTGGGACTAGCACAGCCAAACCACGCAAATGACCTTGGGGGTCACTCGCAGGCGCCTCAACCTCATGGCTCCGGCCTATTGGACATCGTCAAGGGAGCGGTGGAAAAGGTAGCCGAAAACGTGGAGTCAGGCTCCCTACTCGGGACCGTCGTGGAAATGACCCTCAAGAACGCAAAGCAGACCGCCAACTACGAGGAACGCAAGGGGATGAGGAAGTTGTTCAAGGATGTTTTTGACCGATGAGCCTTCTCCTGATGAGGTTGAAAAACTCTGAGGTAATAACGCCTTTGGTACCCCCAAGGGCTTTTCTTTTTCTCGAACGGCTTCAAAGGGTTGAGCCTGTCCAAAACAAGCCAACACAAAAAAATAGCCGGAATTTCAATGGAGGATCGCGACCTTGATCATCTGGCGGCTAAGCAGGCCGCCGCTGGAGTCTGTTTCTTCTACGACCGCGATATAGATTCCACTGGCCAATCCGGCCGCATTCCAGGCGGCCTGGTCGCTTCCCTGCGTACCCTGTATCACCTGGACGAGCTCACCCGCCATCGTGAAAATCGACGCCTTCAAGGTCAGGCTTATGGAAGAGTCGGTATGGAATGTCGTTACGAGTGGGCCGCTGGAAACCTTCAAGATATTCGGCCAAGCGGTGACCACGCCGGCCCCCGCGGAGCTGTTGCGGTCCTCCACGAACACGCGCTGGGTGATGACCGACCCCGCGCCGGCGCCGCCGCCCTGGTTGGTGACTTCCACGAAATACTGGCCGCTTTGCGCGAAATTGCCGTTATCGCCCCTCCCATCCCAAAGGATCGTCGTCCCGTTGCTTAAGAGGATGTCCAATTGGGTCGGCATTCCGCCACCCGAATTCATCTCGGAGGGGGCTATGGTCGAAGCGGAAAGGTTCATGCCCGAGATGGAAGCCTGCCCGAGATTGGAGACATAAGCGTAAAGATGCCGGATCACCTCTCCCGCTTCGTTGTAAATCAGCACCGTTATCTGATAAAGGCTTCGGGTCACGACCACCGGAAGGGTTTGGCTGACGACCGAACCGAGGCTGTTGATATTGTCCACTTTAAGATAATAGGTGCCGTTGGAAGCGGGCGTTCCGTTGGAATTCATCCCGTTCCAAACCGCGATGGGTGTGCCTGCGTAATAAACCGTTACCGCCCCGCCTGGGCCGTTGATTGCCGTGACGGCGTTGCCGCCTCCCAGGGAAACATTCAGGATCGGCTGGGACTGATTTTCATCGAGGATCTGATTAACCAGTTCACCCGCCTCGTTGTACACCGCGATAATCACGACGTCGTTCGCCGCTACCACCACGGGCACGACGCTTGTCACCGGGACCGACCCCGGATAAGTCATGACCGCTTGGTTAAGGATTTGGGTTCCATTCACCAGGAAATTATTGACTTGGGTTTGATATCTCAGTTGGTAGGTTCCCGGATTAAGGGGGGGTAAGGCCCAAGTCAATTGACCCACAGTGCTGTTCACCACCGGCGTGGGGAGGCTTGAGGGGCTGTTGGGCCCTGAACCAACATAAGTTACATCGGCCGGGAGGGTATCCGTTACGACGACTCCGTAAGCGGTATTCCCCGTAACGACAAGACTCAAGAAATAAGTCAGTATGTTCCCCGACTCCGCCGTGGAGGAGGACACCGTCTTATTCATGGTCACTTGGAAGGGCGGAGTGGGCGTCACCGTAAAGGTCGCTGTCGGCGTACTGGTAATGGTGAAAGTGAAAGTCGGCGTGGGCGTATCCGTGTAGGTTCGAGTGGGTATGCCCGTGTTTGTCGATGTCACTGTATTAGTGGCGGCCGGGGTGCTGGTGGGGATGTAGGTATAAGTAATCGTCGGGGTGTTCATTGGCGTAAAGCTATTGGTCGATGTGTTCGTCGGTCCGGCTATCGCCGTGGAAACAATCGTGTTCATGGGCGTTGGGTCTGTTGTCGGCGTATCGCTGGGACCTGTCACCGCCGTGGCGACAATGGTGTTTACCGGCGTGAAGGTGTAAGTGGGTGTGTGGGTTGGAACCGGGGTATTCGTAGGGGTGGGCGTGGAGGTGTCCGTGATGGTGGGAGTATTGGTAGGCGTAGCCGTGTCCGTGCTGGTAGGAGTGAAGGTCGGAGTGGAGGTCGCAGTGGGAGACGGCGTGGCGGTAGCGGAACTTGTGTTCGTTAGGGTGGCCGTGGGGGTGGGGGTTCGCGTTGCCGTGGCCGAAGCCGTATGCGTATAGGTGGGCGTCGGTGAGTGAGTGGCCGTGCTCGTGGCGGTGGTCGTGGCCGTACTCGTGGTAGTGGCCGTGTTAGTGGTCGTGTTTGATGCGGTATAAGTGGGTGATGGCGTCCTGGTTTTCGTGGCGGTGGACGTAGCCGAAGCCGTACGGGTGGGTGACGGCGTTAGAGTACATCCCCCCAGCCAGTTCGTCACGGGATTGGAGAGCGGCGGCGCGGTGCCGCAAGCTACGGCGAGGTCGGTTTCCGAGGCGACATTAGTGAAGGTCACGCATTGGCTGTCCGGAGCGGTGACTTTGAAGGAAAGGCTGCCGGTGGCTCCCGCCGCCACGTATCCCACGTCCCAACTGATGTCGTTCCCCACTTGGCTGGTAAAATAGGCGATGGGATTGCTGGTCATCAATCCCGGCACCAGGTTGGTCCCGGCGGGAAGGGTGTCGTTCACCACGACCCCGTCCGCGGGACCGGTTCCGGCGTTTGAATAGTTGATGGTGTAGGTGATCGTCTGGCCCGCGCTGACCAGACCCGAAGGATTGTTGGATTTGGAGATTTTCATCGCGGGCGGCGGGCAGGACTCCCAGTTCAGGCAGCTGATATACCCAAAACCGTAATGACCACCCGCGTCGCAATCGTAAAAAGTGGCCTGAAAGGTGACTTCCTGGCCCGCGTATTGGCAAAGGTTGATAACGTAGGGGGTCCAAGGCACATAACCCCAATTATTGGGGGTTCCGTTGATATCACAAACAGTACCATCGCCGTTGGCGGGGACTTGGGCATTGGTGAGTTGGGTGATTTGGGGTAGCGTGGTTTCCCAGCTGTAATTGAGGCTGGCCACTACCGTACCGCCGACAATCATATTGATCAGCAGGTAGCTGTCTGAATTATTGGTGGTTTCGCCCTGCAAATAATGGAAGTTCTCAAAAACCCCCGCGAACCAGAAGCTGAAGCAGGTGTCCCCGTTAGTGGGAACCGTATCGGTCTGCTCGATCTGGACCCAATCCCCATGGTTGGATTCCCCGTGGGAAGGCCAAAGTTGGACCGCATCCGGACTACAAGCGGGATGGTCCGGTAGTAAACCATCCGTGTTAGGGGCAACACCGGTGCCTACCGCCGATGCCGTGGTCGCGTTGACCACCGTCGCCGAAGGATTGGCGCAACCATTCGCCAGGCCGGGGTTAGCAAAGGAGGTCGTCCAGCCCGTCAGCCCTGCGGTAAAGCCGGGATTCACCCAGGCCCGGCCGGCTTCAATGGAGGAGAAGAAAAAAACAAAACCAAACAATAACCGGAAGCAAAACTTCGGCTGAAGGGTTGACTTGGTAACGGAAAAAATTATGGCAGTCTGTCCGCTGCCATCGAATCGGGAAAAGAATTTTTTAACGAAAGGAAAATAAAGGCCGGCACTCCGCCAACTTCCAAGCTTCTTTTCGGTGGTCATTCATCACCCCCCGCAAGGCTTTAGCAATTTCACCACACCCATTTTTTCGTCCCGTCCGCCAAAGCGGGCCGAAAATTAAAAAAAATTTGAACACCTCACTTAAATACTCCCGCCACTTTTAAAAATCCAGTGCGCAACAGGTAAAGAATATGTAAAGGTGACTCAAATAATTTTTTTATGGAAAATTTTTATTTTAAAAATCGGTTCAAGCCGCCCAAATCAATTTCCGGAAATCGATTCAGGCAAACCTTGTCAAGTTGATGCGGATGAAAATTAGATGATGTATCTCAAGATAACTCAAATTTATTTTGAACAATAAATAACTGAATTTTATTTTCAAAAAAACAGCCGGGGATTTTCCGCGGAGACAACGGATTCCGGCTCAACCTAAAGAAAGAATCCCACTTCGGTTAAAAATTCGAACCGGGTTCGTTGGGATTTTCGGTTTTTCCGAAAACCTCATAGCGTGCTTTGCCCGCGACCTTGGCCCGATACATGGCCGAGTCGGCGGCTTTGAGGAGACTGTCGGGTTCTTCCTTTCCGCAGTTGGAGTAGGCGATGCCGATGCTGGCCGTGGAAATCATCTCTTGCCCTCCCAATAGCAGGGGCGTTCGCATTGTTTCCAGGATTCGGTCGGCCACCTCCGTGGCTTCTTGGAAATCCTTAATGTCGTCCAAAAGGACCGTGAATTCATCCCCGGCCATCCGGGCCACCAGGTCGTTGGGCCTGACGCAGGATTTCACCCTGCGGGCAAACTCGATCAAAAGCTCGTCCCCGGCCTGGTGCCCCATAAGGTCATTGATCTGTTTGAGGTGGTCCAAGTCCAGGAAGAAAACCGCGAAAAGCGCCCGTGGATGGCGTTCCAGGCGGGTAAAGGCGCGGCTGAGGCAATCCATGAAAAGGAGTCTGTTGGGAAGGCCGGTCAAAGGGTCGTAAAAGGCGCGCAAGGCCAGTTTTTTTTCCATGTCCTTGTGATGGGTGATGTCCGTGAAGGATCCCGCCACGCGGGTGGGTTTTTCCTGGCCAGAATTACTGGCCAGCCCCCGGCTCAAGACCCATCGGTAACGGCCGTCCCTATGTTGAAGCCTGTGTTCGTTCAAGAAATGGGCGGTCTTACCCGCCAGGTGTTCGGAAAGGTCCCTTTTCACCCTTTCCAAATCCTCCGGATGGACGCGGTTAAACCATTCGCGTGGTTCTTCCCCAATATCCCCTTCCGAATAGCCCAGTATGAGCTTCCAGCGGGAGGAAAAGTAAATCCGGTCTGATTGAAGGTCCCAGTCCCAAAGCCCGTCATGCGAACCTTGGGCGACGAGGTAATAGCGCTCCTCGTCCTCTTGCAATTTTTTATGGAGCCGGAAGCGTTCGATGGAATAGCTGATGGAACGGGTGAGAAGTTCCCGGCTCAAGTGGTCCTTCACCAGGAAATCCTGCGCGCCTTCCTGGAGGGATTTGACGGCGGTTTCACTGTTGTTGAGACCGGTCAACACGATAATGGGAACTTGGGTTGCCGCTTTTATGGCTGATTCTAAGGTGGAAAGGCCGGAGGAATCAGGAAGGAACAAGTCCAGCAGGAGGATATCCAAGTTGCCCTTGGAAAGGCGGCTCAGGCCGTCATGGAGGTTCTGGGCTTTTTCCAACAAGTACGGGGATTCCCTTGTTTCCCCGAGGGTCTCTTTGAGCAGCCGTGCGTCTCCGGGATTATCTTCTACCAATAAAATCCGGGTTGGTGTTAAATTCATAACCACCCCCTGCAAACCACCGTAAAAACTTGATCGACGAAGGTTTTCCTTTCATCTCAAATGGCGGCCCTTAATCATCGGGAGTTCCCACGCTTTTCAGCCAGATATCCTCCACGTACCGCGCGGCCGCGTAGAGTTCCTCCAAATCCGTCGGCTTGACGATATAAAAGTTGGCCCGGGACTCGTAGGCCTTCTGGACATCCGTTTCCATTTTGGAATTGGTCAGGATCACCACGGGAATTTCCTGAAGTTTCGGGTCGGATTTAACCTCGTTCAACACTTCCAAACCCGTTTTTCTCGGAATGTTCAGGTCCAGGAGAATGAGATCGGGCCTGTGGGCCTTGCTGTAACGCTCTTCGCCCCTGAGGTAACGGAGAGCCTCCTCCCCGTCTTTAACGCGGGCTACCTGGATGGGCTTTTGGCAGCCCTTGAAGGCTTCCATGATGAGGGTGACATCCGCGAGATTGTCCTCGACCAGCAGGACATGGATAGACCGGTTTAACTTATGAACTAAAGAAACCATAACGCCTCCTAACGATTTTTTCGGGAATGGAAAATGTGTTGAAAAAGCTGTCCCGGATGTTCAATGCCGATTTTCAATTGTTTTGAAAAGGCGAAGGGAAAGGATAATCGTTGGCGCGTCAACCCCAACCATCAGGCTGTTTCTGTTAATTTAATTTTACCTCTACTTATTTCAAATAGCCGCCAATGAAGTCACCTTTTAAGGTAAATCTATTAACCTGAGCCTCCTATCGGATTTTCCTCACTTTTCCTTGGATGAAGCCGTCAAAGTCGGCGAACCCGCGGCTTCCTGAAGAACGGGTATCGTAAAATAAAAACTGGAACCCTTGTTTAATTCCGATTCGCACCAAATCCGCCCACCGTGGCGCTCAACGGTTTTTTTGCAGACCGCCAGGCCCAATCCCGTGCCCGGATAATCCTCCCGGCTGTGCAATCTTTGGAATATGACGAAAATCCTCTCGAAATATTGCGCGTCGATTCCGATGCCGTTATCCTTCACCCAAAAAAGCCATTCTCCATCCTTTCGTTCGGCACCCACCCGCACCTGAGGCGGCCGGTTGCCGCAAAACTTCAGGGCGTTTCCGATCAGGTTCTGAAAAAGCAATTCCAACAGCAGGGGGTCGCCATAAACCTCGGGCAAGGTCTCGCACTCCACCACGGCGCTCTTTTCAGCCAAAGAGGTCTTCAGGTTATCCAGGACCATCCCGACTACCGAACCGCAATCGACCCGCTGGAAAGATTTACGTTGGGAGCTGACTCGGGAATATTCCAGCAAACCCAGGATCAAATCCCGCATATGCTTGGAGGCATTGACCACGAAATCCATGAACTCCCGGGACTCGGCGTTGAATTGGTCCTTGTGGCGCATCTCAAGAAGCTGCAGGTAGCTGATGATGGTCCGCAATGGCTCCTGCAGGTCGTGGGAGGCCACATAGGCGAACTGTTGCAGTTCCTCGTTGGAACGAAGAAGCTGGCGGCTGCGTTCCTCGACGGCGGCGGTCCGTTCCAGGACCTGGGCCTCCAGGCTGGCATTGAGTTCCTTGAGTTCCTCCTCGGAACGGCGAAGCCCCTCCTCGGCCCGCTTGCGGGTGTCGTTTTCGTTCCTCAGCATCAGGTTCACCGATTCCAGTTCCGCCGCCCGGCGGCTGATTTCCACGTTGAGGCTGTGCACTTGCTGGGTTTTAAGGTAAAGATCGACCAGGGCCGAGACCTTCGACCGCAAGACTTCCGGATGGAAAGGCTTGAAAAGATAGTCGATGGCTCCCACGGCATAACCCTCGAACATCTCCGCCTCGGTTTTGCCGACCGCCGTCAGGAAAATAATGGGCGTGTAACGGCTCCGGCCCCTTTGCCGAATAAGGGTCGCCGCTTCGAACCCGCTCATTCCCGGCATGAGTACGTCCAATAGGATGACGGCGAAATCCAACCGGATCAGGTTCCGAAGGGCTTCTTCACCCGAACGGGCTTTCACCAAGTGATGGCCCAAGCCGCCCAAAACGGCTTCAAGGGCCAACAGGTTGGCGGGTTCATCGTCCACGATGAGGATGTTGACGGGGTTTTCACTTGAAACCATTGAAGCCTCCTTCCGGATCCGGGACCCGGCGGAAAAAACGAACTGTCAGCGGCTCAGCCAGGTCCGCATGAGGGAGAGAAGTTGTTCCGAATCCACCGGTTTCGTGATGTAATCCGAGGCCCCCGATTCGATGCACTTCTCCCGGTCGCCTTTCATGGCCTTGGCGGTCAAAGCGATGATAGGCAGGGCCTTGAAACCTTCTTTGTGCCGGATGGCCTTCATCGTGTCGTAGCCGTCCATCTCGGGCATCATGATGTCCATCAAGACAATGTCCACGGCGGGATTTGAGTCCAGGAGGTCGATGGCGTCCTTCCCGCTTTCCACCGAAAACACCTGCATTTGCTGGTGTTCCAAAAGGCTGGTCATGGCGAAAATATTGCGGATATCGTCGTCCACCACCAGCACCTTGCGGCCGGAGAGGATGGAACTGCTCTGGTGAAGCTTTTCGATACTGTTGCGCCGGGTTTCGGTCAGTTTGTCGGTGGCCAAATGCAGGAAGAGGGCGGCTTCATCCGTCAGCCTCTCGATCGACTTCATTTCCTTAATGACGCATACCTTGGCCGCGCGCCGCAATTCCTCCTCCTCCTTTTGGGTCAATTCGCTGGCCAGGTAAACTAAGGTTGGAACGTTGGAACACTCGGGATTGGAATGAATGGCCTGGAGGGTGAGGAATCCTTCCGGATCCGGCAGTTCCAAAACCACGGCATCCAAGCTGTTTTCCTTGGACAACAGCAAAGGCAATGCCTCCTGGCTGTTCGAAACGGCATGGACCTTCACCTCTTCCGAGTCGAGCATTTCCTTCAGTTTCTTACGTTCACCCTTTTTACCGCAAACCAGCAGGACTTGCCTCACCCTTGAATCCATGTACTTATGAATATCCTCAAAGGCTTTTTGAAGGTCTTCCTTACTGACCGGTTTCGGAACAAACCCCACGGCCCCCTGCTTTAAACCCCGAATCCAATCCTCGTCGGCGGAAATAATTTCAACGGGTATGTGCCGGGTAGAAAGGTCGTTTTTGAACCGGGAAAGGATTTTCCAGCCGTCGATATCCGGAAGCTGGATATCCAAGGTAACCGCGTTGGGCTGGACTTCGTTCGCCAACCGCAAGGCTGTATCACCCCTCAGCGCCACCAATCCCTTGAAACCCTTCTCTCTCGCTGCATCGAGGAGGACTCGGGCGAAGTTGGCGTCATTTTCCACAATCAAGAGCACCTTGTCCCCGGCCAGGATATTTCGACGGTCGTCGGCGACCTTGCCCGTGGAAAGGGGAAGGCTCTCGGCTTCCCATGCTTGGTTCCGCAGGTTATTAGCGAGGTTCAGCGGTTCATTTTCCGCGACAGGGATGCCGCCAATGGCTTTTGGAGGGGCATAGCTTTTTGGCAGATAAAGAATAAAGGTGCTTCCCTTTCCCAGACGGCTGGAAGCGAGGGTTAATTGGCCGCCCAAAATTTTCGCCAATTCCCGGCTGATGGAAAGGCCCAGCCCCGTGCCGCCATATTTCCGGCTGGTGCCGCTCTCAGCCTGCTGGAAGGCCTCGAAAATGATTTTTTGTTTATCCTCGGGGATGCCGATACCCGTATCGGAAACCGAGAAGGCGATGACCTCACCCGATCCGCTTAAAACGGGATGATCCGGACTCCAGCCCCCCAGGGCGGGGGCCACTTTCATGGAAACCTGGCCCTTTTCCGTAAACTTAAAGGCGTTGGAAAGCAGGTTGCGAAGCACCTGTTCCAAGCGTTTGGAGTCGGTGTGGATCTCGCCGGCCAATTCGGGGTCGAACTCGATGTTGAAATTGAGCCCCTTGCCCTCCGCGACGTGGCGGAACAGCCGTTCCATGTGGGAGCGCACTTCGTTGAAGGGGACATTGTCCACATCCAGCGTCATGGTGCCCGATTCCACCTTGGCCAGGTCGAGGATGTCGTTGATCAGCAGTAAAAGATCGCCTCCCGAGGCATGGATCGTGCGGGCATACTCGATTTGTTTGGGCGTCAGGCTCCTGGAATCCTCCGCTAGTTGTTGGGAGAGGATCAACATGCTGTTCAGGGGCGTGCGCAATTCGTGCGACATGTTGGAAAGGAATTCCGACTTATACTTTGAGGTGAGGGCCAGCTGGTCGGCCTTTTCCTCCAGCTCCTGATTCGTCTTCTGTAGTTCTTCTTGCTGGCTTTGAAGATGCTTCAGAAGGGTTTCCGTTCTGAGATTCGCCTCTAAGGTATTGATGACGATACCGATGCTCTCCATCAGTTGTTCCAAGAAAGCCAGATGGGTTGTGTTAAAAGCCTCGAAGGAAGCCAATTCCAAAACTCCTTTGATTTGTCCTTCGAAAAGGATGGGAAGCACCACAATATTCAGGGGGGCCGCTTCGCCCAGCCCCGAACTGATACGAATATAGTTGCCCGGTACGTTGCTCATCAGAAGCCGGGTTTTTTCCTGCGCGCATTCCCCCACCAGGCCCTCACCAAGGGCGAATTCTTGGGCTAAGTCGGGCCGGGGCCGGTAGGCGAAGCTGGAAAGTAGCTTGAGACGCGTCTCGCCGGGTTCCTTGGAATCGGCGATGTAAAAGGTTCCGTGTTGGGCCGAAACCACTTGGCTCAATTCCGAGAGGATGGATTTGGCCACCGCCTGCAGGTTCCTCTGCCCCTGTAACATGCGGGTGAACCTCGCCAGGTTGGTCTTGAGCCAGTCCTGCTCGGCGTTCTTCTGGGTGGTGCCGCGCAGGTTGGCAATCATCTGGTTGATGGTGTCTTTCAGGGTTTCGACTTCGCCCCGCGCATCCACTCGGATCGACCGGGTCAAGTCACCCTTGGTAACGGCGGTGGCCACTTCGGCGATAGCCCTGACTTGAGTGGTCAGGTTGGCGGCCAGTTGGTTGACGTTGTCGGTCAGTTCTTTCCATGTCCCACCCACGCCCGGCACCTGGGCTTGACCGCCCAATTTACCCTCGGTTCCGACTTCGCGCGCCACGCGGGTGACCTCGCCCGCGAAGGCGTTGAGCTGGTCCACCATGGTGTTGATGGTGTCCTTCAATTCGAGAATTTCGCCCTTCACATCCACCGTGATTTTCTTGGAAAGGTCGCCTTTCGCAACCGCCGTGGTGACGTTGGCGATGTTACGCACCTGGTCGGTCAGGTTGCTGGCCATGGAATTGACGCTATCCGTTAGGTCTTTCCAGGTTCCGCCCACGCCCGGCACCTGGGCCTGTCCACCCAGTTTGCCTCCTGTTCCCACTTCCCTTGCCACACGCGTGACCTCGCCCGCGAAAGCGTTGAGCTGATCCACCATGGTGTTAATCGTGTCCTTCAATTCAAGGATTTCGCCCTTCACGTCCACGGTGATTTTCTTGGAAAGGTCGCCCTTGGCCACCGCCGTGGTGACGTTAGCGATGTTGCGCACTTGACCCGTGAGGTTGCTGGCCATGGAATTGACGTTTTCCGTCAGGTCTTTCCAGGTTCCGGCCACACCCGGCACGATGGCTTGGCCGCCCAGCTTGCCCTCCGTCCCGACTTCACGAGCCACCCGGGTGACCTCGGAAGCGAAGGAACTGAGTTGGCCCACCATGGTATTGATGGTTTCTTTTAACTGCAGAATTTCACCCCTGACGTCCGCGGTAATTTTTTTCGAAAGGTCCCCGCTGGCCACAGCGATAGTGACTTCCGCGATATTACGCACCTGGCCCGTCAGGTTGCTGGCCATCAGATTAACGTTCTCCGTCAGGTCTTTCCAGGTTCCGGCAACCCCCGGCACCTGCGCCTGGCCTCCGAGTTTGCCTTCCGTTCCTACCTCGCGGGCCACGCGGGTGACTTCCCCCGCGAAGGCGTTGAGTTGGTCCACCATGATGTTGATGGTGTTCTTAAGCTCTAGGATTTCGCCCTTCACGTCGACGGTGATTTTCTTGGAAAGATCGCCCTTGGCCACCGCGATGGTGACTTCCGCGATATTGCGCACTTGGCCCGTCAAGTTGCCGGCCATAGAATTGACGTTCTCGGTCAGGTCCTTCCAGGTCCCGGCGACACCCGGCACCTGCGCTTGGCCGCCTAGCTTCCCTTCCGTTCCTACCTCACGAGCCACACGGGTCACCTCGGATGCGAAGGACCTCAGCTGGTCGACCATCGTATTGATCGTTTCCTTTAATTGGAGGATTTCCCCGCGTACGTCCGCCGTGATCTTTTTGGAAAGGTCCCCGTTCGCCACCGCGATGGTGACTTCAGCGATATTGCGCACTTGGCCAGTCAGGTTACTGGCCATGGAATTCACGTTGTCGGTGAGGTCTTTCCAGGTTCCGGCAACCCCCGGCACGATGGCCTGGCCGCCTAATTTTCCTTCCGTTCCTACCTCACGAGCCACACGGGTCACCTCGGATGCGAAGGACCGCAGTTGGTCCACCATCGTATTGATCGTTTCTTTTAATTGCAGGATTTCGCCCCGCACATCCGCCGTGATCTTCTTCGACAGGTCACCATTGGCCACCGCGATAGTGACTTCCGCGATATTGCGCACTTGGCCCGTCAGGTTGCTGGCCATGAGATTCACGTTGTCGGTGAGGTCCTTCCAGGTTCCAGCAACCCCCGGCACGATAGCTTGGCCACCCAGTTTTCCTTCTGTACCCACTTCGCGAGCCACGCGAGTGACCTCGGAAGCGAAAGACCGCAATTGGTCCACCATCGTGTTGATCGTTTCTTTTAATTGGAGGATTTCCCCGCGTACGTCCGCCGTGATCTTCTTTGATAAGTCTCCGTTCGCCACCGCGATGGTAACTTCCGCGATATTACGCACTTGTCCCGTCAGATTGCTGGCCATGAGGTTGACATTGTCGGTAAGGTCCTTCCAGGTTCCGGCAACGTCCGGAACGATGGCCTGGCCGCCCAGTTTTCCTTCCGTTCCAACTTCCCGGGCAACGCGGGTAACCTCGGAAGCGAAGGACCGTAGTTGGTCCACCATCGTGTTGATCGTGCGGGCGGTTTGGAGAAATTCGCCTTCCAAAGCCCGCCCTCCCACTTCCAACGCCGCCTCTTGGGAAAGGTCGCCTTTCGCCACGGCCCCGATAACCCTGGACATTTCACTGGTGGGTCTTACCAGCTCGTCAATGAGGGTGTTCACCGATTCCATCATCTCGGACCAGGAACCCTCGAATTCGCCCAGTAAGGCCCGTTGGTTAATCTTCCCTTCCTTTGCGACAGCTTGGCTCAAGCGATCAAGCTCCTTGGCCATCCGCTCGTTCATCTCGACGACATGGTTGAAGGTGTCGGCAATCCTTCCGGCGACACCCGTCCAATCCAACGGCAGGCGGACTGAAAAATCGCCTTTTTTTAAAGCCACCATGGTTTGAAGCAGTTGGAGGATATCCAGCGAATCAGCTTCGGAACTCTCGACATTGAGCTGCGCCTGCGGAGATTTCATCGGGCTCTCCATTCTTTTGATCGGAACAACAAGAGTTGAATTTGGCCGGGATTACGTCGGCGAAAATATTCCCGAAAGAGTTCGAATCTCAACTATCTCTTTATTCAATCTTACACCCTGATCTTTTGACGTCTCCACTGCGAAGGACCGAATTTTTTAAAAAATATTTTTAGGTGTTTCGCGAAAACCGATTTCAATGCTTTTTCGTTGGAAAATAACGATTTTGATCATTTTGATTTTTTGGGAAAACATTTCCATTCCTTTAAATTCGACATAAGCATTAAACGTACCATCCTCTTGGTCCCCGAATTACGGTTGTGAAAAACTTGCACGGCTCCGGTAAACGCTTTTCCTTACGAAGCTGTTTTTTTCGAGGCGAAATTGACTTGAGAAAGATAAAATTTTATTCCCGATGAACGTCTGTTCATTGGGGCCTTTCGATGATCAAAAATTCAAAAATCGGGAGTACTTATGGCCATTCCAACCCTAAAAAAAGAAAATCAGGTTAAAATCCTCCTTGTCGAGGACAATTTGGCCGATGCCCATATGGCTCTTGAAGTTTTTAAGACCTCAAAAGTCCCCCTCGAAATAACCCGGGTAAAGGATGGAGAGGAGGCGGTCCAGTACCTCAAAAACATTGGTGAATACGGGGTTGAGCCTTTGCCCAACCTGATTCTTTTGGATCTCAAAATGCCTCGTATGGGCGGGCTGGAAGTCCTTCATGCCATTAAAAACGACGAAAAATTAAGAGAAATACCCGTTCTCGTCCTCACTTCCTCACTGGCGGATATGGATAAACGGAAGGCTTATGAATCCAAAGCGAATTTTTACATGGTCAAACCCACCGAAATGAATGATTTTTTGGGATTAGTGAGATACGTCGAAGATATCTGGCTCAAAGGATTTCTAACCGAAGCTAATAGGGCAATGGATAACACTTAATTTTAAGGGTGTCTAGAGACGCCAAACCCTCACGAGCTATTTTTACCATACTTTCTCGACGAATAATTATATGGTCGAAAAAAATGATTGGAATTCCGCCAGGGGATTGAAAATATTTTTAACTAGGGTTTACCCTAGTTTCTATGGACTGAAGCTGGATACGCCGATCCTTTTGTGTAACAGTAACTGATCCAAACCACCTTCCAGCTTCTTCGCCTTGCAACGGCACTAAACTTTTTTCACAAAAGAAAACCGGAGGCCTAATGAAAACCATCCAGAAATCCAGATCAAACGCGAAGCAAAGACCTGTGGAAATCCTGCTTGTCGAGGATAATCCAGGTGACGCGATCCTTCTAAAAGAAAGTTTTAAAAATTCAAGATTTACAATCAATTTAAATGTAGTCCAAGACGGAGAGCAGGCCCTCAACTATTTGCGCCATAGGAATCCTTATTTATCATCACTCCGGCCGGATTTTATCCTTTTGGATTTGAACATCCCGCGGAAAAATGGCCACGAAGTCGCGCAGGAAATTAAACACTCCTATCACTTAAGTGACATACCCACCCTTATCCTGACAAGTTCAAACCATGACAACGACAAATGGAACGCCTATCAAACCCGAGTGAGCGCTTATCTCTTAAAACCCACAGAGTGGTCTCAATACAATATTTTGTTGAATTATCTCGAGGAGAATTGGATCAAGGACATAAGGTTGGATCTTCCTCCTGGTGCCCTGAGAAATTTGAATCCTTAGGGCACCAGAGGGTTTGGGCTTGAAAACAATAATAAATGTTTTTAAAGGAGGCATTTTATGAAAACGGAAACCCGTCAAACGAGACCGGTTGAATTTCTCTTAGTAGAAGACAATTCAGCGGATGCGGAGTTGATGAAAGACGCGTTGGAACATTCAAAACGTTCGATTCATGTAACCGTCGTGTCTGACGGCGAAGGTGCGTTAGACTATCTCCGGCCCACGAATATTTATACACACAATCTCGCACCCGATTTCATCCTGTTGGATTTGGGTCTTCCCCACAAAAGCGGCTGGGAAGTCCTTTCTGCTATCAAGGAAGACTCTAATTTAAAAAAGATTCCTGTCCTTATTTTAACTGGATCACGAAGCGATCATGATTTGCTAAAAGCCCGGTTCTCCTTTGCCGATGATTATCTCATGAAGCCCCTTGATATTCTTCATTTTGAAGCCCTTATAAATTATTTGGAAGAAACTTGGCTAAAGAAAGATCGTTCTTAGAATTACTCAAATTTCATAAAGCATCGTCTTTAAAAAATATTCCAAAATCACTAAAAATCAAAAAAATATCTAAAAAAATAACGGCCCGTTCCCATAACTTCTTGGACCCATCTTAGGCATGACCATCAAGAACGCCAAATAGACCGCCAGCAACGAGGAACGCAAGGGGATGCGGCACCTCGTTACCGATATATTTAAGCTGTAATTTCTCGGGTGGTTGAATGCCGTTGAAGTTAAAAGCCCTTGGACCATCACCCAAGGGCTTTTGTTTTGGAGAACCACGAGATTTCAGAGCTTAACGCCTCAAGGCCATAATTTTCAAAACTTTCAAACGAGTTGAAAGTCTTTACTTCTCCCTGGGGCCGTCTTGGAAATGTCTTTAGTCGAACCATTTACAGCTGTCCACTACGCCTCCCCGTCGTGGACACCCCCAACAAAAACACGCTGCGGCATGGGGAAGCATCCTTACTTCTGCCGGATCGCCTCGATGGCGCAAACTTTCGCGTTTTGGACTTCTGAAACAAACCGGATTTTAATCAGGCCCCCGCGATCGGGCTCGACTTCTGCGAAATTTTTCTCGATTCCCTTTCCGAACCCCCCGGCTTCCTTGAGGATATCGAAATGGTCCAAAACCTTTTTCCCATTGATGACCACGTCGAAAACCCTCTGGCCGGGTTCCTTCACGTAGGTTTCGGCGAACTTGAGGTTGACTTTGTACTTGCCTGGTGGAACCGGGAAGGCATAGCTGAAGTCCGGGCCCCAGCGTTCGGTTTCGTAAAGTTCCGGGTCCTCCTTTGCGGCGATGGTAAGACCCGTTTGCGCGGTGTCCCCTACATCAAAAGCCTTGTCCTCGGACCAAGCATGGCCAGCGTGATCGGTGAAGTCCTCGCCCCCGGCCCGAATTCTCCAAGTGTCCAAAACCGGCAGTGGCACCGGCTGGTTACTACTCACTTTCAGCAAAGCCACACCATGGGAAGGCAGGCTGACCGAATAACCCCCGTCAAAAACACCCAAATCCCGGTGGGCCCAAAGGTCGCGCACTTTCATTTGATCATCCTTCAAGCCCAGGCCCTTCCAAAGCATTCCTACATCGGCGGATTTCAAACCCCGGTTTAAAAGGCAGACCGCCCAGGCTCCGTCCTTCAGGGGCTTGGCCCAAATCTCCCCGCCCTTTCCCCCATCCTTGACCCGGGTTCCCGGTTTGCCGTCGGGGTCCTGGTCCACTGCGACGACCTCCTGGTTCAGGAGAATTTCCCTCACCCCTGGCTTCATGGCCCCTAGGTTATTGCCCGCGATGAGGGGCGCGGCAAGGATGCACCAAAGGCTGAAATGGGCGCGGGACTCTTCCAAGCTCAGGCCACTGTTGCCGACCTGGAGCATGTCCGGGTCGTTCCACCCACCCGGCCCCGAGTAGGATTCCAGCCCCACCTGCTTGTCCAACGTTGGCAGGATCCCCGCACCGCCCCAATCCTTCACGCAATCCCAGCAGGAAACCAGGTCGCTGGTGGTGCGCCATAGCTGGCCTGTCCCTCTTCCCCAAAGCCAGGGCTTGTCCACGCCCCAGTTGCAAAGGGACAGTACCATGGGCCGCCCGCTTTCCTTTATACCTTCACGGAAGAGGGCATATTGGGTCTTTGAATTAAGGCCCTGAGTATTGCACCAGTCGACCTTGACATAATCCACGCCCCAGGAGGCATAGGTGGCCATATCCTGCTTTTCATGGCCTTTGCTTCCGGGTCTATTACCGCAAGTCTGTGTTCCGGCGCAGGTGTAAATGCCGAACTTGAGTCCCTTGGCATGGAGATAGTCCCCTAAGGCCTTCATGCCCGAGGGAAACAGGGCCGGGTCCGGCTGGATTACGCCCTGGGCGTCCCGGCTTGCCTGCCAGCCATCGTCCAGGTTGAGATAAACATAGCCCGCGTCTCGAAGACCTGAACTCACCATGAGATCGGCCGTCTTTCGGATGACGGTTTCGTTGATGTCCATGCCGAAGGCATTCCAGCTGTTCCAGCCCATGGGCGGGACCGGGGCCAGGCCTTCGGCGAGCGCGAATAGGGGAATGGAAAAAACGAACATCAGGATGGAAATAGCCTTTATTCTTCTCATGCGGCCTCCCGACGTCTATTCTTCACCTGTCCAAAACGGGTCCCACCGTGGACAAGGTTTTATACTCAGACCAACTGCATCATTTCAACTTTTTTTACTCAGGAAAAATACAGGAATATGAAAATTTAGTGAAGAATGAGCAATTTGGCGAAGGAACGCCGACCGTCGACGATGACCACGACGTAGTAAAGCCCGTTGGCCAGGGGCGTTCCCCATCTGTCGGTCAATTGCACCCTCACCGCCGTGCCCGATGGCACGTTCGGGAAGGTCTCTTCCTGCACCTTCCGGAACGCCGTCGTGAAGATTTCCACCTCCACGTTCGAAACCCCCGTATAGGCCGGTGGAAGCACATTCACCGTAGGACCCGTGACCGGATTGGGGTAAATCACCACCCCTTTGTTTCCCGAAGGTGTGGAAGTGGAGGATGGAAGTACCGTTGAGGTCGCAGTGGCTATCGCCGTCAAGGCGGGGGTCGGGCTGTTCGTGGACGTGCTGGAAGGGGTTGGGGTGAGTGTGGAAGTGGCACTGGCGGTCGCCGTATGAGTGGCGGTATTCGTCCAGCTGCTGGTGGGAGTAGCCGTGGCGGTTTGGGTGGCCGTGTTCACCAGGGTATCGGTGGGCGTGGTGGTTACCGTTGGGGTCAAAGTGCTGGTGGTTGTGGGAGTCGTTGTTTTAGTCGCCGTGTTCGAGGCGGTCGTGGTGGCCGTTGGCGAAGCTGAAAGCGTAGCGGTGAGAGTAGCCGACGGAGTTTCCGTGGGGGACGGAGTCGGTGTAGTGGAAGCCGTCGCGGTGGCTGTGGCGGTTGGAGTGGCCGTGTCCGTCAAGCTATTGGTTGGGGTGGAAGTGGCGGTCTTGGTGGCCGTGTTAGTGGCTGTGGAGGTAGGTGTGTTGGTGGCCGTCGCGGTCGGCGTAAAAGAAGGCGTCAAGGTTGGGGTATCCGTGAAGGTTGGAAGAGTTCCGGTGGCGGACGGCGTCGGCGTGCCGGAGTTGGAGACCGTGTTCGTGATCGTGGAAGTCGTTGTGTTCGTGGCGGTATAGGTTGCTGTCGCCGTTGGGATGCGGGTGGTGGTGTTGGTAGAGGTAAAGGTGGCTGTGGATGTAGCGGTGTTGGTGGGAGAATTGGCCAGCGTATTAGTGGGCGTCATGGTCGCAGTGGAGGTTTCGGTGCGCGTAGCGGAGGAAGTAGCCGTGTTGGTGACGGTATTGGAAAGTGTCAACGTGGCGGTTTGGGTAGTGGTGGGAGTCCCCGTATTGGCCGGCGTATTGGTGAGGGTCGTGGTATTGGTTAAGGTTTTCGTTGGTGTCGCCGTGGCGGTGAGGGTGGGGGTTGAAGTCGCGCTGGGAATTACGGTATTGGTAGGTGTGTTCGTAGAAGTGCGCGTAGCGGTACTTGATGGTGTTGTTGTCGACGTATTTGCCGTCGTATTAATAGGAGTAAATGAGAGTGTACTGGTTGGAGTATTGGTCTGAGTTTTTGTGGGACTATTGGTTGCCGTGTTGGTGGCGGTATTGGTCCGGGTGGGGGTTGGAGTTGAGGTAGGGGTATACGTAAGGCTGTTGGTGGGGGTGGAGGTCGCCTGGCTCAAGGTGAGCTCATAGAGGGTGGCGGATCGGAAGGGCAGGGTGTCGGTGAAGGTGTTGGCGGTGAAGGCTGGCACTGTAGAGGGGGAAATAACCGAAATGGCCGAATCGAACCGGAAGGCCCGAATAGAAGCAATCGCCCCGCTTAAGTTGGAGAGGCTCACGTTGGCCGTAGTATTGTTGCTGTAGTCCTTGTTGAGGACGATGACGTTTAAGAGGTTGGGTTTGGCGCTGTTGGTGGCCGCGTAAATGGTGGCCTCAGGTACGTTGTTGGAATTGGCCAGGACGGAAGTAGTCCCGAACTTGGAGCCGCTTCCGTCGTAATTCAGGTAAAAGTTGAAGGCGCAGGTGAGGTAGGTTTCGGTTCCCCCAGGCCAGATGCAGGCCATCATGTTCGGGTATTTGCCCAGGATGCCCAGGAAATCCGCCTCCGCGATTCCCCCCGAGATGTCCCCATTCCCCCCGTAACCGTATTCGGAGAAGGCGATCTTGGTGCCTGGGTAATACTGGTTAATGGTCGCTTCCAGTCGGGGTATCAGGGTCATGGGCCCGTAGCTGGGCACGCAGCAGGAGATCCAGTTGTTCTCAGTGTAGGTCGAGTCCCACATTTCGCGGGGAAGCTGCATGCGGGTGGTGGCCGCGTCCTGGCTAACGTCGGTGTTATTGATCCGGTTGCCCGCAGCGTCGGTGCCTTCCGAGTAGACGTGCAAATCCAGGTAGTCCAGTAGCCGGACCCCCTGGGACACGGAGGCCTGGTTCATCATGGCCAGGTAATAGTTGACCCACGGGGTCCAGCCGTTTTTGTAGGGGGTGGCATAGGAGGCGTTTTGGTCGGGCGCGCCGCCCAAACTCATGAAATCCCCCCACCCGTAGGCCACCGGCCCTAAAATTTTCGCGCCGGGGTCGATGGCCTTGACCTGCGTGGCTTCCGTAATCCCCTTGCCCGCGACCTCAACATAGCTCACCGGGTAGTTGTGGACTTCCTTGTGTGTACCTGGCCAGACCCCTGGTTCGTTGTCCAAATCCCAGAATTTGACTCCGCCGCTGGTAGAACTGCCGATGAGTTTGACCACATCGTTGACCATCTCGTCGGTATACACCACCGGGCCGACGGTGGCGGGCGGGGTGGAATAGGAAGCGGGCGCCCCGGGTTTGGCGAGGATGGTTTGGAAAAAATTGCCGTTGGGATCGGTGAGGCCGGGGGCTGTCATAAAGTCGGCCGCGGGAACCTGCACGGACGGCTCGCCGTTGGCCGAAACGTAACCCACCAGCTGAAGGGTCGCCAGTGAATCGGCGCCTAACGCTTTATTTTGACCGACGAAATTAGTAACAGCCCAGGAGGCGCCGTCGGCCTTGTTTCCCATGTTGGTGTCGTTTTCGTAATACCAGTCCGATCCGCCATTGGACCAGTTGGTTTCCCAATTATAGGCGGACAGCCGGTTTCCTCCCTGACGGTAAAGCGTATTGGTGACGCCGGGGATAGTGAAATTGGAACCGTAGATATAGGGGGAAATGGGGTTGTTGTTCTGGCTTGGGTCAACCGTGAAGGTGACGGTAACCTGCGAATAGGCGTTTCCCGCCGCGGCAAGAAAAGCCAGCATCGTCCAAGAGTAAAAATTTAGAATTCTTCCCATTCACTTATCTCAAAACCAGAAGTTTGCCGAAGGAACGATGGCCGTCGACGATGACCACGACGTAGTAAAGCCCGTTGGCCAGGGGCGTTCCCCATCTGTCGGTCAATTGCACCCTCACCGCCGTGCCCGATGGCACGTTCGGGAAGGTCTCTTCCTGCACCTTCCGGAACGCCGTCGTGAAGATTTCCACCTCCACGTTCGAAACCCCCGTATAGGCCGGTGGAAGCACATTCACCGTAGGACCCGTGACCGGATTGGGGTAAATCACCACCCCTTTGTTTCCCGAAGGTGTGGAAGTGGAGGATGGAAGTACCGTTGAGGTCGCAGTGGCTATCGCCGTCAAGGCGGGGGTCGGGCTGTTCGTGGACGTGCTGGAAGGGGTTGGGGTGAGTGTGGAAGTGGCACTGGCGGTCGCCGTATGAGTGGCGGTATTCGTCCAGCTGCTGGTGGGAGTAGCCGTGGCGGTTTGGGTGGCCGTGTTCACCAGGGTATCGGTGGGCGTGGTGGTTACCGTTGGGGTCAAAGTGCTGGTGGTTGTGGGAGTCGTTGTTTTAGTCGCCGTGTTCGAGGCGGTCGTGGTGGCCGTTGGCGAAGCTGAAAGCGTAGCGGTGAGAGTAGCCGACGGAGTTTCCGTGGGGGACGGAGTCGGTGTAGTGGAAGCCGTCGCGGTGGCTGTGGCGGTTGGAGTGGCCGTGTCCGTCAAGCTATTGGTTGGGGTGGAAGTGGCGGTCTTGGTGGCCGTGTTAGTGGCTGTGGAGGTAGGTGTGTTGGTGGCCGTACCGGTATAAGTCGGCGTAATCACATTGGTATTAGTGGGCGTGGAAGTAATGGTGGGGCTATCGGTATTGGTGACTGTATTCGTGGGGGTTGGGGTGGCGGTGTTGGAAGGGGTGAAAGTGGGTGTGCTGGTGAACGTGTTGGACTCGGTAAGGGTGGCCGTGGAAGTGACGGTATTGGTCACCGTGTTGGTCATAGTATTGGTGGGAGTGGAAGTTACCGTTTTGGTGACTGTGTTGGTGGTTGTATTGACTAAAGTATTGGTAGCTGTCGCCGTGATGGTTTGAGTAGCGGTATTTGACGGGGTGGACGTTGAAGTGTTCGCCACTGTATTTGTTGCGGTAGCCGAGGCCGTGTTCGTCCTGGTGGCCGTTGTCGTGCCCGTCGCTGTGTTGGAAGAGGTGGAAGTGGGTGTGTTGGTGTACGTGTTGGATTCGGTAGGGGTGGCCGTGGAAGTGACGGTATTGGTCACCGTGTTGGTCATAGTATTGGTGGGAGTGGAAGTTGCCGTTTTGGTGGCTGTGTTGGTGGTTGTATTGACTAAAGTATTGGTAGCTGTCGCCATGATGGTTCGAGTGGCGGTATTTGACGGGGTGGACGTTGAAGTGTTCGCCATTGTACTTGTTGCGGTAGCCGAAGCCGTGTTGGTCCTGGTGGCCGTTGTCGTGCCCGTCACCGTGTTGGAAGGGGCGGAAGTGGCTGTGGAGGTAACGGTATTCGTGGCCGAATTGGTCCGAGTGGCCGTTGGGCTGGAGGTCGCGGTCGAACTAGGAGTAGCGGTCGCCGTATTCGTGGGACTATTCGTTCGTGTCATGGTAGGACTATTGGTTTGCGTCAAAGTAGAGGTGTTGGTTGGGGTATTGGTAGGCGTTTTAGTAGGGGTATTCGTCACGGTATTGGTTTGCGTATTGGTGGGAGTGTTTGTAGGAGTCTTGGTGGGAGTGTTGGTTGGTGTTTTCGTGGGCGTGGAGGTGGGGGTATTCGTTGGTGTGCCGGCCGGAATATCCCCGTAAAGAATACCCCGGCCCCCGGCTCCGACATAGGCGCGGCCGTAAACGGTTTCGTCCCCTTCAATACCCATCGCGTCCCCGTACTGGTGGTTGGCATCGTTGATCCGGGTCCAGGTGGTGCCGACCCCATCATCACAGCGGAAGAATCCGTATGTCCCGCCGACGGTCCCGATCAGGTAAACCGCCGGATGGGTGTAGGTGGGGCTGTCGGCCTTGCCGAACCCAACACCGAGGGCGCCGGTGACGTTGGCGATCTGGGTTCTGGTGGCCCCGGCGTTCGTGTAGCGGTACAGATTCATCGAGTTGACCCAAAATTCCCCGGCCTGGCCGAAAACGGCCCGGGGAAATACTTCGTACCAGCCCGGGGCCGGAATCGCGCCCGTGTTCGTGATCGTATTCACCAGGGTAAAACTCGCCCCGTAATTCGTGCTCACGTAAACGGACAAAGGGCCGTTTCCCGGCTCCTGGGGATAGGTGGCGTAGATCGTGGCGGGGCTGACCCGGTCGGCGGCCAGCATGGAACCGCTGGGAAGCCCCGCGCAGGTGGTCCAGGCCCCCCCGAGAGAGGAGGCGTAAGCCGGCGAGCCGTATCCGTTATAAGGGCTGACCACCACGTGGGACCCGTCCGCCGCGACAGCGACCGAACCCATCTGGTTGGCCGTGCCGTAACCCGGCGGGGCGCTACCCCAGGGGCTCCATGTCTGGCCGTTATTGGTGGAATAGGCCACGTCCGAAGTGGTCGTGTTGCTGCTGCCTATCCGCACCACGTCGTTCGTGTTCAGCTCGGCAAAATCCACGCCGGTCATGCTGCCAAATTGCGGGTTGCAATAAGCTCCTGAAGTCGAAGGCTGGGTGACGTTGGTGTAGCGCATACCGGCGATGTCACCCACGGCGCTGAAGAAAACCCCGCCCGCCGCGGAAGCGGGCAGGAAAATGGGCGCCGTTTCCTCCTCGCCATAGGTGTCGAAAGTCCAGGTGACCCCCGCGGGCTGCGTGGCGGCATTGATGTTGCCGCTGAACCAAAGCCCGCCGCCCCCCGGTTCACCCCCCGACGTGTAAAAGGCGTTGTTTGAATTGAAGGGATCGATCTTGCAGTTCCCCGCCCAACCCGTCCCTCCGGCTTCGGTGCCGCAGCCCAGGGTCCAAATGGCGCCGTTGTCGTTATAGACCGAGAAAGGCCCGGCATTCCAACCCTCGGTAATGTTGGCGATGATCGTCCAGCTTGCCCCCGCGTTGACCGTCTGGAAGACCTTGTCCGGACCGCTCCACCAATCCAGTGTGGAGGCCACGGCGTGCTGGGGGTTCTCGGCGTCCACGCTAACGTCGCCATATCCGCCGTTGGGGGAGGCCGGCCCGCCGGCGGGAGTCACGTTGGTCCAGGCGAGGGTCGAGGTATTGAGTTTCCAAATTTGGCCGTTCGTGATTCCTCCGGGACCATAGCCGCCGCTGTCATAGGCCACCCACAAATTTCCGTCGGTTCCTAGGGACGCATGCGGTGTAATCATGTTAGTGGGTCCGCCTGGAACCACAGTCCAAGTGCCGCCGGCGTTGGTGGAACGGTATAGGCTGCTGTTCCCGGCGTTCATGGAATCCACGCCCACAAAAATAGTTTCAGCTCCGGCGCCTGGGTTTCCGCCCGGAAGGAAAATCTCATAGGTAATGCCATAACCCGCGTCCCCGTTGGTCGGAAAGGAAGTTACCTGGCTCCAGCTCGCCGCCGAGTTGGTGCTTTTCCAAAGTCCGTTGTCGCGGGAGCCGAAATAGAGGATGCTGTTTAAGTTCGGGTCCACCACCAGCCGCTCCCCCGCTTGGCGGCCGTCCTCGTTGCCACCCATGGGGACTGGGATGGAATTGATGGTCCAGGTGTTGCCTTGGTTGGTAGAGGAAAGGATCACCCCATTTCCGCTGCCCTCATACATTCCGGCCGCCGCGTAGACATTGTTGGCATTCGTCGGATCCGGTGCGATGCTCTCCCCCCCGAAGTAGGTGACTTGGCTGATCCCGTACATGTCGATCAGTGGGATCCACAGGCTGGTGGCGCTGTCCCATCGGTAGAAACCGCCTATGTCGGCGCGCGCGTAGATCAGGCCCGAGACGGCGCGGCTATAGACGAGCCCCGCGACGAACCCGCCTCCCGGGACGGGGACGTTTTGCCAGGTGTAGGTTTGGGCTAAGGCTTGGGAGCAGGCAAACACCAGCCAGAGCGGAAGCGCTTTTACTAATAGGGAAAATGTTCGAATTTTCATTTCAAGAAATTCGCCTTATCAAACGTTATGAGTTTCAACCCTTAAGTAAAATGAAACAACTCATGTAACCCGGTTCACTTCGATCCATCAAAAATCCCTCAAAGAAGTTTTAGGATTATTGATGAAGGATACCAGAGCGGAAAAAATTAGATTTTATTTCAGTTAAATACTTGTTTTATAATAATAAAATCATTAACACGTTATACTAAACCGCTTTAAACTCTTATGCCGCGCGGGTGGAGATTCTATGACCAGGAAAAAAAATTCGCCGAATGAACCATTGAACGAATTTCAAATTTTTTCCAAATTCCAGGTCCTATTCCAACGTTTTATCGGGCGGCCCTGTTATTTCGTGAACGCCGAGGTCACCGAATGGTGGTTTCTCTTCACGCCCGAGGGTCATCTCTATCCCTCCACTTTCGGAATTTTTTTCGGAAAGTCGGCCGGTCATGACCGCTACATGCGGTCCAACTTCAAAAAGGCGCGGAACGAAAAACGCCCCTTTGCCGGGCGTTTCGGGGATTACATCGACCTGTTTGTTCCTTTCCATGAGAAAGGCCGGTACAGGGGTTGCCTGATTTCCGGGCCCGTTTTGGAAAAATGCTTGACCGTTGACAACCTCCGATTGCAATGGAAGGCCTGGACCGGGGTGGAAGGTTCGGATTTGGACCGGGATTTCCTGCACTTTACCCGGGTGGCCTTGAACTCACCTGTCCTGAACCAGAAAGGGCTGGAAGGCTATATCCGCCTGATGGAACTTTTAGTGCTTTGGATTAACGAAAGGCAGGCGCCAGGGATCGGACGGGAACTGGACCGGTTAAGGGTGGAGGTATTTTCTCGCCAACTGCCCCATCCCTATTGGGTGGATTGGGCCGTGGGGAAGGAGAAATTCTTCGCCAAGCCCGACAAGGGGTATGTCATACCCCAATGGATCAAAGAGGAAGTCGGCGTCAGCCGCGTTCCAACAATTGTGGCGGCCCTCATGCCCCGAAAACCCGGACTCAACGTGGGATCGCTGGAGGTCCTCAGCCAGGCCCGGAAATTCCAGCATGAATGTTACCTAACCACCCGCGAATTGGGAGAAATCGCTTGCTCTCCCCTTGGTGACTACGCAGCCACTGTCTTGACTTCCGCCAAGCCCAATCAGCCATCCGCCCAGGCCAGGATCGAGATTAGGGAAAAAATCCAGGCCCTTTGTAAAACCCTCGAACAGAAACTTCAAATACCCATTATTGCCGGTGTCGGACCACTCATGCCCCAAGGGACTAACCTACTCCATTCTTATAATGAGGCTGTGGCTTCAATGCACACCGCCGTACAGGAGGGAAAAAACATTCTCTTCTCCGGAACCCACTCGTCCCCGCCGATGGTAATGTCCATGCCCAAAATTCAGAACCTCATCCGGGAACTTAGCTTATCCATGGCCCATTCATCTCCGGCCCGCCTGGCCCGCTCAAGGGAAAATTTCATCTACCAGCTTCTTTATACCGGCTATGGCCCGGAAATAACAAAAGCCTATATGCTTTCCGCCCTTTATGTCCTTTTGGAACAATTCGAGCGCCGCACGGGAATAGGTCAGTCCGCGGTAAGGACCCTGGGTACGGAATTGATGGATCGTTTGGATTCGGCCAACACCCTGCCGGACCTCGTCAACGCCTTTAAGGAATCCATTGACAGCTTAGTCCGTTACCAGGATAAGCCCAGGGATGCCTCGGTCACGGCTCGGTTGAACACCATTCTCTTTGATATCAACAAGGAGCCGCACAAACCTTGGCGTCTTTCAAAGCTCAGTCGAAGAGCCGAACTGTCGCCTCCGACTTTCCTGAAATGGTTCATGAAAGTTTCGGGACAATCTTTCGGGCGCTATGTGCGTAAAGCCCGGTTATCGAAAGCTGAATCTCTCTTGAAGGAGGGTGACTTGACATTGGAAAGGATCGCGCAGGAATGCGGCTTCGCTTCGGCCAGTACCTTTTCCATCATATTCCGTAGAGCTTTCGGAACTTCCCCAAGGAAATATATCAGGAAAGGATAGAATGACCTCCTCTTGATTTATTTTAGGCACATCAAAATATAGGTCCATTATCCTTTTTTCTTTGTCCACGAATAGAGTAAAGCACTGGCGCGTCACCGGATAACCGGCACGTTTCCAACGCCTCCTCATCAAACCGTACGTGCGGTTTTCCCGCATACGGCTTTCCAAGGGTATTCACCGGAGGCCCTTCGTCTAAGCCACAGCGGGTTGAGAAAACCATTTCACCCGGTATTCCTTAAACAGGCCCAGCTTCCCATAAAGGAAATCCTCGCTGATCCTGTCCCAACCTGGCCCGCTTTGTTTCTTCCTCCTGCGAATAAATCGCAGGACTCTCTTCTTTGCAAAGTTCCGGAGATTATTAAAAGTTTTGCTGGAGTTTCCGATCCGAAAGTAATTCACCCACCCTCTCAGAATGGGATTAACTTTCTCTCTGACCACCTTACCCAGTTCATTTAACTCCGGGCTTGCTGTAGCCAGTCTGATTTTCTCCCGCACATTCTTTTGGGCCTTCTGCGAGGGTTGAAACAGGCATTGGCTTCTCCCTGTTCGGGGATTCTTCCGCTGTCGGAAATTGAACCCCAGAAAGTTAAAATCCCCTGCCTTTGCGTTCACCACCCGCGTCTTTTCCGGGTGAGGCTTCAAATCCAGTCTGCCCAAGGTTTCCCTCAGCAGCCTTTCCGCCTCCCGGGGGCTCCGATCCGTGAGAATTACCATGTCATCGGCGTATCTGACCATTTGGGCGTTGTATCCGCTTTTGGAATCCATCTTCCGCTTCTTCCAAAGTTGATCCAGCGCATCCAGGTAAATATTCGCCAGAAGCGGCGAAATCACCCCTCCTTGAGGCGTTCCCGTGGTCGTTTCTTGGAACTGCCCTTCTTCCATCACCCCGCATTTCAGCCATTGCCGGATCACCCTCAGGATACCTTTGTCGGCTATCCTGCGAGCCACCGCTTTCAACAGCCTTCCATGTGGGATACTTCCGAAGCAGTCCACAATGTCCGTCTCAACCACGTTCACCATACCCCAATTTAGGTATGTCACCACTCTGGTGATGGCCTGATGGCAGTCCCGGCCTGGCCTGAATCCAAAGGACACTTCCGAGAAGTGCGCCTCGAAGATCGGCTCCATAACGAATCGTACCGCTTGCTGTACAATCCGGTCTTTCACCGTCGGTATCCCCAAGGGCCTTTTCTTCCCGTTGGCCTTTAGTATCCAAACCCGCCTGAGCGGCAATGGCTTATATTCCTTTTCCTTCAGCTCCGTCCAGAGTGCCCGCAGGTATTCCTTCTCTCCGGTGGCCTTTATACCTTCCACCGTTACCCCGTCCACTCCTCCGGAACCTCCATTGCCCTTCACCTTCTGCCATGCTTCCCACAGAACCTCTTTCCGGCACACCTTGTCGTAGAGACTGTAGAAACGTTCTTTCGGCTTTGACTTACTCCTCCCAGCTAGCTTGTGCTGAAGATCCTGAACTTTTTGTAGGGTTACTAGGCTCATCGCCAATCCCTTGTCCCTCTCTCCTGGCCAAGCTCTACCCAGGTCAAGCCCCTTTGCTCTGACTAGGTTTAGTCCTAGCCCTCATAGCTACTGTAGGCTTGTCTGACTCCCATAGGCTCTCCCTGCCATTTCGCCGCTTAGACTTATAGGCAGGTACCTTGTGCTTCCCTATGGGTCTCCCAAGTTCCGTTGTTCTCCGTCTGGACGTGTCGCCCCTGTTACCCCGAAGCAGTCCCATGCGTATTTCTGGCTCCCGCATGGAATACTGGTTTCCCCAAGACCCAAAAGGGTCACCCTCCTCAATCTCGACGTTACGAGGTTACACCTAGGTTCACACGTGTTACGACCCGTCCTTTCGCATCGGGCGCTTTGCCGCCCTTTGTCGAGCCGCTTGAACCTGGCAGGTTACCCTGCCCGATTCGGCTCCCTGCTACCAGACTGCCAAATTTTGTCTGGGTCGGCACATTTCAGCCGACTGGATGAGCAACAGCTTTCTTGGCGCGCTGGGTCCCCGTCGTGGACAAAACAATCCACTCATTTTACGCTCTCAAAAAATAGACAACCGAAAAATTACACTAATTTTCAACGGAAACTTGTTTTAACGGATTACGAGTGCGGAGATTCTAGGTTAAAGTGCCCTGTCAGATTGACCCCAGAGCGTGGAAACGTGATCGCAGTGGCGTTTCCCACAATGACTTTTTCCATGAACGCTCCTCCCGAATTTATCTGGTTTCACCGGGGTGATAGCCAATGTTGGCGGTTGCCAGGGGGATTTGCTTCACGGGCTTTTCCAGGAAGTGTTTAATGATGGGGACCACCCTCTCTGGTTCGGAGAATAAGGCGAAGTGGCTGGCGCTCGGAATCACCGTGAGCTCCGCTTGCGGGATAAGCTTGGCGGTATCGACGGAATGCTCGAGGCGGACAAAATCCTGGTCTCCCTGGATGATCAGGAACGGCGCTTGGATGGAAGCCAATTCTTCTTTCGAAAAGCCCTTCCACTGGATGCCGACGACTTTTTCATAAATCTTGGGCCAGTAATCCGGGTCCGGCGCGACTTTCTTGTAACTTTCCCTCTGGAATTGGATGTCCCTGGTCTCAGCGGTGGGCGGATGGTCAAATCGCGTGGTCCCGGGGTTTAGGGTGTCCGGGGGTGGGGCAAAAGTTGCCGAATAGGTAACCACACGACGTACAAGCTCCGGATAGTGAAGGGCGATCACGGCCGCCGTATCGCCGCCATAGCTCTCCCCCAGGAAGTCGGCCTTGGGGATTCCAAGATATTCTAGCAAAGCAACCACATCCTTGGCGTATTGTTCAATGGAGATGGGGCGTTCCGGGATGTCCGCCGTTCGGCCATTTCCTTGGAGATCGACCGTTAGGACCGAATGATTTTGAACCAGCGCGGGAAAGGATTGCCGCCCGGCGAATCCGAAGGCGGGCGGAATAAAAACCAGCGGGTCGCCAGTCCCCTCGATTTCGTAATACATCCCCAGGCCGTTAACGGGCGCGTATCCGCGGGTGTCCCCCCTTTTGCCTTTGCCTTCTTTCATGGCTCCTCCTTATTCTTTCTTGGCCGGGGCAACCCCAAATTGCCCAGGGAATAGATCCAAAAAGTAATTCCAGCCTTTCTCATGCCCTCTTCCGCCATCCGTATCGGGAAGGCCGGAATGCACTAAGGTCATCAGGGTGTCTTCCCCCTTTTTCTGAAAAGTCACGGTCACCGTCGTTTCTTCCCCCAAGGTGGACCGGGACATCCAAGTATGTTCAATTCGGCCGGGCCGCTCAACCTTGGTGAACCGCCCATAATGGGAATTCCCCCGGAACAGCCAGTAAAAGAACCCGTCCACCTTAGGGTTCAAGAGCAGCTTTTCAGCCATATTCCAAGGATTGCCGGGGACCTTTGGATTCAGCCACCCGTCAAACACCTCCCCGGGACGAGCGGGGATCGTCCGTTCAAACTTGAATTCCAAGGTCTTCTTCGGGTCTGTCATCGCTTTTCCTCCTTTGCTTTTCATGTCGTTAAAAACCGATCAAATCGCTTTCCATCCGATGAATGGAAAAATCTTAAATTTCCAGACAAACCTTTCCAAAGTGCTTTTGAGATTCGTAATACTTGAAAGCCGCGCCAATTTCCTGCAACTGAAAACTGCGGTCGATGACGGGTTTTATGTGATTGGCCGTTATCGCCCGGATCATGTCCTCTTGGTCTGCCCTGCTGCCAATAAAGACCCCGCTGGTACGGATTTGGTTCGCGAAAAGCGCCGGGATCGCCACTTCCCCCACAAAACCGGTTAAAACGCCGATCAAGGCGATATGGCCACCCAACCTGCATGCCGTGATCGATTGCGGCAAGGTGCCGGGACCGCCAACCTCGATCACATGGTCGACGCCCCGTCCATCGGTCAAGTCCTTGGCCTTTTGACCCCATTCCGGAACGGCTTTGTAATGAATGACGGCATCGGCTCCAAGCAACTTGAGCTTTTCCAGTTTCTCCTCTGAGGAAGACGTCGCGATGACCTTGGCGCCCGCGGCTTTCGCGAATTGCAGGGCAAACAGCGATACTCCGCCTGTGCCCAGGATCAACACCGTGTCGCCGGGCTTCACCTTGCCGTTGACCACCAAACCTCTCCAAGCGGTGACTGCCGCGCAGGGGAGCGTGGCGGACTCCAAATGCTTGTAACCCGCGGGGGCTTTCGTGAAGGCTTGCGCCGGTTTGCATACGTATTCGCTGGCATAACCGTCAATTGTCTCTCCCGGAACGTCCCGCCGGGTAACGGGCGACAGTTCACCCCCCAGCCAATTGGGCAAAAAAACGCTGACGACCGCATCTCCGATCTTGAACTCCCCGACATCGTCCCCGATCGCGATCACTTCCCCGGCGCCATCGGTCATCGGGATCCGGCCGTCGGCACAAGGGATCTTTCCCCGCACCACCATTTCGTCGTGAAAATTTATGGAGCTTGCCCGTATCCGGACCAGGATTTCACCCGGCTTTGGTTTGGGCTGGTCTTCTTCAACCAATTTAAGATTTTCCAAGCCCCCAGGGGCAATCAGCCTAACTTGTCTCATGTTGTCCCCCTTTTACGTTTTTCTCATCAGGTTACACTGACAACAAAGAGGCTGGGCCTACTTACGCCACCCCTTGGGTTCTTTTACACTCTCCGGCGACCCACCCACGAAAGTTTGCACCAATTTATCGAGGAAATAATTCCAGCCGTCCTTATGGGCCTTGGACAATTCATTATTGGGCAGGCCGGAATGCACGAGCTTCATCAAGGTGTCTTTTCCTTTTTTCTTGAAGGTCACCGTGACCATGGATTCCGCCCCCGAGGTGTACCAGGACATCCAGGTATGCTGGACCTGGGCCGGCCGCTGGACCTTAATGAAGCGGCCGTAATGGGAGGTACCCTGGGTGAGCCAATAAAAGAACCCATCCACTTTCGGATTTAAGAGCAGCTTGTCGTTCTCGTGCCAGGGAGTGCCCGGGGTTTTGGGGTCCAACCACCCATCGAACACTTCGCCCGGAGGGGCCGGAATCATTCTTTCAAATTTCAGCTCAATCGTCTTCTTGGATTTCTTCATTTTTTCTTCTCCTTTTTCTTTTTGTCCCTGAAATGCCGCTCGAACTGGTCGAGCTTTTTGTTCCAGAACCGCTCGTATTCATGCGTCAACATCGCCACCTCCCGAAGGGGTTCGCCCCGGAAAGAAATGAGGACTTCCCTCCCCCGTTTCTTGCGCTCGATCAGCCCTGCCCTTTCCAGCAGCTTCAAGTGTTTGGTCACCGAATTCAGCGCCGTGTCAAATGGCTTCGCCACATCCAAAAAGCGGGCCGGCCCCTTCGCCAGCCGCCCAATGATGGCCCGACGGGTAGGGTGAGAAAGAGCCGTCAGCACATCCGTCAGTTGATCCATGTATATATTACACCATAAGGTGTAATGTAATTCAAGTTTTTTTGCGAACAATTTTTAAGGGACATTTAAAATAAAGGTGTTTTAAACACTACAGCGGGTTTTTAAAAAGGATCGCTCATCCATCCGTGGTTGAGCACTCTATGCCGTAATTACATCAGCGGATCAAGAGCACTTTCAAAACTTTGGTTTCCTTGACCGGACCCGTAATTTCGACCTTGATATAGTACAGCCCGTCGGCCACGGGGTTTTGCCAATTGTCCTTCAGGTTCCAAACCAGGACCGGGTTATTCCCAGGAACGGGATCGGGATCCCAAACTTTTCGGAAAGCCGTCGTGAAAACGCTCCAAGCAACCTCGGAGCCGGGGGGAGCTTGCACCTGGATGGACACCGGGCCTGAGCCGATGACCGGGTTGGGATAGGGTGGCCCGATGACGACACCCGTTTCAACCGGAGTCGCGCTATTCGTGGGCGTCGAAGTGATGCTGGCGGTGGAGGTGGCAGTGGCGGTGGGTGTGGCCGTCGCGGTTGAAGTTACGGTGGGCGAAAGGGTTGGGGTGAAGGACGAGGTAAAGGTCGGCGTGGTGGTGGCGGTGAGCGTGATAGTCGCGGTCAGGGTGGGCGTAGGGGTTCCGGTTTGGGTGGAAGTGGGGGTAATGCTTACGGTGGAGGTCGGCGTACCGGTGAGCGTGGGGCTGGGAGTGGATGTAACGCTGGCGGTCAGGGTGAAGGTGGAAGTCACCGTTGAGGTCGGGCTATTAGTGGCCGTAAGAGTAGGCGTGTTGGTAGGCAGGGGCGTGACGGTCGACAAGGGGGCGTCCAGCTGCTGGGTCGAAGTGGAGGTGGTGGTAAAGGTAGGCGAAAGTGTGGGAGTCCATGAGGGTGTGAATGTCCCTGTCATAGTGGAGGTTCCGGTGGGAGTGCCTGTAGGTGTTACGGTTGGCGTTGAGGTCGGTGTCGCTGTTGGGTTACCCAAAGGCGTGTTGGTATTGGTGGCTGTCGGGGTGCCGGTCGGGGTAAAGGCCGTACAGGCGATGGTCGCCGCTTCATTCGTGGTCAAGGTGTTTGAGGTGGTATTTTCACCCCCGACGGCATAGATCGTTCCATTGACAACTCCTACCGCTAAAGCTGATCGAATGGTAGGCATGGAATTTTTATAGCTCCAACTGTTGGCGGATGGGTCATAAGCCTCCACCATATTCCAGTAGGGGATGACATCCCCACCGCCACCCACCACGTATAGAATCCCGCTGATCGCCCCCATTCCATGGCCGGCAATGTCCATCGGCAAAGGAGCCTTAGCGATCCAAGTATTGAGCGAGGGGTCGTAAGCCTCAAAGGCGTTCGTAACCACTGTTCCTGAGCTGGTGGTGATATATCCACCGCCGGCATATAAAATGCCGTTGATGACGCCTGCGGCTAAATCTGCAGTTGCCGTGGGAAGAGAGGCTTCGGAAGACCAAGTATTGGTCGTTGGATTGTAGGCTTGCACCGCCGCGGAATTCACAAAACTGCCATTCTGTCCTCCCACGGCGTATAAAATGCCGTTAATGACGCCCACCGCGAATTGCGCTTGGGCGATGGGCATAGACGCTTTGGTGGACCAGGTATTGGTAGACGGATCATAAGCCTCCACCGTGCTCAAGGCGGTGTAGCCATTGTATCCACCCACCGCGTATAAAATCCCATTCACTACTCCCACCCCCAATTCCGCCCGCTCCGTAGGCATGGATGCCAAGGTAGCCCAGGTATTCGTCGAAGGGTTATAAGCGTACAAAAGATTGGAATGATCATCCCCGGGAAAGACGCTATTAAAGCCTCCCACGGCGTACATGATTCCATTCACACCGCCGATAGCCAAGGAGGATAAGCCTCCCGGCATGGGGGCTATGGTGCTCCAATTCAGATTGGGGCCCGTACCAGCCGGGCAAGTGGCGGTGGGGGTGGGAGGAGTAGTGGTAAAGGTGGGGCTCAAAGTAACCGTGGGAGTGAGGGTGATGGTGGGAGTATTGGTGACCGTGGGCGTCACCGTCGGCGTGAGGGTGATGGTGGGGGTTAAGGTGAAGGTGGGCGTGGGAGGCACGCAGGAAATGGTCAAGGAGACGTTGTCGAAAGTAGCTGATGCCAAGGCGGCGTTGTTGGCGCTGGAAACCGCAAAGCCAATACCGGCATTGGCCGACATGTTAATGGTGGCGGTGCCAATGGTGGTCCAACTGGAGCCATTCGTCGATTCCAGGCCCGTGAAGCTATTCCCCGACCGCTGAACCTGGAACCAAACAGGGATTCCGGGGTTGGTTCCCCCCTTCGCGCTGGTGGATCCACCCTGGGTGGTCCGGTAGGCAATGGCAGGAATGCCGTCGTTCAGCCAACCCACAAAAAAATAGGGCGAATCGTTGGTGTTGTTGTCCCGTAACATGAGCCCAGCCTCGGCATAAGAAGCCCCGTTTTGCAGTCCCGTCGCCCGGGCCGTCAAGCTGGTGTAACCACAGGAAGGCTGGCTGGTGAAATGAAAGGAGTCCAACTCAACGCCGGTCAAATCCACTCCAAAACCGTCACCCGCGCCATTGACCGTATAGACCCCACCCGAATAGGTCTCGCTTCCCAAATTGCCCATGTACTTTAATTCCAATGGGCTGATGGTCTGTTGCATCAGCCAGCCGATATCCTGGCCGTCCCAAGGGGAAGGCAGGGTGTTGTTAATATAGATGCTGACCGGACAGGAAAAAGTGGCTGTCCCCTCGTCGTTGAAAGCGTGGGCGGTGAGGAAATGGCTGCCCGATGAGGGCAGCGGCCAGTTGAGGGTATAAGGGGCGGAAGTGGAAGTACCCAGGTACTGACTGTCCACGAAAAAATCGACCTGGGCGATTCCGGTGATATCGGAAGCGGACGCGGTCAGCGCCAGGGTGAGTGGCCCGGTAAAAACCGAACCAGCGGAAGGACTACTCATGCTGACGGCAGGGCTGACCAAACCACTTCCCGCCGGCACGGTGGTAACCATATAGGGGGCCATCGTATTAATGGTGCGGACGTTGTCTGTAGAATTGGCCACCCCGGTGGCCACCCCCAGGTAGTCCGCGGAAGGGCTGGAGAAATAGGGGGTATAGACTCCCGGCGCGTAAGCCATGATGGTGCGGTATTGGACCCCAAGGGAGTTGAATCGGTTGCCCGAGGCGTAGGGATAGACTCCCGGCCCGCCGTTAGCCGTGTCGTGGCCACAGCCCATGTTATGGCCCATTTCGTGGGGCATGGCTTCGGCGAAACTTACATGTTCCATGGCGTAATTACCCGGCAAATCCCCCAGGCCCATGATCGGGTCCGTCCCCGCCACCAGCATGTTGACCAGGACCGCCCCATAAGTGGATTGGATCGTTTGGATGGCGGGAATGCTCCCATTCGCCATGTTGGGCAAGTCGGTATACATGGTTCCGCTTTCGGTGTAATTCACTTCCCCGGTGTAAACCAACTGCATCTGGGCGTTGATGCCGCTGTTGTAATAGATCATGTTGTTGTAAAAGACCACCGTGTCGATCAGGGATTCAATGACTTCGGTGCTTCCCATGACACTCAAGGCCGCTGGCGTGTAAACCACGGCCAGGTTCACCACGGTGGGGTTCAGGGCGAAAGTGCATCCGGCGGGATAATTGAGGGGAATCAGGTTCGGCATCCCCTCCTGGGGAATGTCGGCCGCCACCTTGGGGTCAGCTAAGTCAGGATGGGAAGGATCGTCCCCACAGGTGCCCTTGTCCATGTCCACTTCGATGATCCGGTGGGTGCCGTTGGGCGCCGGCAGGATTTTAAACGTTCCCTGCCCCGGAACGAAGACAAGCCCCGTCACCAGGCCTTTTTGGTGGGTCAATACCGCCATGCTCCCCGGAATACCCTGGAGGTGGCCTGAAAAAACCGCCCGGCCCTTGGGACGATTTTCCTGACGCTCCATGACCATGGTGTAATCCGCGTCATCGAACAAGTTGAGATGGATTTGGGGACGGAAACCGGGACGGAAATCCCGGGGCTTGATGGCATCCAGCATTTCGGTGTGCATCCTGACGAAGCGGTCGCGTTTGGCTCTCGGATCGGATGGGAATGCGGGCGGGCGGGCGGCGTTATCAAAAATATTCGGTTTCGAAGAAGCGGCCTGGGCCAAACCCCAGCCGCCCGATGTTGCCGCCAGGAGGAGAAAAACCAAGTATCGTTTTAAGTGTTTCATCGGAGGATTGCTTTCATAATAGATGCCGTCAAGATATTCAAACGAGGCCAAAAACCACCCATGCCGGGGTTCGGATTAACCTAACGGCTCCGTTGAGTTTTGCTAAAGGAATAAAGATTTAAAAACGGGGGCCTTATTAGGGAGTATGCCAAATGTCGTCGGGATAAAAGGCCTCGTTGGTGGTGGTCATGCTCCCGCCCGTCGAGCCGTTCCATGTCTGCGAGTCACCCACGGCGAACCAGGCTCCCTCCACCACCCAAAATTCGTTGTTGAAGGAAAAGCTTTCTTGAGAGAAGCGGGGCCAAAAGGGCAAAGTGGCGTTTCTTTCGGTCCAATTCACGCCGTCGGTGGAACTCCAGGCGTCGTCCAGGCACGAGGTGATGGCGTTGAAGTTCGAGGAAACCGCCCCGCCCATCAACCAAACCGTTCCATTGACCACCTGGGCAGCGGCATAGGAGCGGGGCGGAAAAGCCGCGCTGGGATTGGCTTCGGTCCAAGTGGCCCCATCGGTGGAAGTCAGGACATCGTTAAAAGCTCCGCTAGCGTTACCCCCGCCGATGACCATCATGGCCCCGTTAAAGACCACGCAGGAAGCGCCCGACCGGGGTGTGGGCAGGTTCCCCGCCTGGGTCCAGTTGATGCCGTCCGGGGAACTCCAAACATCCGCCAGGGGGTTCACCCCGTCGTTGTTGTCCCCGCCGATGACCCAGATGCGGTTGTTATAGACCAGACAGCCGAATAAAAACCGGGGGGTAAAGGGCGCCGCGGCCAGGATCTCGGTCCATGTGGAGCCATTGGTGGATGTCCAGACGTCGCTGACGAAGCCCAAGGAGGTGTTGTAACCCCCGATGACGAACATTTGGTTGTTGAACACAACCGCGCCCATGGCGTAACGGATACCGAAGGCGGCGGCATTGGTGGCCCGGGTCCAGGTGGTTCCATTCGGCGAGGACCAAACGTCCGACTTCCACAAACCCGCCTTGGCGCAAGTACTCCCCCCCGCGATAATCCACATTTTATTGTTGTAGACCACGTTCCCGGCGAACATTCGGTCGGTCATGGGCGCGGAGGCGACGGCCTCTACCCAGGAGGAGGTTCCCAATGTGGCCGTGGGCGTCGCCGACGACACCAGTGTAAAAGTGGAGGTCGCCGTGGCCGTGGGCGTTGCCGTGGGTGAGGAAGTCGCGGTCAAACTGGGGGTGAAGGAGGCCGTTCCACTTGGCGTGGAGGAAGCCGTCGCGGTGATGACCAGTGAGGGTGAGACCGAAGGCGACAGCTCCGTATTCGTTTTAGTGGGAGTTAAAATCGTCGTGACGGTGTTCGTGGGCGAAGGAGTATTAGAAGGAACGGCTAGAGTGGCTGTCGGGGTGGGCGTCAGGGTATTCGTGAAGACCGAAGTGGGTGATGGCGTATCCGAGGGTGGAACGATAGCCACAGTCGGGGTAGGTGAGGGGCTGGGGGCTCCGACCGTGGGCGTCCCGACAGCCGCCGTGGGAGAACCCGTTGAAGAACTGGTCGCGATGGGGCTGGCGATAATCGTAGGGGTGGTACTGGGAGTTTGGGGAGTTGCGGAAGTGGTCCAGATATCGGCGGGGCTTCCCGGAAGGTCCGGCGCCGTCGGTGTTTTAAAAGTCTTTTCACAACCGCCCATCACCATCAAGCAAGCCGATAACCCGGCGATCCAAATGCCAAAAACCTTCAATTCTTTTCCCATAAGTGAAGCCCTCCATAAAAAAACAGCCAAATAGATAAGGTCTAATAGAAAAGCATATCAAATGCCAAAAATAACTTGATCGATAAAACAAAAGGAATGGCCACAATGGAAAAAAAATGACCCGGATTTTCAAAGCGAAAAAAGCATCAAATCTGACTATTTTCCGACTGAAAGGTGACTACCGATTCCCTCTTTCCCTCCCCGGGCCTGTTAGCCAGTCAAAGGGGCGGTGAAAAGCCGGCCGAAAAGGTGGAGTTGGAGTTTTAATTAGTTTGAATTATTTTTCATTTTTTGGACCGACTGGATGCATTTTCGCAGGCGCTCGTCCATCCACATAAAACGAATTCCGCAATGGTTGCCGTGCGACCAGATCATTTTTCCGTAAGTTTCCACGAAACGGCCTTTTTCGAACTCGATATTTAATTTGAGGGGAAAATTCGGGTTGAAGGGGTGGCAGGTCTCGACCTGCAATCCCCCTTCGCTGATATTGTTGGCCCAAGCGCCGATGGAACTGTCTTGAATCTCCCAAGTGGAACCCGGACCCGAGGGAAGAACCGGAAATATTTGAACCCATTTTTGGAAATCAAGCCGCTCTTGCTGGCGCTTTTCATCCATCGGAACCACCAAATTCAACCTCGGTCTTTATTTAAGAAAATTTTTCAATTTCAAACCGGCCAAACGCGAATCCTTTCAAGGACCGCATATCAGTGAAGTAAAGTTGATTGTCGGAAAGTTTAATGAATCGGATTCCCGGTTTATTGGACGAAATTGCTATAAGTAACATGGAATTCAAACCGTGATTTAAGTAAGGAGCCGCCCCCCGTCCACTACCAGGGTGGTTCCGGTCATGTAATCCGCGGCGCTGGAGGCCAGGAAGACGGACACCTTGGCGACTTCGTCCGTCGCGGCTCGTGAGGGACTGATCCCCAACCTGAGCAATTGCTGCGCCTTTTTGAGACGCAATAGGACTTGATAGACATGGGGGGGCACGCCCATTTCTCGCGTGAATTCCCGCAAGAAGTGGAAAGGGCTTAATCGAGCCGCCGGCGGCGATATCTTTTAAGGAGATATCCTCGGTGCTATTGGCATGAAGAAATTCAACCGCGCGCGAAATGGCTTTCCGGGGCAATCCTTTCGGACTGGGGGGCGGGGCTTTTTCAGCGCCAACTTCCAACAAAAGGTGCAAACAATGGGTCCACCGGCTCTGCCGCTCCAATGCGGAGTGCGGCTTTTCAAGGCTTAGGTGAAGGTTTTTAAAAACCATGAAGAGGCCATGATGATCCGTAATCGCCATTTTAAAATGGACTCTCGGGCCGGGAGATCCCATTTCCCGCGCGGTTTTTTCGAAGGTTTCGGGTGATATGAATAGGGCCCGAAAGCATACGGGATCCGAAATATATTTCACATTGTAAATTTCTCCCGGTTCCGCAAAAAGGGTGTCACCGTCCTGTCCCGTAAGCATCTTCCCCCGATAGAGACCCTTGCCATATTTACGGGGATTGCCAACAAACAAATTCGTGTTCACCATGTAATTTTGATTAAAAAGTCGAAGGCATTGGGTCGTATGGTCAGCACGAACAATTTCAACGCCGGGCAGATCCTTGGGCCGGTCAAAGCTTATTTTTTCCAGTGGAACGGCAGTTCCCATGGATGACTCCTCGCTGTCAAAAAATTTTTTGGGTCAAAAAATAAAATATTTTTAAAATAATCCCCAGACCTTTGTAATTGCTTATCACTAATAATTTGTCGGTTCTTTTGCGTAAAGAGTTTAACAAAAAAATGTTGCCATAAATGAATTTTCGGATGATTTTTAAAATCGTGATTTGGGAAGATTAAATCTGACGGTGGAAGAGTTATAAATTTTTATTAACATAACCTTCGATAAAAAAACGTTTCGAGTTCAGCTTTTCTCCAACTTATCGTGAAACCAGATGCGGAACACAAAGCAATGAATTGTTTGCTTGGAGACATTATCTAAAAACTTGCCTTATGCAGGTCTTGGCAGGAATTCAGCTTGGAAAAGCACAGGCCTCTTGGTGAAAATCTTCCTCGATAAAAGTCTGGGGTTAGCCGCGGCTGAAAGAGTGCCCAAACAACGCCCGTTGTTTTCCCTTCCCTGCCACGGCACGCCAGCCTTTACCTTTCTTCTACTTCAAAATCAAAATCCTCGATAGTGCCGAGCTGGTCTGTCCTTTGGACTCCACGGTCACTTTGAGGATATAGACCCCATTGGCCAATCCCGCGCCATTGAAGTCCCTCTCGTTCCAGTAAAGATCATGGTTCCCTGTCGTCCCATAGGCCCCGCCCGTCAAAGTCTGAGTCCAAATGAGCCTCCAGGCCAAACTATAGATGCCCAAGGTGATCTTGGCGTTGGGATCCAGCAACAGCGGGCTGGCATCCGACAACAAGGATCCGTTGGGTCCACCGCGCCTTCCGGAAAAGTTGAAGGAAAGGGTCGTACCGTTCCCCGTCGAGGGATTCGGGAAAACCAAGACGCTGGAGACCGACAGCGCTGCCGGAGCTCCCACCGGCTGTTCGCCCCAAACCAGTGCCCCACCCAGGTATCCCGTTACCTGCGGCGCGTTGGTGTAACTCGTGTTAGGAGCAAAGCTCCAGTCGTTGGACTGGGTCATGTTGCTCCAGTCGCTCTTGTTGAACCGGCTTTGGATCTCGATCATCTGGCCCGGTTGCAGTACCAGGTTCCCGGTGAACTTGTAGCTGATGTAATCGGTCTGGCCTCCCAAGCTGGTGGGAACCACCGAGGTCACGACATCCCCCGTAACCGATGTCCCGGCGGGTAACAATCCCGCCCAGTCCACCCAGACCTGCAGGGATTGGGTCGTGCAATCGCAGTTGAACCAATAGCGCACTTCCACATTATTCAGGCTCAAGGGCCCAGTTCCCGTGTTCACCACTTGGATGAAGGGATGAGGGCTATTGGTTGTGCCGTTGGTCACGCCGCTCAACAACTTCACCGTGAAGCTGGAACTGGCGATAACCGCCGTGGGAGTGTCGGTTGGTGGAAGCGGTGTAAGAGTGAATGTTGCCGTCGGCGGAACGGGCGTATGGGTGAAAGTTGCCGTCGGAGGTACCGGCGTCAGGGTAAAGGTGGCCGTGGGAGGGACAGCCGTAAAGGTACTAGTAGGCGGCACCGGGGTATGGGTCAAGGTGGCCGTCGGCGGCACAGGACTATTGGTCGCTGTCGGTGGTACCGCCGTATTCGTAGCCGTTGGTGGAACAGGACTATTGGTCCATGTGGCGGTCGGCGGCAAAGGCGTTTGGGTGAAGGTCGTCGTAGGTGGTACCGGACTGTTGGTAATAGTCGCCGTGGGAGGCAAAGGCGTATTGGTGAATGTCGGCGGGACCGGACTATTGGTTCCCGTTGCCGTTGGAGGTGCCGGCGTATCGGTGAAAGTGGGCGGCACAGACGTGTTGGTAGGCGTCGGTGGTACCGGCGTATTGGTCTTCGTCGCCGTCGGCGGCACGGGCGTATCCGTACTCGTCCAAGTCGAAGTAGGCGAAGAAGATGGCGTAGCGGTGGTGGTTGACGTCACGGTAAATGTCGCGGTCGGCGGCACGGGCGTATTCGTGCGCGTCGGCGTGCTTGTCGCAGTCGAGGTTGAAGTACTCGTCGCCGTTGATGTGGCGGTTCTGGTCGCTGTGGGCGTGGCCGGCTGAGGGATGACCTGCAGAGCTTCCACTACCGCGTTGACGTCGGTGCTGGTCCCACCCGTAAAGGTGATGGTGATCACTCCCCCGCTGGGGCTGATGTTGTTGAACACCTTGTCATCGGCGGTGTTGGAACCCACCTGGGCGAAGATATCCAGGTTCGAGGCCACCGTGGTCCCGTTGATGGCGATGTTGAAAACCCTGGTCCCAGACGAGAAATCGCCCGAGTAGGTCTCCGCCAGCTTGAGGGTAACCTGGTAACTCCCGGCCGGGACATTGAAGCTATAGCTGAAGGTGCCATAGCGCTGAGTGTCATAAAGGGTCGAATCGGAAGTCCCGGTGATGGTCCCGCCGCTAGCGACCGTGGTACCGCCATTGAAGTTCTCATCCGCTGCCCAGACATTGCCCAGTGTATCGGTGTAAGCCGGTCCACCCGCGTTCACCCGCCAGGTAGAGGCCACAATAGGCGTGGGGGTGGGCGGAGCAGGCGTCGGCGTGAATGTCGGTACCGGCGTACCGCCGCCCGCCGAGGCGACGAAACTAACCACACTTTGCGCCGGCAGGGTATAGGAAAATTTTCCCCCGCTGACGGCCACCGCCGTCTGCTGCACCAGATTCAGGGATGAGGACGTGACCCAGGGATAAACTGTGGAAACGTTCAGGTCGCTGTAGTTGAAATTCACGTTCGCGCTGGAGCCGGTATTGCCGTTAATGGCCACGATCACAACCTTGCCATCGGTAGCGCTGTAGTAAGCTGAGACCGAAACTCCCGACGAAGGCACCTCGGTGGCGCCGATGCGCACGTAACCCGGGCGGATGAACTTGCTGTAATTGCCAATCGTGTAGAGGCGCTTGGTGGGGTTGCCTGAATTATCGCATAGGCCCTCGTCGTCGGTTCCGGTTGGGACGAGCCACCAGTAGCAGTAGGCGTTGTAGTTGTGGTCCACAATGCAGCTGTGAAGTTCGCCAGCGTAGAAAACGCCGCTGTCGATGTTGTTGTCGCTGGTTTTTTCCGAGACTTCGGTGCACCAAGATTCGACCGCGTGGCCGGCCGTGGTGGAGTAGCTGGAAGGGATGGTATTGGGGCCGCCGCCGTAGAGGTGCATCCCGATAACCTTCACGTATTTCGCCGCGTTCGAATCTCCCATGGCCGTGTTGGCCCCGGTCAGGTTGTCCGCGAAGGATTCGGGGATCATGACAATGTTGTTGAAGCCGGCGGCATTGAGGTCCGGGCCAAGATAAGAGCCAACAAAGGTGTCGATGGCCGACGGCGACCAAAGGCAGGCATCATAGCTGGGGTCGTAGTCAGGCTCATTCTGGACCGAAATCGCGTAGGGGGTAAAGCCGTAGGTGTTCTTGCAGGCCGTGGCGAAGCTGGTGAGGTAGGAGGCGTAATTGCCGTAATTCCCGCTGTTGAGTTGGTTGCTGTTGGAACCGGGGTTGAAGTTGTCGCTGCCGGTGTTGTTGCCGTCGACGCTGTTGTTGTTCTTCCACTTGGCCGGCGGGCTCCACGGGCTGCCGAAGACCCTGACATTTTTATTGATGCCCAGCGCCTGAGTCGCGAAGGCGCATTGGGAACCCCAGTTGCCGTTGCCGGAGTCGTCAATGCCGAGGCGGAGGATGGAAAGGCCGGCATGACCGTTCACCTGGCTGGAGGGAGGCTGGCTCGAATCGTCCGACCAGAAAGTGTCCGCGAGCGAGGAGGAGAAGGAGTTGTCCCATTGGCTGGAGGCGCCAAAACCCGATATGGTTTGATAGGTCGTGCCGGAAGTGACCGTAACGTTTTGCGCCCAAATGGCAGGGGCAAAACAAAAAACCCAAAGCGCTAAAGTCAAAGCCTTCATTTTATTCAAAGCCATAGTTGCCACTCCCAAGTTTAATTGCGGCGGGCCGAATGGGAATAGAACTCAAATTCATTCGGTGTCAGCCGATCCCTTCTAAACATCAAACTTATAACGTTCTTCTATGGATGAAAGATACAGGCGGGTGAGTCGGGTCACAATAGCGGGAAGCAAATCAATGCCCCGTCTTCATCATACGTATTGACTTTTATTTCACTTAACCTCAAACACCTGAACAAGAAACTTTCCCGTTCAACTCAATGGGATTTTTTACGGAATTCTTCGGGGGAACTTCCCGTTTTTCGTCGAAAAAAACGGGCAAAGTGCGAAGCGGATTTGAACCCGCACGATTGGGCGACCTGGAAAACCGGCAGGCTACCGGTTTTCAATAGGCGCTTCGCTTCTTCAATTCTTAAGTTCTGAAGATAGATTTCAAGACCAACTCCCGCGGATTTTTTGAAATGCCGACTGAGAGTGGCAACCGATACGTCCGCAAGCTTCGCGATTTTTTCAGCTCGTAGGGGTTCCCGGAAATGTTGGTCCAAATAATCCCGAACCCTTTCCATGGAGAAAGCGGTCTTCAGGGCGACACCGCCTTGCGCAAGGAATAGTAGTTTTTCCAGGGCGTCTTTAAAGGCCAAGATAATTTCTTGCGTGGTACCAGCTTTTTCCAGTGAGAGAACCAGGTTTTCATGCAACTTGGACGCCTCCTCTTTCCCCGCGAAGAGCCTTTTCTCAACCGCGTCTTTCATCTGGATCAATCCGTACTGCAAATGCCATCGGATTTCCTCGGGGTTATGCATGGAAAGGGTAAGAACTTGGTTCAAGAACCCGTCCAGGGCGCTCCCCAGGTCTGCGGAAGAAGCCGTCTCGACCAGGCGTTTTAACTTCTCCGACAAACGCATGATTTCCAGTATCCCTACGGATTTTTCGGCGTGCACCGAGCCGAAGAAAACCACTTCTTTACCGGCCCCCCGGCCCAAGTGAAGACCAAGCAACGCTTGCCGGTAGGATTCATTCAAGGATTCCCCTGGCGCAACCGTCACACCGATTCCCACCAAAGCCGGCCCCCCCAATTCCTTCGTCGCAAAATGATGTATTTGTTCCGCGGCTTCCAGGATTTTCCTGCGGCGTTGGGGCCGGCTTAGGGAGGGATCGGCCGACGTGACGAAAACAGCCCCGTAGTTCTCCAGCTTCCCCCCTACGGTTTGGGGCAGGGTCTGGGCGAAATGAAAACTCCGGCGCTGGAAACGGTAAATTCGCAGCATGTCCTCAACGGCGTCATGCCGTCTTCCACCGACATCCAAGGGAATGGCCGTGATCACGGTGGTGGGAACCCGGCTGAGGCCTATTTCGGATCGGACCCAGGGCATTTCCTGGATACCCCGGTCCCAGATGGGCGCGGTCTGCCGCGTGGGAAGACCTAGGGCCCAGTCCATGAAATAGCTGTGGGGAACCTGTTTTGAGAATACCCGCGTCAATAATTCCTCCCACCGCCGAAAGGCTTCGGGCTTGTTTTGATCGACCAAAACACCAGCGTACAACTCCAAGGCCTCGCGGTAAGCCAGAAGGGTGGGACCTTCCAAGACGGGCGCCTCCAGCATCACGCGTACGAATTGCCGGAATTCCCCGTTTTCAGGCGAAGCGCTTTGGCCGGTTAATCGGCCCCAACTTTCCCGCAACAGGGAGTAGGTCACTTCCCGGTCGGCGAAAGCGCCCGATAAAATGGTTCCCAACCTTTTTCCCCTACGGCGAATCGGCATAAAGATGTCATAAAAGCCCAGCGTCTCCAGCAGGAGCGGCTGGCCTTTTCCCTTTCCCCTTTCATAATCAGGGTCGCGGAGTTTGTCCCAGTTGAATTTGAAATTATATTTCTTCTCGAAATCAAACAGGGAGTCCGCCCTTTGATGGTAGTGTATGGCCAGCCATTCGAAGAATCCGGGGTCTGAAGGAATGACAAAACAATTGAGGTCGACGTAATACCTGAGGATCGTGAGAAAACTTTTATATTCCAAAATTTTATCAAGGGGTCTAGGGAGGTTTGGGGTTCGTGCGGCCATAGCTTTAGGTTAATCCCCTTTCGGAAAAAAGGGTTAATGTTTGAGGTGAACTTGTCTATTTCCCCCTGGGGGAAAAACCGTCCGTTGGGGAACGGCTTGAATTTTAGTGATTTTCAATGGTTCTAAGCCCGTCCCTTTATAAGCAAAAAGCCGTTTAGCGATGTGCTAAACGGCTTTTTGGTAAATAAAATAGTTTACTTAACTATATTTATCCGAGGATGAGAATCTTGGCGATGGAGGAAGTAGTCTGACCATTCGACTCGACGGTGACCCGCAGGAAATAAACCCCGTTAGCCAATTTCGCTCCCCCTAGGTCCTTCTCGTTCCAATAAACATCATGAGGTCCGGTCGTCCCATAGGCCCCGCCCGTCAAGGTCTGTGTCCAGATAAGCCTCCAGGCCAAACTATAGATGCCCAAGGTGATCTTGGCGTTGGGATCCAGCAACAGCGGGCTGGCATCCGACAACAAGGATCCGTTCGGCCCACCGCGCCTTCCGGAAAAGTTGAAGGAAAGGGTCGTACCGTTCCCCGTTGAGGGGTTCGGGAATACCAAGGCGCTGGAAACCGACAGCGCCGCCGGGGCCGCCACCGGCTGTTCACCCCAAACCAGTGCCCCACCCAGATATCCCGTCACCTGCGTGGCGTTGGTGTAGCTGGTATACGGCGCGAAGCTCCAGTCGTTCCCCTGGTTCATGTTGCTCCAGTCGCTCTTGTTGAACCGGCTTTGGATCTCGATCATCTGGCCCGGTTGCAGTACCAGGTTCCCGGTGAACTTGTAGCTGATGTAATCGGTCTGGCCTCCCAAGCTGGTGGGAACCACCGAGGTCACGACATCCCCCGTGACTGATGTCCCGGCGGGTAACAATCCCGCCCAGTCCACCCAGACCTGCAGGGATTGGGTCGTGCAATCGCAGTTGAACCAATAGCGCACTTCCACATTATTCAGGCTCAAGGGCCCAGTTCCCGTGTTCACCACTTGGATGAAGGGATGAGGGCTATTGGTTGTGCCGTTGGTCACGCCGCTCAACAACTTCACCGTGAAGCTGGAACTGGCGATGACCACCGTGGGAGTGTCGGTTGGTGGAAGCGGTGTAAGAGTGAATGTTGCCGTCGGCGGAACGGGCGTATGGGTGAAAGTTGCCGTCGGAGGTACCGGCGTCAGGGTAAAGGTGGCCGTAGGTGGTATCGGCGTAAAGGTCCTCGTAGCTGTCGGCGGCAAAGGCGTTTGCGTAAGGGTTGCCGTCGGAGGCACCTGACTATTCGTTGGCGTCCCCGTTGCCGTCAAAGTAGCGGTGGAAGTCGGCGGCACGGGCGTGTTTGTTGCTGTCGGAGGCACAAGGGTATTCGTCACCGTGGGCGGTATCGAAGTAAATGTGTTCGTCGGCGGCACCATTGTGCTCGTGGACGTCGGAGGCACCGAAGTATTGGTGGCTGTCGGCGGAAAGGGCGTATTCGTAGCCGTGGGCGGTACTGGACTATTGGTACTCGTCGCCGTCGGAGGAACCGGCGTATTGGTGGAACTGGGCGGTACCGGGCTGTTCGTGTTGGTAGCCGTGAGCGGCACAGGACTATTGGTGGAAGTCGCCGTGAAAGTGGCGGTAGGAGGCACAGGACTATTGGTCTTTGTCGCGGTGGCCGTATCCGTCGCAGTCGGCGGAATTGGCGTATTGGTCTTTGTCGAAGTCGCCGTACTCGTAGCTGACGAGGTGACAGTAGCGGTCGGCGGTACCGGCGTATTGGTTTTGGTCGAGGTGGCCGTGGAAGTCGGTGTCAAAGTCGCCGTAGCCGTCGGCGGCACGGGGGTATTGGTGTGGGTCATCGTGAAGCTGTTCGTTGGAGTAGACGTGGCGGTGCGGGTGGGCGTGCTGGTCGGAGGCACCGGTGTATTGGTATGAGTTGGCGTTGGTGGAACTGGAGTGTTGGTATGGGTCGGGGTGACAGTCGGGCTAGTGGTTGTATTGGCCTTGGAGGTCACCAAGGCGAGTTGCCAGGGAATCAGATTGTAGGAATCACTATTGGAAACGTCGCCCTGGTAGAGAAAGGACAGATTGTTGAGGTTGATGGAATCGGTTGAGTCATAGCCGTCGATCACCGCCCCGCCGCTGCTGAAGTCGCTGGTCCAGTTAGAGACGCCGGATTGGAAGGTGACGTTGTGAGCCCCTAAAAAAGGAGTATTGAGGTTTGCCGTATTGCCGAGCGAGGTCCAGGTTCCGCCGAGGGTCGTGGCACTCAAGGCGCGGAAGAATCGGTGTCCATCACTGCCGATGCACTCAATGTCGGCCAGATAGGTACCGGTTTGCTCGACGGTATAGACATTGTCTGCCTCGAATAGATTGAACTCGGAATCCGTGTAGACGATGACGGGAGTGTTGAAACCATTGGGAAAGTTCGCGAGGGAGGTCGAGCTGCGATAGAAATTTCCGTTATCACCGGCGAAAAACAGATAGACATTAGAGGAATCGCTGATGATCCAGAAATCGATCCAATTACTCACACTGGAGGGCTGAGACGCGAAGAAATTCTTCGGAGCGGTCCAGTTCTGGGGCTGGGTGGGGTCGCTATTGGTGGAGTACTGCGGCTGGCCGCTCTGGAAAATCAGGTACCACTTGTTCTGCGGGGCGAAATAGAACACTTGGGGCGCCGTGTGATAACCACTCCCGATATTAGGGTTGCTATCCATGAAATACGGCGTCGCAGCGCCAGCCGTGCTCCAGTCGGTGAAATGCAGGTATTCCATTCCATAGTTTCCCGCGGAATTGACGGAAGAGGCATAAACAATGTATTGGCCGTTGTAGTAAACGGTGGAGGGGTCCTTAACCGCGATCATGTTATGGGTGGAGTCGTTCTTGGCGCTGATGAGGGGGCCGGTCGATGTCCATGAAAACGTGGTGGGAATGGTTTGGGCGGAAAGGGCGGAAAAACTTGCCCCCAAAAACAGAATGATTAAGCTTGTCAGAGCCGCTTTTAGAAATTTCAATTCCATCTCCTTTAAATTCACGTTTAAAAAGTTCGCTTTTTAAACGCCCTTACCTAATTCCCAAGGGCCACGAACTGAAAATAAATCATCCAGATCCAAGGTCACCTGAATCCGGCCCGCCCAAAACGATTTAAGAAAAGGGCAGCCTCGAAAAAAAATTCTAGATACTTTCTCTCAACATATCTAACCAAAACCCCGACGGGACCGGTTCCACTTGAAAGCGGATGATTCCTCTAAGATAAGTGTTTGGTGCGGCGGATTTATTCCCAATGGAGTAAAAAAACGACAAGGATTTAGCCACTTTATTGGAAAAAGTAGGCGCAGAACAGGCCTGTGACTCGGCGTAGGATTTAGCATCGGCGATTGAAATCCGCACTAGGCCGATACTTTATTGGGTCTCTTGAAGCGGTAATGCCATCCCACCGGTATTACTTGATAATCAGCAATTTTCCAATGGACTGGCCGCCGTTTGTCTTCACTACCAAGTAGTAGAGTCCGTTGGCTAGGGGTCTTCCCCATTTATCGGTCAATTGCACTGTCACCGCCACCCCCGACGGCACGTTCACGAAAGTCTCCTCCTGCACCTTCCGGAAGGCCAGGGTGAAGATTTCCACCCTCACATTCGCCGTTCCCGTGTATTCAGGCGGAAGAACGTTCACCGTCGTCCCTGTGACGGGGTTGGGGTAGATTACCAGGCCCTTGTTGACTACGGGCGTGGGTGTTGCGGTGTTGGTTAAAGTGGGGGGAACCGCCGTAACCGTTAAAGTGGCTGTATAAGTGGCGGTTTGAGTCGCGCTATTGGTCGGCGTCACCGTAGCGGTTTGAGTGACGGTGTTGGTTAAAGTATTGGTAGGCGTTGATGTCGTTGTTTTGGTCGGTGTGTTTGAGGTGGTCGAAGTTAGCGTATTCGTAACCGTATTGGCCAAGGTATTGGTCGATGTCGCCGTGGCAGTTTCGGTTACGGTCTTGGTCAAGGTGTTCGAGGGGGTGGATGTAGTCGTTTTAGTCGCCGTACTCGATGCGGTAGCGGTCGTCGAATAGGTAGGTGTGTTTGAGTTGGTTACGGTGGGTGTGTCGGTGGCCGTATTAGTCAAAGTAGTAGTAGGCGTAGCGGTGGCGGTTGAAGTGGCTGTGTTGGCCAATGTATTGGTAGGTGTTGATGTCGTTGTTTGGGTCTGTGTGTTGGAAGCGGACGAAGTGGGAGTATTCGTAACTGTATTGGGCAAAGTATTGGTCGTTGTCGCCGTGGCGGTTTGGGTGGCGGTGTTGGCTAAAGTATGGGTAGGCGTTGCCGTCGGCGTATTAACCGGGGTTTCGGTATCCGTCGCAGTCGTGGTGAAGGAAAGCGTACTAGTAGCGGAGAACGTTGTTGTAGCGGTGGCCGTTTTACTGGGGGTGAGGGAAGGCGTAGCCGTCATCGAACTGGTAGGGGTGCGGGTCGGTGTGCCCGAGGGAGTATTTGACGGCGAAGCCGTCAATGTAACGGTGGGCGTGGCCGAGGGGGTATGGGACTGCGTCGGGGTCGCAGTAGGGGTATAAGAGGCGGTAAGAGTTAGGGTCGAGGTCGGGCTCATAGTCGGCGTCCGAGTCGGGGTTTTCGTGGTGGTGGAAGTGGGTGTAGGCGTGGGGGTGGTCGAAAAGGTAGGTGTGGGACCGGCGTTGTTGACTCCTACGAAGGTTAGGATGCTGGAAACTGGCATGGAATAGGTGAAACTGTTTCCGGATACGGGCACTGCGGCCTGTTGGACCAGTCCGTTGCCCAAGTCAGTCAACCAGGGCGTGACCGAGGCAGAGGTGAGGCCGGTCAGGTTGAAGGTCTGGTTCACGGATTTTGCGTTGTAGTTGATGGCCACGATCACGAAAGTGGTGGGCGCGGAATTGTTCGTGTTCTTGTAGGCGGAGATCGTCACGCCGGCCTGGGGACCCTCGGTGGCCCCCATACGGTAGTAACCGGGCCGGATGAACTTGGAGAAATTTCCCAAAGCGAAGGCCGCGTCGGTGAGGGATGTGCCGCTGATCAGGTCGTCCAACCACCAGTAATGGAAGGCGTTCATCTGGCCCTCGACCAGGGACTGGTGGGCCCAGCCCGCCACGCACATGGCAGCCGAATCCTGGGCCGTAATGAGCCCGGTGGTACAGCCGGAAATTTCCGTCGCCCACCATTCCTGGTTCGTCAGTTTGGTGTAGCCGTAACTCGAGGCGATCTGGGCCAGGGTGTCGTAAAAGGTGCCATACAGGTGGGTGTTGATGATGCTAACCAGGGGGGCCGCGTTGGCGTCGGACATGGTGGCGGTGCCCAGGTTCATGCCCCATTCATTCGGCGGCTCCGGCATCATGATCTTGGTGGAAAGCCCCGCGCTGGTAATGGATGCCGCCAGGCAAGGGATGAAAACATCAAACTGGCCCGTGGTCCAATTGGCGCCTTCATAGGTGACCTCAAAACTAGGTTCGTTCTGGGCCGAGACGGAATAGAGGCTCACGCCGGTGTAGCTTTTGCAGTATTGGAGATATTGGGTCAGGTATTGGGCATAGCCCGTATCGGCGCTGTTGGGGGCGGAGCCGGTGTCGGAGCCCGTGAAGGCGCCAACATTGGTGACCCCCGCGTTCACTACCTCTCCATCGACGCTGTTGTTGGTTTTGTACTCGGCGGGGGGTGACCACTCGGTGCTCCAAAAAAGCACGTTGGGGTTGACCGCGTTGGCCGCGGTAATGTTGTTCAACTCGCTGTTCCAGGCACCGGTGTTTCCGCCGACGGCCGTAGGGTCGATACGGGTCCTAAGGGAGGTCAGGCCGATATGGCCGTTCACGTTGTCATTGGCGAATAACGCCTGTCCCATGTTTCCCACGGCGCTCCAGGCACTGGACGCTCCAATGCAATGGATGTATTGGTTCGTAACGGTGGCGTTCACCGTGCAGGTTTGGGCCCAAAGGTTGGTACCAGCGCCAAGAATAAACGGGAATAAAAATAGTTGAAGCCTGCTTTGGATTTTCATTTTTTACCTACCTCCATTATTTCAAAACCAAGAATTTCCCGATGGAATGTTTCCTATCCACCGTAACCACCAAATAGTAAAGCCCGTTGGCCAGCGGGTGACCGAAGGAATCGGTCAAGGGCAGGTTGATGGGCGTTGCGGAAGGAACATTGGGGAAGGTCTCATCCAGGACCTTGCGGAAACTGAGGGTAAAAATTTCAACCTGGACGTTCTGGCTGCCAATGTAGGCCGGCGGTAGCACGTTCATGCTCGGTCCCATGACAGGGTTTGGGTAGATCACTAAGCCCTTGGTGCTTACGGGCGTGGGTGTTGGCGTACTGGTCAATGTGGAAGGAACCGCCGTAACCGTGAAAGTGTTGGTATATGTTTCAGTAGGGGTTGGGCTATTGGTTGTTGTCACTGTATCGGTTTGGGTTGCGGTGTTGGACAAAGTCTTGGTAGGCGTTGAAGTTGTCGTTTTGGTCGGTGTGTTTGATGTGGTCGAAGTGGTCGTATTCGTAACCGTATTGGTCAAGGTATTTGTCGGTGTCGCTGTAGCGGTATTGGCGAAGGTGTTCGTAGCGGTGAAAGTAGTCGTTTTAGTTGCCGTACTTGAGGCAGTAGCGGTCATCGAATGGGTAGGTGTGTTTGAAGCGGTAGCCGTCGGGGTATCGGTGGCACTATTAGCCAAAGTATTGGTAGAGGTGGCCGTGGCGGTTGGAGTGGTTGTGTTGGCTAATGTGTTGGTAGGCGTTGATGTCGCTGTTTGGGTCGGGGTGTTTGAGGTGGTCGAAGTGGGGGTATTCGTAGCCGTGTTCGCAAAGGTGTCTGTAGGCGTCGCCGTGGCGGTTTGAGTGGCTGTGTTGGCCAAGGTGTGTGTGGGAGTAGAAGTGGTCGTTATTGTTGCCGTGTTTGAAGCGGTAGCGGAAGGGGTGTCGGTGGCGCTGTTGACTAGGGTACTCGTAGGCGTCGTAGTAGCTGTTGGGCTGGCCGTGTTTGCCAAGGTATTCGTGGGAGTAGACGTCGTCGTTTTTGTCGGGGTGTTCGGACTAGTCAAAGTAGGACTATTCGTAGCCGTGTTCCCAAATGTATCCGTAGGCGTCATCGTGGCGGTGGGAGTGGCTGTATTGGCTAAAGTATTGGTAGGGGTAGATGTCGTTGTTTTAGTGGGGCTGTTTGAGGTTGTCGGGCTAGGGGTTGCGGAAGCTGTAGGGGTGACACTGGAAGTAGCCGTGTAAGTGGGGCTATTGGTCCGGGTGGCTGTTGCGGTGCTGGTGGGGCTGGAAGTGGCGGTGTTCGTTGCCGAATTCGTCCTAGTAGCCGTGGCTGTACTAGTCGCACTGTTGGATGGGGTGGATGTCTGGGTAGTCGTCACCGAATTGGTTGGGGTGGAGGTATTGGCAACGGTATTGGTTGCCGTAAGAGTTGCCGTTTTAGTGGGGGTAATTGTTACCGTATTCGTGGGGCTATTTGTCCGAGTTTGGGTCGGACTATTCGTTGGGGTGGAAGTCGGGGTGCTCGTTGGGCTGTTAGTATGGGTAGCCATTGGCGTTCCGGTGGAGGTCGAAGTGACTGTTTTAGTGGGCGTGGAGTTAGGCGTATTGGTAGGTGTGTCGGCGGTGATATCCCCGTAGACGGTCCCTCGGCCCCCGGCACCGATATAACAGCGCCCGTAGATGGTCTCGTCCCCCTCCGCCCATCCCGGCTTACCGTACTGTTGGTTGGGATTCATGATCTGGGTCCAGGTGACTCCTGCCCCGTCGTCGCTTCGGTAAAACCCGTAGGTACCGTTGACGGTCCCGATCAGGAAGACCGCCGGGTGGGTCTGCCCGGAGGCGGCCTTGCCGAACCCTACCGGCCCCATAGGTTCAAACACGTTGGCGAGGGCCGTCACGCTGGAACCCCCGTTGGTGAATCGGTAGAGGTTGCCGTAAGTGGAAACCCAGAATTCTCCGGGCTCCCCAAAAACGGGCCGGGGCATGACCCATTGTCCATTGCCGTTGGCATCGCTCCAATTCACGGGGATCGTATTCACCTGGCTGAAGCTGGCCCCGCTGTTAGTGCTCTCGTAGATTGTCACGGAATTGCCGTAAACCCACTCGCTTGGATAGGTGGCGTAGAAAGTTGAGGCGTTCGAACGGTCCGAGGCCACCATTGCGCCGCTGGGAAGGCCGGAGCAGGTCGTCCAACTCCCACCAAGGGAAGAAGCGTAGGCCGGAGATCCATAGTCGCTATAGGGCGACACCACCACCCGGGAACCGTCCGCCGCTACCGCCACCGATCCCATCTGGCCTGTGGAAGTGTAGCCCGGGGGCGCGCTTCCCCAGGGCGTCCAGGTTTGCCCGTTGTTGGTGGAATAGGCCACGTCGCTATTCACGGCTGAGGGGTTGGTGCTGTTCCCCACCCGGACCACCGTATTGGGCTTGGATTCGGCGAAGTCCAGCATGTTGGTATTTGAATATTGGGGGTTGCAGTACATGCCTGAGGCGGGAGATTGGGTCACGCTCGTGTGGCGCATGCCGCCCACGTCGCCCAAGCAAGAAAAGAGAATGCCGCCCGCAGTGGCGGGGTTCATGTAAATCGCCACCGTTTCCTCAAGGTTGTTGTCGCTGTAGGTCCAGGAAACGGGGCTCGCCTGGATATTGGTGCTGCTCCAAACCCCGCCACCCCCACCCGCCCCGCCGGATGGGTAAACGGCGTTGTTGGAATTGAATGGATCTATGGCCACGCACCCCGCCCAACCCGCCCCACCCGAGCCGCCGCTGCAACCCTCCTGGTAGATGGCGCTGTTGACATTGAAGACCGAGGAACTGGAGCCAGCCAAGGCGATGACCGACCAGGAACCGCCGCCGTTGGTGGTCGAAAGGAGCCTATCAGGCCCGCCCCACCAATCGATGGTCGTAACCAAAACATGGCTGGCGTTCTCGTGGTCAACGCAGATACCGGCATAACCGCCGCTTCCGCTGGGCGGCCCATTGGAAGGGGTCACGTTGGACCAAGCCAGAGTGCCCGTGTTGAGCTTCCAGATTTGGCCGGTCGAGATGCTGTTCGGGCCATAGCCACCACTGTCGTAAACGATCCAAAGATTTCCGTCGGTGCCCAGGCTAGCGTGGGGTGTCACCATGTTGGAGGGCCCGCCGGGGATGAGCGTCCAGCTGGCGCCTGCGTTAGTAGACCGGTACACGTTGCTGTTGCCCGAACTCATGGCCAAAACCCCCACGTAGATGGTGGCCGAGGCCGAACCCGAAGGATTGCCGTAGCCATTCGCGGGAGGGGGGAATATAACCCAGGAGAGCCCATAGCCGGTGTCACCCAAAACCGGGAAGGAGGTGACCTGGCTCCAACTGGACGCTGAATTGGTGCTCACCCAAAGCCCTTGCCATCGGGAGCCGAAATACAACTTGGAGTTCAGATTAGGGTCCACCACTAGGCGCTCGCCCGCTTCCCTTCCGTCGTTGTTGCCCGCGATGGAAACCGCAATGGAATTGACCGTCCACGACCCGCCTTGGTTCGTCGAACTGAGGATCACGCCGGTGCCCGAGGACCCCGCCGCCGCGTAGACCACGTTGGGGTTTACGGGATCGGGCGCGATGCTCTCCCCCCCGTAATTGTTCGCCTGGGTGGGACCGAACATATCGGTCAGGGGCACCCATTGGCCGGCTGAATTATTCCAACGATAGAACCCGCCAACGTCGGTTCGAGCGTAAAGCAGGCCCTGCGAAACCGGACTGTAGACCAGTCCCGGAACGAACCCGCCCCCCATAATGACCACATTTTGCCAGTTGTAGGTTTGGGCATGAGAACGAACGGTAAAACCCAAAATTAGAGAAAGGAAGACCAGCACCATTGAGATAATTCGAAACGAATGGTTTTTAAAATTAGATGACTGAACCATAAATTCGAAGACCCCACAAACGATTCTAGGATAAGTACGACGATAACCCGATAGGTCGGCGCCGGTTCGACCTAAAAAAAATGCCGCGGTTGGAAGGGGGCCCAAACAACGCCCGTTGTTTTTCCCTTCCATTAACCGCGGCACCTAGTTCATTTTCCGACTACTGCAAAGTCAGACCTTTTGGCTTCACTTCCCCGCCACATTCTTATCCGAGGATGAGAATCTTGGCAACCGAGGATGTGGTCTGGCCGTTCGACTCAACGGTTACCCGCAGGAAATAAACCCCGTTGGACAATTTCGCTCCGCCTAGGTCCTTCTCGTTCCAATAAACATCATGAGGTCCGGTCGTCCCATAGCCCCCACCCGTCAAGGTCTCGGTCCAGATCAATCGGAAACCTAGACTGTAGATACTTAAGGTGATCTTGGCGTTGGGGTCCACCAACAACGGGTTGCTTTCGCTCAAATCCGACGCGCTCACACCTGAACCCGAACTTCCCAAGGTGAAGGAAAGGGTTGTGCCGGTCCCCGTTGAGGGATTCGGGAAGGAAATGACGCTAGCCACCTTCAGGGCTGATGCCGCACCTCCCGCGGGCTGTTCGCCCCATACCAATGCCCCACTCAGGTATCCCGTCACCTGTGGCGCGTTGGTGTAACTTGTATTGGGCGCGAAGCTCCAGTCATTAGCCTGGGTCATGTTGCTCCAGTCGCTCTTGTTGAAGCGGCTTTGGATCTCGATCATCTGGCCCGGTTGTAGCACCAAGTTCCCGGTGAACTTGTAGCTGATGTAATCGGTCTGGCCTCCCAAGCTGGTGGGAACCACCGAGGTCACGACATCCCCTGTGACTGATGTCCCAGCGGGCAGTAAACCCGCCCAGTCCACCCAGACTTGCAGAGATTGGGTCGTGCAATCACAGTTGAACCAATAACGCACTTCCACGTTGTTCAGGCTTAAAGGCCCCGTTCCCGTGTTCACCACTTGGATGAAGGGATGAGGGCTGTTGGTGGTATTGCTAGTCACACCGCTTAACAACTTCACCGTGAAGTTGGAACTGGAGACGACCACCGTGGGAGTGTCGGTTGGTGAAAGCGGCGTAAGAGTGAATGTTGCCGTCGGCGGCACCGGCGTATGCGTGGCGGTTGGCGGCACCAAAGTCGGCGTATTGGTCAAAGTAAAGGTGTTAGTCGCCGTTGGCGGCACCGGCGTGTTGGTAATGGTCGCCGTCGCCGTGGGCGGAACCGGGGTATTGGTTACCGTCGGCGGCGCTGGAGTATTGGTCACCGTGGGTGGCAATGGCGTGTTCGTCACCGTCGGAGGAACCGGGCTGTTAGTGATTGTCGCTGTAGGCGGCACAGGGGTACTCGTTCCCGTGGACGTAGGCGGAACAGCCGTGTGGGTCGCGGTTGGCGGCACAGGGCTATTCGTATTCGTGGCCGTCGGCGGAATCGGCGTATTCGTAAGAGTGGCCGTGGGAGGCACTGGGGTGTTGGTATGGGTCGCCGTGAAAGTGTTGGTGGCTGTCGGCGGCACGGGAGTGTTGGTGTGCGTAAAGGTGGCCGTGGGCGGCACGGGAGTATTGGTGTGGGTCGCCGTTGGCGGAACAGGAGTGAAGGTGGGGGTGTTAGCAGCGGTTCCGCTGACCACGCCCACGAAGGACGTAACACTGCTCGGAGTCAGGGAATAGGTAAAACTCCCCCCTGAAACGGCCACAGCAGGTTGCGCAACGAGGTTGGTGCTCCCGTTGGTCACCCAAGGAGTCACCGAAGTCACATTGACTCCGCTGATCGTAAAGGTCTGGTTGACCGATGAGCCGTTGCTGTTGATGGCCACGAACACGATGGTCTGGGGCGAGGAAGTATTGGTGTTCTTGAAGGCGCTCACTGACACGCCAGACGAGGGAACTTCAGTCGCGCCCATGCGGTAATAGCCCGGGCGTATGAATTTACTGTAATTGCCCAGGACGAAAGCCTTGATGTCGAGGCTACTGCCGCTGTAAAGGTCCTGGATCCACCAATAATGGAAAGCGTTCGTGCTGGCATCCACCAGGCTGGTATGGATCCAACCCGCTTCCTGCAAGGCGCCCGGCACATCGGTCGTGTTCCCAGATACTTCCGTTTCCCACCACTCCTGGTTCGTGATGTTACTGAAGCCGTAGGAAGAAAGAGGGGCAAGGTTTTCGCCGTATGCGTGGGAGGCGATGATGCCGATTTCAGGGGCTGCGGTCGAATCAGCCATGGCGGTAGAGGCCAAGTTCATGCCACCCGGGTTGTCCGGCTCAGGAATCATGATTTTGGTTGAAAGGCCGGCACTCTGGAGGGCGCTATAAAAGGCCTTTGCGTAGACGTCAAACTGACCCGCGGACCAAAGACAGGCCTCGTAGGTCGGATTGAAATTGGGTTCATTCTGAACCGAGAGGGCGTAAAGGTTAATGCCTTGGTTCTTGCAATATTGGATAAACGAGACTTGGTAACTTGCCAATCCCGTATCGTCGCTATTGGCCGCTCCGGAGCTGGCTCCTAGGAAGGTATCGTTGCTGGCACCGCCATCGACGTTATCGTTGGCCTTGTATTGGGCGGGAGGGGACCATTCGGTGGCCCAGAATAGGATATTGGGATTGACGGCCTTGGCGGAAACCAAGGTACTCACTTCGGAAGAAAAGTTGTTGGTGGGATCGATCCGGGCCCTGAGGGACTGAAGTCCGATATGGCCGTTCACGTTGTCGTCCGCGAATAACTGGGTTCCCAAACCGTTGATGCCGCTCCAAGCGCTGGACGCCCCGATACAATGGATGTATTGGTTGGTTTGGGTGGCGTTTATCGTACAGGTGCCGGCAAAGGCCTGTATCGCCGGGCTCAATAATGCCGCAATCAGAATGAACGAAACTTTCAGTTTTCGTTTTAACTCCATGAATACGCCTCCTCAAAAGCGCTAAAATTTATACAACTCAATTTATTTCCGATTCAAATTTCAATTAAATCGTTTGAAGCAAAGGACAAAGTTTTGGTAAGCGGAGTAATCCTTACTTGATTGGTGTCTGGGGTTGTCGGTTTATTCCCGTGGAAGGACGTTTTTTGATCCCGTAAGAACGGAATCTGGTGGTTTCAGGAGAAAATCAGGGATTAGATGGATGTTTTGCCCGATAATTTTCCAACCATTCTTTCAAAGCTTGGTCATTTGGATTTAAACGAAGGGCCTGTTCCAAACATTGGATGCCCAATGCAATTTGGCCCGTTTTTAAGTAAATAATCCCCAAATTCCGCCAGGCCTGGCTGCTTCCGGGATTCTCTTGGGCGGCTTTTTCGTAAGGTCCGACCAGGGTGGAGGCCTGGGAAAACCCCATCGGGGTTCCAGCGGCCGTGGGCAGCTCGAAGTGTACCTCAACCTTTGACTTCGGAGGCCCCGCGGGAACCGCCATAGGTTGGGGCGTGGCCACGACCGTCACCGGTGGGGCTTGAACTGTCACAGGACTTCCTATCACCGTTACTGGCTTAGCGACCACAGGCGTCGGATTGGGGAATTCATAACCCACGCTGATGCGGTGCGACGTCCCCAAATCCCCGTAAGGAACGAAGGCGTAATCCAATTGGAACTGCCCCACTCGAAAACCCGCTCCGGCGGTGAATCCCGTCAATCCCCCGATCTGATTGTTTTCCAGAGCGGCCTGGTAGCCGACCCGCAGGAAGCAATCCCTCTGGATGATTCCCTCCAGTCCCCCTTGAATCCGGCTCACACCCTTGGGCTCCCAGTCACCCGATAAAAGGGGCCGGAGATTGGAATTTTTGCCCAGGCCGAGGAAGCTTGACAGGCCCCAGTGCAGGTCCTGGGCCGGGGAAAATCCGGCCTGGGTGGTTCCCAACCCCGTATAGGCCAGGCCCAAACGAAGGCCCGGATCTAGAATCCAAAGGAAGCCCAAGTCTCCTGAAAGGCCTCCATAGAGCGAGTCCACGATCTTTTGCTGGATCCCGTGCAAGGCCACCCCCAGGGAAAGTCCGCTTGCCACGTTGGTGCCCCATCCCACGCTGAAGGCGGCGTCGCTGTCGGCGAAAGTGCCCTGATAGGCTCCGTTCGCGTCCCGTTCGTCCAGGTTCCCCCAGGAGACATATTGCAGGGCTCCAGCGAAGCCACCTAAGGACCCGGCGGGCAATCCGAAAAGAAGAGTCTCTTCGAAGGAGCCCCCCAAATAGCTGTTGTGGTTGATGGAAAGGGAGGCCGCCTTCAGCTGGGAAAGACCCGCGCCGTTGTAGAAAAGGGCGGAAGGGTCGTCCGCGAGCCCCACGAAGGCGCCCCCCAGAGCGTCCGCCCGGGCGGAAGCCCCCAAAGCGCTCAAGGGCGTGACGAGGGCGGCGGTGGAGGAAATGGTTTGGGAAAAACAAAAACCAGGAAACATAATTTGAACCACCAAGATACCAAGGGCACCAAGAAAGACATTTAACCTAAAAATATTTTTTATCTTCTTCGCGGAGAGACCGCTAAGAAAAAAAACGATTTTCCTTTCTGGGTGCAATCTTGGTGAGAAATCAATAGCTCTCATTTCTTGATTGCCAGGACCTGGGTCTTGAAGCTATCTGTCCGGCCCGAGTCGTAATCCATCTCGACACGGTAGAAATAATGGCCCGGCGCGAAGGTTGAGATGTTGAGCGTGCTTGACTGCAGGCCGGGGCCTTTGGGGTCGCTCAAGCTCGCCGCCAAGTTGCCCCAGGCGTTCCAAACTTTGATTTTGGCCGTGCCCCCCTCGGCCATGGTATAGACGAACTGAACCGTGGTCCCATTGGAAGGGTTGGGAGCGACATAGGGATTTCCCCCGGTGGGCGCGGGCGGCGTGGAAACAGGTGTGGGACAAGCGCTCGCCAGGGTCAACTGGCCATAATCGCTGGCATTGGTGTAGTCGTCCGATTCACCGTTCCAAATAAGTTGACCGTCCCGGCAATTGCCCCCGTTATGATCCACATCAACCCCGATATCCAAACCCAAGACCGTCCCCGGTCCGGGGCTTGAAAGCCCTAACGTGGACCATGGAATGGAAGCCTCCACCACGTAACCCGTGTGGATCGTCGTGGTCTTCATGTTCACCCCCGTGGTCCTTCCCAGGCTTTCCACGGCCGTCGTGGCACCCCACTGGAAAAAGTATTCGTAGTCGGTACTGGTCACGGTCACGCTTCGGGAGTCGGTGGTATCCAGGAAAAGCTCAACCGTTGAGTTGTCGTAAACATAGGGGGCGCCGGTGGCTAACGGGCTGTCGGTTACGGTCACACCCAGGTAGAGGTTGGAGGAATCCCAAAGTGTTTTAAAGGCCGCCGTGGCGCTGTTGACGTTGCCGAGCACAGTCCGGTTGACGCTATTCCACCCCGCCGTGGTCCAGGGCCATTCGTTGAGGACCCCATCCACCGTAATGGTCGCGGACGGGGACTGGCAGGCCGAAGTCGTCTGGGGCGTGGGAGTGGGATTCAAGGCCGCGCCTGAGAAGAGGTACTGGCGAGGGATGGTTTCAGCTGTTTGGGAAGGGCTTTCCCAACCCAGTTGGATGAGGTCAGTCGTGACGGCCGCGCCGTTGGTGAAATAATCCACCTCAATGGGCACCGGAACCCCCGCCGTCAGGGTGATCACTCCCGAATAGCGGGTGATGGGCGGGCCTGTGTCCGTCCAATGGCTCGCCAGCACCTGGCCGTTCACGATCAAGCTCACGCCGCCGTTCAGGTCGGCAAAAATGGTGTAGGGCTCACTATTGGCGGGATCCAGTTGACCCGTCCACCGGACGGAGAAGGAGGTTCCCGACATCCCCGGCTGGGGCGGACAGCCGTACCACCGGTAACTGACCAGGGGGTCCACTTCGGTCACAGCCGCGCTGGTCAAGTTGGTGCTAATGTAATAAATGCCCTTCAAGCCGTCGCCATTGAACTGGGCGAAAGAAGACCCGCTCAAGGCGAGCAGGAATAAAAACAGGATAATTGGAATAGGCTTCAAGGTTTCCCCGCCATTCGGTTATTCGGTCAGTCCGAATGATTATTCCTCCGGGATGCCTTCTTACGCCAGAAAATTTTCGTGATAGTCAGGGGGCTGGGGCCGCCAGTTTGATCTGGATGTCCTTGGACATGTGTGCCGCGCCTGTCTGGACGTCGATACGGTATTGGCCCGCTCCCGCCGCTTCCCCATTCTCCAGAAGGCCGTCCCATTGGAAATTCCACCGCCCGGCTTCGACGAAACCGGTATAAAGGGGCCGGACTTCCCTACCCGACGCGTCGAGAATGCGGACCGTTACCAGGGACCTCTGGGGCGCGTCCACCACCACGCTCAATTCCTCGCCCTCCGCGGTGGGACCCGCCACCCGGGGCTGGATAATGGGTTTCACGGCCTGGAGCGCCGTCGGTTTTTTGTCGAGGGGGGCGTCCGAAAGGGCCGCCTGGGGCGAATATCCCGGGAGGGGAACCTCCGCCTTCACCGGCCAATATTTCCACGCGAGGTAACCCGACCCAGCCGCCGCGAGTAGGAAAAGGATCTTCATCCCTCCCAAGCCTCCAATGCCGCTGGGGCCCTTGGGCAGGTCATTCAAAGAAGAAGGAAGCTGGGGTAAGGGCAGGCCGGTTTGGGCGTAATGCTGTTCCAACTGGCCCTCGAAACGCAGGGTCGAATCCGGGGAATCCCGCAAAAGGTCACCCAGCGAGTCGGCTTCCGCCTCGCTCAATTCCCGCTCAAAAAATTCATTGATTAGATCAGCCATCTCATCCTTCTTGAGTCATTTGTTCGATCAAAACCTTCAGGGCCTTTTTGCACCGCGACAGACGGGACATCACCGTTCCCAATGGGATTTTCAACAGCTTCCCGATTTCGATATAAGTCTTTTCCTCTTTATCCCTCAACACCACAATCTCCCGGCATTCGGGGCCGATCTTCTCCAGGCCCATGTCGATCAGCCGGAGCTTTTGATTTTTGTCCTCGTCCCGGGATTTTTGGGCTTCCCCTTCCAAGGATTTCGCCCTCAAAAGGCTTTCCAAATTCTCCTCGTCCTGCAGGACCGTCCGGGCCCGGGTCCGGTAGCGGTTGTAGCAAAGGTAAATGCCGATCTGCGTCAGCCAGGTCCCCAGCGAAGACCGGAATTCGAACCCAGGAAGCTTTTTGAAGGCGATCAGGAAAGCTTCCTGTACCAGGTCTTCGGCTTCCGAGTCCCGGTAGCCCAAGAGAAAAACGCAATCCTTATAAAGGCGTTCCCGGTATTGGATAAAGAATTGGGTTTTGGCTTCCTCGTCACCCTGGAGTATTTTTCGAACCAACTCCCGGTCTTCCAAACTTCCTCCTTAGGATAAGCCTTTTGAAAAGGCATTTTATTCCATTTCAATCGTAGAAAAGGGTTTTCATGGAAAAATATACCGTCCGTTCAGGGCTTTTTTACCTAAAAGGATCTGGAAAGGCCAGGATCAGGCCCAACGAAAGACCAAAACCCATCGGCTATTTCCTGGATTACTTCCAGTATTCCAATGGGAAATCGGACGGGTTAGCCGGGTTCCCGACCCGATACCTCGGCTAGGAGGCGGTCGAGGTTCTGCTCGTTCGCGGGAACAACAATGGACTCGATGCGGCTCGCGGTTTCCGGGTTATCGAAAGTCTGGGCCCAAGAAATCGTGGTTCCTCCGGTCGAGGGAGTCAAAATGATGACCAGGCGATACTCCGGATTTGACGCGTGGCGCACAACGACCTTCCTGGCCGGTTCCACTTCCTCAAAGATATTTTCATTCGGATAGTCGACCTCATTGGGACCATGCATCACGAAGGACCAATGCCCACCCGGCTTGAACTCGCAAACCTTGAAGCTATTGGTGAATCCGGCGGGGCCCCACCAACGGGCCAGCCTTCGCGGGTCGCTGAAGGCCGCGAATACTTGGTCCGGCGAAGCGGGAATATCACGAGAAGTTCGGAAAGTGGTCATGATTTACTCCGTTTGTTTAAAAGGCGCGAATTTCCCTACTTGGGAAAAGATGCCAAGATCTCCCGCGGGAATATTCCCGCGGACATCCACGGCGAACCCCACCAGATAAACGGGAATAGGGACAGGACAACATTCTACATTCTTAGGTAAGAATATCCATTGACTTCATTAATTTTGTAACTCCCGTTTGATCACTAAAATGGCAATCCCGAGGGAACGCCCGAACCAGGGACTAGCGATTGGTGATTTTCAAGCAGCTCCATCCCCTTAGAAAGGGGGGCGGTTCGGATTGGTTTTGGGCCTCGGGTTGAAGTCGGCCGGGATGGGATTCGGCAAGCCGAGGGTCTGATCGACCGGCACAATCCCGACATCCTTCAGGCCGAACCCGCTTTCTTGCGGAAGCTTCCCCACGATAGAGTCGGGAATAATGGCGTAATCGGGCGGGAGGATCGAAACAGCGCCGCTCAAGCGGGCCGGATCGAAAGCCGCCACCAGATCGCAAACGCCAGGCGTCAGCGCGTCGTCGGGGCCCCAATTATCCTGCCCCAAATTCTTCTTGCCGAGTTTACGGCCCTTCAGTTCATCGGGGAGTTTTGCGAGGGGGGTAAGCCCAAAGAGGGTATCCACGAACTTCACTACCGAACCATGGTCCCCCGTCTCATGCACCACCGCATGGACCCTCGAATAAGGTGAGAGAAGAAGGAAGGGAACCCTGGGTCCGTCCGTAAGGGGCTCCTTGTCCGGGGTGAAGGAGTTCAGTGGGGGCGGGACATGGTCATAAAACCCGCCCTCGTCGTCCCAGGTGACAATGATGGCGCATTGGTCCCAATATTTGCTTTGGGCGATGGCGTTGATGGCATGGGCCAGCATCGCCTCGCTGATCTGGGAATCCGAATCCCCGGGATGGTCGTCATCCCCCTGGAACCGCTTCTGCACCGCGTCATCCGGATCGAAGGGCTTCAAACCAAAGAGGTTATGCCCGCCCCCCTTCACGTAATAGACCCCGCCTTGGTCGGACAGAGCGCCTTTTTTGACGGCGGTGAAAAAGTCCTGCAGGTCGTGGAGGCCCCCGGCCAGGGCCGGGCTATGCACGATATACCCGAAATACTGTGGCCCGTTATGGTGGGTGACATAGGAGAAATGCTGGCCCTCGGCGTCGGTGGGGTCTTCCCCGCCGCCCCAGGGATGGCCGAAGCCCTCCTGAAACCAGCCCCAGGAAATGGGCGCCTGGCCCTTTTGGTCCAGGTAGGCCACGTCGTCCTGAAGGTCCTCGAGGTCGGATTCCTTTTGCGGATCGGCATCGGTCTCGCTTTGGGCTTGGGACCCGGCCAGAGAGAGCGGGATGGTGGCGTAGGTCTGGTTCAAATGGGTTTCCTTATCTTTGTTCTTCCCGGAAAAGTCCTTGGGGTTAATTGGCATCTTGGGGTTGGAGTCGTCCTCGGGCGAGCCCCAGAAGGGGTCGCTGCTGTTGAGAACGGGCTCACCGGGAGCCTTCTTCCCCGAATCCTGCTCCAATTCCTTGGGATGAAGAGCGGCCTGGGTCTGCCCGCTTTGGGCGGCGATGATGGAAAGGTTGCCGGGACCCGAGGGACCCACCATCAACTGGAAAATGTGGTCGAAGATCACGAACCGGTTGGCCCAGCGCCAGAGGAAGGGGATGGTCTCGCCGTCCACGTGGGACATGGCCATTTCCCCAAACTGCTTGTCGGCCAGACTGGGCGGCTTATCCGGGCCATTCTTGAACTCCTCGGCCATGGCGAACTGATCCATCTTGGGTTTTCCCTCCACCACGTCCATCTTTTTGACCAGGACCAGGTGGGAATGTTTGACGTCGTCCAGGTCCGAGGCGAATTGCTTGGGCCCGATGAGGAAAGGCTGGATGGGCTGCTGAGTGCCGTCGGGGTTTTGGACGGACTGGTTAAAGCCGGGGGTCAGACTTTGCGGGTGGGAATAGATTCCCTCCACGCCAGGGAAAGTGCCGAAATAGGAATCAAAGGAGCGGTTTTCCTGATAGAGGACGAAAACATACTTAATGTTTTTTTGAAGGAGAGAGATTAGATTCTTCCGGCTGAGTTTTGGTTCTTTGGTTTTTGGGACTTCCAAAGGGGCGACTTGGCTATCGCCCGTGGGGGGTAGGGGTTCCACCAAAGGCGGCTTCGACGAGCTCACCGCAGGCTTGGAATAGGCGGGTGAAGGAGGGCTGGCGACCGCGAAAATTCCAAACAGGCAGATGGCCCTTAGGGCCTTTTGAAAGAATTTCATTTTCCACTCCCGACTATTTAATTTTTTTCTTCCGGCCCCAAGGGGCACGGACTATCTCACCATCAATAAAGTGACCGGCAGAATTCCTCCCGCCACCAGCATCACCCAGACGACCCATCGGGGGCGAAAGTACTTAAAAGCCAAAACCAACCCCACCACGGTACTGAAGATGAACCCGGCGGACATCAGCAAGACAAACCCTTGAAGGGGCCAAGTCGGGGAGGTTGAGTCGGGCAATTTTTGATCCTTATGGATTTTCGCTATGGCTTTCAGTATTGCCGGGGCCTGATAGCCGTTTTTCACGTCCTTATGCAACCGCAGCGTTTGGAAAATACCGGAAACGGTGAAGAAAAGCAGGGCTGGGGCGAAGAAGCATCCCAAGAGCAGGTGAAAGCGCCGCATCAGGTTCATTCCGGCCTCCCAGGGCTATATCTTTAATGGCTTTTTCGAGCGGCCCGGTGCTGAAAGAAAAAGATGCAGGCGAGGATAAAGAGAAAAAGGGCTCCGGTGGCGGCGTAACGGCTCAAGTTCAGGCCCCCATGGTCGAGGGGTTTGTCCAAAAAGTCACCCAGTACCGCGCCCAAGGGGCGGGTAAGGATGAAGGCGGACCAGAAGAGCAGGGTCCTGGATATTTTCGTCCAAAGATAAAGGCCGAGCACTACCGCCAGCAAGATCACAAACAGGGTTGCCCCTCCCAGGTAACCCATCCCCTCGCTGTCAGCCGTCCAGTCCCCCAAGGCGGTTCCCAAGGTCTGTGAAAACATGATGGTGACCCAGTAAAACATCTCCGATTTGGGATCCTTCACCGAATCCACCGCCACCGTTCCAAGGGTTTTGTGCCATAGGAAAAGGGACCCTATGAGCAGGCAAAAAAGGATCGCCGAACCGCCGGCATAACCAATACCGAGGGAGCGGTCTGCGAAATCGGCCAAAGTCGTGCCGACGGTGGTGGTGGCGATGATGGTGAACCAATAAATGTAGGGATGAAAGCGTTGGGCCTTGATCTGGATGGTGACGGCCGCCAGGAAAATGACGGCGAAGATGGCCGTACCCACCAGGTAGCCCAGGTTCATGGACATGGAGACCGTGTCCCCCCCGGTTTCACCCAGAGTGGTGGCCGCGATCTTGATGACCCAAAAAAGAAGGGTCACCTCGGGGACCTTGCTCAAACCCTTATCGTCGGCCATAGATTTCGCGACAGTTCTCTTGACCATAATTCTCCTTGGGACAGGGTTTAGTCCGGCGCGGATAGCTTACTTCCCCACCACCAGGACATGGAAGGTCCCCGGAATGATCTTGCGTTTGGGTTTGGGGTCCTCGGTCGTCGGGCTGGGCGCCTCTTCCCTTTTGGCCGTCGTCAGGAAAACATGGCCGGTTTTGGGGTCAAAGGCCAGGGTCTTAGCGCCAGGCTCGGTTTGGACGTTTTCTACCGTGGAATATTTATTCGGCGAATCCTCGTGAATGACGTTCAGCGTGCCGTCGCCGCAGGAGACAAAGATGTTGCCCGAGGCCGGGTCGAAAGTGGTGCCGTCCACATGGTCGCCGATAGGCAGGGTTTGGATGATTTTCCCGTTCTTCGCGTTCATCACCACCAACAGCTTATTATGGCATCCGCTGAAGAGCCGGTTGTTTTCCACGTCCATGGCAAGCCCCGATGGGGATTCGCCAGGGGCCAGGGGCCAGCGCTTGGTGATCTTCATGGTCTTGGAATTGATCTTAAGGATTTCGCTTTTGCTCTCCACGTTATCGAAGATATGGCCTTTGCCGTCGGACACGGCCACTTCGGGCTGGCCTCCCAAATCCACGGTTTTGACCGCCTTGTCGGTAGTGGGATCAATAACGGTGGAATTAGAACTGTCCCCGTTAAAAGTCAGCACCTTCCCCGAACTCTTGTCATAAATAACGACATCCGAGTCCTTCGCGGTGGGAATTTCGGCTATGTGTTGAAACGTCTTCAAGTCGAAGACCACGACGCTTCCCGGGTCTCCGCTGGTGGCATAGCCCTTGCCCAATTCGGGCAAAAAGACCACGCCGTGAGGATGGGGGACCTTGTCGACGGTTCCCACCAGCTTCAAGGTATCGGCGTCAAGCACCTGCACGCTGTCGTTATGGGTGATGTAAACCCGCCGGGCATCACTATCGACCGTCAGGAAATCAAAACCTCCGTCCCCCGGCAAAGAAACTTTTTGGAGGATTTTGTACCCACCACTTCCGGTTTCCTGCGCCTGGATACCACCCGTCCAACCGGCAAAAGCCATCAATAGCAATAACGCCGCGAATTTGTTCATTCCAGTCCCCTTTTTTAAATTGAAAACCTTCATACTCAACCTCCTTTTAGACGTTTCTATTCCTTAAGCGATACTTTTTTAGGGGTTTTTCCCCTTATTTTTAGGCACAACATCGTCAAACCAATCCTCCCGTCCCTCCGACTTAATCTAGCTTAAAGGAAATCGGAAGTCGTACACGACAGTTAATGGGCTCGCCCATCTTGTCCAAGGCCGGCCGGAACCTCGCGTCTTTCAACCTATCGAGCACCACCTGATTAAACGCTGGATCGGCACCCTGGAGGATGGTCACCTTATCGACTTTCCCCTCAATATTGATCAGAAGTTCCACGATCAGTCGGCCTTCTTTCTTTTGCTTCCGCATCTCGAGGGGATAATCGTTCTCGTCAATGAAGCCGCCTACCAAGGAAGGCTGGCGGCTGGCGACCGCCATCGGAGCCTCCTCGGGGGTGGGCGTGGGAATGACCTTGAGCGGGGGCGGGGCCTTGCTCTTTTGGGCGACGATCCAGGGTTCGGGTGGCGGCGGAGGAACCAACTTGGACTGTAATGTTAAGAGAGGAGTGGCTTTAAGGTCGACATCCGTCCTGTATTCGGCATGGGCCTCCTCCCAGGCGATGATGCCCAGGGCTCCCCCGAAAATCGCGCCATGCAGGACAAAAGAAAGCAGAATACCGCGGTAAAGGCGACTCGCGAGGATTTCCTCGAAAGCACGGTTCATTTCAATGTTGCTGAAATATCGGTTCATTAGAATACCGTTGAAGGGGGAATTCACTATTTCCGGTCCATGGCCAGGGCCACCTTCTGGACCCCACCCATTTTGATGGCGTCCAGGACCTGCGCCAATTTCTCGTAAGGGATGTCCTTGTCCGCCTTCAGGATCACTTTCACCTCGGGGTTGACGCTGGTCTCGACAGTCATCTGTTGGGTCAGGCCGCCCAGGTCGATATTTTTGAGGTTGAACTTGAGTTCGCCGTCCTTGCCCAGGGTCACCGTGAGGGCGGGCTGGGGCGCCTTTTCCTCCTTGACCACCTTGGGCAGGTGCACCTGCAGGGCCTGTTCGCTAATGAAGGTGGCCGTCACCATGAAGATGATCAGCAGCACCAGCGTGATGTCCACCAGGGGGGTGACATTGATGCCGGTGACCAGGTTCCGGTCGTTGGATCCCGGCAGCATTATTTAGCCTTCTCTTGCTTCAAATAGGCCAAGAGGATCCGCGAAAGGCTGTCGGTGTTGGTTTGGATCTCCCCTAGGCGGGTCAGGAAAAAGTTGTTGGCGATGACTGCGGGGATGGCCACCAGAATTCCGAAGGCCGTGGCGATCAGGGCGGCGGAAATGCCGGCCATGACGACCGAGATCCCGCTTTGGCCCGTCATCCCCAGGTCGTTGAAGGCCTTGATCACGCCCAGCACCGTCCCGAAAAGTCCGACGAAGGGGGCGTTGTTGCCCAGGGTCCCCAGGATGATCAGGTACTTTTCCAGTTCCAGCCTTTCCCTCAGCCAACGGGAGGCCATGACCTCCTCCACCGTCGCGGCGCCCTTAGGGAAGCTCTTCAAGCCCGCCAGCGCCACCCGGGCCTCGATTCTTTCGCTTTTTTCCGCCAGGGCCACCGCCCCCGGTACGTCGCCTTTTTCAAGGCTGGCCGCAAGCCCATCCATCAAAGCGGCCAAGTCGCCCCGGTTCTTGCGGAAGACCCGCCAGCGTTCGAACATGACACCGATGGAAACCACGCTGGCCAGGATGAGCAGCCCGATCACCCAGGTGTCTCCCAGAAGGGCCATATGCATGAAAATCAAGTTCATTTAAAGTTCCTTTTTTTCGGTTATTTTGAATTACGGAAGAGGCGATTCCAAGGCCCTAAATGGCCAAAACCCGGCACAGAGTTTCGGTCCCTGAATCCGAAACCCTGTTGGGTTTTTTAAACTCGCGCCGGGCCGGCCGGGAGATTTGAGTCGAATCCCCTTCAAATCTTTGTGCAATCGTCTTTAAAAGGTGACGTCGATACCGCCGTCGTAGGAAGGCCCGTAAAACTCGTTCTGGATCGGGTAATTGGGCGCAGCCTGGTAGTAACGAAGGTCCGCGTTGTTGATGTTGTTCCAGTCGGCATAGAGCGAGAAGTCCTTGGTGAGGGCGTACTGGGCCTTCGCGTTGACCTGGAAATAATCGTCGTAATATATGCTCGGAGAATAACTCTGCGCATTTGAGTCCCCGATCACAGTCAAAGTTTTGCCGGTGAAGTTACCCGCGACGTCAACGGTCAGCCCACCCTTCTTGTAAAAGACGCCGGTTTCCCAAATGAGGTCGGACTGGCTGGGCAGCTCGCCGTAGACACCCGGGGAAAGCTCTCCTTGGGAACCGATAAAGGAAATGGACCCTCGGAAACCTATCCCATTCAGGGGGTCCGGCAGCATGGTGTATTGCTGCTGGTACTGGAATTCAATCCCGTCGATAACGGAACCGGGAATATTAATGTAGTTGATGGAGTCGGTTACCCCACCTGAGCCAACCCCGCCCGGGCCTTCCACCCTGGAGTAATTTTGCACGATATAGTTATTTATTTGCTTGAGGAACAAGTCAACCCCCAAGATGGCCGCTTTTTGCGGATAAAACTCGAATGAGTAATCGATATTGTTTGAGATCTCCGGTTTCAGGTTGGGGTTGCCGAAGGTGAATGAAACGTCGTTGTTCCCGCCCTGCGAGCTCAGGGCCTGCCCCAAGCTGAAGGAAGGAATGTACTGGTTCTGGGTCGGACGGGCAATGGTCTGCGAATAGTTCATCCGGGTGATGAGATCGGGATTAAAGGTATATTTAAATCCCAGGCTCGGCAGGACGTTGGCATAGTCGATGGTTCCCGTTTCGGCGACAGGGGTGGGCAATTCATCAGCCTGATCCGTAATCGGATCCCCGATTCCGACTCCGCTGGTGATTAAATTGTAAGACTCGTACCAGGTGTAATTGATGTGCGTGACCTCCAACCGGGCGCCCACCATGGCCTCCATGGGACCGCTTTTGACGTTGTACATGGCGTAAGCCGCATAGACATCTTCCCAGTTGTTATAGTCGCCTCCCTTGTCCCCATTCGGATCGGTTTGGAGAAAGGGCCCCTGGTATTGGTTCGCATTGTTGAGAAGACTCGTCGTCGAGGCTAAGGTTGGAATCGGCCCCATGTTATAGATATTGTCGGGGGGATAGTAGCTGGGGGAATAAAGAGAGAAAGCGCTTAGGGCGAGGGTGGTGCCGGCAGCCGTCTGGGTCGAGTTGAAGCTTTCCCCGGTGTTGGTGGAGTATTCCAACCGCATGGCCGCGCCGAATTTGACCGTACTGGCATCGTCCCCACCAAGGGGTATATCGAACTTGCCATCGGCCTTTCCGCCGTACTGGGACACTTGGTAGAGGCTGGTGCTGTTATTAGCGCCTTGATAGATGAAACTGGCCGGAGCGGTGTCCGTTCCGTTCAGGCCGCTGTTGTTGAAGACCGGCGTATTCCCGTTGTTGGCGGTATTGTTATAAGTGAGTGTGCCGGTAGGACTTGCATCGTCGAAACTATAACCATAGCTCCAGGGAACATACGTCTCCGCATAGGCAAAGCTGGCCTTGTAGTCCAGAATGAAGCCACCGAGATTGTTGGACCCACCCACCGCCGAAGCCAGGGTACGGAACTCCGTCAATTCATCCGTTCCGCTTTTATTAACATCGGAGGGAGATGCCGTTATCGTTCCGTCGGCAGCCACTTGGTTCGCCGCAAGGGCATCCAAGCCTTTATATTGCGTATGCCACACGGGAGCGCGGTACTCGTCATAACCGCTGTACATCAAATTGGCGTAAAGCTTGTTGTCCCGATCTAAGTCGAGGTTGATGTTCGTTCCGATTCCGGCCCGGTCCCGCTCGTAGTCGTAATACCGGAATTGATAATCTTTGATGGAATTAGCAACTACAGGGTTTTTCGAGGGGTCAGTATAGTCATTCTCCAAGTCGTCGATCCCGAACCGGCTGAACTGGTACCCGGCGTCGACGAGGATTCCCAGGTTGGTTTTCCCTCCCAGGTTGTAGATATCGGCCCAGGTCAAATCGCCCCTGACGCCGGGCTGGTTGCGCTCCGGAAAAAATTCCCCTTCGGCCTTCAGCTCGAGCAACCCGTTCGGATAATCTTGGGCGTATTTGGGAACAAGGTTCAGCTGGCCCCCTATACCCTGTGCGTCCATGTTCGGCAGGATCGTCTTGTAGAGTTGCATTTCGCCGAACAAGCCCGCCGGAATAGCGTCCAGTTCCACCGACCTCGCAGCCTCATCATAGGACGGAATAATAGTTTCATTGAAAGTGACGATGTCCAGGTTCGGATCCGTACCCCGGATCGTGAGATAGCGGGCTTCGCTGGTGTCATGCAGAAGCCCGACCCCGGGCAGTTGCTCGGCCGCCTGGGCCACGGTCTTGGCCGGCGTCTGGTTGATCTGGTCTTGGGAAAGGACATTCACCTTGTTCAGGGAATCGTGCATCTGATCGAAGGCGGCGGCCTGGTCGATGCCCTTAGCCTTCACCGTAACTTCGGGAAGTTCGGAGACTCCCGTCACGGCGGCGGACTGACTATTGCCTTGGCCTTCCACGGGGGTGGCCATGGACGTGTCGGCCTTCGCATTGGGGGCGACTATGAATAAGAGGGAGAACAACAGCGGCGCTAAAAATCCAAATCCTCGCAGATGGAACTTCATAAGCACTTCCTTTCTCAACCCTAAAATAAAATGATCCATGAGATACCATTTCTGGAAATCCGCTGGGAGCGTTGATGAGACCGGCTTAAGTCGGGGGAGAATTTAGAGGCTGTCGATTCCCAGAACGTTTCGGAAAAATTAAATGGGCGTAACGATACGATGACGAAATCGTCATCTTCCCGTCACTACAATGACACTTCCCAACCCATGAAATTTTATTTTTAACCGCTGACAAGGTTTTTTTGGACAATAGCGTTTACCCTCGGAAATTTTACCGGCTTACATATTTTCCGGACGGAGTCCCGGCTTTATTATTTTTCGGGAAAGAGTTTCGGCGGAGAACCCTTTTCGTGGATTCTCCATCCGTCGGGCCGGTGGGCCTATATCCTTTGATTGAAAGCCGCACCCTTTCGCCTCTTGAAAGATTAATTTTGATTCCTCATTCGAATTGTGCTTGATATTCCGCTCATTTGAAATTACATAGTCTCATGAAGATTTTGATCATTGAGGACGAGCCGAAAACCATGGCCTATTTGGCCAAAGGTCTGGTCGAGAACGGCTACACGGTCAATGGCGCCGGGAGCGGCGAGGAAGGTTTCCACCTGGCCCGCGTGGGCGCCTGCGACCTGCTCATACTGGACGTCATGCTCCCCGGCAAGGACGGCTGGTCCATCCTGGCGGATTTGCGCCGGTCGGGCCACCGGTTTCCCATTCTTTTCTTGACCGCCCGGGACGCGGTGGAGGATCGAGTGCGGGGCCTGGAATCGGGCGCGGACGACTACTTAGTAAAGCCCTTCGCCTTCGCGGAACTTTTGGCCAGGGTGCACACCCTGTTACGGCGGGGCCCGGCCCGGTCGCCAGAAGTCCTGCGGATCGCCGACCTTGAGATTGACCCCATCCGCCATAAAACCCAGCGGTCCGGTCGGCGGCTCGACCTCACCCCCAAGGAATTCGCTCTCCTTCTCCTTCTCGCTTCCCGGACCGGCGACGTTTTATCCCGCGCCTTACTCGCCGAACAAGTATGGGACATGAATTTCGACAGCGACACCAACGTGGTGGACGTCCATGTCCGTCGGCTCCGTTCCAAAGTGGATGACCCCTTCACCCGGAAGCTGATTCATACCGTGCGGGGGGTGGGTTATGTCCTTGAAGAGCGCGGATAAAAAAATAGGGTTCCAGTGGCCCGATTCCCTGGCCGCCCGCATGACAGTTTGGTACGCCCTTTCAGCCTTCGCGCTGGTCTTGATGGCTTCGGCTTTCCTCTACCGCGCCCTTTCCGACGGCCTTGACCATGAGGGTGACGTCCTGCTTTCCCAAAAACTTCAAAATTTGAGCGTGAGGATGAAGGATCCAACGGTGGATCTGGATGACCTCCGGGAATTCGTCGGCGAACTGCCGGTCTGGTACCGGAACACTTCCTTTTGGACAAGGATATTGGACAGCCAAGGCCGGCTATTGACGGAGACCCCCGGAATGTCCCAATCCTTGCCCCTCCCATTGTTTAAAGAAGGATACCCGAACGGTCGGAATTTAAAAATTCATTCCCAGCAAGGCCGGACCTTTCGGATTTCCTCGACCCAGGGCCTTTGGATGGGACATGCCCCCCCTGACGTGACGATCCAGATGGCCATCGACCTGGGTTCGGACGAGGCCATCCTGGAAAAATTCAGGGCGAAGCTCTTTCTCGCGCTGGGTTTTTCCCTCCTGGCTTGCGCCCTGGCGGGTTATTGGATCGCCCATCGGGGAATCCGCCCAGTGCGGAAAATGGCGGAAACCGCCGCCCGGATCAGTCCCAGCACCCTGAATGAGCGCCTGGAACGGTCTGGTCTTCCTTCCGAGCTTTCCGATTTAGCCACGACTTTCAATGGCATGTTGGACCGCCTGGAGGATTCCTTTATTCGCCTTTCCCGTTTCAGCTCCGATATCGCCCACGAACTCCGAACCCCCCTCCAGAACCTCCGCGGGGAAGCGGAAGTGTCTTTAAGTAAGGAGCGTAATCCGGGTGAGTACCGTGAAATCCTGGGCTCTTCACTTGAGGAATACCATCGGCTTTCCAACCTCATTGACCGCCTCCTTTTTCTCGCGCGGGCGGAGAATCCCCAAACCCAAATCCAGCGGGAAGAATTGGATTTAAAAAAGGAACTGTGGCTTCTCCAAGATTTTTACGGCCTGTCGGCGGGTGAATCGGGTATCGCTTTGCGGGTGGAAGCCCCGGAAGGCTTGCGGGCGAACCTGGATCGTTCCCTATTTCAAAGAGCCGTGGGGAACCTTGTCGAAAACGCCCTGAAACACACCCCCGCCGGCGGGATAGTTCTTTTAAAAACTTCCACTGGCGACGGGAAAATTCGCGTGGAAGTTTCCGACACGGGAACAGGCATCCCTCCGGAGCAGATTTCCCGGGTCTTTGACCGCTTTTACCGGGTAGACTTCTCGCGCTCTCCCGCTTCAGGAGGTGCCGGATTGGGGCTTTCCATCGTGAAAAGCATCATGGACCTGCATGCCGGAACCGTGGAAATCCGAAGCGAACCCACCAAAGGAACTACCGTCACCCTTTTCTTTCCCGCCTTCCAGCCTTCTTGAACTAAACCTGTAGTTGGTTTCTTTTTTACTCTTCATAATCGACATCGGGACTTTAGAAAATTGTTTAGTAACAAGTGCACTTTGGCTTTAAACAAGGTGACCAAGACCTGTTCATGTGGTTATGTCGGAAATCACATCTAAAAAGGCGTCTATTTCAAGTGGTTTTGATTGTCCAAAGAAAACCAATAACCTATATTCTAATCGGTCGATTTGTGGCGAAACCGATTCTCCGAGTGATTAAAAGGATCTCATGAAGCTGTTGAAAAAAAATGGGTTTACATTGATTGAGCTGATGATCGTGGTCGCGATCATCGGGATTTTGGCCGCGATCGCGATTCCCCGATTCGCCCAGATGCTGGAAAAATCACGGGAAGGATCCACCAAAGGCAATCTATCCAGCCTTAAGTCGGCCGCTTCCGTTTATTACGCCGATGTCCAAGGGATATGGCCGACAACCCTAAATTCGGACTCGGTTTTCGCCTTCAGTCGTTACTTAGACGATATTCCCTCGGTGAAGGTAACCGGTGCTTTCGTGGAAGATGCGGCCAGTCCATCCGGAAACTTAGTGACCAACACCGTTATGAGCAATGTTCCAACGGGATCGGATAGCGGCTGGATGTATGACAGTACGATGGGAAGTGTCTACGTGAACAGCACGGTGATTGATTCGAAAAGCATCCCTTATTCTTTCTATGGATTTGAGTAAGTTCAACTTACATTCTTTTTCTTCTTCAATAACCATCAGCCCCGCCTCCTCCGATGGACCGACGCTAATCTTTGGTCATGGGCAAGTGGAAATCAAGCCTTGGATCGCCAAAACCTAAAAAAGAATATCCATCGTGGACTACTTCAGCGAAAGTGTATAACGAACCAAGCCGTTAGCCGGTCAACCGCAGGTTTCCTTGCCATTGGTCGAAACCATTTTAACATTATCATTCACAAGGAGGGATTCCCCCGTCCTCGCGTTGTGTTTTTGGCAAAGCGGGACAATATACCAACTATCGTCAGCGGGGCTCTCTTTCTGGACCCGGGCGCCGATTTCGATATGACTCATGCATTCTTCGACGGGGCAATAGGTGGGTGATTGGTCGCTGAACCGGTCCCAATGATCCAACCAGCTGTCACACTTACAAGCCATATCCGGTGTTCCATTAATATTTTTAATCTTCATCTTTATCCCTTTATTCCCGCGGCTTTCACCCGGGTCGGAGCCTTGCGTGCCGCCGGCCTTATTCAGCACCCAGATTCGGATATGTCGTTATTCGTATATTTTGGCGGCCAAAAGCATATTGGCCATGAAACTCCAGTTAATATCCGCCGGTTCTTTCAGATGGTTATCTTGATGATAGCTTTCCATCTCTCCTACCCACCCAGCCATCGCCTCAAAAAAAGCCCCCAATTTTTTTGTCTTCCATTCATCAGGAAAATTTTTATGGTTTTTGGACAGCTCTTTCAAAAAGTCGATAAAATCGGCTTTTGAATTAACGGCCCTATCATTGATGCTCAATTTTCTTCCTCCTCGATTTGCGAAGGGCCTTTATGCCCCTCCATCCCTTTTGGGGTCCAAATTGTACACCACTTTCACCCCACCACCCCATTGAGAAGCAAGCCTTTCAGACTTACGGCGCTGAAATCTCCCCGCCGAATTGCCGGATGGTTTCTGCCAATGCCGGAGAGACGAGGCGGGAAGGTCTTTCCCGGAGTGAACTGCAGTCGCAGGAAAGGGCTCCGTCATGAAGGGTTAAAGTATGGCCATCTTCCGAAAAAGTAAGCGGAAAAAGCATGCAGACGGCCGGCTTCACGCTTCCGGGCGCCAATCCGTGGTTGATCTCGATGCTATGCAATGAACAGCGGATCAATCCATTCGGGGCGGTGTAAGCGAAAACGCAGAGGTCGTTTTCGTGCGTTTCAATCGAGTATTGGCCCTTCTCCCCTTCCTCAAAAACATTGTCATACCCATCCAAGGTTTTAAGGTGGGGACAGAACTCAGAGGCTTCCGGCAGAAAGGGGATGATCCCTTGGACCGTCGCTTCATCAACGCAAACGTCATATTTCGCGCAACAAGATTTCATAACATCCGAACATCCCACGCATTCATGATCGATGGAGCAGATCGCCTTGAGGTCAAGGCCGACAGTCTTTCGAAGATGACCCGATGGATGTTTCTTACCGTCCGCGGCTCGGGGCTTCGATTTTACCTGGGTTGTTTTTCGCTTCAATGAGTCTTTCCCCATAAAGCGCGGGCCTTCCTTGTCTCTTCCCTTTTCATAAGCTATCTCCCGAATGGGTCATGGTAATTCCGATTTACCTTATTTTGTGCTTTTTTAAAAAAACCGATTAAGAAAAATCCAGAAATAATTCGAAAACATTTCTGGAGATATCTCGGTAAATTAAACTCCTAATCATCAGCCAAATCCTCATCCTTAAATAATCTTTAAAGTTTTCCGAATAACTTGCGTTACCTTGTCGCAATACTGTGGCCGAAATAGCAACGCTTATTGTACCGCTTTTACCCCCGCGTTTTTCGTTCCGGTTTCGCTTGATGACCAACTACAGTGTTAAAGGCAGAAACGAGTCAGAAGATTTGAAGCAGTGAAAATGAATAGGGGTTAATCTAAATGAAGTAGTCGCCGAATTCGTTGGAGTGAAGGTTAAAGTATATGTGGGGCCTACACTGGTTAAATAGTTTTAAAATGAATCTGATCTCCAACCTTTAATTGGTTGGACTGTACGTAACCGGATGGCATTTCCAGGCAATGGGTAGTGCCTTTCGGTCCCACAAAAACTCTCCAAACACCTGCCGAGGGGAAGATTTCAAGAATATTGAGGTTTCTGTCCATAAAAAGCAGGTCGGGTTTTAAAAAAGTAAAAAAAGTATGAACGGAACGGCATTGGGGAAACCAAATCCCCCTGTGAGAGGAAGGCCAGTTTCTCCGCCCCATGAGCCCCAAAAGCCTTTCATGGAACCTTCTCGCTTCTAAAATGTTCCCAATTTCGTGAACCATTAAGGACCTTTATCGAATCTTTTGCCGCCAAACAGCCAAGATATCCCAAAAAAGGAGAATCGGACCGCAATAACTTTACGAACCCAATGACGTTTGATTTCTGGGCGAGTTTGGAACTTCAAAGGTAATTAAGGATTTAAAAACTGCAGAACGATTGGACCGAAAATGATGAGGAAAGTAACCGGCATGATGAAAAGAATGAGCGGTAAGAGCATTTTCACCGGGAGTTCCTGGACGGCTTTTTCAGCCCTTTGGGATTGTTTTTCCCTGATCGTGATCGACAATTGTCGCAGGGTTTTAGCGATCCCCGTGCCAAATCGTTCCGCTTGAATGAGGCTCGTGGTGAACAAGGAAAAATCCGTCAAATCCAGCCGGGAGCTGACGGACTCAAAAGCGTCTTTCCGGTTGGACCCGGTCCGGGTCTGTTCCAAAATCCCTCCCAATTCTTCCCGCAAAGCTCCCTTTTTGGCATTTTTTAAATATTGGTCCAAAGCTTGTTCCAATGAAAGTCCAGCTTCCGAGCAAAGCGAAAGGATTTCCAACGCGTTGGGTAAGTCGCGCAGCAGCCCTTTTTCCCGGCGAGTCACTTGATCTCTTATCCAGAGGAGAGGAAGTCCCACGCCGGACAAAAAGCTGAGGAACGCCAACTCCACGCTGCCAGATAAAAGTTGAAAAAGAAGAAATGCAAAAACGGAGGCGAGTATTTGGTATCCCAATATCTGAACAGGCTTTAAATCGGGCCGGTTCATCCTCTGGAGTTGGCGCGAGACATACTTGAAATATTTTTCAAACATCTTGAACTCAGAAAGAATCTCCAAGTTATTTTCCAAAAAAGCGATGACCGTTTGGAAAGGAACGGATTTGCGGGACTGTCCCACAAGGTTTTCGAGCCTGACGGTTTGTTGATACCTTGAGAAGCGGAGCAAAGCAAGCAAAGCCATATCCCGCACAAACCATCCCAAAGCAAGGGAGAACAGGCCAAGCAAAAAATAAGCCATCATTAAAATTCCACCTGGAGAAGTTGCCTAATCCAAAGAAAACCGATGGCCTCAAGAATCGCGGCCAAAAATAAAATGGCCCATCCGGCCTTTTCCGTGAAAAGCGGTGTCATCAGGTTTGGATCCATCAAAAAAAACACCACTCCCAACAAGAAGGGAAGAATTCCCATGAGTAAACCCGAAAGACGGGCTTGGGCGGTCATAGCTTCCATTTTTCTCAGAATGCGGCTCTTCTCTTCCATACCCTCCAGCAAAACCTCCAACAAGTGGGTAAGATTCGCTCCCGTCTGTCGGGAAATCTTGTAGGACTCAAAAAATTGGTGAAACTCTGAAAAGTCAGGAAATCGCTCCGCCATTTTCGAAAGGGCTTGTTCTGCGGAAGATCCCATCTCCATTTCTGCACAAACTTGTGATAGTTCCCCTTTCAAAGGTGAGGGCGCTTCCCGGGATAAGTAAACCAGCACTTGCGGGACGGTCTGTCCTGTTTTGAGGGCTTGAATCGACATGCCCAAGGCTTGGGGAAAGATCTCCACTAATTGAGCCTGCCGTTTTCTCACTCGACGCTTTTGAACGAGCCCGGGTATTTTTTCAAGGCCATAACCCAAAAGAACAGCCACCGTTATAAACAAAAGGCCCGTCGAAAAATCATCCAAAACCATGACAAATAATCCCACCACCACGCCCGTCAGCATTGTTTTTTGGGCCGAGGTCAGCTTTTGAGGTGAATCGAATATTCCCAGTCCCGAGGACTTTTGTCGAAGTTTCGGGATGACCCTGATAATAAATTGAAGAACCGTCAAATAGCTGAGGCTCCCGAAGAAGAGGGCGCCGAACATTAGGCCTAAGAAAGTCCTAAAAGATAACGCGTTCATTCCGTGTCGCTCACCCCAGGCTTGAAAGAATCATCGTCTTCCAACTGTCGAATGGCCTTTTGGGCCTCCGTTTGAACATCCTTATCATGGGTAATCGCGACAAGTTTTTGAAGCTCTTTTTTCGCCTGTTTAAAGTTTTGGAGTTTGAGGTAAGAATTCGCGACCATAAACTGGGCCGAATCCGCCATCGGATCCGTCGGAAATTTTGAAACAACATCCTGATAATCCGCCAAGGCATCGCCTACTTTGTCGTCTAAAAGAAGGCAATTACCGATCTGAAGCAGAGCATAACTGTCATATCCCCTCCCCGGATAATCCGCGAGTAATTTCTGATACTCTTTCGTGGCGGTTTGGTAATGTCCCTGCCAATATTGGCAGTCCGCCAAAAGCCTTCGGGTCTCGACACAGAATCGGCCTGTCGGGTACATATCCAAAAGTTGTTTCAGGGAAGAACGCGCGCTTTGAAAATCCGACCTGCCGAAAGCGAGAGCGTAGCCGTGAAGGTAAAGCGATTCCTCAACAAAAGGCCCCGGCGGAACCTGGCTGTTGATCTCCTTTGAGTCTTTGACGGCGTTGTCGTAGTCACCCGAGGTTAGTTCTGCCCGAAGTTTTTTCACCAGCGAGTCGTCAACCGGCGCAACGGGCTTGGGACCGGAACAACCCATCAACCCAAAAGTAACGATAAAAAAAAGCAAAAATAAGAATTTCAAGGAAACCTCGATTACATTTGTTCAGGCGCCGAAACGCCAAGAAGTGATAGCGCGTTTTGAAGAACCGTTTTTACTCCTAAGGCCAGCGACAAGCGGGCCCGGGCTTTTTCTTTCGGGGCGTCGAGAATCCGATGTTTGGTGTAGAAAAGATGAAAATCAGCCGCCAATGTCTGTAAAAAAAAAACTATTCGGTGGGGTTCATAGGCCTTGCCGCTTTCCACTATCCATTGTGGGTACTCCATGATCTCTTTTAAGAGCAAAAGAGCTTCCGGTTCGGTAAGTGTCGCCAATTCCTCACTCGAATTAGAGGGCTGGAGTTCTTTTTCTGCGCATTTTTTCAAAAGGCTGCAAATCCGCGCATGGGCATATTGAATATAGAAAACTGGGTTTTCTTCCGTGTGTTTCTTGGCCACTTCCAGGTCAAAATCCAAGTGGCTATTTGCCCCCCGCATAACGAAAAAAAAGCGTGCGGCGTCGCGTCCCACCTGTTCCAACAGTTCCTCCATGGTGACAAATTTGCCTTCCCTTTTTGACATCTTGACTTTTTCGCCGCCCGAAAGAAGGCTCACGTGTTGTGCGACGAGAACCTCGAACATCTCCGGCGCGAATCCCAGGGCCTGGTGGGCCGCCTTCATGCTGAGAATGTGGCCGTGATGGTCCGGGCCCATGATATTGATAATCCGGGCGTGCCCCCGTTTAAGCTTATGAAGATGATAGGCAATATCAGCAGTAATATAAGCCGGAATGCCGTTGCTCTTGACCAAGACCTCGTCTTTAGGAGCCCCATACTCAGATGTTTTGATCCAGGTGGCTCCGTCCTTTTCGTACGTCAACCCCATCTGCTTTAGTTTTTCCAGGGTCTCCCGTACCAATCCGGAGTCGTGCAAAAGACGCCGCTCGGAAAACCACTGGTCGAATACCACTCCGTAGCGCTGTAGGGATTCCTTTTGCCATTGGACGACCCGGTCCATTCCCCACTCGCCCAATTTATCGCTAGAAATGTTGAAGTCGGTGTTCTCACCCTCCGCCGAGATGTATTCCTTGGCCAGATCCTCCATATAGGCCCCTTGATATCCCCCTTCGGGAGCTTCCGTGAACTTTCCTTGGACGCGGTCAATGGCCGCCTTGAGGGATTCGCCAAAAAGTCGGGCCTGATTGCCCGCATCGTTGATGTAATATTCCTTATTCACCGAGCCGCCGGAAAATCGGATTAGGTTCACGATGGAATCACCCAATACGGCGGCCCGGGCGTTGACCACATTGAGGGGCCCGGTTGGGTTGGCGCTCACGAACTCCAGCAGGATTTTCCGGTCCCTTAGTTCACTATTTTTACCATATTGGTTTCCTTGTTCAATACAGGACTCCAAAACCGAATAAAAAAAGAGGGGATTCAACTTAAAGTTAATGAAACCTGGGGCGACGGCCTTTTTTTCGGCCACGAACTTCTCATCCGTTTTGAGGCTTTGCACTATTTCCTGAGCCAAACTTAAGGGTGATTTTTTTAGTTTTTTAGCCAAAAACATCGCTACCGGAGTGGAAAAATCACCATGGGATTTATCTTTCGGGCTTTCCAAAAGGACAGGAATTTCATCAAAACCGTAAGGAACAATCGCTGACTTGATTTCCGAAATCAGTTCCCGGGTCAAATCGAAAATATCCGGATTCACCATATTAGAGGGGCATCGTCAATAAATTTTTATAAATCAAGGAACGCATCTTGAGTTCGACGGAATCGAAATCACTTTTTCGTCCATCGAATAACTCCCAAATAATTTTTTCAATCTCCGGGGTCGGCGCCGGCAAAAACTCCACTTGTCTTTCTCCGTCAGTTCCGGACGTCACGTGGACCAATCCCATTCCGGCGAAGGTTTGAAGTTTGGCCTCCAAAGCGTCCTCGGGAAAGGAGATCAGTTCCGCGATGGACCTCATGGAAAAACGAGATCCCTTAACGATCAGCCAAACCCCCAACAATATCCTGGAGGTCGTATTGGAAAATAATTTTTTGAATTTGTTACGTTCAGTAATGATTTCGCTCATAACGACGCCCTTTCAATTTGTGAAAATCCCTTCCCACGATGACAACCGCATCGACTGTTGGGCTGGAAGCTGGGTTTTCCTGTATCGAATCCTTGGAAAGGCCCAATCGACCCAAAGCCTCTTCCAATGCCATTGGTATTTCCCCGGAGGTCCGGACGACGGTTTTGGGATAGTTAAAATTATCCGCGTTACCGGAATCGATGATGGTGATTCCAGCCCCTTTCATCCGTCGGGCGGCCCACTCAGCGGCATTAGTTATACCACAACCATTTAGGATTTCCACTCGGACCGCGCCAATGTGATTCTCCGGGATAAGCGTGCTGACGACAATCGTGGAATTTGCCGCCACCTTATTTTCAACGACCTGGTTTGATGGCAATTCACCAGCCGGGAAAAACTGGAGTAGCGGAGTCTTAAGGGAAAAGGCCAAATAAACCCGATCGGCCCATTGCAGGTTGTCAAAAACCTCCGGCGCCATTCCACCCTCGATCCATTTCAAGCCCTCGCCTAAATAATCCGGCCAACCTTCTCCCTCACCAGGCATTCCTATCACCGCGGAATAGGAACCGAAACCCTTTGAAAATTCCTCTAAATCACTTTCGTTTTTTTGGTCGAGCAGTTTCCCACCTTCTTTTTTCTGTTCGACCGAGAGTTTTATTGCTTCCACCTTTGGGTACTGGTCGTTTAAATAAGCGCTTATTTTGAACGCTTGGATATTATCGCCCTGCCCTTTTAACAGAAACAAAGTCACGGGATGACTCGCCAAAAAAGAAAAGGCAAAAATGGAAAGCGAACTCGCGAAAACAAGGATAAAGGCGGTTGCTGTTTTTCTCATTTCCCACCACCGCAAAAAGAATTCCAGGTTTCGAGAAGGCGGGGGTGGATTTTCATTTTCTTCTCCAATAAGAATTCGATCGTCAACGAGGCTTTAGTTAAAACTCCGACTCTCAATCCTTCAAAAGCCCTATTTCTAGCCCCGGAGACTCCAGGAAAATGACGGCCTGGTTCGATAAAATCAGCGATAAACACCAATTGGGCCAAAGGAGTCATTTTCGGATGCCCCAAGGTATGGCACCGAATAGCCTCAAGAATGCTCGGATCTTTAATTCCCCATTTTCGAAGGGCGATTCCCTCGGCAGCATGGGGATGCCAGAGTCCGGGCATGTCCTTTTCCATTCGATCCAAACCTCCCGAACCCTTTTTAATCCAAGCCATCATTTCAACCTTGGACCACTCCTTCGCGCAATCATGCAGCCAAGCAGCTACACGGGCTTTGTAAATTGGCAAGCCGTACCGGATCGCCAATCCCTCTGATATTTTGACGACCCCTTGAATGTGATTTAAACGAGGGCGGCTCACCTGGGTTGGAACCCACTTTTGGATTTGGGCTAGTTTCGAAGACCCCATCAACCGTACAAACCCGTATAGGCGATCCCCCGAATGATTGTTTTTTGGAAAACAAGAAGCAGAAGAACTGAGGGAATGGTGCTCAAAACAAGGGCAGCCATCACGACATTCCAAGGTTCTCCCGTGTCAATTAGTTTTTGGACACCCAAAACAAGAGGATAATAATTTGGATTGTTCAAAACAATTAGGGGCCAAAAAAAGCTGTTCCAGGTCGTGACAAAAGAAAAAATACCAAGAATGGACATAATGGGCTTCGTCATCGGAAGGATAAAACGGAAAAAAACCCTGGCTTCGCTGCAGCCATCAATTCGGGCCGCATAGATAATCTCATTCGGGATGGAATCATAAAAATCTTTCAACACGATAATGCTAAAGGCGCTGAAAACACCTGGCAGGATGAGAGCCCAATAGGTATTAACGAGATTAATGTTTTGGAAACCTTGGCCGAAAGGAAAAAATTTAATGATCAAATAAAGGGGTATGACCAAAACTTCAAAAGGAACCATAAGGCTTGTCATAAAAAGCAGCAATATCCCCCCCGCGAACCGGACGCGTAACTTGGTCAGGGAATAGGCCGCCATGGAGCTGATCAGTAGTTGGCCTGTGACAACACAGGCACACATAAATAAACTGTTCAGGAAATACCGGTCGAAGTCGACCAGTCTCAACGCCTCCCGGAAATTATCAAAGTTAAAATTTTCCGGAACATAGGATTGAGGGACGGAATAAATTTCGGACGGTGTCTTGAAGGAACCCAGTACCATCCATAAAATCGGGGCCAAAGTAATCAAGGCGCCTAGGGCTAAAAAAACAAAGGAACCCGTTAAAAGAAGCTGGACCCGTTTTTTCTTCCGGTCCAGTGATGAAAACAGGCCCCGGGCTTGTTTTACTTTGCCTTTTCCTTGAACCACTGTCACGAAATTTTCCATTTCAACCTTTTCTTTCGGTCATCGGGCCGTTTGTCTCATTTGTAGGAATCGAATCATGGTAAAAACGAATAAAACTCCGAACATCAACATCGCCATCGCCGAAGCATAGCCCAAATCCATCGCTCCAAAAGCCGTCTTATAAATATAAGTTCCAATGACTTCGGTTGCGTGCATGGGACCGCCGTTCGTCATGACGTACACCTCAGTGAATATCTGGAATGCCGTGAGAACCTGGATAACCGACAAAATTCCAATGACGGGGCCCAAATGGGGTATGGTGATATTGAAAAATTTCTTTACGAGACCGGCGCCATCTAGTTCTGCGGCTTCATAAAATTCTTCGGGCAAATTTTGAAGCGAGGCATAGTAAATCAACATGAACCAGCCTGTGTTTTTCCAAACAAACATGATCACGATGGAAATGAGGGCCCATCTGGGATCCGTCAGCCATCCCACGGGAGTGATGGAGGGGGATATCCAAATCAAAATCGAGTTGAAAACGCCAAAGCCCTGGTCAAACATCCATTTCCAAAGATTTGCGGCGGGTATGGCGGGAATGACAAAAGGCAAAAGATAAAGCACTTTAAACAGCCCTTTTCCAAACGTGATTTCATTAAGAAACACCGCCAATAATATTGGCGGCCATAGGCCAAGCACCAAGGAAAACAAGGTAAAAAAGGTCGCGTTGGCAACCGTTTGAATAAAGCGGGAATCATCAAAGGCTCTGTTGTAATTATTCCAACCGACATCCACGCTCTGGCCCAAGGGGCTGTAATGCGTCAAGCTAATTTGGAAACCTTTGATCGTAGGATAAAGATAAAAAAGACCAAAAAAAACAAGGGCCGGGAATAAAAACCAAAAAGCTTGCGCCCGATAACTCAGGGGATGCCAAGCCACCCGGCCTTGTTTTATGGCTTTGTCCGGTTCAATGGGCTTATCAAAAATAGAAGCGGTTTTGCGGCGGTCACGAATCTTCCCTGTTTCCTGGCGTTTCCGAATCATGGCCTTCGCCCTATCTTCAACGCTTTCTGCGGATAGGCCTTGAAGAAAGGGGGTTTGTTCCAGGGATTCGGATATTCCGGGGCCGGAACTTTTTTCGGTCACGAAAGAATCCACTTCACCTAATGATTGTATTGCGCCCCGACGGATCTCTTCATCATTGCGAGTAGGAACATCCTCGATCTCCAGGTTAAGTTCACCACCTCCATCCGCCATTTCTTTTGGAATAATAATGGATTTGTCTTTTTCTTCATCATCGTCATAAATTGAAAAAGGCTTGTACTCTGGCATTAAACGAAACTCCTGGTCAGATATAAAACGGATACCTTTATCATTTCAACTAGGGGGATGGGGATTCTTTTAAAAGAATATCCCGGTCCGCTTCTTTAGCAAAAGCCGTCAATAAATTTTGGGGATCCGCGTCCGGGTCTAAAAAGATATTTTGCAGCGGATCCTCGTCTAAAAGATCCCGAACCTGCGGCCAACCATTAACATGGGGCTCGAATTTGGCGGTGTCCAAGGCGTCTTTGACCAGTTTAAATTCCGGGATATTGGCAACTTCCGTTGATGATCCAAAGGCCCCTGGGAAAATGACCATGGCAAGCTGATGCATCCTTTCCCATTTCCATAATTGGTTCAAGGGCGAGAGCTCAAATTCGATCCATTTCCAAGCCGCCTTCTTTTTTTCATCCGCTGAAGAAGCGTTGATCACATAGATATTCCCCCCGAGATGGGCGGCCCGGCCGGCGGGGCCGGCCGGCAATGGGGCGATCCCAAAAGTTTGTGGATCAATTTTATATCGGCTGATCAGGGCAGGCAGTTCGTCCGCCACTCCCAAAATCATGCCGACTTTTCCAAGGGCGAACAAATGCAAAAGCTCGGGTTCCTGTATGAGGACGTCGGGTTGAAGAACATTGTATTTCCATCTTAAATCCTTCCAAAACTTCAAGGCAAGGACGGCCGGGGCTTCTGAAAAGGCGGCATGGGGCCTTCCATTTTCTATCCGGACCATTTCCCCTCCAGCCTGCCAGACAAAGTCTTGGAAATACCATGTTTTGGGGACTAAGCCAAGCCCATACTGTCCATTTTCCCGATGGGTTAGAGCCCTTGCATCCGTCACAAGATCGTCCCAAGTAGCCGGAGGATTATCGGGATTTAAACCGGCTTTGATAAAAAGATCCTTTCGATAAAGCAAAAATAGGAAATAAGTGTCGGCGGGAATACCGTACAAGTGGTTGCCAACTTGGGTACTCTGCCATAAAACCGGATTGATGAAATCTTGTTGGGTCCAGTTTTGGATGTAGGTATCAATAGGCTCCAAAAACCCGAGGGATGCGAGGGTTTGAATGGAACCCGCCCAAACCTTGACCAAATCCGGGCCTTTCCCCCCAGCCATAACGGTGATGAACTCTTCCGGTTGATATTCCCTTTCAACCCCATCGATTTTGATATCCGGATTTTCTTTTTCAAAACGGCTGACCGTTTCTTCCCAAAGCTGCCGGTCCAGGGGCAAGGATTTAGGGGGGACGTTCCATAGCGTCAAATGAATGACGGATGCGTCATTTAAAACATCATGATTTCGTTGGACTAAAAACTGGGTCAAGCCAAAGAAAAGCGCGGCGAATAAAAACAAAAAGAGAAGTTTTTTCATGACAAGGGTCTATCCCGAAAAGGAATTTTTCGACCCATATTAACAAATTTTGAGGGGACCATGGAAATGAATCGTTTTATTGCCGGGGATCGTCTTAGGGCAATGTGGTCAAAGTAAGAACCGCCCGACGTTGCTGGTCTTCAGAGACGGTATTCGAAGAAGATTTCAATGGATCCCGGTTGGAATAACCAATCGCAAGAATTGTGTCGGCCGGAATTTTAAGAGTTTGAATAAGGTATTTTTTCACTTCGAGAGCTCTTGAGTGGGACAAAGAAAGGGTATCCCCGGATTCGGAGGGCGCGGCATAACCTTTGACCAGTAGAATGCTTTTTTGGATGTAAGGCTTTATCGACTCGGCAGCCTTTTCGATTTCCCTCTTTCCCGATTCAGTCAAGTTAGAACTCATCGAATCGAAGTGAACCGTTGTTAAATTGAGCGTCAATTGTTCTTGGTTCGAAGGGGGATGGTAATCCACCTGGATGGGAATCGGATCGGATAGGGTTGTGTTTCCAGCTTTGTCGGTGGCTGAAAAAAAACACTGAATGAATGCACCCGGTTCTATATCACGACCATTGTCGATTTTTCCGTCCCACATGAGGTCTTTGGAGGGCTGACCCATACCTTCCAATATTTTGAGAGGCTGATGATCTTCGTCCAAAATGATCAATTTCCAGCTTTCGACCCCGATTGAATCAACCAAATTGACATTGAAATGAAGTTTCTTTGCGGACGAAAAGTCAACCAAGTTATCCTCGTCCGCAAAGGATAATTCCGGCGGAGCATTATGAACGAAAATTTGAACTGCATCCGTTTTAAGGGAATTCCCGGCCTTATCCACCGCAGTCAGGAGGCATATATAAGACCCGTCGGGCACCGATTCTCCTCTCGAATTGCGGCCGCTCCACTTGATGGATTTGGGCAGCCTGGATTTTCCAGACTTTTCATAAAAAACTTGGCGGGTCTGAGATTCGTCGATTTCAAAGTTCCAAGATTGAACTTCAGGTGAACCGCCCGCGTTAACATTAAAGGTTATTTCGTTTCTTTTGTTTTTAGAGGACTGCTTTGAAAAATAGGTTTCGGTCGGTTCGATTCCAAAATGGGATCGCGGCGAAAGAATCTCAACCAAGGCAAAGTCATCCGAAAGAAGGTCGTTTTTCTGGCTGAATGTTTTTAAACCAATTCTGTATTTTCCTTCCGGAAGGGGCTTTCCTTCATCATCCAAGCCATCCCAAATGAAAGACGGTTCAATGGGACCGGTTCCACCCAATCGTCGGATAATCTTCTGGTCGGACGACTGGATAATCACTATCCAACGAGCCACATTAATTGAGCGATCTCCGGGAAAGGAAATGGAAGTCGTTTTTTGATTTCCGGAAGGCGAAAAAACAGAGGGATCAACCACAATGGACATTTTTTGAAGCGGAGGGGAGGAAATGGGGTTGCCCGAAATCGCCGGCGGTTGGGTTAAATCCGCGGAAGCTCCAAGATTGATCACGGACGAAGAAGCGGTCGCGGGTACCGTACCCGCTGGCTCGCTTTTACTGGCCTCGTCAAAACGATAAATAAGTGACAAAAAATGCGAAAACCGGCCGTCATTGGTTGAAACCCTAAACGAATAAGTAATTTCATAAGGCTGGTTGGGATGATAACCGGCGCCCAGGGAAAAATATCCATCGCTGCCAAACAAATCGTCATACCCCAAACGAACCGAATAGAACCTGTCATCCAAAAACCTTTCCACGCCCAATCTCAGTCGGTTATGTAAAGTACTATCCTGTAACGTTTGATCGATTATGTCGTAATCCATCTCGATCCGGGTGTCTTGGATATTTTCATAGGCAGCGCCCAAAATAAAGGTTCGGGTAATGGGCTGGTCCAACGTATCGTTAAATCGGACTTCTGTATCAAGGTCTTTGATGGCAAGAGCGAAAGAAGCTATGGTTCCCTGAGGTCGGCGAAGATCATAAGTCAATCCAAAATCCAATCCAAACCCTTGGCCATTTTCAATCGCCGATCCGTTGGGGGTTGATATCGCTAAATATTTGAGGTTCAACCCCACGAAAAAATCTTTGGAGGAATTGAGGGGCAGGGCGACCGTTCCCACATAAGTCGTTCTTGAAGTTGGAGACTTTGGAAAATCGGAAAATTGGGATAAAGCAAATACCGTTCCGTCTTGAACCGGGTATAACACACTCGTATTGAACTCTATATCCATTGAAGCGGGATCAAAACCTAATCCCATTTGGGCCATGGGAACGTTGGCCCTCGCCACTCCAGCGGGATTCCACTCAATGGCATGGGTTCCACCTGCGATGGCGGCAACCGCGCTTCCCATTCCTAAGCCATAAGCATCCTGTTCCGGTAGGGGTTCAAGGGCGAAAAGGGGTTGGCTGAGGAAAAAGAGATAGCAAAGCCAATAGCGTTGGAAAAAGCAGAATGACCTGAAAAACAACTCAAACTCCCGAGTAACGGTAATTCAAAACAAAATGTAAATAATCGGATTCAATATAATTCATCCCGGAATGGTTAAAAAGCTCTTAATTGGACTTAAGGCGGCTGATGATATCCCAAAGGGTGGCAATAACGAACCTTCTCGCGAATTCCAGGGCCAAAACAGCTAAAAGGGGTGATAAATCCAACCCATTCAGTTTCCATGGTGGTAATAAACGTCGAAAGGGTTTTAGAAAGGGTTCGGACAGGGCCTGAATGGCCCGCACTAAACTATTGTAAGGGTCCGGATTGACCCAAGATAAAAGCGCCCGAACAATAATCAGGATGATCGCCGCTCCCAAAAACCAGTCGAGCAAATCTGTTAACGCGCCTAAAAAATTCGTCAAAACAAACATTTATAATTTCCTTTCACCCCGGAGTCAAATAGACCCAAGTTTTATTTTCAGTATCGAGATATTTTTGGGCGACTTTTTGGATGTCTCGAAGCGTCACCCTTTGAATAAGTTCAGGAAATTTATCAACCCAAAGAGCGCCGAAACCCAACATCTGATAACGGGCATAAGAATGAACCTGTGATTGGTTCGCTTGGAGTCCTACTTGGTATAATCCAATCATATAAGTTTTTGCTCTGTCAATTTCCCCTTTTGAGAAGGTTCCTCGAATAACGGAATCGATAACTTTTAGCATTTCTTTTTTAGCCTCTTCGGTTTTTTCCGGGGCACAACCAATATAGATTTGATAAATACCTCCTAAAACACCAGCGTCATGGGCCGCAAAAACACTATAAGCCAAGCTCCTTTTTTCGCGCAATTCCGAAAATAGTCTCCCTCCCATTCCGTTCAGAAGTGTATTAAGAACGCGGAATGGAAAATAGTCGTTCGAATGAAAGGCAGGAGCTTTAAATCCCAGAACCAAATTGGCTTGTTGGTTATTGCTTTTCAACCGTAGTGTTTGTGCCGTCAACGGGGTTATCGTCTTTTTGATTTTTGTGATGGTTCTTTTTTTTCTCAATATCTTTTTAAATTTTAAATTTAAAAAATTTTTTAACCGGATAGAGTCAACGTCCCCGACAGCAACCCAAGTAAAATTCCCCGCGGAAAGAAACTTTTCGTGCCAATTTCGAACGTCTAAAGCCGAGAGATGAGAGATCGTTTTACGGGTTCCAAGAGGCATGTGGGCGTAAGGGGTCTGATCAAAGGTTAATACATCGGATCGGAGAAGGGCGTATTCAGCAGGATCATCCTTCAATCGGGAGATAGCCGAAAGCTGCATTTGTTTTTCTTTTTCTACCTCCGACGGTGAAAAGGCAGGTTCCCTAAAGGATTCCACCATTAACTCGAGTGCCCGCTCAAAATGGGGTTTCAGGACATCCAGCGCGACATACCAATAGTCTTTTTCCATAGAACTGTCCAAATGCGCCGCGTAACTTTCTATTTCATTTGAAAATTTTTCATAACTTTTATCACGGGTGCCCTTTTGCAGGCACTTGGTCATGAAGGAAGTAATGCCATATTGGTTCTTGGGTTCGTCCGAGAAGCCACCCGGAAGGAATACTCCGATGGAAACCAACGGAAGATTTTTTCTTTCCTTTATCCAAAGCGAAGACCCATCCTTAAGTATGATTTTTTTGATTTTCTTCTGAGAAATAATTTTGGTGCGGACCGGGGCCTGGACGGAATCCATGCCCTCCTTAAGAATGGATTCCCAATAAAAAGCCTTTTCGTTTACTTTTTGTGATTTTGGATGATAGATAATCATGGTGGCCCGGTGGGGTTGGAGGAACTTTTCACCGACCCTTTTTAGGTCTTCCGGCTGAACAAGGTCGAGTTCCTTTAAAAATTTTTCCTCGAGCTCATAGCCCCCCTGCAGTTCCCAAAAACCCAAATTTTTCGCTTGCCCATCCATGTTTTGTTTTTCAAAAATTTTGGAGGCTTTGACTTTGTTTTTGACCTTCTGAAGCTCGGCGCCAGGAATACCCAGGGTAAAGGTCTCTTTCGCCACCGCCATCATTTCTTTCACGCAGGCCTCAAGGCGCCTGATATCCGTCAAGCCTTGAAAAACAAACGCTCCCCCGTACTTTCCTGAAAAATATTCCGCGGCGGCGTCGTCGACCGATTGACTCTTTTCCCGAAGCGACAAGTTGAGACGGCTCGCGGGACCATCCCCCAATAATGCCGCCAGAATCTCCAAAGATGCCGCGTCTGGGTCGCTCAATGGGACCGAAGGAAAGCCTAGGGACATGTAAGTTTGTTGAACTTCGCCGCCTTGGACATGAAGTTGAAGTCCCTGGGGCTCGGGATCAGCTAGAAATTTTCTGGGGGGAGCCTTAGGAAAACTGTGCCTTTCGAAATTTTTCTTCACCCAGTCAAGGATTTTTGGCGCTGTGACATTTCCGACAACCGCGATTACCGTATTGGATGGAACATAATGTCTTTTGTAATAGTTCAAAAGTCTTTCTCGCGGGACCGCTTTCAGGATTTTCATGTCGCCGATGACCGGCCAGTGGTAAGGATTGCGTTTAAAAAGAACCCTGAATAGAATTTCCCAGGACCAGCTCCAAGGGTCGTCTTGGCGCATCCTCATTTCCTCGAAAACAACCTCCTTTTCCTTGGCGAGTTCCTTCGCGTCAAAAGTTGAATTTAGATAGGCGTCGAATTCGATTTCAAGGGCTTTTTGAATCTGAGCGCTCGGCAGCACGACATAAAAACAAGTATGTTCGAAACTGGTAAAAGCATTTAAATAACCACCCGCGGCCTCGACTTGGCGCGAAATTTCACCCACCCCCCGGTCGGAAGTGCCCTTAAAGATCATGTGTTCGATCAAATGGGCCATTCCCCTTTCGTCGGGGCGTTCATCAATGGAGCCGGCTTCAATCCAAATATTGAGGGACACAACGGGAGTGGAGGGGTCCTCTTTTACCAAAAGAGTGGCCCCATTTTTGAGGCGAAAACGGCTCACCGCCTCGATGGTGTCTGTTTTTTTATCGGGAGTCATGCTGGAAACCTAAGGTAAGAATAGAAGTCACCCATATTCGAACGGAATTTTGAATCAGCGCCAGGCCTTTAATGGAAATAGAAACCCGGGAAATTTCAATCACTTCAAAAAGGATGGTGCGGAAGGGGGGAGTTGAACCCCCATGAGGTTGCCCCCGCTAGAACCTGAATCTAGTGCGTCTGCCAATTTCGCCACTTCCGCTTACAACACTCACACACAAAGGTAGAGGGGCTTGTTTCAGGGGAGGCCGTAGTATAAAGTAGGGTTTATTCGCTGTCAAGCAACGCACTTTTGAGGGTTTTTGGAACAGTCCCGCCTTCCCGGTCACCCAACCGCATGATTTTGATCCATGAAAACTGGTGGTCCAATCCCATACCCTTCCATTAACAATTATTTAAAGGATCTCTCTTGCCGAAAAAACATCATTCGAGAAAACCAAAAAAAGAAAAACATACGAAAGCTCAATTTTCTGGTGGTTCAGCCTCCAGCAATCGTCACGGCTCATTCTCCAAAGCGGGGAAAAGTCGTCCTCATCCGGATCCCGGCGCCCGGGAACTAATCGGTAAGGTCCAGGCCAACGAGAAAGGTTTTGGCTTCTTTGTCCCCGAAGACGGTTCGCCCGATGCTTTCGTCCCCCCGCGAGAAATGCGGGGAATTTTGAATGGAGATACCGTCAAGGCCAGGGTGGGTAAGGATTCGTTCAAAGAAGGAAAGTTTTCAGCGTCCATTGTTTCCATTGTCAAAAGGGCCCACGAGGAATTGGTCGGCACCCTCATAAAGGAGCAGAGTAATTTTCTCCTAAAACCCGATGATTTCAGGGTAACTCAACCCATTCTTCTCAGTCGGGGAGCACTCAAGGGCCAGGTAGGCCAAAAAGCAGTAGTTAAAATCACCAAATGGCCGGGGGATGGCCCAATGGAAGGACAATTGGTAGAAATCCTCGGTTTTCCCGGCGATCCAGGTGTCGATATCATATCTGTCATCCGTAAATATCAATGGCCTGATTCCTTCCCAAAACCAGTGGAATCCCAAGTGGCCGGGTTGCCTGAAAACCCAAGCGAAAGCGATTGGCAAGGAAGACTGGACCTCCGAAAAATGCTCGTCATGACCATCGACGGGGCCGATGCCAAGGATTTCGATGATGCCATTTCATTGGAGATCAACTCTATTGGGAATTACCAGTTGGGTGTCCATATCGCTGATGTGTCTCATTATGTGCGTGAGGGTACCCCGTTAAATGAAGAAGCCCAGGATAGGGGAACCAGCCTTTACCTGGCCGATAGGGTCTTGCCAATGCTTCCCTATTCCCTTTCCGACGGCCTCTGTTCCCTCCGGGAAGGAGTTCCGCGTCTAACGCTTAGTGCTTTTTTGACCTACAGTCCTACCGGACAATTCATTAAGGCGGGTTTCGCCCAATCTGTCATCCAAAGTCGTTGCCGCGGCATTTACGAGGAAGTTCAACAGTTTTTGAACGGAACCGGTTCTGAGGCTGTCATTGCCAAATACTCGCCCTTTAAGCAAGTGCTGGCGGATATGATCAAGCTGTCCCGCTGGATCCGAAAACAGCGCGAAGCCAGCGGTTCTCTGGACTTTGATTTTCCGGAAGTTCGGGCCGTTATCCAAAATGGAAAAGTGGTCGACGTCCGCAAAAAAGATCGGCTGGAAACCCACAAACTTATTGAGGACTTTATGGTGGCGGCCAATGAGGCAGTGGCCACCCATTTGGAAAAATTGAAAATACCGGCCGTCTACCGGATTCACGAACCGCCCAATGACAGCGATGTGGAGGAGCTGGTTACTTTTCTTGCCGCTTATCACATCCCTTTCAAGGGATTGGACCTAACGACTCCTATGGGACTTCAAACCCTCTTAAAATCGGTGAAGGGAGGCCCTTATGAGGCGGTCGTCTCCAACTTGGCTCTGCGGTCGCTTAAATTGGCCGTTTACTCCACGCGCAATGCCGGCCATTTTGGGCTAGCTTTAAAATCCTACTGCCACTTCACCTCCCCCATTCGTCGCTTTCCGGATTTGATGGTTCATCGCGCCCTGAAGAAAGCAATTACCTCTGAAAAGACATTAGGCCAAGCCAAGCCTTTGGAGAAAATTGCCCTTCATAGCAGCGAACAAGAAAGAACGGCGGAAAAAGCCGAACGTGAAAGTCAAAAAATCCTTCAACTGCGTTTCATGGAAAATAAAGTAAATCAAAAATTTGAAGGTCCCGTCCGCCACTTGACCGCTTATGGCGCCTATGTGGAATTGAACCCCTATGGCATTGAGGGTTTTATCCCTCTGGAAAACCTGACGGATGATGATTACCAGTTAGACGCGCCATCCTTAGTTTTAAGGGGTAAAAGAGGGGCCAAGATTCAACTGGGGGATATATTAAAAGTCCAGGTTTTAACCGTCGACATGGTCTTTCAACGATTAACTCTTGGAAGGATTTATGCCTGAACGCGCCCCCTCTCTTCAAAACCGAAAAGCACATCATGATTACTTTATTTTAGAGAGCGTGGAAGCTGGGATTGCTTTGGCTGGATGCGAGGTAAAATCGATTCGCAACGGAAAAGCCAATCTCCAGGATAGTTTTGCCCGCGTTGAAAACGAGGAGATATTCCTTTATGGAATGCACATTTCTCCTTATGAACAGGGCAACCGGTATAATCCTGATCCCACGCGAATTCGCAAGCTTTTATTGAACCGCAGTGAAATCACCAAACTGGCGGCCCGGGTCCACGAAAAAGGTCTCAGCATGGTTCCAATAAAACTTTATTTCAAAGGCGGAAAGGTAAAAATACAATTGGCTTTGGCAAAGGGAAAAAATGTCAAGGACAAGCGCGACAAGCTGAAGGAAAAAGAGGCCCATCGTGATATTGAACGTGCCCTCAAAAATAGGCGGCACTCTTCTTAGGGTTTCGAAGAATAATTCTTTAAAGTTTTCAAAAAGTTCTCTTCCGACAAGGGGTGACTGAAAATATATCCCTGAACGTAATTGCAATCGTGGTTTTTCAAGAAATTCAATTGACCCTCCGTCTCGACCCCCTCAGCGACAACACTCAACTTAAGGCTGTGGGCCAGGGCAATCACGGCAGTTACGATAGCCGCGTCATTAGGGTCTGTTGTGATGTCGCGGACGAATGAGCGGTCAATTTTCAGGGTTTCCAATGGAAATCTTTTCAAGTAGCTGAGAGAGGAATACCCAGTCCCAAAATCATCCAGTGACAAATGAATTCCCATTTTTTTTAGTTCGTTCAAGGCCGAAATGGTGAAATCCGCGTTTTTCATCGCGATAGATTCCGTGATTTCCATCCCCAAACACTGCGGGTCCAAAGCCGTTTCCTGGAGAATATGGGAAATAGTGGCGACCAAATTTCTTTGTTGAAATTGCCTGGCGGAAAGATTGACGGAGATGCAGACTTTTTCAAATCCGGCATCCTGCCATTTTTTGTTTTGGGCGCAAACTTTCCGGATAACCCATTCACCGATCGGAACAATCAAACCTGTTTCCTCGGCCAATCCAATGAATTCGGTTGGAAAAACCAAGCCAAGGTCCGGATGCTGCCAGCGCACAAGGGCTTCGGCCCCCACAAGTTTTTGTGTTTTAATATCAATCTGCGGTTGGTAATAAACAACAAACTCTTCTTTTCCCAAAGCACGGCGAAGGCTATTTTCCATCAACAATTGCTTAAAAGCGCTGACATTCATAACGGATGCGTAAAGTTGGTAGTTGTTACGGCCTTGTTCTTTTGCGCGATACATGGCTGTTTCAGCGTTCTTCAAAAGAATTTCGGAATTTTCTCCGTCATCGGGATAAAAAGCCATTCCAATACTCGTCGTAACATGAAGTTCATGATTACTGAGCTTAAAAGGCGCTGCGAGAAGTTCTATGATTTTTTGAGCGTGTTGCGTGGCTTCCTCAATGCTGGTCACTTGAGGCAGTAAAAGCGTGAATTCATCGCCCCCAAATCGCGCGATCGTCTCGCTTTCATTTAGAACACCCAAAAGTCTTTCGGCCACCGCGACGAGTAATTTATCTCCCAAAATATGACCAAGAGTTTCGTTAATGTTTTTGAAACGATCCAAATCAAGGACGATCACTCCAAGTATTTGTTTGTTTCGATGAGCCTGTTTCATGGCCTGCTCCAACCGGTCCTTAAAAAGATTTCGATTGGGAAGGTTTGTTAAAATATCGTAATAGGCCTGCCGGCGTATTGTTTCTTCAGCCCTTTTTCGATCCGTAATATCACGGGCAATGGCCTGGACAAATCGCCGCCCATTCCAGTGAAAGACGTGAGAATTAATTTCTACGGGGATTTTCAATCCATTCTTTGCGATATGAATTTTTTCAAAAGTAGCGTGTTCTTGTTGCAGAAGCTTTTTAAATATCTTCGGAAGATCGTTTATATCTTCCGGCGTTGAAACATCAAAAAGATTCATTCCCAACAATTCTTCCCGGCTATACCCAAGCTTCGAACAGGCGATATCGTTCACTTCAAGGAACTTTCCAGGCATTCCATCATCTGACACTTCAAATAAAAGTATCGGATCAATCGCGTTATTGAATAGCATTCGAAACTTTTCTTCGCTTTCTTGAAGCGCTAGTTCGGCTTTTTTGTGGTCGGTGAGATCCGAAACCATCACTACCCGCGCTTTTTTACCGCCAAAATCTATCGGATGGGACATCACTTCAACATCGATAACCGTTCCGTTTTTGGTTCGGTGCCGAACCATTTCCCTGAGAACAGCCGAGCTTTCCTTAAATTGACTGACTCGTTTTAAAAGATCGGGGATATCTTGAGGAGGCCGGACATCCTTGACGGACAAGGTCAAAAACTCATGAAGGGAAAATCCATATTTCTGAACCGCGGCGTCGTTGACGGTCAAAATGGAGAGTGTATCCAAATCGTAAATCCACATGGGATGGGGGTTATTTTGAAAAAGGAGTTTGTACTGAACTCCTTGCGTCTCGAGCAAGTCTTTTAAGTTTTTCTGCTCAGTGATGTCGCGGACAATGGAGAATATCCGGTTCTGCTCTCCGTCATCAATCGCATTTAGGGTCAATTCAATCTGTAATGATTTTCCAGTTTTCCCATGAATCGTTGTTTCAAAACGTCCTGATGTTTTCTTATCTTCAATGAAAAAGCGAACACTTTCCCGGATCGAATCTCTACACTCTCCAGGAATTAAATCAAAAAAAGACGGACAGGAAATGAGCTCATCTTCCTCAAATCCAGCCATTTTGCAAAAAGCTTCATTGGCATAAATGATTCTGGGAAAATCTAAAACAATGATGCCTTCCCCGATATCGCTAACAGCTTTCAGGAGGACATCATCCAAAAAAGTTTTAAGTTGGTGGGGAACGTTCAAGCCAAGCCCCTTCGGGTGAAGGTAAAAACTAACGGATTTGTATCATACTACGGAAAAGATAGAAAAACGAGGAAGTTCAAGTATACCAGGAAGTTTTAACGGGAAAAGTAATCCGGTTCGTTACCGGGTTTCCATTTGATATTGCACCCGATCCCTGGTTTTTGATCGCCTGTAATCAAATTCCCTAACAAGGCCGCTTCTAATGCGGCCCTTAAATCGCCGCCCGTCACGGGGATGTCATTTTTGGGACGGCTGCCGTCCAATTGACCCCGATAAATTAGCCCATGGGTATTATCAAATAAATAGAACTCCGGGGTACAAGCGGCCCGAAAGTTCTTCCCGGCCACTTGGGTTTCATCATAGCCCAATGAAAAATTAAATTTGAGGCTTAATGCCATTTCCCTCAAACTTGCCCGGGAGTCATCTGGATAATGCTCCGCGTCATTGGAACTGATAGCGAGGATTCCGACATTCTTAGGAACGTAATCCGCGCCCAAACGAGCTAATTGATCCTGCACATGCTTGACATAAGGACAATGTCTGCAAATAAACATCACCAGCAATAGTTGGTGATTAGAAAAATCATGCGGTGTCAGCCATTTTTCAGTGACAACATCCAGCACATGGAAATCGGGGATTTTGGATCCCAAGGGCAACATGGTTGAGGAAGTGGCCGACATAACATCTCCCAGCAATTATTTTTTTGATTTCTTTTGATCTGCCTGTTCCGAAACTTCTTTTTGATCCGTTACATCTTCCTGGGGACCTCCAGGATTTTGATCCATTGAATTCTTGCTTTGTTTCGCGCTTCCCTTTCTTCCGTGATAATGTTTTTTCTTTTTATTACTGTTCTTTCGGGAAGAAGTTGAATTATTTTCTAGAATTCCAGAATCGTAATAATTTCCGCCTCCTTTTTGGCTGTCCAACTCCGTGGCTATAACCTTTTTGATTCCAGCCAAAGTGAAACCAAGCAACAGAGTTATGGCAAAAATGATTAAGTTTCGTTTTGGGGGTCTATTCATATTCCACTTCGTTTTCGGAGCGCGTTATCAACAATAACAAGGTTAGAATGAGGGGCCGAGAATTCCCGATAGTCCCTTTGTTTTAATCGTTCTAATGAAAATTTAAAAATAAAAAAAGTGGATGAAATGGTTTGATCAGCCATAAAAAACCCAAGGTCCTTGGGTGAGTCGTCCGGGGCTCGAACCCGGGACACCCACATTAAAAGTGTGGTGCTCTACCAACTGAGCTAACGACTCACCCAAAAACCTGGGAAAGCTGAGAAAATATACTTTTTAGTCTAAAATTGCAAAGTAAAAGATTTAGGAAATAATCAATACTTTTGAAATATTTGGGACCTATCCGGGCCAACCGAAATCCATTTAATGGGAACCTGGATAGCCTTTTCGATTTCATCAAGATATTTCCGGGCTTCCTTTGGCAAGTCGGATAACCGGGAAGCATGGGATAGGTCGCCAACCCACCCTTTCATTTCCTTGTAAACGGGTTGACAAGCCGAAAGTTCCTGAAGGCCGGCTGGGAAATCATGAACAGTCTTTCCCTTCCTTTTATAAGCCACGCAAAGATTGAGGGATTTCAAATAGCTAAGCACATCCATTTTAGTTAAAAGTATCCCGGTGAATCCGTTGATACGGCAGGCATATTTGAGCGCCACTAAATCGAGCCACCCACAACGACGCGGCCGCCCAGTAGTCGCCCCATATTCCCCGCCCCTTTTCCTAATTTTTTCACCAAAATCAACATCCATTTCGGAGGGGAAAGGCCCTTCCCCCACCCGGGTCGTATAGGCTTTAGCCACTCCAAAAATCTCATCCAACCACTTGGGTCCAACCCCAAGCCCGGTACAAACTCCACCGACGCTGGCATTGGAAGAAGTGACGTAAGGATAGGTCCCAAAATCAACATCCAGCAATGTTCCTTGAGCTCCCTCGGCCAGTAGGTTTTCACCGGCGCGAAGTCTTGACTCTAAATAGGCCGCGGTATCGGAAACCAAAGGTTTAATCCGGGGGGCTATTCTGAGGTACTGATCAGCAATCTTATCGGCATTGACTTCGGGCAGCGAATAGTATTTTTTCAACCAAAAATTCTTTTCTTTAACCACTTCCCTTATCTTTTGCCGAAAGAAGGCCGGTTCAAAAAAATCGACGACTTTTAAGCCGATTCTTCCCATTTTATCCATATAGGCCGGACCGATTCCCCGGTTGGTGGTACCAATCTTTCCCGCCCCTTTCCGGCTTTCGGAAGCCCCGTCCAATAGGCGGTGATAGGGCATTAAAAGGTGGGCCCGATTGCTGATCACCAGGCGGTCTTTTACCTTAACTCCCGCCTTAATTAAAGAATCCATTTCTTCCAAAAGTCCGATCGGATCCAATACGACCCCATTGCCAATCACGCATTTTTTTCCGGAATGAAGAATTCCCGAAGGGATCTGATGAAAAACAAATTTTTTCCCATTCGCCACGACGGTGTGGCCCGCGTTGCTTCCACCCTGGTATCGGGCCACGATTTTGACTTGTTCCGTGAGGACATCCACCATCTTGGCCTTGCCCTCGTCACCCCACTGGGCGCCGATGATGACCAGGTTTTTCTTATGGCCTGATCGGCGTAAATTCTGGTTAAAATTTGATTTCACGGGCGGCCTTAAAAATATTTTATCGGACAAAAAAAAACCCTGCCGCTCTTGGCAGAGTCATGAATCTTCGCTTCGACGAGGCATTCTAGGGGAAGTAAGCGCCTAAAACAAGCCGTGAATGCGGTGGTCTCGAACCGGGAGGATTACGGAGTCAACGGTGGTTCATCTTCAGGAACCAGACCTTCATGATGGGTGGTTTCTAATTTTTGAATGAGATCCTTAATATCATAGTTATTGGGATCGAGTTCTTCCGCTTTGCGGGCGGCATAGAGGGCCGCCGAAAGGTTGTTTTTGTCAAAGGCTTCCATCCCCTGGTCGTAATATTTCTTTGCCTCTTCCGACATGGGTTGCGGGATGATCACCAATTCACTGCAAGAATACTTTTCTTGGCCCCCCACCACGGACCGAATATAAACATGGTAGCGCAAACCATTTTGAGCTCCCCGCAGGAGGCAGTATTTTGTTTGCAAAAGCTCCTGTTTCGCCCGATGAAAATCCATATCCGTATCACTCTTAACATAAACCAAGTAACCATCCGCTTCGCTTCCAGCCGGTATATCCCATTTCAAATATATTTTTTGGTCGCCCACAAGGGACTTCTCCAGGTAAGGCCGAGGTTCGGGTTTTCCGGTTCCCGCGTTGAAATAATAATTCATGTCGATGCGATGACTATTGCCAAGGGCGTCCGAATGATTCATGAAAGCGTAATCCAAAGACCAATCCGTGGTTTTATAACTAGCGCCCACGCTAAATTCTCCAGGAAGCGTTACAAAGCTGACAAACCCGGCTCTTAATCCCACTTTCCCGTCAAAAAACCAATGCTCTAAACCGCTTCGAATCCGCACATCCTGATTGCCCAATAAAATATCATTCGATAAGGTCCAGGGAACATCGGCGGCTATCAGGGTATAAGGGTCAAATTGATAAGCTAACCCCGCTGTCAATAGAGCCGGAATTGTTTGTTCTACGCCGGTATCCCCGAACTTGATGGAAGTGGAGATATCAGTCAAAACAAGTCCGGCTTTGAATTCTGAGGCGTCCTTGAAAGGTTGCCGATAGAGCAAACCCAAATCCACTCCCACGCCTTGGGCGGTTCCATATCCGCTTCCCAAATTAGAAACGAGATATCTAAAATTAGCCCCTAACAAAAACCGTTTATCGGGAACAAAATCAAGCGGGATAGCGACTGAACCTGTGTACTGTTCTTCGTCGGACCCGGAAATATCGGTATAAAATAAATCGTTGGCGCTAATCGCCAGATGAATGTCGTCCGGCAGCGGATAATGGAATGAAAAAAATAAATTCGTCTCCGAATTGTTGAAATAGGAACCGTACATTCCTTCCAATTCGGGTTGATTCAACTGACCAAGGCCCGCTGGATTCCAATAGGCCGCGCTTGAGTCGTCCGCGACGGCGACAAAAGCCCCACTCAGTCCCATTGCCCTAGCGCCAACGCCAATGCCGCCACCCCGGTCAAACAAGGCATCCGCTCGGGGAATCGGAAATTGAAAAAAGGCCGCAACCATTATGAAAAAACAGGTGGTTTTGATCCGGCGTCGAAATAAATCAGTCATAGATAACGGGTTAAACAAATCCCGTCACTCCTTTCAATGAGCGACTAATAGTTTTTTAATTTGCGAAAGCTTTTGTCCGCTGGCTGGATCAATTCCGTCAAGAACCGCGATATAAATCCCCGACGCGACGGTAAAGCCGTTTCCGTTCTTCAAGTCCCAAGAGGCGGTCCCGGAGGATATTGCTAAAGTCTTAACCAGTTCGCCTTCCACCGTGTATAGCTTTATTTTACTTTGATTATCCGCGGGTATTCCAGCGAAAGAAGCGATGAATTTGAGGATATCCCCCGGGTGCCCAATGTTGGGCAACACCAGCAACGAGACCTCTTCCCCATGGTTGGTGGGGATAAAGGCGTCCCGCTCCAATTGGGTAATGGTTCCATCATTCGTCGTTTCCACCACCACGAATTGGTAAAAGCCGGTAGGCACCAAATTACCCGCCGTGTCCGTCACATTCCAAGTAGCGATTACCTGCCCATTCAAATCAATCGAGATGGTTCCACCGGGGCCATTGGGATTGGGGACAAAATTAGAAAGCGTCATGGAGAAGTTGGTTCCATTGGGGAAAACCGCCGATCCACAGAGAGAAGCAACCTTTTCTCCCCTTTCATCATAAATCGTAATTAATTGCTGGCCGCAAGTGGGTGTAATGGCCGGGTTCGGCGTCGAGGTTATGGTTGCCGTGGCGGTTAAAGTCGGTGTGTTGGTAATGGTACTGCTGAAGGTTGCGGTAGGGGTGTTGCTGGAAGTCATTGTGGGCGAGTTGGTCAACGTGTAAGTAGAGGTTCCTGTCGGTGTGGTCGTGTTCGTAGTAGTGGCGGTTGATGTAGGCGTATTTGTTTGCGTGTTGGAAGCAGTGTTGGTGATGGTATTAGTCGCTGTACTTGTTGGCGTTAGGGTTCCCGTATTTGAGGGTGTGGCCGTTGGCGTGGTTGTCGGAGTATCCGTTATGGTGCTGGTGGCTGTGTTCGTGGCCGTATTAGTCGGTGTGTTCGTTGGCGTGTTCGTCGGAGTGTTAGTCGGAGTGTTGGTGATCGTGTTGGTTGGCGTATCCGTGGTGGTGTTCGTCGGAGTTTCCGTAGTCGTATTGGTTGGTGTGCTCGTTGTGGAATTCGTCGGGGTGTATGTGGTCGTGTTGGTCGGGCTATTCGTTGGCGTATTCGTGGTGGTATTTGTCGGCGTGTCGGTAATCGTATTGGTTGGTGTGTTCGTCATGGTGTTAGTTGGGGTGTTGGTCTCTGTATTCGTCGCGGTGTTGGTGGCCGTATTCGTCGGTGTATCTGTCGTTGTGTTGGTCGATGTGGCCGTAGTCGTATTGGTAGCTGTGTTGGTCGCGGTATCCGTCGGGGTGGCGGTAGTGGTGTTGGTGGCTGTATTCGTCGCTGTATCTGTCGGCGTATTGGTCGGTGTAGCAGTAGTCGTATTCGTTGGAGTGTCAGTTGTCGTGTTGGTCGCGGTATTCGTGTTTGTCGGCGTATTCGTCGTGGTATTGGTTGGCGTATTCGTGGTTGTGTTCGTCGGGGTAGCGGTCGTCGTATTGGTTGGCGTGTCCGTCGTGGTGTTGGTCTGTGTATTTGTGGTCGTGTTGGTCGCGGTATTAGTCGGTGTAGCTGTCGTTGTATTCGTCGGAGTATTAGTCGTCGTGTTGGTTGGCGTGTCCGTCGTGGTGTTAGTCGGGGTGTTCGTGGTCGTGTTGGTCGCCGTATTAGTCGGTGTAGCCGTCGTTGTATTCGTCGGAGTGTCAGTCGTCGTGTTGGTTGGCGTGTCCGTCGTGGTGTTAGTCGGGGTATTCGTGGTCGTGTTAGTCGCCGTATTAGTCGGTGTAGCTGTCGTCGTATTCGTCGGAGTGTCGGTTGTCGTATTGGTCGGCGTGTCCGTCGTGGTGTTAGTCGGGGTGTTTGTGGTCGTGTTGGTCGCCGTGTTCGTATTGGTCGGCGTATTCGTGGTGGTGTTCGTTGGTGTGTCGGTGGTCGTGTTCGTCGGGGTAGCGGTCGTCGTGTTGGTTGGCGTGTCCGTCGTGGTATTAGTCGGCGTATTAGTGGTCGTGTTAGTGGGTGTATTTGTTGGCGTATTAGTGGTGGTGTTCGTAGTGGTATTCGTTGGCGTGTCTGTCGTGGTGTTAGTCGGTGTATTAGTGGTTGTGTTGGTCGCCGTATTAGTCGGTGTAGCTGTCGTTGTATTCGTCGGAGTGTCAGTCGTCGTATTGGTTGGCGTGTCTGTCGTGGTGTTAGTCGGTGTATTCGTTGTGGTGGCCGTCGCGGTATTAGTCGGTGTAGCCGTCGTTGTATTCGTCGGAGTGTCAGTCGTCGTATTGGTTGGTGTGTCTGTCGTGGTGCTAGTCGGGGTGGCGGTCGTCGTATTGGTTGGCGTGTCCGTCGTGGTGTTGGTCGGTGTATTAGTGGTCGTGTTGGTCGCCGTATTAGTCGGTGTAGCTGTCGTTGTATTCGTCGGAGTGTCAGTCGTCGTATTGGTTGGCGTGTCCGTCGTGGTGTTAGTCAGGGTGTTAGTGGTCGTGTTGGTCGCGGTATTCGTGTTTGTCGGCGTATTCGTCGGTGTGTCGGTCGTCGTGTTTGTCGGGGTAGCGGTCGTCGTGTTGGTTGGCGTGTCTGTCGTGGTGTTAGTCGGTGTATTCGTTGTGGTGGCCGTCGCCGTATTAGTCGGTGTAGCCGTCGTCGTATTGGTTGGCGTGTCCGTCGTGGTGTTAGTCGGGGTATTCGTGGTCGTGTTGGTAGCGGTCTTCGTTGGCGTATCGGTGGTCGTGTTCGTCGGGGTAGCGGTCGTCGTATTGGTTGGTGTGTTGGTCGTCGTGTTCGTGGTGGTGTTCGTTGGCGTGTCAGTTGTCGTATTGGTTGGCGTGTCTGTCGTGGTGTTAGTCGGGGTGTTCGTGGTCGTGTTGGTCGCGGTATTCGTGTTTGTCGGCGTATTCGTCGTGGTATTCGTTGGCGTGTCGGTGGTCGTGTTCGTCGGGGTAGCGGTCGTCGTGTTGGTCGGAGTATTCGTTGTTGTGGACGTCGCAGTATTAGTGGCTGTGTTTGTGGCCGTATTGGTCGGCGTGTTCGTTGTAGTGTTCGTAGCTGTATTGGTGGCCGTGTTGGTCGCGGTATTCGTGGCTGTATTAGTCGGAGTATTCGTTGTGGTGGCCGTCGCGGTGTTGGTGGCCGTGTTAGTCGGTGTGTTCGTTGTGGTGTTTGTAGCTGTATTGGTGGCCGTGTTAGTCGCGGTATTCGTCGCTGTATTAGTCGGTGTGTTCGTAGTCGTTTTGGTTGGCGTATTCGTAGTAGTGGCCGTTGCGGTGTTGGTGGCTGTGTTTGTGGCTGTATTGGTCGGCGTGTTGGTGGTCGTTTTAGTTTGCGTGTTCGTAGCGGTGTTAGTCGCGGTATTTGTAGCTGTATTAGTTGCCGTGTTAGTCCCGGTATTCGTAGCTGTATTAGTCGGCGTATTTGTAGTGGTGGCCGTTGCAGTATTGGTGGCTGTGTTCGTGGCCGTATTGGTCGGTGTGTTGGTGGTCGTTTTAGTTGGCGTGTTCGTAGCGGTGTTAGTCGCGGTATTTGTAGCTGTATTAGTCGGCGTATTTGTAGTGGTGGCCGTTGCGGTATTGGTGGCTGTGTTCGTGGCCGTATTGGTCGGTGTGTTGGTTGTGGTGCTCGTGGCAGTGCTAGTCCCGGTATTCGTGGCTGTATTGGTCGGTGTGTTGGTGGTCGTTTTGGTCGGCGTATTCGTCGTGGTGGCAGTCGGAGTATTTGTGGCGGTAGCCGTCGCGGTGTTGGTGCCTGTGTTCGTGGTTGTAGCCGTCGCGGTCTTGGTGGCTGTGTTCGTGGCGGTATTGGTCGTAGTATTCGTGGTTGTGTTCGTCGTCGTATTGGTGGGGGTATTCGTTGCTGTGGCCGTCGCGGTGTTGGTGGCTGTATTTGTGGCGGTTTTAGTCGGCGTTTCAGTAATGGTGCTGGTCGGGGTTTTCGTAGCGGTATTCGTTGCCGTAGCCGTGGGGGTATTGGTCGGTTGGGCAACAATCTGAATAGCGTCACACTTACCGTTGTTCACGCTCGCGGGGCCCAGAAGAATGGTAATCGCTCCGCCGGAAGGAGCGATATTGCTGAACACTTCGTCGATGGCAATGTTTTCACCGCCTGCCGCGGCAAAGATATCAAAGTTGGTTAAAACTTGTGTTCCAGCGATCGAAACGTTAAATACTCTGTCACCCGCCGCCGTAAAATAAATTTCCGCGAACTTTAAGGTAACTTGATAGGTTCCAGCCGGCACATCGAAAACATAGGTAACAGCAACAGCGCCATTACCATATCTCTCTTTCTGGTAAAGCACCTGGTCGGTCCCACAAGGCAGGGCTCCCGTAATCGCCGAAGCCGTGTTGTAAAGACTGCCGTTAAGGAAGTTTTCATCCGCCGCCCAAACATTTCCCAGGCAATCGGTGTGGGCCGTCCCGTTACAGGCAACCCTCCAAGTGGCGCTGACCTGCGAATGGGCCTGGCTACCCCATCCAAAAATGATCAACAGCGCAAACGCCGGTATCCAGCGTCTCGAAAAGAGCCGGTAAAAGAAAATAATTTTCTCAAGATTGTTAATCAATGATTTTTTCCAAAGTTAAAATTCATCTAAAATTTTCCAGCTCAGTTCCAGTGAAATGTGCCAGGAATCGTCCTGGGCCCATAAAAGTTGAAAAATGCCCTTTCAGAAAGCCCATTATTGTTGTGGGCATATACCTATCCCACGATAGTTGATCGGGTTGAAGTAAAGATTTGCAATTGGCCAAGTAGGGCAGTTATGTGGCCGATAAAAGGGTGGACCAGTTTTGGGGGTAAGGTCACTTGAATATTTGGCTTTACCAGGAAGTACTTGCAGATACGTAGGTAAAACAGTTAACCTTATATTTCCTGCTGTGTAATATATACCCATTCCCCAATTAAAGCAAATTAAAGGCCAATTTTACCGGTTCTCAAAATTAAAGGAAATCAATGAAGAATTCTGCCTTTTATCCTCTTATAGCAAGATAAGAACTGGGAGAACTTGACCATTTTTAGGACGAAATGATGCTTAACTGATAACTTTTAGGACAGAGTTCACTAACGGTCATAACTCAGAAAAAGGTGCCTGGCCTCCATTTTCCATTTCACACCAAGCCCTCTTAAAAGTATTCAGATTCTAATACTATCCCCTACCGTCCGCCTCTTCTTTAATCCGGTATATAGTCCACCTTCCCTTGCCCTCACTGACCACCTGGCCATTAATGCACTCGATACTCCGCCCTGGGTTCTTCAAGAAATCCAATACGCCTTTTCTGCTTTTCCGGCAACTTCATCAGTTCCTTTATGGCGTCAAATACCGCCTGGAATTGATGGTCATGGGCGTTGAACTTCCTTTCCAATTCCTCAAGCCTTCGCGCGAAATCCTTATTGACCGCCAAAATTTCCCTTAACCGGGCGAAAGCCCGCATAATCTCAATGTTCACCCGGATGGCTTTCTTGCTCCTCAAAACACTGGAAAGCATGGCCACGCCTTGCTCCGTGAAGGCGTAAGGCGCGGCCCGCCTAGCTCCGCCCCAACTTGAAGTCACAGATTGTGACTTCAAGTTTGAAATTCCAAATTGGAATTTCAAGTTTTCGGCTTCTTTCCGTGTCAATTGGAACATGAAATCCCGAGGGAAACGTTCGTGATTGCGTTTGACGGCCTTATTCAGGTTAAAAGTCGTCACTCCATAAAGCTCCGCCAAATCATGGGAAAGCATTATCTTCTTGCCCCGAAGGAAATATATTTTTTGCTCAACATAACCTTGCGAAACAATCTCGCTCATAACCTTCCTCTTTTTCCACTCGCGTTCCCCAATATTATTAGGCTTTCAACACCCCTGGAAACAAATTCATTTTCTCTCGTCGCTCGCGCTTGAGGCTTCTGGCTCGCACCCCCGCCGTTCGCCTGCTCTTTGAGCCGATAAATAGTCCACCTTCCCTCACCCGAACTGACCACCTGGCCTTCATCCATCCGGTTTTGCGGAAGCCGGCTTATGCTTCGCACGGGGATGCCTAAAGCTTTGGCCATTTCACCGCTTTACGCCTGGCCATTTTAGGCTTTTGAATGATTTAAAACCCCAAGAACTTCTTGGCCGCTTCACCGGCCGCATCCCCCACGAACTTTGCCGCAGGGTCCGTCTTTTGGGAGGCCGGGGCCGAAGGGACTTTTGAAGAACTTGTTTCCGAAGACGCCACCTTTTGCGTTTTCTGAGCGGCTTTTGCCCCATCCCCCACCTGCCCTCCGGCCTTCGAGTCGTGGGACGAGCTTTGGTTGGGCCCGCCCTGGGCAAAGTCGAAGGGTAAAGCCGTCAATTCCTTCACCAAAACGACCTGGTTTTTTCCTCCGGGCGTTTGGGCCAAATGGACTTCCAAGGCCACGTCGCCCTGGGCTACTAGCTGGTCCACTTGCGAATGGTCACTTTTGATCTTCGCCCCGCCCCCCACCCAAAAGGTTTCGTTTTGCGCGTCGATGGCCAAAAGCTGGATGGGTTGGTTGAAATTGAAAAACCCCTTCAGCTTCAAATTCTGGATGGCTTCCATTTTGGATGGAGGGAAAAAGGTCTGGAAAAAGACGGGGGAATAAGCGCTGGACAAGTCGCCATTCATCGAATTAAGCCAGGTGGTATTGTCGTAATAACCGAACCCGTAAAAATCCATGGCCAGTTGCGTGGCCAGGTTTTGGCCCGACACAACCCTTCCCTGCCATTCGGGCGGAACATTAACCACCGAGCCCATTAGGGTGCCTTGGCTACCCACGGCGCTTTGGCTTGGCACAACTTGCGCTTGCCCCCCGGCTTGAGGACCGGATTGCGGAGCGGGCTTGGAACGAGAACTAAAACCATGGGTCACCAAAAAGCCCGCCACCCCCAAACCCAACATACCGTGAAGCATCCAACGGCGGGTGATGGTGCCCATGGCCCGTTTGAAGTTGGCGGCCAGAAAGCCCCCCACCCAACCGGCCATCCCACCTACCACCAGGCTCTTGGCTTGCTGGTGTTGGGGCAACAGATCGCCCAGCCAGCCCTTAAGGCCGGTTGCCGTACCCGCCGGATTCGTTGGCACCTGGGCTGAAGCCACAGGCTGAGGCCCTTGCCTTGGTTGTGCCAATTCCGAATGGGAATTGGCATACGACGAGCTTCCAGCTTGTGCCATAGCAGGTGCCTTTACTGAATCCCCAGCAACTACCGCCCTGTGAGCCTTTTTGGGTTGGGCTGCCGGGTCCGTTCCCCCTTTGAGTCCCGCTACCAGCTGCCGCGCCTGGGGCTCGTTCATCTGGTCGTCCAGCACCCGGCGAAGAGCCTTTTCGACCTCCTGGGGGTCCCTCAGATCGGCCAAAACCAGCAGGATACTTCGGGTAATGGGAATAACCTTACTTTTAGTGTTTCCTGAGGAAACACTTTCGGTCTCGTCAGGGGGTTGAGAAGCCAGGTTCTGGGTTACCAGACCCCGGGAGACGGGGTTTAGGGCCTGAGTGAGCTTCCAAGCTTTGTTCACGTTCGAGGGAGAAATGTCCAATTCCGCGGCCAGCTTCCTTTGACCGTCCCCGTTGGTCGGTTTCAAGAACCTTTCAATGGCCAGGTCCTCCTTCCACCAGCCTATAGGCTTATGGCGGTTATCCAGGACCACCTCCAGCAACTCCTCGTGGGGGGTCTTGGGGGTCACGATGGTGGCCTTCAGGGTCTTCCACCCTGCCAGCTTGGCCCCGGCTAACCGCCGGTGGCCCCCCAGCATGAGGTATTCAGTGGGGGGAAACTGCGCCTTCTCCGCTTCGCTTTGGGGCCGTACCAAGACCGGCTTACACTGGCCCACGGCCTCCAGGGATTCGGCCATGGTACGGCCGTCCTCCAGGGATACCGGCCCTCTTGGATTGTCCGGGTTTTCCCGGATCAGTTCGATGGGGATTTCGACGATCGTCTCAACGGCCTTCAAGCGTTCATCCATAGCTTTCTCCTTGGGTGTGAACAAATTTTAGGAAAAAGCCTAGCGAATTTTTTTCGGATTTCCAGAAATTTCAGAAGGGAAAGCCAGGTGAAGGGTTTAACCAGTCAACTTTTGTACAATTTTTGATTACCAGAAGGGGCGGGGACTCGGTAGGAAACTTTTACTTTTTGGCGTCCAGCCACAAACGCTCGAGATCGTAATACTGCCTTGTGGTCTCATTAAAGACATGAACGACCGTATCCACAAAATCCAGTATCCACCAGCTGTTGTCTTTGGAGGGATTCATATAAACCGGACCGTCTTCTTTTGAAAATTCGTCCACCACATTCTCCACCAGGGCGTTCACGTGCGTTGAGGATGTCCCGGTACAAATCACCAAGAAATCCGTGTAAGAGGCGATGTCGCGAATATCCAATACTTGAATATCAATCGCCTTCTTGTCCTCAAGGGCTTTAATAATATTTTTTACGGTTTCCGGGAAAACATTTTTCACTAAAATTCCTAGCGTGGATTTGCTTTAACTTGGTTTATGGCCGTGGTTAATTCAATGATAATATCCGTTTTAAATTGCTGGTGCAATTCATTAACCCTCGTATAAAGATGGCCCTTTTCAGTCACGACATACCGGGGCGGCAAATGGTTGAGGGTGAAGGCGATGATATCCAATTTTGTCTTTTCATCAAATGGAACGGATTGATAGATCGGCTCTTTCAGGAGTTCCTCGAAAACCCGCTTCACCGCTTCTTCCATATAATTAACCAGTTGCATCGGTTCCTCTTCGCTTAAAGATAAAGTTGTTGGTTGTGAATAAATTGCTCAACGGATTCAGGGACCAAGTATTTAATGCTTTTCCACTCCGCGACCCTCCGGCGAATGTCGGTCGCGCTGATATCCAGCATGGGCATTTCCTCAATCATGATATTATCCAACAGCCCGGAAGCGATATTATAATTTTCCGAGGTCAAAAAATGGCGGTTGAAAATTTTTTGGACGTCATAGCCGGGACGGGAAACCGCGATAAAGCGGCACATTTTTAAAATTTCCTCAATACTCTTCCAGGTCAAAATCTCCGACAACATGTCGGCCCCAATAATAAAATACAATTCGGTTTTCCCCTTAAAAAGCTGGTAAAAATATTTAACCGTGTCAATGGAATAGGATTTCCCGCCCCGGTCAATTTCAAAAGAGGAAGTATCGAAGCAAGGATTGCTGACGGTCGCCAAGTGGGTCATGATTAATCTTTTTTTAGCGTCGGCCAAATCGGTGGGATCTTTGTGAGGCGGAAGGTTCGTCGGTAAAAAAATAACCTTATCGATGTTGTGCTTATTTCGGACTTCCTCCGCGATGGCTAAATGCCCAAAGTGAATCGGATTGAAGGATCCTCCGAACAGAGCTATCGATTTCATTCGCCCATCGGCTCGTCGGGTTCTTTGAGGAAGGAATTGATCATGTCGCCCGTTAAAAACTCGGTGTCGCCCTCTCCAGCAGGAGTGTCGGAGGCGGCGGATGTTTTCGCCGGCATGGGCGAAGCGGTCTTTTTCCGCTCCTCTTCTTTAGGACGGATTTCTTCCTTTGGAGTTGCGGAAATAACCCTGCCTTTGGCGACTTGAACCAGTTTATCCAATTCATCCCTGGTCAAACCGCTGGTGGCGGAAACTTTCATTTGTTGCATTTGGCCTGTCGCGACATTTTTGGCCGTGACGTTCACAATCCCATTTGAATCAATCGCGAAAGTTACCTCAATTTGAACCGTCCCGGCGGGTGCGGGAGGTAGCCCGATAAATGAAAAGAAACCTAAAGTCTTGTTATTATTGGCCACCTTGGACTCACCCTGAAGGACTTTAACGTTGACCGATGTTTGCATGTCTTTAACCGTGGAATACAACTTGCTCATTTTGGTCGGAACCGTTGTGTTCCTCGGAATAATAACGCTGAAAGTTCCTCCCAGTGTTTCCACACCCAGTGAAAGCGGGGTGACATCCAACAAAAGAGCGTTTCGAATATTGCCGTTGATGATGCCCGCTTGAATCGACGCGCCCAACGCGACCGATTCATCCGGGTTCACTTTGGTGTTGGGTTCTTTATTGAAAAACCGTTTGACGGTTTCCCTGACTTTCGGCATGCGGGTCATGCCGCCAACCAAAATAATGTCGCTCAAGTCATTGGGAGTTAAATTGGCGTCCCGAAGGGCTTTCTTGCAAGGCTCAAGGGTTCTTTCAACCAATTGGGCAACTAACCCCTCAAAATCACTTCGGCTTAAGGTATAGGATAGATTTAAGGGTGTCCCCTCTTTTTTAGTGATGAAAGGCAAATTGATATCAACACTCGCCGTTGCCGACAAGTCGCATTTTGCCTTTTCAGCCGCTTCGCGTAATCGTTGAAGGGCAACCGGATCTTGCCGCAAGTCCACGCCATGTTCGGAGGAAAACTTTTCAAGCACCCATTGCATGATGGTTTGATCAAAATCATCACCGCCGAGATGGGTATCCCCGCAAGTGGCCAAAACCCGGTACAGGCCGTTTAATAACTCCAAAACGGTGACATCCAAAGTACCGCCGCCGAGATCATACACGGCGATTTTCTGGTTCTTTTTCGTGTCAAAATCATAAGAAAGCGCCGCCGCGGTAGGCTCATTAATAATGCGCAATACTTCAAATCCCGCTATTTTCCCAGCGTCTTTTGTCGCTTGCCTTTGCGAATCATTAAAGTACGCGGGAACGGTAATAACGGCGTTGGTGACTTTTTCTCCCAACCGCGTTTCCACGTCTTGTTTTATTTTTTGCAGGATGATGGCGGAAATTTCTTCGGGGGATTTTAATTGATCATCCAAATGGACCCGGATGTCGCTGTTTTCGGAACCTTCGATAGTATACGGAACAAGGTTTTTATCCTTTTGCACATCCTCATCCGTGATCTTTCGGCCTATAAAACGCTTAATGGAAGCGACGGTTCCTTTGGGATTCGTGATGGCTTGATGTTTGGCGTCAAGGCCCACCAGCCAATTTTTTTGCGAGGTAAAAGCGACCACGGAAGGCGTGGTGTGATAACCATCTGAATTCGGAAGAACTTGAGGTTCGCCCCCGTTCAAATAGGCGACGCAGGAATTCGTGGTTCCTAAATCAATGCCGACGGCTAAAGCCTTATCTGCCATAATCTCCTCAGTGACTTAAACTTTTTTACCGTAGACATATCCCATGGCCGTGCTAAGCGTTTTCTTCGCGTCATAATCACCAGGATTGTATTTGATGGCCCGCTCAAAGCAAACCACCGAATCTTTAAAATTCCCCTGATAACCAAAGACAATACCAAGATTATAATGAGCGTTCACGAAACCCGGGATTAGTTTTGTGCATTTTACCCATTCATGCTGGGCTTGGTTCCAGTTTTCCTTGTCCTCAAAAAAAGCGATTCCCTTCTTGAAGTTTTCTTCCGCCTCGATTTCTTCCTTGGATTTCATCATTTTCAGGAGACTTTTTTTAAAACCAAATAGTTCCCCTATTTCTTTTCGAATATCATTCCTAATCTGAAAATTGTAAATTTCGCGTTTTGTCGGATCACTCAATATATTGTAAGCCTCGACAATTTCCATGGTTTCTTCAATGGCGGATTCCTGACGGGTGGGGTTCCTATCCGGATGATGCTCGAAAATCAGTTGTTTATAGGTGTCTTGAAGTTGGTTTAAGTCAAGGGGTGGATATAACTTGAAGATTTCGTAGTAGTTCTTTTTTTGCACTTTCAAGCCTCACCGAGCTTCTCAAAATCCAAATATGTTAACAGTAAAATCGGCACGACAAATTCATTTTAATGTTTTTCAATCTTAAATAAAACTCATATTCCTTAGTCGTCTTTGCTCGTTTCCATGTCTGACTATTCCAACAATATCTCAAATTAAACCACAACCATATTGTCCCGATGGACGACTTCTTCGGTGGTGAAACGGCCCAATTTCTTTTCGATCTCGGAAGTTTTCAGCCCTTTAATCAACACCGCGTCCTTCGACGAGTAACTCGCGATCCCTTTCGCGATTTCAACACCGTCAGAAGTGACAATACTGACCACTTCTCCCTTTTCCCAAATTCCATGAATATCTTTTATTCCTGTCGGCAGAAGACTTTTATCCTTATTCACCAAAGCGTTTTGGGCGCCTTCATCGACCACGATAGAGCCCTTCGGTTTCACACTCCAAGCAAGCCAACGTTTCCGGCTCGCCATTTTTTTATTAGAGGGTATAAAGAATGTCCCCACTTTTTCGGATTTCATTACTTTATTTAAAATAAACGATTTATTGCCATTCGCGATCACCATGGGAATGCCGGACTTCATCATGTTTTTTGCCGCTTTAATTTTTGTTTGCATACCGCCGGTTCCAACAACGGATACGGATCGGCTGGCGTTTTTTTCCATTTTAGAATCAAGTTTTAGGACTTCCGAAATCAATTGCGCCTTGGGATTCAAACGCGGGTCCTCGCTGAAAAATCCATCTGTGTCGGTCAATAAAATAAGCAGATCGGATTCACACAAATGGGTAACCAGCACACCCAAGGTATCGTTATCGCCAAACTTAATTTCCTCAACGGCGACAGAATCATTCTCGTTCACCACGGGAATAATTCCGTGGGAAATCAATTCCATAAAAGTGTTATGGGCGTTTGAATACCGGTCGCGATGGGATAAATCATCACTGGTCAAAAGAATTTGGGCCACTTTTAAGCCACGCCGTTTAAAAGCCAATTCATATTGGTGCATTAAACTACTTTGGCCGACCGCCGCTAACGCCTGCAGTTTAGCCATTTCCTTGGGTCTTTTTCCCCAACCCAACTCAAACATTCCGGCGGCAATGGCTCCCGAGGTGACGATCACGCATTGGATCTTGGATTTATTTAACTGTTCAACCTGCGCGGCTAAATGGTTCAAAAACCTGGTTCGAATTCCCCTTTTTTTCAAATCGGTCAACAAACTACTGCCGATTTTTATGACCACTCGTTTGGATTTTGAGATGTAACTTTTACGGTCAAAGGTCATCATAAGGGCTCAATTCCTCTGATCCAAAAATCAATTCCTGACTATCGCAAAAAACCGTAGCCCCATCACGAACACCCTGCTTCTTCAAGGCCTGGACAACGCCCATCCTTTGCAATATTTTTTGAAACCGTTCCAGGGCGTCCCGGTTCTCGAAATTGGTCATCGCCACCCATTTTTTTATCTCGGTTCCAGTCACATAAAAAGCCTTGTCGTCTTTCTTGACCTGGAACCTGACCTTTGCTTGATAGAGTGTTTTTGCCGGACCGGAATCTTTCTCAGCCATTTCTTTTTTGATGGCCGATAACAAAGACCAGGTTTCCTCTAATAATGGATTTAATCCCGCGCCAGTGACCGCGGAAATCGCCATAACTTTTATTTTTTCAATTTTAAATTTTTGAATCCAATTCGAAAATTCCTTATTAGCGGCCGAATCCATTTTCGTCAAAACGATGAGCTGGGGTATTTTTAAAAATTTCGGGCTATGTTGTTTCAATTCTTTTTGAATGGTTTTGATGCCTTTTTTGAGTTCAGAATAACTTTGCAAATTCGATAGATCGACCAAATGTAATAGGAGCTTGGTCCTTTCGAGATGACGTAAAAAGCGGATCCCAAGCCCTTTCCCCTGGCTGGCCCCCTCGATAAGCCCCGGAACATCCGCCAAAACAAAACTTCGGCCTTCCGACAATTTCACCACTCCTAATTGTGGCTCCAATGTCGTAAAAGGATAATCCGCGATTTTGGGGTGCGCGTGAGTGACCCTGGAAAGCAGGGTTGATTTTCCGGCGTTGGGAAAACCGACGATGCCGACATCCGCCAATAACTTAAGTTCCAAGCGAAGGGTTTTGACTTCTCCCGGCTCCCCTCTCTCGGCCAGCTTGGGGGCTTGTTGGGTCGAGGTCGCGAAAGTGGTGTTGCCCCTTCCCCCGCGCCCGCCTTTGGCGATTAAATATTTCATGCCATCTTCGTTCATATCCACAACCAGTTCCCGGTTTTCATTCCAAACTAACGTGCCCACGGGAACACGGATGGTGATTTCAGGAGTATCTTTTCCGTGCTGGTTCTTTCCCTTGCCGTGCCCTCCGTGGTCCGCTTTGAACAGGGGGCGATAGATAAAATCAACGAGGGTATTAACATCCGTCCGGGCTTCCAGAAAAACATCCCCGCCTTTCCCGCCATTGCCCCCATCGGGTCCGCCGCGCGGGACATATTTTTCCCGTCGAAAACTAAGGCAACCATTTCCCCCGGTTCCCGCCTCAACGGTAATTGTCACTTCATCGATGATCATTGATTTTTACTTTCAGAAAAAGGCCCATAAACAAAAAAACCCCGCCCAAGGGCGAGGTTTTTTCGCGACTCACTCTCAAGCTTGTTTGGGTTCCACATTGACCATTTTTGATCCCTTTTTAAATTCCCTGAAACTGACCAAACCGGAAATTTTCGCGAAAAGGGTATCGTCTTTGCCCACACCCACGTTTTGGCCGGGCTTATACCGCATTCCTCTTTGACGGATCAAGATGCTTCCCGCCGTGACGAAGTTTCCCCCAAAAGCTTTGATACCAAGCCTTTGACTATTGCTATCACGGCCATTTCGGGTTGACCCCCCGGCTTTATGCTGACCCATAAAATTTTCCTCTCTAGTAACTAATTTAGGCTATTAAAATCTTCTCGATTGAAACAGTCGTATATTTAGGCCTGGAACCTTTAGTCCGCATGGTGTTTTTGCGGCGGCGGTAACGAAAAACCCTGATTTTCTTGCCCTGGGTTTTTTCAACGATCTTTCCAGTAACCTTTGTGCTTTTGATTTCGCTTTGCTTAAGTTTGAATTGCCCGTTATTTTCCAGCATGACAACTTTATCAAATTCAACGGCATCTCCAGGATTACCCTCGAGCCGGTCAACCGTGATGACATCACCCTCTGTAACCCGGTATTGTTTCCCACCGGTTTTAATGACTGCGTACATGAAAAGCCTCCCTAAAAGTACAAACCCCCACATTTGAGGAAGAGAGAGTTTATTCAGCGATTATGGGGTTGTCAAGTTTTGTCTAATCATCAGTACCACAAAAGAAGGCCAAATATATTGGAAGCGGCAATAAAACTAGAGCTAACTTGGGCTGGGCGCCAAGCATATCCAATCTCATACTCGAGTTTCCCCAGATTATAACGAATAGCGGCGCCCGCCGAAAAACCGCCATTCAAATTGTCCTGATCGCTAAAACGGTAACCAGCGCGAATCGCGAGGATACTCCGGTGCCAATATTCAGCTCCCACCGATGCTTGATTTCCCTCGTCCCGGATATTAAAAGCTTCCGCGCTGGCAAGAAGTGTTGAAGATGGCGAAACAATGAGCGGGTGGGCAACCGCCAAGCGAAAAGTCAAAGGCAGTGGATCCTGTCCCTGGGGGTCAGGTTGAAATTGAACGGCCGGCCCCACGTTTTGAACTACCGCGGCAAAATCAGTTTCCAAAAGTTGAATCTTAAATCCAAGGTCGATCGCTTGGGTAAAAGCCTGTTTATTACCCAAAGTCGAAACAATTGTTTTAAACGCCCCTCCTATGGCCACCTTACCGAATTGTTGGGCATCGGCAAAGGTCACCACAAAATCATCGGCGGTAACAACGGGGTCGGACGCGAGGCTGTTGTTGATATTTGGCATATGTTGAAAAATAACCTGCGCGCCGAAATTGCCGTAATTTTTTGTCGGGATAGCGACACTCAGGGATTCGATTTGAACGTCCGAAAAACCTTGGATATGGTCGATTCCCAAACTATATTTTGACACTCGGGCAAGCCCGGCGGGATTATATCCAATCACATAAACATCATCGCCAAAAGCGGAGTAAGTCCCGCCTAAAGCGGCAGGCCTGACTCCAATAGGAACCTTTAAAATATCCGCGCCAGTTATTCCCTGGTTTTGGGCCCAAGCACAGGAAATCGGCAAGATAACCAGCAGAAAAAAAATAAATAATTTTTTTTTCATTTCTTAAGTTAGCACCTTCTACCACTGAGCGCTAAGAACGCCGTGGTTTCTCAACTTTTAATTTCGATCCCGAACCAAAATATACGGCCTTCCAGCGAATTAGGGTCAGGCCACGATACAGGAAGATTGTTCAAATTCGCAACGGTGATGAAAATTTTCAAGTAATCATTAAGGAAATAATCCGCCCCAAGTTCGCTATAAAACGGTTGATTCGATACGTCTCTTCCCTCAAACCAAAAGTTATCCCGTTGAAAAAGGCTGAATTGTAATTTTCCACCCACATCATTTATCAACGCCTCCCCTTGCTCTTGAAGGAGTTGTTCGGTTAATTCAAGCCTCGCTTTTTTGAATACCATCAATAGTGGCGAATGATCGTCAAATTGAAATTTTATCCTGCCCCCATTTAATACAGCCGTCCCGATCTGTTCATGGATATATTTGCAGCTAAAATTCAAAATATCGTCCGGTTGATATCGGACGCCAAAATCTGCTTGTTGGACATTCTCCAACAGTGTCGCGTCGGTCCCTTTCGAATAGTCCCCCAAAAGTAACCAATCACCCAAACTCCCCTGCATCCCTAATAAGGTGCTGAAAATAGTTTCAGAATCGTTTGAAAAATCCCATCGAAAAGCCAGGTCACCGCTGATAAAACCTAACGCATCAAATATTTCCGTATTCTGGATAAATTCCTTATTCACATCGCCTGAACCCGGAGATGAATCAAAATAATCCCGACTCCACCCCCCGATTAAATGGCTTTCAAACAATCCAGCCATGTTGAATTGATATTGAATATGGCCGCCTATTTCCTTCACGTTTTGCCCACCTAATTGGGCTGATTGAAAAAAGGGTTTGATTTGAAAGGATTGGAAATTTGAACCGTCTAACTTGATTGAAGTAAAAAAAGAATACCAAGAGTCATTGGAAAGCCATTGGGAACCTAAAAATCCACTTTCTAGTTTTAGCGAATCGTTTTTTACCCAATTTATTTTTGACATCGTGTTAAAAGTGTCAGAAGAATTACCGCCCGTCAAAGCTTCATGTTGATAATTGCCGTTGACGGATAAAATTTCATTCTGATACTGCCCCGCTCCGCCTCCCCCCCCTCACTACCGCCCCACATGGAGCCAAAAGTTTCGGATTTCTCAGGCAATGCGGGGAGTTGTAATTGAACCGCGCCCTTTGATGCGCCCGGACCCCACCAGGCTCCCGCGGGAAAATCTAATAATTCAAATGATCCTGTTGCCGGCATCCAATTTAAAATAGTCGCTGATGGAAATGGATAAGGAAGATCATCAAAAAAGACACCAACTTCCTGGTTATTCATGGCGTTTGGATACACCCAACCCACTTGTGCCGCGGACAGTCCGGCAATCGTGTGATATGGGAGAGGGTCGGTAATGGCTGTGATTTCATGTGGTATGTCACCTAGATAATCGGTGGTGCCGGGTAAATCAATCACTTGTCCCTGGCCAAAAGGCCTGGAATCATCGGCGGTTACTTGCGCGAATAACAAATCCGTCTTAATAAAAAAATACAAAATTAAAAAAATGGTTAATCCGCTAATAATCGAAAAATTTTTCATGGATTTTGATTAAAAATGGAGCGGGCGATGGGACTCGAACCCACGACGTCCAGCTTGGGAAGCTGGCATTCTACCGCTGAATTACGCCCGCGTTTACTTGATCGGCAAAATCCACTTGACGGAAATAGCATCCTCAATTTTGGCTAAGTTTCTCGATGGACTGAAGCTTAACCATTGCCTTGTTAATATTGCTTTGCGCATTAACATTATTGGAATCTTCTTTAAGGCACTCTTGCCATTGGGCGATAGCCTCATGGATTTTCCCGTTAATGTAGAGATTAACACCATCATAGTACAATTCCTTTACTTTTTCGGCATCTACTTTCGCCTGTGCTTGTTGTCCCGTCATTCGCTTAACATAATCGTTCGCCGTGTTGTCGTCCGGCGTGAATCGAAGAACTTCCATGAATTTCGATTCCGCGCTTCCCTTATCCCCACCCTCAAAAAGCGAAACACCCTCCGCGTCCAAATCTTTAACCTTATTACTAATATCTTTTTGAACTTTAAAAAGATTTTCTCCAATTCGATAGTCCTTAGGATCAAGTTCTTGGGCTTCTAAAAGATATTTTTTAGCATTTAATAAATCTTTTTTTGAATAGTACTCTTTTGCTTTTATAAAAGCTGCGTCCGTATCCTTCGTTTGGTTCTTTTTCAGTTTCATCAAACGAGATTTCACCGCAGAACTATGCGGGGCGATCTTACTGGCCTTCGAGTAACTGCTGTATGCGTCTGAATAATTTTTCGCTTGATAAAATTCATCGCCCTCCGCCAAAAGGACTTTGACACGTTCCGTATTTTTGACTTTTATGTTATTAACTGCATTTAAGACCTTTTCGTTGTTCGGATCCATTTTCAACGCTTCATTCCATTCATTGAGAGCCGCAACGGAATTCCCAGCTTTATATGATGATTCTCCTGCCATATAATGCCTTTCAACCTCCGTATCCAATTTACCTTGGGCGTCGGCGATAAAACCTAGAGCTTGCCTATTGTCCGGCTGATACTTCAAAACTTTCTGCCATTCAGCAATCGCGGCAGAGTACTGGTTGTTCAAAAGAAAGTTACTGGCCTTTTGCATGTGGGCATTAACCGCCGAATCAATCGCAGAGCCCTGAGCAACCGCCGCATTTGAGTCCTTGGGATTAATTTTAAAGGCTTCCGCAAATTCGGCTGCGGCATCGTCATAGGAAGCATTATCGTAATAAGCAAGACCCAAATTATTGTAAGTGTCTCCTAAAGAATTCTCGTCTCGATCCTTCGGGTCTTTTGACACTTCAAGAGCAATAGATTTTTTGTAGTGGTCAATCGCGTTGGTAAAATCCCCCAATTGATAATAGGAAATTCCAAGAAGTTTATAAATCTGGGGATCTTCCCGGTGGTTTTTTAATTGATTAAAGCACTCAACAACATTTTGATAATCCTTTAATTGGAAATAAATAACGCCTAGCGTCTGATAAGCCCAAAAGTCTCGAGGGTTTTCCTCTATCATTTGCTTTAAAACCGTTATGGCTTCCAGATATTTTTTTTCAGCGATAAAAACTTTTGCGTTGCAAACATTCAAAAAACGTTTCGCGTCGGCGTTTCCCGGATCGAATTTTAGGGTGTTTTGAAAGTGTTCAATTGCGGAAGGATAGTTTTCATTCGACTGGGCCACCTTACCTTCGCAAATCTCAAGAAGCGCCTTTGCCGAATTATCTGAAGAATTCAATTGAACAGATTTTTGAAACTCTGAAATGGCAAGTTCAAACTTTTGTTCGTTAAGATAAGAAACGCCTAGATTGTAATGGGCGTTCTCATCATTTGGATTGGCTTGAATAGCCTGGATATAAATCGACTCTTTTTCTGAATCCTGGGCCAATAAAAATGCGGGCCAGATCGATAGAAAAAGTATGCTTACAAAGAATTTCGGTCTATTCATTGTATCCTTGGCTTTCAACTTATGACTCGGTGGGAACAGCATATCTAAAACCAGCAGTCCATCCATCAAATTACCCTTATTACGAAACCAGCCCTATTGGACAATTCTTTCAACCTTAAGCTGCTTAATCGGCAGTATAGACAAGCTCCCAACTTATTTTCAACAAAGCTTTTTTCGAGTGGATCGCAGCTAACACAGACACAAACTCGGATGCGATAATAGCGCGTCTACACTAAACCACTATATTTTAAGAGGTTTAGGTGGTTGTCTTTGAAGTCTAATTTTTTCATGCGCGTTAAGTAGTGTTGAGATTCCATTGTTCCATTGAAAGTTATTGATATAATGCGCCCGTTTTAATTCGGACCTAATAGGTTTCTGTGATTCATAAAATTGCTTTGGAGGCCTCCTCATGATGCGTGCCCTTCGGGACAAAAGAACCATGCATGTTGTCCTTTGGATGCTAGTCGTTGTATTTGTCAGCAGCATCTTTTTTGTATTCGGGATGAAATTTAGCATGTCGGGAAAGGTCGATTCCAATCTTTATGCCGCGCAAGTCGGTGATGGCGGAGTTACCCGGGCCGATTTCAACAAAGCTTATCAGCCAGTATTGGATAAGCTTTACGCCGCAAAAGACGAGGGTCCTACGCCGGAAGAAACAAAGCATCTTCAAGAAGAGGTTTTGGATAATTTAATCGATGACGTGGTATTGGAGCAAACCGCCCAAAAATTGGGTATTACTGTCTCGGATGAGGAGTTGGCTGGAACCATTCGCCATCAAAGCTATTTTGCCGACAAAAACGGAAATTTTGACAAGAATGAATATTACAAAATTCTGCAGGACCACCAATTAACGGTCGCGGAATACGAAGATTCTGAACGGAAGCAGATTTTGTTGCAACGAGTCCGATCCACGCTATTGGATGGCGTCTTATACACCAATGATGAAACCAATCATTACATGGAATTGATGAACAGGGACCTTAAAGCCGCTTACTTATCGATGGACGAAACCGTTTATGAAAAAAACGTAACGATAAAAGAAGATGACTTAAAAGATTATTACGAAAAAATCCGAAGCCAATTCGATCATCCCGAACGTGTAAAAATCCGCCATATTTTTATTTCATCGCAAACCAATGCGACTCAAGAATTGGATGGCTCTCAAAAGATCTTGGAAGGTTATCGTCAACAAGTTCTTTCGGGGAAAGCAAAGTTTGAGGATTTAGCCAAGAAATATTCTCAAGATGAGAGCACTAAAAGCAAGGGTGGCGAGTTCGGCTGGATTGAACGGGGAACTTTGAAAGACGCGAAAGAATTAGAGGATGTTTTTTTTAGTTTAAAAAAAGGGGAAATTAGCAAACCCGTTAAATTGGGAAACGGTTATGACATTGCCCAGGTTGAAGATACCGAAAAAGCCAACAAAAGTACTTTTGAGGAAGTGCGTTCGAAAGTTTTAACTCAATATCAAAAGGAAAAGGCCTCCCAAAAAATGCTCACTCTCTCGTCGGAATTAGTCGAAAAGTTGAAAGCGAAGGAACCATTAGAAAAAGCCGCGGCTGACTTGGGTTTAAAAACATCAATAACTACTTGGTTCAACCGCCAATCAGATATAAAAGGCCTTAAAAACTCAAAAGCAACGGCGGAAGAACTGGCTGGTCTTTACCTACAGGACTGGAAAGGCCCTATTCCTATCGAACAAAAAGAATATTTCTTCCAAATCATTGACGCAAAGACTGATAAGTCCACCTCAACGCTAACCGATCAACAAAGAGCCGAATTGCAACAGCGTTTAATAAATCAACGACAACAAGATTGGCTTCAAGACTTTTTAAGCGCGCAACGGAAAACCTTGAATGTTAAAACTTTTTTAAATAGTTAATTAATTTTCTTTAAGCGCGTTTATTTCTCGGACTATCCACTGTAGCGGTAGTCCCATGACATTGAAATAATCCCCTTCCCATTTATGAACCCAAGCCCTTGCTGTTCCCTGGATATCATAAGCGCCAGCCTTGTCGTACGGCTCTTTTGAGTTCAAATAGTTTTTTAACTCAATTGTTTTTAATTTTCTGAAAAATACTTTTGTTTTTTCAACATAACTTTTGGACCAACGGCCACCCTTTCCGACAAGTGCAGTACCCGTCCAAACGGTATGGGATCGTCCTTGAAGGTGCCGAAGCATTTTGCCCGCTTCGCGCCGATTTCGTGGCTTTCCAAAAATATCTTTTCCGCAAACAACCATCGTATCCGCCCCTAAAACCCATGCCTTTGGAAATCGTTTTGAAACTTCCAAGGCTTTTTCAAATGCAAGACGGCAGACCAAATGCCGAGGTCTCTCCCCGCTTTTTCTTTTTTCGACAACATTTAATGGTTTTACGACTTTAAAAGGAATGCCTACAAAACTAAGAATTCTTCGGCGGCGGGGAGACCGGGAAGCTAAAAGAATAGATTCCATTGGTTGAAATTATTTCGAAGAGTAATAAAGACCAGTGATCATTCCAACTACGCCTAACAAATTAATAAAAACCTTCACACCGAATGTAAGAACAATAATCCGTAGGTTTAAAATCAGGGGGGAATCAAAGCCTAAAGTAAAACCCTTAATGAAGATGTCATGAACAAAACCAGTGGGAATTAAAAGGCCTAATAATTCGCCTAAATACCCCCCCAAAATCTCTCCTAATAGGATCATCAAAAGAGTAGCTCCCGCTCCCTTGGACATGTAGTTCTCCTGATTTAAATTTTATGGTCGCTGGGTGTCGAAACATGAATATGGAGTTTTTGAATGGCCTCTTGGGCCGCAAGTTGTTCCGCTTCTTTTTTATTCTTCCCCACCCCAGTCGAGAGAACCTTTCCTTGAATCTGGCAAGCGGCCTCGAAATTACGATTGTGATCTGGTCCCCATTCCCGAACGATATCGTATCGTGGAGCGAGTTTATGCGTTTTTTGAAAATATTCTTGAAGCAATGTTTTATAATCCTTTTCAATCCTTCCCGAAAAAACCTTATCGACATCTTCCTGCAAGAAACTTAAAATCAATTTCTGGGCGGCCAAAAGCCCGCCAACCAAATAAACAGCTCCAATGACCGCCTCTAATGCGTCCGCAAGGAGGGCCGGACGGGTACGGCCGCCGGATTTTTCCTCCCCCTTCCCTAGCAAAATATAATCCCCCAGATTCAGGTTTTTGGCTTTTTCACTTAAGACCTGCGCGCTAACTACAACGCTTTTGACCTTGGAAAGCCCGCCTTCCGTAACTCCTGGATAGGTCTCAAAAACATGCTGGCTAATGACAAGTCCCAAAACTGAATCCCCAAGGAATTCCAATTTTTCATTGTTATAACTGGGAGTCATTTTCCGTTCGTGCGCATAGGATTTGTGAGTTAGGGCCTCGTTTAGAAATTGCCCATCTCCCATAGGTATCTGAAGCAATTTCGTAAACTGCTTCAGTTTGCTCATGCGGGATTTATCTAGGTCAATGAGGGCCTTGGAAGAGCCCTGCTTTTTTTTAGGAATTAAATTTTTGAACAATGAGAGAGACATTATGGCCGCCAAACCCCAAAGAATTGGAAAGACAAATATTTACGGGCAAAACCCGTTTTTGGTTGGGGATATAATCCAAATCGCATTCGGGATCTGCCACTTCTTGGTTGATGGTTGGTGGAAGAATACCCTCCTGCATGGCGAGAATACAGGCCACGTATTCTATTCCGCCTGCGGCGCCCAATAAATGGCCGGTTGTCGACTTAGTCGAAGAAATCGCTACTTTTTTCGCATGTTCTTTGAAAACTGTCTTAATCGCCATGGTCTCAAATTTGTCGTTATAAGGAGTGGAAGTCCCATGGGCATTAACATAACCCACCGCTTCGGGGTTTATTTTGGCGTCCTTCAGGGCCAACTGCATCGCTCGTGCGGCACCTTCCCCGTTTTCCGCAGGAGTAGTCATGTGATAGGCATCGGAGGTCATACCATAACCGATAGCCTCAGCATAAATTCTAGCTCCTCGGGCTTGGGCGTGTTCAAGTGACTCCAATACGACAATTCCCGCGCCTTCGCCCATTACAAATCCACAGCGGTTTTTATCGAAAGGCCTGCTGCCCCTGGTTGGGTCATCGTTGAAATCCATACAAAGAGCATGCATATTGCAGAAGCCGGCATAGCCTAGTTCTGTGATGCAGGCCTCGGCTCCACCAGCAATGACCACATCGGCATCACCTTTTTGAATCCAGCGAACGGCTTCCCCAATAGCATGAGCGCCCGAAGCGCAAGCCGAAACGGTTGCGGTATTAGGTCCTTGAGCCTCCAGATAGATAGAGGTCATGCCAGAAGCCATGTTGATGATCATCATCGGTATAAGAAAAGGAGAAACACGATCCGGACCCTTTTCAATCAACCGAGCGTGTTGTTCCACCAAAACCGGAAGTCCCCCGATTCCCGAACCGATCAAAACACCCACACGGGTCTTATCTTCCCTGGTCATGTCCAGTTTAGCGTCAGCAACCGCTTGGAGACTGGCGGCCACACCGTACTGAACAAAATAATCCATCTTTTTGACGTCTTTTTTTTCGATCCCAAATTTGACCGGGTCAAAATCTTTAACTTCTCCCCCAATCCGGCTAGCCAAACGTGAAGGATCAAAGCGGGTCAAAGTTGCGATACCGCTCTTTCCGTCACAGATATTCTTAAAGAAATCATTTGGATTATTGCCGTTGGGAGTGATGGCCCCCAGACCGGTGATGACAACGCGTTTCAAGAAACCCTCCTGAAAAGGGAAAATTATTCTGAAGCTTTAGACTTAATATAAGTAATTGCATCTCCAACACTTTTAATCTTCGCGGCATCATCATCGGGAATTTCCAGATCAAACTCTTCCTCAAACGCCATCACCAATTCAACTGTATCCAAGGAATCGGCGCCTAAATCGTCAATAAAGGAAGCCTCGGGCTTCACTTGATCGGGTTCGACTCCCAATTGATCAACGATAATTTCCTTCACCTTATCTTCAATGGCCATCGTCTTCACCTCCGTTAAAAGTGTGATTCATCATAGGCAAAAAATAACCCTTTTCAACTGCGACTTCCAAAAGCAGACTCTTATATCACCATTCCACCATCAACGCAAATAACTTGTCCTGTAATATATCTCGCCTCATTAGAGGCAAAAAACAAAACCGTACCGGCAATATCCGCCGTTTCGCCCAAGAATCCCAAAGGAATTTGTTGTAACAATTCTTCCTTCGCTTTTTCGCCTAAAGCATTCGTCATATCGGTTTGGATGAATCCTGGAGCGATCGCATTGCAAGTGATGTTTCGGCTAGCGAATTCTCGCGCTGTAGTTTTTGTCAAACCAATAATTCCTGCTTTACTTGCGGCATAATTGGCCTGACCAGCGTTACCCCTAATTCCGATGATGGAAGTGATGTTGATAATGCGCCCTTGCCGAGCCTTCATCATCGATCGGACAAAAGCCTTCGTCATCAGGAAAGCACTCTTCAAATTAATATCGATGACATCATCCCATTCTTGTTCGCTCATGCGAATTAAAAGATTGTCCTTCGTGATGCCCGCGTTGTTTACGAGCACGTCAACCTTCCCAAAGGTATCCAAAACCGCTTTTGAAAAAGAATCGACCTCTTGGGCCTTGGAAACGTCCGCCTTTTGGGCGAGGCATTTCACGCCGGTTTTTTCAATCTCCGCCGCCGTTTCCTTTAAGGTGGTCTCATTGGTGCCACAAATAGCCAAAGAAGCCCCATTTTGGGCCAAAGTAAGGGCTATCGACTTGCCAATGCCTCGGTTACCACCTGTCACCACGGCGACTTTGTCTTTCAAGCTCATTTCGCCTCTATTACCGATTGAATCGACTCCATGTCCCCGGCATTCGAAGTGATGGAATCCTTTGAAATTTTTTTAATGAGTCCGTTCAAAACCTTACCCGGTCCAACTTCCACATAAGAGGTGAAACCATCTTCGGTCATTTTTTCAATGGTCTTAATCCATTGAACGGGAGCCATGAGCTGCCGAACCAAGCTTTCCTTAATCAGGGTAACGTCACTCATAATGACGGCATCAATGTCGGAATAATAAGTAACCTGCGGCGTCGAAAAATTCATTTTTTCCAAAACCTGACCCAAGCCATCTGCGGCTTGCTTCATGAGAGAACTATGGAAAGGGCCGCTTACCGGAAGTTCCATAGCTCTTTTGGCGCCTAAGGCCTTTGCTCTCTCGCAGGCGGCCGTCACTGCGGCCTTTTCACCCGAAATCACAATTTGCCCAGGACAATTGACATTAGCCGGCTCTACGACACCTTGAGACGACGCTTCCTTGCAGGCTTGGATTACTTTTTCCTCGTCCAACATGAGAATGACCGCCATGGTCCCCTTACCCTTCCCAGCTTCTTCCATCAACTCGCCCCGGCGGCGTACCAATTTGATCGCGTCCTCGAAGGCAATGACATTCGCAGCCGCAAGAGCACTATAGGCTCCCAAACTATGTCCCGCTACAGCTTCAAACCCAATCTCCGCCTTTTTCAAAACAGCTAAAGCCGCCATGGAACAAACCAAAAGGGCAGGCTGAGTTACGGTTGTTTTTTTCAGTTCTTCCTCGGGCCCCTCAAAACAAACTTTAGAGAGTGAAAAACCAAGCGCTTGATCCGCTCGTTCAAAAAGATCTCGGCATTCGGGGTAGGACTTGAAGAGGTCCATCCCCATTCCCATCGATTGGGATCCCTGTCCCGGAAAAACAAAAGCTCGTTTCATGGATTACCACCTCACCGCACAGGAAGCCAATGTAGTTCCCGCGCCAAAAGCCACAAAAACAAGGGCCTGCCCCTTATGGATTTTCCCGGTTTTTACCACTTCGTCCAAAGCGATGATGACTGAAGCTGCCGAAGTGTTGCCAACTTTATCCAAATTCATGAATAGTTTTTCCGGTGGGAAATTCAGCCTTTCTCCGATGGCGTTAATAATACGGATATTGGCTTGATGTGGAATAACCAACGAAATATCCTCGGGCTTCAGGTGAGCCCGTTTTATTGCCTCAAGCGTGGCTTCGGTCATAACTTTCACGGCCGTTTTGAAAATTTCTTTACCTTCCATTTTCAAAGTATGTAACCGTTGTTCCACAGTCTGCAGGGATGATGGAAAACGGCATCCACCGCCCGGTATTTTTAATAGTTCAGCTTCTTTACCGTTAGCGGCCATATAAGACGAAAGGATTTCATGCTGGCCCTCGACCACGGGTCCAATAATTGCCGCACCAGCCCCATCTCCAAAAAGCACGCAGGTAGCCCTGTCCTTCCAGTCGATGAATGCAGTCAATTTTTCGGCACCAATCAGGAGAATCTTTTGGTAAGTCCCGCTTTCCACGAAAGCTCTGGCTAAAGATATTCCATAAACAAAACCCGAGCAGGCGGCGGAAAGGTCAAAAGCCGCGGCTTGTGGAGCTCCCAACTTACTTTGCACCCAGCAAGCGGTGGCGGGGGTCGGCATATCCGGCGTGATGGTAGCGACAATAATCAAATCCAAGTCGGTGGCTTTTAACCCCGCCGCTGCAAGTGCCCGTTTGGCAGCTTCCGTTGCCATATCGGACGTGGTTTGATCGGGCGCGGCAACGTGCCTCTCTTTAATCCCGGTACGAGTGACTATCCATTCATCGGAGGTATCAATGATTTTTTCCATCTCTTGGTTGGTTAGGATTTTTTCAGGTAAATAAGAACCAGTTCCGAGGAACCCTGCGCGGATTTTCTCGCTCACATTAACTCCCCGGCTTCGTTTCGGGCTTATCAATGACTTGCCCGTGTTTCAAAATTTGTTCTTTCAATATGCCATTCATATCACGGTTGACACACCGTAAGGTCGCCCGAACGGCATTTTTAATCGCAACAGCGTTCGATTTTCCGTGAGAAATGAGGCTTAGCCCATCAATCCCCAGCAAAGGAGCTCCGCCGTATTCTTTATAATCAATAGCTCTTTTGAAACGCCTAAAAGCTGGAGCAGCCAAAAGCCCGCCGAGCAGTGTAAAAAGATTCGAGCTCATTTCTTTCTTAAGGAGGTTGTAAACCAGTTCGCCAACACCTTCGATAGCTTTGAGGGTCACATTGCCGGTAAATCCGTCGCAAACGGTCACGTCCGTATTGCCATTTACAATGTCACGACCCTCGACATTTCCTATGTAATTAATAGGAACTTTTTTTAAAAGGGCCTGGGTTTCAAAGACCAGTTCATTGCCCTTGGTTTCCTCTTCGCCAATGGAAAGAAGGCCGACCCTTGGGTTTTTAAAATTCAAAACCGTCCGGGCAAAAACCTCGCCCATGAGGGCGAATTGAAGCAAATGCTTAGCCTTGCAATCGACGTTTGCACCAGCGTCCACTAGGACCGAAACGCCTTGGATACTGGGAACCATGGTTGTAATGGCGGGGCGTAGAACACCGTCAATTCGACCGCACATCATCAGGGCTGCAGCCATGGTGGCACCAGAATTCCCCGCGGAAACGGTGGCGACCACTTCTCCTTTTTTAACCATTCCGGCGCAACGGACCACCGAGGAATCTCGTTTTTGCTTACAAGCTTGGGCGGGACTCTCACCCATACCCACCACTTCCCTAGCATCCACAATGGAAATGGATTTCCGGGGATAGCTTCCGATATGGGAAAGCTCTTTTTCGATATCCTCTTTACGGCCTACCAGAACCAATTCCAGGTCGTGGTTGGCCATGCCGAGGACTTCGGAATCACGAACGGCGAGGACAGCTCCCTGGACGATTTCCCGGGGAGCAGCGTCACCACCCATTGCATCAAGGGCTATTCTCATTTGGAATGTTTAAGCGATGTCAACGCTGACGACTTCTTTGCCCTTGTAATATCCGCAGGTAGGACAGACACGGTGGGGCATCTTCGCGCTTTTGCACTGGGGGCAGACCGACAGAGACTTGGTCTTGATTTTCCAATTGGTGCGGCGCTTATCGCGGCGCTGACGGGAATGCCGCCGTTTCGGATTTGCCATGACAACCTCCAAAATTTTTAAAAACTATCTAAAACAAGCCGTTTGTCGAAGCTGTCAAATACCAGCCGCCAACCGCGAACTGTCTTATCCTGATTTCCATTTTCTTAAGGCTTCCCACCGCGAATCGGAGGGCGGCTCCGTGCAACGGCAGGCTTCCAGGTTCAAATCATAACCACAGCCACTACAAAGCCCCCGGCAATCCTCCCGGCAAAGGGCCCGCATGGGCACCGAGAGAATGATGGTCTGGCGGATTTGGTCGCCAATATCCAGCACATCTCCCTCGAAATAAACGATCTCGACTTCCCCCTCGGGAATGCTGTCCCTTTCGTCGGGGCTGCCCTCGCATTGGGGCCGGTAATGAACCTCAAAGAACGACTTGTAAGGGGTCTCGAACTCTTTCAGGCAACGGCCGCAGGTCAAAAGCATCTTGCTTTGAACCCAGCCCTTTACTGAAATCAAATCCCCGCTTTTGGAAATTTGGCAAAAAATCGCCAGCGGTTCCCGGCTTAATTCCGGGGCCAAATCCATGCCCAAAGAATGTGGCCAGCTCGTCTCTTCTAAAACCAGGTCTTCTTGTTCCAGCGAACGCAATTCCACCTTCAACATCGTTGCGTCGCCTCCCTTCCATGAACCAGCTTTCAACCGTCAGCTGTCAGTAATAAATTCCATTTACAATTTAAGGCTGAAAGCTATGGGCTGGCAACTGCTAAGGCCTAAAAAGCAGTCGGATTATAGGAATCCCTTACTTTCAGTGTCAAGGAAATACCCTTATTTCCAGGCCATTTTGCGGAGAGTTTTATTCGATAGATTCGATCAATATCGTTTGCGAAGTGCTTTTTCAACTACCGATGGGACAAAACCACTGACGTCGCCGCCTAATTTAGCCACTTCTTTGATTGAACTGGAGGACAAGAAGATAAATTTTTCATTTGGAACCAAAAACACCACTTCGATCTGTTGGTGCAACGCCCTGTTGATCAGTGCCATTTGGAATTCATACTCAAAATCCGAAACCGCACGCAATCCTCGAAAGATAAGGCTGGCTTTGATTTCCCGGGCATAATTGACCAATAAGCCGTTAAAAGACGAAATAATAATATTGGGAAGGTGTTTTGTCGTCTGACGAAGCAGCGCCACCCTTTCTTCGATGGAAAAAAGAGTGTCTTTTGAGGGATTCGCCACAACCGAAACATAAAGCTCATCACAAAGCTGGAATGCGCGCTCAGCAATGTCCAAGTGGCCATTGGTAACCGGGTCGAAGGATCCGGGGTACAGCCCGATCATTTTTTTCTTCTTACTCATTATTCGTCCTTAACGGAATTCTTAAATAAACTTAAGTAAGTATCCCCATACTTCTTTTGCCGGATCAAGGGATAAGGAAACTCGGCGGCCAATTCCGTATCCTTCAGGCCGTGCTCAATGGCGAAAATACCACCGTCCTTGAGAATCGGATACTCCATCAATAGATGCTGAAGCCTTTTTAAAACCCCGGTTTCATAAGGCGGATCGGCCAGTAGAATATCAAACTTTTTGCCCTCCTGACGAAGCAAATAAAAAGCCTTGGCCACTTCCGAAGGAATGACCCGAATATTTTCTTTTGAATCCCTTGGATTTATCCCGAAACTTTGCAGATTCTCGTTAACCAGTTTAAGACTTTCAGGTTCTTTTTCGACGAAGACAACTTCATTGGCCCCACGGCTTATAGCTTCGATTCCTAGATTCCCTGTTCCAGCGTAAAAATCAACAACACTACAATCTTGCAAGGGTTCCAACATGTTGAAAAGCGCCCCTTTGACCTTGTCGGAAGTGGGGCGAATACGCATGTTTTTGGGTGCCTTGATAGGGCGGCTTTTAAATTTTCCTGCGATGACTCTCATGAGTTAACGACTCCCCATCCCGTACGATTTGCGAACCCCTAAATTCGAGGCAATTCGATAAGTTAGGTACGTCAAAGACCTGTATAAGCCTCTTTCCATGTAAAAGTCATCAACTTATCTTTTTTATCAAATAGAAAGGTGATTTGAACATGGGTGATCACAACGGGGCTTCTATCTACATCCCTAATTATTGCGCCTAATGTATGGCTTGTTGAATCGTATTCACCGTGCTCAATCTTATTTGTATCCAAGTAAGAAATCAGATTTTTAACACTCGATCCATAAGGCAAAGCCTCTTTTAATTTTTTTGAAATTTCCTGCTCTTTTTGACCAATAGGAACAGATTTTTTACAGCCAGCTAGAAATCCAGAAAAAATGGTGATAAGGTGATAATAAGAACCGAGGTTATTATTTTTCTCCTCAATTTTAATCCTCCCCGTGTTTAACTCGAATCAATCCATTTTAATCTTCGAATTTCACCATTTTTAGGTTATTTCAAAGCTTGCTCCGTTAATAAACAGAATCATCAGGGCGGTGTTTTATGAAATCTGGGCCAAATCGAGCAAATCCCGATACTTCGATTCTAAGTTTTGGCGCAGACCTTTGTTATCGTCCGATATAAGCTTGGGATCACCTTCAATAATAGTTAACGCTGCTTTCCTGGCTTCATCCACCACATCCACATCCCTTTTTAAATCCACAATCCCGCCCTCGCGGCGTCCGGATTGAGCCACACCAAAAATCTCCCCCGGTCCCCGCATTTTAAGGTCGAGTTCGGAAAGTTTGAATCCATCCAGAGTATCTACCATGATCTTCATGCGTTTAATGGCGTCGCTCGATATGACCGGCGAGGTTAAAAGGAAACAAAAGGACTGGTTACCACCCCGTCCCACACGGCCTCGTAATTGGTGCAATTGCGCCAGGCCAAACCGCTCGGCATGTTCCACCACCACTACCGTGGCATTGGGGATATCAATCCCCACTTCAATGACAGTCGTCGCAACCAATAACTGAATTTCATTTTTGGAAAAGGTTGCCATAACCGCTTCTTTTTCTTCTTTCTTCATCTTTCCATGTAAAAGGCCAACTTTAAACCCGTGAAAAACTTCCTTTTGGAAATGCTGGTGCATTTGAATGGCCGACTTTAGGAAGGTTTTGGATTCTTCCACCACGGGAAAAACCCAAAAAATCTGCTCGCCTTTTAAAATTCTTTCTTTGGCAAAAGTGTAAACTTCGTTCTTTTGAGATTCATTTTTCCAAAAGGTCTTAATGACCTTGCGCCCTTTGGGAAACTCATCCAGCAGGGACAAATCCGTATCCCCGTATTCAGTTAGGACCAAGGCACGGGGAAAAGGGGTGGCTGTCATCATCAGGCAATCGGGCCATTTACCCTTCGCTTCAAGGGCGGCCCTTTGCATGACACCAAACTTATGCCGCTCGTCAATCACCAAGAAGCCCAGGTTCTTGAACCCCACGCTTTCTTCCAAAAGCGCATGGGTCCCGATAGCCACGTCCACCTGACCCAGTGCCAATTTCTCCAAGGATTCCCTTTTAGATTTTGCCTTCATATCGCTGGTCAGCAAAAGGGTTTTCAATCCAACGGGCTCCAGCAGCTTCACCAAGCTGGCATAGTGCTGTTGGGCCAAGATTTCGGTAGGCGCCATAAAAGCGCTTTGAAGGTTTGAATCGGCGGCATAGAGAAAAGAGATGGCTGCCACCAGGGTTTTACCGCTTCCCACATCCCCTTGTAAAAGCCGGTTCATGGGATGGGGCTTGGCTAAATCTTCCCTAATCTCCTTTACAACCCTTTTTTGGGCCTGGGTGGGCTGGTACGGAATACTTTTTCGAAATTTTAGGATTCGTTCGCCCTCAAAGTTATAGGCTCTGCCTTTTTCTCTTTTCTCAATCGCTCGCCGTTTAACGATGAGAAAGGTTTGCAAGGCCAAAAGTTCCTCAAAGGCCAGTCTCTTTCGAGCCCCCTCAAAGGATTCCAATGTGGTTGGATGGTGGATTTCCTGAACCGCATCCGACAATGGGGTCTTACCAAATAAAGAATGCGTGTTTTGACTGGAGGGGATCAAATCCCGGTATTTTTCTAAAGCCAACCCGATAATATTTCGCCAAAAAGATTGGGTGAGGGTGTTCGTCGAGGGATAAAAAACAATCACCTTCCCCTCCCTTAAGGCTTGTTCTTCCTCGGGGGAAAGAAACTCGAAAGTTTCCGCCTTACCGATAACCTGCTTTCCCCACTTGGAAACTTGGGGCGTCTCATGCAATAAAACCCAACGGCCGTTGGTCAGTTCTTTCTTGAGATAGGGCCGATTGAACCATACCCAATTCAGATGCCCAGAGGCATCCTGCAAGACGACTTTGACCAAAACCCGGGGGCCCCGCCGCATTTCGGATAGGCCGTTGATTCGGGCCAGGATGAAGTAAGGCTCTTCCCGAGTAACACATTGGGCGATCGGTGTAAAAGAACCCCCCTGGACGGCCCATTTGGGCGAATAGTGAAGCAAGTCGTCCACCGTTTTGAGCCCCGTTAAATGAAAGGCCCGTTGTTTTTCTTTAGGGACAAGCGGAAGGATCGAATCGGATAAATTCCGCTTTTCAGACGCGAGTTTGCCAGATAAAGGTTCCTTGGGAAGCTTACCCACCCAATCTTTAATGCTCTTTTGGGTCTCTGCAACTAATTGACGGCGTTCTTGGGGGCTATAGGTCATGTATTGTGAAAAGGAACCGCGAAGCTCTTTTAAAAAAACGGAGAATTCCTTGGCTTCGGCGAAATACAATGGGGCGGACTTCAGAATTTTGTCGCACTGGGCCATCAAAAAACCGTCCAAACCCTTCATTACCGATTTGTTGGCGAAGTCTTGTTTTTCCTCGAGTCGAAGGGGCTTCAGCCAGTTTTCAAGTTGTTTGGACAGCGAAAGCATCGCGAACCGCCTGGATTAAGATGGCCCATCATAGCACCGGGAAATGAGGGCTATATGGCCGTAAAAACGCTTGTTTATTCCAAAACCCTTTGCGTATAATACCGCCCCTAGTCTCTAAAACGAGGAGTAACGCAATGGCTCAAGTTTGTGACATCTGTTCCAAAGGCCCAATCAAGGCCCGCAAGATTACCCGCCGTGGTAAATCGAAAAAAGAGGGTGGTATCGGATTGAACATCACCGGCGTGCATCTGCGCCGCCAAATGCCAAACCTTCAAGTCATCCGTGCCGTCGTCAATGGAAGCCCCAAACGCCTTTTGGTTTGTACCCGTTGCCTTCGTTCCGGCAAGGTCCAAAAACGCCAGGCTATCCGCAAGGCCCCGCAAACTGCCGCAAAACCTTAGGTTTTAAAACTAAAAGCCACTTTCCCTTTGGGAAAGTGGCTTTTTTCATTTGAACCCAAAATACAAATAACGACTTTAGCGAATCGCCCGCCCCCGGTACTTCCAACCATTCCCTTTCCAACCCCAAACAAAAGTTTCATTTGAAAAGCTTTGCACGCTTCCAGATTGGAAAGTCCACGTCAACTTGACCTTTGCGATTTCATCGGAAACCCAGGCCATGGAAGAGATATTCCCATCCGTAATCGTGGAGTCCGTAACCCAGCTTTGGGTGATCTGTGTTTTCAAACGATCCGCGTTCGGAAAACTTCCGTCCGTGAGGCGGTAGGCCTCCATCCAATTGGACTGAATCACATCGGCGACGAATGTTTCGACCGTTTGTTTTAGTGCTTGTTCCCGTGATACCTTCTCATCCGGCGAAAGAGAGCATCCACCTAAAAGAATGGATATCGTTAGGAGAAGGATTCCATACATCAGCCGTTTCATACCCAAGCCTTAGTTAGGATTTGAGGTTCGTCTTTTCGATTTCTTTGATTTCACCCACCCGACGGACGTGGCGATCCACGTTGCTGAAAGGCGTCTTAAGCCAAATATCAGCCAGCTTCAGGTTTGTTTCCTGGGGCAAATCCCGCCCCGCCAGAGAAAGGACGTTGGAATCATTGTGAGTCCGGGTTTGTTCAGCCATTTTTTCGGTAAAAACCAAGGCGGCACGGACCCCCGGTACCTTGTTGGCCACAATCGACATACCGATACCGTTTCCGCAAACGACAATGCCCCGATCTACCGCTTTGGACGCTACGGCCTTGGCGACCTTTTCCCCGAAAACCGGATAATCGCTCGACTCAGCGTTATAAGCTCCCACGTCCTCAACTTGGTACCCCTCTTGTTTCAAATGCTGGACAAGGACCTGCTTGAGATCAAAACCGGCGTGATCGGAGCCAATGGCAATTTTCATTTTTTCCCCAAGTGAGTCAATTTAAACCGCTAAAAGGCTCTTCGACGCGCCTTAATTTCTAAACTGTTCGAAAGCTTTATCAAGATATCTTTCCATCTGGGCCAACGTTTTTCGATAGGATTCCAACGGCATCCCGACTGGATCTTCCACATCTTCACTGCCCGAACCGGCAAACTCAGATAAAAGAGAAACCTTGTTTTCCAAGGCGGGCATCTTCTTAACGATCATTTCTTTATGTTTTTCCGTCATGGTCAAAATCAAGTCGCTTTCCATGACCAGGGTTTTGCTCAAAGGCTGGCTTTGATGACCGGAGATGTCGATTCCCTTTTCCCGGCAAGCCTCAACCGCTTCGGGCGCCGCCGGAACACCAACAAAAGCCGCCAAACCGGCGGATTGGACCTCCAACGGAATGTGGTTTTCGCTGGCCATTTTATTCAACAAGCCCTCAGCCATGGGACTCCGGCAAGTGTTTCCAGTACAAACGAACAATACCTTTTTAGGCAACTCTTTTTCCCCTAGTGTTTATTCTTGTATCAGCTGGGTTAAAAGAGCCTCCACTCTGGCGACTTCTTCCTTGGAAACACAACCGGTTCGAATAATGGTCACACGTTTTTTATCGAATTTGGCGATAGCCGTTTCACCCGCCAAGGGGCAAACCCCCGCGTCCAGCGCAACGTCGACTTTCTCAAGAATTTCTGGATCAACCTCGTCGAAACGCACCGGGCTTTTATCGCCCGAATAGTTCGCGCTGGAAACAGCCAGGGTGTCCCCCGCAGTTCGTAAAAGCTCAAGGGCGATCCCATGGTCGGGACATCGAAGCGCGACCGTTCCATCCGGCCCTACTCCGCCTTGGGCTAGTTGGGCTTTGGCTTTCGTAATCAGCGTCCAGGGACCAGGCCAGATTTTCTTCAGAACATCCAGGTCTTTATCCTTAAAGTCAGCGATTTCAAGGGCGACTTCGGGCCTGGAAATGAGTATGGACAAGGACTGGCTGAGGGGACGATCTTTAAGTTTGAAGATGCGCTTGAGAGCCTCAAGCTTTTTAACCGAACAGCCAATATCGTAAACGGTATCAGTCGGGAAAACGGCTATCCCGCCGTCCTTAATGACTTTCGCAACTTGCGACAAGTTGGCCGGGGAATAAGGCAATGATTTGAGATTGGTTTGTTCACTCATGTTTTTTTCCATTCGTCAAAAGTACGCTTTCTCGATCAACATATCTAGCCTTGGTTTAATCTTCTCAAAGAAATATGGATTTTTCAGCACAAAAACTGAAAATTTTCATGGTTCAAGCGCGATAAAGCAAAGCTTCTGCCAAATCCTAAAACTATTTAATGTATTTTAGATGTGATGACTAACGATTGCTTTTCAAGGCACGCCAAGCGATGTCTTTACGGTAATGGGCTCCGTCAAACCGAATTTCCTTTACCGCCCCATAAGCCTTTTCGATGGCCTTCTGGAGGGTCTTTCCCACACCCGTCACACATAGTACCCGACCACCCGATGTCACCACTTTGCCGCCTTCCAACGCGGTTCCAGCATGGAAAACATAGGTATCAGGGTTTTGGGCTGCTTTTTCAAGGCCTTCAATGACTTTTCCTTTGGGGTAAGAACTTGGATATCCCTGCGAGGCCATCACTACGCAAGCCGCTTGCTCTTCGTTCCACTCAACTTTCAGGTGGGAGAGTTTACCTTGGGCTACCGCCATGCATATATTCACAAAATCGGTTTTCAAACGGGGTAAAACCACTTGGGTTTCGGGATCGCCAAAACGACAGTTGTACTCGATCACTTTGGGCCCCTCTTTTGTGATCATTAGCCCGGCGTACAAAACGCCCTTATAGATGATTCCCAAGCGTTTCAACGCGGCTACGGTGGGCTTCAGAATTTTCTCTAGTATCTCCTCATTTAGTTTCTCCGTAACAACTGGAGCGGGTGAATAGGACCCCATACCGCCCGTATTAGGCCCCTGGTCGCCGTCAAAGACACGTTTATGGTCCTGGGCGCTCACCATGGGCACTATCGTTTCTCCGTCAACAAAAGCGAGAATCGAGGCCTCTTCGCCTTCTAAAAATTCTTCAATGACGACTTTTGAACCCGCATCGCCGAAAACTTTCTTCTTCATGGATTCTTCTAAAGCCGCCTCGGCTTGTGGAAGCGTTTCGCAAACCGTCACCCCTTTGCCGGCGGCCAATCCGTCTGCCTTGATGACAATCGGCGCCCCTTGGGCTCGCAAATAGGTTAAGGCTTTTTTATAGTCGGTAAAGGTCTGGGCTTTTGCGGTGGGAATATGGTTATCCAGGAGAATCCTCTTGGCGAAATCCTTACTTCCCTCCATTTGGGCTCCATCTTTGGTGGGTCCGAAAACCTGGAAACCTTCCTTTAAAAGCTCATCCGCCAAACCCATGCAAAGGGGAACTTCTGGGCCGATCACAACTAAATGGGGATCGTGATCTTTTACCCATTTCACTAGTGAGGGAATGTCATCTGCCAAGATATCCAGGCATTCGGCCAATTGGGCGATTCCGGCGTTTCCCGGGGCGCAATAGAGTTTGGGTTTTCTAATGGATTTGGAAAGCGCCCAGCACATGGCATGCTCCCGGCCACCCGAACCAACAACCAAAATATCCAAGCCAACCTCCAAACAAGTTAGGTTCTATTGTTAATGCTTGAAATGCCGATAAGTTGTAAAAATCATTGGAATCCCATGCTGGTTGGCGGCCTCGATGACTTCCCCATCTCTCACGCTTCCCCCGGTTTGAATAATCGCCGCCACTCCCGCCTTGGCACAGGCATCCACGCTATCCCGGAAGGGTAATAAGGCGTCGGACGCCATCACACTTCCCTTGGCCATATCTCCCGCCTGTTTGATGGCAATTTCCAAAGATCCGACCCGGTTCATCTGGCCGGCGCCAACTCCAATGGAAACCCCATTCTTGACCAGAACGATACCGTTAGACTTCACATGCTTCACCAGTTTCCAACCGAAATCCATGTCTTTAGCCAGTTTCGGATCAGGATGTGCCTGGGTCACGACCTTAAATTGGGCCTTATCCTCCACCGCCTGGTCGAAATCTTGTACCAGGAAGCCGCCTTCCACCCGGCGCACATGGTAACCGGGGATGATTTCTTTCGATCTGCCCAAACCTTCCACCGACATGACCCTCAAGTTTTTCCGTGCTTCGAAAGCCTTCAAAACCCCTTCGTCGTAGGACGGTGCCAGCATAATCTCGAAAAAGCTCAGCTTCTCTAAAATCATCTTGGCTGTATTTTCGGTGACCGGACGGTTGACCGCCACGATGCCCCCAAAAGCGGATAAGGAATCCGAAGCGAAGGCCTTGGCAAAGGCTTCCGCAACATCCGTACCAATGGCTGTTCCACATGGATTCGTGTGTTTGATGATTGTAGCGGCTGGATCGTCAAATTCTTTCACCAAGGCTAGGGCCGCGTCCGCATCCATGATGTTGTTGTAGGAAAGTTCCTTGCCCTGCAACTGTTTGCCATTGGCGATAGTCGGCAAAGCATTATTGCGGTCTTTATAAAAGGCTGCCGGCTGATGGGGATTCTCTCCGTAACGCATTTCTTGGACTTTCAACCCCGATATCGTGAAGATATCCGGCCATTTCTTTTCGGAAAGGCGGCGGTGCAGGTATTCATGAATGGTTCCGTCATAACGGGCCGTGTTACCAAAAGCCTCAATGGCCAGTTCCTGCCGCAGTTTAAACGTGGTCGCCCCATTATTTTCAGTCATTTCCCGGACCACCGCCGCGTATTGGGAGGCCGAAGTCACCACGGTGACACTTCGGTAGTTTTTAGACGCTGAGCGGATCATGGACGGGCCGCCAATATCTATGTTCTCAATGGCCTCGTGGAGTTCGACGTTGGGTTTAGAAATCGTAGCTTCGAAAGGATAGAGGTTCACACAAACCAAGTCGATAGGCTTTATATTGTGTTTGGCGATGGTTTCCATGTGTTCTTTATTGTCGCGAAGAGACAGGAGGCCGCCATGTACCACTGGATGCAGGGTCTTCACCCGGCCGTCCAACATTTCGGGAAAACCAGTGACTTCAGAAATATCCTTCACGGCCAAACCAGCGTTCTTAATAGCTTTGGCGGTTCCCCCTGTTGAAATGAGCTCCGCCCCGTGTCCAACCAATTGCTTGGCAAAATCAATCAATCCCGTTTTGTCCGAAACGCTCAATAACGCTCTTTTAATTTTCACTTTGTCTTCAGACATTTTCTCTCACCATTTCCATAATTTTTTTCAACAACAAACTCTTTCGCCACCATCTTTGAATCGATATTCACATCAGCATTAAACGCTTTCATTTTCAACAAATCGCAAATGATCAAAACATCCTTCAAGTTAAAAAAAATGCTGTTTACCAATTCAAAACTTCCACCATCTTTAACAGTAAATTTTATAATGGAATATGGATAAAAGGTCAGTTGATAAGAACCTGTTTTTCGAACAAATTCCGCTTTCTCTATTTCATCCCATAATATTTTCTTTGTTTTAAAAATAAGTTTAAAAAACTCCAGCCCTTCTTCTGAACAATGAACACTTTGAAAACATTTCAGCAAAAGTAATAAAGCCAAAGAACAAAGGCCAAAAGCGACCATCAAAAGGTCATTTAAACCAAGCGGTTTCAATGCAAACAAAGGGATAAGGAATATAAAGAAAATCAAAATCGCAGACCCAATTCCACCAAATAACCTTGCAGATTTAGAAGTTTTAATAATCTGCGGTAACAACGGGGTTTCTTTCACAGGACACCTTTTAAGGCAATATTTTCACTCGTCCGTCACTTACTTTAATTTTCCCCGCACAAAACAACCGAACCGCTTCCGGGTAAAGATGATGCTCCACTTTTAAAACCTTTTCAGCCAGGGTTTGAGTCGTGTCATTGGGCAAAACCCTTACATTTCCTTGTAGGATAATAGGGCCCGCATCCACCCCCTCGGTCACAAAATGCACTGTGGCGCCCGATTCTTTTTCTTTCGCTTTAATCACCGCCTCATGCACATGGTGACCATACATACCTTCCCCACCAAATTTCGGCAGGAGGGCTGGGTGGATATTCATCACCTTATACAAATAGGGTTTGATCAAAACCGGCGTCAGGATTCGCATATACCCGGCAAGGCAAATCAGGTCAATTTTCTTGTGTTGGCAAAGTTCCAAAACTTCCCGGTCGTACTCTTCCCGACTCCCCGGATATCCTTTGCTGGCAATGGCGACGGATTCGATACGCTGGTTCTCGGCCCGTTCCATGGCCCCCGATTCCGGCACATTGGAGAAAACCAGACCGATTTTACCCTTAAAAAGCCCCGTATCTTGCCCATCGATCAGTGCCTGAAGGTTTGAGCCGCCCCCTGAAGCAAATATAGCTATTTTAATCAAAAAAAAGCTCCTGAACTTTTACCTTACAATTCGCTTCCCAGAACATTTGCTTTGGGACGATTCAACTCTTGGGCTCTCAGCGTAATCTCTTGCACCTTCTGAAGGTCGTCGGAGGCTTTAACGTTTCCAGGATCCAAGACTAATACGCTTCGATAAAGATTGATAGCCGACTCGTAATCTTGGGATAAGGCGAGGCAGTTGGCGTAGTCAATCAACATCGGAACGCAGGTAGGATAATCTAAAATCAACCCTTGATAAACGACTAATGCTTCGGAAAGATGGTCGCTCGCGGTGAGTTGTCTCGCCTTTTTGAAATCATCCAAGAGATAAATCAGCGTCGAGTCCAAACGAACGGCGCGTTTTAATTCGGTTTTGGCTTCTTCCTCTCGTTTCAAGGAATTCAAAACCTCATATTTTTTGAAATGAATAAGCTGGTAGTCCGGAGCCACCGGATCTAAGGTGTTAAAATCCGCCAATGCGGCCTCCAAGTCTCCTTCTTTGTCCCGGTCCAGATAGACCGAACCCTGTAAATAGCGGGTTTCAAAGTTCGATGGATCCAATTTTAAAGCCTGGGTATAGAGCTCAAGAGCTTCATCCCATTTTCCTAATTGGGTTGAAACTGCCGCCTTTTCACAAAGGATATCCGCTTCCTGGCGCTTAAAAACATCCACAATTTGAAAAAACGCCAAAAAGATAATTACAACCGCCAATGGTAAAAGAAAGGCTTTGAATTTCGAAAGGTTCAATTCTTTGAGTCGGACCGGGAAACCTTCTATTCGATAAAACCTTTGGGAAAGCGCAACCGGGAAAGCCGCCAGGAAAAGTAACGGCATCAGGATGAAAGGTTCAGAACTGTTCGCTTCAAAAAGGTTATCAACAGCCACTCCCGAAACTACCGCGAAGAAACCTATCGCCAAAACCTTGGGAATGGCATTGGCGTTGTAAAGTCTCCACCATTGGGCAAGAACATAAAACCAGAAAGCTAGCAACAGCAATAACCCAACCACACCCGTCTCGGCAGTCCATTCCAAGACCCAATTGTAGGCATGATTTCCGCCATCCGTTTTCTCAACCTGGTGAAGCCCCAGCCAAGCAGGCCGGTGCGCGGGAAAAACCGACGCAAAGGCTCCGTATCCAACGCCGAAAATAGGACTTTTCTTCACCATGTCCAAAGTTCCCGACCAAACTTGTTCTTGAAATGGGAAAACTTCGCTTTTCTTACTCAGTAGTTCCTGAAGCCGTCCCGACATAGGCGGTAGGAAAAAAGAAAGTGTCAGAAAACCCAAAAGGACCAATAACCAAGGGAAGGCACCCTTCACCTGGTCTTTAAAACTAAAAAAAGAAAAAACCAATACACCCGCAAAAAAACCCAAATATCCTGTTTGACTGCCCGTGAATAAAAGGGCAAAAAGACAGACCATTAATAAAAAACTCCAAAAAATCCTGGAAAACTTCATCCCAGCCCGAAATAAGAGGGCAAGGACCGGGGGCCAAATCATGAGTAAATAGCCGGCCAGAAAGTCCGGATTCCCCATCCCCGCGATGACTCTTCCGCTAAACTGAGTTTTAACTAGCGTTTCCCAAGGCCCGGTCCCCAGACCCAGAGCCTGGCTTATAGCCCAAAGACACGTCGCAAGCCCTGAAATAAGTAACACGATTAAAAGGTTTTCAGCCTGCCAAAGCTCGATACAGGTAAAGGTCAATAGCAGGTACCAAAGGGGATAAACCACATCGTCCCGCATGGCTAAAAGACCGGCTTGGGGATAGGGGGAAAGAAAACAAGTCAGGACAATCCAAATCATCAGAATCAACAAAATCAGATGAGCCCGGGAATAGACCCAAGTTAATTTCCCGGTTATAGCCACCTTGATGACCCAGGTGCTGAGCATGAGTAATATCAGGAGTTGGGTAATAGCCCACTTTGGAAAAAGCTTGTCGGTACCTTGCCATTGAGTCAAGAAAGGCAGGATAAAAATTAGCAGAACCGCAAGGAACTGAGGTGCCCGCTCCAAGGCCAAAATCCACCCATGCATTCCATTCGAACTTTTTTTTATTTCATCCATAAAGTTCCACAGGTGAGAACCGGATCACGGACTTTTCAAAAAGGCTAAAGACTTGTGGCACACCAAATTGAATAGAAGTCAGACGAATTCCACGCCTTTTTTCCCCTCAATGACCTCTCCGACAACCACGGGATTAGCGCCATTCTTACGGAGCTTTTTCAAAGCCTTTTCCACCTTCTTTGGGCTCACAATTAACACCATACCTAACCCCATATTGAAAGTTCTGTAGGCATCTTCCTTGGGAACATTTCCGTTTTTAACAAGCCAGTCCATGATTGGCAAAACCTTCCAGGACCCTTCTTTAAACCGGATACGGCAACCTTCCGGAAGCACGCGCGGCGGGTTATCAATCAATCCTCCACCCGTAATGTGGGCCATCGCCTTAATATTCACTTCATCTAATATCGGGTAGATTTCATGGAAATATGATTTATGGGGCGTTAGTAGGATGTCTCCAATCACTCCGTTCAATTCAGGTACGCGGTCGGTGTACTTCAATCCCGCCACGTCCAAGACAATTTTGCGGGCTAGGGAATAACCGTTGGTGTGAAGGGAAACAGATGGCAATCCGATGCAAACGTCTCCCGGTTCCACCTCTTCCCCCCGAATAATTTTTTTCTTTTCCACCACCCCAACAATGGTTCCCGCAATGTCATAATCCCCTTCCCGGTAAACTGAGGGCATTTCAGCGGTTTCCCCTCCAATAAGGGCAACTCCTGCTTTCCGGCATTCTTCCGCCATTCCAGAAACAATCTCTTCGACCACCGCTGGATCCAATTTTCCAGCCGCAAGGTAATCAAGAAAAAAGAGGGGTTTAGCTCCCTGCACGAGTATGTCATTGATGGAATGGCCCACGATGTCCCGCCCCAGACCCTTGTATCTCCTCATGGCAACGCCGATTTGAATTTTGGTTCCCACCCCGTCAGTAGAAGAAACAAACACCGGTTTTTTGTACTTTTTGGCTTTGAATTCGAACAACCCGCCAAAAAGGCCGATATCGGAAAGGACATTTTCATTGAATGTTGAAGCGACTTGTTTTTTGATGCGGTTGACAGTTTCATTGCCCGCGTCAATATTCACACCGGCGGATTTATAAGTAACGGATTTAGTGGATTTCAAGAAAATCTCCTTATAGCGCAGACTTAGTGAATCAATTTCAAATTCAAAGCGGGAAAATAACCGATTTCGGCCCTATCGTAAGGGCTACGTTATCGGAGAACAAGCGGTAAAACCAAAGCCAGGTCAAACAAAGCGGTCAAATTGCGAGGAATTTTTTTGTATGTTTAAAACGGGAATTTTGAAACTTTTTTATCTAATACTATTTTCCAAAATAATTATCCCATATTAGACACTTGGAAAAACTTCAACACGCCCCCTCCTTTTGACAGGACAACTCAATTAAGGGGATTTTAAAACCATTCTCCATCCATAAAAACAACCGCAAATGAACCACGAGAACTAAGTTTGGATATTTTCAAAGGTGTTAAAATGCACTGAGTTAAGACATTAAATAAAAACAGCCGTATGTGTGAGTTTTTTCACGGCTTCCTTGAACCTTCCAGGGTTTAGTAAGATAATCCATTATTCATTATCTTGAGTGAGGTGATTATGAAACGCCTATCTATTTTAGCTTTTTGCACGGGATGCGCGATGATGTCGCTTTTTTCTTTAGGTTGCCCGACGGTCGGCCCTCAATATCCTGTTCAATACGGGCCTGCTACACCCACTCCATCCCTAACAACAAGCGTCACTCTGATCGGAACCACTACTTATACTTTTAACCCCGCTGCCGTTACTATTGCGCCTGGCGGCTCCATTACCTTCGTGGATACGACTGGTTTTAGTTCGCATATAATTTATGTCGACAATGGTGCCGGAACGGGAACTTGTATTCCTGGAGGCATTACGGTTCCAGCGTCCAGCTCAATTGTCGTAACCGTTCCTTTTGGAACTGCCGGCACCTACCATTATCACTGTAGTATTCATTCTCCAACTTGCGGGACCAGCGTTTGTAGTGCCGCTTGCACGGGCATGACGGGTGTCGTCTACATTCCTTAAGCCTTAACCACCGGCTTCCAGTCAACAAAACCTAGGCTTTAGTGTTTTTGGTATTGCCGTCCTCATCCCTCGGCAAAATCCCTTCCGCAAGCATTTGCAATTCCATTCCAGTGATTTTCCCACTCACTGGTCCCGCAAGATTGATCAAGATATTTTCCACTCGGTTTTGGACCGCCAACGCGAATAAAAGGGTTCCTTGGATGGCTACATAAGCATCCTCAAATTGAGGCCGCCACTGTCGAAGGGCCTCCTTACTGGTAAAGGCAATCCAAACCAACTCATTCTTGGGCCCAGGCTGGGTCACCAGTTGAATCTCTTTTAAAGATGTTTCGAATGTAGAAGATTCCAATGGACTGGGAGTGGGAAGAAGTAGAGTGCTTTTCAATAATTCCGCGTATAAAACTCGCCTTGTTTTCATGACCGGACGAAGCGACATTTCCATCATTACTTTTTCAAGATTGGCATTTTCATAAATTTTTCGCTTAGAGAAAAAATTAAACAACCCCATCGAGAAAACCATCCATTACAAAATGATTAGGATTACATCCGTCCAATATACCCTCGAAAAGCTTCCCAACACCCTCTTTCGTTCGACCGACTTTCATTTACAAATAACCCAAGGACCATTAAATTAAGCCATTCTTCTTTCAATTCCCTTTAAGGATCAAACGTGTCCGAAAAAGCCAAATGGGCCGGTATCTATCTTTTAGTTTGTTTCATTCCCCTTTTTTTCTATTTTCTTCCCCCACTAAGTCCTGAAATAGTTTCACATCGGGCCATTACCGACTTCCTCATTTTCGCTCCCTATGTGGGCCTCACCGTGATTGCTATCCTGGGCTGGCAAATCAACCAAACCCGTATCTTTTGGTCCACCATACTTCTCTTGGCTTTTTACTATTATCTCCTTCATCCTGATACCTTTACCGTCACGGCCACGGGCTGGGCCTCAAACCCTTCAGATTGTCAGTGTGGCCTATCCCCTGGCGCTCTGCGTCATCTACCTCTTAAAGGAAAGCCGTCTTTGGAGCGATCTCAGCCTGGCCCGGTTCCTCTTGGCTCTCTTCCCCCTTCTGCTTTTCATCTGCCTTTTCAGTTGGGCCCCGGATATCTACCAGAAGCTTTTCTTCTGGGGACAGGCCGTTCCTACCCAATTAACATCCCTTCCTAAGTTTTCCTGGGTCGCTACCGGCTTATTCCTTTTGGTCGTTACTTATCTACCGGATCTCAAAATCAAACCCTTCCTGATTGCTCTTATGACCACTTTTGTTCCCTTCCTCTTTTGTATCCAGGCCAACCTCATCAATGGCAACTCGACCACCAGGATATCCCTGGTTTCCCACATCATTATCGCCTTTGCCACCATGACGGTATCCTGCTTTTTGCCCTGTTTCGGATGTACGTGCAGAAGGTTTATTTGGACCCCCTTACCGCTGTTTCCAACCGGCAGGCCATGGATGAGCGCCTTCATACCCTTTCAGGCCATTACGCCCTCGCCATGGTCGATATCGACCATTTTAAGAAGTTCAATGATACCTATGGACATGCCGAGGGTGATAATGTGCTCAGAATGGTTGCCCAACATCTGCAAGAACACCTCGGTGATCGGGTTTATCGCTATGGAGGTGAAGAATTTTGCGTGATTTTCGAAGGCCCCACCCAGGAATCAGCCGTCGAGATGATGGAAAAGGCCCGTGCAACGATGGAAAAACGGAAGTTTACCTTGCGCAGCAAACGAAGCTCGAACTACGAAGGAATGAGCCTGCCGTTTAAAAAGGAAAAGCATAGGGGCAAAAAGGTAAACATCACCTTTAGCGCGGGAGTAGCTTTTGCCGGAAAAGGCCCGGAAAACTCCGGAAGAGGTTATCAAACGAGCCGACCATTCACTATATGAAGCCAAGGAAAAAGGCCGTAACCGGGTAGTTTCTTCCGGAAAACTATTGTTAAAAACTACCGTTCTTCAACACTTGGAGACTTCGAGACTGTACTTTTCTGTCTCCTCATCAAAAGGAACCGGATACTTAGCCGTAAAGCAGGCCGCACAATGACCCTGAGGGGTTCCTTCAACGGCTTTCATCATTCCATCCACTGATAAATAAGAAAGACTGTCGACCCGTAAGATAGGTTTTGATCTCTTCCAGGCTGTGGGTGGCCGCGATAAGCTCCTTCCGGCTTGGAAAGTCCATTCCGTAAAAACAAGGTGAAATAATGGGCGGCGAGGTGATGCGCAAGATGCACCTCTTTGGCCCCAACATTTCGGATCATTTTGACGATCTTACGCATTGTTGTTCCCCGGACGATGGAATCGTCGATGAGGATGACTCGCTTTCCTTCCATGGCCTCCCGAACCGGGTTGTATTTTAAACGGGCACCGAAGTCACGGATGGCTTGATCCGGCTCGATGAAGGTTCGTCCGATGTAATGGTTGCGGATGAGCCCCATTTCATAGGGAATTTTGGCTTCTTCCGCGTAACCTGTAGCCGCCATGTTGGAAGAATCGGGGACCGGAACAACCACGTCAGCTTCGACATAAGCTTCCTGCGCCAAAATGGCTCCCAGCCGCTTTCTTACTTTTTGCACGCTGGTATCGTAAATACGGGAATCAGGTCTAGCAAAATAGATAAATTCGAAAATACACATGGCCGACTGGATTTTCTCGAATGGCTTAATGGAAACCAAGCCATTCTCATTGATAAGAACGATTTCCCCCGGTTCCACATCACGGATGTATTTGGCGTCGACAATATCAAATGCACAGGTCTCGCTGGCCAAAACATAGGAATCCCCCAGCTTGCCCAGACAAAGAGGCCGGAAACCATGGGGATCCCGCATACCCAACATGCCGTCATCGGACAAGATGAGAAGCGAATAGGCTCCCCTCACTTGCTTTAAGGACTCGATGACTCCCTCGATCAAGGTGTGGTTGGTAGAACGGGCCAAAAGATGCACGATGACTTCTGAATCAACGGTGGAAACAAAAATGGAACCTCGGGCTTCCAATTCGTCTCGGATGCGGCGAGCGTTGACCAGGTTTCCGTTGTGGGCGATGGCGATACTGCCCCGTGCGTACTCAACGGCGATGGGCTGGGCGTTTCTCAATTGGCTGGACCCAGTGGTGGAATATCGCACATGGCCGATAGCCGTCTTCCCAGGTAATTCTTTAAACGCAGTCTCGTCAAAAATGTCCGCGACCAAACCCATCCGCTTGTGGTTATAAAGGCGTCCCTCATCCATCGTGCAAATACCCGCGGATTCTTGGCCCCGATGCTGGAGTGAATGCAAACCTAAATAGGTGATCTTAGCCGCCTCGGGATGACCGAAGACGCCGAAAACACCGCACTGATCGTGGGGCTTATCATCCTCTAACATCTGAGACACAGGTGGCTCCTTTAAATGGCTAGGCCATCATCTTTTCAATGCTAGTGAAAAACAAATCCGCCAATAGGTTGACGGGTGCCTTGATTACATTTTCAATCACCAAAGAATCCCCGCCGACTTGACCGATTTTGACGCAAGGTACGCCTAATTTCCGGGCCTGAGCTTCAACTTGAGGCCCCAGAGTCGGGTTTACAAGAAACAATCGCTCTCGATTGAGCTTCCCCAAAAAGGCGGCCATCCAACCGTCCCGTACCCGGCAAAGTAGCTTTGGCCCCCTGGGTTTTCGCCTCATGGGTTAAGCCCGTCACACAGCATTCAGCTAAAGCCACAGCAAAACCCCCATCGGAGCAATCGTGGGCGCTTTGAAGAAGCTTTTCATCGGCCATAACCTTCAGGGCTTGATGCAATTTCAACTCGACCTCTAAATCTAATTTAGGACAAGCCCCAGTCTTTTTTCCATGGATGAGCTGTAAATAGCGGCTTCCACCAATGGAATCCCCAATATTTCCTAACAAATAAACAAAATCACCCTCTTCTTTAAACCATTGGGTCACGGCTTTATCCGACATTGGAAAAAAGTCCCATCATCCCAACGATGGGAGTTGGATCAATGGCACCCGATGGATTTTCGTTGTAAAGAGAGACATTTCCACCAGTGATGGGAATATTAAATGCCCTGCAGGCGTCGCCTAACCCCGCGATGACACGGTCAAAATAGTAGTAAACTTCAGGTTTTTCAGGGCTTCCAAAATTCAGACAGTCGGTCATGCCAATTGGTTCGGCCCCGGAACAGGCGATATTACGGGCGGCTTCCGCCACTACGATCTTCGCCCCTTCATAAGGGTCCAGAGCGCAATAGGAACCCAATCCGTCAATAGTCATCGCCAATCCCAATGATGTCCCTTTCACCCGGATAACCGCCGCGTCCGACCCGGGCCGCACTAGCGAATTGGAACGGACCATATGGTCGTATTGCTGGTAAACCCATCTTTTGCTGGCGATGGTTGGATCCGAAAGTAATTTTTCAAGGACATCCTGCAGATTCTTTGAAGTGGGGACGCTTGACTCGTCGAATTCACGATGCTTTTTCAAGATCGCCGGTTCGCTCTTGGCCGGATGATAGACGGGCGCTTCGGTCAAGGAATCAGCAGGAACGTCCGCCACGACCTTGCCGTTTTCCTTCACCACCATGCGGCCCGTATCCGTCACAACCCCAATTGTGGCCGCGTGTAAGTCCCACTTGGCCAAGATATCATGGACTTTTTGTTCACAACCCGGCTTTGCCACGAGCAACATGCGCTCCTGGGATTCGGAAAGCAGGATTTCATAAGGCGTCATTCCCTTTTCACGCTTGGGAACCTTAGCCACGTCGATTTCGATTCCGGCCCCACCTCGGCTCGCCATTTCACAGGTGGAACAGGTGAGACCGGCCGCCCCCATGTCCTGAATTCCCACCAAAAGATCGCTATGGATGAGTTCCAACGTGGCTTCCATCAGTAGCTTTTCCATAAAGGGATCAGCGACCTGGACTGCGCTCCGCTTTTCGGTGGATTCGTCGCTTATTTCGGTAGAGGCGAAAGTTGCGCCATGAATTCCATCCCGCCCCGTGGTCGCCCCGATATAGATGACCGGATTCCCCACCCCGGTGGCTTTCCCTTTGATGATATGTTCGTGCCTTACCAATCCGACCGACATGGCGTTGACCAGACAATTCTCTGAGTAGCTTTCATCGAAAACCACTTCTCCGGCCACTGTCGGAATACCCATGCAATTGCCATAGTCCGCGATTCCCCTGACAACGCCCGTAAAAAGCCTCTTAACCTTGGGGTCCGCGAGAGAACCAAACCGCAATGAATTCAAGGAAGCGATGGGCCGGGCGCCCATGGTAAAGATATCCCGAAGAATGCCGCCCACTCCCGTGGCGGCCCCTTGATAAGGTTCAATCGCCGAGGGGTGGTTGTGGGATTCCACCTTAAAAGCAACCGCCCAACCTTCGCCAATATCCACGATGCCGGCATTTTCGCCGGGCCCCTGTAGAACCTTAGGCCCCTTAGTCGGCAGGGTTTTCAAAAGGGCCCTGGAATGCTTGTAACCGCAATGCTCGCTCCACATGACCGAATAAAGCCCCAATTCGGTGATATTAGGCTTGCGGCTCAGAATCTTGCAAATCCGGTCGTATTCATCAGGTTTGAGGCCATGTTCCTTGATAATTTGGGGGGTGATTTCGACTTCCATGATCGAGGAACTCATAATGCGCCTACCTTGGCGGCCAAAATAGATTTCCAGATAAATTGCCCGTCATGGCTGCCCAAAATATCCTCGCCGGAACGATCAGGATGGGGCATTAGCCCAAAAACATTGCGTTCAATGTTACAAATCCCGGCGATATTCTCCAATGAGCCATTGGGATTAGCTTCGGCGGTCAACTTCCCTTGCGCGTCACAATAGCGAACAACGATCTGGCGATTCATCTCAAGCTTCTTAAGACCTTCCGAATCAATAAAGTAGTTTCCTTCGCCATGGGCGATAGGAATTTTCAAGACCTGCCCCGGTTTGCAGGCATTCGTGAAAGGCGTGTCGGTCTGTTCGACCTTGATATAGAGATTTTTGCAGATAAATTGAAGGGTCTTATTACGGATAAGGGCTCCTGGTAAAAGCCCTGCTTCGCAGAGTATCTGGAAGCCGTTGCAGATACCGATCACAAGCCCGCCTTTGGCGGCGAAATCGGCTACGGATTTCATCACCGGGGAAAACCGGGCGATGGCCCCGGTTCGCAGGTAATCTCCATAGGAAAACCCACCCGGCACGACCACACAATCGGGATTCCTTAAGTCGGTTTCCTTGTGCCAGATCATCTCGACTTTCTGGCCCATGACATCCCGGATCACGTATTCGCAATCATGATCGCAATTGGAACCCGGAAAAACCGTGACGGAAAACTTCATTTCTTCTCCACAGTGAAATGATAGGACTCAATATTGGGGTTGGCCAAAAGCTTGTCGCAGATTTCATCCGACTGTTTTTTTACGTCGGATTCGGAAAGAGACCCGTCAAATTCCAATTCCGTGAACTTTCCCATACGAACACCCAAAACACCGTTATAGCCCATCTGGTTCAAAGCCCGTTGAACCGTGGCTCCTTGGGGATCTTGAACCGAGGGTTTTAAGGTCACATAAACATTCACATGCCAGCCCATAGACGCCACTCCTTAAAGTATTCCGGCCCGTTTCAAAATATAATCCACATTCTTCATGTGATAAGAAAGATTAAAGCATTCTTCAATCTCCGACGGGGTCAACATTTTAACGACTTCAGGATCGACCTCGATTAAACGCCGAAAATTCTCCTCATTTTTCCAGGCATTCAAGGCATTTCTTTGAACGATGGCATAGGCCTTTTCACGGGTAATGCCCCTCTTCACCAGAGCCAAAAGCACCTGTTGGGAGGAAACCAATCCCCGGGTGAGTTGAATATTGCGCTTCATGCGATCGGGATAAATGTTCAGTTTTTCCATCACCCCAATGAACTTGGCCAACATGTAATGAAGTAGAATCGTCGCGTCCGGCAAAATAATGCGCTCGGCCGATGAATGGGTGATATCCCGCTCATGCCAAAGAGCGACATTTTCCTGGGCAGCCAAGGCATAGCCCCGCATCACCCGGGCCAACCCCGCCACCCTCTCAGCAGTTAAAGGATTGCGCTTGTGGGGCATGGCAGAAGAACCCTTTTGGCCCTCGGCAAAATATTCCTCCACTTCCAGAATTTCAGTACGCTGGAGATTTCGAATTTCAGTGGCGAATTTTTCCAACGAGGAAGCGATCACGGCCAGGACCGAGAGGAAATAAGCGTGTCGGTCACGTTGGAGAGTTTGGGTGGAAACCGTGGCGGGTTTCAACCCCAGTAATTTGCAGACATGCTTTTCAACCCGCGGATCGATATTGGCGAAAGTTCCAACGGCCCCGGAAATCATGCCCACCGCCACCTGCTCCCTAGCTAAACTCAATCGATCAATTTGGCGGCCGATTTCATCGTACCAAAGGGCCATTTTGAGACCGAAAGTGACTGGCTCAGCATGCACTCCATGGGTGCGACCTATCATCATGGAATAACGATGTTCTTTAGCCAGACGTTTCAGAATCTCACGGAGTTTTCTCAACTGACCTAATATCAGGTCAGCAGCCGGGACTAATTGAAGCGCCTGGGCTGTGTCCACCACATCGGTGGAAGTAAGACCCAGATGGATAAATCGAGAGGAAGGGCCTACGTTTTCTGCAACTGAAGTCAAAAAGGAAATTAAATCATGGTTTGTTTTACGTTCGATGGCATCAATACGCTTGACCGAAAACTTGGCTTTTTTCTTTATAATTTTCAGGTCTTTTTTGGGAATCTGGCCAATCCGAGCCCAAGCCTCGCAGGCGGCAATCTCAACCTTCAGCCAGGAATCGTATTTAGACTGCTCGGACCAGAGGGCGCCCATTTCCGACAAAGTGTAACGCGGTATCAAAAAAACTCCCTTAAATCCCAAATTGATGATCTTGAATTTTGAATCGGAAAAACTTTCCACCTTTGCGGGTGAAAAAGAACCTTGATTTAAAATTCAAACCTGCCGCAACAGATGAGCGAAGAAAGGAAAACAGCCGAGGAAAACGAAGACAGTATAGGAAACTTTGAGGCTTCCACCAACAAAAAACCCATCCCTTAAACCTATGGATGAGCCGAAGCAGTTCAACAAAAATTATACTGTGATCACTTTTTTGACTTCAGGAATCTGTTCCATAACCAACTGTTCAATCCCCCACTTCAAGGTCATCATCGAACTCGTACAAGTGTCGCAGGTTCCTTTGATATGAATTTGGACAATGCCATCATCCGTGACGTGAATAAACTGCACATCACCACCATCAGCTTGAAGGATGTGACGAATTTCATCCAAAACTTTTTCAATGCGTTCCTTCATCAAAGACCTCCAGTATTAGGCAATCTCGCAACAGGGTCATCCATTGGATTTTTGTTTTTTCCCTTTTGAGAACTGTCGAGCGTGTCACCGAGACCGTATCAGTAATTATGTTCTTAAACCGACCATTGAATCTTTCGAGGGCAAAAGAGAATTATCCTCCATTATTCCATCCAAAACTTATCCTCCCAGGACCAATCGGAAAAATGAGAAAAATAATGTTTTGCGGTCAAATCTAAATGAAGCGGTGTCACCGAAACAAAACCTTCTTTTACGGTAGCGACATCCGAATTAGGATGTTCCAGGGATGGTTCGCTGGGGCTATTTAAAATGTAATTGAAATGACCTTCTAGTTTTTCATGATGTTCTAAATCTTCAACATGGCGAAACTGACCTTGATGCGTTAAAACCATACCTTTGATCTTTCCCATTTCAAGTGCAGGTACATTCACATTCAGGAAGATTCCAGGGCTCAAACCCTTTTCTATGATCCATTGGCTGATTTTTTTGGCAAATTGAGCACTAACGGTAAAATCCTTAAAAGTATGGCTAGTCAATGAAATAGCCATCGATGGAATTCCTAATAACACCGCTTCCGCCGCCGCAGCTACCGTGCCTGAATAAAGGATGAGTGAGCCATAATTAGCGCCCTGGTTGATGCCGGATATCACTAAATCAGGTTTCCAAGGCAATAGCTTTAGGACCGCGGTTCTCACGCAATCCGCCGGAGTGCTGGAGACACTGTAAGAATAAGGAACCTCGGGCCAGGCTGAGGAAAGAACACGAAATGGAGTATTGAGCGAAATGGAATGGCCAGTGGCACTTGCTTGCCTATCTGGTGCCGAAACAGCGATCTCACCTAAATGTTTGACCGCTTCGTAAAGGGCCTTTAGGCCAAATGCGTCGATTCCGTCATCATTAGTCAGAAGAATTTTCATGTCGGCATTATATTTGTTTTTGGGGGGCAGTTTTAAGTTCTAAATCAATTATTACGAAAATTTAAAACTCCCCAGTTCAATAGCGAAGTGCAACACTTAGCCCCGGCAGAATCCGGGGGTTATCCTAAGTTTTATGAAACAATCCTACAAGCACCTGTCGTTGGCCGAACGTGAAGAAATCGCAGTTTGGAAGGCAGAAGGCCTCTCCATACGAGAAATCGCCCGACGCCTCGAACGTGATGTGTCCAGTGTTTCCCGAGAGTTGAAGCGTAACGCACCACCTTTACGTCCTGGCCGTTATCTACCAGCTCGGGCTCACCTGCGATCTACCCAGCGTAACCAACTCTCTCGGACCCATCTGCGTCTCAAAAAACCAGGGATCCGACAACATGTTTTGCGTAAGCTTCATCAGGGGTTTTCTCCCGAACAAATTGCTGGTCAGCTTCGCCTTGAGAACTCCAAACTATTCATTTCCCACGAGGCCGTCTACCAGTTCATTTATTCCGAAGCCCGAAACCTCATCCCTCTCTTGGCTCGTTCCCATCGAAAGCGGCTTCGCCGATGGCATTCGCACAAACATCGAAAAAGCCATATTCCAGAACGAACTCCGATCACTCAACGACCCGCCATCGTGCAGACGCGGCGTCAATTTGGTCACTGGGAAGCGGACACCATCATCTCCAGAAAAAGTAAAGCCTCCCTTTTGGTGATGGTCGAACGAAAAAGCCGCCTCGTGAAACTCGCCTGGTTGCCTCAAAAGTCCGCTTCGAAAACACGAGCAGCTATCAATCGACGGCTCACCCTCTTTCCGAAGGGGTTACGCCGGACCATTACTTACGACAACGGCTCTGAAAACATCGAGCATCTTCAAGTTAACAATCTCTTAGGAACCCGTTCCTTTTTCTGTCTTCCTTTCCACAGTTGGGAAAAGGGAACCGTCGAAAACACTAATGGTTTGGTGCGGCGCTTCTATCCAAAGAAAACCGATTTTGCTACCATAACTCCAGCGAACGTGCGACGTGTGGAGCGGGCTCTCAACAGCCGTCCACGCAAGTGCCTTCGCTTCAAAACGCCGGAGCAGGTCTTTCGTCTAGGTGTTGCACTTACTGGTTGAATTCAGCACTCAATATCAAGAAATTGAATGGAACTTAAAAGAGATTCCCCAAGTTAAAATGCAGTACACCGCCTGGTGGCGCAGCCTCCGAAGACAAATCCGAATGAATGGGCCAACCATAGTCAAGACGTATATCCATAATCGTTCCGGGAATCGTTAATCGCAGCCCCACTCCTGCCCCATATTGGACATGCGATTCATCCGTATTCCAAATATTTGTCCAGGCGTCTCCTGCGTCAAAGAAAACAACGCCACGAAGCGGGCCCACAATAGGGTGCTTGAGTTCCGTGTTAGAGACAAAAAGGGCGTTCCCACCAGCGACAGGGCCGACGCTTCTTTCGTTATAACCCCGGATAGTGTCCGTACCACCCGCAAAAAATTTTTCGTAGAGGGGCAAATCGGAATATCCCCTTCCTGCAAACCAATAACCCTGTCCCGCGCCTAAACGAACATGTTCTCCGATCACAAAACCCGCGGGCAGGGGAATAAAATGACTGCTGTCTTCTATGGCTTTTACGAAGTTATTGTCAAATCCTAGGGGCCCACCCGCAAACTCTATGGAAAGCTGGTGTTTCCAACCAGATGTGGTATCAAAATAATTGTCCCTACTGTCATAAACAATTCGGGGAGTGACACTACTGGTGGTCGAATCTGTCGCAGCGATATATTGCGGGCTGCCGATAGTGGCGTAATAGGAATCAACGTTATAAACATCAACATTTTGTAGCGTATAAGAACCGTATAGACTCCAATATCGGCTCAAACGCCGACCCAAGCTAACCGTACCTCCGATTTCGGTTTCGGTGTAAAAATTGTTGGTACCATCTGGATTCAAAACCGCCGTAGTGAAAATTCGAGTTGTGTCAAAAAGATTAATACTCAGCGAGGTTCTCGTATTGAAAAGCCAGGGTTCGGTAAAGCCGACACTAAAGCTTGTGCGTGAAGCCCCAAATTCAATATCCAAAGTTGCTTTTTGTCCTTTTCCGAATAGGTTCCCTTCCTCCAACTTAACATTTCCCACGAAACCATCCACGGAACTATACCCACCACCCACACTAATCGATCCGGTTTTTCGTTCTTTCACTTTGAAAACAAGGATTTCCTTCCCCGGACCATCGCCTGGTTCAACATCCGGATTAACTTCCTCGAAAAACCCCAAATTCATAAGGTTTTGTATGGACAACTTAATCTTAGCGGCCTCAAACTTGTCCCCTGCTTTGATTTCCAGTTCCCGGCGAATGACATAATCCTGAGTTTTATAATTTCCAACAATTTTAATATCTTGGATATAAGCAACCTGTCCCTCCGTCACCTCAAAAGTAATATCAGCTTTTTTAAGATCATCATCGTAGGTCATTACAGGATTAATGTTTGAATAAATGTAACCCCGGTCGGCATACATTGACCTCATGTTACGCGTTCCCTCGTCCAGATCCTTCTTTCTCAAAAGGTTTCCCTTTTTCAAGCCAAAAGCTTTTAAAAGTTCCGAATCATCCAAGAGGATGTTACCGGTTATTTTTAAGTCTCCCAAGGTGTACCTAACGCCTTCTTTTACCGTGATTGTCAGATAAACTCTTTTCTTTTGTTCATTTACTTTTTCCTCATGATCCAAAACGACCGCTTTTAAGTACCCCTCATCGTGATAAAATTCCTCAATGGCTTTCATGTCGTCATTTAAAACATCGGGTTTGTATTTTTCCCCTTTTTTGTTTTCCTTCATTTGATCAGCCACTTTATTACCGCTGAAAGCCTGGGCGCCAATAACGTCAACACCGCCAACTTTAATTTGAAACCCTTCTGTAATTTCAATGATAAGGTCGATCGTGTTTTCCTGCGCTCCAGACTTAATTTGGGATTGGACAAGGACGTTTGAATAACCTTCATCCATATAAAGCTTTTTGATGGCAGCCAAATCGTCGTTTAATTTCGCCTGATTGAAGGCGGCTTTGGGAGCCAGCTTCATTTCCTCAAGGAATTTTTTCGCTTCCCATTTTTTGTTTCCCCTAAAAACCATCTTGCCGATAATTGACCGTTCCTCGACTTTAAAAATCAGTATGATTTGATTTGCCTTTTCACCCGGTAAAGCTTCCACTTTCACATTTTTAAAATCACCCATGGAAAAAAGATTATGAATATCCATTCGAACACGACGCAAAGAGAAGACATCGCCCTCCTTCTCTTGTATATGTCCGTAAATAATTAAACTGGAGACGTTTTTGTTTCCTTCGATTTTAAGAGCGGATATTTTGGCGGTTTCGGCGTCATCCTGTGCTCGTAAAGAACCGGCACAAAAGAGACAAAAAGTGAATGCAAAAGCTAGGCTTAAGCCGAGAAAAAACGGAGTTGATTTAAAGCGTCGCAAAAACAAACCTTTCACTTCTGAAATAGACAAAACATTCACTAATCGGATCTAAATGCCGTCAAAAAGCCATGCAAAGACGCGCATTCTAGCAGGCCCCACGGGAATCAGCAAATGATACTTAAACAAAGGTCTTGGATGAAATAAGATTTCTGAGAGCCACTTTCAAGGCGGCATTTGTCTGATTTATAGACGTTTTCAGAGAACAGGAAGGGTTATTTTTATTAGAAATTTTATACGAGATTCAATCCAACTAAAGTTTAATCTTCTGAAGCGGAAATCTTTAAAATAGCTTCGTTTTCGTTTTCGTTTAAATCCTTGACCAAGATTTCAACCTTGTAGTCTGCGGCTGGATTTAGTTTATCCACAATCATCTGATGGTCGTATTCGTGTTCAGTATTTTCAGAAACATCTTGAACCACCTGCCCATTTTCATCCACTATCTTTACTTCGCTCCTCGTTACTTTATCCGTGACCCAGATAAGCTGATATTTGCCAGTTCCAATGGTGTAAGCGTCGGTTCTTTCAAAATGAGGTTTGACTGTGTCGCCCTTTTTCGGACTCATAATATCAGGCAAAGATTGGTGAAGTTCAAATCCAACTTTTGTTTCCTGCTGACCAATATCATTTGCACCCGTGGTTGCGTTGAGGTTCAAATTACGGGACAAATCGTACTGAAGACCAAATTGTCCCTGCAGGCCAGCAATTCCCGTCAAAGAATCCCGGTTAACTCCTGGAACGGCTAAAATTGAAAGCTTACTATCAAGCGGTTTGATAATCTTAACCTGGACCAACGGAACAGTCGCTCCTACTACATTATTAGCCTGGCCCACCGGAACAACTTGGGATACTCCGCCCGTTGTGGTAACTGAAGAATTATTTTGATTACTACCGTAAAGAGCGCTACCGAGATTGGCGTCGACCGTCATATCAATTCCACCAAGCTTTTGCCCTAATGGCCTCAGTAACTGTGTGGCTTGACTTGATGAAATACGATCGAATGTCTCGAGAAGAGAATCGCTGACCACTTGACCGTTATTTTGCTGAAAATACTGTTGCAGCTGTTGACTTGTATACCCGGTCATGTCACGGCCAAACATGATATAAGAAAGTAATAACTTTTGTTGTATGTCCTTATCAGTCATGCTGAATCGAGGGTTTGAATCAAGGGTAAAGTCGATTTTTCCAAAAGATCCGTTGAAATCAACCCATATATCCATGTCGGTCTTCTGAACCCCTCCTGCCGACGGAACTTCAATTCCCCTAAGACGATCTGTCGCACGCCCCTGCATAATGGGGGGTTTCCCTTTTGGAATATGGAGAGTCGCCTCCTCCAATTGAAACTCATGTCCCAAATACCGGAGCCAGCCTTGCTTGGACCCAGCCTCACCAACACACTTGATTCCTGCTTCCTCGAGTGTACGATCAGCGTCTTTTCCCTCAATGGAAATTTCATCACCGGGATCAACCTTCAACTCCAAATATTGAGTATCAAAGTCATTGGAATACCAAGTGTTTTTTCCGGCTTTCAGTTTTAACTGAAAATAAACTCCAGCCAATTCCCGGTACTCGATTGGTTTCCCATGTTCATCAACCGCCGGTTCCGGCGGAAAGGTAAAATGGCCTGTATCCAAAAAAGCCGTTCCAATGACATGAGGCTCTTCCAACGACCCCTTGACAAGCATGTCATCATCGGGGCTGGAACCATAAAAATAAATTTCACCCCATTCTCCTTTTTTCATAATAGTTGGAATGCTAAGCCATAAGCCATGATCCCCAACCGTTCGAACGTGAAAATCCAAATATTGGGGGATAAAATTTTCCAGAACCATTTTGCTTTTTTCAACAGGATCCGAAGTGATAAAAACGCGGCCTTGTCCAATTCGTCCATTAAGGTCCTCAACACCTAAGTGGTTGTTCCGAATCTTAATTCGTCCACTGATATCCTCAATTGATTGCGCCACAATCTCAGGAACCAACCGACATTTATTTAAATCCAGGTCCATGCTGATGACATTTGGATTATCAAGTGTTCCCCCAACATGGGCTGAAAAATCCATACTACCCGACGCCTGTTTCGCAAAACCCGCCAGAAGAATGATGCCAAAATCGCCTTGATCCATATTGGCTGTAATGTCCATTTCGTGATTTTGAACTTTAAGCCAACTAGCCGTGGTCATGGCAAATGGCATTTTGCCTCCCACGGTGAAGGTAAATTGCCCCTTCCGGCTTAGCATAAGCGGACTGTCCTTAGTCCCAAAGTAAAGGGTGTTATCATGGGATTTTATTTCACCATTCAAAAGGTCAAAATTCAGGTCACCAACTTTTCCATTGGAGACGGAGATAGAATTGGTAAACAACGGATCATCCAATGTTCCATTTAAAATAAGATGGTAATTGCCGGTTCCGCTCAATGGAAACTTGGGGAAAATCCATTTCCAAACTTCTTGAATCGGTACATCTTTCGCGTCTGAAACTAATTGGCAGGGTCCATTGAAATCTAAAGTTCCGTCAACGGTAAAAGAACCGACGGTATTCAAAAGGTGCAAATCCTTAAAAATGATTTTCCCATCCTCGGAAAGGTCTAACCGACCCACTAACTGGGCTTCGGTGCTGTCTAAAGGTTTGAAATCAATTATTTTGTTATGAACACCTAAAGCCAAGTCAAAAGGAACGATGTTTTTGGGATCCTGCCCCGATTCGATGATAGAAAGAAGCCCATCAAAAGTTGGGCGCGTTTCTTTTTCTTCAAGCGCTAGACGACCGGATAAATGGATTTGACTTGTCAGGTCAAAAACAGCGATAGGCAAATTTTGGGTGGATCCCCGCAGGTCCATCACAACAACGGTTGAATCCTTTGGGTCCAAGTAGGCGTTTCCGCTGTCAATATTTACTTGGCCTTTTGGCAACGTTATCTTGTTTTTTTCCAAATTAATTTTTCCATCGGCGGCCGAAAAATGCAATTCAGCCGAAGGAAAGATATTATTGTCGTATCTTAAATTTTGTCCCGTAACTGAAAAGCCAACAACGGGGCTGGCTAAAAGTCCGGTAATGGACAAATTTCCATTGACCTCGCCTCCAACTTTATGCTTTTCAGTATCAATTCCCAAAAGAGCGAGAATATTTTGAAGTTTTTCCTTTTCAACAGGCCCATTAACATCAATCTTGCTGTCTGGATCCCAAATGGCTCGAGCCGATTCAAGAGTCCCGGCGAGATTATAACTAGCCTCGCCTCGCGCCAGCGTGAAACTGGAAGAAACCTTCGTCTTTCCACCATTAAAGTTGAACCCCATGCGGTCAAAGCTATACTTTTGAATTTTTCCATTTGTAACAGACACAGACCCCTCTATCGGAAGTTCTTCTAAGGTCCCTTGTTTCAGTTTTATGCCTCCCGAAATGTACCCCGCAACTTTTAAGGAGGGGGGTAAAAACTGGATAAGTTCGGGCACTTCCGAAAGCAGGGATGGTTGTATTTTCAAATCCGCTTGGACGGTGGGAACCGTTCCGGATAGGTCCAAAATTGCCGATCCATCAATGGCTTTACCCAGCGTTAATCTTCCTTTTAACACCATGTCGGCAAAAACGGCCGCCATGGAAAAATTATTAAAATGATAGGTTTTGTTTTTTAAATCCCTCAAATCGAATGCGGTGGTCGAAAAGTTGCCATTCCAGTTTTGCCAGAAGGGATCTCCGGTGGTTTTCGCATCCAAAAGAAAATCGCCGGAAAGATAAGGTCCGCTCCCCAACTGAAATTCGGTCATCGAAAACCGAAGTGTCAATATCCCGGGCTGAGCCTTCGTATCCCATGAGCCGCTAGCGGCAAGGAAACCCAATCCTTGATCTAGTTTTAACTTTTTGAAATGGAGTTTTCCATCTTCCATGTTCAAGGAAGCCGCCACTTTTGCGGCATGCCAATCCCCAACTTTCAAATCTTCAATCCCAATATCATCTCCCTCCACGATTGGGTTGTCGGCCGAACCGGAAATATGCATATGCCCCGTGACCGACCCCTCAAAAGGTTGAGGTGGATTATTCCATTGGGTGATTTCAGCAATATGCTGGATAGGAAACCCATTGGCTGTGACTTTTAGGTCATTTGATGATTCCGGCTTTCGTCCAAGATATCCAACAGCTGAAAATATTTCATTGGAGGGATCTCCGATTGTTAATTTTTGAAATTTTACTTCATCAGGTTCCCAGGACAGCAAGGCCTCTAAAGAATAAGACTCAACCTCCGCGGACGTTGACTCGTCACTGATGGTTTTTATAGTTACCGCATCAGAGACAAGATGAACTAATTCTCGGGGTTCCTTTCGAGTGCCGGAGGCCTGGAAATCTAAATTTACCTTTCCGGTAATATCTTGAAACTGGTCGTTAAAGAAAGGCAGATTCTCGATGGGTATATCCTTTCCAGAAACCTCAATTTGCATGGGTTTATCATCTGATTTAGGCAAAACGCCGGTTCCAACCAGTTTTACGATTTTTTTCCCAGCCATAATCGAAAACTTTTGAAGCTCCCAATAGTCTGTTTTTTCATCAAAAAGACCTTCCAAACGGGATTTATCATTTATGGTGGCCGAAATTTGGAGTTTTTGATCTTTCATTTGAACGTTATTGCGAATGGAGTAATGGAAGAGGGTGTTCCTCAAAGTACGAGCCAACTCCATCTGGCCACTAGAAGAAATAATCGGTTTTTCCATCGATCCACCAATGTGGACTTCCTGATCAATCCGACCTTCGGTTCCCGATATTCCTAAAGTCGATGCGACTTTTTCAGCCTCAACATTTACCAGGTTTACATTGAGTGATACGGGAGCGTCGGGTTGTCCCGATAAGGCCAAGAATCCATTGGCCGTCAAAGTTCCTTCGTAGAGTTGTCCGTCCGCTTCTTTCAATTGAAACTGCCCGTTTTCGTAGCCCGCTTTCAGACTTAAGGAATCCAACTGCCAATCCCCTACGCTGGAAGGACCCAATTGGGCCGTTCCATCGATAATGGGATTTGAAAAAGTCCCGGCAACCGATAGCGTGGCGGAACCTTTTCCACCCGCTTTCATGTCTTTTAACTTCAAAATATCCTCAAAAACGCTTGAGAGAAATAATTCATCTGTGGAAGTACGGACGGAAAGAGGACGGCCATCAAAAGGGATAAGACCTGAGGCACGCCAAGGGGTTTCCCCAACCTGGAACTTGATTTCACCCGGAACTGTCACCTCATTAGGGCGAATCATGGCCCGGCCGGTGATTTGTGCGAAAGTAACCCCAACGGGATTAGGTGATTTAAGGACTGCTTGAGACAAGTCCGCTTTGGCGTCAAACCAAATGGGCCGGCCTGGTTGGAGGACTACCGGCGATTCCATATCGATTGTCCCCGAAGATAATTCCCACCCGGTAGTATCTTTTAAAGTCGAACTGGTGGAGGCAAGGGGCCACTGGTGTAATTTCGTAACCCCTCTCACTCTCAAATCTTCCAATCGAAGGCTGCCATCAAATTGGACGATTCCCTGGCTTCCAGCTTCAGGAGAATGGGCCAAGAGCGAAAGTCCCCAGATGGCGCCATTATCGGTGGCTGCGCTAAAGTTTAAGCCATGTAGAACCTCACGGGGCGTTTTCTCCGCCTGGATTGAAAAAGAGCCTTCCCGAACTGAAATTTTGGGAACAGGAAATACTGGAATGGGGACGGTCACCGCTGGAGCAACGACGGTCGCTGATCCGGAAAGACCGGCTAACGGGACCGGAGATGTTATATTTTTCACCAAAACAATATCGGGATGGAGAAAAAACAAGCTTTCAAAACAATCTTCCAGGGGTTTTCGGTGGAATAACAGACTGAACAGGTCAACACTGACCGAAATTTGTTCGACGACCAACCGACTTTCCCAAGGGGATCCGGGAACCATTAGGGAAACATGGTTCAAAACCACATTGCCGGTAAGCCCGGCCCTGACCGAACCGATGGATACAGGAGAATGAACGGCCTGGGCCAACTGCTTTTCAATGATCGGCCGGAGTTGGGTATCGACGATCCGGTATTGAAAGAACAAAAAAGCCCCGGTTAAAATCGCCATGATCAAGAGAACCCAGCGAAGTCGCTGAAATTTTCTCGGCTTATCCCTATTGTCCGGCGTCGCCTTTACGAAGCCGGAATCGGCTTCAGGCTTCGCTTTCATGCCCTACCTCGTTTCAAACGGTAGCGGCAGACGCAGGCCTAACCTCGCCGGAAACGAACTCTAATTTGTCGCCAGCCGACTTCAAAACAACGCTGGCACCTTCTTTAATGTTTCCGCGCAATAGTTCCTCGGCCAAAGCGTCCTCCACATATTTTTGAATCGATCGCTTCATCTGGCGAGCGCCATAGACCTTGTCGTAACCCTTTTCGATCAGAAAATCCCGGGCCGAGGCTTCGAGCGCCAGTGTGATGCTCTTGTCTTTTAGACGTTTCTGAACGTCCTCAAGTTGTATGTCCACGATCTTTTCAATGTGGGACTTTTCCAGAGGATGGAAAACAATGATGTCATCCACCCGGTTCAGAAATTCCGGATTAAAGGCTTTCTTCAATTCGGATTGGATTTTTGTTTTCATGCTTTCAAAGGACATTTCAGCGCCATCGGGGTTGAAACCAAGATTCCTTTCAATCCCCATTTCCCTTGCGCCTAGGTTGCTGGTCATGATGACAACCGTGTTGCGGAAATCCACCACCCGTCCCAAACTGTCGGTCAAACGCCCGTCCTCTAAGATTTGTAACATGACATTAAAGATTTCCGGATGGGCCTTTTCAATCTCGTCAAAAAGAACCACGCTATAGGGTTTCCGCCGAACCTTCTCGGTCAATTGGCCGCCCTCGTCGTGTCCCACGTATCCCGGTGGAGCTCCCGCCAGACGCGACACGTTGAATTTTTCCATGTATTCGCTCATGTCAAAACGAATCAAAGCATCCTCGTCATCAAAAAGGAACTGAGCCAAAGCCCGGGCCAATTCGGTCTTTCCAACACCCGTCGGTCCCATAAACATAAAACTTCCAATCGGTTTTTTGGGATTTCCGATCCCGGCCCTGCTGCGGCGAATGGCTTTGGAAACGGCCACGATAGCCTCTTCCTGTCCCACCACGCGCTTATGGAGCTCTTCTTCCATGCGCAAAAGCTTCTCGCTTTCCTTTTCACCCAGCTTGATCATGGGAATTCCCGTCCACTTGGAGGCGACATAAGCAATGTCTTCCCAAGTAACAACCGCCTCTTCCTTGGATTTCATGTTTTCCCATTTTTCTTTTTCTTCCTGCAGCTTTTGGCGCATTTTTTTCATTTTATCGCGCAAATCTGCCGCCCTTTCAAACTCCTGGGTCTTGATAGCTTCTTCCTTCTCTTGCTTAATCTTTTCCACTTCTTTGTCTAAAGTTCGAATTTCAGGAGGCATGGTCGTTATGCGAAGTCGTGTACGGCTTCCCGCTTCATCGATCAAATCAATAGCCTTATCCGGAAGAAATCTGCCGGAGATGTAACGATGGGACAATTGGGCCGAGGCCACAATGGCATCATCCGTAATACGCACGCGGTGATGGGCTTCATAGCGGTCCCTCAAACCCTTAATAATTTGGATAGTTTCGTCTACCGAGGGCTCATCGACCATAATCATTTGAAAACGGCGCTCCAAGGCGCCATCCTTCTCGATGTATTTTCGATATTCATTGAGGGTCGTGGCTCCGATGCATTGCAATTCCCCACGGGCCAAAGCAGGCTTCAACATATTGGAGGCGTCAATGGCTCCCTCGGCGGCGCCCGCTCCTACTAATGTATGAAGCTCATCCACGAAAAGAACGACTTTCCCCGATTGGCGGATTTCGTTAATGACGGCCTTCAACCGTTCTTCGAATTCCCCACGGTATTTGGTCCCGGCCACGAGGGCCGCCAAATCCAAGGTCACAATGCGTTTATCTAGTAGCAATTCGGGAACATTACCTTCCTTAATCCGTTGCGCCAAGCCTTCAGCAATGGCCGTTTTCCCTACACCCGGTTCCCCAATGAGCACCGGGTTATTCTTTGTGCGGCGGGAAAGAATTTGGATCACCCGTTCGATTTCATCCTCACGACCTATGACCGGGTCCAGTTTTCCATCTTTAGCCATTTGGGTCAAATCCCTGCCAAAAGTGTCGAGAGCCGGAGTCTTGGATTTTTTGACTTGTTTTGAAAATTTCGGAAAGGTTCCGCCTAAAAGGTTAATGACCATGTCGCGGGACTTCTCATAGGTAACACCCAGGTTTTCCAAGGCGCGGGCAGCCACGCCCTCTCCTTCCTGGATCAGTCCTAGCAACAAATGCTCGGTACCAATATAGTTGTGGCCCAATTTCTGGGATTCCTCGGCAGCCAATTCCAATACCTTTTTGGCCGAGGGGGTAAATTGAGGGTCACCGATGGTTAAGGTATCTGAGGAAGGTGTTGTTAGATTTTCCACTTCAATCCGAACGGATTCCAAGTCCACACCCAAGGATTCCAAAACGGCAACGGCGACTCCGCCGCCTTCACGAATGAGACCCAACAAAAGATGTTCGGTTCCTATAAAATTGTGGTTCAGTCGGCGGGCTTCTTCCTTCGCCAATGGGTTAATGACTTTTTTAGCTCGTTCGGTGAATCTTTCGAACATGGCTTTCTCCTTAAAGGATGGCTTGCGGCCTATTTCAACTGAATTAGGCCCATAAATCAATGATTAGAGTCATAATTGCCGGATGGATTTGAGTCCATCAGGGTTAAATTCCGGTTCCTGTTGACCAACTTGTAAGCGCAAACTATGAGCGGTCGTTAAGCTGCTTCAGCTGTCTTCAAATACATCCCTAAAATCCCCGCTCTTTCCATCGCCTCCTGCTCCGGGTTTAACTCCCGTGCCGCAATTTTGGCTAAGTGGGCCGGTTGTATCAAGATCAGAAGACTGTTGAGTTTTGGCAAGTCGATGCCGGTTAAAATCTTTTGCTCCACCCCAACTCGGATAGCCGAAAGCCCGTCCAAAGCTTCCTGAAGGCTAATAATTTTAGCGCTCCGAAGGGTACCCAGCGCCCGACAAATGCGATCCTGAAGCTTTAGGCCTTCTTGTTGGAAAACAGCTTTTTGGGTTTGTAGTTCCACTTCCACCAATTGGTGGGCGACCCGGTCCACATGGTCGACGATCTCTACCCCCCTTTTACCAAGTGAGGATTGGTTGGAAATTTGGAAAAAGGCGCTGGCCACCTGGGTCGTTTCTCCTTGAAGACCCCGGACTGTCAAACCAACCTGGGTGACCCCCTGAAAAACCTGGGCCGCCCGGTTGGTATAAACCAGAGCCGGAAGATGGAGCATCACGCTGGCTCGTAGAGCCATCCCCAGATTGGTCGGACAGGCGGTTAGGTAACCCAATTGCGTATCTTTGGCATATTGAAGCTTTTGGCCGAGGTTCTGGTCGATTTGCGTCAAATACTGAAAGGCTTCCTTCAGGTTCAACCCGGTCCGGAATGCCTGAAGTCTCAAATGATCTTCCTCATTGATGAGAAAACTCAGGCCCTCCTTGGAATCAAAAGCAACGGCCCTTTCCCCCAAGCTTGCCGCGTGTTCGGCGGAGATCAGTTGGTGTTCCGTCAAAAATTGGCGGTCAAGGGAGGAAATTTCATTTAAGCGGACGAACTTGAGACCGTTGGCTTGTGATAGAGTTCCAACTGCGGTTTGTACTTCATCCACCACCAGTTTTTGCTCGATTGCGCTGGCGTGATGAGGAAACTTCCTTCCCTCTAAGTTGCGGGCGAGTCGCACTCGGCTGGAAACAACCACATCGCAGGAAGGCCCCGTTTTCAGGAACCAGTCATCTTCGCAAGCCAACAGGTCCTCGAAAGCCATTTAGTCATTCTCCAAGTTTTTGATTTGATCCCGCAAACGGGCCGCATCCTCGAACTTTTCGCTCGCAATGAGTTGTTTTAGTTTCTCCCTCAAAGCCTTGATTTCAGGGCTTGAAATATTTTCCCCCGATGCCGCTGCTTGATTTTCGGGTTTTTTCAAGTCCACACCCTCATCAACATGTTGGACATTTCCGTGAATGCTGGAAATCAAAGGCTGCAGGGCGCTCTTAAAGGATTCATAACACTTGGTGCATCCCAAGCGGCCATTTTGCCGGAAAGTTGAAAGTTGGTAACCACAATAGGGACATTGGAGTTGGGGATCGACCGCCACCGAACCGGTCCGCCCCGAATTCACTTCGGCGATAGCGCCCTCGTTCCAATTCATGAAATTATTGAGAAAATCCGAGAGGGCGGAAAAGGGATTAAAAGCAAAAGGACTCATGCCGCCATATCCCTGGGTTTGCTCCCGGGCACAAACTTCGCACAAATGAGCCTGGGTCGTTTGGTTACCGATGGTCTGCGAGAAAAAAACAGTGGCTTGGCGTTGTTGACATCTTTGACAAAGCATAAAAACTCCAAAAAATTAGTTTTAAGTTCTCTTCTTAACAACTTGCCCCGCGTTGAGGGTTAATATTTGATCCGCCCGTTTGGCAAGGGGCTCATAATGCGTCACCACAATCAACGTCCGCCCCTCTTTTTGACATAGCTCCCAAAGCACATCATGGATTCCCTCCGCCGTTTTGACGTCCAGATTGCCTGTTGGTTCGTCGGCAAGGATAATTTCCGGCTCATTCATTAAAGCCCGGCATACGGCCACTCTCTGTTGTTCTCCGCCGGACAATTCCCCTGGTTTGTGGGTCATCCGATCCCTTAATCCAACATGGGCCAAAAGTTTCTCCGCCCTCACCCGGCAGTCTTCATATTCTTTGCGGGCTATTTGGCCCGGCAAAATGACATTTTCCAACGCGGTAAGCTCCGGCATCAAGTGGTGGAACTGGAATATGAATCCGAAAAGTTTGTTGCGCCAAAAAGCCAATTCCTCGCCGTTCATGTCGTAAAGGGACTTTCCCTTACAATACACCTTACCCTCGGACGGACTGCCCAAGCCCCCCATGAGGGTCAAAAGGGTGCTCTTTCCGGAACCTGAAGGACCAAGAATGACCGTAATATCGCCCGCATCCAATGAAAAGCTGACGTCCCGAAGGGCACGTACTTCTTCGCCCTCCATATGGTAAGTCTTGGTCGCGTTGTCGACTTTGAGGATTTCCATAAGTCCCTTAACTGTAGCGGATAGCGTCGACCGGCTCCAGCTTGGCCGCCTGTCGCGCGGGATAAAGAGTCGAAATAAAACAAAGCAGGACCGACATCACAGGGATAATGAAATAACAAACTTTGGGATCAACCTTTACCGGCAGTCGGTCGATGTAATAAACCATTCCCCCGCCCGGCATAGGGATCGGCACCCTGGCGATAATCTCGCAAAGTACGAAACCGCCTATCAAGCCAACGATAATACCGATGACGCCAATGAACATGCCCTCGAAAATAAAAATGGACATTACGCTCCGGTCGGTCGCGCCCATGGCCTTCAAGATGCCGATTTCCTTTGTCTTCTCGATGACCATCATGGTTAGGGGGTTGATGATATTAAGGGATGCCACCAGGACGATGAGGGAAAGAATGATGCCCATCACCCACTTCTCCGTTTGAAGCGCCACGAAAAGATTATGGTTCATTTGGAGCCAGTCCTGGACGAAATACCGGCCCTCGAACCTTTCTCGGATGGCCTTGGCTACCTCTGGCGCCTGATCCACGTTGTCTACCTTGATAGCCACTCCCGTCACGTTATTCGTGAATTGATACATCTTTTGCCCGTTTTCGATTGAAACATAGGTATAGGCCTCGTCATAGTCGTACATCCCGGTTGAAAACAACCCCACAATCTGGAATTTCATGCTCTTGGGCATCATACCCAGGGGGGTTTGTTGAAGGATTGGGAGGAAAAGAATTAAATCATCCCCCACACTAACCTGAAGGCGGCGGGCCAATTCCGCCCCCAAGAAAATCCTTTCACCCCTACCCGAACCATCGGCGAAAGGGTTTTTAAGAGCCGTGGCTTTCACTTGCCATAAGTACTTATTCAAATCCGCGATAGCTTGGGGCGCGTCCGGGTCGATTCCCCATACCATGACCCCCAGGGAACGTTCCCGCGAACGGGCGAGAGCTTGGCCTTCCATGTAAGGCCCCACCGCCTTCACATGATCCATTTTTTTAATGATTTGAGTGATTTGATCGTAGTCGGAAAGAGGCCTGTTTTGGAAACCGGATACGATGATATGGGCATTAAGCCCGACGATCTTTGATTTTAAATCCTCATCGAAACCATTCATGACGGATAAAACGACGTTGAGAGCCATCACGCCAATGGCCACGCCCAAAACCGAAAGCCAAGTGAGAATGGAAATGGCCGAGCGCTTACGCTTGGAACGGAGATAGCGAAGCCCGAGGAAGATTTCAAATGGGTATTTCATCCAACCTCTTCAGCAAAATTCAAAAGTAGTAAATGGGATTTATTCAAATATCATTTTTTCAGTGTCATCCTTTTGACGCAGTAACGGAAATAGGATGACATCACGGATGGAGGGGCTGTTGGTCAGAAGCATCAAAAGACGGTCGATTCCGATGCCGACACCTCCCGCGGGCGGCATGCCGTAAGAAAGGGCCAGGATGAAGTCCTCGTCAAGAAACATCCCTTCTTCGTCCCCGGCCTTGCGCAATTCCACTTGTTTTTCAAAACGGCGGCGCTGGTCAATCGGGTCATTCAACTCGGAAAATCCATTGGCGATTTCACGCCCCAAAATGAAAAGTTCGAATCGCTCCGTCAATTCGGGATTGTCGGTTTTGGCTTTGGCCAGCGGTGAAACTTCGACCGGGAAATCGGTGATAAAAGTCGGTTGAATCAAGTTGGGTTCCACCAACTCTCCGAAAAGAAGGTAAGCCAGTTCAGCCTTAGACAAGGAATCCACATGCTTTACCTGGGCGGCCGTCGTTTTCAATCGTTTCTTCAAGTCGTCCATCGAGATTTCGTCATATTCGATTCCAGCAAACTCTTCCAAAGCCCGAAAAAGTGGAATCCGTTTAAAAGGAGGCGTGAAGTCTAACTCGGTATCACCCACCGTAATCTTGACGCCTTGCCCGGCGGCTTTGGCCGCTTCAGCCAAAAGTTGTTCGGTCAGGGCCATTACCGTCTCATTGTTCCCATAGGCCTGGTAAGCCTCCAGCATGGTGAATTCGGGATTGTGCTTAATACTGATGCCTTCATTGCGGAAATTGCGGTTGATCTCATAAACTTTCTCGAAACCACCCACCAAAAGTCGTTTCAAATAAAGTTCCGGGGCGATTCGCAGGAATAAATCCATATCCAACGCGTTGTGATGGGTCAAAAAGGGCTTGGCCGCGGCCCCGCCGGGGATGGGATGCATCATGGGGGTTTCTACTTCTAGAAACCCCGTTCCATCCAGGTGTTTGCGCATAGCTCCAACAACTTTAGAACGGGTTTCAAAAGTCTTTCGGACCGCGTCATTGACGATCAAATCCACGTAACGATGGCGGTAACGGGCCTCGACATCGGTGAGGCCATGCCACTTCTCCGGCAACTGATGCAGGGACTTGCAGAGGATTTCAAAAGACTCGACATGGATACTGACTTCGCCGGTTTTTGTTTTAAAAGGAAATCCTTTGATGCCGATGATGTCTCCCAAATCCAATAAATTGAAGATTTCGTAGGCCTTTTCACCCACGCCGTCTTTTTTAACGTATATCTGGATCTTTCCAAGGCTATCGAGAATATGGGCGAAAGAACTTTTCCCCATTCCTCGAATAGTCATCAATCTTCCCGCTATGGAGACTTTCTCCGATTCTTTGTGTTCCCCGGCCTGAAGGTCCTTGTATTTTTCTAAAATTTCCGCCGAGTGACGGCTAATGGCGAAAGCCGCGGAAGGATAGGGATTAATCCCTTTTTCTTTCAGCGCCTTCAACTTGTCGATACGGACTTTAATGAATTCGTTGAGTTCGGACATTTTTAAAAAAACTCCTTGAAGTGGACAGCCAGTATAACATTTAAAAATTAATCAACTAACTTGGCCTTGAGGGCCGCTTCGATGAAAGGATCGATATCCCCATCCATTACCCGGTTAATATCGTTCATTTCCACGTTCGTGCGGTGGTCCTTGGCCATTTGGTAGGGCTGGAAAACGTAGGACCGAATCTGGCTTCCCCACTCGATCTTTTTCTTGGCCCCGGCGACCTTCGACATCTCCTCGTCATGCAGGTCCTGGTGATATTGGAACAATTTGGCCTTCAACATCTTCAACGCCTGTTCCTTATTTTGAAGCTGGGAGCGCTGGGTCTGACAGGCCACAATGAGGCCCGTGGGGATGTGGGTCAGTCTTACCGCCGTCTCGACCTTATTGACGTTCTGGCCTCCCTTGCCGCCCGAACGAAAGGTATCGAACTTAATGTCGTCCCATCTTAGTTCAAACTCCACATCGTCCACTTCCGGCATGACGTCGACGGAAGAAAAGGAAGTATGACGGCGTTTATTGGCGTCAAAGGGAGAAATACGGACCAATCGGTGGACACCCTTCTCAACTTTGAGAAAGCCATAGGCCCAGGGCCCTTTTACGAAAAGGGACACGGATTTGATGCCCGCCTCTTCCGCCACCTGGTAATCGAGCGTTTCTACCTCATAGCCTTTGGATTCCATCCACCGCAGGTACATGCGCAAAAGCATGGAAGCCCAGTCCTGGCTTTCCGTGCCTCCCGCCCCGGGATGAATGGAAACATAGGCGTTATTGAAGTCATACTTGCCGCTGAAATTCCGCTTGAGCTCGAAGTTGCGAAAGTCCGTTTCGAACTTCTTGTGGCTTTGCTCCATTTCGGCGATCAGGGTGGGATCGTGCTGTTCCTTAAGCAATTCGTTATAGGTGAGCAGGTCGTGATATTGTTTCTCGAAATCCTGCACCAAGGCCATGGTGTCTTTCAACCGGGCCAATTGCGCGGTCACGGACTGCGCACTTTTAGGATCGTCCCAAAACTTGGGCTGGGTGGTCTGGTCTTCGAGCCGCTCTATGTCCCGCTTAACTTGAGCGGGGTCAAAGATGATCCCTCACTTCGGTAAACTTTCTCTCCAGAGACTTGACGTCCAATTCGAACAACGCCAATCTCATCACCACCTTTCGTGAAATACGTCTGAAAGCCGGGGCACGCGACCCACAGCGAACAAAAACCCGCGTCTAAGAAGTGACAGCATATATTCACGACTCTTGAAAATCATCAAAAAACAAGCCAAGTCTCCTTGTCTTGGACATTGCGATCAACCGCGAGCGGCAATCGGCCCACTGACGGCTATTGTTGACAGTCCCTAAGCTCTACTCTAAACTTCTTAAAAATTTAGGTTTTTTCTGGTTTTTCAATACTTCTTTACGGATCCCCAATGCTCATCTCTTTTAACTGGCTTAAACAATATATTCAGCTGAAAGAATCCGTCGAAACCGTTCTCGAACGGTTGATCCACGCGGGCGTCGCGGTTGAAAACGTCAAGCACTTAGGCCGGGACATCACCCACGTGGTGGTGGCGGAACTTTTGTCCGTTGAGAAACACCCCCAGGCCGATCGCCTATCCCTCACCAAGGTTTCCACCGGAAAAGAAACTTTCCAGGTTGTTTGCGGCGCTAAAAATATTGCGCCCGGGCAAAAGGTGCCCCTGGCCTTAGTGGGAGCCGTTCTTCCGGGCAATTTCGAGATCAAGGCGGCCAAGATCCGTGGAGTCGAATCCTTTGGAATGCTTTGTTCGGCCAAGGAACTGGGTTTGGCGGAAGATGCCGAAGGTATCCTGATTTTGCCGCCCGATGCGCCCCTCGGGGCTGAGTTTCTCAACTACTCGGGCTTACCTGACACCCTTTTTGTACTCGAGATTACCCCGAACCGTGCCGACCTTTTAAGTCATTGGGGCGTGGCGCGCGAATTGGGGGCCCTTTTCCACAAACCCGTCCAATATCCCAAGTCGAAGAAGCCCAAAGAAAGCTCCATCGCCACCTCCAAGCTGATCCACATTAAAATTGAAGCTAAAGATTTATGCCACCTCTATACCTGCCGAGCCATTGAGGAAGTCAAAGTAGGCCCTTCCCCGAAATGGCTGGCTCAAGCCTTGGAAAAAATGGGCCAACGTTCCATCAACAACATTGTTGATGTGACGAACTTCGTCCTCTTGGAAACCGGCCAGCCCCTTCACGCTTTCGACCTGGGACAAATCCATGGCCGTCAAATCCTCGTGCGGACAGCGGCCCAGGGAGAGAAAATTTCGCTTCTGGACGGCACGGAACGCGAACTGAAGGATCATATGCTGGTGATCGCCGATGCCGACCGTCCCATCGCCTTGGCCGGAATCATGGGCGGTAGCAATTCCCAGGTAACCGGCCAAACCCAAAATATCCTCTTGGAGTCGGCTCAATTTCTACCGGGTAGTGTGCGCAAAACCGCGCGGCATTTCGGCATATCTACGGACTCTTCCTACCGCTTCGAGCGTGGCGTGGATCCAAAAGGGGTGCAAGCGGCCTTAGAAAGGGCCGTTGCGCTGATTCTCGAAGTGGCCGGTGGCCACTTAGCCAAGGGCATTGGCGCCGTTTCGACTAAGACGATTAAAAATCCCCCGGTTATCTTTCGGCCACAAAGAACTCATGCCCTTTTGGGCTTGGAGATACCCGCCAAAACTCAGATTCAAATTCTCAATAACCTGGGATGCAAGGTCAAAGGAACCGCCAAATCCAAAACGCTATCGGTCCAATGCCCCAGCCATCGATTGGATTTGACCCGTGAGATCGACCTGATCGAGGAAATGGCCCGGCTTTCCGGATATGACAAAATCCCGGTGGTCTCCCCCAATATCCCTTCTTTTCTTTTTCCCCTCGGATCGGAGATCCCATTTGAAAAGGAAATCCGGTCGAGCCTCCATCAAGCGGGTTTTTATGAAGCGGTCAATTCCACTTTTTTGGCCTCAACCTTTCCCCAAAAGCTCAAACTGCCGGAAGACCACCCCTTACGCCGGTTTCAGGAAGTCGCCAATCCCATCACCGACGACCAGCGGGTTTTACGGCCATCGCTTCTGCCTTCCCTGCTTGCGAATATCCAGCTTAACCTTTCCCACCAGCAAGAAACCGCTTCTCTATATGAGATGAATAAGGTTTTCACCCCCGGTCCCGAGGGCCGGGTTACGGAAAGAATCCAGGTGGCGGCGATTGTGGCCGGAGTGGCCTCCCAAGCCCAATGGCATAGTCCGGAACGAAAATCCGACTTTTACGATATCAAAGGCTTGGTGGAAAGCATTCTCTCCAATTGTGGTCTTACGGAATTCGAATGGAGCTTTCAACCGGCGTCGGCCCCCTATGACCCGGTTCAAAATTTCGAGGTGAAGACCCCGCGGGGACAACTTTTGGCCCGGGGCGGAGCCCTCCACCCTAAAGTCCTCAAGGAATATGACATTTCCGTTCCAGCTTTCGCTTTGGAAATAGAACCCGAGGCTTTCCAACAGGCTCCACAGGCTTCCAAGAGCTACCATCCCCTGCCCAAGTTCCCCGCCGCTTGGAGGGACATTGCCCTAATGGTTCCGGATGGTGTAACATCAACCCAGGTTTTGGTGGCCATCGAAGAGATGGGAAAACCGGATCTAAAAAAGGTCCATTTATTTGACCTTTATCGGGGCCCCCATCTTTCCACCGGCGTTCGAAGCCTCGCCTACCGGATGCAATTCTTGAACGAGGAACGGACCTTGACCGACCAGGAAGTGGCCCAAAAAGTATCCCAGATTGTGGATGGCTTGAAATCGAGGTATTCCATTGCACTCCGATGACCTATTCGGGCATCCTCCGGCCCCCAAATCCCTATGGGAGGACTTGGAAAAGCGGATTAACCGCCTTTTAGAGGGAATCGTCCAACTTCGGAACGCCAACGCCCAATTGATGAAGGAAAATGTCCTTTTGCGGAACCAGTTAAAGGATATGCCCCTGGCGGAGGAGTCGCCTGCGCCCGAGGAAAACCAAAAACTCCGGAAACAATACGAAAACGCCTTGGAAGATTTAAAACAGGTGAAACAAAACCTGCAGCGAATTGAATCCTTAGCCAGCGAGCTGAAGCTGGAAGAACATTAACGGGCTGTCGACCGGGCGCCGAAAAATACTTTTTCAGCGCCCGGTTAAGCTCCAAGGAAAACCATGAGCGAGAAAAAAGCCGTTACCGTCACGATCTATGGCAACGAATACACTTTAAAGGGCGAAGCCGACCCCCAATATATCGCTGAACTGGCCAAATTCGTGGACGCGAAAATGGGCGAGGTCAGCAAGAAATCCTCCGCCCCCGCCGCCAAGGTGGCCATCCTGGTTTCCATGAACATCGCCGACGAGCTCCACCGCCTGGAAAAAGTAAAAAGCGAAAACCTCCGGCTGATTGAAACCCTCGAGAAAAATCTCCTGGAAATGAAAAAATCCGCCGACGGGTCCCTCAAACACACAATGGAGTTGAAGGATCAGGGGGACAAGCTCAAAGGCGAGACAAGCGAGAATAGGAAAAAACTCGAGGAAGCCGCCGTCGAGCTCCTGAAACTCAAAAAAGAATCGGATCAAAAAATAGCCGAGGCTGAAAAAGCGAAAAAAGGGCTCGAGGATGTCCAAAAGGCCTTGGATAGCCAGAAATTGGAATTAGAAAACGCGAAGAAGGCCATGGACAGCGCGAAACTGAAAGAGGAAGATTCGTCAAAAGAAGCCAACCGGTTGCAAAACCAGGTTCAAGCGCTGACTCTCCAACTCGACAAGGTAAAAGAGGATTTGGCGGCCGCCGAGGGGTTGAACGACGAGGCGCAAGCCGAAATCAAGGATCTGAAAGCGAAGTCCGACCACGTTCAATTCGAATTCAAGCAGGCCCAGGAAAGTTTGGAAAAGGCTAAATCAACCCCGGCTGCCGCTTCTCCAGCCCAATCCCAACCTGCCGCGGAAAACTTTCTTCCCTCGGAAGACAAACTCAAAAATCTTTTCAAAAAAATCGACGCCATCCTGGAATAAAAAAACCTCCGTTTCTGGCGGAGTATTCGTTTGAAAATTTCAGCTGATCTTAACCGGCCTCACCCGCCAAATATCATCACAGTATTCTTGGATCGTCCGGTCGCTTGAGAACTTTCCCATGCGGGCCACGTTCAAAATGGACATCCGCGCCCACTCGTTCTGGTCCCGGTAAACCTGGGCGACCTTGTCTTGGCATTCCACATAAGCGTCAAAATCCGCCAACAGCAGGTACTCATCATGGTTCATGAGGGTATCGTAGATCGGTTGGAAGAGACCGGGATTTTCCGGGGAGAAAAATCCGCTGGCGATCAAATCCAGCACGCCTTTTAATTCGGCCGATTTATGGTAATAATCCCGGGGGTTGTATCCCTGCCGCCGGGTTTGCGTCACTTCTTCCGCCGTCAGCCCGAAGATAAAGATGTTCTCGTTGCCGACTTCTTCTTTAATTTCAACGTTGGCCCCGTCCAGGGTCCCGATCGTCAAGGCTCCATTGAGGGCGAATTTCATGTTTCCGGTGCCGGAAGCTTCCTTTCCGGCGGTTGAGATTTGTTCGGATAGGTCGGTCGCCGGAATGATTTTTTCCGCGAGGGACACCCGGTAATTCGGGAGGAAGACGCTCATCAGCTTCCCCTTGATCTGGGGGTCCTGGTTGACCACGTCGCCGATGGCCCCGATAAACTTGATGATGAGCTTGGCCAGGTGGTAGCCGGGAGCGGCTTTGCCGCCGAAGAAAACGCTCCGGGGAACGAAGGGAGCGCCGGGATCGGCCTTGATCCTCCGGTAAAGAGCGATAACGTGCAAGGCGTTCAAAAGCTGGCGTTTGTACTCATGGATGCGCTTGACCTGGACGTCAAAAATGGAGGTCGTATCGATCGCCAGACGCTGTTCCAGGGCGATGAGGGAGGCCAGTTTTTCCTTGTTCTGTTTCTTGACTTCCCTCCACAGAACCTGGAATTTCTTGTCTTCGGCGAATTTTTCCAATTTTTTCAGCTGGCCCAAATCGGTCACCCACTTGTCGCCGATTTTGGAGGTGATCAGTTCGGAAAGTCCGGTATTGCACTTCCTCAGCCACCTTCTTTGGGTGATCCCGTTGGTTTTATTGTTGAAACGTTCGGGATAAAGGTCGTTGAAATCGGGCACCACGTCGCTTTTCAGCAGTTCCGTATGCAGGGCGGAGACGCCGTTCACCGAATGGCTTCCCACGATGGCCAAGTGGGCCATGCGGATATGCGGGTCCGGGCCTTCCTCGAAAATGGACATTCGGCGCAGCCGTTCGTTGTCGCCCGGATAGCGGTTGGCCACTTCCCTTAAAAACCGGGCGTTGATTTCCTGGATAATCTGGAGATGCCGGGGAAAAAGGCGGCCAAAAAGGTTGATCGGCCACTTTTCCAAGGCTTCCGGCAGGAGGGTATGGTTGGTGTAACCGAAGATCGACTTGTTCATTTCCCAAGCCAATTCCCAATCCAGCCCTTCCAAATCCAGCATGATGCGCATGAATTCGGCGATGGCGATCGTAGGGTGCGTGTCATTGAGCTGGATGGCGGCCACGTCCGGTAATACGCGGAAATCCCCGTGCTCCCGCTTAAAGCGCCGCAGGATATCCTGGATAGAAGCCGACACGAAAAAGTACTGTTGCTTGAGGCGCAGTTCCCGCCCTTCCGCGCTGTTGTCATTGGGGTAAAGAACCTTGGAAATGGATTCGGTCTCGGTCTTTTTGGAGGTGGCGGCGAAGTAGTTCCCTTTGTTGAAAAAGTCGAGGTCGAATTCCTCGGTGGCCTTGGCCGACCATAGCCTCAGGTTGTTCACGGTTTTGTTTCCATAGCCGGGAATCGGAGTGTCGTAAGCCGCGGCCAGGACATCCTCGGTGTCCACCCAATCGAACACTTGTTTCCCGCTCCGGTTGGTGCGTTGGACCACGTGGCCCCCGAATTTGATGCGGTAGGTATATTCGGGCCGGGCTTTCTCCCAGGGGTTTTCCATGCTCAACCATTCGTCGGGCTCTTCCACCTGGTATCCCCGAACGATTTTTTGCCGGAATATGCCGTAATCGTAGCGGATACCGTAACCGTAAGCCGGAATCTCCAAGGTCGCCAGGGAATCCATGAAGCAGGCGGCCAAGCGGCCCAGTCCGCCGTTCCCCAGGCCCGCGTCAATCTCGGCTTCCCGGATCTCCTCCAAGTTGAGGCCCAAATCCTGAAGGGCTTTCGAGACCATGTCCGAAACCTGCAGATTGATGACCGAGTTGCCCAAGGTCCTTCCCATCAGGAACTCCAGGGACAGGTAATAAACCCTTTTGACTTTTTGGGTCCGGTAGGTCTTTTGGGTCGCGACCCAATTTTCCACCTGCCGGTCGCGGATCGCGTAAGCTAAACTTAAGTAACGATCATAGTCGGTGGCGGTTTCGCTTTCCTTGATCAGCCGGTACTTGAGGTTTTCCAGGAAGGAATGTTTAAAGTCCTCGGCCCGAATCCCCTTGTAAAGCTCGAACTCGGAGGCGCTTTTGGAGTCCGTTTGGCGTTTGATGGTTTTGACGGAATTATTTTTTTTCATCGCTGTCCTTTACCTCATATTCCGCGTCGATGGCGGAAGGATCGGAAAATCTTTTCTCGGCCTTCGAAAAAGGAAATTCCTTGGGACCGGCTTCCTGTTTCCCGGGAGAGGGCCATAAAAGCCGCAAGGCTGAGGCGCCGATGGCCACCGCGGCCAGGGTCAACCCCAGCATCAAGGCGAAAGGGATTAAGGCCAACGCCACGAGTATCAAAACCGGCACAATCCATCGGGGCAGTTGGGAGGAGCGGATATGAATTTGCATCGGAGGAATCCTTCCTGAATCGGGAAGCATTTTCCAATAGCCAACTTAAATTCTCAACTGCTCATTTGAATCATTTGTCATAGTCTCCTTTTTCTCAAACCAAATCCTGGTTAAATCGAACTTCGGCCATTTGGGTATCCGTCAACAAATTTGTGGTTCCAAACCGAAATCCGGCTTTTCCTCCGCCGAACCGGCCTTGACAAGTCCTATTCCCCTTTTAAAATACTTTCGAGCCTCCTGCGGTGTTCGATCTTGGGGCGGGAAATTCTGAGCCACAAAAAACAATTATGGGTTCCCACAGACCAATCGGGGATAGTCTTCTTCGGAAGCAATGAACCGTTTGTGAGGGCGCCCACCTGACTAGGTCAGGCTCAGAAGAGTACTGTCTTAACCGGCACAGGTGGCAGGCTCACCTTTTTTTCTTAAAAAGCAGTCCCACCTTTTAAATCCTTGGTCGCGAATTAAGTCAAAAAATCATTTAATTGGCAGATTAAATGACAGCCCACAATTCAAAACTACGGTTCCCCTCTTGTTGTCATTTACCCAGTTCTCTATCATAAAGTCATGGATTTGTTTGATTCAGCCGTTGAGGAAAGCAGCGCCCGCCCGCTGGCCATCCGCATGTCTCCCCGGACTCTTGAGGATTATGTGGGGCAGGAACACCTGGTAGGCCCCGGCAAACTCCTGCGCCGTCTCTTGGAAGCCAATCGGATCGTTTCCTTGATTCTTTACGGCCCCCCCGGCACCGGCAAAACCGCCTTCGCCCGCCTGGTCGCGCGCCGGATGAAAAGCCGCTTTGTGGCCCTCAACGCCGTCACCTCAGGGCTCGCCGACTTGAGAAAGGTTTTTGACGAAGCCGCTGAAAACAAGAAACTCTACCAGCAATCCACCATTCTCTTTTTAGATGAAATCCATCATTTCAACAAAAGCCAGCAGGACGCCCTTCTTCCCCATTTGGAGCAAGGCACCATCATCCTCGTCGGCGCCACCACCCAGAACCCTTTTTTCGCCCTCAACACCGCCCTGCTTTCCCGCTCCCGGGTCTGCGAATTGCGGCCTTTGGAGGAAAAGTCTCTCGGAGTTATTTTGGAAAAGGCCCTTCAGGACTCCGAAAAAGGATTGGGAAAATACAAGGTGGACCTGGCGCCGGAGGCGAAAACCCATTTGTTGAAAGCCGCTTCCGGTGACGCCCGCACCCTCTTGAACGCCCTGGAAGTGGGTGTCATGACCACCCCTTCCGACGAGGCCGGCATCATTCACTTCGACTTGGAAGTCGCCCAGGAATCCATCCAGAAAAGAATGGTTCAGTACGACGCCTCCGGCGACCAACATTACGACACCATTTCGGCCTTCATCAAAAGTATCCGGGGTTCGGATCCGGACGCCGCCCTCCATTGGCTGGCCAAGATGCTTTACGCCGGGGAAGACCCCCGTTTTATTGCCCGAAGGCTGGTCATATCGGCGGCGGAAGACGTGGGCAACGCCGATCCCCAGGCCCTGCCCCTGGCCGTCGCCGCCCAACAAGCCCTGGAATTCATCGGTCTGCCCGAAGGCCGCATTCCCCTGGCCCAAGCCACGGTCTATCTGGCCTGCGCCCCCAAAAGCAACGCCTCCTATATTGGTTTGGAATCGGCGACGGAAGACGTTAAAAAGGAAACGAACAAGGAAGTGCCTCTCCACCTGAAAGACGCCCATTATTCCGGCGCCAAGGTTTTGGAGCATGGCAAAGGATACCAATATGCCCACGACTATCCGGACCATTACGTGAAACAGGAATATGCCCCCAACCTGGGCCGGTACTATTCCCCCACCAACTTGGGCTACGAGGCCAAGATCAAGGCCTGGTTGGAGCATCTCCAGAAACTGGAAAAATCCCAGAGCCCAAGTGGAAAGCCGCAACCATGACCTCTTCCGATAAGTCCCCCTTGCGGGAAAAGTTGAAGCAATTGCGCGATCAAGTGGACCCCGCCTTCGCCGAATCCGCTTCCCAGGGGGTCTGGAATATTCTTTGCAAACGCCCGGAATTCGATAAGGCCAAAGGCATCGGCGCTTTCGCCTCCACCCCCAGTGAAATCAACACCTATTCGATTTTGGAAGGCTCCCTGGAACTGGGCAAAAAGCTGTACCTGCCGAAAGTGGTGACGGACAAAAACCATTTTCATTTTTATCCCGTACAGGACTTCAAAACGCTGGTCAAGGGACCTTTTGGCATTTTAGAACCCTCCGGCAACAAGCCCGCCGATTGGGAAGAAATCAACCTAGTCCTGGTTCCCGGCCTGGCCTTCGACCTCACCGGCAACCGCCTGGGCTTCGGCAAGGGCTATTACGACCGTGTCCTTCCCCAGTTAAGGAAATCAACCCTGACCATCGGCTTGGGCTATTCTTTCCAAATCGTGGACAAAATCCCTACCGAACCCCACGACATTCCCCTCAAGGCCGTTTTAAGCGAAAAAGGGTTTCAGCTTTGTAAATAACACCCCTTTGGAACAGCGCCTACCACGAGGGTTGTGTTTATTCTTATTATTGTTTACTCTCAACCGACTCTAAAGAAAAAGGAACACCTATGAACATCCTCATCATCGGCGACATTATGGGCAAACCGGGCCGGCACGCGGTGCACAACTGCATCGGCCGGGTCAAGGCCGACCACAATATCGACTTCACCGTCGCCAACGGCGAAAACCTGGCCGCCGGCAGTGGCATCCAGCCCGATTCCTTCAAGAATATCCTCGAAATCGGCGCCGACGTGGTCACTTCGGGAAACCATATTTGGTCGAAAAAAGAGGTCCGGGAAATCATAGGCCACGACCCCCGCCTTCTTCGCCCCCACAACTACCCCGTGGAAAACCCCGGATCGGGCCTGGGCATTTACGACTGCAAGGGAACGCCGGTAGCCGTCCTCAACCTGATGGGCCGCACCTTCATGAACATCAACCTCGACTGCCCCTTCAAAGCCGCCGACCGCGCTCTCCAGCAGATTCAGGGCAAGGCCAAAGTCATCATCGTGGATATGCACGGCGAGGCCACCAGCGAGAAAAGAGCCATGGGCTGGTATTTAAACGGCCGGGTCAGTTCGGTCACCGGCACCCACACCCACATCATGACGGCGGACGAGGAAATCCTGCCCGGCGGAACGGCCTATTTGACCGACATCGGCATGTCGGGCTCCCCCAACTCGATCATCGGAATGAAACAGCCACAGGTGTTATCCCGCTTCCTCACCGGCGCCCCCTCCCGCTTCGAAGTTTCGGAGGAAATGCCCTATCTTTTCCAGTGCGTGGTGGTATCGGTGGACAAGGAAAATGGCAAGGCGACGAAGATTGAGAGAATCAGGCAGCTTGTGAACTAAATTAGGTTACTTTGGTTTATGTCTTTTTAATAAAGTATTCCATCAATGTTTGCCAAGCGAATCCAAAAGTACCTTCCCGGCCTCATTGGGCTTCCCATCGTGAAGAATGCCATGGGCAATCTGGCGGTCATCGGCCCAACCCCAACCCACATAGCCGATCCCCCAACCATTCAGGATGGACAAGGTATTCTTGAACCAGGCCAATTCGTGGGCTTTGTCTTCCCCTCCATTGGCCAGATAGGCGCCTACCTCGGTGACCAGTAGGGGTTTCTGGAGTTTTTGGGCGACATCCGGTAACAGGGCCAAAGTCAGCGCCTTCTCAATGTCGGAGTGTTCCCAAAGATTAACCAAGGGAGGCCCGCTTCGATGAGCGGTTCCCGGCCCGCCGTTGCCGGAGTTTCGGTACAAGTGGGTGCCATAGATGAGATTGGGGTCGTTAAGGGGATGCTTCCCGATCCAGTCGAGGGTGGAGGCCGAATTTTGCGGGGGTGGATAGTCCAAATTCACCCAGCACATGTAATCCCACTGAACGATCACCGGGTTGGGGGTTACGGCACGGATTTGGAGAAGAACCTCTTTCACGAATTGAAACCAGTCTTCCTCGGCCTTGGCGTCCCCATGGGGCTCGTTGTACAGTTCAAAAAGAACATTGGGATAGCGGCCCAACAGCTGGGCAGCGGAAACCCAAAGGCTTTCAAACTCCTCCCGGTCCTTCACAACATCAGGAAATCTGCCCCCCGGCGGCCAAGGAAGGGATTCCTGTCCTGATTGCTGGCCCCCCACGTTTTTCAGGGCGAAAAAATCAAAGATAACGTAAAGCCCCCGCTCCCCCGCCCACTTCACGGTGTCTTCCATCATTTGCCGGTAAGTCTCCGGATAGGTGACATTCCGGTAGGAGTCTTGATAGGTTTTGGGATTATTCTTCCACCAATCAACGATAGTATGGAAGCGGACCACATTGAATCCCAGCTGGTGATATTGTTCGAGTGTTTTTTTGACGACGTCTGGGTCCCAATGCCCCATACCCGAATAGAGTGGCGCTCCCGGCGAATCCCAAGCCCCGTCGGGCACGTCGAGAAAACCGTGGTGGTTGATACCCCGTAATATTATTTTTTTTCCCGAAGGATCTTTAAGGAACGGGCCGTCCACGTGAAGCAGGGGGGCCGGGAGGGATTGGGTTTGAGCGGCCACATTGAAATGAACTGATGCCAGTAAGCAAAGAAGAAATAGAGCAATTTTTAATTTTCGGGTCAAATAAAAAATCATTTTGAAGGGCCGCTTTTAATAAACGTTTTTTTCAATTGATTCAAACGGTCATTAGGAGAAAATGCAGATTGCGCATTCAGAACAACCCACTTCCTTTTCAAGGTTTATTGCGAGATAAAAAATAGTCCTTAAACAAATTTTTAAAAAAGCGATAAACAAATGGCACACAGATAAACCACTGCAAATATCCAAAAGCAAAAAGAAAAAACCAATCAAAAGCTATAGAGAAAAAATAAGGAGGGTTTTTCATATTAAACTGATGCCCCATAAAAACATTTAATTCGCATAACCCGGAATAAGACAAAGCACTGATTGGATAAGTTAAACCAATCATCAAAACAAGCATACTTTCAGAATACGAAGGTACCGAAAAAACAGACCACATGTAAATCAAAACAGTTATGAAAACCCAAATATATTTAATTGTTCTTCCAAAATTAATTTTCATAAAAATCCTAATGAATCTGTTGCCGGTATAGGGCAGGCACGCGAACCCTTTGGTCAAACAAACCCAATATAAATCCGCTGAATAAAAAAATTTGGAATTATTGCGTCGGGGTCGTCGATCCACTCGTATCCGTGGAAACCGAGACAGTGGGAGTCGGGACTGGTGCGGATTTGCGCCTGCGTTTCTTTTTGGACTCCGCTGCGATTTTCGCCTTGAGTTTCTTATAATAATGTCTCGCCGACTTCGTTGTTGGATCGATGGCCAGCGCCTTTTGGTAGCAAAACAAGGCTTTCTTATCGTGATCCTTCACCTTGGAGGAATGAAATTGATAGATCACCCCAAGCGTGGCGTAAGTTTCCGCGTAATAATAAGAAGCGCCAAAGATTTCATTCGAGGCCAAAGACTTATGCAAAAGTTTGAAAGACAGTTTGTAATTTTGGGCTAAAAACGCCTGCATCCCCAACTTGTAGTATTTTTTGACCCCGGCGATGGTGGTCACGGGCGCCGCTTCAATCACGGGCATGGGGGTAGGCGTCGTGCTCTCTTCCAGGCTGATCTCTTCCGGGGACTGGCTGGCCGTGGGCGTCTCCATTACGGTGGGCGTACCGGAAGCTGGGGCGAGCGGCGTGGGGGAAGCCAGGGCGGGAGTCGCTGCCGGCGTGGGGGAATTCGCGGCGGCTGGTTTGAAATCGATGGAACAGCTTAATCCCGCCCGGACGTCGACATATTGAAACTCGTTCGGGGGTTGGATCCAATGGCTGCCGGCGGCAATATCAAAGAAAACAGGCCCTGCGATGGAAACCCGGCTTCCGATACCCGCCTTGAACTGGGCCGCTCCGCCCGGGTCGGTGAGGTCCAATCCCGCCCCGCCATAAAGATAAGGTGAAAACTTGTCTTTCCCGTTCTCAAAGGGGAAAACCCGGCCTTCCAAATTGAACATAGGTACGGAAAAATTGATCGAATTGTAAAAAGTGACCTGCTCAAAACTGAGGCCCAGGGAAAAATAATAGGAAGGGTTCCACTCGCCTAAGGCGTCAAGGCCAAAACCATTCGTCGTGGAACTGGATAAGGCCGCCGGTTGGACGGGCGTTCCATACAAGCCGAAAAAAGTGAGGGAAATGGGAGCCACGTCCGCTAAAGCCGCCTGGCTTAAAAGCAGGAACACCAAAACTCGCCATCCCAGCCGGTGTTGGAACAATTTCAACCTTTTTGATGCCTGTATTTGGCGACTTCCTTGATGTGCCGGCGGGCTGTCCGGTTCTTCTTTTCGTACTTCAGGGCCGCCTGGTAATAGCGGTAGGCCCAACTATAATGAATGATGTGAAATTGGTAGATGACCCCCAACATGGCGTTGGCCTCAGCGAAATAAAATTTGGCGGAATAGGGATCATCCATTTCCAAGGATTTTTTAAGGTAACGAATCGCCTTGTCGTAATCCTGCTCCTTATAGGCCTTGATGCCCGCCTCATAGACGTCCTTCATCTTCAAGACCCCATGGACAATAACGGGGGTTGAATCATCCTCGACGGCTTCCGTGGGTGTGGGAGCCGCCTGCATAACTTGAATGACCGCCGTGGGCACGGGCGCGGCGGTCGGAATGGCCGTTGGCATCGCGGCCGGCTTGGCCGAACTGGATTTGGAGACGACGGGAGTCGAGGTCGGCTGAAGAGCATCGTCCAAATTGATTTCCGTGTCACCAAAGACCTTGGAATCCTTGCCCCCCATGAGACAACCTAAGGCCAATACCGTGACCAACCATCCAAAACCCTGTTTTTTCAAATCCAACCTCCCGTCAGATGCCTCAAATTTTATCAAGTTTTAGCCGAATTTAACTCATTTTTTATCTGCGTTCTAATGTTCATTTACACTTCTTGTTCGGCCGCGACCAAGCTTTCCTCGATGGATTTGACGATTTTTTTCAACTGGTCTTTCGTCAGCGCCGCTGAGAAAAAAATCGCCTCGAATTGGGAAGGCGGGAGATAAACGCCCCTTTGGGCCATGGCCCAGAAAAACCGGGCGTATTTTTTTCGGTCCGAATCCTTGGCTTGGGCGTAGTTTTCGATCGCATGCCCGCAAAAAAATAAGGTCGCCATGCTCCCCACTCTTTGGAAAACGGCTTTCACCCCGGTTTTTTCCAGGGCCCGCCTGATCCCCTCTTCCACGAAAGCCGCCGATTCTTCCAACTGGTCGTAAATTTTCCGGTCTGATAATTTTTTCAAAGTGGCGATACCCGCCGCCATGGCGATGGGATTACCCGAAAGGGTTCCCGCCTGGTAAACCGGCCCTTCCGGGGCCACTTGGGACATCAGACCCTCCCTACCGCCATAGGCCCCAACCGGCAGGCCGCCCCCGATGATCTTGCCCAAAGTCGTCAGGTCGGGCTTGATGCCGTAAAGTTCCTGGGCGCCCCCAAAGGCCACCCGAAAGCCGGTCATCACCTCGTCGAAAACGAGAAGAGCTTTGTGCTGGGTGGTTAAGTCCCTTAAGCCTTCCAGGAAACCTGGTTTCGGTGGAACCAGACCCATATTCCCAGCCACGGGCTCCACGATGACCGCCGCGATATCGTTGAATTTTGAAAAGGCCTCTTGAACCGCGGAAAGGTCGTTATAGGGCAAGCTGGTGGTAAGGGACGCGATTTCTTCGGGAACTCCCGGGCTGTCCGGCAACCCCAGGGTGGCCGCCCCGCTTCCGGCGGCGACTAACAAACTGTCCCCATGCCCGTGGTAACAGCCATCGAATTTGAGGACACGCTTTTTACCCGTAGCGGCCCGAGCCAGCCGAATAACGCTTAAGACCGCCTCGGTACCTGAACTCACGAAACGGACCTTATCGATGGACGGAAAGGCTTTCTTGACCCGGATGGCGAGATCGGTTTCCAGCGATGAAGGCGCTCCAAAACTGAATCCCTTTTTCAAGGAACGGCGCACCAAGTTGAGAACCGAAGTATCCGCGTGGCCCAGGATGAGCGGCCCCCAGGAACCCACCAAATCCAGGTAGCGGTTTCCATCCATGTCGATCAAATAGGGCCCCTTGCCCCGAGCGAAGAAGATGGGTGCCCCCCCCACCCCTTTGAAGGCCCGCACCGGGCTGTTGACCCCGCCCACTAGGTGTTTCTGCGCCAGTTCAAATAACTTGCGGGACCTGTCCAACTTGAGTTTGTTTTTCATGATTTCCGAGTCTGAGGATGAAATTTACTTAAAATGCTTCGCCGCTTCCTTCGCCCAATAAGTGATAATCCGGTCGGCTCCCGCCCGCTTGATGGCCAATAGGCTTTCCGTCATGGCCGCTTCTTCCGACAACCAGCCCAACTTCGCCGCCGCCTTGACCATGGCATACTCACCGGACACGTGATAGGCCCAGAGCGGGGTCAAGAAGCGTTGGCGGGCCCGGGTGATGATATCCAAAGCCGTCAGGGCTGGCTTGACCATGACCACGTCCGCGCCTTCCTCAATGTCCAATTGAATTTCCTTCAAGGCTTCCCGTGGATTGGAGGCGGGCATTTGATAGGTTTTCCGGTCGCCAAAAGCAGGCGCTGAATCCGCCGCGTCGCGGAAAGGCCCATAGAAGCAGGTAGAAAATTTCGCCGCGTAACTCAGGATGGGCGTCATGGAAAAACCTTTTTGATCAAGGCTTTTACGGATGGCTGAAATACGCCCGTCCATCATGTCCGAGGGGGCTACCATGTCGGCCCCCGCTTCGGCGTGGGAAAGGGCTATTTTTTGCAGCAACCCGAGGGTCTGGTCGTTATCCACGTCACCCTTAACGATAATGCCGCAATGGCCATGGGAGGTATATTCGCAGGCGCAGACATCCGTGATGACGGCCAAATCCGGCGTTTCTTTTTTCAAGAGCCGGACGGCCTTTTGAATGACGCCGTTCTTTTGATAGGCCTGAAGAGCCCCCGAATCTTTTTTCGAGGGAATTCCGAATAAGAGTACCGCGGGGATTCCCAAGGCTTGCGCCGAAGCGGCTTCACGGGCCAGGGAGCCAAAGCTGTGGCGTTGGACGCCCGGCATGGAAGAAATGAGTTCCGGGGACTTCAGGCCTTCCTCCACGAAAAGGGGTAGGATAAAGTCCGACCGGTTCAATCGGGTTTCCTCGAACAAACGGCGCAAGGCCTTGGTTTTCCTCAGGCGCCGCATGCGTTGGGTTGGAAAGGACATGGTTTTCTCCGGGCTGTATTTTAACGTCGAAAGGGCTCTTAGACTAAGAATTAGATCGCTTGCCCGCCCATTTGACAATAGCCGCCACAAGGTCGGGCATGGTGTATTTGGCCGGCTGGACGGCCACTTTGCCGCCCCATTTCTTGACGGAGGCCGCCGTCACCGGGCCGATGACCGCCACGGGAACCCGGACAAGCCATTTCTTTCTTTGGGCTGGGCTGAAAAGACTGTAAAAGTGGTCCACGGCCGAAGAGGAAGCGAAAGTCAGTAAATCCACCCCTCCACCTTTCAAGAACAATTCCTGGAGTTCTTTCCGGGCCCCTGATGGGACTTGGTTTTCATAAAGCGCCAAAAGATCGCAATGAATTTTCTTCTTTTTGAAAAACTTGACCAACAAGTCCCGCCCTTCCTTAGCCCGGGCGAATAAAACCCGCTTTCCTTTCAAGGAAATGCTTTGAAAAGCCTTCACCAAACCTTCCTGCTTATAGTCGTTCGGAACCAAAGCCGCCTTGTGCCCGAAAGCTTTCACCGCCTTGGCGGTGGCCTCCCCAATACAAGCTATTTTGACGGTCTTTAAATCCCCGGCGGTCATTCCCGCTTTTAACAAATGCCCAAAGAAATATTCGACCGCGTTCACGCTGGAGAAAACGATCCAGTCATATTTCCCGCTTCGATGGATGACTTCTTTGCCCTGCCGGTCTAACGAAAGCGGTTTGATCTCAAAGGTGGCGATGGGAACCACTTCCGCACCCTCTTCCGAAAGAAGGCCCGAGAGATAACCGGCTTTCGCCTGGTTCCGGGTCACCAGGACTCGCAAACCCCGGAGAGGTTTTTGGGAAAGCCAATCGAGTTTTGGCCTCAAATTCACCACTTCACCCACCACCACCGTGGCCGGAGGTTGAAAATCCGCTTTTTTAGCGAGCTCGGGTAGATTCTCCAAAGTTCCAACCAGCGTCTTTTGCCGGACGGTTGTGCCGCTTTGAATAACCGCCGCTGGTGTCCGTGGGTTTTTACCTTCCTCGATCAAACGGCGGCAAAGCGCCGGAAGGGCATGAAGTCCCATTAAAAAAATTAGGGTTCCCCGGTCCTGGGCCAAATGAGTCCAATCCAATTGGCTATTTTCTCTCGATGGGTCCTCGTGGCCCGTCACAACCGTAAACGAGGAGTTCAAGTCGCGGTGGGTCACCGGGATGCCCGCGTAAGCCGGAACCGCGACCGACGAGGTGACGCCCGGAACAACCTCAAAGGGTATTTTTTTATCCGCTAAGGCCATGATTTCCTCGGCTCCTCTTCCAAAAACAAAAGGGTCCCCGCCTTTCAAACGAACCACTTTTTTCCCCCGCGACGCCAACCGGACCAAAAGAGCGTTGATTTGGGCCTGCTTCATGGCGCCTGATTTGCCCCGGCTTCCGCGGAATATTTTCCGGGCGCCTTTGGGGATAAATTCCAGGATTTTAGGATGCACCAGCGCGTCATAGACGACCACATCCGCCTGGGAAAGGATTTCTTTTCCTTTCAAGGTCAAGAGGCCCGGATCACCCGGCCCGGCGCCGACGAGATAAACTTTGCCTGGATTCATAAGCTCCCTAAACTTAAAAACTCACTAAGTCGTCCGGCCAAAGCCGTTTAAAATTTCTTGGGCCCCCTGGGCTAAAAAATGCCGGGCCAATTCGTCCCCTAATTCTTTGGGCCGTTGAATGGAGCCTTTTCGGCTGTGGCGCATGATCTGTTCGCCATTCGGATGGGCGATGACCCCCGAAAGATGGAGCGTTTCCCCTTCCACGCTGGCCAATGCCCCCACCGGGATGCGGCAGCCCCCTTGTAAAGTCCTTAAAAAAGATCTTTCGGCCTCCGCGCAAATTCGGGTGGGCCTGTCGTCCAAAGGCTCAAGCGCCTTGATGAATGCCTGGTCGTTCTCCCGCAGCGTCACGCAAAGCACTCCCTGGGCGGGGGCGGAAAGGATGACTTCGGGATCGAGGAACTCGGTGGCTTCGTTTCCCCTTCCCAGGCGTTTCAGCCCCGCCGCCGCGATGACGATGGCGTCATATTCCCCTTCTCTCAGCTTTCGCAGGCGCGTATCGACGTTCCCCCGCAGGGGCGCCACCTTGAGGTCGGAGCGGACCGCCCGGATTTGCGCTTCCCGGCGGGGAGATCCGGTGCCCACAACTGAACCAGCAGGTAACTCAAAGAATTTAGAGCCTGATTTGGAGATCAAAACATCCCTGGGGTCCTCACGCTTGACGAAGGCTCCATAACCGATTCCGGCGGGAAGGATTGTCGGCACGTCCTTCAAGCTATGGATGGCGGCCCGAATGCGGCCCAAAAGAAGGGCCTCATCCAATTCTTTGGTAAAGAGCCCCTGCGGGGGTTCCTCCCTTTCCTCGGCGGCTTCCTTCGCGGAAAGACGGTCCCCCAGGGTTTTCACCACTTCCAGTCGAACCTCTTCGCCGGGGAATAAAAGGGCAATCTGCGAACGGACCCCTTCCGCCTGGGTCAGGGCTAATTGGCTGCCTCGGGTGCCTATCAGTATCATGGAATGCCCATCTTATCCTGGATTTTAACAGAGTGCTGAAAAAGCATTTTCAGCGCCCTGTCGACAGCCATGGAATAGAAAGAGCCACTTAAAATATGGTTTATATGATCCGTGGCTCGTTCATAAAAGGAAAAAGTTCGATTTCGGACTTTTTCAACATCCTGTTAATGGTCCTTTTTCAAGAAAATTTCGTTCAGCATCCGGGCAAACTCAAACCGGTCCGTCTCATTGGCGATGCCCTTCAGGTTAACGGAAGGATCGTGTAAAAGCTTTGCGGTCAAATCATGGGTCAGCCGGTCAACGGCCTTTCGGTCCTTTTCACTCAACTGACCGTTCTTTTCCATAAAATCCGCCAATTCGGATTGGCGGATTCCCTCGAAATGTTGCCGAAGCTTGACGACGGTTGGAACCAGTTCCAACCCCGTCAGCCAGTCGCAAAGCTTGTTGACCTCTTCCCGGAGAATCGATTCGGCGGTCTCAACCGCCATTTGCCTTTGGCCTCGGTTTCCTTCGGCGATCGCGGAGAGGTCATCAATGTTATAAAGGTAGACGGATTCAATCTTACCCGTTTCAGGTTCGACATTCCGTGGCACCCCGATGTCGATGATGAAAAGGGGCCTTCCTTTGCGGTTCCTCATCGCCTGTTCGACTTCCTTCTTTTTAAGCCAGGAAGAACCTCCCCCAAGGGAAGCCAGGATGATATCGACCTGTTCGATCTTTTTCAGGCTTTCCGTTAATGGCAAGGCTTTCCCACCCATTTTGGAGGCCAGGGCTTCGGCCTTTTCCAAGGTCCGGTTGGCGATAAAAAAATCATTCACCCCCGCGTCCACCAGGTATTTGGCTGTCAATTCCCCCATTTCGCCCGCGCCTAACAGCAGGGCCGAGTGCTCTGAAATGGTGGTAAAGATTTTCCGGGCCAAGTCCACCGCCACGCTGGAGACATTCACCGGCATCCGGGCTATTTCGGTTTGGGAGCGAACCCTTTTGGCCGCGGTGAAGGCCCGGTCGAAAATACCGTGGAAAGCCGCGCCGGCCAGCCCGGCCTGCCGGGATTCCTGAAAGGCCTCTTTCACCTGGCCCAGGATTTGGGCTTCCCCCACCACCATGGAATCCAGTGAGGAGGCCACCCGGAAGAGGTGTAAAAAAGCCTCCGGGCCCTCGTGAAGGTAAAAATATTTCTTAACCTCCGCCGGTTTTAAACGGTGGAACTTTCCCAGTGTGTCGCGGATTTCGGTCAGGCAATTTTCGTCATGTTCAGGGGAAAGATAAAATTCCACCCGGTTACAAGTGGAAAGAAAAACCGTTTCCGCCGAATGGGTCTTCAGGCCCCGAAGAACTTCCATAACTTTTTCCGGCGGGAGGGCGTATTTTTCCCTGACCGCGAGGGGGGCCGTCGTGTGGTTTAATCCGTAGGCGATAAACTTCATGGGGACCTTGCCTTAAAGTACGTGCTGGGTGGTTAAAAAGACGCGGACACCCACAAAGGTAAAAAGGGCCAGGAGGTAACCCGCCATCACCAGCACCATGGACTTTCTTCCCCTCATCCGAAAACCCCATCGAAGCAGGAAGAAACCGGCGTAAATAATGAGAACCAGGAAAGAGCCCAGGATTTTTGGATCCGCCAAGGGAAGCCGATTCCAAACCTGGATAGCCTGGACGGCTCCCAGCCACAACCCCAGGAGCCAGAAGAGAAAACCCAGTCCGATGTAGTAAACGGTCAATCGGTCCAAAGCCTCGAGCGCCGGGAGGCGGTAGCTCCAGCTTTTGACCTGATGCTGCTTTAATTGCCCTTCTTGGACCCAAAAAGCCACTCCCACGCCGAACCCTAAGGTGAAATGGGAAAAACCCATGAAGGTGAGGAAAATATGGCTGGCCATTCCAGGAGTCATTAAACGGCTGTCCATCAGGGCCGTAGGCTTGAAGCCCAGCCAAAAGGCCAGGAGAGCTACCAAGAGGATGAAAGGCAGGAAGAGCGACGTCAGTACCGGTACCGGTGTTTTGAGGCGACCCAAGAGCAAAGCCGCTGCCAGCGAAAAGGAGAAGGCGGTTAAAATGCCCTCAAGGGTGACCAGGGGGGCGTAGCCATCCGTCATCCATTGGGCCGTCAGCAGTAGCCCTTGGAAAAAGAATCCAGCTAATAGCCATCGGACCGCCAATCGGTCCGAACCTTCGTCCAGGCCGCGGTAATAGCGGAAGGCGTAAAAACTGCTGAAAGCATAAAAGAAAAACACCGCTCCTAATAATCCATTAGTCATCATCGCATTCTCCCTCGAAAGGACGCTACCTCCCTCAAACCCGACCACTCTACCGTTTTTTATACTTTGAAACAACTTTCCCGCTCGTCTCAAAAGGGGACATGATGAAATCTCCAGAAACAAAAAAACCCCCGGCGGAAAGCCGGAGGTTTAAACCCGCGGGATAAAAACTTTTAAAACAGGGCTGTGGAAGCCGCTTGGGCCATATCCATGATGGGCGTCGGCCAGAAACCGAAGGTAACGGTGGAAACAATGCAGACCACCAAGATCACTTTTTCGATAAGGTTCATTTCGATGGGCGAGGAATCCTTGGCATCCACCATCAGGGCCTGGCGTACCACCTGCAGGTAATAGTAAAGGGATACCACGCTGAAAACCATTCCCACCAGTGCCAGCCAAGTGTACCCCATGTGGATGGCGGCGCCGAATAAGTACCACTTTCCCGAAAAACCAGCGAAGGGCGGCACTCCCGCGAGGGAAAGAAGGCATACCAGCAGGACAACCCCTATCAGGGGGGATCTTTTCCACATGCCGGCGAAATCCTCGATTTGGTCGCTGCCTGTTTTACCGGAAACAATCACGATCGCCAGGAAGGCCCCCATGTTGGCGAATAGATAGACAAAGAGGTAAAAGAGGACCGCTGTCAGGCCCAGTTGCCCTCCCGCCAGGAAACCCGTTGAAATGTACCCAGCTTGGGCGATAGAGGAATAGGCCATCATGCGCTTGATGTTTTTTTGGGGAATAGCTTCTAAATTGCCCAGGATAATGCTCATCGCCGCCAGGACCGCGAAAAGTCCCGCCCAAACCGGCGCGGCGGAGGAATTGGAGAGCCCTACCCAGAAGATACGGACAAAAGCCGCGAATCCCGCCGTTTTGGAAACCACGGAAAGAAAGGCCGTCACGGGAGTCGGGGCTCCTTCGTAAACGTCGGGCGTCCACATATGGAAGGGCGCCAGCGATATCTTGAAACCCAAACCGCCGGTCACCAAGATGATCGCCAGGGCCAGCATGGGCGAGAAAGGCTGGGCCGCCAGACTTTTTCCGATTTGGGCGATAACCGTCGTCCCGGTCAGGCCATATATATAAGAGAAGCCCAGCAAAAGGATGGCGGAGGAAAAGGCCCCCAGCAATAGGTATTTCATTCCCGCCTCGTTACTTCCCTTGTCTTTTTTCATAAAAGACGCCAGTAAATAACTGCTGATCGTCAGGGTTTCCAACGAAACGTAAAGAGTGATGATTTCCTGAGCCGAGGCCAAAGCCGAGGCCCCCGCCGCCGAAAACAAAAGAACGGCCAGGAATTCGGCCGGGTAATGGGTGGGCCGGCTTTTGAAGTAGCGGAAGGTGATGAAAAGGGTCAGAAGCGTGCCGAGCAACACGATCATCTTGAAAAAAGCCGCCAAGCCATCCGTTTTAAGGAAACCATTGAAGGCTTCCGTCGGAAAGGACCCCAATGTACAGGCCGCGGAACAACAAAGCCCCCCCACGCAAGGCAGGGTGACCAAGGCGCCCAAGACGCCTAAAACCGCGATCCTATTCAGCATCCGGCGGGTCGAGTCGCTTTCCGAAAACAATTCCACCAGCAGGATCAGTATGGCCGTGCACACCAGCCAAAGCTCCGGCAGGAAAGAAGAAACTTGGATCACTTGAATCCTCCGATATAGTCGATCAAGGGCGCGATGGTCGCGTTGGACATATCGACAAAGGGTTTCGGGTATAAACCCACAGCGAGCGAAACGGCCAGGAGAAAAGCGATCGGCAGAATTTCGATGAAGGTGCCATCATGAACCTCTTCCTTAAAGTGAGGATCCTTCACAGGCCCATAAAAAACCATTTGGACAAGCCGAAGGTAATAAACAGCCGTCAAGACGATGGCTAGAACGGCCACGGGAAAAAGGACTTGGAAGATCGTGAATCCACCGTTGTATCCGCTGCGGTAGGACCCCAGGAAAATAAGGAACTCGCCCACGAAACCGCTTAAGCCGGGTAATCCCACGTTGGCCATCGCCGCCGCCACGAAAAGCCCGCCTAAAACCGGCATGCAGGCTCCTAGTCCGCCCAACTTAGCTAGTTCTCTCGTGTGGGCCTTGCCATAAACCGTCCCCACTAAGGCGAAGGTCATGGCCGCCACGATTCCGTGGGAAAGGGTTTGGATGACCGCCCCATTTAAACCGGCGACCTGGAGGGTACAAATGCCGAAAAGAATGGCGCCACAATGAGACACGGAAGAATAAGCGATGACATACTTGAAGTCCTTTTGTTTTAAGGCAACCAAGGCGGCGTAGAGAATATTGACCAGGGTCAAAAGAACCAGAATGGGAAGCCAGTGTTTTGCCCCTAAGGGCATGGCCGGCAATGCGACCCGAATGATGCTATATCCTCCCAGGCTCTTCAAAACCCCCGCATGCAACATGGAAGCGGCGGTGGGAGCCGAACCGTACCCATCAGGCGACCAGGTATGAAAGGGAAAAACGGCCGCGATGACTCCGAAACCGAGGAAAAGGAGGGGAAACCAAATGTTTTGGAAATCGGGGCTAAAGCCAGTTTTAGACAGGTCACCTAATACGCGGATGTCGAAAGTATGGACATTGGAAGTGAAGTACATGGCGATGAAGCCCACCAGCATGAAGGCCGACCCGGCCAAGAGCATAAGGGTCAGCTTCATGGCCGCGTATTCCTTACGGCCCGATCCCCAGATTCCGACCAGGAGGTACATGGGCAAAACGGCGAACTCGTAAAAGAGGAAGAAGAAGAACAAGTCGAGGCTCTCATAAGCGCCGGCCACTCCGCCGACCAAAAGCGAAAAGAGGACGTAATATTCCTTTTTACGGAGGCTGACGTTCCATGAAATGAGTGTCCCAGCGAAATAAACGCAGCCGACCAAAAACACCATCAAGGTACTCATTCCATCGACGCCCAAAAGGTATTTGATCCCAAAATTGCCCAGCCAGGGAACTTCTTCCACCAATTGAAATCCACCCACGGTGGTTTGATAAAGAGCGAAGACCTTGAAGGCAACTCCCAATTCGAGGGAAGCCATAAAAAGACTGATCCAACGAGTGTATTTTTCGGGGGCGGCCATAATGGCAAAAGCGGAAAGAATGGGAATAAGGATAAAAGTGGTCAAGAGGGGCAAGACATTCGGCCCATGGACGGAAGCCTGAGAAAAAAGGGCAAAGATGGCTGCGAAAGGAACCAAAATGGTGGCGAGTACGGGAAGCATTCTTTATTTCCTCCGGAGTTTTAGAAGCTAACCAGCAGGTAAATCACGGCCACCGCGCCGAAAATCACCAAGGCGTAATTTTGAACATAGCCGGTTTGGGTCAGGCTGAAAAGGCTGCCCATTTTCCGGTTGATCCAACCCGTCCCATCGACCATGCCGTCATCGACAACGACTTCGTCGAACCAATGGAAAACTGAAGCGATCCCAAAAACGATCTTATCCACGAACCAACCATACATCTCGTCAAAGTAATATTTGTTCTTCAACAAAAGATAGATGGGCTGGAATTGCCGGGCGACGTTTTCGGCCGAGAACACTTTGAAGTAATAAAAAGCGGCGGACAAACCGATACCCAGTAAGGCGACCAAAAGCGAAAGCCAGGATTGCGCCAATAATTGAAGGAAGCTCGAAGCCCCTTCGGGGCTGCCCGGACCGAAAAAAACGAACTTAGAATAGTAATTCAACCCCGGCCAATTCAACCAACCGATACAGATGGACAAAAAGGCCAGGAACATGAGGGGCCCGGTCATGGTAAGCGGGGACTCATGGGCATGGTCGTAGGCATGGTGGTCGCGCGGCTCCCCGAGAAAAACCACGAAGAAAAGCCGGAACATGTAAAAAGCAGTGAGAAATGCCGTGAAAACGGCGGCGTAATAAAGAATCTCGTGGCCCGGAACGGTGCTTTCGTGGACCGCATCCAAAATGGCGTCTTTGGAGAAGAAACCGGCGAAAGGGGGAATCCCGGAAATAGCCAGGTTGGCGATGAGGAAAGTAGCTGCCGTAATTTTCATTTTGTTCCAAAGGCCGCCCATCTTCCAAATATCCTGGTTATGCACCCCGTGAATAACGCTTCCGGCGCCGAGGAACAAAAGGGCCTTGAAACAGGCATGGGTGGTCAGGTGAAACATGCCGGAAGTGTAACCCCCAGCCCCTAAGGACATAATCATGTAACCCAATTGGGACAAGGTGGAATAGGCCAGGATGCGCTTGATGTCGTCTTGGGCCAAGGCGATGGAGGCGGCGAAGATAGCCGTGAATCCGCCAACCCAGGCCACGACCGTCATGGACCAGGGGTCCGCGGAGAAAATACTGTAGGTCCGGGCAACCATGTAAACCCCGGCCGCCACCATGGTAGCCGCGTGGATAAGGGCGGACACTGGGGTCGGGCCTTCCATGGCGTCCGGAAGCCAAACATGGAGCGGAAACTGGGCGCTCTTCCCTACCGCCCCACAGAAAAGGAGGATGGCGATTCCGGCGATGTAATGATTGCCTTGGAAGGTGCCCTTCGCGATTTCCTGCGTCAGAAGTTCCTGAACTTTCGCGAAATCGAAGGTTTGGAACATCATCCCAATGGTAATGACCCCCATCAGGAACCCCATGTCCCCAATGCGGTTGACGACAAAGGCCTTTTTACAGGCGTTGGCCGCTTCGGGCTTGAAATACCAGAAACCGATTAAAAGATAGGAACAAAGCCCCACCAACTCCCATCCAATGAAAATTTGGAGGTAATTATTGGAAACCACCAGCACCAGCATGGAAGCGGTAAAAAGCGAGAGGTAAGAATAATAGGTCGAAAACCGCTCATCATCATGCATATAGCCCAGGGAATAAATTTGCACCAGCAGCGAGATTAAGGTCACTACCAACAGCATGTTCACGCTCAGGTGGTCGATAAGTACGCCCACGTGGGCGTCCCAAGGCGGAACCGACAACCAGATCCAAGTTAAGTTGGGAAGAGGTTGCGATGGATCCCGCTGGGCGATTTCCAAAAAGACTCCTATGGAGAGGCAAAAACAAGCGGCCATTGTCAGAATGGAAATAGCGGCGGAAAGCGACTTGGATCGACGAGTAAAAAAGATGATGACCGCATAGGCCAAAGCCGGCATCACGGGTATCAACCACGAATACTGGATCATTCCTGCCCCTTACCTAATTAAAGTCACGGCTCGACTCAAGATCAACGGCTGGCGACAAACAGCTGAAGGCTTCCGATGCTTTGAACGGTTGGAACGGTTTTATTACCCACGCAAATAATGGGCATCATCCACATTAGTACTCTTCATTTGACGATAAATGGATATGACGATGGCCAGCGCAACGGCGGCCTCAGCGGCCGCGATAGTAATGACGAAAACCACAAAAACCGGGCCGCTAAACGTGCCCTGTCCCCAATATTTCGCGAAGGCCAAATAATTAATGTTTACAGCGTTCAACATAAGTTCGATTCCCATAAGGACCGAAATCGCATTTTTGCGCGCCAAAACTCCAAAAATGCCGATGCCGAAAAGAATGGCAGCAAGATAAAGAAAATGAGCTATCGGTATTTGGGTCATGCAGGATCCTTTCGGGCTATGACGACGGCACCTACCAGCGCTGACAAAAGGAGTATTGAGACAAATTCAAATGCGAAAGCAAAGCCATTTTGTGGCTTCAATAACGCCCCTCCCAAAGAAAGGACGTCGTTTTGATAACTGTCGGGTAAAGATGCGGAAGCCCCCGTTTGCGTTGTTCCAACCAAGGAAGAAGCCGCCGCCATTGCCGCCGTTGGATGGTCATTTTGTTGGAAGGATGATCGCCCAATGACTTCAAAGAGAATGAACAATACAGCCACAGCCGCTAAGAACGAAAACAAAACCTGATTGTTCATGACCCTCGCGTTATCATCCATCACTTTACGGGTCAACATAATGCCGAAAATGATGAGTACTGTCACGGCTCCGACATAAATCAACACTTGAACGGCCGCCAAGAATTCCCAATCTAGATAGAGGTAAATGCCCGAAATACCGAACATGGTCAGGGCTAAGGCAAGAGCACAATGGAAAAGATTTCTCACTGAAACAACCAGGATGGCCGAGGCCACAATAACACCCGCCAAGGCGTAAAAAATTGTTTCGGTCATGCTTTTGCTCCGGCCACCGCTTCGACTTTGGCGGTTTCCTCGAGTGCCGGTGCGAGATGGGCGGGACGAGCCCACTTCATGGCGTGCTCGTCCTGCAACAAACTTCCCCTTTTATAAACTGAATTCTCATATTCTTCCGATACGAATGTCAGGGCATCAAAACCACAGGCTTCTACGCAATAACCGCAGAAAATACAGGTGGAAAAATCCAGTTTGAAGGTCGTCATCCGGCGTTTGCCATCCGCTCCGCGAACGCCTTCCAATTTGATGCAGTTGTTGGGGCAAGCCTTAGCGCACATCATGCAGGCCACACAGTTAAACTGGTCTTTTTCTCCGTCATATATCAACTTAATCATGCTGCGGCTTCGAGCTGGAAGTGGAAGTTTTTCTTCTGGATATTGTTGGGTCGTTGTTTTTTTGAAAACATAACTGGAAGTGATGGATAGCCCCACCAACAAATTCCAAAGTCCCAGAACAATGGCTTTAAGGTACGCGTATAAAGTTGTCATTTAAACCCCCTTACTAAACAGCAGAACCACGAAACCGGTTATTAGAATATTCGCAATCGTGACTGGGATCAAAACCTTCCAACCGAAATCCATTAACTGGTCCACTCGCAGTCTGGGGAAAGTCCACCGGAAAGCCATGATGAGGTAAATAATCAAAAGCACTTTGAGAATGAACCAAACAAAACCTGGAATAAAACCCAAAAAATAGAGTGGAGGAAGCCAGCCGCCCAGGAAAACCGTCGCCGCCACGGCCGCCGAAACCACAATGGCGATGTATTCCCCCAAGAAAAACATGGCAAATTTAACCCCCGAATACTCGGTATGAAACCCTCCCGTTAATTCCGATTCGGCCTCGGGAATATCGAATGGGGCCCGATTGGCCTCGGCGGTGGCCGACGCAATGAAGGTCAAAAACGCAACCATCTGGGGAAACACGAACCAATAACCATGTAGCTGTTGGTATTCCACTATACCGCTGAAGTTAAGTTTTCCCGTAATCATGATAACCGGAACCAACGACAGCACGAGCGGAACCTCATAACTGACTATCTGCGCCGCCGATCGGAAACCTCCGAGCATGGAATACTTGTTATTGGAACTCCAGCCCGCCGAAAGGATGCCGATGACCGTAAAGCTGGTGATAGCGATGATATATAAAACACCGATGTTCAAATCCGCAACAACCACTTTATTATCAAATGGGACAACCACCATTCCCATGAAGGTCGCGACAAAAGCCAGGATCGGCGCGATAAAGTAAGGAAGCTTATCCCGTTTCACGGGTTTAACATCTTCTTTAGTCGTCAATTTAATAGCGTCGGCAAGAGTTTGAAGCAATCCAAAAGGGCCCACACGGTTAGGGCCAAGACGGCTCTGCATACGGGCTGAAACCTTCCTTTCCATCCATACTAAAAACATGACAAAAACAGAGACAAAACCGAACATTACAACCGCGCAAACAATACGATTCAAAACTCCGGAATAGTCCTTCAGACCCGCAATGGAATAAACCTGAGTCAGAAGTCCCGCCACGAATTTGACGATGTTTTCACCGGTTAACATATTTCAATGTTTCCTTGAATCACGAATATTAACGGTCGACTTCCGGCACAATCATATCCAGACTTCCCAAAACTGCCATGATATCGGCAACTTTCCATCCCCGCGTCAATTGGTCCAAAACATAAAGATTGCTGAAAGAAGCGCAACGGTATTTCACCTTATAAGGCTTTGGCGTTCCATCCCCCACCAGGTATATCCCCATTTCACCCCGTGAGGATTCAATGCGCGAATAAATCTCACTGGCCGGAGGCGCTTTTAGTATGGGTGGGAGTTTGGCTTCGACTGGCCCTGGTTCCAAACGATCCAAGCTTTGACGGATAATTGAAACACTTTCCCGCATCTCCTTCATCCGAACCATATACCTTGCCCAACAGTCCCCGTCGTTCTCCAAACATTCGGTGAACTTCACTTGGTCGTAATAAAGATAAGGCTGTTGTTTGCGAACGTCGCAAGAAACCCCGGACCCACGAAGGGAAGGACCGCAAACGCCACTATTGATTCCGTATTCCGGAGTAATAACCCCCACACCCTTGGTCCGTTCCAGAAAAATTGGGTTATAAGTTAGGAGACCTTCATACTCATTGATCTTTGGTTCGAAATAATCGAGAAAAGAGCGGCACTTTTCGGTGAAATCGGGCAGGATATCAATCATGACTCCGCCGATGCGAATATAGTTGTAGGTTAGGCGCTGGCCACAGGTCATTTCAAAAAGATCTAAGATTCGTTCTCTTTCCCGAAGACCATAAAGGAAAGGAGTCAAAGCCCCGATGTCTCCGGCAAACGCTCCCATCCACAAAAGGTGGCTGGCCAATCGTTGCAATTCGACAAAAACCATCCTCAGCCACTGCGCCCGCGGAGGAGCTTCAATGCCCATAAGCCTCTCGGTCGCCAGCGCAAATGCCAGGTTCACGCTCATAGCCGAGACATAATCCACCCGGTCGGTATAGGTGATGCACTGGGGATAAGTTCGGTTTTCACTGATTTTTTCAATGGAACGGTGAAGATAACCTAAAACCGGTAAGGTCTCCTTGACTGTTTCGCCATCCAGTTTCAGCACCAAACGCAAAACACCGTGAGTCGCCGGATGTTGCGGACCCATATTGACAACATACTCATCCGTCCCAAACTGGGATTCACCACCGGGTTTAATTTGGCTTAACAATAAATCCGTCATCCGCGAAATCCTTTCTGAGAGGATATTTGGCATAGTCGTCCGGCATCATGATGCGGCGCAAATCCGAATGGCCTTCGAAAACAATGCCGTAAAGATCGAATACTTCCCGCTCAAACCAATTAGCGCTTTTCCAAACATTCTCAACTGTCGGAGCCTTCCCAACGGCCCGATCTACTTCCAATTTGACTGTTACCTGATGGCATTTATCGTAAGACCAAAGATGGTCGACAACAGTAATTTTGTTTTCTTTGATATAGTCGACAGCTGTGAGGCAGGAGAGATGTTGGAAGGAATATTCCGGCTTATCCTTTAAACCTTGGCACAGCGAAACATAGGCCTCTGGTTTCGCCGTTATCAAAACTTCCTTTTGTGCCGACAAAACAACAGATACAATTTTCTCTTTAAAATCAGTTTCGATTTTTGTTTTTAGTTCTTCCACAGTCATAAAAATCAAACCCCTTGAGAAACCAACGAATTAAAATTTTACAGAAATAAGATCGGCCAGCTTTTCATTAAAAATAATTTCTCTCATGTGTTTGGGCGACGGCGAAAAATAGGTTCGTCTTCAATTTTTTTTTGGATCGCCATCAATCCATGGAGTAACGATTCAGGCCTAGGTGGACATCCCGGCACATAAACATCAACCGGAACAAAAGAATCAATTCCTTTGACGACCGTATAGGAGTCGTAATAATAAGGCCCCCCTGCGATCGTGCAGCTGCCCATTGCAATTATCCAACTAGGCTTCGGCATCTGTTCATAAAGCTTCTTCAAAGCATAGCCCATTTTTTCAGTGATCGTTCCAGCAGCAATAATAAGGTCTGCTTGTCGCGGTGAAGGACGAAAAACCTCGGCTCCGAAACGGGCGATATCATATCGACCGGCTGCCGTCGCCATCATCTCAATGGCGCAACAGGCCGTTCCAAACTGAAGAGGCCATAATGAATTTTTTCTGGCCCAGCGAAAAATGAATCCAACGGCTTTTTCCAGGGTCCACAACCCCGGGACTTTGCTTTCGCTTTCCATCAAATCGATCTCAGGTTTGGATAAGCCTTTTAAACCTACTCCCATTTTAAGGCCTCCTTTTTCCAGGCATACGCCAGTCCCACCAACAATATAGCTATAAAGACAATCATTTCTAAAAATCCGAACATACCCAATTGTCGAAAAGAAACAGCCCAAGGGTACAAAAACACCGTTTCGATGTCAAAAATGACAAACAAAAGGGCATAAAGGTAAAAGCTTACATTAAATCTGATCCAGGAGGTTCCATAGGTTTCAACACCACATTCATAAGTATCGACCAGAATTTCTTTTTTGTATTTATATTTGAGACCGAGCAACCCATTTGGGCTTAAAGCCCAACCTGTCACGAAGGCCATGAGGATGAAGAAAATTCCAGCAAAGAGAAAAACCAAAACATAGCCGTATTGTTCTAGCATGGGCCTCTCTTTTGAGAACGACTGGGGTCAAACTGGAAATGCAAACTATTCTATACACACCATCACATTAAATTTCAAGGCATAACTTAAAGTGAACCACAACGAACAAAACTCACTCAAAAATCTCTGTTAATTAAAAAATCAGCAAAATAAAGCAACTCGATTTTCGATGGCTTTTCATCCAACTCATCAAGGGCTGATTTAGCTTCTTCCACAAAAAGACGCGCTCTTTTGATGGAAAAATCGATCGCCTTGTATTTTTCGATTAGGGAATTCAGAAATTGAACGTCGCTATCATTTTTTACTTTACTCAAAATAATCTCCGTCAATTTTTCTTTTTCACTCGGGGAGCCACAATTGAAGCAATGGATGACGGGAAGGGTTAGCTTTCCTTCCCGCAAATCGCTCATAACCGGTTTCCCAATCGTAGATTCTTTACCAACAAAGTCCAAAGTATCATCAATTACTTGAAAAGCCATTCCGATTCCCATGCCAAAGCGGTAGAGGTTTTCAATATCACTTTCATCACCTTCTGCCAGCATAGCACCCGTCTGGCAACTTGCCGCAAAAAGGCTAGCCGTTTTTTCCTTAATGACGTCAAAATATTGGGCTTCGGTCAACCCGGCATTAAATCGGTGGAAGGTTTCTGATATTTCCCCTCGGCAAATAATGTTGGTGGTATCAGCAAGGGTACTTAAAATATTCTTGGGCAGTTTTTTTGCCATCAAATAAAAAGATGAGGCAAAAACATAATCACCCATCAAAACAGAAATTTCATTTCCCCATTTAAAATTCAAGGTTTTCTGTTTTCGACGGATTTCAGAATTGTCAATAATATCATCGTGAATAAGTGTTGCCACGTGGATCATCTCTAAGGCCGCACCCAAGGCAATTGTTTCATCTGTGACTTGTCCACAGTATTTAGCGGATAAAATGCCGAGAGCTGGCCTGATCCTTTTCCCTGTGGAACCAGAAAGATAATCAACCATTTGTTGAATAAAAACATTCTCGGTCCGGAGCGTTTCAGCAATGGTTTGCTCAACCCGATTTAAATCATTTTGGATGGACGCGGTTAATTCTGTCAGTATCACGCTTTTACTCTGTGCCTAATATCTTGTCATTGAGGGGCATTGTGATGAACTCGCAAAACATTCTCTCGATAATAAAACATACAAAAAAGCCCCACAAAATTGCGGGGCTTGAACATGGATTCCTATTATTCTCCAAATTGTTCTTTCATCTCTAAAAACTTGATGAATTTTTCGAGATTATCCAAACTCGTTACCATGATTGTTTCTCCCGACAAGCGGACAACTTTAGCTTTGATAAGCTTGTCAACAATTTCTTGGGTTTTTGCTGTTTCCAAGCCGCACATTTTGCTCAATTCCCCTACCGTAAAAGGAATATCCACAGTGATTCCAGCCGGACCCTCTTCACCGTGTTTGTGTACCACCAACAAAATAGTATTGGCCACTAATCGATTGGCGTCCTTGATCATTAGATTAGCGATTTGTTGGTTGGATTCCCGAAGACGGGACGTTAAGTTCTTTAAAATTTTCTTTACAATCTTGGGGTTGGTTTGCATATGCATTTCGAAAACATCCTCATCCAAAGCAATGAGGCGCGAGGGTTCAATCGCAATCGCATTTGCCGAGCGGACATCTTTGTCGATAACGGCCATTTCACCAAAAAAATCCCCTGGTCCTAAAATGGCCAAAGTCTTTTCAACACCATCTTTGAGCTGTTTTGTTATTTTCACCTTACCCGACTGGATAATGAACATTTCATTGCCCATATCACCTTCACGAAAAATGACATCATTGTTGTTGTAGGTCCTGCCGCATTTTTCGAAAATTTCTTGTTCAGAACTCATGAAATGTCCTCAAATTTTAAATAGTTATCTTTGGGCTAAGCTAAAACAAAACCCAAGTTTACGTCACCTAAACACAAAAGGAATATAAGTAAAGCGAGAAGGAAAATAACAAAGATCAGAAATAAAAGTCCAGGGCAAATAGATTTTCTGCGCCTAAAAAACCATCATTCGTCCAGGCATAATCCAAACCAATGAAATCTTTAAAAGCCGCCACCTTCACACCAGCGCCCAAATACAAGCCCGCCTTCCCGCCGATCCCAACTTGATTTTGATCAATTGAACCCTGGAACTGGTAGCCAAACCGGCCAACCAAGGTATTTTTGTACCAGTATTCACCGCCCAAACTAGTGGATATGGCGTTATCATCGGGAAAATTCACATCAAAGGCGGTTGTAAAATTATTGTCAAACATTCTGTACGCAACACCGATTTTCAGGTTGCGGGGAAGTGGGTCTGCAGTCGAGCCAATTTTTAACCCCGGTCCTAAATTTTGAAAATTCAGTCCGGCAGTAAAATGAGGGATAGGTGTCTTATAGAGAATTCCTAAATCAACTGCAAAAGTCGAACCACTTGGTCCATAAAGACTTTCGCTAATATATTTTGCCGTTAATCCGACATCAAAATAATAGCTCAAACGATAGGCACCCGCCAAATCAATATCCATATAATTCTCGCCAACAAACTCTCCCGGAACTACGTTTCCATTTATATCAGTTCCCGGTTCCGGTGGCCCTGATGATAATATTTTCACCCCAAGACCGACGGCTGCGTTATTACCCAGTTTCGTGGCAGCGGCTAGGAAATCATAAGATTCTGTGCTGATAAAAGAATCATATTGAGCCGTCAAATGGGTTCCACCCAATTGATTCAATCCTGCAGGATTCCAATAAATGGCATTTGCATCATCAGCCACGGCCACAAAGGCTTGCCCCATGGCGATGGCCCTGGGTCCCACAGGGATTTTAAGTGCGACAGCTCCTGTTGTACCGGGTCCGTTTTGGGAAAAAGCCGGGTGAAAACCCGCTGATAAACAAATGATAAATACTATTATTGTTTCAATAATAAAACGGTAAAAACTAAAAATTTTTTTCAATGTGGAAAAACCTCTTTGTTGTTAGGCTTAGCGAAATTATATCCTTGCGCGAAATAACCGTCAACGCGCATTTCCAATGGTGAAGGCACGTTTTCCCTGACTTTTCACTCGGTTTAGGTCTTTTCGAATCTTCTCGGCCAAAAACCGACCTGTATGAGACTTTGAATTTTCCGTCACTTGTTTTACGCTTCCAGACACTACCAATTGGCCGCCCTCGTCGCCACCATCCGGCCCCAAGTCAAGAATATAGTCCGCAATTTTAATCACATCCAAATTATGCTCAATAACAATCACCGTATTGCCGGCATCAACTAATCGATTCAAAACCCGAATTAGATGGTGAACATCCGCGAAATGCAACCCCGTAGTAGGTTCATCTAAAATGTAAACGGTCTTGCCGGTGCTCCGCTTTCCCAGCTCAGTCGAAAGCTTAACCCTTTGGGCCTCCCCACCCGAAAGCGTGGTTGCTGATTGGCCCAATTTGATATAACCTAACCCTACTTCAAGTAGAGTTTCCAAAATTTTATTGATCTTCGGAATGGAAGCGAAAAAAGGCAAAGCCTCTTCCACACTCAATTCCAAAATATCAGAAATACTTTTTCCTTTAAACAATATCTCCAATGTCTCCCGATTATAACGCTTGCCTTTGCAAACTTCACAAGGTACATAAACATCGGGTAAAAAATGCATCTCTATTTTAATAACACCATCCCCCTCACAGGCCTCGCAACGCCCCCCCTTCACATTAAAACTAAAACGACCTTCTTTGTAACCTCGGACTTTGGATTCAGGCAGCCTAGCAAAAAGATCTCGAACTTGGGTAAAAACACCTGTATAAGTCGCGGGATTAGACCGAGGAGTTCGTCCAATTGGGGATTGGTCAATTTCAATGATTTTGTCTACATTTTCGACTCCCGATAACGACTCATAACCTTCCGGCTTTATTCTGAATTGATAAAGTTGATGAAGTAAGGCCGGGTACAGCGTTTCCATTACCAAAGTGCTTTTTCCGGAGCCTGAAACTCCCGTAACAGCTATAAAACATCCTAACGGAAGTCTAACCGTCAGATTTTTAAGGTTATTTTTTGAGGCCCCTACCAAAGTCAAAAACTTTTCTTGCTTTCTATTTGTTTCAAGTTTTGGTCCTATTGAAAGTTCTCCAGAAAGATATTGACCTGTCAAGGAACGACGATTAGATAAAACTTGCTCTAGGGACCCTGCCACCACAACTTCTCCGCCTTCAATACCTGCTCCAATTCCCATATCTACAATAAAATCGGCCGCTTCGATCGTATCTTCATCATGCTCCACGACAATCACTGTGTTTCCAATGTCACGCAATCGGTTTAAGGTAGCCAAGAGCCTGACATTATCGCGTTGATGCAATCCAATGGAAGGTTCGTCCAAAATATACAAAACACCCACTAAGGCACTGCCAATCTGGGTAGCTAAATGAATACGTTGTGCTTCTCCACCAGACAGGGAGGCAGTCATCCGATCCAATGTCAAATAATCCAGACCAACATTTTTGAGGAAAAGCAATCGGCTTTTGACCTCCTTCAATATTTGACCCGCCACAGCCAAGGCTTTGGTATCCAACTTTAGTTGGTCAAAAAAATCCAGGCATTTTTTTACTGAAAATCTAGTAATATCAATAATGTTCTTATCTCCAATTGTCACGGCCAAGCTTTCTGGTTTTAATCTCGTTCCCTTGCAGGCTCTGCAAGCTTTGCTCACCAAGTATTTCTCAATATCTTCTCGGATGGATTCGGAATCGGTTTCGTGATACCGTCTCTCTAAATTTGGAATGACTCCTTCAAAGGGGCCCCAAAATTTTTGCCGGTAACTGCCCTTTTGAATTTTGAATTCAATTTCCTCCTGAGTCCCAAAAAGAAGAGCATCTTTTACCTTTTGAGGTAATTTTTTAAACGGTGTTTCCTGCTTCACATTAAAATGTTGACACAAACCTTCCACTAAGTTTTGATAATAAACGGCTTTGGGAGAATCGTAAGGATCAATGGCCCCTTCAAGAATGGACTTTTCCTGATCTATTACAAGCGATTCATCCGCTTCCATTTTAAAGCCCATTCCGGTGCAAGCTGGACAAGCCCCATGAGGATTGTTAAATGAAAAATTTCGGGGTGCCGGCTCTTCCATGCTGATACCGCAATACACGCAAGCATAATGTTCGGAAAAAAGGTGTTCTTCTTCCTTGGCGCCGGAACCGACAAGAATTTTTAAAATACCGTCCCCTTGTTTGGATGCCGTTTCAAGAGAATCGGCAAGTCGTTTTTTAATTTCTGGTTTTAAAACAAGTCGGTCAATTACGACTTCAATGTCATGTTTTTTGTTTTTTTCAAGATTTATTCGATCGTCCACCTCCATCAATATGCCATCTACCCGAACCCGGACAAATCCATCTTTTCGGACTTGATCAAATATTTTTTTGTACTCTCCTTTTCGACTGGAAATCAGGGGTGCCAAAATGTGTAACTTCGATCCTTCCGGAAATGAAAGGACCCTATCAACAATTTGCTGAACTGTTTGTCGGCTTATTGTGCGCCCACAATTAGTGCAATGGGGAATTCCGACTCTTGCAAATAAAAGTCGGAAATAATCATAAATTTCAGTGCTTGTTCCAACGGTCGATCGGGGATTACGACTTCCCGCTTTTTGCTGAATAGCCACTGCCGGAGAAAGCCCCTCGATTGAATCTACATCCGGCTTTTCCATGAGCCCAAGAAATTGCCGGGCATAGGAAGAAAGAGATTCCACGTATCGTCTCTGGCCTTCAGCGTAAAGGGTATCAAATGCGAGCGAAGATTTTCCAGAGCCTGAAACTCCCGTAATAACGACCAACTGATCACGGGGTATTTCCACAGAAATGTTTTTTAGATTGTGTTCACGAGCCCCGCGAACGACGATGCTGTTTTTTCTCATAACTCACTTTCTGTTCTAAAAGAGGATAAACATTATCAAGCAGAGAGGACCTTTTTTTCCAGTGTCGTTCTGTTTGATACTTATTGGAATTGGCTAGCCGCACCCGTCAGACCCTGATTCCGCAAACCATTCAAACTTTGTAGTTGTTGGTCGGATACCGACAAGGGCCGTCCCGGGAAAGACTTGAGACTCAAGGTAAAAAATACCGTTTTTCCCAGGACCGGATCTTCGCTGTAATTAAGTTCCGCCATCCAATCATGCAAATCCCGAAAAAGACTTACGCTTCGGGTTTCAAACTGCGCATTTGTTAAATCATAACTTTCAATCAACGACATCCGATAATTCGTGAAAAATGCGAAATCTACCTCTCCCGCGATCTCAAAAGTAGGCGGGAGGCCTTCTGTAACGGGGCCAGTATTAGTGAAATTGGGATCCACATAATCGCCGGAAATTCGGAAACGCCACATATCTTGGGGACTTTTGAAATTTAAAATGCTGTTAAAATCCTTCAGCGCATTGTCCTGAATGGAAAAATCGCCGATGAGGGTGTAGTCAAATTGCGAGGAGGCCGTCAAATAAAATTCTTGGTGTAAATATCCAAAACGTGATGCATCGGTTCCTACTTGGACGTTGAAATCATAAGTAGTGCTGGTCGCCGCCCGTAAAACTGTCCCCAAATCACATTCCATCCTCCCTGAAAGCAAGTTGGATGTAACCCCCCGGGGAGGATCGGATGGAGCCGGGTTATTAAGTTTTTGTGCGTAGTTATACGTAAAGTTGGAGTTAAAGTACTCCGACCATCGGGATGTCCAAGTATTTTGAATGTTGATACTGTGGGTTTCTCCCGCAGCTCCCGCCCCAATCGTAATTCCTACATCCGAAATATCTTGTATAGCGTCATCCACAGCCACCCGTGAAAAAATATTTTGGGTTTGCATGAGAAGGGCGCTTTCGCTTACACCCAATTCACTAGTCAAATGGGTTACATAAAATCCGTTGCTTTGCGTATAAGTATGATCGCCCTGAAGACTAAAATCATATTTCAAGAAGTTTTTTCCAATCAAGGATTGGGGAAAAAGCGAAAAAGTGGCCTGGGGCCAATTCTCAAGGCTACGAATGAAGTTAAACTCGCTCGTGGGAGGATTACTGCCATCCGCTAAATCCTGCCGCCTGAGGAGCAGTCCTAAAGTGTAGTTCAGATTAGTGTAAGTTGTTGATATGTCGTACTCCCGAAAGGTCGAAACTAAACTAGGATCCCTCTGGGCTACGGAATAATCGTTGCTGAAATTCCCATCTCCTGGCAAATCCGCCTCCACGCGACCTTGAAAATTGGAGGAAAAGGCCCAAAGTCCCCTAATTCTCCCCTCCCAACGAAACTGTTTCGTATCCTTTTCTTTGATTCCATATCCGTAAAGCGACAACGCAGAATAATCATTCAAGGCGATTTCATGCCGCAAACCTAATCCAATCCCCTTCTGGAAGAAATAATCCGCATAAAAAGCGCCATAACTTTTAGGATTCAAAAGATAATTAGTCGTCGCCAGGATATAGTTCCCCAGGTAATCGGTAGCTCCGGTCGAAACAGAAAATGGGGTCCTGAGATCATGTATTGTCTTCACGAAAAAAGGAAAATAAAAAACAGGAACTTTCCCGATAAACAAGAATACATTTTCAGCCACTAAATAATCTCCCGAATAAATGGTGATCTTATCCGATTTCATATAGTAATGCCGATAGCCCTCAGAATAATCGCAGGAGGTCGTCACCGCATCTTTAACAACGATTTTGTTGGGCATGATATCAATTTCGGAACCGGTAGAAATCCAAGGAGCTGTGGTCGTTTTGATGTTAAAGGCCTTTCCCTGCCCCGTTTTAAGATTGTAGGTCAGGCTTTGTGTCTCCACCTCTTGGCTTTCATCTTGCCATACTACATGTCCATAGGCATAAACCTCTTGGGCTTCTGTATCGTATCGGATAGTATCCGCATATAAATGTACTAAATTTTGTTGAATGTGAACCTCGCCTTTGGCGGTGACAAGATTTTGATCCCGCAAAAACTCAATAGTATCGGCTTGAATGTGGACTTGCGACCCCAAGGAAAGCGATAAATCCGCATTAGCATAGGGCGTACCTATAACAAATAAGAGAAAGAAGAAAAAACCGCGAATCAGGCAAAAGGATGGGGACATCGCTTTCATTCCGAACCTATTTTTTTCGATAAATTCGAGATGGAAGCAGAATTATTTTTGTCCTTTATAGAAAAAAAGCTTTGCCAAAAATCAAGACGGTGATTGAGCCAATAAACCATTATTAATCCCATGATTGTCAAAACAAAATCAGGAAGCCATGCGGCAAAAAGCGGAGAAATAATACCCCTAGGCCCTCCATCCTGGCCAAAAATAATGAAGCCATCATAAATAGCGACTAAAATGATGGCCAAAAAAGGCCCGGCTATGGATCCCGTTCTGAAAACAAGTCCCAAAGGAACCCCAATAAAGGCAAAGGCCAATGCCGAAAAAGGAATCGAAAATTTTTTGTAATACTCAACTTCATCGTACCGCGCATCGGCGTTGGCTTTTTTTTCTTCCTTTATCCGAAAAGCCAATTCTTTAATGGAAATATTTCGCGCGTCTCGAAATTCTCCGGGACCGTTTTTTAATTTATTTGCGCTTAAGTCCAAATCACAGTTTTTGAACTGCATTTGATAAAACTCGTTTTTCGTTTCTTTTTGGGGCCCGCCCAGTTGTTGCATAATTCCGTGACTCAAAATCAGCATCACATGAAAATTATCCTTGTTTTGCTGAATAATCCCCTGTTTGGCGTGAATCAGACGGCAAGGCATCTTCTGTTCATTCAAGAACCAAACGGTTACATCTTTCAAAATATCCTTTTTATCGTCTTTCTCGCTAACATACAAAATATAACCATCGAAATCCTTGATGAAGGTTTTTTCGCGGACAACAATAGCGGTTCTCTCCGTCGCAATCCGATATTCGAGCTTTAGAAAAGAAATATTTCCCCAGGGAAGGATTTTATCCATAAAGAAAACCAAAAACAGGCTCATCAAAAGCGAAACAATAATCGTGGGCCAGATTAAAATCATCGGGGAAAACCCGCATGATTCAACTGCAACCACTTCCCTATCGGCACTCAATCGACCATAGACAACTAGTAACGATATCAAAAAACCGATCGGGACCGCCAAAACCAAAAGACTGGGTTGAAAATAAAGGAGCAGGCGAAAAGAGTTGATTATTCCGGCTTGGTATAAAAACAAATAATTTAGAAATTCATTCAAAAAAAATAACAAGTTGAGGATAAATAAAACACACCCAATAGCCACGAAAAAAGATGGCCAAATAGCCATCAAGTAATAACGAATTAAAACAGGCATGAAACTTACCTCAAGAGTTGGAAAGTCATAGGAATGCCAAAACCTAGCCCCTACCTAAGGACATAAAGTCCTCAACGGCTCCACCACCGGCCATTTACCAAACCGGGATTAATGGAAAACCGCTCTAATCTTAGACGATTATAAGGCTCTTCGAGAGGCTGGTTTTCAAAGGGTTGGAACATCCTGCACATAGCCACTTTTTACGTTGGCGGGGACGGAAGGAAGCCCCAATTCGCCTATATGGGACGCAGAAATGGCTGAAACATTGCTGTTGCTAACAATGGCAGGAACCGTTAAATCTGGGGCTCCGGGCAAATTTGGTGGCAAACCCGCTTGATCCATAGGCAGTGGTGCGGCAGAGCCAGGTGAAGGTAAAGCATTCATCGAATTATCTAATCCTCCCGGAGGCAAACTTCCATCGGCTATGGGACCAGGAGATACGGTGGAGGCCATCGGAGGAAGTGCGGGTGTTGATGAAATACCACTTGGAGCAGGTGGCAAAGAAGAGTCGACTAACGGAGGAAGCGTGCTATCGGATGGACTGGGGGGCGGAGCCATTCCATTGTCCAAAGATGGCAACGAATTGCTTGAATCCGGCATTTGAGCCATGGGAGCTGACGGTAATCCAGCATTGTTGTCTAAAGGTGGCAAGGAATTGTTAGAAGTTCCGGGGGAAGGTGGTAAAGAATTATCGGCCAAAGGGGGCAAAGTGTTATCGGCGCCAGGAGGAGGTGCCATAGTATTGTCCAAAAGCCGCACCGAATTGCTAGAATCTGGAAGCTGGGCCAAAGGAGCTGTTGGCAATCCTGTGGAGCTAGTATCCAAAGGTGGGAGAGCATTGTTGTCGCCTGGGGCACTAGCGGCAGCCAAAGGCGCCGGTGGCAATCCATTTGAGTCACTGGGTGACCCCGGTAGAACAGAAGCCATTGACGGCGGTGGAACTTCTCCCACTGCTGGCAAGGTTGGCAGGCTGTTATCTGCGACGGGTGGTGCGGAGCTCAAATCACTTGGCAGGCTCGGTGCTGCAGCAAAAGGAACTGGGGAAACGGGGGGTAATTCGGATTGAGGTGGAATTCCACCAGATCCTGAACTGGGGGGATTACCCGCTGGTAGGGGAGGCAATGATAAATCGCTCGAAGAAGATGCGCCTCCAGGTGCCACCGGCAAAGCATTGGGTGAATTGCTAGGCAAACCGGGCATAGACGAATCGGCTCCCGGAGCAGGTGGTAAAGAATTATCAACTGGCAAACTCGGAGCAGAAGGAGGTCCCACCGGAGGCAATCCACCCGAATTGGAATTATCTGCTGGAAGCGCCGGAAGACTGGAACTCGGGGCACCGACAGGTGGTAAAGCTGGCAAACCAGAATTATCCGAAGGCATTCCAGGACTGGGGGGCAAGTTATTGGTTCCCGAATTATCGGCAGGAAGAGCAGGTAATCCTACATTTGAATTCCCAGCCACACTCGGCATTGGGGGAGCGGAATTATCACTGGTCAATGGAGGCAAAGTTTGGGACCCAGCGGATGGCATTGCTGAATTATCGACGCCTAACGGTGGAGGAGCGGTTCCATTATCTTGACCACTGGGTAAAGGCGGCAATGCTCCGCTTGAAGGTGCGGAATTCGCAATTGGCATGGTATTCGAACTTGAATTATCGGTGGGCAAGGGAGGAAGCCCATTAGTGGAACCCGCAATGCCAGCATCAGGCGCCGATGAAATATTGGAACCTGTTGAAGCAACTCCACTTTCCGGCAAAGGCGGTAGACTAGAACCACTCGCGGTGGTCGTTTCTTCACTGGGCAGAGGAGGTAAAGGAGACTGGCCTGCAGCCGCAGAGTTTCCATTGGTTTGATTCGACATTGGGGTCTTTTTAGAAACAAAATACATATGTTTGTGGAAATGCTTCATATTTGGATAAGCAAAAAGTTTCTCGGGAAGTCTACTTTGGATTTCGGAAGTGAGCTTTTTCGCAATCAAATCATTACTCGGATCTACGGTCAGTTCCATAAATTCAAAAGAAGAGGTAAACCGCTGCAAATCCACAATACGAATAAAACCGACAGGTTCACCTTTGGGGGTAAAAATGGCAAACACATCGTCTCTTTTAACTCCTCCCAAATCGCCAACATCAATGTAGTTACCACTATATTGCCTTCCAGGCTGATCCCTTAAAGCAATTACTTGACCTCCAAGAATATTCCGATTATCGAATATATGTTTAAGAAGTGTTCTACTTTGGACGGAAAACGGAAGATCTTCACCTGTAGATGGGGCCATTTGGTAAGAGGAATAAGGGAAGGCTTGTCTTACCAAAATTCCAAAAGCAAAAAATAAAAAAACCGAAAGAGGCCGGACTGATTTCATAGATACCTCTGGCACCTAAAATGAAAAGCTATCAAGTGTGTTGATTATGATAAACAAAAAACAAAAAAAGAGGGAATTTTTTTAAAAAATCCCCTCTTTGGAAAAACCAACCAAAAAATTACAACCGGGTGATCAAGGAGAGGTAATTAAAACCGGCGTTATCGACAGGATCAGTGACATAAGCATAATCGATTTCGAACAAATAAGCCCAAACGCCTACTCCAGCGGATGGGAAAAAATAATCACTGCTAAATTGAAACCCTTCAGTTTCAAAACCGGCTCGAATTGCCACAAACTGGCGGTACCAATATTCAACGCCAAAGTGGTAGTCATTCAACGATTCTCCCGCATATAGGGTATTTGCGTCGAAATTCACCGAAAGAGTGCTAATCGGAACCGGGGCAACTCCTTGATTTTGGCGCTTTCCCATTTCTTGTGTATAAGAAAGACCCAGGGTAAGGCTGGGTTGCAAAGCTTCAGATGGACTAGAAGGCGTATTGGACCATTTAATATAAGTTCCTCCGGTATAGTCCCGGGCAACAAGTCCGAAAGTTAATTCTTTGATGGGTTTGAAAAGAAAGCCCAGGTCGGAGCCAACACCAAAAGCCGAAGCCGAAGCGGCGTCGGTTTTCAACAATTTAATAGTTCCGCCTAAGGCAAATTGTTTTCCTAGCTTCCACCCACCGGAAATGAGACCAGCCTGATCCGAATAGGTAAGGTCTGGCCCAACGATGTTGCCGCTGGTATCAGTTGGAACAATCCCGCCGACTCCCAAGTTCATATAACTAATAGCGTAGGAACCAGCCGATTGAGTATTGAAAGCAAGATTAATGAAATCGTAACTTTGCAAGCCATTCTCAGTAGCATGCATTGTGGTAATTTCTATATCGTCAATTAAAGCCAGACCCGCCGGATTCCAATAAGCCGCCGTCGCATCATTTGCTGCAGCTGCAAAAGCTCCACCCATAGCCAACGGTCTTGCCCCGACTCCCTTAGTCAAAACCTCCGCCGCATAATTAGCGCTCTGGGCGCAAACCAACATCGGAGTCAATAAAACAAAACTTCCCAACACCCATAAAATATTAAAACGTTTTGAACTCACAGCTGTTCTCCTCTCTTCAAAAAAGATCTATGAAGAAGATTTATATTTTTTTTGGGCATTGTTTAACTGGGCGCTAGAATTTTATCAATCCCTATATTAAATTGCAACTCGATAAACCAAGGCCCTCTAACAGATGGCAAAGAAAAAACATCGTTAAAACAACTATTTTTCTCTTTCCCCAAACTTCAGGTCTTAAATCAAATTTAGAACTTAAACTAATATTTCGATACTTATTTTTTCAATATCTGGGGTAACCCTTTTTCGACTCGAAACTTAGTACCAAAACAATGACTTTTGATTTGATGAATCACTCAATGTTTCAATGGAGCAAAAGAGATATGGCAACCCTTTAAAATTGAGGTAAATGTGATTTTCTATCAAATGTGGATTTGTTGACAAAAGCTTTCACCGATGGGTATAGTTTGACGTCAATTTTGTGTCAGAAATAGTTTCAAGTTTGCCTTATCAACCCAAGGAGCTCCAAATGGCCGAAATTAAGGTATGTGAAAAATGCGGATTGAAAAATCCCGTTTCCAACAATTTTTGCGAACAATGTGGGGCCAAATTGCCTACCGCGGGCCAACAGGATAAGACTACCAATAAATTAACATCTCCTTCCAAACCCACAAAACAATCTCAAGAATCCGAACCCAAGGAATCAAGGGAAAAAATCTCGTCAAACAACTCATCCTCCCTTGGCAAAGCAGGTTTATCTTTCTCGTGGATGGAAATAGCTTATGCCATTCTTCTTTTGATTACGGTCTACACCCGCTTTACTCATTTGGGCGACAAACCACATCACCATGACGAAAGTATGCATTCTTTTTACTCTTATCAGCTCTTTAAGGATGGAGACTACGAATACAATCCCATGATGCACGGGCCATTTCAATTCCATGGCAATGCCTTCATGTACTATCTTTTTGGAGTCTCCAATGCCACTTCAAGGTATTTAGCTGCCACTTTTGGAATTTTGACCGTTGTCTTAGCCATGTTCCTGGCACCTTTCTTTGGAAAATGGGGTTCTTTCATAGCTACCTCCATGATCGTCTTCTCCCCTAGTTTCATGTATTTTGACCGCTTTACTCGGGAGGATGCCTACATTGCGGGGGCCACTTTCTTAATGGTTGTTTTTATGTTCCGATATTACCGTTCTCGCCAACCGATGGACCTATGGCTGGCTTCATTGGGTTTTATCATCGCTTTTTGCACAAAAGAATCTATTTTCTTGACCGTTGCTGTCATCGGAACTTACTTGTTTATTCGGTTACTGCCTTTGCTGGACGTTTTGATCGCCGGCGGCCTCACCGTATTCGGAGTTCTTATGATGGTAGTTATCGATAAAGGTACGTCCGCTCGCATGCCAGTTTTCATGCTCCTGATTGGATCGGCTTTCCTTTATACGGTTTTCCAACTTTTCACTCGCTGGCAGGAAAATATGAAAAAAGGCAAAGCCGAGAGCGCCTTGTGGGAAATTGTTTGCGGGCTTGGCTTTGAGAAAATTAGTTTGGAGATTTTAGCTTTTGTCGCTTGGTGGGTTATGTCCTTGCTAATCCTTAGGGTTTTTCCCCACTTCGGCGTCACAATCCCCATGCCTTTTTCATTTTTAATGCTGCTGGCCTACTTGGCGATTGTTTTCCGGTTTTGCTGGTTATGGCTTAAAAATGTTGTCCCCGCGCTCACTGGATCGCTTTCCATTTGCAGTATTATTTTCACCCTATTGTTTACGACCTTCTTTACGGTCGGCGCTTCCCAACCTGATTTTTGGTCCCGCATCCATGGACTTTTTAATGCTCTTTATATGGGAGCTTTCGGCGGTTTGGAATACTGGTGGGAACAGCACGACGTCCATCGCGGGGATCAACCATGGTATTACTACTTGGTTCAATTGCCCGCCAATGAATTACTTTCGTTCCTTTTTTCCTTTGTGGCAATGGTTTATTACAGCCTCTACAAACGAAGGAACATTCCCCTTTTCTTGTCCTATTGGTATGTGGGCTCTCTGGTTCTATTTTCCTGGGCAGGGGAAAAAATGCCTTGGCTTATTCTTCATCCTCTTTTGCCTGCACTTCTTTTAACCGCTTACTTTATGGGCCAAATCTTAGAATCCCATCCCGTGGAACAGTTCTGGAAATCCGCTCGAATCGCGGCCATGGTGGCCTTTGGCCTTTTACTTTCTTACTCCTTCCATTCTGCCATTCTTTTGAGTTTTTATCACGAGTCCAACCCCGTTGAACCCCTCGTATATGTTCAATCTGGGCCAGATTGCAAAGAAGTTGAGCGAGTTGTTCGGCAAATTTCTTATGGCGAAACAGGCGGCCCTAACCCCGAGGCGCCAGCCGGCGTAACTGATGCAGAAAAAGATTTGCATGATGGATTGGCCCTGACCATTGAGGATAAATGTTCCTGGCCTTTTGCGTGGTATCTACGTGATTTTTCCCGTCGAAACCATCCCGCAAACATTACAGCGGCCGACAATCCTATTATCATGACAGCAACCGAATCCGACGCCCAAGCCTATCCCATTTTGAGTCAGGCGGGCTATGTCAACCGTAAATATGAGCTTCGTATTTGGTGGGTTCCCTCCTGGTTTAAAAAGGGTTACCCTGCCACCGATATCACCGGGCCCTTATTCTTCTCGTGGCTTTTCAGCAATTTTATTCCTCTTTCCCCTGCCCGACCAGACATGGTGGATTGGAATGATCTTAAAAATTGGCTTTTATACCGGGAAGTATGGTCCGATTTGGGGAGCTACAACATGCGGTTGTGGGTTCGCAAAGATTTGGCCGATAAATATGGATTCACCGAAACTAACCGGCATGACATTCCGTCGGATTATCCGATGCCAGTGCCCACACCAGCTCCCACACCTATTGGGAAGCACAAGCACTCCCATAGTTAAAATTCTCTTAACGACGAAAAGGCGGCCCGAATGGGCCGCCTTTTTTGTTTCCCCACAATATCTAACGCTCCAAAACATTTCGAAACCTGTTTATAATAACGACCCATGAAAAAACTAATCCAAGGAATCATGGAATTCCGTCGTACCCGCCGGGAATCCATGCGTGAAACATTCGCCAAATTGGCTCTGGGGCAAAACCCGGATTGTCTTTTCATCGCCTGTTCTGACAGCCGCGTGGCAGCCAATGTCTTCGCCTCCACCGATCCCGGCGACCTTTTTGTCGTAAGGAACCTGGGAAACATTATGCCTCCCTTTCCTGACAGGGGTTCAGCGGTTGCGGCCTTAGAATTTTCGTTGGAAACCCTTAAAGTCAGTCACATAATCGTTTGCGGCCATTCTGACTGCGGAGCCATAAGGGCTCTTGCCAATCAATCCCAAGCTCCCTCGAATACGCCATTAAACGCTTGGCTCCGGCACGCCAAAGCTGCCACAAATGCCGATTTTTCGGATCAGGACACCCTCTCTAAACGAAATGTCGCACTGCAGTTGGAAAACCTCCTCAGCCACCCCAAAGTAAAGGAAAAGGAATTGTCAGGTAGTCTAAAACTTCACGGTATTTGGTTTAATATCCGTCTGGCCGAAGTTTATTATCTTGAAACTCCACCTGATCAATTTGTCCTTATCGATGATACGGAAGGAAAGAAAATTCTGGATCGTCTTGATAAATAAATCATGACGAGCCCATCCGGATATAACTATCCCAAAGAAAGCGAGATATGGTTTAAAACTTGTAATCAAATGGGAGTTCCGGCTTGGGAGGCTCTCCCTTACCCTCTTCCCGTTGGGGAAATAGGCCAATAATTTTCATCAAGTACCTTTCGTAGAAAAGTCGAAACTGCCGTGACAGTGGCATAGTTCAATTTGTGGCCCATCAAAAATTCCTTTAAAACCGGATGGTATCCGGCCCGTCTTAAAACTCTCATCGTTTCTTGTGTGTCTTCTTCTTGGATAACGGGGTCTCATTCTCCATGCACCAGAAGAATGAGTGTTTTACGGGGAGCCAAAGGGTGGGCCAGTGTCTTATTGGGATACTCAATAAAGCCGCGCATCGAAACAATCCCGACAATGTTCCCTTTGTAGTTCAGCCCAGCTTCTAACGACATGAGGGCCCCTTGGGAAAAACCCATGATGATCACCGGCCTAGGCTTGAAGCCGGGTTCGGGATTTAAAGGGTCAGAAATCTTCTTAGAAAAGTCGTCCATAACCTCAAAAAGGTAATCTCGGCTCTTTTCCATATCTTGGCGGCTATGGGTATATCGGTCATACCAGGCATGGGCACCAGAGGGCAAATGTGGTATCCGAAGGGGGGCATCCGGCATAACAAACAGGCAAGGCGGGAGGTCCAAGTTCATCACAAAGGTGAAGCATTTCAAGCCCATTGGTTCCAAAACCGTGTAGCATTACAACCACCGGAGCGTCGGAAGGAAGGTCAGCGGGTTCCACCAGCAGACAGCGGTGGCCTTGCACATAAACTTCGAAATAAGGGCTCTGCCCCTGCGCCGTGCCAACCAGAATACGATATCCACACTGCGCACGCTGTCCCGCAGAAGATTTGCCACCAGTTTCAGAACCTCATCACCCGCTGCATGTCCGTAACGGTCGTTGATCCGTTTGAAGTGGTCCAAGTCCCCCATCACCAGGCAACAGGATCGGCCATAACGCTGACAACGCTTGATTTCCATATCTAACGCCTGATCGAAGAACCGCCGGTTTCGGAGTCCCGTTAAGGGATCCGTTACCGTCAGGTTGAGGATTTGTTCGTGAGCTTTTAGTGATTGAAGGGCCAATCCCACTTGGGTGGCATAATTAAGGAGCGTGAAGATGTCGGAACGGGTGATAGTCCGGTTCATCCAAAGGTTATCGACCGCCAGAATGCCCGTAACCCGGTTGTGTCCAAGGTGAATAGGAACCGCCGCATTGTTTCGGACGACAAGTTTTTTTCCCAGGTTTTATTCGGCATGTGCTTCGTATAATTGTTCGTGAAGAAATATTTCTTTTCCCCAAACACCAAGTGGGAGAACATGTCATTTCCCGACAGAATATAAAGCGGCCGCCTTTTCTGGTGCTGTTCATACCGCCCGAATTGGCAGACCCCGAGCGCCAGCCTCACTTTTTTTCCATCTGGCTCCACCAAAAAAATTCCAGCACGTTTGAACCCCATACCTTTACGGACGGAATCAACAATGAGCTTCAAGAGGCTGTCGAACTTTAGGCTTTTGCGCAGACCCACCATTACGCGTTGATACATTATAATTTCCTGGGTCAACATCTTTTGGCGGGAACGAATCTTGCGCAGTTGGACAGGGCTTAAGAAGGGCATGAATTATCCCAGAGAAGATTTCGACGACATCTCAACGATACCGTTGATCTTGATTTTAAAGGAAATTGAACTTGCTTTGGTTTATTTTGTGTGCCCCAGGGCACAAAATATTATGCACTCAGATCCATCAGTCAAAAGTTCTCAACGCCCGTTAAACCTTTCCTACCCATGAAAGAAGTCTCAATTTCAGAATAGTCCAGCCAAAAGCCAGCAATTCTCCGGCGCTTAGTTTGCTCTCCCCTTCATGCCGGTTCACAAAAACAATGGGGATTTCCATGATATTGGCTCCCACCCGGACAGCCCGGTAGAGAATCTCTACTTGGAAGTTATATCCCTTTGAAAAAACTTGGTCCATCCCGATTTTCCTGAGAAGGGTGGACCGGTAGCATTTGAAACCCCCAGAACAATCGGCCTGTTGAAGCCCTAATATGGAGCGACAAAAAAGATTGGCTAATTGGCTGATGAGAAACCGGCGCGCGTTCCAGTTCACCATGCCGCCGTCCTTTACATAACGGGAGCCAATCACCAGATCATGGGTTTTTATCAATTCCAACATCCTCGGTAAATTGGTGGGATCATGGGACAAGTCCGCATCCATGGCGATTACGTTTTGGTATCCTTTCTCTAGGGCGTATTGCATCCCCGCCACGTAGGCGGACCCAAGTCCCAACTTTCCTTGTCGATGAAGAACGAAGACCCGGTTGTCCTTCCGGGCAATTCCGTCAGCCAGTTTCCCTGTCCCATCAGGGGAATTGTCGTCCACGATCAATAAGTGGCAGGATTTGGTGGCCAAAAAGATTTGCCGGTATACATTCTCGATATTACCCTTTTCGTTGTAAGTCGGAACCACAATGATGGTTTTTCTGGAAAGAATGGATTTCACAGGACTCCTCAGGAATTAATGAGACGGGTTGGAACAAAAAAATTCAAGCTTAAACCCATTTAACCGCCAAGCCTTTCGGCCACCGCTAAAGAGTTTGCGGTTAAATAAAATACTTTAGTTTGTTTGGGGGGCCAAGGGGACGGTAAAACGGGCGATTTTCCCGTTACCCTTTTCAACAGCAAAAACATGGTCCTGACTGTCGACGGCCACTCCAGCGGCCCTGGAAAAACCTTCCCCATCTTTCTTGGGATCCCTATTGTTCTTGCGGCAGATGGCAATTAATTTACCATTCGGATCCATTTTCAGAATTGTATTTTGGCTCGAATTGCTGGCGTAAAGATACCCTTGACCAAAAGCGAGGTATGGCACTTCGTCATTCTTTCCCTTCCAGGTGGAAATCTTAAAAGCCGCGATAAACTTTCCGTTAGAATCGAATTTCTGGATCCGGAGGTTGTCCGAATCGGCGACATAGATATTCCCCTGTGGATCGGCCGTAATCCCGACTGGTTCACGGAATTTCCCGGTTTGCGTGCCGAACCCACCCCATTCTTGTATGAAGTTCCCCTCGATGTCGAATACTTGTATCTTATGGTTTCCAGTGTCCGAAACATAAACCCGGTTTTGGCCGCTGACGACAACGGACCGGGGCCCGAAAAAGCTGCGGCTCCAAGCCTTCAGGAAATTTCCCGCCGAATCGAATTTTTCAATGCGATGGTTGAAAGTGTCGCAGACATAAATATTGCCCTGCCCGTCCAGAAAGAGACCGCTGGGTTGTTCAAACTCGCCGTCCCCTTTGCCTTCCTTTCCAATGGAAAATACTGGGGTGCCCTTCGTATCGAATTTTTGGACCCGATGACCGCTGAAATCGCTAACATAAAAATTCCCCGCGGAGTCGGTCGCCACGTCCTGTGGTTCCTTGAACTGGCCCGGCCCGTCTCCAGGAGCGCCCATTTCCATATCTGTCGCTACCTGAATGGACTTGGATGCGTTGATGGCCTCGGTCAGGTTTTGGACCAAAAAAGTCAAGCCAAGCAACAAACCCAAGCAAAAAACAAGGAGGAGAACTTTCATCCCCCTTCCCGAAACCTTTTTGCGTTGTTTCTTCGACTTTTTTTTCTTTTTTACCGATTTTACTTTAAACTTCGCCATCATTCCCTCGCGTCAAGAATTAAGTCAGAATTGCCCCTTCAGCTTGAGCAGTTTTCCAGCTCCCGCGTCCATCACGTAAAGATTTCCGTCTTTATCCACCGCGACTCCGATGGGAACCATGAATAAAGCGGCTCCATTCGTGTTGGTTTCAAGGGTTGTAACCAGGGTACCATCCAACTTGTAGCAATAAACCTTCTTGCCCCTTCCATCCGTGGCGTAAAGAAGTCCATGGGCTTGATCGAGGGCCAAGTGAGGCTCCATGTCGATCTGGTCAGGCGACCAACCGTCGACTTTCCACTCCCGGATAAATTGTCCGTCCGATGTAAAGACCTGTATCCTGAAATTGAGGCGATCCGCAACATAGAGGTTTCCGGCTTGGTCCAAAGCAAGGCCGATGGGTTCGTTGAACTCCCCTTGTTTATCACCCTTCATGCCCCAAGCTCGGACTTTTTTGCCGCTTTTGTCGAACTTGACGATCCGGTGCTTCCCGGTATCCGCCACATAAGAGGACCCGTTTGGATCCACTACGATTTCTCGGGGTCCAAAAAAACCATCGTCAGTGGTATATGCAAACTTCGCCTTGCCTTTGGAATTGAAAACCTCAATACGGCTGTTCCAAGTGTCGATAACGTAAACCATGTCATCCGGTCCAATCGCCACCCCGTTGGGCTCATGAAGCTTACCGAGAGCGTCGGTCGTCAGTTTTTTAGGGTCGCCGTTGGACGACTTAAGGGCGTCGAAGAGTCCGCCAAATTCGGTCAGGAATTGCCAGTCATTGGCTCGAAACTTTTGAACACGGTTGTTTCGGCTGTCCGCCACGAAAACATCGCCGTCGCTGTTCACGGCAATGCCCCTCGGATAAGCGAATTGTCCCGCTCCGGAGCCGGGTTGGCCTCCTTGCATCGTGATCAATCCGATTCCAGGCCCCCCAATCTTGGGCTTAGGCCCTGACCTTAACATCGCCCAGATTGCCGTTACAGCCACCAGAACTAAAATCGCCGCCAAAACAAAATCCTTCGAGGTTACTTCGCGATCACCGATCCTCATGCCATCCTCCATCAAAATGTAATTTCACCCTTACGGGTTTATTTTATAAAGAACCGAACTTCCAACTTGCTGGACAACCGGCCCCAATTGCGAAAACTTATTGAGGTTTTCCGGGTGGTCCTTGTACTTCTCCCGCTCCACATCACTCACATAAACATAATCCACTCCATACTTCTTTAAGAGCTCCCGCGTTTGGTTGATGTCCGCGGAAGTATAAATCGAGTCCACGTCCGTCCGCCTCTGGAAAACAGTATCCTGAGGGTCACCGCCCCGGATAGCGGGCTTGTCCCAGGAACCACGCCATTGGGCTTCGTGAAAATCCCAGCCCAGGATAGTCGGATATCCAGTCATGGTGGCAAGTGTCGCGAATTGTTGCTGGTAGGAACCACCCCAAGCCTCCAAGATTACCGGCACTTTCTGGCCAACCGGCTTCACATTTTGCTTGATCCATTGGGCTACGGCATAATCGCTGGAGAAAGCGTGTTCATAATACAATTCTCCGTCCATGGTCACTGTATCCGGCGAGGAACCGCGCATACGAGCCGTGAAAGCCATAACAGGATAAAAGGAAGCCCCGATCAAGGTAAAGAGGGCCAAAGCCGCCCAAAGCCCTTTTTTCCAGCCAACCCATTGGGGCCATTGATTTTCAACCAACCATTTCAAAAGTGGACCCGAGGCCAAGCTGAAGAGTATCCAGACTTGGTAATGAAACTTGAAAACGGTATTCATCCGATAAAGGGCACTATCGGAAAAATGGTCCCGGATATAAAGGGCCTCACACCCAAAAAGCAGGAGGAAGGCCGTCATCACCATCAAAATCGTGAATATCAGTTCTTTCGACTCTGCTTTGGACGCTAAAGCCAACAGGGTAAAGCAAACGAAAAGAAGCCCCAAAAACAATGTGGAAAGTTTTAAAAAACCGAAGTTGAAGCCCAACAAGATGAGAAGAACCACGCCCAAGGTGATCCAACCCCTAGAAGAATCGGCGCTCGAATAAAACAAACTTCCGACTTTTTGAAGAGCGCTTCGGAGTCCCTCGTTCGGCAAGGCTACAACGTCAGATTGAACTGGGAGAGCCAATTCCCCTCCGCAATAACCGCAAAATTTCTTTCCCGCGCCTTCCCTTCCACAAACAACACATTCCAATTCCTGGTTGGATTTTGTTTTGCTTTTTGTGTTTTTATCGAATGATTTTGAGGGCAGGGCCTTCCCAAGGATGGGAGGAATAATAACCGTAAAAAAAAGGCCGAAGATCACCGCCAGATAATAAAGATCGGTGCGGTCACTCACGAACCCCAATCCCTTGGCTTGGGATTGGAACCGCAAATAGAACGGCAGGTAAAGGGCGAAAGCCGCCAAAACAATTGGAACTCCCAAAATCACCACGGCCTTGACCCAAGTAACAAGGTTTTTCTCGTTTGTCCACCATTGCTGCAGGAACAAACAAATACCCAGCAAAAACATGAAGGTCGGGAAATCCCAACTATTCATAAAGGATAAAGCACCAAAAACCAGGGCGATTAAAAGCCATTGCCCGAATTGCCAGGGCTTCTGTCCACCAAAAATACCTAAACTCGGCAGGGGCGCTTTGAGAAGATTAAACGCGACCGCGATGGCTAACAGAACAAAGGGAATGGCCATTACATGGGGGTGCAAATCCGATAGAAAAAAGCTAAAGGAAGGAAATTCATTGATCAGCTTATCTGTCGGTGGAACCGGGACAATGCGGGAAGCCTGGAAATAATCCCAACCATGCTCCAGCGGACTGAAGAGAAACCCGAAAAAAGCACCAATCCCTGTTGGTGCATTAGGATTAGGGGGCCGGTTGTAATAGGGAATCGTCAGGTCGCCAATAATAAAGCTTTGGACGGCCCGGTGCCAATAATCTAAATTTCCAAATAACACCAAGCAGGCCGCAGAAAAAAGAGAATAACGGTAACGGCGGGTAAGGGCATATCCCAAGGAAAAGGTACAGACCGCAGCCAGCGCCCAAATTAACGCCACAGCTAGGTTATAGGCCTCCCCTGATGTGACGGAAAAGACAGAAGTGATTTGGCAGAGCATCGCCACGATGAAGTAACCGAAATAATAGTAGGAAATACTTCCGCCCGAAAGCCAAGGATCCTGCGGCGGCATGGAAGGTGAAGCCAGGATGCCGTTGATCATGGCAAAATCCATGGGTTTTTCCGTGCCGACGATCTCGTAAGTGCGCATTTTGTAGGCACCCGCCACTAGAAAGGCGGTAAGAAAAAAACATTCCACCACCAGAAAAAAGCCGATATTTTTTTTGAAAAACTCAATAAAGGGCTTGCCGATCCAAGTAATTAAAAGAGTCGTGGAGATACCACAGACAATAAGAAAGGCCAAGAAGAGGGTCGCCCCATTAAAAGCCACATAACCCAAAAGCCAATAGAGGTATCCCACCAGCAATAATCCTAAAACCTTGCTGAAAACATATCCTTTATCAGGAAAATGTTTCAAAGCCACAAAAGTAATGGGAAGGGTGACCAGTCCCAAAACCAGCACCACTAGCCACCAAATTAAAATATCCCCCATTGAAAAGGCCTCCCTCTAAAGTCTTGGCAAAGCATTCGGGCTATAAACGATCAGTTGGTCGGGGGTGGATTATAATAAATTTCCACTTGAGGATTGTGGTAAATCAGGGGTAAAAAGCTTGAAAATTTGGCCAATCCCTCGGCGGGATACCCGCCTTTTCGGCCCGGGACCCCGTTTCTCTCCACCGTCCCCACCATGACAAGCCTAACACCATAGGCGTCCAGGTATTTCTTGGCCGATTGGGGATCGGGGGTTCGAAAGATTTGCTCCGTAGCTTGAAACCGGCGGTCGACATCCGCGCCCAAATCAGGCCGTCCGGTCACCCATTCATGAACATGTCCATCCCACCCCATCAAAGCCGGTATCCCCGTAAAAATCGAGAACCTTGAACCCCACGAATTATACCCTTCACCCACAAACTCCACTAGGCAAGGCTGGTCAGGTATGTGTTCATTCAAAAAACGAATGGCGGCCGCGTCGTAAGGATTCACGAGGGGCATATAGGCCAACCCGTTCAAAGTTAAGCTTTCCACTGAACTAGTCCACTGTTGGCGGTATCGGTCTAAAAAGCCGTGGCATTTCCGGATAGTCGCCGCGAAGGGATAAACCAATATCATCAGTCCAAAAGCCAACAACAAGGCACGCCAACTCAGGAAGACCAGCGTCCGGCCAGTATTTTTCTTTCCCTCACGAATCACTTGGTAGAGTCCGACAGCTAATAAGGCCAGGAGAGCCGGAAATAAAACCCCGGCATTAAAGTCTTCCGTCCACCTCTGCGCAAAAGCCAAAAGCGTCCCATAAGGAGCCGCAGGAAGCATCGGGAGAATGGCGTAAAGAATAAACAAAACCCCGAATGCGATGGCGGTGATTCTCGCGGTTGAATTCTTGATCCAATTTTCAATCAAACTCCAGCCTAAAATCCCGCCAATAAGTAGCACATTTAAAACCGAAATGACAGTGGCGTTGAAAGAAGGCATGAAACTGTCGAGTAGGACACGAAGAAGGCCGAACAAGAAGAAAGCCGAAAGAAAGGCCATTCCCCGCCTCGCGGAAGCCGATTCTTTTTTGACTGTTTTAAACAAAAGGGCGAACAAATCTAAAATTTTGGGAATGAATACACCGGCTGCCACGGCCCCCAACTCCCAGGCGTTAATCCCGAATTTGAAAAGGGAATTATTCCTCAAATAATCGCCTCCCATGTACTCCCTCATGACAAAAATTTCCAAAGTGGCGACAATAAAAAAGAAAAGTGAAACCATTAAATAAGTAAAGGAGAGGGTGCGATCTTTGAAAACCCTTAGTCCCAACCCCAGGTAAAGGAAAGCCAGAAGCCAAAGAACTGAAAAAAGAGGCATGCCCAAGGAAAAGGACATATCCTGGTAAAGATGAATAAAATGCGAAACCAAAAGAGCCGTCCAAAACAATCCGACGAAAACGACCGCCAACCATAGCCCCCAGATATCCCGACGGTAGACCGCCAGGGCCAAAAGCACTGCTCCAACTGTGGCAATCAAAAGCGAGAAGATGGATTTGTCAGGCGGGAATGTCCAATGGACCCAGGAGGCCCCCCAAATCAAGATCATCGTGGCGATGCCAAATGAAAGCATTCCCTGGATCGGGCCTTGAGGCTGGACCAAACCTTCCAACCGGTCGATCCACCCGTCGAAAGCGTCATCCCAATCCCATTTTCTTTTTATCTCTTTACCCATCCATCCCACGATATCCTTTGAACAACCCACTATAAAACCCATCAGAAGAACCGTCAGGAAGAATCCATAAATTCCAACGAAGTTGGAAAGAGCCGTTCGAAGGTTGGGAGTTACCCACAAGATTTCACTTTTTTGGGGGGTGAACCCCCAAAACAAAGGAAGCCAGGGAAGGATCGTCATGAATAAAATGCCGCCGATGGTTAGTGCAATGGAAATCAGATGCTTTGAGAGAATCGCCGTAGGTTTTGACTTCATTAAAAACACTATTCCAACCACAAAGCCCAAAGCAAAAGCCCCTATTAAAATGGGCGTCTTCCCTCCCAATACCTCCGGGTCCAACCCAGGAACTAACGTTGCCACCCAGCCTAAGAGGGTTAGCACCAGGACAAATACCACCAAGAGAAGGCCGAAACCTTTTCTCAATCCTATTGCGTTTAAGCTACCCAAGTTCCTCACCAGAAGGGCCAGCCCAATCAGGACAAACCAAGTTACTAAGTCCCAAGCGTTCATAAAGAAGATTCCACCCAGGAGAAAACCGCAGGTTAAAAACCGGATCCAATCCCCGGAAAAGGAAAAGGGCCTGTTTGGAGGAGAAAGATAAAATGAAAAGACTACCGCGATAAGAAGCATGGCGAAAGGCATCGCCAAGGTGTGGGCATGCAAATCGCCATAGAGGACACTGAAGTAAGGAAATTCGTTGATACTATTGGGAATAACACGGGTGGGACCCCAGTAGTCGTAATTGGTCAAACTGCCGGCAAAAACCGACAAATGACCGGACACGAAACTTTGGTGGAGTCCTTCCAAAACCTGCTTAGCACCCGCTGGATTTCCTGCGGCGGCGCACAAGAATCCCGCAATTCCACCACTGACAAGTCGACCCGACAGAGCAAAACCAAGCCCGAAGGCGGAAGAAAAGATCAGGGCAAAAAGAGTAATGAGCCCCAGGTTATAAGTCACGGCGGGTACCAAACCCAAAAACTTGGTCAAGATACCCATGACTACATGCCCATAGTAGTAGGGATACCGTATATGGTCGCCCGCCATCCACATATTTTGGGGCGGAAATGTTTCGCCTCGGACCACCGAGGAAAGGAAACCAAAATCCATTCCCGCTTCTCCGCCGCCGTTATAGCCTTCCCCTACTGGATCATGGATATGGGGAATATAGATTTTGATGATAGTAAAAAGGAGGAATGCCAGGACAAAAGCGCCTTCCTGGATCAGCCATGCCTTGGACCATTTGGAATAAATCGTCTTAATTAATTTCCGATCCCGCCAAAACCCGAAAACGGAAAGAGACGTTAAAGCAAGAAACCAAAGCCAACAGGAGCCTATGGTGAAATGGCAAATTTTGACGCTCGTAGCGAACCAAACCAGCCACGCGAATAAAAAAAAACCGAGAACTTTACTCAACGCATAAGCACCTCCCGGTATCGGTGCCAAAATACGAAGCGTTAAAGGCATTGCGAGCCATCCCAAAACAATTAAAGCTCCCAACCAAATGAACCATGCCCAAAATTGATAACCAGTGCTCGTTTCTCGTGCAGGTACAGGATGGGTAGGGTCGTTCTCAACAACCGGATGGTCGGCATAGGATTGAAGAACTTGAAGAGTCCGCGCATCCGGCGGCTTTGGAACAGTCGGAGGGACATCAAGTTTCATTTCGGGAGTAGGTTGTGTCTGGGTTGCGACTATTGGAACAGGTGTCGGTTGAAATTTTTTTCCTTTAGAAACCGCCGGAACCGAGGTGGCACTCACAGGTGCAGCGGTTATCTCATCCAAGGACGCCAGAAGCCCATGGCTTTCCAAATATTGGTGCCGTTCAGCGATAAAGGAATCCACATTGGCGGGAGTGATGTTGCGCATTATGTCCCGATTGACACCTTTTACGTAATCATCGGTCTCCAATAATTTTAGGATTTTCTCAGGAGTAACCGTTTCGAATTTCTTGAAGATGTAAATCCGGGGATGGTCGTAAACGGAGAAGGATTCTTCGGCCATGTCGTCGGGATGTTCCCAGCCCAAAAAGCTCGGAAAATTATGGAATTCAGCCACCATCTTGTAACCCAAAAGTCCCGACCACAAACAGCGGTAATAACGGGAGGTCACCGGATAAGCGTTATATCCGTTTGGCCGGAACTCAGGGGTTTCATCCGTCAATGTGTACCAGAGCTTCTTGGATGAAATGCTGATGTATTCCCCCTGGGGAATCAAATTCGCGTAGTAATTTTTCTTGACGGGGCTATTGTCCGTTGGGAATCCGTGCATTTCGTATGGCGTAACGTCTTGGGAACGGTACAAACCAGGGCTCATGATCCGGTCAACCCGGGAATCCTGGGCTGGACTGATGTCTACCGGCAGTCCATCACCCCATGACTCGTTGAAAATCTTCGACCCAAAGGGGATATTTTTATAAATCCATACCGAAGATTCGATCCAGGGATGTTGGAAGCGGTAAACATGCATGTAAGCGATCGAATAAAAAAGACTGGGGCCAACGACAAGCGCGCACAGGATAGGTTTTAAAAACTTACCAAAAGAAATTTTCTTTCCCAATTCGAATAGGTCCGTCAAAAACCTAGCCCCGAAGATGCAGAAGGCGGGAATAAGAGGCACCATGTAACGAACAAATTTGGTGTTCCAAGAACCGATAAACCCAAAATAAGGGATGAACCAACATAAGATTAAAAGATCAGGAAGGGAAAAGGCGAAGCCTTTGTTCCGGGTAAAGGGTAGTAACAAAAGATACCCCTGGCCGACGGGCCTTACCAAACGCGCCACAAAACGCCCCATAACCCAAACCATTCCCAAAACAACCGTCACACCCAAGGGCCACCAAAGTTCCACGCTCATCAAATTTTTCAATTGATAAAGATACCGAGGGGTATCCTTGAATTGAAGGACATAACAGGCATCTGCTATGGAAACCGTATGCCATTCGTAATTCTGTGATTCCATGAATTTTTGGATGTCCAAAAGCGACCAGGGGGACAAAAGGCAAAAGAGTAAAAAAGCCAAGCCCCCAGCCCCGGTTAATTTCAACCATTGGGGCATCTGGGCCCGCAAGACCTTAAATTCCACCACTCCCCAGGAAGCAAACAATATCCCGAGCCCCGCCAAAAAAGCAAAAAGGGTTATCCATATGCCATTTGCCACCATCGGCTCTTTCTCGAACAGATCTTGGAGAACACCGTGGAATTTGTATCCCACCCCCCCAAAGGCGCCAACCGTCAGAACCAACAAAATAACGGCCAGTACCGAATAGAGAATCCGATTGTCCCCCAGTTTTTTGCCTTCTCTTTCCCAATCCTTCGCGGATTTTTTGGATAAGGCCACTAGATGGGCAGTAACAAGAATGAACACGTAATAGAGACAACTGGTCTTAGCCGCCAGGGCAAGCCCGAAAGCACCTCCGGCCAGGAGATAACTTCTCCAACTTCCTTCCCGGATAATTTCATAGGAACAAATGGCGACGACTACGAACATGAGGGTAATGAAGGATTCGGAAATGCAGTAATGGGTCTGTTCGATGCTTACAACCGAGAAGGCAAAAAAGGCCGCCGCCAAAAAGGCCATGCTGATATTCTGGTAAATCCGTTGGACCAAGAAGAAAACCGCGGCGATCGTGGCGGTTGAAAAAGCGGCGGCCCACAAACGCCCGATAATCATACCTTCCCCATATCCCGTATATTGCTTTCCGGCATGGGCAAGGGCGGCAAAACAAACCCAAAAGCCCAATAGACTGGCACAAACCCTTCCCCATCTCGAAGCCAGAGCCCACCAAAAGATCGCAACGGATAGAATCAACGTAAAAGCCAAGACACTGAAGGTCTGTGCGAATACCCCCGGCAAAATGAAAGGAAAAACACCCAAAAGAATGGTGGCGCCGGCGGCTGAATAGAAGGGGATTCCCTCCCAGTCCGTTTCAAAGAATTCAGACGCGATGAAAGACAATCCAAAAGAAGCGATCGTCACCAGAAGAAAGCAAACGACTTTAGCCGGACTATCCTCCACCGCTTTTATCCAAATGGAAAAAATGGGAAAAAATTTGTAAACCAGGAAAGCTATAAATAGAAGAGCCGCAACGGATGTCTCAATGGTTTCATTGTTTTCATCCAAGAAAAGACGGTAAAGGAAATAAAGAAATCCAAGAAGCAAGAACCATAAAACAAAATTAATCCCAGAAAATCCCTGATTGGAATAAAGCGGCGCCAGGCTCCAAAACGCAAAATTCGCGAAAACAAAAGCAGAAACCGAAAAAAGCGAGATCTTAGCTTTCCCTTTGAAAAAAGAAGCGCAACCCAGAGCGAGAACAGCCAGAAGCATCAACCAATATGCGATTTGAGCCGCACCTTCGTTCCCATGGAAAAGGTTGTAAAAGAAGGTTGGCGTGGAAAGAAGTTCGCCTGTCGCGCGGTAAAGATAGATCGTCAGCTGCCCATAGGCCCAAAAACCAACCCGATAGCCATTGTCAGGTTGGATCCCAGCGGTCTGACCCAGAATGTTGCGTTCATCAGGATGAAAAGAATGCTGATAATCCCAATCGGGATTGTAAAACCGGAAACATCCGCCCCAAAAAACAATCGTAAACAAAAGCCAAAAGGTTGGTTTCCCGAACAAACCGGCGGATAAATGGCCAGTGACTTTCTTAGCCACATTTTTTCCTTTTTAGAAATTTAAAAAAACAGAAAGTATACATATCTTCAAAATTCACAAGAATATTATCAGGTTTGGCAAAACGGCGCTTAGTATAACTTAACTTTTTGGCAAATAAAACTCGCAAAAAATGGGACGAAAAGGCTAACGGCAGAAAATCTTATACTCACCGACGGTTAAATTGTTGCAAAAGGCCTTGAAAACATAAACGCCAGGACTCGGGATGATGACCCTCCATGCCGTGATAAGGTCGTGTGTTGGTAATTCGCCGCCGAATTGAATTTTTCTTGGAAGACTGTCGGAAACTTTTTCACCCTTTTCGTTATGAAGCGAAATGTCGATTTGAAATTCCCCTTTCTCCTCGTACGACATCCGGGAGAAGGTCATGAACTCGGCGCCCCAAGGATATGCTGGCGGGCTAAAACCCTGGAATACTCCCCTCAATTCGTAGTTTTTATTCAGCACATCTTGCTGGATATTGTTACAACAAAGAAAAGACGAGATTTTTGGAAGGTTAAGCTCCATTTTTCATTTCACTTTTATTTAATATTTCCATAGGCGCTGGGAGTCTTGAAAAGATTTACGCATAAGAGGGGTGTCGAAATCAACGTTTTTAGAAAGTTTGAGCCGCCAGCGCCAAAATGCAACAAAACTAAAGAAAAGAACGATAAAGCCATCCCAAACAGTCGTACCGGCCCGGTAATAGGCGATATCCACTTGAAAGTTATTGTCGATCTTAAACCCGGATCGGGCGGAAATAAGGGCGATTTCCTGGGCGCAAGAATATTTAACGCCCGCATAATATTCCAATATTGGTTTTAATGTTTTAACTTTCAACAATCTTAATCCCGATTCCACATCATTATATTTCATCCCGGATAAAACAGAATTGGTCCAACTAAGAAAGCGGTTACCTAAAATTTTGTATGTCGGATAAACTGAAAAATTTCGTCGTGTCAGGACCATATCAACTTTTTTTCGAATCATATATTTTTTGATTCCGGAAATATACTCCGGTTTATGTTGTCCGTCCGCATCAATGGTCACCACAATATCATCCGGGTCGACATTTCCAATTTGAGCCAAGTAGAGAACAAACAAAAATCCGTTCTTCAATGCTCCCGCCATACCGGTATTGACGGGTAAATTCACAATAAATAAGCTTTTTCGCTTACGGGCATAAGTCTTTAAAATCCTCAAAGTTTTATCGCGGGATCCATCATTCACGCAAACCAAAAGATCAACTTGTCCGCTTACCCTATCCAGAACGTTCAAAAGAGTTTTTTCTTCGTTGAAAACGGGGATCACCGCGATGGATTTGGACAAGGCTCACCTTGGAACGATAATTAAACCAACTTTAAAAACACTCGAAATAAAAAAGGCCCGGATCCGAGTAGGATTCGGGCCTTTTTTATTCTCACTTAATACAAAAATTCTTCGTAGGATTTGGTCAAATCAGTCGTTGGCAAATGACTAGCGTCCTCATAGGGAACCTTTGCCGGCGCGTATTTTTTCAACATCGGCGCTTGGGCCTGCATCCGTTCGACATAAGTTGGAAGCTTGATCTCATAAAAAACACCGACCGGGATACGGTCCCCGTGATAATGAGCTAACTCAAAGGCCTTCTTCTGTTTATCGGCCACCTCATCCAGATTGGTGGGATCCTTAACCGAACCGTCATGACCCGCTTCGTTCGCGTTGAAAATACGGGGCAGCATCGTGATTTGCCCTTCGGCCTTGACTTTTTTATTGAACCACTCCGCGGTATGAAGATCGTTGAAAGTGGGACAGGGTTGGAGCACGTCCAGCAAAGCCATCCCTTTATGCTCTATCGCTTTCTTGATCATCTCTTTCAAATGTTTGCCATCAAAAGCATAGCTGCGGCCGATCCAGGTATAGCCCGAACTCAAAGCCAGGGCCAAAGGCTGGATGGCATCGTTAGTATTAGGAAGCGGAAGGGATTTGGTTTGTTGGCCCCGGCCCAAAGTCGGCGCGGCCTGTCCCTTGGTCAAACCATAAACTTCGTTGGTCATGACGATATAGGCCATATCCACATTGCGTCGGCCCGCATGGACAAAGTGCCCGGCACCGATCCCATAACCGTCCCCATCACCGCCTACGGCAATGACTTCCAGTTCCGGATTAGCTAACTTGGCCCCTACAGCGAAAGGCAAAACACGCCCATGGAGGGTATGAACCCCGTGAGAAGCCATGTAATTAAAGACTTTACCCGAACAGCCGATGCCGGCAAAAACCATGGTCTCCCACGGCGGCAAAGCCAACTCAGCGCAGGATTGCTGGACGGACTGGAGAATACCAAAATCTCCGCAGCCAGGGCACCAGTCATTATGGACATCACTTTTATAAGCGGCTACGGTTAAGGGTGTTTGCAGCTTAGAGACCATAGGTCAGCACCACCTTTTCTATAGACTGTCCGGTAAGTGGATCCACTTCCGACGTAACTTCTTTTTTGTGAATTTTCTCAATTGATCTGACGATTTCATCAAGTGACATGGGACGACCCGTATATTTGACAACTTGGGCGGAAATAAAAATCCCCGTGCTCATCCGGATCAAATGACCCAGTTGAGTTCCCCAGTTGTTTTCCACAATAACCAGTTTTTTGGCTTTCTTCAAAATTTTCTCACTGGCAATCGGAAATGGGTTCAACATCCTTATATGCAGGAAGTTGGCCTTGATTCTCTTTTCCCTAAGCATCGGAAGGGCGTCTTCCAGCACTCCAAAAGTGGTTCCCCAACAAACCAATGTGATGTCGGCATTTGAATCACCGTTCAAGCTGAACTGTCGGTCTTCGGGAATCTGTTCCAACATAAGCTTGTATTTTCCCATACGTTTCTCATGCATTTTCATTCGCGTCTCGGGGTTTTCCGTGATGTGACCATAGTCATCATGCTCGTCACCGGTCATCCAATAGGGGCTTCCCTCCTGACCAGGATAAGGGCGAGCCGAAACAAGGGATTTAGCGTCAGGTCGAAAACGTGGAAAGCCCTTACCATCGGCGATGGCGGCTTCCAATTCCTGAGGCGAGGCTAAACGACCCCGATCAATCACTAAATTGTCTTCTTTGAACGGGGGTATCGTCTCAAGGCTGTGGGTCAAAAACTTGTCGTTCAAAATAACAACGGGAGTCTGGAATTTATCGGCATAATTGAAAGACTCGAAAGCCAGATGGAAATGGTCGTTAATAGTGGAGGGAGCCATAACTAATCTTGGATATTCTCCATGCCCACCAAATGTAGCGAACATCAAATCACCTTGTTCATGACGTGTGGGTAACCCTGTTGAAGGACCACCGCGCTGATAATCGAAAAGAACGATGGGAACTTCATTCATTCCGCCCCAGCCCAAACCCTCCGCCATTAAGCAAAAACCGGGCCCCGAGGTGGCCGTGGAAGCGCGCACACCCGTGGTGGCAGCGCCTAAAGCCATATCAATAGCGGCGATTTCATCCTCGCACTGAACCACCGCGATGCCATATTCCGGGTGGCTTTCCAAGTAATTGCTTTCATCAGTAGCTGGACTAATAGGGTAATAAGATTGGTAACGACAACCTGCTTTTAATTTTCCCAGGGAGTTGGCTTGAGCGCCGTTGATTAAAAGGCGCTTGGGCGTATTCTTTTGGGGTTCCAAATGATAGGGAAACTGGTCGTGCATCTCGTCCGGAAGGGCATCCACCGCCTCATAGGCTTTTTTAGAAGCCACCACGTTTGGAGCGACCAATTTGGCTTTTCTTCCGGTATATATGCGGGATAAGGTCTCTTCCACATGGGACATATCCATCCGCAATAGAGCCATCGATGCCGCAACGGCGATGGTATTTTTCATGAGCGAAAGCGTTCCATACTCCATCCCCGTCACTTCAGCCACATGGCGAATGACCGAATTGAAATCAATAGGTAAGGTAATAACTCCCGATTTCAGATTTAAATCATCAAGAGTAATTTTTGTTGGATCATAAATAAGGGCTCCACCCTTAACAACTTCATGGGCATGAAGACGAGCGGTTGAATCTTCAAAAGTGGCAAGAATATGTACATCATCCACGTGACTGTGAATGGGTTTGTCAGATACACGAACTTGGAAATAACTATGCTTTCCCTTAATATTGGAATGATATTCGCGTTTTCCAAAAATCCATAAACCAGCAGTCGCGCAGGCTTGGGAAAATAAGTTGGCCGAGGAATCAACGCCTGTTCCTTGCGGTCCACCAATCATCCAATTGACTTCATTCACAACTTTCATTTTTATCTCCTGGAGGAAAAATCAGCCCTAAAACGATTCGACATAGCCTAAAATATAATGGTTTCCAAAGCAAAAAACAATTCGATTAAGCCCCACCTTAAATACATAAATCTATCCAAACTACGCTTAAACCTTATGCTGGATATCCTCAGAAGCCATGATCTTTGTCATGTTTTGGTGAGATTCTAATCAGGAAACCAAAATTTCCTGTCAAAGCAAATTCAAGGCTCTAAATCCTTCTGGATGTCCTGATTTTTGATCCTGTCCAGCATTTTTCGCTTAGTGGATTTATGGATTCGGGATTGTGGTTTAATGCCCCAGACCTTCCGGATTTTCTTCGGTTTTAGCTTTTTCATTTCAAAATCCAACTTCCAATAGACTAAAATTCAATAGAACTATTCTATTCCAATCTCCGAAAAAGCGGTCCCTATTGCCCGGTAAAAAAAACACGGCTCTTCCTGCCCCTGGAAAAACCAATCCCCCCTTTTGGGTTTTCCCAACCATTTCCCTGACAGTTTTCGCCGTTTATACCTCGACCCTCAATCCATCCCTGTTTCGAAACGACTCCCCGGAAACGATTACCGCATGCGTGACATTAGGTATATCACACCCCCCCAGTTATCCATTACACACTCTTTTAGGACACTTTTTTTCTTGGATTCAAATCGGCAATCCAGCCATGACCCTCAACTTTTTTTCAGCGCTTTTAGGAACCTTGGGAGTTTGCCTGCTTGCGGCCAACCTATGGATTTCATCTAATGGTTTTGCACTTTTCCAAAAAAATAATATCGGCCGCATCCCCCGTCTGACGGCGTGCTTGGTGGGCGCCTTCTCTTTTGCTTTTTCCAAAAGTTACTGGAGCGCCTCTTTGGCGGCAAAGGGAAGCATCTACGTTCTGCAAATCGTGCTGGAACTGAGCCTTTTGCTTTGTCTCCAAGAGTGGGCTCAAATCAAGGAACCTCGAAAATATTTTTCAATCAGTAAACTTTTATTGCTCACCATCTTCGTCTTTTCCCTGGGATTCATTAATCACTGGCCGACACAAATGTTATTAATCCCGGGATTAGGCCTGTTGGCCTATGCTCATCTTGATAACGGTGGAGCTAAAGCCTTTCAAGTCCCTCGATGGAAAAAAATACTCATTTGCCTTGCCCTTTCTCTTGTCGTCGCTAGTCTTTACCTTTATTTGCCTCTTCGTTCATGTTTATACCCCCTCTTAAATTTTGGCGCCCCCTTCACCTTCTACCGTTTTATTGGTTCCATACTGAGGGCCGATTATAGCAAAGTAGAAACCCTGGCTTCCTTTATGCCAACAGCCCTTTCCACCATTCAGAAAAAAGCCATTTATATTTCTAATCATTTTCTGGGCGAGTTTAACCTTGGGTTTCTTCTCCTATCGGTTGTGGGGGTTTGGGGATTTTTGAAACAAGGACGAAAGCCGGATTTGCTTTTTCTCCTTCTGATCTTGTTAACAACCCTGGTGGCCAACCTGCTATACCTACAAGTGCTTCCCATTGAATACTGGCACCTCGACGATCACTTGCTAACGATGAACTGGGTCACTGCACTGCTGTCCTCCATCGGAATAAGTTTTCTGTTTACCTTTTTCCTTGAACAGTTCTCCCGGTGGCGAAACCAAACCATGCCTGTTGTCTTAGGAACATTTTTATTATGCTTCTTCCCGATTTCCAGCCTTCTTGACAATTTATCGGCGAACGACCAGAGAACCGAATTCTTATTTCACAGTTACGGCATCGGGCTCATGAAATCGATGGGGAAAAATGCCCTTTATTTTGCCGAATCGGATTACGATTATTTTTCGCTCCTTTATTTAACAGCGGTCGAACGCAAACGGAACGATGTGTGTTTGCTCCTGGTCCCCTTTTTATCAAAAGATTACCAATATGCTCTTCTCCAACGAGATCAACACCTTAAAGCCCTGCCGTCCGCAAACTTATCGGGTCAGGCTGTTTTTTTTCACACGCTCGCGAACCTTCCGGCCAGCACCCCTCTCTACTGCGCTTTCCCCAATGGCCCCTTCGCGAAAATGTACTTAAGGCATAACCTTTTCATGTCCTTTCAACCCGAAGGACTAACGGTCCGGATCCATCCCCCTCACGAAAACCGGTCATCCGGAAATGCGATAAACCTTTTGGATGAATTTTGGGTTAGACATCTTATTTTCCCAAACCGTTCCAAGAACCCTATCAACGGTCTCTTTTTGGAACTTTGCGCTCATCCTTATTTGAATATGGCCCAGTATTTGCTGCTTCACAACGATAGCACCAACTGGGATTTGCTTGATCGCAGAGCGCTGGAACTCATTCACGAAGACCCATGGCTGGCCGAAGAATGGTCTGGGCGAGGCGATGGAAATCTTCATTTCGGGAAAAAAAGCGCGGCCGCAGGGGATTATGAAAATGCTGGCACCGAATATGAAATCGCCGGGTTTTCTGAAAAATCTTTGAAATGCCTACAAAAAGCGCTGGCCTTGGACCCAAAGAATGACAATGCCCGCCGGAGTTGGGTGGCCCTGCTATCTGCCCCCAAATAAAAAACCCGGCCCCTCTTTCGAAGGGTCGGGTTCATTTAAAAATCCCGGCAGCGTCCTACTCTCCCACACAAGACATGTGAAGTACCATCAGCGCTGGAGGGCTTAACTTCCGTGTTCGGAATGGGAACGGGTGTTTCCCCTCCGCTAAAACCACCGGGAAACAACGATCACAATTACTGTTTATCACAGCATTGGATATAAATTCAACGATAGAAATACTACTTTCTTGAACCGAAGTGCGATAGAAGATGCGATGGAAATGAAACATATGATCAAGCCTCACGGCGGATTAGTACTGGTCAGCTTAAACCCTTACGGGCCTTACACACCCAGCCTATCAACCTCGTAGTCTACGAGGAGCCTTTAGGGGACTTGTGTCCCGGGACATCTCATCTTGGGGTAGAGTTTCACGCTTATATGCGTTCAGCGTTTATCTCGTCCGTATATAGCTACCCTGCAACCACCCTTGGCAGGATGACAGGAGTACCAGAGATACGTCCTTCCCGGTCCTCTCGTACTAGGGAAAGCTCCCCTCAAATGTCCTACGCCCGCACCAGATAGAGACCGAACTGTCTCACGACGTTCTGAACCCAGCTCACGTACCACTTTAATAGGCGAACAGCCTAACCCTTGGAACCTACTTCAGCTCCAGGATGTGATGAGCCGACATCGAGGTGCCAAACCTTGCCGTCGATATGAACTCTTGGGCAAGATCAGCCTGTTATCCCCAGAGTAGCTTTTGTCCGTTGAGCGACGGCCCTCCCACGAGGTACCGCCGGATCACTAAGCCCTGCTTTCGCACCTGCTCGACTTGTCTGTCTCGCAGTTAAGCTCCCATATGCCTTTACACTCGTAAGCGCGATTTCCAACCGCGCTGAGGGAACCTTTGGGCGCCTCCGTTACAATTTGGGAGGCGACCGCCCCAGTCAAACTGTCCAGCAGACATTGTCCCTGAGCCGGATAACGGCCCTAGGTTAGAACTTCAATACAACAAGAGTGGTATTTCACTGACGACTCCGGAGAGGCTAGCGCCCCCCCATCAAAGTCTCCCACCTATGCTACACATGTTAAACCGAAGTTCAGTGTCAACTTGCAGTAAAGCTTCATGGGGTCTTTTCGTCTAGATGCGGGTATCGAGCATCTTCACTCGAACTACTATTTCGCCGAGCATGTTGCCGAGACAGTGCCCAAGATCGTTACGCCATTCGTGCAGGTCGGAACTTACCCGACAAGGAATTTCGCTACCTTAGGACCGTTATAGTTACGGCCGCCGTTTACTGGGGCTTCGGTTCTGAGCTTCGCTTGCGCTAACCCATCCCCTTAACCTTCCAGCACCGGGCAGGAGTCACACCCTATACGTCGCCTTACGGCTTTGCAGAGTGCTGTGTTTTTGTTAAACAGTCGCCTGAGCCATTTCTCTGCGGCCCCTTCGACGCTTCAGGCGCAAGCCCTACACGTCAAAGGGGCCCCTCTTTTCCCGAAGTTACGAGAGTAATTGGCCGAGTTCCTTGGCAACACATAACTCGAGCGCCTTAGGATTCTCTCCTCATCTACCTGAGTCGGTTTGCGGTACGGTCACCTAGGACTCCCTAGAGGATTTTCTTGGCAGCGTGGAGTCAAAGACTTCGCCTTGCGGCTCGAGTAGTCCCTTGGTGTATATGGCCCGCGGATTTGCCTACGAGCCCACCTCATAAACCCCTCCCGGCTCGACCAGCGGCCGGGTTCTCCTATCCTTCTGCGTCTCCCCATTGGTGATAACGCCTTTTGGTGGTTCAGGAATTTTAACCTGATGTCCATTATCTACGCTTTTCAGCCTCGACTTAGGAACCGACTTACCCTGAGCGGATTACCCTTGCTCGAGGAAACCTTAGATTTACGGCGAGCATGTTTTTCACACGCTTTTACGCTACTTAATCCGGAATGATCACTTCTGTTTCGTCCAGTCGTCCTTACGGTCGACCTTCATCCTACAACAGAACGCTCCTCTACCAGATGCACCCTCCGAAGAAGGTGCAAATCCACAGCTTCGGTGACATGCTTGAGCCCCGTTAAATTGTCGGCGCAGAATCGCTCGAACAGTGAGCTGTTACGCACTCTTTAAATGATGGCTGCTTCTAAGCCAACATCCTGGTTGTTTATGCGACTCCACATCCTTTACCACTTAGCATGTACTTGGGGACCTTAGCTGATGGGCTGGGTTGATTCCCTTTCGACCGTCAACCTTAGCGCTGACAGACTGACTCCCGGGATTACATTGACGGCATTCGGAGTTTGAAAGGATTTGGTAACCTGTTAAGGCCCCTAGCCCAATCAGTGCTCTACCACCGCTAACTACTTCCCGAGGCTATCCCTAAAGATATTTCGAGGAGAACCAGCTATCACGGAATTCGATTGGCTTTTCACCCCTATCCACAACTCATCCGAGCATTTTTCAACATACATCGGTTCGGGCCTCCACCTCGTGTTAACAAGGCTTCACCCTGGTCATGGCTAGATCATCCCGCTTCGGGTCTAATAAGTGATACTGAATCGCCCTTTTAAGACTCGCTTTCGCTACGGCTCCACCCCTCAAACGGGGCTTAACCTCGCATCACTCAATAACTCTCCGGATCATTATGCAAAAGGCACGCGGTTACACTGATAGGCGCCGCCAACCCGTAAGCTGGCAACCTCCTAAAATAGTGCTTCCACTGATTGTAAGCGTATGATTTCAGGTACTATTTCACTCCCCTTCCGGGGTGCTTTTCACCTTTCCCTCACGGTACTGTTTCACTATCGGTCGTCAGCTTGTATTTAGCTTTGGACAGTGGTCTGCCCGGATTCCCACAAGGTTTCACGTGTCTCGTGGTACTCAGGTACTTGCATGGAGAGAGAGCAAATTTCGCCTACGGGGATTTCACCCTCTGTGTCGGACCGTCCCAGGCCCTTCGGCTATCCGTCTCCTTTGTAACTCCACGACCGCTCTGTAACGCGGCCAAGCAAGCCCTACAACCCCTCATGTGCAACGCCTACAGGCTTACACGCACAAGGTTTGAGCTGTTCCCCTTTCGCTCGCCACTACTGGGGGAATCTGTTCGATTTCTTTTCCTCTGGATACTGAGATGTTTCACTTCTCCAGGTCGGCTCACCCCGCCCTATGAATTCAGGCGGGAGTTATGGGGGTTTGCCCCATACGGTTTCCCGATTCGGACATTTCCGTTTCAATGCCTATTGCCGGCTCCACGGAACTTTTCGCAGGCTGTCACGTCCTTCATCGCCATCTGACGCCAAGGCATCCTTCATACGCTCTTAGTAGCTTGATCACATGCTTCTTCGCCACCGCATAAGAATCTTACTAATGCACTCGGTTCAGCTTAATAGTAGTATTTCTATCGTTTGTCAAAGAACAACCCCGCCCCCGAAGGGTCGGATCCGCCAATTCGGTCGGAAGAAGCTTCCGTCTTACGACAGAAAAAGCTTCACGAATCCTTCGAATCTCAAAAGATTCATGCAGCTTTTATTTTCGTCGATCACCCTTACCCAAATTGGTGGAGATGACCGGGATCGAACCGGTGACCCCCTGCTTGCAAAGCAGGTGCTCTCCCAACTGAGCTACATCCCCCCGCCCAACATCTCAGTCAGCCCACACCTAAAGATGGTGGGCCTAACTGGAGTCGAACCAGTCACCTCGCCCTTATCAGGGGCGCGCTCTAACCAACTGAGCTATAGGCCCAATCCAGTTTGGCGGAGGCCACGACTTTAACCCAAAAACACAACATCAAATTGTTGAAAGAACCAAATCGAATTGGCCCTTCAAAACTAAATAGCGCATAACTCGTTTAGGTATCCACTTGGAGTTACGGATAAGAGCTAGCCCTTCAAAAAGGGTTACTCTATCCATGGTCTCCATAGAAAGGAGGTGATCCAGCCGCACCTTCCGATACGGCTACCTTGTTACGACTTAGTCCCAATCACCAATCATACCTTCGCAATCTGCCTCCCTTGCGGGTTAGCGCAATCGCTTCTGGTGCAATTGACTTTCGTGACTTGACGGGCGGTGTGTACAAGGCCCGGGAACGTATTCACCGCGGCGTGCTGATCCGCGATTACTAGCAATTCCGGCTTCATGGAGTCGAGTTGCAGACTCCAATCTGAACTGGGGTCGGCTTTTTGGGATTGGCTCCCCCTCGCGGGTTCGCAACCCTTTGTATCCGCCATTGTAGCACGTGTGTAGCCCTGGATATAAAGGCCATGAGGACTTGACGTCATCCCCACCTTCCTCCGGTTTGTCACCGGCGGTCTCTCTAGAGTGCCCAGCTTAACCCGATGGCAACTAAAAATAGGGGTTGCGCTCGTTGCGGGACTTAACCCAACATCTCACGACACGAGCTGACGACAGCCATGCAGCACCTGTCTCTCTGCCCCTTGCGGGGAAACCTACTTTCATAGGCGGTCAGAGGATGTCAAACCCAGGTAAGGTTCTTCGCGTTGCGTCGAATTGAACCACATGCTCCACTGCTTGTGCGGGCCCCCGTCAATTTCTTTGAGTTTCAACCTTGCGGTCGTAGTCCCCAGGTGGAGTACTTAATGCGTTAGCTGCGGCACTAGAGGAGTGGATACCTCTAACACCTAGTACTCATCGTTTACGGCCAGGACTACCGGGGTATCTAATCCCGTTTGCTCCCCTGGCTTTCGCATCTCAGTGTCAGTTTCGGACCAGAAAGCCGCCTTCGCCACCGGTGTTCCTCCCAATATCTACGCATTTCACCGCTACACTGGGAATTCCGCTTTCCTCTTCCGTACTCAAGTCCTGCAGTTTCAAAGGCAATGACCTGGTTGAGCCGGGCCATTTCACCTTTGACTTATAAGACCACCTACATGCCCTTTACACCCAATAAATCCGGACAACGTTTGCCACCTCTGTATTACCGCGGCTGCTGGCACAGAGTTAGCCGTGGCTTATTCTACCTATACTGTCAAATTGCAGGATTATTTACCCTGCAATCTTCATCTAGGTCTAAAGAAGTTTACAATCCGAAGACCTTCATCCTTCACGCGGTGTCGCTCCATCAGGCTTTCGCCCATTGTGGAATATTCCAAACTGCTGCCTCCCGTAGGAGTCTGGGCCGTATCTCAGTCCCAGTGTGGCCGATCACCCTCTCAGGCCGGCTAACCATCGTAGCCTTGGTGGGCCGTTACCCCGCCAACTAGCTAATGGTGCTTGAGCCGATCTCCCAGTGATAGCTTGCGCCATCTTTTACCTCAACCCCCGGAAGGGTCGTGGTCATATCCGGTATTAGCACGCCTTTCGGCGCGTTATCCCAATCTAGGAGGGACGTTACCCAAGTATTACTCACCCGTTCGCCGCTTTACTCACCCTTGCGGGCTTTCACGCTCGACTTGCATGTCTAAGACGCACCGCCAACGTTTGTCCTGAGCCAGAATCAAACTCTCCATAAGAAGACTTTGAGGCTCTAACAACTCAAACTACTTTTGACAAGCACCCAAACTTGTTTCGTATGCACTATTTAGTTTTCAAAGACCAATAACGACAAGCATCCATTCGATGCTTACCCCAGGGGTGAGTAGAGACAACAAAACTCACCGCTGCGATAAGCAGCGCAATCGAGAATAGACTTTTCATCCGATTGTTAGTTGGATTTATCACTTCAAAGAACATCTCTTCCAACATGGGAAGCAGGCCACAAGCCTTAGTGGCCCGGGGGTGTATTTATACTAAAACCCCCAATCACTGTCAACAAATAATTAAGTATTTAATTTAACTAAATTTTATGGCCTAATGGGGTTGCAGAGGTCTGGGCCACCGGTATCTGGGAAACCCTTGAAATCGGGTGTTTTTTCAGTCGAAGATTGTGATATCCAGCTCGAAATAAAATCTTTAGCCTGACGATAATTGGTGACCAAATCCTTCAAACTCTTTGATCTTTCGTAATCGTTTTGAAAATATAGCTGGGGCGCAAATAAAACTCCCTATAAGCCCTGTTCCGGGCTTCTTGCAATTGTTCCATGGACAAGGTCGGAAGGTTTAAAATTGGGTGATTCAGCTCATATTTTGCATAATCTTCGGTTGTTATCCAGCCGTTTTTCTTGCCCATTTCTTCTAGTTCCGTTTTCGGGAAAGGAATGGCGCAATAAAATTGGGCGTAATCCGGATCCATTTCTTTTACATACCGGATTGTTTGATTAATGGTTTCGGGCGTGTCCCCCGGAAGGCCAAAAATAATATGGGTCAAAACTTCAATTCCAGCTTCTTTTGTTAATTTCACAGCTACCCTCGCTTGTTCAGCCGTCGCACCCTTCTTCATATTTTCAAGTATTTCATCTACTCCTGATTCGACACCGTAAGAAACGCCAATGCAACCGGAAGATCTCATTTCACGCAACACTTCCTTATCTACATGATCAACCCGGCTATTGGCCATCCAGCGGATTTTTTTATCCAAGCCTCGTTTTTTTAGTTCGGCGCAAACTTCCATCACGAATTTTTTGTTCTGATTGAATGTATCAGACCACATGGTGAAATTACGGATCGAATGCTTTTCCAGACATTCCTGCATTTCATCCACAACATTTTCCGCGCTTCGGAGGCGAAGCTTTTTTCCGTAATACTGATGAGCCGTACAATAAATGCAAGAATAAGGGCACCCACGGCTGGTAATAATCAGCGTATAAGGTTCATTAATGACAGGAAGAGTGTATTTTGCATTATCCATCAAATGCCTTGCTGCAAAGGGTAGATCGTCCAAGTTTTCATTAAAAGGTCTATCTTCATTATGTACAATGGTTCCATCAGCTCTTTTATAGGAAATGCCCAAAACCTTTATAAGATCCCTACCCTTTTCAATCGCATCCACCAAATCTTGGGCCGTTAATTCCGGTTCCCGCCGAATGACCGAGTCCAGAGAGCAAGCCTTCAACACCTCCTCAGGCAAAGAAGTAGCGTGATTCCCTATAACAGTAAAATGCGCTTTGCTTACCTGTCGAATCACATCAATCACTTGGAGATCGCTTGAGGAAGTAGCAGTTGACATATTAAATAGAACGAAGGCGGGATTAAATTCCTGAACAGCTTTTTTAAGACCTTCGACATCTATGTCATTGGCAATACAATCCAAAACCTTCACTTCATGTTTCATGACTTCCAAAGCCCCAGCAATCATGGGCAAAGAGATAGGCACCATTACATACTGAAAGGAATTCAATCTTTGTTCACAACGACCCTCCCGGATATATTTCATTCCAGTACAGGTTGGTGGATTCACAATTAAGGTTTTCATGCTCACCTCGTAATTTAATTAATAAATTTCGAAAATTTTGAGTTTTTAATGTTTGGGATCATCCGCTGAAGACGGGCAGGTCTTTATTCGTTACAAATAAATTATACCTTAAAAACCGGCCCTTTTCTCAAATACCTTTCAAACAAAAATTCTTCAAAGCCGATCCCATTTCCAACAAGCCACTTTCCATGTATTTTCATGGTCAGTTATGGCTTGTTTTTCACTCCTACAACGGCCTTCAACATAGGGACACCGAGGGTGAAAAGAACAACCAGAAGGAATATTCGCGGGATTAGGTGGTTCCCCAACGATTTCGATCCTTTTACCTGCAGTTGCCGCCAGTAATGTCTTCGTGTAGGGGTGACGGGGACTCTCAAGCACCTTATTTGTTTCACCCGCCTCTACTACTTTCCCCAAATACATTACTAGGACCCGTTGGCTAAGATAGCCGACTACTTGCAAGTCGTGCGAAATAAACAAATAGCTAATTTTCATTTCGCTATTCAATCGAGATAGTAAATTCAAGATGGACGCCTGGACTGACACATCCAGGGATGATACGGGTTCGTCTAAAACGATCAAATCAGGTTTGCAGGCCACGGCACGGGCCAAACCTATTCTTTGCCGTTGTCCTCCGGAAAATTCATGAGGATATTTTTTTAGGTCTTGTTCTGACAAGCCTACCTTCTCCAACAATTCTTCAACAAAGCCGGGCCTTTCGGACAACTTCATTAGGCCATGTACTTCCAATGGTTCCAACAGAATATCTTTGATTTTTTGTCGCGGGTTCAAAGAAGCGAACGGATTTTGAAAGACCATTTGAAACTTTCTTTGAAATCCACGTTTTTCCTTGGCCTTCATTTCCTTTCTATCAATGCCATGCCATAGAACACGCCCTTTAGTCGGTTCATGGAGACCCGCAACGCACCGACCCAGGGTGCTTTTCCCGCAACCTGATTCTCCCACCACGCCGACAATTTGGCCTACTTCCAGTTCAAATGAGATCTCATCTACCGCCTTCACATAAGCCATGGGCTTTCCCAACAATCCGCGTTGGATCGGAAAATACTTGGTTATCTTTTGGACGGATAAAAGCATCGAACGTGATGTCCTTTGACTGGTTCACTAAGCAGAGGTTTTTCCATAAAACATTTCGTATCCGCCTTTGGACATCTATCGGCAAAAGCGCAACCGGTAATAACTTCAAAAGGAGACGGCACTATCCCGCGAATACTAAAAAGCTCATTCCCCTTCTGTGAAAATTCCGGCAAGGAGGCCAACAACCCCTCCGTGTAAGGATGTTGAGGATGACCAAATAACTCGCTAGGCGTTCCTTCTTCCACTACCTGTCCTAAATACAAAATCGCTACCCGGTCGGCGTGATCCCTGACAATTCGAAGATCATGAGTAATAAATAAAACCGCTAAACGATACTGCTCCGTCATTCTGAACAAAAGCTCCAAAACCTGTGTTTGGACTGTAATATCCAAGGCCGTTGTTGGCTCATCCGCGATAAGAAGAGAGGGACCGCAAGCAAGAGCCATAGCGATCATGATTCGCTGGCACATGCCGCCTGATAGCTGGTGGGGATATTGCGCATAATCCTTTCCGGATCGGGCAATCCCACTTCGGTTAATAAGGCGGTAACCTTATTGTGAATTTCCACGTTCGTAAACCCCAAGTGAACTTTTAAGGTCTCCGACAATTGCTTTCCCTACCGCAATGACCGGATTTAGGGAAGTAAAGGGTTCTTGGAAAATCATCCCTATTTCCTTCCCGCGAATTTTTCTCCACTCCTCTTG